>JAJFFT010000001.1 GCA_021776525.1 Robiginitomaculum sp.
TGTTTGGCACCTCGATGTCGGCTCATCGCATCCTGGGGCTGGAGCAGGTCCCAAGGGTTTGGCTGTTCGCCAATTAAAGCGGTACGTGAGCTGGGTTTAGAACGTCGTGAGACAGTTCGGTCCCTATCTGCCGTGGGTGTAGGAAATTTGAGAGGAGCTGTCCCTAGTACGAGAGGACCGGGATGGACATACCTCTGGTGGACCTGTTGTGGCGCCAGCCGCATTGCAGGGTAGCTATGTATGGAATGGATAACCGCTGAAAGCATCTAAGCGGGAAACCAGCCTCGAGACTAGATTTCCCTATTAGAGCCGTGGAAGACCACCACGTTGATAGGCTGCGTGTGGAAGCAAGGTAACTTGTGAAGCTTAGCAGTACTAATTGCTCGATTGGCTTGATCTTACAATGTTCGTGAGCGGCGATCGCATCGTCCGCTGATGAAAATCAAGCACCCGAACATCATATAATTCCGGCGCGGGCCGGAACAGCACTAAATATAACTGATGTGTTCATCATTTCATTCATCCCCGTTGACCTGGTAGCTATGGCGGGGGGTCCCCACCCGATCCCATCCCGAACTCGGAAGTTAAGCCCCCTTGCGCCGATGGTACTTTGTCTTAAGGCACGGGAGAGTAGGTCGCCGCCAGGTCTGCAGGGCTGAATGAAATGGATTGCTTGTCACAGACGAGCAGGTCAGAAACATACCCTTCTTTACAACATTACCAAAAACGCCTCGTGTTTATGCACGGGGCGTTTTTTTGTACGTATTGATAAAACTTCATCTTGAGCTCGCCCAAAGGATAGGGCTTTACCCCTTTGATGAGTGGCAGACGGCCTGCAATTTATTACCATCAGGATCACGCACATAGGCACCGTAATAGTTTGGGTGATAATGCGGGCGCAGGCCAGGCTCGCCTTCGCACGTGCCGCCATGGCTCAGCGCTGCGGCATGGAAGTGATCGACAACAGAGCGGGTCTTTGCCAGAAAAGCGACATGCTGACCATTGCCATGACTGGCGGGTTGGCCATCAAAGGCCGGGCCGATAAATATTTTTGGGCCCATCAGATCGCCATAGGCGATGCCGTTCTCTCTCTCAATAAAGACCGGCAGGCCCAGCGCCGTTGTCACTGCCGTCCAAAACGGCTTGGTCCGTTGCCAATCATTAGTCCCCAGCGTTATGTGACTGAACATGTGGCGCTTATCCTGGCATGCGTTCGGGGGCGGGCAAGTCAGGGTCCATCATCGTACAGTCCATTTTGCTGCCGGCAAACACATTGATCTGGGGTTTGACCTCACCTTGTTCGTTCACGCAACCGGCACGAAGGGCAATCATCTGTGGGTTGGACTTGCTGGTCCCATAGACTTGTGATCCACAATTGGGGCAAAAATGTTTGGTCAACGTATTGCCGCTATCAACACTGTGGGAAAATGACTTCACCTCACCGGTAATTTCCACATCAGATTGCTGCATAAACAGCAAAGTCGCAAAGGTTGCGCCGGTGGTCTGGCGACAATCAACGCAATGGCAATTGGCCTGAAACGCCACATCGCCATCGGCGGTAAATTTCACATCGCCGCAAAGGCATTGTCCGGTCAGCTTGGTCATGTTCTTGCTCCATCAATATGCCCCATCATTGGAGACAAAGCACAGCAGGTCAAATGCAATTGTGAAAATTGTAATTCGACGTTGCGCACCGGCTAGACCAGAGCATCCATATTGAACCGCCATGCCCTATGAACCTTTCGGTCAAGTGGTTGGGCGATGAGGACCTCCTTCTCCTTGGGGGGAAGGTTGGGATGAGGGGTATATGAATTAAAAAATGATACGCGAGGCCTTGTAACGCTCCAGCCCCTCACCCTAGCCCTCTCCCACTGGGAGAGGGAACCACCCGATCAGAAACAGCCGTTTTTAACCCTCTTAGTGTCATCCCGGACTTGATCTAAGGATCCATCGGGCGGCAGCGGAGCGTATACAGCTAACCCGTATGGACCCCGGGTCTTCGCCCGGGGTGACGCGTTTGGTAAGTTTATGTCTTCCTCTCCTATTGGGAGAGGAATGAGGTGAGGGGTAAATATTAGGAAAAATAATAACGCAGGTTTTATCTTAACCCTCCAGAATCCCCTCACCCTAACCCTCTCCCCAAAGGAGAGGGAATTACCTGATCTGAAAACGGCGTTTCAGGGCCAGCAGTAAAAAGAACACCAACGCCAGCGAAATGACCCCATGACTGACCATGACAAGCCGCGTTAAAAACGGGTGCTCGTAAAGCGCATTTTGGAAAAGAATATCGGTGTTGTCGGCATAAAATTGCGAGATGGCATAGGATACCGGCGGCAATGAGGATTGAAACGCCGTGCCCACCGCGCCGTCCAGGGTGGCATCATCCCCGGCAATCTGGCCATAGGCACAAGCCGTAAAGGCAAAGAGCGCCCCCAGCCAAAAAAGCGGCCGCACCGCGCTTTGCCCGTAATCGGCAAACAGGCCATAGGCGCGAGACAAGGCGCGCACCCAAAAGGGCGTATCCTTGGCGCCAAAGCGCCGCTCCCGCGCCTGCATTTCCAGCTTGGCGAATTTCATCTCCTGCCCGTATTGCTTCAAGGATTCCATATGCAGGCGCAAGGTCTGAAAGGCGCGTTGATATCCGTCTAACTCTGTATCTACTTTGCCTGCCCGGCTTAACCAGAAATCTTTCAACAGGCCGAGTTTTTTATTGGGTATTTCAAATACCGCATCGGCAAAACTGGTATCCTGGTGAAAAGTGCAGCCCTGGAATTTTGCCAGTGCGTGAAAATGCGCTCCGGCAAATGATGTTATTTTGGGAAAAGCCTTGTCAGAAAAATCAGCAATCCCGTGAAACTGCGCACTTTTAAAAGACAGGCCATATACGGTTTTGTCCTGTTTCATGTCTGGCGCAGAAAAAAAGCTATCACCCTGAAATTGGGCGTGCTCGAAGCTGATCTCTTTGCCGAACTGGGCATCATCGAAGTGGGCAAAACGGCCGAACCGGGCGTGATCAAAGTGGGACACATCCTCGAACCGAGCATGATCGAAGCTGGGCCGAAAGCCGAACCGAGCATGATCGAAGCTGGCCCCATTGCTTAACAAGGTATCAACGAAGCTGGCCCAATCCCCGAACTTCGCGTGGGTGAAGTCGGCCCCAAGACTGAACTGCGCGTGTCTAAAGATGGCCCAATCCCCGAATTGCGCGTGGCTGAATTTGGCCCAATCCCCGAATTGCGCGAAGATGAAGTGGGTATAATTCCCGAACTGCGCCCAGTCGGCGCGGATGTGCCGGGCGCGTTCCTTCCTTTGCTCTTCGGTTTCGTCCTCCGGTGGATCGGCGGAAAGATCGAAATAATTAGGGAAACAGATGCCTGTGAGCTGGGCGCGTTCATCAGAGCTTGAACGCATGTAAATAGAAGCGTCATCCAGTTTGTTTACGATGGCGGCATGCCAGTTCTGCCATTTTGGTTCGTCCCATGTCTCCTCCTCAAAACCGAATTTCTCACTTGTTTCCTCCCCACTTGGATCATGGGGCGGCAGGTGAAAGCGCGTCCAGGTGCGCCCGGCAAAGTCGATCAGCCTGTCTTCTTCCTCGCGCCAATAGTCTTGCAAGGTGCGGCCATCCTTCCAGCCTTTGATCTTTCGTTTCGCCAGTCCGTCCCAGGAAAAATCCTGCGCCCACCAGGCGTCGAACCAGTCCCAATAGCGGGTATCATCATTGATCTCTTTTTGCGCGTCGGTGAGGACGCGGTCGGGGTCGTATGTGATCGGGTTGTCTGTACTCATGGGTTTTCCTGTTATGTAAGCTTAGCATGGCACACGCCAAGGGTGTAGGGGCCGATAGGTATTATACGTTCCTCCCCCCCTCATCCTAACCTTCTCCCCATGGGAGAAGGGAAAATCGAGCTTGAAAATATAAATTTATTACCACCTGTGTCACCCCGGGCTTGATCCGGGGCCTATAGTGCAGGGAATGCGCTCTATGGATCCCGGACAAAACCAGGGTTTTTCCGGGATGACACAAAAAGAATGTATACCAAGCAGTGCTGTTGCCTCACAAAGCCTACACAAAACTGGATTTTGATGTGCATTGCAAAGGCGCAATACGAGAGAGAAAAGGCACCCTGCATTACACGCATAACGCGTAGAAATTGCGATTATAACGAAAAACGATGGCGGTTTTTGCTTGCGCAAGGTTACGAAATGGTTAAGGAGTTAACCATAGGCGTGCAAAACAAATCAAACAATCTGCGCCTAGGGGAAACTGAAAAGGGGAGTACACTATGTCTACAGCTAAAATTATCTGGATCGTTGGTGCATTGGCTGCCATCGCATTGGCTTTTGTCGACACCGGTTATGACGCGGCGATCATCGCCGTTCTGGGTGCGGCAGGCGGCTTTTTTGTCGACAAGGAGCACCGCACCGGATTGATTGTTGCGGCGATCTTTCTGGCGGCCGGTTCAGCATCCTGGGGCGCCATTCCGGCGGTCGGCGGATACTTAAGCGCCATCTGGTCCAGCTATGGCGGTCTGTTGGCTGCGGCATCGCTGATGGCGATTGCGCGGACCACGGTTTCACGCCTGAAACCTTAAACGATCAATCATCACTTGGAAAACGCGGGCGTCTTTGGCGTCCGCGTTTTTATTATATACCGGCGATGCAGACGTTTTTGATCTCGACAAATTCCTCAATGCCGTATTTTGACCCTTCGCGTCCAATGCCCGATTGCTTGACCCCGCCAAAGGGCGCGACCTCGGATGTGAACAGCCCGGTATTGACCGCCACAATGCCGGTTTCCAGGCCTTCCATGACCCGCCAGACCCGGCCCATATCGCGGGCAAAGAAATAGGCGGCCAGCCCAAAGGGCGTATCATTGGCCAGCGCGATGGCTTCGTCTTCGGTTGAAAAGCGCCGTAAGGCGGATACCGGGCCAAAGATTTCGGTATTGGCGATCTCCATGTCCGCCGTGACATTAGTGATCACGGTGGGGGTGTAATAGAGATCGCCTTGGTCGTGCTTGTCGCCGCCGGTGATGATGCTGGCGCCTTTGGCTTTGGCGTCGCTCATCAGGCGTTCAACCTTGTCCATTGCGGCGGCGTTGATCAGTGGCCCGATCTGCACATTTGGTGCATCGCCGCGCCCGACCAATAATTCTGCAGTGCGTTCGGCCAGCCTTTTGGCAAATTCGTCATGTATGCCGTCTTGCACATAAAAGCGGTTGGCACAGACGCAGGTTTGCCCGGCATTGCGGTATTTACTGGCCAGTGCACCTTCGACGGCGGCATCAAGATCTGCATCGTCAAAGACCAAAAACGGTGCATTGCCGCCAAGCTCCAACGCCACTTTGGTGATGTTTTGTGCGGCTTGTGCCATCAGGATTTTGCCAACATTTGTCGAGCCGGTGAACGAGATTTTTCGTACCCGGCTATCGGACGTCAGCGCATCGCCAACCGGGGCCGGGGTGCTGGTCGGGACGAGGTTAAATACCCCCGGCGGAATGCCGGCCTCTTCGGCCAGAACCGCCAGCGCCAGGGCGCTAAGGGGGGTATCTTCGGCGGGTTTAACCACAGCGGTACAGCCGGCGGCCAGCGCCGGAGCGACTTTGCGTGTAATCATCGCAGAAGGGAAATTCCACGGCGTAATGGCCCCCACAACGCCAATGGGTTGTTTGAGGACGATAAAGCGACGGTCCACCCCGGTAGAGGGGATCACGTCGCCATAAATGCGTTTGGCTTCTTCGGCGAACCATTCAATAAAGCTGGCACCATAGATCACTTCGCCGCGTGCTTCCGATAAGGGTTTGCCCTGTTCTGCGGTCAAAAGCGCGGCCAGATCGTCGGCGTTTTGCACAATCAGCTCGAACCATTTGCGTAAAATGGCCGAGCGCTGGCCCGCCGTGCGTTTGGCCCAGGCGGGAAAGGCGGCGTGGGCGGCATCGATGGCTCTAGTTGTTTCATCGCTGCCCATATCGGCGACGGCGGTAATCTCGCTGCCATCAGCCGGGTTGTGGACCATAAAGCGTGCCGCAGTGTCGGCACCCACCCACTGGCCGTTGATATAACCCTGTGTGCGGATGAATTTGGGGTTCAGTGTTGTGCTCATGCTTTGGCCCCTTCGCTGACCAGCTTGTGCATTTCAATCAGCGTTTCTGGCAATTCCTTATTGGCCCGCACTTCGTCCTCGGAGAGACCATCCAGTTCATGAGGGAAAACCAGCCAGGTTTCGGTTTCGTGGACATAATAATCGGGCACCCGGTCGGTCAGGTTCTTGGTGGGTTTGTAATAGACCGTGCCGGTGCGCACATCGGCCGGCATGTTGCGACGGGTGAGGCGGGACAGCTCGTTAATGATGGCATCAATCGAGCGCCCTGAATCAAACACATCATCAAGGATCAGCAAATTGTCTTCGGCGTTCATATTCTCGATCAAATAATGCAGGCCATGGACGCGCACATTATCGTCCTGCTTTTCTATGCCGTGATATGACGATGTCCGAATGGCGATATGATCCGAAGGAATACCACAAAAATCCAGCGCCTCCTGTACAGCAATGCCGACCGGCGTGCCGCCGCGCCAGACGCCGACAATGTAATCGGGGCGAAAACCGCTTAAGACAATTTTCTCCGCCAGAATATAGGAATCGCGCAACAGCCCTTGCGCATCCAGAAATACTTTTTCAATGGCCATGATGATGCTTCCCTTTGCCCACAGGTTTGATCGCCGCTTATGACTCTCACAGCGCGCTCTGTCATCCTTTTGCGTAAGATTTATTGCGGTGCGGTGCAGTCGCCGTCCATTGCATTGATCCAGGCGGCAACCAGAGCGACGCCTTCTTCGTCTATGGTTGAACGGCCCAGCTCGGGCATCATCACGCCAGGATTGGTGGAATCCATGCGGTAAACCAGGATCGAATCATTGGCATCGCCGGGTACAATGTCAAAACTATGCCCGCCCGTACCTTGTCCGGCGGCCACCGGTGGTTTGCAAATGCCGGTATTGCCGGCGGGGTATTGATGCTCTGGCCGGTCCAGATAAAAAGCCGAGGTATCAGCCGCCCCGTGCGGGTTATGGCAATGGCCGCAATTGATGTCCAGATACGCCCGGGCGCGTTTGTCCAGCGGTGCACTTTGATCGCGCCAATTGGCATTTTTTGGGGCGGCTTGGGCGCTCTTCAGGCCGGTCAGTTTGCCAAGGCGGACCAGACGGTCCAGCTGGTTTTCCGTACCATCATGATAGGTATAGGGCTTGTTCAGATGGCGCGCCGCCGGGCCTATGGGTTCGATGGCGCGGGTAGTCGCATTGGGGGCATGACAGCCGGCACACTGATTAGCGTTGGGCACCACATAGGTAAAATCTTGGGTTTCCCCATTGTCCTTGAGAAGGCTGAGCGCCATAGCCCCGCCGGCACGTTCCAGCACGGCATCATTTTGCGCGTCATTCCAGATGTAAGGCAGGGCCACCCATCCGGCCTCGCGGTGCACAAGAATGCGGGTTTCAACCAGATGCACATTGGCAAGGTTCAACCCTTCGCCAGCAAAGTCTGCGCTGTAATCATCGGTGTTGCGCAATACGCCTGCGCTGCCTTTGGGGTAATAAAAGGTTTTGGCAATCACTGTGCCGACGGGGAAATCAAGCGCCCGTTCTTCGCGGTATGTGGCGGTTTTACCCGGCGGCACCCAGACCACGCGCAATTTGTGTGCGGCATCGGTGAACAGCGGCGAGTTCAGGTCATAGGGCATGGCGTCCTGGCCAAGGGTCATGGCTTTTCCTGATATGGAGACAATGCCCCAGGCGCTTAAATCTTGCGGGTTATCCTGCATATGCGGGGTCACCTGAGTGGCCGGGCCCTTGCAGGCGGCCAGAATAATAAGAGCACCGAAAATCAGTCCTTTGCCCCATATATGCATATCAGAATTTAACCTCTGGCAGAGTTGGCAAAGTGCAATCATAGGCGCTTTGGTCCATTGAAGGATTTTTATAGCCGCCCGGGCCGTCCACATTGACCACCTGCGCTGCGCCGTTTTGTACGCACAGGCGCAAGGTGTCGGCGGGCAGTGCGGCATTAACATAGCCGTCCCACATAATATCCGGCAGCGAACCACCAAGGCCGAACATGGCCAGTTTCAAGGCTTTTAATTCCAGCAAAGTCGGGGAATTTCCGCCGCCTTCAAAGGTGTTGCCATGAATGAAAATACCCTCGGGATAAGGATCAAAGCTGGCTTTGACGCCGCGCTCGCTCATCTCACCAACAGAGAAGTAACTGGCAATGGCGATGTTGGTGGTCTTGTTGTTCCTGATCTCATTATCAAAAATTTCCACCCGGTCATTGGCATAGACAATAATGCCGGTGCCTGCCGGAACGGTGGAGACAATCGCGCCCTTATGGGCAAAGTTTTTCAGATTGTTCTCAAACACCTGATTGTTGTGGACCCGTGTTTGCTCGCCGCGTTGTTCCAGATTGGGCAGATTAAAGACCAGTATGCCACCGGTATTGTTGGTGGCGATATTGTCGTACACGTCCGCATTGATCGAGTTTTCGACCTCCAGACCGGCGACGTTAAATTCGGCGCGATTGCGGCGCATAATAATGTTTTTGGACTGGCCGACATAAATGCCTGCATCGGACGCGCCAATGGCGATACTGTCCTCGATCAGGACATTTTCCGTCTGCACCGGATAAATGCCATAGGCACCGTTATTGACATCCGGGCCACCCGTCCATTCGGTGCGCACCCCACGAATTGTGATGTTCTTGCCTTCATTGATTTTCAGTGCATCGCCCTTGGCATCTTCAATGGCCAGGTTTTCGATGGTAAAATCACTGGCTGTGACCAGCAGGCCCTCGGCCCCGGCAATCTGGTTTTTAAACGACAGGATGGTCTTGTCATGACCGGCCCCGCGTATGGTGACACCGTCCACGGTAAGCGACAAAGAGCGGTCAAAGGCAAAGGTGCCTTCGGGAATTTCAATCACATCGCCGGGCTTGGCATCCAGCAATTGGGTTTGCAGTTGTTTTTGAAAAGAGGCGTCTTGCGCGGCGCTTTGCGTGCCGGTCTGTGACGTGGTGGATTGTTGACCGCAGGCCATCAAGACGACCGACATCACGGCAAGGCTGGCATAAACTTTTGTGAACTGCATTGTCATTCCCTCATCTTTGCTGTCTCTATGATGCAATCTTGGCGAAGAGAAATCCAGTAAAACCTGATAACTTTGTGTACGCCGTTTACAAAAACCGCTCCGTAAATGCCAAATGGGAAAATCCATGACAAACGCGACTAAACTTAAAGCCCTGAAGCCATTACTGATCGCTGTGGGGCTGATCTATATATTTGGCATTTATGCGATGATGCAATTGATGCCAGAAAGCTGGACATGGGCACCGCGCCAGCCCGAATACGAACAAATGATCATGGGAATTTATGCAACGCTGGGGGTGTTTCTCTTGCTTGCCGCCCAAGACCCGCTGTCAAACCGCAGTCTGATCTGGTTCACCATCGCCTCGAACATTATTCACGGCATGATCATGACGGCACAGTCCATTCTGGATATGTCAGAGACCCCAAATTTGTGGGGTGATATTCCGGCATTATTTTTGATCGCAGCGGTGCTTTGGGTTTTTATGCCCAGCCGCGACGCATTTTATAACCAGTCTTCACCGCCCAGCGCATAATCGACCTTTGGGATATAACGCGCCGGGTCGGTGCCTAATGCGCTGCGATAAAGGGTGAAGTGATCGGCGTCAAAGCCGGGCGCAGTGAACCCGTCAAGGCGTTGCAGATAACGGGCCGCATCAACGTCCCGTGTCCCCCGGCAATAGGCCAGAGTGATGTGCGGGGTGTAGGTTTTACGCTCGATCGTGATGCCCACTCTGTGCGCGGCGTCTCTGCTGGCTTCGGCCAGCGCGATCAGTGCAGGGTTGTCGGCAATGCCCATCCACAGGGCGCGGGGGGATTGGCCGCCAAACACACCGGCTTGACCAAGTTCGATATGCAAGGCCGGTGCCTCGATGCGGGCCAAGGCCTCATCCAGCGCCTTGACCATCATCGGGTCGGTTAGTTCTCCGTAAAAGCACAAGGTGATGTGCAGGTTTTCGCGTGGCCGCCAGTGTGCCCCAGGCACACCGTGTTGCAGGCCCCGCAGGGCCTGTGCGGTATCGTCGGGAATAGGCAAAGCGGCAAACAGGCGCATGGGTGTTTCTTTATCGTTCAAGGGCAGGGGGAGCGGTGTGCGGTGTTTAAGGCGTTGACTGCATCGTCCAGAGCATCGGTCCACGGCACATCAAAGGCGTCTATATTTTCCGCGAGCTGTTCCATGGTTGTTGCCCCGATCAAGGTCGAGGTGACAAAAGGCCGGGTATCACAAAACTTGAGCGCCAATTGCGCCGGGCTGAGGCCGTGTTCTTTGGCACAATCAACACAGGCGGCAATGGCCGCTTCGGCCCCTGGTCCCTGATAACGATCGAGGCGGCCAAACAAGGTGCCCCGTGCGCCTTCTGGCCGTGCATGGTTCAGGTATTTTCCGGTCAATGTCCCTTGTCCCAGAGGCGAATAGGCCAACAAGCCAACATCCTCGCGCAGGGACACTTCGGCAAGGCCGGTTTCAAAACTGCGATTGACCAGATGATAGGCGTTTTGAATCGAGGCGATACGCGGCAGGCCACGGCGCTCGGCTTCGATCAGATAACGCATCACCCCCCAGGCGGTTTCGTTGGATACGCCAATATGGCGGATATTGCCCTTTTGGACATGACGGTCCAGCGCCTCAAGAATGATCTCAAAGGGGGTAAAATCAATCGGGTAATCGCTATATCCATGGCCGCCAAACAGCGCCAGTTTACGGTCGGGCCAGTGCAATTGATAAAGGTCGATATAATCGGTCTGCAAACGCTTCAGGCTTTTCTCTACGGCTTCGTCGATTTGTGCGGCGTTAAGGCGCGTTTTGCCGCCTTCATCGCGGCACCAGCCCATGGGCGAACGCCCGGCAATTTTGGTGGCTAAGATGATCTGATCGCGGTTTTTCCGCGCTTTGAACCAGGTGCCGATAATGGTTTCTGTGGACCCTTGGGTTTCGGGTTTAGGCGGTACGGCATAGAGTTCGGCCGTATCAAAAAAGTTGATACCACGCGCCAGCGCATAATCCATTTGTTCATGGCCTTGGGCCTGGGTGTTTTGCTCTCCCCAGGTCATTGTGCCCAAACCAATGGCAGAGACGTTCAGGCCGGTGCGGCCCAGCGGACGATATTGCATGGAAAATCCTTAAATGATGTTGGGAAACATCATTACGACGTGCTGCGGTGATGGCAAGGCGGCGCACCGGATACCGCTGATTTAAAAATCATCCAGATCCGGGGCCCAGCGCAAGGCCGCCTCAAGCCCCTGTTGGTATTCTGTCTCACCCATGATGATGGCCTTGCGCAACAGCCACGGCGGTGCCCCTTCATCGGGGTGGGGGTTGCGGGTGAAGATGAACAAAAAACGATCCATGTCGTCGCCACGATTGCGATTAGCCAACAGGGCATAAATATGAAAGCGCTTGTCCGAGGCTGGCAAAGCCTGCTGGTATGTCCAGATATGGGGAATTTCGCCGGTGCCGACGATATATTGTTCGCCATGTTTTTTAAGGGCCTTGGTAATGCTCTGGCGTGGCCCCGGTGCCATATGGACCAGCAGATCATCCCAGCGTAATTCCTTATAGGCCAGCATAGTCTCTTCAAAACAGGCTTTGACCTGCGCCAGATCCAGTGTCTGTCGAACCACCAGCTGGGCATGGGTATCCGTCATGGCACGAAGGGTTTGGCAGACCATTTGCCCGTGATCTCCAGGCTTGGACAGGTGGCAATTCTTTGTGGACTGGACAGGCCATTGGAATAGACGCACGGGCTGTTCAGTTCTGTGCCGTCAAATGTGCCGCGCAATTGTGGCTGGTTCTGATCGTTTGTGACCATTTGACCGGAAAATAGATGGTTCCACTCATCCGTAAGAACGCCGTAATATGTTGCGCGAAGGGTCCAGCGAAACTGTAAACGACCATCCGACAGCACCCGCCCTTCCGTGATCTCTGAAATATCGTCGTCATTGGTAATGCGGCCATTTTTGTCGATTATAATGTTCAGCGGGATGTAATAATGCACGGTGTTTTCCGGATGATAATAGACGTCCCATTTGCCGATCATATCAGCCGGCGGCGCGGTGCGCGCCGTGCACCCCATCACGCTCAGGCCCAAAAAAACCAATATCAGCGATAAACCAAGGCCGCGCATCATCGCACTTCGCCGGTCCAGGTGCCAAAGGCATCCATATCCGAGCACAAATATGTGCCGGTCAGATGATATTGTGTCGGAAAAATACCAAAAGTCTTTTTATAGCCCGGTTTGTCGAGGGTTTGGCCCAGATAGGTGCAGGTTCGTATGATGTCATCATGGCCTAAATCTGTGTCATTGCGCACTGCGAAAAGTGCGCCTGTCTCAGAAAAATGAACGTTCAATTTTCCATATCGGTGTGTTTGCCCTTCCTTGCGGATGGTGCCGCGAAAGGCCACGGTGGTTTCATCCCACATAGTGCCTGTGGTGCCGACCCGTTCCCATTTGGCTTCCCACCCCTGACTATCGCGCAGGGTCCATTCAAAGCCCGGTGGGGCTTTGTCGGCAAAGGCTGCGGCAGGCCATAAAACTGCGGCGTATATGAGTGCATGCTTGATCATGGCGGTATTTGAGCAAAACACCCTGCCGGTCGATATTAGCATTTGTGCGTATTATGGCGTGCAGGGGCTTTGCGATGAGTTGCGCTGATCTGCCAACCAGACAGACAGGGCATGGCCGATGCGCGCTGCACCTTCGCCGGTTGGGTGCAGACCGTCTCTCTGGATCAGTTCCGGGTCGATGGCTGTGCCGTTTTGATCGGCCAAGGCCTGCAATAAAAACGGATAGAGCGGCACGCAAAACTGTTGTGCAATATCCACATAAAGACGATCAAACTGTGCGCCGTATTCTGTACCCAGATTGGCGGCGGCGCGCATGCCAGCCAGATAAACATCCAGCTTTCGGGCCTGCGCTTTTTCGATCATGGCGGTTAAATTGGCGCGGGTTTGGGCCGGGTCCAGACCGTTCAGCATGTCATTGGCCCCCAGCGCAATAACAATGCCGTTTGCTTCTGGCCCGACGGACCAGTCAAAGCGCGCCAGACCGCTGGCGGTGGTGTCGCCGGAAACCCCGGCATTGCGCACGACAATGCGTTGGTCGGGGCCTGGGCCGGTACGCGCGGCCAGATCCTGTTCGACAATCATCGGAAAGGCTTGTTCAGGTTGCAGGCCCAGCCCGGCGGTTAAGCTGTCGCCCAGCATAACCAACACATAGGGTTTGTCGGCTGGTGCGGGCGGCGTTTGAACGGGTGCTGCGGTGTTGTCGGTTTGCACGGGCGGTGCCGTGGGGGTTGGTGTAGACGTTTTGGGGCCACACCCTGCCAGTGAGAGCGCGACCAGCGTGATCACAATAAATTGTTTTTGATGTCGCACTCGTAATCCTTATCGAATATCGCTAAATGATAGGGATATGCTATCTGGACCAGGTCGCCAACACAAAAGGAATAAAAATGCCGTTATCGCCCGCCACTGATCCAGTTGTGACTTTGCACAAGGTTTGCCTGACCCTGCCCGCCAATACCGGACCGGTGCATATCCTCAAGGATCTGGATTTACAGGTGCCTTCAAATCAAAGTCTGGCCATTGTCGGTCCCTCCGGGTCGGGGAAAACCTCGCTGATTTCGGTTGCCGCCGGGTTGGAGCGTGCCACGGCCGGCCAGGTTATGTTGCTGAGCAAGGATATAACCACCATGAAAGAAAATGCTTTGGCGCGCCTGCGCCGGGGCCGCGTCGGCTTTGTGTTCCAGTCATTTCATTTATTGCCCAATATGACCGCCTTGGAAAACGTTGCCGCTCCTTTGGAAATTATGCGCCGCAAAGACGCGCTGGAAATTGCCGGCGCTGCGCTGGAACAAATGGGACTGGCCGATCGCATGGCCCATTACCCGGCCCAGCTGTCGGGTGGTGAACGTCAGCGGGTCGCGGTGGCCCGGGCGCTGGCACCCCAGCCTGAAATTGTTTTCGCTGATGAACCGACCGGCAATCTGGACGCGCGTGCCGGGGCCATGGTGGCCGATCTGGTTTTTGAAAAATGTGCGGCCCTTGGTGCAGCTTTGGTGCTGGTCACCCATGACGCAGTTCTGGCGGCGCGCGCGGCGCACACCATCACCATGCAGGACGGTCATATCCTATGAGTGTCGCTGTGTTGTTTGCGCGCCGGGAATTACGCCAAGGCGTGCGTGGGTTTGTCATTTTCCTGTCCTGTCTGGCGCTTGGTGTGGCGGCTATTGCGGCGGCGGGGTCGCTGGGCGAAACCTTTCGGCGCGGATTGGCACAACAATCCCGTGTGCTGTTAGGCGGTGATCTGGCGTTTACCCTGAACCAGCGCCGCGCCAGTGAAGAAGAGTTAGGCTGGATTTCATCCCACGGGCAGGTGTCCACGGTGGTGGGTTTGCGCACGATGGCCGGGCCATCTAATGCGCGCCGTCTCGTGCAATTGCGGGCGTTGGATGCGGCTTATCCATTGGTCGGACAGGTCGAGATGCAAAGCGGGCAGGACGTGCATGCGGCTTTGGCGTTTCGCGGCGATCTGCCGGGTATTGCCATGACCAAAGATGGTCTGGCAGACTTTTCATTGAAGCTGGGCGACACACTGCGCATTGGCACCAAAACCGTTTATGTGGGTGGTATTTTGCTGTCCGAGCCGGACCGGCTGGGCATTGGCGGCGGGTTGGGACAACGTGTGTTGATTTCGGATGCTGGCTTGGCCCATCTGGGTCTGGCTGGGTCCGGGGCATTGTTTGGCGTTACCTATCGTTTGGTTTTGCCAAAAGACAATGATCCTAAGGCGCTGGTAGAAACCGCAAAAGAGTATTTCAAAGACGCCGGCTTCACCATCACTGACCGCGATAATGCTGCCGGTGGTCTGACCATGTTGATCGGTTTTCTGGAAACCTTTCTGGCGGTGGTTGGCCTTGCGGCACTGGTGGCCGGTGGGCTGGGCGTGGCGCAGGCAGTCACCGCTTTTTTGGACCAGCGCCGGGCCAGTATCGCCACCCTAAAAGCACTGGGCGCTGATCAAAACCTGATCCGTCTCACGTATGGGTTGCAATTGCTGGTGCTGGCCTTTTTGGGCGCCCTGGCGGGCATGGTGTTGGGGGCCCTGGCACCGTTCGCGGTCATCGCCATTGCCGGGGACAGCCTGCCTTTGCCAACTGCTTTGGCGATCTATCCGGTACCTTTACTGGCCGCCCTTGCCGAGGGATTGTTGGCGGCCGCAGTATTTGCTTTGCCGGCGCTGGGCCGCGCCCGTGCGACCCCGCCAGCGGCGCTTTATCGTGGTGCGATCGAGCGCGGTCGTCTGTCCGCTCTGAAATCCATCTGGCCCGAGCTTCTGGCGGCGGCGCTATGCGCGCTGGCCTTTGTGGTCATTGCGGTGCTCAGCAGCCCGGCCAGACTGGTCACGTTATTTTTGCTGTTGGCGGCTTTATTGGCGTTCTTGTTATTCATTGGCCTTTCCACAGTCTTGATGGCGCTGGCGCGCTTTGCGGCCCGACGCAGCCATGGTCAGACGCGCATGGTCCTGGCCTCATTGGGCGGGCCGGGTTCGGCGGCGCGCACCGCGGGTCCGGCATTGGGGCTTGGTTTTACCTTATTGGCGCTGGTGGTGCTGGTGCAGACCAACCTTTTGCACCAGATCGGTACGATCGCCCCCAAGACCAGCCCTTCGCTGGTATTAACACAAATCCCGGCCGATAAAACGACGGCGCTTGATGCGCTCTTGCGCCAAAACGGTCTGGATGTGGCCGACCGCACGCATTATCTGCGCGGGGCGTTTTTAACCGGGCGTATCCACAGTCTGAACGGCGCGAAAATTGATAGAGATAGCGTCAAACAGGGCGAACGCTGGGCCATTGATAATGAGATCGGTATGTCGATTTTGGCGGACGAGCCCAAAAACGCGGCGCTGGTCGAGGGGGCATGGTGGCCCGCCGATTATAGCGGCCCGGCACTGGTGTCACTGGAAGATGACGTGGCCAAAGGCGCAAATATTGCGCTGGGTGATACGCTGACGATTGCGGTTCTGGGCCGTGATGTGCAGGCAAAAGTTGCCAATATACGGACCATAGACTGGGGCGGCTTTGGGGCCAATTTCGCGCTGGTCTTTGCGCCGGGAACGCTGGAGGCGGCACGGCCTTCGCACATTGCCATTGTGCGCAGTGATAAAGCCCTGGATGAAAAACTGGCCCGTGTCGTGGGTGCTGATTTTCCAACGATCAGCATTATGCGGGTTCGCGAAGCTCTGGAGGCAGTGGCCGAACTGTTTGCCAATGTATCCTTGGCCGTTAGCGCCATTGCCGGCATTGTGGCGCTTTCTGGTGCATTGGTTTTGCTGGGGGCACTGGCTGCGGCGGCGGAACGGCGCAAGGGTGAATTGGCGCTTCTTAAAACCTTGGGGGTCACCCCGGCCGGGGCGCTCTGGATGATGGCCGCTGAGTTTTTTGTGGCGGCCTTTGCGGCGGCGTTTCTGGCGCTCGGACTGGCGGCTTTGGCGGCCTGGCCGATCGTGGTCAAAAGCTTTGAAGCCACCTTTGCGCCCAATTGGGGTGCGGTGGTGATGATGATTGCTGTGGCGGCGTTTATGGCCGGGCTTGGCGGTTGGTTTGCCGGGCGTTCTGCGCTAGACACACCACCGGCGCGTGCATTACGGCAAAGTCAGGTTTAAGGCCTTGAAAAACACACCAAAAACACCGATATAAATACAAAAGCCGGATCAAACGGCAATAACAACAGGATGAGCACATGAATAACTATAACCGCACTATGTCCGCATCGCAGTCCATGGACACCAGCGTCGATGCTGGTCTGCGCTCTTTCATGCTCGGCATATACAATAATATGAGCATTGGACTGGCCATCACCGGTCTTGTTGCGTTCTTCTCATCGCAAAGCCAGCCGCTGATGCAACTGGTTCATGGTACGCCTTTGCGCTGGGTGGTGATGCTGGCCCCGTTAGGCTTCGTACTCTACCTCTCGGCCCGGGTGATGAAAATGTCACCATCGGCGGCGCGGGGCTGGTTCTTTGCCTTTGCCGCAGTCATGGGATTATCATTGTCCTATATCTTTTTGGCCTATACCGGGCTTTCGGTCGCCAAGGTGTTCTTTATCACGGCGGCGTCCTTTGGCGCACTGAGCCTTTGGGGCTACACCACCAAGAAAAATTTGTCGGCCATGGGCAGTTTCATGATGATGGGCCTGTTTGGCATTATCATCGCCATGGTGGTCAATATGTTCCTGAAGTCCGCGGCGATGGATTTTGCCATATCTGCAATTGGTGTGGTGATCTTTGCCGGGCTGACCGCCTGGGATACACAGCGCCTAAAGCACAGCTATTATGAAATCGGTGCCAATGCCGAAATGGCAGGCCGGGTGGCTATTATGGGGGCGCTTAGCCTCTATCTGGACTTCCTGAACCTGTTCTTGTTCCTGCTGCGCTTTATGGGCGGCGGTCGCAGCTAAGGCGTACACAGTCTTGCAAAAGCCCGGTCCTGGTGGCCGGGCTTTTTGTATAAATAGACAATTTCTCTATAGGTGACAGGGGCATGTCCGGCATGCTAGCAAACGGCTATGAATAGATTTGGCAAAAGTTTTACGGGCGTGGCCGAGCTCTCTTACGGTGATGGCGAGTTTCTGATTATGAAGCCCGGATCATATGTGGTGTGTGCTGAAACCGGCAAACAGATCCCGCTTGACGAGCTGCGCTATTGGAGTGCTGAATTACAAGAAGCCTATGTGGACTGCGAGGCCGCAGTGACCCGTTGGCGTACTGTGCAGGCCAAGTCTTGATGTTGGCCATCGCGGCCTTGGCGATCAGCGTGCTAAGCGCGACGGCAGATCCAACACCGCACTGTCTTGGCGCTTATGAGCAAGGGGCATTGATCGCCTGTCATACCACACCGGACGCCGCCATTACGCTGCATGATGATGCCGGGTTTGAAGCCCGGTTGAGCGCCGACGCGCAGGGGCGTTTTGTGCTGGGTTTTTCCCGCGATGCAGCCCCCAACATGACCTTGCGGGTGTGCGCCAAAGGCGGTGCCTGTGCGGCATTGCCGCTTTCCATTGCCCCTCATGATTATAATATTGAACGTATAAACGGCTTGCCGCCCGGCAAAGTGTCGCGCTTTACCCCGGCGCAACTGGCCCATATCCGCAAAAGCAGCGCACGTAAAAAAACCGCCTTTGCCACCCATGTCGATACCCAGGCCTATCTCATGGGCTTTGATGCGCCGGTGCAAAACGCCCGCATTAGTGGTTATTTTGGCTCGCAACGGGTGTTGAACGGCAAGCCCAAGCGCCCCCATATGGGGATGGATTTTGCGGTCCCCAAAGGCACGCCAATTGCTGCGCCCGCTGGCGGCGTGGTGACCCTGGCTGATCCGGATTTATATTTCGAAGGCGGCACGGTGTTTTTGGACCATGGGCAGGGTCTGGTCAGTGTGTTCATGCATATGAGCGCGCTCAACGTTAAAGACGGCCAGCGGGTCAAAAAGGGCGATGTGCTGGGTCAGGTCGGGTCTACCGGGCGGGCGACCGGCCCGCATTTGCATTGGTCACTGAAATGGCGTAATCGCTATTATGTTAATCCGGATGCGGCCTTGTCTTTGGATGTATCGCCCTTGCGGTAAACCTCTTTGGGCCAGCGCCGATGTACCCAGAACCAGTCTTTTGGGTGGGCGCGGATTTGATCTTCTAAAAACCGATTGATGGCGGCCACGGTATTGGCAATGGCTATGGTTTTATCCGGATCAGTGTCGGCATCAATGGGCGGATGAAAAGTCACCACAAAGCGGGCTTTGGGCAGACGGGTCACAGATACGGGCAATAACGGCACATTAAACCGCCGCGCCAGACGCGCCGGGCCGGGGGCGGTTTTGAGGGTATGGCCAAAAAACGGTGCATCAATGCCGAGGTTGAATTTCTGATCGTTCAAAAACGTCACCGTCTGACCGGCCTTGATGGCGTCCAGCATTTCACGGGCCCCGGTCTCGCCTTTGGCACTGAGGTCTGGAATGCCATAACCCAGTCGTATGGCGGTGATGCGGGCATCAATATGGGGGTTGTTGGCATGACGATACGAGACGCGCGCATCAAGGCCGCTCTGGCAGATGGCGGCGGCCATCACCTCCCAATTGGCAAAATGCCCGGTGATAATCACTGCGGGCGTCTTGCTGTCGCGCACGGCCTGTAAATATTCAAGGCCGCGCACCTCGACCCGGCCATCCGCCGCATAGGGGCGCATTTCGTTCATATGCGCAAACTCAGCGCCCAGCCGCCCCAGATTATCCCATGCCGCCATGGCCAAAGCTTTGGCACCGGCATCATCAATATCGGGGAAGACCAGTTTGGCATTGATTTGCGCAACGTGGTGCGCCGAAAACAACGGGCCCAGCTTGCGCAGGCACCAGCCGCCAAGGGCCGAGGCCTTTTCAATCGGCAGGATGCCAAACACAGCCATCACCATGTCCCACAACACGGCTTCGAGCCGCCAGCCAAACCGCTGCCAGAAAGAGGGCTTGGCACTCATGATCCCAGCACCGGCTTAAGCAGTGTGATCAGTGCATCGGTGTCTGCAAATTCTGCCTTGACCGGCCAGCCATAAAGACCATCTCGCAAGGCTGGCGGCAGGCGGACCAGATCTTTTTGGGTGGTGATCAATTGTGCGCCTTCCTTTTTGGCCCAATCGTGCAGGCGGGCGATATCGTTATCACTGTACACATGATGATCATCAAAGCCGATCTCCTGAACCATCATGCCGCCACATGCCCGTATGGCATCAAAGAATTTTTGCGGGCGGCCAATGCCGGCAAAGGCCAGTAATGGCCCTTTGGGCAGGGCATCAGGATTGACCAGCCCGGCGTGCAGGCTCGGCAATGCACCTTGCCATTGGGGTGCATCATCGCCCATCAGAATAACCGCGTTGGCGCGCTTAACGGCGTCATCAAGCGGTTCGCGCAATGGCCCGGCCGGAAACACCCGGCCATTACCCAGACCAACGTCCTGATCCATGACCAGTAAAGATATGTCCTTGGCCAGCGCCGGGTTTTGAAATCCGTCATCCATAATGATGATGCTGGCTTTGTGGTTGGCCGCCAGCGTTGCTCCGGCCACCCGGTCCCGGGCCACAATGGTTGGGGCAATACGTGCCAGCAGCAGCGCCTCGTCGCCGACATCGCGGGCGCTATGGATGGTTTCATCGACGTGTACAGGGCCGCGCAACGCCCCCCCATAGCCGCGCGTTAAAAATACGGGCGTGTGGGCGCGTTTGATCAGAATTTCTGCCAGCGCAATGGCCAGAGGCGTTTTGCCGGTGCCACCCATGGTGACATTGCCGACGCAAATTACCGGCACGGCGGCTGTGACCGGTTTGGCCCGATTTTGGCGCCAGCGCCCAGCCAGTGTCACCAGCGCGCTCAGCGGGCTGAGCAGGCTGCGCGCCAATGGGGCCGCCATGGGGCCGTGCTTGTGGTTCCAAAACTCCGGGGCGCGCATCAGCTTTGATCCTTGATGAGGTCAAGCAGGGCCGCCCGGGTGATATCCATCGGGGCCTTGGCCTTTGTGTCGATCAGCGTCTGTGCCGCATCGGTCATGGTTTTGGCGGCTTTAAGATCAACCCAAAGCGATAGTATGGCTGTGGCCAGTTCCGTTTCTGTGGTTACGATTTTTGCCCCACCTGCATCGGCCAAACTGGCGTAAAGCGCATCAAAACTGGCCCGGTGCGGACCGCTCAGGACAGGGACATTCAGGCGCACCGCCTCCAGCGGGT
Source organism: Robiginitomaculum sp. (assembly GCA_021776525.1). Lineage (GTDB taxonomy): Bacteria > Pseudomonadota > Alphaproteobacteria > Caulobacterales > Maricaulaceae > Robiginitomaculum_B. The sequence continues at coordinate 20,902 of JAJFFT010000001.1, forward strand.
TATGACCGCTTAAATCGGGCAATAACGAGCCGCCGATAAAGGCCGGACTGGCCAGACGCAACCACAAGCCCATATCCCCGATACTGTCACCAATATAAACCGAGCTATCGGCGTTTGGCGTCTTACCGCTGCTGTGTGTCTGGCTGATCAGCAAGGCATTGGCGCATAATCTGGCGATCTCGCTGGCCCGTTCCGGGTGCCGGGGTACCAAAATCAGCACCGCTTGCGGATGTTCTGTCAAAATGCGCTTGTGGGCATTCAGAATGATCTGATCTTCCCCCTCATGGGTGGACAGCGCCAGCCAGACGGGGCGCGCACCAAAGGCAGATTTAAGCTGTTTTAACGCGGCCTGATCGGCCGTAGGCGGCGGCGCCGAAAGCTTCAAATTGCCGCTCTGGGTGATGCTCCAGTCGGTCAGGGTTGCAAGGCCTTTTCGGGTGGTTTCATCGGCGGTGCCAATCCAGTCAAAGGCGTTTAGCAGGTGTTTTGCACTGGCTGGTGCCCTGTGCCAGCGGCGCAAAGACGTCGCATTCATCCGGGCATTGACCAGCGCCAGCTTGATACGTTTATCCTCGGCGGCGGTGATCAGATTGGGCCACAGCTCGGATTCCACAAACACCCCCAATTCCGGCTGCCAATGGGTCAAAAACCGATCTACCGCATCCGGTATATCCAGCGGCAAATACTGATGACGGGTATGGGATTTCATGCGCCGTGCCGCCAGGTCCGCTGATGTTTGCGTGCCGGTGGTCAGCAAAAACCGGATATCTTTTTTGGCGCCATGCAGAGTCTGGATCAGATTTAGGGCAAGATCAGTTTCGCCGACACTGGCCCCATGGACCCAGACAAGCGTGCCTTTGGGGCGTTCTATGCTGGTCCGGCCCAGACGTTCGCCTAGGCGCGCGGCGTCTTCCTTGTCGCTATGCACCCTGTGTTGCAGCCAGGGTTTTGCAAAACCTGCAAACAGCTGTGTTGCTATACGATAAACTGACAGGGCCAATGGCCTGTGGGGGTGGCAGGCGCGTTCTGCTTCGGCACTGGCTTGGCTCAGACAGGTTTCCAATTGCTGGCGTTTGCTTTCCAGCGCGGCGGTATCGGCATTTTTGGGCACGCTGATTGGTCCGGCCCAGACTATTGTGCCACGTCCAAAAGGCAAAGGCAGGCACAAACGGTCCCAGGTTTTGAAGACTATGCGCCAGCGTGTGGCCACCCCCAGTGCAACAATCGGCGCCCCGGTCAGCTGTGCCAGCTTGATGGCCCCCATACCAGCTTCGCCTCTGGGGCCGCGCGGGCCGTCGGGTGTGATGGCCATCAGTCCACCATCGTCCACATGCCGGATCATCTGGCGCAATGCTGCACTGCCGCCTTTTTCTTTGGATTTGCGGGTGTTTTTTGTTGAACCGCGCATGGCCTTTGCCCCCAGTTTTTGGGTGGCCCCGGCCACAAAGGCACCGTCTGGCGATCGTGAGATTAGAAAACCTGGTGTCTGGCGATCCATCGGCCAGCTGGAGAGCGCCATCATGATATTGCCATGCCACAGCGCGCCGATCATGCCTGTCTCGGTTTCCCAAAGCGGCCCCATGACGTCGCGCCCGCGCACGTCCCACCGCGTGGTGGCTTTGATCAGGCGCATGTATGCCGCCAGCAGGGACGCCAGCATGTTTTGCAAGACCTGAGATCTAAAAAAACGTTTCAGCATGGATTAACAAATAACATGGATAACACGGCTCACGCAGGTTATGACAGGTTTTATGGGAATAGGAATACAGACCATCCATGCACTTTGATCTTTCCACCCCCAATGGTCGCCGACGGGCGCGCACAGACCTGATCTGGCGTGACCACGGGTTTTTGCGCGTCTGGTTCCAAAATGCCCACTGGATTTCCGATGAAATGTTACGCACCAACCAGCCCAGCCCGCACCAGATCGGGCTTTGGGCGACACGCGGCATTAAAACCATCATCAATTTACGCGGTGGTATAGACAGCGGTTTTCACGCGCTGGAGCGCGAAGCCTGTGCCAGGCACGGCATTAAGCTGGTCAATTTTGTGGTGAAATCCCGCGATGTGCATCCGCCTGAGGTTATTTTCGGGGCCCGTGATCTGTTCGAGCAAATCGCCTATCCGGCCCTGATGCACTGTAAATCCGGTGCTGATCGTGCCGGGTTTATGGCGGCGCTGTATATGCACTTTCGTCGAAACGAACGCATCGAAGTGGCCATGCAGCAATTGTCCCTGAAATACCTGCATGTCCGTCAGGGTAAAACCGGCATGCTGGATTTCTTTTTTCAAACTTATCTGGATTATGTCCAAACTACGCCGATCAGTTTTTCTGACTGGGTGCGTGATGTCTATGACCCGCCCGCTGTCAAAGCGGCGTTCATGGAAAGCTGGCTGGGCAATACACTGGTCGACAAGGTCTTGCGCAGGGAATAATCAGCCCCATAGATCAGGCGCGGGTGTATGCACCCATGCCTCATCATAAACAAGGCCTGGCGTGCGATCACCTTGCAGTAACAATGGCCCGTCAAGGTCGATAAAATCTGCCATGTCGCCCAACAATAATGACGGTGCCATGCCCAAAGACGTGCCAACCATACAGCCCAGCATTATGGTCAGACCCCGTGCTTTGGCCTCTTGGGCCAATTGAATGGCTTCGCTCAGGCCGCCAGTTTTATCGAGCTTGATATTGACCGCACCGTAAAGGGCAGACAGGCGATCCAGATCAGCACTGGTATGCAGGCTTTCATCGGCGCACAGGGGAATGGGCGAGGCAAGGTCCGCCAGATGGTGATCGTCGCTGACGGGCAAAGGCTGTTCGATCAAGACCACGGACAAGCGTTCCAGATCGGGCAGCAAGGCTTTGAGTTGCCCTGGGGTCAAACCCTCATTGGCATCCAAAATCAATCGTGCATCGGGGCGGGCCTTGTGAATGGCCGACAAACGCTCCAGATCGCTCCCATCGCCAGCCAGTTTAAGCTTTAGCACAGGAAAACTGGAGGCGGTTTGGGCCTTTTGCGCCATGATTTGCGGCTGATCTATGGTGATGGTCAGCGCCGTTTGAACCGGCTTTGGCTGTGCTAGTCCGGCCAGTTTCCAGACCGGTTCACCGCGCATTTTGGCGTCCAAATCCCACAACGCACAATCCAGTGCATTGCGGGCCGCCCCGGCGGGCAGGGCTTGTTGCAGGTCTTGCCTGTTAAGGCCGTTTTCAAGGGCGCGACGTATGGTTTCTATTTGCGCGCTGACACTGTCCACACTTTCACCATAACGGGCATAGGGGACGCATTCGCCGCGCCCGGTATGGTCATTGTCATTCAGGTTGACCACAAGCGTCCGGGCGTGGGTTTTGTGGCCACGGGCAATGCGAAACGTGCCGGTGATTGGCCAATCTTCCACGATGATGTTCAAAGAGCGCATAAACTATCCTTTTGTTGGCGCAATGCCTTGACGCTCTGCCTTTGGGCTGGTTGCGTGGGGCAGATGAGAAAACAAGCACGAGAAACCAAGCCTATCGACATCTCTTTGATCAGGGAAGATGGGCGCGTTGTTCTTGCCCCGACCGGCGACTGGGTGACCGACAATCTGGCTGCAATGGACAAGCGTTTGCGGGCCATAGAGGCGAAAATTGGCGCTGAGCCAGCGGTGTTTGATGTGCGGGCGCTGGGCCGGATCGACCTGGCCGGGGCTTTTGTGCTGGGCCGTACGGTGCGCTCCTGCAGCCGCCCGCATATGGATTTTGATTTTATTGGCGAGCATCGGTCCGCTCAAAAACTGATGGCCGAAGCCGATGCCAATTCCGAAGTCTGCCCCATCCCCGCCGCGCCGCGCAGCCTCGTGCAACTGGTGCTGGTCCGCTCTGGCCGGGCCGTCATGCGGGCTTTGAATGAAGGCGTGGAAACCGCGGCGTTTTTCGGGCAATTGCTGATGACCTTTGGCCGGGTGGTTACACACCCGCGGCGTATACGCTGGAATGCGATTATCAATGTGGCCGAAGAGGCCGGGGTCAATGCTTTGCCGATCATCGCCCTTTTGGCGTTTTTTATTGGCGCGGTGGTGGCCTTTTTGGGGGCTAACCTTTTGGGCCGGTTCGGGGCTTCGCTGTTTACGGTTGATCTGGTGGCGCTGGCGGTTTTGCGTGAATTTGGCGTGATGATGATGGCGCTGATTTTGGCTGGACGTTCAAACTCTGCCTTTACCGCGCATATTGGTGCCATGAAAATGCGCCAGGAAATTGACGCCATGCAGGTGTTGGGCATGGACACGTTCGAGGTGTTGGTCCTGCCGCGTGTTATTGCCTGTATCATTATGGCCCCGGTTCTGGCCTTTGCGGCGACCATGGCCGGGCTGGTGGGGGGCGGTCTGGTGACCTGGGCGGTGCTGGATGTTTCGCCGACGCTGTTTGTCACCCGAATGCAGGAGAATATCCCCCTGATCCATTTTTGGGTGGGGATCGCCAAGGCCCCGGTTTTTGCGCTGGCTATTTCAACAATTGGCTGTCGTCAGGGGCTTCTGGTCGAGAGCAATGTGCAATCACTGGGTGAACGGACCACGGCCTCTGTTGTGCAGGCGCTGTTCACAGTGATCTTTATAGATGCCGTGTTCGCGATGATTTATCTGGAGTTGGACTGGTGAACGGGTCAACACGAGAAACCGTCATCGAAGTGCGTAATTTGACCAATGCATTTGGCACCCATGTGGTGCATAAAAACCTCGATCTGGATGTGTATCGCGGCGAAGTGATCGGGCTGGTTGGCGGATCAGGCACCGGAAAATCGGTACTGATGAATACCATTTTGGGTTTGCGCAGTCCTCAGGGTGGCTCGGTCACTGTTTTGGGGCACGATACCCAAAGCGCCCGCGGGCGGCAGGGGCTGGAGAGCCGCTGGGGTGTACTCTTTCAAAACGGGGCCTTGTTTTCATCGCTGACGGTCAAGGAAAACGTATTGCTGCCCTTGCGCGAACATACGCGCCTGCCGGAAAAGCTGATGAGCGAGCTGGCCGATATGAAAATTATTCTGGCTGGCCTAGAGCCTGAGGCCGGGGCCAAGCGCCCTTCTGAATTATCGGGTGGCATGCTGAAACGTGCCGCACTGGCGCGGGCGCTGGCCCTTGATCCAGAGCTGTTGTTTTTTGATGAACCAACATCGGGGCTGGATCCGATCAGTGCCGCCGCCTTTGATGATTTGATTGCACAGTTACAATCCACACTGGACCTGACAGTATTTATGATCACGCATGACCTCGACAGCCTGTATGCGATTTGCGACCGTGTGGCAGTTCTGGCCGATAAAAAAGTTGAAATTGTTGCGCCTATTGCCGAGGTGCTGCAATCTGATCACCCGTGGATACGCTCGTATTTTCATGGGAAACGCGGGCGGGGCATTCAGGCGGAGGCCGTGGGATAGGATATGGAATCTGAATCACGTTATGCATTGGTTGGGGCGTTTACGTTGGCGATTATTGCCGCGGCGTCGTTGTTTACCTTGTGGTTGGGCCAGGTCAGTTTTGATCAGGAATATGCCGAATATGATGTGGTCTTTGAAGGCCCGGTGCGCGGCCTGTCAAAATCCGGCGAAGTGCGCTTTAACGGAATCAAAGTCGGCGAGGTCACCAATCTGGGCCTAGATAAGGCTGATCCCAATAATATTGTTGTGGCGCGGATCAGGATTTTTGCGGAAACCCCGATCAAACAGGACAGTTATGCACAGCTGGAACCCCAGGGTATAACCGGGCTGTCCTATATCCAGATCAATGGCGGCAGCGCCAACAGCCCACCGGTTAAAAAAGCCCCTGACGAGTTATATGCCACAATCCCCTCGCGTCAGGCGCAATTGGATGAGTTGTTCGCCGGTGCCGATGATCTGTTGCTGGCGGCCAATACGGCACTGGTGCGGATCAATGTGTTGTTCAGCACCAAAAACATGAATGCTTTGTCCAATGTGTTGGACAATATGGACTTGGTGACCACCCGGCTGGCCGCCGAAGACGCGTTGTTTTCTGATTTTGGGGCGATGATCCGTTCGGCGGGTCTGGCCGCTGATGAAGCCGCCAAGGCCGCCGAGGCCGTGCAGGCCCTGTCCCGCAGCGGAGAAGAGGTTCTGGCTGATGATGCCCGCAAGATGGTTCTGGCTTTCACTGACGCGGCAACGCAATTGGGTGAGGCCTCGACCAAGGCCAATGCACTGATGGACCAGGTCAGCGACCCGCTGGCTGAGTTCAGCACTGAGGGTCTGGGCGAGCTGACCTTGATGTTGACCCAGATGCGCAGCCTGACCCAGACCCTGGAACAGGTGATGGAAGAAATTGACCGCAGCCCCGGAGAGTTTTTCGCTGGTGAGCCTGTCAAGGAAGTGGAGGTCCCCCGATGAGGGCGAAACTGGTATTGATTATGGCCGCGTTGGTGCTGGCCTCGTGTATCTCGGTTTTGCCTGATCCCGGGCCGGACCCTGATATTTTCCGTCTGAGCGAGATTGCCTTGCCTGATGATCTGGCCGCAACGCCGGTGGTGCTGGTCGAGGTGCCGCGCACGCCCAAGGCTTTGCGCAATAATCGCATCGCCATTGTGCAAGGCATGCAGGGTATTGCCTATACAACGGGGGCGCGCTGGGCGGCGCCGGTGCCCCAGATCATGGCCGAACTGATCGGCGATGCCCTGCTGGCAACGGCGCGGGTGAATGTCGTCTCACCTCAAGAGGGCGTGCATCCGCGCTTTGGATTGATCACAGAAATTCGCCACTTCGAAGTGGTTTATGATCAGGGCGAACAGGCCACGCCGCTGGGCCGGGTCAATATTCGCGCCAAACTGATTGACCGGCGAAGCCGCGCTTTGATTGCGCAAAAACAATTTAATGCTGAGGTGCGCGCCAGTGATAACCGTCTTGGGGTGATTGCCGCGGCCATCGATGAGGCCGCACATCAGGCCGGCGGTGAGTTGGGGATCTGGGTCGCCGAACGATTGGCCGATACCCAATTGGCCGACACCCAATTGGTTGATGCCGAGACGCCTTAATCGCTGAACTGGTCTTTGGCCAAACGGGCATAAAGCCCTTTGGCGGACATCAGGTCTTTGTGAGTGCCTTGTTCAACAATGCGCCCCTGATCAAGAACCAGAATATGATCTGCACTGCGCACGCTGGCCAGACGGTGGGCAATCATAATTGTGGTGCGATTTTGTCGTAAACTGTCCAGCGCCTTTTGTACCGTGGCTTCGGTTTCACTGTCCAAGGCGCTGGTGGCCTCATCAAGCAGCAAAATTGGCGCGCCTTTCAAAAGTGCTCGGGCCAGCGCAATGCGTTGGCGCTGACCGCCCGATAAACGACAACCATGCTCGCCCACCGGGGTATCATAGCCTTGGGGTTGTTCCGCAATAAACGCATCTGCGGCGGCGGCTTTGGCGGCGCGCTCTACGGCCTCGCGAGACGCCCCAAGGCGGCCAAAGGCAATGTTCTCGTAAATGCTGCCATCAAACAAAACCGCATCTTGTGCCACCAATGCAATGGCACCGCGCAAAGAAGCCAGCGTCACATCCGAAATGGGTGTTTCATCAATGCTGACGCTGCCGCTCTGGGGATCATAAAGCCGGGGGATGAGGTTTAAGATGCTGGTTTTTCCGCCGCCCGATGGGCCAACAAGGGCCAAAGTGCTGCCTGGTTTTACGGAAAAGTTGATCCCGTCCAATACGGGTTTTCCAGCCGCATATGACAGGTGCACATCGTCAAAGCAAAGCATGCCTTTGGTGACGTTCAAGTCTTTGGCATGTGGTTTTTCGGTAATCTTGGGGGCATCGTCCAACAGGGCAAATACCCGGGTTAATGCGGCGGCACCCTCCTGCCAGACGGCGCTGAGCGTTCCAATGGCCCGCAAAGAGGGGGCCATAACGGCAAGGGCGCTGATGAAGCCAATCAGATTTGCGATCGGCGATCCATGGGTGCTGGCCCGCCATGCGGCAAAGGCCAGTACGGCGGCAAAGGCAAAGCCCCCGGCGATCTCCAAAAGCGGATCAATTTGCGCCTTTTTCGCGACCAGTTTTAAGCTGTAATCGCGCCGTTCTTCAAACCCGGCTTCGGCGCGTTTGGCTTCATGCTCTTCTAACTGGTACAGCTTGACCATGCGGGTTCCCGACAGGCTTTCCGTCAGCATGGCGCTGAGACGGCCCAATTGGGCCTGCGCGTCGGCTGAAAGATTGCGGACTTTTTTGCCGATTCGGGTCACTGGAAAACTGAGCAGGGGATAGAGCGTAAACACCAGAAGCGCCAACAACCAGTCGACCCAGATCATAAAGGCAATCGCCCCTAAGACGGTCAGGGTATCGCGCACCAGATTAGTCAAGGCACGCGACAGGGCATCGCGTACCAAAGTGACATCATTGGTCAGGCGCGACACCCATTGCCCGACCGGGACGGTGCTGATCTGGCCAAAGTCGGCCCCCAGCAAATGCCCGAACATGGCATTTTGCAATCGCGCCGTAATCCGTAAGGCAATGGCATTGGTCATCAAGGTCTGCGCATAAAGCGCCGCCGCCTTGAATAAAGTCAGGGTGATAATGCCGATCGGGATAAGACCCAGCATGCGCGGATCCCGTGCATCAAGAAGGGCCACCGCCCAGCGCACCATGATCGGGTATAATGAGTTGGCCGCAGCCACCAGCACCATCAGCGCCACGGCCAACAGCAAGTACGGCCAGTGCGGCATAACCCATTGGCGCCAGAAACGGGCGCTGGGTCCGGGGGTGGGATCAGTCGTCGTGATGGTCGTGTTCCGGGTCAATCAGACGGTGGGCGTGGATGATGAAATACCGCATATGTGCATTATCCACGGTTTGTTGTGCGGCTGACTTCCAGGCGTTAAAGGCGCTGGCATGGTCGGGAAATGCGCCGATAAAATCCAACTTGTTCAGGTCCTTGAAATAGACCTTGTTGACGTCATCCAACTCGCCGCCAATGACGATATGTAAGAGTTGTTTTTCGTTTTTACGTTGCAAAGGAGTGTTCATGGGTGTCGCCTGGATTCGATTGAGTTAACTACGCGCTCTAATATCAAAGCATGGATAATGGGGCCAGCGCAAATAACGCCGTCTTTAGTGCACTTTTGCAGATCATACCGAAAGGGCTGTCCCGCCGGGTCGGTGATCAATGCCCCGGCCTCGCTGGCGATCAGGTCAGCGGCGGCCAGGTCCCAGTCTGATTTGGGGCGCAGGGTCAATGTGGCGTCCCATTTACCGGCGCCAACAAGGGCAATGCGATAGGCCATGGAATTGCGTGTTCCGGTACGAAGCTCTGGCCATGGCGCGGCCCAACCCTTGTGGCTAAATAATCCATCATGGGCCAACATGCGTGATCCGCGTAATTCTGTGCGTGCGCTGACCGACATCGGTTTATCGTTACAAACCGCGCCCTGCCCAATTTGTGCGCTATACATTTCTTCCAGCGCCGGATTATAGACCACGGCGCTGGTCGGTCGCCCGGCTTCAACCACGGCAAGGCAGATGGTGAAATGTGGCTTGCCGGCAATGAAGGCCCGCGTGCCATCTATGGGGTCCACCACAAAAGTACGCCGGGCCGTCAGGCGAGAGCCATCATCAATGCTTTCTTCGGACAGCCAGCCATAATCGGGCCGCGCCGCGCGCAAAACATCCTGTAACAGTTTATCCGTTTCAAGATCGGCCTGGGTGACCGGATGGTTGGGGCTTTTTTCGCGTACTTCACCGGGGTCTGAAAACCAACCCATGGCACAGGCACCGCCGAGGCGTGCCACCTCTTGCAGCAAAATTAGATCATCATGGGTGGTCGTGCTCATTGCCCGGCGACGCTGAGGCCTTCGATGAGCAGAGAAGGGGTGTTTGCGCTGGACCGAAATTTCAGGTCCGACGCGGCGATCAGGCGGCCATATATATCCAGTAAATTTCCGGCCACGGTCATTTCATTAACCGCCCCGGCGCGCATACCGTTCTTGATTTCAAACCCGGCAATGCCCACTGACCAGTCGCCGGTTCCGGCATTAAACGATGGTCCAAAAGCATCGGTGACCAAAATCCCGTTGCCGATGTCTGCCATCAACGCTTCTGGCGTCTTTGAGCCGGCACCTATGTGTACATTGGTGGTGCCAACCCCCGGCGGTCCGCCAAGGCCCAGCGCCCCGTGACCGGTCGGGACTTGACCCAATTGCCGGGCCGAAGACAGCGAATGCAGCCATGTGGTCAAGTGGCCGTTCTTGACCAGATGGCGTTTATGACGGGCCAGACCTTCACCGTCCACGGCGGACGAGCCAAGGCCGCGTTTGCGAAACGGGTCCTCGATAATATCAATGCCCGGCGCAAATACCGCCTCGTCCATTTTGTCTTTCAAAAAGGATACACCGCGGGCCACACTGGGACCGGTAATGGCCCCAAGAAACATACCCAGCAGCGATCGTGCGGTGCGCGGCTCGAACATGACGGCCATGGCGGCACTTTGCAGCTTGACCGCGCCAAGGCGATCCGCCGTTCGCGTGCCGGCCTCGCGGCCTATGTCTTCGCAGGACCGCAAATCCTCGGCCCAATGGGCATTACTTTGCGCCCAGTCACGTTCCATGGCGCCGTCTTTTTCGGCCAGCACCATGACGCTGCGCCCATGCGAGGTTTTTTGCCGCGCGGTCTGAAAGCCATTGCTGGCAAATACGGTGACGGCGCTGGAACTCCAACCGGAATTGGCACCGCCGGATTTGCTGATGTTTTTGACACCCAAGGCGGCGGCTTCGGTGGCCAGCGCCGTTTCGGTCAGGGCTTCAATGTCGGGTATGGAAGGATCATAAAGATCAAGATCGGGGTTCTCGCGGGCCAATTGGTCCGGATCGGCCAATCCGCAATAGGGATCTTCGGGGGCGGCCTTGGCCATCGCACAGGCCCGCTCGGCCAGTTTTTCCAGCGAAGCAGCGGACAGGTCAGACGAGGAAATGCCGGCCTGGCGCTTGCCGATCAGCACTCTAAGGCCCAGGTCCTGGCTTTCGGCGCTTTCCACCTCTTCACGCGCACCATCGCGTACCGATACATCCAGTGCCCGCGATTGCACGATGACCACTTCGGCGGCTTGCGCCCCGCCTTTTAAGGCGCGGCCCACAAGGTCTTTGGCAAGCGCGGAAAAATGCGCCGGGTTTAAGGCTTGGTCATTGGAATTTGTCATGGGCGAAGGTGTAACCCCGCGCCCATGATCTCGCAATCCGCTTTAGCCGACAAAGACGAAATACAGCAGCGCCAAGGCCTCTGTAAGCAAAATCAGGCCGGTAAAAATAGTGCCATAAAACCGCCCTGTGGGGCGTTGGCCTTCGGGGGCGGTAAAGCCAAAACAATGCGCATACCGGGCCAGAGTAAAGATACCGCCAAACACGTGAACCACCATGACCGGTGCGTTCATGGCGCTTAAGGCAAACAGGCCAAGCAGGGGCAAAGGCGCGTATTCCGCAAAGTTGGCGTGAATACGCATGGCGCGCATCATGTCATCGTTTTCTGCATGCCCAAGGCCAATGCCTGTTGATTGCCGCACCTTGACGGTCCGATACCCCAAAATGAACAGCAAAATCATATTGAGCGCCAGATAAAGCGCCGCGGCTTCGTGTGCTGTCAGATCAAACATGGTCTTTCCCCTTTATATACCCTGCCGGGTTTTTCCCGACTTCGGGCGATCATTGTCGCACCCATGAACACCCGTCAAGGCACACCCGGTCAAACAAAAATGAATGGTGGAGACTGCGCTTGACGCATGCGACGCTCTCTGAAAAGAAACGCACCTGAATTTGGAGCACGGCTATGGGATTTAAATGCGGTATTGTTGGCTTGCCTAATGTGGGTAAATCAACACTTTTTAATGCGCTGACACAAACGGCGGCGGCCCAAGCCGCGAATTACCCGTTTTGCACCATCGAGCCAAATGTCGGTGAAGTGGCGGTGCCCGAACCGCGTCTGGCCAAACTGGCCGCCATTGCCGGCTCTAAAGAGCTGATCCCGGCGCGGATGAATTTTGTCGATATTGCCGGTCTGGTTGAAGGGGCCTCGAAGGGCGAGGGGCTGGGCAATCAGTTTCTGGCCACCATTCGCGAAGTCGATGCGGTGCTTTATGTGCTGCGTTGTTTTGATGATGATGACATCACCCATGTGAACGGCAAAATCGATCCCCTTAGCGATATGGAAACTGTCGAAACCGAGCTGATGCTGGCTGATATGGAGAGCCTGGAAAAACGTGTCGCCACGGCCGAGAAAAAAGCCCGCTCGGGCGATAAAGAGGCCAAGGCCGCCATTGCGTTGATGGATTTGGCGCTAGAGCAATTGCGCGAAGGCAAACCGGCCCGCGCCGCCGCTGTGCCAAAAGATGATCGCAGGGCCTGGAAAGGCTTGCAGCTTTTGACCTCAAAACCCATCATGTTTGTCTGTAATGTGGACGAGGCCAGCGCCGGTACAGGCAATGCGTACTCAAAGACTGTTGAGGGTTTTGCGAAAACCGAGGGCGCGCCGGTGGTGATCATCTCGGCGCAGATTGAGGCCGAGCTGGCGCTTTTGAACGCCGAAGAACGTGCCGAATACCTGGCCGAGCTAAACCTTGACGAGCCGGGTCTGGATCGTTTGATCCACGCCGGTTACCAATTGCTGGATTTGCAAACCTATTTCACGGTTGGCCCAAAAGAGGCCCATGCCTGGACCATTCGCAAAGGCGTCAATGCGCCCAAAGCCGCGGGTGTGATCCATGGGGATTTTGAAAAAGGCTTTATTCGCGCCGAAACTATCGCCTATGACGACTTTATCGCCTGCGGCGGTGAATTGGGTGCCAAAGATGCCGGAAAAATGCGCGCTGAGGGCAAAACCTATATCGTCGAGGACGGCGATGTGCTGCATTTCCGCTTTAATGTGTAACGCCTGATCGAGGTTTGGAACAAACGGAATGAAGACGGATGGACCTTACGCCTAAAACCCTCACCGGGGCGCATGTGCGCCTTGAACCTCTGGCCGAGCATCACCGCGAGGCAATGCGCCCAGCCGCCAATGATCCCGATACCTGGAAATGGATGTCTTTACGCGGCGATGGTGAGTATTTTGACTTTTGGTTTGATTATCTGCTGGCCGATCAGGCAAGGGGCAATGCCATCAGCCATGCGGTGATGGTGGGGGAGCAGGTCATCGGCCACAGCGCTTTTCTGGTCATCACGCCACATTTTGACCGGGTTGAAATCGGCTGGACCTGGTATGCGCGCGATCATCGCGGCACACAGGTGAACCCCGAATGCAAATACTTATTGCTTGGCCATGCGTTTGATTGCGGGGCGGAACGGGTGGAGCTGAAAACCCATCACAAAAACATCCACAGCCAAAACGCTATGGCCAAAATGGGGGCGGTGCGCGAAGGGGTTTTGCGCCGTCACGCCAAAACCTGGGATGGTCGCTATCGCGATACGGTGTTCTACTCTGTGCTGCGCGAAGAATGGCCCGCCGTGAAGGCCGGGCTGGAGGCGCGGCTCGGCGCCTAAACCTACTCTGCCGGGTGGGCGTGTTTTGCCCGGTCCGCTTCGGCAGCATCCTGCCAGAGACGGATCAGTGCGTGGGCCAAGTTTTTGCGGCTGGCGCGCAAATAGATCGAATTATCGCTCAAATTATCGCGCAGACGCGCATAAGCGTGGGGCAGATTATGATAGGGCATGCGCGGATAAAGATGATGCGTGGCATGAAAGCGCAGGCCCACCGGCGCCCACAATGTGGTGATGATCGGATGGCCGGGCACATCAACGCTATCCAGGAATTGTTCGGCGACGCTCATCTGTTCCTCGCCGGGATTGCGATAGGCATGGGCCGCCAAAGTGCGCAAGGAATTAAACAAAAAGATCAGCACCGCCACAGCGTACCAGATGGCCAGCGCCTTGATCGGCAAAATGCCCTGCCAGACTAGTCCAATGGCCGTCCAGCCATAGGCAAAGGCCATAAATTCCTGAAACAGATAGAGACCTTTGGGGTCGTCTTTTTTTGTGGCCCGCTGGTATGTCAGATCAATGGTCAGCGAGGAGGCGCTGCGCCAGATCAGTTTGCGCAAGGGAGGAATGGCCCAGCCCAATGGAGCTAGGATAAGAAAGCGCACCACAAAAAACGCCGGCAATATAAAGATCAAAAACATATAGCCGATAATGCCAAGCGGATTGCCCGCGCCAAAGGGCAGGTATTCACCGTCTTCTTTGGTGCCGTAAACGTCGTGCACATGATGATGGCGATGTACGCCGTGATAGGTAAAGCTGGGGATCAGCATGGCAAAGCCGCACAGCAAATTCCAGACAAAACGAAACGCCTTGAATGTACCACCTTTGAGGTGTGTCAGTTCGTGGGTGAACAAGACCGCACGATAGAGCAACAAGGTTGAGGCCAATAGTGACACAATGCCCAGCACGGAAAATGTCGGGGTGGTGACGGCCACAGCAAAGGCCGCCCAGCCCAAGGTGATGGAGAGCAGAAAATCTACCCAGTAAATGCGCGGGCTTGGCTTCATCAGATCGGCCACCAACGTGTTGGCTTCTTTCATGGGAAAGGCGTTGTGTTCGCGTTCAATGGCCATAACGGATAATCCATACTGAATTTCAGGTCTTCACATAATGAATTTAGCAGATTTGGGCAAGGTGGTGCGCGGTATCGCGCGGGTTTGTCACAGGAGCATGATGCGTCAGTAATAAGGCAAAGCTGCGGGCTTTACCCACCAAAACAACAGACAAAGTGCGCCTTTCATCTTGGCAGGAATGCGTGAGCCAGTTACACACACCAAAATAATTCTGGGTTTCTATTATGCCAAAGCGCGAGGACATTTCCTCAATCCTGATTATCGGGGCGGGACCGATTGTCATCGGTCAGGCCTGTGAGTTTGACTATTCCGGGGTGCAGGCGTGCAAGGCCCTGCGCGAGGAGGGTTATCGGGTCATTCTGGTCAATTCCAATCCGGCTACCATTATGACCGATCCGGATACGGCAGACGCCACCTATATCGAGCCCATCACCCCGGCCATGGTCGCCAAAGTCATCGCCAAAGAGCGCCCCGATGCGCTGTTGCCCACCATGGGCGGGCAAACCGCACTAAACACCGCTTTGTCCCTCAACAAAGACGGCACGCTCAAAAAATATGATGTCAAACTGATCGGCGCACAGGCTGATGTGATCGACAAGGCCGAGGACCGCGAACAGTTTCGCGCTGCCATGCAAACCATAGGGTTGGCGACACCGCGTTCGCATCTGGCCCATAATATGGACGAGGCCATGGCGGGCTTTGAGAAAATCGGCCTGCCGGCCATTATCCGCCCGTCTTTTACCCTTGGCGGCACGGGCGGCGGCATTGCCTATAATATTCAGGAATACCGACAGATTGTCATGAGCGGTATTGAGGCCTCGCCCACCAATGAGGTGCTGATCGAAGAATCCGTGCTGGGCTGGAAAGAATATGAAATGGAGGTGGTGCGCGATCATGCCGACAATTGCATCATCATCTGTTCCATTGAAAATATTGACCCCATGGGGGTGCATACCGGCGATTCTATCACCGTGGCCCCGGCACTGACGCTGACGGACAAGGAATATCAGATTATGCGCAATGCCTCGATCGCGGTTTTGCGCGAAATCGGGGTAGAAACCGGCGGCTCGAACGTGCAATTTGCCATCAATCCGGCGGATGGCCGCATGGTGGTGATCGAGATGAACCCCCGGGTGTCGCGCTCCTCGGCTTTGGCCTCCAAGGCCACGGGTTTCCCGATTGCCAAAATCGCCGCCAAGCTGGCCGTCGGCTATACACTGGACGAGCTGGAAAACGACATCACACGCGCCAGCCCGGCCAGTTTTGAGCCGTCTATCGACTATGTAGTCACCAAGATTCCGCGCTTTGCCTTTGAGAAATATCCAGGCGCCAAGCCGGTGCTTTCCACCGCGATGAAATCGGTGGGGGAGGCCATGGCCATTGGCCGCACCTTTGCCGAAAGCCTGCAAAAGGCGCTCCGTTCGCTGGAAACTGACCTCACCGGCCTTGATGAAATTGCCATCCCCGGTATGGGCGAGGGCGATGATAACCGGGCCTTAAGCGCGGCGCTGGCCAAGGCCAGTCCGGATCGCTTGTTGGTCATTGCCCAGGCTCTGCGCGAAGGCTTTAGCGTCGATGATATTCATGATGCCTGCGCGTATGAGCCGTTTTTTATCCGCGAAATTGAAAAATTGGTCACGCAAGAAAAACGTATTGGCGAAAACGGCTTGCCTATAACTACACAAGGCTGGCGTGCGTTAAAATCCCAAGGGTTTTCTGATATGCGTCTGGCGCATCTGGCCGGTGTGTCTGAGGCCGACGTGCGCGCTGCGCGCCGTGAACATGGCGTGCGCCCGGTCTATAAACGCATTGATACCTGCGCCGCCGAGTTTGAAGCCATCACCCCTTATATGTACTCGACCTATGAGGCACCGTTTTTTTCTCCCTATCAGGCTTCCGTCCTTCGAGGCTCCGTTCCGTCGCACCTCAGGACGAGGTCTGAGAATGAGCAAGGCTTACCAAACTCCACGCCTCATCCTGAGGTGCGTAGCGATAGCGAAGCCTCGAAGGATGGTAAGATAGATCACGGCGTTACCGCTTGCGAAGCTGATCCCAGCACCCGCAAAAAAGTCATCATCCTTGGCGGTGGTCCCAACCGCATCGGCCAAGGGATAGAATTTGATTATTGCTGTTGTCATGCCGCTTTCGCGCTAGCCGATGCCGGCATTGAATCGGTCATGGTCAATTGCAACCCTGAAACCGTCTCCACCGATTATGACACCTCGGACCGGCTGTATTTCGAGCCATTGAGCGAAGAAGACGTGCTGGAAATTTGTGCGGTCGAGCAATCCAAAGGCACGCTTTTGGGTGTTATTGTACAGTTTGGCGGGCAAACACCGTTAAAGCTGGCCGAAGCGTTGGAGCGCGATGGGGTGACCATTTTGGGCACTTCGCGCGATGCCATTGATCTGGCCGAGGACCGCGAGCGGTTCAAGGCTTTGCTGGAAGATATGGGCCTGACCCAACCGCCAAATTGCATTGCCAAAACGGAAGAAGAAGCCATAGCCGGCGCGCAAAAACTGGGCTTTCCGTTGGTGCTGCGGCCGTCTTATGTACTGGGCGGGCGGGCCATGGAAATTGTTTCGGGCATGGATGGCTTGCGCCGTTATGTGCGCGAAGCGGTACAGGTATCAGGCAAAAGCCCGCTCCTTTTGGACCGTTATGTCAATGAAGCGATCGAGGTCGATGTGGATGCCATTGGTGATGGTGACGACGTCTGGGTTGCCGGCATTATGGAACATATCGAAGAGGCCGGGGTGCATTCTGGCGATAGCGCCTGTGCTTTGCCACCGTACACTTTGGATGAAAAGATGCTGGCGCGCTTGCGCGAACAGACCGTGCAATTGGCCAAGGCCTTGGATGTGCGCGGCCTGATGAATGTGCAATACGCCATTCAGGGCGATATTATTTATGTGCTGGAGGTCAATCCACGGGCGTCACGTACTGTGCCGTTTGTGGCCAAGGCCATTGGCGCACCGGTGGCCGGTATTGCGGCGCGTATTATGGCTGGGGCGAAGTTATCTGACTTTGATCTGCCTGAAATGCCCAGCGAGCATGTGGCGGTCAAAGAAGCGGTGTTTCCCTTTGCCCGTTTTGCCGGGGTGGATCCGGTTTTGGGGCCGGAAATGCGCTCCACCGGCGAAGTGATGGGATTGGATACCAGCTTTGCCCGCGCCTTTGCCAAATCGCAATTAGGCGCTGGCGTCGATCTGCCACTTTCGGGCACGGTCTTTATTTCGGTCAAAGATGCGGATAAAAAAGCCATGGTAAAACTGGCCCGCGACCTGGTCGATCAGGGCTTTGGCATTATGGCCACGGGCGGCACCGCAGAGGCCATTGCCAATGCTGGTGTGCCGGTACGCCGCGTCAACAAGGTGTATGAGGGCCGCCCGCATGTCGTCGACGCCATGAAAAATGGCGAAGTGCAATTGGTGTTTAATACCACCCAAGGCCAGCGCGCCCATATCGACAGCTATTCCATTCGCCGCACGGCACTGGAAATGGGCATTCCTTATTTCACCACCGCTGCTGCGGCGGCGGCCACGGTGCAGGCCTTGCGCGGTTTGGCCGAACGGGAACTGGATGTGCGTGCACTTCAGGAATATTGGTGAGGGCATATCGCCGTCTATATCCGGAACCTGTCTTTTTCTTAATTTGAAAAAGTGCTGCAAACCTGTCCTCAATGGCGCTTAAAATAATCATTGGGGATTAACATGAAAATGCACGTACTTTTTTCAACCGCCTGTGTGGCCGGCTTTTTGACTTTGTCCGGCATTGCCAATGCTGGTGATCATGGCGCGGACGCCATTGCCGCTGCGATGGCTGCACCAGATCGTCCTGAAAAAGAAACCGAGCGTGATGCAGCCCGCCAGCCGGAAAAAGTGCTGGCCTTTAGCCAGATCAAACATGGCGACCGGGTGGCAGATCTGGGTGCAGGCGGCGGGTATTTTACCCGGTTGATTTCAGGCGTAGTTGGCGATGATGGTCATGTCTATGCACAAAACCCACCGATCTGGATCGCGCAATACAAAACCGTAGAGCCGGCCATTAAGGCGCTGGCCAAAGACCGCGCCAATGTTGAGGTCCACACTGCGAAATTTAACGATTTGGGCTTTGATAACAATTCATTGGATGCGGTGACGATGGCGCTGATTTATCATGATGCGGCACTCATTTTGCCGGACCGCACAGCCATGAACGCACAGATTTATGCGGCTTTAAAGCCCGGCGGTGTGTTGCTGATCACTGATCACCATGCGCGGCAAGGTTCGGGCATCGAAACCACAGATACGATGCACCGCATTGATGCCGCCTTGGTTCGCCGCGAGGTTGAAGCCGCAGGCTTTACGCTGGAGGCGCAGTCTGATGCGTTGCATTTTGCGTCTGATGATCGCAGTAAAATCGTATTTGATCCAAGCGTGCGCGGTAAAACCGACCGCTTTGTCTATCGCTTTCGCAAGGCAAAGTAAGCATAAACCCTTTATTTGAATGCTCTAACGGTGCAGGTGCTGGTATTTTTAGCGCCGACGCACGGTTGATATGACGCCCCATCTTGAAGTCCGTATCGGTGGGGGTTATATTACATCACCAATGTGCAAATGATCTGGCGTAAGACAGCGTTGCGCCACGCAAACACAAGAGAATTCAAATCAAATGAATAAAGTCCCGATGACCGCCGAGGGTCGCGATGCCCTCGACGAAGAACTTAAATTTCTCAAAACCACGGAACGCCCCGCCATCATTGCGGCGATTGCCGAGGCACGCGCCCATGGTGATTTAAGCGAGAATGCCGAATATCATGCGGCCAAAGAACGCCAGGGCTTTGTCGAAGCCCGCGTCAAGGATATCGAAAGCAAGCTGGCCCGTGCCCAGGTGATTGATATTCGTGAGCTGGGCGGTGATAGCGTCAAGTTTGGCGCCACGGTCAAAGTGATTGACGAAGATACCGAAGAAGAGGCGGTTTATAAAATCGTTGGCGAAGACGAGGCCGAAGTGGCCAAGGGCAAGGTTTCTGTCACTTCGCCGATTGCCCGCGCCTTGATCGGCAAGGAAAGCGGTGATGTTGTCGAGGTTATGGCTCCCGGCGGTGCGCGCTCTTTGGAAGTTCTTGCTGTTGAATGGGTGTGAGCCCGCACTCTGGAAAACTGGAAATTTGGACCGTCGATGATGGCCGCGCCGGAATTGCCGCTCAGACCAATGGTCTGGCGTCGGCAATCAGCACTTTGCTGCCCGCCAACATCAAACCTTTTGTGGTCCAGCGCAAACTGATCAGCATTGGTCGGGCGCGCAAACCGGCCGCGGGCATGCATGCGCCCTGGCCTGATATCTGTATCGGCTGTGGCCGGGCCAGTATCCCGATCTTGCGCTCGATACGCCATTGGTCAGAAGGCAAGACCCTGACCGTGCAACTCCAGGACCCACGGGTAAAACCGGGCTTGTTTGATCTGGTTATACCGCCGGCCCATGATCGCCTCGGCGGTGAAAACGTGTTTCCTATTCTTGGTTCGCCTACGCGCATCACCCCGGATATGCTGGATCAAGCGGCCGCCGAATTTTCCAGCGACCTTGAGCGCTTCCCAAAGCCGCGGCTGGCGGTCATGCTGGGGGGTAATTCCAAGCACCATAAATTCACACGAAAGGTCAGCCGCCGGTTGGTGAAATCCCTGCAAGGCCTGTTGGGTAATCAGGTATCTTTGATGATCACCACGTCGCGGCGCACCCCCAGGCATGTTGTCAAAACCTTGCGCCGCCAGTTTGGTCATAAGGACCAGGCCTGGTTATGGTGCAGCGTTGCCAAGGACGGTCCCAATCCATATTTTGCGTTCCTGCAAGCCGCCGATGCGGTGCTGGTCACCAATGATTCCACCAATATGCTGACTGATGCCGCCAGCGTTGGGCGGCCGATTTTATTGTTTTCACTGGATGGAACAGACGCCAAATTCAACCGGCTTTATGACTCGCTGGCTGGCGAAGGTCTGGCCCGGCCGTTTACCGGGTCGTTGGCCACCTGGCCGGTTGAGCCTTTGCGCGAAACCGAACGCGCCGCCAAGGAAGTTGTCCGCCGTCTTTATATGCGTCTCAAAAAACGAAGTGCGGAAAAAGAGGCAAAGGAGGCGGCCACACTCACCAACAATTGAACTCGATCACCTCTTGCTCTTGTCCATGTCGCCGCCTATCTCAGGGCGGCCTTTTCAATTAAACGGATCACATTCATGTCAGAAACCATTCATCACCGTGTTGCCATTATCGGGTCCGGCGCAGCCGGTTACACCGCTGCCATTTATGCGGCGCGGGCCATGTTGAAACCTGTGGTCTTCGCGGGTATTCAACCGGGTGGGCAATTGACCATCACGTCCGAGGTGGAAAATTACCCCGGTTTTGCCGAGCAAATTCAGGGACCGTGGCTGATGGATCAAATGCGCGATCAGGCGCTGGCCATGGGTACGCAAATCATTGAAGATACCATTGTTAAGACCGAGCTGGGCCAACGCCCGTTTGTCTTACATGGCGATACCGGCCAGGTTCATACCGCCGATGTGGTGATCATTGCTACCGGGGCGCAGGCCATGTGGCTGGGCCTTCCGTCCGAAGAAAAGTTTCAGGGTTTTGGCGTTTCTGCCTGTGCCACATGTGATGGTTTCTTTTATCGCGGCAAGCAGGTTGCGGTTATCGGCGGCGGCAATACCGCCGTCGAAGAGGCGCTGTTTTTGACCAATTTTGCCGACAAGGTGACGCTGGTCCACCGTCGGGATAGTCTGCGTGCTGAAAAGATTATGCAGGACCGTCTGTTCAAAAACGACAAGGTCGAAATTCTCTGGGATCACGTTCTTGAAGAAATTCTGGGCGATGAAGACCCGATGGGCGTGACCGGCATGCGCATCAAAAACGTTAAAACTGGCGAGGTTCAGGACCGCGCACTGGACGGCGTTTTTGTGGCCATCGGTCACAAGCCTGAAACCTCATTGTTTGAAGGCCAGCTGGATATGAAACAGGGCGGCTATCTGGTCACTGCGCCCGACAGCACCGTCACCAATATTGCTGGTGTTTATGCCGCCGGTGATGTTACCGATGACAAATATCGCCAGGCCGTCACGGCAGCGGGCATGGGTTGTATGGCGGCGTTAGAGGCCGAGCACTTTTTAGCTTCTGAGGAATAAGGCTAGGATTCTACTTCTAAGTAGTATCATTCCCTCCCTCGTCGCCTTTCGGCATGACCGGAGGGTCCATAGGGCTTTGCAGCAGACAAAGACCTGCACCATTGGTTCTTGGGTCAAGCCGAAAAACGACGAGAGTTTGGGAGCGGTGCTATTCATCTTTCGAGGCTGCGCCCTGATAAGATCAGGGCTACGCACCTCAAGATAAGGTGATTATATATAAACCAGCACCTCATCCTGAGGTGGCGCATAGCGCCCTCGAAGGATGGGTGGCCCCGCACAGCAATACCCTATGCTGGAAAGCGACTCCTCTTAGGTCATGTGGTAATGTTCTACAAAACTGACTATAAGCGTTGATCACATTCCCTGGGGAGCGGGTATGAGCAATGCGTAAAGACATGAGTGCGTCATCATGACGCCGGGCGATATAACCGTTCTGACAGATTTTGCCGTGGCGCTGATCGGGTTTTCCGGAATCGTTATCGCCATCATTATTGCGGTTAATGGCAAGAAATTTGCGCCTCTGGATCATTTTCGAACGCAAAGCATGTTGCTGGGTGCCTTTGGCGCGGCCTTTGGTTCGCTCATTCCTCTTATCTTGGCTGCGTTTGGATTTTCCGGTGACGATTTGTGGCGTCTGTCCAGCATCTTGCTTGCCGTTATCATTATTTTGACCAGCATGGTCGGACCTGTTTTTGCCGCCTCGCTGCTGGAGGCCAGTGTCCGCAAGCAATTGTCATTGTGGGTCTGGATACTGTTTCTTGGCGGCAATGGGGCGATGGTGCTCTGGCTGTTCATCAATGTGATGCAGACCGCATCGCCCGGCGTTTTTGTCATTGCGCTGATCTGGCAATTGGTTTTGGCGTCCATTTTGTTCGTGCGTCTCGTCCTTACTCCCCGCAAATAATACAAGCGAGGCAATCCCATGACGCTGGAAAGCGTCTTATTATATTGCCCAAACGGTGGTGGTTTTAAAGTTTTGCCGTGGCCGCACGCCTCTTTTAAAACATTGTATTGTCGTGCACTGATTTTTCTGACACTGGCTGCCCAACGCCCCAATGCTCTACCAGCTTGCCGTCTTCCATGCGGAAAATGTTAATGACGGCATTGCCGCGAGACTCAGGTGTCTTTTTAAAATGCACATGCATCCAGACAAGGTCGCCATCAGCACCCGCCCGTTTAATTTCGGCTCTCATCTTAGGGAATTTTTTAATGCGCCCTTCAAAATAAGTGAGCAGGCCGTCCTTGCCGTCAGGGACATGCGACGAGTGTTGTATGTAGGTTGAACCAATACACTCCCGCCTTGCTTTTTCTATATCCAGTTCCACTTCCAGAACGTTGGCGCAATAGAGTGCTTTTTCAAGGTTTGCCTGTTCCAGCTCCTCTTGTGCACTGTTGCCCGACTGGCAGGCGGTCAGGGCTAAAGCGGCGGTGAACAAAGCGCCAAATCTGACTGTGTTACGCGTAAAACTAAGCTTCATAATAAGATCCATTTTTTGTGAAATCAGGCTTGGCGCGTTTGCATGCCGAAACAAAACGGGTGCTAAGCGCAGGCTTTTGGTTGTCTTTTCGTGGGACTGAAAGCTGAAAGAAAGACGCTCTCTTTTGTTCATCGCCAACATAACTCCAAAAGGTACCAGACCAAGGTTTTTCCTGAATTGTTACGCACTTTTCACAAAGGCCTTTGTTGTGTTCAAAAAGCCAAGTTTGTTTTCTGCGTCTGCATTAGCTTTGTTGCTTTGCCGTTAAGCCCTGACAGTATTGTTATCGCACCCCAACGCCCCGGTCCTTGCGTTTTTAACGCATTATAGTATTATGAGTGAATGCTCACTCATTTACTTGATGCCCCAAATACCAAAGACAAGATTTTACGTGCGACGCTAATTTTGGTGGCGCGCGAGGGTTTTTTGGGGGCGACCACGGCGCGCATTGCCGCCGAGGCCGGGGTGGCCGAAGGCTCGATCTATCGGCATTTCAAAAACAAAAACGATCTGATGATTGGTCTCTATCGACGTATCAAAGCCGAGGTTTATCTGCTCGTAATGCAAGGCTATGACGAGCGTGCACCTATCCATGATCGCTTCACGCATATCTGGCGGCACATTTTTACGGCCTATCGTACGGACCCCGATGTCTTGTCATTTGCACAACGTTTTGCAGAAACGCCGTTGATCGAAGAAGAGGGCGGCCAGGCCCACAAAGACATGGCCAGAGTGCTCAACCAATTGCGCGATGATGGCGTCGCTGATGGGACGTTCAAAGCCATCGCTGCGGACCTGCTGATCAGTCTTTTTTATGCGCCCGTGATCGCGCTGTTGCGTGCGGAAAATACCGGCAGACAGTGGCAGGAAGGCGAGATTGAAAGTGCCTGCGAGGCGGCATTTGATTCCTGGGCTGTGCCCGCCCGGCGTCCCGACCCATAGGGTTGGCACCAAACAGACTAGGTTACGTATTGCTGCAATCGCGGGCGGCCAGGTCAGGCCCAGATCAGGCCCAGATCAGGCCCAAATCAGGCCCAAATCAGGCAAGGATAAATTCACGCAGTGTCTATTTCAGGCGATGCCTATGAAGAGAAAAAAACAAACATATGAGTGAGCGCTCACTCGTTACGCTATAATCACCAGAAAACCTGGAACATATAAATCATCATTGGAGAGACAAAATGCAAAATCGACCATTAGGAAAAAGCCCGTTAAGTGTTCAGCCGATAGGCCTTGGGTGCATGGGATTTTCAGAATTTTACGGCAATCCCACTGATGAAAAAGATGCCATAGCTACGCTTCATGCCGCGGTTGATCTGGGTATTGATCATTTTGATACCGCTGAAATGTACGGCATTGGGGCCAATGAAAAACTGCTTGGCAAGGCCCTTAAAGGGCACATGAGAGAGGTGACCGTCGCCACCAAGTTCGGCATTGGGCGGGACAAGGAAACCGGCGCGGTCACGGGTCTTGATGGTTCTGAGGCGGCGTTGCGGGCGTCGTGCGAAGGCTCTCTTATGGCACTGGGTGTTGAGACCATAGACCTTTATTACCAGCACCGTATGGACCCCCAAACCCCCATTGAAGAAACCATGGGCGTGCTGGTTGATCTGATGAAAGAGGGAAAAATCCGCGCCATTGGCTTGTCAGAATGTTCCGCCGATACTTTGCGCCGGGCCTGCGCCGTGCACCCTGTTGCTGCGGTGCAGTCTGAGTATTCGGTGTTCAGCCGCGATATTGAAGACGGCATTTTGCCGGCTTGTGTCGAACTTGGTGTTTCGTTGGTGGCCTATTCGCCTTTGGGGCGTGGCATGCTGACCGGGCAATATAACCGCGAGGAAACAGGTCTGTCGGCGAGCGATTATCGTAATTTAAGCCCCCGCTTCAAGGGTGACAATTATGCGGCCAATATTGCCCTTGTTGACGTGGTCAAAACCATTGCGGCCGGCCATGATGCCCACCCGGCTCAGGTGGCGCTGGCCTGGGTTTTGGCGCAGGGGTCGCATATTGTGACCATTCCCGGCACCACAAAGCTGTCCAATCTGAAAAGCAATATAAAGGCTGCGTCGTTGACGCTCAGCAATGATGATTTGGCGCAACTGGAAGCGTTGTCAGCGCAGGTCAAAGGTGATCGATATGGCGATATGAGCGCAGTGAATCGTTAGCAACGCCTTGAAAGCAGAGTATCGCCAGATCAAAATGCCATTTGACTCGGAGGTTTGATGGTGAGGGTATTACAGACAAGGCTGGCACTGGTCATGTTGTTGCCGGTGTTTCTATCAGCCTGTTTGTATATCGATATCGGGACGGTGTTATCGCTGAAACGGTTGGATCCTTACAGTGTTGATCTGGTCAAAAGCCGCGCTGCGGTGCTGATCCCGGCAGATGTTGATTATGCCAAGAACGTCATGGTGACCATACGCGTGACCCGCGATGACACGGTTCTGCGTGAAGAAGACTTTGCTTTGCAAGTCGCCAAAGACGGTGAAGACCTGCCGGGTATCAATCTTCAAAAACTGCCGCACCGCCCGTTAATCGTAAGATTGGCCAAGGCTGACTATAAGCGGGCCGTCGCCATGCAAAACGCGCTGGGGGCTATGGATAAAAACCACCAATGGGTTGAACCGGGTACGGGAACAACGGGGGCCAGTAAATCAGATGAAACCTTACAGCGCGACCTTGTGGACGATGAAACGGCCAGCGGCGATGTGACAATCAACTGGTCGTTCACCCCAGGCGATGCGGCGCAAGATCGGTATTGCCGCCGCCATAAAAAATTGCCCTGACGGCATGGGTAAAAATCAATGACGCCGCAGACTATCGCCGGGTGGTACACGGATTGCCGCTAAAACGCATATACGGCAAAAAAGCCATGGCTGCCTTGTGTGCCGCCGATGCCGCAAAGTCTTAAGGGGTTTTGCCGGTAATGTTGATGGCCCCGGTTTCGGTCAGCACCCAGTCCAGGCTTTGATCACCGCTGTCGGTTGGGACTTTGGCGATTTGTTGTGCGGCATAACCAATGCCCACTGCGCAGACATGCGGGTCGGCCGCACGAAGGGCCTTCAAGGTGCGGTCATAAAAACCACCGCCATAGCCTAGCCGCCGACCTTTTTTATCAAACGCCAGCAAAGGGACCAGAACAATTTCGGGTGTCATGGGCTTGGCCGTCGGCAGAGGCTCTTCAACATCGAACTTGCCGATATTCAGC
Source organism: Robiginitomaculum sp. (assembly GCA_021776525.1). GTDB lineage: Bacteria > Pseudomonadota > Alphaproteobacteria > Caulobacterales > Maricaulaceae > Robiginitomaculum_B. Next base: position 47,306 of record JAJFFT010000001.1, read on the forward strand.
TCATCGCCTGGGCTCCAGGCGCGAAACTCAAGGGGATCGCCATCATCGGCCATCACCGGCAGACACAATTGTGCACCTCTGGACTTCAACTTTTCCATCAGCGCCGTAGGGTCGATCTCGCTTTGAATAGGCGCATAGCCAGATATTGCGAGGCCGGGCCGCGTTAACAGCTCGGCCGGAAACCGTGCCGAAAGCTGGGTGCCTGAGCGCGGGTAGAGTGATTGCAGGGTGACCCGCTTGCGTTTCATTCTGGCGCGCAGGTCAGATTTTTCGCTTGAATTAAAAAAAGACATAATTGGCGGCTCCACATACGCCGTTGGGGCGATAATGCCCTGATGACCCAATAGTTCAGGTGGGTGCAGCTTAAAAGAGACCACGATCTCAATCAGAGGACGCTCCCTCAGGAGACGATACGGTCGCCGGGTATTGAGCCCCTGACGCGCGCCGCAGACACCGCCTTGAAAGAACCTAGGCGGTCTGCACAAGAATTTGGAGGGGCAAAGCAAAAGAATCGCAGTAAAAACGCAATTCTTTTCTTCAACGAGCGTAAATAGGGCGTTTTAGGCGCTACAGAGCGCCCGGTTCAAGATTTTGAACCAATTTTTCGATGCGGTTTGCCGCATTGTTCAGCGCCTCGGTGGCGCTTTGGGTGATGTCTGTGCCTTTACGGGTTGCATCACTGCTGTTGGCGTCCATTTCGGCGATTTGTGCTTCGAGGGTTTTACAGGTGCCAGTCGCTTCGCGTAATTTGTCGGCCAGCACCAGAGCGGCCATCAAAAACAGCCGTAAATCACCGATCTGCCCAACCTGTTCGGCCAGTTCACTGACGGTCTGGTCAAACTGACGGCCCAGCTCAGCTACGGCATTTTCTTCGCCGTCTTCGCATCCCACCGCAAAGGCACGGCCGTTCACATTGATGGAAACCTTGCCCATTATCGCATCTCCCCTTTACACATCGCCAAGGGCACTGCGGACTTCGGAGATCGCTAGGTCTAGGGCGGCACCAGCCTCTTTGGCGGCAATTTCCAGGGCGTCGGCACGGGCCTGCGCGGCATCCAGCTCGGCGGCCAGTCGCGCCCGGTCTTCATCCACATCACCGGCGTCGCGAGCGTTTTTCATTTGGGTCAACAAAGCCGCAGTGCGGGTGTCCAGAAGGTCCAGTGCAGCACCAAGTCTGGTGCTGGCGTCCTGCAGGTCCGCATCTTTGGCACTGTCTTGCGAATCGTCTTCTTTTTTGGCCATCATTTGTCCATTGTGAACCGCAAACGCCGCCCTGCAAAGCCCCAAGTGTCACAATGCGGCCCCGGCACCGCAATCTGCTGGACGCGCCGCACACGGCGGGGTATAGCCCAATAAAGGTTTTTTTACTTAAAGAACCCCTTTTGCAAGCGCAAATCAGCGCTCAATTTCAAGGAGATTTCCAATGGCAGTACGGGTGGCGATCAACGGGTTTGGTCGTATTGGCAGACTGGTTTTACGTTCGATTATCGAGCATGGCCGCAATGATATTGAAGTCGTTGCGATCAACGATCTGGGGCCTGTGGAAACCAATGCGCATTTGCTTAAATATGATTCCGTGCATGGGCGTCTGGATGCCAAGGTGACGACAACCAATGATGCGATGATCGTCAATGGCAAAACCATTCATGTCACCGCCGAACGCGACCCGGCCAAATTGCCGTGGAAAGAGCTGGGTGTGGATATCGCCCTCGAATGTACCGGGTTTTTCCTCTCCAAGGACCTGGCCGGAAAACATCTGCAAGCCGGGGCCAAACGGGTCCTGTTGAGCGCGCCGGGCAAGGATGCTGACAAAACCATCGTCTATGGCGTCAATCATGATGTGCTAAGCGCAGACGACCTGATTGTCTCAAATGCTTCATGTACCACCAATTGCCTTTCGCCTGTGGCCAAGACCCTGAATGACGCGGTCGGCATAGTGCGTGGTTATATGACCACCATTCATGCCTATACCGGTGACCAGCCGACGCTGGACCGTTTGCATAAGGATCTGTATCGGGCCCGCGCCGCAGCGCAATCGATGATCCCAACCTCGACCGGTGCCGCCAAGGCCGTGGGTCTGGTTTTGCCAGAACTGGCGGGCAAGCTGGATGGCTGTTCCATCCGCGTCCCAACGCCCAATGTATCCTGTGTGGACCTGACTTTCGATGCCGGCCGCAAAACCAATGTGCAGGAAATCAACGCCGCCATTATTGCTGCTGCCGATGGGCCGCTAAAAGGTGTTCTTGGTTATTCGGACGAGCCTCTGGTCTCGATCGATTACAATCACAATGCCAATTCTTCGACCTTTGCTTTGCCGCAAACTCAGGTGGTTGATGATACGCTGGTGCGTATTTTGACCTGGTATGACAATGAATGGGGCTTTGCCACACGCATGTCCGATACAGCGATTGCCTTGGCAGCCTTTATCTAGGGAGTAAAGCGATGGCGTTTCGCAGAGCAGATGATGCCAATGTGAAGGGCCGTCGCGTTCTGGTCCGGGTGGACTTTAACGTGCCGATGAAAGACGGTGTGGTGACCGACGACACCCGCTTGCGTGCCGCTTTGCCGACCATCAACGATCTGCGCAGTCGCGGTGCGAAAGTCATTTTGCTGTCACACTTTGGTCGCCCCAAGGGACAACGTGTTGCCGCTATGAGCTTGGCCCCGGTGGCCCCGGTTCTGGGGGCGCTGTTGCATGCCGACGTGGGTTTTGCCGCTGATTGTGTCGGCGAAGCTGCTAAGTCTGCGGTTGAGGCCATGTCTACGGGCGATGTCTTGTTGCTTGAAAACACCCGCTTCCATGAAGGCGAACAGAAAAACGATCCGGCATTGGCCCGCGCCATGGCCGATCTGGGCGATCTTTTTGTCATGGATGCGTTTTCGTCGGCGCATCGTGCTCATGCCTCGACCGTTGGCATTGCAGATTATATTCCGGCCTTTGCGGGCAAGGCCATGCAGCGCGAGCTGGATCATCTTGAGAAGGCGTTGGGCAACCCGCGTCACCCGGTTCTGGCCGTGGTCGGCGGTGCCAAGGTGTCCAGCAAAATCGACCTTTTGCAAAATCTGGTGACCAAGGTCGATATGTTGTGCGTTGGCGGTGGCATGGCCAATACGTTTTTGCATGCGCTGGGTAAGCCCGTGGGGGCCTCTCTTTGCGAAAAAGATTTTGCCGATACGGCCCGTGCCATTATGGCGGCGGCCAAGAAGGCCGGATGCGAAATTTTACTGCCCGTTGATGTGGTGGTGGCACAGGAATTTGCCGCCAATACGCCCAGCCAAACTGTTGCGCTGGACGGTGTCGGCAAAGCGGATATGATTTTGGATGCCGGTCCGAAAACCGTTGCCGCACTAAACGCCGCCATGGATCGGGCCAAAACCGTAATCTGGAATGGCCCGCTGGGCGCGTTTGAAATCTCGCCCTTTGATGCGGCAACCAATGCGGCGGCGCGCCATTGCGCGCAATTGACGCGGGCCGGTATGCTGGTCTCGGTGGCTGGCGGCGGGGATACTGTATCGGCACTCAATCAGGCCGGGGCATCAGAAGGCTTTACGTTTATTTCGACTGCCGGGGGGGCATTTCTGGAGTGGATGGAGGGCAAGGCCTTGCCGGGTGTTGAGGCGCTAAAAATTTAAGGATTAAGGGGACAATGATGAATAGAGAAGAGCTTTGCAAAACCGCCAATGCCATGGTGCACAAAGGCAAGGGCATTCTGGCCGCCGATGAAAGTACCGGCACCATAAAAAAACGCTTCGAGAGTATTGGCGCACCATCCACGCCTGATACGCGCCGTGATTGGCGCGAAATGCTGTTTCGCGCCGAACCGGCCATGCAGGATTATATCTCTGGCGTCATTCTTTATGACGAGACATTGCGGCAAAGCGCCGTTGACGGCACGCCGCTGGTCGAGCTGATCCGCCATGCCGGGGCGATACCTGGCATTAAGGTGGACATGGGGGCGCAGGACATGGCCGGTTTTGCCGGCGAAAAAGTCACAGCTGGTCTTGATGGGCTGCGCCACCGGATGAAAGAATATTACGACCTGGGGGCGCGGTTTGCCAAATGGCGTGCGGTGATCGAAATTGATGCCAATTGCCCATCCGCCGCCTGTGTTACCGCTAATTGTCATGCTCTGGCGCGTTATGCGGCGATTTGCCAGGAAGCCAATATCGTCCCGATCGTCGAACCCGAAGTGCTGATGGATGGGGACCATGACCTGGCCCGTTGTGCCGAAGTGACCGAATGGACTTTGAAGCATCTGTATATGGAATTATTCATGCACGGGGTGATGCTGGAAGGCACCGTGTTAAAACCCAATATGGTGATATCAGGCAAGAAATGCTCTGTCCGTGCCGGTGTAAATGAAGTGGCCGAAGCCACACTGAAGGTTCTAAAATCTGCTGTTCCGGCTGCCGTGCCGGGCATTGCTTTTCTGTCTGGCGGGCAATCGGATATCGAGGCGACAGCGCATTTGAACGCCATGAATGCGGGCGGTGCTCTGCCCTGGAATCTCACCTTTTCCTATGGGCGCGCATTACAGGCCGCACCTTTGGCGGCATGGGGCGGCAAAGCGCAAAACCATGATGCCACACAGGCGGCCTTTAACCACCGCGCCCGCATGAATGGTTTGGCAACCAAGGGCGAATGGAATGAAGCTCTGGAGGGGTAGCACCTTCCAGCTCTACATTTTGCTTTTAGGCTTCCTGTGTCTGTTTGGTGTTACGCCACCCTTCGAGATTAGCGTGTCGTTGTTCCATCCTTCGACAGGCTCAGGATGAGAGGCGGTACATTAAACGTTGTCCTCATGCTGAGGTGCGAGGACTTCTTGGGCCGAGCCTCGAAGTATGGGGTGCCTCAACCTGACCAGCATAATACCCCTACCAGAGCAGTGTGGGATAAGGTTATGAAATCCACCCCCCAATAACACACCGCGTGTCATCCCGGCCAATGAGCCGGGATCCATAAAGCCTTTGGATATTCACAATAGATCCCGGATCAAGTCCGGGATGACACGAGTAGAGTGCGATGTCCCGATTGAAGGCTGTCCCGTGGATAGGCGTGCAAGGGACACACCAAGGGTCAAAAATGTCCCTTCTTACCCCTCATGATTGACCCGTTTTACCGCTGAATTACCCCTTATTTACCCCTCTTTTGACCCTAATACAGGGCTTTTCACCCCTTTTGGCCCAGGGGAAAAACGGGGATAAGTGCGGGTTATAAACAGTGCGCCGGGCAGGGGTATGATGATCAATTTAGGCGTCGCGGTCATGGGCCAGCTGGCCCGCCACATAGGTTTTTTGCACGGCACGGTCATCGCCCAAAATCATCAGGGCGAACAGCATTTGCTCGAACGTGTTGGCGTGTGCCAGGCGACGTTTGATCAACGGCGTGGCGGCAAGGTCCAACACCACAAAATCGGCTTCTTTGCCGAGGGCAAAATTGCCCACATGATCATCAATGTGCAGCGCCCGCGCCCCGCCCAGTGTGGCCAGATAAAATGCCTCATAGGGGTTCAGGCTGTGGCCGCGCAATTGCGAAACCTTATAGGCCTCGTTCATGGTGGCAAAGGCGCTAAGAGACGTGCCGCCGCCCACATCCGTGCCAAAACCTATGGTGATATTGGTCTCTTGCGCGGCGGTCAGATCAAACAGGCCAGAGCCTAAAAACAGGTTCGATGTGGGGCAATGGGCCAGCGCCGATTTGGCATTCGCAAGCGTTTTCCGGTCATCATCGCTGAGGTGTACCCCATGGGCAAAAACCGACTTTTCAGTCACCAGACCGGCGCGTTTGTAAACGTCCAGATAGCCTTTGGCATCCGGGAAAAGCTCTTCGGCGCGTTCAATTTCTTTGGTGTTTTCGCACAAGTGTGTGTGCAGCAAAACGTCTGGGTGCTCGGCCAGTAAACGCCCTGCCAGATCAAGCTGTTCTTGGGTGGAAGTCAGCGCAAAGCGCGGCGTCACCGCATAACCAAGACGGCCTTTGCCATGCCATTTTTCGATCAGCGCTTTGCTGTCATCATAACTGGATTGCGCAGTGTCCAGCAGGTCATCTGGCGCATGGTCATCCATCATCACCTTGCCCGATATCAGGCGCAAATTGCGTTTTAACGCCTCGCCAAATATGGCGTCCACAGTGTGCGCATGGACGGTGGCAAAGACCAGTGCCGAGGTGGTGCCATTGCGCAACAGCTCGTCCAGAAAAAACGCGGCGGTATCTATGGCGCGATCAGGAAAACGCTTCAGCCCAATCTCGGCGGGAAAGGCATAATGGCCCAGCCAGTCGAGCAAATGTTTGCCATAACTGGCGATCATATCGATCTGCGGGTAATGCACATGGGCATCGACAAAGCCCGGTATAATCAGGCCATCGGGCATGTGCTGCACATCGATATTGCATGTCAGATCGGCCATCTCTTCGGGCGAACCAAGGGCCAGAATGTGACCATCCTCAACCACCAGAACCCCGTCATCATAGGCCATGATGGTGCCAGGCGCGGTACTGTGCGCCGGATCGTCGTTAAAGTGTAAAATATGGCTGCGAAATGCGGTTCTGCTCATTGAGGGATCTCCACCACAAGCGGTTCAGGGAGATGAACCTCATCACAATTTTCGCCATCTCCAAGCCGGTCAACAACCAGAAAATCGCTAATCCCGTTCAGTGCCAAAAGGTAATGGTGCCAGACGCCGGGATGATAATTCACACCTTGATCGGGGGTGGCCAAAAAAGTGCAGATTTTGGCCGGGTCCAGATCACCCTTGGGCGCAACCACCACCAAAAACGGGTGTTTTGAAAGCGGGAAAAAGGCTTGGCTAGACAGAGGGTGTCGCTCCATTAGCGTTATTTTTATGGGGTTAGCCAAAGGCGTGGCGCGAAAAATGCTAATTCCTGGACGCCCGTTTTGCGCATCTAGGCTAAGGGCTGCGCCGGTATCATAGCGCATGGTATGGCCGTAATTAATGGATTTAGGAATGGCATCCGCGACCGACAACACATCGCCAAAGGGGGCAAAGGCGGCGGCGGTCAGGGGCCGGGGAATGAGGGCGCGTTGGCTCATTTTATTGATTGCGCCCATTGACCGATGAGCGCGCGTTCGTCTTCGCTCATGCCGGTTTCATTGCCAAGGGGCATGATTTTGGCGATCACCACTTGATCGTAAATACGCTGCGCATTTTCGACTATATTGGCATCATTGGTCAGGATCAAACCGGCTGGCGGGGCATCAAATCCGTCATAAGTCGGGTTTGCCGCATGGCACATGGTGCAATGGGTATCCATCATGGTTTTGACCTGGGTGAAGGTCACCGTACCGATGTCTTGTCGCTTGGCAAAACCGTTTTGGCTGGCGGCAGCGAAAACCATTGTGGCAATGAAAACCACGGCTCCGGCGACCAGATAACCATATTGCACATCGTCCTTGTGACGACGGTTGAAAAAGTGGCGGATCAACATGCCACAAATGGCAAACCCGGCCAGCAAAGCCCAGTTATAAGGATTGCCAAACAGCAGCGGATAATGATTGCTGAACATAATCAGAACCACCGGCAAGGTCATGTAATTATTGTGTAAACTGCGCTGTTTGGCCTGAATACCCAAAGCCGGGTCCGGCGCTTCACCGGCCAGCATGGAGGCAACCACTTTGCGTTGGTTGGGGATGATGATGAAGAACACATTGGCCGCCATGGCGGTGCCGACAATGGTGCCCATATGCATCACCGCACCGCGCCCGGAAAACACCAAATTCAGGCCATAGGCAAAGCCGATGAGCACCAAAAACCAGACCGCGCCCAGCAATGCGTTATTCTTGCGTAAGGGCGATTTGCACAAGCTATCATAAATCAACCACCCGGCGGCCAGAACCAAAAGGCCAAGGCCGGTGGCCTGAAGATTGCTCATGTCTAGCTTTGAGCGATCGACCAGATAAAGGTCAGCTGACCAGTAATACATCAACGCCAAAAGTGCGAAGCCGGAAAGCCATGTGGTATAGGCCTCCCATTTGAACCAGTGCAGATCATCCGGCATGTGATCCGGGGCCACCAGATATTTTTTCTTGTGGTAAAAACCACCGCCATGCACCGCCCAGAGCGCACCGCTAACACCCCCAGAATCTTTAGAGCCTTTTTCGTCTTTTTCGGGACGTAGCGAATTGTCCAGCCAGATGAAATAAAAGCTGGAACCAATCCAGGCAATACCGGCAACAACGTGCAGCCAGCGGATCGCCATATTTAGCCAGGGTGTAATGTCGAGGTCCATATCTAGTCCGTTTCAATCAAAGTAAGCAGTTGCGCCGCCACCGCAATGGCAATGGCTTCGGGGGCCTTGCCGGGAATGCCGTCCATACCAATGGGGCAGGTCAGGCGGTCCAGAACGTCTGCTGCAATGCCTTGTTTTTTAAGGCGGTGCGCAAAGCGCGCGCGCTTGGTTTTTGAGCCAATCAGGCCGCAAAAGGTAAACTCACCGCGCCGCAAAATAGCGCGTACCAGTTGATAATCCAGATCATGATCATGGGTGAGGACGAGGAAAACTGCACCCTTGGGCGCGTCTCTAATGGCGCGCACGGGCGCATCAAGGCGCAGGGTTTTTACCCCATCACGAACTTTGTGGGCAAAGCTTTCCGGGCGCTGATCGACCCAGGAAATGGCAAAGGGCAGGCCCTCTAGCATCCGCACCAAAGCGGTGCCCACATGGCCCGCGCCAAAAAGATAAAGCGGGGCGGGCGGCGCGGCGCCTTCAATAAGGCGGGCGCGAATGGCGTCCGGTGATCCGCTAAATCGCTCATATTTCAGTGCCACCTGACCGCCGCAACACTGGCCAAGATCTGGGCCTAAAATCATGGTCTCGCTTAGGTGCTGTGGGCCGTTTAGCAAAATTTCGCGGGCGCGGGCCGTCGCCCCAAATTCCAGCGCGCCGCCGCCTATGGTGCCATATTGACGTGTGGTGGTGACCAACATTTGCGTGCCGGTCCCGCGTGGGGCCGAGCCTTTGACATCGGCCAGACTGACCAACACTGCGCCGGTGGTTTGGCCAAGCTCGCGCAAGGCATTTTCGTGCCAGACACTCATGTTTCACCTGCCTGTTGCAAGGCGGTAATGGCGCGCAAAATGGCTTCTGGCGTGGCTGGGGCGTGCAGATCGGGCAGGGTTTTATAATTGCCGACGCTGGCTACCGCATCGGTGATGGCGCTAAAGACGGAAATGGCCAGCATAAAGGGCGGTTCGCCCACGGCCTTGGATTTGTGGATGGTGTCTTTTGTATTTTCGCCATCTTCATAAAGCGTGACATTGAACACGTCCGGGCGGTCCGAACAGGCCGGAATTTTATAGGTCGAGGGCGCATGGGTGCGCAAAACGCCCTGATCATCAAACACCAGCTCTTCACACGTTAGCCAACCCGCCCCCTGCACAAAGCCGCCCTCGATCTGGCCAATGTCCAGCGCCGGGTTCAGGGATTTGCCGACATCATGGACAATATCAACGCGCAATATTTTGCTCTCGCCGGTGAGCACATCAATCTCAACTTCGCTGAGCGCCGCCCCATAAGCGTAATAATAAAACGGCTTTCCAGTATGCTTTTCGCGATCATAATGAATGTCGGGCGTGGCATAAAACCCGGTAGAGGACAGTGAAATGCGGGCCATATAGGCGGCCTTGACCAGCGCTTCAAACGTCCACTCTTTGGCCCCTGCACGCACATGGCCGTTTTCAAAAATAACGTCTTTGGCGGCGCATTCGGCCTCTTTGGCGGCAAAGTCTGCAAGGTGGGATTTGATGGTTTGCGCGGCGCGCTGGGCGGCCATACCGTTCAGGTCTGTACCCGACGAGGCCGCCGTGGCCGAGGTGTTGGGCACCTTGTCGGTGTCGGTGGCGGTGATCTTGACCTTGGCAAAATCGATTTGAAATTCTTCGGCGACAATTTGGGCAATTTTGGTGTTCAAACCCTGACCCATTTCCGTGCCGCCATGGTTCAGATGCACGCTGCCATCGGCATAGACATGCACCAGCGCGCCGGCCTGATTAAGAAAGGTGGTGGTAAAGGAAATACCAAATTTAACTGGGGTTAAAGCGATGCCCCGGCGCACATATTTGTGGCTGGCATTAAAGGCGCGCACCGCCGCACGGCGGGCTGCATAATCGGCGCGGGCTTCTAAATCCTCAATAATCTGCGGCGCTACATTGTCCATCACCCGTTGGCCATAGGGGGTGAAATCCCGCCCCATTTTATTGTAAAGATTAACCTTTCTCACCTCCAAAGGGTCTTTGCCCAAATGCAGGGCGATGGCATCCATCACACGCTCTATGGCGATCATGCCTTGGGGACCACCAAAGCCGCGAAAGGCGGTGTTGGAGACCGTGTTGGTGCGAAAACGCCGCGACGTGATGTCGGCATTGTTCAAAAAATAGGCGTTGTCTGCATGGAACATGGCGCGATCATTAATCGCCGCCGACAGGTCCATAGAACAGCCACAGCGCGAAGCCAGATCAAGATAAATTCCGCTTAATTGGCCGCGATCATCAAAGCCGACTTTATAGTCAATTTCAAAATCATGACGCTTGCCGGTCATCACCATGTCATCATCGCGGTCCAGCACGAGGCGCGCCGGTCGCCCGGTTTTATGGCTGGCCAGCGCCGTCATGGCGGCGATTAACGCGGCCTGGGTTTCCTTGCCGCCAAAGCCGCCGCCCATGCGCCGCAGGTGAACGCGCACATCATGGCTGTGTTTGTTCAAAAGATGCGCGATCAGGTGTTGCACTTCGCTGGGATGTTGAGTTGAAGAGGTGATGCTTAGATCGCCATCTTCGCCGGGAATACACTCAGCCCCCTGACTTTCCAGATAAAAATGGTCCTGTCCACCGACGCGCAAATTTCCGATAATGACGTGTTGGGCAAAGCGCAAGGATTCCTCGGTCGAGCCCATAAACATAAGCTGTTCCGGCTCCAGATCGGCCTTGGCGGCGCGGGCGTCTGCAATGGTCAAAATGGCCGGCAGGTCTTCATATTCGATAATGGCCAGTGCGGCGGCATGGCGCGCGGCGGCTAGGCTGGTGGCGGCCACGGCAAAGATCGCTTGGCCCGCATAAACCACCTCATCACCCGCAAATACCGGATCATCGCCTGTGCCGGTGGGGCTGACATCATTGGTGCCGGGAATGTCATGCGCGGTAAGGACGCAGACCACCCCCGGCGCGGCGCGCACGGCGGAAAGGTCTAGCTTTGTGATCTTCGCATGGGCGCGAGTGGAAAGACCCGGTTGCAGGTGCAACAGTCCCGGCAGGCAGGGCAGATCATCGACATAGATCGCTTCGCCGGTGACGTGTTTGTGGGCGCTGTCATGGGGCACGCTTTGAAATTTAGCCATGATGCATTTCCCTTGCCAGATAAGGCGCATCCTCGCCAAGATAAAATTTCCACATGAGGTTTTGGGCCGCTTGCAGGCGATAATCGGCGCTGGCGCGCATATCGCTAAGTGGGGTGAAGTCCTGCGCCAGTGCGGTCATCGCCGCCCGCAAATTGGTCTCACTCCACGCTTTGCCAATCAGCGCCGCCTCAGCAGCTTTGGCGCGGGCCGGAATGGCCGCCATGCCGCCAAAGGCAAAGCGGGCCTCGCTCACGTCTTCGCCTTGAAGGCGCACAAAAAACGCCCCGCACAGGGCGGAAATGTCCTGATCGAAGCGTTTGGATATTTTATAAACCGCAAAGCGTGTCGATGGGTCGGGCTTTGGTACTATAACGGCTTCAACAAATTCACCAGGTGCGAGATCCTGCTGACCATAGGCGATAAAGAAATCTTCCAGTGCTATGCGCCTGCGGGTCTCGCCTTTTCGTAAAACCAGTATGGCCCCCAGCGCAATCAGTGGCGGTGGCATATCGCCTATGGGTGAGCCATTGGCAATATTGCCGCCAATTGTGCCGGCATTTCTGATCTGGGTGGAGCCGATGCGGCGCACCATCTCCCCTAATGTGGGATGCAAATTGCCAAGGGCAGCGTAGGCATTTGCATAACGCGCTCCGGCGCCAATGCTCAGTTTGTTTTTATCTTGCGCAATTTCGGCAAAGCCTGCCACCCGGCCAATGTCTATTAGCGTTTCAAGCACGGCGTGTTTCTTGGTGACCCACAGGCCCACATCGGTGCCCCCAGCCAAGATGGTGGCGTCTGGATGATCCGTATAAAGCGCGGCCAGTGCGTCCAACGTCTGCGGCGCGAAATATTGTTTCTTCGTGCCGGTCAGGGGGTCGGTCATGCTCAGCGCCAGCGTATCCTGTTTTGTGGCTGCGGTCAGCGCAATCTCTTCAACTTTGGGGTAATCATACATCGCCTTGGCCGCACGAATAATCGGTGCATAGCCGGTACAGCGGCACAGATTGCCCGCCAATACGTCGTTCAACGTCTCTTCATCCACTGCGCCATCATTGCGGTAATGGGCATAAAGGCTCATCACAAAACCCGGCGTACAAAACCCGCATTGCGATCCGTGATGCTCGACGAGTGCACGCTGCACCGGGTGCAAGTTTCCGTCCTTGGCCACGCCTTCAACGGTTATGACGGTCTTGCCATCCAGCGTAGGTAAAAAGACGATACAGGCGTTCATGGCCTGCCATGTCGGCGTCGCATTTGGATCGCCAATCACAACAGTGCAGGCCCCGCAATCGCCCTCGGCGCAGCCTTCCTTGGTGCCGGTCAAGGTGCGTGACTGGCGCAACCAGTTGAGCAAGGTCTGGGTCGGGTCGGGGTTTTGTAGCTCAACAGCTTTGCCGTTCAGGGTAAAGGAAACGATGTTACGCATTAGCTGCCCCGGTATGTGGAATAGCCAAAGGGAGAAACCAGCAGCGGCACATGATAATGGGCGTCCATTTCTGCCAATCCAAACTCGATCGCGACCACGCCCAAAAACGCCGGTTCGGGTAGGTCAGCGCCTTTGGCGCGGTAATAGTCAGCAACGCCAAATTCCAGACGGTAAAGGCCGGGGCGCATGTCATCGGGCGCGATCAGCGGGCCATCGCACCGCCCATCTGCATTGGTTGTGGTCTCAAGCAAAAGCTTGCCGCCCTCAAAATACAGGCGCAGGCTCATCCCGGCTGCTGGACAGCCGTTAGCGGTATCCAAGACATGCGTGGTCAGTCCAGCCATTTTTTCTCCCAAGGTACAGAGGCACGGCATTGTCAGGGCCGTGTAAAATCGGTAACCCGTAGTGTTGCCAAATTGACCAAAAAGACAAGTTCGTTTTCTGCCCTTTGGCCCAAGAGACTCTAAAATGACACAAAGCCCTTATCCGCGCGACCTTATTGGTTACGGCCCCAATCCGCCAAAGGCAAATTGGCCGGGCGGGGCACGCATCGCTATTCAGATTGTGCTCAATTATGAAGAAGGCGGTGAAAATACTGTGCTGCACGGCGACACCGGGGCGGAAACCTTTTTGTCCGAAATTGTTGGCGCTGCACCGGTGCCAGATGCCCGCCATATGAGTATGGAAAGCCTTTATGAGTATGGGTCTCGCGCCGGGGTGTGGCGTTTGCTGGATCTCTATGCCCGTCTTAATGTGCCGGTGACGGTATTTGCCGTGGCCATGGCCTTGCAACGTAACCCGGCGGTCTGCGAAGCCATGATGAAAGCCGGGCATGAAATTGCCTCTCATGGGCTGCGCTGGATCAATTATCAGGATGTTCCCATTGAGGTGGAACGCGCCCATATGGATGAGGCGATGGCGATACTCACAGACCTGACCGGCGAGCGGCCACTGGGCTGGTATACTGGGCGGACCAGTCCGCATACTCGTGATCTGGTGGCAGATTATGGCGGGTTTTTGTATGATGCGGATGACTATTCCGATGATCTGCCGTTTTGGTCCAGCCAAGTTAAAGCGCCGCATTTGATCGTGCCCTATACGCTGGATGTGAATGATATGCGCTTTTGCGCCCCGCAAGGCTTTAATGCCGGGGACCAGTTTTATACTTACTTAAAAGATACGTTTGACACGCTCTATCGGGAGGGTGAAACCCGCCCCAAAATGATGTCGATTGGCACCCATTGCCGCATTGCCGGCAAACCCGGGCGTCTGGCGGCACTGGAACGTTTTATCCGTTATGCGCAAAGCCATAAAGACGTGTGGTTCGCACGGCGTGCGGACATTGCGCGCCATTGGCACGCGCATCATCCTTATGAAGGGGCAAAAGCATGAGCTTGAACCCTGATCCTGCGCATCTGGATGAAGCTGAATTTGTGGCTGCATTTGGCGGTGTGTATGAGCATTCACCTTGGATTGCCCAAAGGCTTTGGCAAAGCCTTGGCGGCAAAATACCGTCAAGCGCCGGCAAGCTGTCTTTGCTGATGGCAGGAATGTTAGAGGGGGCTGACGACGCCGCCAAACTGGCGCTCTTGTGTGCTCACCCAGACCTTGCAGGAAAAGCGGCCATTGCTGGTGATCTAACTCGGTCCTCGCGCAGCGAGCAGGCAGGCGCGGGCCTTGATGCCTGTACGGCCGAGGAGTTTGCCCGGTTTGAGCGCCTCAATGCCGCCTATAAGGAAAAGTTCGGCTTTCCCTTTATTGTTGCGGTTAAGGGGCTGACCCGCCACGATATTCTGGACCAGTTTGCGGCGCGTCTGAACAATGGCCGCGATAAAGAATTACAAACGGCGCTGGCCGAGGTGAATAAAATCGCCCGTCTGCGCCTGTCCGCCATGGAAGATGAAGCATGACCCCCGCATTTGCCAAACAGAATATCGACCTTGCCCAGCCCCGTCTGGGGTCCAAAGTGACCTATGCCACGGATGATTTCTTTGCCGACAAGGCCCGTTTGATCAGTCCCGAAGCGCCAGTGTTCATCGAGGGCAAATACGATGATAATGGCAAATGGATGGATGGATGGGAAAGTCGGCGCAAGCGCGTGCCCGGCCATGATTATTGCATTATCCGTCTTGGTCGTCCGGGTGTAATCAGCGGCGTTTTAATCGATACCGCGCATTTTACAGGCAATTACCCACCCTTTGCGGCACTGGAAGCCTGCGCCTCGGATGCGGACATTCCGGGCGAGGATGACTGGCGCGAGCTGGTGCCAAAAATGGCATTAGACGGCGATTCGCAACGCTATGTGGCCGTAAAAGACGCAAGCATTTTCACCCATGTGCGCTTGCATATCTATCCCGATGGCGGGGTGGCGCGTCTGCGCATTTATGGCACCATTCACAAGGATTGGTCCAAGGTTTCGGGCGATACCCTGATCAATCTGGCCGCATTGGAAGAGGGGGCGCGGCCCCTTGGCTGTAATGATCAACATTTTGGCACGCCGGAAAATATGCTGGCGCCGACCAAGGGCATCAACATGGGCGATGGCTGGGAAACCCGGCGACGGCGCGAGCCGGGCCATGACTGGGCGGTAATCGCTTTGGCCCATCCGGGTGTGATCGAAAAGGCGGTGATCGACACCGCGTTTTTTAAGGGCAATTACCCGGACCGGGCGTTTTTACAGGCCGCCCTGATTACCAGCAAAACCGATGCAGAAATTTTGGCCGAAGCCAAAAATTGGAAGGTTTTGCTTTCTGAGCAAAAGCTCTCCGCCGATACGGTGCATGAATTTGACGATGCGCTAAGCGCGCTGGGTCCGGTTAGTCATGTGCGCCTGAACATCATTCCCGATGGCGGGATCAGCCGCCTGCGCCTTTGGGGCAAACCGGCATAAAATCCAGATCCTTACCTTTACAAGCCAATAAAAGAGGCGCAATGCGCATTTATGTCGTTGCCGGGCCGGTGGCGGCCAAGCTTACATTTGGTGTTTGATAATGCGTGACGCGTTCAAGGGTTCTTTTCGTCACCTTAAGGGTGATATTTTTGGTGGTTTGACTGCTGCGGTAATTGCTTTGCCGTTGGCGCTGGCCTTTGGGGTTGCCTCTGGCCTTGGCCCCGCAGCGGGGCTTTATGGCGCCATTGCCACCGGGTTTTTTGCTGCCATCTTTGGCGGCACACCGGCGCAGGTTTCTGGCCCTACCGGTCCCATGACTGTCGTGATGGGCGCAGTGGTCGCCGCCCATGCCAGTACAATGCCCGAGGCCTTTGCCATTGTTATGCTGGGCGGGGCGTTTCAGATTCTCTTCGGCTTTGCCAAGGTCGGCCATTATGTGCGCTATACGCCATATTCGGTGGTCTCCGGCTTTATGACGGGCATTGGCCTGATTATTATTATTATGCAAATTTTGCCGTTTCTTGGCTTGCCTGCCGCTGAAGGCGGCCCGTTGGGTGCCGTGCGTGCGCTCTTGCTGATTGATCCGCAAATCATTGGTTTTAATGCGCCGGTGCTGGCCATACTTTCACTGGTGACCATTGTGTTGTGGCCGCAAACCCTGCGCCGTTTTATACCGTCTCCATTGGCCGCTTTGCTGGTCGGGACACTGGCTGGGGTTTTTCTGCTCAAAGGCATTCCCACCATTGGGGCCATTCCTGGCGGGTTGCCTGATATTCACATCCCGGTATTTAGCTTCGGCGATTTGGGCGGCATGGTGCAGGCCGGTCTGGTGCTGGCTTTGCTTGGCTCCATCGACAGTCTGCTGACCTCGCTGGTCGCCGATTCCATTACCCGAACCGCCCATGATTCCAATCAGGAACTGATCGGTCAGGGTATCGGCAATATGGTGGCGGGCCTTATTGGCGGCTTACCCGGGGCCGGGGCGACCATGCGCACGGTGATTAATGTCCGCGCTGGGGGGCGCACGCCTATATCAGGGGCCATTCATGCGCTGGTGCTTCTGACACTGGCATTGGGTCTGGGGCCATTTGCGGCGCAAATTCCTCTTGCTGTGCTGGCCGGAATTTTGATGAAGGTTGGCTGGGATATTATCGACTGGGGCTATCTGAAACACGTGCACATGGTGCCCCGCGATAAGGCGGCGGTGATGATCATCACCTTTTTAATGACCGTGTTTGTTGACTTAATTACCGCCGTAGCCGTGGGCATTATTTTGGCCGCCTTTGTCAACGCCCGTGCGCTTAGTGAAGAACAGTTAAAAGGCGTGCACCATCATAGCGGCGAAGGCGATGAAGACAGCGCCCTGACCGAGGAAGAGCGCGTGTTGCTGCGTAAGGCCAAGGGGCGCGTCATTGTCACCCGTTTGCACGGCGCATTTTCTTATGCCTCTGCGCGTGAACTGGGCCGCCGTGTCAGCCAGCGTATTTTGGGACGTATGGTTGATATTTATGATTTTTCAGAGGCCGGTTATGTTGACCCCAGCGCCGCCATGGCACTGGATGATCTGTTCAAACAGGCAAAGTCGGGCAATCAGACTATTATTATTGCTGGCCTTGGCGGCAAAGCTAAAAAAACTCTGGAAGGGTTTGGTGTGCTTGATCTGGTTGAACCAGAGCACCGCTTTGAAAGCCGCCACGAGGCGATCATCGCAGCCTTGAATCTGGTCGCACACACTCAAGAAAATTAATCGCCTAGGCTTTCCATCACCTCTTCGGAAATATCGAAATTGGCATAGACGTTTTGCACATCGTCAGAATCTTCCAGCGCATCCAGCATTTTCATCAAAGTTGGCGCTTTATCGGCCCCCACATCAATGGTGTTTTGCGGTTTCCAGATCATATTGGCCGAATTAGGTTCGCCAAAACTGGTTTCCAGCGCCTTGACTACTTCGTGCAGGTCTTCGCGGGCGCAGTAAATGGTATGGGTGTCTTCGTCCGTAACCACGTCTTCGGCCCCGGCCTCTATCGCCGCTTCTAACATGGTGTCTTCATCTGCGGCATCGGCGTTATATTGCACTTCACCGACCTGATCGAACATAAAGGCCACCGATCCGGTTTCGCCCAAATTGCCACCATTTTTGGCAAAGGCGGTACGGACTTCGGCGGCGGCGCGGTTTTTATTATCGGTGGAAACCTCGACAATGACGCCAATGCCCGCCGGGCCAAAACCCTCATAGCGAATTTCTTCATACTCGGCCCCGTCTGCGCCGGTGGCCTTGTCGATGGCGCGCTGAATATTGTCTTTGGGCACCGATTGAGATTTGGCATTATTGATGGCCAAACGCAGGCGTGGATTGCCCTCAGGGTCGCCGCCGCCCATTTTGGCGGCAATGGCAATTTCCTTTGAGAGCTTGGAAAATAGCTTCGAGCGCGCCTTGTCCTGACGACCTTTACGATGCTGAATATTTGCCCATTTTGAGTGTCCGGCCATTGGGGCCTCCATCAGATATAAGATTTTTGCGAATTTGTAAGACGGCGATGCCCTGAGGGCAAGGCCGAGGCGTGCAAAGCATTTAGCCCAAGGGGCCCAGGCCTTTTGGCATCATGGCGGCCAATGGTCCGGCAACTTTGGCCATTTGCTCTTTGGCCAGCTCATCCACTTTACGGCGTGCATCGTTAATGGCCGCGACCAGAAGGTCTTCAAGAACCTCTGCGGCGTCACCACTATCACCCATCAGCGCCGGGTCAATATGGACGGCGCGAGCCTCGCCCTTGCCGTTCAAAGTGACTGTAACCATGTCACCGCCGGCGCGGCCTTCGACATCATGATCAGCAAGATCCTGCTGAGCGGCGGCCAGCTTGGCCTGCATTTCCTGCGCCTGTCGCATCAGGCCTGCTATATCGGTCATGTTTGACCTCCGTTTTTGGGGTCGGGTTCAATAATGTTGATAACTTTTGCTTTTGGAAAAGCGCTCTGCACATCATGCATTTGTGTCGATTGTTCGACCTCGGTGCGCAATTGCGCTGATCTGGTTTTCTTTTGTTCGAGCAGTGTTGGGGCGCCCTTGGCTTTGCCATCAAGGCTGATCAGCCAGGTTTCGCCGGTTTTATCGCGCAGGAATTTAGTTAATTCCGGGGCCAGCTCAGCCGGGGCGTCATCCATGGGTTCAAACACAATTGCACCGGGGCGAAAGCTGACCAGCCGAACACAGCGGCGAACCATGGCACATAGGTGCATTTCACGATTTTCATTGAGCAAAGCCACCACATCTTCAAGGCTATGCAGGCGCGCCACGGGTTCATTATCCGGTCCGGCCTCGGGTTGAACGTGCATGGCTGGCGCGGCATTGCCGGATGTTCGGGCTACGGAACGAGGCGGAGACCCGCTGGCTGATGCGGGGGTTGGTGTTGCTTCGGGCGTTGGTGATGTTTCGGTGTTTCCCTCGCGCAAGATGCGTGCGGCTTCTTCGGGTCCGGGTAAAGTGGAGGCTGCGCAAATACGAATGAGGGCCATTTCGGTGGCGCTTAAGGGGTCGGGGGCGAGGCGTGCTTCGTCGAGGGCTTTGAGCAACATTTGCCATAAACGGGCCAGTTGCCCAAGGCTCAGTTCAGAGCCAAGAGTACGCACCAGCTCGGCGCTGTCGCCATATTCTTCCAAGGTGGTGTCTTCACCCATGACGCTGGCGCGGGTGCATTGATGGCAATGATCCAACAGGTCACGCAACACAATCAATGGATCGGCGCCGGCCTCAAACTGGCTGTGTAATTCAGCGCAACAGGCGCTCGCATCGCCGCGCGCCGCCATGGCAAACAGGTCCAGAACGCGGGTGCGGTCCGCCAGCCCCAACATGATGCGCACATCTTCGCCGGTTACTTCTTTTTTGCCTTCTTCCTGCACCAGTGCCTGATCCAGAATGGACAAGGCATCGCGAACCGAACCTTCGGCGGCGCGTGAGATCAGGGCCAGACCGTCGAGGGCGACACTGGCCCCTTCTTTTTCGCAAATGTTTTGCAAATGCGAGATTAACTGATCGCGGCCAATGCGCGCCAGATCAAAACGCTGGCACCGTGACAAGACGGTGACCGGTACTTTGCGAATTTCTGTGGTGGCAAAAATAAATTTGGCGTGTGGCGGCGGCTCTTCAAGGGTTTTGAGAAGTGCATTGAAGGCAGATGTGGACAACATGTGCACTTCGTCAATGATGTAAACTTTATAACGGGCCGAGACCGGGGCGTACCGCACGCCGTCGAGAATCTCGCGAATGTCGTTGATGCCAGTATGCGAAGCAGCATCCATTTCCATCACATCCACATGACGTGATGCGGAAATGGCGGCGCAATGCACCCCCGGCGGGTTCAGCGCAATGGATGGCCCGTCAACGCTGTCGCTTTCATAATTCAGCGCCCGCGCCAGCAATCGTGCCGTGGTGGTTTTACCAACCCCTCGCACGCCAGTCAGCATGAACGCATGGGCGACGCGGTTTGTCGCAAACGCATTGGTCAGGGTGCGGACCATGGGATTCTGTCCGATGAGGTCTTCAAATGAAGACGGGCGGTATTTGCGCGCTAATACCTGATAACCGGCATTGCCCTGACCCGTTTCGGGCATATCAAGGCCAAGCCCCGGTCCGGATGTCTCTTGTGTAGAAGAATCGTTCTCGCTCATGGCATTACTTTAGCGCGCCGCGTTAAGGCACGCCAGCAGCAGAGATAACAATTGGTGCATAAGAGAAAGAAGTGGAGACTGAACAACGACCCGAGAAAAACTCGTTACGGCTGCTTCCTTCCGGATCTGACCGGGTTGGCGAGACACTCGTCCACTGCCAGCCTCCGCGTATGAGTATAATGCTCTGCTTCGGTTAAGAAAACCAAGCGAACAGCAGGAATAACAGTTGCCATTGCGCACGGCTTAAAACGCTGGGCTGGAATTTTAAGAGAGGCTCTCTTGCTTGTCCGTCGGGCCTGTGCCTCAATGCGCTCATAAAAAACAAAGGGAAGGGGTGGGGCATGCTGATCACCATTGTTGGTATCTGTGTTCTTTTAGGTCTGGCGTTTGCGCTGTCTGATAATCGTAAAGCCATTAACTTGCGCGTTGTTGGTGCGGCTTTTGCGCTGCAAGCCGGCATTGCGGTGTTCGTGCTTTATATTCCGTTTGGCAAAAATGTACTGACTTCCATATCCAATGGTGTGCAGGTCGTGATCGACTATTCCAAGGTCGGAACCGGCTTTGTATTTGGTAATCTGGCCGATGCAGGCAATATCGGTTTTGTGTTTGCAGTGCAGGTCTTGCCGGTGATTATCTTTATCGGCGCCCTGACCGCGGTGCTTTACCATTTGCATATTATGCAATGGGTTGTGCGCATTTTTGGTGGTGCCTTGCGTATGGTCATTGGGACCTCCCGGGTCGAAAGCCTGTGTGCTTCGGCGAATATCTTTTTGGGTCAGACCGAGGCCCCGCTGGTCATACGCCCCTATATTTCCCGTCTTTCAGATAATCAGTTATTCACCGTTATGGTTTCCGGGCTGGCGTCGGTTTCAGGGGCCATTTTGGCCGGCTATGCGCTTTTGGGCGTTAATATCGAGTACCTGATCGCGGCCAGTTTTATGGCGGCACCGGGCGGCTTGCTGATGGCTAAAATTATCCGCCCCGATGTTGGTTCGCTTGACGACGATGACGTGTCTTTGAGTGATGACAAGGACGATATGACGGAACGCCCTTCCAACGTCATTGATGCGGCGGCGCTGGGGGCCAGCGAGGGCCTGCGTCTGGCTGCCAATATTGGCGCGATGCTGATCGCTTTTGTGGCATTGATTGCCCTTTTGAACGGTCTTGTTGGTGGTGTCGCCGGGCTTTTTGGTTTTGAAGGCATTACCATGAATGCCATTCTGGGCTGGATATTTTCACCCCTGATGTTCCTTTTGGGTATTCCATGGGAAGAAGCCATGGCGGCCGGTGACCTCATTGGTCAGAAACTGGTGCTGAATGAATTTGTTGCCTATGCCAGCCTGCAACAGGTTCAGGAAAACCTCAGCCCACATACGGTGATGGTGGTGACGTTCGCCCTGTGTGGCTTTGCCAATTTGTCCTCGCTGGGCATTTTGCTGGGCGGCCTTGGCGGTCTTGCTCCTGAACGGCGCGGCGATATTTCGCGCATGGGCCTCAAAGCCATTGCTGCCGGGTCATTGTCTAATCTGATGAGTGCGGCACTGGCCTCAATGCTGGTTGTGGCGGTGTAAATTAGTGGGTCCTGCGCCTAGACCATCAGAATAGCTTGAAGTACATGTCGAAAATAAAAATTTTATTGCGATAGCGACCAGTAATTTCTTTTAATATATTATTGGCCACAAAGTCTTTAACCAAGGCTGCTGCTATATTATGATTTACACCCAGTAACGCGGCTACTGAATTGTTCGTTATCACTGGAGAGCCATATAAGTGATACATCAGGGTTTGTGCATTTTTGAGTTTACGTCCCTGAAACTTCGGCATTGTCTCAGCCTCAATGATAGAACGGATACGGGTGATCTCACGAAATACATTAATTGAGTGATGTGCAGTTTCTTGCACGCCTGCCAGAAAAAACTGTATCCATTCTGATAATTTATTATGGGTGCGAACGGCCATCAACCGGTCATAATATTCTTCCTTATTCCTCATAAAAAAGTCAGAGAGGTAGAGTGACGGTTTTTGTAACAAACCAAAATAAACCAGATAAAGGGTTATCAACAACCTACCAACCCGGCCATTTCCATCCAGGAACGGATGTATGGTCTCTAACTGGTAATGTATAATGGCAATTCGTATTAAATGGGGTAAATGCACGGTTTTATTGTGCATGAATTTTTCTAGATCGCCCATCAAGTCCGGGACATGTTTGTGTCTAGGCGGTATAAAAGTTGCGTTCGCCAAACTCGTGCCTATCCAGTTTTGACTGGTACGAAACATCCCCGGCTGTTTATGCTCTCCCCTTACCGAAGTAAGCAGGGTTTCATGCGCCTTCCTGATCAGCCGGTTTGACAAGGGGAGGTCACCCATATTTTTTAAGGATAAATTGGCGGCCTTGATGTAGTTATTCACTTCTAACCAGTCGTCACGGTGTTCAGGCGCAATATTGTGCAGGTCTTGCACGGCTTCTTCTAAATTCGTCTGCGTCCCTTCTATTTTGTTGGATGATACTGCTTCTTTGGTTACGTACATCTGAATAAAAAAATCGACGTTAGGGATCAGGTGCGAATAGGCATTTAATTCACCCAATAACCGGCTAGAATTTTCCAGAAGGTCAGGTATGTGACGGTCATGCATTTGCCATTGGGCATTGATACGAGTTGGCAAAAAAGCTTCATATTGGTAACCGCGCTCAATACCTCCTGCATCAAACGCGTTAATATCAATAATACCAAAGCCCCTGTCAGACATGCAATTCTCCATATATTCCAAAAAACCGTACTTTTCGACATTCAAGTGGTTATATATCGAAAATTATGGATGTATATGATATATAAATCGCCTTTTGTCTAGTTTTGAGAGAATACTATAGGTTGCCCCCACTATTCCACCTGAAACGGGCGTGAGAGCAGGCCTTCAATGGCCTCATCAATGCCGATACGGCCAGTCAGAATAGCGGCGATTGCTGCGCTGATCGGCATGTCGACGTTTTTGCGTGCGGCAAGTTCGGCCAGCGCCGGCGCCGTGGCCGCGCCTTCAATAATGCCGGTGCCTTTGGCGTAAATCTCGTCCAAGGTTTCGCCGCGCCCCAGTGCCAGTCCGCAAGACATATTGCGCGACTGCTCGGACGAGCAGGTCAGCACCAGATCGCCCAGCCCACACAGGCCGCGCAAGGTTTCCGGCAAGGCCCCAAAGGCCATGCCAAGGCGGGTCATTTCAGCAAACCCACGGGTTAAAAGTGCGGCATGGGCGCTCTTGCCCAATTGGCGGCCCAGCACGATACCGCAGGCAATGGCCAGGACGTTTTTCACCGCACCACCGATTTCTGCACCGATCAGGTCATGGGACAGATAAGGACGAAAACTGCGTGTGCCGATGGCGCTCATTAGCGCCCGGCCGATCACCGGGTCTGTGCATGCCAGTGTGACGGCGGTGGGTAATCCGCGCACTACATCTTTGGCAAAGCTGGGGCCGGACAGTACCGATGGGATGGCCTGGGGCACGGTGTCTTTTAAGACATCACTCATCAGCTCGAGGCTTTTTTGTTCAATGCCTTTCGAACACAACATCACTGGGGTGCCTTCGGCAATGGTCGGGCGCAATTCGTTTAATATGGTGCGGGTAAATTGAGCCGGAACGACCATCAGGATAATATCAGCCTTGGCAGTATTATGCAGATCGGCGCTGGCAGTAATGTTTTCGTGCAGGGTCGCACCCGGTAAAAACCTTTGGTTCTCGCGGGCCGTATTGATGCTTTCAACCACATCGTCTTCGCGGGCCCATAATGTCACTTTGCGCCCGGCTTGTGCACAGGTTTGCGCCAATGCCGTACCCCAGGCCCCACCACCGATGACGCTGACGTTTTGTAGATCGCTACTCATGATTTTGGTCCCTTTTTTCCGCTGCCACTGGCAGGATGCGCTTTGGCGGCACGTTCGTCCAGCGGCCAGCGCGGCCGTGCGCTGGCGGTTAGGTCATCAACGCGCCCGGCGCGCAAATGCAAGGCCCCGGCATGAGCAATCATGCCGCCATTATCGGTGCACAAAGATAATGGCGGGGCGATAAATTCAAAGCCTTTGTTGTTGGCTTCCTCGGTTAGGCGTGTGCGCAAAACCGTATTGGCCGCCACCCCGCCGGCCACCACCAAAGTGCGTGCCCCGTGTGCTTTTGCAAACATGTCCATGGCGTGGGCCGTGCGGTTGGCCAGCACATCGGTGGCCGCCTGTTGAAAGCTTGCCGCCAGATCGGCGCGCGCCTGATCATCTTTGACGGGCAGTTCTTCCCAAGCCCGGCGTACGGCGCTTTTGAGGCCCGCAAACGAAAAGTCACAGCCCGGCCTGCCGGTTAAGGGACGCGGCAGCACAAAACGTGTCGCATCGCCTTTTTGCGCAGCGCGTTCCAGAGCTGGGCCGCCCGGAAAACCAAGGCCCATTATTTTGGCGCTTTTATCAAAAGCCTCGCCCACCGCATCATCAATGGTTGACCCAAGGCGTTTGTATTGGCCCAGTCCTTCGACGCTCAGCAATTGGGTATGTCCACCAGAGACCAGAAGCAACAGATAGGGAAAGACCAATGGTCCATCGTCGCCCTGTTGCGAGATAAGCGGGCTGAGCGCATGACCTTCCAGATGGTTGATCGATAAAAATGGGATATTATGGGCCAGCGCAATGGCCTTGGCACTCATCATGCCGACCATCACCCCGCCGACCAGACCCGGGCCAGTGGTAGCGGCCACCGCATCGAGGTGTTCAAAGGTGATATCGGCTTCGGCCAAAGCCCGTTCGATCAGAGCATCCAGCGCCCCGACATGAGCACGGGCCGCAATTTCTGGCACCACACCGCCATAAAGCGCGTGTTCGTCAATCTGGCTGTAAATCTGATCGGCCAGATAGTGCACTTCGCCATTGGTGCCCAGCTGAACCACGGCTGCGGCAGTTTCATCGCAACTGGTTTCCAAACCCAAAACGGTCAACGGTTTATGCATCTTGCATCACACTATCTTTGAGGCGTATGTCCATGGCTGGATCGATAACGCCCGGAGCAAGGTCTTGCAACCAATCTTGAAGCTAGGATCACGTGGATCACCACTGGCACTGGCGCAAAGCCGTCTCACCCGCACTTTGCTGGCCAAGGTGATGGGTGTCGGGGACGAAAATGCGGCCAGACAGGCCTTTCCAATTACACGGATCACCACTACCGGGGACCGGATAACCGACCGCCGCCTGATCGAGGCAGGCGGCAAAGGTCTGTTCACCAAAGAGGTCGAGCAGGCCTTGTTGGACGGTGACATTGATGTGGCGGTTCATTCCATGAAGGATATGCCGGTTGTGCAGCCGGACGGTTTGGTTTTGGCAGGGTTTTTGCCCCGCGAAGACCCGCGTGAAGCCCTGATCGCAGGCGATTATGCAACACTGGATGCCTTGCCCAAAGGGGCGCGTATTGGCACAGCGTCTTTGCGCCGTCAGGCTCAGGTACAACAGCTTCGGCCCGATTGCGTGGTGGAAACCTTGCGTGGTAATGTTGGTACGCGGCTGGAGAAGATTGCCAAGGGTGGATTTGACGCCACGTTTTTGGCGCTGGCCGGGCTGAAACGTCTTGGGCTGGCTGACAAAGCCAGCGGTATTATCGAAACGGACATGATGCTGCCCGCCCCGGCGCAAGGGGCCATTGGCTTGCAAGTGCGTGGTGGTGATGCAGGTGTCGCTGAACAGCTTGGGCCAATCATCTGTGCGCAAACGGCGTTGTGTCTGGCGGCTGAGCGTGCCTTTTTGGCTGCTCTGGATGGTTCATGTCGGACCCCGATCGCGGCTTTGGCCGAAATTCAGGGCGACGGTGCGCTGCACTTTCGCGGCGCAGTCTATGCCCCCGACGGATCACAAAGCTGGACCTGCAAGCAACATATTGGCGCGGCGGGCGTTGACATTTTGAGCGCCAAACATCTGGGCGAAGCGGAAGGCCGCAGCATTGCAATGGCGGCCGGAGACAAAATTCGATGGGAGGGCTAGGCGTTCTTGTGACACGGACCCAGCCTGGGGCGACACACACGGCAACAGCCTTGCAAAAACGGGGCTATGAGGCCCTGATTGACCCGGTTCTAAATATAGTGACAACACAGGCGCCGCCGCCTGATCTTACCGGCGTACAGGCCATTGTCGCCACCAGTGCCCATGGAGTGCGGGCTGTGGCTGCGGTGTCTGGCGCAAAAAACACGCCACTTTTTTGTCTGTCCGGGGCTAGTTTTGACGCGGCCAGCGATGCAGGGTTTTGTGGGGAAACCTTTAAGACTGATGGGCATGCAAAAGACATTGCTGTGGCTGTGTCTGCGCATCTGTCCTCTCAAGGAGGCCCGGTCCCGGTGTTATGGGTTCGGGGGCGCCATTTTGCCTTTGATATGGCCAAGGCCCTTGGTGGTTTTGGGTGTAAGGTTCAGCAATGGGAAGCGTATGCAGCACAGCCGGTTGCGGCGCTTTGCCCGCAAACCATTGCCGCAATCCACGAGGGGCAAATCAAGGCGGTGCTTTTTCATTCGGCCCGTGGTGCCAAACATTTTGTCCGCCTTGCGCATAATGCCGGTGTCAATTTAAGCGGACTAAAAGCTGTTGCGATGAGCGCAGAAGCCGCCAAACCGCTCAGGCCGGTTGAATTTGGGGAAATTTACCTTGCGGCGCGGCCTGATGAAGCTGCTCTTCTGAGCGCGGTTCAGGACAACATTACCCAAGATTAGATAAATCTGGTCATTGCGACAAGTTTGCCCTTTCAGCGGGGCGGCGCAACACTTACATTATAAATTCAATTCATGATCGAGAGTGCAATGAACACCAAGAGCAAATCAGGTGATGACAAAGAGCCGATCGACGCAGAGTTTGAAACTCTGAAAGAGGAAGTCGGCAGTGCGCCCCCCCAGAAGGCCAGATCAATGCGTTGGGTCGTGTACCCGATCATTTTGGTCGCAATCATTGGCGGCGGGGTGGTTGGCTGGAACAAGATACAGAATAATGAAACAGGCACCAGCGCTACGGATAATCGCACCGACATTGCCGCTCTGATCATCCGACTTGATGCCCTGCAAAGCGAGCTAAGCGCCTTGCAGGCGCGCACTGAAGCGCAAAATACAGATATGAGTGCCCGTTTGACTACATTGGAAAACAGGCCAGTGACCGCCGCTACCAACACGCTGGATCTGACTGATGTGCAAAACCGGCTGAGCGCGTTGGAAGATGCAGAGCCGGCGCAGCAGGCCGTGCAAAATGATGATAGCGCACTGGTACAACGCCTTGATCAGCTTGAGGCACAAATTCTGGCTTTGCCAGCACGCCCAGATGCCGCCCCAGTCAACCATGATGACACCCGTTTGCAGGCATTGGATGATCGTCTGAGCGCGCTGGAAAGCGCAGCATCTCGCCCTGATACGGCTCCTCTGGATGTTGAGTATGCAGCGCGTTTGGATGCCGTTCAAAATGACCTTGCGGCCCTTGAGACGCGTCTTGAAAAGATAGAAAGCAATGCACCGCTAAAAGAACGGCAGGGCGCATTGATGCTCAGCCTTCTGGCATTGGATAGTGCG
Source organism: Robiginitomaculum sp. (assembly GCA_021776525.1). Lineage (GTDB taxonomy): Bacteria > Pseudomonadota > Alphaproteobacteria > Caulobacterales > Maricaulaceae > Robiginitomaculum_B. Next base: position 75,202 of record JAJFFT010000001.1, read on the forward strand.
GCGCAATCTGGTGCGCCCTTTGTGCGCGAATGGCAGGCTCTGGCAGAGCAATTGCCTGGCAATGCCGATGTGCGTTTGTTGCAACCTGTATCCAGAACCGGTGTTCCAAGTATGGCGGCGTTGTCGCGTGATTTTTCCAACCAGATCAGCGTTATTCGTCAAGCTGGCATACAGGATAACAGCAAACCCGGCATGATGGGCAAAGCCAAAGCGGCGCTTGGATCACTGGTCAGCGTGCGCCGGGTTGATGGCGGCGCAAAAGGTGTGGACGCCATATTGGCCAATGCCGAGGCGGCGCTGCGCAATGATAATCTGCCCGGCGCACTGGATGCTCTTGTCTCGCTGAATGACCCGGCCCGCAAAGCTGCGCAAGGCTGGATTGCCCAGGCTCAGGCGCGTGTCACTTTTGATCAAGCATTAGCCCGGTTGAAAACTACAAGTACAGAGGTAAGACCATGATCCGTTTGGCCTTTTATATCGCTATTGCGTTGGTCATTGGCATTTTTGCCTTTTGGCTGGCTGCGCATCCGGGGCAGGTGGATATCACCGCCTTTGGCCTTGAAATTCGTACCAGTGCCGCCCTGTCTTTGGTGGCCTTGTTGTTACTGACTTTTGTTTTTGCGTTTTTCTGGCGTGGTCTGGGCTGGTTGATTGAGTTGCCGGCGCAGATGCGCAAGGCCCGCGCGCAATCGCGCCGCGATAAAGGCTATGACGCGCTGGAACTGGCGGTGATTGCTGCGGCCTCCGGTGACGCACAAGGTGCCGTAAAAAATGCCGAGCGTGTTAAAATGTTGCTCGACCGGCCGGCGCTTTCAGGCCTGTTGGCAGCCCGCGCCGCAGAGGCCGTGGGCGATGTCGTGGGTGCCGAGCGCCAATATCAGGCTTTGCTGGATGATAAGCGTACCGTACTGGCGGCGCGGCGTGGTCTGGTGCGCGCTGCACTGGAACGGCGCGACTATACCGCCGCGATCAAGGAAGCCATGGCGGCCTTTGATGCTGAAGCCGGCGCTAAATGGGCCTTTGATGCGCTTTTTGATGCGCAAGTCGCGGCCCGTGACTGGGCCGGTGCCATAACCACATTAAGCAAGGGCGAAAAACGCAGCCATATTGTACCGCTGGCGGCCAAGCGCCGCCGGGCCGTTCTACTGGCTGCGGAAAGCTCTGCTGCTGAAGCACGAGGCGATGGCGATGAAGCGCGGCGTTTGGCTGAAAAGGCTGTCTCTGCCGCGCCGGGTTTTGCCCCGGGTGCGGCCCTCGCGGCGCGATTGCTGGTGGCAGCGGGCAAAGGATGGCGTGCGGCGGGCCTTCTGGAAGATGCCTGGGCGGCTAAACCGCACCCGGCGCTGGCGCTGGCCTATCGTGACCTGAAAGAGGATGAACGTCCCAAAGTGCGCGCCAAGCGTCTTCGCGGTCTGGTTGAACTGAACCCGGAGCATCGTGAAAGCCGGATATTCAGTGCAGAAATTTTTCTTGATGATGGGGATATCGATGCAGCGCGGGAAGCTATTACACCTGTTCTGGATGCAGAAACACCGCCCTCATCGCGCCTGTGTACTTTGATGAACCAGATTGAACGGGCCGCAGGCAACCGTACCGAAGCCAATGCCTGGCTGACGCGTTCTTTGTCGGCGCCCAGCGAGCCGGATTGGTCTGATCTTGACCCGGAAGGTCCGGCCTTTGGCTATCGCGACGAAGATTGGGCACGTCTGGTTTATTCCTATGGGGATGCAGGAGAGCTGATCCACCCACGTCATGAGCGCTTTGAGCGCATACCCCTCAACCCCGATCAAGTACTGTTTTTGGAGGCCCGCGCCGAAGAAGATGCACCTAAAGCCCGGGACGCAGAAATCGAGGCCAAGGCACTTGATGAGGGTGAAGACCTTCCAGAGGCGACGATTGTTTTGGGGGGAGATGTTACCGTAGAAGAACCGGAACCTGTACCAGTTTCGGAAAAACCCAAACCTAAACGTCCTCGTCGTCGCAAAACAACAAAAACCAAAAAAGCGGTGCAGCCCACCATCGTCCCGGTGAAAAAGCCGGAAGCTCCGCCCAGCCCGGATTTGGATGTGGCGGGTTTTCCGCGCCAGCCCGATGATCCGGGGCCATTGCCGGATGAGAGCAGTGATGAGGCCGACCTGCAATCGCGTAAACGCGAAGTGCATTAAACTGGGCGTGGTGCAGGTGGGCCTGAAAATCCATGCAGCACACCCTTGCCGCTACGCCGCCGAGCGGCTAGCGTGCGCGCCGATCAGATAAGCCCTGATGAGGGCCGCATTAGCTCAGTTGGTAGAGCACGTCATTCGTAATTAGCGGGTCTAATTATGAAACGCGTATGAAGTCAAAGGGTTGGTGAAACAAGGATAAAAATAGTAGGGCATTAGTAGGGTGCCGTGCGTTTGGTGAGCCGCATTAGCTCAGTTGGTAGAGCACGTCATTCGTAATGACGGGGTCAGGTGTTCGAGTCACCTATGCGGCACCAGCGCAACCTTGCTATTCACGTTCCAGCAAAGCGCTAGGCGACACACCCAGCGCCTTGGCAATGCGCTCTAACACTTCCACGGTAGGGTTCCTCACGCCACGCTCAACGCCACTGATATAGGTTCTGTGTAGCTTAGCCTCAAAGCTAAAGTCTTCTTGCGACAACCCTTTGGCCTCCCGCAATCGCTTCACATTTTGCCCTACTATATGCCGCAAATCCATAACGGCATTCAGGTATTGTGTAGCCTTTAAGTCTACAGACTAAGAGTCACATTTGCGATTACCTTAGCACGATTGTCAGATTCTTGGTTGTAGACTATAAGTCACATATACTAATCTCGAATTTATACCTTTTGGGCATGGAGAATTTTCATGAAGGCTTTTCTTTTTTGGGGGTTAATTTTTTTGATTCTACTCATTGTAGTCGTCAGCATAACGGATGATCCAGATTCGGAACAAAGGGCATGGGTAACTTCAGATCACCTTAACAGGCGGTCTTGTCCGTCAACGCAATGCGGCATTGTCGGCCAATTTACCAATCAGCAAAAAGTCAAGGTTTATGAAGAGAAAAATGGATGGTCTCGAGTCTCAAAATACCATAGTGCCTCTTGTAGCAATGGGCAAAGCGGTAGCATAAGCTCCGGAAATAATGCTTGCTCTCCCGATAATGGCATTGAAGGGGATAACCTAGCTGAATGGGTTTCAAGCGCTTACATTTCTACCAGAAAAACAGAAGATACGTTAGTAGAAACCCGCTCTGAAAAAGCACAAAAGGCCGTAGATAAAGGCAAAAATAAAAAACGTAATTTATACGATAACCCCTCCAAACAAATTGCTTGGATTGGCCTGTCAAAAGATGCTGTACGGAGCCGTTTACGTGAGCCAAGCAGTGCCACGTTTCGAAATGTCATATTCCATGTTTATGAAGGCCGTATGCCTATGGTGTGCGGTGAGGTAAACGCCAAAAATGGATTTGGAGGCTATACAGGTTATCAGGGGTTCATTGCTTCAGGGGACGCCTTGGTGTTTCTTGAAAGTGAACTGGAGGCCGGTGAATTTGTAAAATCATGGAATATGATATGCGTAAAATAATGGCTTTTATGGCAATCAGCTGAAAAAGCATTGCCTTCACACAAAACACATATGTTCAGTATCAAAAATAAGCGCCGCCGGTGCCCTCGTTGTAGTCGGTTGTGGGTGGGCTCCAAGGAGGCATCAGAAGCTTGCCAGCGAGCCTCTGTGTGGCTGTAAATGGGTTATGCCGGTAAATTGGTCGCCCCTTGCTTTTTGTCGCCAAGTCGTTTTTCTGAGGAACATTTTAACCCAATGTGCTGTAGCCCGAAACTGTAACTTATTCCCTAAACTTTGAGGATGGGTATAATAAAAAAGCGCAGGCAACCATAAAGGTTTGCCTGCGCTAGGTTTCGGGTACGGGCTACAGCCCCGGCTTTTCAAAAGTTGTTATGCTTATCACCTAATTGATCACTATCATTGATCACCTTCATCTTAGGTTCGCTGTACCCTTCTAAAGATACATAATACTCTTTTTTTCTTTCTTCAACGCTACCGGCCGCAAAGCCCGCTTGGGGGACACGTTCGTTTCTGTTTACACTTAGAAGGCGGGGTTTTGCTTCATGCCAGCCCAACCCTTCCATGATTCCCCGAATACGCCGCGCATCCTGTGATGTCATGCGGTGAGTAGGAAGGCCAAGCAGAAGCTTCACACTTTTAAGGCTGACCTTACCCGTTTTGTTGGCGAAGGCCGCTTCCAGCGGGGCTAAATATGGATCTGTGGCCATTCTCTGCCCCTGCCCTTCTGCCGCCTCTTCCCATAGGTGTTCAGATAAAGTTATGCTTTCACCCTTGGCTTCGCGATCAAGAGCCTCAGCCCAAATTTGATCAATATTTTCTTTAAACTGGACAATATCAATACGCCCCACCCTGACAGGCCATATGCGCCGGTTACCTGTTAAATCACGCAGATAATCATCCTCATTTGTAGTGCCTATAATAATGCAATGCCGTTTATAGTTTTGAGCATTTTTATCATAGGGTTTGCGGTACTTGTCCGTGCTGGCACTCAAAAACCGTTTAAGGTCTTGGCTGGCCATTTTTCCGAGCCCGTCCAGTTCTTGGCACTCAACAATCCATGCACCAGACAGCAATTCCGCCTTAGTTTTGTCGTCGCTGCGCAAGCTCAGGCTTTCACAGAACCATTCATCACGTATGGCCAAGGTGCGTAACAGTGTAGACTTGTTAACTCCCTGATTGCCTTCAAGGACTAGCATGGTGTCAAACTTGCACCCCGGCCGTCTGATACGCCTTACAGCACCGATCAGTGTCTTTGAAGAATATTCGGAGTGAAGTTCGGATGGCTCAGCACCGCAATGGTCTGCAAGCCAGCCGTTTAGGCGTTTGATCCCATCCCATTTTGGAAGTGAAGAAAAATAATCAAGCACAGGGTGGTACTTATTTTCTTCTGCCAACGTTAATAATTCACGCTTTATCGATACGGCAGAGGCATGAAAAGAAAATTCTCGCAAAAATAAACTGCAAAACATTTCTGCAATGTCGTTGATATCGCGTTGCTCAAGCCCGCACCCTTCATACTCATCCACGGCTGAAAATAAGTTTCGTCTTGCTGTAAAGCCTAACCGTTGAAGGGCGTGCCTAATATTATCTGGATGGTTCCTGACGGGCAAACTATCTTTATCAGTGAGCCTCGGCCAATCAACTTTGTTGGATTTGATATATTCTAGTGCCCTGCTTACCTGCCTTTGCGCATAGGCCAGAGGGTTGGCCTTTTCCAATATGTGTTCACTGATCCGATATTTTGGCTCCAGCAAGATCGCCAGCACAAGGCAGGGGTCTATGCCTAAGCCTAGTAAATACACAGCAACAGCAAATACGCGTTCAGACCGGCTCTGATATTTTTTCCCCTCAGGGTCCACACCATGGGTTATGGTCTTGCGCCATGAGCCTTTAACCGCAATTAGGTCAACATCAGTACCTTTGGTTTTTGCAGGCACCAGACCGATGATGAGCTTGGTTGATTTGGGTTTTGCGTTGCCTTGCCCTTCTATGGGCATGGCTAAAGTGAAATCACTCAAATTATAACCGACAGGCGGTACATCAAAGTTTTTGGGTGTGACCATTGTCGATATTTCTGGCTGTCGACCTTTTTTACGCTTGCTATCATTCAACCAATTCACGCTGCAAGGCATGCGCATCAACCTGCTAATATCATTCGTGCCGGCACCACCTTCTAAGGCGGTCAGCACGGCTTTATTTAGCGATTCAGCAATATCGGGCGATAACGGGTCATTTAGTAACCAAATAGCCTGATAGCCTCCGCCAGTCATCCACACGGTTGAGGGCATGGGTATGCCTTTTGGTCTCATGTTTTTATCAAGCAACAATCCCAGTGATCGTTTCTTTTGCTCTTCCCCAGTGCCAGGGTAATCCTTCCAATCCAGATCAACATGAATGACACGGGCTGCAGAAATATTTTTTTTATTGCGCTTTCCTTTTAGGAACTCAGCATTTGGCAAAAAATACGTATTTTGCCGTATTTCACTTGAGTTTTTATGTTTAATAAATTTGAATAATTCAGTCAATTCGGTCTTATTAAATTTTTGTATTCGAAGTGGCCCCTCACCTACGCTCTGCATTGTTTCAATGTGATAAGGTCCATCCGGGAACAACCATTTGAAAAAACCGTATGTCACTTCAAAATCACCAGATAGTTCGGGAATTTGTGAAAGCTCAGACATTGCCACCTCCATTTGGAACGCGGCGGCAGGTTGCCATCCAGTTTTCTACGTCAGTTTCTCGGTAAAGGACCTTGCCACTTACTTTGTAAAACGGTGGGCCGTAATCATAGCATCTGGCCTTTTCCAACCAGGATGCGCTAATGCCGATATGTGTTGCCACCTGTGTAGTGGTCATGAACGTGTTTTTTGTATGTAGCATTTAGAATGCTCCTTTTTTGTTAAAGAAGCGTCCTAATGTTCACATATTTTCTGGTGCGTCAGCGTGTTTAAATAGGGTAATTAGGGGTTCTAAATGGGTTGGCCGTTGCATCGATTTTAATGCCCAATGGTGCAAACAGCTCTTCCAATTCACATAATTTCATTTGAAAAACATTGGTGGATAAACTGCCTTGATTATAAGTTATTTTCAGCCAATCTTCTATATTTTTATGGAATTTTTGCTGAAGGTTCCTGACCTTTTTTTCTTCATCATGATACTTGTGTTCAGGGTTAGCTTTAATCCTTGCAGCCATTGCCTTTCGAGCTAATTGGGTTTCAGAACTGTATGATTTATCCTCTTTGTTAGGCCAATGAAGCGTGTAATCGGAACCAAATTCAGGCTCTCCTCGCTCGCTAATATATGTCTCCGCCATATACATAAGCTCTGGAACATCATCATGTTTGCGCGGCCCTTTTGATCGCCCAATATCAAACAAAGCTGTCTTTGCGACAACCAGTCGACCACGATCACTATTTTTGCTTGCGTTCTGCTTAGGGTGTGCCCGTATAATTGCCATCAACAGTACATCAACAATGGCTTCTACAGCCTCAGGCCTAAACCCGGAAATTTCTATTCGTTCATTAAAGGTATTGCTCATTCACTTTCCTCTACCAACTCCAATATTCTTTTGGCCACCTGTTCCACTGGCCCCCGCAGACGCTCTGCATTGATGACAATATAGCCGCCAGTAACATCGGCGTTGGAGCGGTGGTTCAGTAGCCGTTTCAGGGCATAATAGGGCACATCAAGGCTTTCGGCGATGGTAATAAAGGTGCGCCTAAGATCATGCAGGGTGAATTTGACGCCAGAAGCTTTGCGAACGCGCTGGAGGAACTTCTTTGTTTCCACCATATGGCCTTCTACTCCCGGGCCAGCAAACACCCAAGGGGAAGTGCTGAGGCGCTCCCAGCGGTCTGTAAAAAGGGTAACCAGAAAATCAGACAAGGGCAGATCAAGAGGGTCACCGTTCTTGGTCTTGGGGATATTAAGCGTGCGGCCAACAAGATCGATGTTCTCCCAGCGTAGTTTTAATAATTCGCCCCGGCGCATACCGGTGAATAGGGCAAGAAGCAGAAAGTCCCGTGAATACTCAGGCTCCTGCATTACCGCTTGCCACCATGCGGGCAGGTGATGGGCTGGTAATACTGTCCTGCGCCTTTCCTCACGGTGCCATGCGCGGGCTTGGGTTAGTATTAAGACAGGGTTTGGTGGAAACTCATCCTGCGTTGCAGCAATGAAATTGTAGATTGAACGAAAATGCCTCATGGCATTATTGGCTGTTGTATTGCCATGCTTTTGGGATATCTGCTGATGCTTTTTAAGAACCATCTGGCGCGTGATTTGGTTCATGGGCTTTTTACGCCATGTCTTTAGATAAAGCCGTACCGTTCTGCCATAACTTCCCACCGTATGATGAGAAAGATGGGTGCGGACTTCAAAGAATTGTACAATTGCGGCTTCCAGCGTGATGCCTTCGCCAAATTGTTGGCGCTTTTCTTCATTGGGGTCTCGACCTTCTGCCATATCGCTTAAGATGGTTAGTGCTTTTTTGCGAGCGACATCAGGGGCGAAAACGTCAGCCCTGCCAATGGTGACACGGCGTGTACGTTTGTTCACCTGCCCTTCAACGTAGAAGACCTTGGATTTTGCGCCGACACGCAAGCCAAAGCCCGATAAAAGGCTATCCCTGTAAAGGGTTTGGCCGCTGGTTGGGTGAGGGATGGTTTCGATAGTGCGTTTGGTCAATTTTAGATTTGTCATTGAGACCTCCTTTTGGTCTCAACTCAAAGTAATCATGAAGTTCATGAAAAACCAGCAAAATCATCGACTTATGATAAATAGTCTAATTGCATCTAAGACAATCCAATGTGGGGAAAGCTGAAAGAGCGCTAGCAGACATTTACGCACGCGTGCATGTGCGTATGGCCCACGAATGAAGGGGTGGGTGTCAACTTACTATTGGATGTTCTGGCCTTATTTTATTGCGTTTTATCGGATGGAAATGGGTTTTCTCTCGCAGAAAACATAAATATTAAACATGCCGCGATATCGGATAAAAATAATTTACTTTTATTTTGCTATTCTGATGGCTAGGTGTAAGAACGAATAAAGAACGTAGTTTTGATACTGAAAATCAGGGTATTGGTTGTTACTCAATACCAATTGGGGAAAAGGGCTAGTTACAATGCCAACATCTATTGAACTTTGTGCTGGCGCTGGTGGGCAGGCTCTCGGGCTGGAGCGGGCCGGTTTTGGACATACTGCATTGGTCGAGATCGACAAGCATTGCTGCAACACGCTGCGTCATAACCGCCCCGAATGGAACGTGTTGGAAGAAGATCTGCGCATTTTCAAAGAACGCGCAGGGGATTACTCCGGTGTTGATCTGGTAGCTGGGGGCCTTCCTTGTCCGCCATTTTCCGTTGCCGGAAAGCAATTGGGCGAAAAAGATGAGCGCAATCTGTTTAATGATGCCATCGACATTGTGGATGCCACCCGGCCCAAGGCCGTGATGATTGAAAATGTACGCGGCTTTCTCGATGCAGTTTTTCACGACTACCGCGAACACCTGAAATGCCAGTTGAAAAAGCTCGGTTATGAAACTGACTGGCGTTTGCTAAATGCTTCTGACTTCGGCGTATCTCAGCTTCGCCCCCGTGTGGTTATTGTGGCGATCCGCAAGGACCTTGCCGGTCAATTCGATTGGCCGGACGCGCTTCCCCATAATCCGCCGACCGTTGGTGAAATATTGCACGATCTTATGGCCGAACGCGGCTGGCGTGGGGTTGAAGCTTGGAAAGAGCAGGCTGATGAAATCGCCCCAACCATCGTTGGTGGCTCCAAGAAGCATGGAGGGCCAGACCTTGGACCAACACGCGCCCGGAAGGCTTGGGCGGCATTGGGGGTTGAGGGTCGCACCATAGCGCCTGAGGCACCTGATCCGTTCCATAACGGCATGCCACGTCTGACCGTGCGTATGGTCGCACGCATACAGGGCTTTCCTGATGATTGGCACTTCACCGGGGCCAAAACAAACGCTTATCGACAAGTTGGTAATGCCTTCCCGCCACCGGTGGCGCATTCTGTTGCCCACCAGTTGCAAAAAGCCATCAGCAAGCCAATGCTACGCGCGGTTTCTGCTTAATTCTTCCTATTCTTCTTTCTTTATGACACTCTGTCCGGGGAAAAGCTGATTCCCGGGATGCTTACATTTGAAAAAGAACGTACCAGATAGCGTAGTAATTAAAGGTCATTGCGACCACGATTTGCTGATTTCTCTTGCTGTTGAAATCACCAACCGGGCAGGTGGCAAGGACGAGCTTGCCAGTAAATTTTCAAACATGTTGCGCCAATGCGTTGATGACGTCATTATGACGCCCAAGACGGGCCGCCGGTCCTATGACGAACTGGAAAAGACCGAAAAGACTTACATTGGCACACGTGTGGAAATAGAGCTCCGGGCCATGCTTGACCTACCCAAAGGCAAGCTGGACACATGCATCTTAGGGCATGATGTTGATATTAAGAACACCATGGGTGGCAATTGGATGATACCGACAGAAGCGGTGGATCACCCTTGCATTCTTGTGGCCGCAGATGAAGCCCGCGCCATTTGTTATCTCGGTCTAATCGTTGCCCGGCTTGATTATCTAACCGCCGGACAAAACAAAGATGCCAAGCGCAGCATCTCCGCCGACGGTTTTTCTAATATTCTTTGGTTATTGCGCGAACACCCCTATCCACCGAACTTCTGGCGGACGGTGGAACCAGATATTATTAAACGCATATTTACTGGTAAGACAGGAAACCACCGCATGGCGGCTTTGTTTCGCGAAGTCCAGAATGTGCCCATATCCCGCGAGGTTGTTGAAGCAGTAGCACAACAATTGGATTTTATGCGCCGGTTACGGGCTGATAATGGGAAAGGTACGCGGGATCACCTCGCTAAGGAAGGCATTCTACTTTTATCTGGGAATTATGATGCGCCACTCATTGAAAAACTCGGCCTGCCTTTTTGCGAAGGTAGTGAGTTTGTTTCATACAAAGTTCAACGGTCTGATCTAATACATTTAGCAAGTGAAAAAGGTTTTGATATAGTGCAATTCAAATGAGAAAAGGTGAGCCTCAAAGCTCATGTTTACTTCAATTTAGGTGGGCCCAAAAACGTGACTGACAAAAAAGATAAACCTGAAGAACTTGAAGATCCCGAGTTTACAGAAGACGATCATGACGAAAACCCACCTAATGATATTGTATCATACAACGAGCTACGTTCATGCGCAGATCTGTTCCGAATGCACGAGGAAGGTATTTTGGATATTCAACCTGATTTTCAGCGTGATGTCGTTTGGTCGCCCAGTCAACAAAGCCGATTCGTAGATTCTTTGATAAAGCAATTGCCAATTCCAAGCATGTGTGTCGCACTAGACTACAAGACACAACGCTGGATAGTGATTGATGGTCTGCAACGTATGGCAACCATTATTAAATTCCTCAATGGTGATTCTTGGAAAATATCTAAGCTAGACGATATTGATAAAAGCATAGCCGGTAAAAGTGCTGCTACGATTAAAAAGGCAACAGGTAAATTGCGTGACTATTTTACACGGGTTCAAAACCAGTCACTTCCAATCAATGTTCTCCGCTGCGATTTTTCCAAGAAAACACATATGGAATATCTCTTTACAATTTTCCACCGACTGAATGCTGGTGGCGTCAAACTCAATAATCAAGAAATCAGGAATTGTATTTACGGCGGTACTTTAAACGAACTACTGGATGAATTTGATCATCGCGATGATTGGCGTAGGCTCAACCGTATGACTAAAGAAGACTCAAATTACCGGTTCGTTAAGCAGGAACTGATCCTTAGGTTTTTTGCCTTCCTAGATTGTCAGAGCGAATACAAAGGACAAATCGCTAAGTTCCTTAACGACTACATGTACAGTAACCGTGACGCAAAGGACGATTTTTTGACAGCAAAAAGGGAGGTCTTCGACCGAGTAATGAGTTTACTGTCGGTACAAGTTTTCCCAACTGGGCCAGAGGAAAGAATTCCGACTAGCATGATGGAAGCTACGCTGGTTGGTATGGCGCGTCACATCGACCATTTGGAGAGCCTGCCTAATGCCGATGTCAAGCGACGCTATGATAAGTTAAGAGTGCGAGCGGAATTCAATGACGATGCTGTCGCAGAAGGTCTGTCGAAAATAGACAAAGTTAGAGATCGCTTTGCTGCAGCAGATGCAGTTTTCTCTGCCGTATGATAGTGAAATCGCATATTGAGTCCAATCTAAAAGAAATTGAGCGCCGCTACAATAAGCCCCGCACTCGAAAAGAGCCGTTATATTTTTCAAAATTAGCCATTTTGGAATTGTGTGGCTGGTTGGAGATATCAATAGATGAGCTTATATGTAGAGCCGTGCGTAGTAAGGTCGGTGATCCGCGCGTTATGAGCGTATTTGAATCGGATGTCGTAGATCCTATTTATGGCTTCCATTACAAGAAGCATTTCAGGAAAATGCTCTGCAGTGCTATTGGAGAAATTACTGTTCAAGACATTGAAAAATCGATGGATCAACTTAAACGCCAACGTTTAGAATCTGAACTTAATACGCTGTACAAAAATCGAAATACTCTTGCACATACATACCTTAAAGGAATTACCCCAAACGTTGATGCGCCATCACGTACTATCGCTCGTTTCCGATTAGCATATACTGGTTTAAAGGAGTTTGAGAGGGAAATTTTTAAAAGAATATGAGATATGCTGAAGCCCTTCTAGACATCTCCTCACACCTGAGTCTCTAGCCTCCGCCTATTTTGTTAAAAGCCGTTGATGGGGTGGGGGCTGTGTTTAAACTAATAGGGGTCTTAGCAGGGAAGTCTTGGCCATTAGTAGTGGGATTGAGAAATCCCTCGCAAAACTCTCTGAAATATCTGTCCGCGCCATATGAATATGGACAATAAATTTCTTATGTTATAAGAAAAAATATGACCGTATTGGACGATGTTCGCGAGTTGATTGTTGCCTTAGATAAAAGGACAATTTGCGATGATTGTATTACGAATAAATTACAGCTATCTGTGCGACAGTATGCTAACCAAAAATCGCGTGTATTAGCAAAGTCTCCATTGTTTGCACGAAACAAAGATGTTTGCTCAACGTGTGGCAAAATAAAATATGTTATTCGTCATCAATATCAGCAGTCCAATAATAACAACTTATCTTTGACTGAAAAAATACATATACCAGCAAAGCAAGAGAAAAACAGTCCGCGAATATTTTCTAATACGCCATCACTGAATGAGCTAAAGGCGATAGGGTTCAAGCATATTGGAAATTGGATTTTAGAGGGTGGTGTACTAAAATTAAATCAATTTGATATGAAAAAAAGTATTCCCGCTTTGTATGCCTTTATAAGTGAAACAAATATTCTTTATGTGGGGAAAACCAATCAAATGTTGGCAAAAAGGTTATATTTTTACGCTAAACCTGGACCCACACAGAGCACAAATATTCGGATAAATGCAAATTTAAAACAAGCTGTTTTGGATGGCCAATCCATAGATATAATTGCTTTTCACGATGACATACCTAAGAAAGTAGGCTCTTTCATTTTGAACCTTTCAGCAGGTTTAGAAGATGATATTATTCGTCAGATTTCACCATTGTGGAACGTTAGAAAATGAAATCCATAGAGTTATTATGCGTATCATGCATATTATTACGTGACTGTGTTCGTCAATAAAGATTATTCCACTAGCTGGCACGATCAAAGAGAACTCTATGCATACCAGAGCCTCCACCCCGCCCACTTTTGTCAAAAGCCGTCACTAGGGTGGGGTGTGCTTGTAAAGCTAATAGGGTTTTAGTAGGGTAGCGGCAGCAAAGGTCATGCGACCCCATCTAGCGCTGTCTGGCTTGACGTCGCAAAAAATGTGAATCGTTACAAGGGAATATGCGACGCTGTCTAATCCCTACTAATTCTATCTAACATCATGATATTATTATGAAAAACAATTCGTAATGACGGGGTCAGGTGTTCGAGTCACCTATGCGGCACCATTTTTTCTTGCGCTATCGCGGTGCTGACGCCCGCTATATGAGCACTATTTCTTTAATCTCGCTCGGATAGAGCGCGAACGAACTTTGACTGCTTGTTGCAATAACTCCCGCTTTGCACCAAATATCGCGACACCGTGAGATGTGCCTAAAATCGGCGAAATCCCCAAGTTTAATTCCTACAGAAAAAATGCGCTACAATAATGCGTGTTATACTCTGGTTATAAAAGTGCTATTGGAGCCTTAGCTGAATTTTAGATGCAACCTTTTATCGATTGATTTTCGGAGAACTAAAATGCCTGCAACTCAAATTGCTTTTTTTAATCACAAAGGTGGGGTGTCCAAGACAACATCTGCATTCAATATTGGTTGGAAGCTAGCTGAACTAGGCAAGAGAGTGATGCTTGTTGACTGTGATTCTCAATGCAACTTAACTGGGTTGGTTTTAGAATATAGTCAAGAGGATGAGTATCCTTTTGAAGGTAAAAGGGACGACATTCCCAAGAATATTCGTGATGGGTTGGCTCCTGCATTTGATGCCCGTCCTGTACCACTTCAAGCAGTGGAATTGCAGCCCGTTCCAGGCCAAGAAAGACTGTTTGTTTTGCCTGGCCATATCGGTTTGTCTGAATATGAGAGCACCCTTGCAATCGCTCATGAGTTGTCAAGTTCATTGACCGCACTCCAAAATATTCCAGGCTCTCTCCGACACCTGTTTAACATCACTGCTGAAGCGAATGAAATTGAATACGTAATTATTGACATGAGCCCAAGTTTGGGTGCGCTAAATCAAAATTTATTGTGTTGCAGTGATGCATTTATTATACCAATGGCACCTGATTTCTTTTCCGCAATGGCATTGCGCTCTCTCGCTCGTATTTTGCCAACTTGGAAAAAATGGGCTGACAAGGCGGCGTCTACGGATATTCTTGCGGAGGCAGATTACCCTTGGCTGAACAATCATCCAAAGTATCTCGGCGCTATTGTACAAAACTACAGACGGCGAGCCCGAGGAGATCAAGAAGCAAGACCAACAAGGGCTTACCAAAAATGGTTCAATGCATTATCTGAAGCAAAAGAAAACGTACTTTTACCGAAACTGGAAGAAATAGATTATTTACTTGATAAACAAGTCTACGCTGATGCAGGTGCGAAATTAACTGATTTTTTGATGGAAATTCCAGATTTTAATAGCTTAATAGCAATTAGCCAAACATTTTCCAAACCTGTATATGCTTTGACTGACGACGAACTTTGCAGCACTGGTATAGTGCTCGATGTTCAAAAAAATAATGTTGAAGGTTTCAATGTGCTATACGAAGAAGGCGCAAACAAAATAATTAACTTAATCTAAAATGGACGCGTTTACCAATGTAAGCGAGGTATTTCACGCCTCTCTCGATCGCGGACGTCAGCTGGTTGGGCTTCAAGAGTTTCTTGCGAACAATTACACAACGGCATTAAATTCCGATGATTGTTTGCGTGCGGCAGTGGTGCAGACCATAAGTTCGTTTGACCACTTAATGCACGGATTATTTTGCGCAGCAGTTTCAAAGCGGTTGCTAGAAAGCCGAGATATTTCTGGGCTAGAAATCCCCTTTTCTTTTCTGCATTTACCAGATGTAGATCGAGCATCATCGATCGAGTCATTTGTGAAAAAATCGATTTCACACAAAACCTATGTTCATCCTGACAATATGGTGGAAGCGCTCAAGCACTTTGGTCAGCACCCTTGGAACTATCTATCCGCGTCCCTTTCATTAGATGTGCCCTATATTAAGCTGAAACAACGGCAATTATACCGTTGGAGAAATCGCATTGCTCATGAAGCAGATATCAATCCAGCCAATGCCGGCGTTGATCTGTTCACGATTGACAAAATTGATGTTCTCGACGCAATTACATTCTTCTCGAATTTGGGAGATGCAATAATTGCATTTCACCGCGCATCTTAATCTACACTGCTCCTAAGCGCCTTGCTGATGTGATAGGTTAGTTTTCGTTAGTTATCGCTAGGTCCACGACCCTTAAGGCGGTTGCATTACTACGATTCAATCTTTATCGCTTCATTTGCACTCCATAGCTTGGACTAGTCATTTGCTGCAGTTGGATCAACTGGCAGTAAGGGACCGTAAGTGTCAATTTGAATGGGCTTATCGAATATCTTTGGCAGAGAGGTTATAGTATTTCAACCACCTCAACTCAGTGCCCACATATGTCACCTATGCGGCACCATTTTTTCTTGCGCTATCGCGAC
Source organism: Robiginitomaculum sp. (assembly GCA_021776525.1). Taxonomy (GTDB): domain Bacteria; phylum Pseudomonadota; class Alphaproteobacteria; order Caulobacterales; family Maricaulaceae; genus Robiginitomaculum_B. The sequence goes on from JAJFFT010000001.1 coordinate 91,035, forward strand.
AGCAAATCTTGTTATGTGTACGTTAGGCGTTTGCAAATTGCAGGTCGGCAAGGCGGGCATACAGGCCGCCGCGGGCCAGAAGTTCAGCGTGGGTCCCCTGGTCAACAACTTTCCCGCCATCCATGACCAGGATAAGGTCTGCCCGTAAAATGGTGGCCAGACGGTGGGCAATGACGATGGTTGTCCGGTTGGCAGAAATGGTTTCAAAGGCTTCTTGAATGGCGCGTTCGTTTTCAGAATCTAGCGCGCTGGTGGCCTCATCGAGCAACAAAATCGGCGTGTCACGCAGTACTGCCCGGGCGATGGCCAAACGCTGGCGCTGGCCGCCCGAAAGGGTTGTCGCATTTTCGCCAAGCATGGTGTCGTAACCTTGGGGCAATGCGGTAATAAAGTCGTGCGCATTTGCGGCGCTGGCGGCCGCGCGCACGTCTTCTTCGCTGGCTGAAGGTTTTCCAAAGCGAATATTTTCCGACACTGACCCGGAGAACAACGGCGCATTTTGCTGTACGATAGAGATCGCACCGCGTAAATCGGCCGGATCAAGGTCTTTGATATCAATGCCGTCAACGCAAATTCGCCCTTTTTGTGGATCATAAAACCGCAATAAAAGTTGAAAGATAGTGCTTTTGCCCGCGCCAGATGGTCCAACCAGCGCAATTGTCTGTTGCGGCTTTGTCGTCAGGGAAATCCCTTTCAGAGCCGCAGTTTCTGGCCGGGATGGGTAATAAAAATCAACGTCCGAAAATGTAATCTCGCCGCGAATTTGTACCGCTTCATTGTTTGGATTTGCTGGTCCTGTAATGTCTGGCTTGGCGCTTAGCAATTCCATGAGGCGTTCGGTAGCCCCGGCGGCGCGCATGATTTCGGCATAAGTTTCTGTCATGACGCCAACACCCATGACCGCGACAAACGCATACATGATAAATTGCGTCATTGCGCCAGGGGTTATGGCGCCATTGTGGACCTGAACCGCGCCAAACCATAAAACAGCAATCAAGCCAGAAAGCACAAAAGAAGCAATAATGCCGGTCATAAAAGCTCGCACGCGAATGCGCCGCAAGGCCACATCAAATGTGGCTTCGACAGCATGAGCAAAACGGCTGCGTTCTTGTTTTTCACGGGTAAAGGCCTGCACGGTTTCAATGGCGCGCAGGCTTTCGCCGGCGCGCGCCGATGCTTCGGCAAGGCTATCCTGGCTAAGGCGTGACAATCTTTGTACGCGCCGTCCAAAAATAAAAATCGGACCCAGAATAATGGGACCAACGGCCAGCATTAAAAGAGCCAGTTTCCAACTGACCACAATCATCAAAACCAAGGCTCCAAAGGTTGTGGCAATGGTTCGGGCCGCAATGGAGACCGACGAGCCGACAACCGTCTGGATCAATGCGGTATCTGTGGTGAGACGCGACAATACCTCGCCGGTACGCACATAGGCATAATAGCCGGGACTGAGGGACAAAAGGTGGTCGTAAACGGCACGGCGAAGGTCAGCAACCACACGCTCGCCCAGACGGCTGATAAAGTAATATCGTAAGGAGCTGGCCAGGCCCAACATTAGCGCCAAAATAATGCCGGCCCCAAAATAACCGCTAAGCCCTTCGCCCAAGGCAAATTGTTGGCATATTGCGGACTCCGTTGCGCTGGAAAACCCACAATCCACAACCATGCGAAACGCCGCCGGCAGTAACAGCGTCAACCCGGAGGCTAGGGTTAGAAAAATGACAAAGGCAATCAGAAGCCCCGGGTATTTTAAGACGAACGGGACGAGGCGACGCAAGGGTTTTGCGCTGCGGGCCTTTTCGCGGTGATCAGGATCGTGTTCAAGCTCAGCCGCAAAGGATGATCCGCGATCTGTATCGGCTTGACTGGGGGGTGTTGGATTGGTCATGGCATGGCTTTATTGAATAGCACCGTCTAGCCAGGATTTGACTTTGCCAGAACAAAAGGCATCGGTGGCGGTAAAGGCGGGAATGATGGTTTTGGCTTTTTCGGGTTCCGGTTGATCGGCGCTCAACACGCTTTGCATGGTTTTGCGCAAAATCTGTGCGTCAAAAGCATTGTCCAGACGGGCTTCAAAACCACTTTCCATACAGGCCTGAAATTGTGCTCGAATACGCGTTATGACGGTTTGAAATTCGGCCTCGGCTAATGGCAGATCGGCGCGCATGGTACGCTTGTTTTGCGGAGAAAAAGAAATTTTAGTGTACAGCCGTGCGGCTTGGTTTAGTTCGTTCAGGCGAATTTTTTCCAGCTGTTTTGGGCTAAGCGCAATTGTCTTTTGTTGAGACTGTGCGGCGCTGACCATAGGCTGTGCAAACAGAGCAAGGCCGCCAATTATTGTCATGCCATAACCAAGAAAAGTTCTGGCGGTGCCTTTTATGCTCATGTTGAAGGCTCCTTTAACAAGGCCTGCAAAGCGGTTTTCACGGATATGTCCTGGCGGGAGATTTGCACGGTTTTCACCCGGTCTGTGCTGCCCTTGACGACACTCACTACAGAGCGCGGCACGCATATAGCCTTGGCGATCAGCTTTTCCAGGGCGGCGTTGGCTTTGCCCTTTTCGGGGATGGCGCGAACGCGAGCCTTTAAATAGGCTTGGCCATTGGCATTGCGCATCAATCCTTCGAGGCGATCTGCGCTTGACTTTGGTTGCAGTCTTACGCGCAACATAAAGGCGTCATTATGACAGCTCAGGGCGCTTTCGCTCAAAATCCGGCAACCAGTATCCGCCACAAAATGCGCCGCAAAAACTCCAACCCCAACAACAAAACGATCGGAGAGAGATCAACGCCGCCAAAGGACGGAATAATCTTGCGAATAGGGCGCAAGGCCGGCTCTGTCACCGCGTAGGTGAAGCGCCCTATGCCAGCAACAAACTGGTTTCTTGGGTTGACCACATTAAAAGCCACAAGCCAGCTTAAGATCGCGCCGGCGATAATGACAAACTGATAAAGTGAAATGATCTGGCCGAGAAGCCAAAAGATATCGGAGCCCACGGAGCACCTCCTTATTGTTAGCTTAGATGTAGCGTTCCATGCTCTGCTTCGCAAGCACCACTGCGGTTTCCGGCGCAATAATGAGGACAAAACACACAACCGCATTCATGCAGTAAGCGGCGTGTAATATGCTGATGAGCTTACTCTGAAAATTCAAGCGCCCAAAAGTGCCGCGGAAATAATCAAAAAACACTCGGTTTGCGATAATCCCGGTGTAAATGGTGGATCTTATGTTGGTCTGGGGCGCTGTATGGTCACACCCGCACGGTCTTGTCGCGGTGATTTCTATGTGCCTCACTCATGCGGGTAAAAATCCAATAAAGTGCTGCATATTCGATTCGTTTGCCAACATATATCTGAAGGGTAGTTATAAGCGTCGTCATCGAGTGCAAATATTAGCGACGTCTTGATCGCCTTCTACTGAACGCAAAGCGAGTCTAGCTGCCCATTGTTGGGTAAAGGCCGTGGTTTTTTAGAGTTTGATTGACCAAACTTTCTTACCACTGATTTCCTGTTTTCATGAAGATGATACAATTTAATTACGTAGATTTCGCCAGTTGCTTTTGAAGCGCTTGACGAGCGATAATGGATTCATATAGGGACATATTATAAAGATGATCCACATTTATTGGACGTGGGTGCTTCGACCATTATATTCATATATTTCAAACATATGGCTGGGGTGCCTAACGTTATGAAAGTTCTCATTATATTCGGCACGAGGCCCGAGGCAATTAAGATGGCGCCTTTGGTGAAACTATTTTCCAAAACGCCCAATGTTGAGCTGTCTGTATGTGTTACTGCTCAGCATCGAGAAATGCTGGACCAGGTTTTACAGGTTTTCAAAATTTCACCGGACTTTGACCTCGATATTATGTGTCCAGGACAAAGTCTGACAGATATTACTTCTAACGTCTTGCAGGGCTTGGAGCCCATCATGAAAGAGCTTAAGCCGGATTGGGTGCTCGTTCATGGAGACACAACAACCGCAATGGCTGCGGCCATGGCCGCGTTCTATCAGAACCTTCCCATTGCGCACATTGAAGCCGGTCTTAGAACAGGTGATCTGCTCAGGCCTTGGCCGGAGGAAATGAATAGAAAGGTTATTGACGCTATCGGGCAGTTGTTGTTTGCGCCGACGGACGGTGCCCGCGACGCGTTATTACGCGAGGGCGTCAATAAAGAGGCCATCGTTGTTACAGGCAATACCGTAATTGACGCGCTTTTGGACGTTGTAAAAATTATAGAGACCAACGTGGATATTGAAGCAAACTTGCAAGAAAGGTTCAGTTTTCTTGATTCTTCAAAACGCCTCGTATTGGCTACGGGGCACCGGCGTGAAAGTTTTGGGGACGGTATGAAGAATGTTTGCGCGGCTTTGGCGCAAATCTCTAAGCTGGATGACGTACAGGTCGTCTATCCGGTTCACTTGAACCAAAATGTACAGCGTCCGGTCAATGACATACTTGGAAATATGAAGGATGTGTTTTTGATTGAACCGCTTGATTACCTGCCTTTTGTCTACCTTATGAATCGCTCTGAAATTATCATCACCGATTCAGGGGGCATACAGGAAGAGGCCCCTTCTTTAGGCAAGCCCGTACTGGTGACCAGAGATGTGACAGAGCGCCCTGAGGCAATTGAAAAGGGAACAGCCGTTTTGGTCGGTACCGACACAGATAATATCGTGTCCCATGCGACCCGCCTCTTGGGTGAAAAAGAATATTATCAGAGCATGAGCAATGCACAAAACCCATATGGCGACGGTAAAGCAAGCCAGCGTATAGTAGAGGCGATTTGTCGTGGTGCATAAATTCAAAAAAGTCTCAGTAATCGGGCTTGGCTATATCGGCCTGCCCACGGCCGCAACCATTGCGAGCCACGGCGCCGAAGTTATCGGTGTTGATGTCAGTGAAACCGCCGTAAATGCGATCAATCAAGGTAAAGCGCATTTCTCTGAACCAGACCTGGATATGCTTGTCAGATCGGCGGTTCTCTCCAAAAAATTACGGGCACAAACCGAACCTGAAGAGGCAGAGGTTTTTATTATTGCTGTCCCGACGCCTTTTTTAGAAGACCATAGTGGTGATCTTTCATTCGTCGAAGCCGCGGCGCGTGCGATTGCAAAGGTCTTAAAACCTGGAAACTTAGTAATTCTTGAGTCGACATCGCCGGTTGGAACTACCCAAAAACTATGTAGATGGATTGCTGAAGAGCGCAGCGATTTGCGCATGCCAGATCGTCACCCCAGCAATCCCGATATTCACTTTGCATATTGCCCTGAGCGTATCTTACCAGGCCGTATGGTATTTGAGTTGGTTGAAAATGATAGAATTATCGGCGGAATTACAGAGGCGTGTACCGATAAAGCCGAGGCCTTATACGGGTTGTTTGTACGTGGCGTTTTACACCGGACCACCGCGCCAACAGCAGAGTTGATCAAGATTATTGAAAACGCCTATCGTGACGTAAACATTGCTTTTGCAAATGAAATCTCTACCGTTTGTGAGGAGCTAGACCTTAATGCCTGGGAGGCGATAAGGCTTGCGAACCGTCACCCTCGCGTCAATATCTTAAACCCTGGTCCCGGTGTTGGTGGTCATTGCATAGCAATTGATCCCTGGTTCTTAATCTCCCGTCTTCCAGAAAAAACCCCGTTAATGAAAATGGCCAGAACTGTAAATGACCAAAAACCAGAAGAGGTTTTGGCCAAGGTTCGCCCACATATCGAGCGTGCCCAGAGGCCAATAATTGCTTGCCTTGGTTTGGCCTATAAACCGGACGTTGATGATCTTCGTGAAAGCCCGGCCTTATATATTGTCGAGCAGCTGGCCAAGGAAAATAACACGGACTTACTTGTTGTGGAGCCTCATATTGAGGTCTTGCCGCCCTCGATCGAGCAATATGACCGTGTCAAATTATCCACATTCGATGACGCGATGAGGCAGGCTAATATTTTTCTTGTTTTGGTTGGCCATAAAGAGTTTTCTAAGGTCGATATACAGGAAATCAACCAGTACCCTGTGGTCGATACCATTGGGTTGTGGGAGGCTTGGGCCTTCAAGAGCTAACAATCCCCCAAGGCTTTGGATATCAAAGTTTTCTAGGCTGATGATGGCGACTAGGTGCCAGAAGCTTCTCGCTTTCAAGATGCCAGAGCACTGCCACGAAATAGGTGAGTCCCTACGATCATTTTTTACCCGGCCTGCCAAAATTGAGGGCGCGGTTTATTGCAGATCGAATGCGTTGAAATAGGTCTCAAGTGCCCGTATTTTTTGTGCGTAAAAAGAGCAACTGAATTGGGTTCAAGTTCCTAGTATAACTTTAGGAGGCTCTCTTCGTAATTGTCCCAGCAATTTTCCTCTAACAGCTTGTCTTCAAACCGATAGCTCGTTCTTGTTTCGCGTAATTTTGCACCTAGTCGAGCGTAATCAATTTCTGCATCTAGCCCAACAACATGCCCGATACCGTTATCTTTTACGAATCTAGACACGCGAATACCCTCATTCATAATAATGGGCGTTCGTGTCTGAATGGAATCGTATATTTTATTTGGACTGGCATTGATGTTGTTGATGTTGCTCGTTGGGTATATGGCGAGCAAATAATCCCCGTGAATCGACAGGTAATCATTGATTTCATATTGCTTGCGCACGCCCAAGTACTCAACGTTTGGGTGCTCTAATAAATCCTTCGTAAAGTCATCCTGAACCCAGCCAGCGCAAATGACTTTAATATTATTGTTGTGCTTTAGCAGGTTTAACGCGAACTCTGACCCGCGGTCACGAACTAACGAACCAAAGTGGCAGATTGTAAGGAGTTTTTCATCGCGCACTTTGGGTGCATAGGTCCTGCGGAACGGCACATTTGGGATAACCGTCGCTTTGCTTTTAGCAAAATCCGGGAGCAAATCTTTCCTGTTTTGATCAGTAACGATGATGGCGGACGAGAAAGAGTATAAAAAACGCTTGATAAACAGGAGTTTGTTATTTGGTTTGTTGAATTTAAGAAATATGGAATCAAAAATATCAAGCACGACATGCTTGTTGTTCAATAATGGAAATATAAGAAATAATAGCTGCTCATCAACAACGTGTATTTTTTTTATATTGTTATTTTTTATCGATTTTCGAATTTTGAATATATATTTCAATATAGAAATTGGTGATTTTATGGCACCTTTTACTATTGAGTAATGTTCGCAATATTCTTCTGCGAAAATATTTTTATTATCAATTCCAAGCCCTATGTATATTATGTTATATTGCCCAGATAAAGTCTTTACCTCTTTAACAATTCTCATGTCCGAGCCGTTATTTACGCTTAAAAACAGCAATGTTTCTTTTGTCATACGAACTTACCAGATTCTGAGATACCCATAGTTTGTTCGGCACCGCGCCGTTTACTGTTGCTGCCTTTTAAGGGAGACCAAGGCAAGGAAGCACTCACATTTTTTGCGCGTATCGCAAGGAGAATGATTATACGACTATGGATAGGTTTATAAAGCCACAGGCCAGACAATCAAAATATTACAAAATGCATCAATATTTGCCTGATAAGTGGGTGGAGGAATACCGGTCATTTTTTCTCCCCAAAGATAATTTTCCTGATATATACCCCGTAGAGTTTTCTGGGGGACAATGTGAGTAAAAATATTGCGTTAATTACGGGCATTACTGGGCAGGATGGTGCGCATCTTGCACAATTATTACTAGACAAGGGTTATATTGTTTATGGTGTTAAACGCCGGTCATCTTCGTTTAATACGGCGCGCATAGATCACCTGTATGTTGATCCGCGCGAACAAGATACGCGCTTCTTTTTGCGTTATGGGGATATGACGGATTCGACGAACCTTATTCGACTTGTGCAAGAGATACAGCCAACTGAAATTTATAACCTAGCGGCACAAAGTCATGTGCATGTGAGTTTTGAAACGCCGGAATATACCGCTAACGCCGACGCGCTTGGGGCATTAAGGTTACTCGAAGCCATTCGTATTTTAAAAATTGAAGACAAAGTTCGCTTCTATCAGGCATCCACGTCAGAGCTTTATGGGAAAGTACAAGAAGTACCCCAGCGCGAGACAACGCCGTTCTACCCGCGCTCACCCTATGCGGCTGCAAAGCTGTATTCATATTGGATAACCGTCAATTATAGGGAGGCATACGGCATTCATGCGTCAAACGGGATCTTGTTTAACCATGAAGGCCCGTTGCGCGGTGAAACGTTTGTCACTCGAAAAATCACCAGAGCCGTCGCCAACATCAAATTAGGCCAGCAAGAGCATCTCTTTCTTGGGAATATTGACTCTAAACGAGATTGGGGCCACGCAAAGGATTATGTGGAGGGAATGTGGCGAATATTACAACAAGATAAACCAGATGATTATTGCCTCGCCACAGGCGAGTCACATTCGGTGCGTGAATTTGTAGAGCTCGCCTTTTCACATGTAGATATCGATATTGAGTGGCGCGGTTCAGGATTGGATGAAGTTGGAATCGATCGCAAAACAGGTTCATGCTTAATCAAAATTGATCCGGCCTATTTCAGGCCAACAGAGGTTGACGAGCTGCTTGGTGATCCAACCAAGGCCTGGGAAAAACTGGGTTGGAAGCACACGACGAGCTTCTCACAGCTCGTTTCAGAAATGGTTCAATATGACCTCAAAATAGTTGCCGATGAACAAAAGCTAAAAACCCTGCAGGGCCATTAAAAATTTGCCTGTTATCATAAAGCATTTGTGGCATAGAAATTAGATCAGCAGACGGAAACATGGAATGTATGACGAAATAAAAAAATGCCGAATTAGTGGTTCAACAAATTTAATACCGGTTGTTAATTTGGGCGAGCAAAGCATCACGGGCATCTTTATCAAACCCGAAGATCCAGACCCAATTTCGGTACCCCTTGATTTGGTCTATTGCCCGGAAAGTATGTTTTTGCAGCTCAGGCATACGGTCGATTCTGACCTAATGTATTCCTCATATTGGTACAGGTCTGGCACAAACCAGACCATGCGCGATCACTTAAAAGGGGTTACGGATGACGTAACTTCCCGCGTTTCCTTTTCCAGCGGGGATATATGCATTGATACCGGGTGCAATGATGGAACACTATTGAAAAGCTATGATATTCCGGGCCTTACCCGTATTGGTATGGATCCGTCAAATGCCATCGAGGATATCAAGCCAGACGATGGTATAACGGCGATTAACAACTATTTTACTGCGGCCAATGCCAAAGATGCTCTTTCGGGTAAAAAAGCTAAAGTTATAACCTCAATTTCCATGTTTTATGATCTGGATAACCCAGCCAGTTTTGTAGAAGACGTTAAAGCTTGCTTGGCCGATGATGGCGTCTGGGTCGTGGAAATGAACTATACAACCAACATGATCCGCGACCTGGGTTATGACATGATTGGCCAGGAACATGTCGCTTATTACACGCTTTTGTCGTTTGAGGGTCTGGTGAGTGCGCTGGGGCTTTATGTTAACGATGTCAGTTTCAATAGCATAAATGGGGGCAGTATTCGAATATTCGTTTCGAGAGACCCTGCTCGCTCAGAAAATGTAGTAAAAACATTGGCTGATGAAAGAAAGTACGGCTTGGACTCAACAGCAGCCTTTGAGGATTTTGGTGCCCGGATTAATTCTTTCAAAAACTCCTTGGTGAAGCTGGTTAATCGTATACGCGCTGATGGGATGAAGATCGCAGCCTATGGCGCTTCAACGCGCGGCAATACAGTGATGCAGCATTGCGGATTTACCCGCGAGCATATTTACGCAGCTATTGATCGCAACCCTATGAAATATGGCATGGAAATGTCGGGGTGCCGCATACCTATTATTTCCGAGGAACAGGGCCGAAAAGACAATCCGGAATACATAATGATTTTGCCTTATTATTTTCTTGAAGAGTTTTTGGAGCGTGAAAGCGAATATCTGGATCGCGGCGGCAAGTTTATTGTGTACTTGCCAAAATTACGCATTATCTCGAAAGTGAATGGCCTCATCAAAGAGGAAATTATTGATTGATATAATCGCGGATTTTTTTGGCACGTCGCAGAGGGGGATCAGGTTTAGACATGACAAAGCCCGGGCCCAAAACAATGAAAACCTTCATTGATCTGCTGCGTGGCTTGTTGACGTCACACCGATCAATAATAAAAACCTTATCCAGCTTGGTCGTAATCAATCTAATTGTTGCGGGCCTGGGCTTTATCACTCGTGTTGCCGTAGCAAATGAAATTGGAATTGCGCAGTTTGGCGAACTGGCATTTGCTATAACTATTGGTACGTTTGGGTTGTTGTTTGTTCAATTTGGCATTGAAAAATCCCTCGTCAGGGACCTTGTACATTTCCCAGCGCGGTTTGGAGAATTATTAAAATCGAGCCTGGTGGTTCGGGGGATTTTGTTCGCAATATTTATTGCCTTAATAGTGCTGAGCAACACAATAACAGAAGTCCCATGGGCAAATTCAAGCACTATCCTGATTGTATTCGCGAGCGTTATTTCAGCGTTCCAGCTCAATGGCGTTTACGACGCCTGGAAGGAAATGTCGCGCCATGCCGTTTACAACATGGTGCAAAGATTAATCTATTTTACCCTTGTTTGGGCGTTCATATTCATTCCAAATGTACAGCTGTCTATATGGCAGATTGGTATCTTTATGCTTGTCGCAGCGGGCATTGGCCTGGTGATTGAATATGGGTGGGCTTGGCCTCGCATACGCTTTGTTGCCATTGAGGGCTCATGGAAAGCAACACAATTCATATTCAAGGCAAATATTGGAATTTGGCTGGCGGTGCTTTTTGGTCACACCATTAGCCATTTCAGCCCGATTGTTCTCAAGGTGTATTCCGGGAATGTTGATTTAGGCGGCTATAGCGCGGCCTGGTTATACATCCAACTGGCCATGCTGTTACAAACGCAATTAGGACGTATTGGCACTGAGGCCACGGCGCGACATACCCAATTAAAGACTGAAGTCTTGGCGCAAAAAAGATTTTTCATTAAGTACGTTACCCTTATGGCCGTGATTGGTCTTATCATTGGCGCGCCGGCAATGCTTTTTCCAAAACTCATCCTTAGTGTGTTCAGCAATGAGTACCAAAGTGCGGCCGACACGCTGCGGATTTTAGGGTTATACCCGTTGTTTTTTGGCCCCTATTTGGCTGGTTTGCAGTACCTGATCTCTATCAGAAAACAATATACCTATCTGAGTATTACCGCGATCCTTGGTGTGTTCAGCATCATTATAAACCTGATACTCGTCCCGCAAATGCAAAGCCAGGGTGCTGCGATTGCGGTCGTTACGTCGCAGGCACTCGCCGCGCTTATTTTTATCTTTGTGTCATGGCGGAGGTTCGCAAGGCTGGGTTCTGTGGTGTAGGACCTAAGCTCTTAGTGGCTCAAAACGGATTTGAACACATTTCTTACAGACTTCAAGTCACCTGAAGCTTTACACGTTTTCATGTTTTTTTGAAATTTTTTATAATTGGATGTGGAATCATCCAATAACAGTTGCTTATACCAGGAATCTTCGGAAAAATTCACCAACATACCCATACGTCCATAACGTAGAAAATACTCTAGATGAGGCTCCATTTCTTGAGCAATTATTGGAGTTCCCGAGGCGATTGCATCGCAGAATACACCGCTTAATACGCCTTCAAATCGCTCGTCATGTGTCATAACAACATATTTAGCTTCGCTAAATATTGTCAAAAAATCCTCATCAGACAGGTAACCGTCCCTGATCTCCACGTTGTCGCAAGTGTGCAGGTATCTTCTAGCCTCATCACTCATGCCCTTCTGTATTGAGCAAAATAAAAAATTATATTTCTTGTCCACATCATTTTTGATGAAATTAATGAGCGGCTCTATAGGCTTATGACTTGAGATCGGCCCTAAATATAAAATGGTGTTTTTAGCAACGGTTTTATTCGTCTGTTTATGCGTTGCAGAAACGCCGTGGTAAGCCTTAATAAAGAGCTTGCCTGCAGGAATGTTCGGAGAGATTTCCAACACTTTATTGCGTTCATATTCTGAATGAACAATTATCGTGGTCGCGAAACGAAACACCAGGTTAAGGATGAATTTTCCCAAAACCGGGTGTCTGTTCAGACGATCCGGTCTGAGATTATTTGTCGCAATAAGGTGAATGCGCTTTTTGGGGTGCCTTATCATGAAGATAAGCGTCGACAGCTCTTCAAAGGATTGAAAAATAACGTCGGTATATTCATGGCACGGCAGAGACAAAACCAGTTTAAACAACCTTGGCCTTTGAACTCGTTTATCGAAAACGCTGGGTGTTGTCTCCCAGGTTTTAATGCCAAATCTTTCTCTGATAATTGAGGCTGTAATAGGAGAGGTTGCGACCAGTAAATTTTTTACTAACGGCGCAATACATTGGGCAAGAAAAATATCATCCTTCATCAAATGCCCAAAGTCGCCGGCATTCGGGTCGACCAATAAAACGGACCGGTTGCTTAAATCGACGGGGGTGGGGGGACATACCATTATCATGCTCGGCGCTAGAGCTTATACACTCATCAAAGTTCAAGGAAACCGGTTAAATATTCACCTTGAGCGTGATCAAAAGTGTACCCAAGTCCTTTATACATTTTTATTGCACGAAGATTGCTTTCATTCACGCGCAAGCGAACCTTATTGCATTTCCTTAGCGTCGCAACCGAATGCAGGTATTTCATAAACAGTGAACCCAAGCCAAAACTTCTGAAATCTTCATGTATCGATATTCCTAGGCTGGGCACGTCATAGCCTTCTTCCCAGCCTCTCAACAGGCCGTAACCGATGATTTGAGTACCGTTTTCCATAAACGAATAATAATCAGGCCCGGTATCGTGACATATTATTTCCGCCTGCTCTGCTGTCATCGGGTGAGGTAGAAATAACTGATCTTCATTTGCCAGTTTTAGGTGTTGAAAATAAGCTTTCACCTGCGGCAATAATGCTGGAGCGGCCCTGCGAATTTCAAGTATCTGCCTCAACCAGAATTCCCCTTCTTGGCCAAATCCTTGATTATTCCACAGATGAAATCCACTTCGTGCTCTGTAATGTCTGTGGAAGAAGGCAGGTATATGCCTGTTTTACTTAAATGCTCTGTTATCGGGAATGTCACGCCCCGACTGTCAGATAATTCGCGAAATGGGGGCAAGCTGTTTAGTGGGTATGTAAAGGGGCGGGTTTCAACATTTTGATCTGCAAATTCTTGAATAATGCTATTTCGCGAAATCCCAAATTTATCTTCATCAATAGTAATTGCAAAAACCCATGGGCAAGGATTTGCCCAAGAAGCGATAGGCTGAAACCCAATGCCGGGAATGCCCGTAAGGCCCTCTTTATAGCGTTCAAAGAACACACGTCTGCGCTGCATAATTTCTGAGCGTCGATCTAGCTGGGCACAAAGCACAGACGCCTGCATATTGGTTAAACGATAGTTATATGCCGTCATAGGATGAAAAAACCGACGTTCCGGATCCATGCCGTGCCCGCGAACCATACGAAGCCAATTTGCTAGTTTGGAGTCGTTAAGGACGATCGCCCCGCCCTCACCACAGGTAAAGACCTTTCCAACATGAAAAGAGAACACTTCAATGTCTGCCAATGAACCAACAGTGCGCTGCTTGTATGTGGCCATATGAGCCTGTGCAGCATCGCACAGCACCCAAATATTATATAAGGTCGCAATTTTATTGATTGCGTCCATATCAGCGGGATGGCCAAGCAGGTGTACGGGTAAAATACCTTTCGTGCGTCGTGTAATGGCGGCTTCAATTTTAGAAGGGTCCATGCACCATGTTTTTTTGTCAACATCCACGAAGACGGGTTCGGCGCCGGTATACCTGACGGCATTTGCCGTCGCTACATAGGTCAGGGCCGGGACAATAACCTCATCCCCTGGGCCGACCCCTAGTGCCAGCAGGCCCAAATGAAGCGCCACTGTGCCGTTTGAGGCCGTAACGCATTCCTTAGCACCGCAAATTTCAGCCCACCCTTGCTCTACACGGCTAATATAGGGGCCCACACCACCTATCCAGGTACTCTCGATGGAATCCAGCAAGTTGCTTTTTTCGTTATCGGTGAGGCTTGGTGCCATAAACGGTATTGGTTTCATAAACTGTGTCCATCTATATGAAAACAAGGTCTATCATTTGAGGGAAAATTTGGAATGCTTGAAATTATTTTTTTGTAATTCCCTTTTTCCCATCTGGGCGAAGACAACACAGGTCAACAGCCCGATAACCAATACCCCTTTGGTCGACCAGTACATCGTAAAAAACGCTATTGGATAGAAGCCAAGGAAAACATTGCGAGACTGCAACCCGGTTAAGAACACTCTGGCGAGCCCGATAAACAATACAATTAAAAATAAAAACCCGTAGGATAGACCAAATTCTAGAAATGGATCGTGAAGACCAAAGAGGTAGCCACTTGAAATTTCTTTGTACGAATAAGCGAATTGCCCGATGGTTTGTTCGTTAATGAGGCCATGAGTGTTCAAAAGATAAGCCCCAAAGCCTCGGCCAATGACCATGCTTGAAAAGCTTATTTGCTCCAGGAAATAATAAAACTCAGCGGCCCTGTTTGTGTCCACACGAGAAAGAATGTCATAAAAACCTTCTTTACTAAATATGTCCCAGGACAAAAAGGAGCCCAGAGGCGCGAACCGAGAAAAAGTAATGTTTTCAATATCTCGTATAGAGAACAGAGAAAAGGCAATAAGTCCGGGTATAATAATTCTATACGCCTTATAGTAAAGTAGGGAGGAAATTAAAGTTAATGAAAAGAGTATGAAGATGTATCGCGTGGAAAAATAAACTAAAACATATAAGGTCAGCAATATAATTGGAATCGCTATAATGTATTTTTTGTTAAATATGAAGTACAGCGATGGCAGTATTATGAGGGATTTTGCAGAATCCATGGATACATAAAAAGTGTTGCCCGTGCTTTGGTACGAAAAAATCGCAAACGCCAATAGGGTGCCAAGAAAATAATAAATGACGCGCTCGGTATCCGCCTCGCTTGGCATGACAATACCTGACCCCGCAATGGTAATGAGCAATAATAATATGAACTTCATTTGAAAAAAGTACTCATACCAGTTGAGGTTATCAGTGTTGAATAATGGCAATGTTGCCCAGGTTAGTGCGGAGGTGATCAGTAAAACAAATTTTAAGTCGCTGAATTTAATGCCGGAAACGAGTTGGAAAATTACAATTTTCACAATGAAGAAGTTCATTACAAATGTTGAAATCAAATCTGGCGTAAATGCTGAATTCACAAATTCAGATTTATTGTCGATGACAATAAAAATGAGAACCAAGTCAAAAATATCAGGTTTTCTGAAAGCCCTTACGATCAATAATGCTAAAGTTGGGTACAGAATTATATCATATAATAGAAATGAAAATAAATAAGAGATTCCAAAGGTAAAGTACATCGCGGCATCATATCCGCTGATGTGTGTTGTGAACGCGTTTGTGCGTTTTTTATGATTCATCATTTGCGTGTTGTTTGCATATGCCAAAAGCGCACCTTTAATATTTTCAGCCAATTTTTTGCGCAAGTTTGAAGGAGGTAATCACATCACGTGCAATTTTCATAGAGCAGATAATGCTTAACCCCCTCGCGTTGTGGGCGTGTAGCTTACCGAGTGCGCTCATAAGCGGGGGTAGGCGGTGTGAGATGTGCGTCGTATAAAACAGCTTAAGAGGCTCTGCAATGTTCAACGATTACCAAACGCATACTCGTTTAGAAATAAATAGAATTTTCAAAAATAAACCACTGACAGAGGTTGCGCGTCATTAGAAAATAACTTTCTCTCGTTGAGAGTGAACAATAGGAAATATTTATGCGTAGCGAACACCAAACTTGCACCAATTGTGTGATGGATACGTCTGACTCGGCCATTGTCTTTGATGCAGATGGTGTGTGTGACAATTGCCACGGCTTCAAGAACAACGTTGAGCCAAATTGGCATACTGGGGAGATTGGCAAGGCGCACATTGTCAAAATGGTCGCAGAAATAAAGGAAGCGGGAAAGGGCAAAGAGTTCAATTGTATACTCGGTTTGTCTGGCGGCCTTGATAGCTCGTTTATGCTCCATTTACTGGTCTCAGAGTTTGGTCTTAGGCCATTGGTTTTTCATGTCGATGGGGGGTGGAACACCGACCTTGCGGTAAACAACATACAAGTTCTTATCGAAAAGCTGGGGCTGGATCTGTACACCGAGGTGATCAATTGGAAAGACATGCGCGATTTCCAACTGGCGTTCTTTAAGTCGGGCGTGCCCCATCTCGACATCCCGCAAGACCACGCCTTTACCGCGACGCTTTATCACTTCGCCAACAAGCACAACATCAAACACATCATGAATGGTGGAAACTACTCAACCGAATGTGTTCGTAATCCGCTCGAGTGGATTTATTATGGAACAGATATGGCCCAAATTCGGGATATTAGGCGCCAGTTTTGCACCCGCCCTTTGAAGGACTATCCGTTCAGCTCCGTCTTGTTTCATAAAGTGTACCTGCGCCACATACGGGGCGTGAAGCTTATGAAGCCGTTGGATTGGATGCCGTATTCAAGGGCGATGGCCATTGAGACATTACACACAAAGTACGGCTGGATATCTTATCCGCAAAAGCATTTCGAAAGCCGTTTCACGCGTTTTTACGAAGGGTACTGGCTTCCGACGCGCTTTGGGTATGACACGCGGCGCGTACAGTATTCCTCGTTGATTTTGACCGGGCAGATGACGCGGGATGAGGCCCTGGAAAAGTTAAAACACCCGGCCTACAACCCCGAAACGATTGACGAAGAGTTCGCGTACATCGCCACTAAGCTTGGGATTACGGTTGAAGAATTGCGCGGCTATCACGAGATGCCTTTGAAGACCTATAAAGATTACAAAAACCACGATGCGATGTTCAACCTTGGCGCAAAAGTTCTCAGTACGCTTGGCATTGAGCGTAATGTTAAAAGGTAATCTGGCGGTATGATCGGGATAATCCAGTACGGTTCTGGCAATGTTGCGGCCATTATGAACATTCTCAAACAGCGAAAGATTGCGCACTTCCTGTCCGGGGATCCGCGAGAACTGGAAAAGGCCGAACGTTTTATTTTGCCAGGTGTTGGGGCTTTTGATCCGACAATGGAAAATTTGACCAATTCTGGTGTTATTGATGTTTTGAATGAACAGGTGCTGGACAAGGGAAAAAAGGTTTTGGGCATTTGTGTTGGCATGCATTTGCTGGCTGAAAAGAGTGACGAGGGCGAACGGCCTGGCCTTGGTTGGATCAAAGGGACAGTGCGCCGTATCGATAAAAACACGCTAGAATCAAAACCGCATTTGCCGCACATGGGTTGGAATGATGTAACGCTGACTGGCGATCACGCTTTGTTTTCAAAAGTGGATGCGAAACGCGGGTTTTATTTTCTCCACAGCTTTTATTTTGACGCTCTGGCGGACAGCCATGTCTCAGCTCGTGTGCATTATGGACAGGACTTGCCCTGTGCCGTCGAACATAAAAACGTTTTTGGCGTACAGTTTCACCCTGAAAAAAGCCACTCAAATGGTATGCAGGTCTTACAAAACTTCGCGAGTATTGCCTGATGTTAAAGTCTCGAATTATTCCCTGTCTGCTTATGCACGATCATGGTCTGGTAAAATCCCGGCAATTCAAAGATTATAAATATGTTGGCGACCCCATAAATGCCGTGAAGATTTTCAACGAAAAAGAAGTGGATGAGCTCACTATATTCGATATTGATGCATCTGCGAATAAGATCGAGCCTGATATAAAGCACCTGAAAAACATAGCCGCCGAGAGCCGCATGCCTTTGTGTTATGGCGGAGGGATCACAACGGCGAGACAGGCCGCCGATATTATCGCGCTTGGCTATGAAAAAGTATCCATTAGCGCCGCAGCATTGGAACGCCCTGAATTGATTAAGGAGATGGCCGATGCCGTGGGGCGCCAAAGTGTGGTGGTCACTGTTGATGTCAAAAAAGCGCGGGCATTTGGCAGCGCGGCTCTATACACGCACAATGGCCGTGTAAAACACAAAGCCAAACCGATGGAGTTTATCGCCCAGGCCGCAGAACTTGGCGCCGGTGAGATCGTGATCAATTCTATTGACCGGGACGGAATGATGAATGGATATGATCTGGCCATGGCCAAAGAGGCGCGAAGTGCCGTTGATACGCCACTGACAATGCTCGGCGGCGCCGGGACAGTCGAGCACATGTCCCAGCTGATTGATGCCGTGGGTGTCGTTGGCGCTGCTGCAGGCAGTCTGTTTGTCTTTAAGGGCGTATACCGGGCCGTTTTGATCAGCTATGCGCGCCCAAAAGAGAACTGAAACACGTCATTTGGACAGGACAGGTTATGAGTGAGCAAAAATTCAAACACATTACAGAGCGTTCTCGCGCCATTTACGGGCAGGGGTTTATCCCATTGCACCGCCCGGTTTTCGAGGGCAATGAGCGACAGTATTTGGTTGATTGCATTGATTCAAATTTCGTTTCTTCCGTTGGCGAGAAAGTCACAGAGTTTGAACGTCATATTGCTGACTTTACGGGTGCAAAGCACGCAATCGCTACGGTCAATGGAACGGCGGCGCTGCAAGTTGCGCTACAGCTTGCCGGTGTAAATCGTGGCGATGAGGTTTTGGTGCAATCCCTGACGTTTATCGCAACCTGTAACAGCATCAGCTATACGGGCGGTATTCCTGTTTTTCTCGACGTTGACCAAGACACTCTCGGCCTTAGCCCGACCGCGCTGGAGAAGTTTTTAAAAGCGCATGTGGAAATGCGTCATGGGCAAGCCTTTAACAAAGGCACCAATCGTAGAATTGCAGCCTGCGTGCCGGTTCATATTTTTGGAAACCCTTGCCGCATCGCTAAAACCATTGCGCTGTGTGATGCCTATGGAATTTCGGTCGTAGAAGATGCCGCAGAATCGTTGGGCAGTTATGTCGGCAAGCAACACACAGGCACATTTGGAAAACTGGGTGCATTTAGTTTTAATGGCAACAAGCTTATCACAACGGGCGGCGGCGGCATGATCATAACTGATGATGACGAATTGGCGCACCGGGCCAAACATGTGACGACAACGGCGAAAGTTCCCCACCCCTATGAATATGTACATGATGAAATCGGGTATAATTACCGTCTCCCCAATCTCAATGCCGCGCTGGGGTGTGCGCAGATGGAACGCCTCCCGCAAATGCTGGAAATCAAAGCTGATGTTGCCAGACGTTATACTCAGTGTTTTGACGATATGGGCGTTTCATATGTGCATGCGCTTAGTGGTACGACATCCAACAACTGGTTAAATGCGATCATTTTTGATGGTTTGGAGGACAGAAACGCATTTTTGAAATACTCGAATGATGCCGGCGTTATGACGCGGCCTATCTGGCGATTGCTCAATACCCTGTCCATGTACGCAGACTGTCAACATGACGGGCTAGAGAATTCTCGGTGGCTTGAAGACCGTGTTGTTAACATTCCGTCCAGTGTCCCGGATGGCGCGTTTGATCACTGACCCGATACAGTCCACAGTGCGATTATCATTCTTGAAAATAAACGTGGGGGTGATGTGGCAGAGTTAGAGGAAGTGGATTGTATTGTTGCCGGTGCCGGGGTTGTTGGTCTGGCTGTGGCGCGACAAATGGCCCTGTCTGGATATGAGGTTATAGTTGTTGAGCCGCATACACAGGTCGGTGCAGAAACCAGCGCACGTAACAGCGAAGTTATTCACTCAGGTATATATTACCCGACCGACAGCATTAAGGCTAAGGCCTGTGTCGAAGGCCGGATGCTGCTTTACAAATATTGTCATGATTTCAACATCCCGCACCGCCGGGTAGGCAAACTTATTGTTGCCGCAGATCAGGCGGAACTTGAACAATTAACTGCCTTGAGAAAAAAGGGCGAGGCCAATGGTGTCAGTGACTTGATTGAGCTGGATCACCGTTCGACCGTACAACTGGAACCCAATTTAATAAAAGCTGCCGGGGCTTTGTTGTCGCCATCAACCGGTATTATCGACAGTCATGCTTTTATACAATCGCTGCTGGGTGAGTTAGAAAAAAACGGTGGGTGCGTCGCCTATGGAAGCCATGTAACGGGGGCTGAAGTGTGCCATGACGGCAGTATTGTTTCGGTCAAAAGGGGTGCCGAAACGACTCGGATTAAAACCCGAAATTTCATCAACGCCGCTGGTCATGGCGCCCCAATATTGGCGGCAAATTGCAAGGGCTACTTCAAAGACGCTTTGCCTGCGCAGTATTTTGCTCGTGGCGTATATTTTTCTTATTCCGGGGCCCCCCCCTTTCAAAGGCTGGTCTACCCATTGCCTGAACCTGGGGGGCTTGGCACTCACGCGACTATAGATATGGGCGGTCAGTGCCGTTTTGGCCCGGACGTAGAGTGGGTCTCAGGGCTGGATTATACGCTTGACCCGTTACGGATTGAAATGTTTCTTCAATCCATTTGCCGCTATTGGGATGGTATTGATCCGGATCGCCTTGTGCCGGCTTTTGCTGGCGTGCGGCCAAAAATTTCAGGGCCCGGTGCGCCATCCGCGGATTTTACCATCCTTGGCGAACAAGACCACGGCCTACAGGGACAGGTTCACTTGTTTGGCATTGAGTCGCCCGGCCTGACGTCGTGCCTCAGCCTGGCAGATATAGTGACCCGCATTATTACGTAACAGGGCAATAAAGCTCGTTTCTCGCTATTGCGTTCTTTATGCTGGTTGTATGTGCGGCACTTTTTCTTCTTTTTTATTTTCGGGGATTGGGCTATGAGTTCACGAACGCTCTTTTACATGCGCAATATAAGTAAGAAAAGTTATCGGAGATTGTATTGACTAACACAAGCACACACCCTTCACACCCACTATTGGTCTCCGACAGAACCGGATATCCTGCTGATTATCAACCGAAAATGGATGATGAGGCTAATCGTGTACAAGACGATATCTTAACAAAAAGAGGCTTGAAAAAACGTAAGGTTTTACTTGTCGGCGGCGCGGGTTATGTCGGCGTACCTGTGGCCCAGTATTTGTTGGCAAAAGGCTATGACGTTCTCAATATTGACCGCAATATTTATGGGCATCACATGGCTGTTTCCGGCTTGCTGATGATTCCGGGGTATACCTATAAGAACGTTGATTTTGCAGATTTTAGAAATGTTGAAGAGCTGCTGGGGGATGTGACTGACGTTGTTGTCCTGGGCGGCCTTGTCGGTGATCCAATTACCAAAAAATACCCCGATGAAAGTCACGCCATCAATGATGTGGGTGTTTCGAACGTGCTCAAAGGGCTGGATGGTCAGGGGATGAATAAAGTCCTGTTTATTTCGACCTGCTCTAATTATGGTGAAATCCCGGAAGACCAGATCGCTGATGAGGATTATGCGCTCAAACCGCTGTCCCTTTATGCCAAGTCCAAAGTGATGCAGGAACAAGTTCTGCTACAAAATGACTTTGATTACACCGCCTCTATCCTCAGGTTTTCAACCGCTTTTGGGTTGTCGCCCCGGATGCGATTTGATTTGACGGTCAATGAATTTACACGGGCCATGTTTTTGGGCGAAAATATGGAAGTGTACGATGCCGATACATGGCGCCCATATTGCCATACCTTTGATTTTGGTCGGGCCATTGCAAGGGCATTAGAAGCCCCGCGCGATAATATTCACAAAATCCCATTTAATGTTGGCGGTGACAATAACAACTTTACCAAGCAAATGGTGGTCGATCAGATTTGCAAGCAATTGCCAGATGCAAAATACTCTATTGTTGAGGGCGGCTTTGACCGGCGAAACTACAGGGTCAATTTCAGCCGAATAAAGGACGTGCTGTATTTCACGCCCCATTATGATGTTGGTCAGGGTATCGCACAATTGATCTACGCTCTGCAGCAAGGGCTGTTTTCAGATCATGACCAAAACCCCAATTTTTATAATAATCGGGTGGTGTCGTACCCTTAGGTTCAAATCTAAAGCGGGCGACTGGTTGGGCTCTCTTTAATGTGGCTTTTTGCTGTGTTGAAGATAATTCTTATTTCGGGTGACATGTCGTTATAGTGCCACAGGGCGTTGCATTGGGGAGTGCGGCCTTGAAGGTGGTGAGATATAAACGGGGACAATATGCAGCGTTTTTTTGATATTTTATTTTCCGGCATGGCCTTGTTGTTTTTGTTGCCGTTATTCTTGGTCGTCGCGTTAATTTTGCGTCTAACGGGTGAGGGAGAGGTGTTTTATACGCAACAGCGTGTAGGGCATAAGGGGCGCGTTTTTCCATTGTACAAATTTGTTACGATGCGCAAGAACAGCGAAAATATGGGCACCGGTACGGTCACGATAAAGGACGACCCACGCATTTTGCCATTTGGGCAGTTCTTGCGCAAAACCAAGATTAACGAGTTACCGCAATTATTAAATATCCTCAACGGCAGTATGAGCGTCATTGGGCCACGTCCACAAACCCAACGTTGCTTTGATGCTTTTCCTCAACGTTCAAAGGATGCCATCATTCTTGTGCGGCCGGGTTTGTCTGGTGTTGGCTCAATTTTTTTCAGCGACGAAGAAAACATGAAGCACGCCAATAAAGACCCAGAGCAGTTTTATGACGAGGTGATCATGCCCTATAAAGGGCGGCTGGAAGAATGGTATGTGGAGAACCAGAGCCTGGGTACGTACTTTTTGTGCATCATCGTTACCTTCTGGAGCGTTCTTTTTCCAAAATCAAAAATAAAGGCAATATTGTTTCGTGACACGCCACAGCCTCCCCCCGCTCTTTCCGATGTGATGCAGGCATGACGAGATGTCAGGCAAACACACACAAGATATTTACCGGCAAGTTGCCGGGTTGCATGTCGAGAATTTGAACAAGGGTTTTTTGTCGACATTGGGCGAAGGTTTTTTGACCTTGATGTATCATGCCATAGATCACGCCGACGGGTCGGTCCTGCTCGTAGAAATAGATGGCACAACGGTCAGCGGTTTTGTATCCGGCACGGGTGGAATGAAACGCATTTACGGACAGATGTTGCGACACCCGATACGGCTGGGTCTGGCGCTTTTGCCATCGGTCTTCAGCCTTGGTTTTTATAAACGGTGCATAGAAATTTTTCAGTACGGTAATGCCGACATGTCGGACCTGCCGGATGAGGAGCTTTTGAGTATTGTGGTTGCGCCGCAGTATCGTGGAAAAAAGGTGTCTGAAAATCTCTATTCTCGGTTACGGGAACATTTCTCACATGCGGGCGTAAAGGCCTTCAAAATCATGGTTGGCAAAGAGCTGAATACGGCACATCGTTTCTATCAGCGGATGGGTGCGCAACCTGTTGGTGAGTATGAATTGCATGAAGGCGCAAAGTCTGTGCTTTACGTGCAGCAGGTGTGACGTAATTCGATATTGTGTGTTGTATTACGCGTGTATGGTGCCAAGGGCATTTGGTGCAAAAGCTATAGTGGATTTAAAGAAGTAAATTGTCATGAAACAAGTTCTTCAAAGCCTTGCAGACGGAACAACAGAGCTGGTGGTTGCCCCCGCACCTAAGGTCAAGCCGGGCAAAGTGCTCATTGATACCACGGTCTCTCTCATCTCGACAGGAACAGAGCGCATGCTTGTCGGGTTTGGTAAGGCAAACATGCTGCAAAAGGCGCGTCAGCAACCAGAGAAAGTGGTTCAGGTCATCAAAAAGGCCCGTACAGACGGTATCATGACAACGGTTGATGCTGTGCGTTCCAAGCTCGGCCAGCCAATACCTTTGGGATATTGCAATGTTGGCCGGGTTTGCGAAGTTGGCGCCGGTGTTTTGGGCTATGCTATTGGAGATCGTGTTGTATCAAATGGCCCCCATGCAGATGTCGTCCTAGTTCCCAAAAACCTGACAGCAAAAATTCCTGATACCGTAGATGATGACACAGCTTCATTTACTGTTGTTGCGTCGATCGGCTTGCAAGGCATCCGTCTGGCACAACCAACGCTGGGCGAGGCTTTTGTGGTTACGGGCGTTGGCCTCATCGGGTTGCTGACCGTTCAGTTATTAAGGGCGCAAGGGTGCCGGGTTCTAGCCATTGACTTTGATGAAGCGAAGTTGGAATTGGCGCGCCAATTTGGGGCGAAGACATGCAACCCGGGTACTGGTGAAGACCCTGTCGCTGCCGGAATGGCGTTTAGTCGTGGTCTTGGCGTTGATGGTGTGATCATTACCGCATCCACTAAGTCCAATGACCCGGTCAGTCAGGCTGCAAACATGTGCAGACAACGGGGAAGGATTGTTCTGGTCGGTGTGGTTGGTCTTTCTCTTAACCGGGCGGACTTTTATGAAAAGGAATTATCCTTTCAGGTTTCGTGCTCGTATGGACCCGGACGCTATGACCTCGAATACGAAGAGCATGGTCATGATTATCCATTTGGAATTGCCAGATGGACAGAACAGCGTAATTTTGAAGCGGTTCTGGACATGATGGCAGCAGGTCGCATTGATGTTTCATCGCTGATTACCCACCGCTTTGCCTTTGAAAAAGCGCCAGAGGCTTATGGCGTGCTTAGCAAGGACGCAACGGCACTGGGCATTGTCCTTGATTATCAGCATGCAGTTGATGCGAGGCATGTTGACACAATTGCGCTCAAAGAGACTGTGCAGCCAAAGGGCAAAAATGAACCGGTTGTAGGCTTTATCGGGGCGGGGAATTACGCGTCGCGCATGCTGATCCCTGCCTTCAAAGATGCCGGGGCTGACCTGCACACGATCGCATCTTCAGGGGGCACAAATGGCACTATACACGGCAAACGTATGGGCTTTCGCTATGCCACATCAAATACAGATAGTTTAATAGAACACGCGGATATCAACACACTCGCCATTGTCACCCGGCACAACAGCCACGCGCAATTAACGGCGCGCGCACTTCGTGCCGCAAAGCACGTCTTTGTTGAAAAACCTCTTGCAATGACACGGTCTGAACTGGATAATGTTCAATCGGCCTATGCCGCATCGCAATGCCACCTTATGGTTGGCTTCAACCGCAGGTTTTCGCCGCACATTCAAAAAATGAAAAGTCTCATAGACGGTGTTGTTGAGCCAAAGTCGTTTGTCATGGTGATGAACGCAGGCGCAATTCCAGCAGACCACTGGACACAGGACCTTGCGGTTGGCGGCGGTCGGATTATTGGCGAAGCCTGCCATTATATTGACCTGATGCGTTTTTTGGCTGGATCCAAAATTGTTTCTGTTCAGGCTCGACGAATGAACAGTGCAAATAGTGCAGATATTACCGAAGACAAGGCTGCTATCATTTTAGGGTTCGAAGATGGGTCTTTTGGGACCATTCATTACCTGGCCAATGGTGCATCAACATTCCCAAAAGAGCGCATTGAGGTTTTTACAGCTGGGCGCACGCTGCAGCTCGACAATTTTCTGAAAATGCGCGGTTTTGGTTGGCCGGGGTTTAACAAGATGAACCTTATGCGTCAGGATAAGGGCGTGCGTGCCTGTACTAAGGCCTTTCTGGGTGCCATCAAATCAGGTGAAGACGCACCAATACCCGCCGATGAATTATTCGAAGTTGCGCGGGTCACTATCGAAGTATCCGAGGCGCTTAGGGCGCAACAGTGAATGCGCTTACCACATTACGAACTTTGATGTCGCTGGGGCCTCTCAATGTTTTACGTGTGGCGGTCTATCGATTGTCCCTCAAAGCCGGCATCCATCCAGCGCAAAGGCTGCGGCGTGTTGCACCGGATGGTCCATTTTACGGTAACCCTCATAAAGGTGCCCCCAAGGGCGCTGTGGCACGCGACGACTGGACAAATGGGCAGGCAGTCTATTTTGGCTTGCCATTGAAACTTGGCGCGGAACCGCCAGACTGGTTTGCCAATCCTTTCCGCGATGGTGTGAAAGCCGAAGCAAAAAAACCGTGGTGGGAAATTTCTGATTTTGATCCAGGCCTGGGCGACATAAAAACCGTTTGGGAAGCCTCACGCTTCGATTGGCTCATCGCTATGACGGAGCGGGCGGCGTTGGGCCATGACGACGATTTGGCGCGCCTAAACTTGTGGCTACAGGACTGGGTTCAAAACAACCCTCCTTATTGTGGTGTGAACTGGAAATGCGGTCAGGAGGCATCCATCCGCGTTATGCATCTTGCCTTGTCGGCGCATATTCTCGGACAGGTAGAAAAGCCCGAATCTTCGTTGTTGGCACTCGTGAAGCTGCATCTTGAACGTATCGCACCAACGATGAGTTATGCCATTGGCCAGGCCAATAACCATGGTACCTCCGAAGCTGCGGCGCTTTATATTGGGGGCAGCTGGCTGGCCGCTCAGGGGGATGAACAAGGGCGCCGATGGCAATCAATCGGGCAAGGCTGGCTTGAAGAACGCGCCAGCACCTTGATTGAGGGAGATGGCACATTCAGCCAGTATTCCGTTAATTATCACAGGATGATGCTGGACACATATTCGTTTGCGCAATGCTGGCGTCAAAGTCTGGCTCTGCCTGAGCTCTCACGCCAATGCCGCGAACGCCTTGCTGCTGCGACGAACTGGTTGGCGCAAATGGTCGACCCCGAAACTGGCTGGGCCCCCAACATTGGTGCTAATGACGGGGCGTTGGTGCTGAGGCTTACAAAGAGCGATGCGCGGGATTTCAGGCCGTCTGTTCAATTGGCTAGCGCATTATTTAGAAAGACTGTGGCCTACGACAAACCGGGCGTGTGGGACCAGCCGCTTACCTGGTTAAAAATAGAGCGCCCTCAGACAAAATCTATTCCTTTGGAAAGCATTACCCACGATCAAGGGGGGCTTCACATTTTGCGAAGTGAGCAGGCCGTCGCATATCTGCGTTATCCCAGATTTCGTTTCAGGCCAAGTCAGGCTGACGCTTTGCATTGTGATTTATGGGTCAATGGACAGAACATTGCGCGTGATGCCGGCACGTTCAGTTATAATAGCGGGCAAGAGGATTTGAACTATTTTTCTGGTACGCGCGCCCATAACACAGTCATGTTTGACGGGCGGGATCAAATGCCGCGTCTTGGGCGGTTTTTATTCGGGGGGTGGTTGAAGGCGCGGCGCGTCGAACCCGTTCGTCAAGAAGGGGTGGAGGTCACTGCAACAGCGTCATACACGGATAATAAAGGGGCTGAGCATCAAAGAGATGTCTGCCTTGGACCGCGCCGCATGGTCTGTATTGATAGGATTTCAGGTTTTTCAGAACGTGCAATCCTGCGTTGGCGTCTTCAACCTGGTAAGTGGCAATTAAAAGAAGATGTCTTGCGGTCTGATGATATGGAATTGCGTATTTCCTGTGACGTTAAGCCATATAAAGTTCGGCTGACACAGGGCGAAGAGTCGCTATATTACCTGCAAAAAACCAAAATCCCGGTTTTGGAAATTG
Organism: Robiginitomaculum sp.; assembly: GCA_021776525.1. GTDB lineage: Bacteria > Pseudomonadota > Alphaproteobacteria > Caulobacterales > Maricaulaceae > Robiginitomaculum_B. The sequence goes on from JAJFFT010000001.1 coordinate 118,490, forward strand.
AGGTGGATAAGGCTGCTGTTTTGACATCAGAGTTTCGTTACTAAAATGCAGATTTTATACTTTCACCAGCACTTTTCTACGCCAAAAGGGGCCACTGGCATCCGCTCCTATCAAATGGCACAAGGCCTGTTACGCCACGGGCATGAAGTGACCATGGTTTGCGGGAGCTATTATAGCGGCAACACAGGACTTGATGGAGTCTTTAGACGCGGCCGCAGGGAAGGTCTGGTGAATGGAATTCGGGTGATCGAGTTTGACCTTGGCTATGATAATGCAGATGGGTTTTTCAGTCGCTCCAGTACGTTCATGAAGTTCTCTCTCGCCAGCATTGGTCTGGCAATGCGAGAGAAATACGATATTGCATTTGCGACGACGACGCCGTTAACGGCAGGTATCCCAGGCATTTTTGCACGGTGGTTCAGACGCAAACCCTTCGTGTTTGAAGTCCGTGATTTGTGGCCTGAGTTACCGCGCGAGATGGGGGTCATCACCAATCCCGTTATTCTTTGGGCTATGGGCGTGTTGGAGTGGGTGTCTTATCGTTCTGCACACCGTTGCGTGGCCTTATCTCCAGGTATTCTGGAAGGTATAGCGCGATGCGGCGTACCACACCGCCGCATTACTATGGTGCCCAATGGGTGTGATATTGAGATATTTTCAAATGCGGACATTACCCCATGGCGTCCGACCGGTGTTGCAGAAGATGATTTTCTGGCGATTTATACGGGGACACACGGACAGGCAAACGGGCTTCACGCCATATTGAATGCTGCCGATGTGCTGCAAAGACGCGGCCGAAAAGACATTAAGATCGTTTTGGTTGGCGATGGAAAGTTGAAGCAGGATTTGCAAGACCGCGCCGTGGCCTTAAAGCTGAAGAACCTGATATTTTGCCCACCTGTTCCCACGACAGAACTGGCCGGATTGATGAAGGCCGCAGACATAGGCATGCAATGCCTCGATAATGTACCGGCCTTTTATAAGGGCACATCTCCAAATAAGTTTTTCGATTATATTGCCGCGGGGCTTCCCGTTTTGAACAACTATCCGGGGTGGTTGGCAGGTTTAATCGAAGACAACCAATGCGGCTGGGCCGTCCCGCCAGATGATGCAGAGCAGTTTGCAGACGCGCTAGAAGATGCCGCCGACATGAGTGTTGGTGATTTGGCGCAAAAAGGCGATAATGCGGCTGCTCTGGCGGCACGTGATTTTAACCGTTCGGACTTGGCAGAGAACTGGGTCCAGTGGGTTGTCGGGGGGAGGTAATGCAAAGATTACTCAGCGTAAATGGCTGGTGGCTCTCTATTGCCAGTGTCGTTTTTTTATTTAGCGCCCATTGGATGTATGGGGCAAATACGAACGCCTTAGCCGTATTTTTTTCACTTTTAGCCTTTTTGCTTTGCCTTATTGCGCTTGTGGCAGCCTCTAATGTGCAATGGATTTTTGCGGCGCCCGGACTAAAATCTCTTGCCTTGCTTTTTGGCCTGTTACTGATCTTTGTGGGGCTGCAACTTACCCCTTATTTACCCGGCGGGGCACACCCCTTTTGGGCCTGGGCTGATGCTCGCGGCAGTTTGACCCTCGACCGTGATGCGACCATACGAGAATTGGCTAAGTTGGGGGCGTTAGGCGCTGTTTTTGTCACGGGCCTGATTATCGGCGCTGATGATCGGCGTGCCACATTGTTTTTCAAGACGATGATCGGGATTGGCGTACTCTTCGCCCTTTGGGCGTTTGTGACATATATTTCAACAGCAAATCAGGCCCCCAATGGTTATGCTCGACGGTTCATACGGCTGCATGCTAATTTTCAATCAGCAAACAATGCGGCTGTCCTGCTGGGAATGCTGGGCCTTATCTCTCTGGCCGCCATTATCCGTGTCGCAAAGAAAGTTGCATCAGCATCATCTGGGCTGTTCCAGTTTCTAGAACATTTTGTCAGTCGCTCACCAGTAAGCCTGATCGGATTGTTGTTGTCGCTGATCTTACTTATGCTCACCGCATCAAGAGGCGGGATACTGGCCAGTACATTTGCTGTGTTTGTTTTTATCGGGTGGGAACTTTCGCGCAGTCAAGGACGGGCAGGGGGCGGCAAAAACGCTATTGGTGCCTTTATTTTGGTCTCAGGCTTACTGAGTCTCGCGGTTATAGTCTCGGGTGATTTGGTCGTTGAACGCTTTACAACCGCAAGGCTGGGTGATGCAAACCGCCTTGAAACTTTCACAGCGCACTGGAGAGCCATCAGCGCGGCGCTCTGGACGGGTTATGGAATGGGCACCTTTTATCTGGTCAATGACACATTGATGAACGTGCAAAACTGGGTTTTTGTGAACAATATTGGCGCCATGCACAATGTGTATCTCCAATGGCTTGAAGAGGGGGGGCTTATTGGCGCTTTCTTCATGTGGAGCTTGTTGGGGGGTATTATATGGTCAATCTTTATGGGGCTAAGGCGTCGCCGAAGAATGCGCACCTGGATACGGTCTGTGTTGTGCATTACTCTGTTGTTATTGTTGCATGGTTTTGTTGATTACAGCCTGCAAGTCCCGTCTATCTCAATGAGCTGGGCTATGCTTTTGGGGGTGGGTTTTGGACTTGGCACTGTGCGCCCCATAGAGGCCTGATTGCCAGATAAGTTTGAGCCAATACAGCCTCTATCCGTATCAGCTAAGCGTTGTAATATTCGCGATACCAATCCACAAAAGTGCGTACGCCATCGCTTAGGCTGGTTTGCGGCCGATAGCCTGTCAGCCGTTTTAACAGCGATGTATCAGCCCAGGTTGCAAGTACGTCGCCTTTTTGAATATCCATATAATTGTGGATGGCCTTTTTGCCCAAGGCGGATTCCAGTGCCTCAATAAAATCAAGCAAACGTACTTTTTCAGAATTGCCGATATTAACGACCCGGTATGGTGCTACCGGGCTGAGACTATCGCCTTGCGGAATATCTTTTGAGGATTTTTGGCGCTCAGGTACGGCGTCAATCAGCAGTCTTATGCCCCAAACCAGATCCCCGACATAGGTAAAGTCACGGTACATGTTTCCGTGATTATAAACATCGATTGGCCTGTCTTTCAGTATGGCATCTGTAAACTTGAAATAGGCCATGTCCGGGCGTCCCCACGGTCCGTAGACGGTGAAAAACCGAAACATGGTTGTCGGCAGGTTCCACAAATGTGCATAAGAATGCGCCATTGCTTCGCCGGCTTTTTTAGTGGCGGCATAAATGGTCATTTGATGGTCTGTTTTTTGCATTTCGCTATAGGGCATTTCTTCGTTGGCACCATAGACAGAGGATGTCGAGGCCATCAACAAATGCTCAACTTTTAGCGCGCGGGCGCACTCCATAACATTAAACGTGCCGAGCACATTGGTGTTGATATATGCGCGAGGATTATCCAGAGAATAACGCACCCCTGCCTGTGCCGCCAAGTGGATGATAATATCGGGCTGTTGCGTATTACACAGGCTCTGCAATGCCTCAAAATCTTCCAGCATCCCCACAGTACAGGAAAACCTGTCGTATTGTTGCAGAATTTGGTGGCGGCGTTCTTTCAGGCGAACATCGTAATAATCGTTCATGGCGTCAAAGCCGACAACACGAAACCCCTCATCAAGTAAAAGCTTGCAAAGGTGGAACCCTATAAAACCAGCTGAACCGGTAACCATGATTGTGCGCATTGGTGTTCCTTAGAGGATTTCACTTGCATATCTGTGTCTTGATGGGTTTTAACGTTTATAGCAACGCAGGGCGAGCGGCAACGCAATGCAAACGTTTACAATACCAGACGCGAGGATGAGGGCGCTTCACGGGTGGCCGCACGTATAAATTACAACTGTTTTTGCAAAACATACGAATGCGGTAAAGCATTAAGGTCGTAATGTTTTCGCAATGTATGGATTGGTTTGAGCTATTGTTGCATTTGCTTGTGACCAGCAAATGGCGTATAGGTCTGTACGGCATTATGTTGGTGTGTAAGGCTGTGGGGACAAAACTAATTGCACCGGTTTGTGTTGAGTATGTGGGGACTGGGAAATTGAACAGAGCGGTTTTAAGCCAACTGTCACAGCGAGAGCTGTCAGGCAGGTCGCCATTTGTGCTGCGCCTTCGCTTTCAACTTCTGGGCGGGTTGTTTTTTGCAACGGTGCTGCCGTCTCTCTTGCAATTTGTGATCAGCCAGAAAATCTCTATCGCAATTGGTGGCACGCCTCTGGCCTCGACATTGGCGTTATTGGCTGGGTTTTATATCCTCAAACGGCTCACGGTTTATCCGGGCATCAGAGGTGGTTTTTATATTATCCCGATCTTCTCGGTTGTGTATGCGATTGTGATGGCCGTATGGTTTTTCTTGCGTCTGGATTATAGCCGGTTGATGTTTGGTGTGAGCTTTGTCTCCACAATCAGTTGGTTCTATTTTGTCAGGTTTTTAACGTCTAAATACCAGCGGCAATTGTTTGCTATTGTGCCACAGGGCAGGGCCAGATCTGTGTCTGCTCTGACGAGTATGGATTGGACAATGTTGACCAAATCCCAAACAAAAGTGTCTGAACTGCCATCGGGCTGCAACGCTGTTCTTGCTGATTTCAATTCTGATATCAGCGAGGATTGGCAGCGCTTTTTGGCGCAATGTGCATTGCACGGCATACCGGTTTTTGATTATCGCCAGGTGCGCGAATCCCTGACCGGCAAGGTCCGTATTGAACATATTTCTGAAAACACTCTGGGGACTTTGGTTCCCAACGCCATTTATATGAAGTTGAAAATTCTGGTCGATTTTGTTGCAGCACTTGTTGTGGCTGTTTTCATCTTACCGATGCTGGTCCTTCTTGCTGTGATGGTAAAGCTGAGTTGCCCTGGGCCGGTTCTCTTTCGGCAAACGCGGATAGGTTATCGCGGCAAGCCTTTCACCTGTTACAAGTTCAGGACCATGGTTGCGCAGACTGAGGCACCGGATGGGGTGGACGTCTCTAGCCGCGAAGCTGCAATGACCAAAAAGCACGACCCCCGCATCACGGCGATGGGCTCTTTTTTGCGTAAAACGCGGTGTGATGAACTGCCGCAAATTATCAACATTCTTAAGGGTGAAATGAGCTGGATAGGGCCGCGCCCTGAAGCCGCCGTCCTGTCGACATGGTATGAAGATAAGCTCTCATTCTATAGCTACCGCCACGTCGTACGCCCCGGCATAACGGGTTGGGCACAGGTTAATCAGGGGCATGTCGTTGAAATTGAAGATGTTGATCTGAAGCTGCAATACGATTTTTATTATATCAAAAATTACTCGCCCTGGCTTGATCTCATTATCTTGTTTTTGACCATAAAAACCATTTTTACAGGCAGCGGCGCAAAATAGGTCGCAGGCATTTTTCATCACCGGTTGTGTTGCTATGACGGCTGAATAGAAAACACAGTGTGTAAAAGAATTTGAAATTTCCATGATTGCCAGCCCTGTGGTCAGGGCTTAAAAACAGCTATGGAATCACACCAGTACACGATGTTTTTTTAAAGTGAATGTGCTGCAAAGGTATATTCAGAAGCCGGGCGGTCTGACGCGCTTGGTATTCTTGGCGCTTTGCCTGATTGCTTTGGGTTTTATCTATCCATCCCTAAAGAATGAGATTCGTGCATCCACAGCGCGCAATGCGCTTGAAAACTTTGCACTCGCCGATGTGGAAAAGCGTGCAGAATTATTGAGCACAGCGGCGCGCGCACTAACGCCATATGGGCCGACAGGCGAGCTTTATGACCTTGCTGCCCAGCTTGAGCTATTAGAAACACCTCTTGAGGCGAACGCCGCCAAGGCCCTGACATGGCGTGCCTTGGGCCAAAGCCCAAATCGTGCAGAAAGCTGGGCGAGGCTGGCCTATATTGAGCTGTTAAGTGAGGGCAAGCTGACGGATGAGGCTGTGACTTATCTTGATCACTCATTTGTTGTGGAACCTGCCGGGTACAAGCAATTTATGGTGTGGCGATTGAACTTTGCTTTTACACATTGGCAGGCATTGCCCGCGGGTCTTCAAAAAACTGTCTTGCGATCCTTACGTATGGCGGCCGAATGGCGTGGTGATGACTTTGCTCTGGAACTGGTGGAAAACAGCAAAAACCTAGATTTACTCGCACAGGCGCAAGACGTCTTGCAGGTCAACGCAGGCCGTTAAATACGTGCCTGTACGGGTGATGCGCTTTGGCGGGCACGCATATTTAGGCTTTTTTATCCATATCCCGATAACAATGGTCAATCTTATGGGGTTATGACGTGGTGTAGAGAAACAATCAGGAGAAGTTCAATGGCGCGTTTAGCACATGAAGATGCTTCGGTTAGTCCCGATCCGTCCATTGACCGTCATGCCTTGAGTGATGTCTCCAAGACCCCAGGGGTTCGCGCCTCCCACTCTCCGGCACGCGCATTATTAGAACATGTTGCTGCCCAGCATATGGTGTCAGCAGACCATCCAGCCGAAATATGGTCACTGGGGCGCGCTTTCAGACTGATCATCATGAGCTGCCTGCTGTTCTGGTCCAGTGTCTATCTTATTGGTGCCGCCGTTTTTTAAAATGCGCTGGCTGAATTGCTGACACCTGACCCGTCAACCCGGTTAATATCTAGGTCGCAATGGCTAGCCCCACCGTCAATAACGTCGCAACAACCGGTACAACAACCGTAACAATCCCGACATCCTTATAGGCCTCTTTATGGGTAAGCCCGGTAATGCTGAGCATAGCCACTACGGCACCGCAATGAGGCAGAGAATCAAACCCTCCGCTGGCCATTGCCACTAAACGGTGCATTTCAGCAGGCTCAATCCCCATGGCCAGATAGGGCTCGGCCAGTGTCGCCATAAATATCTGTAACCCCCCAGAGGCCGATCCGGTAATGCCGGACACCACGCTGATGGCCCCAAACATAGAGAGCAGCGGGTTTAAATCGGCGCCGATAATGGCTTGTGTGAAGGCTGAAAACCCGGCGGTATTGACGACGACACCCCCAAAACCAATGACCGCCGCCGTGGCCATAAGAGGGGAAATGGCATCCTGTGTGCCCGCGCCAAAAACCTTTAAGGGTTGACGGCGTATCACAGGGAACAGAAATATCGCCACGACACTGGCCAGGGTCAGGGCAATGGATGGCCATAAAATAGGCTGTGCATTGGCAAACTGTACCAGTGCAATGTCGGCCCCCACGTCGCCCATGGATAACAGCCGTGGTGTCAAAATTGTGCCGATAACCAGTGCCAATGGGATAAGCGCAATGGCCCAATGGGGCTGGTCATGGGCAATAGCATCCAGATCGGGAATATGGTCGTTGGGGCCGGCAAGAAACCCCTCACCGGCGAGCTTGGCTTTAATTCGTTCACGCTCTAAATACCACATGCCCAAAACAAACATTATCGTGCCGCCAAAAATGCCAAGTCCGGCCCCGGCAAACAAATCTGTACCAAGGCGGATAGTCGGTATGACATTGTGTATGGATGGTGTGCCGGGAAGGGCCGTTAAGGTAAAGGTTCCAGCCCCTAAGGCCAACGCCCCACAAAATAGCCTCTTGGGAATGTCGGCTTCTTTAAGCAGACGCAGGCCCAACGGGTACATGGCAAAGATAACCACAAAGACCACAACACCGCCATACGTGAGAAGCGCGCAGGCAAGCACGGTAATCCACAAAGCACGATCGGCACCAAGGCTGTGGACCAGGCGCAAAGCGATGCTGGTTGCGGCATGACTTTCGCCCATCACCCGGCCAAAAATTGCCCCGGTGGCAAACAATAAAAAGAACCGTCCAGCAAAGGTAAAAGCGCCCAGCTTGCCAAACACATACCCCTGATTAAGGCTGTCGGCTAAGGGCAGGGCATTGGTTGCAATAACAATCAATGCGCCAAGGACCGACGCGAAGATAATATTGACACCCCTCAGTGCCGACCAGATCAGCACGACCAACCCGGTTAACAGTCCAATTATTCCGACCATAACAGCCCCCCTTAAAATCCTGCCACCGAAATACACCCATTGTGCCTGGGCTTCATTGGTGGCTGTATTGCGGAAAGTTTCCCGCTTTGTGTTCACTGGTATACGGGTTTGGGCCAGTATGTCAGAAAAACTACGGTAAACGAAAGAATATACCCAAGGGGCGTGCGGCGTTATGAAGAGGCAAGATAATTTAGAGGACGAGCGCTGCACCCTTACCAGTGGAAACCTCAGCTTTACAGCCTGCACGCGTGGTTCACAGGGCCCATTGGTGCTTTGCCTGCATGGGTTTCCAGATCATGCCAGCACATTTCGTTATCAGTTGAGTGCTTTGGCAGATGCCGGTTATCGGGTCATTGCGCCCCATATGCGCGGCTATGAGCCAACCTCGCAACCGGCCAGCAATGATTACGCGCTTATGACGCTGGCTGGCGATGTGCTCGCATGGATGGATGATTTGGGCGAGGACAAGGTACATCTTGTTGGCCATGATTGGGGTGCGGCGGTGACCTATCTGGCCGGGTCCATGGCACCAGAACGGTTTTTATCTCTGACCACACTTGCGGTGCCCCATGCGGCCCGCCTGAATGAGGGTGTACGTGCTGTTCCCGGACAATTGCTCAAGTCATGGTATATGACATTCTTCCAGCTGCGCGGCATTGCTGATTATACTTTGGCCCGCAATGATTGGGCCTTGATCAAAAAATTATGGAAAGACTGGTCGCCGGGTTATACGCTTTCTGATGCTGAATGGGTAAATATGTGCGACGTCTTTGATGCCCCCGGCGTGCGTGCGGCCATGTTGGCCTATTACCGGCAAAATGCGACGCCGGGCATGTTGCTGGGCCTGACTAAGACCGAGGCTGCGTCTCTGACATGCGTGCCGGTGCGTACACTAGCCATCACCGGGGCTGATGACGGCTGTATGGATACCCGCCTGTATGATCATGTTTTTCAGGGTCAGGATTTTCCCAAAGGTTATCGGGTCGAACGCATAGAGGGTGCTGGACATTTTGTACATCTGGAAAAACCGGATCTGGTCAATTCTTTGTTGCTGGACTGGTTAAAGGAAGAGTGACGGGAAAGCTAAGGCGCGGTCAGCCGAAAAATAAAATTCTCCTTGCAAAACCGCGGACGTCCCCACACTGTTTGTCAGATATCATCGTTTGTAAAAAGGGACGGGCTCAATGACATTGGAACTTGTGAGTGTCAGCAAGTCTGTTTCCGGTCGCGTTCATATTCACGCTACAGATTTAGTTTTGCAAAATGGCAGTATGAACGTGCTGTTGGGGGCAACCTTGTCTGGTAAAACTTCGTTGATGCGTCTGATGGCCGGGTTGGATAAACCGAGCAGTGGAAAAATTCTCTGGAATGGTCATGATGTGACCGGCATGCGCGTGCAGGACCGCAATATTGCCATGGTTTATCAACAGTTTATCAATTACCCCTCGATGAGCGTTTATGACAATATTGCCGCTCCTTTGCGGCTGATGCGAAAGTCAAAATCCGAAATAGACAAGGCAGTATGCGAGAGTGCGGCTCTGATGAAGTTGACGCCGCAACTGGCCCGTAAACCCCTTGAATTATCGGGCGGTCAGCAACAGCGTTGCGCACTGGCGCGTGCATTGGTCAAAGGGGCTGGGCTGGTGTTGTTAGACGAACCTTTGGCCAATTTGGATTACAAGCTACGCGAAGAATTGCGCACCGAAATTCCCAAGATATTTGAGGCGTCCGGGGCTATTTTTGTTTATGCCACCACCGAGCCCGAAGAGGCGTTGTTGCTGGGCGGCAATACGGCCGCTTTGCACGAGGGGCGGGTTACGCAATTCGGGCTTACACCCGAAGTTTACCGCCTGCCAAAGGATGCGGTTACGGCGCGGGTGTTTTCCAACCCGCCGATGAATTTTATCTCGGTGACGAAACAAGGCGATCAGCTGAGCTTTGCCAATGAACAGACCGCCCCTGCATTGCAGACCCTTGACGATGGTGTTTATCAGGCTGGTTTTCGGCCAGATCATGTGGCGCTGACGCGCCGTACGCAATCGGCGCTGGAGTTTAAATGCCAAGTACAGGTTAGCGAGATCACTGGCTCGGAAACCTATGTTCATATGGATCACCAAGAAAATAAATGGATAGGTCTGGTTGATGGGGTGCACCATATTGCGGCCAATCAGGAACTCTCTGTTTTTCTGGACCTGGCCCATATTTACCTGTTTGGTCAGGATGGCTCCCTATTGGCGCCGGCCACATATGTCAAAGCGGCGTAGAGGGTAGGATATGGCCAAAATAACACTTTCAAAACTGGCGCACTCTTACGGTGCAAATCCACAAAACGAGGCTGACTTTGCACTCAAAGAAATGGATCATGTCTGGGAAGATAGGCAGGCTTATGCGCTTTTGGGGCCTTCCGGGTGCGGCAAAACCACGTTGTTGAACATTATCTCCGGCCTGTTGGCCCCGTCCCACGGCCAGGTTTTATTCGACGATAAAGACGTCACACATGCGCCCACTACGGCGCGCAATATCGCCCAGGTTTTTCAGTTTCCTGTGGTCTATGATACCATGAGCGTGCGCGATAATCTGGCCTTCCCGTTACGTAATCGGGGCATGGATGCGGCTTACATACAATCGCGTGTCGCTCGTATTGCAGAGCTTATTGGCATGGAAGATGTTCTGGCGCAAAAGGCACAGGGCCTGAGCGCCGATGCCAAGCAAAAGATTTCTCTGGGCCGGGGACTGGTGCGCGAGGATGTCAACGCAATCCTTTTTGATGAGCCTCTGACCGTGATTGATCCGGCCATGAAGTGGGCGCTGCGCACCCAGCTTAAATCCCTGCATGGCGAGTTCGGACATACGATGATTTATGTCACCCATGATCAGACTGAGGCGCTGACTTTTGCGGACAAAGTTGTGGTGATGCTCGAAGGGCGGGTCGTACAAATTGGTACGCCGGAAGCGTTGTTTGAGGCGCCGGGGCATACTTTTGTCGGGCATTTTATCGGCTCACCGGGGATGAATTTTCTGGATGCCACCATAGAGGGGCAACAAGCCATTATCGACGGACAGATGATCGCGCTTGGGGCGCACTATGGTGCGCTGTCCGGGCGCACGCAAATTGGTATTCGACCAGAGTTTATTCGGCTCAATAAGAAAGAAGGTCTGCCAGCAATAATCAGCCGTGTGGAAGATGTTGGTCGTCATAAAATCGTGCGTGCACAGGTCTTTGGTCATGCGTTTAACTGCATCGCCCCTGAGGGGATGGAAATATCCGCAGACGTGATGTACGTGACATTTGATCCAGCCCGGATCAGCGTGTTTGCTGATGACTGGCGTGTTGAACCTAACGTCAAAAAGGCGGCGGCCTGATGCAAAAAACCGTCAATCAAAAGGCATGGTTTCTGGTCTTGCCGGTATTTTTACTGGTGGCGTTTTCTGCGGTTATTCCGCTGATGACCGTGGTCAACTATTCGGTACAGGATACATTTGGCAATAATCAGTTTTTCTGGGTCGGGTTAGAATGGTTCAGCGAGCTTTTGCATTCTGAACGCCTGCATGCCGCGCTTGGCCGCCAGATCGTTTTTTCATCAATTATATTGGCCATTGAGGTCCCTCTAGGGGTATTTATTGCCCTTAATATGCCCCAAAAGGGGCTATGGGCGTCCGTCTGTCTGGTGCTGATGGCTTTGCCTTTGCTGATCCCCTGGAATGTGGTGGGCACCATCTGGCAGATCTTTGGTCGGGTCGATATTGGCCTGTTGGGCCACACCCTGGCGGCTCTGGGCATTGATTATAATTATACCCAAGATCCATTGGACGCGTGGGTCACCGTCATTGTTATGGATGTCTGGCACTGGACGTCACTAGTCGCGCTTTTGGCCTATGCAGGCCTGCAATCCATTCCTCAGGCCTATTATCAGGCCGCAAAAATTGATCAGGCCAGTCGCTGGAGCGTCTTTTGGTTTATCGAACTGCCTAAAATGCAGGGCGTGTTGATGATCGCTATTTTGATCCGCTTTATGGATAGTTTCATGATCTATACCGAGCCTTTTGTGGTCACCGGTGGTGGTCCCGGCAATGCCACAACGTTTTTATCAATTGATCTGGTCAAAATGGCACTGGGACAGTTTGACCTTGGCCCGGCTGCGGCGTTCTCGCTGATGTATTTTCTGACTGTGATGCTGGTTTCATGGGTGTTTTACACGGTGATGACCAATCTTGATAAAAAGGCAGGCCTGTGATGGCCAAAATACGGACCCAGAAACCCGGTTGGTTCAGCGGTAAGGCGCTGGTCATGGTTCTTTATATCCTTTTTCTGCTGATCCCGATTTATTGGCTGATCAATATGAGCCTGAAAACCAATGAAGAGATTATCAGTGTATTTTCCGTCTGGCCGCGCCATCTGACGTTTGACAATTACAAGACCATTTTGACTGATGCATCCTGGTATATGGGCTATGTCAATTCGATGATTTATGTGGTGCTGAACGTGGTCATATCGCTGACCGTGGCTTTGCCTGCGGCCTATGCGTTCAGTCGTTATAGCTTTATCGGCGACAAGCATTTATTTTTCTGGCTGCTGAGCAATCGTATGGCACCGCCCGCGGTTTTTGCCTTGCCGTTTTTCCAGCTCTACAGCTCGGTTGGCCTGTTCGATACACACATCGCTGTGGCGCTGGCCCATACGTTGTTCAATGTACCGCTGGCTGTATGGATACTGGAAGGCTTTATGCGCGGCGTTCCCAAAGAGATTGATGAAACTGCATACGTTGACGGGTATTCCTTTCCCCGGTTTTTCACACGTATTTTTATGCCATTGATTGCCAGCGGTATCGGCGTAGCGGCATTTTTCTGCTTTATGTTTTCCTGGGTTGAACTGCTGTTATCGCGCACATTGACCTCGGTTGCGGCAAAGCCGATCACAGCAGTGATGACCCGCACAGTGTCGGCATCGGGCATGGACTGGGGGGTGTTAGCGGCCGCTGGCGTATTGACCATCGTACCGGGTGCGCTGGTGATTTATTTTGTACGCAATTATATCGCCAAGGGCTTTGCCCTGGGCCGGGTATAGAGGGGGACGACTATGGCGTGGATGGCATGGACATTACCCACCATTGTCTTTTTCGTGGTGATCGGCTGCGCGCTGCTGGTCATGACAGTGTTAGCTGTTGTTTTTCCTGAGACGCCGCGCCGAGGTCTTTTGCGCATCGAAACCACACGCGGCGACCGTCTGTTCATCAGCCTTCTTGGCTCAGCGTTTATCTGTATGGCTTGGCTTGGGCTAATCGGCGCACCGCTATGGTGGGCGCTGGCTGTCTGTTTTCTTTATGCGGCGGCGGTTTTTCGTTGGGTTTAGGGGCGGGACAGCATTAGACTGGGCATAACCGAGAAGGAGTTTTCATGAAAACCGGATTTTTGTCAGGGGCCGCATTGGCTTTCACCATACTGTTGCACCCCATAACGGCCAGCGCCGATATGACGGCGGCCAAGGCTTTTCTTGATACAGAAATCAGCGATCTGTCGACGCTTAACCGTGCCGATCAAGAAGCTGAGATGCAATGGTTTATTGATGCCGCTGCGCCTTTCGCCGGTATGGAAATCCATGTGGTGTCTGAAACTCTGACCACCCATCAGTACGAGGCCCAAACCCTGGCCCCGGCGTTTAGCAAGATCACCGGCATCAAGGTCATTCATGATGTTATTGGTGAAGGTGATGTGGTTGAAAAAATTCAGACGCAAATGCAAACCGGTCAAAATATTTTTGATGCCTATATCAACGATTCCGACCTGATCGGTACCCATTGGCGTTACGACAATGTTCGCAACTTAACCGACTGGATGGCGGGCGATGGCAAGGCGGTCACTAACCCGATGCTGGACCTTAAGGACTTTATCGGCACCTCGTTCACGACGGCACCCAATGGTAAACTCTATCAACTCCCAGATCAGCAATTCGCTAACCTATACTGGTTTCGTTATGACTGGTTTACCGATCCAGAATTCAAAGCCGCGTTTAAAGAACAATACGGTTATGAACTGGGCGTGCCGGTTAATTGGTCGGCCTATGAAGACATTGCCAAATTCTTCACGGTCAAGACCATTGATGGCCGTAAAATTTACGGCAATATGGATTATGGCAAAAAAGACCCATCCTTAGGGTGGCGTTTTACCGATGCCTGGCTGTCTATGGCGGGGAATGGGGATAAGGGCATTCCCAATGGCAAGCCGGTTGATGAATGGGGGATTCGGGTCGACGAGGATGATCGCCCAATAGGCTCGTGCGTGGCGCGCGGCGGGGATACCAACGGCCCGGCAGCAATCTATGCCGTCACCAAATATGTTGACTGGTTGAAGAACTATGCGCCGCCGGCTGCACAAGGCATGACCTTTGGCGAGGCCGGCCCGGTTCCGGCGCAAGGGGCCATTGCTCAACAGGCTTTTTGGTACACGGCATTTACCGCAGATATGGTGAAACCCGGCCTGCCCGTGGTCAATGAGGACGGGTCGCCCAAATGGCGTATGGCCCCGTCCCCCCATGGGGCCTATTGGCATGACGGTATGAAGCTGGGTTATCAGGACGCGGGGTCCTGGACCTTGCTGAAATCCACACCACTAAAACGCGCCCAGGCCGCCTGGCTCTATGCACAATTTGTGACCTCCAAAACTGTTGATGTGAAGAAAAGCCATGTTGGCCTGACCTTCATTCGTCAAAGCACCATAATGGACCAAAGCTTTAGCAAACGTGCCCCGGCGCTAGGAGGTCTGGTCGAGTTCTATCGCTCGTCAGCCCGTGTGCAATGGACGCCGACTGGCACCAATGTACCCGATTACCCAAAACTGGCGCAATTATGGTGGCAGAACATTGGTGATGCTTCATCAGGTGCGAAAACGGTTCAGGCGGCAATGGATTCGCTTTGCGCGGCCCAGGAAAAGGTCATGAAGCGCATTGAGCGTGCCAAAGTGCAGGGCGATATTGGCCCCAAACTGGCCGCCGAGCACGACCTGAAATGGTGGAATGCCTATGCCGTCGAGCATGGCTCATTGGCACCGCAGCTGAAGCTGGATAATGAAAAACCCAAGCCTCAGACCATCGATTACGATACGCTGATCGCCAGCTGGGAATTGCCCTAGGGGCCAGACGGCTAACCCTAGAAGTCGTGGTTCAGGCCAAGATAGAAGGCGCGCCCGCGTTCTTCAAAGCTGTATGTCGAGGATTTATTGGCCAGCTTCAGATTGGTCAGGTTTTTGACACCAAAATTGACTTGCCATTGGTCACTGACATCCCAGGCACCCTGTGCATGCCACATCAGGTATCCGGGCAGGTCTATGGCCTGGCCACGAAGATCATATTCAACCTCATCACCATGATAAGCTCCACGGACCATAAGGGTGACGTCGGGGTTGTTGATACGCCAAGATAATTTGGCATTGACGACGTGATCCGGGCGTTCCGATAATCTTTGACCGGTCCTTTTGTTTTTGGCCTTCATATAGACGTGAGAGGCCTCAAAAGAGAGGGCGGGGCTAAGATCAAAGACCAGTTCGGTTTCAATGCCTTTGGTTTCACTTTGGTCGACATTAACAAAGGTGAAGACCCGGCCAAATCGGGCGGTGCAATTTTGGATGCATTGATTGGCGATCAGGTTATCCACTTGATTGATAAAACCCGTTACCGCAACTCTGGTTTTGCCGGATTTATAACTGGTGCTGAACTCAAAATTATCACTGGTTTCCGGGCCAACATCTGGATTGCCAACAAATGAAAACGGTCCAATGAAGCGGTAGTCAGCCAGAGATTGCTTGATCGTGGGGGACCGGAACCCGTGTCCATAACCGCCTTTGAGGGTCCAATTGCTGTTGATGTGGTAAAGCAGGTAAGCGCGAGGGCTGAACTCTGATCCAAAGTTTTGATGCGAATCGTATCGTATCCCTGTGGTCAGCAAGACATCGTCTGAAAACCGCCATTCGTCCTGTATAAAGATGCCTGTGAAGTCGAGCGAACCTTGCCCCGTGCTGATCGCAGGGTGGACCAGTGTTTCGCGTCTATATTCGCCCCCGACAACTAACCGATGTGCTGATCCGGCAGGCAAGACGACATGGCCATCGACAACATCGTTCTTGAATGTTTGTGGTGCAGAAGGCGTAATTCCGTTTGTGCGCTGATTGACCCGGTCCAGCGATGCATGGTTGACGTTCACCTGTGTTATAATTTGCCCGTACTCACCGTTATAACTGGCGCCATATTGGACTCTGTCCAGATCAAACGAGCTTTCAAAAATCGGTGGGCGTCCCCGATCGATTGTGTTGCGGTACCGGTCCTCACGGCCCAGGGCCAAGTCAAAATTAAACTGGTGTGCAGGTGATGGTTGTACAGTGATGCGGCCATAAAGATTGTGGGATTGCTTACCTTCCAGTGCGCTTAAGGCGGGGTTGGCCTGGAATGGTATTTCCTGCGCATCATTAAATGCATAGCTGAATAAAGCGCCGATTTTTTCGCCCAAGGGGCCGGCAGCGTATAACGCCAGATATTGCTCGTCGCCCTTATCTTCGGCCAGCGTATACCGCGTCGAAAGTGATCCGGTCCAGACTTCAGGCGTGGGTTTGGTGATTACATTGACCACCCCGCCCAGGGCATCAGACCCGTAAAGCGCAGACATTGGGCCGCGCACCACCTCAATGCTTTTTATGCTGTTCAGAGGAAGCCAGTTATACTGAAAGTTCGAATGTGTGAAGATGCTGTCTGTACCTAAAACGCGTCGCCCATCGATCATAAAGAGGGTCTGGTCGCGCCCCATTCCGCGAATGGATAAGGTCTGTCGGCCGCCAAAGCCGCGGCCCTGAAAACTAATTCCAGGGGTTTGCTGTACAGCATCCAGAACATCGACATTGGCACCTAACTCAAGATCAAACTCGGTGATCACGCTGACCGATGCGGGGGCATCGTTCAGGTCCAGCTCCGTACGGGTGGCGGTGACGATGATGATATCGTTCTCACTATCTGCTGTGACTTCTGCCAAAACCTTTGTGGGGCTAAGGCAGCAGAGACATGCTAGTGAAAATGTGACTATAGAGGAGCCAATTACCGTATTTAAGTTTTGAAATTTTAATGTAGTTCGCATTGTTGTTCACTTTTTACTCGAAATGCCTGCGTATCACTCGTTATTCTTAGTAAAGACCTGCGGCATGAGGTCGCGATTTGTTGATAATCATTGTTTTAAAGCGGTTTTCAAAAATGGCCTTGACCTATGTCAACGCAGGCGACGCCCATATTCCTAGGTTGGTCTGGCATGAAAAATCTGGGAGAAAATCATGGAAAAGACATCAAAACGCATTCGGTCCGGCTGGCTGGAAAGTGCAGCATTGGCAAGTGTGTTGGTGCTTGGTTTTGCCGGGTTCAGCGCCGCTGAGCCTGCCAAGGCGCAGAGCGAAGCCAAGAGCAATGCCGCTGAAGAGTGGACAATGAGCAGCGACGAATTTGATACGGCCAGAGAGATTTATTTTCAACGCTGCGCCGGTTGTCATGGCGTATTGCGCAAGGGCGCGACCGGGAAGGCTTTGACCCCCGATTTAACGCGCGAACTTGGTCTGGACTATCTGGAAAGCTTCATTACTTACGGCTCACCGGCCGGTATGCCTAACTGGGGCACGTCGGGCGATTTGACCGAGGAGCAAATCAATTTGATGGCGCGTTATGTCATGAACACGCCGCCGCAACCGCCAGAGTTTGGGATGCCAGAAGTAAAATCAACCTGGAAGGTTCTCATTCCGGTTGATAAACGCCCCACACGGCAAATGAACAAGCTGAAGATAGACAATCTGTTTTCAACAACCTTGCGGGATTCAGGTGAAGTGGCCTTGATCGCCGGGGACAGCAAAAAAATTGTCACCATTATCAAGACAGGTTACGCGGTGCATATTTCGCGTATTTCCTCCTCTGGCCGTTATCTGTTTGTCATCGGCCGCGATGCCAAGGTGACGCTGATTGATTTATGGATGAAAACGCCTGCCGCTGTTGCCGAAATCAAGGTCGGTTCCGAGGCGCGTTCGGTCGAAACCTCAAAGTTTGAAGGCTATGAAGATAAATACGCGATTGCAGGTTCATACTGGCCGCCGCAATACGTTATCATGGATGGCGAAACGCTGGAGCCTTTGAAAATTGTCTCAACCCGCGGGATGACATACGACACACAGGAATATCATCCCGAACCCCGGGTCGCCTCTATTGTGGCGTCACATTACAATCCGGAATTCATCGTTACTGTGAAAGAAACCGGCCATATCTTGATGGTAGATTACTCTGATATCGACAATCTAAAAACCACTGATATTGCGGCTGAACGCTTTTTACACGATGGTGGCTTCGATTCTACGGGGCGTTATTTCCTGGTGGCGGCCAATGCTCGTAACAAAGTAGCGGTGGTTGATACCAAAGAAGACAAGCTGGTCGCGCTGATTGAAACTGGTGTGAAACCCCACCCTGGGCGTGGTGCCAACTTCATTCACCCGACGTATGGGCCTGTTTGGGCGACCAGTCATTTGGGTGACGAAACCATTGCAGTAATCGGTACTGATCCGGTCAACCACCCGGATAATGCCTGGAAGGTTGTGCAAACGCTCGAAGGACAGGGCGGTGGTGCACTGTTCATCAAATCGCATCCAAAATCAAAACACATCTATGTGGATACAGCGCTCAATCCGGATGAGGAAATTTCTCAATCTGTTGCGGTCTTTAACATCGCTGACACGGCAGAAGAATCTCCATCCTATAAAGTGTTGCCGATTGCCAAATGGTCAGGTTTGACCGAAGGCGCCCGCCGCGTTGTTCAGGCTGAATACAACATGGCTGGTGACGAGGTTTGGTTCTCGGTCTGGAATGCTAAAAACCAGCAATCCGCTGTGGTTATCGTTGATGATAAAACCCTGGAATTAAAATCAGTGATTAAAGACAAACGACTGGTTACGCCAACGGGTAAGTTCAACGTTTATAACACCAGGAAAGACGTCTACTAAAAACGTATTTCCACCTCAAACAAGACCCGGCATTGGAGGTTCCAATGCCGGGTTTTTTTTATGGTGTGGGGGAATGAAAGACCGGCAGGTAAAGCGCCAGAAATGCAGCCAATAGAGAAACCTGCAAGATGACCAACAGGATCGTAAAGGCGCTGTTCCAATCGCTCGAGGCATGCCGTAAACCTAAAAAACGCCCCAAAATCAATCTGGCTTTTAGGCCGGCAACACCAAGAAGAGCCATGGCCCATAATGGAGCAAGAGAAAGGTTTTCATTGACCCTCCCGGCCAACATGGTGGCCAGACTAAGCCCCATCAATATAGCCCAGGTGCGTAACAAACCGGCTCTGTTTGTGCGTGTATGTTTCATATCAGCGCAACAGATAAATGACCGGGAATAACAATACCCAGATCAGGTCAACCATGTGCCAGAAGGCGGTTCCTGTCTCGATGTTTTCCAGGTTATTCTTCCATCCAACTATGAACAGTATGACCAGACCCATAACCACATGGGCCGCATGAAACCCGGTGAGCAGAAAGTACAATGTGAGGAAGTTTTCATTCAACCCAGCGCTGTTATGGAGAATTTTGTCGCGGTATTCAAAGGCTTTGATAATGAGAAAAATGACACCAAAGCTGCCTGCGGCAAGCAACCACCAGCGCGAAGTTTGAACATTATCGCGGGCGCGTGCCTCAACGGCCAATGCTGCAAACAGGCCAGAGGTGATTAACACCATAGTGTTGATGGCCCCGGCCAGGCGGTTTAACGAATCCTGGCTTTTGGCAAACCCAACGGGGTCAATATCGCGGGCGATAACGAACCCCATAAGTCCAACACCAAACACCATCAATTCACTGAGGATAAGAATCCATATCATCGGATTGCCAGGCAGTGATGATAAAGGCCCCCAGCTCTCGGCATTTTTGTGGCCTTGCATCAGGCCACCAGATGTTGAAAAATCAATGGAAGGGCCTGCACCAATTTGTCCGGGTGATGCACGATGGAAAAGGCTTGTTGGCCAAACATATAAGGGAAATAACTGCGGGCTTTACTGTCCACGGTTATGCCAAATACGGCGTGTCCCAGCGCCCGTGCCTCAACAATTGCGCGCCGGGTGTCTTCTACACCATAGCGGCCTTCATAATGATCCAGATCATTGGGTTTGCCGTCTGTGATGACCAGCAATAATTTTCGTTCGCAGGGCTGGCGTTCCAATACCGTAGCGACATGGCGTATGGCCGCGCCCAATCGGGTGTAATGGCCGGGCCTTATAGCCCCGATTTTAGCCAGAACCGCGGCATCTGATTTTTCAAAGAACGCTTTGATGGTTTCAACATACACACGGTCGCGCCGCAAAGACGAAAATGAGTAAATCGCGTGGGGGTCGTTGCTGGCTGTAAGCCCAAGGGTGAGCGCAAAAAGCGCTTCTTTGGCCACATCAATGACTTGGCGACCTTCAATCCAGCTTTCAGTGGATCGTGAGGCATCAAAGAGCACCGCTACGTTCAGATCACGATCAACTTCTCTGGATTGGATAAAAACGTTACCAGAGCCTTCACCCATGGCGGCCAGATCACACCGCGAACGAACGACTGCATCCATATCCAGATCAGCCCCATCCAATTGCCGGTGCAGAGTTTGTCGTCGGGGGCGCAGGGCCTCGAAACGGCGCGCCACGGCCCGTACCCGGCGATTAGCGGCTTTATCGGGTGTCCACACATTGGCACCGTATTCGACCTTGGCCTGTGTGTGTAGAACCCGACAATGATCAACAAGGTACTGGCCGCTGCGTCCATCCCATTCCTTGTACAAAAGGCCGTCTGAAAGGCGTTCTCGCTCAACATCCTGAGGGGCCAGATCAAGGTCAAACTTTATCCTGGTTGTGGGCGTTTTTTTAGTTTCAACCAGAGATATTTCATCAAGATCATCTGCGGCCTTTTTAGCGTTATCCAGGCTTTCATCATCAATGGTGCGCCTCAAATTGAGCATTTCAGCGATGCTGAGGACCGCTTCAAATCGATTGAAAAGCAGTGCGTCTTTTTGCTTGGCCTGGTCTGCATTG
The DNA here is from genome assembly GCA_021776525.1 of Robiginitomaculum sp. Lineage (GTDB taxonomy): Bacteria > Pseudomonadota > Alphaproteobacteria > Caulobacterales > Maricaulaceae > Robiginitomaculum_B. The sequence goes on from JAJFFT010000001.1 coordinate 139,517, forward strand.
CGCCGTTTGGCGGCATAGGTTTTCTCGCCGCCATCCTCAGATGCTCCGGCTTCTGCCGTGTGTGGTGTGGTTTTTTTTGAGGTAGCTTTGGCCCGCGTGTTGTGCTCACCCCACAGAATAACCGGCATAAATGAGCGATAATCATCGGGTGCATGCAACCCACTAAGGTCTGGGTCTTTCGCCTCTATAAGGTTGATATAACCGCCTGATGGCCCTCCCAGCATAGCCAGAACAGTCTGTTCAATTTTGTCTTCAACAGGCGGCAATTCCCGTTGGGGCCGGTTGGCGCGCAAGGCGGCGCACAGGGCCATATGGCGGTTTTGCAAACCGGCAAAGCGTTGAAGGGCGATATCTGTGGTTTGTTTTATAATGCGCAAGCGCATTATATCTGCAAGCAAACGGTCTTTGGGTAATGATGCTGGCGGGTTCGGTCCACAAACGGCAAAAGCCGCCAGCCAGAAATACAAAGCTTCGTTGAGTTCAGGCTTGGAATAGGCATCCAATCGGTCCGGAAGAAGCAGGCTTTCACCATCAAACCGCAGGCCATTATATTGGGCACTGCTATGGCCCAGACGTTCGCGAAAAGACAGGCGGTAATCAGCTGGCGTGCCATTTGCCGCTTTGATTGCAATCGCTCCGTCGCCGCCAAGACCGCGAAAGAACACGCCAAGGCGGTTTTTGATCTCAGAGAGTTGAACGGCGGCATCAGAAAAGTGCGGCGGCCCCGGCGGCGCACCAACTATTTTGTGCCACAAAGCCCCAACTGTTTCTTCGGGCTCATACCAGGCCATGTTTTATCCGATCACCGCCTGCGCCACGTCCAATAGGCCTTGGCGAACATCGGGGTCATCGGTTAGCGGTTCGATCAGGGCAGCGTTGATCGCAGTATCAATCTTCATTCCGTCGGCAATCAGCGAGGCGCAATAGACGATCAGGCGAGTTGATGCCCCCTCATCCAGATCCTGACCTTTTAGATCACGATATCGATTGGCAAGGCGCACCAGTAACAGTGATTTTTCTTCGTTTAGACCACTTTCACGCGATACGATTTTAGCTTCTGCTTCAGGGGTAGGAAAGTCAAAATCAAGGGCCAGAAAACGCTGTCGCGTACTGGGTTTGAGGTTTTTCAGTATATTCTGATAGCCGGGATTGTATGACACCACCAACATAAAATTGTCCGGTGCGTGCAATATCTCTCCGGTGCGTTCCAGAGGTAATATGCGTCGATCATCAGTCAGCGGGTGCAAGACCACGGTGACGTCTTTACGGGCTTCAACAACTTCATCCAGATAACAGATGCCGCCTGTGCGCACGGCACGGGTCAACGGACCATCGCTCCAGCGGGTCTCGCCGCCTTTGAGCAAATGCCGACCTGTGAGATCCGCTGCGGTCAGGTCATCATGGCAGGCAATGGTATAAAGGGGCAGGCTAAGGCGTGCTGCCATATGCGAGACAAAGCGGGTTTTGCCACACCCTGTCGGGCCTTTAATTAACAGCGGGAGTTTAAGAGAATAGGCAGCGGAAAAAACCGCGCACTCCTGTCCAGTCTCCTGGTAGAAGGGCGCGGTTTCCTCATCTGTCTTGCTGAGTATCTTGTCCATAGGTTCCTTTTACGCTCGAACCTTCTTTGGGCCAAATGTTGCGTAGATGAACAAGAGGGCTCCGATGACAAAAACGATGCCAGAACCTAAACGCATCCAGTAGAAGACGCCCAGTTGCTCTTGAACCGACATAAAGTCTTCGCCATTGACCCGTTGCAAATGGGTTTGGATTATTCCGGCAAAGGTCAGGGTGATGGTCATAAATGACATGCCCCCGGCCATCAGCCAGAAACTGATCATATTGCTGATCTGGTTATATGGCTCAGATTTGCGCAAATATGGCATGGCATACGTGATCATTGCCAAGTTCATCGAAACATACGCTCCAAAGAAGGCCAAATGACCATGTGCCGCAGTGATTTGTGTTCCGTGGCTATAGAAATTAACCGGTGCCAGTGTGTGCATAAAGCCCCAGACGCCTGCCCCAAAGAAAGCCAGAACGGTTGAGCCAAGTGCCCACAAAACGGCGGCTTTATTGGGATGATCCCGACCACCTTTCCAAACCATCATGAAGGCAAATACAACCATGGCCAGGAAGGGTACAATTTCCAGTGCGGAAAAGACCGAACCGATCCATTGCCAATAACCGGGTGTGCCAATCCAGTAATAATGGTGGCCTGTGCCCAACAGGCCCGTAAACAAGGCCAGAGCGACAATGGCGTAAATCCATTTTTCAATGATTTCGCGGTCAATACCGGTCAGTTTCAACATCAGGAAGGCCAGGATTGCGGCCATGACCAGCTCCCATACGCCTTCAACCCAGATGTGAACCACATACCACCAGTACATTTTATCCAAAGATAAATTACCTGGGTTATAGAGCGAAAACAGGAAGAACAGGGCTACACCCCAAAGGCCCAGAAGTAACACGTTGGAAACTGCGGTTTTACGCCCTTTCAATACGGTCATGGTAATATTGTAGAGGAAGACCAGCGCAGCCACGATGATGCCAAGCTTGACCCATAAGGGCTGCTCAAGAAACTCACGGCCCTGTTGCCCAAAAACGACATTACCTTCGGCGAAGTTGAACACATAAGTGAGCACCGCCCCCAATGTACCAACAACCAGCAAGATGAGCTGTCCATAGGCCAGCATCGGGCTTTCGATGTCGCGTTCGGCTTCTTCAGGTATCAGGTAATAAGCCGCACCAAAAAAGCCAAGTAATAACCAGACAATCAGTGCGTTGGTGTGCAACATCCGAAATATATTAAACGGGATCAGTTCCGACATAAAATTAGGGGCGACATAGATATAGCCCATGATGGCGCCCACAAGGACCTGAATGGCAAACAACGCCATAGCAGCGCCAAAGTACCAGAATGCAACTTTTTGCGATTGATATTTCATTTTCCCGCTCCCCTTAACCAGCGTCCGTGGGCGGCCAGCCCTGGGTGTCTATGGTGCTGACCCATTCCAGAAAATTGGCCAAATCCTCTAGTTCAGGATCCGTCAGTTTGAAATCAGGCATTTGCCGACGGCCCTCAATGCCGGATGGCTGTGCTTGCATCCAAGCTTTGATGGCGTCTTTGGCCCCTTGTGCATCATCTTTGCCGCCATAGCGTACAAACACATTGCCAAGTTCGGGTGCGTAATACGCCCCTTCACCTAAAATGGTGTGACAATTGATACAGGCTTTGCGTTCCCATATCCGTTTGCCGCGAACAACAGATTCGTTCAGCGTTTCCGCGTTTGTTGATGTGTTTCTGATATACTTGTGGCTGTTGGCCGTCAGTCCGATGAAAATCACCAGAAAAAACAACGAGCCGCCATAAAAAATATTACGTGCTGCCGATTTGGTCTGCATTCTGCCCTCCCAAGAACAATGGCCACCAAACAAAGCTGGCCCCAGCTCAACCAACGCTCAGCTTAGGCCGCCATTATATTTCAGTCCCTGTGGCATTGCGTCGCAAATGGAGGTTGCTGCGTGCAGAAGGGATGGGATGATTGGGCATTCTCGTGATGAGTCATCGATAGCCAGAGCCTAGTTAAAAATAAAACTTTTGGGCCAGGATGTTGTCCAGCTGCGACTGGTAATACCATTGCGTGTACTGGTTTTATAAGACTGCTGACCGGCTGTTATTTGCTGCGCCGCGACCACGCTCAACGTGCTGATATGCATACTGGCTTGGCAATGATTGTCTCGAAAACCAATTGCACACAGGCAAACTGACGGGCGCGGTGTAGGTCGCCCTGAACCGCAATGGCAAGGCGACCTAAAGCGTGACCATAGGCCAGAGGGCGTGCTCGAGAATAGTCAACAGGTCTTGTGTATTCTTCTTTTACAAACTGATCGAAATCACGCCAGATTTTGGTCGAGAGAGGGTTTGTGGTTGGACATTGTGCGGCATTTGCACTTGAAGTAAATGTCACGAAAAAGTACAGGATCGTCAGGATGACTATTCGTATACGCATGAGATTTTCCTCCAATAGCTCAGTCGAAATTGGCTAATAAAACGGCAGCGTTATTTTGCGCAAAAGTTCAAGACTTCGGGATAAGGACGCCTTTTTATTGTCCAATTGATACAAACAAATTTGTCGTTAGAATAATTGCGATCCGGATAGATTTGGTTGCATTGATATGCGTTTTTGATCTCGTCCAGATCTTCATATGGCCCGCCTAAAAGCGTGTATTTAGGACCATCCACCCAGATGTCAGGGTCGACACCACAAGGGCATTTACCCTTGTAACAACGACAAACATCTTGCGCGTCATGACAATACCGGTCTTTTGCCTTGGCTTCTTTTTGCGTCCATTCTGCAGTGAGTTCTGAAAACGTCTTGCGTGGTTTGCCATCTTTTGGGGGCCACACATATATGATCTTGATATGCCGCCCTGATTTATATTCGGTATAATCGCCAGCATCATAGCGGATATTTTTACCCCCAATATCAATGTGAAGCTCTTTGTCTAATTGACGTGAAAGCTCAACGTCCCATCTGCGGCTATACCCGGCACCGGCCGTTTCAACCGCATAATATCCCTTTAACAGGCCGCCCGTTGATAATGGTGCATGAGCATCAATGGGATCTCCTGCGACCAGCAAATGCGTGCCGTTTGGTGTGGGTCTGTTGGCCATGCATGTTGCATCATTTTTATGACCGGTGATTGTGTCGGCCATATTGCCCATGGCTGAGGCGGATCCATAAGAGCGCGTTGAAAGCCATTTTTCCCATTGGGTTAAGGGGCTTGCAGCGGCGATTGCCTGGTCATAATTACACTGTCTGCATTGGTTTATGCTGTCGTGGTTTTGATCAAAAACCTGAAAGATTTGATCGCGGGCTTTCCAAAGATCGTCGGCAATGGCTTTACAATCATACCAGCCATCACCGGTGCATAATCCATCTGCGCCGTATTTGTCCTGGAACGCTGTCACTTTTCTTCGCGCGGATACAAAATAACTTTGTGCTTTGGTCAAAGACCAGTTGGCGGCCTTTATGCATTGTTTGTTGATATAGGCACGGGCTGGTTTTGGCGCTGGCGCGGCTATATTTTTGGCGGCAGGCAGGGGTAATGTTCTTGGCCCGGGAATTGGTTTTGGTGATGGTTTTTGCTGTACGCCAAACACTTGATAAAGTGGTGAAGAATTGCTCACACCGGTTGCGGCCAGAACTTCGGCATCGTGGCTTGCCATCGCTGCTTCCCGCATAAAGAGGTACATATTTACACCCTGCAGGTTAGACAAATCCACGCCAAACAAGGCCACTTGTAATTTTGCACTGGCGTATATCTGCTCTAAAGCCAGTTCTACACAAGCGTAGGCTTTTTTACGATTAGGCTGTTCGTCGAGGGCAATGGCCAAGCGACCAAGGGCATGTCCATAAGCCAGTGAAGTTGCATTTTTTGCCCTGCTGGGCAGGCCATATTCCTTTTTAACAAATGCATCAAATTTTTTCCATATGGGTGTGTTGCGTGCGTATTGCGTTGGGCATTGTGCACTGAGAGCTGGCATTGCCCATAACCAGAATATACTGGCCACCAAAACTGCAAGGCGGCACGCTTTATTAAAAAATTCTTTTGAAATGATCATTCAATTACGTCCAAATATCCTCTGCTACAGCGGCTGATATCGTCGTGCCCATAGGCCGTTCCTTCCATACGCACTCCTGCGTATATTTTCGTATGCGCGGTTATACTCAGGCAATCCCGGCCATTTCTTTTTGGGGGTATTTTGGAAAATACGCAGAAATGCGTATACGCAAAGCGGTGCGCATTTCTTACCAATTCATTGCTGAAAAAGGCCTTCATATGCGAGGCCACAATTTGCGAGGGATGGGTAATGTCAAGAAATGCTTTATTAGCGATCGGTGCCGTGGTGCTGATTATTGTTACGGTTCTGGCCACCCAGTTTGGGCCGCAACTTCTGGTTAACATGCGTTTTGGTGACGATTCCTCTGCCTCGCAGGAGCAGGCCTTGGCCAAGGATTTCGACCTCCCTGTCTCTGAACTCTTTGCGCGCGCTCAAGATTACCTCGCCAAGGGGGATGCCAATAGTGCGTTGGCGATTTTAGAAGAATCTGCCCGCCGCGGTCATGCACCTTCGGCGCGCGCTGTGGGCGAAATGTACGACCCGACCCTGTGGGGGGAAACTCCATCGCCATTTTCCAGGCCCAATCCACGTGAAGCCCTGCGTTGGTATGAAAAGGCCGCGGAACTGGGTGATCAGGACGCCATAAATCGCGCCAATATCGTCCGGACCATGTTGGCGGTCGGCAATTAATTTTATTCCCTTTTTAATTTTCGAGGTATGTCATGAAACTCTTTGCATCAGTCATTTTCGCTTCGGTTACGGCATGTGTAACACTTTGTGCCGCGCCGTCCTTTGCGCAACGTACGCCCCTGATCATGGAAGGCAAAACCTCGCTCTACCAACGCGTTTTGGTGCGCCCCGGGACGCCATTGGTTAAAACGCCGGGGGTGCTTGCGGGTGCCAATGCAGAGCCTTTGCCGCCGCTAACGCCGCTTTATGTCTATAAACATCTGCGTCTGAATGGCCGTGATTGGCTGGAAGTTGGCAAAGCAAGCCAGGGGCCAACCGATGGCTGGATGACGGCAGACCGCTCCATACCCTGGCGCCAAACCTTGACGCTGGCCTTTACCAACCCTGCCAATCGCCAACGCTCCATGTTTTTTCGTGATGAAAATGCACTGGCGAACCTGGTTGAATCTACCAGTCCGGGTGCGGTTGCAGACGGCTATCGTGCTACGGCGCGGTCTGGCGAGGTTCCACCAAACTTCCCGGTCATTTCCATGGAACCGTCTACCTATGTGAACTTGGCCAAGAATTTCTATCTGCTGCCAATACTGGATTATCAGGATGCCTATTTCGACAGCGGCTTCAGTACGCAATTGGTCAAGGTTGCGGCAGTTACTAAAGACGAAAAGAAGGTGCCTCTTGGTTCAACAATTGCACCGCCCGCGCAGACGGCACCGACCCCTGCGCCCGCGCCGGTTAAGGCTACGGCTATGCCCGCCGCCCCAGCTCCCGCACCTGCGGCCCCTGTTATAACGGCGCCTCCTGCTTTGCCTGTATCCGCTCCGGTGGTTGTACCAGATGTGAACCCCGAAGACGTGCTTAAATCCGTGCAGGTCGATTTTGAAACCGGCGTAGTTTTTGTCATAGATACCACCTCATCCATGGGTAAATATATTGACCGTACCCGTGAGGCAGTGCGCCGGGTATTTCGCGAAATGTCTCGCACACCGGGCGGTAATAATATCAATTTTGGCCTTGTGGGTTATCGCGATAACACCGGTGCTGCGCCGGGGTTGGAGTATGTCTCGCGCACTTTTGTTCCGATGTCCAAAGGCAAGGACGAGCAGTCTTTCACACAAAGTGTGCGGGATGTGACACCGGCCAGTGTGTCTTCAAAGGGCTTTAATGAAGATGCCTATGCAGGTGTTTATATGGCCTTGCAGGACTTCGACTGGAGTAAATTTGATGGCCGCTGGGTAATTTTGATTACAGATGCCGGTGCCCGTGACGGTTCTGACCCTCTGTCAAAAACTGGCCGTAATGCGGCTGAGATTAACCAATTGGCACAGGAAAAAGGCATTGCCATTTCTGTCCTGCATTTGTTGACCGCGTCGGGGCGAGACAATCACGAATCTGCGCGGCGCCAATATGAAGCCCTTAGCCGTGTTTCAACCAGCAGTGATTCCCTCTATTTTGGTGTTGATGCGGGCGATGTTTCTGCCTTTGGCGAACGGGTTGATAAGCTGGCCTCACTGCTCAGTGTTCAAGTCACCAATTTGCAAAGCGGTAAACTGGCCGATGCCAAGGAAGTCGCACTGGATAGTGCCCGTGATCAAATTGCCGCACGTCGTCTGGCGGCCAATGCTGCAAAGGCTGCAGCCGATGCCGAAGCCGTCCGTAATGCCGATGCGGCACGCCAAAGTGCGCTTGCCAAACAAGAAGCCGAGGTGCGTCAACGGCGCTTAGATCGTGAAGCCGCAGAGGCAGAAAAAGCCGCGCAGCTTGCCGAACAAAAACGTGCGGAAGTTGCCGCTTTTGAGCGGCGTATCGGCGAAGCCGGGCGGGCTATGCAATTGGCCTATCTGGGCCGCCAGGCGGGGACCAAGGCGCCCAGCCTTTTCGAGGCCTGGATTGCCGATCGCGATTTGACCGATCCATCCATTGCAACCTTTTCTGTGCGGGTCTTGCTTTCGAAAAACCAGTTGAGTGATCTGAAATCCGCGCTGGAAGCTATTTTGGAAGCCGGTGAAAGCACCCGCATGTCACCGTCTCAATTCTTTGGCCAGCTGCAAACAGCAGCGGCGCTGCTTAGCCGTAACCCCGAAGAGGTTGGCCGTGCGCAAGTCAAGAAACTTGCTGACCTGGGGGTCTTGGGCGAATACTTGGACGACCTGCCTTACCGCTCAAAGGTTATGGAAATCACCGAAGATGACTGGCTCTCATGGTCGCTGGGTCAACAACGGGAATTTTTGGACGAGTTGCGCTCTAAGGTTCGCCTTTATGAAGATTTTAATGATGAAGTGAGCCTTTGGGTGGCGCTTGATGGCGGTCGGGTGCCTGGTGATGCAGTGTATCCCGTTCCCCTGATCGCACTGCCATGATCGCCGGATCATGCAAAAACCTGGCCCCCTTCTTACGATGCGCGGCGTTACTAAACGCCGGGGCAGTGCCTTCCAGATGGTGGCAGATTTCGACATCAATGCTGGCGAGGCATTGGCCATTGTGGGGGGCAGCGGTACGGGAAAAAGTACGCTTCTGGACCTTGCCGCTTTGGCGCTGCAACCCAGTGATGCGCAGTCTTTCATACTGTCGTCCGCAAAGAATAAAGTTGATATTGCGGCTTTATGGCAAGCCGGGGCATCCGATCAATTGGCGCATATGCGTGGCCAGATCATGGGTTATGTGCCGCAAACTGGCGGGCTTTTACCATTCCTCAGTGTTGTTGAAAACATCGTCACCACGGCGCGGCTTGTTGGGCGGTTTGATGAACGCCGGACGAGGCATCTGATGCAGCAATTGGGGCTAACAGGACTGGAGCACCGTAAACCGGAAACTTTGTCAATTGGGCAAAGACAACGGGTTGCGGTGGCCCGTGCGCTGGCTCATGCCCCAAAATTGGTTCTGGCGGACGAACCAACGGCTTCTGTCGATCCGCCTACGGCAAAAGTTGTGTTCTCGTTATTACTGGATACGGTCAAGAAAAATGGCGCGGCATTACTGATTGCCAGTCACGACTGGGCGTTGGTCGAGACTATGGGCCTGGATACGATTTCCCCAAAGCAGACCCAGAAAGATGATGTCTTTTATTCTCACTTTTGCCGCACAAAGTTAGCGTCATGAGGGCGCGTCCTCATGCTTTTGCTCTTGTTGCCTCAATGGGGTGGCGGGCTTTTATGCACGAGAAAATATCCAGCATCTGTCTGGTCCTGACCCTGATTTCCGTATTGGGGCCATTACTGGTTTTGTTTGGCTTGAAATATGGTTTAGTGGATACGCTGGCGCATCGCTTGATCGAAGACGTTAGGAACCGCGAGGTTCGACTGATCGGGTCTGGAAAATTTGATGATGCTTGGTTTGCAATGATGCGCGAACGTGCCGATGTGGCTTTTATTGTTGCGTCAACCCGCTCGATTTCGGCCAGTTTTAATCTGGTGCGCGGGCCTGAACGGCGTAAATCTATTACAGGCCTGCAAATGCTGGCCACGGGGCCTCATGATCCATTATTGGACGGCGCGCCAGAGTTGGATAATGATTTTCAGGTTATTTTAAGCGCGCTGGCGGCCCGGAAACTGGGCGTATCAGCAGGGGGAAAACTACGGGCAAGAATACAACGAATAAGGGGGGGCGCACGCGAAGGGGTCTGGGTTGATCTTGATGTGGTTCATGTGGGGGGCGCTGGTGGCTTTGCGGGTGTGGCGGCCTTTGTCAGCCGCGACCTTTTGGTCGCCACAGAAGATTACCGGGACGGGTTTTCGGTGGCAAAATTTGGATGGAGTGGCAATCCACCAAGGTTTGACTCGCGGACTTTTGCTCGGTTTCGCCTTTACGCGAGGTCCATTTATGACGTCAGTGCACTGCGTGATTTTTTGACAGCCCAAAGGTTGGAAGTCCGCACAGCCGCGGCGCAGGTAGAGGCCATGCAGGCCATGGAACGGCGCCTGAACTGGGTCTTTGCTATTATAGCCGGGATCGGGGGCGTGGGGTTCATTGCCTCGCTGGCAGCGTCTTTGACTGCCAATGTGGATCGGCACCGGCAGTCCTTAAGTCTTCTCCATTTGATGGGCTTTCCCAAAAACAGCATTCTGGCCTTCCCAACAACCCAATCATTTATTGTCGCGCTTAGCGGCGGTGCGGCGGCCTTGATGTTATTTTTTGTGGTCGCCTTTGTGCTAAATCAACTGTTCGCCAATGACCTTCAAACCGGGGAATATATCTGCCGGCTAGAGCCCTCGCACATTCTGATGGCCACAGGGCTGACGGGCATTATTGCGCTTCTCTCATCCATATGGGCGGGGGGGGTGACATTGAATATCGAACCAACAGAGGGGCTGCGTGATGGCTAGGATTTACGCCTTGGGTCTGATGGTTTTGTGCGTGGTTTGCGCAGGTCTGGCGCGTGGCGCACAGGCGCAAGGCGCGCCCTGGAAAGAACGTGATTACAATCCCAAACCAGCCGCCGAAGACCTGATCCTGCCCATGCCCTGTGGTGGATCCATGGTTTTCGTTCCGGTTGCTGTGGCCAGTACAGGGTTATTGGACGATGCCCGCATTCGCATTGGCCGCAGTGAAAACAGGGTGGGGTATAAAGAAGATACCCGGCTGGAATTCATATCGGGCACGTTCAGGGTGGAAAAGCCTCTGTCTTTGCGGGTTTTCTATATCGGCAAGTATGAGGTGACCAAAGCGCAGAACGCCGCGATTAACGGCACGTGTAAAACCCCGCGAACGCCAGACCGGGTGCCGGTAACGGGCTTGTCCTGGTTTGACGCGGTGGACAGTGCTCGCCATTACACCGAATGGCTATATGCCAATGCGCCTCTGGCTTTGCCCGAAACCGGTAATGAGTTGGCCTTTTTACGCCTGCCGACTGAGCTGGAATGGGAGTATGCGGCCCGCGGCGGGATGAATGTTGATGATGCAGATTTCGCCGCTGACTTGTTTCCAATGCAAAGCGGCGGCCTGGCCCAATATGCCTGGCATCAGGGGCCGGGTTCGGCGGCGGGTAAATTGCGGCCTGTTGGTCTTTTGAAACCCAATCCCATCGGACTTTACGACACATTGGGCAATGCTGGTGAAATGGTCAGCGATTTTTTTCGGTTAAACCGGCGCGGACGGCTGCATGGACAAGCTGGTGGATTTGTCATTAAGGGCGGCGATATTACGTTGTCGGCCAACCAGATGCGCACGGCCTATCGTGATGAAGTGCCGTTTTATGATGCCCGTACAAAAAAGGCCAAAACCCAACGTATGCTGGGTTACCGCTTGATGATTTCAGCGCCTGTGGTGTCATCCAAAGCCCAGCTGGATAAGATTATTTCTGAATGGGAGCATTTGCCAGCACCGGATGTGCAGGCAGAACGGGCGACGCGCGAACGACAGGCCTTCGCGACGTTGGCTTCTGCTCGTGAGGTAGTTCAGGACGCGGCCCTGAAAAGCCAGCTCAATGCAGCCTTGAGCGCACTGGAGCAGGCCAATACAGAACGCAATGATGTCCGTGATCGGGCGGTGCGTGCCATTTTGCAATCGGGCGCCATTATCGGCAATAAAGTTGCGGCAGACGCCAAACTTGCCAGTTCGATCGCCAAGGCACTCAGCATTGCGCAAAGTGCGATCGGCCGCCTTGAAGAGCTGGAACAACAAGCTCGTATTCAGGGGCAGGGCGATGCCGCAGACCGTGCCGCCACAGCGATTGCCAAACGACGGAACGATCTGGCCCGAAGACAACGACAGCTTAATCAGGTTGAGCAGGACCGCGATAATACATTGTCTTCATATCTGGACCTGGTTTTCGGCGTTGCGGATGACTATTCGGCCTCGATTGTTTCCCCTCAACTGGAAGCATTGATCGCCGGGTTTCAATCAAAAGAATTTAGCTATCTGGTCAAACCGGCAGAGGTTTTTGCCGCTCATGTTGATCAATATCGGGATAAGAGAAAATACAACCGGAAAACCTGGTTGCGAGATCTATTGAACGAGTGAAGCAAGGGAGAAGGCTCATGAAAACCACCAATACATTTGCAAGAATAGCGGCAGGTTTAATCGTTGCGGCCATGATGGTGACATCATGTGCAACGGTGCCATCCGCATCGTCATCGGGGAGGGCATTAAGCCCTGCGCAACAGCAATTACGCGTGCAGGCAAAGGCCTATAACCGTACTGTCACCGAAGGGCTTGTTGGCGGTGCTGTGGCCGGTGCCGTATTAGGGGCCTTGCTGGCCGGTAAGGGCAATCGCAAAAAAGGGGCCGCAATTGGTGGTTTGGCCGGTGGTCTCGCGGGTGGTTTAACGGGTAAATATCTGGCCTCTAAACAAAAAAAATACGCTAATAAAGAAGCGCAACTGGATTCTGTTGTTGCTGATTTACATCAACAAAATGCTGAAGCAGAGGCACTGGTTTTAACGTTAGAAACTGTGGTCAATGAACACAAAGCAACTCTGGCCTCGCTGAACAGTAAATATGAGCAGGGCCTGATCAGTGATGCTGATCGCCGGCGGGAAATGGCTTCTATTAAAAGCGATAGAAAACAGATTGAAGGCGCGTTGAAAACGGCCAAAAACGACCTGAAACTTTATGCAGATACGCGCAAGGTCTTTGCCAAACGCAATCCAGATGTGGACCTGTCTGAGTTGGATCGGGAAATTACACGCCAGAAAGAGCTGTATGATACTATGGCTTCGGTCTCCAATGATCTGGCATCCGTACGTGGCGCAGCATAGGGGGGCATGATGAAACATATATTCTTGATCATGGGCGCAGCCGGCACAATGTTGGCCGGCTGCGTTACCTCTGAAGACCCGGCCGCCGGAGGCTTTGGTAATGCAATGCACGGTCTGTCTTCGGGTAATTACCAGAAGCGTATTATCGAACGTGAAAACGCCATTGCGGCAGAGCAGCACAATGTCACCAGCTTACATGCCCGGGCCGAAGCCTTGCGCGCGCAACGTCAACAATTGGGCCTGGAAATTGATCGCGCCAAAGTGCGCGTGACAGACCTGAATGCGCGCACAATTGCATTGGAAGTCCAATTAAAGGGCCAACAGCAGAGCCGCTCGTCCGAATGGGAAAAACTGCAATCTGCAAAGGCACGTCTGGAAGACGTTGAAAGCCAGCGCACGCGAATTCACGCGCAGGATACAACCAAACCTGTCGGTGATCTGAATGATAAAATCTCAGCTGTGAACGCTGAGCTGGATGCGTTGGACACCATGCTATCGGCGATGACGGGCGGTTAGGCCAATCGCGGCGCCAGGGCTGTCCCTTGCGCCGCGATACCGCCTAATTATGCAGCCGTAAACGTAGGCCAAAGGTGGCTGGAAGGCCGGGGGCCGACACATCAGCAACAGCACCCGGTGCGATGAAGAAATTACGTGTTTCATCGTATCTTTTGTCAAAAATGTTACGGCCCCACAGGGATATTTCCCATGTCCCATCATCAGAGCCAACAGCCAGTTCGGCATTGACCAGCCAGTAATCATCAACAGTATAAATCGGCCCAAGCAAAGGCGGCGTGACTGTGTCGCGATAGCTGTAATCTGCCGAACCGCGCCAGTATTTTCCATGACCTATGGCACCGGTATAGCTGAGGCCGCCCTGATAGCTGATGTGAGGAATGCCCAGAGATTGACCAGACCGATCTGTGGTCACGGTTGCACCCGCAGCGATGGACGCTGCGACATCAAGGTCGTCGAATTTTTTGAACTCGCCATCCTTGAAACCAACGGTTTGGGTAATTTGCAGGCCCGGTGCGGCTTGCCAGGTTAATTCCAGTTCACCACCATAAATTTTGCTTTTGGGGGCATTGATAATGCGCCCGACAACGGCGTTGAAATTAGTGTCGAAAATGGCTGATTGCACCTGTTGGTCGCGATAATCATAATAAAACGCCGCGCCGTTCAGCCGCACGCGCCCGTCGGCAAATTCGGACTTGAAGCCGGTTTCATAGGCGAGCAGTTCCTCGAAAGTGAACGGGTCAACGGCACGCGGGTTCAAGGTATTGTAGGCCGTAAACCCACCTGACTTAATGCCGCGGCTGATACTGGCATACAGCAGAGTTTCATCCGATGGTTTATAATCGATCTGTGCTTTCCCGGTGACTTCGCTCAACGACTGATCACGGTTTTCGCGCGTGCCATCTACTGTGCCGTTGGCAAAGTTCAGGGGCCCGGTCACCAAGGCAAATGTGCCCAGATTACGCAATTGGCGGTCTTCGTCCTCAAAGCGCAGTCCGCCTGAAAAACTAAATTTTTCGCTGATCTGGTAATCAAACTGCCCATAAATGCCAATGGTTTCAACATTTTGGTTATAAGGTGTGGTAACCGCGAAGCCCGGGCCAAAGCTGGCCACGAAATCTGACTGGTAAACCTCATCCAGGTCCTGATCCGCATAGAAGACACCGGTTACCCATTGCAGCGCACTGTCTGTATTTGACACCAGACGTACTTCCTGAGTGATATCTTTAATACTGCTGTCAAAAAACACGCCGGCAGCGCCAGCGGCCAATGCATCATAATCGGCAAACTCGCGTCTGCTCAGGGTTTCAAAGCTGCCGATATAGGTGAGGTCAGCACTGCCCAGATTGGCATTCAGGGTCAGACTGGTTCCCCAGCCATCAAAATCCCGAAATGGTTTAGTGGTTGGGGTAATCCCGACCAGGCCGGCAAAGGCTGCCGAAGACCCGAATGATGTCTCGCGGCGACGTGCATGAGCCAGTGGTCCAAAAACGGAATTGTTAAACAATTGCAGACCTAGCCCGTCGGACTGGTCCGTATAGCCATGCAAGTTGAATAGTGCGGTAATGTTGGGTGATAAATCTGCCTCGACTTGCAAGCGCGCCGCAAATTTGTCTGCATCGCCAAGCTTGGCCCCGGTTTCGCGATTGACCTGCCAGGCACCGCCCTGAGTGGTAATCCCTGATATGCGCCCGCGCACATGCGGGCCAAGAGCGCCGGAAACAAAGCCCTCGGCCTGAAGGCGATTAAACCGCCCATATTCTGCGGTCAGGCCCGTTTCAGTGTCTTTCGTCGGGCGGCTGCTCAAAATTTTAATGGCACCGCCAGTGGTGTTGCGGCCATAAAGCGTGCCTTGTGGTCCGCGCAAAACCTCGACTCGTGCCACATCAAACAAAACGCCCTGGGTCATTATGGGGACAGCAAAGCCGACATCGTCCACATAAACGCCAACCGTAGGGGCGTTTAAGGTGGCGTAGTCACGAAAACCCACACCACGAATGCTAAACGACGTGGCGGCGGCACCAAATTGACTTTCCATCTCCAGATTAGGGGCAATGTTTTCCAAGGCATTGATGCCGCTAACACCTTTGCGGATCAGCTCATCACCTGAGAAAGTGCTAAGTGCAATGCCGACATCCTGTGCCGACTGCTCTCGCCGTTGTGCCGTTACGATTACGGTATCCAGCTGTAAGACCTGGTCGTCTGTGTTCTGCGCTTGTGCGCCGATGGCGCTCATTAAACTGAATGTACTGGTGAGCACCGTTCCCAACAGAAGGTGTTTCATGTCCCGTCTCCATGTTATGACGGTTTCATGGTTTATATTTTAAAGTTTCAAGTCAAATCGCAATCGCGTGATAAGCTTTGCCTCTAAAGTAAAAATTTCCGTATCGCAGCACAAAATGCCGCCGGATTGTCCCAATGCAAAGAGTGCCCGGCGTTTTCGATAACCTGCATTGTTGAATGAGGGATGTCATCCAGCTGGTTGGACACCAGAGTGAGGGGAAACAGGATGTCATCTTGTGCATAAAGGATAAGGGTTTGCGCGCAAATTCTATGTAACTGATCTCGAAAATCCACAGCACTAATAGCATCCAGCTGTGCAGAAAAATTGTCGTTACTTTGTGCGTGCACGTAAGACAACGCCAGTTTTGCAGCCTCTTCTACGCGCCGTTCGTCTTCAAAAAAAGCCGGACGAAACAACCACTGAAACAACATTTTATACCACAGCACCATATCCACTCCGCTTTGCCGCAGGGTCAGTAAATCATGAAATAAAATGCGGTTGCGCTTTGACATTTTCGCGGTCGCGGTGGCGAGCACCAATTGATCAACCATGTGTGGGCTCTGCAAAGCTATTTGCATGGCAATGGCCCCACCCATGGAATGGCCAAGCACATGAACCTTGGAAAACCCAAGATGCGTGATCAGGGCGGCATGATCTCTGGCAATGTTGGATACGGTGACCATTTGGTCCAGGTGGCGGGTTTGTCCGGCGCCGCGATTGTCGGGCAGGATGAGTTGATAATGGCGTGATAATTCATCAACCACGGGCATCCAGCTTTGCCCATCGCTGGCAATACCGGCGATCAACAATAAAGGTGGCCCACTGCCTCGGCATTCGTAATAGAGCTCGATACCATTTGTGTTCAGTATGGCCATGTTATCTCCAACGTGATCACGAAATCTATTGCCCTGACAATGTTTTGTACAGGACGGGCAGGCTCGGGCATACTATGTTTTGAAGGACTATGGAGGTGGTATGCAACAGGATTATCTTGGTAACGTGATCAGTGATTGCGATGCGCCGACGATGCGTGGCATCGATGATTTTGTGGCTGGTTTTTTAAGTTATGAAACTCGGATCGCCAATATCATTGCAGCTGCAGATAACGCCCCGGATCACTGCCTGGCCAACACCTATGCGGCGATGATCTGGATGTTGCTCGAAGCCCCGAATGGGCCAAAGAATGCCGCACATTATGCAGCATGTGCGCAAAAGGCGTCACCGCATGCCACACCGCGCGAGCAAATGAATACGCAAATGCTGCTGTGCTGGTTGCATGGTGATATCGAAGCGGCGCTCAAACTGGGTGATGAGATTGTGGGTGCTTTTCCCCGTGATCTGGCGGTCGTCAAATTGCATCAGTATTTGAGTTTTAATCGCGGCGATGCCCCGGCCATGCTGCGGGTAGTCCACAAGGTCAGCACAGACAATCAGGATGTTGCGCACCTGCATGGCATGAAGGCCTTTGCCTATGAGCAATGTCATTTACTGGACGCCGCGCAAAAAAGTGCGGAACGTGCATTAGCGATACAAAGCAAGGAACCCTGGGCGCAACATGCCTTGGCGCATGTGTTTCTGACCCGTGGACAGGTCGATCACGGTGCGCACTTTTTGGAGGGCGTGCAAAATACATGGACGGGCCTCAATTCATTTATGCTGACCCATAATTACTGGCATTTGGCAGTGTTTTATCTCAGCCAGGGTAAAAACGACGCCGTACTGGCCCTTTATGACCAACAATGCTGGGGCGTGGAAAAGGACTATTCACAAGATCAGATCGGGGCTGTGTCCTTGCTTGCCAGACTGGAACTGGCCGGGGTGGATGTGGGTGATCGCTGGGGCGATATAGGCCAGTATTTGCGTACCAGATCCGAAGACACGACCTTACCGTTTTTGACCATGCAATACCTTTATGGTTTGGCGAGGGCAGGTCTTGGCGAAGCGCGAACACTGATGGCTTCTGTTGAAGAGCGCGCCAAAAGCGCGCCGGTCTATGAGCGTGCCGCATGGCATGATGTGGCTTTGCCTGCCTGCCAAGGTTTACTCAGTTATGCGTGTGGTGATTATGAACCAGCGATCGATCAATTGGGTCAGGCTTTGCCGCGGATGATGGAAGTGGGTGGCAGTCATGCGCAACGTGACCTTTTCGAGCAAATTATGCTCGATTGTGTGATCAAAACAGGGCGATTGGTAACGGCCCAGCAAATGCTGGAAATCCGCCGGGGTTTTGATCCCAAAGGCGTGCCGCTCAACACGGCATTAGGGCAGGTCTATCAGGACTTGGGTTTGCCAGATGAGGCCGCACAGGCGCGCGCACGGATTTGCGTTTAGACACAGCGTCCGCCGTCCACCTCCATGGCAATGCCGGTAATCATACTGGCCTCGTCGGAACATAAAAAACATGCGGCATTGCCCATGTCTTCAGGTGTTGAAAACCGCCCAAGCGGAATGCTGGCCAGAAATTTCTCGCGCACGGCGGGTGTGTCTTCACCCATAAAGGTTTTCAAAAGCGGCGTTTCACCGGCCACAGGATTGATGGCATTGACCCGCACCCCATGCGGGGCAAGTTCGACGGCCATGGATTTGGTGGCGGTAATCATCCAGCCTTTAGAGGCATTATACCAGCTGAGGCCCGGTCTGGGGCTGACCCCGCCGGTCGACGCAACGTTCAGGATCGCGCCAGATTTTTGAGTTTTCATCAATGGCACAATATGGCGGGCACAAAGATAAACCGAGCGCGCATTAATCGCAAAAATGCGCTCAAATGTTTCTGGCGAAACCTCTTCCATCGGTTGGGGTGTGTGGCCGATCCCGGCATTGTTGACGACAATATCAATCTGCCCAAAGGCTCGCAGGGTTTCTTTGGTCATGGCGGCCATTTGTTCGTCATCGGAGACATCGACGCCAAAGGCCAGCGCCTGATCGCCGAGTTTTTCCGCCATCGCCTTTGCGGCATCCCCATTGAGGTCGGTAATCATCACCCGAGCGCCCTCATTGATGAATTTTTGTGCAATGCCAGCCCCAAATCCAGATGCGCCGCCGGTAATGATGGCGGTTTTGTTTTCAAGTCTCATTGCATCACCCATGATAAGCGGCCACGGTTTTTATTGTGGAAAATCCATATAACGCCTCGAAGCCTTTTTCGCGGCCATGACCAGATTTGCCAATGCCACCAAAGGGCAGCTCCACGCCGCCGCCCGCGCCATAATTGTTGATAAAGACCTGCCCGGCCCGCAAGGCTTTGGCCATGCGCATTTGCCGCGCGCCGTCTTTGGTCCACACCCCGGCGACCAATCCAAAATCCGTACCATTGGCCAGTGCAATGGCTTCGGCTTCATCATCAAACGACATAACCACTTGTATGGGGCCAAAAATTTCTTCTCGCGCCAGCGCATGGTCTGGCGGAACATCGCGCAATAAGGTCGGGCGTATATAATGCCCGCCTTTGGGGGCATCGGTGATGATAGCGCCCTGCGCCGCTATACTCAGCTCGTCTTTTTGAGCCTTATCCAGATAGCCTTGCACAACGACTTGTTGGCGGGCGCTGATCATTGGCCCCAGATCAAGGTCGTCTTTGGCTGGGCCAACGCGTAAAGCCTTATACCGTTTGGCCAATTGCTCGATGACGGCTTCATAAACCGGGCGCTCAACCAAAATTCGTGATGAGGCTGAACAGGTCTGTCCGGCATTTTGAATGCCGGCATTAAGAAGAAAGGGCAGCGCCTTTTCAAGATCGGCATCGGCAAAGACAATTTGCGGCGATTTTCCGCCAAGCTCTAACGTTACCGGGGCGACATGGTGTGCCGCTGTACTTTGCACTTTCTCGCCAGCATTAACCGAGCCGGTAAAGGACACATGCGCCACGCCCGGATGACGGCACAGCGCCTCGCCGGCCTCTGTGCCGGTTCCGGGTACGACGTTTAACGCACCATCCGGCAGGCCGGCATCCTGGGCAATACGGGCAAACATCAAGGCGCTGAGACAGGCCTCTTCTGAGGGTTTTAAGACACAGGCATTGCCCATGGCCAGTGCCGCACCCAGGGACCGGCCAATGATCTGCATGGGGTAATTCCACGGAATAATATGGCCGGTGACACCGAAAGGCTCGCGCAGGGTATAGACGGTATAGCCGTCCAAATACGGGATGGTTTGGCCGTGAACCTTGTCCGCAGCACCGCCATAGAATTCCATATAACGGGCCAGCGCCAGCGCATCGTTGCGGGCCTGGCTAAGTGGCTTGCCAACATCCATGGTTTCTAAAGCGCTTAAATCGTCTACATGATCCAGAACGGCTTGGCCTATGCGGCTTAATATGCGGCCTCGCTCTAGGGCACTCATCGCGCCCCATGGCCCGTCCAGTGCGCGCCGGGCCGCGCAAACTGCGGCGTCAATATCGCCCTCATTACCCCTGGCAATCTGGCCGATAACCTCGCCCGTGGAAGGGTCATATAAGCCCAGATATACTTGGCTTTGCGGTTTATGCCATTGGCCACCGATCAAAACCGTGCTGGGATCAAAGGGAATATTCATGGGTGTGTTCCGTTATCTTCACGTGCATTAAGGGCGCTTTGCAGGTTTGGCGTGGCGGCAATTAAAGCCTTGGTATAAGCGTGTTTGGGGTGTGTGAATACGTCTTCGGTTTTGCCCTCTTCAACAATCACACCAGATTGCATAACCAGAACCCGGTCACATACGGTGCGGATCACAGAAAGATCATGGGAAACAAACAAAATGGCTATACCCATCTCACCCGACAGATCAGCCAGCAGGTCTAGGATCTGAGCGCGCATGGATACATCAAGCGCTGAAACCGCTTCGTCCAGTGCAATGAGTGTGGGCTGGGTGATCAAAGCCCTGGCAATGGCGATACGCTGGCGCTGGCCACCAGAAAATTCGTGGGGATATTTATTGGCATCGCTGGCGTGCAGACCGACCCGTTCCAGCATATGAACAACAGCGTCGCGTTGTTGTGCAGGCGTTATTTTTTGATCGTTGAGATGAAAGGGTTCTGCGACCAGGCGGGCGACTTTGTGGCGGGGGTTAAAGCTGCCATAGGGGTCTTGAAAAACCATCTGTATATGGCGGCGTTGGGCCTTGAGCTCTTTGCCTGTACGACTGGGAAATGCTGCGCCATGCAGTAATATGTCGCCGTTTTGCGGTGCATCCAGCGCCAATAATGTGCGTAGAAGCGTGGATTTTCCACACCCGGATTCGCCGACAAGACCGAGGCTTTCCCCGGCATGAATGGCAAAACTGACATGATTGACAGCGCAAAACACGGAGGGTTTATCAAGCAATCCACGGCGCGGCATGGGGTAATTACGGACAATTCTGCGTGCTTCCAGTATCGGTTTTGTATCCAAAATGGGGCGTTTTTTGCGCTTTGAGTGTGGCACGCTGTGGCGCAGTAAATCTCTTGAATAGGCGTGTTGTGGTTTGCGCAAAATGGAAACAGCTTTACCACTTTCAACCACCGCGCCATTTTTCATAATGGCCAGTTGATCGGCCATTTGCGCCATAACTGCCAGATCATGCGTGATCAGCATTAAGGCCATATCTTCTTCCCGGACCAGAGTTTTCAAAAGATCCAGAATTTCAGCCTGTGTCGTGACGTCCAGTGCTGTTGTCGGCTCATCAGCGATTAGCAGTTTCGGTTTTAGCGCAATGGCTATGGCAATGCCGACGCGTTGGCGCTGACCACCCGAAAGGTCATGGGGGTAACGTTTGGGCGAAAATCTCTCTGGCGGCAGGCCAACCCGTACCAGTGTTTGAGCGGCGACCTGCATCGCATCGGTGCGCGATGTGCGGGTATGCAGGCGGACGGTTTCTGCCACCTGATCACCGATGCATTGCAAGGGATTAAGCGCCGTCATTGGTTCTTGAAAGATCATGCCGACATCGCGCCCGCGTATCTGGCAAAGCTGTGCTTCGGTTTTTCTGGTCAGGTCGTTTCCATTCAAAAGAACAGTACCGCTGGTCCGTGCGCCTTTGGGCAATAACCCCATCACAGAGAGAGCCGTCATGGATTTCCCGGACCCGGATTCGCCCGCTAGCCCGAACACCTGTCCTTTTTCAATGCGTAAGGAGACATCGTCCAAAATTGGTGTTTCACCAATATGTAAATTCAACGCATTGATGTGCAAAAGGTTCATATTTGCACCTGCCCCGTTCGGGTTCGTGACCGGGGGTCCAGTACGTCACGCAGGCCATCACCCAAAAGGTTCAAACCCAAAACGCTAAATGCGATGGCAAGACCTGGAAACAGCGCCAGCCACGGGGCAAAACTGGTCATGGTTTGCGCATCAAACAACATACGCCCCCAGCTGGGGTCAGGCGGTTGTGCGCCAAGACCGACATAGGAAAGGCCAGCTTCGGCAATGATCGCCAGTGAAAACTGGATAGTACCCTGAATGATCAACAGCCCGGTAATACCGGGCAGAATATGCTCGACCGAAATACGAAACACCCCTTTGCCTGCAAGGCGTGCCGCCATGACGTATTCACGTGGCCACAAGGATAATGCTGCACCTCTGGAAAGGCGCGCAAAAACCGGGATGTTAAAAATACCAATAGCGATGATTGCATTGATCGCACCCGGCCCAAAAACCGCAGTGATCAGTATGGCCAGGATCAGGGCAGGAAACGCAAAAACCAGATCATTCATGCGCATCAGCATCTCATCGATAAGGCCGCGCCGCGCCGCCGCGACAAGACCCAGTGGAACCCCGACGCCCATACCGATCCCCACAGCAATGACCGCCACTGCCAAAGAATTTTGCGCCCCGGCCATAACCATGGAGAGCACATCACGGCCCAGATGGTCGGTGCCAAACCAATGGGTTGATGAGGGGGCTTGCAAGCGCCCGGCAATGTCCAGCACTGTTGGATCAAAAGGCGTCCACATGACGGATATCAGCGCCGCCAAAAACGTCAAAGCGGTCAAAAAGATGCCGATAATAAAGCTGCTGGAAATCCGCTTCATGTACCTTTCCCCCGTTTGGAAAGGCGCGGGTCAATCAGCACATAGGCCAGATCAACCAAAAAGGTGATCAGCACAACGGCAAAAACCAGCACCACCACGACGCTTTTTACGACGATCAGATCGCGTTGAATAATGCCCTGAAAAACTAACCGCCCAAGGCCCGGCAGGAAAAATACGTTTTCGATGATGATGCTGCCGGCCAGCAAAAATGAGAATTGCATGCCGATAATGGTCAGCACCGGGATCATCGCATTGCGCAGCGCATGACGCCAGATCACCTGCCCACGGCTTAAGCCTTTGGCGCGGGCTGTACGGACATAATCCTCGCTTAAAGTTTCGATCAATGCCGCCCGCATGATACGGGCCAGAATGGCAGCCTGCGGTACGGCCAAAGCCAGTGCGGGTAGTATTAGGGCTTTTAGGGCGGGGAAAAACCCCGCCTGCCAACCCGGAAACCCACCTGCGGAAAACCAGCGCAAGGTTGTCGAAAACAACAAGACAAGCAGCATGGCAAACCAGAAATTGGGGATGGCAATGCCGATTTGTGTGGTTCCCATGATCAATGTATCGCCGGGTTTTCCAGCCCTGGACGCCGCAAAAATTGCGACAGGGAAGGCGATAATTATCGACAAAATGAGTGCAAAAACGGCCAAAGGGAGAGACACAGCGAGGCGCTGGGTGATCAATTCGCCAACGGGGACGCGATAAGTATAGCTGGTTCCAAAATCACCCTGCAAGAGTGCGCCGATCCAACTGAAATAGCGCACGAGCAGAGGATCATTTAAGCCAAGTTGTTCTTGTAAACTGGCCAATGCCGCCGGGTCGGCATTTAGGCCCATCATAAATGCCGCCGGATCGCCGGGAAAAACCTCGATCATCAAAAAAATGACCACACTGGCCGCCAATAAAGTCAGGACCAGAGAGAGCAGTCGACGGGCCAGCCAGGCGGTCATGAGGTATACTCAGTTTTCAAAATAAACCCCGCTCAGGTTTTCGCCCTGAATGGGTGCGTTTCTCCACATGCCTTTTAAGCGCTTATCCCAAACCCCCATTTTGGCAAATTGGAACAAAAACCCATTGACGCTGTCCGTGGTGATTTGGCGCTGGGCATCGCGCAACAACGCGTCGCGTGTCGCCGGATCATTGCTTACGGTGAGCGCGTCAATAATGGCGTTAAATGTGGCGCTCTGATAGCCAAAATAATAATCAGGGCGCGCATAAATACCAATGTCCATGGGTTCGCTGTGCGAGACAATGCTGAGATCATAATCCTTATTGGTGAAAACCTGATCCAGCCATTGCGCCCATTCCATATTCTCAATCGTCAGGCGAATGCCGATCTTGGCCAATTGCGCGGCGATTATTTCGCCGCCGCGCCGGGCATAACTGGGCGGCGGCAGTTTCAGACTTGCCGAGAACCCTTCTGGATAACCCGCTTCGGTCAATAAAGCGCGGGCGAGGTCCAGATCAAAGGGATAGAATTGGGTGAGGTCTTCATAGGCACTATGGCCCGGCGAGAAATGCGAGCCAATCGGAATACCGCGCCCAAACATCGCCCCGTCTATAATATCCTGACGGTTGATCGCATGGGCGATGGCGCGGCGGACCAGCAGGTTATCAAAAGGTGCTTTGGCGTTATTGATGGCCAATATAGTTTCGCCTTCGGTTGATCCGATAACCACATCAAAGCGCGGATCGTTCTCGAAGGCCGGCAGGTTTTCCGGGGCTGGATAATTGGCAAAGCCGTCCACATCCCCGGCCAATAACGCTGCATAGGCTGCTGCTGGATCGGCAATGAACATAAAGCGGATTGATGGAGATTTCGCAGGATTTCCCCAATAATCATCATTGCGCACGAGGTCGATGGCATAACCTTTGCGCCATTCAACGAATGTAAACGGCCCGGTTCCGATGGGGTGCACAATGTTGTTTGCGGCGCTTTGGGGATCAACGATTACCGCATCACCAAGGCCCATATTATAGAGAAAATCACCGGCCGGATGGTGCAAGGTAACTTTGACGTGCAGCGGATCCAAAACCTCGACGGCTTTTATTGGCGCAAATAATGCTTTTTGAGCATTGGCGGAACCGGGCTGGGTGGCGCGGGTCAACGAGAATATTACATCATCGGCATCAAAGCGGCTGCCATCATGAAAACGCACGCCCTCTTGCAATGTAAAAACATAAACCAGCCCATCGGGTGATATGGTCCATGATGCCGCCAATGCGGGCTGAACGCTGCCATCGTCAATAATACGGGTCAGGCCTTCAAATATATTGCCATATACCACACCATCAATGGCCGCCGCGGCGCCAATGGTCGGATCCAGACCCGGTGGTTCCAACTGCATGCCCAACACGATGCCAGTTTTGGGCACGCTTTGCCCACAGGCAACAAGCATCAGGGCCGACAGTATCAATGCGGCGGTTTTAATCATCAGTGTTGCCACCAAGAAGGGTGCAGGCACTGAGGGCCATAACCTTGGCCGAGTTTACCATATCGTCGATCACCACATACTCGTCTGGCTGGTGAGCCAGATCAAGAATACCCGGCCCATAGGCGATGCAGTCTTTCAGCTTGCCGATGCGCTCGATATGTTTTTGATCATAAGTGCCGGGCGAACAGACAATTTGCGCGCTCTTTTTCATGACCTGATGTATGGCGTCGCTGGTGGCCCGGACCACCGGACGCTCAGGGTCGGTCATGCTAGGGTGAACGGCAAAAAGATCAGTCATGGTATAGGCGAAATTTTCGCGGGTTTTGCTGAGATTATCCAATATGTCTTTAACCTCACCGCGTACGCTCTCCAGCTTTTCCTCGATCAAAAAACGCCGATCAATGACCATGCGGCAACTGTCGGCCACACAAGGTGCAGGCAAGGCACCATCATCGCGCTCATCCTGGCCACCATGGATGGAGTTTATGTTGATCGTTGATTGTTTGGCACCATCGGGGACAACGGGCATGTCAGTCAGACGGGCAGCAAGTGCGGGGTAAAGGTCACGTTCAAAGCGGTGTAATACGTCGCCCATATGCTCTATGGCGCTGTCGCCAAAAAACGGCATAGAGCCATGGGCAATGCGGCCATGGGTTTCAATTTGCGCCCACCAGACGCCGCGATGACCAATACAGACCCGATCCACATTCAAAGGTTCGGGAATGATCACATGATCGACGCGGGATTTATCGAACCAGCCGTTTTGGGCCAGATAAGCGACACCACCAAATCCACCGGATTCTTCATCAACGGTGCCGGAAAATTCCAACGTTCCGGCATAATCATGACCGCTATCAATAATGGCTTCCATGGCGATAATCGCGGCGGCGATACCGCCTTTCATATCGCAGGCCCCGCGCCCAAAAATCTTGCCGTCTTTTATAACGCCGGCAAATGGGTCAACGCTCCACCCCTGACCGACCTCTACCACATCAATATGGCCGTTGAAATGCACGCAGGGTCCGGGGTGCTTGCCTTCGCGGCGTGCGACTATATTGATGCGAGGGTAACGGTCGCTGTCGCCGGGCGTGCCTTTGGCGCGGACGTATTTTACGTCGAAGCCCTTATCTTTTAGGCGATTGCCCAGATATTCAGCGCAAGGTTGATAGGCGTCACCGGGCGGGTTGATGGTGGGAAAAGCAATGAGATCACGGGTCAGCTCGACCAGGTCATCATGGCGACGATCAATCTGGGTACGAAGCGAGCTGGCAAGTGTTGTTGTCATGGTGTGTCTCTGGAAAAATCACAAGATGCCATGTTTACGCTTTTTCCCAAAAAACCCAACTCATGCTTTGTTGCGAAAGTATCTGAACAGGTAAAAAACCGGTACTGATGCGGCCAGCATGGGCACACCCCAGACAAGCACTTTTAGACCAGAACCTATCATCGCCACCAGGGAATACACCAAGGCGATAATGGCGATGATGGTCCAGCTTCTAGTGTTTTTCCATGAATATTTCAGGTCAGCCAGAGACGATACGGCATAGGGTGTCAGGGTCGCCAGTGTTGACATTGAAATCAGGAAGGTGAAGGCGGAAACCAGCCCGTCTGAATAATTGAACATCAATAAAACGGTGGCAATACTGGATGATATAAGCAGGGAAAGATAAGGGGCATGGCCTTTATTGCGGCGCATGAGAAATGCCGGGGCCAAACCATCAAGGGCGGCCGACATCGGCATTTGCCCGCTGAGAAGTATGTTGCCATTCATGGATCCTGCTGTGGCAATTAACGCCCCCAGAGCAATCAGCGGTGCGCCAACGGGACCCAGTGCCTTGGCTGCATCTACAAACGGCGCCGTGGATTTGGCCAGTTGATCAGCTGGTACCAGCATCATGACGGACGCCGTTGAAGCAATATAGAGAATGGTCACGGTGATGGTGCCAAAGATGACGGCGCGCGGAATAGTGCGTTTTGCATTGATGACATCTCCCGATGGAACCACCCCGGCCTCGATCCCCAAAAACGCCCACATGGTCAAAAGGGCAGTTGCCGCCAATGCTGGCAGAACAGGTTTGTCCATCGGGTTGAAGGGCGGCATGGTTTCAGGCGAACCGGCAATCAATCCCAAGCTTATGATAACGACCAGAGGCGTCAATTTCAGTACAGCCATCAATAATTGCGCTGCGGCAGCCTCGGCAATGCCGCGCATATTGATTGCAGTTAGTATCCAGATCATCGCCATGGCGGCTCCGGCCTGTAGCGCAGTATGGGCGCCAATAACGGGGATCAGAGCCCCCAGATAACCGGCAAAGGCCACACTGATGGCCGCTGTGGCGAATACCGTAGCCAGCCAATATCCCCAGCCCACCATAAAGCCGGCCAGATCACCAAAGGCATCATGGGCAAACGCATAGGGGCCACCGGTGCGGTCTGTGCGGCTGGCCAACCGGCCTAAAATCAGCGCGATCAACATGGCCCCGGCGCTGGTCAGCAACCAGCCCAAAAACCCTAATGATCCATAGGGCGCCAAAACCGCAGGCAGTAAAAAAATGCCGGAACCAACCATCACCCCAACGGTCATTGACCAGACTTTCCAGAACCCCATGCTGGGTTTGGTGTTCTGATTGTCCTGATGGCTCATATTTGGTTCCACCGTAAAGACATGCAAGACAACCCTGCATCAATTTTACCGATCTGGGTGGTGGGCAAGGGGACCACCCTATAGCCATTAGACGTCAGCAGATCGATGGTCTTTGGAAAGTCTGCCCCGACAAACACCACATCATTAACGCGCAAGGCATTGGCGGCAGCTTCTTCACCATCGGGGACACGGATGGTTTTCAACCCGTCAAAAACCCCTGACCGGGCCAGCCGCGCGGTAGTCAATACGGTATCTGGATCCAGCAACGAACAGTCAGTTTTAAAATGTAAAACATCTGGCGGGGTTTGGACGATCCGTCCCTTTTTGCCAAGTTGGCCAAGGCATTGCACCAGCGCCTCTGCACCGGCTCTATCGGTGCGCGCAGACAAGCCGATCATGACTGTGTCCCGCGTATAAAGAACATCGCCGCCTTCGACATGCCCCTTGGGTAGTTCGATCACAGTGTCAAAGGTATCGCGCAAGGTGGGGGCCATGGCAGATGCCTCGCCAGCGCGGCTCGGCGCGGATGAGCGCAGGATAATGCTGCCCTTGGTGAACACCAGCGCCGGGTCTTCGACAAATATGCTGTCGGGATACTCTTCCAGTGCAGGCAATATGGTCACCTCCACGCCGGCCAGGCCCAGTGCAGCGATATAGGCGTTATGTTCTGCTTTGACGCCCTGATAATCCGGATTGCCCACATTATCGGCCCGCAGGCCATGGGCCACGCTGTGCGCCGGGCATCGCACAATGGCCCGGTTAAACCGCGTCGGGTTTTGATTGTTTGCCATTATGCCACTCATGTTTTGATCACGATAACACCCGGCGCAAAAGGTTGCGATCTTTCAGGATCACATGCGCCGCGTTATGGCCGGGTGCACCGGTCACGCCGCCGCCCGGATGGGTGCCCGCGCCGCACATATAAAGGCCTTTAACGGGGCCACGATAACTGCCATGGCCCAGAACTGGCCGTGCTGACCAGAGCTGATCTATGGTCATATTGCCGTGCATAATGTCTCCGCCGACAAGGCCGAATTTATCCTCCAACCCTTTGGGCGAGAGTTTTGTCTGCGCTAGAATGGAGGCTCGAAATCCGGGCGCATGTTTCTCGACGGTGTCCAGAATGACGTCTGCGGCCTTGTCGTCTACATCGTCCCAGTTTTGACCGTTTGGTAAAATGGGCGCGAATTGTTGGCAAAAGAGGCTGGCCACATGACAGCCTTTCGGTGCCAGACTATCATCAACGGTGGACGGGATCAGCATTTCCACAATGGGGTCTTTCGACCAGCCATGTTGTTTGGCGTCCACAAAGGCACGGTCCATATAGTCCAGCGTCGGGGCCAGAATGATGCCGCTTTGATGGTGTGGTCCGGGTTCCGGCTTGCATGTGAAAGTAGGCAGTTCTGAAAGTGCGACATTCATCCGAAATGTGCCTGAGCCGGTTTGAAAAGAGCTGATGCGTTTTAGAAAATCCGCAGGCAGGTCGCGGGCATCCATCATACGCTCATAAAGCAGCCGTGGTCCGACATTGGCGATAACGCGCGGTGCCTGAATATCTTCGCCGCTTTGCAGCCGCACGCCGGTGGTTTTACCGTTTTTGACCAGCACCTGATCGACGGCGCTATCAAGGCTGATCTTTACGCCCAGGTCCTCGCAGACATCAGCCATAATCTGGGTGATTTTCCCCATGCCACCGATACAGTGCCCCCAGGCACCTTTTTTGCCATTCACTTCGCCAAATACGTGATGCAACAAGACATAGGCGCTGCCGGGTGTGTCAGGGCTGGCATAATTGCCGACCACGGAATCAAATCCGAAGGCGGCTTTAACCGCTTCGCTCTCAAACCAGCCATCAAGATAATTACGGGCGCTTTTGGTGAACAAATCCATCACATCGCGTTGGTGCTCAATCGGCAATTTACTGATCGGCAGGCCCTGTTTGGCCGCGGCAATCAGCGTGCCCAGACCATCGCCGATATTGGGCGGTGCTTTGAGCGCCAGAGCGCGCAGGACGTTGGCGACATTTTCCAACGCATCATAATAGGCAGGCAGAATGTCGGCATCATGGTCAGAGAATTTGCGAAACTCTTTTTGCGTAGCCTCCAAACCGCCGCCAAGCATCAAATAGCCCCCATCTTCCTGAGGCAAAAAGTTGGATACAGGCCGCTCAATAACCCGATAGCCGTGTTTTTCCAGCGCCATGTCTTCGATCACTTTGGTCTGCAACAGGCTGACGGTATAACTGGCTACAGAGTTTTTGAAGCCGGGATGAAACTCTTCAGTCACGGCCGCGCCGCCAACCACGCCCCGGCGCTCTACAATGCGCACATTAAGGCCAGCCCGGGCCAGATAAAAAGCGCAGACCAAGCCGTTATGCCCGGCGCCAACGATGATCGCGTCAATGGCTTTGCTCATGGCTGTGTTCCTGTTGTCTTTGATACTTGTGGTGCTGTGCTCCACCCTGGGGCGGGGCGATCATTCAATTTGGCTTCTGGGATCAAGGCGCGGATATTACGACAAAACTGCCGCAGGCAAACCTCGCTTTGCCCCAATGGACCGGCCGAAAAACTTGCTGATTGCATGCCATGCTGCACACGCGTGATCAGGGCGGTATCCTCGGTATTGACCTGCCGGTTGATGCGCCAGTTCAGATAACGCGCCGCGCGCATTTCGCGGCGCTCATCAGGCAGGGCATAGCTGACCTCGCGAATGAGCGTCTGCGTTGGCGAAACAGGTAAAAATTGCATGAAGTCAACCTGATCGGGGTAGATATCAAACGCTACATTTGGCCAAAGTTTGAAATACAGCCAATGGCGTTTTTGGGCATCGGGCAGATGATCCACATCCGGTAAAAAATGCTGGTATAAGCGTTCAGAAAGGTTGGCCGAAGGCGGCTCAACCATATCGCCCCACATGCGGTCCACATGGGTATTGGCTTCGATGCCATAGGAGCGGCCAAACAACCGCGTCAGACCGGGATGGGCCACCGGGATGTGCAGAGCATCAGAATAATTGTCGGCGACATTCTTCCAGTTCACATCGCGCGGGCGCAACGTCACACGGCCTAATGCTTTCAGGTTTTCAAACTGATTAGGCGCAATCAGGCCCTCATAAGGGGCCATCATCTGGGCCACAGAAGGGCCATGGTTTTTGAGGCGGATAAAGATAAAGCCGTGCCAAGTCTCCATCTCAACCGGTGTTAGACCATGTTTGTGGGTATCCAGGTTGGGATAATCCTCGCGGTGCGGTACGCCCACAAGCGCGCCTTCAAGGTCGTAGGTCCAGGCGTGATAGGGGCAGGTCAGCCGGTTGGCACAGCCGCTATGACCATCCACCAGGCGCGAGCCGCGATGGCGGCAGACATTGGTAAAGGCACGCACCAGACCATCCTTACCGCGTACCGCGATGATGCTTTCCCCTAAAAAGTCGAGCGTGTGCCAGTCCCCGGTGTTGGCAATATCGTTTTGGTGACAGACGATTTGCCAAGAGCTGGTGAAAACCGCTTTGCGTTCGGCCTGAAAAAAATCGAGATCGTTATAGCACCATGCAGGTAGGCCCCACCCATCCAGAAGATCAGGGGTTTGTATGGTTTTATCCATACTCATCGGGACGGCCTAGTTTCTGATTTATCCATGGCAAATTCTTCCTCAGGCGAAAGTACCAAATGGTGGCGACCATAGAAGACAAAATAGGTAATTCCGATAACAATCCAGAGCGCAACGGCCAACACGCCGATTCGATATGTGGGATCTAGTAATTGCGCGATCAGGGTCAGCACGGCGATAATAATGGTTGCCAATGCACCAAAAACACCAAGCGGGCTTTTGAACGGGCGATCCATATGGGGGCGGTTTTTGCGCAGCAGTAAAAATGAAACGGCTTGTAAAACATAAGAGAACATCGCACCAAAAACGGCCATGTTCAGCAATATCCCGCCGATAATGCTTTCCCCCTTGGCGGCCCCGGCCAATGTCCAGACCAGTCCCATAACGGCCAGCCCGACGCCGGCACCAAAAATCATCGCCACATGCGGCGTTTTACGCGCCCCATGGGTTAAAGACAGGACTTGTGGAAAGTATCCGGCGCGGGACAGGGAATAAATCTGGCGTCCGCTGGCAAAGATTATGGTGTGGAATGAGGCAATCAGCCCGATCACCGCCACCAGAGCCAATAACTTGGCAATGCCACTGCCATAAATCGCCCGAAAACCGTCCAGCAAAGGCTCGCCGGATTGACCGAGTGCATGGGCACCAACTCCGGTGACGCTGGCATTGAGAAATAAGATCGCAAAGGCTGAAATAATCAGGGTCACCATGCCGGCCATAATACCGCGCGGCATGTCGCGTTTTGGATCCACTGATTCCTCGGCGGCCAGTGGTAATTGCTCAATAGCCAGAAACAGCCAGACGGCAAAAGGCATGGCCGCAAAAATGCCTGCTGCGCCGAAGGGTAAAAACGGGCCATGTCCATCAGGCAGCTTTTCCCCGTTTGTGCCAATATCCAGCGCCCATTTGGCAAAATCGATATGGGGAATGGCCGATATCCAAAAAACCAGCAAACAGCTCAGTGCGGCCAGCGTAACCATCAAAGTGACTTTGAAAGACAGTTCAACGCCAACGACGTTTAACGTCACAAACACCACATACCCTAAAAGCCAGTACACAGGCAGAACGCTGGTCGGCGTCTCGAATATTCCGGCCAGATAAGACGAGATAAAGAACACAATCACCGCCGGGGTGAGGAGAAATTCTACATTTTCCGCAAGGCCTGTGACAAACCCGCCCAGCGGCCCCATGGATGTGCGGGCGAATGAATAGGCCCCGCCCGTATGAGGCAGAGCCGGGCTCATTTCTGCTATGGAAAACGTCAGGCCCAGATACATCACCATAATGATGATGGTGGCGACAAACATGCCGCCCCAGCCGCCGGCGGAAAGGCCGATATTCCAACCTGAAAAGTGGCCGGAAATAACGGCGCCTACGCCCAATGCCCACAAAGACCAGACACCGGCATAACGCTTCAGTTGGCGTTTTTCAAAATAGTCATCTTTGGGACGTGTATAGGAAACGGAAGCGGGTTTGTTCTCTGGCATGCCATGAAGGCCTTTCATTTCAGTGGTGAAATGTAAGAGATAGGCTTCATGACCGTCAACCAAATACGCGTTACTTGTTTATGCGTTTTGACCAAAAGCGTTTTTATGACAGATTGGCAAACTATCAGGACACGGGTCAGGAGACTTAACATGGGTTTGGCCCGTCATTTTTTTATTGCTGCGATCACTATGCTGGTTGCCGCCTGTGCACCGGCGACAATGGTGCCGGCCTCTGGTGTTGAAAAAGCCTTTGCGCAGGCAAAGCAACGCCACATAAATTTGCGTGAATTTATTGCCGCCATGCCCAAGGGCGGCGATCTGCATACCCATCTGTTCGGGACTGTTTATGCCGAAAGCTGGTTAAAATGGGCCGAAGAAGACGGCTTGTGTGTTGACCAAGCCGCATTGACCCTGCGTGTACCCAAAGACACGTGCGCCGCCGAAAATCTCAAAGACGCGGCAACGGCGTTGAAGGACCAAGCCTTACGCAACCGGATGATCGACAATTTGTCATTGCGCGACTTTAAGGCCAGCAATGGCTGGTCCGGTCACGACCAGTTTTTTAGTACGTTTTTCTCGCTTGCTTTGCGGGCGAAGCGCAAGGGCGACATGCTGGCCGAGGCCGCAAACCGGGCCGGTAAACAGCATGTGTCCTATCTTGAGATCATGCACACGCTGGAGCTTTTTGAAAGCATCCTGCCGCGCGTCGCCAGTACGCCGATGAGCGGTGATTTGGCTGCAGACTATCAAACCCTGATGGATGGTGCGTTTGGCAAAGCCTTGCCCGATATGCTGGCTCGCGCCAGTGCACAAATGGATCAGGCCATGGCCCGTAAAGATGTTTTGCTGGGCTGTAAGACCGATGCGCCAGAGCCGGGGTGTACAGTATTGATCAAGCTGCAAAACCAGTCTGTGCGGACCTTGCCGCCGGCGGCGGTGTTTGCGCATTTCATTTTTGGCTGGCATCTGGTGCAACAGGACGATCGTTTTGTCGGGCTGAACCTTGTGGCCCCTGAGGACGATTTTGTCGCGCTTCGTGATTATAACCTCCACATGGCGCAGATTGATTTTTTGTATAAGACCCTTGGCCCACGCAACATCTCCTTACATGCGGGCGAGCTGGCGTTGGGGCAGGTGCCGCCCAAAGACCTTGGCTTTCATATTACCCAGGCCATTAAAACCGGTCATGCCAAACGCATTGGTCATGGCATTGATATCGTTCATGAAGATGGATATCGCGACACATTAAAGCAAATGGCCAAAGAGCGCATTATGGTTGAAATTAACCTGACCTCTAATGATGTCATTTTGGATGTATCGCGGGGCGCACACCCCTTTTACGTTTATCGCGCCACCGGTGTCCCCATGGCCTTCAGCACCGACGATGAGGGGGTGTCTCGTATCGATATGACCCACGAATTGGTTCGCGCCGTTGAGGATTTTGATCTTGGCTATGATGAACTGAAAGCCTCAATCTATAACAGTTTAAAATACGCCTTTCTGGATGAGGTCGACAAAGCCAAATTACTGGCCGATCTGGATAACCGCTTTGCCGCTTTTGAAAGCGGGTTTTAGGCATGAGAGGATCCGAAATAGCACCCCAAAAACTACTTGGATTTTGGGATTTAATGAGTATCTCGCTTGGGCAGATTATCGGCACGGGCGTGGTAGTGCTGACCGGGATCAGCGTTGGCATGACCGGTTACGGTGCGCCTTGGGCGTTTCTTCTGGCGCTGGCCATTGTTGCCATCCCCAGCCTGTGTATTGCTGCTCTTGGCTCGGCGGTGCCCAGTACAGGGGGCAATTACACCTATGTGCGCGATTTGCTGGGTCATAAAACCGCGATTGTCTATCTGGCACTTCTGGTTGCGGGGCAATTGGTGCTGGCCAGCTTTGCCATCGGTTTTGCAGAATACGCTGATGCGTTGATGCCGGGTTTAAACATGAAGTTGGTGGCGGCTGGGATTATGGTGCTGTGTTATCTGGCCAATCTGGCCGGGATTAAAACCGCGGCGCATTTCCAGTCGGCCATGGTGGCTGTGCTGATCCTGGCACTTTTGCTGTATATCGGTTTTGGCTTTTCTGAAGTACATGATTTTTCCGTTTATACCAAACCAGAAATGGTTTTCCCCAAAGGCGTTGCCGGGTTCTTTGCGGCGGCTTTTTTGCTGCGCCTCAGCCTGATCGGCTCAGAGTTCGTTTCCGAGCTTGGCGGTGAAACCAGAAATCCCGGGCGGCTGATCCCTCTGGTGATGGGGCTGTCATTACTGTTGGTCACCCTTCTTTATGTGGGCATTGCCATTGTTGCCACCGGGGTTTTACCGCTGGCCGAGGTTGAGGGTAAAAACCTGGCCACGGTGGCCAAGGCAATATTTTCGCCGGGGCTGTATGTGGCCTTTGTTGCAGGTGGCATCATGGTGTCGTTGGTGACATCGCTGAACGCTATTTTTGCCTGGTGTACGCGGGGGCTTTATATGGCCACCGAAGATGGCTGGCTGCCCGAACCTTTGGCCGCTAAAAACCGTTTTGGTATTCCTTATATTTTTCTCAGTCTTTTTTTTGTGGTTGGCATTACCCCTATCCTGACCGGGATGAGCCTCGCTTCGGTGACCATATTGGGTAATGCCGTGGGCATCGTGTTTGGCCTGTTTCCTGTGGTGGCGCTTTTTAATCTCTATGCCCGCAAGCCCGAAGCCTATGCTGCAGCACCCTTCAAACTGCCGCTTTGGGCGATGAAGGTCTTGCCCTTGTGCGCGGTGGCGATTTATTCCTTTGGCATATATCTCAGCCGCGATTTTATTGGGCTGGGCGGCTTTGCCACGCTGATTATCTATACCGCACTGGTGCTGGCTTATGCCTATTGGCGCGAGCCGGTGGTCAATGCCAGAATGGGTAATGCGGCCTGAATTATAAAATTCTGGCCGGGGTGCAGTCTTGATCGCGGGTTTTGGCCAGAGTGTTGATCATGGCGCGCAACATATCGGTTTTGATCTGATCAATATCGTCACTGACAAGTTCTATGGTTGGGGTCATGCCGGCCCCCCAATTGATCGAAAACGCCAATCCGGCATAGCTCATACCGGCTTCTAATGCCAAGGGCAGCTCTGGGCACAGGGTCATACCAACCACATCGGCCCCCATCATACGGTAGGCGCGAATTTCTGCGGGCGTTTCAAAACGCGGGCCATTGGTGCTGGCATAAACGCCGCCGCGCTGCACCGGCAGGCCAATGGCTTGCACCTCTTTTTCCAGCGCATCGCCCAGCACAGGGCAGAATGGCATGCTGACATCCACATCACCGACACCATTATCCAGAACGTCGAAGAACGTGTGTTCGCGCCCTGATGAATAATCAATAAAGTCATCAAGAATGACCGGGGTTTTGAGGGCAAATTCTGTATTGATCGAGCCAACGGCAAAGGTCGCGCAAATACGTTTGACGCCCAATTGTTCCAAGGCTTTGATATTGGCCCGATAATTTACTTTGTGCGGCGGTGTGGAATGGTCCGGGCCGTGCCGGTTTAAAAACACCAGATCATCGTTGCGTTCGATGCTGATGGCTCCATAGGGTGTGTCTATGGTCTGGCGGGTTAAATCCAGCCCCTCAATGGCATAAACGCCGGTGCCACCAATAATTGCCGCAACCATTATTCAAATCCTTCTTTTAATGAAAACGGACTGAGCACGCCATGACGGGTGATAACGCCTGTGACCAGTTCTGGTGGGGTAATGTCAAACGCCGGGTATATGGCCCCGATATTATCCGTTGTTGTGGCCACGCCGCGACAGGCACGAATATCAGCCGGGTCACGGTGTTCAATCTCGATACTGGCGCGGTCCGGTTTGTTGCGATCACAGCCCCAGGCAAAAGCATAATAGGGAATGTTATGATGCTGTGCGGTGATGGCGTTTTGAAAGGTGCCAACCTTGTTGACCACATGGCCATCCATTGTGATCAGATCAGCCGCCGTCATGTATTTCTGGATCCGCCCTTCGGCCATCAATGCAGCAGGCATGTTGTCGCAAATGAGTTTCACATCAATGCCAATTTCATGCAGGCTGGGGGCGGTCAGGCGCGCGCCCTGCAAATAAGGACGGGTTTCGGGCACATAAGCGGTCAGGATTTTGCCATCACGTTTGGCCAGGGCAAGGCACAGCACAAAAGAGGTTTCGGCAAAGCACATGGTCAGCACCCCATCGCCATCAGCCAGAAGGTCAGCCCCGAAACGGGCGCGGCGGGCGTAATAGCCATACATCTGGTCCAGTAATTCTGTGATCCGCGTCAATATGGCTGCCGTCGTGTCTTGCCCGCTATCCAGCGCCATTTTGGCGACGCCAAATACGTCCTCCAAACGGTAACGGATCAAGGTGTTTGTCGGGCGGGTCTGCGCAAGGCGCGTTTTGGCTGTTTCCAGTCCGGCCAGCTGGTGCGCCGCAGTTTCAGACCCCAGCTGCTCTGCACGCATGGCCATGGCATGCACCGCCGACACCCATGGTCCAACGCCCTGGGTCACCATGGTTTCAATGGCCACAGCCACGTCTTCGACGCTTTGGCAACGGACAAATGATTTCTCAAACGGATAATTCGCGCGATCACCAATCAACACGCACCCGTCTTCATAACGGGCAATGTTTTGCCGTTTAAGGATGTGGGGCAATAAGGCTTCGACGTCGGCCAAGGCCTTCACGCTCTTACTCATGGTCAGTTTGCTGCCACCTTGTCTGCTCTTTGCCAGTGAAAATACCGTACAGAGCGTTATGGCGTTTCACAACAACAAGGGCATGTATCTGTTCTGATAAACACGGCACAGGTCTTAAGGTCAGGATTGACAGCACCCCGTGAATAATGGTTTTCACCTGTCTTTCTACACGCGCTATCGTTCTGGCAGACCGCTGTGACCGAAACTTTTTATAAAGGCATCTTATGAGCAATTCTCTTTTTCAGCCCTTTTCCTGTCGCGGCATGACACTGTCTAACCGTATTGTCATGGCACCAATGACGCGCAGCTTTTCGCCAAATGGCGTGCCCGGCGATAATGTTGCTGACTATTATGCCCGCCGCGCTGCGGCCGATGTGGGCCTGATTGTTACCGAGGGGACCACAGTGGATCGCCCAGGGGCCTCCAGTGATGAAAACGTCCCGCTGTTTCATGGCGAAGCATCATTGGATGGTTGGTCAAAAGTGTGCGAGAGCGTCCATGCGGCGGGCGGAAAAATTGCCCCGCAATTATGGCATACCGGCATGACCCGTAAACCGGGCACAGGCCATCATCCCGATGGCGCGACGGATAGCCCATCTGGCCTTACCCACAAAGGTAAGCTGGTGGCTGCGGTGCCGAGCGAGACAGATGTTGATGATATGGTGGCCTCTTTTGCACGCTCGGCGGCTCACGCGGCCAAGCTGGGTTTCGACAGTATCGAAATTCATGGTGCCCATGGCTATCTGGTTGATGAATTTTTCTGGGAAATCATGAACGCGCGCGAAGATAAATATGGCGGCGATCTGACTGATCGGACCCGCTTTGCAGCAGATATTATTTCAGAATGCCGCAAAGCCGTTGGCGATGACATGCCCATTATCTTGCGGTTCTCGCAATGGAAGCAACAGGATTATAACGCGCGTTTGGCGCAAACCCCGCAAGAGCTGGAAGCCTTTTTGAAAGTTTTCGTCGATGCCGGTGTTGATATTTTACACTGTTCGCAACGTCGTTATTGGGAGCCTGAATTTGAAGGCTCAAGCTTAAACCTTGCCGGTTGGGCCAAGAAACTCACCGGCCTGCCAACCATCACTGTCGGCTCTGTTGGCCTTTCCAGCGATTTCATCGGTGCATTTATGGGCGAAGGGTCTGAGTTGTCATCTTTGGATGATATTGAAGAGCGCCTGGCCAAGGGTGAATTTGATCTTGTCGCCGTTGGGCGTGCCTTGTTGCAGGACCCGTTCTGGGCCCAGAAGATCAAAGAAGGTCGTCAGGACGAGCTGGAAAGCTATGATGCCGCCGCCCTGCAGACCCTATTTTAAGGACGATCACCATGTCTGATGTTGTTATTGCCGCGCTCTATAAATTTGTCGCTTTGCCAGATTTTGAAGAGCGTCAGAAACCGCTTCTCGATATAGCCCACAAAGCTCAGGTCTTCGGGACGCTGTTATTGGCCAAAGAAGGCATTAACGGCACCATTTGCGGCAGCCGCAAAGGCATCGATATGGTGTTGGCGCATATAAAGACCTTTCCTCATTGCGCGGCGCTGGAATGGAAAGAATCTTATGCAGATGAGAATCCATTTTACCGCATGAAGGTTCGCCTGAAAAAAGAGATTGTCACCATGGGGGTGCCAAATATGGAGCCTCAACAAAGCTTTGAGCGTTATGTGGCCCCTGATGAGTGGAATGCGTTGATCTCTGACCCTGAAACGGTTCTGATTGATACGCGCAATGATTACGAAGTTTCAATTGGTACATTCGACGGGGCTGTGAATCCGCACATAAAAACTTTTCGGGAGTTTCCGGACTGGTTTCGGGCCTATCGCAAAGAGCACAAAATGGCCAAGGTCGCGATGTTTTGTACGGGCGGTATTCGGTGCGAAAAATCTACAGCGTTTTTACGCGAAGAAGGCATTGATGATGTTTTTCACCTGCAAGGCGGGATTTTGAAATATCTGGAAACCATTCCCAAAGGTGACAGCATGTGGCTGGGCGAATGCTTTGTGTTTGATCACCGGGTTTCGGTGGATCATGATCTGGCCCCCGGCTCATACGATATGTGCCACGCGTGCCGCCTGCCGATCACCGAAGACGATAAAAAATCAGAACTTTATGCCAAAGGCGTGTCCTGCCCGGCGTGTCATGACCAACATGATGAAAAACGCCGTCTGGCCCTTATCGAACGGCAAAAACAGGTTGAGCTGGCGGCCAAGCGCGGTCAGGTGCATATTGGTGCCGCACAGCAATATAAAGCGTCCTAACCGTCATCGCGTCGCCACCCATATTATATTCTTTTCGCCGTTGCCCCTATGCCATGCGTGCGCGGATGGCGATCAATATTGCCGGACGTGATGTACGTCTGCGCGAAGTTCTGCTGCGTGATAAACCAGATGAAATGCTGAGCATTGCTGAACAGGCGGAGACGGATGTCACTGTGCCTTTGCTGGTTGATGGTCAAAACGTGCTTGGTGAAAGCCTCGATATTATGGCCTGGGCGCTTGTGGAGCATGATCCTGAAAACTGGTTGTCCTCAAAGGATGATCCACTGATCGCCAAAAATGATGGTTCCTTCAAACACCATTTGGACCGTTATAAATATTCTACCCGTTATGAACCATCACAGAAAATGCGGCATCGCGACGAGGCGCTTGGGCATTTGCAATCTCTGGAAGACAGGTTGGAAAAGGCCCCGTTTTTGTCGGGGCAGGCCCGCAGTTTTGTTGATGTTGCAACCTTTCCCTTTATCCGTCAGTTTCGCGGCACAGATCCAGACTGGTTTGACGAAACGCCATATCCGCATGTTCAGGTCTGGTTAAAGGCTTTGACCGATACACCTTTGTTTGCACAGATCATGGTCAAATTCCCGACCTGGAAAGAGGCGGGCACAGAGGTCAGTTTTCCCTGAGTAAAGGTTGCTAGGCTGACATTGTGCTGTTTGGTGTTTTCTTACGCTTGGCCGTGGGTTTTTTGGCCTTACGCGCGGTACTGTCAGTTTTCTTTTCGCCAACGACGGTTTTCAGTAACTCAAATTCTGCCAATATATCGTCGGCAATATCCTGCACATCAGGCACGGCGATTTTACAGGCCACCAGACCAAAATCCAGCCGGTCAACATAGCTGGTCAGGGTGATGTTTAGCGCGCACCCATGAGTGGCGATGGATACAGGGAAGCTGGCAATGACTTTGCTGCCGGCAAAGTACATGGGTTTGCGCGACCCGGGTACGTTGGAAATGGCCACATTCATTGCCGCAGGTATGTGGTTGACCAGTGTGGTTCGGCTGCTGATCTGGGCCATGGCGGACATCAGGACAGGTGCGCCAAAAAACGAGTAATCTGTGGGAAAAACATCACGGATGGCGGCCAGTCCCTTTTTGGCCTTTTTGGCGCTTTTATTCACAGCGTTAAGGCGTGCCAGCGGATCGGCAATGGCGGTGCCAATGTCGCAATTCATGGCGGCCACCTGATTGGCCCCCGAAGTATCGCCGACTTCGCGCAGCGATACGGGTACTGTGGCCACCAGATCACGCTTTGGCAGTTCGTTATGGCGTTCCAGATAACGCCGCAAAGCGCCCCCGCAAATCGCCAGAACCACATCATTTAGCGTTGATCCGGTTTGTTTGGCGACGCCAATGACGTCTTTTATCGGCAGGGATATGGCACCAAAGGCCCGTTGTTTTTGTATGCGGACATTAAACCGGGTTTTGGGGGCCGGTCGCAAATTATCCAGCAGATTATGGCTTTCCTCGACGGAATTTTTTATGACATTGCGTAATGCCTTAAGATAGGCGGGCGAGGTTTTGACAAAGTCCAATTGTTGCTGGGCAAAGCGGCCATAGGCGCTGCCGATCATTTCAAAAAAACCTGCCTCTTCTTTAATCATACGAATTTGACTATTGGGCAGTGGCGGGCGCGGGGTTGGTTTTTGATCAGACAAAATATCCATGGCGGACACACCGGCACCACCATCCAGACTGGCATGGTGGGCTTTTGTGTAGAGTGCAAAACTGCCTTTTTTGAGGCCAAATTTTGGATCCTCCACCCCTTCGATAATATAAAACTGCCATAAGGGTCGGTCGCGATCCAGCGAGATGGAATGCAGCCCCTGAACGATCATCCGCAATTGTTCCAGATTTCCTGGCTCAGGCAGGCGTGCGTGTTTGATGTGGTAATCCAGATCAACAATATCAGCCTCAACCCAAACCGGATGATCAATATAAAATGGGGTGTTTTTCAGCTTGCGATGAAAGGACGGAATTTCGTGCAGACGTTCAACAATTTGTGCCTTTAGCGCCTCATAGGGGGTTTCTCCCTTCGCCGCTGGCTCGCAAATGAGCAGGCTGGAAATGTGCATGGGGGTTTCGTTGGTTTCCATGTACAAAAATGTTGCGTCCATACCGGATAATTTACGCATAATCGCCGCCTCTTGTTTTTATGTTTTGATAGACCGTCATGATGCGCCAACATGATCAAAATCAGGCGTGCGGATGAATAACTTTCGTGCCCCGGCATTGGAAAAGGGTTTCCAATGACCGTCTTTTTGAGCCAGCCTGTCGGCAATCACAAACAGTGCGCTGGGGTTAATCCCAAGCCCGGTATGACTGCCTTCGATCCTGATATTTTCTGTCTGGCTGGCCTTTTTGTGACTCTCAGGTTTTCGCTGATGACAGTTTTGCCAGGCCACAATACCATCAGTTTTGGTATAAATTGATGTCGTCGGCACCGGTGGTGCACTGGAAAGTGTGGTGTTCAGCGGGTGTTTATCAACAGCGTGACCAGAAACATATTCATAAAACCGCGAGGCATTTGATGCACGAGGATTGCCCGAATGCGGGCTGCCCAAAGTGATGACAAAGCGAACCTTGTTGGGGCGCAGTTTAGCCAGTTCTCGGGCATAGATGCCGCCAAGGCTCCAACCAACAATGCTCAATTTTTGGCCGTGGGTCTCAAAAATATCATCAACATGGGCCAGCATTGTTTCCAATACCTGATCGCGCAAACCCAGATTACGCCCCTGTTTCCAAGCATAGGGTTTATAGCCCCGGTTTTTTAGAAACCGTCGCAATGGCATGGTTGAAAAATCAGAAGCGGCCAGACCGGGTAAGACCAGCACAGGATGATCATCGCCCTTTGGTAAATGGCGAAATAAGGGTGAAGCCGCGTAAAAGGCCCCCATTTCCAATATGGAACGTCCCTCTAAGAGCAATAAAAGAGCGGATGGTGCTTTGGTGATGGTTGCCGTTGTCAACGCGGTATCCCCTTATGTTTCGTGAACACTAGGTGTTTACAGCCACATTGCCAAGCAGGCTTTGGTCAAAGCTTAACTGGCGATCATGACCACATTGCCTGATTGTGGGTCGACCTTCCCGCCGACAATGTCGGCAATCAAGGTTTGGGCATTGGCCAGCCCTGTAACCTCGGTGACGCTTATCCATGGGCTGTTTTTATTAGATATACGTTCGATAAATGCGTTTTGCGCCGCATTAAACCGCCGGGTTACTTCGGCGCCGCCCAGCTCGTCATTGCGCTTTTGAATCTGATCAGGGGCAAAGAAAAACACGGGTCGGGGGCCTGAAAAGTTGGCGCTGCCTGAAAACGTGGTATTGGCTGTTGATCCAACAAAACAGTCATAGACGAGGTTTTGTCCATAGTGGTCATGAATGGCGCCGCGCAACGTATTGCTGCCTGAAAAATCTACATAAAGGCTGGATGGCAGGTCAGCGGCTTTGGTCACATCATCATAGCTTTGTACGGCATCATAACAGCCCAGGCTTTCGACAAAACCAACATTGCCTGTCGAGGTAAGGCCAACCAGTTCAATGCCCGGATGATCTTGTTTCAGGCAATAGGCGGTGCCATAGGCAGTTTTGCTTGATGCGCTGGAAATCAATAATCGTTTGGCCCCAAAAAAATCTTTGTCGGCTAAAAAATCAGCCAGCATATAAGAGGTAATAAACAGCGGCCGCATCAGGCTTTGGTAATGCTCGTGCTCTGGTGAATAGGCACTATCTTCTGAACAACGCGAGTATTGATTATAGGCTGACACGAGTACCTGGCGGTGTATTGCGCCATCAAAAAAGCCGCGTTTGCTGATCCGCGTTGGTTTGACGATCAGATGGCTGGCCAGAGGGAAATAGCCGTAAAACCGCTCGCCTACGGCCATGCCATCGATTTGCGACTGTTCGACATCGGCGAAGCCCCAAAAAGGCATATGGCCCCAACCGTCCAGGTTCGTGGGGAAGAAATTCCAGTACTGCATGGCATCGCCAAATGCGGCATAGGTGATGTTGTTGGCGGTGACTGCCCCATGCTGAATAGCCAGAACGACATCGCCATCAGCGCACGAATAAGGTGCGGTGACCTCGTCTATGCGGGTTTCTCCGATGGAGGATTTGTTCGTCAAAAAACGTTTTATGGTTTGCTCACTCATGCCAATTCGTATCCAATATTGTTGTGTCTATTTCTGCAATATTTGTGGTGCCGGTCAGGGCCATGCTAACGTGCATTTCGGCCCGATAGGTTTTAAGTAAAGCATCCAGCCCGGCCTGACCGCGGGCGGCCATGGCCCAGATCCACGGGCGCCCGATCAGTACGGCGTGTGCGCCACTGGCTACGGCTTTGACGATATCCTGGCCACTGCGCACCCCGCCATCCATCAATATCGTGGTGGCATCGCCAATGGCGTTGCGAATTGTGCGGGTTGCCGTAATGGACGAGGCCACGCCATCCAGTTGGCGGCCGCCATGGTTGGAAATGACAATGCCATCGGCACCTGCGGCTATGGCGTCTTTGGCGTCGGGGGTGCTTAGAATGCCTTTGATGACAAGATTGCCATCCCAGACGGATCGCAGCCATTCTATGTCTTTCCATGTGCAGCTTGGATCAAACTGCTCGTCCACCCAGGTTTTAAAGTCGCCGATTGATTGCGCAGTTGGCATCAAAGATGAGAGATTGCCAAACATATGCGGCTTGCCTTTGACGCCGACATCAAAGG
Source organism: Robiginitomaculum sp. (assembly GCA_021776525.1). Lineage (GTDB taxonomy): Bacteria > Pseudomonadota > Alphaproteobacteria > Caulobacterales > Maricaulaceae > Robiginitomaculum_B. Next base: position 184,172 of record JAJFFT010000001.1, read on the forward strand.
CCCAGGCGGGGTGGGTCGGATATTCCAGTGCGGCGCGCAGTTTTCCAAGCGCCGAAAGCCCGCCCGCCATACCATTTCTGACATCACGATAGCGCGCCCCAACCACGGCCAGATCAACCGTGAAGACCAGCGTCTTGCACCCCACCGCTTTGGCGCGGCCAAGCAGGTCTTTCACATAACCCCGGTCGCGCATCATATAAAGTTGGAACCAGAACGGCCGGTTTGCCGCCGCGGCAACTTCTTCCAGCCCGCAAATGGATACGGTGGATAGGCAAAAGGGGACGTTTGCTTTTTCGGCGGCGCGTACGGCCTGAACTTCGGCGCGGCGAGCCATCATGCCGGCAAGGCCGATAGGGGCTAGCGCCAGCGGCATAGCCAGTTTTTCGCCAAACAGGGTTTGTGCCGTGCTGATGCTTGATACATCGCGCATGACACGTTGTTGCATGTGCAGTTTTTCAAAATCAGCGACGTTAGCGGCCAATGTGGTTTCGCTGTAGGCGCCGCCGTCAATATAATCAAAGAGATTACGCGGAAGGCGCTTTTGCGCCAGAGCCCGATAATCGAGGGTTGAGGCGGGGACCAGGTTCAGGCTGGGCATAATTGTTCGATCACTGAGCCGTCAGGCAAAGAATACATTCCGGATGGTTGAATGGTGCTGCGCGCCTGCATGCTTCTTCCTGATCTCTTCTCATGCAGATCATATCGCCCCGTTTCTGAAACGCAAATGCTGGCATTGTGCGGGCATATGTTATTTTTTTGTGTCAACGTCTGGAATTATTTTTCGGTAATGGGTGTTTACAGGAATTGGGTTGCGGTATCTTGTTTGAGCGTGATAGAAATAGGAAAATATGCCAATAAATATGAAATAACGAGAACAAAATGAACTTAGATAAGATTGATATAGAACTTCTTGACTTGCTTCAAAGGGATATTAGTCTTTCTGTTGATGAGCTGGCGCGCCGTGTTGGGCTGACGAAGACGCCCTGTTGGCGCCGTGTTCAGAAACTGGAAAAAAGTGGTGTAATCAAAGGCCGGGTGGCCTTGTTGGATGGGGCTCTTCTGAACGCGGATGTTTCGGTCTTTGTACAGGTCAAAACCAGCCAGCATAATCGACAATGGCTGGAAGAGTTCTCGAAAACCGTTTGCGGGTTTCCTGAGGTGGCGGGGTTTTATCGCATGTCGGGCGAATATGATTACCTGTTGCGGGTCATCGTCAAGGATATTGCCGCCTATGATGATTTCTATAAACGCTTTATCGAGGCCACCAACCTTACGGACGTTACCTCAAACTTTGCCATGGAAGAGATCAAAAACTCCACAGAAATTTATTTGGGAAACCTTCTGTAAGATCGGTACTGCGCAAACGTCCAATGCCTGGCTCCACCAAAGAGAGGCCGGGTAAATGGGCGAGGCTACATATAATAAGATATCTTCAGACCTGATCGCGCATATTCGTCAATCGGTTATTGGCGAAGGGCGTTTGTTGCGCACACCATTTGGTGAAAAGCCATTGGTCTATGCTGATTACACCGCATCGGGCCGATCCTTGTCGTTTATCGAAGACTATATCACACAAAATGTCTTGCCGTTTTACGCCAATACCCATTCCGAGGCCTCAGCCACAGGACGCCAGACAACGGCTTTTCGTGAACAGGCCCGCATGTTGATCAAAGCATCAGTCAATGGCGGTGAACGAGATGCCGTGATTTTCTGTGGTTCGGGGGCGACCTCGGCGATACAAAAAATCATCGAAATTTTTAATCTGCGCATCCCAAAGGATCTGGGCGAGGCTTATGGGTTTGAGGCTCAGATCAAGGACGAAGATCGCCCCGTGGTGTTTATCAGCGCCTATGAGCATCATTCTAACGAGCTGGCCTGGCGTGAAAGCATTGCGCAGGTGGTCTGCATTCCCTTAAACGAAAAGGGCGAAATTGATAAAGCCGTTTTGCAAAGCGAGCTGGAGACTTACAAAGACCGCCGCTTGAAAATCGGCAGCTTTTCTGCGGCCTCCAATGTCACGGGATTGCTGAGCGATGTCGCGGGCATTGGGCGTATACTGCACGCTCATGGCGCATTGTCGTTCTGGGACTATGCCGCCGCCGCCCCCTATGTGCCTATTGATGTGACCGGCGTGCAGGATGGCTATGGTAATAGCGCGCTGGACGCCGTTTACATCTCACCGCATAAATTTGTTGGTGGGCCGGGAACCCCCGGCGTATTGGTTATCAAGAGAGCCTTGTTGACCAACCGTGTGCCCTCTATTCCGGGTGGCGGCACGGTGTCTTATGTGTCCCCCGAAGGGCACACTTATCTGCCTGCGGGCGAGAGTAAAGAAGAGGGGGGGACCCCGGCGATCGTGGAATCCATTCGGGCCGGTCTGGTCTTCCAGCTCAAAGATGCCGTCGGCGCAAAAACCATCGAGCGTCTGGAAAAGGGTCTGGTCGAACGCGCCCTGAAACGCTGGTCCAGACACCCCAATATTCAAATTCTGGGTGATATACAGGCACCGCGTATCTCTATTTTATCGTTTTTGATCACCTGGAACAGCAAGCCATTGCATTACGGGTTTGTGGATGCGCTGATGAATGACCTGTTTGGTATTCAGGTCCGCGGCGGGTGTTCCTGTGCCGGGCCGTACGGGCATGAGCTTTTACAGATAGATATGGATTACAGTCGTGCCATCACCGATATGGTTGATGCGGGTTATTCGATTATGAAGCCGGGTTGGGTGCGGTTGAATTTTAATTATTTCATTGACGAAGACACCTTTGAATACATCCTAAAAGCGGTGGAACTGATTGCCGATCATGGCTGGAAACTCCTTGATCACTATACCTATGATTCAAAGCGGGCTTTGTGGGTCTGTAAGGTTGAGGGCGGTGCCCCGGTTCTGGACCTCAATAATATCTCATTTGCCAACGCCGCATTTCATGGTCATCAAGGGGAATATTCCCAAAACAATAAACCACTTTCTGCCTTCCTGACCGCGGCCGAAGATTTGATGACCGGGCCAGATGTATGCGGCACTGCTTTCATCAACGCTCTCAAAGGGGCGACGCCTGCGCCTGTATTGCCTGGTCATTACGAGCCATTGCGGTGGTATGGATTGCCCTCTGATCTGGGGCAGGACACTTCTGAGTGCGCACAAAAACCTGATAAACTTGGACTGGTTCGTGGCTTCAGGGCCTGGTTGAGCCATGCGGTAAAGTCAGGGCCATCCCAAGGGCATTGATGGCAAACTTGGCAGTTGACTGGGGCGGTTATGATGGAGCAGGCAGGATAATACCCCATGCCAGAGGCTTCTATATTCGACCAGAATATTAAAGAAATAGGGCTGGTTCGCTGTTGGGTAAGCGAAATTGGCCTGAAATATGGTAATATATTGCCTATTTTAACAGCATCCATTACCTTTTTTTAAAAAAGAGCTGCAAAGTTGGAGGTTTCCACCTGAGTGCGGCGTCATTGTACCGAGACGCATTTTTCAGGAGCCTGCCATGATTGACCAATTAGAGAGCCACAAACCCAAACAATCACCAAACTTTGTAAAAAAGTCTAAAACAAAAAATGGTCGTAAAATGAGCACTAACATACAACAACTTAAAGACGGGATGAAGGTCGAGCTTAAGAAAGCCAAGTCCTCTAAATCCGACAGTTCTGACGAGAAGTTTGGTAAAATCGGCAGCTCTCGCGGCGTCGAATCCATGTTTCGTAGCTCCTATCGTGCTCAGCTTGATATGATTGCTCTGGCAGCCACAAAAGCCAATATCATGATTTCGCTGAATGGTTTGCTGGTCTCAATGCTGTTGCTCTCCGGCGCGTATTTCATCTCTGCAGAGCCACTTGTGCTGATCCCTGTTACCCTGTTGTTGCTGACCTGCACCGTTGCAATCGTTTTTGCGGTTTTGGCGGCCCGGCCCGACGTGGATAATCGCCCGCAAAGTCTGGAAGATTTCAAAAACGACAAAGCTGATATTTTGATCTTTGAACAGTTTTCAAAGTTGTCACCTGAAGAGTTTGATACTGCCATGTGGGACATGCTGGGCAATCACGAGCGTGTTTATCACAGCATGATTGCGCACATTTATGATATGGGCTGTATTGCAGACAAGAAGTTTGCCCGGTTGAACGTTTCTTATAACTCATTCATGGTCGGCATTATTATCAGCGTTCTGTCTCTTATCGTTGTTATGGGGTATTATGTGTTTGCGAAATAAGCGAATGTTAAAATGAAACGGTCTGCATTCAAAACACACCATACCCTGCGCGCCTGCATTATTGGAATAATCAGCCTGTTTGGCTTAACGGCTTGCGACGCAGCAGAACTTTCACCACCTGAAATCCCCAAGAATAGCGCTCAAATACCCCCAAAAGAGACTGCACAACCCGGTTTTACGGTCCAGGTCAGGCAATTCAGCACCGTTTATGAACCCTCAGGTGTTCGTGCTTTGCCGAACGGGGACGTGCTGGTCATTGAGGACGAGATTAAACGGTCTATCAGCGTTCTGAAATTTCATGATGATGGAGAGGTTACGCAAACGCCAGTGACCAAACCACGCCAGTTCTCTGTTGGGCGTATAGAGGATTTGGAAGGGGTCGCCAGTGATGATCAGGGCTATATTTATGTCATTACGTCGCATTCGAAAACATTACGGGGGCGCTTGCCGACATTTCGCAAAAAACTGATCCGCTACAGGCTCGATAACCACACAATGACCGGGCCGGTGGTTATTCACGACCTGAAAAAAAGAATACTGAAGGAATACGGGAAAATTAAGGGTGGAGTGTCCGGTAAAAAATCTGATCTGAATATCGAAGCACTGAGCTATCACCGGGAAAACCATACATTGATGATTGGCTTGCGCGAGCCTCTGGTGAAGGACAAGGCTGTGGTGATTGTCATGAACAATCCTGATCAGGCTTTTTCGCAAGACGGCAAGGTAGAGCTGGCAGACAAGCTGATCACCTTTGATCTTGATAAAGGTGGCATTCGCGCCATGGCGTATGATCCGGTTCTGGATGGTTACCTTATCCTTAGCCGGCGTGAGGATAAAAAAGACAAATCATTCAAGCTTTGGATATGGAGCGGTGAGGCAAAAGAAAAACCGCGCCGTATTCGCGTGAATGCCGATGTCGATCTGCGTTACGCGGAAGGCGTAACGCCCATTCGCACCAAGTCCATGGCGGGTATATTGCTGGTTTTTGATGATGGTAATGCGCGGCGAAACATTGGTGGGCATTACATTCTTCTGCCCTATGAAGATATGCGTATGGCCGGTGAAAACCCACAATAAACAGAACTGGCCACCCTGTAACCACCGATCGCATTGTCAGGCAAGCGGGCCATATTTTGAAATGCAATACACCGCCAAAGAGACACGAGTATGATGAAACAACAGTATATGAAAACCGTTTCTGTGGCGGTCTTTGCCCTTTTTAACCTTGTCGGGGCCGCGCATGCGGCACCTGATGCACAGGCAAAAGATGAAACGAAGGACAAGCCCGGCTTTCTGACGGTTCGGTTAAGCGGCCGCGTTATGGTGGATTATGTCAATGCCCATGCCAGACAGGCGAATTTTGACCTTGAGGATCTGGAATTACGTCGGGCTTATCTGGGTCTTGATGGCCGATTGGCTAACCTGATCAATTACTCTGTTGTTGGCAAAACCGACAGTTCTGGTCATATCAACCTGGTTGGTTTCACGCTGGACTGGAAACCCAAAGGGACAAATCTCAAGTTTCGGGCGGGGCAGTTCAAAACGCCAATGTCGCTCGATGAATCTACGTCTTCAAAATACACCTCTGTATTCGAACGGGCGTCATTCACCGATACGGTGGAAATTGATCGCCGTGTCGGTTTTGGGGTCTCTCACAAGGGGAAACGGCACACTGTTTCCGCAGGTGTTTTTGGTGGCGATCTTGAGGACCATCCGTTTTCCAGAGGGACCGCCGTGGCGGCCCGGGCAACCTATACCCCGATCAGCACAAAGACCCAGACATTGCATGTTGGGGCATCGGTCCGTTACCGTTCAGATAACAAGAATGATGGCGAAATTCGATATCGCCAACGGCCCTACACGCATATTTCAGACCGTATTATCAGCACTGGCCGGATCGCCAAATCAGACCTGGTCCTGGGCAGTGAAGTGGCCTTTATCCGCAAGAGATTCTGGGCCGCTGGCGAATTCAGCAGAACTGAGGCCAGTTGTCCAAAGTGCACATCGAACCCGTCGTTTGATGGATATTACTTTGAAACGGGCGTTTTTTTTGGTGGGAAGAAAAAATATAGCGGCGGCAGTTTCGCGCGCCCCAGCGTTGATAAGCCCGTTGGTAAAGGTGGCCATGGGGCCTTCGACCTTGTTGCCCGGTATGACAGCATCAATCTGACCGACAATGGCACCAAAGGTGGTAATCTGGACAGCATCATTTTGGGGGCGGACTGGTACCCCACAGATCATATGCGCATTGGCGTCAACTATTTTAACTCTGATGCCCGTTTGGGTAATCGCAAGTCTGGCCTTGGCTCAGAGTTTAATGCACTGCGCAAAGATAAAGTATCCAAAGAACGTGTTAAAGGCGCAATATTTCGGGTGCAATACGATTTCTAACCGGTGCGGTTTTGAACTGCACCAGATTTTCAATCACACATACAAAAAGGGCCAGTGTAAACACTGGCCCTTTTCTCTATGGGAGTAATGTTAGCCAGAGACTTTGACGCGGGCTTTTTCAAGCGCAGCATTGATCTCTGTGATGCGGCCTTGATCAGCGACCGGCCGGTCCGGGCGAGCCGGTGCCGCCAGGGCATGTTCAAAGACAGGAATGGCTTCTTCATATTTCTTACGGTGCATAAGGTAATCACCATAGAAATAGTTGGCATCAATACCATCGGGGTTGATGGAGAGGGCCTTTTGCAAATTGGCGCGGGCCTTCTTTTTGCTGCCAAAGCCAATAGGGCCACCCGGAACTTGATAATAGAGCGAGCCAAGGCTGGTATAGGCTGAGCCATCCAGCACAGTGCCGTCTATGGCAATGGCTTGTTCCAATTCGTGCTTGGCTTGTTTGGCCAGTTTAAGAGCGCCCATGCCGCCTTTTATGCCAGCCTCGGTGCTTTTAATAATCGCGGACCAGACCAGAGGTTCGGCGCGGTCTGGATTGGCGGTAACAAACTGGTCAGCCGCAGCCGCCAGATTGTCCATTTGTTGCAATTTTTGATCGTGGTCCGCTGTCTGATAATTGATCGCGGCCCATTGATGTTGCAAACGGGCGATCCCGTCCGAGACATCATCGGCATAGGCCGTTTGGGTCATCATGGCGGCGCTCAGCAGGGCCAGTGAAAATATTTTCATTTGAAGTTTCCTCTTCTGGTTTTGGTTCAAGGTTTACTGGGTGTGAAAAAGCTTGCGGGCGATTTTGTCATTGGCAGCCAATGACCCATCGACAATGCGCGGCAGCACCGCATTCAGGCGTACAAAGAAGCTTTCCGGGAAGCCCAGATAGACATCCTTTTTGTCAGCAATAATGGATTTGACGATACGCTTGGCCACCATGTCAGGCTCATCCATATTCATGTGGGTTAGCTCAGCAAATTGCATAACTTTTTCGCTATTGAGTGGTGTTTTTACAGCGCGCGGCGCAATGTATGTGACGCCCACACCCGATCCGTTCAGTTCGCGGCGCAGGGATTCGCTAAACCCCTTCAAGCCGGCTTTGGCCGATGAATAGGTGGCAAAATGGGCAAAATTGATGGATCCGAATATCGAACCGATATTGACAATTTGGCCGGTTCCCCGGTCCCGCATGGCGGGAATAACGGCTTGTGCCAGCATAACCGGGGCAACCAGGTTGAGCATATATGACAGGACAACGGAATTGGCGTCTTGTTGCTCGACCGGCCCGAAATATTGCATGCCAGCCAGGTTGACCAGAATATCCGGGTTCAGCTCGTTCAAAGTCTGGCCAATAGCAAAAATCCCCTCTTGGGTTGAAAGATCTCCGGTGATCAGATCAGCGTCGAAGGGCAGCTCTTTTGCCCGGTCAACAATGGTCAGGCGCACCCCTTTTTTGAGCATCAGGGCGCTAATCCTGTTACCCAGACCACCGGCACCACCGGTGATGACAACCCGTTTGCCTTTAAGCCGCATTTTCAAGCTCCTCATTATGAGGAATGCCAGCAAACATATCGCCAAACAAAACAAACATCCGCTTAGCCATATGCACAATGGCATCCTGATCTTCCGGGTCTTCGATTTTGCCCATCAGTTCGGCAAAAAACTTCATATGTTCCAGGTCCAGCGCCCCGTGTGATTTGAGATAGGTAAAGCAGTTATTGGCCAAACCCAGGTTTTTTTGAACCGCCTCAGCACCGCCAGTGGCCAATTGTGTGCTGGTTCCTTCGAGTACGAACACCATGCCAAAAAAAGCAACAGGATTGAGCCGGGTGATGGTATCATAGGCGTAAGACACCATCATTTCGGTGCCAAAACGCGGTGTGCTGTGTCGTGCGGCTTCCTTGTCTCCACCGGCATTGCCAATGTCGTTGAGAATCCATTCTTCATGACCGGTTTCTTCTTCGATGTATTCGTCCAAAGCATCCAGCAGATAGGCTTTGCTTGCAGGCATATTGGCTTTGGCACATTCCATCAGAGGGACGGTGTGCTTGACGTGGTGAAAGGCTTCGGTGAGGTAAGCAGTATACGTCTCAAGCGAGATTTTGCCCTGCATTGCATCGCCGATTTGGGGCACTTGGAGAAGCATTTGCTGTTCGGCAGCGGTTTCTGTGACTAGGCGTTCAAAAAACGACACGGTCTGGCCGGGTGTTTTGTAACTGGAATCAATCATCTTTTTATACTCCTTGAGAATGAGAATGCGTTTTGGGCGCCCATTACCCGTGGCAAGGCCATTATCGGGTGTGAAGGGCATGGTTTTGGCCCAGTGTTTAATCCGGGCGTATTCCGGCAGGCGTGCGTTGACACGTGCGATCGCCGCACAAAGGGCCGCGTTATCAACATTAAAACCAGACGGGACAATCAGCGCGCCTAAGGCGGGTTTGGCTTCGCCATAGACCAGGCATTGGCCAATTTGAGGTTCGGCCAGTAACTCACTTTCCACCCATTCTGGGGCAATATTGCGCCCAAAACCGGTGATGATGGTATTGGCTTTACGCCCGGTGATGCTGAGGCGTCCATTGTCATCAAACTGACCAAGATCGCCGGTATAAAGCGGTGTATCAAAGGTGGCGCTGCCGGTATATCCAAGGATGGCTGGATTGTGGATAACAATCTCTCCTTGAGCATCTATACTCAAGCGGACGTGGGGGAGCACACGGCCCGTGGTTGCCGGATCGCAATCGCCGGGGGTGTTCAGAGCAACGACCGAGGCAACCTCGCTCAGACCGTAGCCCTGAAAGACGGGCAAGGCGCAATCTGCGGCCCGTTGTAACAGGCCGGGGGCAACCCGCGCGCCGCCAACGGCGACCAGACGCATGGCCTCTAGGCCATGTTCCTGAGTTTCAAGGGCACCAAGCAGGCCACCCAGAATTTCAGGGACAAGAATAACACTGCTGGCTCTGGCGTTGCGCAAAGATGTAACCAAGAGGGGGAAGTCTGGCATAAAGCTGTGGGCAAACCCGATTGAATGTGCCGCTTCGATCTGGCAACAGCCGCCAGCCAACAGTGTTGTGTATAATCCTGCGACATTTTCCAACAAAACAGAAAGTGGCAGAACCGAAAAATGTGTACCGGCATAATCGCTGCCAATAACGTCGACCAGTGAGCGCGAAACCGCTTCCATGCCGCTCTGTGACAGGCAAACACCCTTGGGGTTCCCTGTGGATCCGGACGTATAGGTGATTTTGGCAGTGCCTTCTGGGATGATGGCCACCTTTGCCTCATTGCGGATCATAACCACGCCAAAAGGACCAATTTGAAAGCTTTCCTCATCGGGGTTTGCGTCACGGATCACCCAGGCCGCACCACAGTCCTCAAGGGCATGCTGGCGCTGTTCTTCTGTGAAAAATGGCGGCAAAGGAACACTGGTGAAACCGGCACTGGCCAGCGCAAGGTCTAGTACCAACCAGGCTGGAGAGTTGGCCATGTCTACGGCAATTGGGCGTTTTGTATCGCAGTTTTCGCTCAACCAGACACTGGTGTGTTTGATGGCCTTGGCAAGGTCTTCATAACTACATTCCCAGTCCGCCCCATAAAGTGCAAGCTTGTCGGCTGTACGGTGTGCGTGGGTTTCAATTGCGGCAATCACGGCGCTCATTTTACGTCTCCGCTCAAGGGGTAATGCAGACGGGGCAGCAAGTCGTTTGACGGCCCACTTGCGTCATTGGCACAATGTTGGTGAACGATAGGCAATAAACGGCACCCGGCTTGAATATCTCCAAAGAGAACCTGGGGGGAGGTGTCGTAATAGCTGCCCCAACCGGCACCTTGGTCCGGCAAGCGGTTCTTGTCGGCAGCCGTAAGATGTTGCGGGTTGAGGCCAAGCTGTCCAAAGAACCGTTTAAGAACGCGTGTGCCAGTGATCGTGGCATAGTGCAGGCCTTGTGCTTTCAGATAGTCAGCAAGGACCATGAACAAAAAGAATGTGGCACCGTGGCCTTGCGAGGCCAGGCTGCCCAGTTCTGCAATGGCTGACCTCTCAACGGTTTTACCAAGTGTCGCGCTAATGTCCTGCTCAATTGAGCGATCAAGATAATGCTCAAGAAACAGCGGCGCATCTTTGGCCAGACGAAACCCGATGGCAGCCTGAATGTTGCCTTGTGCATCGCGGGCGCTCATCAGATAAGGATAATGGGTATCCAACTTCGCCCCGTATTCTTCTGCGTAAACCTGCTCGATAAAGGTTTCGACGCGCTTCCGCTCAGGCATATAATGGCGGGTCAGGGAAATAATCGCAGGGGTTACAGAGCTGAAACGTCCAACCGTTTCACGGTTGATCAGGACCTGTCCGTTGTGTTGTCCGTCATTACTGATGTTGACTGCTAGAATACTCACGACTGTTCCTCGGGCTCAAAATGCAGGCCATAATTAGCCGCTCATACGGGGAAGACGTTGTGCCGGTGGTTCATCCTCTATTGCCAGCTGAAATTTTTTGATGATACTTGCAAAATGACTGCTGATCTCAATACCGTTTATATGGAACAGAGGGCCAATATACGCCGGTTTCTGGCGGTCCGTTTGCGTGATGATGCAACAGCAGAGGATGTTTTGCAGGACCTTTGGGTCAAAGTCAGCAAGACCACACCCACCGAGCCAGTGGATAATCCGGTCAGTTACCTTTTTACAATGGCCAGTCGTATGTCCATTGATCATATTCGCCAGCACCAGCGCCGCGTGCGCCGCGATGAAAAGTGGACTGACGAAAGTACTGAAAAAGTCGGCGGCTATACAACCAGCTATGAAGAAGATGGCGAAGAGCGGTTGTTACGTAAAGAACGTATTGCCGAGGTTCGGGCCGCGATTGATACTTTGCCACCCAAAGCCAAGGCCGCCTTTGTTTTGCATCGCATGAAGGGCATGCCCCACAAACAGGTCGCAGCAGAGCTGGGTATATCGGTCAGTACGGTCGAGAAACATATTATCCGCGCCATGCGCGAATTACGCCTGATTTTGAAGGAATCCGACCCTTAAAGACCCGTGCATATATAGAGAGTAAAAGTTTTTTGAACAAAAACTGGAGGAATTGCCCGGACGGTGGCGTCAATGGGGTGAGACACGAGAAAGAAGCCATGAACAATACGCCAAATAACGGCGCTTATAGCGCACTGGAAGACACAGCCCTCGAATGGCATGTGCGCCTGCATGGCGGCATGGCCACCGAAGCAGATTGGCTGGCCTTTACAGATTGGCTTGAGGCCGACCCCACGCATAATGACGCCTATGATACGGTTGTTATGACATGGGCTGTGGCTGAGGACATGGATGAAGAGTTTACACCAGAAGATAATGTGAAGGCCGCCCCAACCGGGCAGGTCATCGCTTTTCCCATGGGCAAAATCCGCAAGGCCGTCACCTCCCGGCCTTGGGCATTTGGCGGTGGGTTTGGTGCAGCGATTGCTGCCACATTATTACTTTTGGTCGCCCCGGTGTTTTTGGCACAAAACACGCCTGCCGGCGAGATGATCTATGCCACTAAGATTGGTGAACAGCGGACGATTACGCTGGCCGATGGCAGCACGGTCTTGCTCAACACCGGGACATCTATTGCGGTCAATATGGATAAAACCAGCCGCCATATCGAACTGCGTCAAGGCGAAGCCTTTTTCACGGTCAAACATGAAAAATCGCGCTCGTTCGTCGTCGCGGCAAATTCCTTGAATATCAGGGATATTGGCACACGCTTTGATGTGCGCCTGAGTACTGATGGCGCGCGGGTCTCTGTGACCGAAGGTATTGTTGAAGTTAAACCACTGGGAACACAGGCCGATATGCAGGTGGATGCACCGCAGACTGTGCGTCTGGTCCAAGGACAACAAGCCATACACCAACGCGATAGGGCACTTGTTGTTCAGGGCTTTGACACGACAGAGTTGATGTCCTGGCAAGATGGGTATCTGGTTTTTGAAAACGATAATCTTGCCACTGTTGTGGATGAGCTTAATCGTTACTTCCCAAAACAAATCAGCATTGCTGATGATGATGTTGCAGCACTACAATTTTCGGGAATTTTACAGATCGCAGATCAAAACCGTGCCATACAAGACTTGACACAGTTTTTATCTTTGGCTGCGCTGCAGACCGATGCGCATATCGTTTTGCGTCGCAATGATGCAGTTCAAAGTCATTAACCCCCTACAGGCTATTGTGTTTTATGTTTGCCAAGCTCCCCACTGCAAAGCGACTGTCAAAGCTGTGCTTGCATGCCAGCATAGGGGTATTGTTGTGTTGTGCCGGGGCTGCACAAGCAGAACATGCGGACGCCAAGAAAACCTATATTGTTGATCTGCCCCGGCTCAGCCTTGATCGTTCGCTTACGCAGCTGGCGCGACAGACACACATCTCTGTTGATTTTTCTTCGTCAGACCTGAAACACGTCAACAGCAAACCCATATTGGGTCTGTACACACTTGAAGAAGCTCTTGGTGTCGTCCTGAAGGGCAGCCAGTATAGCTATCAAAAGGTTGGTACGGGCGCGTACCGCATCATACCGGCGCCTGTTGTGACGCCGACGCCAGATAAAAAACACCAAAAACGCAAAGCGGCATCAACGCCTTTATCCAGTGATGTCATTATTGTTCGGGCTACAAAACGGGCCGGGGTCGCATCCCGTTTGCCGATGAGCCTAAGCGTTATGGACAGTGAACAGCTGGATGTGTTGGGTATAACCGACACCAATGCACTGGCACTTCATACTGCGGGCATGTCATCGACCAATTTGGGTCCAAGCCGTAATAAAATATTTATCCGGGGTATTTCTGACGGCAGTTTTACCGGGCGCCAACAGGCCACCATCGGTGCTTATCTTGATAATATCCGCCTTAATTATAACGAGCCTGACCCTTATCTTCAGCTTGATGATGTGGACCATGTCGAGGTTCTGCGCGGTCCCCAAGGCACGCTCTATGGGGCTGGGTCATTGGGTGGACTTTATCGGGTGATTACCAATGCGCCTGACCTGGAAACATACTCTGCCAAGGTGAGCCTGGGTGTCTCCCAAACCAAAAATGGCGGGCAGAACGGACGTGTCAGCGCGACGATCAATATGCCGCTGGTCGAGGATAAGCTGGCCTTTCGCATAACCGGTTATCTGGATCATTCCGCAGGCTATATTGATGATATTCAGCTGGGCTTGAAAAACGTTAACACCACGGATGTGTTTGGTACGCGTGCTCGAATTTTGCTGAATGTTGGTGAGAGCTGGGAGGTCAATGCCGGGCTTAACTTCCAGGATGTGATCTCTGACGATACGCAATATTTTCTGAGCCAGCTTGGATCATATCAGCGGTCAAATTTTGTTCGTGAACCTCATGAGGACGATTACATCAACCCTTATGCCGAGGTCAAAGGGCGTTTTGGCTGGGGCGAAGTCGTCACGTCGACGGCCTTTGTGCACCGCTCTATTGGTGATCAGATTGATGCGTCATTGGCGGTTCCGCTGTTGGCGCCGTTGCCGGTTACGCCCAGCGGGTTTAATCGTGAACGTAAAATCAGCATGATTACCAATGAAACGCGTCTGGTGTCCCGGCTTGGAGGCAATCTGGATTGGCTCGTTGGTGCCTTTGTTTCACAGCGCCGCGAAAATTTTACGTCAAAACTGACGATTCCCAATTCCAGCGCCCTGCTTCCGGGCGGGGACCGTAATGGGGATGTCGCCTTTAGTGAGGCCCGCAAGGAGCGCACAAACGAAGTTGCATTTTTCGGTGAAACCACATGGCACCTCCCTTTTGATGTTGATCTGACCGGTGGTTTGCGCTGGTTTCTCTCCGACGAACATACCCGGGCCAATATTGACGGCTCCCTGGGTACGGCCTCTGTGACACGGCTCGGTCAAAGCCGGGATTCTGGTTATACGCCCAAAGCTGTTCTCAGTTACCAGTATAATGACCACACCTTGCTTTATGGTCAGGTGTCGCAGGGTTACCGTGTTGGCGGGATCAATCTGAACAGCCCGGACAGCGTTTTCTTTGAGGTTGAAGAAGGTGATGAGGGCGATGGTAGCGACCAGATCTTTGAACCTGACAAATTGACCATGTACGAGGTAGGCGGAAAGTTTTCATTTTTGAACGACAAGCTGCAAATTCATGTCGCTGCCTTTACGTTCAAATGGAATGACATCCAAACCGACCAGATCTTGCCAGATGGCTTTACCTTTATTTTGAATGCCGGATATGTGCGCAGCCGTGGTGTGGATATGGATATTTTATTTGAGCCATTTTCGGGCTTTACGCTTGATGCAAACTTATCATTTAATGATCCGGATCTGGTTATTGCCAATCCCTTTTTAGGGTCGCAGGTCAATGATCACTTGCCGGGTATTCCAACATTAGCCGGCGGGTTGATCGCCGAATATAATTGGGATGCCGGGCATGGTCGGCAATGGTATCTGAGTGGGGATTATACCTATACAGGGACGTCGCAACTGACCTTTGCCAGTGTTGATAATCGTGATGCAGAGCAATCCAATATTATCAATTTTCGCCTCGCTCTTGAACAACCTGGACGTTGGCAAGTGACGGCTTATGCGCGCAATATTCTAAACGAAAAAGCCAATACCTTTGCTTTTGGCAACCCCTTTAGCTTTCGTCAAAGCACTCACCACACCCCCCCGGTTCCCCTAACAGTCGGCGTTTCCTTCAAAAAACATTTCTGACGGCCACCCTGGCCCCGGTTTTTTGGTGTTTCAGAATTGCTCTGATTGTCCCAAAGCTGATCGCGCGGATAACAGGTTCATGTGTCGTTCAACATTTCATAATATATTGATTTATATGCGATTTTAGTTTCGTTCGCAGCATCAATTGGCTTGTTTCTGGCTGGATAATTTGCCAGATTTTATGCCCCCACAACTCTGATATCAGAAAATTCATATCCGACTGGAGGTTCTTCCTGTGCAGTGACGTCAATGTATTGAACGGCATGGTGCCTAAAACGAAGGAATGGAGATTAAGATGGTATCTCGGAAAGTATTATTGCTCAGTGCAGCCTCATTGTCTGTGATGTGCACATCCACTATGGCCCTTGCTGGCCCAGCACTTCAGGCTGCGGTTCTGCCGTCCAGTCGCTCAACGTCAATCGACACGCCGGTGACAATTTTTGCCAGCATGATCAATGGTGGCGACAGCATTGCACGCTCATGCGGCATCAGTCTGCGTAGAGCGGGGCTGCCGGTTGATATTTCTTACCAGGCCATGCAAGGGGATAATGCCACACCGGCCGCCAGTGCCGACACACCCGTTGATATTGAAGCCGGTGCGGCACAGGCTTTTGTTGTGACCTTTACAGCGAACGCTCCCGTCGCAGCGGGCACGCTGCGCCTGACATATGCCTGTTCAGATGATGCGGGTGCGCAAGTCGAAGCGCCCGTAGTTGATGGTGTAAACGCTTTGTCTTTCTCTGCGTCTGCCACGCCCTCACCTGATGTTCTGACGATTGCACAATCCCCAAGTGGCGATGGTTATATCCGCATTCCAACGGCTGGCGGTGCCGAAGCCATGGCAATTTCAGCTGTGAATATTGGTGTTGGCACCAATGGTAAGGCCGAAGAAGCTGATCTGATTGCTATGCCTGATACGGGCGGTGTTGCCTTGCCGATCAATCTCTTTGTTTGCGAAACTAATGCAGTCACGGGTGCCTGTCTTGATACCCCCTCTACATTTGTGCATACCAAAATTGGTGCTGCTCCGAAAAGCTATACTGTGTTTGCGAATGCAGACGCCGAAGCCGGCATTCCCGATTTCCCGGACCTCTCTCGCGTTTATTTGCGCTTTTATGAAGAAGATTCAGCCCAAAGCTCAGTCCGTGGCCAAGGTCGCGGGGCTTCAGGCCTGGCCGTTACAGCGCCTTCCGCCGCAGCCTCTTCGCCTTCTTCCTCAACCCTGCCTGAAGGGGTTTGGGAAGCGCGCTTTAACAGTGGCAATGGCAGCTATCATGAGGGCCTTTTGTTTGTCTCTTCTACGGGCTCGGTAAATGCCATTGTTTACAGCGATAGTGATAACGATCGCAATCGCAACGGTAATGACCGCAATGGTAATAATGATTGTAATGGCGGCGACGATAATGGTCGCAACGACAATGATCACAACGGAACCGGTAATAACGATAGCAATAGCGGCGATGATAACGGCCGTAACGGTAACGACAATGATCACAACGGCAATGGTGATAACCAATGCGACGGTGGTGATAATAATGGCCGTAACGGTAACGACAATGATCACAATGGAACCGGTGATAATGATCGTAATGGCGGCGATGATAACGGCCGTAACGGTAACGACAATGATCACAATGGAACCGGTAATAACGATAGCAATAGCGGTGACGATAATGGCCGTAACGGTAACGACAATGATCACAACGGAACCGGTGATAACGATCGTAATGGCGGCGACGATAATGACCGTAACGGTAACGACAATGATCACAATGGAACCGGTGATAATGACCGTAATGGCGGTGACGATAACGGTCGTCGTGGCTCCTCCGCTACTCTGTTGTCAGGAACGATCAGCACCGATGGTTCTGATGGGTGGACAGCCTCTACAGCGGTCCTCGACCTGGCCGGTAACACTGGCGGTGTTTCCTACCAATTGGGCGGCAATTGGGAAGCCAAAAGCTTCACGACGGGCACTTATGTTCCTGCGACAAGCGCCAGTGCAGCCTCTATCGGTAACGGGTCTTTACGGGCCGCCTTCTCGCGGGATTATGACCGCGTTACATCAGTGGCCACTCTTGGTGGCAGCTTTGATTTCTATGATGGCAGAAAAGACGTTGGCAATCTGACGGTGTCCAGCAATGGAGACTTCAGCGGGACATACAGCGTCCCCGGTTCAACACAAACCTGCAACGTTTCAGGTGGCTTTACCTCAACCAACGTCAGTACCAATCTCTATGAAGTAACGCTTTCTTTGCAAAACTGTAGCGCCGCCGGTAGCTATAATGGCATGGCGACTTTGCGGGCTGAAGATGATGACAGAAGCTCTGCTGTCAATCCGATCCTGGGGATGGCGATGACCGCAGACAATAACAGCGGTATTGTACTCGACCTCTTCCCAAAAGGTCATGTACGTGACGACGATCGGTAAAATGCACCCCATTTGATCGATCATGCTCGCGGCGGAATGGTAATGGTTCCGCCGCGAGTTTTTTATGGGGCAGACATTCTGACCGTAGTGGCGAGGCTTTCCGCTGATGGTATTATCTCGGTGCCTTCTGGCTGGATCAGCTTTATGAGCGTATCTGCCACCAATATTGGTGCCGGTGATGCATCAGCTTGAATCACGCCACTTGGAACAGCCCCAGTAACAACGGTCATTGGTAAGACCCCGCATTTCTTTGCAGTGTATGTCAGTGACCAACCCACAGGTGCCTCTGATTGTACTCTTTAAAAAATTAACAGGGAAACCCTTAAAAAGCACAGAGACTGAGCACTAACTGAATGGCGCAGACTTGTATTGTAGTCTACTGGGATGGGGAATTTTCAGATTTCAGTTGTTTTACAACAACAATGTCCCCAAAGGTTACCAATGACAAATTTTCCAAATGTGCGCCCGGCGTTGACGGCAACGCTAACGGCTCGCGGCTATAGCGCCCTCACACCGGTACAAGAGGCCGTGCTGGCTCCGGGGCTGGACGTTGTTGATCTGTTGGTTTCGGCGCAAACCGGCTCGGGCAAGACCGTTGCCTTTGGTTTGGCCCTTTCCCCAACTTTGCTGGGCGAAAGCGATAGTTTTGCGCCAACCCAGGCCCCGTTGGCGCTCGTCATTGCACCGACACGCGAATTGGCCTTGCAGGTCAAGCGCGAGCTTGAATGGCTGTATATGGAAACCGGTGCCCGGCTTGCCACCTGTGTCGGCGGCATGGATATGCGTGATGAGCGCAAAGCGTTGGGGCGCGGTGTACATATCGTGGTGGGAACACCCGGGCGGTTGTGCGATCATATCAAGCGCGGCTCCCTTGATATGCGGATACTGAAAGCCATTGTACTGGATGAAGCCGACGAAATGCTGAAAATGGGGTTTCGTGAAGAGCTGGAATTAATCCTGACCGCCGCGCCCGAAGAGCGCCGGACATTAATGTTCTCGGCGACCGTGCCCAAAACCATTATTGGCCTGACCAAAAAATATCAAAAGAACGCTGTGCGCGTGAATCCGACGACCCAAGCCAAGCAACACCTGGACATTGAATACCGTGCCTTGAACGTTGCCAAAGCGGATCAGGAAAACGCCATTATCAACGTCTTGCGCTTTTATGATGCGAAGAATGCCATTGTCTTTTGCGATACCCGTGTTGCGGTTAATCGCATGACCAGCCGGTTTAATAATCGCGGGTTTTCCGTTGTTTCGCTGTCCGGTGAGTTAAGCCAGAACGAACGCAGTCATGCCTTGCAATCCTTGCGCGATGGGCGTGCAAAAGTCTGTATCGCCACAGACGTCGCGTCGCGCGGTCTTGATTTACCGGACCTTGAACTGGTCATCCATGCCACCATGCCCAAAAATGCCGAAGGCCTGTTGCACCGCAGCGGGCGGACGGGCCGGGCCGGGCGCAAAGGGGTGAGCGTTCTTATTGTCCCCCATGCCGGGCGCAAGCGCGTCGAGCGCCTGTTCAGTGCCGCCAAGATCAAGGCCGAATGGGCCGCGCCCCCGTCTGTCGACGAGGTGTTGGGCCGTGATAATGAACGTTTATTAGAAGAGCTTGCGTTAAGTGCGCCTACCGCCAAAAACGAAAGCGGGATCGTCGAAAAATTGTTGCAGGCGCATACACCTGAACAGATTGCAACGGCTTTTGTCCGTCAATATCGCGCCACTCATACGGCCCCCGAAGAGCTGATGAAGGCTGATAGCTATAACCCCAAAAACAACCGTGGTTCTGATAGAGGGGAAGGGGCCGGGCCGCGTAAATCGCGGGGCCGCAATGATTTTGAAAACAGCGTCTGGTTCTCGCTTAATCTGGGGCGCAAGCAAAACGCAGAGCCGCGTTGGATACTGCCTATGCTGTGCAAATCTGGCGGCTTAAACAAGAAAGACATCGGGGCCATTAAAATCAGCGAAGCGCAAAGTTTTGTCGAAATAGCCCAAGACGCCGTCGAGGACTTCGTTTTAGAGATTGGCCCGGAAGGAAAAATTGAAAAGGCAATCACCGCCTACCGTTTGGACGGCCCGCCTGATTTTAGCGCAGAAGATTCAAGGCCCCAATTTAAGCCACGGGACAAATCCACCTATAAAAAGAAGCATGGCAAGAGGTCAGATCGCTTTGAAGAAGGAATGAGCCAGGACACCGCCCCTGAATTTAAACCGGCAGCCCCCAAAAAGGGTGGCAAAAAACCCCATAAGAAAAAGCTCGCCCGTGCGGCGGCCCGGCTGGAAAAAGAGAAGGGGCAATTCAAGGGCAAACCTGCGGGGGATGGCGGGGAAAAACTGGTCCGCATAAAACGCAAAACATAGCGCCCCTGATGACCTGCTAATCCATATCGGTTGGGCCGCGCCGCCCTTTCTTTATGGCCCCGCGTTTGGTTTTGCTATCAAGGCGCCGTTTTTTAGAGCCCAAGGTCGGCCGTGTTGCGATGCGCCTTTTGGGCACATGGGCGGCTTTGCGGATGATGGCCAGCAACCGATCGTGGGCATCTTTGCGGTTCAGATCCTGCGTCCGATGACGATCCGCAAAAATGACCAAAACACCGTCTTTTGTTAAGCGGCTGTCGCCTGAGTTTAAAATTTTTGTCCTGACCTGTTCGGGTAAAGTGGGGGAGTGCGCAACATCAAAGCGTAGCTGCACCGCGCTTGCCGTCTTATTGACGTTTTGCCCACCGGGACCGCCCGAGCGCACAAAACTTTCCACCAGCTCGCTATCAAGCAGCGCAATCGTATCGGTGACCTTAATGAGCGCCATAAGATGAGCCTTACAAAATTTCCGACCCGAAGGTAAACACAAAGTGCTTAGATTTGCATAGGGTTTGTTGTTTATTACGGGCACTGTTAGCGTAATTCGTAATTTCAGTGTATTTAGTAAATTGTCACCGTAATGGCACCGTAGTCTAGTGGATGTCGATGCAAAGTTGACTTGAGCGGCACCACAAGTTTTTCTATGGGGATATTTATGAAAAAATTAATAAGCAGTGCGGGTGGTGTGTTCGGAGTGCTCTTGGGCACAATTGCCTTTTTAGCGCTATTAAATGGGATTATAAACTTTAAGAGCTATTTTGGTGAGGCGATAATGGTCTTCCAAAATACAACACGACCACTATGGGGGGCAATACTATTCTGGCTTCCATTTGAGGCTCCTGACACATTGAAGGATTACCTCACCATGGGAATCATAACTTCAGGCATGCGATTTAGAAGCTCTCTGTATAAATGGCACGCAGTGGAAAATGGTGTATGGAGTGAATTCATTATACCTATACCATTTTCGCGTGATAGAATTTCAGTACATAAAGGTGAAGGGAAAAAATTCTATAGATTGTTTCTACCTATTTATTCCTTTTCGGAGTTATTGTTTTGGCCTATTTCTATTCTGACTAACACCCTTCATTCCGTCAGTGGACGGTCTGACAGAAATTATGACGGCAAAGAATGGGATAATAAAGAACAGAAATACATTAGCAAAAATCAGTATAGGCTATTTTTTCAACCTTTAACTCTCGCCATGATAATTATATTTATATACTATATGGTTATTTTTACATAATAAATCAATATAATTACGGTGATGGCTATTGGTGTGGGTATATCGAACCCGTAAGGTTTCGCGAGCGCGGGCTGCGTGTCGGCTGGTCAGGCCGCCCCATCGGAGGCGATATTTCGCGCCACGAGATCAAAAAACCTGCTCATATAGCGAGCACAAGCACCTTGATAGCATCTGGCACCTCAATCAGGTCCGGTCTGCCTGCATGACGAGTTTTTTATAGTCTCGTAAATCGCCATCATAGTTTTTAGCGCGCCCGTCTTTGACCAGCCAAAGCTGATCAGCCGTGGCTTCGGCGAGATAGACATCATGGGTAATGAGCACCACCGCGCCCGGAAAATCATTCAGCGCATAAATCAAGGCTTCGCGGCTATCAATATCCAAATGCGATGTTGGCTCATCGAGAATGAGAACATGGGGTTTGTCGATGGACATAAGGCCCAAAAGAAGCCGCACTTTTTCGCCGCCGGACAATTTTTCAACATTGGTTTCTACCTTTTCATAGGAGAAGCCCATCTGCGCGGCTTTGGCCCGCGCCTGACTTTGCGCGGTGCCTTTGGGCAGCTTTTGCGTCACATGGTCCAGCACCGTTTCCCCGGCGGTCAGCTCATCAAGCTGGTCTTGGGAAAAATACCCAATTTTAAGAGATGAAGATGCTTTGCGTTTTCCCGCCATCAAGGGCAGGCGCTCGGCAATAGATTTAACCAAAGTGGTTTTGCCCTGACCGTTGGCACCAACAATGGCGACACGGTCATCCGGGTCAAGGCGAAGGCTAACCCCCGACAGGATTTGCGCCCCCGCGCCATAACCTAAATTCGCATCATCCAATTCCAACATTGGCGGCGCGAGTTTCCCTTTGGGCGTCGGAAAGGAAAACGGGGTGGTGCGTTCTGCGATGGGGATGGCAATGTCTTGCATCTTCTCCAGCATTTTAACACGAGATTGCGCTTGGCGGGCTTTGGAGGCTTTGGCCTTAAAGCGATCAACAAAAGCCTGAAGGTGGGCTTTTTCCGCGTCTTGCTTGGTTTTTTGTGCGGTTAATTGCGCCGCTTTGACCGCCCGTAATTTCAGCCAGGCATCATAGCCGCCGGTTGTGATCGTCAATTTTTGGTGCTCTAGCGCCAGTGTGTGCGTTACCGAACGGTTGAGCATTTCGCGGTCATGGCTGACCATAATGACTGTATGGGGATATTTGCGGATATAGCCTTCCAGCCAGGCGGCCCCTTCAAGGTCAAGATAGTTGGTCGGCTCATCCAGCAGTAAAACATCAGGCTCGCTGACCAAAACACCGGCAATGGCCGCGCGCATGCGCCAACCGCCGGAAAACTCTTTTGTGGCTCTGGAAAAGTCATCGGATGAAAACCCTAAACCAGAGAGCACAATGGCCGCGCGCGTATCGGCATTCCAGGCATCCATATCGGTCAGGCGTTCGTAAATTTCGCCTAAGCGGTCAGGGTCCGTTTCGGTCTCGGCGCGGCGCATCAAGGCATGGCGTTCCCGATCGGCGGCCAGAACAACGTCCATAATCGTGTCGTCTGTGGCTTCGACCTCTTGTGCCACCCAGCCCAGACGCGCATTTTTATTCATCCGTATCGCGGCATCAGCCACTTTGGATTCTATTTCCTCACGAATGAGGTTTAGCAGCGTCGATTTCCCGGTGCCATTGCGGCCAATGAGGCCAACTTTCCACCCGGCCGCAATGCGTGCTGAGGCTTTGGTGAAGAGTGGGCGCCCTTGAACGGCGTAGTCAAGATCAGTGATTGTAAGCATGCGCGCCTTGTAAGGTGTTGGGCGTCGAATGCAAACGTAAAGAGGTGTGTTATTTTTTGGCGCTTGCTGACAAGCTCAATTTCACACACGCGGCAAACACCTGTAATGTAACACAGCCCACGCTGACGCGTGCCATCCAGAGGTTGGAAGCCGATCTGGGGGGCGCTTTTTCACCGTGAACGTGCGCACACGCACCTCTCGGAATTGGGGCGCATGATATTGCCATATATTGATTCCATAAACGGGTTGGCAATGGATGCCAAAGCCAAAGCGCTGTCCCATAAAACAATGGAGATCGCAGAGCTTAAACTAGGTATGATGTGCACGACCGGGCCAGCTTTCTTTTCTGGTTTCATCTGTAGTTTTCACCAGTGTCCCACTTCATATAAAGACGGGCAATTTCCCTAAAAATCGTAACAGGGGATTTAATTAGGCAGGCAGGGAAATAATCTGCCGCAACAGGGTGCAAGAGCATCCATAAAAAAGAGTATCAACCGACCAAGTTTATTACGTCGCTGTGTAAAAAAAGCCTCCTTGACGGTTCTCTAGCGGATTGAGTTCAGCAGATTCTGGGCAAGGGGTCATCCTCAAGTTCTTCCAGCGTGCGTTCACCGCCAATGGGGGTTTGCAAAATAACGCGAGGCCTACCCGATACCACTTCACCGATAATGGCGGCGTTTTTCCCGCCAGGAAGCGCCTTCCAGATGGCGAGGGCCTCTTTGGCAGCATTGGCCTTCATGATGGCAACCACCCGCCCCTCGCAAGCCAGATAAAAGGGGTCATAACCCAGAATTTCACAGACACTGCGTACCGGACCACGTACGGGGATGGCCTCTTCTCTCAGGCGGATTTGCGCCTTCGCCCCTTGTACAATTTCATTGCACACCATGGCCAGACCACCGCGTGTGGGGTCGCGCATAAAATGCAAGCCGGGCAGATCAAGCAGCGCCTGTGTCAGGGGCAGGACGCTGGCATTGTCGGAGTGCACATCACCTTTTAAGTCAAAATCTTCGCGGGCCAGCAATACGGCAATGCCATGATCACCAATGGGGCCGCTGACCAGAATGGCATCACCCGTTTGAATTTGTGGCAGGCCAAGTTTCAGGCCAGCTTTGCGCACGCCAATGCCCGTGCTGGCAAGATAAAGCCCGCCGCCATGACCGCGCGGTACCACTTTGGTATCGCCAGCCACCACGCGAACACCGGCTTCTCTGGCTGCCTTACCCAGACTTTGGATCAGCCGATCCAAAGTGCGCAGATCAAAGCCTTCCTCTATAAAGGCGTTCAATGTCAGATACAGCGGTTTTGCGCCTGAAACGGCAAGATCATTGACTGTGCCATGCACACAAAGCGAGCCAATATCACCGCCTGGAAACTCCAATGGTTGCACAATAAACCCGTCAGTGGTGGTCATAACGACCATGCCTTCGGGTAAGGTAATCGCGGCGGCATCGGTGCCTATATCCAGTTCTGGATTATGCAAATGACGGGCAAATATTTCCGTGATCAGTTCACGCATATAACGCCCGCCATTGCCATGGGCCAGAGTTACGAAACGGTCCTCAAATATGCTCATCAGTTTTCCCCAAAAATTCCATGATCTGCCCAAAAGCCAGCCCGCCATCATTGATGGGAACGCGCCTCGGTAAAAAGGCGGGTATGTTCAGTGCAACCAATTTTCCCAGAATACATTCCGCTAAAACCCGGTTTTGAAACACGCCTCCGGTTAGGCCAATGGCATCAAACCCGTGGACTTCGTGTGCAAAAATCACCTGATCGACCAGCGCCTGTGCCAGACTTTCATGAAAGACCGCAGCCCGTTTTTCACCCGGCATTTCACGATCCTGCATCACTGGGATTAAGGCCCGCCAATCACTGCGCGCCACCCCATCATCACCAATGACTAAGGGCAGGGGGATGGCCTCGGCTTTGCCGCGGACCAGCGCCTCAAACTGCATGGGCCCCTGACCTTCAAAACTAACCTTTTCCAGCCCCATAACGAGACATGCAGCGGCATCAAACAGACGCCCAACGGCACTGGTGGTATGTACATTAATGCCTTTCTTCCAGGCCGCCTTTGCCAGTTCCCTGTCTGCGGATTGTTGGGGTAAGTCCTCCCCACTTTGCCAGAGGAGTGCCGCCGCTGAGCGCCACGGCTCGCGCCCGGCATGATCAGCTCCCAAAAGATCAAAAGACCGCCAGCTGGTGACACGTTGCCAATTGCCGGGCGTACCGACAAATCCCTCGCCACCCCAGAGCGTGCCATCACCACCTAAGCCCACTCCGTCCCAGGAAAACACCATCCAGTTTTTGATCTTAGGGTGTTCACCAGCCAAAGCCGAGGCATGGGCGCGATGATGCTGCACGGCGCACAAAGGCAGTCTCTGCTGCCTTGCCCATACCGTGCTGGCATAACCGGGGTGCGCATCGTGAATGATTTTTTCCGCCTGAATGCCATAAAGCGCCTGTAAATCCTTTGCTAAGCTAACCAGAACATCCAGACTGCGCGGGCTGGAAAAGTCAGCAATATGAGGCGAGAGGACAACCCGATTTTCCCACCCCAGCGCTATAGCCCCTTTCATATGACCACCAACCGCCAGCACTGGTTCGGGCAAAGTGGCAGGTAGCTCAATTTCCAACGGCGCAGCACCGCGCCCCAATCGCATTGATCTAGCTGCCCCGCCGATAACGCGCACAACACTGTCATCCGCTGGGCGTATAATCGGGCGATTATGATGTAAAAAAGCGTCCGCAATGGTGGCGAGGCGTTCCGCCGCCATTTTAGTATCGATAATGACCGGCTCGCCGCTGATATTGCCCGATGTGGCCACCAGAGGCGCACCATAGTTACGCAATAAAAGGTGGTGCAGGGGAGCATAGGGCAAAAATACACCAAGTTCACCAAGCCCCGGAGCCAAATGCTCACTTAGCGCGCTGCGCTGACGTTTACGTACCAGCACAATCGGCCGCGCTGGATCAGAAATAGCCTTGGCTTCTTTGTCAGATAGGGTGCAATACTGGCGCACATGATCCAGTACATCGGTTCCGGTTTGCGCGAACATCACCGCCAGCGGTTTGTCGGGTCTGTGCTTGCGTTTACGTAAAGCTTTTATTGCCGCATCATTTTGCGCATCACACACCAAATGGTAGCCGCCAACGCCTTTGATGGCGATAATGTTCCCGTCCCGCAAAGCGGTAATACACGCGGCCAGCGCCGCCGCATTGTCATTGATGCACTCGGCCCCAAAAACAAATTCCAGCCCCGGCCCGCATTTGGCACAGGCCAAAGGTTGGGCATGAAAGCGCCGATCCAACGGGTTTTCAAACTCAGCCCGGCAATCATCGCACAGCGGAAAATCGCGCAAAGTGGTGCTGGGGCGGTCATAGGGCATGGCGCGGATCAGCGTATAACGAGGGCCGCACTGGGTGCAGTTGATAAACGGATAGCCAAAACGACGCTCAGCCGGGTCACTCATTTCAGCCAGACAATCATCACAAGTGAACATATCGGGGGGGACATGCACTTCTGGCATGGCGTCCGAGGTGCTGGTTTCAATGCGAAACCCCTGATCGCCACGCACGGGTACTTCTTGTAAGGTGTCCAGTTTAGGGCGCGCCAGAGGCGGGGCCGCTATTATCAGTTGATCAGCAAAGCAATCTATCTGGGCACCGTCGCCTTCGATGTGAATAAACACCCGGCCGGCACCATTATGTACTTGGCCATGCAGGTTCATTTTGTGTGCCAGTCGATAGACAAAGGGGCGATATCCCACCCCCTGTACCTGGCCGCTAATAATGATGTCGCGCGCAATCATCAGGCGTTTTCAGATATTTTCCGGTCTGGCTCGCGAATGCCGGAAGACCACCAGATACGGCACGCGCCCTCGTCGGAAACCATGCATGGCCCTATGGGTTTTCTGGGGGTGCAGGCCTTGCCATAAAGGATGCATTGATTGGGATAAATTTTGCCCAGAACTACGCGGGCACAATCACATCCGGGGGGCATTTCTCCGGCATGTTTGCGGGCCTGATCCACATCCAGCGCAAAGCGTTTGCGCGCGTCCGCATGGACGTATGCGTGATTAAGCGCGTAGCCGGAATTTGGAATAATCCCGATACCACGCCAATTGGCATCGATCACACCCAGCACCTCGGCCATTACTTTACGGGCCGTCGGGTTGCCCCCGGCAGGCACCACACCGGCATAGCAATTTTCCAGGCCCGGGCGTTTGCACAGATATTGCTGCAAGACTGAATAGAGCGCCGCTAAAAGGCTTTCCGGGGTAAAACCGGCCACCGCCGCTGGAATATTATAATCGCGGACCACAAACTCCCATTCTTCTGGTCCCATAATGGCCGAAACATGGCCTGGCGCGATCAGCGCGTCAAAGCCGGCGGTTTCGCTTTGCAACAGCATGGCCACCGCTGGCCAGGTGAGACGGCCGGAAAGCAGCACGCTCAGGTTTTTGGGCGTACCCTGTGCCAGCAAAGCCGCTACGGGGGCTGTGGTGGTCTCGAACCCGGCGGCGAAAAACACCACTTCTTTTTGCGGATTTTCATTCGCAATTTTCAACACCTGCGCGGGTGAAGCAATGGCACGCACGTCCGCCCCGGCGGCCTTGGCCTGTTCCAAAGACCGTGGCCGTGCCTTGGGGCCATTGCACGGCACCCGCAACATATCGCCAAAAGCAACCAGAATAATATCCGGTTTCATGGCCAGCTCTATGGCGGCATAAATATCTTCTTCCGGGCACACACAGACCGGGCAGCCGGGGCCGGGAATGATTTCGATATTTTCGGGTAGTGCGCCGCGCAAACCGGCATGGCTAATCGTGCGCTCATGACCGCCGCAAACATTCATGACACGAATGGGTTTTTCTATGGGCAAGGCCCGAATACGGTCCAGCCATTGGGCGGCATTTTTCATGACGTGCTGGCACTGTGCAACGCCATGCCATCGGGCTGCATGGTCGGCGCGATATTCTGATTTTTCTGATGCGCCTTCACCATGGCGTCCAGCCAATTAAACCATGGTTTCAGAGTTTCTTCGCGCCGCGATGATAGCGTCAATACCGGAGCTGCATTGGCCAGATGACGTACATGGTTCTTGGCCTTTTGCGTATCAAAATCATCCAGATATTCCAGCAGATCAGATTTGGTCAAAAGCACCAGATCGGAACCGCGAAACATCACCGGATATTTAGCCGGTTTGTCATCGCCTTCGGTGACCGACAACAAGGTGATATTGGCATGATGGCCCAGATCAAAACTAGCCGGGCAAACCAGGTTGCCGACGTTCTCGATAAACACAATATCGAGGCTACCCAGATCCAGTTCGTGCAGGGCGTCATGCACCATATGAGCATCTAGATGACAGGCCTGACCCGTGGTGATTTGCACCGCCGGTACGCCTTGTGCTCTGATCCTTTGCGCATCGTTTTCCGTTTCCAGATCGCCCTCAACCACACCTATGCGATATTTCGATCCTAACGCCTTGATGGTGGCCTCCAATAGGGCGGTTTTGCCGGAACCCGGCGAGGACATCAGGTTCAATGCCAGCACATTATGGCGGTTAAAATGCTCACGATTATGTGCCGCCATATGGTTGTTTTCGTGCAAAAGCGACGAAAGCACCTCTATGCTGGCTTTGCCATCTTTGGTGTGAGCCAAATGGCCTTCATCTGTCACCAGATGCGCGTTACCGGGGGTGATCGTGCATCCGCAAGTTTCACACATTGTCTTCTCCTATCCGGCCTTAACCATGACCGCTGGTTTTTCGATAAGCACCAGGCTTTTGAGGATCATCTCATCACCGCTGATCAGTTCCACCCGCCAGCTCTGACAAGAACCGCAAAGCAGCGCATTGTTGGGGACCTTGCTTTCGCTACCGCACTGACGGCATCGTATTCGCACCGAGCTAAGTTCAATTTCCAACTCGGTATCTGGAAAGCCGGCGGCCTGGCGGGCAATGCTAAAAGCCTGCGCCAATAAGGGAGCCTCAACGCCGCTAAGAGGGCCAATAAGCACGACAATAGTTTCTATCCCGGCCTTGTTCTGGTCAGCAATCTGGCGGGCCTGATCGAGCAGACTTTGACATATGGACAGCTCATGCACGGCCTTGTGCCTCTTGTTCGCGTTCTAGCATCTCGTCATAAATATCCCAGGCATTGCGGGCCTGTTCTTCGCTCATTTTGGCAATGGCATTGCCCACATGCACCATCACCAGATCGCCTATGGCCAACGTTTCATGTTGCAATAAGAACAGGTTGACTTGGCGCTCTATGCCCTTGGCCTCACAACGTGCAGCAAAGCCGTCTAGTTCAAGAATACGCATAGGTACGCCTAGGCACATTATTATACTCCAAGAAAAATTGGCCCGTGTGTATGTTTTATGTGCCTGTAATGATCGTTGTGCAAGAGATCGTATGGTTAATGCGGCGATACGTCTCGCTCCCCTTGTATTAAAATTGGTATAGAGAGTGTTTAAATATTGGAGCGGAGGAGACAATGCCGGCCTTTACTAAAACAAATGAACGGATACTCGTTCTTGGGGTAGGCAACACCTTGCTTTCCGATGATGGTGTCGGAATCCACGTTACCGAAATCTTGCGCAAGGAAAACGGGTTTGGCGAGCACGTCAGCATTCACGATGGCGGCACCATTGGCCTATCGCTATTGCCGGAAATAGAAGACGCTGACCGTCTGATTGTTGTTGATGCGGCCCGCATTAAAGGCCCGCCAGGCACAGTGTGTACCTTTGAAAACGCGCAAATGGATGCGCATCTTAGCACCGCCAGAAGCACGGTACATGAAGTGGCGCTGGCCGATCTTCTGGATGCTGCCACTTTAAATGGGCGTGCACCAAAAATACGGGCGCTCATTGCGATTCAGCCTGAATATACCCGCTGGGGGGTAGAGCCGACGGCGGCTGTCAGGGCCGCCATTCCTGCGGCGTGTAACGCGGTGCGTGACGTCCTTGAGAGGTGGTCACATGAGCCTTCCTGAAAGCCTAACCCCATGTACGCCGCCCCTTACTGGTATGGCGGATAGCGTTCTGAGTGAAATTGCTGAGCGCTTGCAAGTGTTTGCGCTCAGTGGGGAAGAGACGGTCATTGATTTGCGCTCTTTGCCGATGAGCAATGCGGACCGCAATGACCTGGAAGTCCGGCTTGGGCGTGGTGAGGTTGAGATTAAATTGTATGTCTCGGGCCAAAGCGACATCTGGGAAACGACCTTCGCTGGCGTTTGGTGGGTCCGCCACATTGACGGGGACGGGCGTATTGCCGCCGAAGAGATCAACATCACTTCAGTACCCGACATTTTACGGGCTCACCCGGATGATGCCCGTGCTGCCGCCACCCGCTTAGCTGGGATAAACACCAAGGAGAGCGATGATGTCTAAGCCGCAAACCATTGGGGAAATGCTGCAAGAGCAAGGCGTTTCGCGCCGCGCATTTCTTAAATTTACGGCCTATCTGGCCTCGTCCATGGCGCTGACACCGCAAATGGCCAAAGCCATGGCGGATAATCTGGCGACGGCACGGCGACAATCAGTCATCTGGTTATCGTTTCAAGAATGCTCTGGCTGTACCGAAAGCTTCACCCGCTCATTCTCGCCAACCCTGGAAGATTTAATCTTCAATTTTATTTCTCTGGATTACAACGAAACACTAATGAATGTCTCCGGGGTTGCCGCCATTGAGGCACGACGCAAGGCCGTTGAGGAAAACAAGGGAAAATATATTCTGGTCGCTGAAGGGGCGATCCCTTTGGATGATGATGGAGTTTTTTCAACTTCCGCAGGAAACACAAGCCTTGCCGAACTTAAGGAACTTGCCAAAGATGCGATGGCGATCATTGCGGTTGGCTCCTGCGCTACCTTTGGAGGCATACCGGCGGCGCTTCCCAACCCGACCGGAGCAGTGGGCATAGACCAGATCATCACCGACAAACCCATCATCAATATACCCGGTTGTCCGCCCATTCCCGAAGCCATGACCGGCACCATTGCCTATATTCTGTCCTTTGGAAAACTCCCCGAACTGGATCATCTGAAACGGCCACTTATCTATTTTGGCAACTCCATTCATGATCGCTGTTATCGCCGTCCGTTTTATGAACGCGGCCTGTTTGCCAAAAGTTTTGACGATGAGGGCGCGCGTAAAGGCTGGTGCCTTTATGAGGTCGGGTGCAAGGGGCCCGTTACCTATAACGCCTGTGCCACGGTAAAATGGAATGGCGGCATCACCTTTCCCATTCAATCCGGGCATGGGTGTCTTGGCTGTTCCGAACCCAACTTCTGGGACAAGGGTGGGTTTTACAAACCAATACCGGCCCCCATCAACACGGTGGGCAAAGTTGTCGCCGGGGCGGCAGCAGCCGGGGTCGTCGCCGGCGCCGTCAGCGCAACCATTGCCCGTGCACGAAAGAAAAACGCAGCCAAAAATAAAGTGAAGGAGGAGAACCAATGACCGGCCTTCTCGATTTTGCCCGCGGACCGGCTTTGCAATTTGCGCTGGCGGTCTTTGTTTTTGGCATTGTATGGCGTCTGGCAAGCCTGATGTTCATGCCCTGGGCGAAGGATAAATCCGTTGCTCGCGTCGGTGCCAAACCAACGCTGGTTGCCGCCTGTGCCGAGTTCTTTCGACGTATGGTCCCCAAACCGGCATTCACCAAACGCACCCGCTTTACCACCGTTAATGGCTGGGTATTTCATGTAGGATTGGCGATCATCATCTTAAGCTTCGCGCCGCATATTCTGTTCATCAAAAGCCTTACGGGCCTGACGTGGCCTGCTCTGCCTAATATTTTCATTTTTGCGGTGGGAGGAGTGACCGTAGCGTCCCTGATACTGGCGCTGGCGCACCGCCTTTCCAGCCCGGTTTTACAGCTTATCTCAACCATGGATGACTATGTGACCTGGGTGGTGACAATTGTCCCTGTGCTGACCGGCCTTGCCGCCGCCAGCCATGTGGGCCTTCGTTATGAAACCCTGTTGGCTATCCATATCCTCAGCGTTTGCGCTTTTCTGATCTGGTTTCCCTTTGGCAAATTAATGCACAGTTTTCTGGTTTTCATAACCCGGGGAGAGATGGGGTCACAGCTGAACCACCGGGGGATCAAACTATGAAACCGTTGAACCCGACAGCGCATGGAGCGCATTATGAATAAACGCATTGTTGTTGACCCAATCACCCGCATCGAAGGCCATTTGCGTATCGAGGTTGATACCAATGAGGCTGGCGGCATTGAAAGCGCATATAGCTCGGGCACCATGGTACGCGGTATAGAGCTGATCCTGCAAGGTCGTGATCCGCGCGATGCCTGGGCCTTTGCCCAGCGCATTTGCGGGGTTTGCACACTGGTTCATGGCATTGCCTCGGTGCGTGCGGTGGAAAATGCGCTCAACATATCAATCCCTAAAAATGCCCAGCTTATCCGCAATTTGATGATTGGGGCCCAGCACATTCATGACCATGTGATGCATTTTTATCATTTGCATGCGCTGGACTGGGTGGATGTGGTTTCGGCCCTCAATGCAGATCCCAAGGCCACTTCGGAACTGGCGCAATCAATTTCATCTTATGCCAAATCCAGCCCCGGATATTTTGCCGATATGCAAAAAAAACTCAAAGGCTTTGTCGAGTCCGGCCAATTGGGCATTTTTGCACAAGGCTATTGGGGGCACCCGGAATACAAATTGCCCCCAGAGGCTAATTTAATGGCCGTATCGCATTATCTGGAGGCGCTGGCCTGGCAGCGGGATGTAGTAAAACTGCACGCTATTTTTGGTGGCAAAAACCCGCATCCAAACTTTCTGGTGGGTGGTGCACCAACACCGATAAGCACCGATGAGAGCGGCGCAACGGCCCTGAACATGACGGGGCTGGAAGAGATTCGCCGGGTGATCAACCATATGCAGGAATTCGTCACTCAGGTTTATCTGCCTGACACGTTGGCGATTGCCAGTTTTTACAAGGACTGGTTTGCCAGAGGCGAAGGCCTTGGGAACTTCATGACTTTTGGGGATTTTCCAAGTGCTGGCGAAGATGATCCCTCTAGCTGGCTCATCCCCAGCGGGGTCATTCTGGACAGGGATTTAAGCAAAATTCACCCGGTGGATATGAATGACCCGGAACAGATACAGGAATTTGTCGATCATTCCTGGTATGACTATGAGGGAAAAAAGGATGGCCTGCACCCCTATGCGGGCCAAACCAATCTCAACTATACTGGCCCAAAAGCCCCTTATGAGCATTTGAATATGGAGGAGAGCTATTCCTGGCTTAAATCCCCGCGTTGGCGCGGTAAAGCCATGGAGGTTGGCCCGCTGGCCCGAGTGCTGATGCTTTATGCCAACGGACATGAGCCAACCATTGATCTGGCAAATTCTGCGTTGAAACAACTTGATCTGCCACTCACAGCCATGTTCTCAACCATGGGCCGCACCGCGGCACGGACCCTGGAAAGCAAGGTCATCGCCGACCAGATGATGGTCTGGTACGACAATCTGATGGCCAACATTAAAGCCGGAGACCTCTCTGTTCACAGTGAAACCAAATGGGATCCATCCACCTGGCCAGCCGAAGCACGCGGGGTGGGCTTTATGGAGGCACCGCGCGGGGCATTGGCCCATTGGGTGGTCATAAAGGGCAAGAAAATCAGCAATTACCAGGCCGTGGTGCCCAGCACTTGGAATGCCGGCCCCCGCGATGCCAGCGGCCAACCGGGTGCCTATGAGGCGGCCCTGATGGATCGTCATACCCTTTATGACCCCAAACAACCGCTGGAAATACAACGCACTATTCACAGCTTTGATCCGTGTCTGGCCTGTGCCGTCCATGTTGCAGACCCGGACGGCAATGAGCTGGTGCAAATCAATATTCAATAGGAAAATATGGCCATGAAAAACCTGGTTCAAACGATTACTTTTACGCTTGCTAGCCTTGTAATGACGTCTGAGGCTTTTGCCCATTCAGGGGCTGAGGCAATTCATCACTTCGATCTGGCTGGCGCAGTTTTACATGTGTTGACCAGCCCGGATCATTTGATGCCATTCCTGCTGGTTGCCCTTGTCGGCACTATTCTTGGCGTGCGCGTTTTGATGATCAGGGGGCGCAATAAGCGGAGGTAAAACCATGTTGACTAACGAGCAATTGCAAAGTGCCGCAGATAAGTTCATGGCGCTCACCGGAGGCAATTTAGCGCCGTATCTGGAAGCGTGTGTGCATTGTGGCCAATGCGCCGAAGCTTGTCATTTTTATGAAGCCACCAATGATCCGCGCTATACCCCGGCCTATAAACTGTTTCCCATTGCAAAGGCGTGGAAACGCAACAAATCTCCGCTGAATTGGCTTGGTCTGGGAAGAAAAATTAGATCCGAAGACCTTGAGGACTGGGAAGATTTAATTTTTGATAGTTGCACCATGTGCGGGCGCTGTTCGGCGGTCTGCCCGATGGGCATTGATATTTCCTCTATTGTGGCGGTCACTCGCCAAGCCTATGTCGCCGCCGGACTTGGACCAAAGGATTTGATGCAGGCAGCGGAAAATGTGCGCGAGCATGGTTCTCCATTGGGCCTGACATCAGACAAGCTGGTCGACCGGCTGGAATGGCTGGAAGACGAGAACGACATTGAACTGCCGCTGGATAAAGAAGGTGCTGAGGTTCTGCTGACCGTGTCCTCGATAGAGATGATGAAATATCCAGACAGCATTGTCGCCATGGGTAAATTACTGAACCACGCAAAGGTCAACTGGACCTTTAGTTCCAAAGGCTATGAGGCAACCAATTTTGGCTTTTTGTCGGGCAAGATTGATCTGGCAAAGTTGGGACTAAGCCGCATTGTTGAAGCCGCAGAAGAACTGGGTATCAAAACTGTGGTGATCCCTGAATGCGGTCATGCGTATGGCGTGATGCGCTGGTCTGGGGCTAACTTTTTAGGCCGAGAATTACCTTTTGATGTGCTGCACATCACTGAATTTCTGGCAGACCTTAAACGTGCAGATAAACTGAAGCTGAAACCCTATAAAAGACCCATTACCTATCATGATCCGTGTCAGGTTTCTCGGCGCGGTGGTGCCGCCGAGGCGGCCCGCGTTTTACTGGACGGCTTTGCCGAAGACTTTCGTGAAATGACGCCGACTGCAAACTTTAACTGGTGTTGCGGCGGCGGCGGGGGTGTGCAGGCCATGGCCAGTGCCGCCGACCTGCGCCACAAGGTGTTCAAGATCAAGATGGATCAGGTTGAAGCCACAGGGGCGGATACCATGGTATCATCTTGCGCCAATTGCCGTCTGACCATGGATGAAAGCATCGCTCATTGGAAATGGGATCATGGCCTGAATAGTCTGGTTGAAATTATGGCTGATAATCTGGTGGAATAAGCTACGCAGGCAGACAATTTGTCGCATTTTGGACGCCTGTTTTTGTTCAATTCTCTGACCATATAAGAACGACAAAGGCACGATTGCCTTTACACCGCTTCACAGGAAAAATGAGATGAGCAAGAGTATTATCGGGACCCAGACTGAAAAGAACCTGCTGAAAGCCTTTGCTGGCGAGGCACAGGCGCGCAACCGCTACACATATTTTGCCTCGGCGGCCAGAAAAGAAGGCCTGATTCAGATCGCCGATATATTTACCGAAACCGCCGATCAGGAAAAAGAACACGCCAAGCGCTTTTTCAAATTTCTGGAAGGCGGGGATGTGGAAATCACAGCCTCTTATCCCGCTGGCAAAATAGGCACCACATTAGAAAACCTGAAAGCTGCGGCGATCGGCGAAGAGCATGAATGGACGGAATTATACCCGGCCTTTGCCAAAACGGCCCGTGAAGAGGGATTTAAAGCCGTTGCGGCGGCCTTTGATGCCATCTGCATTGCCGAAAAACAGCACGGTAAACGGTATCGGGACCTGGCAGCCAATCTGGAAGCGGGCAAGGTTTTTAAACGCAATAACGTCATCACTTGGCGATGCCGCAATTGCGGTTATTTGCACGAAGCGCAAGAAGCCCCCAAAGTTTGCCCGGCCTGTTTGCACCCACAATCCTATTTTGAATTGCTGGGTGAAAACTGGTAATTCTAGCCACACTCAACCTCTTTATCGCAGAAGACCTGAAACACTATCTCCCAACGGCACGATGCGGCCATTTTGTGATATGGTTTCTTTTGCGTTTTCTAATCTCAACCAGAACATCCTACAGGCGTGCGTAGAAACTCCGTGCAAAATGATGAGGAAGAAACCCAGTGAAACGATCAAAAAGCATTTCATATCTGGCGGTCGTTCTTGGCATCGCCATATTGGTCTTTGGGGCCATTTTCTTGCGTATCACACGCACCAGAGAACATGAGCAGGCATCCGCGCCAGTCCTTGCGCCTTGGGCACTGCATAGCGCATTGGTCGAACACAAAACGGTCACCAACGGGTTTCTCGCTCTGGCGACAAAAAAAGCAGATTCCGAGGTGATGATAACCCCGCAGATTTCCGGGACCATCACGAAAATGGGACCAAGAGAAGGCCAGCCCTTTCAACCAGGCACAATTATGGCGCGCATTGATGATTCGCAAATCAACGATGAGATCGCAGCGCTAACTGCTAATCTGAATGCCGCAAAAGAGCAGGAAAGTTTCTTAAAAAAAGAACTGGAACGGCAACAAACGCTGCTTACAAAGGGGTTTTCAACTCGGGAAAAAACTGAGAGCGCCCAGACGTCTTATCTTGCCGCCAAGGAAAAGACGTTGTCGCTAAGCCACCAATTATCACAGCTTAAAACCCAGCGGAGTTATACGGTTATTATTGCCGACAAGAGCGGTACGGTCGCGGCGCGTTTGGCTGAGCCGGGAAATCTCGCAGTCCCCGGCAAGCCGATCTATCGCTTGTCCGTTTCCGGCATTACACGATTTTCTGTCATGGTGCCGCAGGCCGTTCTTAACCAATTACAGATCGGCAGTACGGTTGAAATGCGTGCCGACAATAAAAGCACCCGCACCAAAATTACCAGAATTAATCAAACCCTGGACCCCCTCTCCATGGGCAGCGTCAATGTTGATCTTGAAACCGCACCGTTTGGTTTGCCCATCGGCGCGCGCCTCCCCGTCAGGGTTATCACCAAAGAGACCAAAAACGCGCTTTATGTTCCCATTACCGCCATCGCCTGGTCGGCGGATGGCAAGAGCGGTTATGTGGTCAAGGTTGTTGAGAGAAGCGGTAAACCCACCTTGCATAAGGTACCTATCACCATCAGCCAGGCCTCGTCAGACGGGGCGGCCATAAAGGGCGACGTAAAGCCCGGTGATCGCGTCATCATTGCGCAGCAGGCCGTCTTGCTGAAATTAAAAACCGGCGACCCGGTAATGATTACAAAAGGCGCGGTACAGTGAAATTTATTAGCTGGATATTGGCGCGACCCCACACGATTTTGGCGTTGTTAGCTCTGGTCATTATTTATGGCATTCTCAGTTTTAACGCCATGCCGCTTAATCTCTTTCCTGACAGTAATCGTCCGACCATATCCGTGGTAACATCATGGCCAGGAGCCGCCGCCAAAGATGTGGCAACCGAGGTCACGCACCCCATAGAAGTGCGTCTTTCGGCCATTGATGGGGTGCGGCGTGTCACCTCCACCTCACGTGATGAAGTTTCAGCCGTGCAGGTGGAATTTGAATACGGCATCGATATTTCTACGGCGGCAACCAATGTCACCACGGAATTACCGCGCGTAACAGGCCAGTTGCCAGAGGGCACCAAGGCCCCGCTGATTTTTAAAATTACCGAGGCCGCCCGCCCGGTTGTTGTCCTTGCCGCCACATCCGCCGAAGGTTTTGATCTGGATCTTGGCCAGATTCGCCGCCTTGTTGAAAACCCGGTGCGGGATGAATTACTGAACATTCCGGGCGTTGCGGAGGTTGAAGTCTTTGGCGGTGACAAGCGTCAGGTCAGTATTGATCTTGACCGCAATAAACTTGCCGCCTTTGCCATAGGCCCAGATGCCGTCGCCCGCGCTCTGGACGGTAGCAATATTTCCAAACCAGCAGGTCTTGTGCATCGCCATGGCTTTCGCCTGTTATTGACTGCCAAAGCGTTAGCCCGACTACCTGAAGACCTGGCTGAGGTCCTCGTGCCTTTGCCCGGCGGCACCCATGTTCGCGTTGGCGATCTTGGCACGGTGGGGTGGGGCGCCGCTGATCCAACGTCCATCTATCATGGCAATGGTAAGGCCGCAGTGGCAATTTCATTGCTGCGCGGCGACAATGGTGATGCCTCTGTAGTGATCGCCACCATTGATAAATTTCTGCCGCAACTTTCCAAAAATTTTCCCATGCTGTCCCTATCCATTGCCGACACACAGGGCCGCCTCATTCATCAAACCGTGGGCAATATGCTGGAATCCTTGCGTGAAGCCGTCCTGATGACGTTGATCGTTATTTTGTTATTCCTCAACAATTCGCGGGCCGCTTTTATTACTGCGCTTTCCATTCCGCTGACCTACTTACTGACCTTCGTTGTCCTGCATTTAATGGGCTATGAGTTTGATATGATTACCCTGACAGCCATTGTGATTGCCGTGGGGTTGTTGGCAGATGATGCCGTCGTGGTCATTGAAAATATCGAACGGCGCATGCGGGCCGGAACCGAATCTGCCATGAGCGCCGCCGTGAAAGGCACGGGTGAAATTCTTCTGGCCGATACCTCAGGCACCATCACCACCATAGCTGTGCTCTTGCCCATTATGTTTATTGGTGGCTTTGTGCAAACCATCCTGCGCCCGTTAACGGTGACCCTGTCTGTGGCGCTGGCCGCATCTTTAGTGATTTCCGTGACCATTATCCCGCTTTTGGTTCCCATGATTATGAAGCCGGGAAAAAGCGACCCTCTGGCGTTTATCCTGCGCCCCTTTGATCGGTTCTTTATTGTTCCTGTGCGCCATTTCTTTGTGAGTGCGACCCGGCGCGCGCTGGACCACCCGGTTCCGGTGGCTTTTGCATTTTTGTTTATGTTTGTCGTCTCGGTGCCGCAAATTCCATTTTTGGGCCGCGAGATTATGCCGCTGATGGATACCGGCGTGATGATCGTCTCGTTTGAGGCCCAGCCCAATACCGATGCCGAGGCCATGCAGGAGATTGCCACAAGCATTGATAAAGCTGTCCGCCAGTCCATGGACGAGGATTGGTTGCTCAGTTCCTCCATGGTTGTTGGGGCAGAGCCCGGGGTGAAATCCTTTGGGGCCGCCCGGACTTTGCAAACCGGAAAGCTGACGATCAACATCGTTAACCGCTTTGAGCGCAGCCAGTCGATTTATGAGATTGAGCACAATATCCGCCAGCGTGTTCGTCAAATTCCGGGCCTTGTCTCGTCTAATGTTTCCGAATTTGGGGCCACGGCTCTGTCCTCTATCCGGGGTGCCGTTGATGTTATGATTACCGGGCCGGACCCGCTAATTCTTGACCAGCTTGGCGATGATGTCATGACCCGCCTTAGCACAGTCAAAGGGCTAACCGGCGTAGAGAGAACCTGGCAGGGTGAGGCACAACAGCTTAACCTGAATGTCTCCCCGGTTTTGGCTAGGCTTTATGGCCTGACCGCAAAAGATGTCGCCCAACAGGTGGCCATAGCCGTGCAAGGCATTCCCGGTGGACGATTGCGCATTGATGGGGAAAATTCATTGCCCGTCTGGGTGCGTTTGCAAGCTTCGCAACGCTCATCACAAGAAGCTCTGGAGGCTTTGCCGATACGGACGGATTCGGGGAAGTTGATTCCCCTTGCCGCCCTTGCCAGCCCGACGTTGAGCTTTGCCCCAACGGCGCAAACCCATCAGGCCTTGCTACCAACACTGGATGTGGTCGGGTATCGGCGCAATATTTCCCTCACGCGCCTACACGACCATGTCAGCGAAGCGCTAGGCGATTTACAGCTGCCCCGGGGGTACACAATTTCTTATGAGGGTGAGTACAAGCAAATGGGAGAGTCGTTCACTCGGCTGAGAAATTCCCTGATTATTGGTTTGGCGTTGTTGTTCTTGATGCTGATTATCACCTTTGGCTCTTTTCTCGACCCAATTGCCATTATGGCTTCATTGCCGCTTTCCGTTATCGGCGCGGTATGGGCCATGATGCTGGCGGACAAACACGGCTCCATGCCCTCTTTCATGGGCTTCATTCTGCTGATGGGTATTGCCGTCAATAACGGTATTTTGCTGATTGATTTTACCAAGGAAGCCTTGAAGCAGGGCAAACCTTTAAAAGAGGCACTTATACAATCTGTAGAGCTGAGAACACGGCCGATCCTGATGACCGCCTTTGCCTCCAGTGTGGGTATGTTGCCTATTGCCATGGAATGGTCAGTGGGTATTGAGCGTTTATCGCCCCTGGCGGTCGTCGCCATTGGCGGGCTGATGGTCGGAACCTTCCTGACCCTCATTGCTGTGCCGGTCTTTTACTTTTTGTTGCATCGCGGGCGCGCCAAATTCATGATGTTTTTGAGCGCACAATGACACATTTACAAAAATAGGAATAAATCGTGGATAAGCTAAATTCTCCCAAGCCAAAGGCCTTTGGGCTGTGGGGAGCGGTCTTTTTGGGCATCGGCTCCATGGTTGGTGCGGGTATTTTTATTGTCATCGGCGAGGCCGGCATCATTGCAGGCAATCTGGTTACCGTTTCGTTTGTTATTGGTGGCGCGATTGCGCTTTTGAGCGGCTATTCCCTGAGCAAACTTGCAGTTCGCTATCCCAGCCGCGGAGGGATTATAGAGTACCTTACCCAGTGTTATGGAGAAGGATTATTTTCCGGATCGCTTGGGGTTTTGTTTTATCTGGCGCAATTGGTGGCCCTTGCAGCCATCGCTAAGTCTTTTGGCACCTATGCCGCCACCTATATGCATGACGGTGTAACGCATTTATACGCCAATTTATTTGCGGTGGGCATACTGGCCTGCTTTGTATTCATCAACTTGGCGGGCGCCAATATAATTGCCAAAGCCGAAAATATTATCGTTCTTGTCAAGCTGACGGCCTTGGCTGGATTTACGACAGTGGCCCTTTTTTATATTCAACCCGCTCATTTGGCGCTGGATAAAGCGCCAGAATCAATCAATATTTTTTATGCGTTGGGGTTAACGTTTTTCGCCTATCAGGGCTTCAGTGTTATCACCAATTGCGTTGAGGATATGCAGGATCCAAAACACACGATGTTGCGGTCGATGTTTTGGGCAATCGGGCTGGTCGGAATTCTTTATATATCAGTTTCTATTGCAGTTTTTGGAAATTTATCACTGGGTGAAATTCTCAGGGACAAAGACTTTGCACTCGCTGCGGCGGCAAAACCTGCATTTGGTGTCTGGGGATTTAAAATCATGGCGGCAACGGCGCTCTTGGCCACAGCATCGGCGATAAACGCCGCCCTCTATGGTGTTACGCAGGTTAGTTTTACCCTAGCCGTAAAGGGAAGCCTTCCCAAAGAGTACCAATATAATATTTTCCACAATACCCAGGGGCTAGTTATTTCGGCCTTGTTGGTCATACCCATGGTATTATTTTTCAACCTCAGCCAAATCGCTGCTATTGCGGCTTTGGCCGTGCTCCTGGTGCAGGGTTTCACTCATGTCGGGCACGTGCTCAAACACAAAGAGACCGGCGGTAATGTCTGGCTAATTTTAATGGCCAGCTTTGGAACTTTCGGCGCGGCCCTGTTTGCGATTGCCTATACCTCAAAATCAATGCCACACATTGTCTATTATATTTTGGGTATCATGTTTCTGGCACTTGTCTTTGAAGCGCTGTTGCATTGGCTCAATGGCAGGACGATACGCAAACAGACGGCTTCAAAGGCGCCGCGATAGGGCAAAGGAGGCGTCCTCATATAGCGAGCGTCAGCACCGCGATAGCGTTAGATAATGGTGGAGCCAGGCGGAATCGAACCGCCGACCTCTTGCATGCCATGCAAGCGCTCTCCCAACTGAGCTATGGCCCCCAAGGGTTTTGGCGCGCATTTGCGTTGCACCAAGGGAGCGGCAACCTAGTCGCCGCATGCATGCCAATCAAGCGCTTTCGTCAGCTAAAATCAGCTCTCATCCAGATCGGCGTCCAGATCAATTTCTTCTTCATCATTATCGGCCAATGCGTCGGCGTCGTCTTCAACGCCTTCTTCGGTAAAGCCTTCAGGAAGCGCGGCGGTTGCGTCTGTTGTTTCGCCGTCTTCGCCATCATCATCGCCATCCGTGCCGCCGCCAATAACCGGCTTATCACCATCCAGTTCCAGTGACTTGGCTTCTTCTTCTTCGGCATCCAGACCTTCGATCTCAACTTCGCCATCAGCGGGTGTAGGCTTGGCTTCGTCGGGCTCTTCGTCTTCTGCTTCAGGTTTGGGATCCGGCTCGCTTTTCTTGGCGGGTTTTGTTCCGGCGTCCGGGTTATAGCTGTGGGCGCATTTCGGGCACACAGCGGGGCGTTTGTTCAGGTCATAGAATTTAACGGCACATTCAGGGCAGGTCTGCTTTGTACCAAGATCAGATTTCGACACGATCAACCTCATGAGTATTATTGGCGGCGTCGCTTGCCATGTTCCTGCGCCGCTGTCAAAACGATTTTTCCAGTTACTCAGTATGAAGTGTTAAACCACGTGTCAATCATCCCTGCAGCAGCCCACCCCAGCTTCCGCCTTTGTGGTGAATTGCGCGTGCCCGGCGATAAATCAATTTCGCACCGTGCCTTGATCCTGGGCGCCATGGCCGAGGGCCGGACCGAAATTACCGGCTTGCAGGACGGCGAGGATGTTCTGAACACCCTGAAGGCCATGCGCAGCCTGGGGGCGGACATTGTACGCGGTGCCGATGATACGACCTGGTGCGTGAGCGGATTTGGTGCAAAGGGGGCCACATCGCCAGCTGCACCGCTTGACTTTGGTAATTCTGGTACTGGCGTGCGTCTGGTCATGGGCATGGTGGCCGGGCTGGGTGTTGAGGCCAGTTTTATCGGCGATGAGAGTTTGTCGGGGCGCCCCATGGACCGGGTTCTCAAACCGTTGTCGGCGCTTGGGGTCAAGGTGAACAGCCGAGATGGTTGCTTGCCGGTGACGATATATGGTGGCGGCCCAATCCCGGCGCAAACAACCAAAACCAGCATTGCTTCGGCTCAGGTCAAATCAGCACTTTTGCTGGCCTCATTGCGATCAAAGGGCGTCACCGAAATTATTGAACCGGCGCTCAGCCGGGATCATTCCGAGCGCATGCTGCGCGCTTTTGGGGCTGAGGTGCACAGTGAAGTTTTGGCAGATGGCCGCCACCGTGTGCGGTTAAGCGGGCCGGCTCATCTGAAGGCGACACCGGTAATCGTGCCCGCAGACCCATCCTCGGCGGCTTTTCCTATCGCCGCGGCTTTGTGCATTCCGGGTAGCGATATAACTTTGCAAGGCGTGCTGATGAATCCGACGCGCACAGGTTTCATTGATGTGGCCCGGCGGATGGGCGGGCAGATTGATATCTCCAATATCCGCGCGTCGGGTGGTGAAGAGATCGCAGACATCCGGGTGCGGGGATCCGTTTTGCGTGGTGTTGAGACCACGCCGGACATTGTTCCGTCCATGGTGGATGAGTTTCCGATTTTGGCGGTTCTGGCCGCTTTTGCCAGCGGCACCACCATGATGCGCGGTCTGGCCGAGCTGCGCGTCAAAGAGAGCGATCGTATCGCCCGAACCGAAGAGATGCTGCAAGGCGTAGGTGTGGAGGTGAAAAGCGGCGAGGACTGGTTGTGCGTGGAAGGGACGGGTGCCGTCTGGGGCGAGAGCGCCAATGCTGTGCCGGTGCCGGTTCGCACTGATGGGGATCACCGCATTGCCATGGCGGCCATGGTTTTGGGGCTGGCCTCGTTTCGCCGGGTACAGGTGGCTGATCCAGGCTGTATCGCCACGTCGTATCCCGGTTTTTGCGATGACATGCGTGCGTTGGGTGCGCGCTTTCAAGAAGAGGCGGAGGGCGCTTTATGCTGATTGCCGTTGATGGACCGCTGGCTTCGGGCAAGGGAACAATCGCCAAGCGTTTGGCCAATTGGTATCATTTGCCATATCTGGACACTGGTCTTTTGTATCGGGCCTGTGCGTTGGGGGTGTTGCGCGCGGATGAAGACCCTGGCGACCCTATCGCGGCAGAGCGCAGCGCCAGAGCGGTCGATAGCGATATGCTGGCCGATCATGAATTACGATCGGCCAAGGTCGGGGCAGCGGCCTCCAAAGTGGCGGCACTTCCTGAAGTGAGACAGGCTTTGATGACGTTTCAACGTGATTTTTCCAAGCAACAGGGCGGTGCGGTGATGGATGGCCGCGACATCGGTACGGTCATTTGTCCACAGGCCGATGTGAAGCTGTGGGTCTGGGCACCACCAGAAGAGCGCGCCAGGCGCCGCCACAAGGAACTGGTGGAGCGCGGCGAGGATATTAGTTATGATCAGGTGCTTGCTCAGTTGGAAGAACGCGATGCCCGCGATGCCGGGCGCGAGGATGCGCCCATGCGCCGGGCTGCAGAGGCGCACTTGCTAAATACCGGTGGGTTGAGTATAGACGCCGCGTTCGAGGTGGCACGGCGTCTTGTTGACGCGTGGAAGGCTGAACATTCCTGATAACGCAAGTTTCGGGAATGAAATCCAAACAGCCGGACAGGGTCGCGCCCGAACATAACCTGAAATCTTAATGCCGCATGGGCGGCAAGTCCGCTGCTGTATGTGAGCATGGCAGTTGGCCTTTTATTTTGCTTTGGAGCACACTCTAATATGTCC
The DNA here is from genome assembly GCA_021776525.1 of Robiginitomaculum sp. Taxonomy (GTDB): domain Bacteria; phylum Pseudomonadota; class Alphaproteobacteria; order Caulobacterales; family Maricaulaceae; genus Robiginitomaculum_B. Next base: position 229,046 of record JAJFFT010000001.1, read on the forward strand.
GTAACGGAAAGTTTGAACCCGACGCGCGATGATTTCGCGCAAATGCTTGACGCCAGCTTTGGTGGCAAGGAAATGCTGGAGGGCTATGTGGTCTCCGGTCTTGTGACTGCTGTTGAAAACGATGTGGTTATCGTTGACGTTGGCCTGAAAACCGAAGGCCGGATCCCGGTTCGCGAATTTATGTTCAATGGGGAACGTGAAGATGTGAAAGCCGGCGATAAAGTCGACGTCTATCTGGAACGGGTTGAAAATGCCCTTGGTGATGCGGTTCTGTCGCGCGAAAAAGCCCGCCGCGAGGAAGCCTGGGATCGCCTCGAAAAATCCCACGCCGCCGAAGAAACCGTCAACGGTGCTATTATTGGCCGCGTCAAAGGCGGCTTTACGGTTGACCTTGGTGGCGCCAGCGCCTTCCTGCCAGGCAGCCAGGTTGATATTCGTCCGATCCGCGACGTAGGCCCATTGATGGGTATGGAACAACCTTTCGCCATCCTCAAAATGGACCGTCCACGGGGCAATATCGTTGTTTCCCGCCGCGCCATTTTGGAAGAATCACGTGCCGAACAACGTGCCGAGCTGATCAATCAGTTGCACGAAGGCGAAGTGCGCGAAGGTGTGGTTAAAAACATCACCGATTACGGTGCATTTGTTGATCTGGGCGGCATTGATGGCCTGTTGCACGTCACCGACATGAGCTGGCGTCGGGTCAATCACCCCAGCCAGGTTTTGAGTGTTGGCGACAAGATCGACGTTCAGATTGTCAAGATCAATCCAGATAGCCAGCGCATTTCGCTGGGTATGAAACAATTGCAGGCTGATCCTTGGGAAGGCGTTGCCGCCAAATACCCGGTTGATGCCCGCTTTACCGGTCGTATCACCAATATCACCGAATATGGTGCCTTTGTTGAACTGGAACCTGGCATTGAAGGTCTGGTCCACGTCTCTGAAATGAGTTGGACCAAAAAGAATGTCCATCCGGGCAAAATTGTGTCCACGTCACAGGAAGTTAATGTGGTGGTTCTGGACGTTGATCAGGACAAACGCCGCATCTCTTTGGGGATCAAGCAATGTGCTGATAACCCGTGGGATGCCTTTGCTATGGAACATCCGATCGGTTCGACCGTTGAGGGTGAAGTCAAAAACATTACCGAATTTGGCCTGTTCATCGGCCTTGATGGTATGATTGATGGCATGGCGCATTTGTCTGACCTGTCATGGGAAAAATCAGGCGACGAAGCTATTGCAGACTTCAAAAAAGGCGACATGGTCAAAGCCAAGGTGCTGGACATTGATACGGACAAGGAACGCGTCTCGCTGGGTATCAAACAGCTTTCCGGCGATCCAATGGACGAGGGCGGCTATTCACGCGGCGAAGTTCTGACCTGTGTGGTCAGCGAGATCACAACAGGTGGTATCGAGGTGACGTTGGGTGATGACGGCAAGGTTAAAGCCTTCATCCGTAAATCTGATCTGTCTCGTGATCGCAACGAGCAACGCCCTGACCGCTTTGCCGTTGGTGATAAGGTTGATGCCAAGGTGACCAGCGTTGATCGCTCTTCACGTCGTATCTCTTTGTCGATCAAAGCCATGGAAATGGATCAGGAAAAAGAGGCCATTGAACAATATGGTTCTTCTGACTCCGGCGCATCGCTGGGCGATATTCTGGGCGAGGCTTTGAAAGGCCAAACCGACAAATCAGAATAGATTTTATTCTATAAGATCATTCAAGAAGGCCGGGCCCTGTGCCCGGTCTTTTTTTGTCTCGTATTAGTTTTTTCTAAAAAAGTCAGAGAATCCTCGCCCAACTGGTTGACGGCACGGGGATTCAAATGGCAAGTTCTCCCATTACGTGTGGGGCACGGAAAAGGGCGGAATGGAATATGATCAAGTCTGAATTGATCAGTACATTGGTGGAAGAAAATCCACATCTTTATCAACGCGATATCGAAGTTATTGTTGCAACAGTGTTTGAAGAAATAACCAGGGCGCTGGAAAACGGCGATCGTGTGGAGCTGCGCGGCTTTGGCGCGTTTTCCGTACGGCACCGGGCCGAGCGTACGGGGCGCAATCCGCGTTCTGGCACTTCTGTTGCCGTAAAGGCCAAAAGTGTACCGTTTTTCAAAGCCGGTAAAGAGTTGCGCGAGAAAGTCGACGCGGCCAAAGATAAAAAATAAAAACTGTTTCTACACTTTATTCATGTGTGATTTTAGTTGCGTTGGTTTTACGTAACTTGCTCGCTGCGCTTGTTTTGTGTTTACTGATGAGGGAATCAAACACAGGGGGAGCGAATGCTCAAAGAATTTAAAGATTTTGCCATGCGCGGCAATGTGATGGATATGGCCATCGGTATTATCATTGGCGCGGCTTTTGGACCGATTGTTAAATCACTGGTCAGCGATGTTATTATGCCGCCTATCGGGCTGCTGATGGGCAATGTTGATTTTTCAAACCTGCATATTGCTCTTGATGGCCAATCCTATGCTACGCTGGCGGCCGCACAAGAAGCGGGCGCCGCGACAATCAATTATGGCGTGTTCATCAATACAGTGATCAACTTCATCATCGTGGCTTTTGCAGTCTTTATGCTGGTCAAGGCAATGAATGCCGCCCAGAAAAAAGAAGAGGAAGCACCCAAGGCGCCGCCTGCTCCTCCCAAAGAAGAAGTCTTGCTCACCGAAATTCGCGATCTTCTGAAAAACAAATAATCTCTCATTATTGTGAGCATTAAAGACGCCGTGCGGGCTGGTCTCGCGCGGCGTCTGTGTTATGGGCTTTTGTTGCAAGGCCGTGCGCCATAAAGTGCGCCGCCAAGGGCATGGCCAGAGATCATTGCGGCCGGGAATATGGACAAAAAATGGTGTATGTAAAAATATGTGGCCTGACAGAGCCAGCAGGCGTTGCGGCGGCTCTGGATGCTGGTGCAGATTATCTGGGCTTTGTGTTTACGCCGGACAGTCCACGCTCCATCGCGCCGGCCGAGGCCGCGCAATTGGCCGAACCGGCACGTGGCAAAGCTAAAATCGTTGCCGTTCTGGTTAACCCTGGCGACAAATTGCTGCAAAAAGTGGTGCACCATCTGGCGCCGGACTATCTGCAATTACATGGACGGGAAAAACCAGAACGCGTCCGCACCATCTGGAAGAAATTTCATATTCCGGTGATCAAAGCTTTTGCGGTTTCCAATGGGCGCGATGTGGCCGACACAGCCCGTTATGCACGCACTGCGGCGATGTTTTTGCTGGATGCCAAAGCGCCAAAAGATACGGCCCAGGCGGGTGGTCATGGTGCGGCTTTTGACTGGTCAATTTTACAAGGGCAAAGCCTCGAAAAACACTGGTTACTGGCCGGTGGGTTAGACCCTTCCAACATAGCCGCGGCCATTGCCCAGACCGGGGCCAAAGCCGTTGATGTGTCCAGTGGCGTTGAAAGCTCGCCCGGGGTGAAAGACCCACAAAAGATTGCGGCTTTTATTGAAGCGGCCAAGGCATCTGGAGAAGAAAAGTGAGCAAGGCCCCACAACAGGATATCTGGCCTGATGCGCGCGGCAGGTTCGGTGAGTTTGGCGGGCGTTATGTCGCCGAAACGTTGATGCCGCTGATTTTGGAGCTGGAAGGCGCGTGGGATGAGGCCCGCAATGACCCGGCTTTTACCGCACAAATGGATGGTTTTTTACGCGATTATGTGGGCCGGCCCAGCGTGCTTTATCACGCTGAACGGCTCTCCGAAGAGTTTGGCGGGGCTAAAATCTGGCTCAAACGTGATGAACTGAACCATACCGGATCGCACAAAATCAATAATTGCCTTGGGCAGGTCTTGCTGGCCAAACGCATGGGCAAAACCCGTATCATTGCCGAAACCGGGGCCGGGCAGCACGGGGTGGCCACGGCTACACTGGCGGCACGATTTGGCCTGCCATGTGTGGTGTTTATGGGGGCCACGGATATTGAACGCCAGCAACCCAATGTGTTCCGCATGAAATTACTGGGCGCAGAGGTGGTGCCGGTCACCTCAGGCACCGGCACGTTAAAAGACGCGATGAACGAAGCCCTGCGTGATTGGGTGACCCATGTGGACGAGACGTTCTATGTGATCGGCACAGCCGCCGGGCCGCACCCTTATCCGCATATGGTGCGCACCTTTCAGTCGGTGATTGGCCGCGAGGCACGGGCGCAAATTCTGGAACGCGAAGGCCGTCTGCCCGATGCTTGCGTCGCCTGCATTGGGGGCGGGTCGAACGCCATCGGCCTGTTTCACGCCTTTGTGCCCGATGAGAACGTGCGCCTGATTGGCGTAGAGGCCGCCGGTAAGGGCATTGAAACCGGCAAGCACGCCGCCTCACTTAAAGGCGGGGCGCCCGGCGTGTTGCACGGCAATCGGACTTATCTTTTGCAAGATAAAGATGGGCAAATCACCGATGCGCATTCCATTTCCGCCGGTCTGGATTATCCGGGTATCGGGCCAGAACACGCCTATTTAAATGATATTGGCCGCGCCGAATATGTTAGTGCCACCGATAAGGAGGCGTTGGACATGTTTCAACTTTGCGCCAAACTGGAGGGGATTATCCCGGCGCTGGAGCCTGCCCATGCGTTGGCGCGCGTTGCCGATTTGGCGCGCGAATTGGGCCCCAAAGGCCTGATCATCATGAATATGTGCGGGCGCGGCGACAAGGATGTGTTTGCCGTGGCCGGGCATTTGGGGGTGGAAATATGAGCACGCCCCTCACCGGCGCGGCGCGCCTAGAAGCGCGTTTTGCCATGCGCAAGGCACAAAACCAGGCCGCCTTTATTGCCTATATTATGGGCGGTGATCCGGATGTTAAATCTGCGCAAAATTTACTGGATGGATTGCCAGATGCCGGGGCCGATGTGATTGAACTGGGGCTTCCCTTTACGGACCCGATGGCCGATGGCCCGGCTATTCAGGCCGCTGCGCTGCGCGCATTAAACGCCGGGGTGCGCACCAAAGACGTTTTGGCCATGGCGGCAAAGTTTCGCAAAAAAGACGTGACCACGCCGCTGATCGTTATGGGTTATTACAATCCGATCCATCATATGGGCTGCGAAGCCTTTACCACGGCCTGCATAGAGTCGGGCGTGGATGGGGCGATTATTGTGGACCTGCCCCCCGAGGAGGATGCGCCCCTGCGCGCTGCCTTTGATGGGGCGGGACTGGCGCTCATTCGTCTGGCCACACCGACCACCGATGACCAGCGCCTGCCCACTGTGGTCGCTGGCACATCGGGCTTTGTCTATTATGTTTCAGTGGCCGGGATAACTGGCGCTTTGGTGCCGGACGCCGACCCGGTGGAACGCGCCGTGAGGCGTATTCGCAATGCCAGCGGCCTTCCGGTTGCAGTGGGATTTGGCATCAAGACCGAAGAAAAAGCCGCCCAGATTGCCCGCGTCGCCGATGGGGTGGTGGTTGGCAGCGCCATAGTCGACGCCATGGCGCAAAATGGTGTAGAACACGCTCTGGAATTAACGCGGCATCTCAGCAATGCCGTGCACACTGCGCGAGAAGAGGCCGCACAATGAATACCAGAAACTGGCTCGATCGTCTGACCCCGCCGGGGATGAAGAAAATCTTTTCCAAGCGTGACACCCCGGAAAACCTCTGGGTTAAGTGTCCGCTGTCTGGCGAAATGGTCTTTCAAGAAGATCTGGTTGCCGGTCTTTATGTGACACCGGCCGGGCATCATATGCGCATCGGGGCCAAAACCCGCTTTGCGCTGACCTTTGATAATGGCGAATATGAAAATATTCCGGTTCCTGCTGTTGCTATGGACCCGCTAAAATTTCGCGACGACAAGAAATATACTGACCGGTTAAAAGCGGCGCGGGCCAAAACCGATGAAGAAGACGCCATCAGCGTCGGTGTCGGCAGCATTGACGGGGTAAAGGCCGTTGTTTTCGTACAAGATTTTGCCTTTATGGGTGGCTCATTGGGCATGGCGGCTGGCGAAGGTTTTATCACCGCCGCCGAAGAGGCGCTGAAACGCAAATTGCCACTGATTGCGGTGATTGCCTCTGGCGGGGCACGGATGCAGGAAGGCGCACTGTCGCTGATGCAAATGCCGCGCACCACCCTGTTGGTCAATGATCTGAACGCGGCGCGCCTGCCTTATATTGTCGTGCTGACCGATCCGACGTCGGGCGGGGTGACGGCGTCTTATGCCATGCTGGGTGATGTACATATTGCTGAACCACGGGCGCTGATCTGTTTTTCCGGGCCGCGGGTGATTGAACAAACCATTCGCGAAAAATTACCCGAAGGGGCCCAACGCTCTGAATATTTGCTGGACAAGGGCATGGTTGATGCGGTGGTTGATCGGCGCGAGCTGAAAGCCTACCTCGCCAATTTGATTACCATGCTGCGCGGGAACAAAGCCGCTTGAGCGTAAAGCTGCGTATAAAACAGGCCCTTGGCCGCTTTAACGCGCTGCATCAAAACGACATTGATTTGGGGCTAGACCGGGTGCGGGCGCTTCTCAAGCGTCTTGATGACCCGCATCTGAAACTCCCCCCTACCATTCATGTGGCCGGGACCAATGGTAAAGGCTCGACCATTGCCATGCTGGGGGCCATGGCGAAGGCGGCGGGCCTGCGTGCCCATATCCATACCAGTCCGCATCTGGTGCGGCTTAACGAGCGTTTTGTGATCGCCGGTACGCCGATCAGCGATGCGGCGCTGGCGGATGTCCTTGAAGAGGTCGAGCGTATCAATGATGGCGCTGCGGCCACCCAGTTTGAGCTTTTGATTGCCGCGATGTTTTTGGCCTTTGCGCGCGCGCCCGCAGACGTTGCATTGATCGAAGTGGGCCTGGGTGGGGAATTTGATGCGACTAACGTGCTGGACAATCCAGCCTTGTGTCTGATCACGCCGATTGCCCATGACCATGCCAATTTTCTGGGCGATGAAATGACTGGCATTGCCCGCGCCAAAGCCGGGATCATCAAGACCGGCGTGCCGGTTTTCAGCGCCCGCCAAAACGATACTGCTCGCGATGTGATAGAGCGCACCGCCGCCCGTGCTCGTGCGCCCTTGCGCATTATGGGCGAAGACATGCAGACCCGCGCCGAGGATGGCCGCCTGATCTATGAGGATGAACAGCAATTGCTGGACCTGCCCTTACCGCGGCTTTTGGGCGACCACCAGGTGGACAATGCCGGTCTTGCGGTGGCGGCGGCCCTGCATCTGGGCTGGGATCATCAGGCGATAGCCAAAGGCTTGGAATGCGTACACTGGCCGGGCCGCATGCAATCTTTGCATCACCCTTTGGCCGTGCAAGTCATTGTCGATGGGGCGCACAACCCCCATGCGGCGCGGGCGCTGGTTGCCGCTTTGACGGTGATCCAGCGCCGCGATCCGCGTCCGCTTGTGCTGATAATTGGTCTGCAAAACACCAAGGATGCGGTCCGGTTTTTTGAGGCGTTCAAAGCATTGGACCCGCATGTGATTTGCGTATCAGTGCCGGATGCACCGTATCCAATGCCCTTGGCTGATATGCAGGCTGCGGCGAAAAAGGCGGGCTTTGATGCGCGTATTGCCGCCGATATAGATGCTGCATTTAAGATGGCATTGGACACAAAAAAAGAGCCGCGCATCGTGACGTGCGGCTCTTTATATCTTGCAGGCGCCGTATTGGCGCGAAACGGTCTTTAAGCGGCGTTTACCGCGCTATTCAACCATTCGGAAATTTTACTTTTGGGCATGGCACCAACTTTGGTGGCCGAGACCTGACCGTTTTGGAACAACATCAGGGTCGGGATGCCGCGCACGCCATATTTGCTGGGCACGCCGGGGTTTTCATCAATATTGACCTTGGCAATCGTGACCTTGCCGCCCATTTCTGCGCCAAGCTCTTCTAAAAGCGGGCCAATCTGTTTGCAGGGACCACACCATTCGGCCCAAAAATCCACAAGCACAGGACCTTCAGCGCTCAAAACATCAGCTTCAAAACTTTCATCACTTACGGCAATGGTCGACATGGGCGAACTCCTTAAATCAGGACAGGTGTGATTCCACCTGCACCCCCGCTAGCTAGGGATGCAAAGGCCCCGCGTCAAGGTTTGACACGGTTTTCAATGGCCTGATCCAGTAAACTGTCTGCGAGCGTCATCAGGTTTGGTCCATCGGTCCAGAGCAGCGCACAACGTACGGTGCGCGTTGGCCACACATCACGCAACAAGGCGCGATAGGCCGCCATCTGGCGTAAATAGACGCCGGAGACCTGATCGGCCTTTTGGGCTGGTGGGCGATTGGATTTGAAATCCACCACCAAAACTTCGCTATCGGTGACCACCATGCGGTCAATTTGTCCGGCCAGCGTTAATGGCTCTCCGCCGACAATAACGCGTCCCGATATCGGCAGTTCAGCCCGGCTTTGGGGGCCAAAAATGGCGGCAAATTCAGGATGATCAAGGACATTGAAAACCGCATTCACAATGCTCTGGCGCTGGGTCTCATCCAGATCGGCCTGCGCCCCAAGATAGTTTTGCGCGGCCACCCGTCGTTTGTCATGGGGCAGATCGGGCAGGGATTGCAACAGGGTATGGATCAGCAGCCCGCGTCTGAAACGCGCCGTGCCGCCATCAGCCAGCGGTGAAAGTACTACAGCGCCCTCGTCCTCATCCTCCAGCCAGCGCGACGGCGCAACACGGCGCGGCGCCGGGCTTTGCCGGGGCAGGGGCGTTCTGGCCCAACCGGGCAGATCGTTGGTGTCATGTTTCAGCTCGTGAGTGCGATCATCCGTGCATGTTGGATCAGGGCCAAAGCGTCTGGCCTTCAAGGTGTCGGTAACCTCGAAATCAGTGATCGCGCCCTGGGTTTGCAGACGCGCAAAGGCGTTGGCACAATGGGCGTACCAGCTTTCATCGTGTATTTTGCCCTCACCCCGGCCCATTTTGGCGCCACAAATAACCAGACGGTCCTGCGCCCGGGTCATGGCCACATAAAGCAGGCGTTGCTGTTCCTGTGCTTCGCGCAGGGCTGCGCGTTCGCGGATGTGCTGACAGACCTCTGGGTCATTGTCCTTTTTTGGTGACCAGAAGAACGTGTCATCGGCGTCAAACATCAGGCCGCTATCTTTGGACCTTGTCGGCCCCTTGGCGGTGTCGGGCAGGATCACCAATGGCGCTTCCAGCCCCTTGGCTCCGTGCACGGTCATCACCCGCACCGCATTGCCGGCGGCTTCCATCTCGCGCTTGATTTGGGTGTCATCGCCGAGCATTTGGGCAATAAAGCGTGCCAATGCCGGGCCTTGTTCGTTCTGGTGGATCAGGGCTTTGGATAAAAACTCCCGCACCGGGTCTTCAGCTTCCAGTCCCAACCGCGCATAGAGCCGCCGGGCATAACTTTCGCCGCTGGCGCTGGGCGCATAGAGCAGTGTGGCAAAAAACGAAAATGGAGACGCATTGCCAGCCATATCCCGCAAACGCGCCATCAGATTTTTAGCCTCAAAGAAGCGTGGATCATCGCTGTTTTGCAAGGCTGCGCTCAGGCTTTGTCCATTGGGGCGTGGGCTGGCCAGATCAAACAAGGCCTGATCGTCAATGATCGCATGACGGGCTTCAGCGGGCTGTAGAAAAGGACTTTTCAGAAATTCTGCCAGCGACAGATCGTCATCGTTCAAAAGCGTGGCTTTGGCGGTGCTGATCAAGTCGCGCACAGCGGTTTGTTCGCCCAACACCATGCGATCGGCCCCGGCCACGGCAATGGCGTTCAGTTTTAATTGGCGAATAATCTCCTCGAACAAGCCGCCGGTACGGCTGCGTACAAGGATCATAATATCGCCCGGCTCTATGGGGCGCGTCTTCCAGCCCTGATCGGTTTTTTCACTGATCATCTCGCCTGCGGCGATCCAGCGGGCAATTTGGCGGGCGATGGTGGCGGCCAGCTGGTTACGGGCGCTTTGCGTGCCTTGCGCATCGACCGGTGCGGCGGGGTCTTCGGGTTCTGGCTCTGGTGGGCGGGGGATGGCATCCCACAATTCGACGCTGCCATGGGTGTCGCCGCGTTGGGCCTGATGGGGCACGTAATCCACAAAGCCGGGTGATGTTGTGGACGTTTGATGTTCGGCATAATCCGCCGGATCGCCCTCAAACTTGGTTTCAGGCGCGGGACCAATGAAGGGTGAAAACGTCTCGTCCACCATAGCCAGAACTTGTACGGTCGATCGCCATGATAGTGATAATTCGGGCAGGCAAAACCGGCTTTGCCGCTCCGCCGTCAAAGCCAATAAGCGTTTTGCCTCGTCTTTGAAAATCCCCGGATTGGCCCCCTGAAACGAATAAATGGATTGTTTGGGGTCGCCCACGGCAAAAAGCGTACGGGTTTCATCAGAAGCGCCAACACCTGCAAAAAATTCGGCGCTCAAACGGCGGATCAGCTCCCATTGGCCATCGCTATTGTCTTGGGCCTCGTCAACCAGAATGTGCGACAAATTATAATCGAGCTTATAAAGTACCCATTGGGCCGCATCGGAATGCTCGACCAGGGTCACGCTTTTCTCGATCAGGTCATCAAAATCCAGCGCGCCCATACTGGCTTTGGCGGCGCTGAACGCGCGGTGAAATGCTGCGCTTAAGACCAGTGCCGCACGGGTGTTTTGCAATACGGTTGCGGCATTGATGCGTGCCCGAATGGCCAACAGATCTTCCTGCATTTCGCTCACAGAATTCGCCAACCAGTCATGGCTTTTTTTAATGGGTGCTGTTGGCAGGTGCTTGGGCGGCGTGCCACTTAGGGTAAAAAAACCTTTCCACAGGTGGTCAAACGCAAGGTGTCTGTCGACAATTTTGGCGCTCTGGAGAATTGCCGCGGAACACTTTTTATCGCCGGCTCCACCATTTCTGAGCGTTTCAGCGATATGCTTTAACTGGTCATGATCAAGCCCATTCCACCCGGCTTCGGCTTCGCTTTGCGCGGTGGCGTCCGTCGCAACCCCCAAATGCGCCGCGCTCAGCGCCACAGCTCCGCCAATACCGCCGTGTTGGTTGATTAAAGCGGCTATTTTGCGTCCGTCTTTTTGTGCAAAGAAATAAAGATCATCCAGCTTGTCGGCACCAAAGCCGACCACATGTTCTATGGCTTTGGCAATATCGCTTTGATCGTCTTGCAGCGCACCAAGGCCGATCTTCTCTATGGCGCGGGTTTTCAGATCCTGCGTCAGGCGGTCATCCAATACGGTAAAGCCCGGGCTGATCCCGGCTTCGGCGGGAAAACGCCGCAACAGCGATTCGCAGAACGCATGAATAGTGCGAATTTTCAGGCCGCCCGGGGTTTCCAGCGCCAGCGCAAACAGCGCCCGGGCGCGGCGCAGATCGGCCTTGCCGGTGGGGATTTTGCTGTCCATTTTGCCCAGCTCACCGCGCAAATCGGCATCATTCATGATCGAATAACTGCCAAGACGCTCGAATAAACGGTTCAGCATTTCGCTGGCAGCGGCCTTGGTATAGGTGACACACAAGATGTTTTGCGGCTTCACCCCGGCCATCAATAATCGGGTCACCCGATTGATCAGAACGTGGGTTTTGCCAGACCCGGCATTGGCCGAGACAAAGGCCGAACTGCGCGGATCTGCGGCTTCGCCTTGCGCGGTGATGGCCAGCGTTATGGGGGTGCTCATGTGTCTGCCCCTTCATCTTTTTCATCGGTCGCGGCCCATTCGGCGCGCCGGGCCAGCAGATCATAATCGCTGAAACTGTCGGTATATTTGGCTCGGGGCTGGCACAGATAGGGATTTTGCGGCTGGTCAAACCAGTCGATCAATTTATGCAAATCATCCAGCGCGCGGGCCTGAAACTCTGCGGCGCTTTGTTTTGAACTGTCCAGCCGGGTTTCTTCGCCGGGCTTGCTGCCCCCTGAAACCTTGACATAGAGAAGGGCGCTGGCCGTGCCGCTAATGTTTTGGGCATCCTTGGTGAATTGGCCATGTTCCAATATGGCGGCTTCTAACGGTAATTGCGGATCAAACCCGGCGGCGACTTCCTTGGCCTTGGGGGGCGTTCCGGTTTTATAATCAATCACCGCATAACCATCCACGCCCCGATCAATGCGGTCGGCATAGGCTTTGATGGTGAAATCTTCGCCCTTGGTGGTCAGCTTCAAAACGCCTTGCCCCTCCAACATGGCTGGCTCCCAACCGTCCATTTGGCGCTTTGTCTGCCACTCCAACACCCAGGCGGCGGCGCGTTTCAGGCGGGCCTGCAGTGCCGGGATTTGGTGTTCGGCAAAGCCTTGGGCGCGAATTTCCTCAACCATTATATGGGTCAGTGTCCCAAGGGCGTTTGGATCATCAGCGTCCATTTTGTTGCCAATAAAGCGTTCCAGCGCGTTATGGATCGCGGTGCCGCGCTGTTTATGGCTGGGGCTTTCGCCCAATTCATCCATGGGCATCAGGTTTAAGATAAAGCGTCCGTAAATCGCGTATGGATTGCGGATCAGGGTTTTTAAGCGTGTGACGTAAAGTGTACGCGGGCGCAAGTGAACCGGCGGTGTGGGGGCCGGGGCGCGGGCCGGCGTGACCTCATCCGGTGGCACCTGATCCAGCGCCCGTGCATGCGCCAGATAGTCTATATCCGGGGCGAGTATCGCATTGGCCTCATCATCAGTATCGGCGGCGCATCGGATCAGGGTTTGCAGACGCCATAACCAGCGCGAGGCAATGGCCGGGTCTGATCCACTGCGTTTGGCGCGGGTCAGAAGGACGGTGCGTTTGCTGGTATGTTCGGCAAAATCGTGCGCGGCCAGCCCCAGGCGTCGCTCCGGGTCAGGCAGCCCGATTTTCAGGCGTAAATCGCGTGGCAGGAACGGATCTTGCCCCGGATGCGCCGGCCAGCTGCCTTCATTCAGGCCCCCAAGGGCGACAAGGTCGGCGCTGATCATCCGGGCTTCCAATGGGCCTAAAATACGCGCTCGTGCAGCGCCCGCACCTTTGGGGCGAATGGGTCGTGCCTGCATCAGGGTTTCAAAAACATGCCAGTATTCATCCGCCGTGACATTTTCTAGTGCGTTTGCATCACTGATCAGCGCCCTAAAAAGCGCCGCGGCATTGGTCCCCTCGCGGCCCAGCCACAGGCGTTGATCACCGCTTTTGTCGTCGCTGGCGGCCAGAATTTGCGCCGCTTTGATATGGGCCTCGGCCCATTTGGCCATGGTGGCTTCTTCAAGGCCATGAAAACAGGCAAAGGCGGCGCCCAGCGTTTGGGTGATGGTGTGCAATAGGGCTTTGGTGGTGTCGTCCAGCGCCTCATCATTGTTGATGGCCTGTGCAAGATCATCAAAGCTGTCATGACGTTGTGCTCCGCGCAAATACCGGCTTTCCAGTTTTTGTAGGCCAGCGCGGACTTGGCTTTGTGCCATGCCCAATGCGGCAAAATTTGATCCGATCAGCGCGGCCAGCCCAATTGGCGCGGTGGGCGCAGTGGCGCTTTGGGCGATCAAGCCAAGAAACACCCCCAAAGGTGTGGTCCCCAGCGGCGTTCCGGCGCTGTCATCGATCTCAATATTCCAGCGCCATAATGCGGCGCGCACCCGTTCGGCCAGCATCCGGTCCGGGGTGATCAGAACGGCGGTTTTGGCTGGATCGTCCAGCGTGTGGCGAATAGCCAGCGCCAGCACCAGCGCCTCTTCTTCCTCTGTTTTCGCCTCGACCAAGGCCAGGCCTTTGAGGCCTTTTTGCACCAGTGCTAGCGGCTCCATGCTCTCATCTTTGGCCAAAGCCCCAAGACGATCATTCCAGCCTGCGGTGGCTTGCGCGGGCAATAAAGCCTCGCCAACAAGGCGGCGGCGTAAACGCGCCGTATCGTGCTCAATGGCACCCGGCCAGCGTTTAACATCATCCCGGCTTAGGTGCAGGCGGTGCAACAGGCGCGCCAGCCCGTTTTGCGGGTGACCGGGGCTTTGTTCGACCTCAATCCAATCCTGGCTCGATAAATCCATATCTAGGCCCGGCAGGATGATCGCGCCGCGGGGCAGGCGGGCAATAACCCCCAAAAGGTCCGCCGTGGCCGGGACCGAGCCGGTAGATCCAGCGGCAATGACCAGGTGATCCGGCGGGGTGTCTTGCCATTGCCGGGCCAGCTCGCCCAATACCTTGGCGCGGTATGCCGCCGGGTCAGAGGCTTTATGGGTGCGCAAATGCTCTGGCCAGTATTGCATGACAATATCTAAAAACTGCGCGGCGCGCTGTACGTGTTCGGGCTGACCCGCAAGCCGTTCAGCAAATTCCGCCTCAGCCAGATCAAAGCTTTCAAGGTTCTCGGTATGTGCCTCGTCAATCAGCCGGGCCAGTGCCTGCGCCTCATTCATGGCCACCACCAGCGCATCATTTTGACCGCTGGCGCGCAGCCGTGCCCGGATTAGCGATGTCAGATCAAACAGGCGTTGTTCAGCCGACATAGCGCGGGGTGATTGCAGGGCCAGTGCGCCCGGCTCAAAGGGTGGCTCGTCCGCATCGACATCACCAATGGCGCGAATGCGCGGCAAGAGAACGGCGTGCTGATCATTATGGATATTGATAAACGCCTGACTTAACCCCCGTACGGCGCGCCGCGTCGGGGTCAGGATCATCGCATCGCTTAAGGCATAGGGCGCATCATCATCAAGGGCGGCGCATACACCATCGGCCAGACAGTGCAAAAAATCAGCCCCCGATGGCATAGTGAAAACCCGGGGGCCGGGGCCGTTCAAAAAGTGATCTGTTTTGCTCATACGCCGTGCCGGGCCAGATGAGCATTGGCAGCGATCAGGGCATCCGGATCACCCACATGCAACCAAAAGCCATCCAGCACCACGCCGTAAAGTGCCCCTTGCGCCGCCGCTTTGTCCCATAAAAGATTGGCTGAGAACGGCCGCTCGGCCTCGCCCGCCAGAAAGCGCGGATCAAGAATTTGCGTGCCGGCATAATAATAGGGCACGGCTTCGTTCTTTTCGGGGCGGCGCAGACGACCATCGGCCTCAAGGGCAAAATCGCCGCGTGTATCAAGGCCCAGGCAATGGGTTTTTCTGGCCAGCAATAATACTGCCGCAGGTTTTTTTACGTCAGAAAATTGAGTGGCCAGCGCGGCCAGTGGATCTGCGTTTAAATTGCTCCACAAGGCATCGCAATTCATCACAAAAAACGGCTGATCACCCAGGATGGGTTTTGCCTTGACCAGCGCCCCACCGGTTTCCAAAAGGCAATCGCGCTCGTCAGAAATGGTGATGGCCGGGGCCGTACGCCCGGCCAGATGCGTTTCTAAAAGGTCGGCAAAATGGTGCACATTAACGATGGCCCGCCCCACGCCTGCACGCGTAAGCCGGTCCAGCTGGTGATCGACCAGCGCCCGGCCGCCGACTTTGACCAACGCCTTGGGACAGGTTTTGGTATGCGGCATTAACCGCGTGCCGCGCCCGGCGGCCAGCACCATGGCGGTTTTTGGCATGTCCATTATCTATCCCCTTCAAAAATGGCCGGGATATGGACACGCATCCAATCACCCAGCTCTCCTAGATCGGGATGAGCCAAAGCGCGGGCCATTTTGCGTCGGGTGATCGGTAAAAAATCGAGATATTTGGGTTTGTGATCACGCTGGGTCAGCCGCACAAAAATCCCCAATACCTTGGCTGAGCGCTGGGCGCCCAGCACGGCGTAGCTGCGCAAAAAGGCGGCGCGGTCGCTGATTTTGGCCTTCTCCATAAACCGCTCCAACATCTGTTCTTCCAGCCCGTCCGGCAGATCGCGCCGCGAATCCTGCAAGAGCGAAACCAGATCATAGGCCGGTGAGCCAAAAAGTGCGTCCTGAAAATCTATAAGGCCGGTTTGCGCTACGCCGTCACGATCCGGCATCCAGATCAGGTTTTCCACATGAACATCGCGTAAAACCAAAACTTTGGGCAAAGTATCCAGCACTGCAAAGGCTCTGACCCACAGGGCCTGTACTTCGGCGCGTGCTTTTTCGCTGGGTGCTTTGGCCGCGTAGGGGGCATACCAATCGAGCAATAAATCAGTTTCACACAACAGCGCCGGGGCGTCATAATCCAGCACCGTCCAGTCAGCGCGTCCCAAAGGCATGGAGGTATCAAAGCTGGACCGGCAAAGCGCCGCCAAAGTATCAGTTGCGGCCCCGTACAGCATGGTTTTATCAAGGGCCGAGGTCGAGAACATGTCATCGCCCAGGTCTTCGAGCAATAACAGGCCATGATCATGATCGGCGGCCAAAATCTGTGGTGCGGAAAAGCCGCGCGCCACCAGTTCTTGTGCCAAAGCCGCAAACGCGTGGGTGTTTGATCCGGCCAGGCGGGCCAGCGCCGTATAACCAAGGGCGGTGCGTTTCGCCGTGTCCGCTTCGGGGGGGCATAAAACGGCGTCCTCATCGGGCGGTGCATCCATCAACATGGCGCGTCCCAATGGACCGCTGAGGCGTTCATAACGGCGGCTGGAGGCGTCTTGCGCCAAGGCCGCGCGCCGCGCCTTTCCCCAGCCAGCGGTATCCAAAAATTCAGTAATGCGCGTTTCGCGGGCGCTGTGCTCATTGGCCAAGGCGGCTCTCCCACACAGTTCCATGGGGGGTCAGTGTCGCACGGCGTTGTTCATTGGCCGCGATTGCCAAATGAATGTCCAGACGTGTCGGGGGCAGAAAATTACCCATACGGCTCGGCCACTCAATCAGGGTAACCGCATCATCCAAAACCTCGTCCAGACCGATCTCAATAATATCGTGAGGGTTTTCCAACCGATAGAGATCAGCATGGATGATTTCGAAGTTTGGCGCGTCATAGGTTTGCATCAATGTAAAGGTCGGGCTGGGTACATCGGTGTCTGCGCCGCAAAGCGCCCGCACAAAGGCCCGCGCCAAAACGCTTTTTCCGGCCCCCAAATCACCATAAAGACAGATCACATCACCGGCCTGCGCGCCCTTTGCCAGCGCTTGGCCAAGGACGATGGTGTCGGTCTCGTGCGGTAATATATGGGTGGGGGAATGTTGCGCCATAGGGGTGTGTTTAAGCGTTTGCGCAAAGGCTGACAATGTAGTGTTTCCACACTGGGGGCTTGATCTTGCGCGACAGGGCTTTACATGGGCTGTAAGGGCCATGACCCTCGACAATGTAAAGTGAATTAAAATGGTCAAAATTACCTATATTGAGTTTGACGGCACCGAACATACAATCGATGCCAAACCCGGTGTTTCCCTTATGGAAGCCGCTGTGAATAACATGGTGCCCGGCATTGATGCCGATTGCGGCGGAGCCTGTGCCTGCGCCACCTGTCATGTTTATATCGATCCGGCCTTTGCGCCAAAAACCGGCAAAGCGGAAAGTATGGAAGAAAGCATGCTGGATTTCGCTTCGGAGTCCAAACCCGAATCGCGCCTGTCCTGTCAGATCACCATTACGGATGATATGGACGGCCTGGTTTTGCGGCTGCCCCGTTCGCAAGGGTGAGCCAAAGGCTGCTCAATGTTGGATGGCGTGCGACGGTGTCGCTGATCGCACTTGGCCTGCTGGCCGGGTGTGCCTCCAATAAGGGCTTTCGCCTCAACCATGATTACCCGCCACCGCCCAGTATCAAACGCCTGACCGAACCCGGTGCCTGTCAGGGCGGCGGGGCATTGGCGGCTTTGTCGCTGATGACGCCCTCTTACCCGCGTTCGGCCAAACGTCAGGGACGCCAGGGTTGGGTGGTGATCAATCTGAATGTTTTACCAGACGGACAAACCGGGGAAGTGACGGTCAAACAATCCGCACCGCCGGGTATTTTCGATCGCTCCGCCACAAAGGCGGTGCGCCAATGGCGTTTTTCACCTGTGGGCAAAGCCGGCTTGCACGATTGTCTGGTGTTTATTGATTATCGTCTGGGGCAGGTTCGCATAGGGCGCTAATCGTTTTTGACCGAAATAATTTCAAAGCCCATATCATGGGACCCATAATTGCCGTGTTCGGATTGTGAAATACGTTCGTCAAACCAGTCGTAAATATAGCGGTATAGCGGCTCGAAAAGTTCGACCACATCATCATCTTCCAATGGCAGTTCCAGATCAAAACTTTTGCCGCCCTCAATCTGAACGTTAAAGGCCTCGCCTTCGCGGGCGCAGTGAAACACCACGCGCAGCCAGTCGCCATTGGTTGAAACCCGCACCGCCAGACCAAAGCTGATCGGGGCCAGCGGTAAAAACCCGGTGCCGGATACCGAATAGGCTGCACCGCCATGAGGGCCGGGGGAAAAGCCCCCTTGTGGCGGGACAAGATAAACGCACTTGCCATCTTCGGCAGCCAGGTATTTGCAAAACCCGTCGCGCAGGCGTTCCGCAAAAGAGCGGACCAGCGCGTAGTTTTTGAAACTTAAAGCGCCATAACGCGATACAGTAGACGACAGTTTATCAAATGGTGTTGTGCTCATGCGGATCCCCAATGTGAACTGTGCCAATGGTGGCAATCCGGTGGTCACGGAGCAAGGGCCAAAGGCATAACATTTTGGTGAGTTCAGGCTTTGCGTTTCTTCGTCCGCAGCGCTGGGGTGGCAGTGCTCCATTCTTCGAGACTTAGCGTTGTCCTTGCTCCATCCTTTGAGGCTCCTTGCAGTCGCACCTCAGGATGAGGCGGAGATAAATTAAAGTCACCCTCATGCTGAGGTGGCGCGAAGCGCCCTCGAAGCATGGATGTCTCCATCTGACCAGAACTATACCCCAACCGCGCCGGTGTGGGATAAATTTATGATATGCAGCGCTGATCAAAAGGCTCTTTCCTCTCCCTTATGGGAGAGGGGGTATAGTTATCTCCCTCCATAAATAAAATTAGGGCTGTATTTGTGGGGTGCTATAACCTTACACGCTCTAAATTCTATGCTGCAACACATATTCTTGAGTGGCAAAATCCACTACTGATACGATTTTATCGCCTTGTATTAAAACGCTTACATCCGTTAAGTGTTCAATTTTGGCTTTATAAAATATTTTCTTTAGTCGCTCCCAATCCTCAGAAATATCTTTATTGGGCAATACAGAGCCAATCTTCTGAAAAAAACCTTTAATGAATTCAGCAGTAAAAGCATATTCTGTATGATAATTACTGGACACATCCACTCCATCTGCGTTTCTGACCATGATTGGTTCACAAGGTCCATAGTATTGTGGAATGACAGCACGCAGTGAAGGCACCGCCATAGCTATTTCATATGCTAAATTTTCTGAATAAAAGACGTTTCTTTGATGTTTTATATCCTTATCAACATTCGTATAGAATATTTTTATAATTTTATTTTTTTCCTTGTTGACGAATATTACCCCATAAGCTCCCTCTTTATAATAAGTGTAAAGGTCCTCATTGAAACATGCTGTATGAGTGGAACGACTTGCCATATTGCATCTCAGGTTAAATTATTTCTGTTTTTGGCTGCTTTGCTTAAGAAGGAATGTTTTCAACTTTCGGACAGTCTGCCCCATGTATTGCAAGTAATCATTTCTGGGTCGAGTTTGTAGTAAATATTCTACCACTAAAGCCCTTCTATTCAGTGCCCCCATGACACCAATCGTCCATCCATAGGCTGATTTATCCCTTAGTCTGACATTTTTGACATGTCAGTTTGTAGTGCCACCTATCCTTACTCATCATACTTTTTTCTTTGTTGCACATAAACTTGGCCATACCCCTTTTTTTGGCCCTGATTGGCTTACTTTTCAATAACGTTATGAAATGATAGAATCAATTATATTCATATTTTGGGCACTCTTCTTCATAAGTAAGCTAATTGTTTAAGCATTGGGGAAGTCACTCAAGCCATTTAGCCACCCTAAAAAGCTATGAGGATCGAAAATTTCTGTTAATATGAGAATCTTAATGTGTTTCTGTAATAGGAAAAATTAGAGTTGTCGAAATATATTTCTAACGGGCCCGCGCTAAAGCCTCTATACAAACGGAGGCCAAAATTTATTCCTAATGAAAATAGGCACTTCAAACTTAAAAGAGATAATAAAAGATTTTCTTTAAAAGCACCTTTTTGGAATGCTCTGGGTACAATGGGAATATTGGCTCTTGCAATCTACGGTTCATTTTTCTCCGATTTCTCCAAAGCAATAGAGCAGAACTTACGACTTGAAAACAATTCTCTTATAGAAGAGAGAGAGCACCTACAACACGAATTAGAGGGCTTATATAAGGCAAAGTCTGACGTTGAACTCGAACTCTCACTTTCTAAACAAAATATATCTGATGCTATAAACATTCTTAACGAAAGAGAGAGCCAACTTGCTGTTGCGAATTCCAAGCTTGTTGCATCTAGAAGAAAATTGTCTGAGTTGCATGAAGAGGCTGCCCAGCTAAAAGTAGATAAGATAAATACAATTTCATCATTGACTCAATTGTATATGGAATATTATTTAGACATTCTTCCCTCTAGTGTAATGCATCGTCGCCTTCCTAAGTATATGATAAGGCGCCTCAATGAAATTGCTACTGAAAAAGAAAACGGTGCAAGAAGTTATTTTGACGACGCATACACTGGAATGTTGGAATATATTGATGAAATTTCCTCTCAAGCCACAACACCTGAGCAACGTGCCGCAGTAGATATAATTAAGCAAAATTTTAAACAAAAATGCTCTCAAAAAGAAGACTGGTACGACAAAGTATCTACGTTGTGGAATGGTGAAAGCGATAGTAAAGACGAGGTTACTGGTGTTGATATAACACCGGAGAGCGGTCTTAACAAAAAAGATCTTTTTGATTATATCAGAGAGGAAGAAATGAAGTGTCTTTCGAACAACTAAGACTGAACTAGTTATCCCCCCGCAACCATTCTCGCCAACTCCGGGTTAAGCCTACACGTCCCCGCTGAGTTGATGGTGAAGTCTGAGGGCGAGAAGGTGTTGTTGTTAATCAACGCTAACACGCTCCGATCTGCGAGAGGCCTTGCGGGTTCCATTTTGTCAAAGACGAAGGTGTGACGGTCGTTGTATTTCTCACCGTGGATGATGCCCTTGGTGGGGTCATAGCCTTGGGTGATGATGTTGATACGGGTTTGCACTTCCACCATACCATAAGCGTAGTTGAGCATGGCGTTGATAGGGTGAGTTGCCCGTCTGTTACGCGGGGTCTTGCGCGACCTTAAGGCCGAGCGTGAAGCGTATTTCAGCCATTCATCTGGGATTGGGTGTTGATTAAGACCTTTCCACTTGATGGCAACTGTGTTCCAGGCTCTAAAATAGGCAACCGCACATTTGCCCTCCATGCCTAGCAATTCACTAGCCGTGGTGGGTGTGCAGGCCTTAAGGTCGCTCAGCACTTCCTTGGCAGTAATAATGGCGTTATCTCGTGCTCTTGAGGCTGGCAGGTGTTGTTTTAAGTTGATGAGGGTTTCTTTGATCTTACGTGTGATCAGGGGAGTAGCAAAGCGTATGCGAGCTGCCTCGTCTGTTCTTGTCTCTAATTGCCAGGCAACCCTCGCAGGATCGGCGGCATAACCAGTTCCATGCATGATGGAGGTGACATGACCATCCCAACGCAAGCGTATGAGGGGTATGGATTGCTCCCCCATCCAGTCTATTGCATCCAGGGTAATGTTGCCGGAACCGTCAATGACTACAATGCGTGGCGGAAGGTCAATGGCCCCCTTAAAGAACCGCCATTCCCGAACTTGTGCCGGGTAATGCGTATTGCCATCACGGATAACAAGAGCACCCTTATCAACGCGCATGGACAGGCCTTGCCCGGTGAGCACCAAGGGCGATGGCTCGCGCTCGCGGCGCTTGCGTTTAGGCAGGCTGTCTGTATAGGCACCCAGCCAGAATTGGGATCGCTCCGCCCAATCGTCTATGCTGGCATTCAAGTCGATTCTTGCATGAGCATTCATGATCCCGTTTCCTCATAAAAAGGAGCCCCTCGGTGAGCCGGATTCTAAAGCCTAAAGCGCTATGGGACCAAGGTATTTCTTTGCATTTGGCTTGGGAAGAATACGCCCCTGCAGAAATGAGAGAAAAGCTCTTAACTTTAAATGAACCGGTTCAACCCACGGAAATATCTTCAGAGAAAGGCTTTTTGGAAAACATTGGCGGGGTACTTAGGGAGATACAGATTGCCCAAGGGCGAACGCAACTTCGATCTGAACTGATTGAGAAAATCAAAGATGAAGTAATATGCGATCTCTATAACGAAGACCTTTACGCTTATGGATACCCGGTAGCCCCATCAAGAGCACGCACGCCCCGTAAAATTGATCCAAATTTCTGGTATGATCCAAAAGTAGATTGGGATGGATGCGCTGCATCGACATTACAAAATTCTTTTTATCGAATTCGCGTTATTGATCCCGATAATTATCCACAATTAGATTTTTCGCCAAAAACTCCGGGGCCAAAATCCAAGAGAAATATTATTATGGAGGCCTTGGAATTTCATCACAAAAATGATGAGGATTTTTGGTATATTACCGATGTGAAGCGCATCCATAGGCTAAAAAAAACAATTAAACATAATTTTCCTGAAATCGATATATTACAACGTGGATTTGGTGAGAAAAATTTCCAAAAATATATTTTGGAATTCAAAAAAGATAAAAACATCTAACTCTGAGTTAAAAATAAAATGTTACTCAAATTATAGAATAATAGAAACAACAACTTATTGATTCACCCCCTTTGCAATCATTATGTATTGGTGACGGCACGATGTTGTGCCCAAACAAATCGAATGAGCGCAATTATGCCTAAACAACGTGACTACAAAGCTGAGTACCGCCGCCGCCTGGCGCGGGGCAAGGCCAAAGGCTTAAGCCGGGCGCAAGCGCGAGGCCACCCTAAAGCTGGTGAGCGGCTAGTGTCCGGCAAGAAGCGTGCCGCCCCGGTCAGTGATGCTAAGATAGAGGCGGCCATCAGGCTTATGCATGATGGCAAAGCGCTAAGCACATCAGCCCGAGCGGCTCATATGTCTGTGGAGCGCTTGGGGCGCTTTATCAAACAAAACAACATTGCTCGGCTTAAAGGTCGAACATGGCAGATGAGCGATAACCGCCCACGGCGTGTTCCGGTGATCGTCGGCTCTAATGTTAAAGCGGTCACGGTGCCAAGCTTTGATGAGGCCAGCAAAGCGGGCGGTTACCATAATGCGGTCCACAGGTTCGTTATGAGCGGCGATCTTGCCCATATGGAGCCTTTTGTTGGCAAAGGCCTGACCGACGTTAAAGGCCGCGCACACACCTTTGAAACCGACCCCAATGCTCTTCTTCGCTATGCGGCCAAGGATGAGCCGCCGTTTCATGAAATTTATCAAATCATCAGTAATTAAGGAGATTTCCCATGGATGATATTATTACCCCTGAAGATGAACGCCGCGAGCAAGATTATAAGCGATTGCGCACCCGTAATCCGGTATGTGTCTTGTGCGGTTATGACAAGCACCCGGCAGCCTTAGAGCTCGCCCACATTGCCCCCAAAGGCTTTCATGATGATGGGGCGGCACTTTGCCGAAACTGCCATCGCGAAATTAGCGACGGGGAAAAAGATTATCCATATTCCCCGGAAACCAATAATACCAAGATGGAAACCATCGGGCGTTATCTTCTCGCGCTTGCTGAATGGTTCAGAGGCATTGCCAGTACGCTTGAAGGCTTTGGGCAATGGCTCTTGGAGCAAGCCCATGTGCTGTTTCCGTCCCAAGAGGAAGCAACATGAAACCCGGTGAACCCAGATCGCTTTATGCCCGCGCTTATACGCAAAAGCCGGATGCAAAGCCCGTGGGCTCTAAGCCACGATCCAAGACTAAAGAGAAGCCCTCGCCCTACACGTTGATCTTTGATTGTGAAACCACCATTGATGCCACACAGGCTTTGCGTGTAGGCTTCTATCAGGTTCGTAAAAACGGCAAGTTGATCAATGAAGGCCTGTTCTACGAGCCAAGTCAGCTAACCCCCGATGAATTACAATCCGTAAAGACCTACGCGCAAAAGCACGGCCTGAATTTAGGAACGGTCGAAGAGTTTCGCAAAAAAGCGTTCCTCAAGATCGGCTTTAAAATGCGCG
The DNA here is from genome assembly GCA_021776525.1 of Robiginitomaculum sp. Taxonomy (GTDB): domain Bacteria; phylum Pseudomonadota; class Alphaproteobacteria; order Caulobacterales; family Maricaulaceae; genus Robiginitomaculum_B. The sequence goes on from JAJFFT010000001.1 coordinate 253,036, forward strand.
CTGCCATTGTCGGGTTTAATCTGCCCTTTGATATATCCCGCATAGCGCTGGGCCAAGGTGAAGCACGGGGCAATATGCGCGGCGGGTTTTCTTTTCCGCTCTCGCCTTACAAGTCAGACCCTCATGTCAGGGTGAAGCATCTTAGCTCTACCGCCGCTTTGATGGATTTTGCCAAGCCTGGCACACAAGATACCGGGCGAGGCATGCGCAACCGAGACTTTGAGGTGTCCCATCATCGCGGTGCCTTCAACGACCTTCGGACCATCAGCGCAGCCCTGACCAGTCGCAAACATAGCTTAAAAAGCCTGGCCGCGTTTCTAGGTGTGACCACCCAAAAGCACACCACAGACGAGCACGGCGGCATGATCAGCGCAGCCTATCTCGACTATGCGCGCGCCGACGTGCAAGCGACCTGGGAGTGTTATGACGCTCTTAAAGGTATGTATGCGGCCCATAACCTCGATAAGCCCCTGCATAATATTTTAAGCGAAGCCAGCATTGGCAAAGCGTACTTTAATCAAATGGGCATCAGGCCCTTGCTGGCCTGCCAGCCCGATATACCACGTGAGCATTTTGGTCAGATCATGTCCGCCTATTTTGGGGGCCGCGCTGAGGTGCGCATCAGGCGTGTTCCGACCCAAGTGCTCTATAGCGACTTTAAATCCATGTACCCAACCGTGAATGCCCTTATGGGCTTGTTCGCTTTTGTTATTGCCGATGGTTTTACTGAAGAAGAGACAACCTCTGAGACGCAGGCCGTTCTTAATGCTGTAACGCTTGATGATCTTCAAAACCCCAAGACATGGCAAGGCTTGACAACCCTTGTCCGACTTAAAGCTAATGATGACGTCTTGCCTGCACGCACCAAATACGCACCAGATAAAGATAACCTAACCATTGGCCTTAATCGGGTAACGTCAGACCAAGGCCTTTGGTACACATTGGCCGATGTGTTGGCATCCAAGCTTCTAACGGGCAAGACCCCAGTTATTGATAAGGCAATCAGTTATTATCCAGGCGAAATGCAAAAGGGCTTAAAGCCCATCAACCTCTTTGGTAACGCCAACTATCGCATTGATCCCTTTACCGATGATATGTTTACAAGGCTTGTTGACTTAAGGGACAACGCTAAGGCTAATAACGATCCGTTACAGCAAGCCATTAAAATCATTGCAAATTCTACCTGTTACGGGATATTCGTTGAAGTTAATAAAGATAGCGCGCCTAAGTATGAGCCTATTGAGGTTTATGGCCCAGATGGCTTAACGTTTGGGGCGTTATCAAAGTCTATTGAAGAACCGGGTAAGTTCTTTCATCCCTTATTGGCAACGCTAATAACCGGGGCAGCAAGGCTTATGTTAGCGACAGCTGAACGCCTTGCCGCTGATCAAGGCCTGGACTGGGTGTTCTGTGATACCGACAGTATTGCTATGGCCAAACCCGACGCGATGAAGAGGGACGAGTTCATCAAACGTGGCCAGCGTGTCATTGACTGGTTTGAGCCTCTTAATCCTTATCAGAAGCCCGGCTCCATACTGGATATGGAATGCGAAAACTTTCTACCCGGCACAGACGTTCTTGAGCCGCTTTACTGCTATGCCATCTCTGCCAAGCGTTATGCGCTCTTTAACATAGACAAAGACGGCAAGCCCATCATCAGAAAGGCCTCTGCCCATGGCCTGGGCCATCTTATGGAGCCCTATGGGGAGGATGATCCGGCTTTAGGTGTTCCACTGCCCGTTGTACCATTATCGCAAATCGGTGTGAAACGCTGGCAATACGACTATTGGTTTTTTCTTCTGTCCGCCGCTCTAGCGGGCAAGCCCAATCAGGTGCCGCTGGATTATCATCCCGCTTTACAAAAATGCGCTCTTAGTCGCTATGGGGCGACAAGCCCGGCATTGCTGCGCTGGCTGCGTCATTACAATGATGGCAAGCCTTACGCACAACAAGTAAAGCCCTTTGGCTTTCTGGTGGCTCCTATGGCCCGTACAGGGGCCTTCGCCGACCCATCTATGGATGACTTCATAGACCCGACAAAGCGTGGACGACCGCCCAAAGAGCATATCCCCAAGCCGATAGCCCCCTTTGAGCGTAATAGTGATCTGGCCGTTGCCATGGCCTTTGATCGGATAACCGGCGAGCCCATTAAGCGCGATCAGCTTAAAACCTACGCCGAGGCCTTGGCGCTCTTCCACCAAAGTGCCGAAGACAAGTTCGAAAACGGTGCGCCCTGGGACATTGGCCGCACAGAGCGTCGGCACATCATCGTCCAGGACGTCAAGCTGATCGGCAAAGAAGCCAACAAGGTCGGTGAGTGCGGCCAACCTGATCCCATAAGCGGGGCAGTGGCCGAGTTTAAAGGTAGCGGTGGAAGGAAGGCATTATGATTTATTTGTAAAAATTTTTAATTCCTGAAACTCCAAAGCATTGCTTTAATCTATAATATACGTCACCTTTTGCTAATGGTTATGAAATCAGCGATCATTTTTGACAGACAGAGAATTCCTCCGCGTGCTATTTTTCCAATACCACTAATACTCGGAGAAACGGCAATCGCTGATTTTATATTACAAATTCACGCACTAGTTTTAGAGCGAAATGGAGCGTTGTGGTACTATCCTAGCGAAGGCAAAACCAGCTGCCGTTTTGAATGGCATCGTAGGTGGCAGAGGCGCGAACTGGGATTACGCTTAGGGTTGCGTTTTGATGTCAACAGTGAGAACCAACTTGAAGAAGTCGAATTTTATGCTGCCGATAGTCGAGTGTTCGTTGACGAAGAAAAAGGTCCGCCAGAGCTTTCAAATTATACTACCGCAGACCTTTTTAAGCATTTCAAAAAGACCGTTACTGTAGCCATAAAAAGAGCAAATTTAGCTCACGAAGAAAGTTTTGAAGTTTTATATTACTTACGTGTGAATCACGGGGCTGCATGGGATGAATTACTGCAAACAAGCGATGGAAAAATAAGGCTATTTCCAGTGAAAATGGCAGGCGAATATATCGTTTCACCTATGGGGATTTCCGTAAATGCTTCAACATTGTCCCTTGCTGAAACTAAGGCGGCACCGTTCGCCAAACAGGTTTGTGGCATATTCACTTTAGCAACAGGTTTTTATTTTGACGTGTGTTACCCAAAAGGGCCAAGAAATTACAAAAGACCAAAAATTGTAGATCAAGAAGTACCAATACAAAGTCTGTATCCTCCATCTCGATACGATATGATGGAAGGGGCATACAACCCAAAAGTTGGAGCTCAGTTTTTATGGGTTTGGGATAAAATTGATCAACTAGCTGAGGCAGATAGGAAAATTTTTAAAAACGCTCTTTTTGCTTATTATGCCTCAGAAGAGCTAAAGCGTGAGAATGGATCAATCGCAAGCGTTTCATTGGTTGCCGCTTTGGGGTCTTTAGCGGCAGGACATAAGAAAACCTGTGCCGGTGATTTAAATTGTGCGATATGTGGAGAACTGAACTTTAGGCACAACTTAGTAGGAGACAGAAGGGCGATCCTAAATTTGATTCACGAGACGTTGGATTTAAGCATTGAAGAAAATCGGTCAATGCGAATTATTTTTGATAGGGTGTATAACTACCAACGGTCTGCTTTCGCCCATCAAGCGGAATTTCGCCACAAGGAAGATCATATGGGGCAGATATTACCCTCTGCGATTCCTGACTACGAGAATGTGCAAAGTAAGTCATATCGCGCAGAACTCGATTTACAAATAATGCACAAAATAGTCCGGCATGTTCTATTGAGATGGCTTGCGAAAGCTAATGGTGCTCAATTTGATGATGACTTATTTGAACTTAGCCCAATTAACCCAACCAGACATATATCTTATCAAAGCGTGATTTCGGTGCCAGCCAATCGTTGGACCAGAATGGGCTAAATATTCTCCAAAGATATATAGCACATTCGCTCGTCCTCATTTTATTTATGGAGGGAGATAACTATACCCCCTCCCTTATGGGAGAGGGTATAGTTATCTCCATAGATAAATAGGTTAGCCATACGATAAATGCGGCTTGATGGCCCCCAATTGCTAATCTGACAGCCAAAAACAACGCCTCATGCTCCAAAATCTCCTTGTTAAAAACACAAGGCATTGAATTAATTATAGGTTAATGAGTTCTAACCCTAGTAATCTTGTAGCGTGTCATACTGTATTACTATGTGTCATAGCTTGTAATAGCTATTTTATAGCCATTCGTGGTTAGCTCTGCACCCAATATAAACACTTTCGGAATCTTGGTCGAATCTGCAACGGCGACAGGAGCGACCGTAAGGCAGAGTCTTCAAGCGCCCAAAAAAGGACACCCACTAACTTTTCCCGAGTAAATTTGTAACAAGGGCTTGACGTGTGTTACAAATGTAACATATACGTCTACTCATGACACAACCAAGTAAATCAGAACTTACCATACTGAAGGTCCTTTGGGCTGAAGCGCCCTTATCTGCACGTGAAATTCAAGAAAAAGTGGGCCCACTGTTAGACTGGTCTTTTTCGACAACACGAACGACACTATCCCGTATGGCGGAAAAATCTCTTCTACAGCTCGACACTAGGCATAGGGTACGTGTTTATACCCCGGTTGAAAGTAAAGCCCGTACATTATCGGGCGTAATGCGTGAGTTTTTTGACACAGTTTTAGAGATGAAAGGTCCGCTTCCTACCGCCGCATTTCATGACAGTAAAATGTTGTCCGAAGAAGAATGGGCGGAATTGGACCGTCTTCTCAATGAAAGCCATGACGATGATTAAGGCCTTAATTCTTATTCATCTATGGAGCCTAGTCGTTGCGGGTGGAGCTTGGGTTTTACAGCGTGATGGTGATGGGCAGGTTGGGGCAAGTTTTCCTGCGCCTAAAATTTGGCTAATTTTAATTATACTTAGTATTTTACCGGGCGTTCTCTATGTGATGCCTGTCGACACAACAATCAATTTGCCAAAAATAGAGGCATTTGAACTACTTCCACAACAAGTAAGTGATAGCTCAGTAAACGGCTCTCGTTTGCTGAATTATTTGACGGTATATATGTGCCTTAGTGTTTTGCTCATGAGCCGCACCCTATGGCGATGGTCTCGTTTGCAGATATTGCCTTTAATGCCGACAACTGAGCCCGATATTTTCACAACAACGTCTGAGATACCGCCATTGACGCTTTCTTGGCCAGGTAGAGCAGTTGTAGTTCCTCTTGGGTTTCAGGCCCAAACAGCGTTGATACAACATGAACGCGCCCATTTAGATCACCACGATGCGGAACTTACGCTGCTCCTTCTCCTTTTGCAGGACATAATGTTGCGTAGTCCTGGGATTAATTACCTTGTACGGCAATGGCGTCTTTCAATTGAATTGCGCGCTGATCAAGCGGCAACAAAAATGCTCACCTCTTCGGAACGCAAAGACTATGCCGCACTCTTGCTGAATGTTGTGCGTTCAAACGGGGGCCCTGCAGAGGGAGGCGCATTACCATGCCCAACCGCCCATCTTACCTCAACGCGTCATAGGAGCGTAAAAATGAGGCTTATTAAAATAATGGAGAATAAGCCTAATCCACGCAAGCATCGTTGGAGCGTTGTTCTACTCCTAACCACATTAGGGGCTAGCATGATTGGCCTCATGAGTACGGCGGCTTCATCCAAGAATGAGGTGTTAAATGCGAAATTTAACCAGGTTGATTACGTTAATCGGGTGCCTTTACAAATGCCCGCCAATTGCCCTGGTCTCATCAGGGATCTCAAAAGGGATGGCATTAAGTTTGAAAAGATAGAGCTGACGGTCAATGGCCGGCTCGTTTCGCAACAGACCATGAATATAGGCACGGTTGTTCTAAGTCATGATGTTCGCAGGGGGGGGGCGTATATAAGCCCCGCATTATCAGTTCCACCAATCCATGTTTCGAAGCCGAGGCCAAAGCCGCCATCGTCCAATGGATGACCGAGCCGCAAGAGTTTGAAATCAAAAACGTAGCGGTAAAGCTGGACTTCGTAATATTCGGGGCAACTACTGAGGAATTGAAACAACAATTGGACAGCTTTGTTCAATGAAGCAAACGCCGACTTCGCCAAGAGACAGGTCTGAACATTTTACGCCATAAAAAGGAAAAATCATGAAACTTTTTTCACCATCAATCATTCTGTTGTCTATATTCTTTTTGGCGAGTTGTGCCAGCAATTCTAAGACAGAGAGCGCCAAACCTTTTTCCGCAGAGAGCAGAGCTGAGCTAGCAGCTTACGAAATGCCGAGAACGCAAATTGCGCCTATCAAGGACAGCAAGACGGGCTGGCAATATGAACTCTATATCAAATTACCGGAGGAGTACTCAGAAAACACCGATGTAAAATATCCTGTGATCTATACCACTGATGCTACGGTGCACATGGAAATGCTGTCCGGTTCCACGGAGTTTTTGATGCCCAATGTTATTTTGGTGGGCATTTCCTATCAAAAAGATCTTGGCGATGAACGGACGTACGCAAGCAGATTTCGCGATTATGAGATGACTGAGTACAGCAATCCGGAAGCTCAAGCCCGATTGCAAGGGGGGCAAGTCAGCCATCACCTTGATTTTATTCGCAATGATGTGATTTCGTATGTTGAAACTAGATATCGAACAATTCCAAATGAACGTTCATATTTCGGCTATTCGCTTGGCGGTGCGTTTGGCGCTTACATTTTATTGGCGCAACCAGATACATTTAAGCACTATATTCTTGGCAGCCCCGCTTTTAGGCAGAGTAGCCTCCAATATATTGATGAATTCGAAGAAAAAACAGCTCTTCGGCAAGGCGAGATGAACGTAAATGTCTTCGTATCTCTCGGTGAGCTAGAAGAAGGCGAGCTGGAAAACGTTGATCATTTCATGTCGGTGTTGCGGCGTAGAAGCGAGGCGGGCTTAACCCTTACCGGGCTTGAAATTATTAAAGAATCTGACCATGGCTCAGCATTCCCCGAGACCGTTATACGCAGCATAAAATGGCTTTCACAGCAGGATAGGTAAAATCATGAAACGTTATTCATCATCTATAATTTTACTGTCCGCCTTCTTGACTGTAAGTTGCTGAACTTGTCCCCCATCAGCGCTTATGGGGGACAGTCCCTCATTGCCCCTTCTTAACCCTCATTATGTCCCGGCTTTTCCCCTAAAGCGTCCCTTATCGCCCCTTAATGGTCCCTAAAATGAAGCTTTTATGCCCTTTTTACCCCTATTCAAAACGGGGATATGTTGGCGCTGTCCGCAGATATGTCTGCGCATGTTAATATGGTTTCCTGTGACAAAAAACTGCACTAGCATGCGCCCATGATTCAGGATTTTACAGTTAAGGGCGGACCGCAAGCCGGCCGCGCTCATTTGCCTCTCTTGCGCCGCGAACTTGCGCAGCGCGGGCTGGATGGCTTCATTGTGCCTCATGAGGACGAGTATCAAAACGAATACCTGCCTGCGGCGACAGACCGTTTGGCCTGGTTGACCGGTTTTACCGGCTCGGCCGGGGCGGCAGTGGTGATGGCCAATACGGCGGCGGTACTGGTCGATGGGCGCTATACCTTGCAAGTACGCGACCAGGTTGATGAGAGCCTCTTTGCCTATGATGATCTGGTGGAAACCGGTATCGCCGGATGGCTTCGCACCCATGCGAAATCAGGGGATAAAGTTGGCTATGACCCGCGTCTTCACAGTCCCGATGCGCTTTATGGTATTACCATGGCGGCACAGGCGGCCGGGGTGACGCTGGTCCCACAGGACAGCAATCCCATTGATGCGGTCTGGGATGACCAGCCACCCATGCCCGAAGCGCCGCTGAGCGTGCAGACACTGGACAATGCGGGCCAGCCGCATGGCGAAAAAATTGCGCAAATGGCCAAGGCTCTGGCGCACACAAAGGCCAATGCTGCGGTGATCACCGCGCCGGCCTCGATCGCTTGGCTGTTTAACATCCGGGGCGGTGATGTGGCCTGTTCACCTTTGCCGCTCAGCACCGCATTGGTGCGCGAAGACGGTACGGCAGAGCTGTTTGTGAATGCCAAAAAAGTCACGGACGAGGTGCGGGCGCATTTGGGCAACAGCGTTGCGATCCGTGATGAAGACGATTTGGTTGAAGCTTTGCAAACCCTCAATGGCAAGCATGTCAGCCTTGATCCGGCCACCGCATCGGCCTGGGTGTTTGATGAGGTAGAGAGGGCGGGCGGTATAGTTCGGCGCGCCCCGGACCCGTGTGCCTTGCCACGGGCTTGTAAAAACGAGGTTGAGGTCGAAGGATCGCGCCGCGCCCATATTCGCGACGGGGCAGCCCTGACGCGGTTTTTATATTTTATGGCCGGTGAAGAGGGGCAATCCGGGCAGATGACCGAGATTAGCGCCGCCACCAAATTAGAAGACTTTCGTCATGCCACAGGGGCGCTGAAAGACCTCTCGTTTGAAAGTATTTCTGCGGCCGGGTCCAACGCACCCCATTGCCATTATCGGGTTACCGAAGATACTAATCTGAAGCTCGAGCGTGGCTCGCTCTATCTGATTGATTCTGGTGGCCAGTATGTGGATGGCACCACCGATGTCACCCGTACCATCGCCATTGGTGAGCCGGATGATGAAATGCGTGATCGTTTCACGCGGGTGCTTAAAGGCCATATTGCGCTCAGCGTTGTGCGTTTTCCGGCCAGTACAACAGGGACACATCTGGATATTCTGGCCCGCGCCGCCCTTTGGGAAGCAGGCCTGGACTATACCCACGGTACCGGACACGGGGTTGGCTCGTATCTGGGGGTCCATGAAGGGCCGCAGCGTATCGCCAGAGCCTGGAACGATACGCCGTTGATGGCTGGCATGATCGTTTCTAATGAGCCAGGGTATTATAAAGCCGGTGCATACGGTATTCGCATTGAAAACCTGCAAGTGGTTAGCGCGCCGGAGGATATTGAAGGCGGCGAGACGCCTATGCTGGGCTTTGAAACCCTGACATTGGCGCCCATCGATCATCGCCTGATCGCACCATCCATGCTGACCGAGGCAGAGCGCACATGGTTGAACAATTATCACGCTCGGGTTTTGGCCATTCATGAAATGGCGCTGAATGCCGACGAAGCGGCCTGGCTGCGTAAAGTCTGTGCGCCAATTGCATAAAGAAAAAGACGGCCAGCGTGTGCTGACCGTCTTTCCTGCCGCGTGCGTCCCCCCAAGGGTCAGCGTTAAGCGCGGCGATAAGGTAGGGCGTGGTGCCTAGTGGCGGGTCCACTTGCCGTAAGAATTGCGGCATTCCTTGACTTTTCTGGTGCGGCTCGCACCATTATTATAGTGCGTGGTGACATTACGATAGCGACAGGTTTGGGCATTGTAAGGTTTGGCGTTGTAGCCGGAATTGTATGTCGCTTCGCGGCGGTATCCACCTTCTAATTGCTCATTCCAGATCCCGCGACGGTTGTTTTCATAACGGGCTTCCCGGCGACGTTCGCGGCGCTCATGACGGCGATTGGCGCGTCTGTCATTGGCGTAAGGGTCATTGCGGCCGTAACGGGTGTTGGTGTTATAGCCATTGTTGTGACCGTTATTATAGCCGCGGTTATAACCTCTGTTGGTGTTATAGCCGGTATTATAGCCTGTGTTATAACGGTTGCGATATTTACGTTTGCCGTACTTTTTGCCACGGTTGCAATCCTTGCCATCGGCAATAGCGGCCCCGGCAACACCGCCAAGAACGGCCCCGGCAACGGCGCCTTCGGTGCGATCGCGGCGACCAGCAACTTCGCTGCCTAAAAGGCCACCAAGGACGCCGCCAATCAGGGCACCAACAACTTGATCGTCCTTGTCGCTCTTGCAGCGATACTGGCCATTACGACCTGGGTCCGCAAAGGCTGCGGCGGGAAGGGTGAGTGCAGCGCCAAGCGCCGCGGCAGTGATGAGTGCTTTACGCATAATGTCTCTCCTAAGGTTTGCACGCCGTTGTTTAAGCGATGAGGAGAGATTATGATTTCCTGCCTGAACGGCACCTGAAAGCGTTTGTTATGTTCTGTTGGGGTTGAAAAACCCTTATATTTTACCGTTTTGGCCGCGATGGCGCAGGTAATGATCGACCAGAACACAGGCCATCATGGCCTCGGCAATGGGGGCGGCGCGCACGCCAACGCATGGATCATGGCGGCCTTTGGTGCGAATCTCCACGTCTTCACCACTCCTGTTAATGCTCTGGCGCGGCGTCAGGATGGATGAGGTCGGCTTAAATGCGGTGCGCACGACAATATCCTGACCCGATGAAATACCACCCAGCACCCCGCCATTATTGTTTGAAAGAAACACCGGGCCGTTTTCGCCCTGCCGCATCTGGTCGGCATTTTGCTCGCCGCTTAGCGCAACCGCGCCAAATCCCGCGCCAATTTCAACGCCCTTGGCGGCCGGGATCGACATCATCGCACCGGCCAGGTCAGCATCCAGTTTGCCGTAAACCGGCGCGCCCCAGCCAACTGGTACGCCGTGCGCCACCACTTCGACCAGCGCCCCGATGGATGATCCGGCTTTGCGGGTTTGATCCAATACCGCTTCCCATTTGGGCAAGGTGGTTGCGCTGGGACAGAACAGCGCATTGTTTGCAGCCTCTTCCCAGCTCCAGTCAGAACGATCCACAGGGTGATCACCGATCTGTACCAGCGCCCCGGCAATAGAGATATCATCACCTAGAATTTGTCGGGCCACCGCACCGGCGGCAACGCGCACTGCGGTTTCGCGAGCCGAGGCACGACCGCCGCCGCGATAATCGCGAAAGCCGTATTTGGCGTCATACACATAGTCGGCATGGCCGGGGCGATAGGCTTGGGCTATTTCGCCATAATCTTTAGAGCGTGCATCGGTGTTTTCGATGAGCAGGCTGATCGGCGCACCGGTGGTGCGGTTTTCAAACACACCGGAAAGAATTTTAACGCGATCATCCTCGCGGCGCTGGGTCACATGGCGCGAGGTGCCGGGTTTGCGGGCATCCAGATAAGGCTGGATGATCTCTTCGGTCAGTAAATATCCCGGCGGGCAGCCATCAATGACACAGCCAATGGCCGGGCCGTGGCTGTCGCCCCAGCTGGTAAATCGAAAAAGATGGCCGAATGTATTATGTGACATGAGCTTACTCTAACGTCTTCGCGCCGTCTCTCAAGCCTCGGGCTGTGCCGGGCCACGCACCGGATGAGCCCACAAACGGCTAAAACGGCTCAGCGCGTCGCTAAAACTGGTGGCGCGGCGTGATTTGAGGGTGAAATAGAGATGCCCGGCGGCTTTATCATGGCGTGCCGGAATGCCCATGTCTTTCAGGCGCAGGCTTTGCCCATGAGAGGACAAGGGCGGGATATGAACTTTAAGAGGGCCATGGGGGGTGGCGGCTTCGATCTTGCCACCACTGCGCAATTGCGTCTGGTCCAGCCATAAAGGTATGTGCAGATCGCGGCCTTTGAGCGTGGCCCGATTATGGCTGAGCAGTTTGATGGTGATCAGCGCGTCGCCGGCTTTGCCACCATTTTGACCTTCCTGGCCGGCAGCCTTGAGACGAATGATATCATTATGGGAGCATCCCATTGGGCAGTTGACATCCAGCGCTCGCCCGCCGGGTAGAGTGACGCGCCGGGCCGCACCTTTTAGTGCGTCTTCCAGACTGAGATGCAAGATCGCTTCTATATGGGCACCGTTTTGGGCTTTGGGGGGCGGGGCAGGTTCGGCTTTGGCTATTTTCCAAAACCCGGATACCAGCGAACGCCTGTCTTGCGGCATTGGCGCGGGCCTCTGTTGTGATAATTTGGCATGAGCCTGTGCAATGGCATGAAAGCGCGCTTCATCGCCCTCTGGTGCATCGGGGTGAAAGCGTTTGGCCAGACGACGATAAGCCGCCTTGGCGTCTTTCGCACTGGCCCCTTTGTGCAGGCCAAGAATATGATGGCAATCTGAATTCGAATCACTCATGGACAAAAGGCTAATGTCGATGAATGATTGAGACGTAAACGCCGCACAGATGAGGACAGCCGCGCATGAGCCAGAATCCGCTAATACCGCCCAGCCCGGATTATCACGACCATGCCAAGGACGAGCCGGGCGATCTTTTTGCCCATCAGGACCCGTTTGCGCTGTTTGCTGACTGGCTGGTGATGGCAAAAAACAAAGAACCTAATGATGCCAACGCCCTGTGTCTGGCCACAGTGGACGCAGACGGTCTGCCCGATGCGCGCATGGTGTTGCTGAAGGATTTTGATGAGCAGGGTTTTGTATTCTACACCAATACGCTCAGTGCCAAGGGTCGGGAGCTAAGTACCAACCCCAAGGCCGCAATGGTGTTTCACTGGAAAAGTGTGCGCCGACAGGTGCGCATTCGCGGGCCTGTTTCGCCGGTGAGCGATGCAGAGGCCGATGAATATTTTGCCTCTCGCGCTCGTGACAGTCGCATCGGGGCCTGGGCGTCTAAACAATCGCAAGAACTGGAAAGCCGCTTTGCGCTGGAAAAACGCGTCGCCGCCAAAGCCGCCAAGTTTGGCCTTGGCAAAGTACCGCGCCCACCCCACTGGTCCGGTTATCGCCTTAGCCCCACACAGATCGAATTTTGGCGCGACAGGCCATTTCGCTTGCATGACCGGCTGCAGTTTTGCCGTAAAAATTTAACCGCGCACTGGACCACAGCGCGATTATACCCTTGAGTGAACGCCGTTCAAAAATAAAAACAAGTCGAGTAAGGGGATTTTCCTATGTTGGGGTTGATGCAGGACTGGCCATTAACGTGTGACAAGATCATTACGCACGCCAAAATCAATTATCCGGAGCGTGAAATTATCTCGCGCCAGGTGAGCGGGGCGATCACACGTACCAATTATGGCGAAGTTCATGACCGTGCCCGGCGGCTTTCCAGCGCCCTCATCAAACGGGGCGTTAAACTGGGCGACCGTATTGGCACCATGGCCTGGAATAATGCCCGCCATTTCGAGACCTGGTACGGGCTGATCGGTATTGGGGCAATTTATCATACGCTGAACCCGCGCCTGTTTCCGGAACAACTGAAATACATCGTCAATCATGCCGATGACCGGATGATTTTTCTGGACCTGACCTTTGTGCCGCTTTTGGAAGCCCATCAGGATGCCATGCCGGGCGTCAAAAGCTTTGTCATCATGTGTGACCGCGATGAGATGCCCAAGACCTCTTTGCGCGGGGCGGAATGCTTTGAAGATCTGATCGACGACGGTGATGAAGAGGTGCAATGGGGCGGGTTTGATGAAAACACCGCTTGTGGCCTGTGCTATACCTCTGGCACCACCGGGAACCCCAAGGGGGTGCTCTATTCGCACCGTTCCAATACCCTGATGGGGATGACGGCAGCCATGGGCAGCATGATGAATGTCACCGGTTCGGACGTCTGTCTGATGGTGGTGCCGATGTTCCATGCCAATGCCTGGGCTTTGACATTTTCCGGCCCCATGGCCGGGATGAAGCTGGTCATGCCGGGGCCGTTTATGGATGGCAAATCCATTTATGAGCTTCTTGATGGCGAAAAATGTAGTTTCAGCGCCGCCGTGCCAACGGTGTGGTTGATGTTGCTCAACTATCTGGAAGACAACAAGAAAAAGCTTCCCTATCTGAACAGTGTGCTGATCGGCGGCTCGGCCTGTCCGCGTTCGATAATGGAAACCTTCGATAAGGATTTCGGCGTCCAGGTGATTCACGCCTGGGGCATGACCGAAACCTCGCCGCTTGGGACGATATCACAAGTCGAACCGGAAATTGCCCATCTGCCTTATGAAGAACAATTGTCGTATCGCCTTAAACAGGGCAAGCCGCCTTTGATTGTGGAAATGAAAATTACCGATGAGGCAGGCAATGAGCTGCCGCGCGATGGTGTTGCCAGCGGTATTCTCAAGGTGCGTGGCCCCGGTGTCTCCAAAGCCTATTTTGGCGGCGAGGGCGGCGACATTCTGGATGCGGATGGCTGGTTTGATACGGGCGACATGGCCAGCATTGATCCGCTGGGTTATATGCAAATCACCGATCGCTCAAAAGATGTGATCAAGTCCGGCGGCGAATGGATTTCCTCGATTGATCTAGAAAATGCGGCTATGGGCCACAAGGCCGCAGCTGAGTGTGCGGTGATCGGCTTGCCTCATCCCAAATGGGATGAACGGCCGCTGCTGATTGTCGTTCTGAAAAAAGGCCAAAAAGCCAAGGCCAAGGATTTTCAGAAATTCCTGAAAGGCAAAATCGCTAAATGGTGGATGCCCGATGATGTGGTGTTTGTTGACGAATTGCCCCACGGGCCAACTGGCAAAGTCTCGAAACTGGACCTGCGCGAGCAATTCAAAGATTACAAACTGCCAACGGCTTAAGGTTTGAAGAGGCGGTATCGCCCCACCCTTCGACAGGCTCAGGGTGAGGGGGGAAATTTTTTTCGTCGTGCTCCGGCTTGACCGGAGTATCCATGAGGCAAATCAACGCGTGTATAATTTCACCATGGACCCTCTGGTCAGGCCAGAGGGCGACGCGTGTATTATATCTCCTTTTTCTCCACCACGGCGTTTTGAGGCGCGGTATTGACGCTTAGTGAAAACACATCCGGGCGGGCGTAATGACCGGTGGTATCAAGATCGTATTTGCCCCTGGTGATCAGGGATTTATCAAGATCAGCGGTGAGAATTGTATCTTCACCAAACACCGGCCCGGCCAACAGTTCGCCAAACGGCGAGATGATGCACGAACCGCCATTGATCAATACCGTATCGGCGGCATCGCCATCGGCGCAAATATAATCATCCGGGGCATCGGCTCGGCGCATATGTTGCACGGCGCTGAGCACAAAACAGCGCCCCTCAATGGCGATATGCTGCATGCTGGGCGTCCAGACAGGGCGATCATCGACCGTAGGCGCGCAATAAAGTTCGACGCCTTGCGCATACATATGGGTGCGGGCCAACGGCATATAATTTTCCCAGCAAATCAGCGCGCCCACCTTGCCGACATCCATGTCCTGCACGGCCAGGGTTGCGCCATCGCCAAAGCCCCAGATCAGGCGTTCCATGGCCGTGGGCATCAATTTTCGATGCTTGCCCATCAAGGTGCCATCTTTGGCAAAATACAGCGCCGTACAATAGAGCGTAGCGCCGCCCTGTTCGATCACGCCGACCACGACATTGACACCCGCCTTGGCGACGGCTTTGCTCATCCGGGCCAGTTCGGGGCTGCCTAGCGAAAGGGCGCTGTCATAATAGCGTTGATAATCCTCGCGACCCTCTTTCGTGCGCGAACCCACCCGCGCACCAAAATCGGCGCCTTTGGGATAACCGCCAATAAAGGCTTCGGGAAAGACCACAAGATCAGCCCCCGCCCGCGCCGCGTCGCCCAGAAGGTCTTCAAATTTTTGAACCGTGCGCGGAAGGTCATAAAGACAGGACCCGGCCTGCACCACAGCGCCTTTGATAATGGAATTGCTCATGATGGGGTTTCCTTATTGTATGTCTTCTGACAATGCTTGAAGCGCACATAGAGCGCAAATAAAATCAAGGTGAGACATGCCACGACTACTTATCATGGAAGGCAATACGCTAGCCCAACAACAGCGTTCGGCGGATCTGGGTGTGCGCTCGGCCAGTGATGTCTATTGTCATGCCATCCAGGCGCATTTTCCCGATCTGGCATTGGATGTGATTCATGCCGCCGACCCGGGTCAGGAATTGCCAAAGGGCATTGGTTATGTGGATTATGATGGGCTGGTGATCTCCGGCTCCGGCTTGCATGCTTATGACACAGATTTTGCGGTTACCAACCAGATTGACCTGACCCGCGCCTTTGCCCAAACCGGCAAGCCTATTCTTGGCTCGTGCTGGGGTCTGCAAATCGCGGTCATCGCTGCTGGCGGCACGGTCGGTCTTAGCCCCAAGGGGCGCGAAGTCGGTGTGGCCCGTAATATCGCGCTGAACGCGGCCGGGCGGGCGCACCCGATGTTTACGGGCAAGGCGCAGTGTTTTGATACTCTGTGCATTCATTATGATGAGGTCCAGACCTTGCCCGAGGGCGCCATAGTGCTGGCCACCAATGCCCACAGCCCGGTACAGGCGGCGATTATCCCGCTTGAGAAATCCGAGGTCTGGGCAGTGCAATACCATCCGGAATATGATCTGGCGCAAATCGCCATGATGATGCGCCTTTATGAGGACGATTTAGTCGATCAGGGTTTTTTCTCAGATAAGACAGATGCCCATGATTATATCGCCAAAATACAGGGGTTGCATAACAATCCGCAAAATACCGCCTTGGCCTGGCAATTGGGCTTGGGCGAGACGATTTTGAACGACGGTTTGCGCCGCGCCGAAATTATCAACTGGGTGAAGACTTGCATTCTTGTATAGACAGATGACCCGCATAGGCCGCATCAAAAATGCGCCGGGCGGCTTTGGGGGTCAGCTTAACCGGATTGGTGGGTGCTGTGGGGTCGTTGGCGGCCATGGCGGCGATCATATCGGCCTTGGTGTTATCAATGCCAAAGTCCTCTAAACTGTGCGGCACGTCCAGGTTGGCACGCCAGTTCAGTACCCAGGTCATAAAGCCGTCAAAGCCGTCCTGAATGCCCAGATAGGCAGTGATCAGCGCGATTTTGTCTTCAATGGCCGGGCGATTAAATTCCAACACATAGGGCATCATCACCGCATTGGTCATGCCGTGATGGGTGTCGTAAACTGCGCCAATGGGATGCGACAGGGAATGGATGGCCCCCAGACCTTTCTGGAAGGCAGTGGCGCCCATGCTGGCGGCGGCCAACAGCTGTGATCTTGCCTCGATATTGGTGCCGTCATCATAGGCGCTTTGCAGGGTGTCTTTGACCAGGCGCATACCCTCCAGCGCTATGCCCTGGCTCATCGGATGAAAGGTCGGCGCGCAATAGGCTTCAAGGCAATGTACAAAGGCGTCAATACCGGCGCCGGCGGTTAAAAACGGCGGCAGGCCAACGGTCAGCTCCGGGTCCGAGATCACCGTGACCGGCATCATGTTGGGATGGAAAATAATTTTTTTCTCTTGGCTGTCTTCCTTGACGATGACCGAGGCCCGGCCCACTTCGGACCCGGTTCCGGCGGTGGTAGGCACCGCAATAACCGGGGCGATTTTGTCAGCTTTCGCCCGTGTCCACCAATCTCCGACATCTTCATAATCCCAAAGCGGGCGGGGTTGGCCCTGGGCAAAGGCAATGGCTTTGCCACAATCAAGCGCCGATCCGCCGCCAAAGGCGATCACCCCGTCATGTTCGCCGTCGTGATAAGCCGTCTCACCGGCCATAACATTGGTCCCGGTGGGGTTGGGCTTCATGTCTGAGAAAAGCCCAATGCCCAGCCCGGCGTTCTGGCATTGGGCAAAGGCATTTTGCACCATGGGAAAATCCACAAGCCCCGGATCGGTGACCAGCAATGGCCGCGCTATGCCTGCATTTTTTACGACTTTGGGCAGTTCAGAAATACGCCCCGCGCCAAAGCGCATTTGCGTCGGGTAGCTCCAATTGGCGTGCAGTTTCATGAGCGTTCAAATCCGCGTTTAAGGTCCCAGTTGGTGACCATGCGATCAGCTTCGCTTTGCTCCCACTTGGCGGCATGGACATAATGATCAACCACCGCATCGCCAAAGGCGGCGCGCAGCATTGTTGAGCCATCAAGGGCCTTGGTGGCCTCGCGCAGAGTGCCCGGGACAGCGCGCAAACCCTCATCCTCATAGGCATCGCCGACAAAGCCCGGCTCCAGCTCCAGCTTGTTTTCAATGCCGTTTATGCCCGCCGCAATCAGTGCCGCCATGGCCAGATACGGGTTCAGATCGCCGCCGCCAATGCGGCATTCGCAGCGAATGGCTTTGCTCCTCTCGCCGACAAGGCGAAAACCGGCGGTGCGATTATCCCGCGACCAGATGGCCCGTGTGGGCGCAAATGTACCCGCCGTAAAGCGTTTATAGGAATTGATCATCGGGGCCAGAAAGACAGTAAATTCGCTGGCATGAGTTAACAGCCCGGCCATATAAGAACGCATCATATCCGACATGCCGTGTTCTGCATTTTTATCCAGAAAAAGCGGTGTTTTGGCGTCCCTGTCCCACAAGGACATGTGGATATGACAGGAATTGCCCGCCAGATCGTCGCGCCATTTGGGCATAAAGGTAATGGCGCGATCATGGATGTGGGCGATCTCTTTCATGGCGTTTTTCATCACCACATGACGATCGGCCATGGTCAGCGCATCCGCATAACGGACGTTCATTTCCTGTTGTCCCGGTCCCCATTCACCCTTTGAATTTTCAACGGCAATCCCGGCCCCTTGCAGACCGTTGCGCATGGCACGGATTAGCGGCTCTTCCTTGGATGTCTGGAAAATATGATAGTCTTCAATATAGCGTCCGCTGGTTTTCAGGTCAGAAAAATTTTTGGCGCTGACGCTCTCATAGGTCTCATGAAACAGATAAAATTCCAGCTCAGAGGCCATCATGGCACTCAAGCCCATGGATTCAAGGCGGGCCAGCTGGGCCTTCAAAATCGCCCGCGGGCTGATCGGCAAATCCTTGCCATGGTGATCCAGAACATCACAAAGGACCAGCGCCGTGCCGTCCAGCCAAGGGGTTTCGCACAGGGTCGAGAGGTCCGGCTTTAGCCTAAAATCCCCATAACCCTTGTCCCAGCCGCTGGCGGCATAACCCGGCACCAATTCCATCTCCATGTCATTGGCCAACAGATAATCACAGGCATGGGTTTCTTCATGCCCGCCATCGACAAAAAACTGCGCCGAAAAGCGCTTGCCCATCAACCGGCCCTGCATATCGGTGAAGCACACCAAAACCGTATCCAGACGCCCATCGGCAACCGCAGTTTTAAGGCTAGGCAGGTCGAGATTTCCGGTCATTTTTTTCTCTTTTCATGGCAATTTTGACCATTTGGGCGGGCAAAACCGATAAAGCGCGGGGAAAACGCAATGCCTTCCCCCGATAAAAGCTATGCGCACTTGTAAAACCGCACAAGCGTTTTCCTGTATGCGGCGGCGCATTGCCTTGTGATCACAGTCTTTACGATGTCAAACAGCTGTACCGGGGTCAGGTCTTCCCCGATCACCCAACCAGTATACCGCACTCATTTATCCCGTGGATAAACCCTTAAACGACGAGGGGCCATAAGGGACAATCTGGATCATTTAAGGGAGGGTTCTATCATGAAAAGCGGCCGTTAAGGGACTAAACAGGGGGCATAAGCAAGGGGTAACCGTCCCTCATAGCCCCTTGCTGCCAGATCAGGCTTTTGGGCATTTGCGCTTTGCCCCCACCGGGTGCTAGCGTCGCGCAAAAATCTAAACGGGAGCGCACTGTGATCAGCATTTTGGGATTGGGTCTGGCCTTGGCCTTATTGGTCTATCTGGCTATGCGCGGCATGAGCATTTTAATCGCTGCGCCTTTGTGTGCGGTCCTGATCGCGCTGACCTCTGGTTTGGCACTGCTGCCCCAAAGCGGATCAGATGAGGCCAGTTTTGCAGTCAGTTATATGACCGGATTTTCCGGGTTTTTTAGGGACTGGTTTTTGATGTTCCTGCTGGGGGCAATCTTTGGCAAGGTGATGGAGGATAGCGGCGCAGCCCATTCTGTGGCGCACTTCATCGTTGCCAAACTGGGCGTTAAACATGCCACGCTGGCGGTGGTTGCTGCCTGTGCCATCCTGACCTATGGCGGGGTCAGCGTCTTTATTGTGGCGTTTTCGGTCTATCCGATGGCGGTTGGCCTGTTTCGTGAAGCCGACCTGCCGCGGCGTTTCCTGCCGGGGACCATTGCTTTTGGTTCGGTGACCTTCACCATGACCTCGGCCGGATCGCCGGAAATACAAAACTGGATTCCGATCAAATATCTGGGCACCACGCCCTATGCGGGCTGGGAAGTCAGCGCCGTGGTGGCGCTTTTTATGGCGCTGGTCGGGTATTATTGGCTATCGCGGATGATGGCCAAAGCGGTGGCGGCCGGCGAGCATTTTATTGGCCGGGCCGAAGACCCGGAGGCGCGCGGTGCCAACACCATGCCGCATCCGTTTTTATCGCTTTTGCCATTGGTCGCGGTGCTGGGCGCATCATTGTCCCTGCAAGGGGTTTACGGTAAATATGCTCTGGTCATTGCGTTGGCTGCGGGCATTGCCGTGGCGACGCTGTTGAACTTCAAACGCTTTACCGATTTTGGCGGCGCGCTGACCCTGGGGGCCACGGGGGCGGTGATCGCCATTTCCAACACCTGCGCGGTGGTTGGGTTTGGAGCGGTGGCCAAAGGCTCACCCGCCTTTCAGGCCGCGTTGGACGGGTTGACCGCCTTGCCCGGCTCGCCGTTGATTGCCGCCGCATTGGCGGTAACCATTATTTGTGGCCTGACCGGATCGGCATCGGGCGGGCAATCGATCGCGCTGCCGTTATTGGCCCCGCATTATGTGGGTGCCGATGCGCCGCAACCGGTTGACCCAGAGGCCTTGCACCGGGTGGTGGCGATTGCCTCTGGCGGCTTGGACAGCTTACCCCATAATGGCTATGTGGTGACCACCATCCGGGCCATTTGCGGCGAAACCCACAAAGACGCTTATGGCATTGTTGGGGCGTTGACCGTTGTGGTGCCTGCGGTTGGGACCGTGTTGGCATTGGTTTTATTCTCGGTGTTCTAATCAACATACGCACGAATGCTAATGGCTGAACGGCCACTGGCTTTGTATTTTTGCTCGTAAAAGTGGCGCCATATGGTGCATCAAAGCAGGAGAGAGCCGTATGCAAAGACATCAACACAGGCGTTCATGGACTGGCCTTAATGCAGTGTTGTTCTGGCTGGTTTTATGTGTTCCGGCGATGGCCATTGGTCCCGACGAAACCGGCATGGTGCCCGGTGATGCGGTGCTGGGCAATATCACAAACTTTCCAGGCCATGCGGGCATATATATCGGCAAATGGGATGGTCTGCCGGCGCGATTGAAAACACAGTATAAAAAGGCTTTTGATGACGCCATTATCCGGTCCCGCGATCATGGCTTGAAAACCTCGTTTCTGGTGGTCGATTCCATGGGGGGAAAGGGCGTTCGGGTGCGCTCTTTTGCCGAGCAATTTACCGGTTATATGCCAACAGGCCAAAACCCCACTTTGAAGAACGCTTTGCACTGGGAGGCCCGTTCAGGCAGTGCTTTGCGTTGGCCTAGCCTGACAGACAGTGACGAACGGCGCTGGCTGATTGTTGAAGAGGCTTTAAAGGCGGCTGTGGCCCGTATTCCGTATGATGGTTCTCATATGCAACGGGCGACTATGGCTATGATGCCCGAAGTACGCGAGGGGATTTCCCTGTGGCAGGAAGGCATAAAAAGCGCCAAGGGACAAAGCGATTACAGCAATGTGAATGCCCTGGACTGCATTGCGCTGGTCCACGTGGCCTATTGGCGTGGGGCGCGGATTGATCTGGATGTCAGCTGGACGCCCTGGCACACGCCCGAACAACTTTACACTTTTGCACTCAATAATAATATTCGCCGTACGGTGGATTTGGAACCGGTGTATATGGAAGCCGCCATAAGTGGGCTGTGGGACCTTAAAATCCGTACATTAAAAGCCCAGAGCGAAGGCGGTATGAATATCGATGTGCCGATCTGGATCCAGATGCGCGATAAGAAGATTTATTATAGCATGGTCGAGAAGGGTGCCGCCGTGCCCCCCAAAACTCTATCACCGCTTGAGGGGCACTTTTCCAAGTCTGCCGATGGCGTTTTGCACCTTGTCGACGATTCGCAAAACAGCAGTAATACCCAGATCACGTTAAAAACGCTGGGGTTGATCACCGGCCAGATTTCCGGCGTGGACGATGATGGACCCTTTCGGGTGACCATAGAGGTCCGCAAGCGGATGGATTATCTCAACGTGCGTTAAGACGCCGCTTTGCTTTTACTGGCTGGTTTGGCGGCGGGTTTTGATGCTGGTGCGAAATTTTGGGGGCCTATATACCTACTTGAACCAATGAGAGATTAACCACTGTCAGATAAGGCAGAATTCAGAAAATACGTCTGAACAAATTGTCTGCCCATATCTGTAGCGCGGAACCCGTTTGGAATATCCTCTGCATACCCCTGATAAATGAAATTGTTTTTACTGGTTTTATGGGATTTTAGATTCCGCACGATCTGGCTGAATTTTGAGTCCTTGCGACTCATGTTTTCTGCTACAGCCTCATCTGGTACTGTAATATATTTTGGTAGTTCAGCTATCAGATCGGTTGTGCTCATTTCCATATCTGGTTGTTGCACGATAACAAGCAGCGCATATTTCCAAAGATCGGCTTTTAAATCAACTTTTCTAGCGCTATCTCTAGTTCTCTCTGGTTTAGGTAGGGGTGCGCTTTGAGCAGTTAGCTTCTTTTGCCGCTGGCGTGCGCGGGCAACCTTTTTTACATCTTCTGCTACCGGTAGATTTTCTGGAACAACGCCACCAAGTTCCGTGATGGCTTGGCGCACCCTTTTGCCGACCTCATAATGCGCTAGGCCAGCAGCATGAGCTCCCTTAACCTCTTCCTTGCGAAGTTTCTCTTCAGTTTGTGTGATCCGAAATAGATTTGCTGCCAGTTCCGTGCTTCCCATTCGATCTAGTATTTTGGCAGATTTTGGTAGGTCTTTGTGGCGACGAATTTCTTTTACTCCAAGGCCTCCATAAAGGCCCTCATATCCTTTGTTTTGGAAAATTCCATACTCCATGCCGTCTTTAACGCCCGCTCCACTTGCAGCTCTCGCTAACTTTTTGTTTTCCTCAACAACCTGGTTGCGCAGATAAAGGCGTTGTTCAATTTCTGATAATGTAGAAAAATCTACGCCATTCTGATCCGTCAACTCCTGTCGGCGGGTTTGAATTGCAAAGTATGTTTGGGCGAATGCCACTTGCCTTTTACGTGAGGAGGCATTTTGTGCAATAAGGTAGCAAGCATAACGAGAGAGTTGAAAATCTTTCGCGGGACGCCCCCCTTCGGAGTTTTTCGGCTTATCCCGAAAAACCTCCTTAAAGTTGCTAGCGGGGTCGTGCCCACTATTGGCGCAAGCAATAACCGCCCTTTGAATTACACTATCAAAATCTTCCCAGCGCTTATATCCCAGAAGTCGCTGTAAGTCTCTAGCAAACCAGACCTTATCGCCAGAACCAATTTCTTGTCCCGCGAGTTCAAATTCATCTATAAGGCTTTCTATTGTTTCTTCTGGAACCGATGCCTGCTCAATATCTTCCACTTCTTCCAGTTCTGTTCCAGCAACACGTTCTAGCGCCTCCTCAAAGTCCATATCAAACTCTACCGGGCCGTCGGTATTTATGATTTTATTTTTATCACTCATGCGATCAGTTCCTTATATGTAAGGCGTTTACCACTTGCCGCATTGAGCAACATATTAACGCGGTCGCCTTCGCCCACGTCTCCGCGGTTTTGACGGAACATCATTTCATCAAGATAGCGCTGAAGATGCTTTGCGGAACCAAAATGGTGAATGCCTATGATTTGCCGTTTGAGAAGCGCCCACGCACTTTCAATCGTGTTAGTGTGGAAGAAATGCCATCGGACGTACTCACCAGCACTATGGTTGACTGTGTAGTGATTATATTCGCCATCTAGGCCACGATAAACACGGGCCTCGTCGGTTAGAAGGGTGGCACCAGCCTTCACATTTCTCCGCACCATATCTTTTGCGACTAATCCCGTAAGGTCGTCAACTTTTTCAAATCTGACCTCACCATCACGAGACTTAACACCAAGCACAGGCGTTTTTCCCACCGCGCCACGGCCTTGATTTAGTTTTTTATGGTTGTGTTTATTTTTTTCTTTTCCACCGACGAACGTCTCATCAGCCTCAACAGGGCCATCAAGCGGACGATTAAAGGACTTGGTTTGAGCCGTACAACGTAAGCGATGTAGCATAAACCACGCAGTTTTTTGCGTAACTGAAATGTCTTTAGCAAGTTGAGTGCTGGCGATGCCCTTCTTATGGGAAGTAATCAGCCAAATCGCCATAAACCATTTTTGAAGGCCAATTTTACTGTCCTCAAAAATGGTTCCGACCTTGATTGAAAAACGCTTACGACAATCACCGCATTTATGCGTTTTTTGGTCAGCAAAGTGATATGCTTTAGTCGAGCCACAATGCGGGCAATATGCGCCACGCTTCCACCGAAGCGCCTCAAAATGTTTGATAGCTGACAATTCGTCAGGAAAGGCTTTAAGCAGATCAAATAGACTGTCAAATTGCTGGATCATTATGGGCTCCGTTTATGGAGCTTATATGGCACTAAATCATATTTGGGTCAAATAAGTATATAAATTTCTTTTAAAATGTTCTCCCGAATTTGAAGAAAAACTGGGTGGTATCGCCACTGCCATACGCGCCGCCGATGAAAAGCGGCCCCAGCGGCGTATCTGCGCCGATATAGATGGAGCCAGAATAAATACTGGCTCGTTGGCCAATATCAAAAAAGCTGAGCGGAAGGCGGCCATATTCGCCCAACACACCGACATAAAAAGGCAGATCAATCAATTTGCCGGAATTGGTTAGCCGGTGAAACACCTCAACCGAGCCATAGGTGAAGGAATTGGTAGGGATGGAATTATTGGTCAGTGAGCTGATTTGGCGAAAGCCGCCCAGTGAAAACGTTTCCAGCGAGCTGTTAATCCCGGTCTTGTTGGAATTTTCGCCATAACGCGCGTTCAGCAAAATGCCAAACCCGCCCATTTCAAATGCGCTCAGCCATGACGCATCCAGCGTATCCACCGAGCTGATTGTGGCGCTTGCCAGATCATAGGTGCGTTTGGCACGGACCCGCATGCGCTGACCCGATGTTGGCCAGTCATTACGGTCCAACGTATCGGTCGCGAAGTACAAACCGATATTGGCCCGGTCCGCACTGGTCGGCTTAAAAGCGTCTAAAATGCTGACGATCTCAGTGAGCCGCGTGTTGTCGATACCCGCTTCAATGGCCATAACGCCCCATTTGCCAATCTCGCGACCGATGCGGCCGCGCAGGCCAAGCTTGCGGGCTCTAAAGTCGCCAACCCGGACGGTCAGGATATCAATCTGGCGCTGTTCCCAACGCACAAACGCTTCGGGTTGAATAAAGAACCGGCCAGTCGGTCCCAGAGGTTGATATAATTCTGCGCTCAGGCCGATATTTGTCCCAAATTCTCCAGAAACACTAAAGTCACCGCCATGAGAGCTGAGCGGTCGGTGGGTGATGCGGGTCAGGATAGAATAGCTGGAGCTGCCGTCAAAATCATTGGTGGCATTCAATCCCACCTGAATCAGGTTCTGGCCCAGGGCATTTTCATCGACTGTTAACACCGTGGCACCGTGGGAGTAGCCCAAATCAACTTCACCAAAGCCCCCAAAAGAAGCCAGATCACGCAATCGTCGGTTCTTTATTGTCGGATCATCGCCATGGTTTTGGCCTTGTAAAAACCGGTTGCGGATCAGCGCGTCACTGACCGCGGTGTTGTTAATGATTTTCAGCTCGGTAGAGGCCATCGATGGTTTGGCCTGCATAGTGCGCCGGCGCATGGGGGCGGCCTTGGCCTTGATCTGCAACAGGGCCTCGCGAAAAGTATTGGCGATATAGCGCCCGGCGGCGATACCCTCGGCGGACCGTTCATAGGCACCGGTGGTGATGTTAATGGCATTGGGACGGATCAAAAGATCCTCATCACCCAGATGCTTCAATTCGTGCTGCACGCCGCGCCAGACAACGATCGAGGTGATTTGCAAGGCAGCACCGGTTACTGAAATATCGCCTTGCGGCGCTGGCGGTGGATTGGAAACATCGACCGCTATGATGATATCCGCACCCATTTTTTTGGCTGTTTCAATGGGCAAATTTGTTGAGATGCCGCCATCCACATAAAGGCGCCCATCAATGTTGCGCGGCGCAAAAGCCCCCGGTACAGCCATGCTGGCCAGAATGCTTTCCACCAGATCACCTTGGGCAAATGGCTTGGCCTCGCCGGTGTGCAAATCAGTGGCTACGGCGCGAAACGGAATTTCCAACTCGTCAAAATTGGCATCATTGGGAACGTTGACAAGAATTTCGCGGTAAAACTGTTTCAGTCCCTGCATGGATGACAAGCCACCCGGCAGTTTCAGGCCGTTTTCGTCAATGCCGGCAATGTTGCCGGAGAAATAGGTTTCTTCGCGTTCTTTTTCCACAAAGGATTTGTCGCGCCTTGGCGCATTGCCGCGAAAGATTTTTCCCCAGTCATTGCTGGTCATAATGGTGCCGATCTCATCGGCACTGTAACCGGCAGCATAAAACGATCCGACCACTGCGCCCATGCTGGTCCCGGTGATGCAATGGATTGGAATATCCAGCTCGTCCAAAATCTGCATCACCCCGACCTGAGTGCTGGCCTTGGCCCCGCCGCCGCTTAAAACCAGCGCGACGTCCAGACCGTCGTCGTCATTAAAATCGCAGGCCAGTGCGCCATGACTGAACAGCATTAGCACCAGGCCAAGCGCACCGCGCCGTAGACATCTTGTCATTATTATCCCCAAAGGCGTCCCTTGGGGATATTTCGTAATGCGCCTTTTTGAATTAGGCCAGCAAAGATTGTGATGTGGCCTTGATATGTGCAAACCGACCCGCCTAAGATCACATGCAAAGATTGGGGAAAATTATGGGTTTTAGAAATATCGGGGCCTTGTTGGCACTCTCTGTTTTACTGGGTGCTTGCACAGACAACACGCCGCCGTCTGCCGCCAATGGCGGCAAGCCAGAAAGCCCAACGCTGGAAAATGTAAACTCCACCCATATTGCCAACGCCGCGGCAACGCCCGAAGTTTGGCTGAGCTATGGCGGCACCTATGACGAGCAGCGGTTTTCCCGGCTAGAGCAGATTTCTCCGGATAATGTTAAAACCCTTGGCGTGGCCTGGACCTATGACTTGCAGACCAGCCGGGGTGTAGAGGCCACCCCCATAGTGGTGGGCGGCGTGATGTATGTGACCGGGGCCTGGTCTATTGTGTATGCTCTTGATGCAAAATCTGGCGAAGAATTATGGGTCTATGACCCGCAGGTGTCCGGTGAGGATGCGGCCAAGGGGTGTTGTGACGTCATTAACCGCGGTGTTGCCGTTCACGAGGGCAAAGTCATTGTCGGCGTGTTTGATGGACGTCTGGAGGCGCTGGATGCCAAAACCGGCAAAGTTGTCTGGAGCACGCTGACGGTCGACAAGTCTATGCCCTACACCATTACCGGGGCACCACGGGTGGTCAAAGACAAAGTCCTTATTGGTAATGGCGGGGCCGAACTGGGCGTGCGCGGCTATATCTCCGCTTATGACGTAAATACGGGCGCACTGGCCTGGCGGTTTTACACAGCGCCCAATCCGGCCAAAAAGCCTGACGGCGCCGCATCAGATGCAATATTCGCTCAAACGGCCAATGCCACGTGGGGTGATCGTGGGAAATGGACAACCGAGGGCGGCGGCGGCACGGTCTGGGACAGCATCATTTATGATACCGTCAACGACAGTGTTATCTTCGGGGTTGGCAATGCGTCGCCCTGGAATGCTAAAACCCGGGACCCGGAGGGCAATGGCGACAACCTGTTCCTGTCCTCTATTGTTGCTGTTGATGCCGACACCGGCGCCTATAAATGGCATTTTCAGACGACCCCGCGTGACCAGTTTGATTTTACTGCCACGCAATCCCTGATTTTAACCGATTTACCTGTTGGGCCGAAGGAGGCGTTACGGCGGGTGGTTATGCAGGCTCCCAAAAACGGATTTTATTATGTTCTGGATGCCAAAACCGGGGCATTTATTTCTGGAAAACCCTATATCGATCTGATGACATGGGCCAGTGGTCTTGATGCACAGGGCCGGCCCATCGAGCACCCGGACGCGCGTAAATGGGATAAAGGCTTTTTGAATATTCCCGGACCTATGGGGGCGCATAACTGGCACCCCATGGCATACAGCCCGCAAACCGGTTTGGCCTATATTCCTGCGCAACAGGTTCCGCAATTGCTGAAGTCCGGTACTCAGGATCAAACCCATAAAAAGCGCTGGAATGTCGATGGGGACTTTTCCGCCGGGGTACCGCTAACCTATCCCAAAGGAACGCTGGACTTTATACGCAAGGACTTCAAAGGCAGCCTTTTGGCCTGGGATCCTGTCAAGCAAGAGGCGCGGTGGCGCGTCACCCATCCGGGGCCGGGTAATGGCGGCGTCATGGCCACCGCAAGCAACCTGGTTTTCCAGGGCACACTTGGCGGCGAGCTGGTCGCTTATAACGCCACAAACGGCGATAAATTATGGGCAAAACAGGTCAATAGCGGCGTTGTCGCCCCGCCGTCCACATATGCCATAGATGGTGAACAATATATCGCCATTGCCACCGGCTGGGGCGGTGGCTGGGCGTTGAATTATGGGGTCGGCTGGCCCAAGGCCATAACCCCTGATGTTGGCCACGTTATTGTTTTTAAACTGGGCGGGCAGGGCCATGTGCCAGACATGCCGACCAACATCGTTGACATGCGCCCCAAGGGACAGGCTTTTGGCACAGAAGAGGATCATAAAAGGGGGCTGGCGCGTTATGCCGATAACTGCATGGTGTGCCATGGTCCGCTTGTGGTCAGCTCTGGCGTTTTACCAGACCTTCGCTGGTCTTACCAAAGCGCCGACAAGGATGGCTGGGACGATATCGTTATGAACGGTCTGTTGACTGGTAATGGCATGGTCTCGTTTCGTGAATACTTAAGCGAAGACGATTCTGAAGCCATTCGCGCCTATGTCCTTAATCAGGCATGGCTTGCGGTGCAAAACGGTGATGCCCGGCCTCTGGGCGATCAGTGAACCGCTTGTTATTATTTGTACTGATAAGCCAGTCTGTATTTGGCCGTCACAGAACCCTGCGCAACAGCCTTGTTATACTAGCCTATGGCTTTGGCATAATTCTGCTTAACGCCCTGTCCCTTGTCATACATGAGGCCAAGGTTGAATTGGGCGTACTGGTTGCCTTGTTCGGCAGAAATCAGAAACCACTTGAACGCTTCCCTTAAACCTTGAGCTGGTCCATCGCTACCATCGCGATAGGCGATCCCCATTTTTAGCTGTGCCTCAGTGTCTTTATGGTCGGCCAAGCAATGCAGGTAGTCTATCCATGAATAATCCGGTACCCCGTTCAGAAAATCAGGTTTTGGTAGCTATTATGGTAATGAGACGCATTGACGCAAAATTATTCTATTAAAACAATGGTAAATGGCGGAGAGACAGGGATTCGAACCCTGGGAACGTTCGCACGCTCAACGGTTTTCGAGACCGCCCCATTCGACCACTCTGGCACCTCTCCGCGAAGAGCGGCAAGCTAGCCGTGCTCGGCACTGCTGGCAAGCGTCTGATCCATTTGCTCACAGCAAAGACGTTGGCTCAATGCGCCGGTAATTTCGTAATGCGTTAACCCTGGTTTTTATCGCCCCTTTAAGCCTTGTCGGCTTTAATGATGTGTCTATTGCGGGCGCTGGTGCGCTTGTAATCCATGGGAATACGGCCATGCCATTGTGCAAAGCAAATAAGAAGAAAGCAGGCTTTTTGGGCCGCTTCAGGCGCGAGGAAAATGGCGCCACGGCGGTTGAGTTTGCCATGATCGCCGCGCCGTTCTTCTTTATGTTGTTCGCCATCATCGAAGTGACCATGGTGTTTTTTACCTCAACGGCAATGGAAAATGCGGGCATGGAAATCGCCCGCAAGGTCCGCACCGGAGAGTTTCAGGCGGCCGGGGCGTCGCGCGCCGACTTTATCAACCAGGTTTGTGCCGAGATGAATACGATCATTGCCTGTAATGGCAATGTTGATGTGGACATTCGCACCTTTGTGGATTTTGGTGACGTTGCGGTGGGCAGCCCGATTGATGCTAACGGTAATTTGACGGCCGGTCAGTTTCAGTTTGATACGGGCAATGCTGGCGATATCGTCCTGGTTCGGGTGTTTTACAGTTGGCAATTGAACACCCCGGTTATTGGCAATGTGTTTGCCAATATGGCGGGAAACAAGCGCCTTATCGTCACCTCAATGGCGTTTCGCAATGAACCGTTTGGTGCTTGAGATGGATCAGAAAAAAAGCACGCTAAACCTCGGTTGGATCAGGTGCGCCTGGGGGCGTTTTGCCGATGATCGACGCGGGGTCAGTGCGGTGGAATTTGCTCTTATTGCGCCGGTTATGATCGCTATTTTGTTTGGGATTATCGAGGTCAGTCTGTTGCTGACCGCAGACCGAAAGGTCACCCGTGCCACCAATGCGATTGCTGATCTGGTGGCGCAGGATGATATTATTACCGCCGATGAAATGACTGACATCTTTACGGCAACCAGCACTATTATGCAGCCCTATGATGTGTCGGGGCTGCAAATGCGGGTCACCAGCGTGGTGATGGCCGCCAATGGCAATGTGGCGGTCGACTGGAGCGAGGGAAAAAACCGCACGCCGCGGGCTCCGGGTTCAAATGTGGTGCTGCCAAATGGCTTGTTGCAACCTAATACCAGCATCATTATGGCCGAAGTGGACTATGGATATGTGTCCACTCTGGGGACATTTTTATCCAGCCCGATCAATTTGAGCGAAGTGTTTTACTTGCGCCCCCGGCGTGCATTAAAGGTCACAGGCCCCTAAAGCGCCTTGCGCAATGCCGTTATGATGGCGTGCTCAGGCTGAAACTCTGTGGTGCCTGATGACCCAAAATCCACCCCGCCCAGTGATTGTATGCCAATCAGTGCATTGGTCATAAAGGCACTGTGTGCGTGTTGCAGGGCCTTGGGCGTGTAAATACCTTCATTGTGTTGCAGGCCAAGCCGCTCAGCCGCTTTAAGAACCCGGGCACGCATGGTGCCGGGCAGGATCGCACAGCTAAGCGCCGGGGTGTGCAGTCCATCGGCATCACACCAGAAAATGTTGGCCACACTGGCGCTGGCCAAATGCCCGGCGCAATCAAGCATGACAACCTCATCTCGCGTTTTGGCGCTGTCCTGTTGCAGCCGGGCGGCGATGTTGTCGATATAGGACAAGGCTTTATGCTGGCTGGTGATCGACCATGGATTACGCCGGATACGAGACAGACCCAGAATAGGCGGCTCTGCAAAATGTGGTAAACCGGCACTTATGGTGATGGTTATTTGCGGGTCTTCAATTTTTGGTAGTGCCAGGCCGCGAGGGCCGATGCCGCGCGATAATACGATCCGCGCCGCGCCGGTGTTTATACTATTGGCTTTGGCCAAACGGGCCAGAGCATTGGCCATGGTGCCTTGGTCAAACGGGACCGTGATAGAGAGGGCGATGGCCGATGTGCCAAGGCGTGCCCAGTGTTGGTCCAGATGACAGGGGAGGCCGCCGTAAACTTTAACGGTCTCAAACAGACCGTCCCCCAGCGCCGCTCCCCGGTCCTGGGCGGTCAATAGCGGCTCATCTGCGTTATACAGTGCGCCGTTGTGCCAGATTGTTGCGGTTGCGCCGCTCATATGTCTGCTCCGGCGGCTGTGCAAATGGCCCGTGCTTTGTCCAACATTTCCTGAACCTCTGTCGCCGGATCAGAATCGGCAACGATGCCGCCGCCGGTGCGAAAACAAAGACGGTGCGCCGGGCCATCCTGAAGGTATTCAACCGAGCGGATCAGGACATTAAATTCGGCCTGACCATTATGGCTGATATATCCTAATGAGCCACAATAGGGGCCGCGGGCCTTTTTCTCAAACTGTGCGATAATTTCCATGGCGCGAATTTTTGGCGCCCCAGTGATGGATCCTGCCGGGAAACAGGCCGCCAATATATCCTGTGCTGATTTTCCGGGTTTAATCTGCCCTTCAATGGTGGAGATTAAATGGTGCACATTGGCAAATGAGTGCAAGGCGCAATGATGCGGCACGGTGACCGATCCGGGGACACAGACCTTGGAGAGGTCATTGCGCATCAGATCAACAATCATCAGGTTTTCAGAGCGGTCTTTGGGACTGTTCATTAAGGCTTCGGCCAGGGCGCGGTCATTTTCCGGGTCTTGGGCGCGCGGGCGGGTGCCTTTGATCGGCGAGGTTTGAATGCGGCCATTGGGGTCCAGCGCAAAAAACTGTTCAGGTGAATTCGATAGCAGGGCCTGTTCGGCATTTCGTCTAAAATAAGCGCTGTATGGTGCCGGGCTTTGGGCGCAAAGAGTACGAAAGTATGAAAATGCTGTGCTGGTATCTGGCAGGTTGATGCAAAAGCCCTGGCTGATATTAGCCTGAAAAATATCGCCGGCATGGATCAGGTCGATGACCTGGGCAACACTGTCTTTGCACGTGCCTTGTCTGTCTAAAAATTGCACATGTGTTGGCTGCGGGGCCATGGCGGATGGCAGGGGGGCATCGCCCAACTGTGCGGTGAACGTATCGACTTTGTGCGCATCCGGCCCAACAACCCACAGGGCTTTTCGCTGATGATCAAACAAGGCGGCGCAGGGGAAATAACCAAAGGCCAGATCAGGCCATGATCGGCCCGGCATGCGCGGCACACGGTCCAGCACGGCCCCCAGCTCATAGCTGGCCAGACCTGCATATCCGCCAATAAATGGCAAAGGGGGCGCATCTTCTATGCGCGCTAAAGGTGGCAGGGCATCCAGAGCGCCATCGCCGTTTATCTCGTGAATATCATCTGGTTCGGCCAGTAAAATAGACCAGTGTCCATGCGCCCCGGTGGCGCTGCCGGGTCCAAAAAGCAGGGCATAAGGATCATCGCAAAGCGGGGCAAAGGCCACCATAGGGTCGCGCCATGGTATTGCGCGAGCGACGCAAGTGCGCGCCTTCAAGGGGCCAGTATCAGGGTGTCGCGCAAAGCCTGTCGGTCGGCATCACTGACCCCCAAAACCGTTTCAATATAGGCGTCTAACGGTCCCATAACTTCAAAGGCTGTTTCCAGAAACATGGTTTCCACACCCAGCATGGGGCGCAAAGCCTCGGGGGCTACATCCTGTCCGGTTTGCGCTGAAATACGTTTGGCGATCGAAGGTAACAGCGCGTCAATATCGACCGCCGTATTGGTCAGCATGTAATCATTGACCACCTGATCATGATCGACGCCTAACGCCGTCAGGATCAGGGCTGCCAATATGCCTGTCCGGTCTTTGCCCGCCGCGCAATGGATCAAGACCGGCTCGCCCTTGCGCAATTGCGCAAAGACTTGTGTAAAAATATGCTGGTGATGAGGCTCCATGGGAATGCGTTCATAAGCGCTCCTCATATAGGCCTGCACTGATTCAACGCTCAGATTGCCCTGGCGTAAAAAAGCCAGGTGCGGGGCTTCCATATGGCCGCCATGGGCGGTTTCAAAAATGGTTGCCGGCGGCGTATCCGGCAAGGCATTGGGCTCGCGTTCGCGCTCGCTGGGCTGGCGCAAATCCGCCAAAGCCGTGATGCCCAGTGCTCCGATACGCTCCAGATCATCAGCAGAACTGCGCGACAGGTGTCCAGAGCGAAACAACAATCCGGTTTTGACGACGCCGCCGCCTTTGGTGCTCCAGCCGCCAAAGTCACGAAAATTATGAATACCATCAAGGGCGATAAAGCGCTGATTACTCATCGAAACGGCGGCTCGTTAAAAGCGCGCAATTTGCGGCTGTGCAGAGCACCGGCAACGTCTGTTTTCAAAATATCAATGGTTTTAAGGCCAATGCGCAAGTGTTCGGCGATCGAGCGTTCATAAAACACGTTGGCGGCGCCGGGCAATTTGATCTCGCCATGCAATGGCTTATCGGAAACGCACAACAATGTCCCATACGGTACCCGCAGGCGAAAACCGTTGGCGGCAATGGTCGCCGATTCCATATCAACGGCAATGGCCCTTGATTTGTTGAAACGGCGGGCTTCAGAGCTATAGCGCAATTCCCAGTTTCGATCGTCTTTGGTCACCACGGTTCCGGTGCGCAAACGGGATTTTATCTTTTCAGGGTCTTCGCCTGAAATACGCGACGTGGCAACTTGTAAGGCTGTTTGAATTTCGGCGAGCGGCGGAATTGGAATATTCAATGGCAGGCTGTCATCCAGCACATGATCATCACGCAAATAACCGTGTGCCAACACGTAATCGCCCAGTTTTTGTGACTGCCGCAGTCCGCCGCAATGGCCGATCATCAACCAGCATTGCGGGCGCAATACGGCCAGATGGTCGGTGGCCGTTTTGGCGTTGGATGGGCCAACACCAATATTGACCAGCGTCACCCCGCGCCGGCCAGGGGCTTTGAGGTGATAGGATGGCATTTGGTATTTGCGCCACGGTGCCTCATTGATGGCCTGCACGGCGTCGGGTGTGTCGCGATCAATGGTAACAAACCCAGCCGCTGAAAATGTGCTATAGGGGCTGTCATCTTTTTGAACTTCACCAACAGCCCATTTGACAAATTCGTCCACATATCGGTGGTAATTGGTGAACAGGATGAATTGTTGAAAATCTTCAAACGGCGTGCCGGTATAGTGACGGAGCCGGAACAGCGAATAATCGGTGCGCGGCGCATCAAACAGTGCCAAAGGCATGGTCAGGCCATCAGGCTCCATAACGCCATCGGCAATTTCATCGCCAACTGAAACCAGATCAGCATATGGGAACACACCGGCCAGCTCGCTCGGCGAGGCCTTGTTCATGTCCAGATCGTCGGCCCCGTCCAGCACATAGGAATACGGAATATCATTCTCTGAGGGGCCTACCCGGGCTTCGATATCATAATCCGTGAACAACAGTTCCAGCTGTTCAACCAGATAGTCGCGAAACAGTTCGGGATTGGTGATGGTGGTTGCATATATGCCGGCTTCGGTCAGCTTGCCATAACTGCGCGAGACCTGAGGCGGAGGGCCATCAGGATTGTAGATAACTTTAAGCTCAGGGTATGAAAAAACTCCCTTGGCACGGGCGGCCGTGTCTGGCGCCTTACCGTGCCGGAGATAGTCTTTTAGTGCGGCGCGTAAATGCTCGACAGAGGCGGCATAATGGCGCGAAAGATCATCAACACACTTTGAGGCGCGAGCCTCAGCATTCGATGGTGACAGGCCCATCCCGGCCTAGTCTTCCTTTTTAACAAAGGTGACGGCAAAAAGTGCTTGGCCGTCGAACAAATCCTTGGGTGGCTCCAGCCCGTCAATCAT
Source organism: Robiginitomaculum sp. (assembly GCA_021776525.1). GTDB lineage: Bacteria > Pseudomonadota > Alphaproteobacteria > Caulobacterales > Maricaulaceae > Robiginitomaculum_B. Next base: position 288,170 of record JAJFFT010000001.1, read on the forward strand.
CTGAAATACATGGGGTTCGATGCGACCTTCCATGCGATAGCCTCGGGCAGCCATTTTAGAGCGGTGAAACTCCATGGCGGCTTCTGAAAAGCTTTTGGCCAAAATGGTCACGCGATCCGGCGTATCAGACATGTATCTCTCCTCATCTTCCCGCACATGGCGCGAGTGTCCCAAGTGGCTTGTCTAACGTGGAACATCTGCGCCGTGAAGGGTGCTGGGTGAGAAAGCAATAAAGAAATGTCTGTTTTACGAAGGTCTGATCCCGCTTGGGATACACAATTGGCCTTAGGCGACTTTCTGATCGCCTGGTTTGCGCCGCGCCCGTGATGTGCTGGCGGCGCGGGCAATGGCGGTATAGAGCGCCCGTGGATCGATCGGCTTGGAAATGTAATCACTCATCCCGGCCTGCAGGCAGGTTTCGCGATCGCCCATCATGGCATTGGCGGTCATGGCAATGATTGGTGTGTCAGCATTCTGGCTGGTTCCGGCCCGCAAGGCTTTGGTGGCGCTTAAACCATCCATAACGGGCATTTGGATGTCCATTAAAATGACGTCAAACAAAGAAACGGCGGCCAGTTGCAAGGCCTCTTCGCCATGCCCAGCCCAAACAATTTCACCGCCAACTGGGCGCAGGAACGAGGCCAGCACTCGTTGGTTGATGGGGTTATCTTCGACCGCCAGAATGCGCACACTTTTCTTCATGGCCTTATCTTCTGTGGGGTTTTGCGCTGGTTCTGGCTGCATGGACTGGGCCACTTCTGTGGTCAGCTTCAGGTTAAAGGCCGTGCCGACACCTGCGGTCGAACTGGCTTCGATATGACCATCCATCAAATGGGCCAATTGCTGAGAGATGGCCAGACCAAGGCCTGTGCCGCCAAAACGCCGCGTAATGGACCCATCAGCCTGTTCAAAGGTAGAGAAAAGGCGGCTCATGGCCTCTTCGGACATGCCAATGCCGGTATCGCGGACTTCAAAAGTAACATCGGCGCGGGTTTCAGAGGTGGGCTGGCTGCGGACCTCAAGGACGATCTCGCCCTCTTGAGTGAACTTTGTGGCGTTGGACAGAAGGTTGAACAAAATCTGCCTGATGCGTACTGGATCGCCCTTGATCACCGATGGTACATCATCGGCAATATTGACTTTGAAGCTGACGCCTTTGTCTTCAATGCTGGACCGCCAGAGCCGCTCAAGTTTGCGCAGCACGTGGCGCACATCCACATCAATGATCTCGATCTGCAATTTTCCCGCTTCGATTTTACTGAGGTCAAGGATGTCATTGAGAATCGACATCAGAACATCACCGGCATCAAGCAGGGTCTTGACGTTTTCGTTTTGCTCTTCATCCAGATCAGAGCGCGCCAAAAGGCCCGCCATGCCCAGTACTGCATTCATCGGGGTGCGCAGTTCATGACTCATCATAGCCAGAAATTCGGACTTGGCCTTATTGGCCTCTTCTGCGGCCAGGCGTGCCGCATCTGCATTGTTCTGGACATCCTCATCAAGCACAATCTCGCTTAATGACAACATCAGCCCACCATCATCAACAGGGGCAAAGCGCGCCTCAAAAACATGACCCGAAGACAGCAGCAATTCAATCGAACCCTGACGTTGCTGGCGAACACGATGGGTTAGCTTTTCAATGACCTGGCGCGGTTTTCCAGGGTAAAGATGGTCTGCAAAATCAGTAAAAGACATGCCAAGCAGGCGAACCTGTCCGTCAATATCCAAGCATTGGCTGGCTTGGGTATTGGCGTTGATGATGGTGCCGTTGGCATCAAATATCACGACACCGTGCGGGTTGTTGTCCAGCACGGCACGCACTAGGGCATCGTTACCCGTAGTCTTCGGCGAATTTTGAGTATCTTGCACTGTTCCGACCCATATCCCGGCCAAGCGATTTTCGTTTGGCGCAATTTTTAGGGGGATTATGACGTCTTGCACTGAATAAGCGGTTAACCAGCACAAAAAAATCCAGACTTTTTAGGGCTGCATGTCATGTTGAAAGCAGGCGGTAGCTGTGATCTATGGAGATAAATTTCTGGCGGAGCCAAAACTTATGCGCATAATTGTTGGAATTGCAGGCGCCAGCGGCGTTATTTACGGCATTCGCTTGCTGGAATACCTGAAAGCCATGCCCGATGTTGAAACCCATCTGGTGATGACCAAAACCGCAAAAATGAACGTTGCGGTGGAAACCGACTGGCGGCAGGCTGCGGTCGAGGGACTGGCAGATCATGTTTACAATAACAATGATCTGGGCGCGCGCATTGCCAGCGGATCTTTTCAAACGGATGGTATGGTTGTGGCGGCCTGTGCCATTAAAACGCTGTCTGGCATTGCCAATTCTTACGCTGATGATCTGGTCGTGCGGGCTGCTGATGTGGTTCTCAAAGAGCGGCGCAGACTGGTCCTGATGCCCCGCGAAACACCACTTCATGCCGGCCATTGCGATCTGATGAGCAAGGTCAGCACGTTGGGCGCGATCATCGCCCCGCCCATGCCGGCCATGTATATTCGTCCGCAAAGCGTCGATGATCTTGTGGATCATTCGGTTGGCCGGATACTGGACTTATTTGATCTGGATGCCCCGGATATGCAGCGTTGGGCCGGGCTGGCCAGTGCGCAAAAACGCGCGAAAAAACCTGCTGACAAGCTTGCGTGAGTGTCTCGATGAGCCAGAACCTGCCCGCAATTAAAATGACTCGGCTGGCATTGCCGGGGCTGGTCGTGCTGGAGCCAAAACAACACGGTGATGATCGTGGGTTTTTTACCGAAACCTATAACCAAACGGTGCTGGAAAGCCTTGGCCTGCATGCAAACTTTGTGCAGGATAACCAGTCTCTCTCGACGCACAAAGGCACATTGCGGGGCCTGCATTTTCAGACGCCACCCGCTGCACAGGTCAAGCTTGTCCGGGTGTTGCGTGGTGCAGTGCTTGATGTCTGTGTTGATATTCGCCATGGCTCCCCAACTTTTGGGCGCCATGCGTGCGTCACTTTAAGCGCCCAAAACGGCCAGCAATTATGGGTCCCAGAAGGTTTTGCGCATGGGTTTTGCACGCTGTGTCCCGATACCGAACTGGCCTATAAAGTTTCACACTCTTATGCCCCGGCCCACGATAAGGGGCTGGCCTGGAATGATCCTGATCTGGCCATAGACTGGCCGCTGGACGCGGGCACAGCACCGATTTTATCAAACAAGGACAAGACCTATCCGTGCCTTGGCGAAATGCTGCACTTTTTTGAATATACGCCGGATCATTCATGAGTGTACGCGGCCCGGTTCTGGTGATCGGCCATGACGGGCAATTGGCCCGATCTCTGCGTGCTGTGGGCGGCAAAGACCTTGTCGCACTGGGGCGGCCAGATGTGGACCTGACCCAGGAGGCCAGCCTTAAAGCCGCCCTGCAACAGCTGTCTCCCGCTTTGGTGGTCAATGCCGCCGCTTATACGGCTGTTGATGCTGCCGAAAATAATGCACAAAACGCCTACGCTCTTAACGCCGATGGTCCGGGCGTTCTGGCCACTTTATGCGCCAGACAAGACCTTCCCCTGATCCATATATCCACGGATTATGTTTTTGATGGTCGTGCCTCATCGCCTTATGATGAAAACGATGAAACTGCCCCGCTGGGTGTTTATGGCCAGACAAAACGGGCCGGGGAGATGGCCGTGCAACAGGCCCATGACCGCGCCATAATCATTCGAACCGCCTGGGTGTTCAGCCCGTGGGGACAGAATTTTGTTAAAACCATGCTGCGCCTTGCCGCGGGGCGGGACACGATAAATGTGGTTGATGACCAGTTTGGCAATCCGACATATGCGCCGCATCTGGCGCAGGCGATTTTGCTCATCGCAGGTTATATTACGCAAAACCCGAATTTTGAAGACTGGGGGATTTACCACCTCGCCGGAACTGGCCAGACCCATTGGGCCGGGTTGGCCGAAACAGCATTTGCGGCGTCTCGTGCGCTGGGTGGCCCGGTAGCGGATGTCGTGCCAATCCCGGCGAGCCAATATCCAACCCCGGCCCCGCGCCCGGCCAATTCACGCATGAATTGCAATCGAGCCAAACAGGTGTTTGGCGTGGCCTTGCCGGATTGGCAAATGGGTGTGCATGAATGTGTTGGCGCGCTGATGCGCAATGCCGATACTGATACATGACCTTGGGGGCATACAGAAAGGAAAGAATATGACGATATTTGAGCTGGACGGTGTATCCGCAATGACGCCCCCCGATGGGCAATACTGGGTTGCACCGGGTGCCAATCTGATTGGTAAGATAGAGCTGAAAAAAGAGGCTTCGGTCTGGTTTAATGTGGTCATGCGCGGCGATAATGAACTGATCAGCGTGGGCGAACGTTCAAACGTTCAGGACTGCAGCGTCTTGCACACGGATATGGGGTTTCCGCTAACCATCGGGGCGGATGTCACCATTGGCCATATGGCCATGCTGCATGGATGCACCATTGGCAACACAACATTGATCGGTATTGGTGCGACAGTACTGAATGGTGCGCGGATCGGGAATAACTCTCTGGTTGGTGCTCATGCGCTGGTCACCGAGGGTAAGGAATTTCCTGATAACTCTCTGATCGTTGGCACGCCGGCACGGGTGGTGCGCACCCTTGGCGATGATGATGTGGCCATGTTGAAGGCTTCGGCTGAGCATTATGTGCAAAACTGGAAACGTTATGCATCGGGCCTTAAGGCAGGGTCATAAACCGCCCGTCATAAAGACATAAAGGCCAAGACGGCAGATCAAGGTGATCAGGGCGGTGATCCACAAACGCTTGTTTAAAACCCACCCGGTTATGACGCCAAGCGCCGCGGCCAACCCCGATACAAATAAAAAGCCAACCGGATTAAATACCCCCAGCCCAAGCCAGAAGAACACCGACAGTCCATAGGCAATGATTACAGCGATGGCGATATGGGGGATAATGGATGCGGCCTTGTCGGCCATTATTCGCTTTCCTGCCAGAACTGGCGAATGCGTTTGTCGGTTTCCTGGCCGACATTAAACCATGCCGAAGCGCCCTGAGAGGCATCGGCAACGAACAACACATCCTCACTGCTCAACACCCGCGACATGGCATTGCGTAATGTTGCGGCACTGGCATGGGCGCTGAGCAACCAGACATCGTCCATGGCTTCGATGGCAATGCCATAACCGCTTAATACGCCCATAAACCCGGCGCGGCTGTGTTCGGTGATACGGGCAAATATCACAAAGCGCGCCGCAGACCCCGGCGATGTTGCAATGGCGCCCTGACCTTGGGGCGATGCTGATGCGTCAGGTTCTGATGTTATGCTGCCTGCTTCGACGAAAAATCCCGCCAGAATTTCATCGTCTGCGGCGGTGTGGTAATCGCCGTCTCGCTCAAGACTGACCATCGAGCGGGCGCTGAGACGGCCCTCGCCAGCAAAGGCACGCATGCGGTCTTCGCTATAGGGGCCGTATGTGGTTTCTCTGACTTGAATAAACCAGACCGGTTCGTCATTGCTCACGTTTTTTCTCCTAGGGCCTGTCTGTCGTCTGCGCCTGTGCGCAGCATTTGGGGTAATTTAAAGACCACATTTTCACGGGCGCTGACCAGGTTGTTGACGTTAATTTCAAAGTGATCTTTCAAAGTCGCTAACAGGTCCGTCACCAGTGTTTCAGGTGCCGATGCCCCGGCGGAAATGCCAAGGGTTTTAACACCATGAAACCAGTTGAACTTTATGTCCTTTGCGCTTTCAATCAAGTAAGCTTTGTGAGCGCCAGAACGCCGGGCCACTTCGACGAGCCGCATGGAATTTGATGAATTGGGTGCGCCAAGAACCAGAACCAGTTCGCACTCATGGGCAATAGCTTTAACGGCGGTTTGCCGGTTTGTCGTGGCATAGCAAATGTCTTCGCGGTGTGGCGCGGCAATGTCGGCAAAGCGTTGGGTCAGGGCCGCAACAATGTCGGCCGTATCATCAACGCTGAGCGTAGTTTGGGTCACAAAGGCCAGTTTGGACGGGTCATTTGGGGTCAGTTGCGCCACATCGTCGGTCGTTTCTATCAAGGTGACGGCCCCTTTGGGCAATTGTCCCATCGTGCCGATAACTTCGGGGTGTCCGCAATGCCCAATCAGCAAGACATGGCGTCCGGCATTGTGATGGCGTTCGGCCTCAACATGAACTTTGGACACCAAAGGACAGGTGGCATCGACATAGACCAGATTGCGTTTTTGGGCTTCATTTGGCACCGATTTTGGCACCCCGTGCGCCGAAAACACCACCGGTCGATCATCAGGGCATTCATCCAGTTCATCAACAAAAACCGCGCCCAGATGTTCCAGTCGTTCAACCACATGGCGGTTATGAACAATTTCGTGGCGTACATAAACTGGTGCGCCGAATTTGGCGATGCTCTGTTCGACAATCTGGATGGCCCGGTCAACACCGGCACAAAAGCCGCGGGGGGCAGCAAGAACGACGTTGAGAGGCTTTTTAGGGTCTGGCATTGGATTGCAGATATCTTTCGTTGCCGTTAGCATCGCGAGGGTCTATCAAACTCTACGCTCTGGTCAACGCACAGTGCACGCCGCCTTGTACGAACATAATGGGAAGACGAACGCTTCATGTCACGATTGCACAAATTTTTGCTTCTTGCCACCATTCCGCTTGTTTTGAGTGGCTGTAAAACTGTTGGAAAACAGTTCAAGAAAGAGAAAAACGCCGGCCCGTGTCCTGCGGCCCTTGTGTTGTGGGACGCATCTCGCAAAGTCGAAATTCATGGTGAGGAACGCTATGAAAATGTTGGCTTTACCGCCGAGGTCATGGGAACACACTCTTTTTGTAAATACTTTGACGAACGTCCGATCACAGCTGATCTGGATGTTTCCTTTGCGTTTGGGCGTGGCCCGGCCGCAGAAGGCGATACACACACATATACATATTTTGTCTCTGTGGTGCGCAAGAATTTGGCTGTGATTGAAAAGAAGGTTTACACCTTGGATGTGCGTTTCCCAGCGGGCCAGAAAGTCGTCACCCGCACCGAGCGTTTCAGTAATATTACCATCCCGCGGGCCTCTGCAAATACCTCGGGCAACAACTTTGAAATCATCGTTGGCTTGCAATTGACCCCCGAAGAGCTGGCCTTTGCGCGCTCTGGTAAACGCTTTCGGTTTAACTAGGCCCGGACCCTTCATCAATGACGTCACTTGCCACACAACTCAGCGTCCGTTTGGGTGCGGCTTTTGCCGCGCAAGGCTTGCCTGAAGATTTAGGACAAGTTCAAGGCTCGGATCGTCCTGATCTGGCCCCCTATCAATGCAATGGTGCTTTGGCCGCGGCCCGATTGGCCAAAAAGAACCCGCGCGATATTGCCACACAGATTGCTGCGCAGCTTGAGGGTGATCCCCTGATTGCAAGCACCAGCATTGCCGGGCCGGGTTTTTTGAATATCGTTCCATCAGATGCAGCCTATAGCGCGCAGGCCAGTGCGTTGGCCGCGGACCCGCGTTGCGGGGCCAACACAGCCGATACACCAATAAAGCTGGTGATTGATTTTGGTGGTCCCAATGTGGCCAAGCCCATGCACGTGGGGCATTTGCGTTCTTCGGTGATCGGGGATTCGCTGCAACGTATGGGCCGTTTTGTCGGTCATGACGTGACCAGCGATATTCATCTGGGCGATTGGGGCCTGCAAATGGGGCATTTGATCACCCAATTGCAAGAAGAACAGCCGGACCTGCCGTATTTTGATGTGGATTTTAATGGCCCATGGCCCGCTGACCCTCCGGTGGGGCTTGATGATTTATCGCGGATGTATCCTCAGGCCGCTGCGGCGGCCAAAGTCGATGAAGCGCGCATGAAACGCTCGCGCAAGGCTACGGCAGAATTGCAAGCTGGACGGGCTGGTTATCTGGCACTGTTGAAACACTTTATCGCTGTGTCGCGGGCCGGGTTAGAGACAGATTTTAATGCCATGGGGGTGCATTTTGATCTGTGGAAGGGCGAGTCGGATGTTAATCCGCTGATCCCGGCAATGATAGAAGATTTCAAGGCGCGTGGTGTGACCGAAGAAAGCCAGGGTGCCCTGATTATTCGGGTGGCGCGCGAGGCCGACAAGAAGGAACAGCCGCCGCTGATTCTAGTGTCCTCCGAAGGCTCGGCGCTCTATGGGACCACTGATCTGGCAACCATTGTTGATCGTAACCAGAACATCGCACCGGATCGCACATTATACGTGGTGGATCAGCGCCAAGGCCAACACTTTGAACAAGTGTTCCGCGCCGCCGACAAAGCCGGCTTGATGGCCGAAGAGCGTCTGGAACATATCGGTTTTGGCACCGTCAATGGCAAGGATGGCAAGCCGTTCAAAACTCGCGAAGGCGGGGTCATGCGCCTTGCGGATTTATTGGATATGGCCAACACTGCGGCCCGTGCCCGCATGGACGAGGCCGGTATTGGCGAGGGGCTGGACGCGGCGGCACTTGGTGATATTGCCCGCAAAGTCGGCTTGGCGGCAATTAAATTCGCCGATCTGCGTAATCAGCGCCTGACGAATTATGTCTTTGATCTGGATCGTTTTACAGCCTTTGAAGGTAAAACCGGGCCTTATCTTCTTTATGCTGCGGTACGGCTCAAATCCATTTTGCGCAAAGCCGCCGATCAGGGGCTAAAACCTGGGCCGATACAGCCGCAAAGGGCAGAAGAAAAAGCATTGGTCGTGGCGCTTGACGGGTTTGACGCGGCGTTGAAAAGCGCCTGGGCTAAACGCGCCCCGCACATTTTGTGCGAACATGTGTTCGAACTGGCGCAAAGCTTTTCCCGGTTTTATGCGGCTTGCCCAATCCTGCCTGAAAAAGACGAGGCCGTGCGGTCTTCGCGGCTGGCGCTGGCCGAACTGACCCTGCGCCAGCTGGAAACTGTACTCGGCATCCTTGGACTAGAAGCCCCGGAACGGATGTAAAACGGTATTCAGTCTTAGGGTTCAATGAAACGGGTCGAGGTCTTCAAGGGTCCCAAAGTCCAGTTTCTCAGGCGCTCCCAACGTTTCTTTGGTATCTATTAGCCCATTGGGCGGCATGAGTTTGTTTAAGTTGATAGTTTTGGCACCGCCATTCATTGCCGCTTCGATTTTGTCCAGTTTGTTTTTTGCCTTTTTAGTAATTTTTAGGGCGTCATCAAACAAAAAGTCATTTGACCCAAAGATTATATAACTAAAGGCTGATAAATTTTCTCTGGCTTTCGGCAGATCTTTGGCTCTTACGGCCTCATTTATAGCGTTATGCGCTTGCCGGATTGTTTCGTTTTTCATCCAGTTATCACGATTTTGCGAGCCCTTTATTTCAATGATCATGTAGGGGTACTTCGTGACGGGATTACCTCTGGACATTAATTTCAAGGTCTGGGGGTCAATTGATAAACTATTCGGGTCAAGTTCTGCGGCCTCGGCCCGCACAAGGGCATAACGACCGGCATGAAGCTTTGACCCTACAAAGGGAAAGCCTGCGTCTATGCCGATCTCTAAATCGGCTTCTTTGCTGGTGCCTAAGAGAAAATTGGCGGCCTTTTCTACGATGGGCAGAAAGGGTAAAGCGGTTTTGAGAAAGGCAACGCCAGCGGCCTCAGAAACTTCACCTGCAATTTCAATAAACCCTGAAGATAAACTTGATGATTTGATCGAGAAAAGACCAGCCTCCACCTCTAGGCCACCATGATAGGGAACCTGGTCCAAGAGGACTTTATTCAATGTGATAACCTGGTCGGCTGTATCTTTGTCCAACGCTTTCAAATTTGAAGGTTGAATTAGCTGTTTAAACTCTACACTGCCTGTTTGTACGCTGTTCAATCGGCAGAAACTATATACGGCACCATGATAGTTGTTGAACTATTTGCGGATTTTATTGATGCGAAAGGATAACAAGGTGACTTTAACGTAACTCTCCTGACTGACAACTGGATCGCCTTGTTTGCCGAGTTGTGTAAAGATATAGTCCTTAGTGTTTTTGCTAAAAAAGCCCATTTATCTTCCCCTATTCAACGCTTTCTGCTGTTGAAAAACTGCGTAGTTCAACCTTTTTTCTTACAGTATTATTGGGAAGTTTATAGAAAGAAGATTAGTCAGACTAGAGAAGTAAAGCGATTGTGATCACGGTCTTGGTGCCGTGCGCAAATATACTCACTAATGGACTAAAGACCGGACACAGTAGATGCGCTTCACCCCTGACGTTCGACATTGACCTGATGCGGATAGGGGATTGAAATGCCCTTGGCGTCAAAAGCCTCTTTGACATTTTTCATGGCGTCAAAATAGATGCCCCAATAATCCCCTGCATCGCACCAGACGCGGGTGACAATATCGACAGCAGAATCGCCGTGCGCCACGACACCGGTAAACACGTCGGGGTTTTTATGGACACGCGCGTCGGCGCGCAATGTATCCTGGATAATCCCCATGGCGGTGCCAATATCGTCTTCATAATCAATGGAAAACGTGAAATCGACACGGCGGGTTCCATTGATCGAATAATTGGTGATGACATCCCCCCAGGCGTTGCTATTGGGCACGATAATGCGTTTGTTGTCGCCCGTGGCCAAGACGGTGGTGAACAGATTTATGTCTTTCACCGAACCGGATTGCCCGGCGATTTCAACAAAATCACCTAAGGAATAGGGGCGAAAAAGGATAATCATCACGCCTGCGGCAAGGTTTGAAAGCGTGCCTTGCAGGGCCAAACCGATGGCCAGTGTGGCCGCGCCCAAAGCCGCGACAAGCGATGTGGTTTCCACGCCAAAACGCTCCAGAACGGCAATCACCACAATGGCCATGATGGCGTAATAGGCGATCGAGGCAAAGAAATTGCCCAATGTGTCGTCAATCCGTTCGCTTTTGTATGCGGCTGATTTCACGCCCCGGCGCACAGCCCCGGCGACGATCATGCCAACAATAAAAATTAGTGCGGCCAGGATCACACTGGTTCCGGCATCAATGGCCCGTTGCACAAGGGCGCTTACGGTTTCGGCATTCATCAAGTCTTCGGCGTTCATTGTCTTTCCTATATGATTCTATATTGCTTTTTTAGCGCAGTATTATGCGCCTGACACTCTTAGGTCTGGCGCAAAAACAGTACCTTCGCGGCGCCATATGTGCGCATGTCCAGCACGTCCCAACCGGGCGTTTGCGGGTCTTCATCGGCGGCGCATTCAAGAACAACAAGGGCTTCATGGCCAAGCCATCCGCCTTTGGTCAGCTCCATCAGCGCCTTTTCTCCAAGGCCCTTATGATAGGGCGGGTCGAGAAATACCAGATCAAAAGGACCGCCCAGAGGCGCGGGCTTTGTACCCAGATCCGTGGCATCGCGCCGGTGAATGCGGGTTTGGCCAAAAAGCCCAAGGGCTTCGATATTGTCGCGGATCACGCCGCGCGCCGCAGCATTGTTTTCGACAAACAGACAAAACTCTGCCCCGCGCGACAGGGCTTCAAAGCCCAGAGCACCCGACCCGGCAAACAGGTCAATGACGCGCGCGCCGGGCAATGTGCACCAGTCATTATGGGCCAGAATGTTAAACACCGCCTCGCGGGTGCGCGCCCCCGTCGGCCGGGTGTTCTGTCCCGCCAGTGTGCCAAGTGTGCGGCCGCGATATTCCCCGCCACTAATGCGCATTATTTAAGGCCTGCCAATATGCCGCCCAATTGTTCGCGCAATTGTTTGGGGCGCACTTCATCAACCGCACCACGGGCCAGATTGCCCAGAATAAACGGCCCAAATGAAATACGGATCAGGCGATTGACCTTCAGGTCCAGCGTTTCAAGCGCCCGGCGTACCTCGCGATTTTTGCCTTCTTTCAGCCGTACCTCGATCCACGCATTATCGCCTTTGACGCTTTCCATTTTGGCTTCGATCGGACCAGTGCGGCGTCCATCCAGCATGACACCATTTTTTAGGCGGTCCAGCCGGTCCTGATCCACACGGCCCCAGGCCCGCACCCGGTATCGTCTTGTCCAGCCGGTTTTGGGTAACTCCAGCTGTCGGGCCAAGGCCCCGTCATTGGTCAGCAGCAATAAACCTTCGGAGTTCAAATCCAACCGCCCGATCGAGATCACTCGCGGCATGGTTTCGGGCAGCCGCTCAAACACCGTGGGGCGGTCCTGTTCGTCATTATGGCTGGTGATCAGGCCAAGCGGCTTGTGATAACGCCACAGACGAGGCGCAGCCGGCGCGCCCACCGCCTCGCCATCAACACGAATGTCTTCTGTTCCATCGACCAAAAAGGCCGGGGTATCCAGAACCATGCCATCAATGCTGACCCGTCCGGCTGTGATCAGGCGCTCGGCCTCGCGCCGTGAAGCTATGCCCGCCCGCGCCAAATATTTGGCAATGCGCATTTTATCAGTGCTTTGTTTTTTGGCGTTCACTTGACGGCCTTTCTCTGACATTAGATCAATAGATATGGACCATGATGTATTAGATCAGCGCTTAATGTCACGCGCCATCACGCTTGCGCAAGAGGCATGTACTGCTGGCGAGGTACCCGTGGGTGCGATTGTTTATGATCCGACCAGCAAATCAGTGATCGCCGAGGCATCAAACGCGCCTATTGCCAATCATGACCCCACGGCCCATGCGGAAATTATGGCCATGCGCAAAGCCGCAGTGGCTATCCAGAATTACCGCCTGCATGGATTATGGCTTTATGTGACGCTGGAACCTTGCACCATGTGTGCCGGGGCCATCTCTCATGGACGTATCGAGCGCCTTGTTTTTGGAGCCAGCGACCCCAAAGGTGGGGCGGTGGTGTCGGGCGGCGCGTTTTTTGATCAACCCACCTGCCATTGGCGGCCAGAGGTGACAGGTGGTGTTATGGCAGAAGATAGCGCAATGCTGCTTAAAAGCTTTTTCAAGGCGCGGCGCAATTCAAAATAATGACACGCAACTGATTGACGCGAAAATCCCCCATTGTTCCTGTATCCACTATGACCTAACTTAGACAAAATTCATTACCGCTTGCGGCCCGGAGACTTAAAATGCAAATCATGGCAGCAAGCGCAGACGACCTGTTGGTCCTTTCGGCTTTGGTCCAGGATGGCATTGCCCGCATTGCCGATCTGCACCGCGAAGCGTCGGCGCGGCGTTTTACCGTTGCCATGAACCGGTTTCGCTGGGAGCTGGTACAACAGGGCAAGCAACCGGCGCGCGTGCGTTCGGGTTTGATGATCGAAGGGGTCAGCGCCGTGCGCACCCAAAAGCTAAATCGCGGCAACCCTGATGCGGTCGTTGATATATTGTCGCTTGGCTTTACCGCTGACGAAGACAACCCACCCGCAGGCTGTTTGCATATAATGCTGGCCGGGGGCGGGCAGATTGATCTGGATGTCGAATGCATTGATATAACGTTGGCCGATGTCAGTAAGACCTGGGGAAGCCGGCGTGTGCCGGACCATGATCAGGATGGCTGAGCAGACCCGTAAAGACTGCATTGCCCGCCTTAATCTTGACGAACGATCTTTAAGCGCGCTTTCGGCAGATTCAGAGCACGAACGCCGTGTGGCGATCTTTGACTTGCTCGAAGAAAATACCTTTCGGCCCAAAGGCGCGCCCGACGGGCCTTATGCCGTGGATTTGTCGATTGTTGATCGCAAGCTGGTGTTTGATATTGCTGTGCAAAACGGCCCACCGGTCAGGCGCCTGATCCTGTCTTTGACGCCATTTCGGCGCATTGTGCGCGATTATTTCATGATTTGCGAAAGCTATTATGATGCCATTCGTACCGCCGCCCCGGCCCAGATCGAAGCCATCGATATGGGTCGCCGGGGGATCCACAATGAAGGCTCGGAATTGCTGGAAGAGCGTCTGAAAGATAAGGTCGAAATGGATTTTGATACGGCGCGAAGATTGTTCACGCTGATCAGCGCCCTGCACGTCAGAAACTAGAGATAGAAAATAGATGACAAAATCACCCAACCCCAAATCCGTGCTGTTTTCATGCACCATGAACTCTATTCGCTCGCCCATGGCGGCGGCGCTGTTGCGGCGACGTTTCGGCACGAAAATCATTGCAGATTCCTGTGGTGTTTATGAAGGCTATCTTGACCCTTTTATGGTGCAGGTGATGGAAGAGTGGGGCGTGGATCTGGCCGATCATGAGCCCAAAAGCTTTTCTCATCTTGAACCATCCGGGTTTGATCTGGTGATCGTGCTGACCCGTGATGCAGAGGAAAATGCCAAAGAGTTTTTGGGGGAAAGCGGTGTGACGCTTGAATACTGGGATACGCCCAATCCAACCGATGAAATGTTCGGCCCGCGGGATTTACGCATTCAGGCCTATCGCGATTGCCGTAATTTTCTGGACAAGCAAATCGCCGCACATTTTGGGGTGGCCAAAAAAAGCTAGAAAGATGCGCTTAGAAAAGTACGCGAGGGTTCATGATGTTGTCGGGATCCAGTGCGATTTTGATGGCGCGCATCAGGCCCATCTGCACATCGCCCTTTTGGGCAGCAAGTTCTGTTTTTTTCATAATGCCAATGCCGTGCTCGGCTGAGATCGACCCGCCAAGCGCGTGGACGCAGTCATAAATTGCTGCGGTGATTTGCGGCGCTCTTTTGGCGAAGGCTTCTTGGCTCATCTGAACCGGTTGCAAGATATTAAAATGCAGATTGCCATCGCCAACATGACCAAAGGCAAAAACCCGGCAGTTGGGGGCAAACTGTTCGGCGGCTTTTGTCGCTTTACGGGGAAAGTCGGCTATGGCCGAAAGCGGCACAGATATATCGTGTTTTATGGCCAGACCTTCGCCTTTTTGTGCGGCCGAGAGAGTTTCACGCAGTTTTAGAAAATCCTGAGCCTGCGTATCAGATTGAGCAATAACCGCATCACTGATCAGGCCCTTTTTCATGGCGTCTTCCAACACAGTTTCCAGAGCGTCTTCGCCCTTTGGCGCATTGAAAAACCCAAAGTCCAGCAGAACATGCCATGGTGATGGGGTGCCAAGTGGGGCGCGGGTCTGGGGGATGTTGCGCAATGCGGTGCAGATGCAGATATCGGCCATCAGCTCAAATTTGCAAAGTGCATCCCCATAATGCTGTCGCAGAAAGTCGAGAAGCGCAATGGCCTCCTGTACTGTGTCCAGAGCACACCAGGCGCTAAGGCGGATTGGCGGGATGGGAAAGAGTTTCAGCACCGCACCGGTGATCACCCCCAAACTGCCCTCGGCCCCGATATAAAGCTGTTTCAAATCGTACCCTGTATTGTCTTTGCGTAGGCCTTTAAGCGCGCTTAGCACGTCGCCTTGTGGGGTAATGACCTCCAGCCCAAGGGCCAGGTCACGCGCTGTGCCATAGCGTAAAACCTCCATGCCTCCGGCATTGGTTGACAATATGCCGCCAATGGTGGCCGAGCCTTCACTGGCCAGAGAAAGTGGAAAAATAAAACCCGCGTTTTGAGCGGCGGCGCGAGCGTCAGCCAATGTCACACCGGCATCAAGGGTGAGGGTTGCATTATCGGTATTCAGCGCCCTGATCTGGCACAGGCGTGCAGTGCTGAGCAGTATTTCACCCTGGGGAATCTGCGCGCCAACAAGGCCGGTATTGCCACCTTGCGGGGTGATGGCGATCTTGTGCCTGGCGCAATAACGGACCAGTTGTGCGGTTTGTCTGGTGCTGCCCGGCAGGGCCAAAAGCGGGGTCTTCCCGCTCCAGCGATCCCGCCATTCAGAGAGAAAAGGGGCCAGATCGTCGGCATCTTGTTTCCAGCCGCCTGGCCCCAAAATAGCTTTTAAGGCGTCGATATGTTCAGCCGCTATGCTCATCGGGCATCCAGATCCTGCAAGACAGCCATGATGGCGGTTTGTGTAACATCGCCGTGACGTAAAATGCGGGCATGTTGGCCGCGTAAGTCCACAAGCGTAGAGGACGTGCCAAGCGTGCATGGGCCGTCATCAAGCGCCATGGCGGCTCCGTGGCGAATGGTTGGAGAAATTTGCTCAAAACGCTCTGGGGCGTTCTGCCCGGACAAATTGGCGCTGGGGGCAGCCACAGCACCGCCAAACTGTGCAATCAGATTACGGGTTTGGTCATGAGCCGGGACGCGCAGCCCAACGGTTTGGTCCTGAGTTGTTAACAGCGGGCAAAGGGGTGCATCTGCGCGAGCCTTTACGATCATGGTCATGGCTCCTGGCCAAAAACTCCTGGCCAGAGCTTTGGCGCGATCGTCAAAAACACCATAGCGTTCGGCCATGCAAAGGTCGGCCACGAGCAAGCTGAAAGGCTTATCAGCGGCCCGGTTTTTAAGTGCGTACAGGTGCGTCACGGCCTTTGTGCTGTTGGCACTGGCCGCCAGACCATAGACCGTGTCCGTGGGCACAATGACCAATGCATCGTTGGCCAGCGCCGCGCAGGCATTTTGCATAGATATATCTGTTGCCGGTTTCATTACCGCATTAGAGCGGCTCTTGGGCTAAGCCTCAAGGGGCAGGACGTCGTGCCGCAGACATGGACAGGGAAATGGTGATTTTGCGGCCTACATATTCAGCCGTAGGATCGGCAGATTGTCCAATGCCAAAGTCCAGCCGGTCCAATGTCGTTATGCCTTCTACGTGGGCCTCTTCGCCGTTGATTTTTAAGGTAAAGGGCAGCGATAAAGGCAGGCTGATACCGCGCAGGCTGAGCATACCGTCTACGATATAGTTGTGTTCACCGACGGCGCGAACCTCTGTGCTGGTGAAGGTGGCTTTACGAAACGCAGCAATATCAAACCAGTCAGCTTCTGGCAGGGTACTGTCATAGGTGGCATCGCCGGTGCGGGCTGACCCAAGATCAACCCATGCGGTGATTTTCGCGTTGTCCAGATCATCTGGTTCAAAGGTAATGTCAGCATTCCACAGAAGAAACGAGCCTGTTTGGTCGTTGCCGGCGTGTGTAAAGGCAAACGTCAGATTGCTGTAATCTGATAAAACCTGCCAGTTTCCGACATCTGCGGCCGGTCCTGCAACCGGGGCCGTGTCTGGGCTGGCGGTACTTTTCATTCCCACTAGGGCCAATATTGCAAAAATAATAATTGGTCCACCAAAAACCAGAAACACGCCGCGTGGTTTACGCGTCGGCGGCGTGGTCTTGCCCATCCAGGGCAGCATGCGGGCCATGGCGTTGTCCTTGTTTATATACTGATGTTTCAAGGCCGCGCCGATATGCAAGACCAGAAGACCGATTATGGTAAAAGCCAGTATTTCGTGGGTCTCGTGAAACACACCGACCAGCACCTTTTTCTGCTCTACGGCCAGCCCGGCCAGAAACCATATATGCGGCCAGTTAAATAACGTCAGAAACATCGTTGGGATATTTTTAGGCGATGTTGAAACCATCATCCAACCGGTTATAGGGATGGCGATGATCAAGACATAGAATGTCATATGCAGGGCGTGTGCGCTCAATTTTTCCCAGGCCCTCATGCCGTCCGGCAATGGTGGCGGTGGGTTCATCAACCGCCAACCAAGGCGCGCCAGAGACAGGAATAATACCATCAGCCCAAAGCTTTTATGCATTTGATAGACGGTGACCTGATAGGCCTTTGGTATGTCTTCCAACAACAGGCCAATTGGGATCAATGCAATAATAAGTCCGGCGATCAGCCAGTGCAGTCCAATGGCAACGCGGTTGTAGCGCTCCATAATCTACTCTTTCTTTTTAGAAAATTCGGCTTCGATGATGATCTGAACATCATCGCCAACAATGGCCGGCAGATAAGTGTTCAGGCCCCAGTCAGAGCGTTTGATTGTCGTTGTGGCGGAAAAACCCAAGGCCGGTATTCGGGAAGACGGGTGTTTTTCATGGCTACCAGATAAAGCTACATCCAGGGTTACGGGCTTACTGACCCCCAAAAAATTCAGATCCCCGGTCACGTGGCCAGTCTTGTCGCCGCTCAATTCAATGCCGGTGGCGGTGAAGGTTATTTTTGGGAAAGCGTCGGCGTTAAACCATCTCGCATCATTGGCCAGGACTTTGTCGAAATCCTCTTTTTCCGGATTGGGATAATCTGTACGAACCGATGCCGGATTGATGGTTGCACTCACGGTGCTGTTTTGCGGGTGTTCCGCATCAAAAGTCAGGTCGATGTCAAAGTCCGTGAACCGGGCTGTGTAATACGCCAGGCCCATATGTTGCACTTTCCAGGTCAGGCTCGCATGGGTTTTATCCAGATCATAGGCCCCGCTTAAAACCGGTGACAGAGCTTGTGTGGCTGCCGACATGTGTTTGGAATTTTTTTCGGTGGCTTCATGGGCCTGTGCAAAACCACTCAGGCTTAAGACGGCGCAACTGGCAAGGATTAGCATTTTCATTAAAGAGCTCCTGGGATGAGTAAGGGGAATGTCAGGTTCTTAAAAATTCGGCTTCGATTTGAACATGGATTGTGTCACCAACTCCAAAATTGGACCAGGCATTTGCGCCAAATGCTTTTCGGGAAAACTGCCCGTTTGCAGAGAACCCAAGAACGCTGGCACGTCGTAAAGGGTCTTTTGCGCTGCCATTATACGTCACATTGAGTGTGATGGGTTGTGATACCCCGCGCAAGATTAAAATGCCCGATACCGTACCACTTAGCGTGCCGGTCATGGTGATTGCTGATGAGGAAAAGCGAATTTGTGGGTGAGCTTTGGCGTCCAGAAGGTTTTTGGTGCCGGCCAGTTTTTGATCAAAGTCGGCCATGCCCGTGTTGATGGAGGCAGTTTGAATAACCACGCTGAGGCGGCTTTCCTCTGGGCTGTCTGCATTGAAATCCAACGCTGCATCAAAGTCGTCAAACCGCGCTGTAAACATAGACAGACCCGCGCCATGGGAAAGGCGCAAAATCAAACTTGCATGGTCCTTATCCAACCGATAGGCCCCCTGGGGCGCGGCGGCTGGTTGTGGGTCGGGTTGTGTAACGCACGAGGATACAAGGGCGCTGAACATCAATATCAAAAGTAATCGCATACCTCTTTATAGACAGGACAAAGCAATTGGAAAACACTGGGGTATTCACATTCACTTTACCGCACGATATTTTCAAGAAACCGGGCATGACGCGCTAGGTTTTCAACCATCTCCAGTTGGCCGTTACGGGAAATCAAAATCTCTATCCACAATCGGGTGATACTGGCCTGGCCTTCCAGCCACTCCAGAACGGCCGCTTCGGCAGCCTCTGCTGGTCGATGGTGCGCCGGTTCGCGGGATGAATTCAGGGTTGACATGTAGACCTCCATTTGGACCAGCATTTATATAATGCAAATGCAACTCATTCGCAATATATATTTTTGCTATAAAACTGCGGGTTACAGAGTGGTGTTGCTGGCTGAAGGGGGCTTGCCTCTTCAAATGGTTTGATTTCTGCCTATAGGAAATATTGAACGGAAGAAAAGCGGATGCAGCAAAGGCTGATATTCTCTGCAAGACTGGGTTTCGACAAGCGATGGTTTCTAAAGGCCCCCGATGGACGAGGGCCCTTTTTCACTTAAAGACATTAAAACACCTCCTCATGAAATCAATTATCTGAATGAGACTGGATCTTTGGTATTAGTCACTAAGGTATGAGTTCATGACCTAGGCATAGATTATAAATTGTACAAAGAAAAAAAGAGGGCTGGCGCGCAATGCCCCAGCCCTTTTTAGGTCGGTCGATGAGGGACGTTTCCTCCCCGAAAACGCCAAACGGTGCGTGATAACGCTTCGTCTGTTTGTATCTTTGGCGGTCAGGTGCGCGGTGTCAAGTTGTCATCCTGTTTTGCCTATAAATACAAATTCTAGTTGAGCGTATCCGCAACCATTGCGGTCAATGTCGAACGTGCGCCGGTGACCTGTGCGGGCCGACCTTCGCGCCATTCTTTATTGTCTTTGATCTGCCCGGACATCTGTTGCCCCAGGATCAGGTTTTTGACGGTCACCTGCCCCTGTGTGCGCTCATCTTCGCCGACAATGACCACCGCTGGTGCGCCGCGTTTGTCGGCATATTTCATTTGTGCTTTCATGCCGCTGCCGCCCATATAAACCTCGGCGCGGATGCCGGCGTTCCTCAGCTCTGTGGCCATGGCAAAATACTGTGCCATCTGATCGCCTTCCAGCGCCAGAATGACCACTGGCCCACGTTCGGCATTGCCCAGACGACCCAGAGCATGCAAAGCCGCGGCGAAGCGTGACACGCCAAACGAAAATCCGGTCGCCGGCACAGGCTGGCCGCGAAAACGGGCGATCAGATCATCATAGCGGCCACCGCCACCTGCAGAGCCAAAGCGGACCGGTTCGCCCTTTTCATTCAATGTTTCAAGGCGCAGGTCGGCCTCAAATACCGGCCCGGTATAATAACCAAGGCCGCGCACAATCGAGGGATCAATAACGGTGCGGCCATCTTCATAACCGGCCGCTTGCAACAGGTCTGCAATGGCGCGTAATTCGCCCAGGCCCTGCGCACCGATCTCTGATCTTCCCATCAAAGGCTCCAAAGTGCGCAATGTGCCGTTCAGATCACCGGCACCGGCCTGTGTGAAAGCTAAAACTGCCTCAATGCCTTTTGCGTCAAGGCCAGCGCCTTTTGTATAATCGCCCGAATCATCTTTGCGGCCCTCGCCCAACAGGCGGGCCACGGCCTCAGGCCCGAGACGATCCAGCTTGTCGATGGCGCGTAAAACCCGCATGCGCTGTATTGCGCCTTCGTTTGTTTGTGGAACGCCAATACCGCCAAGAATTGCGTCCAGCAATTTGCGGTTATTGATGCGGATCACATATTCGCCGCGCGCCAACCCGGCGGCGTCCATGACATCGGCGGCCAGCATGATCATTTCCGCATCGGCGGCGGCCCCGGGCGCACCCACTGTATCTGCGTCAATTTGAATAAACTCACGAAACCGTCCGGGCCCCGGTTTTTCATTGCGCCACACCGGCCCCACAGCAAAACGGCGCAGGGGTTTGGGCAGTGGATCAAAATTTTCGGCAACAAAACGGGCCAGCGGTGCAGTAAGGTCATAGCGCAGGGCCATCCACTGATCGTCATCGTCGGTAAACGCAAAAACCCCCTCATTGGGCCGGTCATCATCGGGCAAAAATTTGCCCAGACAATCGGCGTATTCCAATGCCGATGTGCTTAAAGGGTCAAAGCCGTGGCTGTGATAAACCCCTGCCGCCGCAGCAATCAAAGCGTTTTCCGCGCTGGCCAAAGCGCCAAAGCGATCTTCAAAGCCTTTGGGGCGGCGGGCCTTGGGGCGAAGGGTTTTAGTCTTTTTACTCATTGGTGTTTGCAATCTTGTTCATCAGGGCGACCGTCGACGGGTCCATACCTCTTGTGTCAGGTTTCTCAAGCGCGGTTTGCACATCACGGGCCACGTCTTTGCCCAGTTCCACTCCCCATTGGTCAAAGGGGTTGATGCCACATAACACCGCCTGGGTGACTGTTTCATGCTCGTAAAAGGCCAACAAGGCCCCAAGGCTAAAGGGGGACAGGCCTTCCATCAGCAGTGTTGTTGAGGGCCGGCTGCCGCCAAAAGCTTTATGGGGCGCGTCGCCAGGGGCCGGTGCACCAATCATCAAGGCACGGGATTGAGCCAACATATTGGCAAGCATGCCTTTGTGGTGGCCGGGATTGCTCTCCTGATCGCTGATACAGCCAATAAAGTCGACCGGGATCGGGTCTGTCCCCTGGTGGAGTTGCTGGAAAAACGCGTGCTGGGCATTGGTCCCCTGGGTGCCAAAAATGACCGGCGACGCGCAGTGGGATGCCGGGGCTCCGTCGGCGCGCTGGGTTTTGCCGTTTGATTCCATAATCAGCTGTTGCAAATACGCCGGCAGCGAAGCTAAGCGTACGGCATAGGGCACAATGGCGCGTGCTGTCATGTCCAGGAAATTGCGGTTCCAGAATTGGATCAGTCCTGAGAGCAGCGGTGCATTTTGCGCAATCGGGTTATCTAACGCATGGCGGTCCATGGCGGCGGCACCGGCCAACAGCTCTTCAAATGCGCCGTCTTTCAGACTGGCCATAACACCAAGCGACACAGAGGACCAAAGCGAATAACGCCCGCCAACCCAGTCAAACATGGGGAACGTGTTATCGGCGGCAATGCCAAACGCGCTGGCGGCATTATCATTAGATGTTACGGCGATTATGTGTTCTGCCGGGGCGTTTTTGCCCAAATGTTGAACCAGCCAGTTTCGGGCCACATGCGCATTGGCCATGGTTTCGCGGGTCGAAAAGGTTTTTGAAACGACGATGACAAAGGTGGCTTCAGGGTCGCACCCGGATAATGCATCATTGATGTCAGCAGCGTCCAGGTTTGCCACAAAGCGCAGCGTGATGCCGGGGGCGGCATAACGTTTCAGGGCCTGATCCAGAAGGCGCGGCCCTAAATCCGATCCACCGATACCAATATGGACGATGGTGCGAATGGTCCGGCCTGTCGCGCCAAGCCGTTTTCCGTCGCGAAGTTGATTGGCAAAGGCGCGCATTTTATCCCGTGCCTGCGTCACCGTTTTGGTGATGTCCCTGCCATCCAGTGTGATGGGAGCTCCCGCCGGGGTACGCAAGGCCATGTGTTGCGCGGCGCGGCGTTCTGATAGGTTCACCGTCTTGCCAGCAGCCATATCTGCAAAAAACTCTTGCAAGCCGCATGTGCTGGCATATTGCAACAATGCGCCCAATGCTTTGGCGTCAACCTTTTGTTTTGAAAAATCAGCGTATAGCCCGGGAGCCTGAACACTCAGGCGCGCCAGCCGGTCCGGGTCATCCTCAAAGAGTGTGACCAGAGGTCCAGCTGACATATCGGATGCCAGATCGGAAAGCTTGGAAATGATGGAATTCTCACGCATAGGCCTTTTTTGCGCGCTGGCACGGACATGGCAAGGGCGAAGCGTGTTGGTAAAGCGGTTTTTCATGCTTCAGTCGCTGGTTCTGGGGACTTTTCTGGCCTACGCTGGCCCGGCGGTTTCAGACGATTTGTTTGATGCTTTCAGTGCATTTAATGAACAGGCACAGGTTTTGGAAACGTTGGCCAATGATGCGGCCAGCCGCTCCGGTGCTCACCCTTTTGCGCCACCCGAAGGTTATGCTCTTTCTGGTGAGTTTGCCCGCCGCATTGATCAGTTCAGCGATCTGGCCACGGGTCTGGTGGTGCGTTTGGATGCCAAAGGCGGGCCAAAGGATCTGCGCTGCATTTATCGGGGCATGGCCGAAGACGCGAAACGCCGTCTGGCTGCATTACAACGGGCGCAAAACGCTGGCGCGCAGGCCGTCATCCTGAACGGCTTGGGCGCACTGTTTAGCGATGCGCGCGAGGTCACGCCGCAAAGTCCTGCGGCGCTGGCTGATCATCATGATGAGGGCGGCGATCAATGTACGGCTAACCCTGGGGCCACCATAGAGGGCCTGCCAGAGGACTAGTGAGCGCCCACAGTGAAAATGATCAGCGCCGCTGCGGCCAAGGCCGCCGCAAAAGTAAAGCGTAAAAACATCAGCATTTGACGATGTGGTGGACCAAGCATGTGGCCATAGTTTCACAATCGGGCGTTTCTTGACATGCGGCGCATTATCGCGCCGTTTTGCCTTGCAGGCGTGCAATCGCTTGGCGTGCCTCATCCATATCGCCGCCTATATCTTCTGCGGTTGGCATGTTGGCGATAAAAGCTGGTTCTGCCTCACATAGCGTTGATAGTTTCTCCAGGCTTTTATAACGCCTGGCGGGCAGAAAATCAGGAAGGTAAAGCTGAAGATAACCTAACATGGCCGCTACGGTGATGTCGGCCTGGCTGATGGTGCTGCCCACAAGCCACGGGTTTTGAGGAAGGGCCTCAAGAGCAGCCAAAGCACCGTCCAATTGTTCGCGCAAACGGTCAATCCAGGGCGGGTAAATGGTTTCAGGCGGGCGCCGGTAACGCTCGTAACTTATGGCCATTGCCTTATCAATGGCCCCGGTTGCTATGGCAATGATGCGTAGTGCTTGACGGCGCGGCGCGCCGTGTCTGGCGATCAAGGCCCGCTCTGGTCCCACTTCTTCATCCAGCCAGTCGAGTATAGCCGCAGAATCAATCAGTATCTCACCATCATCCAAAATAAGAGCTGGGATACGGCCAAGCGGATTGATGCGTTGCATGGCCTTGGCATCGCCAAAGACTGAAAGTCCTGAAGGCTCAAAGTCATATCCAAGTCTATGCAGGGAAATGGCGACGCGGCGTGTATAGGGCGAATCGTATTGACCGATCAGTTGCATGATTAAGGTCGTTTTATTGCCGAGATCACTATGCCTTCGGTCAATAATTGAGGCAGGACCTGCGGCTGGTCACGGCCCGGTTGATAGACCAGATAAAGCGGCACACCGGCGCGGCCATGTTTGGCCAGCTCGCGCGCAATGTCGTCATTACGATTGGTCCAGTCACCAACCAGATAAACCGCATTGGCCTTTTTAAAGGCGCGCTGAACCTTTGCCCTTGACAGGGCCAGACGCTCATTAACCTGACAGGTGACACACCAGTCCGCAGTGAAATCTACAAACACCACATGATCCTGTGCGACCAAAGTTTCAGCCACACCCGGTGCCCAGACTTGCGGCTCCAGGGCGCTGGCATCCTTGCCATTCAAACCGGACCACAGCACCCAGACGGCTGCGATGCCGGCTATAACCGCGCTTATTTTTCCGGCGCGCTCACCTTTGGCGGCCCAGATTGCAAAAGCGATCAGCACCATGGTGGCCAGCACTGCGGCAACCCCGATGGAGCCCGCTTGACCTTCCAACACCCAAACCAGCCAGACAGCGGCGGCAAACATCGGAAAAGCCATCAATTGCCCAAACCGAACCATCCAGTCGCCGGGCTTGGGCAACAGGCGCAATAAAGACGGGAAAAAGCTCAGGGCAAAAAACGGTGCGCCAAAGCCAAGGCCCAGTGCCGCAAAGACCAATAATGTGATGCCTGCGCCCTGGGTCAGGGTATAACCAAGCGCCCAGCCCATGGCCGGGGCCGTGCAAGGCGAGGCGACGACAACGGCCAGAACGCCGGTAAAAAAGGCTCCGGAATTTCCACCTGAGGCAGCAAGCTCGCTGCCCATACCCATGAAGCGGCCGCCAAAATGCAAAAACCCTAAAAGCATTAAACCGAGTACGAAAAACAGCAGCGCCAAGGCGGCCACAAAGGGTGGGTATTGCAGCTGGAACCCCCAGCCAATTTGCTGGCCAGAAGCTTTTAGGGCGATCAACAATCCACCTAATGATAAAAACGAGACCAAAACACCGACTAAAAACAAAATGCCATGGCGGCGGATTTCGCTGGCTTCGTCATGGGCGCGCGTCACAAACCCCATGGCTTTCATAGAAAGAACCGGGAATACGCAGGGCATCAAATTGAGAATCACGCCGCCGATAAAAGCGAACAACAAAGCTTGCAACAAAGCGCCGCCACCTTTTGCCTCAGTCTTGCTGCCGGGCAGAATATCGGCACCGCTGCCCACTGGAGCAGGGCCGGGTTGAACGCTAAGCGTGACGGCCTTGCCATCGACGGTCAAAATGCCGTCTACTGGATCATTGACGCCGTCTTTGGCGCGGAACCCCGGCTTGGTCCACAAGGTAAAGCCGTTTGGTCCACGTGAAATTTGTTGCGGTTCAGCATGGCGTACGGCACCGGTGTCGACAGGAAAGAAATAAGCTTTGCGCACATTGTTCAGGCCAGTGCCAACAAAGCTGTAAGTCAGGGTTTCACCTTTAAGGCTGGCCCCTGTGACAATGCCGGGGTCTGGCTTTGCCATGGCGGCGATGGCACTTTTGGCGACTTTATCCCATGCAGGGTTGGCGGTTGTTGTGTCGCCTGTTTGCACAGAAAAAGTGAAACGCCCCTCTTCAGGGATGCAAATATCTTCACAGACCAACCAGGTGACATGGGCCGCGAAGTTAAGGTCTTGCCCAAGCGCAATTTCCGGCGCGGTGTTGATGGTGACGATGTAGATCGCCTCACCTTCATAGCCATAATTGATCAGCGGGCCGAGCGCGATGGTTTTGGGTACAGGCCACTGGATGGCACCGGCGGTCACGCCCTGGGGCAGGGTCCAGTTAATGTGGGTCGGCTCGCCGGCATCACCCGGATTGATCCAATAGGTATGCCAGTGTTTGCGGATATCCATCTTGAGGACGACGTTAAAACTGTCCCCCGGCGCGATGGTTGTGACATCGGCTTCCATCTGCGCGTTGACGTTTTCGGTTGAGGCTGTGCTGGCAACAGCCAGCGTGCTGCCTAAACATAAAAGAAAAAAGGCCGCCAGAAGAGAGGATAAAACGCGCATGCTGGTTCTCCGAAAGTCTATAATCTGACCCTATACCCTTTACGTATACGTTTGGGCAGTACCCTCGCGTAGTTGTGAGTGGTCTGTGTTATCCGTTAACAAGCCGCCCGGATAATGCGGCCTCAATCAGGTCGACAGTTTCATTTACCCCATAAATGGCAATGAAAGAACCAAAGCGCGGCCCCTGCTTTTGGCCTAGAAGCACCTCATAAAGGGCCGAGAACCAGTCGCGCAAAGGCTCGAACTCATGATCCTTGCCCACGGCAAAGACCAGATTTTGCAGCTCTTTGGCATCGGTTTGACCGGCGTATTCGCGAAGCCGCGCTGCCAGATCAGATAACGCCGCGCGCTCTTTATCATCGGGCGCGCGATAGGTTTTATTAGGCTTCACAAAATCCTGATAATAACGGATGGCGTAACCGGCCAAACGGTCCAGCAAAGGATGCGTGTCCGGTGTGGCGTCTGGTGCATAGCGCGAAATAAAGCCCCACAGGGTTTCTTTTTGCGCCGCATTGGCAGCACTAACCAGATTAAGCAGGAGCGCAAACGTCACCGGCATATCAACGTCGGGTACGTCACCTTCGTGGATGTGCCAGACCGGATTGGCCATTTGTTGTTTCTCATCCTGCGATGGATAAGCGGCCAGATGTTGCAAATATTCATCCACGGTTTTGGGAATCACGTCAAAATAGAGCTTTTTAGCCACCCGGGGCTTTTGAAACTGATACAGTGACAGGCTTTCAGCAGGGGCATAAGCCAGCCATTCTTCAACCGAAATACCATTGCCTTTGGATTTGGAAATCTTCTCGCCTTTTTCATCCAAAAACAGCTCGTAGACATATTGAGTCGGCGGACGTTTGCCTAGGATTTTGCAGATTTTGGAATAGATCGGCGCGTTGTCTTGGTGGTCCTTGCCAAACATTTCAAAATCAACGCCCAATGCTGCCCAGCGCATGCCAAAATCTGGCTTCCATTGCAGTTTGGCGTGACCACCCGTCACCGGGATGGTTGTTTCACTGCCATCCTCATCCTCAAAAGTGATGGTGCCTTCTTTGGCATTGACGCTTTTCATTGGCACATAAAGCACTTTGCCGGTTTTGGGCGAGATGGGCAAAAACGGACTGTAGGTGGCCTGACGTTCAGCCCCCAAAGTGGGCAGCATCACCGCCATAATCTCATCAAATTTTTCCAGCGCCCGCAGCAGCATGGCGTCATAAGCGCCGGATTTATAAAGTTCAGTCGCCGACAGGAATTCGTATTCAAAACCAAAGCTGTCCAAAAAGGCACGAAGGCGCGCATTGTTATGGTGCGCGAAGCTTTCATACTCGTTTGAAAACGGATCCGGCACCGCGCTTAAGGGCTTGCCCAAATGAGTGGCCAGAGTGTCCTGATTGGGCACATTGGACGGTATTTTGCGCATGCCATCCATATCGTCCGAGACACAGATCATCCGGGTCGGGATTTTGTGATCGGTCAGCACATGAAAGGCATGGCGAACCATAGAGGTGCGCACCACTTCGCCAAAGGTGCCGATATGCGGCAGGCCCGACGGGCCGTAACCAGTTTCGAACACCACAGGGCCGTCTTTGGGTTTGCCGGCTTTTTCCATTTGCTCAAGGCGTTTGAGCAAAGCGCGGGCCTGTTCAAAGGGCCAAGCTTTGGCAGATAAAGCAAGTTCGTTAAGCGGTGTCATGATATTCCCCAGATCGGGCTGGCTCCTGATCAGGCTGGAGGTAACACGCGGTGCGCCGTGGTCAAGCGTTTCGGGTCACTGATCAGTTCTCGCATACACCAAAACGGCTGTTTTCCTGTGCGAGGCTTTGCGCCAACGGGGCCAGCCCCATTTGGGCGCGCCGTACATCAACGTGACCTGGGTCTTCAGTGACATCGGCAACCCAGCGCCCGTCTTCGCACAGGGATTTGGTACCATAGCGTTGCGGCTTTCCCTTCGCCCGGGCGACAATGTCATAAAGATGCGCATAGCGCCGACCATCAAAGTCGCCCGCAAGCGCACGGGGCTCAATAGCGGCCAGCACCTGTGCCTGAAATTCCAGATCATGATTGGCATGAAGCACAATCAGCCAGGCATCCTGTTCACCAAATTTGCCGATGTTATCAGGGTCAAACCACGGCTTGCCCGCCAACAAATTCTTCAAGGACTGCAAATGACGTTCATCCGTCTGATCGACAAAGGCGCTGGCGCTGAGCAGAGACAACAGCGCCTCAGACGATGGTACATCATCGTTATTGCGGGTGCCCTTTTCAAAAAGCGTGCGGGCCAATCGGTCTTTGGCCGCCATCTTGCCAAGCTCTCCGGCGATATAGTCCGCGCCCTTCACATTGGCGACAAAGGCCGCATGTGCCGTTTGGGCCGCTGAGCGGGCCTCTTGCCATGCCTCAAACGAACCGGCCAGTTTTGCCGCCACAAGACCCTGGCCTATGCGCTCACGTAAAATCTGAACCTGACCCGTGTCATTGACCGCGACTGCCTCGGTCCATTGGCCCAACGCCGCAAAGGCGCTCTTGCCGTTCTCACCCTTGGCATAACGCAGCGCGCCATAGTCAAAATCCTGCGGCGCGGCCATCACCATGCCAGCAGGCACCAACAGAGTGTTGATCTGTAATAATGCCTGTTCCTTTGGTGAAACCGGCTTTTCCGGATCGGTTGTCTCGCCCGCCGGGGATTTGTAATTCCAATAATTACTGGCCGCTTTGGCGCGGTTAATCCCGGCCTGAATTTGGGGATCATCTTGTGTCTCAAGGCGGGCAATGGCGGCGCGACCCGGATGGCCAAGTTCAAAATATAGAAAGCCAAAATCAAATTTTTCCACCGGGGTTTTACCGCTGACCAGCCGCATTTCCTGATTTCTGGCCGAGACAACAACCGGGTCCAAAAGCGGTGTGTGCATCAGCACCAGCGTGGCAATCCATACCAGCGCCATGGCGGTGTTGAGCTTGGCCACAGGGGGCATCCACTGGGAAAAACGCTTGGCAAAAAATTCGCTGACAAGCCCCATAAGCAAGAGCAGCGTATAGGCCGCCGTCAAGGTCAGCGCGATCAGGGCAATCATTCTGGGTGGGGTCAACCCATAAGCATCAACCCGCATCCACAGGGCCGCCGCCGCAGCCACCGCGTATATGGGTAATATGACCAGCGCCACCCAGGAAAACCCGCGCAGCCAGACGGGGGGCTTGCGCGCCCCATCCTGATAAACGCCATTAAAAATCAGCTCGGAAATCAGCGCCAGCGCCAGCAATAGGCCCGTTGGGGTCAAGGGTACTTTTTCAAGACTGTCCACACCGCCACTGGCCAACCCCAAGGCAAATACCAGCGAGAACAGTGCCGCCAAAGGCAGGCCGATACGGCAGCCAATCAGCAAGATACTGCGTACCGCCTCGCCCAGTTTTGCATGACTGCGCGCCAACCCGCCCGCCAGCGCCGCAGCGCCCCCGCCAAGGGGCAGTAAAAAGGCTGAGTTGTGCACAATTTTGACGGCCCATTTCATATCAAAGGCCTCGAACGCAGCACCCCACAAAGACACAAAAAGAACCGCCGCCAGCCCGACGCCTCCGGCAATCAAGCCATCAGCCAAAAGGCTGGCCCCAGATTGCCACAAAGCCCGATAGGGCCAGAAAAGGCGGCGCTCGCGAAGACTGGCCCGGGCAAAGGCGCTGAGCAGAAAGATCAGCAAAGGCGCGCCCACCATTATCCAGAACACAAAGCTGTAGGCACCTGGCTTGATGCCAATGGGAATGAACTGAAAGGTTAGGGCCGTGACCAACAGTGTTTGGGCCAGAATAAAACCAAGCCGACCAAGGATGTTTTCCAGACGCCAGATCAGGGTAAACCCAATGGCAAGGGAAAGCACAAACGCGGCCAGTGTGGGCTTTTGCAGATCAGTAATGACGTCATGCTCGAAAATAAACCATAAAGCCGCGCCGCAAAGCGCGCCGGTGATGGCCAACACCAGATATTCCACTGCCGTGAAAGGCCGGCGCGGTGCTGTTTCTTGTACCTGATCAGTCATGGCCTGCATCCTGAGCTGTTGTCCATATGCGCAGAATATCGGATGCAAACGGGTATGTCATGCGGCAACAAGGCGGCGTTTTGATGATTTTTTCCAGCCCGACTTTATCGTCGTTTATTTTTTATGGCCGTATTAACGGTTTTACCAAAGGCCCGATCACGGTTGCGCCGGTCAATCAGAGTTGACGAATTAAACGCCTCTTCGGCGGCCAGTTTTTTCCAGCGCTTATAGCGATCTTCCTCCAGCGCGCCGCTCTGCAGCGCCGCCAGAACCGCACATCCGGGCTCGCTTTCGTGCTTACAATCATTGAATTTGCACTGGCCCTGCAACTCAAGAATATCAGCAAAGACCGTTTCAATTCCGGCTTTGACATCGGTTAATTGCAGCTCGCGCATGCCCGGCGTGTCCATAATCCAGCCGCCATTTGGAAGGCGGTGCAAAGTGCGCCCCGACGTGGTGTGACGGCCCTTGGCATCATCTTCGCGAATGCCCTGTGTGGAAATATTCTGGGTGCCCGATAACGTATTGACCAGCGTGGATTTACCCACCCCGGACGAGCCAATCAGCGCAATGGTCTGGCCCGGCGCACACCAGGGTGCAAGACAGGCCATGCTTTGCGGATCGCGCGCATTGATCAGTTCGACCAGCAGGCCCGGCTCCAGCGCAGCCGCCTGACGGGCATAGTCTTGTGCATCATCCACCAGATCCGCCTTGGTAATGATAATCACCGGGGTAACGTCGGCCTCGCGGGCCAGCACCAGATAACGCTCCAGCCGGGCGATGTTAAAATCCTGATTACAGGAGGTGACGATAAACAGGCTGTCGATATTGGCGGCAATGCGTTGCACCGTATTGCGCACACCGGCGGCGCGACGTTGAAACAGGCTCTTGCGGGCCAGCCGCCGAAAGGGGCGCAAGGTTTTTGGGTCCAGCAACAGCCAGTCCCCCACGGTGGCGTTATCAGGCTCGCCATCTGCATCTTGAAAATAAGGGGGGATGGATTGCGCGATGCCGGGGCCGGCCACGTCCAGGCTGTTGCGATGCACCGCCATAACCCGCGCGGCTACGCTGGCGTCCAAGTCTTTGGCCTCCAATTGGGCGCTAAAAAAATTATTCCAGCCAAACTTGGCCAGATCCTCAAGGTGAATTGTCATAAATTTCCAAACGTGCTGCGGCGCAGTCTATGGCCATTCATGACCGCGAACAAGCGGCGGCCACTCTGGATGGCGGGGTTGGAATCAGTCTATGGCGCAGCAAAGGAGTTTCTTTATGCGCGCATATCTGGATCTGTTAAGAGACGTTTATGACCACGGCACCACCCGCGATGATCGCACCGGTGTGGGGACGCGCGGTGTGTTTGGCCGCCAAATGCGCTTTGATTTGGGGGCCGGCTTCCCGGTTTTGACCACCAAGAAACTGCATCTAAAATCCATTGTTCACGAACTTTTATGGTTTCTGCAAGGCAGTACGAATGTGGCCTATTTGCGCGAAAACGGCGTGCGCATCTGGGATGAATGGGCCGATGAAGATGGCGAACTTGGCCCGGTTTATGGCAAGCAATGGCGATCCTGGGCGACACCGGATGGGCGGGTGATCGACCAGATCACTGACGCCGTCGCACAAATAAAAACCAACCCGCATTCACGCCGCATCATTGTATCGGCGTGGAACCCATCCGACATTGGCGATATGGCCTTGCCGCCGTGCCATTGCCTGTTCCAGTTTTTTGTCGCCGATGGAAAATTGTCATGCCAGCTTTATCAACGCTCGGCCGATATCTTTTTGGGCGTGCCGTTTAACATTGCCTCTTATGCGCTGCTAACCTTGATGATGGCACAGGTCACGGGGCTTAAACCCGGCGAGTTTGTGCACACTTTTGGCGATCTGCACCTTTACCTTAATCATCTGGATCAGGCCAAGGAACAGCTGGGCCGTACGCCGGGCGCTTTGCCATCCATGGCGCTGAACCCCGATGTGCACAATATCTTTGACTTTACCTATGATGATTTTGACCTGACCGACTATGCGCCGCAGGCACACATCGCCGCCAAGGTCGCGGTCTAAGGTTTTTGCTGCTCGCTGCGCCAGACCACCAGCGACACCACCACCGCGCCGACCATTTTGCCGGCGATCGACATGATGATGTTGGCGGCGGTCAGGGACCCGGCGCGGATAAAATTCGCCCCATAGAGAAACGCTACACTGTCGATTGGTGCGGCGATTAGGCTGGAGACAAACACTCGGCGCGATAACGGCCATTTGGTAAAGGTGAAAATGGCCCAATCGACCAGTTCGGCAATGGCAAACGCCGCCCCCGAAGCCAGAGCCAATTGCGGCCCGGCCAGCCAGACCGTGAGGATCAGCGCCACTACCATGGCAAACAGCACTTTGTGGCCGATCTCGCGCTGGGCAAAATCACGGACCACCAGCACCAGACCGGTGACCACCGTGACCGGGTTAAAGGACCAACCCTCGACGAGCGTGTAATTGGGGGCCCAGGTGAATGACCAGTTCACCAGCGGGATAATGGCAATATAGACAAGCGTCCATTTGAATGCGCCCAGACGCGTGATAAGGGATGCCATAGTGTCTCCTGAAACAAACGAACAAAGCCTAGCGGATGAATGCACAAGAGGAAATAACCCTGTCGCTGATTTTGGCACGCACCCGCAATGGGGTGATCGGCCATAAGGGAAAAATGCCGTGGCGTATCCCGTCCGAGCTGGCGTATTTCAAGCAGGCCACATTGGGCAAGCCGGTTCTCATGGGGCGCAAGACCTGGGATTCGTTGCACGTTCAGCCTTTGCCCGGACGCGATAATCTGGTGCTCAGCCGTGATCCGTCTTTTACGGCCGCCGGTGCGCAATGTTTTACAGATTTTGACACGATGGTGGCGCGCGGCAAAGGACTGGCCCGTGCGGCCGGTACGCGCGAAACCGTAGTGATTGGCGGGGGTATGCTCTATGAATTGGCGCTGCCTTGTGCGGATCGGGTTTATCTGACGCAAATAGAGGCCGATCTGGACGGTGATGTGCACTTTGCCGATCTGGACCGGGATGTGTGGCGTTTAACTTCGGTGGAGGCCGGGCAAAGTGGTCCGCGGGATGAACATTCTTACTTTGTGAAGGTATTTGATCGAAAATAGCATTACCACACATAAATTGCGACATTCTGACGCTTTACGGCGCGCCCGAAGTGGGATTTGCTAATCTTCGCGCAGGAGGTTTGACCATGCTGGTAAAAAAATCACTTTCCATCTCGGGGCATAGAACATCACTGGCCCTTGAGTCCGAGTTTTGGGCCGCATTGAATTTTGCTGCTGCGCAGGAAGGGAAGTCTCTGGCCAGCATTGTGGCACAGATTGATAAATCCCGTGATGACAGTACCGAAAAAAGCGGGCTGGCGAGCGCCGTCCGGGTGTGGTTGTTTCACAGATATTCCACTGGTATTGCCCCACAAGGCTCAGCACGTGCTGAGCAACATGCCTCATGGTGTGACAAGTGCGGTGCCCCGTTAATGGACAGCGTTTTGCAACGCAGCGCCTAGACAATATTAAATATACACGTCGATAAAAAACAGGTGCTTGCCAAGCTCTGATTTGGACGCCAGTGTCCTCGTACATATATGGGGAACGCCATGGTTGATTCACTGAATTGGAACGCACTGGATGCGGGTAAATTTGCTGACGAAGACAAGGCCCTTGTCGGCATTGGTGCCCGTTGTGCCTTAAGCGAGAAAAGCCGGACACACATCCATCAAAACGCTATTAAGCTGGTCAAAAAAGCCAGAGAGAACAGCCACAGCAAAGGCATGATGGAAAGCTTTTTGCAGGAGTTCGGCCTCTCTAATAAAGAAGGCATTGCGTTGATGTGCCTGGCCGAGGCTTTGCTGCGTGTGCCCGATGCTGAAACCAAGGACGCGTTGATTGCCGAAAAAATTGGCACAGGCGACTGGGGTGCGCATGCGGGGCAATCTGATTCTTTTTTGGTCAATGCCTCGACTTGGGGCTTGATGCTGACTGGCAAGTTGGTGGAACCGGATGCCGGGTTCAAAAATGATCCGGCCGGATATATGCGCCGCCTGGCCGGGCGGGTTGGCGAGCCGGCCATTCGGGCCTCTATGATGCAGGCCATGCGCATTATGGGCGAACAGTTCGTTTTGGGGCGCACCATAGCCGAGGCCTTGAAACGCGGCGCCAAAAGCGGCGAAACCACGGCGATGTTTTCTTTTGATATGTTGGGCGAAGCGGCCTGTACCAAAGATGATGCCCGACGTTATTTCGAACGCTATCGGGACGCCATTCACACGGTTGGTAAAAACCGCGGTCCGGGTGCCGTGCATCAGGTCAATGGCATCTCGGTCAAACTGTCGGCCTTGCATCCGCGTTTTGATGCGCGTCATGAAGATCTGGTGTTTGACGAAATGTACCCGATGGTGCTGGAGCTGGCCCGCACTGCGGCCAAAGCAGATATCGGGTTTTGTCTGGACGCCGAAGAAGCCGACCGGCTGGTCTTGCAGCTTAAGGTTCTGGATCGCCTGTCCCGTGAAAAAGATCTGGACGGTTGGGATGGTCTGGGGTTGGCGGTTCAGGCTTATCAAAAGCGTGGCCAGAGCGTTTTGCAATATTTGCAGGAACTGGCCCGACTGAGCGGTCGCCGCTTTATGGTGCGTCTGGTCAAGGGGGCCTATTGGGATACCGAGATCAAGCATGCTCAGCAAACCGGTATGGCGGACTTTGCCGTCTGGACCACCAAAACGGCAACCGATCTGAACTATCTGGCTTGCGCGCGGGTTTTGCTGGCCGAGCCGGATTTATTGTTTGCGCAATTTGCCACCCATAATGCTCACACGCTGGCGGCGGTGTGCCATATGGCTGCCGAAAAAGGCACGCCGGTCGAGTTTCAGCGCCTGCATGGTATGGGTGAGGCGCTTTATGGCGCAGCCTCCACACTCTATGACACCATCACCTGCCGGGTTTATGCACCGGTTGGTAGCCATGAAGACTTGCTGCCCTATCTGGTGCGTCGGTTGCTGGAAAACGGGGCTAATACGTCCTTTGTGCACTCCTTTTTGGATGAGCGCGTCCCGGCCGAAGATGTGGCCGCTGATCCGTTTGCCCGTCTGGACAGCTTAAAGCGTAATCGTGCCATTGCCCCGCCGCCAAAGCTTTATTGTGCTGAACGAAAAAACTCTAAAGGGCTGGATTTAACCCAGCAGGCCCATGTCGACGAACTGGCCGCTGCCACGGCGCAACTGGACCATCAGGGCGATGGCGCACCGCCCAAAGAGGCAGGCATCCCAGATGTTGATGCGGCTTTTATTACGGCGGGCGCGGCGCAAAAAGCATGGAATGACCGGGGCGGTGCGGGGCGGGCCGAAGTGCTGTGCGCTTGCGCTGATGCTCTGGAAGTGGACATGGCGTATTTGATCGCCCTGATGAGCCGCGAGGCAGGTAAAACGTTAGAAGATGGCATTGCCGAAGTTCGCGAGGCGGTGGATTTTTGCCGCTACTACGCCGCTCAGGCAGCACGAGAATTCACCGCGCCAACGCGCCTGCCAGGACCGGCTGGGGAAACCAACCATTATTACCTCGAAGGGCGCGGCACATTTGTTTGTATCAGTCCGTGGAATTTTCCTTTGGCTATTTTTACAGGCCAGATCATGGGCGCTCTGGCCGCCGGTAATGCGGTGCTCGCCAAACCTGCTGAACAGACACCCCGTGTGGCTAAGGCTGCGGTCGATCTTTTTCACAAGGCGGGGGTGCCTAAAGATGTCTTGCACCTGCTGCCCGGATCGGGTGCGGATATTGGTGCGGCCCTGACCAAAGATGTCCGCCATGATGGTGTGGTGTTTACCGGCGGCACGGATACCGCCGCTTTGATCAACACAACACTGGCGCAACGCAAAGGCCCCATTGTGCCGCTGATCGCCGAAACCGGTGGGTTGAATGCGATGATTGTCGACACCAGTGCTTTGCGTGAACAGGTGATTGATGATGTTATCGCCAGTGCCTTTGGTTCTGCCGGACAAAGGTGCAGTGCCTTGCGTATTTTGATGGTGCCCGAAGAAACTGCAGATCTGATGATTGAAGGTCTGATCGGTGCCATGCAAGCGTTGGTCATTGGGGATCCGACGGATGTGCGTACTGATATTGGCCCGGTGATTGATAAGGACGCTCTGGGGGCGCTGAATGATCACCTGGCCAGGATGGGCGACGAGGCAGACGTCTTGCATCAACTTGACGTGTCGGCACTGGGCGGATGTTATTTTGGTCCGGCACTGGTGGAAATACCCTCGCTTGATCTTCTGGAGCGCGAGGTGTTTGGGCCGATATTGCACGTTTTGCGCTATCGCCATGGCCAACTGGATGATCTGTGCATGGCGCTGGCGGCCAAGGGGTATGGGTTGACGCTTGGTGTGCATTCGCGCCTGCAAAGCTTTGCCGATAAAATTACCGCCAGTGTTCCGGCGGGCAATGTGTATATCAACCGCAACATGATCGGTGCGGTTGTCGGGGTGCAGCCATTTGGTGGTCGTGGGCTTTCGGGTACCGGTCCCAAGGCCGGTGGGCCGCATTATCTGCATCGTTTTGCAACTGAGCGGACCATTACGGTCAATATTTCTGCCCAGGGCGGTGACCCGGAATTATTGTCGCTGAGCGAAAATTTTTAAGCATTGAATGTTACTGGGTCATGATGGATTTTGCCAAGCATTTGGCAACGCTTGGTTTTCTCATTTTTAGGTGCATTCTGAGCTATAATCCTGTGCGTATGGTCCGGCTCGCGGGCAGGTTGATTGCAGGGAATTCGTAAAGAATTTCTCAAGCGTTTTTCGCCTCTTAACGGGTTGTTAAGAAAAAAAGCATTTTTCTTACCTTCAAGATATTGACCCTTGCGGCGAAGCGAAACACTATATGTGGTGTCAGGACGCAAATCCTGAGAATTCTTTGAGAGAAATCCAGAAGCGCGCGCGAGGCGAATGTCGAGCGCGCTCGGGGCAGGTTTGTGCTCTGGATAAGGTCAATACCGGGGGGTGAAAGCGCAATGAACAAGACAATGTCATCTGTAAAGCATGCTGGGCTGAATATTAAAAAAACAGCCGGCCAAGCCACACACCATGATGCGGCCAGCCAGCCTGAATTGCACGTTGTCAAAGGCATTACGCTTGATCATTCCAGAGACGATAATCTGACCGATTTTGGGAAAACCACCCTGCGGGATCGTTATCTTTTGCCGGGCGAAAGCTATCAGGATATGTTTGCCCGCGTCGCCACGGCCTATTGCGATGATATGGAGCACGCACAGCGTCTTTATAATTACATGTCCAACCTGTGGTTCATGCCTGCAACCCCGGTGCTGTCCAATGGCGGCGCTAAGCGTGGCTTGCCCATTTCCTGCTTCTTGAACTCAGTCAGCGATTCGCTGGACGGCATTGTTGAAACCTGGAACGAAAATGTCTGGCTGGCCTCTAATGGCGGCGGCATTGGCACGTATTGGGGCCGGGTGCGTTCAATCGGCGAGCGGGTTGGTCAAAAAGGTCATACCGCTGGGATTATTCCTTTTGTCCGGGTTATGGACTCGCTGACTTTGGCAATTTCCCAAGGTTCGCTGCGCCGTGGCTCGGCTGCTGTTTATCTGGACATTCATCACCCGGAAATCGAAGAGTTTCTGGTCATTCGCAAACCGTCTGGCGATTTCAACCGCAAATCCCTGAACCTGCATCACGGCGTGAACATCACGGATGAGTTCATGGAAGCGGTGCGCGACGATAAAGAATTTGATCTGCTCAGCCCTAAGACTGGCGAAGCGGTGCGCCAGGTCAATGCACGGGCATTGTGGCAAAAACTGCTGGAAATGCGCATCCAGACCGGCGAACCTTACATTATCTTTTCCGACACTGTGAACCGGGCCATGCCAAAGCATCAGCGCGATCTGGGCCTGAGTGTGAAACAGTCAAATCTGTGCGCCGAAATTATGCTGCACACCGGGCCGGATCATCTGGGTGAAGAACGTACCGCCGTGTGCTGTCTCAGCTCATTAAATGCTGAAAAGTTTCTGGAGTGGCGTGAAGATGAAAACTTCATCGAAGACATTTACCGCTTTTTGGACAATGTCCTGCAATCTTTTATCGATACGGCACCGTCGGCCATGGATCGGGCCAAATACTCGGCCCAGCGCGAACGCTCTGTCGGTCTTGGTTTGATGGGTTTCCATTCCTTCTTGCAATCCCAGAACGCACCATTTGAATCAGCTTTGGCCAAGTCGTGGAATTTGCAATTGTTCAAACACATCCGGCGTGGTGCTGATGCTGCTTCGGTGAAGCTTGCTGAAGAGCGTGGGGCCTGCCCCGACGCCAAGGATGCCGGTTTGAAGGCCCGTTTTTCACATAAAATGGCAGTGGCACCGACCGCATCAATTTCAATTATTTGTGGGGGTACATCTGCGGGGATCGAGCCGATCCCGGCTAATATTTACACCCATAAAACGCTCTCCGGCTCGTTCACAGTGCGCAATGCGCAACTGGAAAAGCTATTGAACGACAAGGGCGCCAATGCCGATGAGGTTTGGGCCAGCATTTTGGAACATGAAGGTTCGGTGCAACATCTTGATGTGCTCAGCGATGACGAGAAAGACCTGTACCGCACAGCTTTTGAGGTCGATCAACGGTGGATTGTTGAGCATGCCGCCGATCGCGCCTCTTTCATCTGCCAGTCGCAATCCATCAATGTCTTCCTGCCCGGTAATGTCAGCAAATGGGATCTGCACATGCTACATTGGTCGGCATGGGAAAAAGGGGTTAAGTCGCTTTATTACTGCCGTTCAAAGTCTGTGCAACGCACCGCCTTTGCCAACGGCACCAAGGACCAGGGTACAGAAGAAGCCGTGCAGATGGTGGCCCCGACTGACTATGAGGAATGCCTGGCCTGTCAATAGGGTCTAGGGCGAAGAGCGGCGGCGTCTCCACAGCGAGAACCCGCCGCCAAGCAACATCACCAATAACGGTGCCAGCCAGATATTGATGAGTTCCAGTGCAGTTTCAAAGCCTTTGATCTGGCGGTGAAACTTCTGCCGGACGGCCCGCAAAGTGACCTGCTGTTCCTGTTCCGATATGCCGGGGCCGGTGCTTTGCAGGTTTTGATATTGCTGTTCGGCTGCGGCGCGCATGGCATCAATACGGCTTAAGGTCCGTATTGCGGTACTGCGGGTCCGCAAGCGCAACAGGTTCTCGTCACCGTTCAGCCAATCCAGCGCATTCAGGACAAGATCAGTATTATCGGCCTGTGCGCGTTTTCCAAAGACCGGATCGGTGTGCACATAAAACTCATCGTCCAACATATCGGCATCACCCAGAACGATGACCCCATCTTTATATACGCCTATTGCATAAGCTTTCCCACTTGAAGGCGGCCCAGCCATCAGTTCTTGCGGACTGGGATCGGCGGCAAACATGGTTGCGGGAAAAAGGGCCGTATTATTGCTGGTGGTGATCAGGGGCATCCAGCCTTGGTCCTTGCCAAAACCAAGCCGTGCGGCGCTGGCCATGATCAATCCGCGTTTCAAATGTGTTGTGACGGGGTTCTGCGTACTCAGGGCTGTCGGCGGTATGCCCATCCACGCGGGTTGGCGCATGGTGCGTGTTGCGCCATCCACCGTCCGGGCGACGGGCATGGCGGTCTGGCGATCAAGGATAATTTTTGTGCTGGACCATCCAAGGCGCATAGAGAGCAAAAACCCTGGCGCAACCGAGGCCATGCGCGCGCCGTTTTTGGGCAGCCCGTTTAACGCCGGACGGGCCGAGACTTCACTATAGGGATCAAGAAAGATTATGGCCCGCCCGCCTTCGGCAATAAAATCACTGAGGGCTTGCTGTTGCTCCGGCGCGAATGCCGGCGGATGAACCATGACTAAAATATGATCACGCAGATCCTCTAAACCAAATCCCAACGTCAATAAATCAAGGGAATATCGTTTGGCCAGTTCCGTATAAAACAGGCTTTCCTTGCGCCCGGTGACATACCAGTCCCGCCCGGCCATATCGATGCCATCATAAAGGGCGATGGCGGGCCTTGCGGTGTTGTCACCGCTAAGAGCGCGCGCCAGATCATATTCCAGACTGTCCATACGGGCCGGGTCAAAGCGGTTGATGCGGACGCCTTGTTGGTCGGTCAGGCCAAAATACAACGGCTCGCCGCGATCCGTGGGCAGGGCCTCAAACCCCAGGGCCAGTGCCTGGTCTTCACGCGGATTATCAATGCCGGGGTCTATGACGTGCAATGAAATACGCCCCTGTGCGGCATCAACAAAACTTTGCAGGGTCTCTTCAACCTGTGCACCATAAGTACGGATGTCTGGATAGTGCGCGGCCAGCGCGCGAGAAAAATAAAACGTCCAGCGCGTTGGCGTGTCTTTTTGTTTTATGATGTTTCTGGTCGCCGGGCTGAGCGTGTAAAGGCGATCATGCGTAAGGTCCATGCGCAGGGCGCGCACTGCGCGGGTGGATAATGCGGCGTTTAAGGCCAATACCGCTAGCACCCCCAATATAAGGCGGACGACTGAAAACCGTCCGCCGCGCCATAACTGTGTTGCGGCAAATAGCCCAAAGCCTGTGAGCAGGATAAAAAACAGGGTGTCAGACAGGCTGAGAACGCCGTGCAGAAAATGTGTCTGGTGGAGGGGGACCGAAAACTCGGCAATGCTGCGCGCATAAAGTTCGGGCAGGGCTTTTACGGCGGGCAGGGCGCCAATGGTGAGCGCAATGTTGAGCATAAGCGCGCCAAGAAACGCCATAACCGGGCTGGTGGTTCGTGCCGAAGCGGCCAGTGCCAAGGCGCAATACGCCGCCGCCATCAGGGCCGCCCCCAGATAACCGGAGATGATGACAGCATGATCCGGCTGTCCCAACCAGGAAACACTGATCCACAAAGACATGGTCAGTATGAGGGCAACCAGACAAATGATCCACAGGCTCAGCCATTTGGCGATGATGATATGCGCTGGTTTTATGGGCAGGGAATACAACAGGTCCGCTGTGCCAGAGCGGCGCTCGGCGCTGAGCGCCTCCATGGCCAATGCGGGGGTGAAGATGACCAATAACCACGGCAGAAAAACAAAAAGCGTGGTCAGTTCGGCGCGGTTGGCATCAAAAAAGCGGCCAGTATAAAACGTCAATGCCCCGGCGCTGAGCGCAAAAAGAGCCAGAAATGCAAATGTCGCCGGTCTGGCCCATAAAACCCGCACGTCCTTGCGCAGAACTGCCCTAAAGCCGCTCATGAGGATGACCCAACAAGCGTACGAAAGGCCGCATCAAGGTTTGTTTCCTTGGTATCACGCAACAATATTTGCGGTGTTGCATCGGCGCGAACCTCACCATTTTCCAGAACAATCATGCGGTTAGCGAGGCGTTGGGCATCGCTGAGCGAATGCGTGCTGATCAGAATCACCTTGTCCGGGCTTAAGGCCCGCAACAGATCAACGGCGGAATGCTTTTGGATCGGATCAAAGCCGTCAAAGGGTTCATCCAGAATAAGAATGTCCGGGTCCGGGGCCAAGGCCATGCCCAGC
Source organism: Robiginitomaculum sp. (assembly GCA_021776525.1). Taxonomy (GTDB): domain Bacteria; phylum Pseudomonadota; class Alphaproteobacteria; order Caulobacterales; family Maricaulaceae; genus Robiginitomaculum_B. Next base: position 330,014 of record JAJFFT010000001.1, read on the forward strand.
GCCGTGCGCCGTTGATACCCTTTGGACAAGGTGCCAAGAACCTGGTGGGCAACATCATCCAGATCAAGAATTTGTAAGACATGATCAGCGCATTTTCGGATGTCGGCGCGCGAAATACCATGAGCGCCAAGCACGAATTGAAACAGCGTTCGCGGTGTCAGTTCATTATAAAGTGGTGCGCCTTCGGGCAAATAGCCGATCATGCTGTCTGCGGGTCGGGTGATTGTGCCAAAATCTGTGTCCAGGCACCCGGCAATGATTCGCATCAATGTGGATTTGCCCGCGCCATTACGGCCAACCAGCGCGACAATCTCGCCGGGGCGGGCCGAAAAAGAAACATCTTTCAGCGCCGTATTTCCCGCAAAGGATTTTCGCAAATGGTGAACGTCCAACATGACGCTATGGTTTGCCAGTTTGGGCCGCGAGGCAAGCATTGATGTGAAGGAAAAGGGGTCGGTTCGATGCTGCCGCCTGTCCCGGGGGGGCTGGGGGGGCTGTCTGGAAACCAGGGCGGGCGTTACTGCTGCGCCGAACCGACAAACGCAAGATGCTGCTCGGATGGGGCGCCAACGGGACCGAAATGTGGCCCTTTTGTGGTTTTGTCTAAATTCGCTGTAATAATGCTATACTTATTCTGTTTTATGAATCGGGAAGACGCGTGAACCACAAAAAATACCCCTTTGTGCATTTTGACCGAGCCGAGCTGACAACCATCATGTCGCTTTATGGACGCATGGTTGCCGCCGGCGAATGGCGCGATTACGGCATAGATGCCTTGCGTGACCGGGCTGTGTTCTCGATCTTTCGCCATACCAGTGAAATGCCGCTTTACCGGGTTGAGAAAGTTCCGGCTCTGGCGCGACGCCAAGGCCAATACCGGATATTGGCGCCCGGTAATCAAATTCTTAAACGCGGTGATGATCTGAGCACCGTATTGAAAGTCTTTGATACGCGCCGCTTTCGGGTGGTCAGCAGCCGATAAGATGGTGCCCCTAGAAGAGCGTTCCTTGGGTGCTGGGTTTCGGCGCGGCTGGTTTTGGGCGCGGTTTTTTGGCTTTGCGCGGCTGTGCTTCTTCACCATCTTCAATGCGGGCCTGACGGTCCGTATCGGCAAAATGCAGGCGCACCTCATCACCTGCATGTAAATCCGCTCCCTGGCGTACCAAAGCACCGTCCGGGCGATGCACCAGTGCAAAGCCGCGTGATAACACGCCTTCATGGGATAAAGAGCGCAGTAATTTGGCGGTTTGGCCAAGATGGCGTTGGCGCTCATTAAGGCTGCGTTTAACCGATGCGCCGAGCCGCTCGCCAAGGTTTGCAATTTTTTCAGATCGCCTTTGCACATCAGCACGCAGATATTGCGGGCGCAATCGGCCCGCTATTGAACTTAACTGTTCCGCTCTTTTGCTGGAACCGACATCCAGCGCCCGTACCAGTCTCCCGGCGGCATAATCAAAGCGTTGTGACAGGACATTCAACAGGTCTTCAGGACGCGGCAGGCCGCGTGATGCAGCCCGCAGGTCAGTTTCTTTGCGGGCGCTCAAACGCGTCATGGCACCGGCCAGACGCATTTGGTGACTTTGCAATGTTGCCAGCAATTCGGTGCGGACCGGCACGGCAATTTCTGCGGCACCGGTGGGGGTCGGGGCGCGCCGGTCTGAAACATAATCAATCAGGGTCCAGTCGGTTTCGTGGCCCACAGCCGAGATCAGCGGAATGGTTGACCGCGCTGCGGCTCGCACGACGTTTTCTTCATTAAAGGCCCAAAGGTCTTCGATCGAGCCACCCCCACGGGCAACGATCAGGAGGTCAGGCCGGGGCACAGGGCCGTTCTTTTCCAGTGCATTAAAACCATCAATGGCTGCACTGATTTGTTCGGCGGCTTTTTCCCCCTGAACCAGAACCGGCCAGAGAAGCACGTGCCGGGGAAAACGATCGCGCAGGCGGTGTAAAATATCGCGAATCACCGCGCCGGTGGGTGATGTAATCACCCCGATGGTTTGCGGTAAAAAAGGCAGCGGTTTTTTACGGTCCTCGTCAAACAGGCCCTCGGCCTTGAATTTTTTACGGCGCTCTTCCAACAAGGCCATCAGCGCGCCTGCGCCTGCTGGCTCCATGCTTTCTATGATCAACTGATATTGCGAACGCCCTGGATAGGTCGACAACCGTCCCTCGGCGATCACTTCCAGGCCCTCTTCTGGGGCAAAGCGCAGCTTTGATGCCACGCCTTTCCAGATGATCGAGGCAATGACGGCGCGGTCGTCTTTGAGATCCATATACACATGGCCAGAGCGGGCAATGACCACCCGGCCTAACTCGCCGCGTACCCGGACATGGCCATACGTGTCCTCGACTGTGCGCTTTAAGGCCCCGGCCAGTTCGGAAACTGTAAATTCGTGGGCGTTTGATGGTGAAGGCTCGGACACGTTTGCGAATCCCTTTAAAACAAGCGCAGAATGTATCAAGACAATGGGAAATGGGGAAGCTGATGAAAGTTCTGCTGGTTGGCGGTGGAGGGCGCGAACATGCACTGGGCTGGAAACTCAACCAAAGCCCCTTGGTCAGTGAGATCATCAGCGCGCCCGGTAATCCCGGATTGGCCGATTTGGGGCGTTGTGTGCCGGTCGACGCCGAAGATATTGCAGCACTTTTGGCTTTGGCTGAAAAAGAGAGCTCGGATCTGGTGGTGGTGGGGCCAGAGGTCCCGCTGACCGCCGGGCTGGTGGATCAATTGGGCGAGCGCGGTATTGCCGCCTTTGGACCAAGCGCCCGTGCGGCACAATTGGAAGGCTCCAAGGCCTTTACCAAGGCCTTTTGTGATCGCCATAACATTCCCACAGCGGCCTATCGTGCGGTGCAAACCATTGATGAGGCAGAGGTGTTTTTGAAAACGCTTGATGCGCCCTTTGTGCTTAAGGCTGATGGCCTAGCCGCAGGCAAAGGCGTGGTCATTGCCGAAACTCTGGACGAGGCAATCCGCGCGGCGAGCGCCATGCTGGACGGCCAGTTTGGATCAGCCTCTCAAACTCTGGTGATTGAAGAATTTATGCACGGCGTTGAGGCCTCATTTTTTGCGCTTAGCGACGGCGAAACTGTGATGCCGTTAATCGCCGCGCAGGACCATAAGCGGGCCTATGATGGGGACAAAGGCCCCAATACCGGCGGCATGGGTGCCTTTTCACCGGTGCCTCATATGGATGAAGCTATGACACAGCGGGTCATGGACGAGATCATCACGCCGACAATTACCGGTATGCGCGACGAAGGCATGGTGTTTTGCGGGGTGTTGTTCGCGGGCCTGATGATCGACGCGGATGGCCCGCGTTTGATTGAATTTAATGTCCGCTTTGGTGACCCGGAATGTCAGGTTTTGATGATGCGCCTGCACAGTGATCTTTTGCCGCTCCTTATGGGGTGCGCCACCGGTGGGCTGGGCGATATTCCCTTACCTGTGTGGGATGACCGGGGTTGCGCCGCCGTTGTGATGGCCGCCAAGGGATATCCGGGGGCTTATGGCAAAGCCTTGCCGATCGCATTGCCTGCAAATGTACAAGATGGTTCTCATGTACAGGTATTTCATGCCGGAACAATGCGAAATAAAGCGGGGCAACTGGTTTCGTCGGGGGGGCGGGTGCTGAGCATTACGGCACTGTCTTCACAGCCAAAGGATGCAGCGGATTTGGCCTATAGAAAAATTGACCAGATCAAATTTCCTGATGGCTTTTACCGCACGGATATTGGCGTTAAGCTTTAAACAAAGGCCGGTCCACGGCCAAAAGGATAAAGGGAAGAATATGACAATCAAAGCAACAGCACTTTCACTGGCCATACTGGCGGGTCTTACCGGCCCGGCATTGGCCCACACCAAAGCGGTGCAATGCGGCGCGGTATTGGATAAGCCTGGCTCTGCACCGCGCGGTGCGGCGACCATACTGGTCAGCCACGATGGTAAAGTTCTTGAAGTGCGTGAGGGTTTTCAAACGGTTGATGGTGCAGAAATTGTTGACCTAAAAAATAAATTCTGCCTTCCGGGGCTGATCGACAGCCATGTGCATCTGACGTCTGAACTTAGTCCAACCGGGCGTCTTGATGCCGTGACAAATTCTGATGCGGATTGGGCCATGAAGGCCACTAAATTTGCTAAAAGAACGCTGATGGCGGGTTTTACCAGCGTTCAGGATGTTGGGGCGCGCGGGGAAGATGCCATTTTTGCGGTACGTGATGCTGTAGCCCGAGGAGACATTGCTGGGCCACGTATTCGTGCTGCCGGCCAGATTATCAGCGCCTCGGGTGGACATGGAGACCCGCGTCACGGCTATGCAGAGGCTATTGCCAATGCATTACATCGCGATTCTATTTGTAATGGTGCTGATGATTGTCGCCGGGCCGTGCGTGAAAATGTGCGCAAAGGTGCCGATGTCATTAAAATCACCGCCACTGGTGGTGTGTTGTCCAACACGGCCGCTGGGACGGAACAACAATTTTTTGATGATGAGTTGGAAAGCATTGTTCAGGCCGCACATTTCATGGGTCGTCGGGTGACTGCCCACGCCCATGGCAAAGGTGGCATTGAGGCGGCTTTGCGGGCTGGTATCGATTCCATTGAACATGGGACATATCTGGACAAAGAGACCATCAAGCTATTCAAAAAGTATAACGCTACGCTGGTGCCCACCGTTCTGGCTGGGGCAACGGTTGTGGAAATGGCCAATGACCCCAAAGGGTTTCTACCGCCACCGTCACGTGCCAAGGCTCTAAAAGTCGGTCCACAAATGCTGGAGATGTTGCGTAATGCTCATGAGGGCGGCGTCAATGTGGCTTTTGGCACTGATTCAGGGGTCTCGCATCATGGCGATAATGCACGCGAATTTCCGTTAATGGTCGAAGCCGGTTTCACCCCGATGGAGGCCATAACCTCGGCGACACAGATTGCCGCCACGCATTTGCAAATGGGCGATAAAATCGGCTCTCTCGAGACTGGAAAATATGCGGACATTATTGCCGTGGGGTCCAGCCCGCTGGACGACATTAACGAACTTTTGGACGTTGATTTCGTTATGAAAGGCGGCAAGGTCTATAAAAACAAAGACTAAGTGCAAGCCGCGAAGTCAGGCTCAGGCACTTTTAACTTGGGCGGCGTTGGGGGCGTCTTTCGTCTCCAACGGCTTGGCTTCTTTCAATGCCAGGAACAACGCCTTGGGATCGATGGGCTTGGACACATAACCGGTCATCCCAATATCCAGATAACGGCGGCGATCACCCGGCATGGCATTGGCGGTTAAGGCAATGATCGGCGTATTACGGCATGGGCCATCTGATTTGCGGATTTTCTGGGTGGCACCAATGCCATCCAGAATCGGCATTTGAATGTCCATCAGGATAACATCAAAGTGCTGTTGTGCGGCGCGCTCAACGGCCTCGGCACCATTTTCGACAAAGACCAGCGACACCGGTAGCTTCGATAAAAAGGCCTTTAAAACAGACCGGTTGATCTCATTATCATCTGCAATAAGAATCGCGCGCTGTTGCGCTGGGCTTGTCAGATCATCTGTCTGGGTGCCGGTGGGCGCGGTTTTCTCTGATTTATTGGTGCGTTCCACAACGTCAGACTGAATTGTAAAGCTGAATGAAGATCCATTTGACGGTTCAGATACTATGTCAAAATGCCCGCCCATGTGCCGGACAATCTTGTCGCTGATGGCCAATCCCAAACCTGTGCCGCCAAACCGCCGCGCAATGCTGTTATTGGCCTGGTCAAAGGCATTAAACAAATTCTTTTGTTGTGCTTTGGCAATACCAATACCGGTGTCTGTGACTGTAAATTTAAGGGCCGGATTACCGTCGACCTTTTCAGCCGAAATACACAGTGTGATGGTGCCGTCTGCAGTAAATTTCAGCGCATTAGACAGCAAGTTGGTCAAAACCTGGCGCAGGCGCGTGTCGTCCCCAATGGTCAATTCCGGGATCGGTTCGACAATTTGAAGGTCAAACTGGATGCCTTTTTGTTCGATCGTATCACGCCACAACATTGAGACATCTTCGACCAGTTCACGCGGCGAATACTGGCGCTTCTCCAGGTCCAACTTTCCGGCTTCAATTTTGCTTAAATCCAATACGTCATTGAGAATGACCATCATGGCTTCGCCGGATTTCTGAATAACCTCGGCCTTGCGTTTATGTTCCTTTGGCAGGTTGGCGCGGGCCAACATGCCGGCCATGCTCAAGACACCATTCATTGGCGTGCGAATTTCATGGCTCATGGTGGCCAGAAAATCTGATTTGGCGCGCGATGCGGCTTCGGCCTTGCGTTTCGCTTCGACGAGTTCTGAAATATCAGAGATATCGCCGGCCATTGCAGTCATGCGGCCTTCGGCATTGTGCTGGCCCTTGCCAGTCATGCGTAGCCATTTCTGGTTACCGTCTGGCGATGTTATGCGAAAATTAAAGTCAAATGGAGCGTCTCCGCACCGATACGCATCAAATGCGGCCCGCATCAGGCGTTGTTCTTCGGGCGGCATAAGGTTGAGCAAGGTCTTGCGTTTGGACTTTGCCGGTAAATCCGCTCGCCCGATTACGCGCCGGGCCGCATCGGAAAAATATTCCAAGTCTGATTCAAAATCCGTGTACCAGGCACCAGACGAGGCCCCGGCTACTGATAATTCGTGACGTGCCGTGGCTTCCAATTGCATCATATCATTGGTGATCAGCGGCGCGAAATATTCTAATGCCTTAATCTCCAAGCTTAGATCGTTTCGGGCTGAGCCCCACAGGGCGGCGATCAGACCCACGGTTTCGCCGTCTTCTGTGATTAATGGCGTGCCGATATAAGAGTGCAAACCAAATTCAACCAGATCCGTGTCTTCGGGAAAACAGGTTGCAACTTTTTCGTGGATGGTCAACGAGCGGGCTTTATCGATCACCACTTCGCATGGTGTGCCAGATATAGGGTAGGAGTAATGCTCTGTCTTGCCGGCTTTGTCATACAAGGCATAGGTCTCGACAGGGATATGTTTTGACTTGACGCGGCTGACCAGCAACATGTCGGCGCCTATGGCTTTGCCTGCAGCTTTGGCGAATTTATCAATAAAACTGGACCCGCACATGGCCAGGATCTGCAGGGATATATCGGCCAGCAGTGCGTGTGTTGCCGGGTCTTCGGGCAATTGATTGCTGACGTGCAGGCTATTGCTTTGGTTATTGTTCGACTGCACGTGGTCCCCCGTTATGCATTTGCAATGCACGGCATATGAACAGATCGACCTTTCCAAGGGGTGAACGAATAGACAAAAACGCCAATGGTTACCGTATTTTTTTTCGGCGTGGACGCAAAATAAACCGGTGCCACAACAACCCGGCCCCGGTTAAGGCAAACAGAAACGCCGAGGCGGCAAAGGCCATGAGCCAGGGTGTGTTGAAATTATCGCGTGTGCCGTAATCCATAATATGCAGCATCCAGAAAAAATCATAAAACCGCCAAACCGCAGAGCGATGCGCCCGTACCTTGCCCTGCGCCGGGTCCACCCAGACGGTATAGCCTTTGGGCTGGTCAAATTCGACGCGCCAATAGGGGCCTTCGAAACGCACTTCCACAGGGCCTTTTTCAACCCAGTCAACGCGGCTGACCTTGCCGCTGCCGGCATAATCCATGATGGCGATGTTGCGTGCCGTGTGCTCATCAATCGGTGTCAGGCGTTCCGCGGTGCGTGCATCAATCAGGGTGCTTTGCCCCTCTGGTCCATCAATTGAATATGCCGGTCGTCCAAGCCAGGTGTGCAGACGGGCACCAATGGGCGCACCAAGGCCGGCCATTTGCGCGGCCTTGACCGGCGAGAGAATGTCCGCGCCGGATATGGTGTCTTGTGATGGTGGAGCAATGAGATGCTCAGAGCGCACAACGCTGATTGGCAGGATGCTCATCACTAACCCGCCAGCCGTCCACAAGATGATTTGCAGGCCAACAAACAGGCCAACCCATTTATGGACACGTGTGAGAATGGCGATAAATTTCATGATGACCGCTGCCTATCTTTTGCCTTTTGGCCTGCTAAGACCATGGTATGCCATTATTGACCGCCTTAGTTATCGTGATTACCGCCTTTTTCACAGCCTTTTTATCGGGGATGTTTGGCATGGCTGGCGGTCTGGTGTTAATGGGCGTGCTGACCGCATTCCTGCCGCTGGGTCAGGCTATGGTGACCCATGGCATATTGCAAATCACCGCCAATGGTTGGCGGGCTTATCTGTTACGCCAACACATTCAATGGCGCATTGTCGGGTTGTTTTCGTTGGGGACAGTTGCGGCGGTTGGCCTTTTATTCCTGATCCCGGTTCATCCCAATAAGGCCAGTGTTTATCTGACCCTTGGGTTTTTACCGCTGATTGTCTGGGTGCCGCGCCAATGGGTGCATCTGGATGCCGGTCGGCCAGCGCATGCGGTTCTTTGCGGTTTTGTTTCCGCAGGGTTTAGTGTGGCTGCGGGCATTTCATCCACGGTGATGGACATTTTCTTTGTGCGCAGCGCGATGACGCGGCACGAAATTGTTGCCACCAAGGCCATCGGCCAAATTATAGGGCATGGGGTCAAGGTGGTGTATTGGAGCTGGGCGATCATACAGGCCATGGGGTCGGGGGCCTTGCCGCCGCTCTGGCTGTTCTTACTGGCTTTGCCCCTGTCCTTTGGGGGGACATGGGGCGGTAAGCAAGTTCTGGGTAAAATGACCGACACAGGTTTTGTCTATATCGTTCGTATTTTGATCACCCTGATCGGCATCTTTTACATGGTCCGTGGGATAAACCTGATGCTGGCCTAAGCTTTTCTGGCGCGCCACTCATCGGCGCTTTGGCCCCAGATATTCAGGTCCATTGGTCCAAACCCGGCCAGCTCATCAACGGTGCGCACAATGGTGCTGCCCAGTGACTGTGCAAGCTTTTCCGATGGCATGTTTTGCGGGTCAATGACATGGATCACCGTGTCCCAGTTCAGCGTGTTGAAAACGTAATCAATAGCCGCTGTGGCGGCTTCCTTGCCAAAGCCCTTGCCCCAATGCGCCGGGGCCGTGGCCCAGCCCACTTCACGGCCTGGCCACCCCTCAGGGTAATGCGCACCGATTGAACCAACCCATTCGCCAGTGGCTTTTTCATAAACAAAAAAGAAGCCATAGCCGCGCAAATGCCACATGCCGAGCAGGCCTGCAAAAGCCCGCCAGGCCTGGGCACGGTTTTTTTGGCCGCCGATATATCGTGCTGCATCTTCGTCGGCATAAAGGGCCGCATAGCCGTCAAATCCGTCGGTGCCGGGTGGACGCATTATCAACCGTTCGGTTTCCAGTGTTGGCCAGGAGATTTTGTACGTCATGTAACGGTTTCCAATGTGTTGGTACCAAAGCCGTTTTTGGCCCTGACCTGCATGCTGTGTTGCCCACTTAAATCGGCTGAGCGGGTTGCTTCTGAGCCGGTAAAGCACCAGTCACATTGCGCCGCATCGCGGGTAACGGTAACTGCCATATAGCCGCGTTTACTGGTGTTGGCCCAGCGTAACTCGGGGCTTGATTCAACCAAAGAGGCGGCGCGTTTATCCTCATCCATAGGCAAATAGGCCTCCAGGCCGGGCGAGGAAACACTATGCCCGCAAAACCCGACAGCAGCCGGGTTGGTACCGCTTTTTTGCTCGTCCTTATCGTAAAGGTCATGGGCCCAGGCATTGTGGCTGTCACCGGCCAAAATCACAGCATTATCGGCGTTCTGGCGAAGCGATGACAAGAAGCGCGATCGCGCTGCAGGGTAGGCGCTCCAGTCATCTGTGCTGACCGGCAGGCCGACCGAAGCCGCCAGTACACCGCCCTGTATGCGCGCCTTTAACCAGTCCGGTGTTTGTTCGGGCAGTGCGGCTAAAAAGCTTCTGGGACCGTAGGTTCGGCCGACGACAATTTGTTGCGCGAGCACCTGCCAGCGTTGACCTGATTGTTTCGAAGCGTGCAGCGTTTCGGCCAGCCAGTTTTCTTGTTCTTTTCCCAGCATATCGCGTGCCGGGTCAGACCACGGACCGTCACGAAAGGCGGTCAGGGCGGCGATCACGGCCCTTTGGTCTCTTGTATCGACGCCTTTGAGGGCCAGCGCATAAGGCAATTGTTCGGTCCGACCGGTCAGGCGGGTATCCAGAGTGACAATCGACGCCAGATCACCAAAATCATAACGGGCATAGGCGCGTTCGCGCATGGGCAGCCATTCATAATAGGCCTGGCGGGCGGCGGTGTTGCGCGCCCCCCAGTCTCCTTCGCTGTCCGGATCGTGATTTTGCGCGCCGCCCATCCACGTATCATTGGCAATTTCGTGATCATCCCAGATGCTGATCATCGGATAGTTCTGGTGCAGGGCCAACAGGTCCGCATCCATACGATAGGCATTATACCGCAGACGATAATCCGCCAGCTTGATCAGCTCATGTTCGGGCATGATGGTGCGCCCGGCCACGGTTTTATCCAATGAAGGATATGTGCCGACCGGGTATTCATAAAAGTAATCACCAAGATGGACCACCAGATCAAAATCATTTTGCGCCACCGCATGGGCATAGGCATTGAAATAACCAAACGGCAGGTTCGAGCAGGAAAATACTGCCAGCTTTAGCGATGAAACCGCACCATCGGGCAAAGTTCGTGTCCGCCCAATAGGCGAATGTGTGCCGTCGGGCGCGGTAAAGCGATAGTAAAACCAAGACCCGGCAGGCAGGCCGCGGGCAATGGTTTTGGCCGTATAATCACGTTTTGGACCGGCTTTGACTGTGCCTTTTTGAACAATATTTTGGAAGTCCAGATCCTTGGCTATTTCCCAGACCAGCCCGGTTTCCTGTTCCGCAACATAACGGGTCCATAAAACAACTGAATTTGCATCAGGGTCACCACTGGCGACGCCGTGGGTGAAGCCGGGTTTTGAACTGCCTGCGAGGCTGGCGCGTGTCAATAAAGATGCACCAGTCATGCCCGCAGCAATTTTGATGAAGTCACGACGGTGAAAAAGGCTGTGCATAGTGCGCTCCTGAGCAGGTTGAGCGCATAACCTAGCATTGCCATGCGGTGATGAAAGGGGGTTTTTAAAATTATCAGGTTGGCGTGGTCTTTAAATCCGCAAAAAACGGCAATATTGAAATTCCTGGACCATGCCGCCGGGGGTGGTGTGATCTTCGCGGGCCTCGTCCACCAACTTAAAGGCGGGTCCCAGAGTTGCGGCCATGGATTGCGCATCATAGCGCACAACCGGCAGGTTCGAACACTTTTGCGGGCCATCCAGTGCAAATGTGGCCATCACCAAATATCCGCCGGGAAGTATGGCTTCTTCGGCAATGGCGCGGTATCGCGCCTGGTCTGCCTCATCGGTTAAAAAATGAAATACCGCCCGATCATGCCACAAGCGAAAGGGGTGAGCAGGGGTCCAGTCGGTGGCGTCGGCACACAACCATTTAATGTAATCCGCACGGTCTGCAAGTCGGGCCTGGGCGCTTTGCAAGGCCGCTTTTGAAATATCCAGCACGCTGATGTTTTGGAACTTTCGGGCCATCAGCGCGTCAACCAGTAACGAGGCACCACCGCCGACATCAATGATCGCCTCGCCTCTGGCGATGGCGCAATCGTCAATCAGGCGCAAAGACAATGCAGGCGCGTCCTGAAACCAGCTTTTGGCCTGTGGGTCTGCGCCGCCCCACGCTTTATCCCAATGCGACTGAGTGCTCATTCATGGGATGATAACACATCAATAGCCTCGGTAATAGCCGTGACTGAGGGGCGATTTTTATAACCCTCTTCGGCCAGTTTGGCCTGTACGGTTTTGTCTGCGCCAATGACAAAAATCATCGGATGCGGGACCCCATTGGCGTAATGCATTTTACCGAATTTCTCGTTACGAATGCCAAACGCGTCAATGACTTCTGACTTGCGGTCAGAGAGCATGGTAAAGTTTGGTTTGTGGTCATGGGCATAGCGTTGAATGTCGCCAAGGGAATCATAACTCAGCACCGCCAGTGCATACCCGCGTGTTGTTATTTCTTTGGCCCCGGCATCAACTTCCGCAAGCTGCTTTTTGCAAAACGAACACCATTTGGCCGAACGAATGAAAACCAGAACCAGGCCGTTCGGGCCGCTCAGGTTTTCGAATGACCGCGGGTCACCTTTTTGGTCAATGCTGGTCAGGTCCGATGGAATAACCGCGCCAACCGCAGGGCCGCGCATGGTTGGGGCTATGGCCGTATCCTCCGCTGCAAAGCTGGATGTAGCTGCAAACATGAAAATGGCAATCAACAGGGTGTAACGCATAACTCTCTCTCCTCGGTACCGGGGTGTCATGAACGTTTCATGCGGCCTTGCAAAGGCGAAATACGTGTCTTCACGAAAGTTTGAGCGCAGCAATGCGATTATCAGGTGGGCGAATTTGCGACCATAGAGAGAAAGGTATTGCCAAAGGCATGGGCATCGCCGGGCCAGCGGGCCGAAAGGTAATTGCCGTCCCGGACCACAAACCCGTGGGACAGCTTGCGCGGTGTATCGCGCCAGAGCGGGGTCGGGCCGGGTAAAAAGTCTGCAGGCGATTGCAGCGCCGCAGTGACTTCATCCTCAACGGTTAGGCCCGGATAAGTCAAAAAATAATCACCGAGTTTCTTCTTTGTGAGTTTATGGGCCAGCAATTCCTGCCTGTTCAGCAATGCGGTGGTTTTACGGCCATAGAGAACGGATTTTCCGGTTTCCTTGTTTTTGGCCCGACAGGCCGCGACAACGCCGTGACAGATCGCGCCGACCGTTTTGTTGGCTTCAAAAAATCCGGCTATGGCGTTGTGCATATCGGGTGATTCCAGATAAGGGATCATGCCTTTGGCATGTCCACCGGACAAGATCAGGCCGGAATAGTCCCGAACCCGGATGGCATCATAGCGGATCGGGTTTTGAAAATGCTGATCCTGGCAAAGGGCGTCATAGGCCTGTCGACCATATTTATTGGTGATCAGCAATCGCTTGAACAGCCCCAGACCTTCACCATCCAGCATGCGCCGATCAGTTTCCCCGGCTTGGCCGGTGTCGGTGGCAAAGCGTACCTGATGCCCGCCATCGGTCAGAATTTTCCATGGTACGGCCACTTCGGTGGGGTCAAAACCGTTGCTGCTCTGTGCAATGAGAACTGCCATATCTGTACTATTGCTCACTCGCCCCGTTATTGGCAAGATAGGGCCGCAAAAATGCACCCATGGCGCGTAGAGTTTCTGTGCGGGTTCGAGCTGAGGACAACCAATGATCTTCACCGCGCAGGGTCACCATTTGCACAGACCTATTGGCACGGGTTAGCGCACGTTTCATAATCCGGCTTTGGGCAATAGGTACAACGGTATCATCCAGTCCGTGGATCAACAAAAGTGGCGCCCTGGCCGCATTTGCATGTTTGGCCGGTGATATGGCATTCAAGTTTTCTTTGCCCTTATTGCCCTGCATTACCGTGGTCCAATAGGCAACAGAACGGCTGTCCTTGCCCTGCGATTTTTTCTTATAGGCCAAAAACGCTTTCATATCAGATAAGGGCGCAATGGCTACGGCACAGGCATAAAGGTCAGGTGTGAAGACCAGCCCAGCCAAAGTCAGATACCCCCCAAAGCTGGCTCCGACAATGCAAATGCGTTTGGGGTCGGCATAACCGGCACTTATCATACCTTGAACGCCCGCTGTAACGTCGCCAAGTACGAGGGTGTTCCATGCTCCGTCGCCTGCATTTTCAAAGTACTTGCCAAAGCCGTCCGAGCCGCGAAAGTTTGGCTGTAAGACCAGATATCCCTGATTGGCCAGATATTGCGCCATCCAGTCCCATGTCATGCTTTCATGATTGGCGGGGCCACCATGGGGCAAAACCACCATGGGGGCAGGCTGTTTTTTATAGCCGGGCGGAGTGGTCAACAGGGCTGAAATGCGTGTGCCATTGGCAGCTTTATATTCAATGCTATGCACCGTACCGACATCAGCAGGTTTTATAGCGGGGCGCCGGATTGCCAGCCTGCGTATGCGGCCAACCCTGGCATCATATATCATATAGGCTCCGGCGCTGTTGCCACTTTGGACAAAAAGCAACCATTTGCTATTGTCTTTGCTCCAATCTATGGGTCGTACAGTGGCCACCCCAAGGGCTTGTTTGATAATGACCCATGTTTTTTTCATTTCAGGGTCGAGAAATACATAGTCAGTACCGGCAATATCAGCAAAGCCAACAGCGATCACAACGCCGTCATCGGGGCGGGTCAGGGTACTGATAATGTCTGCATGTTCACGCCATTGTACCGGACCCGAGATTGAGCCATCTTCAAGGGTCATGGCATACAGGCCGACTGTGTCACGGCCCTGATAATATGCTACCAACAGGGATTTTTTGTCAGCGCTAAATCCCATTACAGATAAAGGCGTCTGGCCGCTTTTTTGCGTATAAATGATTTCCCAGCGCCGGTTTTTATACACTTTGATGTGGAACGTTTCTTTTTTTTCTGAATAATCAATCCGGGCGATGACTGCGCCTTTTTTATCAACAATAAAACGGTTCGTATCCATGCCATGGCCTCTGGATGAGACCTTTCCAATGCCGTTGCCAAGATTGACGCGAAACAGCGAGTAAACCCGTCGGTCGCCCAGACGGCCCGTATAGGCAGGCATCATAATGATGTTTTCATCGGGCAAAACACGGGCAATGCGGCCCAGGCTGGAATTGATGCCCAGCTCTTTGGTACGGTTCAGCAATTGCCGGACACGGCCCGAGGTAATATCAAAGGAGAACACGGCGCCAAATTCTATTTTGTTGACTGCAAACACTGCGGTAGTGGCTGTTTTGGACGCGCGCAGTAATACATAGCGATTGTTCGCCCAACTGACTGAACGCGGCTTGATTTTGCTGACATTTAGACCGACTGGCTTTGCCTTCGCGTTATTGAGTTCCCGCACTAGCATCATATCCTTGCCGTCACGATGCATTAAATAGGCGACATGTTTGCCATCTGGCGACAAGGCAATGTCTTGAATTTCAGGCAAGGAGCCAAAAGCCTCAACGGGAGGCATGGCGAACGCCGATCCTGTCCACGCCAGTATGTTCAGTATAGTTATAGTAATGGCAATGGGCTTTATTATTATAAATTTACACACAGAATAAATTCCTCCGCCGCATGTGATTTAACAAATGTTGCAAGTGTTAAAAAGTATGTCAAGAGAAATTTCTACTGTATATTAACAAGTTATCGCGCTTTCAGTCCTTTTTGTTGCAGTCGCCAGACCAGCGTGTCTATTCGGTCCTGTCCGAAAAAAGGCTCACCATCAAAGGCCATTAACGGCACGCCCCAATGCCCGGCTTTGGTTTGATCCGCTTCGTTTTGCTCGATCTCTTTATCCAGCCCGGCGGCATCTTCGACCAAGGCTTTTTCAAGGTCATCCATATTCAAACCTGCTTCACCGGCGGCGTCGGCTAAAACCGTACCCTTGTCCCAGTCTTTTACACCGCCCCAAAGGCGGGCACTGACGGCGGTGGCAAAGGCCATGCCCTTGCCGGATCGCTCGGCCGCCGCGCCAAGGCGCGTCAGGCGGGTGATATAGGGCTGATCCTTGGCCACTTCCATGGTGGTGAAGTCTTGTACGATCGGGTCCGGGTCTGGCCAGTGAATGGGTAGGCCCAGCCGTTCGGCCTCGCGCGGTACATCCTGGATGAGGTAGCCGGGCCACATGGGATTAATGGTTTTAAAGAAACCATCAACACGCACTGCCAGCGGGTAAACCGGCCGGAAGTGGCAAACCAGATCGTAATCTTTGGTGAGTTGCAAAAGCTTGGGTGCCGCCAGATAAGAATAAGGCGAGCGAAACGACCAGAAAACATCAAATGCGAGGCTCATTGAAATTCGGCTCCGTATAGTTTTAAAAATCCGATCACGGTGTCCCATGTGGCACTGGTATCCGCTTTGGTGCGGGCTTCAACCAACATCGACGAGCCGTGCACGCCATGTTCGGCGACAAAGGTTTGATGACCAGCGGCGTGCAGTGTTGCAAATTGTTTTTTGCGGCCTCGCATTTCGCTCTTGGGGCTTAGGGCCAGTGTCGGAACGGCAATGCCGCCCAGATAATTGTTGGCGGAACATGCCCCCATGGCGGCACCTGCGGCGGGCGAGAAAGAGAGAATACCGCTCAGCTCGTCCTTGTGCTCGCTGCCAAGGCGCAAGACCAGTGCGGCACTGTAAGAGCTGCCCCAGGCAAAGCGCGGCCCGGTATACCCTTCGCGTATGGCATAGGCCAAAGCGGCTTCCATATCGGGATAAGCGGCGCAATAGGGTGTGCTGTGGCCACCCAGTCCCTTAACAGTGCGATTGTCCGAGCCAAAGCGCGGACCGCCAGAGCGGGCATCAACCGCCAGCACATTTAACCCCAGCTCGGTTAATCGGGGAATGATCGGGCCGTATTCGCCCCTGGCATTAGAACCCGCCTGATGAAAGAGCAGCACCAAAGGCGCGGACTTTCCTGTCGGTGCAAGATACAGATCCGCATAGACCGTCAGATCGTCACCAGCCTTGAAATGGACCTGTTCGGCGGCGCTGGTGGCCGTAGCCATCAGGATAAGGGCAGGAAGGATCAGAATTTTTGCAAGCATGGCATTTCCCCTTTGGCATATAGTGAACGCCATCACGCGGGCTTTGCCAAATGATATTTATGTACGGGTATTTATTGTGACACAAACGTTTCGGCGCTGGCGCTGGCCCAGGACGAGGCCAGATAGGTGCCATCCGGGTCGTTCAGCAGGCTGCCTTTTTTGAGGTAATTATAAACCTCGTTGGCGGGCCGGGCCTCGGTGGCACTGATCCGGTGGTAAAGATGACAGGGTTTCAGCTCTGACGGATGATTGCACCCGGCGGCGGCCACAACTTCGCCAAGGGCGCGTATGGTGTTTTTGTGATAATTGGCGACACGTTTGGCTTTGTCCCCAACCACCAGGCCGCGTTGCATCAATTTGTCCTGGGTCGCGATCCCGGTCGGGCAATGATTGGTATGACAGTTCAAAGATTGAACACACCCCAGCGCAAACATGAAGCCACGCCCGGCATTGCACCAGTCGGCCCCCATGGCCATCGATGATGCCAGCCCAAAGGCCGAGATCAGCTTGCCCGACGCGCCAAGGCGAATATCATCTTTCAAACCTGTCCCGACAAGGGCATTACGCGCAAAAACGATACCTTCGCGCAAGGGCACGCCGATATGGTCCTGAAACTCCACGGGCGCTGCACCGGTGCCACCTTCGGCCCCGTCGATGACGATAAAATCAGGTCTGATGCCGGTTTCCAGCATGGCCTTGGTGATCGCCAGAAATTCCCAGCGATGGCCAATGCACAATTTGAAGCCGACCGGTTTGCCGCCGGACAGCTCGCGCAATTGTGCGATATATTCCATCAGGCCAATGGGTGTGGAAAAGGCCCGGTGAGAGGGTGGGGATTCGCACGTAACACCTTCGGCAATGCCGCGCGCCAAGGCAATTTCGCGGGTGACTTTGGCCCCCGGTAAAACGCCGCCATGGCCTGGCTTGGCCCCCTGACTGAGTTTTATTTCGATCATTTTGACGCTGTCGCGGGCGGCGTTGTCCCTGAACTTTTCCGCATCAAAGCCGCCATCGCTGGCCCGGCAGCCAAAATAGCCCGTACCGATTTCCCAGACCAGATCACCGCCGTGCAAATGATAGGGGCTGATCGCGCCTTCCCCGGTATCATGATAAAATCCGCCGGTTGCGGCACCGCGGTTCAGCGCCTCGATGGCATGGGCGCCAAGAGCACCAAAACTCATCGCTGAAACATTAAAAACGCTGGCCGAATAGGGCTGTTTGCAATCTGCGCCGCCCACATTAACACGCAGGTCTTTGTGTTCGGCGTGGCGGGCTGCAATGGAATGGTTCAGCCATTCATAGCGCTCTTCATCAAAGTTGATATGGCTGCCAAATGGCTCAACACTGATGACGTTTTTGGCGCGCCGGTAAACCAGACTGCGTTGCTCGCGATTATACGGCATGCCGTCAGTATCGCTTTCGACCAGGTATTGGCGCAAATAAGGGCGTACAAACTCTAATAACCAGCGCATCCGGCCAACGATGGGATAATTACGCCATAAGGCATGGCTGCGTTGGATCAGATCAAAAATGCCATAAAGGACCAGAGTCCCGAAAATAACTGTGCCTATATACAGATAAGGCGTTAGATAGGCGAACTGAATGGACGCAAAGAATAGCGTGACCGCAGCAAAAAGGATAAAAAAGCGCATAACGAACGATAACCATGCTTCTGATTCGGGTCAAACCGGCCTTTTGTTAAATATCTGGACGAGAGAACGTGATGCACAGACTGCTGCTTATTCGCCATGCCAAGGCCGCTGCATTCGGGCGCGAGCCGGGCGATCATGCGCGGCCCCTAAGCGATAAAGGCCACAGGGATGCGCTGGCCCTTGGACAGATTTTGGCGGATGCGGGCTGGACCCCGGATGTGGGCGCGGTTTCCAATGCACTGCGCACCGTCCAGACCTGGGATGACATGAAGACAGCCTTTGCACCCTGTCCGGTGCATTTTGAAGAGGTGATGTATCTGGCCTCGCAAAAAACACTGACCGATACAGCCAGGCGGTACAGTGCCGCCGGTCAAACCTTGGCCCTAGTTGGGCATAATCCCGGCATTGCCATATTGGCTCATCAATTGATCGAGGCTGGCTTTGACCACAAGGCCGGCGCGGTTCAGCGTTTGTTGGGCAATTTTAAAACCGGATGGGCGGCGGCCTTTGAGGTGCGCGACGAGGGAGTTTCGTTGGTCCAGCTTTTTGATCCTCGTGAGGGTTAAGCTGTGACAAGTCGCTAGCTTGCGGGACACTCGCGTATAAATACGTCGCCCAGCGGCACTTCAAAAACTTCGGCAATGCGAAACGCCAGCTCCAGCGAGGGTGGGTATTTCGCCGCCTCTATGGCCAGCACGGTTTGTCGGGTCACGCCAATTTTTGCGGCCAGTTCGGCTTGGGTCATCTCGCCCGCATGAAAACGTAAAGTGCGGATGGTGTTGCGAATGGTTCGTTTCTTCATGTCAGAACCCCTTGCGGTGATAAACCAACTGGATGGCAAAACTGGTGGCTTCGGCGACTATAAAAAACGCCATAATAATGTTAGCCATTATCATTGGTGTTGCCGAAAAAAACATGCTGCCGCCGGTAATCCAGACCCCGGTCGCCAGAATGAGATACGATATTTGGCTGGCCTTTAATTCGATGATTTTAGCGCGCTCGTCTTCCGGTCCCATGGCGGCGTTAAGCTCTTCCTTGCCAAGTGTGATGGCCAGAAGCCAGTGCAGGACAATTTTGGTCGCCACAGCAAAAATGACGACCGTGATAAAAAACCCGATAAAACTGTCGTCCAGACGCCCTTCCTTCAACAAGCTGCGGGAAACCTTGAAAAAATAGTAACCAAAAAAAAGCATCGTTGCACCGAGCGAGATCCACAAGCTTTTTTCCTTGAGGGATAAATTCATAGTTTCACCTTTTCTATGTATGAATTATTTGACCAAATATATGAAAATATATTCATAATGTCAAAAAATATATACTCGTTGTCAAAAATTCTGACTCACCTAATTAACCAAAACCCGTAATCTATTGTTTCTACGCATATATATGCGTTTGGGTTTTAATGGCTTAAGCGGCTAAATAAGCACGTCCAACTTGATACGCACCTCATCATGGGTGCTTATTTCTTCCGCCTTTCGCACAACGGCCTTGATCGGCAGAAAATAACATCCCGACTTTTTGTCGGGAAACAGTGAGGTGTTCCATTGGCTTTGGCCAATGTGTACAGCCACCCGCACCGACCCCCATGCGGTCTTGTTGACGCTGGTAAAGAATTTGATCTGTTCTGAGGCCGCTACGGGTACAGTAATGAAATACCATGCGCCCTGACCCGTGGATTTCCACAATGCTGCGGTAAATTCAAAATTCAGGTCGTGTTGCACGCTTATGCGTGCCCGGCCAATCGTTCCTGCACACTTTGCAGATCGTGCCAGACATCGCGTTTGGCCAAAGGCGCGCGCAACAAGAAGGCCGGATGGAAGGTGGGCAAAGCCGGGATGGTTCTGTTGCTGTCTGTGCCGTCTGGTTTTTTGACAATATAGTCGTGCCAATGGCCGCGGGCGCGGGTGATGCCGGTCTTTATGCCCAGCACGGCCTGCATCGGGCTGGCCCCGACCAGGATAATAATCTTGGGGCCCACCAGGGCGATGTGACGTTCCAGAAACGGCAAAGTCATAGACAGCTCGTCCGGTGTGGGTTTACGGTTTTGCGGTGGCCGCCAGTTAAAAGCGTTGGTAATATAAATATCATCCAGCCCAAACCCGGCCCGTCCCAGCATTTTATCCAGTAACTGCCCTGATGCGCCAACAAAGGGCAGACCCTCGGCATCCTCATCACGGCCCGGTGCCTCGCCAATGATCATGACTTTGGCTTTTGGGTTGCCGCGGGCAAAAACAGTGTTGCGTGCATTATCCTTGACCGGGCCAGCATCAAAATTTTCCATCGCCTCTTTCAAGGCGTCCAGTGTCTCTGTTTTTGCGGCGGCTTTGCGTGCCAGAAGAGCGCGTTTATTGGGCGTGTCTGGCGCAGGTGTTGAAGGCAGAGGTTCAGGTGTAGGTGCTGTAATGGCGGACTGCGACGGTCGTGCCGCTGTGGTGTTTTTTTTGCGCGGCAGTGCTGGCGGCACGTCAACGCCTGCGGCCTCCCACCAGCCATTTAACGCCTCATGTGCGTCGCTCTGCGTTACCGGAACTTTATCCGAACCACTCATCATTTTGCCTCTTTGGCACAGTTTAGGCCATCTTGTGATGAATTGCACGGCGGTGCACCAGTAGGCCATAAAATTGTGGCCCTTGGGCAAAGGGTCGGCTAAGAAATAAAAAAGACGTGAACATAAGAGAGAGTCGCATGAGTGATCAGGAATTGAGCCGTGAAGCCATGGATTTTGATGTGGTTATTGTGGGTGCCGGGCCAGCGGGATTAAGCGCAGCCATCCATCTGAAGCAACTGGCCAATGATGCGGGGCAGGAACTGTCTGTCGTGGTCCTTGAAAAAGGCTCAGAGGTCGGCGCGCATATTCTGTCTGGCGCAGTGTTGGATCCCTCTGGCCTGAACGCGCTGTTCCCCGACTGGGCCGAACGTGGTGCACCGGTCAAAACCGCGGTAACAAAAGACCGCTTTTTGGTTCTTGGCGAAGCCGGGTCGATGACCCTGCCGGGTTTTATTATGCCGCCGTTGATCCATAATCATGGTAATTACATTGTTTCGCTGGCTAATTTATGCCGCTGGATGGCCGAGCAGGCCGAAGCCATGGGCGTTGAAGTTTACCCCGGTATGGCAGCGTCTGAACTTCTTTATAATGATGATGGTGCGGTGCGCGGCGTGGTCGCCGGGGTGTTTGGCATTGCCGCGGATGGCTCGCACAAACCTGATTACCAGCCGGGTATGGAGCTGAACGGCAAATATGTGCTGATCGGCGAAGGGGCGCGAGGCTCGCTTTCCAAACAACTGATGGCACGTTTTGGGCTGGATGAAAAATCTGAACCACAAAAATACGGCATCGGCATAAAAGAGCTGTGGCAGGTGAGCGATGACGCTTTTCAGCCTGGCCTGGTCCAGCACAGCTTTGGCTGGCCATTGGGTAATGCCGTGGGTGGTGGGTCTTTTCTTTATCATTTCGAGGATAACTATGTGGCCATCGGCATGGTGGTGCACCTGAATTACAAAAACCCGTATTTGTCCCCGTATGACGAGTTTCAACGGCTGAAATCTCATCCATCCATTGCCCCGACGTTTGAAGGCGCCAAACGTATTGCCTATGGGGCGCGGGCCCTGACCGAAGGTGGTTTTCAATCTGTGCCTGAACTGTGTTTTCCTGGCGGCGCGTTGATTGGCTGTTCCGCCGGGTTTATGAATTTGCCGCGTATTAAGGGCAGTCACAACGCCATGCGCACCGGCATGATGGCCGCCAAAGCCGCCTTTGAGGCGGTACAGGTGGGGCGCAGTGGTGATGTTCTGGACGGTTATCAAAGTGCCTATGACACCAGCCCGGTCCGCCGCGAGCTGAAAATCGTGCGTAATGCCAAGCCTTTGTGGAGCAAGCTTGGGACATGGGTTGGCGGCATTGGTCTGACTGGTGTGGATTTGTGGGTCAATACACTGACCGGCGGGTTCTCATTTTTTGGGACGTTAAAGCATGGCAAAAACGATGCGCTATCCACAGAACCAGCCGCCAAGCACAAGCCCATCATTTATCCAAAACCCGATGGGGTGCTGACTTTTGATAAACTGACCAGCGTGTCATTTTCGGCCACCAATCACGAAGAAGACCAACCCGTGCATCTGAAGCTGGCAGACCCGAACATTCCGGTTTCGGTCAATCTGCCGGAATTTGCAGGCCCGGCACAGCGTTATTGCCCGGCCGGGGTGTATGAATTTATTTATGATGACAAAGGCGAAAACCCGCGCTTCCAGATCAATGCGCAAAATTGTGTGCATTGCAAAACCTGCGATATTAAGGACCCGTCACAGAATATTACCTGGACTTGCCCGGAAGGTGCCGGAGGCCCCAATTACCCCAACATGTGATGTTGCTGTGACTTGCCAGCGCGCAGCATTGGCGTAGGTTATAGGGATGCGTAAGTTTTTATCCATTCGCCATACTATCGCGCTGCCCATTATCGGTGGCGTGCTGTTTTTCTTTGCATCGTGTGCAACCAACACAATGCAACGGGATGTGCCGCCACGCAGCACCCAATCTGCCTATGGTAATTATCTGGCGGCGCGCTTTGCCAGCGGCCTGAACGAAGTTCATGCGGCGGCAAAATATTATGCGGCGGCATTGGATAAAGAACCAGACAATGACTTGTTGAGGCAACAGGCTTTCTTAAGTGCCATGATTGCCGGCAATATTCCTGGCAGCGCAGATTTTGCCCGTTCGGCATTGGGAACCGATGCCGAGGCCCATTTAATGCGTCTTGGCATCGCCGCAGCGGAGCTTCAAAAAAAGCGTTATGCCAGTGCACAACGGACGTTGTCCGAGGGGGATTATGGCCCGTTTAACGGCGAGGTTCGCAAGCTGTTACAAGGCTGGGCCAGTTATGGTGCGGGCGACCTGGACGGGGCGTTGGCCCTGATCAACAGTGCCGGTGAGGCGCCTGTGTTTGCCCGTATCGTACAATTGAACGCGGCGCTGGTACTGGATCTGGCAGGACAAAATGCGAAGGCTGAAACCGCCTATAAAATTGCTACCGATCCCACGCATCTTTCTGATCGTGCGGCCTTTGCCTATGGCTCTATGTTAGAGCGCAGCGGGCGCGCCGACGAAGCACGAACGCTTTATACGAAGGCCAAAGATACATTCAACGAAGCGCCAATGTCTGTTGCCGCACTGGCGCGTATGGAACAATCGCCGGGCGATGCGCCGCGCCGGCTGGTTAATTCAGCCAGCCAGGGTGCCGCCGAGGCGCTTTATGGCACAGCACAGATTTTGGCTGCGCAGGCCCATTTTGATAAGGCGCTGGTTTATCTGGAGATGGCCCGTTTTATCAATCCGGGTAATGGTGCCGCAGTGCATTTGCTGGCCCGTCTGATGGAGGTGGAAAACCGCCCCGATGACGCGCTGCAAACTTTTGAGGGCATTGCCCGTAAATCACCTTATCGGTTGAATGCTGATCTGAACCGCGCCCGCGCCTTGTTTCGGATGGATCAACGTGACGAGGCGGTGCTGATCTTTCAGACTCTGGCGGAAAACCATCCCAATGACCAGCGCCTGGCTGAGGCCTATGCTGATGCTTTGCGTTCAACCCGACAGTATGAAACGGCTTTGCCGATTTATGAAAACCTGATCGCTGATCAGGGGGACGAAGTTAGCTGGCAGGTTTATTTTGCCCGCGGCACGGTCCTGGAACGGTTGGGGAATTTGGACGGCAGCATCAAAGATTTTCGCAAAGCCCTCAGCATTAATCCTGACCAGCCCGATATTTTGAACTATCTTGGCTATACCTATATCAATGCCGGCGAAAATCTTGATGAAGGTTTCGAACTGATCGAGCGGGCGCTGACTTTGCGTCCTGAAGCCGGATATATCGTCGATTCTCTGGGTTGGGCGCATTATCGTCTGGGGCATTATGACCAGGCCGTGCGCTATCTTGAGCGCGCTGTCGAGCTGGAGCCGGGTGAACCAACGATTTCGGACCATCTGGCCGATGCCTATTGGCAGGAAGGTCGGCGGCTTGAGGCACGTTTCCAATGGAGCCACACGCTCAGCCTGAAACCGGATGACGATATTGATATGAATGCGGTGAAAGATAAGCTGGAGCATGGGTTGCGCGACGCACCCGAGATTGCCAACGCCGAGCCGTGAGCCTGCACGCTGTGAGCTTGTTCAAAGAAGACGCCCCGGCCAAAATCAATCTCAGCCTGCATGTCGCCCCGCTGGGACGCGACGGCTATCACACTTTGCACAGCCTTGTGATGTTTGCCGATTACGGGGACCGTCTGCACTTTGCACCGGCGCAGGATTTGCGTGTGGATGTTGAAGGCCCATTTGGTGATGGGCTGGATGGTGGACCTGATAACCTGATTGTTCGGGCTGCACAGGCATTACGCAATGCCTGTGCTATGCAAAAAGGCGCTCATATAACATTGCACAAGGCTTTGCCGGTGGCTTCGGGCATTGGCGGCGGGTCGGCGGATGCCGCGGCGGCCTTGCGCGGCCTAAACCGGCTCTGGGATTGCGGGTTGGACTTTGCACAGCTTGAGGCGCTGGGCGCTGCTTTGGGGTCCGATGTACCGGTCTGTGTGCAAAGTCGTGCACGGCTCATGTCTGGCCGAGGCGAGGTGTTGAACGATGGCCCGCACTGGCCGGTTTTGCACGGCGTGCTGGTTAATCCGGGCTGTGCCGTTTCAACGGCGCAGGTTTTTTCTCGCTTTGATGCGCTGGGTCATGGCACGGCGTCGGATGGCATGTCCTTTTCTGATGCAAAGAGCGTCAAAGCCGCCATCTCGCAGTTACAGAAAACTTCAAATGCCCTGACCCCGGCGGCGTGTGCCGAGGCCCCGGCCATTGCCATACTGCTTGACGCGTTGGCGGCATATCCGCAAGCCAAACTGGCGCGATTGTGCGGTTCCGGGGCAACATGTCTGGCGCTGGTTGAGGGTCAGCAAGAGGCCGCTGATCTGGCGGCAGTATTGCACCAGGTGCACCCGAAACATTGGGTGCAGGCGGTTGAACTTCGCTGAACCAAACGTGTTCATACCAACTTTTTGAGCAGACCGATCAGTGCACCGATCAATAAGATATAGCTTGGGAATGAGGTCATCACAGCACCGGGCATGCGGTTTTTTCCGGCTTTTCTATAGCCTAGAAAATAGACAACACGGCCAAGCAGAAAAATCAGGCCAAGACCGGCTGCCCAGCCAGGGTTAGCATATGTTGCAAAGCCGAAAATTGCCGGAATGAACAACACTAATTGTTCGGCTGTGTTGACCTGGATGCGGTGATATCGTTCCCACTGGGCATGGCCTGTTATTGCTGGTGCAGCGACGCCATATTTTTGCCGCGTGGCGCCAACGATCAGGATAAAAGCGGTATATTGCAGCAGTGCCAACAGTACGATGAGAGCAATGATATCCATAAGATAGTCCTTGGTGTTGTGTCAGATCAAACCGGTAAATTCAGCCCGGCATTTGGGGCATAGAGGGGCGTTGCATTACGCTGTCGGCCCATTTTTTGACGTGCGCGACGTTGTTCGGCAGGGCGATATTCAAGAATCCGCAAACCATAAGGGCGGCCATCCCGGTAATGTCGGCAATCGAAAATTCTTCACCGGCAATAAATGGCCGGCCATCCGATATTTCTTTATCCAGCCATTCCAGTTTTTTGGGAAGGGCGCGGCGTAAAGAGGCTGCATAGTCGGGTGATTGTTCAAGCTTTTGCGCAAAAAACGGCATTTCGTGCAAACCGATAGAACCAACAGTGCTGAATAGTTGTTGTTCCATTCGGCGGGTCCACATCTCGATATTGGCTTGTTCGGCGGCGCTGCGCCCCATCAATGATGGGGCAGGATGCAGAACTTCAAAATAGCGACAAATGGCCAGGCTTTCGGTGATGATCTGGCCGTCATCCAGCTCCAGCACTGGAACTTCACCCAGGGAGTTTCTGGCCAGAAACGCAGCGGTCTTCGTGTCGCCGCCCATGACGTCGATCTGTGTGGTGGGGATGTCGAGGTTTTTCTCTGCCAGAAAGACCATAACGCGCATGCCATTGGGGCTGGTTCCATTATAGAGTTTCATTTTGCCGTCTCCTGATTATAGTGTTTTTATTAAACCGAATGGTTGACTAACGAAGTGACCTTTAATAGTCAACCAATAAGTTGAGTATATGGAGATACGATGACTCCCAATCTTGATCAAACCTTTACGGCCCTGAGCGATGCCACGCGGCGCGCCATCGTTGCGCGTCTGGCACAGGGGGAAACCACATTGTCAGATATTGCCTGTCCGTTTGATATGTCGTTGACCGCAGTATCCAAGCATGTCCGCGTTTTGTCTGATGCTGGTCTGGTCAATGTCGTTAAACGCGGCCGAACCCGGTATTGCCAGTTGCAGGCTGGGCCGATGAAAGACGCCGTTTCATGGTTGAACCATTATCAGGAATTTTGGGAAGACCGCTTTGCTGCATTGTCTCACCACCTTGAGAAAGACGAGCATGAATAATTTATTTTTGAAATCCACTGCTGGTGATGAAACGGTCGAAGTTGAGGGTGTGTTTGCCGCGCCTATTGCGCGTGTCTATCGGGCCTGGACGGATCCTGCGGAAATGATGCAGTGGTTTGGACCGTCGCCAGGCTCTTTGCTGGCCGTGATCTGTGATCCGCGGGTCGGCGGGAAAATCTGTCTTGAACACAAGACCGAAGAGCATTTTCGCAACATCATTGAAGGGCAGTATTTAACCGTAGAGCCGAACCGCAAGCTGGTGTTCAGCTGGTCGCACATTATCACCCGTCTTGATGGCACCAAAGACGCCAGCCCGGTGTCCAAAGTGACCGTTGTGTTCGAAGAGGTGGGGGCACAGACAAGGGTGCACTTGTCTCATTCCGACATTGTGCGCCAGGCTGGTCGAGACGGTGTCAGTCAGGGTTGGAACGGCGCATTTATACAGTTTCGCGCTTTGGTTGGCGAATGGAATGCGAAAGCGCGTTGAGGGTGAATGCACCGCTCCAGAGGTTTAACCTGCGGCCTTTCGCAGTTCGGCCAGATGTTTGTCCCAACCGGCATCCAGTGCCATCAATAACCCCATGGCAGCTTCTCCGGCGGCGGCACTGATCCCCTCGTGAGTGAGTGAGAGCTTGGTGCCTTCATGGCATTCTTCCAGCGTCCAGATAACGGTGGTTAAAGCCCCGCCCAGTGGTTTGATAGTGAAGGTATAGACAAGGCGCACGGGTTTGTTCATCTCAAGGACTGTGCCCCAGCATTGTTTGGACACGGTGCCGTCTTCCCCTGTGCGGATCAGGGCATAATCCTGATCAATGGCCAGATCGGCTTCGGCGGGATGAAACCACAGGGCCAGCTTGTCTTTGCGGGTCAGGAAATCCCAGACGGTTTCTCTGGGCGCAGCCAGGAAGATGGATTTATTGATGGTGGCATCAGTCATTGTCTTGTCTTTCTTTATGTTCAATAGCGGTTTTGAGGGCGTTAAGATTGTCGTTCCAGAAGTGGTTGAAATACTCCAGCCATTGTGCGGCGGATTTCAGGGCCTGGGGCTCCAGGTGATTGATCCGTTCTCGCCCCTTGGCCTGAACCGAAATCAGCCGGCCTTCTGCCAATATTGTCAGGTGCTTTTTGACGGCTCCGCGGGTGATATCGAAATGCTCGGAAACTTCGGCGATGGTCATGTCTTTTGTGCTCAAATGCATCAAAATCTGACGCCGTGTTGGATCCGCCAGCGCCCGAAAAACGCCTTGCTCAGCGCTTTTCATTGGCTTACCGGCACAAAGTCAAATTTGCCGTCCTGATATAAAAAAGTGATACAATCCACATCAGAAATACATTTACTGATATGGGCCAGGCCGGCCGGTATTTTATAAAACGAGCCAGCGGGCAGTGCCATTTCTGTATCTGGATCAGCACCAAGTGCAATATTGGTGATCGTTCCACTGATCACCATGCCGTACATGGTGGCCGATTTGACATGGGCCGGGCTGATCAGACCGGCGGGCAGGTGCACCATGGCCATATAAGCCTCGGCAAAACGATCACCCTGCAAAGGGGCAAACCCAACGCCTTCGCGGGTGGTTTCCCAATGTTGTAATGAAGGCGGAAGGTTGATGATTTGCGAATCGTCTGCGGCCAGCACAGGGGTTGTTGTGAGGCAGAACGATAGGGCAATAAAAATACGAATAGGGTTTATGTGGAAGGTCACGATATATCCTTATAATACCAAACAGTGATACTTTATATAATACCAAAAGGTATTATGTCAATATGGTGTAGTGAACGGCCACTGCCATCTGTAAATTTGACTTGTACGGCTCCAGGCTTCATTAAGTCAGGCCATTTTCTGCGCGCAGCTTTTGTGGTGATCTGCCTTTATGTCTTTGAACTTATCACTTGTTCTGGTTCTCGCTATCAGTGCCCTGGCATCCTTTCTGGTGACGTCTGTGGTGATCAGATTCCAGGTGCTTGACCATCCTAATGCCCGCTCGTCACATACGGTTTCAACGCCCAAGGCTGGCGGGCTGGGCATTATGGCCGGGGTGATGTTGGCGCTGGGTATAGCGGCATTGTTTGGCGGTCTGGCACAGCACGCGACGCAGATTGTCATGCTGACCGTTCTGGGCTTGCTGACCGGGCTTTTGGGTTTTTATGATGATCTTCGAGATTTACCGGCGCGGCTAAAGTTTCTGCTGTTGGCTTTATTGGCCCTTGGGGTGGCACTGAGTGCTTATCCGGTCAATCACTTTGCGCTGGATCAGGCACACATCGCCCTGCCATTTCTGGTGGCGATTGCCGGGACCGCACTGTGGGTTTTTGTGATCAGCAATGCCGCCAACTTTATGGACGGTTCTGATGGATTGATTACCGTTTCCGGGATCATTGCGGCGGCGGCTCTGGCCATGTTGGCGCTGGACGCGGGCCAGGCTATTGCGGCGCTGATGGCGCTGTCCCTGATGGTCTCCTTGTTGGGATTTTTGCCGCTTAACATGCCACCGGCGAAGGTCTTTTTGGGGGATACCGGGGCGTTGTTTGTCGGCTTCTGGTTCGGCGGACTGACCTTGTTTTACGTTCATGACGGGCCGTCGGGCGCAGTATATGCGGCAGTGCTGGTTTTTATGCCGTGGCTGTCTGATGTGCTGCTGACCTTGGCGTGGAGGCTGGCCCATGGCCGCGATTTGCTGACCGCCCATAATGATCACGTTTTTCAACTGGCACTGCGGGCCGGGTTCAGCCATGCACAAGTGGCATTATTTGTGGCGCTGCAAATGGCTTTTTGCGGGACTTTGGCCTGGGTGTTCCGTGCCTCGGCGACCAGCGAATTACTGGCGCTGGCCGCGATGGCCAGTCTGGCCATCATCGGTCACTGGTGGGCCCGTGCCGCCTTTGCCGCTAATCAAGCGTCCGGCGATAACGGACCATCGCCAGGATACTGACCACCGCGATCAGGGCCAGCAGCGGCCAGATATCGGCAAGGAGATCGGCCCGATCAGATCCTTTGAGCATGATGCCGCGCACCAGTCGCATATAATGCGTCGCGGGTAATATCTCGCCCAACCACTGGGCCCATAACGGCATGCCGCGAAATGGAAACATAAAACCTGATAACAAAATTTGTGGCAGCAAGAGGAAGACCATCATCTGCATGGCCTGCATTTGCGTGCGGGCCACGGTCGAGAATAAAAACCCGATCAGCAAATTGACCAGTATATACAGTGTTGAAACCCATAAAAAGAGGATTTTTGAGCCCTCAAAAGGAATATCAAACAAGATACGCCCGGCGTTCAGCACCACAATGATCTGGATATAGCCAACCAGTACATAGGGCGCGACTTTGCCGATCATTACCTCGACCGGGCGGGCCGGCATGGCCAACAGGTTTTCCATGGTGCCGCGTTCGGTTTCACGGGTCAGGGCAACCGCGGTCATCAATGTCATGGTCATGGTCAGAATGATGCCCAACAGGCCCGGAATGATGTTGTATTGGGTAATCCCGGCCGGGTTATAGCGCCGTTGCAAGACAACTTCGATCGGCGGCGGCCCGGCGGCCAGTCCGGCCAGCGCGCCGGTAAATTCACGGGCCAGCCCGGTATTGATAATTTCGCCCGCCGCGGCCAGCGCACCGGACGAGGCCGACGGGTCGGTGGCATCGGCAATGACCAACATTTGTGGCCGTGTGCCACGGGCAATGTCGCGGCCAAAATTTTCAGGTATTTCAAAAATGAAATTGATCTTGCCGGCCGCCATGGCGGCTTCGGCCTCTTCGGGACTGTCTGGTGCGATTGTGAAATCCACGAAGGTTGAATTGGCAAAGGCTGTGACAACTGATCGTGAAAAAGCCGAATGATCACGGTCAATAATGGCCGAGGGCAAATGACGCGGGTCGGAATTGATGGCATAGGAGAACAGGATCAATTGCAGAACCGGAATGCCGATCATCATCGCAAAAGTCATGCGATCGCGGCGCATCTGGATAAATTCCTTGATCAGAATGGCCCCGATCCGGGCCAGAGAAAAACCGGTTTTCATGCGAAATTATCCTTCACCTCTTTCATCAAGTGGATGAAGGCCTCTTCCAACCCGCTGGTGGTTTGGGTCCAATGCAAATCGGCGGTGTTACGCCATGGCGCAATAGCGGCCTTGAGCGCTTTTTTGTCGGGGCCGCTGACGTGCAGGGATGTGCCAAAGCGGGCGACCTGTTCGATGCCGGGTGTGGATTTTAAGGCTTTGGACAAGACCCCCAATCCGGTCCCTTCAACCTTCCATGTGGTCAGGCCGATTTGGCTGGCAATGGTGTCCGAAGGGCCATCAATAAGCTTTTTGCCATAGGCAATATAGGCGATGAAATCGCATTGAACGGCTTCGTCCATATAATGGGTGCTGACCAAAATAGTGACCCCCTGATCGGACAATTCGTGAATGGTTTCCCAGAACTCGCGCCGCGCCTTGGGATCGACCCCGGCGGTGGGTTCATCCAGCAAAAGCAATTTTGGGTCGTGCAGCATGCACGCCGACAGGGCCAGACGTTGTTTCCACCCACCGGACAAGGTTCCGGCCAGCTGGTTTTTGCGCTCCGACAAACCCAGAGAGTCGAGGGCGGTGGTGACCCGTTCGGCCCGATTGTCCAACCCATACATGCGGGCCACAAAATGCAGGTTTTCGCCAATGGTCAGGTCTTCCCACAAGGAAAACCGCTGGGTCATATAACCCACCTGGGTTTTAATTTTATCGGACTGGGTGATCACATCCCACCCCAAACAGGTGCCGGCCCCGTCTTCGGGTTTTAATAGGCCGCAAATCATCCGCAAAGTTGTGGTCTTGCCTGATCCATTAGGGCCTAAAAAACCATAAACCGCACCTTTGGGAACGCGCAGGTCAAAGTTATCGACCACTTTGCGTGTGCCATAAATTTTGGTCATGCCGCGCACGTCAATGACGGGCTGCGGCTCCGTTTGTACGCCTTGTGCGGTCATGGCATGGTCACCGAAACCGGTTGGCCGGGGTGAAAAACCTCCGGGTTATCAGGGCGTGCTTCGGTCATATAAACCAGCTTGGCGCGCTCTTTCTCCGTGAAGATCACCGGCGGTGTAAATTCGGCCGATTTGGCAATGAAAACGATTTTTCCAGTGCGATCCGCGGTGCAACCATCGCAAGACAATTGCACAGTATCGCCAATGTGGATTGCGCCTAATCTTGGCTCGGGTATGAAAAACCGGATGCGCAGTTCAGAAGGGGGCAGCAAGGCCAGCACTGGCTGGGCCGGCCCGGCAATTTCGCCTGTACGGCGCAATACACTTTGTATGCTGCCATCAACCGGGGCTATGACACGCAGATCATCAAGCGCCTTGCGGCTTTGGGCGACCAATGCCTCTTGCATGCGCACATCATCGGCGGCGGCGGCAATGGTATCTTTGCGGGCCGGGGCGCGGATCAGGGCCAGGCGGGCCTCTTGGCCGCGAACATTGGCGCGGGCCTGCGTCAGGACGGCATTGTCCTGATCCAGACGGGCTTGTGGGGCACGGCCCTTTTCCACCAAAGCCGCCGAGCGGGCCTGATTTTCCTGAGCCAGTTTCAGTGCGGCGCGGGCTTGTGAGACGGTTTCTCTGGCAGCGATGATGTCTTCTGTGCGGCCACCGGCGCGCAGATCAGCCAACCGGGCGCGCGTCGCGGCCAGGGCCGCCTGGGCCTGATCCAGCCGGGCTGTGGCACTGCCATCATCAAGCGAGAACAGTGGTGCACCGGCCATGACCTGATCACCTTCTTGTACTGATAGAGTTGCAATTGGCCCGGACGTTCGCGGTGCCAGATAAAGCAGCCGCCCTTCGACATAACCCTGCCATGCAGGCGGTGTATCTTGTGGCTCGTTTGCCGGGGTACAGGCCGCCAGAGCAAGTATGGCGAGTATCATAAAGCGGGTCATGTGCCGACCTTTCGGGCTTGGCGGGACAGAGCCCCGCTCAGAAAAATATCAAAATGCTGTTTGATCTGTGCCTGCAAATCGAGCGGGGGATCATCGGGCAGGGTAAAGGCACCGTTCCAGACCAGATGCATCAGCATCGGTGCGATTAAAGTGCGGGCTGCGTGAGCCGGTTCAAGCGCGCGAAACTCACCGCTTTTGATACCGCGCTTTATCAAGCCGGTTATGGCACCCAGGCCGATATCAATCACTTGTTTGCGATAAATCTGTGCCAGTTCAGGAAAGCGCCCGGCTTCGCTGATGACGAGCATCGGTACGGCGCTGGTTTTGGTGTTTTCAAAAGTCATCGCAGCAAAGGCCAGCATGGCCTGCAAGACCGGCGTGACCGGGCCTTGGCGCGCATCATCGGCCATGGCCTTCAGGTTTTGCGCCACCGGAACAACGGCACGGTCAATCAAAGCCTCCAGCAAGGCATTTTTGCTATCAAAATAGAGATAGATGGTTCCTTTGGATATGCCGGCCTTCTTGGCGATCTCATCCATGCGGGCGGCACCAAACCCTTGGGCACAAAACACCACCAGGGCAGCGTCAAGGATTTGGCCGGGGCGTTCGCCGGGCTGGCGTTGCCAACGGGGGGCGTGTTGTGTGGTTTCAGTCATGGTGCGTCGTCTGCTCAATAAAATTAGTTGCTGTCTATTATATAACTGACCAGTCAGTTATATACAAGAGCTGATCTCTATATTGCGAAATTGCAAGTCGGCAAAGCGGCACACACTGGATAATGACAAGGCTCGATTGAGGCAAATTAGCCCCAAGAACTTAATAACAGACAGAGGGGAACCAACGGGCAAACAGCAAAACGGGCAACATCCTGTTGGATGCTGCCCGCGATGATCTGATCGAAATCCGAAGGGTGAGAACGTTTTCGTCAGATGCCTTATTGCGGTATGGCCAGTGAAAAGTCCGTGGCTTTGAAGGCAATATTGGTTTGTGCCTTGTCGAACACGAATTCGGTCTTGCCGGACATTTTGTTTTTAGAAACGACATGAAACGGCATGCGAAGACCATTCAGGTCACGATAATCAGAATATTCCACTTGTACCTTGAATGTGCCACCAACGGGTGAAAACAGACGCGTTTGCTTGCGTAAGGTGTCGCCGGTTTCGGCATCAATCAGCATTTGAACAACAGGAATTTTTCCGCTTTTCAACTTAACCAGATAGACATTTTTACCATCCTGGACACCGGACCGCACGACCTCGATATGGTCATAATAATGCCGCCAGTCGATATCAGCGGCGGGGTGGTCAAGGCGCACCTGCTTCAAGAAGTTACCCTTGAGTTTCCGATAGGGGGTTATGCCGTATGTAACTGCGCCGTTTGAGTTGGCGATGACACGTTGTTGGCCCATCTTGCCAAAGTCCACATCTGTGCGAAACCGGTCTGGACCATCAAAACTGCTGATTATGGTGCCAACAATTCCGGCTTGGGCCATGGTCATTGTCCCTCTAAGCTGTACGCCGCCTACGCGCAGAAAAGCGGCTTTGCGTTTTTCGGTTTGGCGCAAGGCCAATATCTGATCGACGCTGGGCAGGCTTTGGGCAGTATCAGTTATTGCGCGTGGAGCCGTGTCTATCTTTGCACCCTTGCGATAAACACTGAGTACATACCCCTTGCCGTTCTGGTCTGTTTCAAAGACCGCGCTCATTTCGGATTTGACCCGAAAGGCTCTATGTCCATCACGATCGGGTGGGTCCAGTTCGAAAACCATCTCGCCAGGGATATCCAAGGCCAGACGGGTGTTTTGAATGCTGACCTTGATCCGCCCTCCAAAGCGCGAAGATTGGTACTGGCCCAGAAGGGGGTAGAGCAGGGCAGGGTCAATTTTCGCAAGGATTGGCACGCCCTTACGGGGCAGGTCAAACGCCATGCCGCTCTGGTGCATACGCATGGCCGTGATTCTTCGCTGTGCATCACGATCAAAAGAAATAGCAATTGTATCGGTCAGGGTAAAAACCCACTTGCCGTCTTCATCGGGATCATGCAGCGCGTAAATGCGTTGCCCCGGCACGTCGATTGCGGGGCGGCCATCTTTGATTAGAAACCTGATTATGGCATCGTTGAAGGCGCCAAAATTGGCCGTATAATCGCCAATAAATGGCGCATAAAAGTCGGGGTCTTGATCATTCTGGCTTTGATCACTGGTTTTGGGTGTTCCCAGAATATGTTCCCAGACCATCGCCATAGAAAGCTGTTGCAGCGGGGTGGTGGTGACATTGGTCAACAATACAAAGCCAAGGTCTGATTGCGGCAGAAAAGCCACTTGGGCTGCAAAACCGGCTATGCTGCCACCGTGTTCGATCACCGGTTGTCCTTGCCAGGAGCGCAGGAACCAGCCAAGCCCGTAATCGACATTGCCAGTGACATTAATTTGCGCTTGGCGCATATCCTGCAACCGTGATGCACTGACCAATTGGCGACCTTTAAAGCGTCCATCGGCCAGATTAAAGCGCACCCATTGCGCCATATCCAGCACGTTTGAATTGATGCCACCTGCAGGGGCGATATTGGCTAAATTTTGCATGGGCAGGTGTTGATAATCGCTGTCTTCTTCGTCCCAGACATAACCCAGTGACAGGTCAGGGTTTTGCTGTGCCTTGTGATAATCCGTAGTGGTGCTGTTCATCCCCAAAGGCTTCAACAGGCGTTGTTCCAACAGAGTGTCCCAATTGGTATTGGCTGCTTTTGCCGATGCCAGACCGGCACCCAGATACATCACATTGTTGTAGTTGAATTTTTTACGAAACTCGCTCCAGGCTTTCGCTGTCATGGCGCGACGCAATATCTCTTGTCGGCTGGCCGTGCCGCTGGCCCACAGGATGTCATTGCGCGAATAACCGCTGCGATGAGACAGCATATCGCGTATCGTAACCTGGTCGTCTTTATTCCCCAACGGGAAGCGCAAATAAGGCAGATAATCTGTCACCGGATCATCCCATTGCATTTCGCCGCGATCCATCCCCATGCCGATCAACGTGGCGGTAAAGGCCTTGGTGGTCGAGCCGATGGCAAACAGTGTTTGGGGCGTGACCGGGGTTTTTTTGGTGATGTCTGTGACACCAAACCCGCGGGCCATGATTACCTTGTCATTGTGCACGACGGCTATGGCCATGCCGGGAATGTGTAATGCGACACGCTTGTTTTCCAGCTCAACGGCCAGGGCCTCTATGCGTGCTTGTAGCGCGGGGCTGATCGGTGCGGCAAAGGCGGGCACAGCCAATATGACCATCGCCAGAACGGTACCTGTTAGTGTTCGTATTTGGGTCATGTTTTTCATGAATTTCTCTTTGTTATTATCGCTTGTGGGGAGGCACAGTTTTGTTGTCATTAAAAGGCGGGTGAGCACTTGGGGCGAGATCATGGTGAGGGCGTTGCCTCTGGTGCGACATCGGCTTTGTAGACGTCAAAATTGATGTCTTTGATGTTCAGGCTGCGCAGCATTGTCCCCAGACTAACCACGGCCATGAGTTGCAAAAATGCCCCAAGAAAAACCGGCTCAAACCTATCCAGTTGATACACATTGACCAGATCCATGATGATCAGAAAAAGGCTCATGCCTATGCTGCCGTAAACATGGGTTTTTACCACTGCGCCAATATGCTTTTGTCGATCTTGTGACGCTTGATAGGGGTCTATTTTTTGGCCCCGAAGAAATCTGAAAATCGTAAATGCAAACAACAGATTGATCGCGGTTACGGTAATAATAGAAACATATTGGTTCCACACCCACGGTGTGGTTTCCCTGTGCTCGTAAATATAAAACACCAGCCAGCCCACATAAAGGAACACCGCCAAAGCCACAAAGGCTGGAGAGATAAAATCGAACAAATGGCGGGGTTTAAGATCCGCCGTTCGTGTCTTGCCTACGTACGCCTCGCGTATAAGTTTATACCAGCGCCAAGTCGATAATTCCGTCAACATATGCGGCACCATTTGCAACATGAAGAAAAACAACACGAAAATCAGGTTTTCATTTTCTTTGATGTGGCTTGGCAAATATCCGTTCAGTGCCATGGCCGCCAATATGCCCAAGCCAAACAGGGCAATAATGCCGTTCATGACGGCATAGCGGCGCAAGCCCTTTTTAATCAACTTGACCGGATCAACATAATAGGAGTTGAGGTAAAGCTTTGGATATTCTGCTGCGGGGTAGGTGTTCAGAATATATCGATTACGGTCGATGGTTTTCTTGGGGTAATAGATGGAGACCAGGAATATCTGGCTTAGAAAGACCGCATAAAATAAAAGTTCTATCAACATTTCAGCTTTCCTTATTTTTTTGATTATTCATGGCTCTACTGAAAGCGATGCGAATTTCAGAGTCCGTGACGCCGGCCTCGCGCAATGTGCCCACTGTGTTGCCCAGTGTGGCAAGGGCCCATTCGTTGAGGTCTACGGCGCTGTTCACCTTGGCGTCCGGGTGCACAAATGTGCCGCGATACCCCTTGGCCTCAATCACTCCGTCACGTTCCAAAAGGCGATAGGCCTTGGCCACGGTTTTGGTGTTCAGGTCCAGATCATTGGCCAGCTGGCGAATGGATGGCAAAGCATCGCCCGGTGCAATTTTATCGCCCAACACCGCTTGTTTGATCTGTGCCACCAATTGCGCAAACAACGGGACCGGGTCGTCAATTTTAATGATAATATCCATAATAATCTGTATTTATATGTACCATGTGTAGTAATGGTACATGGGGTCATTTAAAAAGCAAGAGCAAAAGCGATATTGTGCGCAGTTGCGCCAACGCACCTATATCAACGCGTGCAGATGCGCCGCCATAGAACTACGTAATCCCTTGTTATCAATGGTAATATAGGTTTAAAATTTTTTGGCAGCTAGGCCTTAGCCCATGCTCTGAAAGCGGATGATAGCCGGGCCAAGAATGACCACAAATAACACGGGTAAGAAAAATATAATCATCGGCACGGTCAATTTTGCCGGCAATGAGGCGGCTTTTTTTTCGGCCTGAGCCATGCGCATGTCGCGATTTTCTTTGGCCATCACCCGTAAAGATGCGCCCAGCGGCGTGCCATAGCGTTCGGCCTGGATCAGGGATGTGGCGACCGCTTTGACGCCAGGATGGTTGGTCCGCAGAGCGAGGTTCTCATAGGCCTGTCGCCGCTCGCCCAGATAGCTGAGCTCGGCGGTGGTCAAGGACATTTCCTCGGCCAGCTCAATAGAGTTCGTGCCAACTTCGGCGGCAACTTTTTGAAAGGCCGCTTCGATCGACATACCGGCCTCGACACAGATCAACAGCAAATCCAGAGCATCGGGAAAGGCCCGCATAATGGATTCGCGCCGTTTAGCCGCAACATTAGAGAGATAAATCGCCGGTGCATAATACCCGGCTACCGCCAGTCCCAGCGCATAGGCCAGGCGGATCATTGGCGGCTTGCCCATATCATTCAAAAAAAACAAATAGGCCAGCCCGCCGCTGAACAGCAAAATTGGCATCACCATACGCAGGAAATAAAACATCATGACCGGGCGCTGGCCGCGCAGGCCCGCCTGCATCAATTTGGTGTGCAGGCCGCTGTCTTCTAGCAATTTCTGCAAGTTCAGCTTGCCCACAACGTCGGTCATAAACCCTTTGGCTTCACCGCGAATATTGGCTTGCTTTTTCTCCATCGCGGCACGGCTTTGCTTGCGCAATTGTTCGCGGCGGTTGGCAACAGATTTTAAGCGACCAGCAAATTTATTACCCGAAAACATCGGGCTGACCAGCGTGACAACCGTGGCAAACACGGCAATAGCGGCCAACATGGAAATAACAAATTCCGGGTTCATCAAAATGTCGATCAGATTATTCACGGTGCTGTGCTCCTAAAAGTCAAAAGCGACCATGCGCATCATCACAAAGATACCCGTACCCATCCACAAGCCGGCCCCGGCCAGCATCAAACGGCCCAGATCCTCGGTAAACATCAGGCTGATATACGCTGGTGTGGTCAAATAGACGATCAACATCACCAAAGGGGGCAGGGATCCGATAATGCCGGAAGAGGCCTTGGCCTCGGACGACAAAGCGCCGATTTTTTCGCGCATCATTTTACGGGCGCGCAACACGATTGACAGATTGCCCAAAGCTTCGGCCAGATTGCCGCCGGTTTTTTGCTGGATGGTCAGAACGATGGTAAAAAAGTTCAGTTCGGACAGCGGCATGCGCTCATACATTTTTTCTAGTCCGACACTCAGATCAACACCAACGGCCATGCCATCCATCAGGCTTTTGAATTCGGGGCCAACCGGGGCCGGGGCTTCGCGGGCAATGATGTGCAGGCATTCATTCAGCGGCAGGCCGGATTTCACACCGCGCACAATGACATCAATGGCATTGGCAAACTCAAGGCTAAATTTTTTCATCCGGCGTTTGCGCACAAAGCCAAGAAACCAGCGGGGCAGGCCAAACCCGGCCCCAAACGCAAAGGCCCCTGAAACCATGGGGGATTGCCCCATCAGCAACATTATGATGCCGATGGTCAGACCGATCCCCAGTGTGGTGATATTGAAGGCCATGGGGGAAAATGAAAACCCGGCCTGTCGGATACGGGATTTTAAGGTGATGGTGCGTTTGCGGTGTTCCTTTTGGTGCTGGTCCAGCTCTTTGAGGGTTTCCTGCAATTGCTTGCGCCGTGAACTGGCCTGATCCAGTGCTGAGATTTTACGCTTGCCGCGCTTCATCTGATCGCGCGCGTTAAGTGAACGCAGGCGGATCGAATTGGTCCGCGAAGAATTGCCACCGGCAAAGACCCAGCCCAGCCCGGCAACGCTGATGAAGGCCAGAACAGCGATCAGGATAACAGTACTATCGCCCATTTAACCCTCCGCTTCGTCCAGAGCTTCGGCCAGTTCTTTTTCCAGCCCGTAATATCTGGCCCGGTCCCAAAAGGCCGGCCGGGCAATACCGGTCGAGCGGTGTGCCCCCTTGATATTGCCGTCTTCGTCTTCACCGTCGATCTCATAGACAACAATGTCCTGCGTGACGATCACTTCGCCTTCCATGCCCAGAATTTCCGAGATATGGGTGATCCGGCGCGAGCCATCGCGCAGGCGCGCGGCCTGAATAACCACATCAATGGATCCGGCGATCATTTCACGAATGGTCCGCGAGGGCAGGGAAAAGCCGCCCATGGTAATCATGCTTTCCAAACGGGAAAGCGATTCGCGTGGGCTGTTGGCGTGCAATGTGCCCATCGAGCCATCATGGCCAGTATTCATCGCCTGCAAGAGGTCAAAGGCCTCTGGTCCACGGACCTCGCCAACGATGATGCGCTCAGGGCGCATCCGCAGACAGTTTTTGACCAGATCGGTCATGGTCACCTTGCCCGAACCTTCAAGGTTGGGCGGGCGGGTTTCAAGGCGAACCACATGCGGTTGTTGCAATTGCAGCTCGGCCGCATCTTCACAGGTCACAACCCGTTCGGCCGGGTCGATATAGGCGGTCATACAGTTGAGCAGCGTGGTTTTACCAGAACCGGTACCGCCAG
Organism: Robiginitomaculum sp.; assembly: GCA_021776525.1. Taxonomy (GTDB): domain Bacteria; phylum Pseudomonadota; class Alphaproteobacteria; order Caulobacterales; family Maricaulaceae; genus Robiginitomaculum_B. Next base: position 370,262 of record JAJFFT010000001.1, read on the forward strand.
AGATCAGCACATTACAGCGGCTGGCACCGATCACGCCCAGTACCCGGGCAGCAGCCGGAGAGATCGAGCCAAACTTGACCAGATCCTGCATGGTCAGCTTGTCTTTTTTAAACTTCCGAATGGTCAATGTCGGGCCATCCAGCGCCAAAGGCGGGGCAATGACATTTACCCGCGAGCCATCGGCAAGCCGGGCGTCACAGATCGGACTGGATTCGTCCACCCGACGGCCAACCTGGCTGACGATACGCTGGCAGATATTCATCAATTGGCTGTTATCGCGAAACCGGACATTGGTTTTTTCAACCTTGCCAGCCACCTCGATAAAGACGTTTTGCGCACCATTGACCATAATATCGGCAATGTCATCGCGGGCCAAAAGCGGCTCTAATGGGCCATAGCCCAAGACATCATGGCAAATGTCCTGCAACAGGCTTTCCTGCTCGGCAATCGACATGACGACGTTTTTGATCGAGATAATTTCAGAGACGATATCACGAATTTCTTCTGCGGCGCTGGTTTGGTCCAGCTGCGCCAACTGGCCAAGATCAATGGTATCGATCAAGGCATTGAAAATCATGGTTTTTATAGCGTAATATTCTTCGGATCGGGCCGAAGAGGTTGGCCGTGCTGCGGGCTTTTTTGGCTCGCTTACACTGGCGCGCTTGACCGGTATTTCGCTTTTGCTGTTCTTGGCCACACTGGCGGGCGGCGCAGTGCTGGCTGCGGCGGGCTTTTTTTCGCTCGCGCTGCGCTGCGGCGTAGCGGAGCTGGTGCTGGCGCGTTTTCCAAACATAACGCTCTAGCCTTTGCCCAATATCTTGTTGAGCAGGCTTTTGCGCTGCGGTGCACAAGGTTGCCCGGTCAACAGACCGGCCAGATGGGCCAGGCCTTCGGCGGTTTTGCTGTCGGCTTTGACTTCCTGGATCATCTGTCCGTTATTGGCCGCTTCACCAAAAATCTGTGGCTCAAAGGGCAAAACCAGCACGGGTTCGGCGCCCAGCGCATCAGCAAAATCCTTGATCGGAATTTCCGGGCGCTTGGGAACGCCAACCTGGTTGACGACAATTTTGGGGGCGGTGTCATTGGTGCGCGAGGATTTGGCCAGATCGTAAAGGTTTTTGGCATTGCGCAGGCTGGCTAGATCGGGTGATGCGACAATGACGATCTCGTCGGCGGCAAACAGGGTCGATTTTACCCAGCCGGACCAGGCATGAGGAAGATCAAGGATGACATGGGGGACAGTCGAACGCACCTGCGAGATCACTGTCTCATAGGCCGACGGGTCCAATTCCCATTCCCGATCCAGCGTTGCCGGTGCCGTGAAAATTGACAAATGCTCGGTGCATTTTGTCAAAAGCCGTTCCAGCAACACATCGTCAACACGTTCCGGCTCATCCAGCGCGGCGCCAATATTGCTGCTGCCTTCCTGATTAAAATCCAGACCGGCAGTGCCAAACGAAAGGTCCAGATCAACAATGGTTGTTCCGGTCTTGGCCCCTTCTGAAATTTGCCAGGCCACATTGTGGGCCAGGGAGGACGCCCCGACGCCGCCTTTGGCCCCGATAAACGCGGTCACCTTGCCGGCGAAGGGCTGTTCGGGATCAACATAAATATCAGAGATCGAGCGGATCAACTGTAATGGAGTCAGGGGCGGGACCAGATAATCACTAATGCCGCGACGGATCAGCTGGCGATACAGGCCAATATCATTGGCGGCCCCAATGATAACAACTTTGGTGCCCGAATCGCAGACATTGGACAGGTCTTCGAGTTGTTCAAAAAGCGCAGAACCGCGCATGCCAGACTCAATCAGGATGAGGTTTGGCGTATTTTCGTTTTGAAAAAACTCAATGGCTTCGGGCAGGCCACCAAGGCTGGCCTCGACATGGGCGCGTGACAACCGTCGGTCCAGCGCCGCCGCTGCAATCATGGCAACGGTGTCGGGGCGCTCGCAAAATGCCCGGATGGAAATCTGTGGCACGGGCTGATCAATGCCATAGGAATTACCGACGATGGCAGGCTCATCCAGAACGTAGGGTTCTTCTGCGTCATTATTGGTGGGGTTGGCATATCCAAAAGCTGGCAATTCATCGGCGATCATGGCCGGCGGCGCATCATACTCCATCGGCGGTAATTCAGCACTGTCTTCACCATCAACGCGCAATTCCTCTGGCAGTTCGAACGCCTCGGTTGGGTCGAAATCGTCATCAAAATCATAAGCGTCAGACATGGTGGTCACAGGTTCTTTCTCAGGGGCTAATCAACGGCGTCGGAAACGGTGCCTTTTTCGTCGGAAGTGCGTTTTGCACCGGTGGGTTCACCGGCGATGTATTTGTCCATAACGGTTTGGCGGCGCGCTGTAGAGGCCGGGTCGATGACGCTGGGCCGAACCAGATCATAGGGGTCTGCAATCATCGCGGCGGTATTGGCGGCCAGGGCACAGCCAAAATTATCCGAGGCGTTATTGCCGGGACGGGTCGCCAGATTGTTCCACTGTCCGCCGCACCCTTCAGCGCGGGCAACATAGCGGGTAAAGGTCAACAATAATGGTGCAACACCTGTGGTGCCGGCCTGATAATGGCCCTGGGCCACAACCGCCCAGTCAATGCCCGATTGGTGCAGGATTTTCTGGGCCGCCCGTGCGGCCTTGCGGCCTGCGGCACTGGTTGATGCGCCTTGTGGTGCGGTAATGGCCAAGGGACCATAACCATGGTCCAGATAAGCGGCGGCAAAACCGCGCAAGGTTTGTTGTTGCGCTTGGGTCAGTCCGCCCATACGCGGGGCCAGCGTCACGGCAAGGCGTTCCTGCCTGCGCTCGACGGTAATTTGATGTTGGTCACCGGGCAGGCCCCACGGGTTTTTTGGCGCTGTGGAACAGGCACTTAACCCCAAAACCAGCGCCCCGCTGAGAAGCGGCCGCCACGCGGTGTTGTTCAAGCGAATGCGCATGGGTGCGTCCTCTTTATTCCAAAACATAGCCAACGGGACCGTTCCAGGTTTTGCCAGTGGGTTTCGTGCCTGGCGCGCGATAAACCTTGTTCAGGCGGCCAAATAAAATGGTGCCCAGATCCGAGGCCATGGAAAATCCGTCCGCTGGCGTGGCCAGATTGTCCTTATGGGTTGGATCAACCAGATAAGGGGTGACCATGATCACCAACTCGGTTTCATCATTCTGGTAATCGCGCGAGCGAAACAGTGCGCCCAGAATAGGTAAGTCTTTGGCGCCCGGAACACCTTCAAGGGCTTGTTTGGTTTTTTCCTGGATCAGCCCGGCAATGACCATAGAGCCACCCGATGGCAGCTCGACCGTAGTTTCGGCGCGGCGCACGTTCAGGGCAGGCAATGTCAAACCATCCACCGTGCCAATGACCCGGCCATCGGCATCGGTCACTGCCTGACTGCTCAGTTGCAGGGCGCCAGTGGTGGTTAATTCAGAAACTTCGGTGGAGATTTTCAAGGAAATCCGGCCCTTGCTGATCACCAAAGGCGTGAAGCCCAGACCAACGCCGAACTTCTTGTATTCAATGGTGATATTGCCGTTCCGATCGCGGCCAACCGGCACGGGAAACTCGCCGCCAGCCAGAAAATTGGCCGATTCGCCGGTAATTGCCGTCAGGTTAGGTTCGGCCAGTGTGCGGACCAGACCAACGCGTTCCAGCGCGCTGATCCCTGCGCCGATAGAGGATTGCTGGACGCCTTGGCGAAAATTTGAATACCCAAGGGATCCTGTGGTGCCGCCCAGCGCCCGCCCAGCCAGCGAAAATGCGTTATTGGTCCCAAACGATCCGGTCGAGCCAAAACGGCCCGGTGTAACGGTTTCAAAAATGGCATTGCCAAACTGATCCAGAACCGGAATGCCGTTTTCCAACAAAGGCTTGGCCACAGGGGCAATAAAGTCACCAAAAGAGATCGAGCCAGAGAGATTGATCCCCAATTGTTTGACCAGCGTGCGCTGCATTTCCACAACGCGGACTTTCAACAACACTTGGCCCTTGCCTTGAATGGTCAGCAGGGAAAGCACGTTTTCGGGTTTTTCGACGCTCTGGCGGGCGATTTTCAAAACGGAATCGGCGGTGCCGGCATCGGGCACCGTGCCTGAGAGAATAAGATTGTCACCCATCGGTTGAATGGTCACGCGGGCCTGGGGAAGAAGCTTGGCAATGGTGTTTTGCAGGCCGCGCACGTCCTGGGCCACGGTAATTTCCAGATTGAGGATTTGCTGGCCGTTGGCATCAAAGAAAAAAGCATTGGCCTGGCCCTGTGCGATACCCAGAATATAAACCCGGCGCGGCGTGCGGATCACAGCATCAACGATTTTAGGGTTAGAAACCAATACATCGCGGGCATCTATGGGCAATTCAATGACCGCAGCTTTATTCAAAGGCAGGGCAATGGATTGAGACGTTGGGCCTTCACCGCCTATATCAATTTTGACATGGCGCAATGAGGCTTCGCCGGCAATGGTGGCTGGTCCGTACATCAGGCCAAGCGACAAAAGGCCCGCGGCAATAAGGGTGTGAAGACTCGGCGCTTTCATACTCAATTATCCTTCAGGGCCAGCTTGGTGGCCTGCCCGTAACGATAAACAACCAGTGCTTTTTCTTTGGCGGTGCGGGTGGCATGGCTTTGCGCCCCCGCATGGGCGGTAGGAATGGCATCGGCAACACTGCGCAGGGCCAGGGACAAGTCGCCACTGGCTTCGGCATGGGCCAGCAGTTCCGAATCAGAACGGTTTAGCTCCAACGTGGCGGTCGAACCAATGACCACTTCTTCGTTTTCCACCTGTTTAAAACTTTGGTCGATGGCCAGAACCCGCACGTTTTCAAGAATGGTGCGGGTGATAAAGCTGCCTTCGCTTTCGCTATAGCCTTCGTCGGATGCCGCCTGAGTTAACAGCACATCAACCCGGTCATTGGGCAGAATAAATCCACCGGCACCGGTTTCGACCGAGATTTCGACCGATACGGCGCGCATGCCCGGTGACAAAACTGCCGCCATGAACCCGGCATCGCCAGGATTAACCAGTTTACGTGCAGAAATTGGCTCACCAGCGGCAATATCCATGCGGGCAATGGCTCCGGCATAGGTTTCCAGCGCTTGGGGGCTGTCTTTTTGGGTGATAAAAACCTTGTTGAGGGCTTCTGAGGGCCATTCCTGCCAGGCCAGTTCTTCGGGGGTTACCCGGCGGCCAACGGCAATGTCTTCGCGGGCCACCAAAACCTGGTCGGTTACCGGTGCAGGCGCAGGAATATCAGTGTTTGACGCAATGTCGGGGGTGCTCTGATTGGTCAGGCCACGGGCCATCAATGCCGCGCCAATAGCTGCAATTCCGGCAATGACAAGTACAATAACCCTGCCCAAATTCATCACATCACTCCTTCGCGCAAATCGCACGTATGACTGAAATGATCAGAAAGTCCTCAAAGCATGGTTAACAAAACCTCATCCACCGCCGTTAACGGTAAGAAAAAGTGAAGTTTCTGGAAATGCCAGCAAAGCACCGACACAAATGCCTATGCCATAAGGCACATCACCGCCCGGTTTGAGCAACCGCGCCGACCAGGTCCAGGCCTGAAGGTGCGACGGCATGGGCCATTGGCGGGCCAACAGTAAAAATAATGTCAGCAAGCCGCCAGCCAGCGCCGTATAAATGGCAAACATCAACAGGCCGGACCAGCCCATCCAAATGGCTGTAACAGCAAACAATTTGGCATCACCACCGCCAATCCAGCCAAAGGCAAACATGGCCATGGTAATGACCAACGCCCCCAGTCCGACCAGAATGTGTATGCCAATGTCCTGAAAACCAAGGCCGGCCAATGGCGCAGTGATCAGAAAAAGCACGATCAGCGTTGCTGAAATCCAGTTTGGAATGGTCATGGTGGCCGCATCATAAAATGCGGAAATGAGCATGAGCAGGGCAAAGCCCATAAATAACAGCGACACCATCGGGTGCTCCTTAAAGACGTTTCACGCGTCTCTATGTCCGGCTTTGCGTTAACACGGCGTTGCCAGACATGAAAAAGGCCGCCCTGTTCCCAGAGCGGCCTTCGTCAAATTCAAAGTTGGCTGGTTTAGCCGAGCTTGGCTGAAACTTTACCAAATGTCGTTGCGGTCTTGGTACCCAGCGTCGTGACGGCGCCGATAATAGCCACAGCGATTAGAGCGGCAATCAGGCCATACTCAATAGCAGTTGCACCGGACTCATCGTTGATAAAACGTGCTGCAAAATTATTCATAATCATTCTCCCGTTATGTTGCTAGCGACAAAGGATCGCTAGAGCTCTTGCGGCTCTTTTTTGCGAACCTGTGGAGACCATAGCGCCGCCGAATTAAGGTGAGTTTAAGCGCCTTGGTTATTATTTTATGAATCTCATATTTGTTGTTTTACCAGCATTTACAGCGCTTTTGGTGGATATCGCCAAGACCTTTTACAAATCCTAATTCGGCCTCATTCCCTTTAGAAAGTGTTCACCAGTTAGGCCGATGATCGCGCCTACTGATTTGGTCATTATCTATAGGTGTTCCTATGTTCCGCAATCTCGCATTTGGATTGTTATTGTGTTTGTCCCTTGGTGTGCCTGCCATGGCGCTGGGCGATACAGAGGGGTTTGCGGTTGAGGTTGATAAAGCCAAGGTCATGCGTTTACCACGCGCCGCATCGGCTGTGATTGTTGGCAATCCGGCAATTGCTGATGCCACGGTGCACGATGGGCGGCTGTTATTGATCACCGGTAAAATTTACGGGGCCACCAATATTATCGTGCTGGATGCACGCGGTAATACAATTGTTGAGCGCGATATTCAGGTCAGCTCGCCGCAGGTTGCGGCAATTACCTATTATCGCGGCGGCGCGCAACGCTCATACACCTGTGCCGGGCGCTGCGAGGCTACACCAAATATCGGGGACGACCCCGAAGTGTTTGAACAGCTGATGGATCAGCAGGAAGGCAAAACCGATCAGGGCAGCGATACCGTCACCGAAGAGTAAGACGGCACCATCTGCCACTGATTATAAATCCAACGATAGGTTAGACAGATTTACGCCGCGCATTGGCCAATGCGTCCAATGCCGCTGTGGCGCTTTCGGGACCACGGCGACGACGGCGCGATTGTGGCTGATAGGCCTGGCTGGCATGGGCGTCGCAATACGGCGATGCGGCTTTTGATTTACGTCCACAAAACCTGAAATCATGAGATGTCGGGTCACCAATCGGCCATTTACAGATATGGTTGGTCAGCGTCAGCACCGTGGCAAATTCGCCGCTGGGCAATGGTGTAGGCTCCAATGGTGGCGGAGCAATGGGGGCTTCGCGGGTAGGGGCCGGGGCCGTTGTGGTGCGCGGTGCGGCCGTGGTGACGCGTGGTTTGGGCGCCGGTTTGGCCCGTGGCCGTGGTGGCCGGGACGGTGTCGCCCGTCCGGACAGTTTCAGGCGGTGCACTTTGCCAATAATGGCATTGCGGGTGACCCCTTCGCCCATTTCCTTGGCAATCTGGCTGGCGCTGAGGCCCTCAGTCCAGAGTTTTTTCAATGTTTCGACCCGCTCGTCGGTCCACGCCATCCCAATCTCCATCGCCGTACGCAACACTAGATATAGTGTTGCAAGAGCCTAAAGGCCCCCTCCATGGCTATATATCGTATACCAACGTTACTCACATACAAGATGCAGGTGTGAGCTATTCACAGCTTTCTATATGTTGTGGGTAACTTTTTGTATCAGACCCGGATCATAGAAAACCCAGCCCTGAACAAAAAACTCCACACAGGCTGATTGTCGCGCCGTAAAGATCGGCTTACAAGGCCAATATGCATACTGATACACATGACAATCCAACACCCGCCTTTGCCGTTCGCCGCATCGGCCTGATCAACACGCTTGGCGTCTGGACGCTGTACGTCAAAGAGGTGCGCCGTTTTGCCAAGGTTGGCTTTCAAACGGTGCTGGCGCCGGTTATCTCAACGCTGCTTTTCCTATTGGTGTTTACCTTGGCCTTTGGGGATTTGCGCCCAGCCGTCAATGGTGTTGCCTTTACCCAGTTTCTGGTGCCCGGTCTGGTGATGATGGCGATCTTGAATAATTCTTTTGCCAATTCATCTTCATCGTTGATTGTCTCCAAGGTTCAGGGCAATGCCGTGGACTTTCTGATGCCGCCATTGTCCGCGGCCGAACTGTCCATTGCCTTTATCGCCGGGGCGGCGACACGGGGCATATTTGTCGGGGCGGTTGGTGTATTGTGCATTATACCTTTTATGCACATCACCATCGCACACCCGGCGATGGCATTCTGGTTCGCGTTAAACGCTGCTTTGATGATGGGCATGGTCGGCCTGATGGCTGGTATTTACGCCCAGCGTTTTGATCATCTTTCGGCCGTGCAGAACTTTGTGCTGTTGCCGCTGACCTTTTTATCGGGGACGTTTTATTCGGTTAAAATCCTGCCCCCGGCCTTCCAGCAATTGAGCGCCGTCAATCCGTTCTTTTATCTGATTGATGGGTTTCGTTATGGCTTTACCGGCGTAGCCGATGGTTCGATTGTTCATGGAATATTGTATACCGGCGTCATCAATCTGGGGCTTGCCGTGGCCAGTTTTGCCATGTTGCGTTCCGGCTGGCGCTTAAAAAGCTGAACCCAAACACACCAGAACCCCCTTAAAGGAGTCGCGCTATGTCATCTCACCTTATTCCCACCTATGCCCCACCTGATCTGGTTTTTGAACGTGGTGAAGGCGTTTGGCTTTATGATGCCAAGGGTGATGCCTGGCTGGATTTTATTGCCGGTATCGCGGTGGACGGGTTGGGGCATTGTCACCCGGCGCTGGTCAAGGCCCTGAACGATCAGGCGGGCAAGATCTGGCACTTGTCCAATATGTTTGAGGTTCCGGCCCGCGAAGACCTGGCCCGGCGCTATTGTGATAACAGTTTTGCCGATCTGGTATTCTTCACCAATTCAGGCACCGAAGCCATTGAAGGGGCGCTCAAAGCGGCCCGCAAATATCACGCCGATAAGGGCGCGGAAGATCGGGTCGAGATTGTCACCTTTCAAGGGGCGTTTCATGGTCGCTCATACGGGGCGATCAATGCCGGTGGTAATCCGGCTTACCTGAAAGGGTTTGGCCCGCGTATGGAGGGTTTTACGCAAATTGCTTTTGCTGATGAAGAGGCCGCCAAAGCCGCCATTACTGATAAAACCGCGGCGGTCATTATTGAGCCGGTACAGGGCGAGGGCGGTTTGCGCGCCGCACCTGACGAATTTTTGCGCCTATTGCGTAAACTTTGCGACGAAACCGGGGCGTTGTTGATTTATGATGAAATCCAATGTGGGGCCGGGCGTACGGGCAAAATGTTTGCCTATGAATGGTCGGGTGCTGAGCCGGATATTATGGCTGTGGCCAAGGGCGTTGGTGGCGGCTTTCCGCTGGGCGCATGGTTGACCACCCGCGCCGTTGGCGAACACATGGTGGTGGGCACGCACGGGTCTACTTATGGCGGCAATCCGATGGCCATGGCCGTCGGGATTGCGGTCTGGGACGAGATTACCAAGCCGGGCTTTTTGGATAATGTCATCAAAATGGGGCAGTTTCTGAAACAGCAAATGGCGGGTCTGGCCGACACCTATCCCGATATGATCGAGGATGTGCGGGGCAAAGGCTTGCTCACGGGCATCAAGCTCAAAGAACCTTATGTCAATCGTGAGATTTTGGCCCTGACCCGCGATCGTGGTCTTCTAACCGGTGCGGCGGGCGATAATGTATTGCGTATGGCACCGCCTTTGATCATCACCGAAGAGCACGCCCGCAAAGCCATCGCGGTTCTGGATGAGGCGTTGGCCGTGGCCAGCAAGAAAGACTAGGCTCTATGCGGCATTTCCTCGACCTTATTGACGTTCCGGCGGCGGACTTAACGGCACTTCTGGCCGACGCTGCCGCTATGAAGGTGGCCCGTAAGGGCCTGCCCAAGGGCGCTGTGGATCCGGATCCGGCACTGCCGGGCCGGGCGCTGGCGATGATCTTCGAGAAAAGCTCAACCCGGACGCGGGTGTCGTTTGATATGGCCATTCGCCAATTGGGCGGGTCATCTTTGGTGCTGAACGCCGCTGACATGCAATTGGGGCGCGGCGAGAGCGTTTCCGATACGGCGCAGGTGTTATCGCGTTTTGTCGATGCGGTGATGATCCGCGCTAATGCTCATGAGGACGTCACCGAGTTTGCGGAATTTTCCGACGTGCCGGTGATCAATGGCCTGACAGATCGCTCGCATCCCTGTCAGATCATGGCCGATCTTTTAACGCTGCAAGAACATTTTGGCACGCTCGATGGCTTGAAACTGGCCTGGGTGGGTGATGGCAATAATGTTGCCGCCAGCTTTATTCATGCCGCCCCCAAGTTGGGTTTTTCGCTGACCCTTGGGTGCCCTGGTGGTTATACTCCGGCTGAGGATGATCTGGCCTATGCCAGTAATTCTGGTGCCAGGGTTGAATTGACCGCTGATCCCCGTGCCGCAGTGGACGGGGCCGATGTGGTTATCGCCGATACATTTGTCTCTATGGGGGATGCCGACGCGGACACGCGACTGGCTGATCTGGCCGCGTATTGCGTGACCGAAGAGTTGATGGCACAGGCCAAGCGCGAAGCGGTCTTCTTGCACTGTCTGCCGGCTCATCGTGGTGAAGAGGTTTCGGCGGCGGTGATCGACGGGGCGCGGTCGCTGGTTTTTGATGAAGCCGAAAACCGGCTGCATGCACAAAAAGCCATCCTCAAATGGTGCCTGTTACCATGAGTGCCGAGATCAAAGATGATGTCGTCATTCCGTTTGCGCTGGAAAACCGCCCGGTCCGTGGCCGTGTCGTACGTCTTGGTGCTGTGCTGGATGATATTCTGGGTGCCCATGATTACCCGGATGCCGTGGCGTCATTGCTGGGCGAGGCGGTGTTGATCGCTGCCCTTGCCGGATCGTCGCTGAAATTTGATGGGCGACTGATCATTCAGGTCAATGGCGATGGGCCGGTGAGCTTTGTACTGGCCGATTATTCGACTACAGGCGGGGTGCGCGGTTATGCCCGTTTTGATGCAGAGGCCCTGACCAGACTGGATGGCATGATCCCCGACCTTGGCCAGTTGATGGGCAAAGGCCGCTTTACCTTGACTATCGATCCAAAGTCCTCTGGCGAGACTTATCAGGGGGTGGTGGCACTGGCCGGGGCGCGGTTAAGCGATAGTGCGCTGTCATATTTCACCAGTTCCGAACAGATACCGACACGCCTGAATGCCAGCATGGCGCGCCTGACCAATGCCGATGGAAAAAAAACCTGGCGCGGCGGCGGGGCGATCATGCAATTGATTGCTGGGCAAAGCGATGCCGATGCGGCCAACGCGGCATGGGACCATGCCGGAGCCTTGTTCGAGACCATCAGTGCGGATGAGTTGACCGACCCGCAATTGTCCACCGATACGCTGCTGTACCGTTTGTTTCACGAAGACGGGGCGCGGATTTTTGATCCCATTGCTTTGCACAAACGCTGTCCCTGCACACCCGATTATCTGCGCTCTATCTTGTCGCAATTCCCCCCCGAAGAGCATGACAGCATGACCGAGGATGACGGGCGCATTCGCATGACCTGCGCTTTTTGTTCGAAGGATTTTTTCTTCAAGCCTGAGGAAATTTCCTCTAAGTAATTATCGAGGATTTTTATCCAGGAGATATCAATGGCCAGAATTACCGGCATAGGCGGTATTTTTTTCAAGTCTGATCACCCCGAAAAAACGGCGCAGTGGTATCGCGACGCCCTTGGTCTGGCTTTTGAAGATATGGGCGGCGACACACAATATGTGCATTTTACCCCTCATGATTTTGCCGGGCCGGTTTTTTCCATCTTCGATCGCAACAACGATTACATGGACCCATCCGAAAAAGACGTGATGATTAACCTGATGGTCGATAATGTGGTCGAGGTGCTGGAACAGGTGCGCGCTCATGGGGGCCAGATTGTCGGCGATATGAAGTCGGAGATTTATGGCGACTTTGGCTGGTTTATTGATCCGGAGGGTCGCAAGATCGAGCTGTGGATGCCCAAAAAGCCTGGGTGAAGCTAGAGGCGTTCGCCTAGCTCATCCAGAAGCGCGGCAGGAACAGCACCAACACGGTGAACAATTCCAGCCGCCCGACAAGCATGGTAGGAGTCTATTAATTTGATAATATCTATCACTTGTAGTGAAGAGTATTATATAATTAGCTAATGCAAAAAAACACCAATAAAGAAATAATAAACCAAACAAACGCTAAGCCAAAATAAAACATTCCTACATCAAGAAACAATTTATGTAAAAATCCCCTTTTTTGATCGTTGAAATTTAATATAATATCTTTTGTGTACTGCAAGGCATCAGTGTTATTTATCATATTATTGTATGAAATTTCTAAATGTTTTATCCATGTAACTATAGCTTTGTAATATACACCAGCGCCAATGTTGTAAACAATACCTATGCCTATTAAAAAGTATTTGATAAAAAAATAATCATCATTAATTGTGAATGCAACTCCAGCACCTAAAGAAGCGTTCCAAACGAAAGACATTGACGCAAGTTTGTAGAAGCTATCATGCAAATGCATTATGCTGTTACCAAACATTTCATATTGTAGTGTTAGCCATTTATCGTCATCAGGTATTTCCGTAATTGACATAAAATTATTCCAATTTTTTGGCTAGTGTATTTATTATGTATGATCGCGAATATAGCAAATATTTTAACTTGAGTAAATTAACCGCTATAACAGATGGCGCTAATAACTAGCTGATCCAAAAACGCGGCAGGAACAGCACCAACACCGTAAACAGCTCCAACCGCCCGACCAGCATGGTCAATGCCATCACCCATTTGGCAAAATCCGAGAGCGGTTCGAAATTGCCGGCCGGTCCGACAATATCGCCCAGCGCCGGGCCAACATTGCTGATCGCTGTGGCGGCGCTGGAAATGGCGGTGGTGGGGTCAAGGCCGGTAAATGACAGGGCGATGGCGGCCACCGTAAAGCAGGCAAAATAGACAAAGAAAAAGTTATAGACAGAAAACAATGCCGATTGCGGCAAGGGTGCACCATTATAACGCAAAGGGCGGACCAGCGACGGGCGGATCATCCGGCGGACATGGGCGCGCAAGCCCTCGATGGCCACCTGAAAGCGAAAAATCTTGATGCCGCAGGATGTAGAGCCGGCACAGCCGCCAATAAACATAAACACAAAGAATGCTGGCGGTGCCAGCGTGCCCCATTCATGAAAGTCCCCAAACCCGTAACCGGTGCCTGTGACAATCGAAATAACATTAAACATCGTCAGGCGCACGGGATGGGCCAGGCCCTCGTGATTGACCCAGAACAGGTACATCGTCATGATCGTGATCAGGACCACCAACAGGCCAATAAAGCCGCGCACCTGGGCATTGCGATATAAGGCCGACAGATCGCCACGTACCGCCAGAATATAAGCGGCAAAAGGCAATGAGGCCATGACCATGAAAAAACTGGCGGCAATGTCTGCACCGCCCGCAGAATATGCGGCAAACGAGGCATCGGAATTGGCAAAACCGCCGGTGGCCATTGTGGTCATGGACAGGCAGATCGCATCAAAGGCATCCACGCCCAGCATCCAATAGACCCCGGCACACAATATGGTCAGGCCCAGATAGGCCGCGCCAATGCCGATGGCGATGGTCTGGGCGCGCGGCAAAACCTTGCCCATGGGTTCAAACCATTCGGCCCGAAACAATTGCATGCCGCCAACTTTCAGCATTGGCAACACCGCCATGGCCACAATAATAATCCCGACTCCGCCAATCCATTGCAAAAGCGAACGCCACAGCAATATGCCCTTTGGCATCTCGTCCAGACCGCTCATCACCGTTGAGCCGGTGGTGGTCAGGCCGGAAATGGACTCGAAATAAGAATCTGTGAAGGTCATCGGGTTTTGCATCAGCATAAAGGGCAGCGTTGCAAAGGCCGCCATGATCACCCATGAAAAAGTGGTCAGGATGAAGGCAGCCCGCAAATTCATCGACAATTGCCCACCGCGCGATACCAGCATGAGGATCGACCCGGCCGACAAGGTCAGCGCCGAGGCGGTGGCAAAGCTGCGCCATTCATCAGACCCGGTGGCAAAATCTGTGAGCATTGGGGCCAACATGAACACCCCAAGCAAAATCAGCAAAGCCCCAATGATCAGGGCTACGGTGCGGGCGCTATTCATCGGGTGGCGGGCTCAATGGGTGCTGGCGGTATCATGGGGACTGTCCAGGGAAAAAAGCGGAATGAGGGCGCGAAACTGTTCTCCGGTTTCGCTTTTCATATCGTAATAACCTTCCATCAGACCCGAAGGCGTGCGCAAAGGCGCGCCGGAACTATAGCGATAGCTCTCTCCTTGCGCCAGTACCGGCTGTTCGCCCACCACGCCCGGTCCAAACACCTCTTCGGACTGGCCATTGGCATCGGTGATGCGCCAATACCGGTTGAGCAATTGTACACTGAGCGCGCTGTGGTTTTCTATATCCACCTGATAGGCCCAGACAAAACGGCCCACATCGGCGTCCGAGCGATCATCTAAAAAGAACGGCTCGACACGTATCAAAATGCCATTGGTGGTCTTTTCCCAAGTCATTTGCACACTTCACCTTAATTCGTGCCGATCATCAAGTTCTTGCGCCGCAGTGGCGAATCGCGTCTGCTTTGGCGATCATAAAGGCAGAGTGACTATGAACAGCGCAAAAATCCTGGCCGACCAGCAAATCCGCACCTGTGTGCAGACCGGTGCCATCCACTTTGATACGCCGCTGGATAACGACCAGATTCAACCGGCCAGTATGGATTTGCGCCTTGGGCGCACGGCATACCGCCTGCGGGCCAGCTTTTTGCCGGGGCGAGGCGTGCCCGTAAAGTCGCGCCTGACAGCGCCTTTGGTGATGCATGAAATTGACCTCACCCCCGGTGCGGTTTTGGAAACCGGCTGTATTTATCTGGTACCGTTGATCGAGGGATTGTCGTTGCCAAATGATATTTGCGCGCGCACCAATCCCAAAAGTTCGACCGGGCGCATTGATGTGTTTACGCGGGTGATTATGGACGGGGCGACGGCGTTTGATACCATTGCGCCGGGATATAAGGGTGGCCTCTGGTTGGAGATCAGCCCGCGCACATTTTCCATTCTGGTGCGCCCCGGTGATCGATTGGCGCAAATTCGTCTACGTGGCACAGGCGGGGATACGGGCGGCCCGGTCAAATCGCTGGACGTCTCTTTGGCGCTTACTCCAGATGCGCTGGTGGGTTATCGCGCCAAACGTCATGCCGGGGTGTTGGATTTGCGCGCCATAGGTGGCCATGATCCGCGCGATTATTGGGAGGCGCTTTGCCCCCGTAATGGCCAACTGATCCTTGATCCGGGTGAATTTTATATTCTGGCCTCCAAAGAAGCCATTTGCATCCCCCCTGATATGGCCGCCGAAATGGCCCCCATCGCTCCTGAAATTGGCGAATTTCGTGTCCATTATGCCGGTTTTTTTGATCCGGGCTTTGGCTATGACGGCGCCGGCGGTGCCGGGGCCAAGGCGGTTTTGGAGGTGCGTGGCCGCGATGTGCCGTTTATCCTGGAAGATGGCCAAACGGTCGCGAAACTGGTGTTCGAGCCGATGTCCGAAACCCCATCGGCGCTTTATGGTGCCACCGGCTCCAACTATCAGGGCCAGGGCCTGAAATTGTCCAAACTGTTTGCGGCTTGGGAGTAGGGCGGATGGGGGAAAGTTCCTTGGGCTATTAGGGTAAACATTCTCGCGCTATTGCGTCCCCGGCCAACATCCTTCGAGGGCGCTGACGCGCCACCTCTGGATGAGGGTATAGTTTTAAGCTCCGCCTCATGGTTCAGTGTGTCGCGTAGCGAAACCCCGAAGCATGGATGCCTCCCAATGGGGTTCCTCGCGAAGGCGTCAGTCTTATACGGGGCTTATGCCCGAGGACCCTAGGGTTGGTGTTCTGCGTTTCTGTCCTCCTCTCCCCAAGGAGAGGGAAAAACCGGATTGTCGCTAACAATAATACGCTAACCAGACAGGTGTGGGATAAGGTTGTGCAAACACGCACCGTCGTCGTCCTTGGGCTTGACCGGAGGATCCACAGAAAAGCCATACAAACATTGCCATGCATAATAGGCCCTCCGGTCAAGCCCAAGGACGACGAGGTTTGTTATCCCGGGGATAGGCGCGTTTTGGATAAACTATCCGGCCTTTTACCCCTTAATGGCCCTTGGGCGTGCCCTGGATTACCCCTTACCGGCCTCTTATTGTCCTTTAAATGTCCCTTAAACGAGGCTTATTACCCCTTTTTGACCCTTATGATTTGGGCCAAAGCGCGAGGATAGTATTAAGTTATGCATGCCCTTTAGGGTGCTGTTATCTTAGGGCCATTTCACCACGGGCGGCATAGAGGATAAAATGGTGGCGACATTGCCGCCGGTTTTTAGGCCAAAAGTGGTGCCGCGATCATAGAGCAGGTTAAATTCCACATAGCGGCCCCGGCGAATGAGCTGTTCTTCGCGCTCCGCCGCGCTCCATGGCTCGGCCATGCGCCCGGCGGCAATGGTGGGGTAAACCTCTAAAAAGGCCTCGCCAACGGCTTTGGTAAAAGCAAAATCGTCGTCCCAGTCATTGGTGAGGCGATCGTAAAATATGCCGCCTGTGCCGCGTGGCTCGTCCCGGTGCGGCAGGAAGAAATAGCGATCGCACCAGGCGCGATAGGCCTGGTAATCGCCAGATGCGTGGGCATCACAGGCGGCCTTCATGGCCCCATGAAAGGCCAATGTGTCTGGGGCATCGGCACGCCGATCCACGTCCAGCACCGGGGTGAGATCTGCGCCGCCACCAAACCAGTTTTTGGTGGTGACAATAAAACGGGTGTTCATGTGCACCGCCGGCACGCGCGGGTTTTTGGGGTGGATGATCAGCGAGATGCCGGCCGCCCAAAAGTTCGGGTTGTCCTCTGTGCCGGGGATCTGGCCGCGAAATTCGTCTGAAAATTCGCCCCAGACTTGCGAGACATGGACGCCGGCCTTTTCGAACACGCGGCCTTTCAAAAGCGCCGCCGTGCCGCCACCAAGATCAGCGGAACCGTCGCCGCGCTGCCATTTGGTTTTCTCAAACCGGCCGGCCTCGCCATCGTAAAGCGCCGGATCGGCGGCGTCTTCGAGCTGTTCCAGCGCGGTGCAAATCCGCGTTTGAAGTGCGCCAAACCAGTCGCTGGCCAGTTGCTTGTGTGATTCTGTGTCGGACATGTGGTGCTCCTGCGGCGCGTTGTTAGCGTAACGATCGGGCCCATGCGAGCGTGAATCGTGCTTTTTTGCCGACCGGGCTGCGTAAAAGGCAAGAATAATCGTCTCTTTTGCGTCTCTAAGGTTGAATAAATGCGCGGCACAATTTATTCCGCTATCAGAGAAACGCTTTGTGGGGGGCGTCCGCACCTATGACCGTCAGGTTGTTACGGAACCGGAACGTCTTTTCCCGCAGAGCAGTTCACACGCCCCGGCCGGTGCGCCAGAGAGCCGGTGGTGTGGTTTATTGTTCTGGCGCATCGAAATACAAGAGGTTTAGTCGTGGCTGAAACTGTCTCAACATCTGCCCAAGACCCAAGCCGCAGAGATTTCATCTATATCGCCACTGGTGCCGCGGGCGCCGTTGGGGCCGGACTGTTTGTCTGGCCATTGATTGATCAGATGAACCCTGCAGCCGATACACAAGCACTTTCAACAACCGAGTTGGATATGTCAGGTATCGAAGAAGGGCAGCAAATTATTGCCAAATGGCAAGGCAAGCCGGTCTTTATCCGTCACCGGACACAAAAAGAGATCGACGAAGCACGCGCCGTTGATGTCGCTACGTTGAAAGACCCGCAGACAGATGAACAGCGGCTGGTGCCCAATAAAGACGGCAAATACGAGCCACAATACCTGATCATGCTGGCCAATTGCACACACCTTGGTTGTGTGCCCATTGGCGATGGCGCAGGGGATTATGACGGCTGGTTCTGTCCATGCCACGGGTCACACTATGATTCGGCAGGGCGCATTCGCAAAGGACCGGCACCAAAAAATCTTTACCTGCCGCCTTACCAATATCTCACCGACACACTCATCAAAATCGGATAGGGGACATTATGAGCGGTTATCCAGGATACGATCCCAAGTCCGGCTTTGAAAAATGGCTGGATGCACGTCTGCCCATCGTCAGATTGGGCTATGACACTTTCATCTTCCCAACCCCCAGAAACCTGAATTACTGGTGGACATTTGGGGCCATTCTGGCCGTCATATTGATGAGCCAGATCATCACCGGCATCATTTTGGCCATGCACTATGTACCGCATGTCAGCATGGCCTATGACAGCGTACAGCACATCAATCGCGATATTCGCTTTGGCTGGATGTTGCAACCCATGCACGCTACCGGGGCATCAATGATGTTTCTGGCGGTGTATATCCACATGTTCCGGGGCATTTATTATGGCTCGTACAAATCACCGCGCGAGGTGTTGTGGATTGTTGGTGTGGTGATTTACCTTTTGATGATGGCCACAGGCTTTATGGGTTATGTGTTGCCTTGGGGCCAGATGTCTTTTTGGGGCGCCACGGTGATCACCAATTTGTTCAGTGCCATTCCATTGGTCGGCGAAAGTGTCACCAGCTGGTTGTGGGGCGGGTTTTCGGTTGATAACCCAACATTGCAACGCTTTTTCAGCCTGCACTTTGTATTGCCATTTGCCATTCTGGGCCTGGTGATCCTGCACGTTTGGGCGCTGCACGTTCCGGGCAATAACAATCCGACCGGTGTCAGTGTGAAAAACGTCGACAAGGACACATTGCCGTTTCACCCGTATTACACGGTGAAAGATGGCTTCGCGATTGTCGTCTTCTTGATGGTTTTTGCCACCTTTGTGTTTTTTATGCCAGACGCGCTTGGTCACCCGGACAATTACATCCGGGCCAACCCGGTGGTCACCCCGGTACATATTGTGCCCGAATGGTACTATTTGCCATTCTACGCCATGCTGCGGGCTGTACCCGACAAGCTGGGGGGTGTGATTGTTATGTTTGGTGCGATTGCTGTGCTGTTTGTACTGCCTTGGCTGGACACCTCAAAAGTGCGCTCCATGCGGTATCGCCCGCTGGCCAAGCTGTTCTTCCTGATCTTCGTTCTGGTTTGCATTGGCCTGGGTTGGGCCGGTGCCAAATCACCAACTGATCTGGTGTTTGCGACCGCAGTGGACGAACACGGCGTTGCCACGGGTTTCAGCTTTTTGTGGTTAGCCCGTATTTTGACGCTTTACTATTATGCCTTCTTCTTGGTGATCCTGCCGGTTCTGGGTCTGGTTGAAAAACCCAAGGCCCGCCCGGAAAGCATCGAGAAGTCAGTGCTCAAATCCAATGCAGGGGAGGCCTGAGATGCGCTTATCTAAATTGACGGCCAGCCTTGTTGCGGCGGCCAGCATTTGTCTTGCCGCGGGTGCGGCATCGGCGTCGGGCGGTGAAGCCGTTCTCAAGGACGAGCATTTCTCGTTCGAGGGGCTGTTTGGCACATACGACAAGGCAGCGGCGCAGCGTGGCTTTCAGGTCTATCAGGAAAGCTGCTCAAGCTGTCACAGCATGTCGCTGGTGGCTATTCGCAATCTTGGTGATCCGGGTGCACCCTTCTATGATGAAGAGCACCCCAACCCCAATGAAAGCCCGGTGATCAAGGCCATTGCGGACATGTTTACCGTGACCGACGGACCTGACAGTGAAGGCGATATGTTCGAACGCTCAGCAAAACCGTTTGACCATTTCCCATCGCCGTTTGCCAATGAACAGGCGGCGCGGGCCTCTAATGGTGGTGCCTTTCCACCAGACTTCTCAGTCCTGGTTCGGGCCCGCGAACATGGTCCGCAATATATCTACAGCCTGCTGACCAGTTATGAAGATGAAGCCCCCGAAGGCGTCGATATGCGCCCCGGTATGAATTACAACCCGGCCTTTAAAGGCGGAATGATCGGTATGCCACCGCCATTGTTTGACGAATTGGTCGAATATTCTGACGGTACACAGGCCAGCGTTGAGCAAATGGCCCACGATGTGGTGACCTTTATGGCCTGGGCTTCGGATCCAAAGATGGAACAACGCAAACGTATGGGCTGGATGGTGATGATCTATCTCTTCATCTTTGCGCTGCTGATGTATGGCTCGTACAAAGCCGTCTGGCGTGATGTAGAGCATTAAGCCAAAACGCTTCTCATCATTACGAAAAAGGCCGCTCGGATGAGCGGCCTTTTTTAGTGGTTTGGGTATACACCCTAACATCAAAACTATTATCGGTTATATTTATCAGCTCCAGTTCTATTTTGTATTCGGAGCTAAATACTAAGTGTGAGGTGATTGTGGGAGTTTTCCATTACTTTTCCTTAGAAAATTTCTTGAGCGTATAACCTATAATTATAATCAATGGAGTCCGCATATCTATAATGGTTTTTTTATTATAATTTAGGTGATAGTAACCGAAATCACCACCCTTACTTTCGTCGCCCTACGGTTTAACCGGAGGGTCCATATTGAGTTGCAACACTCGCAAGGCTACCCAATGGGTCCTCCGGTCAAGCCGGAGAACGACGAGTGAGGGAAGCCCTAAACCTTCGCCACCGTGCGAAAGACCTCTTCGTCCAGCTCGCCTTCCCATTTGGCCACGGCGGTGGCCACGGCGGCATCGCCGGTGACATTGGTCATGGTCCGCATCATATCAAGGGGCCGATCAAACGGCAGAATGAACCCCACCATCAAGGCGATTTGTTCAGCCGAGACACCAATCACCGGCAAGACAATGGCCAACATGAAAAGCGACGCCGAAGGGATGCTGGCTGTGCCGATGGAGGCCAATGTTGCCGTCAGGGCGATCAGTGCATAATCAGAAAATACCAAATCAAGGCCAAAGGCATTGGCGGCAAAAACCGCCAGCAAACCCAGATAAAGCGAGGTGCCATCCATGTTAATGGTCGCCCCCAAAGGCAGGACAGAGCCAGCGACAACCGGCTTGATGCCCAGATTATCCTGAACACAGGCAATGGTGACCGGCAATGTGCCGGCGCTGGTCGAGGTGGAATAAGCCACAACCTGCGCATCCAGAATACCTCTGAAAAACCGGACCAATGGCAGCCGCAAGACAAACTTGATCAAGCCGCCATACATCAGGGCCATATGGGTGATACAGCCCAGATAGAGCGCCAGTGCCAGCATCAAAACAGAGCTGAAGGTCTCAACGCCCTTGGTGGCGGTGACCCAGGTGATCAGGGCGAAAACGCCATACGGGGCCAGCTCCATCACCCAATGGGTGATCTTGAACATGATCTGTACGGCGGCCTTGAAAAAATCATCAACCGGCTTGGCGGTTTTGCCGACCATCAATATGGCCACACCCAGGATCAGTGCAAAAAAGATAATCGCCAACATGTCACCATTGGCCAACGCATTGATCGGGTTGGCCGGTATAATATTGATCAGGCGCTGGGTCATGGTTGGCGGATCGCCGGCCAGAACATTGGGAACCACATCGGCAAAATCAACGCCGGATCCGGGTTGAAAAATTGATGCGAAAACCAGGCCGATTGTGACCGCAACCAGGGTGGTAAAGACATAGAGCAAAAAGGCGCGCACCCCGATGCTGCCCAATTTGGACGGATGCCCCATTGAGGTGATGCCGGTCACCAAAGTGGTAAAGACCAGCGGGACAACCAGCATTTTGATCAATTGCACAAAGGCATCGCCAAACGGTTTGATCCACGTTGTGACAAATGCGGCGCCAGGATAATGGGTGACCCCGTCAATCACTTGTGTGCCGCCAAAAGAGCGAAATGCCAAACCCACACCGACGCCCAGTAATAATGCAATCAAGACACGCTGCCACAATACGGCTTTGAACCACCAACCCATTTGACTCTCCCCTTATATCTTTATGTATTTTGAACACACCCTAGGGTGCGCACGGCGCGGGTCAAGCACCCAAATGGGGGGAGGTTCCGGCGCGCCGCTTGGCCAGTCTGGTTTTGCTTATGCGATAAAAACACCAGCCTAGGCGGCTAAGCCATAATGTACCAAGCCCGGCAATAAGCCCAGACCCGCGCGCGCCGGGGGTAAGCCCCAGCCCGGCCAAAAAAAGCAATATGGCAAAAGGCAATTGCACCAAGGGCAGCCACAGCGGGTAGTTGTCATATGTCAGGACTTTGGTCCGGGTTTTTTGACCGAACCAGACAGACATTTTTTGGGCAAACGCCATGTCTCTTTCCTTAAATTTACGTCATATTTTACGCCAGATTGACATCAAAAGTGCAAGCCATTGATTTATATACCATGAATATGCATCATATTTTACCGCCTGCAAGACAAAATCAGATGCGCCCTTGGCGATCGGTCTTTCCCATGGTTCACTTTATGCGGGAAGAGGGAGAGCATCATGTCAAAAATAATAATGACCGTCATCGCGGCCTTTGGGTTATTGACCCTGCCGGCGCAGGCTGAAACCAAAAAACAAGACAAGGCGTCAAGCGCCAAAATATCAGACCCGGTCAGCGTCGATAAAACCGGTACGGTCAGCATTGCTGGCCAGAAAGTGGCTTATGCGGTCACTGCGGGCGAGACGTATTTGCGCGATGAAAAAGACCAACCGGTGGCCAGTGTTTTTTCGACCACCTATCGGCGCACCGGGGTAAAGGACGCTCATAAACGTCCGGTGATTTTTATTTTTAATGGCGGGCCGGGTTCGGCTTCGATCTGGTTGCACATGGGGGTGTTTGGTCCGCGCCGTGTGGCTTTGCCACAAGGCGGTCTGGATGACGGCGCGCCGCCTTATGATATCGAAGACAACCCGTATACCTTTTTGGATATTGCTGATCTGGTGTTCATTGATCCGGTTGGCACCGGGTGGAGCCGGGCTTTGGGCGATAAAGACCCCAAGGATTATTGGGGCATCAATGAAGACGCGCAATCACTGGCCGAATTTATCCGCATCTGGGTGACCAAAAATAAACGCTGGAACAGCCCCAAATATCTGGCCGGGGAGAGCTATGGCACGACGCGTGCGGCGGCGCTGACCCACGCTTTGCAAGGCGGCTGGACCGATATGGGGCTGAACGGTGTGATACTGATCTCATCCATTCTGGACTTTCAAACGGCGCGTTTTTCACCGGCCAATGACACGCCGCATATTGCTTATCTGCCAACCATGGCGGCAGCGGCCTGGTACCATGGCAAGGTCGATAAAACGCCGTGGAATGATGACCAGCAGGCATTTTTGACCGAAGTAAAGGCCTTTGCGCTTGATGATTATGCCCCGGCCTTGTTGCGCGGCACGTCTTTGGCCGCAGATCAACAGGCCGTATTGGTTGCAAAACTGGCCCGTTATACCGGTCTTTCTCAAAGCTATATTCGCAACACCAATATGCGCATCAATCCGTTTCGCTTTGAAAAAGAACTTCTGCGCGAAGAAGGCAAAACTATCGGACGGCTCGATGGCCGCTATACAGGCAAGGACTTTGATGCTGCGGGTGAGACATTTGATAATGACCCATCGGGGTATGGCATTGATGCGGCCTATACGGCGGCGGCCATAGACTATTTCACCCGCGAATTGGCTGTACCGATCGAGCGGCGCTTTAATGTGTTGGGCGGCAAGCCGGGGCGGAACTGGAAATGGGCAACAGACAAAAACCAGGGTTGGCCGGCTTATACCAATGTGGCCCCGTGGATCGGCGAGGCGATGCGCGAAAACTCGGACTATCGGGTGTTTATCGCCTCAGGGTATTATGATTTCGCGACGCCGTTTTTTGCCACTGATTTAACCATGAACCGCAATGGCATCGACCTGGCCCGCGTCACCACCAGCTATTATCCGGCCGGGCATATGATGTATGTGCACGAGCCATCGTTGGAGGCCGTGACCAAAGACATGCGGGCCTTTTTATTGGCACGCTAGGCGCGTTTCGCGGGCATCATCAAAGCCATCACCAGGGCGATAACAAACGGGGCGACACGTTCGGCCCAATCGCCGGGTGTATTGGGTTGCAGATACAAGATCACCGTCAGGGTGAAACCGGTCAGCATGGTTATGATCACCCCGGTGGGGCGGGGAGGCCGTCCCATGGCCATGGCGATGACCAGAGGTCCAAAGGCGGCGCCCAGCGCCGACCAGGCAAACAACACCCGACCATAAATACTGGCGGGCAGCGCCAAAGTCAGGATCGCGGCGGCAACACACAGCGCCGCAGTGGTCAGGCGCGAAACCAACAAGGCATGATCGGGAAACCGCCGGGCCAGCCCCAGATCATGCGCCGCCGCCGATCCGGCGACCAATAACAAACTGTCGGCGGTGGACATGATGGCCGATAAAACTGCGGCCAGCACAATACCGGCCAACACGCCCGGCAAGACGGTGTTGCTGATCGCAAAAAACACGCCCTCACTGGCGCCGGTATCCGGGGTAATCAAGGTGCGCGCCGCCAGACCCAAAACGGCCATGGCGCTAAACACGACAACCGCCCAACCAAGGGCAATGGCAAAGCCGCGGCGGATGTCGGCTTCGCTGTCAATGGCCATCAATCGGGTCAGTAATTGCGGCTGACCCACCGGGCCAATGCCGATGCCCAGCGATCCGATGATAAAGCCGGTGGCGGCCAGTGCGCTCGCATGGGGGGCTGGTGTTTGGGGTGCGGCGCTGGTCACCGCCTGCCAAAACGGCCCCGGACCGCCCAGCGCGGTGATGGCGGCGATGGGCAGCACAATGGCAACCACAAGCATCAGGCCGGCCTGTACCGCATCGGTGATGCTGACCGCCCAGAACCCGCCCAGCCACGTATAAACCAGCACCACCCCGGCACCGATCAGGACGCTGATACTCATCGGCAGATCAAAAGCGCTGGCAAAGGCGGTGCCGGCACCCTGAAACTGTCCGGCGACATAAAACGAGAAGGAAAAGATGATCATAAAGGCGGCCAGCGCAATGATGGTTTTGCGTGCCGTACCCTCTGCCCCAAGTGCCAGATAATCGGTCAGGGTCACCAGGTCATGCTGGCCCGCCATGCGCCGAAGGCCGGGGCCAATATAGAGCCAGACGGCGATGTAACCGGCCCAAACGCCGGGCAATATCCACAAGGCAGCCGGGCCAGTGGTATAGAAATACCCGGTCAGGCCAAGCAACACCCAGGCCGAAGACGAGCTGGCCCCATAGGACATGGCGGTGATGAACGGGCCGACATTGCGGCCGCCCAAAAAGAAATCCCGCTCGTCGGTATTGCGGCCTTTGGCCCAAAACCCGATGCCCAGCAATATTCCCTGATAGGCAATCAATGTGATCAGGGTGATGGTGGTTGTGCTCATGATTGCCCCGCGTGTGTGCCTTTATTGTGGTCGGGGTAATTGAAACATGGTCCGGGCAGCGGGGGAAGCCAGTTGCGCCGACGAATAATAGGCTTTGAGGGCGTCTTTTTGGAAAATATCCGGGTTGTTTTGTTGAAAACCCTGCCAGTCGATATTCGGGTTATCGCCAAGGCGTTCGCTGATCAGTGCCAAAAAGGCAATGGTGATGGTTTCATGGTATTTTTCAGGGACGCCAAAACGCCGGGTCAGGGCCTGCAATGCCGCGCAATAAGGGGGCACGGCACGGGCAAAACCCAATTGCCGAATGAGCAAAAACCCGGCGCGCACATGGGCTGTGTGGTCAAAGTCCTCTTCGGCCAGATGGCCAGTTTCAAAGGCGCGCAGGAATGTGTCATCAGTCATAATATTGCTCGTAAAGATTGGGGTTATTGTGCCGTCCAGCCGCCATCGATGGATAAAACCGCGCCGTTCACCGATGCCCCTGCATCAGAGACAAGATAGAGCAGCATGCCGGCCAGATGGTCGTATTCGACAAAGGCTTTGGTGGGCTGTGCGGCCAACAAGACATCGCGGACCACGGCCTCTTCGCTGATGCCGCGGGCCTTGGCGGTTGGGGCAATCTGGGCCTCGACAAGGGGCGTTTTCACATAACCGGGGCAGATGGCATTACAGGTGATGCCGTCCTGGGCAATTTCCAACGCCACGGTTTTGGTCAGGCCCGCCAGCCCGTGCTTGGCGGCTACATAGGCGGATTTATAGGGCGAGGCGACCAGCGCATGGGCCGAGGCCATATTGATGATGCGGCCGGACTTTTGGGCTTTCATGATCGGCAAAGCGGCGCGGGTCAGATGAAAGGCCGATGACAAATTGATCGCCAATATGGCGTCCCATTTCTCGATGGGAAATTCGTCCACCGGGGCCACATGCTGGATACCCGCATTGGCTATGGCAATATCAAGACGGCCAAAGGCGCTTTGGGTGTGCGCCACCAGATCGGCGATGGCGTCTGGACACGTCATATCGGCATTATGATAACGCACATCCACATTATGGGTGTCGGCCATTTGGGTGCGTATGGTTTCAATTTCGCCCTGATCGCCCAGACCGTTCAGCATGATATTGGCCCCGGCCTTTGCCAGTGCCTCGGCCAAAGCCAGCCCAATCCCGGAGGTCGAGCCGGTAATCAGCGCAACTTTGTTGTTTAATGGCAGGCCCGCAGGCATTTAAGCGGCCTTTTTGGCGGGTTGCTGGCGGGCAAAAAGTGGCTTGTCCGGGGTCGAGCCCTGCGCATCAAAGCGATAACCGGCCATGGTAAAGTCCTTTAACTGCGCCGCGTCGGTAACCCGGTTCTGGATAATCCATCGAGCCATCATACCGCGTGCCGGTTTGGCAAACACCGCCAATACGCGGGCATTGCCCTCTTTGACCTCCTTGAAAACCGGGCTGATGATCCGGGCTTTCAGGGCGGTCTTATCGACGCTTTTGAAATATTCGTTCGAGGCCAGATTAACCAGAACATCAGAACCGCTGGCGGCCAGATCGGCGTTTAAGGCCTTTGCGATTGTGCTGCCCCAAAAATCATAAATGTCTTCACCACGCCCGGTTTTCAGCTTGCGGCCCATTTCCAACCGATAGGGCTGGATCAGGTCCAGCGGACGTAAAACACCATACAGCCCCGACAGAATGCGCACGTGGTGTTGTGCAAAATCCAAATCCTTTGGGGTCAGGCTGGCGGCATCCAGACCACGATAAACATCACCGGCAAAGGTCAGCGCCGCCGGACTTCCGGGGGCATGATCACCAAGGTCGATGGCCACAAAACGTGCATAGGTAAGCTCGGTCAGGGCATCAGACAGCCCCATCAATTGCTTGATCTGGGTGCGGCTCAGCTTTTGGGCGGCTTTGCCGAGCTGGCGCGCCTGGGGCAGCAATGTCGGGCGACTGGTCGCAACGCCATCGGGCGCGTCTTTGACGGTGATTTTCTTGGCAGGTGATAAAACGCACAGCATGAGCAACTCCTTGAAAGAGAGATGTAGTCAGGAATGCGCCTTCGTGCAAACCTCAGCATCAGAAAGATGCGTGCTCTGGCCGTCGTATAAAAATGTATGGCCCAAACGCAAACCCCCGCCAGCCAGACGGCAAGCGGGGGTGTACGGGTTAGAGGGTGTTCAGAGTATGTAGGGTGACTTTGCTATGCGCGCAAGGCCCGGCGGCTCCGGCGGGTATGGCGGCTTGCAACCAAACTGGAATGATAAGGCGTATGGGCAACCGATTCATTAGCGGCAGCCATAGACGATCCATCGTGGGAGGTGGATGCCACGGCAGTCAGGCCCTGTGCATCCAGATAATCACGGACACTGACCGTGTGTGGCAGTTCGCGAACGCCAATGGTGCGGCGAACCCGTGCCAGTGCGTTATCGAACATTGTGTTTGCGTCAAAGTGAGAAAAAGCTTCTGCGACCGACATTGTATTATTCCTTTTTTTATTTTTCTGAGGCGGGGAGCGCCTGTACTGTGTTCTGTGATGGGTATATGGGCCTGCTTGGTGGTTATGAGAACAAACAGCTTGGCGGGTGAGGTATGCATATTTGCATATCTTAATATGCGGTATTTTATGCCGCTAAACCTGTATGCCTTTACCGCGTAGAAGAATAAGGGATGTGGATGATGGTGACACGCAGACAGGTCTTGCATTGGGGCGGTGGGGTTTTTGGTGCTGTGTCTGCCCTTGGCGTATCGGGATGTGTCAATGTGCCAGCCGGTGGTGAAGGGGCACATATATGGGAAGGCGAGGCGTTGGGTGCACCGGCGTCTATTCAACTGTTCGGGGGCAATGATGCGCAGGCGCAAAACGCCTTTGCGCGGGCGCAAGGTTTAATTGCCAAGCTCAGCCACAGCTTTTCACTCTATGATCCTGGATCCGAAATCTCGCGCCTTAATCGCGACGGTGTTTTGCCAAACCCATCGGCAGATTTTATTGCATTGATCAACCATGCGCGCCGTGTTGCCGTGCTCAGCCAGGGGGCCTTTGATGTAACGGTGCAGGTTTTGTGGGATGCGGCTAAACGCATAAGTGACGAAACGCTGTCCCCTGAAAAATCCAAGGTGCTTTGGGATCAGGCGCAAAGGCTGGTGGGAAATGACGGGGTGCGTGTTGATGATCGCCGGGTCTGGTTTGACCGCCCCGGCATGGCCGTCACCCTGAACGGCATGGCCCAGGGGTATATTACCGAACGGGTGGCCCGGATGCTGGATGGGTTGGGCGGTTATAGCGGTCTGGTCAATATTGGGGAATTTCAGGCCTTTGGCGACAAACACTTTGCGCTTGGTATTGCTGACCCGGATAATCCGCTGGACGTGGTGGCCACCGTAAAATTGCGCCGCGCTGGTCTGGCCACATCCTCACCGCGGGGCGGTTATATCAGCGCGCAATACTCTCATATTTTTTCCCCCATTGGCGCGGCATCATCTTTTGCGTCGGCCAGTGTGGTGCATTCATCGGCCACCATAGCAGATGGTCTGGCCACGGCCTTCACGCTGATGGACGAGGCGAGCATCAGGGACGCGGCCCGACAGGCCAACGCAACAGAGGTTATTCTGGTTGAGGCGGGCGGGGGTCTTATCCGGTTTTAGGCTTTTTGCCATTGGGTTTGCGCAGCCATAAATAAATCCCGCTGAGCGATAAGAGCAGGAAGAGCATGCTGGCCACAGCCATCAATACTGTGCCGGCTTTGCCGATAAACCGGCCCGTATGGATGTCCAGAAGAATGCGCGATACCGCCATACCGCGTCCTGCATAACGCTGGATCACAGCCTGTTTTACGGCTTTCGGTAATGGTGATGGCGTGCGTCCGGTAAATTCTACGCCATTCATGCGTTCGACCAGACGACCATCATGCAGGGCCAACAGGGTTTCATTGGTGTTGGCAACACTGATAAAACGGTCTTCCTTTTTGGCCGTCACCAATGGCGGTGCTAGAGCGATCGGGTCCGCGTTGCCGATATAAACCAACCCGTCAAGCATGATCACCCATTGCCCATCATCCAGTTTGATGCCAACCGGCGGGGTTTTGGGGGCTTGATGATAGATGCCGCTGATGATGGCCCCGCCCATGGTTTTTTGATCAAGTCCCAACGGTCCCGAGAATAAAAGTGGCAGACCGGTCAGGGACAGAAGGACAACAAACAACGCCGAAACAATCCCGATGCGCCTATGCCATCGTTTGAGGAACGAGGAGAGCTTGCGTTTCATTTCGTGTTTACCTGCGCATCACAATAAAGCGCCAGCCGGGCCAGTTTTTTTAAGGCCCGCACCGACAAGGTGGCCCCGGATATACCGTCTATGCGGCGATCAAGTGCGTTGTTTTTTGGCAATCGGGCGCCGATGAATTGCCGGGTGAAAAAGTCGTGTTTGACTTCCCAGCCATGGCTTTCCCGATAGGCCAGAACTTTGAGGGCCTCGATGGCCCCATCCTGAACCACCACGCCCAATGTGATGGGTTTGTATTTACCAATTTCGTCCAGCACCCACAGGGTCTTTGTGCCGGCCTGCCAATAGCGCACACGCAATGCCGGGTAATCATGGCGGAGGATTTTTTTAATATCGGCCTTCATGGTTTTATCCAGCCACAGGGTCTTTTCTTCTGGGTTTTGGTTTGTAAATGCTGCGGCAATAAAGGCCGCTTTTGCGGCGGGGTCGTCGGCGCGGGCAATGGGGGCCAGACACAGCCAGACGCACAACCCGAATGGGGTTATGCGCCGGACCGCGTGCAAAAAAGAAGGGGTTAAGTTTTGCACTAAAACTGATATCCAATCCCTAGGTTAAGGGACTTACGGTCCCTGATTTCATTTTCACGGTCTTCGATAATATAATCCATTTTGACCACCACATCGGGCACGGGCCAGAAATTGGCCCCAAAGACATGACGCATACGCCCGGTATTGCCATTAAGGCCGCGATTATTATCCCAATTGGCATAGCGATAAAACACGCCCAGCTGCGCCTCGTCAAAGCTCCCCATGGGAACATCAAATCTGTAGGATGGCTCGATATAATACCCGGTCTGTTCGTTACGGCCGCTGAGGCGGGCTTCGGCCCCTTTGATGGTCCAGTCCGCGTAGAGCGCGCGCAAGCCAAAACCTTTCCATTTGGCATCAATATTGGCGGTCAGGAGCAGGGCGCTGACATCTTGGCCGGAAATGGCATCGCCGGCCCCCTGGGTCACGTCATTTTGATAATAGGCGGACGCGGCCATGGAAACACCGGGCAGGCCGGTATAGGCAATGCGTCCGGAATAAGCCTGGTCCTTGAAATTGGCCTCGGCAACTTTTTGGCGACCCGAGCGCGCCTTGAATCCGTTAGCCGTATTGAGTTCTAGACCAGAGGAAATCATGGCGTCATAGGACCATCCGCTGGAGCCGATATTGCCGTGCACACCAACGCCGCCTTCCGACCATGTGGTTGGAATAATATTTTTTTCAACGGCGTTGCGTTCCACGCCGTAAAAGGTCGGTGGTTCATGGGTTTCATTGATCAGGCCCACGGGCACCAGTCGCACACCGCCATAGAGCGTGGTGTTGTCGTTCAGGTCAGCCTCAATATAGCCTTGTTCCAGCTCGACAGCACCAAGTTGGCCTTCGCCAGCAACAGAATGCTCGACCTCTAATTCAGAGAAAAAGCGAATATTGTCGCTAAATTCATGGCCAAAGAATAACACAAAACGGTGAAAATCCAGCTGGTCCTTGGCACCGCCCTCATAATGCATTTCGCCATAACCGCCAATGCTGGTCCGGTTCCACCAGCCTGTACCGGATACGCTGTCGCGGTTTTCAACGGCATCAGCAACAACTTCGATGGTCTGTTGTGTTTGTTCAACGGCAATTTTGGTTTGGGTGGTTTGTACGTTGGTCTTGTTCAGCTTTTCCTGAAGTTGTTCGATGGTGGCCTGTTGGGCCTGTATAATCGCCCACATGTCTTCCAGACTGGGGGTTTGCTCGCTTGCTGATGCTGGCACAGTACCGAGTATCAGGCCTACGGTGCTGGCGCACAGCAGGGCCCTTTTGAAAGTTGTCATTATCTTGTCCTCATTGTCCCAAATGTAACGGTGCAAGTCTCTCAAAACCCCTTAATTGAGAATGCTTCTCATTATTATAACGAGTCAAAAAAATATGCAACTAAGAATTATTCGCAAATAACAGTAAGACCCGATCTAGCCTGAAAAGAGGGGGGCATGGCACATCAAGACGCCATAATAGAAAACGCCGGGCGCTTGGGGCACCCGGCGTTTGCATAATAGGGCCGAGGTTATCAGATCAAAGTGATCTAGCGTTTGATGTCCTCTGGGCGAACGATTGTGGCACCCAGCTTGGCCAGAACTTCGTCGGCTTGATAGGCCTGTTCATTACTATCGGGCTTTTGACCGCGATACATGGCCATTTCTGCGGTGGCGGTATAGCGGGTGATCTGGCGCATGTCATAACCGTTATAAAACGGGTCATAACCATAACCATAACCGTGGAACGGGCTGTAATAGCTCCAGCCGAAGCCGTAATGGCCGCCATATCCAAAGCGCGAGCTGAAGGCCGGGCCATAGGATGTGCGTTCTTTTTTCTCGGTATTGCGATCAGCGATAATGAAATAATCATAGCCGCTTTGTTTGGTCAGTTCAGCGGAGCGGTACAAAAGATAGTTCTCGACCGTATCAAGATTGGTCAGAGAATTGCCTGAGAACGAAACCCGGTAACGGTTGCTCTCTATGCTTTGCTCGCTATAGCCACGTGAGGAATCAATGGCGGCCTGGTATGGGGTTGCGGTTGCGCAGGCCGTCAGAATCAATCCGGCAGTGGCAAGTGCAATCAGAGGGGATATGCGCATTGGTCTGCTCCTTGTGAGACGGGGACGTCATCAATATGGTGCTTTGTGACGGCTACGTCGAGGGCTGTCACAGCTTGTTCATCCATCATTCATATTCAGCACCCTTTAATTACGCTATAGGGCGGGGTCATAAGAGTCTTGAGGATCGTTTACATGCGCGCTTTTGTTTCCATTATTTTTCTGTGTTCATTAAGCACCGCTGCTCATGCGCTGGTGCCGGATGCGCAAACGCTGGCGGACACCTGTGTGGCGGAGGGCGAGCCAGAGGCCCTGTGCAGCTGTTATGCAGGCTTTGTGGCCGATAACACCAATGCTCGTGAACTATCGGCTCTGACGGTGCTTACCGATCCCAAACACCGCAATTCTATGGAATCGGCGCTCAAGGCCCTGACAGCCAAGGGCTTAACGCCCGGCGAGTTGTTCGCCATGGCCATGAAAGCCGACGCCTTGCAGGACAAAGCCAAAGCAAGGTGCGAACCAGTGGCAGCACAATAGGCTTAGCTGTTCTTTCCGCTCACCCGGTCGCGCCGCGCCAACAGTTTCAAGCGCAGGGCATTGAGCTCGATAAAGCCATCGGCGTCTGATTGATCGTAGACCACATCATCTTCAAAGGTCACATGGTCCAGCGAGTAGAGCGAGCGCGGCGAGGTCCGCCCAACCACGGTCGGCAAACCTTTATACAGCTTCATGCGCACCATGCCGGTGACCATTTTTTGGCTTTCGTCAATGGCGGCCTGTAACATCTGGCGCTCGGGTGAGAACCAGAAACCATTGTAAATCAGCTCGGCATAGCGCGGCATCAGCTCATCTTTGAGGTGCATGGCACCCCCATCCAGGGTGATCTGTTCAATGCCACGGTGCGCGGCCAGCAAAATCGTGCCGCCGGGCGTTTCGTATATGCCACGCGACTTCATGCCGATGAAGCGATTTTCCAAAAGGTCCAGCCGTCCGATGCCGTGGGCACCGCCCAATTCGTTCAGGCGGGTCAGCAGGCTGGCCGGGGAGAGCACCACGCCGTCAATGCTGACCGGATCGCCCTTTTCAAAACCGATCTCAATATAATGAGGCTTATCGGGGGCATCTTCTGGCGCAACGCTGCGCTGATAAACAAATTCCGGCGCTTCCACGCCGGGGTCTTCCAACGCTTTACCTTCGGACGAGGTGTGCAGTAAATTGGCATCTACGGAAAACGGCGCTTCACCGCGCTTGTCGGCCGGCACGTCAATGCCGTGCTCTTCCGCATAGGCAATCAGGTCGGTGCGCGAGCCAAAATCCCATTGCCGCCAGGGCGATATAATCTGCACATCCGGGTCCAGAGCCAGATAGGCCAGCTCGAAACGGACCTGATCATTGCCCTTGCCGGTGGCACCGTGGCAGACCGCATCAGCGCCGGTTTCATGGGCGATCTCGATCTGGCGCTTGGCGATCAGTGGCCGGGCAATGGCGGTGCCCAGCAAATACTGGCCTTCATAAACCGTGTTGGCGCGAAACATCGGGAACACATAATCGCGTACAAAGTCTTCGCGCAGGTCCTCGACAAAAATTTCGGAAACGCCCATCGCCTCTGCTTTGGCGCGTGCCGGCTCCAGCTCCTCGCCCTGACCCAGATCAGCGGTAAAGGCCACCACTTCGGCGCCCATTTCGCTTTGCAACCATTTGAGAATGATCGAGGTGTCCAACCCGCCTGAATAGGCTAAAACCACTTTTTTGGGCGCCTGCGCCATGTTTAATCTCCAGAATAATCCGTATAGATGTGGACATGACGGATTAACCCTGAAAGTCAATGGAAAATCCACAATAACGGGTATGTGATACAGGCCGGTATACAGACACACGGCCTTTTGAAGCACACGTGATTGCCTCTCTTGCCAGAGTGTACAATCATGTCATGCATTGAGACGGGTATGGGTTTACTCAAAGGACAAAAAAATGGACGCCGTAGAAGCCGCTTTGGCCGCTTATCCCTGGGGCATATATCTGTGCCTGTTGATTGCGCCGTTTGTGCAAGAAGATGCCGCTGTCATTGGTGCGGCTTCGGCCTCGTCCATTGGTATGGGAGAGCCGGTTTGGTTGTTTGTCTCGCTGATTGTTGGGCTAAGCGCCAGCGATTTATGGAAATACTGGGCCGGGCGCGCCGCACGGACGCGCCACTGGGCCGAGAAATTTGCCCAAAAAGACGGCGTGCAGGCGGCCAAAGGCAAAGTGTTGAAACGCCTTGGTCACACGCTGATGGCGGTACGCTTTATTCCCGGAACACGCATCCCGACCTATGTGGCGGCCGGATTTTTCAAGGCGCCTTTTGGGGCGTTTTCCCTATGGGTTGTGCTCTCGGGCATGCTCTATGGCTTTATCGTGTTTGCCCTGTTTCATGCGCTGGGCGAGGTTGGCGGCACACGCATTAAAACCATTATGCCCATCATCGCCATTACGCTGGTGGTGGTGCTTATTGGTGGGCCGATGGTCTGGAAAAGGCTGCACCCGGCCACCTAGCCGTTATTGGCCTTCAGGTTTAACAGCCACTGTGCCAACCAATAGATAAACCCGGCCAGCGCGCCGATCAGCGCAAAATTGATAAAGATCTGGGCAATGTCGGCGGTGGTGGTGTCGCTGCGCATCGCACTAAAATCACCACGCGTCATGAACAAATACGCCAGTGGGCCAATGGCTGCCCCGGCAATGGTCTCGGACCAGCCACGCGGCAAGTGCAAGGCCTTGATCAGCCAGACCGCACCAAGGGCTGGAATGGCGCTTAGAGAAACAATCACCAAAAACATGAAAATGTGCATTAGAACAATAAAGATATTGCCTTGTGGCGCCGGCAGGGTTCCGGCCAGTACAAAAACGCCATAAGTCACGATGCAGGCGATAAACCAAGCCAATGGGCCGGCCCAGGTCCGCGCAGGCGCTGAGGTATCAGATTGGGCTTTGTCTTTTTCACGCATCGGTGCTTGCCTCTGTGCCGGAATTGCTTTTGATAAGCATATCACAATCTAGCGGAGCACATCCATGACCCGACCACTTATTTTAATCACTGGCGCATCGGCCGGTATTGGTGCTGCTCTGGCGCGCGAATATGCCTCCCATGGCTGGGATTTGGCACTGACGGCGCGCCGCAAGGACCGGCTGGAGGATCTGGCCGAGGAAATGAAGGCCAAAAACGGGGTCGACAGCCTGATCATCACCGCCGACATGCACACCAAGACGGCGCCAAAAACCATCCTGAAAGCCATCAAGGATGCAGGCCGTCATGTGGATGGTCTGATCAATAATGCCGGTTATGGCGTGCCTGGCACATTTAATGGTCCGGCATGGAAAGACCATGCGGCGTTTTTACAGATCATGCTGACGGCCCCGTGCGAGCTGGTTTATCTGACCATGCCTGGCATGGTGGAACGCGGCTTTGGCCGGATCATCAATGTGGCATCTTTGGCCGGGCATTTGCCGGGTTCAAACGGTCATACGCTTTACGCCGCCGACAAGGCCTTTTTGATCAAGTTTTCCCAATCCCTGAACCTTGAGGCACAGGGGACCGGCGTTCATGTGTCGGCCCTTTGTCCGGGCTTTACCTATTCCGAGTTTCACGACGTCAACGACACCCGCGGGCTGGTCTCCAAATTACCAAACTGGATGTGGCTGACCGCCGAAGAAGTTGCTGCCGTCGGCTATGCCGCGGCCGAGAAAAATGTCGCGGTACGGGTGCCGGGCATGGCCAATAAAACCATTGCGGCGCTCAGCAAGATCATGCCCGAACCTCTGGCAATGGGCATGATGAAACGCCAGACTAAAAATTTCCGGGTGACCGAAAAGAACGAAGGCTAAGGCTGGGCGGCGTTTTATGCTTTGCCTGTTGCGCCCGTATTTTTCTGTGATCGGCTGTCCAGAAAAAACAGGGCCATAGCCAAATATGCGACGCCGATAAACACCGCGCTTGGCAAAGCGGGGGTCTGTGCCTGGGGGAATGCTGTATGCAATGTTATGGCGGCATAAAGGGTCGGCAACCAATGCGCAGAGACCACAATCGCGCAGGTCCCCAAGGCCCACAACTGGCCCCGTCTGATCGGGATGAGCAAGGATAAAATCGCAAGGCCAGTGGCCAAAAAGCCACCGCCCTCGATTTTTTGCATGGATAGGATAATGGCCTGAATGCCGGGTTCGAGCTGTGTCCAATCGCGGCCCACCACGGTTTCATGATAGGGCGTAAACCGTGTTGAGGTTAAACCAAAAAACCCGGCAAGACTGGAAAAACCGCCGGCAATTAAAAGAAGCGTAGTTGCAATATTTCTAATCATTTCAGGTCCATTACTTTCTGTTTCTATCGTTGTGTGTGTCGTGAAAGCCGATCAACCGCCACAGGCGGCTTTATAGGCGTCTTCAAACAACAAGCCCCAGCTGCCGCCATAACCGCCGCGCATCATTTCGGCCATATCGCCAAAGGCTTCCCAATTGCTCTGGGTCAGGGTGACCCGGGTATGGCCTTCATCCAACTTGGCAAAGCGTACTTCGACCTGACTGGCCGGGTCCATGGGCGGCAGGCCCATATGAAAATCCATAACAAACAAATCGTGGCGATCAAAAGTGCGCACAGTTCCCCAAAGATATTCGATACCTTCTTCGGTTAGCTCGATGATTTTTCCGCCCACTTCTGGGGTCAGCGAAACGGATTTGGCGGTCTGGTCAGTGCGCATGGAGTTTGAGCGTTTATCCAGTGGCCACCA
Organism: Robiginitomaculum sp.; assembly: GCA_021776525.1. Taxonomy (GTDB): domain Bacteria; phylum Pseudomonadota; class Alphaproteobacteria; order Caulobacterales; family Maricaulaceae; genus Robiginitomaculum_B. Next base: position 407,264 of record JAJFFT010000001.1, read on the forward strand.
CGCGCCAATATCGGCAAAAACCGTAAAGGCGGTTTCCTGATTGCAGGGCACTTCGATGGTATAGCTGATGGGGTCGAGCATGTTATTCTTCCTTTTTATTTTTCATATGTTGGGCGATCTGTGCGCCATAAGCGAACAGGGCATCAGACCAAAAACCGTCTAGGTATTGGCGCAACGCCATCAGGCCTTCGCGCCTGATGGAGTACACATGGCGATTGCCCTGTGGTTCGACACTGACCAGTTTTGCGCCCTGAAGGACCTTTAAATGTTGTGATACAGCCGGCCGTGTGACCGGTTGTTGTTTGGCCAGTTCGCCCACGCTTTGTGGGTGGTTGGCCAAAGCCTCGAATATGCCGCGCCGAGTCGGATCGGCCAGCGCAGTAAAGACTTTGTCATAAACTATGGGGTTAGCTGTTAGGTTAGTCATGACTTACGGTTAGTCATTGCTAACTAATCTGTCAAGCCCGCGCTTGTGATTGCCTGTCTGGTGCCAAGTTTCAGATTGCGGATGGTTTGCCACGCGCTAAAGTGGCGTGTGATAAGCGTAAGGATATTTCATGTTCGATCCACAAACCCTGATCTTGTTCACCGGTGCGGTGTTGATGTTGGCGGCGATGCCAGGACCGGACAATTTGTTTGTGTCGGCGCAAAGTCTGGCCCATGGGCATGGTGCCGGGTTGGCGGCGGCTGGCGGCATTGCGCTTGGCGGGTTAATGTGGACGCTGGCGGCAACGGCGGGCCTGACCGCGCTCATGGCGACCATGCCGGCGGTTCTGGTTTTGGTGCAAATTGGCGGGGCGGCCTATCTGGTATATCTGGCCGTGGGTTTGTGGCGCAGCAAAGACGCCCATGCCGGCGCAACGCCGCCGGTGGCCCATGCCTTTGTCCGGGGCCTGACCACCAATCTTTTGAACCCCAAAGTCGGGCTTTATTACCTGGCTTTCCTGCCGCAATTCGTCAACGCCGATAACGCGCCGATATGGATGCAAATGCTGGTTCTGGGGTTGATCTTCAACATTGCCGGGACACTGGTGATGGGGGTTACGGCGCTGCTGGCCGGATCATTAAAAACCCGTCTGGATGCCAGCCAGGGCGTGGCCAGATTTTTACCACGGTTTGCCGCCTTGGTGCTTTTTGGTATTGCCGGAAAATTGCTTTGGGGCCTTCGGGCCTAAAACGCCATTTTGTCTACGAGGGTCACTTAAGGGGCAGGCGTACCCCTCAATACGTACATATTTGCCCCATTTTGGTCCCTTAAACAGGTAAAGCATGGCCTCATTCGGGTCTGTTTTGACCCAAATTACCCCTTTGTGTCCCTCGATAAGGCGGGGATAAACCGTTGTTTTCCTGCGCTGTACCAGTGCGGGTAAAGTGCTCATTTTGCGCGCAACATATCTCGTACGTCTTTGGCACCAAGGCCCGCTTTGCGCAGGTCCTGCAAACTGGCGGCGCGATTGCGGGTGGCCAACCGTTTGCCGCTGTCATCATTGATCAGGCGATGGTGGTGGTAATGGGGTGTCGGCACGTCCAAAAGCGCCTGTATGAGAACATGGATATGGGTGCTTTCGAAAAGGTCCTGACCACGAATGACATGGGTGATGCCTTGCGCCGCGTCATCGTGGGTGACCGCCAGATGATAGGAGGTCTGGATATCTTTTCGGGCCAATACCACATCGCCGTGGCGTTGTGGTTGCGCGTCTATAGTGCCGTGTTCGCCTTTTGGGCCATGACCTTGCTCGACAAAGCACAAGGCATCCCAGCGCGAACCCAGATAATCGCGGGCAGAACTCAGCGATAATCGCCAGGCAAAGGCCTCCCCATTAGCCAGCCGGGCCGCTTCCTCATCCTTGCTCATCGGGATTTGCGGCCCGGTATACACTTCACCTGGTCCGTGCGGGGCGCGGGCGATCTCGTCCAACACCTCACGGCGCGTCAAAAAACAGCGATACAAAACGCCCATGGCGTTCAGGCGCTCCAGCGTAGCGGCATAGTCGTCCAGATGTTCGGACTGGCGCCGCACGGGTTCTACCCACTCAAGCCCCAGCCAGCGCAGGTCATCAAGGATGATTTGCTCGAATTTGGACCGGCATCTGGTGGTGTCAATGTCTTCAATGCGCAGGATAAAGCGCCCCTGTGCGGTTTTTGCCGCTTCAAAAGCGCAAAAAGCACTAAAGGCGTGGCCTAAATGCAGCAGGCCCGACGGCGAAGGCGCAAAACGGGTAACAAAATCGCTCATCATTGTGATGTGCCGCAAATCGGGTTCTGTCGCAAGAGATTGCGGGCTGTGACCGAACTGCTAAGCTTGGGTTTTATGCAAGAATAAGGCTTGTCTCATGTCTCTGTCCGGTCCGCGTCTTCGTCCAAAATCGGGCGGTGCGCCCAAGTCTCTGGTTATCTTGTGTCATGGCTATGGCTCTAACGGTGATGATCTGATCGCTTTGGCGACACATTGGGGGCCATTATTGCCCGACACTGAATTCGTTTCGCCCAATGCACCAGAGGGTGTGCCGGGTATGGCCGGGGCGTATCAGTGGTTTGGTATTTCAAATCTTGACCCCGAGGTTATTGCCCAGGGGGCCAAAAGCGCCGGGCCGATTTTGGATGAATTTATTGATCAGGAACTGGCCCGCACAAACCTGACCGCCGACCGGCTGGCACTGGTCGGGTTCAGCCAGGGGACCATGCTCAGCCTGCATGTGGGGTTGCGCCGCAAAGCGCAGATCGCCGGCATTCTGGGCTATTCCGGCGCGCTGGCCATGCCAGAAAAACTGACCACCGAGATGCGAGGCAAACCACCAGTGCAGCTGATCCACGGGGATGCTGATGATGTTCTGCCGGTGCGTTTTATGGTTGAGGCACTGGAAAATTTAAGGGCTGCGGACGTGCCAACGCGCTGGCATATTTCGCACCGGGTGGCGCATTCCATTGACCAGGATGGCTTGATGATTGGCGGGCAGTTTTTAAAAGAAGTGCTTGCGACATAATGGCAAATTTGCGCGTTTGACTTGGCAGTGTCATAAAAACTGCGTTAGGTTAAACAGAATCAGAGTTGGAGTGACCGCGCTTTCAAAGGACCAAAAGCACAAACAGCACAATCGGGTCGGCCAGGTTTTAGGGGCTGCTCATGAACGCCATGCCCGCCATAACGGCAAAGGCGCGCGGCTGGCCTTGTCTTATATTAAACGCCGACTACCAACCTCTGAGCTATCATCCTTTATCGCTGCTGCCATGGAAAGACGCCATCAAAGCGGTGTTTTTGGATCGGGTGAATATTGTTGCCAATTATGATCACCACGTACATTCGCCAACCCAGAGCATGGCTTTGCCAAGCGTGGTGGCGCTAAAAGATTATGTTGCCCAGAACCGGGTGCCGGCCTTTACCCGTTTTAATGTGTTTTTGCGAGACGGGTTTTCTTGCGTCTATTGCGGGATCGGGGATGATCTGACTTTTGATCATCTTATTCCGCGCTCCAAAGGCGGCACCACCAGATGGGATAACATCGTTACTGCCTGCTCGCCCTGTAATCTTAAAAAAGGCGGGCGCATGCCCAAGAATGCAGGCATGGTACCGGCCCATCCACCGCGCCGACCCTCATCGTTTGAATTACAGGCCCAGGGGCGGCGTTTCCCGCCCGGGTTTTTGCACGAAAGCTGGCTCGATTTTCTCTATTGGGATGCCGAACTGGAAGCCTAGTCTTCCAAAAATAAAGGCGTCGAGAGATAGCGTTCTGCAAAGCTGGGCACGATCACCACAATTCGCTTGCCGTCCATGCCCTCTTTCGCGCCAAGATCAAGGGCGGCTTTGAGGGCTGCACCCGAAGAAATGCCGCATGGCAGGCCTTCCAGACGGGCTGCAAGGCGAGCGGTTTCAAAGGCTTGTTCGGAATTTACTGCAATCACCTGATCGACCAGATCACGGTCCAGATTATCGGGAATGAAGTTGGCGCCAATGCCCTGAATTTTATGGGGGCCGGGGTCGCCGCCGCTCATCAGCGGGCTTTCGGCTGGCTCAACAGCAACAATTTTCAAATCAGGTAGACGCGGTTTCAAGGTGCGCGCAACGCCGGTAATGGTTCCGCCGGTGCCAACACCTGCCACAAAATAATCAAGCGCGCCATCGGTGTCGGCCCAGATCTCTTCGGCGGTGGTGGTTTCGTGAATGGCCGGATTAGCCGGGTTGGAAAACTGGCGGGCCAGTACGGCGCCCGGCGTTTCCTTGACCAGTTCTTCGGCCCGATCCAGTGCGCCCTGCATGCCTTTGGGACCGGGGGTCAGATCAATGGTCGCACCAAGATGGGCCAGCATTTTGCGCCGTTCCACCGACATGGTTTCTGGCATGGTGAGGATCAGTTTATAACCGCGTGCAGCGGCCACAAAGGCCAGCGCTATACCGGTATTGCCTGAGGTTGGCTCAACAATCGTGCCACCGGGTTTGAGCACTCCTTGGGCCTCAAGATCGTCAATCATGGCGACACCGATACGGTCTTTGACCGAGGCCAGCGGGTTGAAAAATTCAAGCTTGGCGAGGATTTCAGCCTTCACGCCGGATGCCTCGGCTAGGCGAGAAAGGCGCACCAAAGGCGTATTGCCCATGGTGGCTGGCATGTTGTCAAAAATATGGCCGCGATTGGGGGTGTTGCTCATGATATAATCTCCGTTGCCTACACTATATGGGGCGCTTTGTGTCGGTTTCCAGCCCCAGTCTAAACACCCGTTGAGCCATAGCCGCCAGATCCGCGATCTGTGTCGGTTAATTCGGTTTCGATCTGCCATTTGACCTGAACCACAGGGGCGATAATCATTTGCGCGATGCGCATGCCACGTTCAATCATAAAAGGCTCAACCCCATGATTGATCAGCAGGATTTTCACTTCGCCGCGATAGTCGGCATCAATGGTACCGGGGCTGTTGAGCACCGTCAGGCCGTTTTTTAACGCCAGACCAGAGCGCGGTCTGATCTGCGCTTCAAAACCCGGCGGTATGGCAATGGTGAGGCCGGTCGGAACCAGCGTGCGCTCACCGGGGGGCAGCGTCAGGGGGGCATCATGCGGCACTGCGGCGCGCAAATCGGCCCCGGCCGACAGGCTGGTTTCATAAGAAGGTAGGTCCAGACCATCAAAATGGTCCAGTATTTTAACGGCCATGGTGGGCCGTGTATTATCGTGTGTCATGGAGTGTTCAAAGCCTCAGCCAGTTTATCCGCCAAACGGCGTGCTACATCGTGTTTGCTCATCATTGGCCATTGTTCTTCGGACTTTTCAAGCAGCAAAGTGACCTGATTATTCTCACCGCCCATGACATCACCAGAGACATCATTGGCGAGCAACCAGTCACACCCTTTACGCCTCTTTTTGGCGCGGGCATTGTCCAACACATCATTGGTTTCGGCGGCAAAGCCAATGACCAGTCCGGGACGTGACGTTTTGGGCAAAGCACTGATAGAGGCCAGAATGTCCGGGTTTTCGGTAAAGGTGAAAGACGGCAATTGGCCTTTTTGTTTTTTGATCTTTGTCTGGCCCGCGCCATCAACGCGCCAATCCGCCACGGCGGCGGCAAATATGGCGGCATCGGCAGGCAGAGCTGTATTGACTGCATCAAACATCTGATGCGCGGTTTGCACCGCAATCACATCCACGCCCTTGGGCGCGGGGATGCTGACCGGACCCGTTATGTAACTGACCCTTGCGCCAAGTCTGACCAGCGCCTCGGCGATGGCTGCGCCTTGCCGCCCGGACGAGCGATTGGCGATATAACGCACCGGGTCAATGGGTTCGTGGGTGGGGCCAGAGGTGATCACGATATGCTTGCCGGTGAGCGGCCCCGGTGCGCCAAGGGCGGCTTTGGCGGCGGCAAATATGGTGTCTGGTTCAGCCATGCGGCCGAAGCCAAATTCGCCGCAGGCCATATCGCCCTCATCGGGGCCGACCGTCATAATGCCGTCTGTTTTTAAGGTCGCCAGGTTGCGCTTCGTGGCGACATGATCCCACATCCGAACATTCATGGCGGGCGCCATCAGAACCGGCGTATCTGTCGCCAGCAAAACCGTAGTAGCCAGATCATTCGCCAGACCATGAGCCATTTTGGCCATCAAATCGGCAGTGGCCGGTGCAACAATGATCAGATCAGCACTGCGTGAAAGCTGAATATGGCCCATATTGGCTTCATCATCGAGGTCAAATAGGTCTTGAAAAACTGGCTCTGCGGTAAGTGCACCAACCGATAATGGCGTGATAAATTCTGCCCCGGCGCGGGTCAAAACGGCGCGCACACTGGCGCCAGCTTTCTTGAAAAGTCGAATCAATTCCAGCGTTTTATAGGCCGCGATGCCGCCGCCAATGATGATTGTTATGGATTTTCCGTTCATCAGCGCACCTTACGCGGCTCATAGGCAATCGCAAAGCGAGGGAGTGCAAAAGCCACAATAAAAAAGGCATGGATGCGGCTGCACCCATGCCTTTAAAAATTTGATGTGTCATCCCGGGCGAAGACCCGGGATCCATAGTGAACATTCATACGCCCAATGGGCCCCGGATAATTTCTGGTGAAATTTCCGGGGTGACACTTTGGGTTAAGCCGCCTTTTTCTCTTTGCCAAAGCGGCCATAAAACGTCTCGCCGTTTTTAGCCATATCGCGCAAAAGGTCAGGCACTTCATATGGCGTACCAGAGGTTTTCGCCAATTCATCAGCGCGTTTGACAAAATCTGCCGCACCGATGGTGTCGATATAGCTGAGCGCACCGCCTGTATAGGGCGCAAAGCCCCAGCCCAGGATCGAGCCAACATCGGCCTCGCGTGGGTCCTGCACAATACCTTCGGCCATACAACGTGCCGCCTCGATGGCTTGCGCGTATAAGATGCGTTCTTTGATGTAGGCTGGCGTTGGCTGGTCGTCTTCGGCCAGAACGCCGTTCACCGCAAACTGGTCCAGCTCGGTCCACAGGCGCTTTTTGCCATCATCGCTATAATTATAAAAGCCTTTGCCGTTTTTACGGCCCTTGCGATCATATTTTTCGATCATGGCGCGGATAATTGGCGCGGTTGGCCCGGCAACCGCTTCCGGGCCCAGGTCTTCTTCGGTCTGTTTGAGGATTTTATACCCCAGATCAATGGCCACTTCGTCCTGAAGGGAGAGGGGCCCCACCGGCATGCCGGCCATGCGCGCAGCGTTTTCGATCAGGGCCGGATAAACGCCTTCCGAAAGCAGCGCCATACCCTGTTCGATATAACGCATCACACAGCGATTGGCGTAAAACCCGCGTGTATCAGAGACCACAATCGGGGTTTTACGGATTTTGGTGACAAAATCCAAAGCGCGCGAAATGGCATAATCCGAAGTTTTCTTACCGACAATCAGCTCGACCAGCATCATCTTATGAACCGGAGAGAAGAAGTGAACGCCAATAAAGTTTTCAGGGCGTTTGCTGGCTTCGGCCAGACCGGTGATCGGCAGGGTCGAGGTGTTCGAGCCAAAAACAGACGTTTCTGGCATATGTTCTTCGGCCATTTTGGTGATTTTGGCTTTCAGTTCGCGATTTTCAAATACCGCCTCAATCACCAGATCGGCATCTTTCATGACGCTGTAATCAGTGGTTGGGTGAATGCGCGCCAAAATAGCGTCGGCTTTGGCCTGGTCCATTTTTTTACGACTGACCCGTTTAGCCAGTTCTTTTTGCGCAAAGGCTTTGCCTTTTTCCGCACCGGCGATGTCCACATCAACCAAAGAGACCTCAATGCCGGCCATTGCGGATACATAGGCAATGCCTGCGCCCATAAATCCGGCACCAATGACGGCAATATTGTCAACGGCGCCTTTTTTCTGCCCTGCGGGCCGTGCCCCGGCTTTGTCCAAGGATTGTTTGGACAGGAAGATAGAGCGGATCATATTGCGGCTTTCGGGGCGTTGCATCAGCTTGGTAAAGTAACGCGTTTCAATGCGTAAACCGGCATCGATATCGACCTGCAAGCCCTCATAGACGCACGACATAATATAGCGCTGGGCCGGATAATTGCCGTAGGTGTTTTTGCGGATCATTGGGGCCACACCCATAAAGGTTTGTGCACCTTTGGGATGGTAGGGACCACCGCCGGGGATTTTGAACTTGTCTTGATCCCAGGGTTGTTTGGCCTCTGGATTGGCTTTCACCCAGGCTTTGGCTTTTGCAACCAGTTCTGCGCCAGGTGCAGTTTCATGGATAATCCCAAGGGCCAAGGCCTTGTCAGCCGAGATCATTTTGCCCTGCATCATCAGATCAAAGGCGTTCATGGCCCCGATTAGACGTGGCAGGCGCTGGGTGCCGCCGCCGCCGGGCAAAACCCCTACCATGGCTTCGGGCAATCCCAGTTTCAGTTTGGGGTTGTCGTTGGCAACAACGCGGAAATGGCAGGCCAGTGTGATCTCCAGACCACCGCCAAGCGCCAGGCCGTTGATGGCCGCGGCCACAGGCTTGCCACAGGTTTCCAGCTTGCGAAAAACCGCGTTGAAATTGTAAAGCTCTTTATAGAGCATAGCGCTGCGTTCATCCGCGGAGAGTTTTTCTGCGGCCCCGAAAACATCGCCAAGACCAGAGAGATCAGCCCCTGCGCAAAAGGCGTTGTCGCGGCCCGAGGTGATCACCACGCCCTTGATCGCATCATCAACGGTAATGGTTTCAACCCATTCGCCAATTTCTTCAATCACACCGGCGCTCAGCACATTCATGGTGACATCGGGACTGTTAAAAGTGATCAGCGCAATGCCGTCTTTATCGGTTTCAAGTGTAAAATGTTTCATGACTATTTGTCCTCTTCGGAGGGTTTGTTTTTCTTCGCGCTATATACCGAACCAATGGCCGCACCAATTGCGATGCCGATGGCAATACCAACACCGGCCATATTGTTTGGTGTTTTAGTTTTACGTTCCATGATCAAACCCGCTCGATAATCGTTGCGGTGCCCATGCCGCCGCCCACACACAAGGTGGCCAGCGCGGTTTGCTTGTCAGTGCGTTCCAGCTCGTCCAGCACGGTGCCCAAAATCATCGCGCCTGTGGCACCCAGCGGGTGGCCCATGGCAATGGCACCGCCATTGACGTTCATGATGGCCGGATCAATGTCAAAGGCCTGCATATGGCGCAAGACCACTGAGGCAAAGGCTTCGTTCAGCTCAAAAAGGTCAATATCGCGGACATCCATACCGGCTTTTTTAAGGGCCTTGGCGGTTACCGCGACCGGCCCGGTCAGCATGATGGTGGGTTCCGAGCCAATGGAGGCCATGGCACGGAACTTGGCGCGTGGTTTCAAACCGGCTTTTTCACCGGCTTCTTTTGAGCCGATCAAAATGGCAGAAGCGCCATCAACAATGCCTGAGGAATTACCGCCGGTATGGACAAAATTGATGTATTCCACTTCGGGGTATTTCTGGATGGCGACATTATCGAGACCAATAAATTCGGACAAAGCCTGAAAGGCAGAGTTCAGACCGCCAAGGCTTTGCATGTCAGTGCCGGGGCGCATGTGTTCGTCATGGTCCAAAATGTTGAGACCCAGCTGGTCTTTGACAGGAACAACAGAATTCTTAAACCGACCTTCTTTCCAGGCGTGTGCGGCGCGTTTTTGGCTTTCCACCGCATAGGCATCCACATCATCGCGTGAAAAACCGTATTTGGTGGCAATCAGATCAGCCGAAACGCCCTGGGGGACAATATTGTGATCAAACGCAATTTCAGGGTCGACGCCCATGGCACCGCCGTCTGATCCCATGGGGACACGGCTCATGGCTTCGACACCACCGGCAACAACGAAATCAGCCTCGCCGCAAATCACTTTGGCGGCGCCCAGATTACAGGCTTCCAGCGCCGAGGCGCAAAAGCGATTGATCTGAAAACCGGCGGTGGATTCGGCATAATTGGCATTGATTACGGCGGATCGGGCGATGTTTGAGCCTTCTTCGCCGACCGGGGTCACACACCCTAAAATCACGTCGTCGACCAATGAGGTGTCCAAGCCATTGCGATCACGAACGGCCTCTAATTGCTGGGTGGCCAGTTGCAAAGCGGTGATCTCGTGCAGGGATCCGTTTTTCTTTTTGCCGCGCGGTGTGCGAATGGCATCATAGATATAGGCTTCGGTCATAGGGGAGGTCTCCAGTTATTATCGTGTTTGTTGTGTTTCGTTTTTATTGTGGTGTACGCGCATAGCCGCGGCCAATGCGCCCGACCCGGTGTCTTCTAATTTGGTGATGATGGTCTCTTTCTCAACGCTTGATCTGTTCTGACTGAGCTTGGCCTTGGCATGGATGTCATCAATGTCCATCACAAAGGGAACAATGCCGTGATGCAGCATTTTATCGCGCTGAGGTGCGGGCAAACCATCCATTGACCACTCGCCTTCATAACGATCACACAGCACCTTCATGCTGTGTTCCGCAGCCTCAGGGGCAAGGGTATTGAGCCGCCCATAGACGTGCACCGCCAGATAATTCCATGTGGGAACATTGGACGTTGGGTTTTCGTACCAGGTCGGGGAAATATAATCATGAGGGCCGGAAAAAATGGCCATGGCGCGTGCACCATTGGCAACCGTTTCGGCTTGCGGGTTGCCTTTGGCAAAATGCCCATACAAACGATGCTGACCGTTCGTTCCGGTCTCTAAAATCAGCGGTAAATGCGTGGCCCACCCGCTCTCGTTCGAGACATCAACCAGTATGGCAAATTCCTCGTCGGCGATTACCGACAGGGCTTCGCGCTCGCTGATTTTGAAAAGGCCCGGCACATACATGATATTAGAGTGACCTCGCGATCAAGAGCTTCATAATCTCGTTGGTGCCGCCATAAATGCGTTGAACCCGGGCGTCGGTAAACATCCGGGCGATGGGGTATTCTTCCATATAGCCATAGCCGCCAAACAGTTGCAGGCATTCGTCCATCACTTTGCCCTCAACATCGGTGACCCAGTATTTGGCCATTGACGCAGTTGTGGCATCCAGCTCGCCTTTCAGCAGGCGTTCGGCGCAATGATAGGTGAAGGTCTTGGCCACTGTGGTCAGCGTTTTGCACTCGGCCAATTTGAACTGAGTGTTTTGAAAGGCCATTAGCGGTTTTTTAAAGGCGGTGCGTTCCTTGGCATATTCTATGGTAACGCGCAGAGCATGTTCCATAGCGGCCACACCCTGCACAGCAATGTTCAGGCGTTCCTGGGGTAATTGGTCCATCAACTGGAAAAAGCCCTGACCTTCTTCGGTTCCCAGAAGGGCATCGGCGGGCAGATCCACATCGTCAAAGAATAGCTCGGACGTGTCCTGGGCATGGTTGCCGATTTTATCAAGATTGCGGCCGCGCTTGAAGCCTTCGGCCCCATCGGTTTCGACCACCATCAACGAGACGCCGCGCGCCCCGCCATCTTCGGTTTTGGCCACAACGATGACCAGATTGGCGGTGCCACCATTGGTAATAAAGGTCTTTGAGCCGTTTAAGACATAACCATTGCCGGATTTTTTGGCGGTGGTGCGAATGCCCTGCAAGTCCGACCCGGCACCCGGTTCGGTCATGGCAATGGCCCCAACCATTTCGCCGCTGGCCAGCTTGGGCAGCCATTTGCGTTTTTGCTCTTCGGTGCCGTAATGCAGGATGTATGGCGCGACGATGGCATTATGCAGCGAGATGCCAAAGCCATCGACACCGGCCCGGTGCAGCTCTTCCATAATGATCATTTCATGGCGGTAATCACCGCCTGCGCCGCCGTATTCTTCGGGCATGGAGGCACAAAGCAGCCCCATATCACCGGCCTTGTTCCAGGCTTCGCGATCGACAATGCCGGCTTTGCGCCACTTTTCAGAGTGCGGCGCGCATTCGCGTTCGTAAAAGCCAAAGGTGGCATCGCGGAAGATGTTGATGTCTTCTTCGGTGTACCAGGCGGGAAGGGGGAAATCCAAAGCTTCAGACATTTTTAGAACTCGCTCGCTTCCATTGCCATCAGGTTTTGTGCACCGGCCTCAACCCGTGCCAGATGTGTGGCCGATTGGGGAAGAACATGGCTGAGGAAAAATGCTCCGGTTTTTAACTTGGCTGTGTAAAACGGTTCCTCGTCTTTCTTGTCCAATGCCACCTTAGCCATTTTTGCCCACATGTATGAGAGTGCAGTCAGCGCAAAGAGGTGCAGGAAGTCATGGCTGCCAGCCCCGGCATTATCAAAGTTGGACAGTGAATTTTCCATCAGCCAGGTCACGGCGGTGTTCAGACGTTCGCGTGAAGTGCGCAAGCCATCGATGAATGGTTTCAGATCATCATTACCGTCGTTTTCAGCAATAAAGGTATCCAGTTCGCCAATAAAGGTCATGATCGGGCGACCGCCATGCATGGCCAGTTTGCGGCCCACAAGGTCCAGCGCCTGAACGCCGTTGGCGCCTTCATAGATCATGCCGATACGGGCATCGCGGACAAATTGGGACATGCCCCATTCTTCGATATAGCCGTGACCGCCATAAACCTGTTGGGCATTGGTGGCGTTATGGTAACCGCGATCGGTGAGGTAAGCTTTGATCACCGGGGTAAGGAGCGCCATATAGTCACCGGCTTTTTCGCGCACTTTTTCATCAGGCGAGAGGTCTTCCAGATCGCCGTGCAGTGCCGTCCAGTACAAAAACGCCCGGCACCCTTCGGTCACTGATTTATGTTCCAGCAACATGCGGCGTACATCGGGGTGAACGATAATCGGATCGGCCGGGCCATCCGGGTTTTTTGGCCCGGTAAGCGAACGGCCCTGAATGCGCTCTTTGGCATAGGTCACGGCGTTTTGATACGATGCTTCGGACTGGCAAAGACCCTGCATGCCGGTGCCAAGACGGGCGGCGTTCATCATCACAAACATCAGGCGCAGGCCCTTGTTTTCTTCGCCGATCAGAAAACCCGTGGCGTCGTCAAAATTCATCGTGCAGGTGGAATTGCCGTGAATGCCCATTTTGTGCTCGATCGAGCCGCAAGAGACGCCATTGCGTTCCCCAAGCGCACCATCATCACCCACCATAATTTTTGGGACGATGAACAATGAAATGCCTTTGGTGCCGGCAGGCGCGCCTTCAATACGGGCAATAACCATGTGAATGATGTTGTCGGTCAGGTCGTGTTCGCCCGACGAAATAAAGATTTTCTGGCCGGTGATTTTATAAGAGCCGTCAGCTTGCGGGACGGCTTTGGTTTTCAAAAGACCGAGGTCTGTGCCGCAATGTGGTTCGGTCAAATTCATGGTGCCGCCCCACTCGCAGGAGGTCATTTTGGGCAGGTATTTCTGTTTTTGCTCGTCCGTGCCGCCAGCCAGAATGGCTTCGACCGCACCGCGGGTCAGGCCCGGATACATCGCAAAAGCGGTGTTGGCCGTGCTCATCATTTCAGAAACAGCGATACCCAAAATGCCGGGCAGGCCCTGACCACCAAATTCTGGCTCGGCGCCCAAAAGCGGCCAGCCGTTTTCTGTGAACTGGTCAAAGGCATCTTTGAAACCGGGCGGTGTGGTGACCGAACCATCATCATTGCGGATACAGCCTTTTTGATCGCCAACCTGGTTTAGGGGTTGCAAAACGCCTTCGGCAAATTTGGCGGCTTCGTCCATAATGGCATCGGCCAGATCGCGCGGCGCCTCTGAAAATTTTGGCAGATCGCCGTATTGAGCAATGTCCAGCACTTCGTGTAGCAGGAATTTCATATCGCGGACGGGCGGGGTATAGCTGGGCATGGGTTTCTCCTGGTCTTGCTAATGTTCAAGCCGGGCGCGGGCCAAGGCCTCAAACGCACGGGCGCGTGATTTCAATTCTTCCGAAGGTTCAAGATCGGCCTGACGGGCTTCCATCCAGGCGCAACCGGCTTCTAGTTCTTCAATAGCGCCCTCTATATCGCGGCGTTGTTGTTTCAATACTGCGATGCGGGCGCGAAAGCGCTTCATCCACAATCCAAGATGTTGGGGGTTGCCCGAAGTGATGGATTCAAGGTCCAGCATTTCTCGAATTTCTTCGAGGCTGAACCCAACCCGTTTGCCCCGCAGGATCAGGCGCAAGCGCGCCCGGTCTGTGGCAGAAAATACACGGGTCTGGCCATGGCGCGCCGGGGTCAGAAGCCCCTTGTCCTCATAAAAGCGCAAAGCCCTTGCGGTGACAGAAAACTCCTCTGCCAGCTCGGATATAGAATAGGTTCTGGATGCGCATTGTGGCATGAGGCGCTAGTATATAACGTTGACGTTAACGACAAGTAAGGAATTGTTAATCCGGGGCGGGAGGTTTTTTTGAGTTACGAATATGGTCCGGCTATGACCACACCAAAACTCACCCATCGTTTGGCCAAGGACGCCGATCTGCCGGCGCTGCATCGGCTGATGAAGCGCTCTATTACGGCCTTTTTGCCGGATTTTCTCAGCCCCGAACAGGTCGAAGCCAGTTTTGAGATTATGGGCGTGGATTCGCGCCTCGTCGCGGATGGCACGTATTTTATGGTGTTTGACGGGGATGCTTTGGCCGGGTGCGGTGGCTGGTCGCGGCGCGAGACTTTGTTTGGCGGTGATCACACATCGGGACGCAATCCGCGCCTTTTAGACCCCAAAGCCGAGGCGGCGCGGGTGCGCGCCATGTATACCGATCCGGATCATGGGCGCAAAGGCGTCGGGCGATTGATCCTTGCTCTGTGCGAGGACGCCGCGCGGGCAGAGCATTTCACCCGTGTAGAACTGGCCGCCACCGCCGCCGGTGTGCCGCTTTACGAGGCTTGCGGCTATGCCCCCATCCGTGCTTGGGACGAGATCACCAGCAATGGCGTGCCCGTGCCTTTGGTGTTGATGGGCAAGGCGATATAGGCGGGTTTTGGAACTACCACCAAAAGTCTAAGGCATCGGCATGCGAAATTCGAGGGTCACGGATTTCGCATTATTACCGAATTGATAAAAATTTACTTTGAGGCTGTTGGCCGTGCAATCTGTAATCCATGCGCCATCTAAACCCAGGTTGGTGGACATAGTAAAGCCATCAGACAAAATATCTGTTCCGGCGGCGTCCTTGATACGTAGCCTGCCTGCTTTTAGCGAGCGAACGCCATCCAAAGCTTGAAATGGGCTGGTTTCAAATGGATTTTCTGCCGAAACCAGTTCTCCGGAGATGTCAAAATCTCCCTCCGCCGTGGTAATCATGCCCGCAAAGGAGAACGCTTCGGGACCAGTCTGGTCTTTACGGGTCACCGTGGTTGTGCCGACTTTGACCCCGCGCAAATAAACATCAAATACTTTATCCGAAGCGATATTGCGCACAATGGAGCAGTTTTGCACAGCCAGCCAATTCATGCCGGTTGCCTGGATATTAGGACTGCTTGTCGGTAATGTTTTTGGTTTGGAAAGCCCGGAAGACGGGCCGCTTTTCTCGGGTGCATCTCCTTGTGACGCGAAGCTATAGGTGCCTCTAACCGAGCGGCCAAAGTCAAAATTGGCAACAAAATTGCCGCGCAGGGGCGGATTGTTCAAAAATACATCAGGCACAAAGACCAGTTCGCCAGCAAATGTTTTGGCAGCGGGATCAAAGGTGCCTTCAAGCGTAAACACCTGATCCATTTCGCCCACAAAATTGCCATTGCCATCCACCACATTGAAGCGGTGATAAATGCCAACGGCCTTACCATCGGCATTGATGCCAAGCGAACCCACAGAGATAAAATCACTATTGGGGTCATTAACCAGATCACGCATGCGTAATCGGTATTCACCAGCAAAGAAGCTTTGATCCGGTGTTGCGGAAACGGTCCCCGGTGGCGCGGCATAGGCCACAGACGCCCGGCCTCTTATGGTCCCCGCTATGGCTTTGGGCTGTGTCGTGCCTGCCCCATCCGGTGCATCCGGTGCTGCCGCCGGGTCGGAGAACACCACCGAGACGCGCACATATTCAGGAAAAAGCGGCGCACCAATGCCAGCATTGGCCACGGCGATGACAGTAAAGGTCTTGGCCACACCGCCCACATCCATCTGGACGCTGTCTGTTGGTGGGGCCAGGCATTGCGCCGTCACCGGGTCGGTCTCGCAAATGCTTAAGGTCACGCCAAGCCCCGCGTCAAAGTTTCCAAATGTTGGCGTGACGTCTACTACGGCGCTACCACCGCCAGAGCCGATATTGACAACCGAACCGCCGGCCGCCTGTGCGCCGCCCGCCGTGTCGACGCGCATTACCCCGTCTCCCGATGGTGTTGCGAAAATTGCAATCAGGTCTGGCGGTGTTCCGGCGCTGGCTGTCAGGAAAAGGTCATTCACGTCTTCAAACACAAAAGGGGTAAAATTATCGCAGGCATAACGAAGATGTATGCGCCCTTCAAAGGCGGCAGTGGGGGTGAATGTGACCAGAAAACGTTGGCTGGTTCCAGCCGGTATATCGGCGGGTGTATCCGCGGTGCCGCTCGGTGATCCGCCTGCGCCCAGGGTTTGATAGCTTAGATCAATGGGTGTGCCAAAGGGTTTGGCAATTGAGCAATTGGTCGCTGTTGCGTCGCCCGAATTAACGAACTCCACAAAGATCGTGCCTGTTGTGCCGATGGCGAGTGATCGCGCGTCCGGTGCCGTTGCCACATTGATGGCCGGCGCACCGTACGCCATGCCAGCAAACAGCATGGTGAAGGCATAGACAGCACGAAGTCCAATTCGTTGAAAGTTCATAACGGCACCTGTTCCTGATCTACGGTTCTGGAATGTTCAGGATAAGCGGCCCGTCAGTTTCGCACATGGTACAAAAGTACCATGTTCAACAATAACCGGCGGCGTGAAAATCAGGCCGATAAGGTTTTAGTGGCCAGGTTGATCAGAGCTGGCAGCCGGTTGATATGGTTTTTCTGGTAGATGTTTTGTAACTGGTTACGCACTGTGTGACGGCTGACCCCGCGCTTAGTGGCAATATCGGCCAGACTGTCCCCATTGACCAGCAACAGGACCAGACTGGCTTCGGCCTGGGTCAGATCCAACGCGGTTTGCAGGCGCCGGTTGTTCCCCTCTGAGGACTCAAGCACAGTAATATATTGATCTATAGCATCTTTCAGATCGTCAGGGATGTAGGTCATGATCGCATCAATACGATCCATAAAGCTGGGGTAGAGTTTCAGATAGTCCTGAAAGGTGAAAGTACGCTCCAAGAAAGAAACCACATGATCGCGCCGATCCATTTTATCTCACTTTCACGAATAATTTAAGTGCCTGCAAGCCCGTTTTAGGGTCAAATGAATTTATGAATATAGCCATAAAGACCCGTAATGCCAAAAATGCGCCTTGCCCGGCACAATGGTATATGCCTCTGGGCATAAAGACACACGGGATATTGCTTTATATTCACGGTGGTTCGTTCACGCTTGAAGCTTCGCCTCTGGTAACCTCCATGATGGGACAGATTGCCCATGATGCCCAATTGGATGTGTTGATGCCACAATACCGGTTGGCCCCTGAACACCCCTGTCCTGCGGCCATCGAAGATGTACAGGCGGTTTATTTATGGGCCTTGTCGCAAGGCCACGCTCCTCAAAATATAATCGTAAGCGCAGAACAGGCCGGCGGAGCAATCGCTTTGGCCAGCCTGCAACAATTACAACGCCAAGGCCACCAAATGCCTGGCGGCATGGTTTTGTTTTCACCTCTGGTTGATCTGACCATGGACAATTGGTCGATATTGTTGCGGGGGTTGTCCTCGCAAAAACATTCTCGCGAACTGCTAACGATTGCCATTCGTATGTATCTTGGGGTCTATGGCACACCGATGACGGCCAATAACCCTCTGGCCTCTCCCTTATTTGGGTCCATGCAGAATTTGCCGCCAACCCTGATACAGGCCCGGGATGACACCTTCATTCTGGAAGACGCAAAACGTCTGGTCCAGGCCTATAAAGACGCCGGGCAAAACGCCACATTAAACATCTGGCCAGAGACCGAACGTCTGTGGGAACGTTACGCCCCCCCAAACTACGGTGATATGGTTAAGGACAGCGTTGAGTTTATCAGGATGTTGAAGGCCAATTGATCAACAAGGTCCACTGCCCGGATATGGGGGCTTACTGAACTCAGGACTCAAGGAGATGTTTCAAAGAGCGACAAAGCTGTTGCGCTCAGCTTCCCGTTTTTCCCACGCCAATCCCTTGACTCCTGCCCCCCGCTTACCTACCTCCCTGATGCATTAGCAGCCGAAGCATGAGAGTGCTAACAGCACTTGGTTTTTGGCCTGCTGATCTGGTTTTTAATTATGGAAAAGCAATTCGGAGACGATTGAAATGACATTCCGTCCTTTGCATGACCGCGTGCTCGTTAAGCGGATCGAAGAAGAAGAAAAGACGGCTGGTGGGATCATTATCCCTGATACAGCCAAAGAAAAGCCACAAGAAGGCGAAGTTGTTGCGGTTGGTGCTGGCACCAAAGACGACAATGGCAAGGTTACGGCGCTGGACGTCAAAGCCGGCGATCGCATCTTGTTTGGCAAATGGTCTGGTTCTGAAGTGACATTGAACGGCGACGAGCTGTTGATCATGAAAGAATCCGACATTCTGGGCATTTTGGGCTAAGCGCACCGCGCACCCCCCAAACCATCCACACTTAGATTACGAATAGGAAATTCCAATGGCTGCTAAAGAAGTACTCTTTGAAGCTGCTGCGCGCGATCGCTTGCTGCGCGGTGTTGACGTTCTTGCCAATGCGGTAAAAGTCACCCTGGGCCCCAAAGGCCGCAATGTTGTTCTGGACAAATCTTTTGGCGCACCGCGCACCACCAAAGACGGTGTAACCGTTGCCAAAGAGATCGAGCTGGAAGACAAGTTTGAAAACATGGGCGCACAAATGCTGCGCGAAGTCGCCTCCAAGGCTAATGATGTTGCCGGTGACGGCACCACCACTGCCACCGTTCTGGCGCAATCCATTGTTACCGAAGGCATGAAACGTGTTGCCGCCGGCATGAACCCGATGGATTTGAAACGCGGTATTGATGCTGCGGTTGCCGAAGTCATCAAAGACGTTGTTAAAAAAGCCAACAAGGTCAAAACTAACGAAGAAATTGCCCAAGTTGGCTCTATCTCTGCCAATGGCGAAACTGAAATTGGCGCGATGATTGCCAAGGCCATGGAAAAGGTCGGCAATGAAGGCGTGATCACGGTTGAAGAAGCCAAATCGCTGGAAACCGAGCTGGACGTTGTTGAAGGCATGCAGTTTGATCGCGGTTACCTGTCGCCTTACTTCATCACCGACCCGGACAAGATGATCTCCGTCATGGAAGATCCGCTGATCCTGCTGCACGAGAAAAAACTCTCTAACCTGCAAGCTATGCTGCCGATTCTCGAAGCTGTGGTTCAGGCCTCTCGTCCGCTGATCATCATTGCCGAAGACATTGAAGGCGAAGCGCTGGCGACTCTGGTGGTCAACAATTTGCGCGGTGGTTTGAAAATCGCGGCTGTCAAAGCGCCTGGGTTTGGCGATCGTCGTAAAGCCATGCTGGAAGAGATTGCTATTCTGACCGGTGCTCAGGTGATCTCAGAAGATTTGGGCATCAAGCTGGAAAATGTCACTATGGACATGCTGGGAACTGCCAAGAAAGTTTCGATCACCAAGGATGACACCACCATTGTCGATGGTTCTGGTGATAAGGCTGATATCGAAGGCCGTATTTCACAAATCCGTCGTCAGATCGAGGATTCAACCTCTGATTATGACAAGGAAAAACTGCAAGAACGTTTGGCCAAACTGGCTGGCGGCGTAGCAGTGATCAAGGTTGGCGGTGCCACCGAGATCGAAGTGAAAGAACGTAAAGACCGCGTCGAAGATGCCCTAAATGCCACCCGCGCTGCGGTTGAAGAAGGCATTGTACCGGGCGGTGGTTCGGCTCTCCTGCGTGCGTCAAAATTCATCGACGCAACAGGCGCCAATGATGACCAAAAAGCCGGTATCGACATTGTTCGTCGTGCTCTGCAGGCTCCGGTTCGTCAAATCGCCCAAAACGCCGGTGCCGAAGGCTCCATCGTTGTGGGTGAAATCCTCGGCTCCAAAAGCGCGACTTACGGTTATGACGCGCAAAATGATGTCTATGTCGACATGGTCGAAGCCGGTATCATTGATCCGGTCAAGGTTGTGCGTTCTGCCTTGCAAAACGCTGCATCCGTTGCAGGCCTGATCATCACCACCGAAGCGGCTGTGGCCGATGCACCGAAAAAAGATGGTGCAGCCGGTGGCGGCATGCCTGACATGGGCGGCATGGGCGGAATGGGTGGCATGGGCGGCATGATGTAATCATGACGACCTGCTGACCTTTCGGTCCAGACAAATTAAGGGGCGGTGCCAGCAATGGTGCCGCCCTTTTTTGTTTGAAGTTGAAAGGTAATTATCTGCACCAGTAAAATAAAACTATTTTCGTCACTCCGGCGAAAGCCGGAGTCCAGTTCTTTTCCGCCCCGTCTAAACTTAAGGGCTGGATACCGACTTTCGTCGGCATGACGATTCGAGTTTTCCGTAGTTGAGTAAAAACGATGCATTAAAATATGATACTAAGAAGAACCGATGATTTCTTACCCTAGAAAAATATGGAGCCTGAAATGCGCTTATTTCCAGCAGAATTAGAAATTGAAGACGATGAAGGTTTCGCTACAGAAAAAGACATTTTTCAAAGAAAGAAAATTGGTGTTGGTCTTACCAATATTTTGACGTCTGTAGTTGATCCCTGCGTGGTTGCTGTCGATGGGTCATGGGGCAGTGGGAAAAGCGTCTTTCTGAAAATGTGGGCCGGCGCATTAAGAAATGATGGCATTCCGGTTATCTATTTTGATGCATTCAAGAATGATTATTTTGAAGATGCTTTTGTCGCCATCGTTGGTGAAATCATCAATCTGGCCATTAAACAATCTGGCGATGATGCCTCCGCAGGTGAATTAAAAAGCAAAGCCTTGGCTGTGTTCAAAGTCCTCGCTTTAGCAGGATCAAAAAAGTTGGTTGAGCACATAACATTTGGAGCTATTGACGGCGATACTTTTGATAAAACGCAGACCGCAATGACTAAAAACACAGGGGTTGAAAAACAGTTTGAAGAAATTTTGGAATCCTATGGAAACAGCCACGATATTCTTAAGGCATTCAAGGAAACCCTCTCCGAATTACCTGAGGTGTTAGTCGAGAACGAAGAAGGCAAAGAAAATTCAGACGAAAGTAAAAAGCCATTGATCGTCATCATTGATGAACTTGATCGGTGTCGGCCAGATTTTGCACTTCAAATCCTTGAGCGCATAAAACACCTGTTTTCAGTGCCGAATGTTCACTTCGTTCTGGGAGTGCATTTGGAGCAACTCCAAAATTCTGTCAAATACGCCTATGGCGAAAAAATTGATGCCCATACATATTTACAAAAGTTCATTCATTTTACGGTTGTGCTAAAAACATACGCTTTGAGCGAGTCACATGGTGATTACGTTACTTTTATGAATTACGTTATTAAAAAAATTAAATTTAATAAAACTGAAGACAGTTTTGTTAATACTGCTAGAAGCATGATTTTACATGCCTCCTATAAGAATAAATCAAGCTTCAGAGACATTGAGAGACTGCTAACAAAAATTTGTATTTTAACACATTATTCGTCGACTAGCGATTATCAGAATCATTTGATTGCTGGGCTATGTATATTAAATGTTACGAACCCAACATTATTCAAAAAAGCCAAGGTTGGGGATTTGAAATTTAGTGAAGTCGAAAAAGCTCTTGGATTATCTCTGCTGGAGGATTCTAGGAGGAATAGAATAACTGAGCTTTGGCGGTATTATACCGATTATTCATTTAGCCAAGCGGATGCAGAAAAAATGCTCAATATTTCGTTACCCACAATAGAGCAAAAGATAAATGTTATTCCAGAAATTGCTAATAATGTGATTGATCGGTTTTCTCTGGAGACCTAACTGGATGCTAAGAGCGGCTCATCGCGAGCCGCCCTTTTTTGTTTGTTCCAATTAAACCTCTTGCCAAACCCAGTATTTATTGTTATTCGATATGGGCTGGGGAGCGCCAAGTAAGAAACGCAAGACTGGAGCGCTCGATGAAACGCATGATAATGACCGCCGGACTCATTCTGGCGATGACGGGTTCGGCTTTGGCCGGATCAAAGAACGACGATCAATATGACCTTTACGTAATCGCCGATGAAGTGACGGACAGCGTGGTTTACGTGGTTGCCGCAGAGCACAAAACCGTAGCCCTTGAAATTATTGATGAGGATGAAGCCCATTGGGTGAAAACCTCAAATGCCCATAAAATTATCGACCGCTCGAAAAAATTTTTCGGTCCGGACAAGAACGTAAAGAAAAAAGGTTTTGCCTTTGTTGTTGATGACGATGATGTGAAAATTTCCTTCCCGCTTTTGTTTTTTAAACACATCTCTATTCACGCCAGTGAAGACGGCGGTGCACAGATCAATGTGACCTCAAAGGATGGCGAAGGCGACGTTAGTATCCGGGCTGATGATGATGGCGCATTTATTACTGTGGCTGATGCTGATGCCGATGGCGCACGGGAATTCATTGACGACATTGAAGAAGCGCCAAAAGCCATGCGCAAAAAAATGAAAAGCGATCTGGGTTTATAAGGCCTAAGATCACGTGAAAAACAAAATGAGAGGGCGGGGCATATGCTTCGCCCTTTCTGGTTGAGGCAATTGCAAGTCGTCATAGAGTGCGATAGCACTGCGCGCTCTTGCTTCTGGTTGGTTTATGGGTGTTTGAATGACCAAGCTTCAGTATTTTGTGCATGCCTCGTCCTATATTGATGACGGGGTAAAGATCGGTGAAGGCACGTCAATCTGGCACTTTTGCCATGTGCTGGGTGGTACAAGAATCGGTAAAAACTGCTCGCTTGGTCAAAATGTCATGGCTGGGCCAGACGTTTCTATAGGCGATGGGTGCAAAATCCAAAATAACGTCAGCCTTTATAAGGGCGTGCATCTGGAAGACGATGTGTTTTGTGGCCCGTCCTGTGTGTTTACCAATGTCACGACACCGCGCGCCAATGTGAACCGCAAGGATGCATTTGCCAAAACCATGGTGCGCCGGGGTGCCTCGATCGGGGCCAATGCAACTATCGTGTGCGGACGCGAGCTGGGTGAGTATTGTTTCATCGCCGCCGGTGCGGTGGTCACCAAAGATGTTCCTGCCTATGCGATGATGGCCGGTGTTCCGGCGCGCCGTATCGGTTGGGTCAGTAAAAGCGGTGATATACTGGGCGAGGATCTGATCTGTCCACGGACCGGCGAGCGCTATCAGATTGCCAACGATCAATTGCGCCCTGTGTCGTGATTTGCAAACTAAAGTGATGCAAACCCTGAGAAACGCAGTTTACCCTTGAAACAGCCCTGCTATAAGGCGCCGAAGAGGTTTTTAACGGATAAACATAATGGCGGTAAATGGTAGTGGTGCAAGCGTAGCCGTCATCGGGTGCGGGCATTGGGGGAAAAACCTGGTGCGCAATTTCTCTGAACTTGGCGCGCTATCCGCAGTGGTGGATTATGATGCCGCCACGGCAGAAAAATTTGCCAAAATGTATGGCGTAGATGCATTGACCCTGGATCAGGCTTTGGCATCCACCGCAATCACCGAAGTTGTTATTGCTGCACCAGCAGAGCAGCACGCACAAATTGCCCTGGCCGCCATTGCGGCGGGCAAGAATGTCTATGTGGAAAAACCGGTGGCCCTTAATATGGATGATGCCACCCAGATTGCCGAGGCGGCTCAAAAGGCTGGCTGTGTATTGATGGTTGGCCATTTGCTGCGCTATCACCCGGCTTTTGAGGCGCTGTTGGCTGCGGTGCGCAAGGGTGAATTGGGCGATATCCAATACGCCTATTCAAACCGGGTCAGCACCGGTATTTTCCGGGTTGAGGAAAACGCTTTGTGGAGCTTGGCCCCCCACGACTTTTCACTAATGTTGGCCTTGTTTGACGAGGCCCCAAATCACGTTGAAGGCACGGGTGCCGGGTGGGTGACCCCTGGTATTGAAGATGAATACCGGGTCAATATGACTTTCCCATCAGGTGGGAGGGCGCATATTTTTGCTTCATGGCTGCACCCCTTCAAGGAACAAAGACTTGTGGTGGTTGGGGACAAGGCAATGGCGGTGTTTGAAGACACGCACCCTGATAAAGAACAAAAGCTGCGCCTTTATCGCCATGGCATTGATCGCAGCGCAGGAAAACCTGTTCCGGTTAAGGCCGATGCTGAGGCGCTGCCCTATGATATGGATGCAGAACCCTTGGCGCAGGAATGCCAGCACTTTTTGGACTGTTGCGCCAGCGGCGCAAGTCCGCGCACCAATGCGGACGAAGCACTGGCTGTGCTGGGCGCCATGATCGCTGCCAAAACGGCATAAATTATTCACAGGACGTGAATTCACAGGACGTGAAAAGGACAGGATATCATGGGTATCGCTTTTATTGATTTGCAGGCGCAACGGGCGCGTATTGAAGACAAGATCAATGCGGCCATTACCACGGTGTTGGATGAAGGCCGTTTTATCATGGGGCCACAGGTCAAATTGTTCGAAGAGCAATTGGCGGCCTTTGGCGAGGCAAAACATGCGCTGGGGTGTGGCAATGGCACGGATGCTCTGGCCCTGCCTTTGCTGGCCTGGGGTATTGGGCCTGGGGACGCGGTTTTCTGTCCCAGCTTTACCTTTGCGGCCACCGGGGAAATTGTTCCCTGGTACGGGGCGACGCCGGTGTTTGTCGATATTTTGCCTGACACCTACAATGTCGATCCGGTGAAGCTGGAAGCCAGCATTGAAAAGATCATTGCAGAGGGCAAGTTAACGCCCAAAGTCATCATTGCGGTGGACCTTTTTGGCCAACCTGCGGATTACCCGGCGCTTGGCATTATTGCCAAGAAATACAATATGAAACTGGTTGCCGATTCGGCGCAGGGCTTTGGCTGTACGCTGAATGGTAAGCACCCCTTGCACTGGGCTGATGTCACCACCACCAGCTTCTTTCCAGCCAAACCGCTGGGGTGTTATGGTGATGGCGGTGCCGTTCTGACCAATTGTGATGAAACCGCCGACATCATCCGGTCCTTGCGGGTGCATGGCAAAGGCGGCGATAAATACGACAATATCCGTATCGGGATGAATTCGCGACTCGACACATTACAAGCCGCCATATTGCTTGAAAAACTGGCGATCTTTGCCGATGAGATTGAGCGGCGTAACGTGGTCGCAAGCCGGTATTGCGACCAATTGCGTGATCGTGTCAACGCCGTGCCAGCGATGATCGACGGCGGTATGTCCACCTGGGCGCAATTCACTATCGAACATGATGATCGTGAAGGTCTGGCGGCACACCTCAAAGCCAATGATGTTCCCAGCGCCATTTACTACCCCAAGCCCATGCACATGCAGACTGCTTACAAGGATTTTCCGGTGGGTGCCGGCGGATTGGATGTTTCCGAAGACAAGGCCACACGGGTAATCTCGCTTCCCATGCACCCCTATCTGGACGAGAATACACAAGAGACCATCATACAGGCTGTGCGCGGCTATAATCACCGCTAACGCTTATGACTGACAACAAAAGGGACCAACCCATGAACGCCTCAGGATCCAGTGCAGCCCCCAAAGGTACCAGCCTGCCTTTAGCCGTGCTCAGCGAAACTTTTATTCGCAAAGCCAAGGATAAAACCCTACATGTGGGCATTGTCGGTCTGGGTTATGTGGGCTTGCCTCTGGCCGAGGCTTTTGTCCGCCGGGACCTGCGCGTCACCGGGTTTGATATTGATATGGCCAAGGTTGACATGCTGGATGCCGGGCAATCTTATATCAAGCATATTTCGGACGAACGTATTGGGTCTATGAATGCTTCGGGCAAGTTTGGCTCGACCACGGATTTCGCACGGTTAAAAGAAGTCGATGCTATCCTGATTTGCGTGCCAACGCCGCTTGGCGCGCACCGCGAACCCGATCTGTCATATGTGGTCGCCACAACCAAAAATATTGCCAAATACATTGGACCTGGGCAGCTGGTTATTTTGGAATCGACGACATATCCCGGCACCTCGGAAGAGGTCCTGCAACCAATTTTGGAAAGCGGTGGCCTGAAAGCCGGTGTTGATTTTGCCATTGCCTATTCACCGGAACGCGAAGATCCGGGCAATCCCAATTTTGAAACCTCGACCATTCCCAAAGTGGTGGGGGCGTCATCAACGCCAGAACGGGACATGGCTTGCGCACTTTATGGCGTGATTGTACCCACCGTGCCGGTCTCTAACCTGCGAACCGCTGAGGCGGTCAAGCTGACCGAGAATATTTTTAGGGCCGTCAACATCGCCTTGGTGAACGAGCTGAAAGTGGTTTATGGCGCCATGGATATAGACGTCTGGGAAGTTATTGAGGCAGCAAAAACCAAGCCCTTTGGCTATATGGCGTTTTATCCGGGACCGGGCCTTGGTGGACATTGCATCCCGATTGACCCGTTCTATCTGACCTGGAAAGCCCGTGCCTATGGTTTGAATACTCGTTTTATCGAATTGGCTGGCGAGATCAATTCCAACATGCCTGGGCATGTGGTTGACCGGCTTGGCGAAGCCATGAACGAACAATTGGGCATGGCCATGAAAGGCGCAAAAGTTTTGATTGTTGGCCTGGCTTACAAGAAAAACGTCGATGATATGCGTGAAAGCCCGGCGCTGGAGTTGATCGACAAGCTGCGGATGCGGGGCATGGATGTAGAGTATTACGATCCGTATATCCCGGTGGCACCGTCCATTCGTGAACACCCCGAGGTTGAAGGCATGCGTTCGGTGGAATGGACCGAGGAAGCACTTGGTAAATTTGACGTGGCGCTGATCGCCACTGACCATGACAATGTTGATTATATGCCGCTACTTAAGGCCGTGGATCTGGTGGTGGATACGCGTAATGCCATTAAAGACCGGGCCGAGAAAGTTGTGCGCGCCTAAGCACGGAACATGTTCTTTGTGATTATATGGCAAGGCGTGTAAACTGAACGCATGTCAGATACAGATCCACACCCCAGAGGCAACAGCCCTTCAATTGTTGTGTTTTCGCGGCACTTTCCGCCGCACGTGTCGGGCGGGGCGCGCCGCCCTTATTATCTGGTCAAAGCGTTGCAGTCGTTGGGGTGTCGGGTGTTTGTTGTGGCCCCGGCACTTCCGGGTGACATCGAAGGCATTGCTGTGCCTCATGTCCAGCCCGATCCTGCGCTTTCGGCTCCGGGGCGGCGCAGTTTGCGCGACGTTTTACGCGATTGGGTG
This sequence comes from Robiginitomaculum sp., assembly GCA_021776525.1. GTDB lineage: Bacteria > Pseudomonadota > Alphaproteobacteria > Caulobacterales > Maricaulaceae > Robiginitomaculum_B. The sequence continues at coordinate 434,502 of JAJFFT010000001.1, forward strand.
TTGTGGCCCGACCCGGACATTCGCTGGACGAAACGGGCCGTGCAGGCTGCACATGACGCGTTACCATTTATACCGGATTGGGTCATGACCACCAGTCCGCCAGAATCCATTCATTATGCCGGGGCGCAGCTCAAGAAAAAATATAAATGCCGCTGGTATGCCGATGTGCGCGATCACTGGCTGGTCCAACCGTTTCGCAAACAGCGTGAAAATGGTTTTCGACGATTGATCGAAGGTAAAATTGCCCGGACTATGTTGAGAGGTTGTGACCTGGTCAGCACTGTTAACGCGCCGATTGCTGATGAGATGCGTGGTTATACGCGGGGCAGAGGGCAGGTGTTCGTGCTGCCTCATTTTGCCATTGATGCGTCGGTGGAAACATTGTCTCTGCCTGATGATCAGCTAAACCTGGTCTATACCGGCAGTTTTTCACTCTCTGATCCCGCATGCAAAATCACTGATACGCTGGATGTGTTTGCCGCCGCTTTGGCCAAAAATCCGGCCTTGCATTTCCATATGGCCGGTCGGTTGAGCGAGGTGGAAACCGCCCGTATCCATGCTTCACCGTGTCAGAATAACATAACGGTGCACGGTGTGGTCAGTTTGGAAGAATCCCATGCCCTGCAAAGAGCCGCTGATGCCTTGATATTATCAGGCTCGCCCCACGCAGCGACACCGCCAGGAAAAGCCGCAGAATACGCAGCCCGTGGCAAGCCGATCATTGCGATTTCCGAGGCCGTGTGGGCCGCAGACTTTAATGGCGGTCAGAGCGCGGTTGAGCGCCTGGCTCAGCTTGGTGCTGATACGCCGCCTCATAATAAGACCCGTCTGCCAACACAGACCGAGGCCGCCCAGGAAATCTTACGGCATATGGCGAAGGGGGGCTGACATGGCGACAAGGATGGTAAAGCCACACTGTGTGATGCTCAGCGATACGGTCATTGAAACTGATCCGCGTGTGCGCAAATTTGCCCAAACCTTGTTTGATGCGGATTGGCGAGTGACGACATTGGGCCTAAATGTAAATGCCAAGGCTAACAAGCCGCTACCCTGGGATCATATAGCCATAACGCCAGAAGCGGCCGCGCCAATTCAAAAAGGGCGTATGTTCCCTAGTCTGCTTGAAAAGGCGGCATCCTTGAAATCTCGGCGGAAAAGCCTGTGGGGGCGTGCTCTTTATTATGGTTGGTTGCGGTTTGGTTTGCGGATGTTTCCGGGACGCTTTGGCGCAGTTTACTGGGCCAGTGATGCCCGGTATCAGCAATTTCTGGATGCTGCTTTGGCGACTACCGAACCCGTGAATCTCTGGATAGCTAATGACTGGAACATGCTGCCCATTGCCATTGCTTGTGCGGAAAAAAAGGGCGGTAAAGTTCTTTATGACAGTCACGAATATGCTGTGGAACAACACGCGGCTAACGCCGAATGGGTCCGGTATAAACAACCTCTTGTGAAGGCTGTTGAGGCCAATTGTATTAGGCGTGTCGATGCGGTGAGCAGTGTCTCACCCGGCCTTTGTGCTGCACTACAGGCCCGTTATGATCTGGCGCAAATGCCCACCTGTATTCGCAATATTCCACCTTTTCTGGCCTGCACACTCCGCCCCTCGTCGGGCAAAATAACAGTCCTTTACCAAGGTGTTGTTGGCCCTGGTCGGGCGTTAAAGGACATTATTCGCAGCACCGCTTTATGGCGCGATGATTTCTCACTTGTAATCAGGGGGCCCGAAGGGCAGTCGGGCTATATTGAGACGCTGTTGGTGCTGATTGATACAGTAAAGCCCAATATCTCAATCAAAATCGAGGCGCCGGTTGCGGCTAATCAGTTGATCCACGCGGCACACCAGGCCGACATTGGGCTAATGTTGCTACCTGACCGGACTATCCATAATCGCTTTGCGCTGCCGAACAAGGTCTTCGAATACATGATGGCTGGGCTGGCTTTATGCGTTTCCAATAACCCGGACATGGCGGACCTTGTTGATCATTATAATAACGGCGTGAAGGTCAATGATTTGTCGGCCATAACAATCGCAAATGCCATTCACTCCTTTGACACAAAAACTATAAATGCAAAAAAACAAGCCTCGCTGACCGCGGTAAAAACGCTGAACTGGGAACAGGAAAGGCACATCCTTTTGCCATTATGTGCCAAGTTGCTTTTGTCTTAGCCCCGCCAATATATGCGTTTATAATAGCCCTTCAGGTCTGGCATGTCGTCATCGAATATCTCGACATGATCAAACTTGCTCTCAGCTAATTCCATCCAGTGCATATCCCATTTGTCATAGATGTTCTTGCGTAAACGCGTTTCATAAAAACTGCGTAATGCAACAAACAAATAGGCACCTTTGGGTGCCATGGCGTTTTCAATCGATCAATTCACATCATGGCGTAAAGCCACATGGGGCATTTTCAGCTGCATGGAGTCAGCAAGGTTGTGAAGGGTAGTCCGAATCTTGGTAAAAAGTCTTCCGTATGGCGCATCTGGTCAGACCATAAAATCATTTCATGGACTGATGTAATGCGACTAAAGTTAACCTTGGCCGGCTTTTTCTGCAGGAACTTGCCTTCTTGTCGGCTCCGAGCCGGTACACTTTGTGGCCTGTCCTCTGTCTGTAACCACCCTTTAGGCAATTCATCCGAAAGTTCAGACGAAGAATTTAGCCTTTGCCGCAATGTGCTCAGGCGGGCTTTCAAGGTTTGATTGGCATCTTTTTGGAGCAATGTGCGGTGGGTTTGAATGTCCAGTCTGTCTCCGGACTAAAACGTGTCTTAATTTTCAGCGTGAATATAGGCATGGTCTTCGCGGATCAACGTCGCTGTAACCTTATCTGTATGGCTTTTTTCTTCAACAAACGCGGCCCAGACATAATGCTGTCTGATGGAAGGCGTGATCATGTGCAGATCAGATTCGCGTATAGCAATTAAACAAAGGGCAGCGCCAGACGGGCCATGTGATGGATGTTGTTCTGCGTTCTGGATATCTGTCCAAGGTACAATAATCGTGCTGTTCGTGCTGTCAGGCGTTTCTACGGGTGAAACCACCGCAGACAGATGCTGATAATCAAGCTTGGAAACAGGAAATGCATCATGGACGGCGATGATGTCGCCGCGGCGTAAATGTGTGGTTACGTTATTGCATATAAGTGCCACAACACTGCCTTTCGGGCTTGGCAGAGCGGGTTTTTCTTTGGGATGCAGATGATTGGCAAGATTGGAAAGGTTGATGTAATTGCGGGTCAATTGTCCCAGAAACTGAATGAACCCGGCCAAAGTACGCATAAGAAAAAACACAGCGCCGAAAAGCACAATGGTCTGGGTGTTTACGGCCAGGTTTAGTGCGTCGAACAAAAAGACAAATGCGGCTAGCATTACAACCAGGTGCGTAGCGGCCAATAAATAGAGGACAATCAATGCGCGATGTTGTTGGTTCATCAGGATAATCCCGACAACATCATCCCATGACGGCGTGATTAAGACCGCCGTCTGGCTTTGAATAATGGGCGTTTTTTCTATGTCAGATACATAATTGCGTAACGCGATCTGGGCCTTGGGCAAACTCCCATTGAGTGTATGGCGGATTTGTACAATGCGTGTCATTGCCGCAGCGTATATTGGTAAAAACAAAATTGAACTGGCAATTAATACGGCCATCATCCGCCAATCAAGAAAGGCAATCAAAGCCCCTAGAACGACAATTTGAGCGACGCTGTGAATGCCATAAACAAAGATTAACCCAATTTGCACGCCCGCGCCGGCCAAACGTGAAGCCCACCCATAATACACTTTCGGAAGGCCTTCGATAAAGGGGCGTGCGAGGGCATAGTTTGGAATATCATTCAGGATATTCAGGGTCCGCCCCAACAAAGTACGTTGCCATTTATTGACTTGAATGAGGATATTTCGACTGGAATAAAATCGGATGAGATAAATCAGCAATCCGACGCCCAGAGCAACCACAATAAGGGTGGTTTTATCTACACTGATAGAGCGGCCAAAGAGAACGTAGTTGCGGTTTTGTTCCCCACCGGCTTGCATTGATCCAGCAATTGCCAGTCCCACAAGAGGCAGGGGGTATAAGATTCCGGTCATTCCGTTGATGAGAATGAGCAGGGACGTAAATACTGGATCGTGGCGCAGAAAATCTGCGCACAGGTGTGTAAATCTGCTGATATAATTGTTTAAACGCCGAATGGTAATGTTCATAACCGATATTCCCGGCCAGTGGTAAATCCGGTGCTTTAACCGTTTAAGTCGCTATGATTGTTCAGATCCGTATCAAAAACAGGAAAAGTATCACCCAGATTGGTACGGATCTTGGCGATACCGGATTTTGCTGAGGACAGCATAAGTTGTTCACGGTTGATCAGATTAAAGACGATGTTGGCGCCTTTGCGTTCAATAAGAACCAATGCCTCAAGAACAATGCAACCGGCATGAACGGCAATGGCAAAATTGATCAGCAGGTTTTGTTTCATATCTTCTTCGGACAGCATGAGGCGTACCATTTCATCATCGGTCGCCAGCGTCGCATCTACTTCCATGACACGCGGTAAAAAAGTGCGTAGTTCTGTTTCACGATATGACAGGTTTTCTTCAAACTCTTCGTCAGGTTCAATAAAATAGTCGCGCAATTGTAACAGCTTTAATATCCCTTCCCGCTCGAGAAAAGGCTGTTGGGTCAAAGCATCCAACTGCTGCCATTCCGGTGTCAGAGATAGCTCGTAAGTAAGTTGCCAGTTGCAATGAAACGAGGGTTGTTTGGTCTCATAAAACGACGGTGCCAGATTATCTTCATCTTCGCTTTCAGCTTCGTTTTCTTCTTCTTCCAGAAGGACATTGCCGCGTGTCACGTAATTGAGAATTGAGAAGGCTTTACCATTTTTGACATCCAGAAATACGATTGTTTCTACATTGCCGTAATGGCGCACAAAATCGATAAAGGACTGTGGCGTGATGACTTTTTCGCGGCGCACAACCTTGCCCGAACTGGTCGTGGGTGCAGTGGATTCTACATCACCTTGCGGTTCCGTTGCACCAGTTAAGGTGGTGACATCCTCTGATGTGTCATCCGTGATGGCAGGCGGGTTATCGTGCGTGTTCATCGTTTTGATCTTTCAGCGAAGTCTGTTCTTCCAGAATTGATAATATAAATTTCTCTTGGGTTTCCCAACTGAAACGGTTGCGCAGTGCCTGAATGTTTTCTTTGGAAGGCTTGATTGTGTACCGGTTTTTGTATGCGTGCAGAATCGCCGCGGCGCATTCCTCTTCATCCAGAGCGTTATAGGTAACGCCTAAGTCGTATTCCTCGATCAACTTCTTCATCTCGACGAGGTCAGCACTGATAATGGGTAAGCCTGCGAATGCTGCCTCAAAAAACTTGTTAGGCAGAGCAATCTCGTAAGACAAGGTTGCTGGCATAATGGGGATGATGGCCGCATCCGCCCCTTTGATGTATTTATAGACGTCCGGTGGGTTGACCGGGTCCAGCATGATGAACCGTTCAGAGAGGCCGAGACGATCAGCATAAGTGCGCAGTCTGGCTTTGATAACGGGCAGCCCTGGACCCACGGCAACCAGTTTTATTTTTTCGGGAAGTCGCTCAATAGCGTTTAAGGCAAATTCAATGCCGCGGTTTCTGGTGATGAGGCCCACATAAGTGAGCGCAAAATCATCCCGTTCTAGCCCGGCATCGCCTCGAAATGAAACCCCTTTATGCCGTTCCCAGCGGGCGTGGCTTTTTCCGCCTCGTAACCGTGGGGCATTATAAATCAAGCCGGTACGTTTAAGCTTATATTCATGGCGCAATACATCTTCGGCGCTTTCGCACACGGTCGTAACAAAGTCGCACTTGGGTAAATAACGTTTTTCAATCCACTTCACCTGCATGCGCTGTAATCGGCCAAGCGGCGGGTTGCGGTGAACTTCCAGTTCGTGAGAATCGAACACCAGCTTGGCACCCGTCTCCTGGGCTACCAGACTGGACAACGGAAGCGCACTCAGATCATGGGCATAGATAATGTCAGGTTTGAAGGCGCGAAGCCGCTTGTAATGAACCGGTATGTAGCTAAAAAATTTGATGACGGGAAACAAGCCCTGCCACCGCGTTACATAGCGCCCTAGTTTTGCACGTACTCGCCCCAACATAATCTTTACCTTGCTTTACGTGCAGATTTTTTTGCGCGCTGCAACATTTTTTGCTGCTTTCTACGCACACCGGTCAGGCTGTCTTCTTGCTTGAAAGCACCGGAAATCCACGAAACAAAGCCGAAGACGATATTCCAACGCTCGCGCAAATACGCAACGCCATTAAACTCTTCATAGGCTGGTGTGCTTATGTTGCGTGTTGCATAAATGCGTACTTCATGGCCCTGTCGCGCCAGCGTCTCTGCTTGACGAATAACGCGGTAATCAGGATTACATGGGTTGGGAACAACAATGGCGATTTTTTTGGGCTTCACGAAACACCTAAAAATTAAGCCTTGGCCAAGAGCCAAAACATTCAAATCAATGGAGCAGTGGTATTTCTGCTCCCTTTATCGCCTCGATCGCGAAAGAATTCTATATATCAGCCTGTTACCAAAGTGCAATATTTATAGTCACGCAGGAGAATCCGAAAAATATGAGTTTTAGGTTTATTCAGACGTGAAAATTCATTGCACAAACAGTCGTTTGGTAACTGAAAATTTTTCTCTTTCCTGTTTGGTGAGTTCATGATGTCCGGCCAGACCAAGACCTTGCATGACAATGCACAGCGTTTCACCCAATGGTGCCGCGATGACATACTGCCTTTGTGGATAGAGCGCGGTACAGATCGCAAACGCGGCGGTTTTTTTGAGCAGTTGCATTTTGACGGCCGACCCGACGAACATGCCGTGCGCCGGGTGAGGGTCAGCGCCCGACAGATTTACGTCTTTGCTCATGCCAGTACATCGGGCTGGCTGGATGGTGAAGACCTGGTCAGTTGGGGCGTGGATTATCTTATGGACACGGCCTGGCGCGCCGATGGCGCACCGGGATTTGCGCATTTGATAGACGCCGATGGTGCGGTTTGCGACCACCGCCGCGACCTTTATGATCACGCCTTTCACATACTGGCACTCTGCACAGCCTATCGCGCCACACAAGATTCCCAAATTCTGGGGCTGGCAAATGAGACATTGGCCTATGTTGATGAGGCAATGCAGGCCCCAAACGGGGGGGGGTGGCTGGAGGGCGTTCCAGATAGTCTGCCACGACGGCAAAACCCGCACATGCACATGCTGGAGGCGCTGTTGGCGCTTTATGAGGCTAGCCCGGACCGCGCCGTATTGAAACGCGCCGATGAGGTAATCACGCTTTTCACCGAGCGTTTTCTGGATCAGAAAACCGGCCAGTTATACGAGGACTTTGACGCAGACCTTACGGCAATACGGCCGGCACGGATTGAGCCGGGCCATATGGCAGAATGGTGCTGGTTACTTCATTACCGGGCCAGACTGGATGAAACGCCTGTCAATGAACTGGCCGCTCATATGGGAAAAATGGCAGACCAATATGGGCAAAGGCAAAATGGCTGCCTCTACAGTGCCTATGACGAGGAGGGGGACCTGCTCACCCCCACACATCGCCTGTGGAGCCAGACAGAATGGCTTAAATCCCTGATGTGTCGTATGGGCCAAGATGGTGCTGCTTTAGCGGCGCAAACAGCTGACCTGCTTGGCCGTATCGACGGTCTTTACCGGGGCGACCATAGGCCGGGTCTATGGATGGACCAGTTTGATCAGTACGATCAACCTTTGTCAGATCATGTTCCGGCCAGTATTGTTTACCATCTGGTGAGCGCCGCAGCCGAGGTGGAGCGCTGGCTCAAAGGTTTTGAGAAAGAGGAGGGGGCATGAGCACCAATTCAATTATTGTTCCGGTGGTTATGTCTGGCGGAGCCGGGACGCGTCTTTGGCCGTTGTCTGTGCAGGAAAAACCCAAACAACTGCATGCCCTGACCGGGACGCGCACATTGTTACAAGAAACCGTATTGCGGTGCCCGCAAACGCGCGGCTTTGCGCCGCCGGTTCTGGTCTGTGCGGCGCGTCACGCGGCCCAGGTCGAAGCTCAATGCGCCGCAGTAAACACGATGCCAACGGCCATTATTACCGAACCCTGTCCGCGCAATACGGCCCCGTGTGCGGTGACCGCGGCTTTGGCGGTACGCGAACAATATGGCGATGATGCACAGGTTTTGTTATTGGCGGCGGATCATTTTGTTGCGGATACAGATTGTTTTGTTGAGGCCATCAAGGCTGGAGGCACGGCGGCGGCGAACGGCCATATTGTGACCTTTGGGGCCGGGCCGACCAGCCCAGCCACAGGCTATGGGTATATCCGCCGGGGCGATGCGGTCGACGATGCGGCCTTTGCCGTTTCAGCCTTTGTGGAAAAACCTGATCTGAAAACCGCAAAATCATATGTGAATGGCGGTGATTATGTCTGGAATGCCGGTATTTTCCTGTTCCAGGCCGGGGTGATGTTGGACGAGGTTGGGCGCTATCGCGAAGATATATTGAAGGCTGCGACACAGGCCTGGGCTGGCGCTGAACGCAGTGGCCTTTGTGTCCATCTGGACGAAGCCGCATTTTCGGACTGCCCCTCAGAATCTGTGGATTATGCAGTCATGGAACACACCCAAAAAGCCGCTATGGTTCCTCTGAATGCCGGGTGGAGCGACGTTGGCGCATGGCCCGCTATTTACGATCTGGCGGCAAAGGATACAGACGATAATGTTCTGCATGGCCGGGTGGTGGCGTTGGACAGCCATGGTTGTTTGTTGCATGCCGACACAGATGCGGGCGGGCCAATGATTGCCGCACTTGGCGTGGACAATCTGGCTATTGTCTCAACTGGAAATGCAGTGCTGATTGTCCCTGTGGATCGGGCTGACAATATCAAAGCGTTGATCGCTAAACTGGATGATGGTGACCTTTAGGGCTTAACGTGGCTTGGCCACTCCATGTGAAACAAAGCCGGCAAAGCGCGGGGCTTTGGGGACATAAAGGCTTTCAGAACTTTCCAGAGAAAACCCGTTACTTTCCAGCAGGGATAATGGCTTACGGGTCAAATGACAGCCTCCGCCAATGCGCTTCCAGACTGGCTCGATCCGGCTTTGCCAGCGCGCCACACTGTCGTCTGGTGCGGCACCATGTTCTGCAAACAGCAATCGCCCGCCCGGCTTTAAAACCCGACGCATTTCGCCCAGCGCCTTTTCCACCAATGGGATGGTGCACAGGGTAAACGTAACCAGCACCGTATCGGCACTGGCGTCTTCTAATGGGATGGCCTCGGCCTCAAGGTCCAGAAGATCGATATCCAGCGGCGAATCGGCCAGGCGTTGCTGTGCCAGTTTTCTGATTTGGGCATCTGGTTCCAGGGCCCAATAATGATCGATTTTGTCAGCATCCAGAAAGGGCAGGTTATGACCCGACCCAAAACCAATCTCCAAGACCCGGCCTTTGGCCATGGGAACGGTTGTGGCGCGGATTTTTTTCATTTGGCCTGATGAACAGGCCAGATTGACAAAACGCGGCATGATATGGCGGTTATAAAAACTCATGCGCCTAATCCCTCTTCGGAAAGTGAAAACAACAAAGCTGCCCCGGCGTGCACATCACCCAACCGGCCCGGTATTGTGCTTAATATGATTTCGGCAAAGAACCGTGTCAGGGCAATGCGGTCTTTGGCAAAACCCGTTTCCTCGCCATCTTTTAAGAGGCGTTGTGCGGCCAATGCCCCGATGGCCAGAAAATAGCCGCCCACTGTGTCACAGGCAATGCTCTGAAAGGGGGTGGCGGCGGCCAATACATCTGCTTTGTCCCGTTGGGGGTTGCGCAACCATTCGGTGGCCAGTTCCAGTGTATCTACAGCATTGGCTAACCGGGCGCCGATCGGCGGCAGTTCAGGGTTTGACGAGGTGGCGCAATCTTCAACCGTTTCGCGCATTTCCTCGATCAGGCGGGTCATCGGATAACCACCCATCATGTTCAGCTTGCGCCCGACCAGATCAATAGCCTGAATACCGTTTGTGCCTTCATAAATCGGGGTGATGCGGGCATCGCGATAATGCTGTGCGGCCCCTGTTTCTTCAATATAACCCATGCCGCCATGGATTTGCAGGGCGATCGAGCTGACCTCGACCCCAACCTCTGATCCATAGGTTTTCGCCAAAGGCGTCAACAATTCTTCACGGGCCTTGGCGCGGCTGCGCTCGTCTTCATCGTCCAGATGTGTCGCATAATCTGAAGCCACCGCGCAGGCCAGACAGATAGATCGTGCCGCAGTGATTTTGGCCTTCATGGTCATTAACATGCGGCGCACATCGGGGTGGTGAATGATGGCCGCTGGATAGTCCTTGGTGTCCACGGCGCGGCCCTGTCCGCGATCGCGGGCGTATTCAAGCGCTAGCTGATAGGCCCGTTCAGCAATACCAACCCCTTGTGCGCCAACCCCAAGGCGGGCCGAGTTCATCATGATGAACATCATTGCCATGCCCTTGTTTTCTTCGCCTATCAACCAGCCCTTGGCTCCGCCATTGCCGCCATATTCCATCACACAGGTCGGGCTGGCATGGATGCCCAGCTTGTGTTCCAGGCCGATGGCCCGCAAATCATTGCGTTCCCCCGGTTCGCCATTGTCATCCAGCAAAAACTTAGGCACTAAAAAAAGCGATAAACCCTTGGTCCCCGCTGGGGCATCGGGGGTACGGGCCAGCACCAGATGGATGATGTTGGGGGCGCAATCATGCTCGCCCCAGGTGATGAATATTTTTTGCCCCTCAACCAGCCATGATCCATCGCCAACCGGGGTGGCCATGGTCCGTAATGCACCGACGTCCGACCCGGCCTGTGGCTCGGTTAAATTCATGCTGGCCGACCACTCAGCGCTGATCAGGCGTGGCAGATAAAGGGCCTTTTGCTCGTCCGTACCGGCGTGGGTCAGCACTTCCAATGCGCCCATGGTGAGCATTGGTCCCAACCCAAAAGACATGTTCGAGGCCTGTAACATTTCCTGAAATGCTGCGCCCAAAGCATTGGGCAGGCCCATGCCACCATCGGCCTCGGCAAATGACAGACCCTGCCAGCCACCCTCGGAAAACTGTTTGTAGGCATCTTTGAAACCGGGGGCAGTGGTTACCTCGCCGTCTTTTATTTTTGCCCCGAACTGATCGGCGCTGTGGTTGAGGGGGGCCAGCACGCCTGCGCAGAACTTGCCACCTTCTTCCAGGATTGCGGCGGTCAGGTCGCTGGACAGCTCTTCGAAGGCGCCTGTGGTTTTCAGCCCCTCCATGGCAACAACGTCTTCCAGGATAAAGCGCAATTCACGTGTCGGGGCCGTATACGTCATAACCACTTCCTATCATTTTCATGCCAGACTAGATGCAGACGCGAAGATGGAAAAGAGGTAATAACAACGCATGCGTTGTTTACGGTCGAAAAGGTCATATCTCTGACATGAAAACCCTGCTTACACCCCATGTGCACTGGTGCCTGCGCCGCGCTTTGGTCACCATGTTCATCGTTGGGCCGCTTCTGACCCTGATCAACCAGTGGGAACGCCTGGTGCCGTTTGATCCGGTATGGTGGAAGGTTGTGCTGACTTTTATTGTTCCGTTTGCGGTTTCCTTGAGTGGATCACTGCCCAAAGGCAACAAAGAACCTTAGTCCAGGTCACGCGTTTCACCGGGTTTGGTAAAAAGGTCCGCATCTTTCAGATCATCCGGGTATTGACGGCGCACAGCATCGGCATCCGCGGGCATATGGATGCCGGTATAATGATCGGCGTTCAGATAATTCTTCATCACTGTGCGTCCATCTTGGGACGTAAAGAACCAATATGGCGGCATGGCCAGTGTGGTGCGTTTGGCCTTCCAATGGGCATTTAGGGGCGCAAAATAACGCACCGCCGGATCGGCATCACCCAAATGCATAACCCGGGTTTTATCATCCAGCGAGACGCGCAAGACGTAGTTCTGCACATTGGCGCGCCCTGGGCCGCCCGCATGGGGGATGCGCACTGCCTCGATCTCGATACCGTTCAGCACAAAGCGCAATGGTGGGGCATTGGGGCCAAGAGAGAGGGCGTTTACCCGTGCAAATATGGCGTTGTCATTGGGCGTGGCCACGCCTTTTAAGGCGTTGATGGCGTCTGTACTGGCGACCAATTGGGTTTTGGGGTGACGGCGCATAAATTCCAGCATCGGTGCGGCGGCAAAATGGTCCCCATGGGCATGGGAAATAAATACAATGTCGATGTCATCAAAGGGCGCATCGCCAGCCATTAAAGCCTTTCGGGTATCTTCGGGGACCAGCAAATACGTGTTGAAGTTTTGATTATAAAGCGGATCAAAGAGGATTTTAACATCACCCTTTTGTATCATCACCGCCTCGTTGGCCAGATATTGCGCCTGACCATTACTGTCATGCGCCTCGGCCAGTGACGGCATAAAGAACGCACACAAAATCCAGAAAAAATATCGCATGGCTAATCCATCAAGCGGCGCATCAAATAGACATAGCCCAGTGCTTCGCGGCGCGCCGTTTCTTTGAGGTTGGCGGCGGCGCTGTGACCCCCATCAGTATTTTCATAATAGAGATAATCTTTTCCTTCATCCTCCAGTAATTTGGCAAATTTGCGCGCATGGCCCGGATGCACACGATCGTCTTTGGTCGAGGTCATCAGGAAAATTTGCGGATAGGTCTTGTCTTGGTGGACATTGTGGTATGGCGAAATAGAGCGCAAAAAAGCGCCCTCAACCGGGTCTGACGGGTCGCCATATTCGCCCATCCAGCTGGCGCCAGCCAACAGTTTGTTAAAGCGCAGCATATCTAGCAAAGGCACCTGACACAGAACCGCATTAAAAAGATCCGGGCGCTGGGTGTACATCACCCCCATCAGCAAGCCACCGTTAGAGCCACCGCGAATGCCCAGATGACGCGGGCTGGTCACTTTGTCGGCAATCAACTTCTCGGCAATCGCGATGAAGTCGTCATAAATGCGCTGGCGATCGGTTTTCAGGCCGGCTTGATGCCATTTCGGGCCAAACTCTCCGCCACCACGAATATTGGCCAGCACATAGGCCCCACCGTTTTCCAGCCACAACTTGCCCAACGTACCAGAATAGGACGGTTGCAGGGAGATTTGAAACCCGCCATAGCCATAAAGCAGGGTTGGCGTGGTGCCATCATAGAGCAGGTCTTTTTTGTGGATGATGTAATAGGGCACTTTGGTGCCATCTTTTGATGTTGCCTCGTGTTGTTCTACAATCAGGCCCTTGGCATCAAAACGCTCGGGCAGGGCGTAAATCTCATTGGCGGTATTGTCACCAAGGGCATAGGTCCACAAACTGTCCGGGCGTAAAAACCCCTCAACATTGGCGAAAATCATGTCTGAATGGTCGTTGACCGAAGAGACAGAAATAGTGCCGTTTTGTGGAAGGTCCAGTTTGCGGCTGGTCCAGTTTTCACCATCAAAGTCATAGGCATACACGGCGCTGGCAACGTTTTGCAACATATTGACAATCAAGGCCGATTTGGCTGCATTGACGCTTTCAATGGATGATCGCTCATCAGGGCGGATGACCAGATGCACAGTCCCAATGGCGGTGTTGGCCATAAAATCGCTCAGCAAAAACGAGACCATGTCGCCTTTGAGAAAACCCGGGCCGTCAGCGTGGGGTGTCCAGTCTTCATCCAGGGTGATAATCGCCTGACCTTTATAGACATCCTGAAAATTTGATTTGGCCGGAATAGGCAGATGCACCGGGTCGCCATTATCTGGTAACCACCAGACGGTTGTATCATAAAATGTGTCAGCTTCTGCGGCGAACATGGCCACCTGATCATCCAGATCAACCCGAAATGGCCAGACACCGACGTCTTCTTTTTGGCCGCGAACCAACTCGGTTGCGGTATCAAGGTCCGTGCCCCGTGACCAGCGTTTATTGACATAGGGATAACCCGAATCTGTCATTGTATCGCCGCCCCAATCGGTTGCCACAACCAGGGTGTTTTCATCGCGCCAGCTCGTACCGCCTTTGGCCTCGGGAACAACAAAGCCGTCTTTCACAAATGATTTGGTGGCAATATCAAATTCACGGCGCACCGCAGCATCCTTGCCGCCTCGCGAGAGGGTAATCATACAGCGCTCATAAGTGGGGGGAAGGCAGTCAACGCCCTTATAGACCCAGTTTTCGCCCTCTTTGTCAGAGAGTTCATCCAGATCAAGCAACACATCCCACGTGGGTGCACCGCCAAGATAATCATCTAATGTCGTGCGCCGCCACAGGCCATGGGTGTGGTCACCGTCCTGCCAGAAATTATAAACATAACCATTTCTGTGCGTGCCATAGGCGATTTTGTCTTTGGCATCGACAATGCTGAGCGCCCCATCATAAAAGTCTTGATAGCGTGGATCGCCCTGCAAGTCGGCCAGTGTGAGGCTGTTTTGTTCATTAACCCAGTTCAGCGCTTTTTCGCCATCAACCTCTTCCAGCCACAACCGTGTATCATCTGTCATCTGCTTAACTGGCGCAGGGGCTGTATCAGCGGTGTCGGTCATTGTGGATTTGGACTCCGAATTGGGCTGGCACGCGGCTATGCCAAACATAAGGGATAGTGTTAAAACAGATGTAAGCAAGCGCATTGTATTTCTCCCCAAGGGTGTTGAATAATGCCGCTAAAACAAATGTGGTGCAATCAGGCAATAATGACGAAACGGTAATTTATGAAGTTTGCAAAGATGAATGGTTGCGGCAATGAATTTGTCATTTTCGACGTGCGCGGGCGCGGCGGGCCATTGCACCTGTCCGCTGAACAACTCAAATCCATTGCCGACCCCAGCGCCGGTGCGCCCTGTGATCAGATTATGGCTATTGAACAAACATCCGGGGCTGGCGACGCCTTTATGCGTATCTGGAATGCCGACGGAGATGAGGTTGCGGCTTGCGGCAATGGGACACGGGCGGTCGCCTGGCTGCTTATGGAGGAGAGCGGATCAGATCTGGTTAACATCCAAACCAGTGCCGGCTTGCTGAGGGCCAGCCGAGCCGGTGATCGCCGTGTTTGTGTTGATATGGGTGCGCCCCGGCTGGACTGGGAAGATATTCCGCTGGCCGAGCGCATGGACACGCGAGGGATCGACATCAAGGTCGGACCGATTGATGCGCCGGTTCTGATGCTGCCGGGCGCGGTGAATATGGGCAATCCCCATGCGGTATTTTTTGTTGATGATGTCAGCAAGGTCGAGGTGGCCACATTGGGACCGATGCTGGAACAGCATCCGCTTTTTCCACAAGGTGCCAATATCGGCTTTGCCGAAGTGCGTGGTCCCGATGAAATTCGTCTGCGGGTATGGGAACGTGATGCCGGTCTGACAAGGGCTTGCGGCACCGGGGCCTGTGCGGCGCTGGTGGCCGCGCACAGGCGTAGGTTGGTTGGGCGCAAAGCCAAACTGATCCTTGATGGAGGAGCGCTGATCATCGAATGGCGCGAGGCGGATGATCACGTTTTGATGACCGGACCGGTGGAATGGGAATTTGAGGGAGAAATCAACGGGATTTAATGCATCAGTCATGCGCAGCATAAATGCGTGTCACACTTGCATTTGCACCCCTTCACCTCCAATTTGCGCAGATCATGAGCACCATCGTTAAACCAGACGCGGATGATGTTAAACTCATCACGCTGGGCTGTCGCCTGAACACCTTCGAATCCGAGGTGATGGGTCGCCATGCGCGTAATGCCGGGCTGGACGATGCGGTGATCATCAACACCTGCGCGGTCACGGCTGAGGCGGTGCGCAGTGCCCGTCAGGCCATACGGCGGGCCAAGCGTGAGAATAAAGACGCCAAAATCATCGTCACTGGATGCGCCGCACAAGTCGATGCCGATATGTTCGCAGCCATGGACGAGGTTGATCATGTGCTGGGCAATGGCGAAAAAATGGATGGCGAGCACTGGCGTTTTTCAGATGATACGCCGCGCGTTCAGGTTGGCGATATTCAGAGCGAACATAAAATCAATACCCATAATATCGAGCGTTTTAGCAACCGCGCCCGCACCTATATCGAGGTGCAAAACGGCTGTGACCATCGGTGCACATTTTGCATTATACCGTTTGGGCGCGGCCCGGCGCGCTCGGTCCCTGCTGATGAGGTGGTGGCACAGGTCAAAAAAATTGCCGCCAATGGTGTTGCCGAAGTAGTGCTTTCAGGCGTGGACATGACCTCATGGGGTAAGGATTTGCCAGGTACGCCGCCTTTGGGGGCGTTGGTTGGGGCCATTTTACGCGGCGTTCCTGACCTGCCGCGCCTGCGGTTGTCCTCCATTGATGCGATCATGATTGATGATGAGCTGATGGCCCTGATCCGTGATGAAGAACGCCTGACCCCCTATCTGCATCTCTCGTTGCAGGCTGGCGATAACATGATCCTGAAGCGTATGAAGCGCCGCCACAGCCGCGAAGAGGCGATTGATCTGTGTGCACAGCTGAAAGCCGCGCGTCCCGATATAGCTTTTGGTGCTGATCTGATTGCCGGTTTTCCAACCGAAACCGAAGCCATGTTTGAAAACACGCTTAAACTGGTGGAAGAATGCGGCCTGTCCTATTTGCACGTGTTTCCGTTCAGCCCGCGCACCGGCACCCCGGCGGCGCGTATGCCCGCCGTACCGCCTGCCATTGCCAAACAGCGCGCGGCCCGTCTGCGCGACGTGGGGGCGGCGGCATTGGTCAGGCATCTGGACCGGCATGTGGGCACAGTGGGCGAGGTGTTGGTGGAACGAGAAGGGCTTGGCCGTCTGGCCGACTTTTCACAAGTCAGCTTTGATCCGGCCAACCCGGTACGTATTGGTGCGATCTTGCCCATGCAGATCAACGCACATGATGAAACGAAGCTAATGGGGCAGGTGATCTGATGCGCTGGTTTTGGCAAAAAAAGAAAAAACAAGGTGATAAGCCTGAAACGCCAGAGGCCGAGGAGACGCCTAAAAGCACTGACGAAGTTGAAACGCTGGTCAGTGATGTCGCCCCTGTATCTGTTGAAGAACAGGCCTCAACACCTCAACCTTCGCCAAACCCTGAACCTGAGAGTGAAGCGGAAGCTTTGCCCGAACCTGTGCCGGTACCCGTAGCGGACGTTACGCCAGAGCCAGAGCCAGAGCCAGAGCCAGAGCCAGAGCCAGAGCCAGAGCCAGAGCCAGAGCCAGAGCCAGAGCCAGAGCCAGAGCCAGAGCCA
>JAJFFT010000002.1 GCA_021776525.1 Robiginitomaculum sp.
TTTAGATTTTTCGGCGCGCCTGTTTCGTCTGGTCGCGGCAGGGTCCTTTTGTGGAGCATGGTATGACGAAGTTGAAATTTATGACGCGCATCAGTGTCGCGGCTCTTGCAGTCGCAGCATTTGGTGGTGTGGCTAACGCGCAGCTTTCATCTGCGATTAAAACGGCTGAACGTTCGACCGCATCTGGTGCGGCAGCGCAAGCCCGGATCGATCGTATTGATGATCAGGTTGGCGATGTAGTGCGAGAGTATCGCGCTGCAATTCAGGAAAAAGACACAGTTGCTCTTAATGTAGAGCAACAAAAAATCTTCCTGAAGTCACAGGAAAATGAAATCGAATCACTACGCGGTCAGATTGACCGAGTGGGCGACATTCAGGCGCAATTGCTGCCGATGATGCTTCGTATGATTGGTGCACTGGAAGCCTTTGTTGCCAGTGATGTTCCTTTTCAAATGGAAGAGCGCGACGCGCGCATTACCAAGTTGAAAGAGCTGGCCGGTGATCCTAACCAATCTCCTGCCGAACTTTACCGGCAAATCATGAATGCCTATCAGATTGAACTATCTTACGGCAATCAAACCACGTCTTATAACGAAAACGTGCTGATCAATGGCGAGCCTCGCAAAGTCGAGTTCCTGCGCATTGGCCGCGTCGCACTGGTCTATACCGATGGCCAGCAGAAGATGCACATTTATAACAAGTCTACGGGTTCATATGACGATCTGCCAGAAAGCTTTAAGCTGGATGTGCAGTCTGCGACACGGATCGCACTTGAGCAGAAAACACCTGAAGTCTTCCCAGCGCCGTTGCCTGGCGCAACGCGTGTGCAATAGATTTAGAGAGGCGAGAAAGCAATGAAATTTAATATGAAATCGCTTCTGGGGGCTGTCGCGTTAAGCGCAGCAACCCTGATCGTTCCTGCTGGTGCTGCGTTCGCGCAAAATGCGCCGGTCAAATCCATTGACGAGCTGATTGCCCGTGTTGGACGTGACAGTCGTGAAGCCAATGCCGAGGCCCAGCGTCGCGTGCAGGAGTTTACACAGAAAAAAGCTCAACAGCAGCGTTTGCTCAACACGGCCAAGTCGCAATTGCGTGCTTTTCGGGCGCAAGAGTCGGCAAACAATGCAAAACTGGATGCCAATAAGGCTCTGGTTCTGAAGCTTGATGAAGATCTGCGTGTTGCGCAGGGCTCATTTGGCGAATTGTTTGGCGCTGCTCGCCAGGCCGCTGGTGAAATCAAGGCTGTTGTCGATGTGTCTTTCATCTCCGGTCAGTATCCTGGCCGTGGTGAAGCTCTGGGCGAGGTTGCCAACAGTTCAAAATTGCCAGAAGTCTCCGAATTGGAAAATATTTATAGAACTATTTTGCAGGAAGCTCAGGCTCAAGGCGAAGTGATCACGTATTCCGGCTCACTTGCTGATGTGAACGATGGTGCGCCGGTTGATATTACCCGCGTTGGCTCGTTTACCTCATGGTTGGCCAAAGATGCTCGTTTCCTCAAGATTGATGAGGGCGAATTGGGTATGCTGGGTCGCCAGCCATCCGGACGCCTTCGTGGTCTGGCCAGGAATGTCAGCAATGGCAGCCCGGATAAAGTCACCAAGGGTCCAGTTGACCCGACACGTGGTGTGCTTTTGGGTCTTGTGGTCCGTACACCTACTCTGATGGAACGCTATCACGCCGGTGGTAATATCGGTTATGCCGTGAGTGTCATGGCCGCGATTGGTATCTTCATTGGTGTCTGGCGTCTGTTTGCTCTCTTTACCACTTCCATGGCTGTGCGCGCTCAAATGCGTAAATCCAAACCTGGTAAAGGCAATCCTCTGGGCCGCATTATGGCTGCTTATGAAAGTGCCAAGGACAAGGACATCGAAACCATTGAGCTGAAACTTGATGATGCGATCCTCAAAGAAAGTGGCAAGCTTGAATTTGGTCTCAGCCTGATCAAGGTTCTGGCCGCTGTCTCACCTTTGATGGGGCTGTTGGGTACTGTGATCGGTATGATCAAAACCTTCCAGGCAATTACCCTGTTTGGTGCCGGTGATCCGCAGCTGATGGCTGATGGTATCTCCTTTGCCCTGGTCACCACCGTTCTGGGTCTTCTCTCGGCTATTCCTCTTCTGCTGCTGCACAGCTTCTGCTCTTCTGCGAGCCGTAGTCTTCAGCAAGTTCTCGAAGAGCAAGCGGCTGGTATGGTTGCGGCGAATGCCGAAGCCCGCACCAGCAGCAAAGCTTAGTCCTCCTGTAACGCTAAAGGATAGAGAAGGAAGGTATCATGCCTGTTTGGCTTAACCCGATGACGGCCTTGGATAATCTCCAACAATTTCTGGAGATGGGTGGGAATGTGCTCCTGCTGATCATGGTCGCCACCTTCTTCATGTGGGCCTACATTCTTGAACGGATGGCCTACTATCAGTTCGCACACGGACGTATCGTCAAGCGGGCGGTTAATAAATGGGCCTCAAGAGAAGATCATAAATCATGGTATGCGCATGCAATCCGTGAACAGTTGATCTCTGAGGTTCGTCAAAAAACCGAACAGAACATCCGGTTCATCAAGACATTGGTGGCGATTGCCCCTCTGCTTGGTTTGCTGGGGACTGTAACCGGCATGATCGAGGTGTTCGACGTTATGGCAGCAACCGGATCTTCCAATGTACGGGCCATGTCGGCGGGGGTTTCCAAAGCCACCATTCCGACAATGGCCGGCATGGTTGCGGCCCTTTCTGGACTGATTTTCACAAACCGGCTCGAGCGGCGGGGCCTGCGGGCAACACAGTCTGTCGCAGATGCCATGGAATTAGGTTAGGAACAGCGTATGTCTAGACATGGACGCCGCCGTGAACAGGAAGAAGTCGACGTTGATATGACGCCGATGCTGGATATCGTTTTTATCCTCCTGATCTTTTTCATTGTGACCGCAGTATTTGTGCAGGAGCGCTCCATCTCTTTGGTGCCTCCGCCGCCTTCGGAAAACGATGAACCAGAAAAGTCCAACCCGGTCATCCTTATTCAAATCAATGACCGTGACGTGATTTTTGTGAACGATCAATTGACCGACATTCGTCGGGTGGGCCCATCTATCGAGCGTTTTCGCGCTGATAAAGGGGATAGTGCCATCCTGATCGTGCCGGATGATGATGCCAGCCATGGTATTGTTGTGACTGTATTTGATGCAGCCCGAAATACTGGTGCACCAACCATGATTCAACGTCAGGCGACGGGCTCCTAGCCCCGACCCCGGATTGATTTACTGATTAGCGGAGTAATGTGATGGCAAGATCACGCGCAGCAAGTAAGGCAGAAGAAGTCGAAATGGACATGACGCCCATGTTGGACGTTGTTTTCATTCTGTTGATTTTCTTCATTGTTACGGCCGTGTTTGTTAAAGAACCAGGCGTCGACGTGAACAAGCCTTTGTGGGGCCCGGAAGTCGCAGCAGAAAAACCATCCATTATGGTTGCTGTGGCCAATGATGACCAAATCTGGATCAATAAGAAGATTGTTCCAAAAGCGGCTGTCGGTTCGATTCTGGAAAAAATGAAATCGGAAAACCCAAAAGCTGAGGGTGTTATTCAGGGCGACCAATTGGCGAAAATTGGTACGGTTCTTGATGTTCAAGACATTTTTTTATCTTTGGGAATTCCCGTCAAAGTTTCGATCGATAAAAGATAGTTTACCGATTGGATAGTGAAGATTTGAAAAGGCCGGCAGCATTTCGCAATGGTGTCGGCTTTTTAATACCGATCAATTGGTGCTGGGTTTTACCGCATGGGTTGTGTCTATGGTCGTAAAGTCGCCTCAATGTTGTGCGACGTATTTATAGCCATGTATATTGAGAAAAATTCGCACATTCAGGCTGATAAAGGGCTGTTCGCGAAGGTTTCTAGTCGGTAAAGTATTAAAAAATACCGATCAAAGTCGGTGATTCAGGGGGCGTGGAAAAGGGTATCCACAGGTTTGAATCGCCATTTGAATTTTGATGCGGGTGATTGCAACAGGAGTTCTTGATGCGTTTTATAGCTGGATTGCCAATAGCTGCAATTATTACGGTTGGCTTGTTTTTGCTGATGCGTTTCTTCATATCTGGTGATTTCAAATTGGCAGATAAAGAAGAATCTGTACGGTTTGATATCAATCCGAAAGTCCAGGAACTTGAGGTGCGTCAGCGGGAAGTAAAGCCTGAGCGGACCAAGGATGTGAAGCCACCACCCCCACCACCGGCCATTGAAAAGCAAAAAGCCGTTCAGCCTAATGAAGGCATTGCTTCGGTTTCCGGCTCTATTCCGGATTTTGAACCGCCGCAGCTGAACCGTGGTAATATCAATTTTCAGGTGAGTGATCGTGATGCCCAGCCATTAGTGCGTATCGAGCCGATTTACCCGCCGCGTGCTGCAGAACAAGGCCGTGAAGGCACATGCGAAGGTACATTTGATGTGAGTGCAACGGGCAAACCCTATAATGTGCGTGTCAGCTGTACGTCATCCATGTTTGTTCGCGCTGCTACACGGGCCATTGAAAAATGGAAATACAATCCGAAAATTGTTGATGGTAAAGCTGTTGCGCGACGTGGTGTGATTACGCCATTCAAATTTCAGTTGGCTAACTAACGTTTAAAGATTGCCAAAGTGGTGCCTGTGTGTACCGCGAGAATAAATAGCTCTGAGGAGATTAAGGCATGGTTGGAACAAAAATGATGCGCGGGAACGGATGGCTGACGCAGTTCGGTTTGATGGCCTTTGCAGCGTTTGTTGCAGTGTTGTTTGTTGCCGGACCTGCTGATGCACAGCGCCGCAGAGATAAAGAACAGAAAACCGAAGGTCGTGTGCTGAGCACGGAAGTCGGCGAAGCTATTATTAAGGCACAAGAAGCCCTTGCAGAAGAACCACCACAAAATAACGTTGCGGTGGCTGTTTTGTCGAAGCTGTTGGCCAAACCCAAACTGACACCGTACGAGCGTGCGATCAGCTATCAGATTCGTGGCCAGGCAAATTATGGTGCTGGCAACGTCAAAGGGACCATCAGAGATTGGGAATCAGCGATCAATACCGGCGCCCTTAACCAGGGCGAGATTGATGGGCTAAGCCCAAATATTGGCCAGCTTTACATTGCCGAAGGCGAATACGTAAAGGGTGCCAATATTCTCGAAAAATGGCTGCGCACAGGCGGCAAGGCTAATGACAGAATTCACTTGATGATTGCCCAGGCCTGGTTGCAGGCCGATGCGTATCGCAAAGCTCTGCCTCACGGTGAAGCTGCGTTTCGGATGGCAAACCCCAAGAAGAAAAAGCATTTTGATATTCTCAACTACGTCTATCACGAGCTGAAAATGCCAGGCAAACAGGCCAAACTTCTTGAACAAGAAGTCTCTATCTGGCCGGACGACAAAAAGATTTGGCGCGCCATTGCTTCGCTGAAGCAACAGGCGAACAAATCTCGCGAAGCCTTTGAAGTCAACAAAATCATGTACTTGAATGGTATGCTGAGCAAAGAGCGTGAGCTATTGGCTCTGGCTCAATATTACAGCTATTACGAAGTGCCTTTTCGTGGTGCTTCAATTTTGGAACGGGAAATGAATGCCGGCCGGGTTTCCAAAGGTAAAAAGAACCTCGAATTGCTGGCTAATATGTGGCGCCAGGCGCGCGAATATGACCGGGCAATTCCAGTGCTGACGGCGGCTGCAAACATTGCCGCTGATGGTGGTCTTTATGAAAAATTGGGCGAAGCGTATTATTCGGAAGAGCAGTATGACAAAGCCGAAACGTCTTTTCGTAAGGCCATTTCCAAAGGGATCAAAAAACCTGGTAATGCCTATGTGCTGATTGCTAATTCCCTTTACGAGCGCGATCGCCCTCGCGATGCGATCAAGGAATTTAAAAAGGCAGCGCAGTATCCATATTCACGCAAAACCGCTAATGGCTGGATCCGCTTCATCAATGGCGAATTTGAAGTGGCACGTAAACAGGCTGAATTTAAATTTCAGGTTAAACTGGATGAGTGTAAAAACCAGCAAGACCGTAAAAAGCGTATGGGCGCGGAATTTCTTGAAGGCGTTGGGGAAATCTCGGCAGAATGCGTAACCATGCTGGCTGAGAATGACGCAAAAGAAAAAGCCAAAAAAGCGGCACGAAAAGCTAAAGCCAGCTAAGCCTTTTTAATAAAGCTATTAAAAAGCCCTCGGCCATGGCCGGGGGCTTTTTTTATTCGCTCAGTTTACTTTGGCATTAGGCAATGCCTGCAGCTTTGATCGCAAACGCATATTCCAATGCCGTCGTCTTTAGGCCTTCAAAACGTCCTGACAGGCCGCCATGTCCGGCCTGCATTTCTGTCTTCAATAAATATGGCCCGGCTTTTGGCGCTCTATCGCGTAGTTTGGCAACCCACTTTGCCGGTTCCCAATAGGTTACCCTGGGATCAGTTAGCCCTGCGGTCACCAAAAGAGGTGGATAGGCTGTAGTGCGGACATTGTCATAGGGGCTGTAGTTCCTGATAACATCATAGGCCTCTGGGTCTTGGGCGGGATTGCCCCATTCTGGCCATTCGGGCGGCGTCAGGGGCAATGTCTCGTCATTCATTGTGTTGAGAACGTCGACAAAGGGCACTGCGGCAATAGCCCCGCCAAAAAGCTCAGGCGCCATGTTCAGAACGGCCCCGACCAGCAGTCCACCAGCCGATCCACCCATGGCAATAATTTTACCTTGTGAGGTATATTTGAGATCGATCAGGGTTTGCGCCGAGGCAATGAAATCGTGAAAGGTTTTTGGTTTCCCGGCCCCTTTGGCGGCCGTGTACCAGCCATGGCCTTTGGCCTCGCTACCGCGGACGTGGGCAATGGCATAGATAAAACCACGGTCCAGTAATGATAGGCGCGGTGCGGAAAAACCGGCAGACATGGTTATGCCATAAGAGCCATAGCCATAGAGCAGAACCGGGGCAGAGCCGTCGCGTTTCAACCCTTTGCGATAGACCAGGCTAAGCGGTACTGTTTCGCCGTCCTTGGTATCGGCAAAGATGCGTTCCACACAATAATCTGCACTGTTATGGCCGCTGGGGATCTCTTGAGTTTTACGTAAGGTGCGGTTTTGGCTGTCCATGTCAAAGTCAAAAACCTGCCTGGGTTGGGCCATGGACGAGCTGGCAAAACGTAGCCGCCGCGTGTCAAAATCCAAAAGCGGGACCAGGCCCAATGCATAAGCGGCGCCGTCAATTTTGATGGTGTATTCAGACCCATCGGTAATACGGCGCACGATAATACGGGGCAGGGCGTCAGCGCGTTCTAATCGGACATGGTAATCTTTAAAAAGCTGTTGTTCCAGGCGCCGCACACCTGGTGAGGCGGGGATAAAATCCTGCCAATACTCAGGTGTTGGTGTGTGATCCGGTGCCGTAACGATTTTAAAATCCTCGGCCCCGTCTGTGTTGGTCAGAATATAAAAATGGTCCCCGGCATGGTCGATATGGTACTCCACGCCAACGGATCTTGGCGCAATAACAACCGGTGAATGATCCGGATTATGCGCATCTATGATACGGACTTCGCTGGTGCTATGGTCATTGGCTTCGATCAGAATAAAATTCCTATCGCGCGTGCAAGAGAGACTGAGGAAAAAGCCTTCATCAGCCTCGCGATAAAGAGGTTTTGGCGGGGCGATGGCCTCGTCAAGATGGTGGCGGCGGACCTCTTTGGGGCGGTTATTGTCATCGCGCCATATCCAGAAGATCGACGCGCTATCACCGCTCCAGACAAAATCAGCAGAGGCATTGTTAATGCTGACAGGTCGCTCAATCCCACTATCTAACTCTATGATTTGTATATCATAATATTCGCTTCCCTGGCGATCTACGGCATAGGCCAAAAATCGGTGATCGGGGCTGTGCATAACCTCGCCAAGATCAAAATAATCACTGCCTTTGGACAGTGCCTCTCCGTCCAGCAAGACCTCTGTTTCGCCGTTTGGTTGGCCGTCAGGGCGGATGGGTTGGCGCACATAAAGCGGATGTTCGGCACCGGCGTTATAGCGTGTGAAATAAGAAAAAGGGCCATCTTCGCAAGGGACATCCGCGTCATCTTCACGTATGCGGCCACGCATTTCAGCGACCAGAGTTTCCTGTAGCTCAGATGTATCTGCCATGGCCTGGTCGCAATATGTATTTTCGGCCAGCAGATGATCACGAATATCCTGTGCCAGGACATGCGGATCATGCATAACCGCGCGCCAATTCTCGTCCCGCAACCACGCATAATCATCGCTGATCAGGTGCGGTCCACAAGGTGTCGTATGGGGGCGTTTTTCGGCACGAGGCGGGGTATTCGTTGCAAAAAAAAGGGGCAGGTTAGGGGGCATAATAGTCTCTTACCGGGCGTTATTTGTTGGGTGTGAAATTCAAGACTGTCCCATTGACGCAATACCGCAAACCGGTGGGTTGCGGACCATCGTTAAAAACATGTCCCATGTGGGCACCGCATGAGGCGCAGTGTATTTCAATGCGTGGGCTTGCCAGTGCTGTGTCGGGTTTTTGCCCCAGTGCATCCGTGGTTATGGCATCAAAAAATGACGGCCAACCTGAGCCGGAATCATATTTATGGGCTGCGTTAAACAAAGGTGCATCACAGGCAACGCAGGTGTAGATACCAGCCCGTTTCTCATCCAGCCATGGGCCGCTAAACGGCGCTTCGGTGGCACACGAGTGCGCAATGCGTTGTTGTTCGGGGGTGAGCGTATCGTCAGCCATTGGTCTTGCTCCCGCACAGGCTGTGGGCAGTTAGGCCACACAAATCCTGCTTAACCGTACGGCCCTAACGCAGCAAGCCATAATGTCGGGCCAGACGGTCCAGCGCCAGTTTTAGAACCACCTTGGCGGTGCGCCTGGGCCATTTTCTGGCCCGTTCCAGAGCTTCCAGACTGGTTTCGCGGATACACATCCCAAAGATAATATCATTCAGGCCAGGGCCAAGGGCATCCATGGCCTTCATCACCCGGTCCTTGGCGGCCAGGGCGCTATCGGCGGCATCAAGAACAGGGTTGCGCGGACCCGATGCTGTACCGCTACGCGCCGGGGCCTCCCAATTTGCGCACAGTTTTTGCGAAAGAGACGAGCGCGCGTAATCGGCTCGAAAACGCTCGCCAGCGGCATATTCAGCGGCGCTTAGAAACGGTGCATTATTGCTGCCTTTGTGTAGGCGCAGCCAGGCTAATGGTGACTCGGCCATATTTTTATCTGCTGAAAATATACGCCCGTCCGGATCAATCACGCTGACGCACTGCATGTCTCGGTGTTGCAGGGCAAAGGCCGCTTCGCGAACCGGGGCATCAAACCGTGCAAGCCATGTTTCTGATTGCGGATTGGCGTGCAATGACTGATCTGCCCAAACGTCTACCAAGCCAGAGCTGCATGCCCTTTTGGCCTCAGCGGCACTTAATCTGGCACAGACTTTACCGTCCAATTGTGCCGCATATGATCCGTCACCTTGTAGGGCTAAGGCACAATTTTGCTGCACCATACGCCTGAGCACTCTGGCCAGTTTTTTGTCTGCCCGTGATACCGTCATGTTTGCGGTGCAGTCTGTGCTGTGGCCGGAGCCGGGGCAGCGCGCAAAATATTTTCCAGATCTTCGAGCCGGGCATCAAATTCGGGATCGTCGCGGCGGTCTTCAACCAAATGACAGGCATGGGACACCGTTGTGCGATCGCGTCCAAAGGCCATTGCCACGCGGCTGAGGCTTAATTCGAATGAAATATGTGCCAGATACATGGCCACCTGGCGACCAAAGGCAACGCGTGCATTGCGCCGGGTCAGCGCATCCATATCCTTTTCGGCAACGCCAAATGCATAGGCAACAAGTGTACGTGCCAGGCGGGCGCGGGCTTCGTCCTGCTGGCGTCGATGGTAATATTCTGGGCTCATGAAATCCTCCAACACTATTCATACAAGGAGGCAGGGTAGTTGCTATTCCAAGTTGTAGGATTATGTTCCTATAATGCGGTGGTGTAAAGATCGCCAGAGACCGGAAAAGGTTAATGAATTAAGGTTTGTTAGTTGCGGGTACTGATCTTTAATTCCGGGGATAAGTCAGAAATAGGCGTAAAAACGTCATAGGCCAATATGGTACTGACGTCATTATTTTCGTCTATCAGGGGAAATTTAATCCAAAATTGGGCCAAGGCACTTTGTCTGTTGCTGTCTGCCCCGTGCCAGATCAGTGGTGTTACGCCGCACAAAGGGGTGCGGTCCTCGACAATTTTCTCGTGAACATTTAGCCAGGTGCTGCGCGCTGGACCAAAAGGCAGGTCATCAAGCAGGCACCCGGTAATCTCGGTATCAAAGATTGTCCGCAAGCCTGTGCCGGCCAGCCGAACCCGAAAAGCATGATGCTGGTTTTCGCGCATAACATCGGTCAGGGTAATGAAGGGCAATAATTGTATGATCTCGCGCGGGTGAACATCCTTGCGATGTGGCAACACGCCGGGACGGCATTTACTGCGCCAGTAGTCATAAAGACACCGTTGTTCAGCATATGCCAGTTGGCGCTTAAAGTCGCCCGCGCGTTCACCCATTTTCAACCCCCTCGGTCTGCCGTGATGTCGGCCAATAGTGATTCGTTTGGTTAATATCCATTAACTGATGGAATCTGCGCAAGAGTCCCTTGACTCTTTTTTTGCTTTGGGGAATCGCGAGTGGGGTGCCCGAATCGCTAAAGGTTAATAAAACCTAATAAAAACAAAGCCCGACGTGATGCCGGGCTTTGTGAAAATAAGTGTGAATAAACCTGGGTTACCGGCCTCTGCCACGACGCCCACGGCCCAATCCCATCTCTTTTGCAAGTTTTGAGCGTGCTTCGGCGTAATTTGGCGCAACCATAGGGTAGTCCGCAGCCAAGCCCCATTTAGCGCGATACTCATCCGGGGAGATATCATATTTGGCCCGTAAATGCCGTTTCAGTGATTTATACTTTCCACCATCTTCCAGACAGATGATGTAATCTGGGGTAACAGAACGGCGCGGCGATACAGCGGGTTTTTGCGGCGGTTGCGGCGGTGCATTACCTTCGCTGTCAGCGGTGCTGAGCGCGGTATATACACTGCGAATAATGTCAGGCAGCTCGGTGGCCGCGACCGCATTGTTGCCGACATAAGCCGTAACAATATCAACGGCCATATCTGTGATTGCTGTTTTATCTGTCATTTTTCTTCCCACAAAACTAAACGTGTTTAATAAATACATTACACCAAATTTACACGTAATCAACTGCCAGATAGATTTATCGGGCAGAATAAACGTAAAAACGTCGAAGACTATTGAGTGAGCAGAACTAAAAAAACAACACTACTAAATAAGAGGGATATAACAGCAAGGGCAAAGCTCTTAACTGGCCATATATACACCTAATAGAGCCAAAGTGAGCAATGCGACGGCAGAACCAGCCAGTGCACCGGTGGGAATGACACGGCTGAACGAGCCTTCGGGGCTGAAGGCTTCGGACATCATTGATGACAGCCGCGAAAGCGTGTGCAGCAAGCCGCGTTTTGAATGCGCCCACAGTCGCGCGATGATGGCATAGGTCCACTGGGCAAGGGCTTTGCCCGGTTTGCGCCAGAACCAGTCGACGTCCAAAATGGTCATTCGCTTCTCTGATGGGTACCAGCCAATACGCATCAGCAGGGCAAACGCGAATATAGCTGCAAGCAAGAGTTGCATCTGTCCGACTATATGGCCCAGCGTATAGGGCTCATAATCATTGGCGTATGGCAGTAACGCGTAAAGCCAGCGGTGATTAACCCCGATGAAGACACTCAGAAACGCGGCAATACCCATGGCCAACAACATATTCCACGGGGCTTCTTTGACCCGGCGGCCGCTATCATGAGCAAAGAACGAGAAGTACGGAATTTTAATGCCTGCGTGTTCCAGAACACCGGCGCTGGCAAAGACCAGAATCAACCAGATGATCCAATGGCCTTCATCGGCCACCGCCGCCAAAATCAACGCCTTGGTGACAAATGCCGACATCAGCGGGAAGGCCGAAATTGAGCCTGCACCAATGAGGCAGAAGAAAGCCGTGATCGGCATAGAGCGGAACAAACCGCCCAGCTCGGATGCCTTGGTGGTGCCGGTGCGATAGAGCACAGCCCCCATGGACATGAACAACAGGCCCTTGAACAACACGTCAGCAAAGGCGTGAGCCGCAGCACCATTGATGCCCAACGACGTCCCAATGCCGATCCCGACGACCATAAAGCCCAATTGGTTGTTGATGGAAAACGACAAGACCCGGCGCAGGTCATTTTCAATAACCGCAAAAAACACCGGGAACAGCGCCATGATCGCGCCAATATAGATCAGAATTTCGGTTCCGGCATAACCACGCGCCAGCGCGTAAATCGCCATTTTGGTGGTAAACGCCGACAGTACCACAGCCCCGGTAATGGTTGCTTTGGGATAAGCATCTTGCAGCCAACTGTGCAGTAGCGGAAACGCGGCCTTAATACCAAAGCCAATAAAGATCAGCCAGCCGGCCAAGCCGGCCTCAAGACCAATATGGTCAAAGGCCCATGACCCGGTCTGGGCGTGCAGCAACACCGCACCGGCCAATAACAAAACACCAGAGCCGATATGCATAACCAGATAGCGCAAACCGGCATTGCGGGCCGCGGCAGTACCGGTTCTCCAGATCAGAAAGACCGATGTAAATGCGGTCATCTCCCAGAAAATAAACAAAGTTATGAGGTCGCCGGCAAACACCGCCGCCATGGCTGCGCCGCCATAAAGAACGCTCATTGTATCTTGCAAACGATCCCGATCGTGCAAGGCAAAAAGTGCGTTCAAAAACGCTGCAATGATGAAAATAAGTCCCCAGATACGACTTAATCCGTCAAAGCGAAATGTGGTTAAACTCATCCCCAGTGTATCAAGCGTCAGTGGTGCATAATCACCAAAGGCGCTCATTTTGAGCCAGAAAAACAATGCCACAAAAGGCGAGATTAACATGACCGCCTTGCGCGCATAATGCCAGGGCAAGGCGGCAATGATCAGGCCCGCAACAAGTATGGCCATGGCCGGGTTCATGGGGGCGCTCAATAACTCAGTCATCCTCGGTGCTCTCCGGGTAATAGTCTTCGGATCGTCCGGTGAGGCGACGTAACGGCCAGCCCATCAGCACGACAAAGGCAAACGCCGCAAAACCAAAGAACGCAAAAAATCCTGGTGTGGTTTCGAAATCAAAATGCCCGTGGCGGTGGATTAAAAAGTCAGCACCAATGCTGAGCACCATGGCGATGCCCACCAGATAGATAAAACCTTTGCGGACTTTGTCGCTGACCAGCCATAAAAATGGTCGTGCCACGGGGTGAATGTCTTCATCGTGGGCCGGTTTACGCGGTGGGGCCTTTTTGGCAGGCGTCTTTCTGGCTGAAGACTTTGCCGAAGATTTGGAAGGTGTTTTGGCGGCACTCATGGCGTTCCTCCGCTTTCAAAAACCGGGCGTAAAAAGTCAAGAATAGGACCGATGGCGAAAAACAAGACAATGGTGCCAATTGCTGTGATCAGCGGTGGCAGAACCGTCAGGCGCGGCGCCGTTGGCGGGTTTGCTGGCTTGCTGGGCGGTTTCCCAAAAAAAGCGTTGATCGGAATGGGCAGTAAATAGACAACATTCAGCAAGGATGAAATCACCAGTGCGCCGATGAACACGCGATTGATGGGGTCGGTTGAACCCATCATCAGCATCAGTTTGGGCCAGGCCCCGGCCAGCGGTGGCAGACCAATGATCGACAAAGAGGCGACCAGAAACGCACCGAACACCCAGGGCATGGACTTGCCCAGGCCCTTCATGCCGCTGACGTCGGTGATGTGGCGGGCGGTATAAATGGCCCCGGCACACATAAACAGGGTGATTTTGCCCCAGGCGTGCATAATGATGTGCACCGCCGCGCCCAACGCCGCCAATGGTGTGGCAATCATTGCCCCAAGGGTGATGTAGGAGAGCTGGCTGATGGTTGAATAGGCCAGCCGTTCCTTGAGGTTATCCTTGGACAAAGCGATCAGGGACGCCAGAACAATAGATATTGCGGCAATCCAGGCCAGCCAGTGTGCGGCCGGTATTGTGCGCATGAAATCCAGACCAAAAATATAGACCGACATTTTCAACATGGTGAAAACCCCGGCTTTAACCACCGCAACAGCGTGCAAAAATGCACTGACCGGGGTGGGGGCAACCATGGCATTGGGCAACCAGTTCTGCACCGGCATAATGGCGGCTTTGCCAATGCCGAACACATAAAGGATTAGCAAAATACTGGCCAGTCCGGTGGTGACGTTCCCGGCCAACAAGCCACCGGGAATGAAATCCGTTGACCCGGCCAACACTTGGGTGGCGATCACGGCGGGCAAAAACAGGCCGATGGACGTGCCCATCAAAATAGTCAGATAAATGCGGCCGCCGCGCCGCGCTTTTTCATCGCCATTGTGGGTCACCAGCGGATAAGTGGAAAGTGTCAGGGCTTCGTAAAATACAAACAGCGTAAACATATTGCCCGATGCCGCAACGCCCATGGCGGCGGCAATGGCGATTGTGAAGCTGAGATAAAAACGGGTCTGGTTCTTGGCTTTATTGCCGCGCATATAGCCGATGGAATAGACCGAGTTGATCAGCCAAAGCGCGCTGGCCAGTGCCGCAAAAACCGCACCCAGAGGCTCCAGTGAAAAATTCAGCGACATACCGCCGGCCACGTGCATCAAGGTCAGTGTGGGGCGCGCGCCGCCATCCACGGCCATCACAAGGGCGGTGACATTGGCCAGCAATAAAACACCGCTGAGCAAGGTTGCCGCTTCGCGTAAATTGGCCCAGCGCGACAAGGCCAGAACGCCCAAAGATCCGCCAAACGGAATAGCCAATAACAGGATTAAACCCAGTTCCGGTGTCCAGCTCATAACGCGCCTCCACCCAGCAGCGCCGTGGCGGCGGCATCAGCCAGCCCCTTGGGCAGGCTGGCATCAAAGAAGAACCAGATATTGGCCAGCGCCAGGATGAGCAGCGGGACAAGCGCCAATAAAGGAACATTACCGGTCTTGGCTTTCTTTGTCCGGCCTTTGGCTTTGGGTGCTTCGCGCAGATACATCATTTCCAACATGCGCCCGACATAAAAAATAGCCAGCACAGAGGACGCCAAAATGGCGGCGGCGGCCCACCACCAGCCGCGTTCCAGAGCAGCGGTGATCAGATAAAACTTGCTGACAAAGCCGGCGGTCAACGGCACGCCGATGAGGCTAAGGCCGGATATTGTAAAGGCCGCAGCGGTTAATGGCATGGTTTTGCCAAGGCCGCGCAGGTCCTGAACCTGGCGAATGCCATATTGCAGGCCAAAAATGCCGACGCCCATAAACAGGGCACCTTTCATCAGCGCGTGGTTGAACAGGTGCAACAGGCTTGCCGATACACCGGCCGCGGTTCCCATGGACAGGCCAAGCAGCATATAGCCAAGCTGGGCCACCGATGAATATGCCAGCAGCTTGCGTAAATCGGCCTGATGCAAAGCCTGCACAGAACAGATTATCATGGCGGCGATGGCCATCGGTGCCAGAACAATTTCCAACAGCGCACCGGAAAATGGCGAACCGGGATCGAACACACCCAGAATAAAGCGCACCATGGCGTAAAATGCTACTTTGGTCGCTGTGGACGCCAAAAACGTACCAACAATGGTTGGCGAATAAGCATAGGCGCTTGGCAACCATGTATGCAGCGGGAACATGGCGGTTTTCAGGCCCAGCCCGATGACGATAAACGCAAAGGCCGCACGGACCACACGATCTTCACTGTGGGTGTGTAAATGCGCCGTAATATCGGCCATGTTGAGTGTACCGGTGGCCATATAAAGAAGGCCAAGGCCGATCACAAAAAATGTTGCGCCAATGGTGCCCAGGATCAGATAGTTGAAACTGGCGGTCAGGGCGCGCCGGTCTGTTGTGCCGCCCATCGCGACCAGAACATAGGTGGAGATAGACGAGATTTCCAAAAACACGAAAACGTTAAAGGCGTCACCGGTAATGGTCACGCCCATCAAACCGGTCAGGCAGAGCATAAAGGCGGCAAAAAACGGGGCTTGATCCTTGGGGGCAATCTCGCGCAGGACGCTGGGCAGGCCATTGACCAGAGACAAGACGCCCATGCCGGCCACAAGAAGCAGGATCAGAACATTAAGCGCATCAATGTTATAGGTGATGCCCAAAGGCGGTGCCCAATCGCCAAAGGCGTAAACCACACTGCCATGGTCCAGCACCTGGCCATATAGAACCAGTGACAGGGCAAAGGTGATCACGCTGATGACCAAAGCCCAGGCCCAAGCCAGACGACCGCGCGACAAGATGAGCGCGATAGGGCCGCTGAGCAGGGGGGTAACGACAATCAGCGATGCAGCATGCATAACAACCCATGCAGGCAGCAAAGCGGTAAGGTTGGAAACGATCAGCGCGTTCATGAAAGGGCGCCTTTCGCGGTTTTATAATCAGCTTCCTGCAACTCATCCTCTTCGATACTGTCATAGGCTTCACGGATACGCACCACCAGCGATAAGCCAACCGCCAATGTTGCCACGCCGACCACAATTGCGGTCAGGATCAGCACATGGGGCAGTGGATTGGAGTAAAGCACGCCGCCGACTATGGCTTCATCCAAGGTTTTGGCGATTTCGATGCCCGCATGGGCTGTGGTTTGGGCATGCTCTGCGGTGGCCGGGGCATGGGTGGCCGCAGCCGTGGTGGCATGTTCACTGGGGCTGGCTTCGTGCACACCCTCCAGAATGGGTGGTTGCCCGCCCGAAACCTTGCCCATGGTAATGTAAAGCTGAAAGACCGCGGTTTGGAAAACCCCAAGGCCAACCAGTTTTTTCACCAAATTTCCGGTGGAAATGACAATATATAAGCCCGTCATCATCAGGGTGATGACAACAATATAGTTGAAGTGGCTGGTGAGAAATTCCCAAAAAACAACAGTGGAATGCATGCTACCAGTCCTTGTCGCTGATATCGGGCTGGCGCGAGGTAAAGCCATAAAAAATGATCAGCATGACCGAAGCCACGGTCACCAAAACCCCGATTTCAACAAACATAATGCCTAATTCCTGGCCATGAGAAGGGTGGGCCGGGTTGAGGACATTATAGCTCAGGAAATTACCGCCCAACAGCAGGGAAATGACCCCGACGCCACCATAAATGAGAACACCAAGCGCCGCGCCCAGGCGTACCAATGATGGCGGAACGGCCTCTTTGGCGGCATCGACGCCAAAAATCAGCGCATAAAGGATGATTGATGAAGCAATGATCAGTCCGGCCTGAAAACCGCCGCCGGGTCCAAAGTCTCCATGAAATTGGACATAAGCGCCATAAACAATGATCACCGGGATCATCAATTTGGAGATCACACGCAACACCACGT
Source organism: Robiginitomaculum sp. (assembly GCA_021776525.1). Lineage (GTDB taxonomy): Bacteria > Pseudomonadota > Alphaproteobacteria > Caulobacterales > Maricaulaceae > Robiginitomaculum_B. The sequence goes on from JAJFFT010000002.1 coordinate 17,429, forward strand.
GGTGTGCACCATAATCTTCGCTTTCTTTGGCTTTGGCCTCTTTGGTCTTTGCGGGCACAGGCTTTTTGCGTCGCCGAGCCGGGCCGCCCAAACCCAGGATGAGTATAACCCCAAGACCGGCGGTCAGAATCACCGTGGTTTCGCCAAAGGTATCATAGCCCCGATAACTGGCCAGAACGGCGCTGACTACGTTCGGCACGCCGGTGTCGGGTCCGGTACGTTTCAGGTACTCCAGACCAACATAGGCGTTGGGGGGCGATAAGGGATCACCAAAGGATGGCATATCAACGGTGGCATAAAGCAATGCCGCGCCCGTGGCGCAGACCACAAACAAAGCCACCCAATGGCGGGCAGGCTTAACCGGCGCGGCGGTGCGCGCGGTCAGCAACATGGCTCCCAACATCAGGACAGTGGAAATACCGGCACCCACGGCGGCCTCGGTAAAGGCCACGTCCACGGCATCAAGCGATACAAACCATGCCGCAGAAACCAGCGAATATACACCGGACAACATGACCACAGCAAACAGGTCTTTAAAGCGGACAATGGCAATGCCAACGACCACCAGCATCATCATGAAAATCAGGTCGATGACCGTAAAGGCATCCAGCGGCGTCAAAAATTCAGTGGTCATGACGCTTTCCCCTCGGCTTCATCCTCAGGGGCGCTTTTATAGGTACCTAATCTGGGTTTCAGGCCGGCCTTATGCGCGGCATTGGCCACGGCGTGGGTGGCGGCCGGGCTGGTCAGCAATAAGAACAGACCAACCAGAGCCAGCTTTACACTCAACAGGGTAAAACCGGATAGCAGGATCAGACCAAACAGCACCAGTAACGAGCCGAGCGTGTCGGTAACCCCGGCGGCGTGCAGGCGCGTATAAAAATCAGGCAGCCGCAGAACGCCACTGGCCCCGATCAGAACAATCACCCCGCCGCTTAGCAAGATCAGACCGGCCAGAACTGGCCGAATGGCTTCCCACATGTCCAACAAAGCGCCCATCAGCTTTCCCCGCGGCGGCGCATGCGCGACAAAGCCACGTCGAGGGCGCGATAACGGAAGAATTTCAAGATGGCGATGGTGGCGATGAAATTCATCAGGGCATACAACAGCGCAATATCAACCGCGTCCGGCCGCCCGATCAAAAAGGCAAACACACACAAAAACAGCACGGTTTTGGTGCCAAAGGAATTAACCGCCAACACCCGGTCATACATCTCCGGGCCGCGCAACAAACGGACCAGCATCAAGGTCATGCTGGCCATCAATAAAAGGTTCGCCGCAAAAATCATGACGTGCCATCCTTTTCGCCGCAAGCTGCGGCACATCGTGCCGACATTTCCGCAAAGCCTTCTTTTCCGGTCAATTCTTTGAGAACCGCGTGAACAATGATTTCGTCATCATCCAGATCGACGCTGACGGTGCCGGGCGTCAGGGTGATCGAATTGGCAAATAAAGCCCGGCCCAAATCGGTTTTAGGCATGGACTTAACCCGAACCATGCGTGGGGTGAGAACCATATCAGGCTTCAAAATTGTGCGAATGACGATCACATTGGCCTTGACCACTTCCCAAAGCAGCCACGGCCAATAGAGAAAAAAGCGCCACAATTTATGGTAAGGCGCGGTTTCCGTATCCATAATATGCAGACGCCAGGCCAGGGCACTGGCAAAGATAGCTGACCCGGCACCCAGGCTAAGCAAGAGTGTGCTGTCATAATGGCCCGAAAGCATGAGCCACAAGACGCCCATCGCCACTGTCAAGGATAGTGCGTATCCCATTTTTACCCCACTGCGCGACTCGTTGATCTTGATCACGTTGGGTCTTTTTTAACGCTGAATAATGCCCTTGGCGAGTCCCACAGGGGCATTATTCACCGGTCTCGATTCGCGCTTTGAGATGGGGCCTATAATAGAGAGGAGCCGTCATATCGGTGCCGCATCGTCGCAAAAAAAATTGCAGTACATCTGGGCGGGAAATTTCGCGGACATGGCCTGCACCAGCCAACGGCCTTGGCCACGGCGCAATCGCCTTATGGGCCAAGTTTTGCGGTGAGCGTAATACCAAACCTGCGCGGCGGCTCGTACCGCACGGTCTGGTTTTCAATCAATGGCCCCAATCCGGCGCCCCACAATTTTGTTACAGCCGGGCGTTGCACATTACCGATATTGGTCAGCCAAAATTTGACCTGCCAGTGCTCATCCACAGCCACATAACCCAGCGCCCCATTCCAAATGCCATAATCCCCCACAAAGGCGGAACCGCCCAGCGGTGCATTGGCCGGTGCGGTGCGGTTAGTGTAATCCAGATGCGCCGTGAGCGCACCGCCATGGGGGGTGGGGCGGCGATAATCCAGGGCGCTGCTGAAGGTCCAGACCGGTGCATCACCAAAACTGGTTCCCGAAAGATCAAGACCCGGGGCCGGGACAAAGTCATCATAGCGCGAGCGCACATACCCCAAAGAAGTCGACAGGTGCAAAGACGGGGTGATCCGGGCAAGAAGATCGGCCTCAAAGCCGCTAATATGGGCTTTGGCGGCATTGGTTAGGCTACGCAAAAACAAAAACGGCGGCTTTGAGACAGAAACCTGAATGTCAGTGTAATCCATCATAAAGGCCGAGGCATTGATCCGCAGTTTTTGATCAAACCAGGTGGATTTCAAACCGGTTTCATAATTGGTCAAAAATTCGGGCCGGGTGAAGAAGCCAGACCCGGCGGCGATATCGGCGGCCGAGACAAAATCATCCTTGATGGCGGCGCTGCGATAACCGCGGCTGACACTTGTATAACCCATGACTTGCGGCGTGAACTGGCGGCGCACCCCGATCATCCAGGATAACGGACGATGTCGCACCGCCGTTCTGGCTTGCAAGGGTGGCAGTCCAAAAATCTCAAAGACCTCGCCAAAACTGTTGTAATCCACATTTTTTTTATCTTGCGAATACCGTGCGCCCCCATAAAGGGTCAGCCGTTCATTGATATGAAAGTTGGCGTGTCCAAATAGCGCCGCATTGCGCGTGATGGTGGTCACGCGCTGGCCATCCAATTCATCTGCGGGGTGAAATTGCGCCGGTATGCCCAGAACTTGTTCCAAAAAGGCGCTACCCATCACCGGAAATGTCGGGTTGAAGCCGCGCCGGGCGCGCAGATAATAGCCCCCGATCAAGTAATCATAACGGGTATTTTGCGGCGAAGTGAGGCGAATTTCCTGGGAAAGTTCACGCGAGACACCATCAAACTGCGCAACTGTGATGGATTGCGGCAACCGGTCGCCATCCTGAATATAAAAATCATCCGTATGGGACCAGCCGCTGGTCCAGCTCAGTTGGTGGCCGGTTTCAAACGTGTAATTGGCATTCAGCGAAGCGCGTTTGGCGTTCTGGGTTTGAAACTCATCCTGATCAAGGTTGATGGTATAGGGGATGGTGTCGGCACCGATATTGGTGATCGCCTCGCCCATTGTGTTGGGACGGTCGTCGCGCTTTTGCAGATTAAAAACCAGATGCGCGTCAAACCGGTCCGTGGGGGTGAAATAAAGCTGTGCCCCGATGGCTGTGTGGTCTTCGGCCCCGGCCTTGCGGCCGCTAAACGCATTGTGGATATACCCGCTGGTTTTGCGCGAAAGCGCATTCAGGCGCAGTACGGCAATATCGCTGATCAGGGGCAGGTCAGTATGGCCGGTGACCTGGCGCAGGCCATCACTGCCCAGCGTCATCTGGAGTTGGGCACCAAAATCCGGGCCGGGCTTTTGGGTGGTGATGTTAATCGCCCCGCCAATGGTGTCGCGGCCAAACAAAGTGCCTTGGGGGCCTTTTAAGACCTCGACACGGGCAATATCGTTCATGGACACATCCATGGCCGTGTCTGTATTGACGTAAACACCATCAATATAAACGCCAACGGCCCGCCCCGAAGACCGGGTAATGCCGGCATTGATGCCGCGCAAGGTAATAAAACTCTGCCCGGCTTCGGTCGAGGCCGGCATATACATATTGGCGGTGTGATCGCCTAAGTCCTCAAGTCCTTTGGCCCTGAATGCGGTGATTTGTGCCTCGGTAAAGGCGGTGATCGACAAAGGGACACTTTGCAGATTTTGCGCACGGCGCATGGCGGTGACGATGATCTCGTCAATCTGGTCCGGGGCGGCGGTATTTTGCGCCATGGCGGGCGCCCCGAAAAGCGCCATAGTCAAGCCAAGGGCCAGAGCGCGCTGGTGTTGTTTATGCCTGGTCTCAGTCAAAGTTTTGGTGCGGGTTTTGCTCATAAACGCCTCTGTCAGTTCACTGACTTCGGGGCGTTTTACAGGCGCGCACCAATACCCGACACGCCCAGACATCACCCAATACGGGCGTGCCATAGCGTGCACGAGCCATGCTCGTCTGCTCGACCTTCTACCATCCGGACTGTAACCGTCGGCTCCGGGATCACACCGGAATCAGCTTGTCCTGCCATACAAAAGACAGAGCGCGCTCGCGGGCTTGTCAGGGTTGCCAAAACAGCCCTGCATCACCGCCGGTGGGGATTTTCACCCCGCCCCGAAGATCAATTATTGCGGATTATCCGCGAGCAGGATTGTAGCGGCTGCGGTAATATATTCAACCTTAAGGCTGAGCTTATCCTTCGCCCCATTGACCATAAACCAATGCGGCGGTGCGTTCTGGTGTCGATAAGTCCTTGCTGAGGGCCATATCACCGGGGGCGCGAATTTCATCTTTGAATTCTGCTGTCAGCTCTGAGCTGAGCGCCCAGTTCCAATAGCGCAACACAGTCTGGGCCTTGTTTGATGACAGGCTGTCAAAGCATTGGATCGTGCCCAGCATGGATGGATCGGGGGTTTGCGCATTGCCAACCGGTCGTTTCAGAGCGCGCCATAACTTGACCAGATAATCACGTTTCAGGCCGGTTGATTTGCATAGAACAGCCAAGGGCTCGCCGCTGCGATCACTGAGGATTTGTGCGCCGGTCACCGGCTTGATGCCGCTTAAGTACGATATTTCTTCGGCCAACGTCGCGTCCAATCCAATCTCCAATGCCGTATCAATGGCGTTTTCCAGACTGGAATAGGGGCTTTTATCAATGGCGGCACGGTTGCGCTGGCGTCGTTCAATAAACTGCATGGCTTTACGGACCAGTGGATCCTGCCAGTCTTCTTCGGCCATCATCGAGAAAATATCCCCGGCGGCGTCCTGCATAATCTCACGGCCAACAGCAAACCGGGTCAAAACCAAAGCGCGCTCTTTGGGGGCGGCCCACCAGAACAGGGTCAAACCCTGCGAGGGGCGCAGTTCGGAGCGTTTTAACAACCCCTCACATATAATCGGGTGAGAGCGGCTCAGTTCCAGTGCCCGGTCCAACCCATCCTGGGACAGCTTGGCACTGCGGTTTTTGAGAACCAGTGCGGTGACTTCCGGCTCGCCCGGTGCCAACAGGGCTTCGCAAACCAGCTCGCTTAATCCCCGACGCCTTGCAATGATCAGCCGGTGGTCCAGCGTTGCATTGCGGCTGGCCTCGACCAGTTGGAAGTCGCTCAAGGCGTCGCTTTCTTCAAGAATAATGCGGGCCACTTCGATGTCGTCGCGGGCCAAAAACCGCAACAAACCGGGCGCGACATCGACGAGTGGGGCAACACGGCGGGCGCATCGTTTGCGCAAATCCAGCGGGCTTTGGGCCAAAATACCAACCAGCAAATCGCCCGACATATGACGTTCCACCGGCGTGATGCGGCTGGACGGCAGGCAGACAATATCGGCCAGCCGACGCGCCAAAATGGTTCGCGTCCGCCCGGCATTGTTTTGCGTCTGGGGCTCTATTGCTATCGCATCTGTGAGCGGCATGATCCGGCCTTGTGATTATCAAGGCCAGTCAAACATGGGGGAGTTAACCATTAGTCAAAGCCAAGAGCGCACCTCTATGAGGCCACAGCGCCGGCGGCGTCGATTGCAGTGCGGATTGACGATTGGGCAATGGTGTTGGCCATGTCTGGCGACTGTACGGCCCGGGCCAGTGTTAACCCGCCAATCAATGCGCCCAGCATGGCCCAGGCCCGACCCAGACGCTCGTCCTTTGAACCATTGGCAAGGCCATCGGCGATCAGGCCCGCTATAATCTGCATTTTATCCTCATAAACGGCATGCAGTTCTGCACTGGCTCTGGCAATTTCGGGGGACAGGGTGGTCATGGCACAGCCGCACGCCAGATCTTTTTGGTGAGCCTGACCAAGATAATAAGCGGCAAAGGCGTTGACCCAGTCCTGCCCGTGTTTTTGTCGGTATAGAGGAATGCCTTCAATAACTTCGTGCAGGCCCGTTTTTAAAGCCGCATCAAAGGCCCCGTCTTTTGAGCCAAAGTGCGCGTAAAACGCCCCCGACGTCGCCCCGGCTGCTTTGGCTATGCCGTCTACGCCAATACCCGCATAACCTTTGCTGCGAAAGCTCTGGCTCGCGGCGTCCAGCATGCGTTGGTGTGTGCGTTGTTTTTTGGTCAAAATTTCAGCCATGCATATCTCCTATATATAACGAACGTTATTTTCTAGTTGACAATATAGCGATCGTTACATATTTACCGTTCATAGCGATCGTTATATAACGGTCGTCATGACAATGCAATGGCGTCATTGGCGGCGCCAGCGACAATTTTGGCTGAAGGTGTTTCGGTCTGAAGGAAAGAGAAATGAGAAATATATCGAAGATGCTGCTGCAATCGGCAGTAATGGCAACAGCTTTGTGGACCATGGCGGGCCAAGGCCCGGCGAGCGCAGGGTCTGCCGATCACACAGATAAAGTTATGTCGGTTCAATTTGAAAAGCGGCACGTCGTCAAAGTTGAATCGGGTGACTTTCACTTTAAGCCGGGACAGCGCGCCCCGGTTCATACGCATCCCGCGCCGGCTATTGGCTATGTCACCAAGGGAACTATCGTTCAGGAAGTCGAGGGGCAGGCGCCAATTTTGCTGCAAGCTGGTGACGTTTTTTACGAGCCAGCAGGGCCACGAATCATGATGTTTGATAACGCGTCTGCCAACAAGGAAGCCGTTTTCATCGACGTTAATCTGCAACAAAAGGGCGAGCCTTTCATTGTTTTTCCAACGCCGCCAACCGAGGCCATTGATCGGCGTACTTTGCCGGAAACCAATTACAAAAACGGCGTGGATGTCGATGGCGTGGATATTTATGACCACGTTATTCAACCCGATGCCAAACAATTTCTTGATGTCGCCAGCCCGATCTCTGGCTTTGTTGCCGAAGGGTCCGTGACCATCTGGGTTGATGGAAAACGCAAGCAGACCGTCAAGGCCGGATCAAATTTCTATCTTTATCAGGATGGTGAAGGTGCGGTTCTGGTGAACGGCTCATCAAAGCGCCCGGCCAAAGTAATCATTTTCAAGTTCCACAAGGCGTGATTTTGCAAATTAGCGCACGACAGAGACAAGGCGGGCGGCGCAATGCGTGGCCCGTTTCTGTCTGTGCATGAAACGGGAAAGAATATGTCCAAGACAAATAAAACGGCACCAGTGTTTCCGACCAATGTGCTCTATACCATGATCAGGGTTGCTGATCTGGACCAATCCATTGCGTTTTATCGGGATTTACTGGGCATGAAAGAGGTCCGCCGCGAAACCTTTCCGGATGCACGTTTCACGTTGGTTTTTATGGGTTATGGCGATGATGTTTCCCACGCACAGATCGAACTGACCTGGAATTGGGACGAGGCTGGATACACTCACGGCACCGGCTATGGTCATGTGGCGCTAGGGGTGAGCGATATTCATGCCGCGTGTGATTATATAAGCCAGAATGGCGGCACAATAGTTCGCCCGGCCGGTCCGATGAGCGCCGCGCCCACCGAAACCGGTCACCGTGAAGTGATTGCTTTTATAACGGATCCCGATGGATACCGGATTGAATTGATCGAGACGGCCCCGGACTAACCTTGGGACTGTTTGCGCTCTTGTTTTTCCACGAATAACAAGCCAAGGCTGGCCACAAAGAAGCTGATGGCCATATAGAACAACATCGGGCTTTTCTGATAGCTGGCATCGCTGGCATAGTCGCAATTTGCAGCGGCGGTACAGCTTTGCGCAAAGGCCACAGGGGCATTGATGCCAAGCCATGGCGAGAGATGAAAGGCCAGCGCACCGCCAAGTACAGCCAGCGCCAATAGAGCGCCCAAAACGCGTGTGCGCGGCAGAATGATCAACAGCGCCGCAGAGATCTCGGCAAGGCCGGTCAGCATACGCACGCCCGGCTCAAACAGGCCAATGCCCGAATGGGAGGCCAGATATTGAAAAACCGGATTGTGCGCGCCCAGTTTTTGAACGCCCATCATGATAAAAAACGCAGCCAGTATGATGGCCAAAATCCAACGGAAAATATTCATAAGTTACTCTCTCCCCTAATCGTTCATCCACGCTAGCAGCAGCGCCGGCGGTGGATCAACGCACATTGGCGTGAGGTTACTCTATTTTGTGCCGCCCAGCGCGTGTTCGGCTTCGGCCTTAATACGGCTGATCATGGCGCTCAGGCCATTAGAGCGTTGGGTGGAGAGGTTTTCCGCAAGGCCTATGGCCTCAAAAACAGCTTTGGCATCCAGCGCCGCAATATCTTTGGCCGGACGATCAGAGACGAGGCGGATCAGCAATGCCGCCAGCCCCCGAACGATGTGGGCATCACTGTCGGCACGAAAATGCATGATCGGCACGGCGCCGGGGCTAATCGTTGTCACCAGCCAGACCTGACTGACACAGCCTTTGACCTTATTGGCTTCGCTGCGTTCATCGTCGGATAAAGGCTCCAGCGCCTTGCCCAGCTCGATGACATGGCGATAACGCTCTTCCCAGTCATCCAGAAAGTCAAATTCATCAATAATGTCGCGTGCGCGCGGGTCGTTCATGATCGGCCATACCATTACGCAGTCCGAAAAGGCTGCTCTTTGGGGCAGATAAGCATCTCTGGATTGGCTGGCAAGCGCCAACAATCAGTTGGTGGTGGAATTGTTCTCATGGGAAGAGGAAATTTGCGTCGACAGCGTCGACGCGGCAATGGCCAGAATGTCCCGACTGGCGGCCCCGGTTTTAAGCGCAGATTCGCAAACTTCGGGTTGATTCTTGCAAAAATTCGCACCGGCGGCCGCCGCATCGATTACCGTGTTTGCCGATAGATTGGCAACCACTTTGGGTGTTTTCAATGCAGATGGATCGCGTGGCAAAAACAGACACACAATGCCAACCCAGAACATGGACTTGAGGATGAAACCCACTTTGTACCTCGTTATTCCCGCATTCAATATGCGGTGTATGAGTGCAGTATGCTCACGAAGACGGCAAACTCAAGCAAAGCCTGATGACGCCGTTAAAAAGCCGTTAGCATGGGGCGCAAATTTGAACTAAGTTTTGATCAAATCCGCGACAGAATTGATTAAAATGCAACCTAATGCGTGGCCGCAACGGGCGCACCGTCCAGAAATTCTGCGATACAACGCCCGGAATCTTTAAGCTGGTGGCGGGCAATGCAAAAACTGTCTTCATAGCTATAGCGTGTCGCCGCAACGCACTGGTTCAGGTGCAGCCTGGCCCAATCCACACATTCGGCCATGTAATCGGGGGCATTGCGTGATGGCAGGGGACGCGGAAAAGACGCGCCGGGGTCTAAAATATAAATTGCCGCCATGGCCATGATATCCTGCAATTCACCGGCGCGGGCCGGGGCCACCACGGGGGCCAACACGGGGGCCACGGCCTTGGCCAGTGTGCGTGCGTCTGTCTTTATCGGGTGTCCGGCGGCGCTGGCCGGTAACGACGCCATTTGCAAACTGTGCAACTTGGCGATTGGTGTGGTTGGCGGGCGCAAGGTATAGGTGTTGTTCAGGCGGTCCAACAATGACACGGAAACCCCACGGGGGGCATGGGGGGCATTGCGCAAGGCCGCCATACGGATGGATTTACTGCCTCGGACCTTCATAGCCCATTTTTGTTTTTGCAGGGAATAGGCCAGGTTTTTATAAATCTGACCGGCTTTGAACGTTGCCTCGCCGTCTTCTTTGATGACACGCAACACATGATCACGGGCCACTTCATAATCGGGCATTTGCTCCACATAAAGCGGATTAGCGTGCAAGTTTGCGATGATGGATTTGCGGTCATACATGCGACCCCAACGCAAAATGCCCTGGGCAAAAGTCGGGGATTGCATGGCCCATAACACAGCATGAGCATGAAAAGCACGGGACAGGCGTGGGCCATCAAAGCTGGCCAGGTCCATCATTACCCGTTCCAGATCTTGTGGCGAACCAGGCTGTGTAATGGCGGCGTTGTGAACAATCTGGCGATAGCGCGCATAAGGCCCGGCGGCCATCACCAGGGATGGCCAGCTTCGGGATAATGTGGTGATGGGCTGGCCAAGCGGGGCCGCTGTTTGTGGCACAGGGACAGCGCCTTTGCGCAGGCCCACACTGGACGAAGAGGATGCGGGTGCGGGCGGTTTATGGCGCGGCATAGGCGCGGCGACACCGGGCGTTTTGGCACGAAACAGTTTTGAGAAAATACCGGATTTAACCTGTTGCTGATCGGCATTTTGCGCCTCATCGCCAAACGCCATGCTGGTCAAACAGGCTTGTGCAAAGAAAACACTGGCAAAAATGATACGCGATCGGTTCATTAGGTTCTGTTCCCGTATTTGCTGTGCCATTGTGCATCACGTGAATGAATTTGATGCAATTCCTTTGCCATGTCTTACCCGATCTTAGCCCAGAGAATCACCTCAACCAAGCATGGTTTGCGTGATTGAGGTAAACAGGATCAAAAATTAACCATAACAGTTATCCTAAAAATTAGAATAAAAACAATTCAATAACACATATTTAAGGGGCAGGTGCCGTTACCGCGATTCAGTATTTATTAACGCTGTGAGCCAACACTTGAGCCATGATTGATGAAACGATTCTTGGCACCTCAAAACCGCGCATTTCGATGAGCGCCCTGACCATGCCGTTCCTGTGGATTGGTGGTGTATTGCTGTGTGCTGTGGTCACCTTGTTTTTAAACGTTGCCGTTGTGCGGCCGGTCATTCTGACCATTGCGGTTATTGGTTGTATACCAGCGGTGTTGAATGTTCTGATCAGTCCGTTTCTTGACGAAGATTGGGCGCAGGCGCTGGTAGTTCTAGCCTGGACGGCTTTGGCTGGCCTGGCTGTTGCCTCAGCAGGTAGCATGTCGACACCCTTTGTTGTGCTTTTTGTATTGCCCATTGCGGCCGCTCATGCGTTGGGGGGATCACGCCTGACCATGGAAGCTGCGGCATTGACCATGTTTGCCGTGGCCTTGTTGGTGGCGATGGAAGCCGGTGGTCTGCTCTCTACGGTGCTGATCAGCACAGACCCGGCCGGTCTGGTTGGGCCGCTGAGTGTGATTTTAACCCTGATTGCCTCGTCCAGCGCCCTTGTTGTGCGCCGCCAGGGGGGCTGGGATGTCCATTCATCGCGCCTGCGTTTGTTGCGTTTCGCACTGGACCCTGTGGTGTGTATGGATGCACGGGGACGTAATCTTGCTGCCTCGCCTGAGGCCCGGCGTATTCTGGGCGGTGCCCGGCGGTTGGGCAGCACGTTAAAGCCTGCACATCGGGCTCGTTTTTCTGATGCTGCTGAACGGGTTTTGCGTTCTGGGCAAGGCGAAGATGTCGAAGTGGAAATACACGGACGCGCTGATCAGACCAGTGTGCGCCGTTATGAGTTGCGTCTGGCCCGCGATTCCGAACGGGCGCTGATGGTGTCGTTACACGATATTACGGCTCGTGCCGCGCGTGAAGACAAGCTGATTGCGGAACGCGATGCGGCCCTTGGTGCCGCGCGCGAGCGATCACAGTTTCTGGCCGGGATCAGTCACGAGCTGCGTACCCCTCTGAACGCCATTATTGGCTTTTCAGACATGATGAAAGCCCGTTTGTTTGGGCCATTGCCTGCCAAATATGCCGAATATGCCGACCTGATTTATGATAGCGGTCGTCATCTGGTGGATCTGGTCGGTGATGTGTTGGATGTATCCAAGATCGAGGCTGACCAATACACTTTGAACAAGACCGGCTTTGATGCCCGCGATGTTATCAGCTCCAGCGTTAAATTGATGGGGCTGGGCGCCGAAGAGGCAGGGGTCAGCTTGAAAACCCGTGTGCCAAACAGTGTCGTTGCCGTCCATGCAGACCGCAAGGCACTGCGTCAAATTCTCTTTAACCTGATCTCTAATGCCATTAAATTCACCCCTGCCGGTGGTACTGTTGTGGTGACGCTCAGCACCCAGGATGGTGATGTTCTGATCGCCATCAGTGATGACGGGGTTGGCATGACACCTGAAGATGCCAAGCGCGTCGGCAAGCCTTATCAGCAAGCCGCCAGCGCCCATGTGACCAATGCCCGTGGCACTGGTCTTGGTATGGCGCTGGTCAAATCACTGGCCGAGCTGCACAATGGGGCGATGAGTGTGCAAAGCGAGCTGGGGTGTGGCACCACGGTTTGTGTCCGCCTGCCTGTTTTGGACGGCGGCGCGTTGGGGCTGGGCGAACTGGCCCATCTTGATGTGCGCGATCATATTCGCCGTGCCCAGAATGCCAGTGAAGAGATCACCCAAAGCGCCCAGAAAATAGCCAAAGGTTAAGGGCTGTTATGCTGACGCTTTATATTGGCAATAAGAATTATTCTTCATGGTCTATGCGGCCCTGGCTGGTGCTTAAAAAGGCTGGCCTGCCGTTCGAAGAAGAACTGATCCAGCTTTATGTGCCGGGTGGTAAAGATAAATTACTGGCCCTTTCACCGGCGGGGACTGTGCCGGTTTTGCATGTTGATCAGGCGGTCATTCCAGACAGTCTGGAAATCAGCGAATGGGCCGCAAAGTGCGTGCCAAATCTGTGGCCCAAAGACCTGGCGGACAAAGAACGCGCCAAGGCTTTGTGCAAACAGATGCAAGATGATTTTACCGCATTTCGCGGCGCGGCACCGATGAATTTACGCCGCCGAACCACATCCCCCTTGTCCGATGATGCGCTCGATAGCGCCGCCCGGCTTGAAGAGGCTTTTGCCGATTGTCTGGGGCGACATGACGGGCCATTTTTGTTCGACGATTGGAGCATTGCCGACGCTTTTGCGACGCCTTATGCAACCCGCTTCGCGTCTTATGACGTTCCGTGCGGGTTAAAGGTTGATACCTATTTCAGCGAGCTTTTGGCCGATGAAGATTATCTGCAATGGGAAATGGACGCCATGGCCGAAGACTGGATCATCGAAGCCTTTGAGACGGTTTAGAGGGCCTGGGAATTAGCCCTTATCCGTCCCTTTGGGCCATAAACGCCAACCGTTCAAACAGCTGCACATCCTGCTCGTTTTTAAGAAGCGCCCCATGCAGCGGCGGGATCAGTTTGCGCGGATCACGTTCGCGCAGGGTCATGGCGTCAATGTCTTCGGCCATCAGCAGTTTCAACCAGTCGAGCAGTTCGGATGTTGAAGGCTTTTTCTTCAGGCCCGGTGCTTTGCGGATGTCGTAAAAGATTTTCAGAGCTTCGGCGACAAGGCGTTGTTTGATGCCCGGAAAATGCACATCGACAATGGCCTGCATGGTTTCATCATCGGGGAAGCGGATGAAGTGGAAGAAGCACCGGCGCAAAAATGCGTCGGGCAGCTCTTTTTCATTATTCGAGGTGATGATGATGATGGGTCGGTTTTTGGCGCTGATCATTTCGCCGGTTTCATAGACGTGAAACTCCATGCGATCGAGTTCCTGCAACAAATCGTTGGGAAACTCTATATCGGCTTTGTCGACTTCATCGATCAGCAAAACCGGGCGCGTATCAGAAGTAAAGGCCTCCCATAATTTGCCCTTGCGGATATAGTTTTTAACGTCTTCGACGCGCGGATCGCCCAATTGGCTGTCGCGCAGACGCGCCACGGCGTCATATTCGTAAAGGCCCTGATGAGCTTTGGTGGTGGATTTGACGTGCCACTCGATCAAGGGGGCATCCAGTGCCTTGGCGACCTCGATGGCCAGCATGGTTTTGCCGGTGCCCGGTTCGCCCTTGATCAGTAATGGCCGCTCCAAAGTGATGGCAGCATTAACCGCAACTGATAAATCGTCGGTGGACACATAGTTTTCTGTACCGTCAAAACGCATCTTTTTTCCTCATCAAAAAAGATTTGGTAGCCGTGCAGGCGAGGCCCGGCAAGTCAAAAGACGTCATTCGTGTACTTTTATGCGGCTTTTTGAGTGCGCACCTGTTCGGCCAAAGCCTGTGCAACCCGGTTCATGGTTTCATCCCATTGTCCAAATTTTTCAGGCGAGAAAACTCGAGACGATGGATACCAGGGAATGCTGCCGGTCGAGTGCAGCGGCCAATGGTCCGGGCTGGCCAGAAACCACACCAGTCCGCCATGGGCGGCAGACAGATTGGTTGAGGCATTCATCGGGCCGATGGTCAGGTCTAGCGCCAGTCCTGCGGCGGCAACGCCATCCAGATCCTCTTTCAGGTCCAGACCGTCCAGTTGGTGAATGGTGACGCCCAGTTCTTTTTGGGCCTTTGCAATTTCATCGTCGCAATCGCCGTATTGCATGCTGACAAACACGGCGCCCGGGGTTTCTAAGATGGGTTTCCAGGCGTCAAAGGGGCTGAAATATTTGGCCCGATTGGCATTCATGACCATGGATTTCCAACACAGGCCGATTTTTGGCCCGGCGGGCAGGGCGTTAACCGCGGCCTGCATGGTGGAAAGTTTTTCAGGGTCGGGCAACAGATAGCCGGTGTGGTCTGGAAAGTCGCTCAAGGTTTTGCGATGCGCCGCCACCGCATTGCCCATCGGCACCAGATAGTCATAGTTTGACCAGTCATTGATATCAGGAATGAGGCGAATTTGGCGCCCTTCACGATTGATATTGATGTGGCGAACCAGGGTTTTTGGCGCAAAGGTCCGTTCGACCATGGGCATCAGACGCCGCTCGACAGCAATATCAACACGGCCATCCGGGCCAACCGCATCAATGAAATCTTGCGCGGCGTTCATATACAAAATTTCATCGCCCAGACCCTGCTCGCCCATCAGCAAAACTCGTTTGCCGGTGATGTCTTCTTCCCCGTCCCAGCGGGGCAGGTCGATGGCCATTAACATGTTAACCGGACTGTGCGGGGCAAAGCGGGCCAGATGGGCTTTCCAGCCTTTTTCCAATTGGCCAAGGGCCAGATAAGCCTGACTGAGGCCATATTCGATGGTGGCCTGATCTTCGGGATCGGTGCTCATGCCCAGTGCTTTTTCACCGGCATCGGCAGAGCGCTGGCGATCACCGGCCAGACCCGCCGCATAGGCGGTATTGTGCCAGATGCGGGCGGAGTTGGGATCGAGCCGCAAAGCCTCGTCATAAAAGGTCAGGGCCTGAATGGGATCACCGGATTCCAGCAGTACCGTGGCCAGTGCATTCCACAACATGGCATCATCCTGATGCAGGTAAATTGCGGCCCGGATCAACTCGACCGCTTCGTCAAAGCGACCCAGATCACGCAATACACCGCCCAGATTGATCACGCCGTTGACATTGCCGGGGTCAAGCTCAAGGAATAATTGCAGGAATTTTTCTGCCGCCGGCAACATGTCCAGCTTCCAGGCCACCAGTGCCAAATTCTGGTAAATCTCGCCATCCGTCGGGTCGATGCGCCAGGACCGTTCATAAAATTCCAGCGCTTTGGACAAATGCCCCAGTTTTTCGAGGGCAATACCCATCATATGATTGGCCAGCGCATGGTTTTCATCCATATCCAGCGCCCGCAAGATCAGCTTGGCCGCTGCGGAATAGTCATTACTGTCCAGCTTGGTTTTGGCGCGCCGCAAGATGGGAATAATCTTTGTATCGGCCTTGCTGGTGCCGCTTTTGGCAATCTCCGGCAGGCTGGCCCCGCCAATGGCTCCGGAAGGAACGCGTTTTTGTTGTTCCGGCTTTTGGCTCAATATAGCTTGGAATGCTGTGCTCACGAATGGCCCCTTAATCAATATATGATGGTTAATGTGAGCTGCGTCGATTAACGCAGCCCTAACGCAGGGCTTCATTAACCAATCAGCTTTAGTGTTCGTTTAGGTATTTCACCAATAATGACTCTTCCGGCAGTTGTGCAGTGGACAGGAGTCGGAACGGAGCGGGCCCATGCCTTTAAAATTGTCACTCAAACCAGGCGAGCGTTTTGTGCTTAACGGCGCGGTTCTGGAAAATGGGGATCGGCGGTCCAATCTGGTGCTGCAAAACCATGCGGCAATTTTGCGTGAAAAAGACATTATGCAGGAAGGCGAAGCCAATACACCGGCGCGCCGGGTCTATTTCCCGGTCATGCTGATGTATCTGGACCCGGAACGCAGCGAAGAGAATTATGACGAGTTCGTATTGCGGATGAGCGACTTTATGGGTGCAGTCAGCAACCCCGAAGCCTTGGCGCAATGCGTTGCCGTTAGCCGGGATGTGATGGCGGGCGAGTATTACAAGGCACTCAATAAGTGTCGTAAGCTCATGGACTTTGAAAAGGGAAGGTTGGGACATGTCACTGACAGCTTATCAGCAGGCATCCGTACGGGTTGAAGACCCGCGGGAAACAGAATACCGACTTTTTGGCATGGTTATTCGGGCGCTGACCGAGGTCAAAGCCTATGACCGCACAAATTTGGGCGCTTTGTCGTCCGTAATTGATTGGAATAAACGCATCTGGAATGCCCTGGCGCAAGACTGTGCCGATGAGGGCAATGGCCATAATGAGGCTTTGCGCGCCGGGATTATCTCTTTGGCCATTTTTGTTGAAAAATATTCAACGCAAGTGATCCGCGATGGGGCCGATATTGACACCCTGATCGACATTAACCGCACAGTTATGCAAGGTCTGGCCCCGGCCAGCACCCAATCCAGCCAGGCGAGCGCCACCAGTGCGGCCCCGGCCACGGCGGCACAAGCCTGATACACGGCCTTTTTATTCTTTTTTGAGAACACCCAGACCGCCAAGCAAGTCTTGCCGGGCCGGCGTGATGTGCCGTGTGGTTTCTGCCTAGTCTGAAAACGGCGCTCCACAAGCATAAAAAACACAAGCAATAACAATGTAATAACGTTGTCTTCAGGCGCGCCCACTTGGCACGCCCATTGCGAGAGGTTCGGTGGACAAGAATGTCTTTCGGCCTAAATGGCCGTTTCCCTTACAGAATGGAAGGACCCCATAATGGCTATCTCAGTCAATACAAACACCGGTGCGCTTGTCGCACTACAAAACTTGAATACAACGAACAGGCAACTCGGCACCGTGCAAAACCGTATCAGTACAGGCTTGAAAGTCGCAAACGCCAAAGATAATGGCGGCGTTTTTGCTATCGCGCAAAAGCTGCGTGCGGATGTACGAAGCCTTGATGTGGTTGATCAGTCCCTGAGCCGAGTACAATCCCTTGTGGATGTTTCGGCGGCTGCGGGACAGGCCATTTCTGATTTGTTGATCGATCTGAAGGAAAAAGCCCTGGCGGCGACGGATACGTCGTTGGACAGTGCATCGCGTACGGCATTGAACGAAGACTTCAAAGCCTTGCGGGATCAAATCACCACGATCGTGAATAATGCCAGCTTTAACGGCACGAATTTAATCAACAACTCTACGGCGGCTATTAACGCTCTGGCGAGTGCAGATGGAACCAAGACCATTACGGTTCTTGATGAAGCTCTGCAACTCAGTGGCTCGATCATTACGGTCACCACAACAGAGCAGGTAAACACAGTCACGAATGCCAAAGCGGCTTTGACAGCAGTCAAAGCATCTTTGAACAATGTGAATGCTTCTCTGGCTCGTCTTGGGACCAAATCGAGAGCTTTGGAAATTCAATCAGAATTTCTGACCAAGCTTTCCGATGCGGTGGTTGCGTCAATCGGCAGTCTTGTCGATGCGGATCTGGCCAAGGAGAGTGCGAATTTGCAGGCCTTGCAGGTCAAGCAACAGCTTGGCGTACAAGCGCTTTCAATCGCCAATCAGGCTCCACAGACCATTTTGAGCTTCTTCCAGTAAGTTCGTTAAAATCACAGGGCCGCGGTTTTCGCGGCCCTTTTTTTTGCCCTTTGTTTACCATAACAGCGGTGCGAAAATGCCTAGTCGGCAAAAATGATCCCACAGATTTTATATAAACAGGCAAAAATTGCCGTGCCATAATGGCGCAAGTCCTTGTTTTTTCGTCGCAAGGCCTTGTTTTCCCTGGAAACTAGGCAAAATCCTCCACATCCCTTTTTCAACTGGCGCGGGCCTTGCAAATGAATTTGCGGGTCAAAGACCCCGGCTGCGCAAAATGCGCGGCATGAAAACCAGAATGGAAAGGAATCCAAGAAATGGCTTCTGTAAATACTAATGTAGGCGCCCTCGTTGCGCTTCAAAACCTCAATGCAACAAACAGCTCACTGAGCACTGTGCAAAACCGTATCAGTACTGGCCTGAAAGTTTCCAGCGCCAAAGATAACGGCGGTGCATTTGCCATTGCTCAAAAATTGCGCGGTGATGTTCGCTCATTTGACGTGGTCAAAGAGTCTCTGAGCCGTGTTGGCTCCGCTGTTGATGTTGCATCAGCCGCTGGTCAGGCGATCTCTGATCTTCTGATTGATTTGAAAGAAAAAGCCCTTGCCGCGACGGATACGTCTTTGGACAGTGCATCACGGACAGCTTTGAACGAAGATTTCAAGGCTCTGCGTGATCAAATCACCACGATCGTTTCAAATGCCAGCTTTAACGGCACTAACCTGATCAACAACTCAACCGCATCTATTGCCGCTTTGGCTAATGCCGATGGTTCAGCTGCGATCACTGTTCTTGATGAAGCCCTGCAATTGAGTGGCTCTATCGTGACTTTGAACACCACTGATACTGTTGACACAGTCACAAACGCAAAAGCTTCGCTGACTGCTATTAAAGCGTCGATCACAAACGTGAACTCCTCTCTGGCTCGTTTGGGCACCAAGTCCAAAGCTCTGGAAATTCAGTCGAAGTTTGTGACACAGCTTTCCGATGCTCTGACCGCCTCTATCGGCAACCTTGTCGATGCGGATCTGGCCAAAGAAAGTGCGAACTTACAAGCCTTGCAGGTCAAGCAGCAGCTTGGCGTACAGGCGCTTTCAATCGCCAATCAGGCACCGCAGTCGATTCTCGGATTCTTCCGATAGTCTAAGCAACAGGGGAAGTCGGCGTAGGCACGGGGTCCGCGTGCGCCGACAGACCTTCGAAAGATCTGGCCTGAGCGTGCGCAAGATGCGCTGGCCAGATCAATCGAGGAGGCCGGTAAGCCGGTAAAGGAACAATGGCAAACGAGATACGCAAGTTTCCGTCTCTTGTTCCGCCGCCAGCCAAGGCTGGCAATGGTGGCGGCTCAGCCACGGAATCACAAAACAACACAGAACAAGCCGCGCCAGATGCGGGCACCGATACCTCTGTATCTCTGTCGATCAGAGACGGAGCAAAGTTGCCGCAATCGCCGACGGCGAACACCCACCTTGTCATCGAGAAAGATGATGTCAGCGGCGGGTTTATCTATAAAAGCATTGACCGGGAAACCGGCGAGGTGTTGCAGCAATTTCCGCGTGAAGAGGTTTTACGGGCGATTGCCAGAGCACGGGCCGCCGAAGGCCAAATCATCGATACCGAAGCCTGAAACAGGCATAATATCCAACCCGGCAAAACCAGCCCATCGGCACGTCCGGGCCGGTCACTATGGTTAATATTGCCGCCCGCGAAAAATCAAAAAACTGTAACATATTGAAAACATGACGCATTGCGTGGTGTTTCAAACTGGCATGAGTGTTGCTGATCATAAGGCAAGTTGAACGGACCATTCCGTCAAAAGCCAAATGATGCGTCGGAGCACACCATGACAATCAGTGTACATACCAATACTTCTGCGTTGGCCGCTTTACAGCAGCTCAACAAAACCAATGTGCAATTGGATAATGTCCAGACCAGAATCAACACCGGTTTGAAGGTCTCAGGCGCCAAGGATAATGCCGCAGTTTTCGCTGTGGCGCAGAGTTTGCGATCAGATATCGGAGCCTATAGCGCGGTTGGCACGTCGCTGGATCGGGCGGCCTCTATTGGTAATGTGGGGTTGGCCGCAGGCGAATCGATTTCTGACTTGCTGATCGAATTACGGGCCAAGGCCACGGCGGCCACAGAAACCTCGATTGATACCTTCACCCGAAAAGCCTTTGATTCTGACTTTAAGGCGATTATCTCGCAAATTTCGACGATCCTTGCCAATGCAGAATTTGACGGCGCCAATATTCTCGACAGCTCCAACTCGCCAGGTATTGGCTTTCTGGCTGACGCCGATGGGACACGGACACTGACCCTTAAAACGCAAAACCTGTCCTTTGGCGGATCAATCATCACCCTTTCTGCCAGCGCATCGCTGGGCACTGTGACGCTGGCCAAAGCCGCCGTGACGGCGGTGAAGGCCTCGCTGGATAATGTTAATCAGGCGCTGGCTAATCTTGGCTCTGACGTCAAAAAGCTCGAAGCGCACAGTATTTTTGTCAGCAAGCTGACCGATTCACTGACCGTTGGGGTCGGTAATCTGGTCGATGCGGATCTGGCGGTGGAAAGCGCCAAATTACAGGCCTTGCAGGTCCAGCAACAATTGGGCGTACAGGCCCTTGGCATCGCCAATTCACGACCACAGATCATTCTGTCCTTGTTCCAGGGCGGTTAAACACGCCGGCGGTTTTCCTTTTTTGGGTATTGGCCTACACTCCTCTTTGCAAAGGGGAGTGTTTGCATGCGCGCTGTACTTATCGCCGTTTTATTGGTTGTTGTCGGTTTCGTCATTCTGGCGGTTGGCTATGCGGCCGAACAGGCGTCTTTACGTGCCGAGGCACAAAAGGCCCGCACCATCAGTCAGGCCTTTGCCACAACCTTAAAAGGCCAGCTTGTGGCCGCCATAAAGGCCGATGGCCACACCAGCGCCATTGCCGTGTGCCAACAAATTGCGCCGCAAATTTCCGCACAATATTCAGCAGATGGCCTGCACATTGGTCGCACCGCGCTTAAACTGCGCAATCCCGCCAATGCGCCCGATGAATGGGAACGCGGCGTTCTGGAAAGTTTCCAAGCCGCATTGGATAAAGGCACCGACATTAAGACGTTGGAACGTTATGCTTTTTTTGGCGATGAAGCGGGCGGCAAGACATTTCGCTATATGAAGGCCATTCCGGTGGGGCAACCATGTCTGGCTTGCCATGGGGCTAATATCGCGTCCGATGTGCGCGCCGTTTTGGCCGCACGTTATCCCGGCGACAAAGCCGTGGATTTTGCGCTTGGTGATTTACGCGGCGCGTTCAGTGTTCAAAAGGCGATGCAGGCTAACCCTTAAAGGATTCTTCCAGCAAAGCTTGCAGGCCACGGGCATCCAAATGTTCTGGATTGCTGTCTGAAACATAGGAAAAATCAGCAGAAACCGGGCGTGCATCCACATCAAGATAGCTTTGACGATAACTGCCATCATGGCTGGGCAGGATGACAAAACGGTCTTCCAGTTCCAGCGTTGAATGGGCATCGTCCAGCGGTACCATGGTCTCGTGCAATTTTTCGCCGGGGCGAATACCGATGACGCGATGCGGCATGCCGGGGGCCAGAGAATTGGCCATTTCAACGGTGCTCATGGACGGGATTTTGGGTACAAAAGTTTCGCCGCCGCGGGCCATTTCCAACGATGAGAGGACAAAGTCCACAGCCTGAGGCAAGGTGATCCAGAAGCGGGTCATACGCGGATCAGTGATCGGCAGTTCCTTGGCACCATCGGCAATCAGTTTTTGGAAAAACGGTGCTACCGAGCCACGCGAGCCAACCACATTACCATAACGCACAATGGAAAACACCGGACCGTCCGAGCCGCCCATGGCGCTGGCTGCGGCAAAGATTTTATCTGAGGCAAGTTTTGACGCCCCATAAAGATTGATCGGGTTGGCGGCCTTGTCGGTCGACAGGGCGCACACTTTGCTCACCCCGGCCGAGATCGCCGCGCGGACAACATTTTCGGCACCCATGACATTGGTTTTGATACATTCAAACGGGTTATATTCGGCAATGGGCACATGCTTCAGGGCGGCGGCATGGACCACCACGTCAACGCCGCGCATGGCCTGTTCCAAACGGGATTGGTCACGAATGTCGCCAATGAAATAACGCATAAAGCTGTGATCTGCCGGGTTAAACCGCTGGGCCATTTCATATTGTTTCAGTTCATCTCTGGAAAAAATGATCAATTTGGCGGGTTTGTACTCATCGCAGATCATTTGCGTCAGACGTTTGCCGAACGAGCCGGTACCGCCTGTAATCATAACGGTTTTACCGTCCAGATTGATGCGTGGATTGCGAAAATCGCGATGCACAGCCCGGGGGCGGGGTGAGTTCTGCGGGGTCAAAGCCATGTGCGCCATACGATTCTTTCCAGTTCTGTATAAGGCACAGGTTCGCCTTTTATGGTTAACCAGACGTTAGCCGTCCATGCAGATAATGCGTTTATGACTTGCGCCGTAATTGTTCAGGCCCGTT
The DNA here is from genome assembly GCA_021776525.1 of Robiginitomaculum sp. Lineage (GTDB taxonomy): Bacteria > Pseudomonadota > Alphaproteobacteria > Caulobacterales > Maricaulaceae > Robiginitomaculum_B. Next base: position 39,980 of record JAJFFT010000002.1, read on the forward strand.
TCGGGTCGTCTCGCCTGCCTGGCAAAATCTTGAAAGAGATTGCCGGCAAGTCAGCTTTGCTGTGGTGCCTTGACCGGTGCCGCGCCATTTCGGGTGTTGACGTGGTGGTGGTCGCCGTCCCCGATGGACCAGCCGACGATTGCATTGCTGATGCGGCCGTCGCTGCGGGCTATATCGTTTCGCGCGGATCAGAAACCGATGTGCTGGCCCGTTATGCCAAGGCGGCCCGCGCGGTGGAGGCCACAACCGTTATGCGGGTGACCTCGGATTGCCCCTTCATTGATCCGGCCATTTGTGGCCAGGTTCTGGCGCTGTTGGACGGCCCGGATGTGGATTATGCCTGCAATAATATGCCGCCGCGTTTTCCCCATGGGCTGGATTGCGATGCCTTTGATGCGGCATTGCTGTTCGAGGCTGATCGTCTCGCCCATGACCCTTATGAGCGCGAGCACGTTACCCCGTGGTTACGCCGTCATCGCCGGTTGAGCAAAGCCAGTTTGCGCGGTCCGGGCGGTGGTCTGGAGCGCCTGCGCTGGACATTGGACCATGCGGCCGATCTGGAATTTTTCCGCGCCTGCGCAGAGGCTTATGGCGCAGATGCCGCACAGGCCAGCGCGGCGCAATTGGCGGCCTTGTGTTTGCGTCGTCCTGATCTGGCGCGCATCAATGCGGCGGTGGTTGATCATGCCCGCCTTGAAGACCAGACCCGCGCGCCATTGCAAACGGCGCCCATGGCGCTGACCCATGCGGCGTAAAGGGCAGGGCGGCTGATGCGTGCGCTGGTTTTGGGCGGTACCGGATTATTGGGCCGCGCCCTTGTTTTGGAGGCCCGCCAACGCGGTTTCGAGATCATCAGCGCGGCGCGCAGCAACAGCGATCACAATATCGACCTATGCGAGGACGCTGCGCTGGATCATCTTCTGGGCGCGCTATCTCCCGATCTGGTGATCAATGCAGCGGCGATTGTTAATCTGGCGGCGTGCGAGGCTGATCCGCAATTGGCACACCGGCTGAACGCTCGCCCGGCCGAAGTTCTGGCCCATTGGAGCAGCGCTACAAACACCCCCTTTGTACAGGTATCCACTGATCATTTTTTCGATGGTGGCGGCGATGCCAAACATGATGAACAGGCCCCCATTACTTTGTTGAACACCTATGCGCGCAGTAAATATGCCGGCGAGGAATATGCCTTGCAATCAGATCATGCGCTGGTTGTGCGCACGTCTCTTGCCGGGTTTCACCCCGATGGGCGCGGCTTTGCACACTGGGCCATGGATGCCCTTCACAACCACAAGCCTTTGACCCTGTTTGATGATTTCTATGGCTCAATCATTGATGTGCACAGTTTTTCTGAGGCGCTTTTTGAGCTTTTGAACAAGGATGCGCGGGGGCTGTTCAATCTGGCCAGTTCTGATGTGAGTTCTAAAAAAGGCTTTACTCTGGGGCTGGCCAACGCGGCCAATATTAAACTTGATTGGGCGCAAAACGGATCGGTTAGGGGCCTTATGCCGCGCCGGGCGCGATCCCTTGGCCTTGATGTTCAAAAAGCCGAGACGGCCTTGGGCCGGGCGCTGCCGGGCCGCGATGCGGTTTGCGCAAAACTGATTACAGAATGGGAAACCCTGTCATGACATGGGCCAACAAGGTCACCATCGGGCAACGCATTATTGCGCTGGACCAACCAACATATTTTATTGCCGATATTGCCTCCTCCCATGATGGAGAATTGGATCGCGCCGTTGATCTTATCCATCTGGCGGCCAAAGCCGGGGCGGATTGCGCCAAGTTTCAGCATTTTCTGGCCAAGGATATTGTCTCTGACGCCGGGTTTAAATCCATGGGCGGGCAAAGCACGCATCAGGCGGAATGGAAGCAATCCGTTTACGAGGTGTTCGAGCAATACCAGACCCCGCGTGATTGGACCCAAACACTGGTTGCGGCCTGTCATGATGCCGGCATTGATTATATGACCACGCCCTATGACGAGGCGGTCCTGGACCTGATGGACCCGCATGTGCATGCCTATAAAATCGGCTCTGGCGATATGGGCTGGCCGCAATTTATTGGTACGGTGGCGGCCCGTAAAAAACCGGTATTTCTGGCCACCGGAGCCAGCACCATGGTTAATGTGGAACGCGCTGTGGCGGCGGTTTTAGAGCATACGGACCAGCTATGCCTGATGCAGTGCAATACCAATTATACGGGTGCAGTGGAAAACTTTGACTATATCAATCTCAACGTATTGAAAGCTTATGCGGCGCGTTATCCGGGGCTGGTTTTGGGCCTGTCGGACCACACACCGGGCCATGCTACAACCTTGGGTGCCATTGCGCTGGGGGCGCGGGCCGTTGAAAAACACTTTACCGACGATAATGACCGCGATGGGCCAGATCATGGGTTCTCCATGAACCCGACGAGCTGGTGCGAAATGGTGGATCGCGCTCGCGAACTGGAACTGGCCATGGGCGATGGCATCAAACGTGTCGAGCCCAACGAGACAGAGGCGATTATTGTCCAACGCCGGGCCTTGCGGGCGCGCCGTGATTTACCCGTTGGCACAGTGCTTGGCCCGGATGATCTGGAGGCCCTGCGGCCTCGCCCCAATGATGCGATCGAGCCGTATGAGGCGGATAAACTCGTCGGACGACGTTTAACGCAGGCCCTTAATAAAGGTGATGCTTTGGGGTGGGATATTGTGAAATGAGCATGCCCACACTAACCGGACATTCTGTGACCTTGCGAGACATTTTGCCCGATGATCTGGAGGCTTTGCGGGTCTGGCGCAACCGGCCGGAATACCGCCAGTATTTTCGCGAATATCGCGATATCACCCCGGCCATGCAACAAAGCTGGTACGAGAATATCGTGCTGGCCGACGAGCGCGTGCAGATGTTTGCCGTGACCGAGCGCGCCACCGGGCGGCTGTTGGGCGCGTGCGGTTTGTGTTATATTGACCGGCGTAATGCCAGCGCCGATTTTTCCATCTATCTGGGCGCCGATGATCTGTATATCGACGACCATTTTGCCCGTGATGCCGGGGCGCTGCTTTTGCGCCATGGCTTTGCAACATTGAACCTGCATCGTATCTGGGCCGAGATTTACGCCATTGATCAGGCCAAGCAGATATTGCTGCCAGCCCTTGGGTTTTCGCTGGATGGTCGCCACCGCCAGGCCCATAAAATGGAAGACGGCACGTATGTGGATTGCCTGTTCTATGGGCTCCTCAAACAAGACTATGGATAAGCCACCAAAAATATGGGGAAACTATATCCCAAAGCGGCGGGTGTAGGATAAGGTTGCGCATTCCCCGGGTGTGTAAACGCAATATGGCCCTGATCATCAAGGGCTATGTCGCCCCCAAAAGAGGGATTATCCCGTGGATAACGTCCCAAGGGTCAATCGTGGTCCCTTATTGCCCCTCAAACCTCCCCTGAGATGTCCCTAAAGTGACCCTTAATGTCCCCATAAATGCCCTTAAAAGGAGGCATATTGACCCTTTTTGACCCTGTTCAAACCGGGGATAAAACCTCTCTGTAACCGAGGTACAGAGCCGGGGTATAATCCAAATATGCGTTTGCCTGTTAACCTTTGATTTTAAGGCTTCCTGCACGCTTTTGCGCTAGATTTATCGCAAGGAGTATAAGCAATGGCTAATCTGGGGCTGCCCCCACCGATTGTTTTTGATACCAATTTACTGATTGATGCCTTTGCGGCGCGCTCAGCCCTTAGCTTTGCGCGTAATGCTCAACCCCAAACACAGTCTACACAGGGAATACCCGATACCTCGGTGCCGCCGCCCTGGGATCCGGCGGCAAAACCGCTGGGGCTGGAAGAAACATTGCGCAAAGTGTTATCGCGCGGCGTTTTCTTTGAAAATGACCTGGGCGCGTTTTCAAATAGCGCAGCCCCCGATGATCAGAAAAAACTGTTTGCGCTTTACAGCGGTATCAATCGTCTGGCCGCCTTGGCCGAAGAGGCGTCGGATAAAACCGTTACAGATGCGCGTCGCCGCTCGCTGAACACACGTTATGGCACGGGTATTACACAATTAGACAGTTTTTTGTCGGCCACAAAATATGATCAGCTAAGCTTTTTGAAGGGTGAGAAACTTTCAAAAGCGGATACGTCCCTGATCATCGGGCGGGGCAGCAGCGAATTTGTGACCAGCGTAATTCAGGATGGTCCTTTTGATGATCCGGTGGCGTCGTTTGCCGGGGACGTTCGTTTTAGCATTACCGCCAAGAAGCTTTCGGGCGATGTGGTGGTTAATCTGGATCTGGCCGACCTGGGGGCCACGCAGCGCACGTTGGATAATGTTGCGGATTATATCAATACCAAACTGGCTGCTGCAGGTCTGGTCAGCACCGTTAAGCGGGAAAAGCTCGGTATACCGGACGAAAACAACATTATTCCGGGCTCGCAATTCGGCTATAAAATCACCGGCGTCAGCACAGAGCCCTTGTCGTTTTCTGCGCCGGTCAGCACGCCATCAATCTATACCGTCGGCAGTAGCGGGTTTGGGAAAGACCGGGCCGTGCAATTTGTGCGTTACAACGCACAAAGCGGTGCCGCACCGCAGGTTGAATATTCTCAACGTATCGAGAGTGCCGAGGGCGCACCATCCAATGCGCTGGGTGTTGCGACCGGTACCAATGGCGAAGTTTATGTGTTGTCACAATCGGGCGGTGAAACCGGTGGTTTGACGCCGCGCGGCGATCAGGATGTCTTTTTAACAAAATATGATTCAACCGGCCGTGAAGTCTTTACCCGTGGTCTTGGGGCGTCGACCAGTGCTTCGGGACTGGCGCTGGCCGTGGGCGCAGATGGTTCGGTGGTGGTCGCTGGGAAGATCAGCGGGGCGCTTGGCTCGACCACAGATTTTGGCAATGACGACGCCTTCGTCACCAAGTTTGATGCCAGCGGCCGCGAAGTCTTTTTGCAACGCTTTGGCGGCAGCAGCAATGATGAAGTGCGCTCTGTAACCCTGGCTAATGACGGTACAATATATCTGGCTGGACGTACGGGTTCAGCATTAAATGGCGCCCAGGGCGGCGGCGATGATGGCTTTGTCCGGGCCCTGACAACAACAGGCAGCACACTCTATACGCGCCAGTTTGGCGGGGCCGGTGAAGAAAGTGCCAATGCCATAACTCTGGATGCCAATGGTGATTTGCTGGTTGCCAGTGTCGAGGACGGTATCGGGAAATTACGCAAATACAGCGCCGCGGACGGTGTATCTGCGGCCATTTATGAACATGATCTGGGGGCGCTGGATGGCGGCACGATCAGCGCAATCACGCTGGATGGTACGGGGATCGTACTGGCCGGCAGCGCCGGTGCCGCCAATGCTCTTGGCGGGGCCGTAACCGTACATTCGGGTGGCCGGGATGGCTTTGTGGCGCGTATTGATGAAGATGGTGGTGGTCTGCCTGTTCGGACCTATACAACGTTTTTGGGAACGACAGGCGAAGACCGCATTACCTCGGTTGTGGCCGACAGCGGTAACCTCTACCTGGCCGGCAGCACCACCGGCTCTTTGCCGGGCGGCGGTACGCTGGACGGTACTGAAAATGCCTTTACGGCTGTTCTGACTGGTGCCAATGGTGCGCAGACCGGCAGCACACAAGTGTCCGGACGCGGCGGGTTTTCATCGGCCGCAGCAATCGCCGTAGATCCGCAAGGCAATTCTGTTCTTGATGCCTTTGGGTTTCCGCGCGGTGACATTCTTTATGCGGACAGTCGGGTGATCACTGATCGCTCGCTGGCGCGCGCCGGTGATAGCTTTCTGATCAGTGTTGATGGTGGTGTGAAACGAAAAGTCACCATTGACGGCGATGACAACTATCGGGCATTAACATTTAAAATCAACGCATTAACCGTGTTGAACGGTAAGGCAGATGTGGTGCGGACCAGCACTGGCGATAAATTACGCATCACCCCAACGCAAGACCATACAATCGAATTGTTTGCCGGGCCTGAGGGCAAGGATTTGCTGAGCGCATTGGGTTTTCCCGAAGGTGTGGTGCAGATTGACCCGTTAAAAGTCGGCAAGGATGCGGTCTCGGATGCGCCGCCTGTATATGGGTTGGGCCTGGGCAGTGGCATAGATTTGACGACGCTAAAGGGCGCGCAAGCGGCATCAGAAGTGCTGCAAGAAGCCCTGACCACTATAAGGTCGGCCTATCGGACATTAACGCTGGATCCGGCCTTGAAAGACCTTTTGAACGGCAAGAATAAAGGGGTCAATGGACCTGTGCCGGCATATCTGCAAAACCAGATTGCCAACTATTCGGCCGGGCTTGCGCGGCTACAATCTGGTGGTGGTGGCGGTCAGTTTTTCTAAGACGCTGGCCTGAACTCTACGTAAAATTTATAATGAACCTGCGGCACCTGGTGCTGTGTCCTGTGTGGTTTCAAACCGCTCGGAATAGCGTTTCAACACAGCTCGCAAATCCTGCGTTTCCGCCAGTACAGGGGCCAGATCCTTCACCGGGATATTGCCCAAATTCTTTTGCTGGGTGACGAGATCAAAAGTCTCGTTTTCATTGGTGTCGGTCATCATCGCAGCATAATCTTCGCGCAAATTTTCCACCCCGGTTTTGTCTCTGGTCAATGACAAAGCGATCGCAGTACGTAAAATCAGGCTGGCATCATCTTCGCTCAAAGTGGAACCTTTGGGGATATAGCGATCGACGACACCCAGCATCAGAGGGCCAGCCAACGCCCAGTTCTTTGATTGCCAGGCAATGTTGGCCCGTAAAATCGCGGCTTCGCGGGTGCGGTCCGTATCGATTAATTCCAGTGCGTGGTCGGTACGCCCAAGAGCGATCAGAGCCCGTGCTTCGATCAGTCTGCGTTGCTGGTTCAACCCTTTGGGTAAACGGGCCAACCGCGTATTGCGTATTGCCGACAGGGCCTTTTCGGGCTTGCGATCCATCAGGTAAATCAGTGCCAGCTTGGCGGCAATCTGGGCGCGGGCCTGACCAGAACGGATGCGGTTATCGACCTGATGTTGCAATAACTCTGTGGCTTGTGGCAACAGGTCAAAGTCAATCAAACGATCCGCCAAAAGGCGCAGCATACGGTCGCCTTCACTGCCGATCGGAACCATATCGATGAACTCGTAAAACATTGCAAGCGCCTGGACCGGGTCCATGGTGTCGGCCCCACCGTGCAAGAACAGATTGTTAAATATAGTGTGCATGTCATCGGTAATGCGCCGCGTCACAGGGTTATCGGGAAACCGCATAACGGCGGTGTTCATGGCCTTGAGAGCGCGATTGTAATCGCCCATTTCACCGTAGATTTTACCCAGTGCCAGAACCTCTTCCAGTTCGGTATTGTCACCGCGCCAGCGATAGCGCAGGTTTTCTAAAATGTCAGCGGCCTGAGCGGGCTTCAGCTCACCGGCTTCGGTTTGCAAGCGGGTTTTTTGAAACAGAGCCTGTGTTTCCAAAGGCTCATAACCGGCTTCGGCGACTTTCTGGTAATGGCGGATGGCTTCTTGAACATTGCCGCTGGCTTCGGCATAGGCGGCCCTGATCAAGCGGGTGTGCAGGCGTGTGCTGTTTTCGGCTTCAACAGACATGGCCTCGTCAATCTGCTTGCGCGCGGTGCCAAGATCATTCAGCTCCAGAGCCGAGCGTGCATAGGCATTACGAAAGCGAGCCTGCCACTGTGTTACAAACAAATAGAAGGCCTCGCGCCCAGCATCAAACTCGCGTCGTGCGGCGCCCCAATCTTCCATTTCAGCGGCCAGATAGCCGCGCCATAATGCAGCCGATGGATCCCGGTTTAGTGTTTGTGCTGCAAAATCTGCCCGGGCATCCTTGATCCGGTGCATCAGAACATTGGCGGTGCCGCGCAGGGCGCGAAACTGGCCATCTTGAACCAGCATGGGGTCCAATCTCTGGGCCAGGTCCAGCATGCCAAGGGCTTCATTGCCCAACCCGTTGGCGACGAGAAAACGGGCCATGGCAATGCGTGCCTGTGGGTCTGTTTCCTCGGCGGCGACCCGGCGTAACTCGGCATCGTAGTTTTCATTAAAGCTGAGCTTGGGATCAGGTTTGGCCCATCCGGCGAAATCAATAAAACCCGGTGCAGCGGTTACGGCTGGCATGGCGATGCTGGATTGGGCGCGGTTGTTTGTTGCAATACCTGTTGCACGGGCTGAAGGGGTTAAAGAAAGGCCAGCAGGTGTGCGGACCACAATGCGTTTGTCCTGTTGGTCAAAAACCACACCATCAGCATTAATCTCAAAGGCCAATCCGTGGGCCGAAGGCAGAGCCGTGACATCAACAAAGTGACGTTGCGATTGCACGCCGATGATGGGGCCTAATGCAGTTACAACGCTGATCTGATCGCCAATGGCCGGGTCACGCAGGGTATGGATGCGTGTGGCATTAGGCAGATCAGCAATCAGCCTGCCGGGTGCGGAACCATCGGCTTCACGATACAGGTTTAATTTGTGCGGCGGAGTGCCAAGCTTTTCACCAAAGGCAAAAACCCAGCGTTTGCCGCCTTCACTGACCTGTGCCTCAACCTGCGTGGAAGGTGGCACATGAAAACGGACGCCGCCGTTTATCATCGTTTGAAATGTCTCAAAACCTAAAATATGCTGGCTTGCACCGCGTTCCAGTTCGGTCAGGTCCAGACTGGCATTGTCGTCAAACACCACCCATATTGTTTCGCCCCGACGAAAGGCGGCATTGCCGACTGGTGCCGCAAAGGTAAACGCCACCTGCAAGTCTGTGCCGATACGGGTGACGTTGGCTGTGATGATACCATTGCCGGGGCTTGGGTCTTGCCTGTATTCGGGCTGGGGTGCCGCAATAGCTTCAGGTGCCACTTTGGCATGTCTTTCTGGTTCGTCTGGTTTTTTTGCGGCCTGAGCGTCTTTGTTTTGTTTGTTTGGATCAAACAAATCCACCATAACTTTGGTGCCATCTTCCCACAACCGGGCTGAAAAGCCTGGCGATAATTCTAGCCCTATTGTGGTTTTACCGTCTTTAATCGTGCTGGTGGCATTCACCAGACCGCGAGGTATGTTGACGTTCAAGACGGACAAATTAGGCACGGCCGGGCGATCAAAAACAATTTCAGCCACCGGGCCAGCCATGTGAAGGGTGTGGCCAACCGACTTGGTCCAGTCAAATGCGATACGAGTATAGTCTGTGGTTTGCGCGGCGCGCACACTCAAAGGAAGGGCCACGGGGGGAATTGCGGCTTCAACTCTAACTTTTTGGGCTTCTACTGCCGCTTCTATATCGGCAATTTCTCTGTCTTTGGCATCCTGGCGAATACGCGCTTCGCGTTCAGAAATAACCTTTGGCGGCGTAATATCGCTATCGGGTTCAACCAAATCGATGGCAAACAAGTTAAAGGACCGCGAAGTGCGCACATCTCTTGGTTGGCGCAGGGCAATGCGCAGGGTTTGCTGATCTGCATCCAGACGAGCCAGCGCAATGGTGTCAGGCAAATCTGACAGTAATGGTTTGGTTTCGGCTTCATAGGTGTCTGAAAAACGAACAATCAGCACGCCGTTTTTAATCTCAGCGGTTACGCGCACATCTTCGCTGGCCTGCCCTTCGGGCCAATTTGCCAGAATACGGGCATAGCCCGGGCCTGTTTCGCCCTTGAGTGTCACAGGAACCGTCGCCCGAGCCACGCCCGTCAAAAACAGGCAAATAAGGACGGCAAGGCCGACATTTTGGGCGTATTTTATGTGGCGCCAAAAGGCCATGAATATCACACACGCAAAGCACGACCCAAAATGGCCGCATATCTAGGCCTACCATATCCGCGGAGTGTTAAGCGCGTGTTAGGGCCGCGATGCAAAAAGAGGCTAATTCAGGCCGTAAATTGTTCGGTCAAAATCCGTTCTTCCAGGGCCTTGCCTTCGTCAAAAAGCATGGCCAGGGCAATGGTTCGACTTTCACGTACATCGACCAGTGCAACATTACGAACCTCACGGTTATCTGCAACCGCGCTTACCGGGCGTTTGTTGGCCTCGCAAATCTCAAACCGGACACGCGCCAAGCGTGGCAACAACGCCCCGCGCCAACGCCTGGGGCGAAAGGCACTGATCGGGGTTAGCGCCAATACGGCCGCATTAAGCGGAATAACAGGGCCATGGGCTGAGAGGTTATAAGCGGTGCTGCCAGCCGGAGTGGAGACCAGAATGCCATCCGCGATCAGCTCGCTAAGGCGCTGTTTTTCATCTATAAAAACACGTATTTTTGCGCTCTGATGAGTTTGGCGCAATAAAGAAACTTCATTGATCGCCAGGGCATCAAAGTGGGTGCCATCAACGGTTTTTCCGGTCATCCGCAAAGGTCTGATTTGCGTGCGCTCGGTTTTGGAAAGGCGTTCCAACAGGTCGTCTTCGCCCAATTCATTCATCAAAAAACCAACCGAGCCGCAATTCATTCCAAAAACTGGAATGTTGCGATCAATATTCTTGTGCAGGGTTTCCAGCATAAAACCATCACCACCCAAAGCGATGATCACATCGGCGTTTTCGATTGGCGTTTGATTGTACTGCGCGACCAAACGGTCCAATGCTGTGCGGGCTTCAGGGCGCGTCGAGGCGACAAACGCCAGCTTGTTATATCTGTATGATGTCTTGTTCATATATTTTTCGTCCGTGAAAGCGGACAACAAGTCAAGCTTCGCGGCTTAACAATCTCAAAGCAACGGCAGCTGCGGCTGGTGAGTGGTTACCAAAAGCGTTGGCGGCCTTATTACCCTCATCACCGTTCAGGGGCGCAATTTCCTTGCCAGCTGTGACCATGGCACTGTGAATTGCCGGGAAAACGCCGCGGTCAATACGCGCCGCCCGGCAACATAGTGCCGTGGCATATAATAAATCACGTTCAAGGGCTTCGCGTAATTGATCAATGCCGACGCCTGCCAAGCGGGCGAGGGCATGTTCGAACATGATAAATTTCTTATCATTCAGTGATTTGATAATGAATGATGCACTGAGGCGATCAGCTTTGGCCAGTTTTTCAACAAGAGTTCGGGCGGCCATTTCAACGCGTTCGTCTGGTTCCGTGGGGCGCTGACCCTTGTTCATGATAGCTTCTTTAACCACGGCGGACAGGTGATTGCCGTCAATGCCAAAGCGGGCAGAAATCATTTTTCGCATGGGCTCGTCGGAATAAGCAAACAGTGACGGAATAAGGCTGCGTGGCATATCACTGCGTAAAGTCAGTTTTGAACGTAAGGGCTCGATCCGTCGTGAAACGCGAACGCATGTCGCAAACGATTCCATGCTGAGTTTTGCGGTTTTGTTTTCCACAAGTGCGGTCAGAACAACGGGGTCATCGTGACGGATCAAAGCTTCGGTGACTGGCATACCTATATTGGGGCGGTGGGCAACCATCAGCCGGTGTTCGGTACTGGCATTTTCTGAGATTTCGATCAGATCGCAATCGCGCAAGACCGGGCTGGAGCTGATAATCGGCTCAGCAATTTTAGGTATGTCCTGTGCCATGGACATAATCAACGGGTGTGACGCCCATGCGACGTGGCAGAGTTTTCCCGACAAGGTCAGCTTGGCAGCCTGATGTACTTTTGGGTAAAGGATGAGCATGATCTGGCCAACGGCGGCCTCGGTGGCGCTGTCTTCCAGGGGGCCAATTGCGCATAATGAGCCCAGGGCTAAAAGCAATTGGTCACGATGTTCCGGGTCATTGGATTGGGCCAACCGCGCCAAATCGGACATTTTAAATTGGGAGGTCAGTCCCATGCATACACCCACATGTTTTCGTATCAGGCCTCATTGTTGGGTCTTCGGATTTATGTGACGTTAATTTTGCGAGCGATCACTGCTTTTATTTCTATAGGCCTGTGCACAGCATCCGTGTACATTCCCCATATCGGGGAGAAATGCGTGCACGGCTTGTGGCTCACAAACAGGGTGTACTCTGGTCTGTTTTTATTGTGCTTGGCGGTAATCTTCACCGTGATGAGCGCAGGTGCGGCCAAAGCCGGGGCGTGGCCGATGCCCAAAGGGCAAGGGCAGAGCATATCAACATTCACATGGCAGAGCGCCACACACGGCTTTGACAGTAAGGGCAAGGCCCGGGTCGATTTAAGCTTTCAAAAATACGAAAATGCCATTTTCCTGGAATATGGCCTGAGCGATAACTGGACTGTTGTGGCGCGGCAGCATTGCAAAATGTACGCTTGCGGACCGGTAGTGTTGTCGATGAAGCCAACGGCTTTGGAGCAACCGAGTTATCATTGCGCCGGGTATTATCATACCGTCGCAAGGGGTGGGTCTTATCTGGTCAGGCGGGTGCATTTATACCGGGCAGCGTGGAAAATGGCTTTGATAAGCCGTTGGGGCAAAGGGGCATGGACTGGGAAGTCAGGGCACTGGCCGGACGCTCTTTTCAACTGGCGCAACGCCATGGCTTTGCCGATGTCCAGATCGCTTTTCGTGAACGTTCGCACGGGTCTGGGAACGAAGTTCGGCTGGACACGACACTGGGGCGCATGATGGCAAACCGTATGCAGTTTCTGATCCAGTCAAACATTGTGGTCGGTCTGCCGTCGGCACGAGAGAACATCAGGACTGTCGACAGTATAAAGGGGCAGGTCAGTGCTATCTGGTACTTCACCCATATCTATGGCGTGCAGTTTTCAGTGGCGAAAACGCTGGTCGGGCGTAATGTGGTCAATGACACAGGGTTTACAGTCGGCCTTTGGCGCCGATTTTAAGCCCCTAGGCTTTGCGGTCATGGCTATTGGGTCTTTGTCGCCGGCCCAGCCGTTTGCTCAAGGATATAAGCCAGCAGGTCTTTACGGGATTGTTCGTCGCGAACACCAACAAATGACATGCTGGTTCCGGGAACCATTTTACGTGGGTTGTTGATCCATGTATCAAGTGAGGGTTGGTCCCAGACCAGTGCCGATTGTTTGAGCGCCGCCGAGTAGCGAAAGCCCTCAAGACTTGCTGCGGGCCGATTAAGCAGACCATAAAGGTTAGGGCCAACTTTATTGCGCTCGCCTTGCAACAATGTGTGACAAACTTTGCATTTTGAAAATTGACGGCGGCCATTGATCAAATCCGGGCTTGTGGATTTTGTGCCGGTAATATGATCTTTGTTTTTGTTCGCTTGCGCAATTATTTTGCTTTGCGGTTGAGGTTTAGATTGCTCTGTGTCGGGGGTATTCGGCACGGATTTCTGTCCACAGGACGCTATGCCTGTAATCGCAATTATAACCATAATTTTCAAAGTGTATTTATACATGTTTGTTCTCGTTTTTGTTCCCAGTGCTTTGCTAATAGAGCACAAAATTTGGACGTTATTTCGTGTGTCTACCAATGTAATTGGGCGCTGTTTACCCCTAAAAAACCAAGGCGTCACATCCGTGCTGTATTGGTGTACCCACGGGTTATAGTCGATTGTGCATCGCATGCAACAAATATCAAATTTGTCCTTTAAGTATCTAAAAAATAGTGCTTTTCCTACTTTGATTTCAGATCATTTTCGGTAAAGGTGCATTTCTTCACGGGGGTTGTGAGTTGTATAATGAGTACGAATTCTCTTTTGCTTTGGCAGATCATCGTCAAGGATCTGGAAGCCCAAATTCTTTCTGGTGATTTAGCACCTGGAGCACGCCTGCCCACAGAGAACAAGCTGGCGGAGCATTACGATGTTAATCGCCATACTGTGCGCCGAGCGATCCAGGAACTGGTCATGCAAAACCTGGTTGAGGTGACGCAGGGGCGCGGCAGCTTCGTTAGTCGAAAACGTATCAGTATGGATTATTCCAGGGATATTTATGCCTCTACAGATTTTAAAATCACACTGGCTGAAAGAGGGCACGGCCATGAACGACCGGTGCGGGTAGAGCCAGCAACCATGCAAATGGCGCGGGCATTACAGATTGAACAATCTGACCCTGTTGCAGTTCTGGACTTTATCGTGACAGTCACAGATGACGAACCACTGGCGCTGACATCGCGCTCTTTGCCGCTGGGGCGGTTGCCTGGGATATTAGAAGCGTTCGATGACGTGGGCAGTTTGCCCAAAGCTCTGGAAAAGCTGAGCGTTCGCCAGATCAGTCGTAAGTGGGTGCGGACACGGTCACGGGCGGCAAGTGCCGAAGAGCGTACTGCTTTGGGTATTTCGGTGCATACCCCTTTGTTGATCGTCGGGTGTTTGTTTGTTGACCTGCAAGGTAACCCTGTCTTGCATGACTGTTCGCTGTATGCGGCAGACCGCGTAGAGGTTTATTCTCACAGCACAAAGGGCTAGCATTCATCTGGTCATCACCGTTATGGGGAAACTAAGATGAAATCGGGTGTCGTCATAATCGGAGCCGGTCATGCCGCTGGTCAGGCCGCTGTCAGCCTTCGCCAGTTTGGATATAGCGGGTCTATTACCCTGATTGGTGACGAGGACGCGCCGCCTTACCAACGTCCACCATTGTCCAAGGCCTGGCTGGCTGGTGAGGCAGGTCTGGAAGACGTGCTTTTCAAGCCAGAGGACTTTTGGGCAACCCAGGACATCACGGTCTTGACCGGGCGTACAGTGACGCACCTGAACTGCGATAATAAGTTGCTCACATGTGATGATGACACATCAGTCTCTTTTGAACATCTGATCATCGCCACCGGCGGGCGGGCGCGGCGCATGGGGTGTCCGGGGGAAGACCTGGCCGGTGTGCACGTTTTACGTACATTGGACGATGCCACAGGTCTGAGCGAGGACATGAAAGCCGGGCGGCAGCTGGTGATTATTGGCGGTGGATATGTCGGCCTTGAGGTCGCCGCCACGGCCAGAAAACGAGGCTTAGATGTAACCGTTCTGGAAGCCGAAGAGCGGGTGCTGGCGCGGGTTACAGGGACCACCCTTTCGGGCTTTTTTGAGGGGCTTCACGAACATCATGGGGTTCGGATCATCACTGGGGCAATGGCGCAGGCCTTTACCGGGGAGGATAAGCTCAGTGGTGTTCGTTTGACCGATGGTACGGTCTTGCCCGCCGACCTGTCACTGGTTGGTATTGGGCTTATTCCCAATGTTGAACTTGCGCTTGATGCGGGTCTGGATTGCGATAACGGCATTGTCGTGGATGACCTTTGCCATACGTCCTGGCCCGGCATTTACGCCATTGGCGATGTGACACGTCACCCCAACGCTATCTACGGGCTCAACTTGCGACTTGAATCTGTCCACAATGCGCTTGAGCAGGCCAAGACCGCTGCCGGAGCCATTACGGGCCGTGAAAAACCATATAATCAGGTGCCATGGTTCTGGTCTGACCAGTATGACATCAAGCTGCAAATCGCCGGTCTTTCAACAGGGCATGACGAGGCCGTCACACGCGGCGACCTTGGGGCAAACACATTCGCGGTGTTTTATTTCAAGAATAATGCGCTGATTGCCTGTGATGCGGTCAATGCCCCCGCAGAATATATGGCGGCGCGGATGATGATTGCCAAAGGTGCAAACCCTGACCGCGCGGCACTGGTCGATATGGATGTTGCCATGAAAGACGTTATGGCAAGCGCGCTTCGGGGCTGATCAATATGCGCCAAGCTATTTCCCATATCGCACTTGTTGTCAAAGATTATGACGAGGCGATCGCGTTTTATACGCAAAAGCTGAACTTTACAGTGGTCGAGGATACGCACCAGCCGGAGCAGAGCAAACGCTGGGTCGTTATTGCGCCGCCTGGATCAACGGGAACAACCATTTTGCTGGCCAGGGCCGCAACACAGGAACAGGAAAATTTTATCGGAAACCAGTCCGGTGGGCGGGTGTTTTTGTTCCTGAAAACAGATGATTTCTGGCGCGATTATAAGGCCATGACTGAAACAGGGATTACCTTTATCCGCGCTCCTAAGGAACAGGACTATGGCACCGTTGCGGTGTTTAAAGACCTGTATGGAAATTTGTGGGACCTGGTACAGTTTAGTGACGCTCACCCTCTGGCATTTTCAGGTGAATAAGCCCGCGCAATTGCGGCGCATTTATTCCGCAGGCTGACCGGGCTTTGGTTTTATGCCGACCCGCTCCATCAAACGCGCAAACAGCATACTGATAAATGCCCGAACATTTTTGATACCGGCACGCACCCGCGACGGTGCCCCAAGCAAGACCGGCGTTAGCACAAGGGTCAACAGTGTAGCAAAGCTTAGCCCCCAGACGACGGTGGCGGCCAATGGCACCCACCATTCTGCGGATGGTCCACCAATCGTGATCTCGCCTTTGACAAAATTGGCATTGATCATAAACACCATGGGCAACAGCCCCAAAATCGTGGTGATGGTGGTCAAAAGGACCGGGCGCAGACGTTGCGCCGCGGTGCGCACCACAGCTTCATCCGGTTCAAAACCCAGTTCACGCATATGGTGATAGGTATCAATCAACACAATATTATTGTTGACCACAATCCCGGCCAGCGCCACGACACCGGTGCCAACCATCAGCACACTGATATAATCGAGCGGCGCATTAAGCTGTATGCCGATCAAAACGCCGGTGATCGATAACACCACGGCCTGCAAGGTCAAAAAAACGTGCCAGACATTATTGAACTGCATGAGCAGGATCACCGCCATCATGAAAAGAGCCGCCCCCATGGCTCCCATGAAAAAGCTTGAGGCATTGGCGGTTTCTTCGTCGGCACCCCGAAAATTGATGTCGACATTGGCGGGCAGATCAGCATCGCTGAGCCAGTTCCGTACGTCTTCAATCAAAAGATTGGCGGCATAACCTTCCTTGGCATTGGCGCGCACTTCGATCACCCGGCGGCCATCGCGGCGCGAGATTTTATCGACGCGCTGGCTGGCTTTGCGGGTCAGGAAGTTAGAGACGGGAACCGCCCCCAAGGGCGTGGTCACACGCAAGCGGTCAAGTTGGTCAATATCGCGGGCTTCGGGTGTGAAGCGCAGACGAATATCAATCTCATCATCGGAATCATCGGGGCGATAACGGCCCACCAGAATACCATTGGTCAGCAATTGTACTGCCGCACCAACGCGGCTGATATCCACTTTGAAACGTCCCGCCTGTTCGCGGTCCACGTCCAGCTGCCATTCCACGCCGGGCAATGGCAAAGTGTCCTCGATATCACGTAAACTGCCCATTTCATTGAAATGTGCGCGGATCATTCGCGCAGTCTTATCCAGCGCAGATGCGTCAACTCCGGTCATTTCAATCTGAATATCTTTGCCAACCGGAGGACCGTTTTGCAGTTCGCGCAATTCGGTGATGACACCCGGAACGTCTTTCACACTTTCAGCAATATCGGACACAATTGCATGGCCATTTCGGCGCTCGCCAAACGGCATGAAATCAACAAACAATGTTACTGCCGTATCTTCGGGGGGCGGCGAATTACCACCACCCAGTGAACGCCCGGTGCCCGTGGTCATATAGATAGAGGAAATACCATCAATACCACCGATCCGGTCTGTGACCATGTCGCCCAGATTGTCTTGCTCGCGGGGTGAAAGATTGCCTCTGGCACGAACATAAACAAAGATTTGTTCTGGTTCTGTGGCGAGAAAAAACTCGGATCGATGAGGTGTTGATCCAAACCACATAAAGACGCTGACCACCACAAAAAGCGCCGTCATTGACACCATGATGGGATGTTTGACCAGCCGCGCAATCAGGCGCGCATAAACGCCAGTAAAGCCGGGCAGGGCAGTGGGTGCGCCGGCACCGGCACTGACTTTACCAATATCATCATCGGCATCATTGGGACGTTTGCCGATCAGCGAGCCAATGGCCGGCAGAAACAACAGCGCCATGGAAAGCGAGGCCAGAAGCACAAGAATAAGCGTTTTGGGCAAAAAGCTCATATACTTTCCGGCCATGCTGTCCCAAAAAAGAAAGGGCACAAAGGCGGCAAGTGTGGTGGCGGTTGATGACACCACTGGCCAGAACATGCGCTGTCCCGCGAGTTTATAAGATTCGACCCGGTCCAAGCCTTCGGCCATTTTGCGGTCCGCATATTCCACGATGACGATGGCACCATCGACCAGCATGCCGACCGAGAGCACCATGCCAAACAGCACCATGAAATTGATGCTCATCCCGGCCAAACCGATCAGAAAAAACGCTAGAAAAAAGCTGCCCGGAATGGCAAAGCCGACAAGTAGGCCAGAACGTAAACCCAATGCCCCCACAACCAAAATCATCACCAGCAAAATGGCCGTAGTCACCGATGCAATCAATTGATTCATCGAATTACGAATCCAGTCAGATTGATCCAGGCTGTAGGCAATATGCACGCTTTGCGGCCAATCTTTACTCAGCGCATTTGATACGCGCCGCGCGCTTTCCGTGGTGTCGATCAGGTTTGCACCCAACCGCTTGACCACTTGCAGGGCAATGGCCGGGTGGCCATTAAAGCGGGCAAAGCCATCGGCATTCTTAAATGTTCGTTTGATGTTAGAGACATCGCGCAGCAAAATAACCCGGTCGCCTTCGGCGCGTATAGGCAGGTTAAGAAGGTCGCCAGAATTTTCGATCAAGCCCGGGACCTTGATCTGAAAACGCCCGGTTCCCGTATCCAGATTACCGGCGGTAATCAGGGCATTATTGCCCGATACGGCGGCCAGAATTTCTTCATAAGTAATGTCATAACCTTCAAGGCGGGCCGGGTCGATCTCGATCTCCAGAACCTCTTCGCGGGCACCGGAAAGGTTGGCGCTGAGCACGGTTGGCAGGGCCTCCAGTTCGCGCTCCAAATCTTTGGCCAAGGCATAAAGCGTGCGCTCTGGTGCATCACCATAAAGGGTGATGGCCAGAACCGGGGACAGGCTGGCGTTAAATTCCTGGACGGTCCATTCATCAACTTCGGCCGGAAAACGCCGCCGCGCATTATCGACCTTGTCGCGTACATCAATCAGGGCCTGATCCTGGTCAAAATTAACTTCAAACTCGATAACGCACATGCCAATGCCGACCAATGCCGTACAGTTCAGCTCTTTCACGCCTTCAAGGGCGCGCAGTTCTGTTTCCAGTGGGCGGACCACCAACCGTTCTGTGTCTTCAGGTGATGCCCCTTCCAGTGGCACCCCCACATAAATAAAGGGCACTGGAATGTCTGGATCAGATTCTTTGGGCAAATTTACATAAGACAAAACCCCGGCCAGCAGGCCGGTGAATAAAATCAGTAATGATGTGCGCCAACGATCGATGGCTGCGGCGACAATGGCGCTCATGATTCAAGCACCCATTTTACGGTGCTGCCGGTACGGACAAAGTCTTGCCCCTCAATGATCAGCTTGACCTGATCAGGCAGGCCCGAAACCCATACGCCCTGGCCCTCATCTTCAATCAGGTTTACCCGGTAAAAAAGAACCTTGTTATTATCGTCAACGACACGAACGCCCAATTGTCCTGCATCGTCCAAGACCATGGTATCGGCGGGAATTTTTTGGGCCTGAACCGGCGCGCTTTCCAAACGCAGGTCCGCTGTCATACCAGCGCGCAAATTACCTTCCGGATTGCCGGTTTGCAGCTCGATACGAAATGTGCGCGTTACGGTATCGGCAATCGGGTCCACATAACGGATAATGCCGGTCAGTTCTTCACCTGAGGCCAGACGTGCGGTGCCGGGCATGCCTACTTTAACTTTGGACACGTCCTGTTCCGAGACATTTGAGGAGATGATCAAGGGGTCCAGCTCGGCCACGGTGCCACAGCTTTGTCCCGGTGAAAGATAATCGCCTATTTCGGCATTGCGGCGCTCAAAGACACCGTCAAACGGGGCGCGAATATTGATATTGGACAGCTCGATTTCGGCCTGACGCACGGCGGCATGGGCCGCATCATAGGCGGCCTTGGCGGATGATGTCTGGTTTGCTGAGCGGTGGCCCTTTTCTTCAAGTGTTTTGGCGGCTTGCCATTCCAGCTTGCGGGCTTCGCGGTTGGCGATGGCCTGATCCAGATTGGCGCGGCGGGCCTGTACCGAAAGACGGCATAAAATATCGCCGCGTTTGACGGGGGAACCTTCGACGATCGGTGCAGAGGCTACGGCACCGGCGGTTTCGGCGCGCACCGTGACCAGACGCGCCGCTTCGCTGCGTCCCCGTAAAGTAAGGACACCCGGACGGGGAGAGGCATTCACGGTTCGAATAACAACGGTAAAGGCTTGTGTTTCTCTTGCGGTATTATTTTGCGCCTTCTGTTCCGGCTCTTTACCAGGGAACAGAGCATTGAGTCCGAAATACAAAATGGCAATGATGGCAATGACCAGAGCCGCGAAATGTGATTTTTTCATGATGCGTTCTTTGTTTTTTCTCATACGGCCTTACGAGTTTGTGCGTGGTTGGACAAGGGGGATAGGCGGTGGTTCACGCCCTTTTGTCGTGTTTGTGTTGGCAAAGTGACACTTGCCAATCGCTTTGTGCAAAGCACTGGCGTATGGTTTGTTTCAGGAATGGGACCTTCATGCCACGGGAGAAAAGATCATGCCGCACAAGAGTGTTGTGAAAAAAGCCATTGCCACGTGGAGCGCACTTGCGGACCGTGCTCCCCAATATGCTTTGGTGGCCAATGTTGATCTGGTTATTACCCGATATGACGACAAGGTCAGTGTGCTTTACGGGCGATGTTTGCACCGCGGTGCGTTGATGGCCGACGGCTTTGTTGATGATAATGATAATCTGATCTGCGGCGTGCATTATTGGGATTATAAAATCGATACTGGCGTGAGCGAGTACGCCAACAAAGAAGTGCTGCAAAGTTTTACCAGCTGGATTGAAGATGACACGGTTTGGGTTGATGAGGCAGAGATTGCCGCCTGGCATGATGAGCACCCGCAACCCTTTGATCGCGATCAATATCTTGGCCTGTATGCGGATACCTCTCACGGAACCGAAGAAGAATCCTATAACGCGCAGATCCTGGCCTATGCCCGCGATGGGCTCAGTAAAACTGGCCATCATGGTGTCGTGGGGGCCATGGGCGTGCCAAAACCGGATGTGCCTGGGTGGGAAGATATTCAAATCCTGACGGCTCAACTGGCGCGTGTTCCTATGCTTGATGACGAAGTTGTGGGCACGAATGTGGTCATTGGGCCGGGCGCGAAAAAGCCGTTAAAGCTGGATATTCCATTGTTTGTCTCTGACATGAGCTTTGGAGCATTGTCGGCGTCGGCCAAAATTGCGCTGGCCCGCGGGGCCGAGTTGGCGGGGACTGGCATTTGCTCGGGCGAGGGCGGTATGCTGGAAGAAGAGCGCGCCGAAAACAGCCGCTATTTTTACGAGCTGGCCTCGGCGCGGTTCGGGTTCAGCTGGGACAAGCTGGATAAAGTCCAGGCGTTTCATTTCAAAGGCGGACAAGGGGCCAAAACCGGTACTGGTGGTCACTTACCGGGTAATAAAGTGACCCCAGAAATAGCCAAAGTACGCGGTTTGAACCCCGGTGAAGACGCGATTTCGCCATCGCGTTTTCCGGAATGGGACAATACAGCGCCGATCCGTGATTTTGCGTCTGAAGTGCGTGAACGCACCGGCGGTATACCGATCGGCTACAAACTTTCGGCTCAACATATCGAGGCCGACATTGATGCGGCGCTGGAGGTCGGCGTGGATTATATCATTCTGGATGGCCGGGGCGGTGGCACCGGAGCTGCGCCGTTGATTTTTAAGGATAATATTTCGGTTCCGACCATTCCTGCTTTGGCGCGGGCGAGGCGGCATCTTGATGCCAGTGATGCCAACCAGGTATCGCTGATTATCACAGGCGGTTTGCGCAAGCCTGAAGATTTCGTCAAGGCATTGGCGCTGGGTGCTGATGCTGTGGCGCTCTCAAATGCGGCTATGCAGGCCATTGGCTGCATTGCCATGCGTGCCTGCAATACCAATAATTGCCCAGTCGGCATAGCCACCCAGAAACCGGGTTTAGAGCGGCGTATGGTTGTCGAAAAATCAGCGCGGCAATTGGCAAATTTCTTTGCGGCCTCGGTTGAGCTGATGCAGGTTCTGGCGCGGGCCTGTGGCCATGATCACTTGAGCGGGTTTTGCCATGATGATTTGACCGCCTGGAAGCGCGAGATGGCAGATCTGTCTGGCGTAACCTATGCGGGCGTGTGCAAATGAGTATTGCGCTCGCAACGGCTCTGGCCAGTGCTCTGGGGTTTTATCTGTTACTGGGCATGGCCTATGGGCTGTATTTCATCACTTTTGGGGCGCAATCCATGGTGCCGGCGGCGCGCGGTTCAGGCCTTGGGTTTCGTCTGATGACCCTGCCGGGCGCGGTACTTTTATGGCCGGTTTTGCTTGCGCGGTTGATCAAGGGGTATCCCAAACCCGAAGCGCCGCGCGCCTTGCGTCAGGCGCATGTGCGTATCTGGATGTTTTTGGTGCCGCTGGTGGCGCTGGGTATTATGCTCAGCCTGATGTTGCGCCCCGCCCCGCCTCTGAATGAGAGTCTGCCCAAAGGACTAATCCTCGAGGAGAGGGGCTCATGAGCCACGGATATACAGCGGTTCAATGGAACGGCTTCAAATGGCGCTATGATCTGGTTGTGCTGGCTGGATTGGCTGTGTTCATCACATCGTTTGTGCTTCTGACTATGGGTTCGCGTGATCCTGGCCAAAGCCTGACCCTCATTCAGGTGTTGATGCGGGCTTTTGGGGCTGCCGCATTCTTGTTGTTGAATGTCATTTTGGCCATTGGGCCTCTGGCCCGTCTCAGCCCGCGTATCAAGCCGCTTTTATATAACCGGCGGCATATGGGGGTGATCTGTTTTATATTGGCGCTGGTCCATGCTGGGTTATCGCTGCTTTGGTATCAGGGGTTTGCGGACTTAAACCCCATTGTGGCGCTGTTTGCCTCCAATACGCGTTACACTTCAATCGCCGGGTTTCCCTTTGAAAGCCTTGGGTTCATTGCGCTGATGTTATTGGCATTTTTGGCGGTCAGCAGCCACGATTACTGGCAAGCGGCACTTGGCTCGACCTTATGGAAACGTATCCATCTGGGCGTCTATGTGGCTTATGGTCTTTTGGTGATGCACATCATGCTGGGCGTGGTGCAGGGCGAAAAAGACCTGATTTATCCAGCCAGTGTGATCGGGGCATTTTGCCTGATTGCCGGCTTGCATGGCGCTTCGGCCATAATTGGGCGTCTGCGTGATAGGAAAGTGCGTGCATCGCTGGACGGATGGATCAATATCGGCGCGCCACAGAGCATAAAAGAAAACCGGGCGCGTATTATCCGCACCCCATCCGGTGACCGTATCGCCGTCTTTCGCTATGACGGCAAAGTCAGCGCGGTTAGCAATGTCTGCGCTCATCAAAACGGCCCGCTGGGCGAGGGGCGCGTCATTGACGGGTGCATCACTTGCCCCTGGCATGGCTGGCAATATCGGCCCGAAGACGGGCGCTCGCCGCCGCCTTTTGACGAGAAAATTTCCACCTATCGCGTACAGATTGATGGTGGCATGGTCTATGTGCACCCGGACGCCTTGCCACCAGGTACGCCCAGCCCGCCTGCCAAGATCAGTGAGGCAAAATCATGAGTAATGAGAAAAATTTCTTTGTCGGTTATCATGACAGACTGCCCAAGACCGACCGCCGTACGATGATTATCACCGGCGCGGCCGCTTTGGTTGGTGCGGCGGTGTTTGGCGCCAAGCTGGCGGTACATCAACAGGCGCGCGGCAGCGGCCAATGGGATCAGGGTAAAATTGTCGACCTGACCGGCATGGTCGAGCAATCACCCTATCCGGTGTTGCGCACGGCGTCTTTGGACGGGCAAATGCGCAGCGTATCGCTGGTTTGCTCCAACAAATGCGGCGTGGCCGCGCAACTGGCCGAGTTTGAGGGGCAGCCCGTCTGGGTCCGTGGCACGGTAATCTCTCGTGGGCGTCACCGGATGCTGGCAGTGGTCAGCAATGCCGAATGGGTTGGTCCGGCGCAAGGCGTTACGCACCCACCCAAAGTGCAAGAAGAATACCTGGGTCGCGCGGCTTTGAACGGCGAAATTCTGGATGCCAAATGCTGGACCGGGGCCATGCGCCCATCCAGTGGTAAAACCCATAAGGCCTGCGCATCTTTGTGCATTCGTATGGGTGGTACGCCGTGGTTTTTGGCCAAAGACAAGGCAGGCCGCCGCGTGGTATTCGTCCTCACCGGGCCGGATGGCGAGCCGCTGCGCGATGAAGTCCTTCCTTTGGTTGGCGAGCCAGTGCGAGCCAGCGGGCGGATGATCCGCCGCGATGATTTGGTACAGCTTCGCGTTGATCCAAGACGTATTCAGAGCGTTTAGAAACGCCTTCTTTTCAGAAAACGACTAGTTAAATGATGCCATGATGTCTGCATTACAGGAATATATATCAGTTATCGGGTGTTTTCAGGGCTTTTTGTTGTTCGGCCTCCTCGTTGCCGATGCGAGGATGACGACGGCGAGCCGTGTTTTGGGCGCCATATGTTTACTGATTGCGCTCATTTTCTTGATGCCATTCTTATTGGCGAATTCCGGGAATTCCCCTATTGCATGGGCAATCGGCCCTTTGTATTTTCTTCCGGTTGCATTGGGCCCGCTTGGGTATCTTTACTGCAGAAGTGCCCTGCTCGAGACCGCATTGACTAAGAGGGACCTTCTCCATCTCATTCCGGTGTTGTTCTTCTATGCGTTGACCGCTGATGTCTCAATTGCAGATCCACAGGCAATGGCAAAATGGATTACCAGCGCCCCGCCGCTTAACTTGCGCCTACAAATCAGTGAGTACGTTCCAGTCGTATTGGCCTTTGCCTATGCAGGTTGGACCGGGTGGATGATTTGGCGCTACCGGCGACAAGCCAATGACAATCTCGCCAATTTTGATCCATCGGCATTCAATTGGTTACTTATGATGCAAGTGTTCAACTTCGTTGTCTGGTTTTTGAAAACCTTGTCCGGTTTTACGTCTTTTGCGCCGATACTCCTCAACGATATAGCAAATCTATTTCTGGTCGTCCTAATTTATACCATCGCTATAATGCAGTGGCGTAATCCCCATTTTTTTACGATCCCAAACCTTTCTGAAGAGCAAGCAAAGACTGTACACAACAATAGCAGCAAAAATGAATCCGAAACAGGCGGTGAACTTGATCCAGCCATTCGCGCCACGCTCTTTGATTCGGTTAAAAACCAGGTTGAAAGTGGCAAACTTTATCTCGATAACGACCTGACCTTGACCCGTCTTTCGGTCTTGACGGGTGTAAGTAAACACCATTTATCTGAAGTCTTGAATCGACACGCGGGCAAGAATTTCTATGAATTTATCAATGGCTATCGCGTTGATTTTGTGCGCAAGCGCTTTGCCGAAAATACCGATCGGTCCATACTCGATATTGCTTTAGAGGCTGGGTTTTCATCCAAAAGCACCTTCAACGCGATCTTTAAACAGTTCACCGGACAAACGCCGACGCAGTATCGCAGGACTTTAGCGCAAAAAGCGGCCTGATAATCCGCCTTTAAACGTCCAACTCGATCAATCCGGACGACAAATCTGATGATAATGGCTTGAACTGGCCCCACCAGAGCAAATCAGATTGAGGATGATACACATGCGTATGAGCACGATTAGAAAGTGGAGTTTAAGAGTCGGAGGCGTGATCGTAATTTTGCTCACGCTGGCCATGATTACCTTTTATGTCCTGATCAACCGGACTGTTGACAAAATCTATGGGGGACAAACCCAGATTGCCAACTATGCGCAGTTCCAGGTCGACGCCAAACCAACCGCGATTACGAATGTCAGTGTCTTATCGCCTGACGGGACAGAAATGCTCGCGGACAGAACCGTGCTGTTAAGCGAGGGAGAAATTACGTCCATCACGCAAGAGAGTGACGTACCTGATGGCATGCTCATTATTGATGGCAAGGGAAAGTTTTTAATCCCCGGCCTCGTCGATAGTCATATGCACCTACATCGCAGCCCGAATGATTTGTTGCTTTATGTGGCCAGTGGTGTGACCCAAATCAGGAGCATGAACGGTTCTGAAGCAGATTTAGAGCTAAAGCAAGAAATTGAAAACGGTCGTATTGGTCCGCATTATTATGTTTCATCACCATCGATGAATTCTGTAGATGGGTTTGGTTCTTTTGGCGAGGATGCCTTCCCGAACTGGATTCCCGAACCTATTATCCTTTGGTTCGTGAGGAAGATATATAATATCAATATCACCCTTAATCCGGAAGAAGCCGCAGATGCCGCACGTTCATTCATTCACCAAGGATATGATGGTATCAAGCTATACGGTTTCCTCACCATGGAAAGCTACCGTGCGATTCTGGATGTCACAGACAAACTCAACGTTCCATCGGTCGGCCACTTACCTGATACATTTCCTCTTAGTGAGTTACGCACAACAAAGCTTCGAGAAGTTGCCCATATTGAGGAAATTGTAAAATTACTGCTAACCGAGTTTGGTAGTTTTAGAAACCAAGGTGGTGATGCATTTTTGGATTTTGTAGAAAGTCGCAAAGAAGAAATCGTAAATGATTTGGTCACGAATGGCATCGCAGTGCAAAGCACGATTTGGTTCTCGGAGAGTCTGTACGATCAAATATATGACCTCGAGACGAAGATCAGAGAAATTAATCTGGAGTATGCTAATCCCGGCATCGTAGAAGGAGATCCGAGCTCAGGTACTGGTTGGCTCCCGGGTCTCAACAAGTTTCAAACGTATGTCAGCGATACTCCCGAAGAGATCGCTTTGAATAAGGCGTTTTGGAGTGCTCGGGAGGAAGCTCACCACATACTGCTAAAAGCAATGATCGATGCAGGCGTTACCATCTTGGCCGGAACGGACTCTAATGGCTGGCTCACCGTCCCAGGCTTTGCTTTGCATGATGAATTGCAATCCTTGAACCATGCAGGAATGACAACAGCACAAACGCTGCATGCCGCGACCGCCGCACCCGCTGAACGGATCAATAATAATGCGGGTATCGTTGAGGCAGGTCGTCGCGCTGACCTCCTATTGCTCAACGCAAATCCGCTTCTAGACATTAAAAACACCTCAACCATAGACACTGTTATCTTAAACGGACGCATCTTCGGCCGACAGCAATTGGATGAAATGCTCGAGGCAGTAAAAACAGCGAATGCCGCAAGTCGGAAGTTCGACATGAGTTTGTATCAGTAGTTTTACGAATGCAGGTACAGCCTTAAAGGCGCCTGCAGAGGATAAGGCTTAGGGTGTCATTTCGCCCCCTTTCCCATGGGGGCGGAATGCATTCATTGTTCTTGCTTGTTATCCATATCAGACTTTATCGGGGTGCTTTTGCAGACCTGCGGCAAAGTGGCGCTATGGCTTGTGCGCGGCCATCCCCCTCCCAACTTATGCGATGAGCACAAAAATTGAGGAGGTTATTATGACCGGAACAGTTCAAGGTTTTGACATGGGCAAAGATTTTCGTCGTTTTGCCTTGATCGCGGGAATATTATTGATGGTTCTGGGCGTAATTGGCGTCGCTTTACCGCAATTCATGACGCTGATTACCGCCGCCTTTGCCGGGTGGATTTTGTTGCTGGCCGGGTTTGTTATGGCCTATCTGACGTATCAGGGCTTTGGCGGCTTTGGTGCCTTGCGCTGGCTAAAACCTTTTGTGTTGGTGGCAAGCGGATTGTTGATCCTTGTCTATCCTATTGCCGGCGCAGCGGCGCTTGCTCTGGTGCTGGCGATATATTTTATGTTTGACGGGTTTGCCAATGCAGGCATGGCCTTTGAAATGCGGCCCATGCGTGGTTGGTTCTGGATGCTGCTGAACGCCGTTCTGTCGTTTGCTTTGTCGCTGTTTATCATGGCCGGGTGGCCAGATAGCAGTTTCTGGATCGTCGGCATCTTTGTCGGTGTCAGTCTGTTTTTCGATGGCCTGGCTTTGTTGATGCTCAGGCGGTTGGTTTAGGGGCGCCACCCGCCAGTTCATCCAGTTCCAGCCAGCGTAACTCCATCTCCTCGATTTTGTCAGAGGCTTCGATAAGGGCCGCGCTGGCCTGATCAAAGCGTTTGCGGTCATTGGTAAAAAGGTCCGGGTCAGCAAGGACAGCATTGATTTTTTCAATACGTTTTTCAAGCGCTTCGATCTCAAGGGGCAGGGTTTTTAAGGCATGTTGGTCCTTAAACGTGAGCTTCACTTTAACGGACTTTGGGTCTGCCGATTTTTGTTTTGGTTTGCCGGTTTTCTGGTTTAGTTTCTTTGCCTTAGATTTGCCAGCAGGTGCAGCTTTGCGTTGGCGCAGCATATCGGAATAGCCGCCCGGATATTCGCGCCATTTACCGGTGCCTTCATGGACAATGATCGACGTTGTCACCCGGTCCAGAAAGTCCCGATCATGGCTGACCAACATGACCGTGCCGGCATAATCTGATAAAAAAGCCTGCAACAGATCTAGGGTTTCCAGATCAAGGTCGTTGGTTGGCTCGTCCAGCACTAGAAAATTGCCGGGCAGAGCCAGGGAGCGGGCCAGCATCAGGCGTGCTTTTTCGCCGCCCGAGAGAACGCTAACCGGGGTATTAGCCTGATCCGGGGTAAAGAGAAAGTCCTTCATATAGGCCATGACGTGTTTGCGCCCGGTGGCCAGATCAACCATATCGCCGCCATTGGTCAGCGCTTCTTTGAGCGTCCAGTCGGGCTTCAGTTCCGAGCGGTTCTGATCCATGCTCACGAGGTCAACCGTGCTGCCCATTTTGACGGTCCCGGTGTCGGGGGTCAGTTCGCCGATTAGCATTTTCAAAAGTGTCGTCTTGCCTGCGCCATTGGGGCCGACAATGCCGATACGGCTGCCGCGGGTGATGCGGCATGAAAAATCCTGCACCAGTTTTTGGTCGCCATAGGATTTGTTGATACCTTTGGCCTCGATGATGATTTTTCCGGCCCCGCGCCCCTCGGCAACGTTAAGGGTGATGTTGCCTTTTGGCCCTTCGAAATCACGTTTTTGGGAGCGCAATTCGCCAAGGTTTTTAAGACGCCTGACATTGCGTTTGCGCCGCGCTGTGACGCCATAGCGTAGCCAGTGTTCCTCGCGAACGATTTTGCGCGCCAGTTTGTGCTGTTCCAGCTCTTCGGCTTCCAGCACCTCGTCGCGCCAGTCCTCGAATGCACCAAAACCCTTGCCCAACATGCGGCATTGCCCCCGGTCCACCCACAGGGTTTTGCGGCTGAGGCGTTCCAAAAAGCGCCGATCATGGCTGATCAGCACCAGTGCCGAAGACATGGAGGACAGCTCATGTTCCAGCCATTCTATTGATGGCAGGTCCAGATGATTGGTTGGTTCGTCCAGCAGTAAAATATCGGGCTTGGTAGCCAGTGTGCGGGCCAGGGCGGCGCGCCGGGCCTCGCCGCCAGAGATCAGTGTGGGGTCTTCTTCGCCGCTTAAGCCCAAGGCATAAAGCAGGGTCTGCGCCCGGTGATGATCGTCGCCGGGGGCCAGCCCTGCCTCAACATAATCGCCGACGCGCGTATAGCCCGAAAAATCAGGCTCTTGCGGCAGATAACGTATGGTGGTGCCAGGTTGCACAAACACACTGCCGCCGTCAGGTTCGATCAGGCCCGCCATGACTTTCAACAGTGTGGATTTGCCAGAGCCATTGCGCCCGACCACACAAAGCCGCTCGCCCGCATGCAAAATACATTCGGCCCCGTCCAGCACTTGGGTGGTGCCAAAACTTTGCTCGATGTCGCGGACATGAAGAATAGGTGGGGCCATGTCAGGTGATATGACCGCCTAATCGACGCGCGCTATGCGCATTAAATTGGTTTTCCCAGGTGCGCCAAAAGGAATGCCAGCCGTAACCACGATGCGATCGCGGTTCTTGGCGATACCCTCTTTTTTGGACTGGGCCTTGGCCTTTTGGATCATATCGTCAATATCTTGCGCATCCTCAATCTCGATCGCGGTCACCCCCCAAACCAGCGTCAGGCGCCGTGCCGTGGACTGATTTGGCGTCAGGCCAATAATGCGCTGAATGGGGCGTTCGCGCGCCGCCCGATAAGCGGTTGAACCCGACGAGGTGTAGGTGACAATTGCCGCCGCATCTATGGTATCGGCGGCCAGATGCGCCGCAGCCATAATGGCATCCGGTGTGGTGTTTTCACGCTCCAACCGCTCTGCCGCCAGTAAACGTCGATAGCTGTCGGCCTGTTCGACCCGACGGATAATGCGGTCCATCATTTTGGCAGCCTCTACGGGATAGGCCCCCATGGCGGTTTCGCCGGACAGCATAACCGCATCGGCGCCATCATAAACCGCGGTAGCCACATCAGAAGCTTCGGCGCGGGTTGGGGCGGGGTTGCCAATCATGCTTTCCAGCATTTGGGTGGCAACAATCACCGGCTTGCCCATGGCACGGCCGGCGCGAATAATCTGCTTTTGCAGGATCGGAACATCTTCGGGGGGCAGCTCGACGCCAAGGTCGCCGCGGGCCACCATGACCGCGTCAGAAAGTTCTAGAATTTCATCCAGCCGGGTTATCGCCAGTGGTTTTTCAAGCTTGGACACAATCGCCGCCTTGCCACCAACCAGCTTGCGCAATTCGGCCACATCCTCGGGGCCTTGCACAAAAGACAAAGCAACCCAATCCACACCCAATGAGAGCGCAAATGACAGATCGCGCATATCCTTGTCGGTGATGGCTGAAATTGGCAGGCGCGCACCGGGCAGGTTAACGCCCTTATGCGGCGAAAGTTTACCCTTGGTCAGCACCTTGGCATTGGCAAAGCCATCGCCGACTTCAGTAATTTCAAAATGCATCCGCCCATCGTCGATAAGCAGCAATTCACCTTTTTTGAGGACTTTGAAAATTTCAGGATGGGGGAGCGGCGCGCGGCTTTGGTCGCCTTTTTTGTCGTCCAGATCGAAGCGATAGTTTTGACCCTCGTCCAAATGGGCAACGTCGTTTTCAAAAAGGCCAAGGCGCAATTTAGGCCCCTGTAAATCTGCCAAAACGGCGATGGGACGTTTTTTTGCGCGCTCTACGACGCGAATGGTGTCGTATACGCCCTGATGATCCGCATGGGTGCCATGGGAGAAATTCATGCGGAATACATCAACACCGGCATCAAAAAGTGCGGCAATAGACTGCTCGCTATTACTGGCGGGACCAAGTGTGGCAACGATTTTAGTTCTAGCGCGTTTCATATCTGGCTCTTTGGTTGAATCACCTCAAGTAGGCCCCTGTTCGCTTTTTTTCGCAAGCGGCCAGCAGAGGTAATTTTTTAAGAGGAAGGCTGCCGAAAAATTTAAATATATGAATTTCTAGCCAATGCTCATGGCCAAAACCCGGCTGATCTGGGTCAGCGAGAGACCGGTCTGGTCTTGCCAGGTGTTAAAGGCGTCTTGGACGGCTTTCATGGCTTTTTGTGAGGTGGGGGCTTTGTCGATGATCTCTTCGACCATCAGGCGTGCGACCACATCGCGGGACAGTATAAAGCCGTCCACACCCATGAAACGCAGAAAATACTGACCGGTATTGCCGCCAAGACGCGAGCCGCGCTTTTTCAGGGTTGCCAACAATCCCACATAATCGTCCGGCGGCCAGTGGGCAAAAACCTCGGCGGCACTGTTGTGGTCTTGTGCAAGCTCACCCAGAAATACGGCATTTTGCTGGACTGAGCGAATTTTAGTCCCATGGCGGACAATGCGCTTGTCACTGACCAGTCGATCAAAATCCTCATCGTGCAAGAATGTACAATGGTCTAGGTCAAAGCCCTGGAAAGCCGCCTCAAAGCCAGGCCACATACTGTCCACAACTTTCCAGTTAAAACCCGCCTGGAAAATGCATTTAGTCATACATGACAGCCAGCGATCATCGGGAATGGCGGCCAATTGTTGGCGGGTTTTTGGATCGCCCAATTTTGCGTCCAACGCCTCCTTGCCGCCCTGACGCCCGGCGGCGATGCCATATATTTCATCAAAACGGTTCATGTTCAGGCATCCTCCAACAGGTTTAAGGCGCGCAATGTGGTGCTGGCGATCTGCCATAACTTATCTTCATTTTGCACCAGCTTGCACATCACGTTCAGGCCGACGATCAGGTTCTTCACAGATAGTGCGAGAGCCTTTACATCAGTTTCCTTGTCGAGTTCTCCGCTGGCCACACCCCAGGCCAGAACTGTCTCTATACGGGTGATGTTGGCCTGCATCAGCTGGTGCAGCTTTGGCCCCAAAATGTCATTGGTATTGCACAATTCCGCGACGCCGTTGACGGCTAGGCAGCCGCGGGCGTCCTCGTCTGCAGCTCTGACCTTACAAATGGTGCGAAACATATCGGTGAAAAGTTTTTTGACCGATACGCCCGGTGTGGCCTCGTGCAAGGCCTTATCCGGCGAACGGCTGGCGTACAGCATCAGTGCTTCTTCAAACAACCCTTCTCGGTTTTTGAAGGCATTATAAAAGCTGGATCGGGTAATTCCGAATTTTTCAGATAAGGCTTTGACTGAGTTGGTTTCATAACCGTCGCGCCAAAAGGCATTCATGGCGCATTCTACTGCATCTTCACGGTTGAACTGAGAGGGGCGGGCCATGCCAGATCCTTTTGGGTTAAATGCAGTCATTGTTATGTACAGACGTGGACAATACGTAAATCTTATGTTTTGTTCATAAGTGAACATAACAAGGTTCGTTTCACTTTATCAAGTCAGGAAAGTCCAATGTCCGCATTTTTTATCGCAACGTCCACGATCAAGGATCCACAAAAATTTGCCGAATATGGCGCTAAAGCCGGTGAGACGCTAAAATCACATGGCGGGGCGCTTGTTGTTAAAGGGAAGGCCGTAGAAGCCCTTGCCGGAGCGCGTTCTCATCACGCCGTTGGTATCATTCGCTTTGACAATATGCAGGCCCTGAGAGACTGGTATCATTCCGAAGATTATCAGGCTTTGATCCCATTACGCGATGCGGCCGTGGATATGACCCTCGTGACGTATGAAGAGCCCGCTCAGGCTTAATCGTTTTGCCAAATCTGTGCGATTTAGACTTAGTGGTGCACCCATTGAAGCGTGCGCTTTTCTATAAAGGCTTCTATGCCCTCGACGGCTTCATGATGCAGCATGTTGTTGACCATGACTTCGGACGTATAGGTGTAGGCCTGCACCAGCGGCATCTCGGCCTGTTTGTAAAAAAGAACCTCTTTGCCTGTGGCAAGGGTTCTTGCGCTCGTGTCGCACAGTTTTTGGCAATAATGTTCTATGGCTTCGCCCAGTTGTTCGGCGCTCGTGACCTGATTGATCAGTCCGTGTGATTGGGGGGCTGGGCATTTAAAACTTCAATGGCCAGCACATCATACAGACTTTCACCATAATGTATGCGGCGGTTCTTTTCGGCGATACTGTATTTTGCCCTTGAACCTACAGTGGCTGTAGGAATTAAAGTCGCGTGATTCAGTTTGGTAAACGTGGTTGTGACATTGATGAATGATCCTCTTTTCCTGACGGACCTGCTTGTTGGTGTGTCTTTGATTACAGTGTTTTCTTCGGATTTCTCCGGGCGACAGTCACAGGTTTACGGATCTGGTATTGATCGTTACAAGCCTACAACACCGCGATTCATGTGAGGCTATGAAAAAACTGACCGCCCATATCCTGATTGCCTGCTTGCTGGCCATTACCCTTCACGGGTTTGGCACTGATGAGCATGTGTTCAAGACAGACATCAGCGACAGTATCCTGCTGGATGAAGGGGCTCAGCAAGGCAACCTCGATCGTGATATCGAAAGTCTTGGTGCGGCCTGTGACATCTGCCAGGTGGTGCATCATTACGTGGTGCTTGGTCAGGATGGGACAGTTGTACCGCGCACACGGCAGGCTCTTTTTGCTGCACTTTTGCGTGGCCCGCCGCAATTTTGGGCAGATGACATCCTGCACCCTCCAACAGTTTGATTGCTTCATACGCAACTCTTTTGCGTTAACTGCAAAGATTTGCCTTTCATAAAGGCAGGCCGTGCGCGGGTTGAAATAATCCGTACCGGTACTGCGCTTCATTGAAATGATGTGCCGCTGTCGCTGTGCATCCCTGCATTGAGTAATCATAATGACCATCAAAACCATGACGCCAATCGGCGTTATCCTGGTCGGGCTGACGCTGTATTGTGTCGCGCCGGCACAATCCGAAACCTTGCTTGAAAGCCAGACCACAGAGCCGATGCAAAGTTCGCGTCCGCTGATCTCCGAGTTTTCAAAGTCGATTTTGGCCACACACCCGGCAATTGCCGCAGCTACGGCTGAACTGGAGGCGGCAAAGGCGCGCGCTGAAGGGGCAGGCCGGGCACTCTATAACCCCGAAATTGAAGCCGAGTATGAAAATGCCGATTCAAGAACTCGGGCGCTTGGCGTTTCGCAAACCCTGGACTGGTCCGGCAAACGCAAAGCCCGCGCCGCCACCGGGCGCGCCGATGTTATGGCCGCCAAGGCGGCGTTGGAGCTGGTGCAAAAGTCGCTGCTAAGCGATGTATTAGGCGCGCTTTCCGTGCACCAGAGCGCTTTTGCACTACAACAGTTAACCGCTTCGCGGGTGCGGTTGGCGCGGGATTTTCTGACCTTGTCACAAACCCGAAAGACCGCAGGGGATTTATCAGAATCCGAGCTCCTGACAGCGCGATTGGCCTTATCGCAGGCTTTGGCTGAACAAAGCCGGGCCAGAGGCGAGCTGTCCCGCGCTCGTGAGCGTCTGGCAGCCTTAAGCGGTATCCAACGTGATGTCTGGCCGTTGGTTGTTGGCACACCCGATGGGGCCTTGTTGCAAAGCTGGAACGGTGATGTGAATACCTTGCCAGAAATGCGTTTGGTGCGGGCACAATCAGACAGTTTTCGCACGCGGATCACGTTGGCCGACAAAATGCGCAAAGCCGATCCAACGCTGGGGCTCAGTCTTGGGCAGGAAAGCAATGGCCTTGGGAGTAATGCCACGCTCTTTGGTGTGCGTCTGGCCATCCCCTTGCAAATTCGCAATAATTATAGCCAGAGCGTTACAGCCGCTCGCGCCGATGCCCTGGGGGCCGAAGCCGAAGCCCGCAATATGCACCAGCGCGTTGAAGCACGCCTGAATGCCACAACTGAGCGGTTTTTAGCTGCATCAACGGCCTGGCAGGACTGGCAGGGGAGCGGTGCTGCTGATCTGACTGCTCAGCGCGATCTTCTAAAAACCCTTTGGGAAGCCGGCGAGTTAAATGCCGTGTCCTATCTCATTCAACTGAACCAGACTTTTGATGCACAAGCCGCCGCCGTCGACCTGAAAGGTACGTTATGGCGCTCTTGGTTTGACTGGCTCGACGCATCTAATTCCGCAAATTCATGGCTGGAGGCCATCCAATGACTTTTTCCAATACTTTTCTGAAAACCATGCCCGTGATTGCGGCTCTTGTATTGGCGCTACCTGTGCCGGTTCTGGCCAATGAAGATGATCATGGCGAAGAACATGCTGAAAACCTGGTACGTATGAGCGATAGCAAACGCCGTGAAAACGGCGTTGAAACCTTGCGTCTTTCACCAATGGCTCTGGCCGAAGAGATCAGCGCCCCTGGCGAAGTTGGCCTTGATCTTTATCAAACCAGTCAGGCCACCCCGCGGATCGCGGCCCAAATCATTGCTCGCCATGCACGACTTGGTGATGCGGTGAGCATGAGCGCACCACTGGTCACGCTATCCAGTGTTGATATGGCCAGCGCCCAGGGCGATCTGATCGTTACCGCCCGTGAATGGGATCGGGTGAAAAAGCTGGGCCGCAAAGTGGTGTCTGATCGCCGCTATGTGGAGGCGCAAGTTGCCGCACAACAGTCCCGCGCCAAGGTTTTGGCCTTTGGCATGACTAAATCTGCCGCTGACAAGCTGGTCAATATGGGCGATGCGTCCAAGGCCACAGGGGCGTTTACCCTTTACGCTCGCCAGGATGGCACGATTATGCGTGATGATTTTGTCATCGGCGAAATTGTGCAGCCGGGTCGCGTGCTTTTCGAAGTCACTGATGAGCAAAGCGTCTGGGTAAATGCGCGCCTTTCTGCCGATGATGCCCCGACCATTTCTGCTGGTGCACCAGCGCGCATTCTTACCAGTTCTGGCATGCAGTTCGCTGGAAAAGTGCTGCAATTGCACCACGCTATTGATGAAACCACGCGCACGCTTTCCGCACGTATCGCGGTTTCCAATACCGAAGATGCACTGCATGCGGGTCAGTTTGTTACGGCTTTTATCGAAAGCGGAAAAACCGCACCTGTGCTGGCCGTACCTCAAGATGCCGTGACGCTGATGGATGGTGGCACGCATGTGTTTGTCCTCGAAGGGGATACGCTAACACCTGAACCCGTCCTGACTGGCGCAACGCGGGGCGACTGGGTCGAGATCAAGAGTGGGCTGAAACGTGGCGATGAAATCGCTACCAGCCAGATATTCTTGCTCAAATCCCTGATCCTGAAATCTTCCATTGGCGACGAGCACTAGAGGCCGAAAATGTTAAACAAACTTGTTGAATTTTCACTCCAGTACAAAGTACTGGTGTTGATCGCATTTGGTGTTGTCGGCTTTTTGGGCTGGCGCGCTGTGACCACAATTCCCATTGATGCCTTCCCCGATGTTACACCGGTGCAGGTCAATATTTATACTGAATCACCGGGCCTTGCCGCCGAAGATGTGGAACAGCTTCTGACCTTTCCGGTGGAATCTGGCATGGCGGGCCTGCCCGATGTGCAGGAAATCCGCTCGGTCAGCCTGTTTGGCCTCTCTTATGTGGCGGTTTATTTTGAAGACAGCATGGACATTTATTTTGCCCGCCGTCTGGTCATGGAACGTCTGGCCGAAGTGGCCGATCGCATCCCTGAAGGTTATGGCACACCGGAAATGGGGCCTAATACCTCGGGTCTTGGTCAGGTGTTTTGGTACACGCTGGAACGCGCTGATGAAAAGCTGAACGCCGGCATTTCCGATATGGATTTGCGCACTGTGCAGGACTGGAATGTCCGCCTGATCCTTCGTACTGCGCCCGGGGTTGACGATGTCATGTCTTGGGGTGGCCAGGAACGCCAGTTTCAGGTGCAGGTCGATCCTTTGAAACTGATCAAATATGACCTTGGTTTCAAAGAGGTTATGGAAGCTCTTGAGGTCAATAACCGTCAGGTTGGCGGCCAATATATTGATCGCGGGCCAGAGCAATATCTGGTGCGTGGCCTTGGATTGGTCAAAGACGAGCATGATATAGGCGATATTGTCGTCAAGGTTGCTGATGGCACGCCTGTCTATTTGCGTGATGTTGCAACCATTGCACAGGCCCCGGCTTTGCGCTTTGGTGCGGTGACCCGTGATGGCAAAGAAGTCGTCTTGGGCATGGCTCTGTCGCGTATTGGTGAAAACGCCAAGGCGGTGGTCGATAACGTCAAGGAAAAGGTCGAGATCGTTGATGGGGCCTTGCCCGATGGCATGGTCATCAAGCCGATTTATGACCGTACCGAACTGGTGGAAAAGGCCGTTGGCACCGCCGAGCGCGCCTTGATTGAAGGCTCTATTCTGGTGGCGATCGTGCTCTTTTTGTTTTTGGGTGAACTGCGCTCAGCATTGGTGGTGATCACCGCCTTGCCGCTGGCTATGCTGATTGCCTTTATCTTTATGAGCCAGATGGGCCTGTCGGCCAATTTGATGTCGCTGGCCGGTCTGGCCATCGGTATTGGTATGATGGTCGATGGGGCTGTGGTGATGGTGGAGAACTCGTTTCGCATTATGGCCGAGCGAAAATCCGAGGGCAATGGCCCGGTTAACCGCACCGCGGCGGTGTTAACCGCCGCCCGTGAAGTGGCTAATCCGGTCAGTTTTGCCATTGGCATTATCATTATTGTGTTTATGCCGCTGTTCAGCCTGGATGGTCTGGAAGGCAAGCTGTTCAAGCCCATGGCCTTTAACATCAGCTTTGCCATGGCGGGCTCGATGTTATTGACTCTGACCATCATCCCTGTGCTGGCCTCGCTGATCCTTAAACCCAAAGAGGAAAAGGACACCTTCTTGGTGCGCTGGCTGAAAAAAGGCTATCTGCCGCTTTTAGCCTTTGGCCTGAAACGCAAGGCCATAGTTGTCTTGAGCGCCGTGGTATTATTGATTGCCTCGCTGGGTCTCTTTCCGTTCTTGGGCAAAGAGTTCATGCCCCAGCTTCAGGAAGGCTCGATCATGTGGCGGGTGACGTCCATTCCCTCAACCTCGCTGGATCAGTCGATCAAAATTTCCAAGAACATTGAGAATGCACTGAGTGCTTTTCCCGAAGTGGAAACCACCATCGCCATGATTGGCCGCGCCGAGAAAGGCGAAACGGCTGATGTCAATTATATGGAGGTTTACACAGCCTTAAAACCGCTAAAGGACTGGCCGGAGAAGCGCTCTTTTGAGAATTTGGCAGAAGAAATGCGTGAAAAGCTGGAAGTGGTGGCCCCGACCTCGGTCATTGCCTTCACCCAGCCCATTCAAATGCGTGTCGAAGAGTTGAT
Source organism: Robiginitomaculum sp. (assembly GCA_021776525.1). Lineage (GTDB taxonomy): Bacteria > Pseudomonadota > Alphaproteobacteria > Caulobacterales > Maricaulaceae > Robiginitomaculum_B. The sequence continues at coordinate 78,410 of JAJFFT010000002.1, forward strand.
ATCGGGTGTGCGGGCGACGCTGGCCGCCAAGCTTTATGGTCAGGACCTGACTGAGCTGGACCGCCTCAGTGAAGAGATCAAGAACGCCATTGCTGATGTCCCTGGGGCGGCGGATCTGTCGTTGGAGGCCAATATCGGCAAGCCACAAATCCGTATTACGGTGGATCGTGAGGCGCTGGCCCGTTATGGTATGAATGCCGATGACGTGCTGGAACTGGTGCGCACTGGCATTGGTAACGAACCGGTGAGCACACTGATTGATGGTGTGAAACGTTTCGATATCACGGCCCGGCTGAATGATGCCTCCAAGGCTTCGGTGGCGGCCATTGAGAATATCCCGCTGCGCACCGGTACAGGGGCGATTGTGCCCTTAAAACGGGTGGCCACGATCACAACGGCGGAGGGCTATTCCTTTATCCGACGTGAGCAATTGCAACGCTATGCGGTGATCCAGATGGATGTGCGCGGCCGTGATGTGGACAGCTTTGTGCAGGATGCCAATACGGCGATTGCGCAAAATGTGGACATGCCACCGGGGTACTGGATCGAATGGGGCGGTGCCTTTGAGAACCAGCAACGGGCCATGAAGAAGTTGGGTGTCATCGTACCGGTGACCATCTTCTTTATCTTTGTGCTGCTCTATACGGCGTTTAATTCCTTGCGCTTTGCGGCTCTGATTATCGCCAATGTGCCCTTTGCCACGATTGGCGGTCTGGTGGCCCTGTTTATCAGTGGTCAATACCTCTCGGTGCCATCGGCTATCGGCTTTATTGCCGTCTTTGGCGTGGCCATGCTAAACGGCATTGTGTTGATCAGCTTTATTAACGAGCTGCGCGATAAAGGCTTCAGCATCGCCGAGGCGGTACGAAAGGGCGCAGAAATGCGCCTGCGTCCAGTGATGATGACCGCCAGCGTGGCCATTTTGGGCCTCATCCCCATGTTGCTCTCCAGCGGCGTCGGGGCGGAGACACAGCGCCCGCTGGCCGCCGTGGTGGTGGGTGGGTTGGTCACCTCAACACTGCTGACTTTGCTGCTTTTGCCTGTGATTTACGAGTGGATGGAAGAGCGTATAGAACGCAAAATAAACGCCAAAAGGGAGGCGCAATCATGAAAGAAATAAAAGCCTATATCCACAGGAACCGGGCGGCTGATGTCGTCCGGGCCCTGCGCAAAGCTGATTTTGGTCACTTCACACTGGTCGATGTCAAACAGGTCCTAAAAATTCTTGATACCAGTGGCCAGGAATACTCTACTGAATTTGGCGCTCGTGTACTGACCGAGGTAAAACTGGAACTGGTCTGTAAAACAGAACTGCTCGAAGCTGCCATTGCCCTGATCAAGGAAAATGCCCAAACCGGGCAGGCTGATTCGGGGTGTATCTATGTCAGCGATATTGCATCCCACCAGCCAATATAAGGGTAATAGCAATGGTCAAGAATATTAATTTGCAGGTTCTGGGCATGGATTGCCCCAGTTGTACGGTCACCGTTGAAGGGGCAGTGTGCGCCCTGCCGGGGGTGAAAAACGTCAAACTGGATTATAAGAACCAGCGGTTGACGCTTGATCTTGACGATAACGGTGCTGGCCTGGACAAAATTGCCAGCACCGTACGTACCCTTGGCTATGATGTGGCTGAAATCACCAAAGGCACGCCGCCGCCTGCCGTAGGGCCTTGGTATCAAACTAAAAAAGGGCGCTTGGTTTTATTATCTGGTGTCATGATGACGTTGTCGGCGGTTTTGTATTTTTTCCGGCCAGACCTGTCACCTTATGGGTTCTCTGCCGCGGCACTGATTGCACTTTTTCCAATGGCCCGCAAAGCCTTTGGTGCGGCCCGTTTGGGCAATGCCTTCACTATTGAAACGCTGGTTACCGTGGCCGTTATCGGGGCGATTATTATCAATCAGGCAGCTGAGGCGGCGCTGGTGGTCTTCCTGTTTGCTATAGGTGAGCTGCTGGAAAGTCTGGCCACGGCCAAGGCTCGGCGCAGCGTACTTGCCTTGGCCACGCTGGCTCCTAAAACGGCGTTTGTGGTGCGTGGCGACCAGGTGGAGGAAGTCCCAGCAGGTAATTTGGCCATTGGAGACACTGTCGAGGTGCGTCCCGGAGGGCGCATTCCCGCCGATGGAACGATTACCAGAGGAACAACCAGTATCGATCAATCTCCGGTTACTGGCGAAAGCATCCCGGTTCGTAAAACCAAAGGCGATACAGTTTATGCGGGCTCAATCAATGCGGATGGTGTTATTCGCCTTCGCGTCGAGAAAACATCAGAAGACAATATGATTGGGCGCATTTTAAAACTGGTCGAAGAAGCCGAGGCCAGCCAGTCACCAACGGCACGGTTTATTGACCGGTTCAGCCGTTATTATACGCCCGGCGTGATGGTGGTCAGCGCGCTTATTATCATTACCCCGCCCTTGGTATTCGGGGCTGCGTGGATGCCTTGGGTCTATAAGGGTCTGGCAATATTGCTGATTGGCTGCCCCTGTGCCTTGGTGCTTTCAACCCCCGCAGCAATCACTTCTGGCATTGCAGCGGGGGCACGCCGTGGTTTGTTGATGAAAGGTGGTGTGGCCCTGGAGGCGATTGGCAAAGTCACTACTGTGGCTTTTGACAAAACCGGCACTCTGACCGAAGGCACACCCAAGGTTACAGATGCTCAAGCCTTTTCGGGCACCGAAGAGCAGATGATGGCTCTGGCTGCGGCCATTGAGGCCAGTTCATCCCACCCACTGGCCAAGGCCATTGTAGATGCCACTAAGGCCAGAAAAATTGAAATTCCCAAAGCCTCAAATTCCAAAGCCTTACAGGGGCGCGGCGTAGAGGGCACGGTGGATGGCCAGAAAATCATTATTGCTTCCCCGCGATATGTCGCCGAAATTGCCATGCTTAAAGAAACCCAAAACGCGACTATTCTAGAGCTGGAAGAAGAGGGCAAAACTGTTGCTGTTGTTATGCAAGGCAAAACCGTACTGGGTGTAATCGCAATGCGTGATGAGCTGCGTGATGATGCAAAAGCTGCGATTGCGGCCTTAAAGGCGCTTAATATCGGGGTTGTCATGTTGACCGGGGACAATGCGCGCACGGGCCGGGCATTGGCTAACCAGCTTGGCATGGATGTGCGTGCGGAGCTCATGCCCGAAGATAAACTGATCGCCATCGAAATACTGAAAGAAAGTGGAAAAACAGCCATGGTTGGCGATGGCATTAACGATGCGCCAGCCCTCGCCCGTGCTGATGTTGGTATCGCCATGGGGGGCGGCACCGACGTCGCGTTGGAGACCGCCGATGCCGCCTTGTTGCAAGAACGCGTGAGCGGGATGCCGGACCTGGTACGTCTGTCGCGTGCGACCTTGAATAATATTTACCAGAACATCACGGCCGCACTGATCCTAAAAGCGATATTCTTTGCAACCACCTTGATGGGGGCTACGGATTTATGGATGGCCATTCTGGCCGATACGGGTGCCACCGTACTGGTGACCCTGAATGCTCTTCGCCTGCTGAAATTTAAGTAAGGCGTCACTCGTATTTCCCCTTCGAAATAAAAAATATTTTTTGGAGGGGTTGATCAGTTCAGCACGTATATATCATAACATTAGTATATTCTAATTTAGTAAATACGGATATATACCGCTCACTAAGAAGGGGATTTATCCAGTTGCACCGGGAACAGGGCGTGCCCGTGCAGATAATAATCCAGCTCATAATCAAGGGGGAAAGTATGAAAAAATCACACCTGCGTAGCGGAATTTCCAAAATTGCATTTGCAGTGATCGGCATAGGTCTCGCGACAACAAGTATCTCAAGTATTGCGGCACCGGCATCGCCTGATTTATGGCAATTACAGAGCGGTACTTCGCAAAATTCTGTATTTGTGTCCTTGGCAAGCCGATCTGATTTCACAACGGGGCAGGACTTCATACTTGAAGCGCCAGATGGAGCATTAAAAACGATTACGCTAACGGAGGTACAAAAGCTCCGACTGGGTGGAACGCGTATTTTGGGCGTCTCTGAAGATGGCGGCTCATCACTGGATATGGTTGTCGTTGCCGGACAGGCTTTTGGGGACTGGGTTGTCGATAACCAGAGCGCATACTCTATTTTCAGCAATGCAGGCAATGGTCCGGGTCTGTTTGCGGCCAATTCCACGGCTTTATTGTCTGCCAGGGTAGATGTTGAAACTCTGCTGCGCAGTGCAGACCTCTTGACCTCTGGTCCGGTTGTCGCGTGGGTGTCTAAAGAATTTGAAGACCGCTTTGGTCTGGCCAGTGCGGCGCGTCTTGAATACCTTCTGAGTAAGGTCAATGCTGCGCGTCAGGCCAAGGGCCTTGGCGCCGTTGAACTTGTTGCAACAAGACAGGTAGACACAGCGGATGATCCAGCATTTGCCGCAAGCGGTGTTGTGGTCACCTCTGCAAAACCGACAGCAACGGATGATGAACTGGCACTGGTTGCCGCGGTGCTGCCTTCGTCTCGATCTGTGAAAACCGGTGTCGCAGCCACCGCCTTTGCGACAGTGATCAACCCTGGCGCTTCGGATGCCACCAGTTGCGGTCTTGTGATGAACGGTTCCGGACCTGCCGGCGTCTTTCATTTTCAGGAAACGGATGCCGCCAACGCTCCGACCGGTGTTGAAGACCAAACCGTTACGATTGCAGGCAATGCTGCACAAAGCTTTGTGTTCTCATTTGCTGCAAACTCTGCCCAGGACCCAGGCCTCGAATTACCTATTGAGTTTTCGTGCGCCAATCGTCAATCGGCAGTTATCGTTTCTGGTTTGAACACGTTGTTCTTCTCGGCCTCTGATGTTGATGTGCCAGATATTATTGCGTTGAGCGAAACCGGCTCGGCCGTAGGCCTGAACACCAATGCCGGTATTGTTGACATGATTGACCGGGAAAAAGACGGTGCATTCGTTGTCGCAACATCCAATGTTGGCGCGTCGGGGACTGTGACCGTAGCGGCGGCGTCAAGCGCGCCGGCATCCTTGCCAGTATCCTTGCTCGTTTGCCAGACTGATCCGGGGACCGGAGCTTGTTTGCAAGCGCCTACTTCGGATGTCTCTTTGATGATTGGTGCCGGGGAAACGCCATCTTTTGCATTTTTTACAAGCTCGGATACGGTTTGGCCATTTGACCCGGCAAACAACCGGGTCAACATAACATTCACAGAGAATGGCGCGGTACGGGGATCGACCTCTGTTGCGCTTCGGACATTGCAAGGTACGCCTGCTTTACCTGCCACGCTGGTGGATTATGAAGCCATTGCCGAAAATTTGCCGGCACATTTCACCCAAAGCACAGGCATGGGGCCCGGGCAGTTTACACCCCAGGCGGTTGACAATACGCCCGTGGATAATCCGGTAACCAATGCCGGTGCTACCTTGGGCCAGGTTTTATTCTATGACAAACGCCTGAGCATCAATGATACAGTCTCGTGCTCTTCTTGCCATGAACAAGCCATTGGTTTTTCTGATCCCGACAAGCTAAGCGACGGTTTCGCCGGCGGAAAAACCGGGCGTCATTCTATGGGGTTGGCGAATGCAAGGTTTTATGGACCGGGTGCATTTTTCTGGGACGAACGCGCCGCAACACTGGAAGATCAGGTTCTCATGCCGATCCAGGATGGTGTGGAAATGGGCATGACACTGCCTGTATTATTGCCCAAATTGGAGGCGGTGAGCTTTTACCCTGATATGTTTAATGCAGCTTTTGGGGACAATACGATCACATCAGACCGTATCTCCAAGGCCTTGGCGCAATTTGTACGCTCGATGGTGTCCAGCAATTCCAAGTTTGATCAGGCCTATGTTAACGGCACGCCGGATCAACCAGATTTTGCGGGCACGTTTACCAGCGAAGAGTTTCTAGGTGCGGCGCTCTTTATGCCGATCGAAGATTCTGGCGTGCAATCCTTTGGCTGTGTCAGTTGCCACAGAACCACGGTTCAGGCGTTGGATGCAGTCCAAAATAATGGCCTTGATCTCAATACAGATGCTGATCAGGGCGCGGGTGGAGGTGCTTTCAAGGCGCCGTCATTACGCAATATCGCGGTGCGTGCGCCCTATATGCACGATGGCCGTTTTGGTACCCTGGCCGAGGTGATCGAGTTTTATAACTCGGGCATTCAGAACCACCCGAACCTGTCACCACGTTTGCGCCAAGGCGGACCAAATGGCCAGCCAAGACGGTTTAACATGACCGATCAGCAAAAGGCGGCGTTGGAAGCTTTCCTGGGGACCTTGACCGATCAGGGGTTTATTACCGACAGCCGCTATGCGGATCCCTTCTTAAAGAAATAAAAATTGCTATATAACAAAATCATGGCGGGTTTTAATAACCCGCCATGATTTTGTTTTATTTGCTAAACTTCATACGTAAATAAGCTAAAACGTTTTCGATATCATCCTCGCTCAGGTCTTCATTGCCGCCTCTGGCTGGCATGGGCATGGACGAGTTTGGGCTTTCGAACCCGTCGGCTATATGAGCGATCAATACGGCATCGTCCTGGCTTAATACTCCGGCTGATTTAGTGAAATCGGGGGTGCCCGGAATTTCACCTTTCCCATTTTCGCCGTGGCAGAAAACACAGGTGCCTTCGTAAACCGATGCGCCTTTGGCCGCATCACCGCCATTATCCGCATAGGCAACAGCCGCTGAAAAAGTTGCGGCGCTTGTTATGCATAAAGTGATGAAGGCTGTTCTGAGACGTATACTCATTTTGTGCTCCTTTGGTGAGGTTCATTGTTTAATTGCTGGCTTTGAGAAAAGCTTTGATGTCTTCGGCCTCAGGCGCCAAAAGATTTGCCCGGACCCGCATGTGCGTGACGGATACATCCCATTCGGCGTCGGTGAGTTCTTTGGGGGAGCGCAAGTTATGGCACCGCCCGCAATTGTTTTTCCACGCTTTGGCGCCGCGAACGACCTGCATGGGGTCAGGCTTCTGGCTAGCTTTTGACTTGGCCGGGCTGGCCGCCATAGAGGCTGTGCCCATAAGCAGAACGCCAAGGAAAAGGATGAGTGAAGCACCTTTGATTGGGCTAAGTGATGATTGTTTCATGATCTTGTCCTTCCCTGAATTTAAAAGCCGTAGGCAATCTGGAATTGATAAAGTTGTTCACTATCCACGCCCAGAACCTTGAAATTGCGCCATTCCAACCCGGCTTTGGCAACAATGGTGGGGGCAAGCCAATAGTTCAGCCCGACATTAAATCGGTCTTGTGCATTTTCTTCTTCAAGTTCGTCGTGGCCTGAAATTCTGAACTGGCCATAACGAATAACCGGTTCGAGATTATGCAGGAAATCTGAATCGCCAACATTGGATAGTCTGTATGAAACCTGACCATACCAGGCTTCCATGCCCAGCCTGGGCAGAACGTCGCCCAAAGGCTCTTCTCCGGTAATGCTGAATAAAGTGCCACGATGCGATTTGAGGTACTCAAAGCGGGCTGATAACGCGCCTTTTGAATAAGCACCATCCATGCCCCACAGGGTGTAACGTGCCTGGTCAAGACCCAATGGATCGTCAGAAGAAACCTGGATCGGTGTTTCAGCGTGCGCGACGGCCTCGCCTTCATAGCCGCCTACTTTTGCGGTTAGGTAAGAACCACCTATTTCCAGATTTGGAATGGGGAAGAAGCCCAGACGGCCGCCGAGTGATTTATTACTGTTGTCGTCACGGCCAACACCCTCCAAGGCTACACCACCTTCTGAGGTGGTCCGGGGGCCATTACCAAGGGCAAGGCTGTACGTGAGGCGTGATTTGCCGATTGGAACAGCGCCGCGGACCTGGACCCCAGTGTCGCTGGTTGGTTGTACACCATCGTGGCCAAACCCAGCAGGGGCACCCTGAATTTTGTTGATCCAGCTTGGATGCAAGCGTTCCTGAAACTGGCCAATCGGGCTGAGATATTTGCCAGCCACCACGGTGATATAGTCATTCAGTATGATATCGAATTGAGAATACTCAAGTTCGGTGGCCGTTTCGCCATCACTGGTCGTTGAAAATTCAAGCTCGCTTTCAAAAACCAACAAGTCTTTGTACTGGAAGTGAAAACCGGGGTTAAACTTCCCAGTGACAAAGCTGTCTGCGCCTGGTCTGTCGCTGCCGACAAAACCAACGTCGGCATAACCGGCCAAATGCCATTTTGCATCTGACTCAGCACCGGAATACCGGCCCTGCATCGCCTTGGCCGTTTGTTTTTGAACGACATTGACCGTCTTTATAGCATTCTGTGCGGTTGCCTGAGCGGCGTCCGCTGTTTGTGCGGACTGGCTGATGGCCTGGCGTAAGGCATTGAGTTCGCTTTCAAGCTTTTCAATACGCTCCAACAGCGCCTGGCTGCTCGGGTCAGTGTTTTGTATGCTTTGTGCGTTGGCATCTAATGACGCGAAAAAGATCACGGCTAAAGCTGATGTTCCGCATAATATTTTTCTCATAATAGTCCCTCATCGACATAAATATCAGCACATGGAATTCTCAAGGTGGAGGGTGAAATATACGCTGTATTCTATCAAATAAAACGTGACAAAGCGACGCAACTTATTGAAAACATTATATAATTTAAGTTGTCATGGCTCTAGACGTAATACGCACTAAAAGCGAATACCCCTCAAATATTTTTACAACTGCGTCAAAGCGCCGCAAAATTTCACGAATTTTGTAAGGGGAGAGGCAGTTTGTCGCGTATCCCGAATAAGAGAGAAATTACTTTTCAGGGATCTATCTATGTATAAGAATTATTTTACCCTTTTAACGCTGTTGGCTGTGCTTGCTATCGCCGCGTCCGCGTTTTCTGCGCAGGCTCATGGGAATAAAAAGCACCCTGCTGCAAAAGTGCAGACGACGACCCAGCAGGTCGAGCAAAACAGTGTGCCAACACCTCAAATGCCTGACAAAGGTCATAATGGTGACGAAAAAGCACATGATGGAACTTCTCATGACGATGCAGGCACCGTCCTTGCACATGATGAAAGCGGTACGGCGGCTCATGAACACCAAGAAGGCATGGCTGAGGAAGAGGAAGAAGGACATTCACATTGGGGCGATAACGGGCCCAGTACGCCTTTTGAGAAGACCCTGGCTTATTTAGGCAATTTCCATTCGCTTCTTGTGCACTTTCCAATTGCGCTATTTTTGACGGCGGCTTTGGCGCAGGGTTTGTTGCTGACTGGTCGCAAAGGCAATTTAGAGAGTGTCGTGCGCTTTACCGTATGGGTCGGTGCTTTTGGTGCCTTGGTTGCTGGTCTTTTAGGCTGGGCCCATGCCGGGCCGACGCCGGCACATGAATCCAGCGTGATGATGAGTCACAGATGGATTGGGACAGCGTTATTGGTGGGCGGGTTTGCAATGGCCTTCCTTATGGAGGCTGCGCGCCATTCAAAAAACACCGGGGCTATGACCATCGTGTTTAATCTGGCTCTGTTTTTAATGGCGGCTTTTGTTGCGATAAACGGGTTCTTAGGCGGTGCATTGGCCCACGGCGGGATGTCGCACCTTATGCCCGGTATGATGGGTTAAATCTTGTTTTACCCGCAAAATATACGCATCCTGACCCGTGTTCGGTTTTTTGCCGCTATGTGGGTCGTGATTTTTCATTGGCGCTACAGCTGGGATGTCAACATAGATAAATACACAGGCTTTTTTGAGTTTGGCCGCTTCGGTGTAGATATCTTTTTTGTACTTTCAGGCTTTGTACTGGCTCACGCTTATCTTGCAAAAATACGCGCCGGGCAATTTGACTATTGGAAGTTTCTGGTCGCCAGGCTGGCCAGGATTTATCCATTACATATCCTGGTTTTCGGATTTGTGGGGATGATGCTGATCAGCAGTTCTATGTTGGGTGTTCCCGTACAATCGGACGCTTTTCCGCCGGGGCATATCCTGCCTAATATCCTGCTTATACAGGCGTGGGGCTTAACTCCCGGCGCAACCTGGAATGTGCCGGCATGGTCCATCAGCGCAGAGTGGTTTGCATATCTGTTGTTTCCCCTTTTTGCACTGATTGGCCTCAAATTCATGCACCGCCCATTCGCGGGATTGCTGCTTGGCCTCGGTATGTTTTTTATACTCGATTTGGTCTATCAGGCTCTTGTCGGATCCTACCTGCCCAGCGCCACCGATAATTTTGGAATTCTGCGCATTGTTCCAGAGTTTTTAATGGGGTTTATGTTATATCTCATTGGTGTGCGTTACAGTATAAAGGCCGGTGCAGTCCGTATCGGTGCGCTTGCCGTCACTGTGCTTGCACTCTTTCTGTCAGCGCATTTGCGATTGGATGAACGGCTGGTTGCCCTGTTGGCTTTGCCCTTGGTGTTCTTCCTGGCCGAAGTCTCCAAAGTTGATCGTCTGGATGAAAACCAGCCGAACCACGGCTTTGACGTAACAGAGTATCTGGGGCGTGTATCATACTCCATATACCTGCTGCATGTGCCGTTTTTCATGGCCGCCTATAACCTGATGGATGATGTTTTTGGCTGGATTGATGGGCAGCTTTCAACACCGCTTATGCTAGTTTTGCTGGCCGTTTTCATACCCATTTGCATGGCCAGTTATCATTTAATAGAAAACCCCGCCCGCTATTTTGTCCGTGCGCAAGGTGATCGAATGATCGATTCGATACGGCAGGCCTTTTCTGGCGCAAACGCTCAATCTGAACCGTCACCACAACACCTTAACAATGAGGATATCAAAATATGAAAACGAATCTCTATCTTATCACCGGAGCCATGACGTTTTTGTTGGCGACACCCTTGGCTATGGCAGACGAGGGACACTCTCACGGCATGCAGCATCAGAAAGCCGCAAATACAGCGGACGCACCAACGCAGGCGCTGATGGCCTATGCTGATGCGATTGCCAGTGAAAGCGTTGATGAAATGGCTAATTATGTTGCTGCGGATGGGAAGGATTTCACAATTTTTGAAGGCTCAGGAGCCAATTACGGTTGGTCCGACTATCGGGACCACCATCTGGCGCCTGAATTTGCCAATCCGGACCTGACGTTTCATACGTATAAATACAATGATATAATCACGCAAAGTGCGGGTGATGTGGCGTTTTCAACCTTTTCCATAGAAATGGCCTATACATATAAAGGCGAAGACAAGAGCAAGACTGGCCGCGGCACAGCCATTTTGAAACGCTTTGGCGATACTTGGAAAATTGTGCATTTGCACACATCATGAGAGGACTTCTGCATGACGGATAAATTAGACATGCTGGTCAAAGAGCTGAGACACAGTGACGAGACCAGTGTTTTAACCGGTCTAGAAGCTCGTGTCTGGCAACGGATAGCAAAGACGCAACCAAGCCCAAGTGTTTTGCGCGTGGTTTTGGTTTTACGTGCGCTGCCTGTCGTGTTGGCACTAGGTATGGGCGGTGCGGTTGGCGCGCGTGCAATGACGGCGCATAGCGAATTGTCTGCCTTCTCTGCATCGCCAGCATATAGCGTGACGCGGCTGGTGGACTAGAACATGACCAGGAAGCTTTGGCGTAATACTATTCTGGTTGTGTTTCTCAGTTTTCTGGCTGGCATAGCCGGGGTCTGGATCGGCTTAAAAACATTACCTGTCTCACAGCTCAGCACAGTCAATCTGCACGAGAAAATTCACCATGAGTTTGCTCTTAATGCGGAGCAAAAAGACGCATTGCACGAGCTTGAAGAACATTATTCTCTTGGTCAGGAAAAATATACAAAAGCCCTTAAAGACGCTAATTTTGAGCTCGCAGCTGCGATCAAAAAATACCACAGCTTGTCACCAGAGGTCATCCTGGCTGAGCAAAAATATCTGGATGTCCTGGGGGACTTTCAAACAGAAACGCTTGAACATATTTTTGCTATGCGGGCGATTTTATCGCCAGAGCAAGCCCAGGTATTTGATGATCTAGTTTTGCGATCGCTTCATGACATCGCACAATAATCATGACGGTAGTCATGCTGCTGATATAACCCTGATATCTCAGGTTCTAAATGGTGAGAGCAAGGCGTTCACCACTATAATGCGGCGTTACAAAACACCACTTTACCGCTTTGCGCTTCGGCATCTGGGCGATGAAGATGATGCCGAAGACGCTGTGCAGGATGCGTTCATTGCCGCCTATAACAACCTGCACCGGTATAAATCTCAATATAAGCTATCAACCTGGCTTTTTCAGATCACCTTGAACAAGTGCCGTGATATCGGCCGCAAACGCAAAACCCGTGCCTTTATGCAGCGTATGACACCATTCATAGAAGACACAATTGCGGGAAAAGATAATCTTGATAACCCTGAAATGCGGCACCAGTCGCGTTCGGAGCTGGGACAGTTGGAAGATGAAATCGCCAGTTTGCCCGAAGCTCTGAAATCCGCTTTTATCCTCTCGGTGCTGGACCAAAAACCACACAAGGAGATCGCGCAGATCCTGAAGATCAGCGTTAAAGCTGTGGAGTTGAGAATTTACCGAGCCCGGCAACGCCTGCGCCAACGCTTGCGACCCTGATGATTTTGTTCAGAGGCACTATGCGGCGTGCTTTGAAAACCGATTGTATAGCGGCGCAAAGATCAGCGCGATCCACCATCCGTAGAGATAGGATTCGATCAGGCCGATTAAAAATCCGGTAGGGGTTAGCCAAACAAACCCTGGAAGAAGAGACGCCCAGGCATCGTGCATGTGCATGGGCATTGGGGTTGCGATACCCCAGGCAATGCAGGCCATAAAGCTGATCACCAGAAAGAGAGAAAGTGCATGCCCCAGAGCGCGCATGTTGATTGTGTTTTGACGGGAAGGTGTTGCCATTTTTTTTCTCCTCTTCGATCATTCTTGATGTTTGTTTTGGGGTGTTGGATGATTTGCCTGGCCAAAATCCAGACTGTGGCTGGCTTTTTCGTTCAGGCAATGCGTCTCAATCTGTATGGTACTGAAAAAGATATTGAATTTATCTTGCAACAGGGCGTGCGCCTGGCGCAGCAATTGATCCGCATTGGTGTCAGGTTCAACTTTTAGGTGGGCCGAGAACAATGATGTGCCGGATGTCAGGGTCCAGGCGTGTATATGATGCGCGTCCTTAACCCCAGGCAGAGATGCCAGGTCTTTAATGACGGCCTCGACATCCAAATCGGCAGGCGAGCTTTCCATTAAAACCGACAGGGCCTCCCGAATGATCCCGAATGAGGCAAACAGCAAAACCACGCCAAATGCCATGCCCAATAACGGGTCAATCATCGTAAACCCGGTGAAGCGAATGACCAGCGCGGCCACAATAATCAGGATGCTGCCGACGAATGTTTGCATGACGTGCCAAAACGCGCCGCGCATATTGATATTATCTTTTTGCCCGCCATAAAGAAGGCGTATCGAAATTACTTCGGTGATCAGACCCCCCAATGCCGCCAGCAACATCGGCGTGGTGGGCAGGTCCACGGGATCACCCAGGCGCATGCCGCCCATCACAAAGACTAAAACCGCCATCAACAGCAAGAATACACCGTTCAATAAGGCACCTATGATCTCAGCCCGCAAAGACCCGAATGTACGAGCCTTGTCGGCCGGACGCCGTGCAATACGCGCCGCTATAAAGGCCAGTATGATCCCGCCAACCGCAGAAAAGGTATGAAAAGCATCCGACAAAACCGAAACTGACCCGGTATAGATACCAATCCCAAGCTCGATGACAAAATAGACGCCAGTCAGCCAGCCCGTGATCCTTAAGGCACTGGCATTGGCGTTGGCGGGGATATGGCCCCCTCCGTGCCCGGTGTTGGTGTTGGCGCTCATGCAGTGGCCTCGCTGGGCTTATGTGCTGAATAAATTGAAATCGTCCCAACGGGTGTGAAAATCACCCGGTTTTCAGTGATCGTGGTAAAGCCCGCATCTTGCATTAAAACTGGCAAAACACCCTCGGCATTGGGCTGTGTGGTTTCAAACCCGTCCAACATCTGAATGGATTTGAACAATGTCTTGGCCAACCAGTTTCTTTGCTTGCCAAAATCGGCAATGAAAATCATGCCGCCCGGTTTTAGGGTTACAAAGGCGGCTTCGAATATCGTCAATTTAGTTTTTGTATGGACATGATGCAGCATTAAACCGCTGAAGATTTTATCAACCGTACCCGGACCAAAGTGCGCCCCAAGCGCATCGCCATAATCTTCGATAAAATTAGCTGTAACGCCCGCGTTTGCGATTTTGTTTTTGGCGATAACTAAAACCTCAGGATCTGGGTCAACGCCTGTAATATGGGCCAAAGGCTCTTTTTTCAAAATGGCAATGTCCAACGTAGCTGTCCCGCAACCGATATCGACAATGCGCTCGGCTGGCTTCGGGTCGACCATATTGATCAAGGCGCGACGCCATATGCGTTCGCGTGTCGTTAGTGAGACAGCAAGGTCGTAAAACCGTGTCAGCCCGTGTTTTCCAAGCGCCGGTGTAAAGTCCTGCGATTGCGTGCTGTGCGTTGCCATTTTGCCTCCTAGAGTTTTGCTCGTCGAAGGCGCAGCGCGTTGGTAATCACAGAGAACGAGCTTAGACTCATGGCTGCTGCGGCAATCATGGGCGAGAGCAATATGCCAAATAACGGGTATAAAATACCGGCCGCGACAGGGACGCCTAAGGCATTATAGGCAAAAGCAAAAAACAGGTTTTGCCGAATGTTCTTCATGGTATATTCGGCCAAGCGGCGGGCCCTGACGATACCGCGCAAATCGCCCCGCAACAGCGTCACGCCGGCGCTTTCTACGGCAACATCAGCTCCCGTCCCCATCGCGATGCCAACATCTGCCTGAGCCAAAGCAGGGGAGTCGTTTACGCCATCCCCGGCCATTGCCACCCGGTGTCCCTGTTCTTGCAAGTTTTTAATCAGTGCGGCTTTATCTTCTGGCATGACGCCGGCAAAGACCTGATCAATGCCCAGCGTATCGGCCACGGCCTGTGCGGTGCTTTGGTGGTCGCCCGTAGCCATGATGATTTTTAGACCCTCTTTGTGCAGGGCTTTGACCGCTTCATCGGCGCTTTTCTTGATTGGGTCGGTCACAACCAGCAAACCCGCCAGGGCTTTATCCACAGAGACGAACATAACCGTTGCGCCCTCGGCGCGCATGGTGTTGGCTTGTTCCTCCAGATCAGCAGCATGGGCGCCGACGCTTTGCATCATTTTTGCATTGCCTAGGGATATTGTTTGCTTGGTGACCTCACCACTGACGCCCATGCCCGAATGGGATTGGAAATTCTGGGTCTTGCTGAGTTTCAGATCACGGTCTTTGGCTGCGGCGACAATGGCTTCGGCCAGAGGGTGGGCGCTGCCCTGTTCAAGGCTGGCAGCCATCGCCAATATTTGATCGTCTGACTGACCACCGGTCGTGATGATCTTGGTGAGCTTTGGTTTGCCTTCGGTCAATGTGCCGGTTTTATCCACCACCAGTGTGTCAACTTTGGCAAATCGTTCCAGTGCTTCGGCATTTTTTATCAGGACACCGGCCTGCGCGCCGCGCCCGGTTGCCACCATAATGGATATGGGCGTGGCCAGCCCCAATGCGCATGGGCAGGCAATAATCAACACGGAAACGGCGGCAATAAGTCCATAGGCCATAGGCGGGTTGGGGCCCCAAACGGACCAGGCAATAAAGGCGACAATGGCACTGATGACGACGGCAGGTACAAAAATGCCTGATACAGAATCCGCCAGTTTTTGTATGGGGGCGCGACTGCGTTGCGCCTCGGCGACCATTGTCACAATCTGCGATAACATTGTATCTGACCCGACATGGGTGGCCTGAAATACAAAACTGCCATTGCCGTTAATGGTGCCACCGGTCACCGTATCTCCGGGCTGTTTTTCTGCGGGGATGGGTTCGCCGGTGAGCAGCGATTCATCGACATGAGAGCTGCCCTCTACGATTTTACCATCCACAGGAATTTTGTCGCCGGGCCGAATTCGTAAAAGGTCACCCCTGTGAACATGTTCCAGTGGGATGTCTTCTTCGGTTTCGTCGTCACGGACAATGCGAGCGGTCTTGGGGGCGAGGTCCAACAAAGCGCGAATGGCACCACCGGTGCGCTCGCGGGCCCGTAATTCGAGAACCTGGCCAAGCAGGACCAAAACAATAATGACTGCGGCTGCTTCAAAATAGACTGCGACACTGCCGTCGTCTGCCCGAAACGCGTCTGGGAAGATGCTCGGCGCAATGGCGGCGATGGTGCTGTAGATATAAGCCGCTCCGGTTCCCATAGCGATCAGGGTGAACATATTGGGGCTTTTGTTGAGGACTGATTGCCAACCTCTGACAAAAAATGGCCAGCCAGCCCACAACACCACCGGGCTGGCGATAACAAGTTCAATGATCACTGAAATTCGTGACGGTATCCAGCGTTCAACAGGCAGGCCGAGCAATGGCCCCATAGCCAGAATTAGCACGGGAATCGTGAGCAACAGGCCCAGCCAGAACCGGCGTGTAAAGTCGATCAGTTCCTCGTTAGGCCCTTCATCGATGGCGGGTATCCCTTTGGGCTCCAATGCCATGCCGCAAATCGGACAGGTTCCGGGGCCAATTTGTTCAATCTGTGGATGCATGGGGCAGGTGTAAACGGCGGCTTCATCAACAGGCCCCGCATTGGGTTTTGCTGCGCCATGCTCATGGTGACAGGCCGGGGCATCTGGTGCCGTGCCTGTTTCATGACTGTGTGTATGGTTGTGCTTGTCGTTCGTTGGTGAGGTGTTGTGTTTATGGTTCATTGCGCGTCATTCCAAAAAAATGGCTGCGAACCTGTCTAGGGGTAGACAACATTCACAGCCAGGGCATTGCATATAGTTACCCCGATGGGGTGGAGGTTTATCGTGTACTGCGTGCCCTAATGCTTATGTTCGCCTGATTTTTTATTCTTTATGTCATCGCCTGAATCGGCATCACCATGCATTTTTTCGTGCATCATGGTGTGGCACTCTTTTTGTTTCTCGCTCATGCCTTCGCCGGACTTCATTTTCTTCTTCATGGCATCCATGTCCATGTCACCGCTTTTCATTTTTTCGCGCATTTTTTCCATCATGGCTTTGCATTCGGGCGGCATGTTTTTCATGTGCGCGTCGTGCTTGGCCTTCATGTCTTTGTGTTTCGCCTTCATGTCCTTATGTTTGGCATGCTTGGCCTTCATGTCTTTGTCAGCGGCCATTTTATCCATCATTGGCGCTTTTTCTGTTGAAACAGCGTCTGGGGAAGCGGCTTGTTCTGTCTGGGATGTTGCACAAGCGCTCAGGGCGATTGTAGCGGCGATTATTATTGAAATACGTACTGAATTCATGATCCAAAAACTCCTTGCTCACACATAATACGTATGTGCCATGCGAAACCCTCGCATTCTAGTTAATTTAATAACGGGCCTTGGGGATGGAGTATGAGAGAAAGTTTTGTACGAATCAAAAACCCGCCAAGCCGTCGGCTTAGCGGGTTTAATTGGCTCCTCGGACTGGACTCGAACCAGTGACCCGCTGATTAACAGTCAGCTGCTCTACCAACTGAGCTACCGAGGATCAGTGTCGCCTTGGTAAGGGCGAGGGCGCGTCATAGCAAAGCCTTTGCGTGTGCGAAAGTCTGAATATGCATCTTTGATAGAGAATTGCAGTGCAAAACTTTAATTTTCTGTAGGCACCAAAAAAAAGGGAGCCGAAAATCGGCTCCCGAAAGGCATTGGGTGAATGGTGGGGTGTCTTCAGGGAAGACTTGATCACTATCGCAATAAGGTCTTAAAAAATAGTTAACGGCAATCAATTGCTGAAGCTAAAGATTCATGGAGATTTCCAGCTTCTCAATAAACATGGTTAACGGGGTCTGATGATCGCTTATTATTGCGTGTGTAATATATAACGGCGATTGGTGTTTTGCACAGGCCGATAGTTATCGGCATAAAGTCCGGCAAATGCTTCAATTTGTGCTTTGGAGGCTTCCATAGGCTGTCCAAAAACAACCCAGTCAACAATTTCAGAACACGGCGGTGTGGTCAGCGATCCTTCGTATCGAAAATAACTCCGATTGCGGGGCAATAAGGCTGTCGGCTTGAATTTCTTTTTACCGGACATTTCTCCAGCTTCCAGAGGTGCAATATCCCATATTTTTTGCAGTGCAGGGTTCGTGCTGCCTTCTTTGAAAAAGACGCCCAAAACGCCAAGCGATCCATCTTCGGCCTTATGGACAAAATGGGCCTCCAGCGGGTAGTGACGGCCATTGATGGTGTGCTCGCTATTATGGTGGAAGTGAAATTGCAGGAGCGTATAGTTCTTGCCTTCCAGCACCATGGAGCCAATGCCGTCGGTATTGACTTGAATTGTGTGGCCATTGTTCACAACCGTGGGGACAAAGGGTTTCCAGTTCACGTCTATCGAGCCGAGTTGTGCCATACGGACACTGTTAATATCGATCGGTGATTGCTGAGTGCCGGTCGCACATGTGCTGTATTCAGATGAGAGCGTGCCCCAGCTCTCTGGCCCGTTCAAACCCTGATAGCTCCAGTGCGGGGCGTGTTCTTCGGCGGCTGGTGCGGCCATGTCATGGTGCGCTTTTTTGTCGCCGCTGGCCAAAGCTTGCGTACCGGCGAATGTGAGGACTGTGGATAATAAAATGACCAATTTATAATTGTAAGGCACTGGATATCTCCCTTTTAGCGCGAATCACACTGATGGCGGATTCACCATGCATGAAAACCACTATGGCAGGTAGGTATTCTGGATATTGCGCACTGAAAAACGTATGGAGACTCAACCGTCAAATGCGAATCATACTGACATCTGGCACGAAAACATTCGTGTCCTTGTGCACAGCTTTACAGGTTGAAAAAAATGGAGGCCCCGCCCGGAATCGAACCGGGGTGCAAGGATTTGCAATCCTCTGCGTCACCACTCCGCCACAGGGCCAATATGCAACAGACGCTGACAAGCAACACTGCAGGAGGCTCCTATAACCGGTGTTGTGCGTTCCGTCCATGCGCGGATTCAGCTGATTGCACGTTTTGCATGTGCAGCGTAGAAGAGTATGCAAATTTACTTGGTAAAGGGAATCAACTCCATGTTTGATGTCGAAGCCGCCCGGCGGGCCATGGTGAACAGTCAGATACGCGTTAATGATGTAACGGATAAACGGCTGTTGGCCGCTTTTGGTGCTTTGCCGCGGGAACTTTTTGTTCCCAGAGCACAAGTCTCTACGGCGTATGGTGAACGCGATATTGCGCTTGATGCGGGCCGCTACCTCATTAAACCCAGGGAATTGGCGAAGTTGATCCAGGCTGTTGACGTAAAGAGCAACGACCTGGTCCTGAATATCGGGGCCGGGCGCGGATACAGTGCTGCTGTTTTAGGGGCGTTGGCGGAAACCGTTGTGGCTTTGGAGCCTGACGAGAAGTTACGGGCCTGTGCTGAAAAATCTCTGGCGCTGGTTCATGCCGATAATGTTGCGGTCATTGATGCTGACTTGCGAGCTGCGGCACCAGAACAGGGACCGTTTGATGTGATTTTTGTGGATGCAGCTGTTTCATCAGTGCCACAAACATGGCTTGATCAATTGGCAGAAAATGGCCGCCTTGGCGTTTTTGAATACGAAAATGGTGCGGGTCATGGCGTGGTGTATTATCGCTCGAACGGCAAAGTTGGCCGTCGCGTCGTCTTTGATGCCAGTGTGCCGTACCTACCTGGCTTCGAGCCGGTTCAGAGCTTTTCTTTTGCGCAATAAGGGGCAATTTACGTTTTGGTGTGTCAGCGCGCATAAGATAAAAAATGTCGCAGGTGCAATTTACAATAATACCGCTTATATCAGAGGTATGAAAATGAAACTCATACTTTCGGCTCTGTTGTCTTCTCTGACGCTGACAGGGGTCGCCCACGCCGAATCACTGACTGATGCTATGGCGCTTGCCTATGCTTCCAATCCATTATTACAGGCCGAACGTGCCGGATTGCGCGCCACGGACGAACAATTGGCCCAGGCGCGTGCACGCCGCCTGCCATCGGCTCAACTGGATGCCAGCTATGGCTATTCCAAGGTTAAACAGGCCAGCCCGTTTTTCTCGGATACTTCTGGTTTCAGGCCGCGCTCTGCTGGTTTTGCAATCAACCAGACACTTTATGGCGGTGGCGGCATTTCTGGCGGCGTCGATGCTGCTAAGGCTAGCATTGAGGCAGGCCGTGCCAATCTGGTTGGGGTCGAGCAATCGGTCCTGCTGGATGCCGTGACGGCCTATCTTGATGTGCAACGCGATGCTGACGTGGCGCGTATACGCCGCAATAATGTCTCGGTCCTGGATCGCCAGCGCCAGGCTGCGCAGGACCGTTTTGATGTGGGCGAAATCACCCGTACTGACGTTAGTCAGGCTGTGGCTAGGGTGGCTGGCGCGCGGGCGCAATTACAGGCCGCGCTCTCGACATTAGCTAACAGCCGGGCTGCCTATGAACGCGTTGTCGGGCAAATGCCGGGTACATTAGAACAGGCCGCTCCTCCAGAAAATGTTCCTGGTGATCTACAAGGTGCCAAGCAAGTTGCAGGCGCAGAATCGCCGGTCATTCTTGCGGCACTGCATAATGAAGAGGCGGCGCGCCGCCAGATCAGTGTGGCCAAGGCCGCTCTACGCCCAAATGTCGGGCTGGGGGTTAATGGCAGCACTGCCCGCAATGGCGGCTTTCCCGGCCAAAAGGTCGACAGTTTTGGCGCAGCGGCGCAATTGACCATTCCGCTTTTCACTGGAGGGTTGAGCCAGTCGCAGACCCGTCAGGCAAAGCAGCGCGCCTCGCAGGCTCGTCTGCAATTAGCCCAGACCCGCCGCCAGGTTAATGAGCAGGTTTCAAGGGCATGGAGCAGTCTGGTCGCTGCGCGAGCCGTTATCGTATCCAGTCAGGAACAGGTCACCGCTAATGGGCTGGCCTTTGAAGGGGTGGAACAAGAGGCCCAGGTTGGCTTGCGCACCACACTGGATGTGCTGGATGCCGAGCAGGAATTGCTGAATGCGCGCCTTACACTGGTCAGCGCAGAACATGATGCTGCATTGGCGGCTTATGGGCTGTTGGCAACAACGGGGCAGTTGACGGCACGCAAGCTGGGTTTACAGGTTTCTTACTATGACCCATCTTCTTATGGAAAAACGACCGCCAGAGGGTTGTTTAGTGCCGGTATTGCCGAGTAAATAGAATGCGAATAACTGGACAGGGGCATAATCCCGGTCTTAGCCTTTACATTGATATAAATGATTCGAGCATAAGCCATGTCTGAAGAAACCGCAGAGAGTGAAGCTGAACCAACAATGGAGGAAATCCTAGCCTCCATCCGCCGCATCATTTCCGAAGACGATGAAGGCGAAGCCGGAGAAGCTACGGATGAAGCCGCGGCTCCGGAGCCCGTTGCAGAAGTTGAACCTGAGCCTGAGCCAGAACCCGAGCCAGTTGTTGCGGCTGAGCCTGAACCTGAACCTGAACCTGAACCTGAACCAGAGCTACCGCCCGAAGTGGAGCCTGAGGAAGAAGGTATCTTAGAACTCACAGAGATTGCTGATCTGGACAGTGACGTGATTGTTGTGGACCGGGATATGCCTGAGCCAGAACCAGAGCCTGAGCCGGAACCAGAACCGGTTGCTGAAGTTGAACCAGAACCAGAACCAGAGCCTGAACCTGAGCCGGAACCCGAGCCGGTTGCACTGGCCGACGATTTTGCCGACGTTATGGAAGATGAAATTCTGGGCGAGGCCAGCGCGTCTGCTGCGGCTGGGTCACTGAATTCACTGGCACAAAATATGCGTGTTGCGCAACAGGATGGTCAAACCATTGAAGGCGTTCTGCGCGAACTTCTTCGTCCTATGCTCAAATCCTGGCTCGATGATAATCTGCCGGGGATTGTCGACACCAAGGTTGAAGAAGCCATCGACAAAGTGGTGCGTCGCACACGGATTTGAGGCATTGCCTCCGTGCCGTCTTCATTTCATTGTGTACCAGATATTAGACCGGCACGTGACAAGACGCATTTGCCGGCGGGGAAGTTGAGTCTGTTATTATGCTAGACAAGTCATTCGACCCGGCCAGTGCCGAGCCGCACCTTTATGAGCAATGGGAAAGAGCCGGGGCTTTTCAGGCCCAGGATGATCCAAATGCTGAACCCTATTGCATTGTCATTCCGCCGCCCAATGTCACCGGCTCGCTGCATATGGGCCACGCGCTCAATAACACCTTGCAAGATGTTCTGATCCGTTTCGAGCGTATGCGCGGTAAATCTGTGCTGTGGCAAGTGGGCATGGACCATGCGGGCATTGCCACGCAAATGGTGGTCGAGCGCAAACTGGCCGAGGATGGCAATCAGGGCCGCCGCGAGCTGGGCCGCGAAGCTTTCGTCAAAAAAATCTGGGACTGGAAAGCGCAATCCGGTGGCACCATCACCAAACAATTGCGCCGCCTTGGGGCCTCATGCGATTGGGACCGCGAACGCTTTACCTTGGACGAGGGGCTAAGCGCCGCCGTACGCAAAGTGTTTGTGCAGCTTTATAAAGAAGGCCTGATTTACCGCGCCAAGCGCATGGTCAATTGGGATCCGCATTTCCAGACGGCGATCTCCGATCTCGAGGTGGAAAACCGCGAAGTAAACGGGCATTTTTGGCACTTCAAATATCCGTTGGAAAATAACGAAACCTACGAATTTCCCATCGAGCACGATGATGACGGCAAGCCCATTAAATGGGAAACCCGTAATTATATCTCGATCGCCACCACCCGGCCGGAAACCATGCTGGGCGACGGGGCAGTGGCGGTGCATCCCGATGATGAACGCTATGCGCCGATTGTCGGCAAGCGCGTATTGTTGCCGCTGGCCGATCGCTATATCCCGATTATAACAGACGAGCACCCGGATCCGGAACTGGGTTCCGGCGCAGTAAAAATCACCGGCGCGCATGATTTCAACGACTACGAAGTCGCCAAGCGTCACGATTTGCCCATGTACATATTGATGGACGAGCGCGGCTGTATGAAGGCCAGCGACATCATGCCCGAAAAATATGTCGGTATGGACCGTTTTGAAGCCCGCAAGCACGTTATTGCCGACATTGATGCGCTAGGTCTTTTGGAGAAGGTCGAAGACAAGGTCATTCAGCAACCCACCGGAGATCGCTCGAATGTCGCTATCGAGCCGATGTACACAGACCAATGGTTTGTTGACGCGCAAAAATTGGCCGTACCTGCCTTGGCGGCGGTCAAGGATGGCACGACAAAATTTACCCCGAAAAACTGGGAAAATACGTATTTTCACTGGATGGAAAACATTCAGCCCTGGTGCGTCTCTCGCCAACTCTGGTGGGGGCACCGAATCCCCGCATGGTTTGGACCACCACTAAGTGAGCTTGGTTTAGAGGATGAAGGCGTGTCTGTTTTTTGCGCTGAAAGTAAAGAAGAGGCCAGAGAGGCTGCTTCCAAATTTTATAGCGAAAAATTAGGCAGGGAGATAAAGGTATATCTCGCAAAAAGCGGTGTCGAAGGTGCTGGACCTGAAACTTATGGAATCGGTACAGAAAACGGAATCGTTACGAACGTATTGCTTCACCAAGACCCTGACGTTCTTGATACCTGGTTTTCCTCGGCGCTGTGGCCATTTTCAACGCTGGGCTGGCCGAAAAAAACACCAGAGCTGGAACGCTATTACCCGACCAATGTGCTGATCACCGGGCATGATATTATCTTTTTCTGGGTGGCACGGATGATGATGCAGGGCATGCATTTTACCGGTGAAGTGCCGTTTCCGGACGTTTATATTCACGGTTTGGTACTGGATGAGCACGGCAAGAAAATGTCCAAATCCAAGGGCAATACCATTGACCCGCTGGACATTATTGATCGCTTTGGTGCCGACGCCTTGCGCTTTACCATGACCATTTCTGCGGCCCAGGGCACCAATATCCGCATGTCGGAAAGCCGCGTTGAGGGTTATCGTAATTTTGGCACGAAGCTGTGGAATGCGGCCCGCTTTTGCCAGATGAATGATTGCGTCCCAATGGCCGGTTTTGATCCGCTAGCGGTTAAGGAGCCGCTGAACCGCTGGATCATTTCCGAGGCCGCCAGCACAGCGCAAAACGTCACCCGCGCACTGGAAGCCTATCGCTTTAATGATGCGGCAAACACGCTTTATCGCTTTGTCTGGAATACTTATTGCGACTGGTATCTGGAACTGATCAAGCCGTTGCTGAACGGTGAAGACGAAACCGCCAAGGCAGAAACCAGAGCCGCCGCCGCTTATGCACTGGATCAGGCCTTGATCATGTTGCACCCGATCATGCCCTATATCACTGAAAAACTTTGGGGCGAGATTGCCAAGCGTGAAACTTTGTTGATCACCGCCCCGTGGCCACAACCCAATGCCGACCTGATTGATGAAGACGCACAGGCCGAAATGGACTGGGTGATCCGCCTGATTAGCGCCATTCGCTCGGTACGGGCCGAAACCAATGTACCCGCCGGTGCGAAAATGCCGCTGGTGGTGTGCAGCATGGCCTCTGAAATGGGTGCCAAATTCAAACGCCACGGCACGCTGATCAGCCGTTTGGCGCGCGCAGAGGACATCAGCTTTGCCGACACAGCCCCCGAAGGGGCGCTGCAAACCGTAGTTGATGAAGTCACTTATGCGCTGATCATGGATGGCGCAGTGGATATGGGCGCCGAACGCAAGCGTCTGCAAGGTGAGATTACCAAAACTATTGGCGAGATTACCCGCATTGAGAAAAAGCTGGGCAATGAGAAATTTACCGCCCGTGCGCCAGCCGCTGTTGTCGATGGCGAACGGGAAAAACTGAAAGGTTATCAGGCCCAAAAAGCCAAGCTGGAAGAGGCCTTGGCGCGGCTTATATAAGGCTTGCATCTTTCGCGTCCACGAAACATTTGCGCATCTGATGTGCGCTCCCTATTGTGTCACAAAAGCAAGGGGGAGAGCATTATGAAGCGTATGGTTGCATTAAGTCTGGTGGCCACATTTGGCATGTTGGGGGCCTGTCAGGAGGCCGGGACCGGGCCACAAGCCGCAAAAGAATTGGCGGCGGCGACTGAAGGCAAGGCCGTAGTGCAAAATACCCCGCTTTACGATGCCAAGACATTCTTTGAAACAACCACTTATGCCATGCCATCAGGCGCAGGGTTTGCTTTTTTTCCTGACGGTCAGTCAGTCTTGGTCAGTTCAGATAAAAGCGGCATTTTCAATGCTTATGCCATCAACACGGCTGACGGTGCTGTAACGTCGCTCACTAATTCTACGACGAACGCTGTTTTTGCCGTTACGGTTTTCCCAAGCGATGGGCGCATCCTTTATACCTTTGACGGCGGCGGCAATGAGCTGAACCACGTTTATGTCCGTGAAGAAGATGGCAGCACCCGCGACCTAACGCCCGGCGATAAGCTCAAAGCTCAATTTGTTGGCTGGTCAGGTGATGGCAACGGCTTTTATCTTGCCAGTAATGAGCGCAATCCCAGCTTTTTTGACCTCTACCGCTATGACCGGGATGGTTATGCGCGTGCGCTGGTCTATGAGAATGCTGGCTACCAGCTTGATGCCATTTCGCCGAACGGAAATTGGGTGGCCATTAGCAAAAACAATACCAGCGCGGATTCAGATATCTTCCTTGTGGAGCTGAGCAGCGCGGATAAAACGCCAAAACTGATTAGTGCGCATGATGGTGATATCAGTTATGGAGTTTACGGCTTTTCAGCAGACAACACGGCGCTGGAATATTCGACTAATGAACATGGCGAATTTAATCAGGCTTGGTCCTATGATCTGACCAGCCAGGAGAAAACACCGCTGGTGCAGGCGGATTGGGATGTGTCCTTTACGGCGACATCAAACAGCGGGCATTACCGGGTTACGGGCGTTAATGCTGATGCCCGGACCGAGGTTTCTTTGACCAATGCGCAAACTGGCGAACCTCTGGCCCTGCCGGACTTGCCACCGGGCGATATTCGCAATGTTCGTTTTTCAGGAGATGAAAGCAAAGTTGCATTTTTGCTAAACGCCGATACCAGCCCGTCCAATGTTCATGTTATTGATCTGGACGCGGGTACGGATAACGTTCTAACAAACGCTCTTAACCCCGCCATTGATGCCACTGCGTTGGTCGACAGTCAGGTGGTGCGTTATGCCAGCTTTGATGGTTTAAAAATTCCGGGCATTTTATATCGCCCCAAAGCCGCAAATACCGAGAATAAGGCCCCAGCTGTTGTGCTGGTTCATGGTGGCCCGGGTGGGCAAAGCCGCACCGGCTATAACCCCATGGTCCAGCATCTGGTCAATCACGGCTATGTTGTGTTGGCGGCGAATAATCGTGGCTCGTCCGGTTATGGCAAAACCTTCAATCACATGGATGATAAACGCCATGGCGAGGTAGATTTGCAGGATATTGTGTATGCTCGCAAATACTTGGAAAGCCTTGATTGGGTTGATGGTAATCATGTGGCCATTATGGGTGGCTCTTATGGCGGCTATATGGTGGCGGCGGCCTTGGCGTTTGAGCCAGAGGTGTTTGATGCGGGCATTGATATTTTTGGCGTCACCAATTGGGTGCGCACGCTGAAATCCATCCCGCCCTGGTGGGAAGCATTCAAAAAGGCCCTTTATGATGAAATGGGTGATCCGGCGGTTGATGAGGAACGTCACCGCCGTATTTCCCCTCTTTTCCATGCCGACAATATCACCAAGCCGTTATTGGTTGTGCAGGGCGAAAATGACCCCCGCGTCCTGAAAGTGGAGAGCGACGAGTTGGTCGAAAAAGTGCGGGCCAATGGGGTGATGGTCGAGTATCTGGTGTTCCCTGATGAGGGCCACGGTTTTCGCAATCGTAAAAATCGCATTTCTGCATCCGAAGCCTATGTCTCCTTTTTGGATAAGACCCTTCAGCCGTCTCCCTGATTGCAAGCCAATATGACAGAGTATCGAATACTGGAAGGCTTTGACGCCTTTGTCGACGAACGCATACTGCCGTTGTTCGACGCCATGCAGGCGGCGCGCAAAGCTGGCAGGGCGCAATTGAAAAAGGGAGGCCTGGTCGGTTTTCTGGCGGGCTTGGGCCTTGGGCTAGCGATTTTTGTCTTCTTTCACTCATGGATATGGGCACTGGTGATATCTGTTCTGGCACTGCTTATTGGCCTGGCACCAGGGTTTTTCAAAATGTCAGAGGCCGAGACCTCTTTTAGTGATGCCAATGTCGCGTTGGTATCTCAATTTTTGGGCTTGGTTTATCAGGAAGACGGTTTTAAGCCCCCTCATTTTGATCGTTTGACCCGCGCAAAACTTGTCCCGGAGCATAATCGGGCAAAATTTACTGAACTGGTTACGGGGGAGCGTAATGGTGTGCCGTTCAGCGTGTTTGAAGCCTATCTGGAAAGCCGCGTTGAAAGCGGTTCAGGCAAAAATAAAACCGTAACATGGGTTCCTGTATTTTTTGGCCAGTTATTGCACATTCCCTATGAGCGCCGGTTTTCAGGCCATACATTAATTGCCAGAGACGCCGGGTTTTTTAATCGAATTTCAAGTCCGGACATAACGTTGAAGCGCGTTGGCCTGGTTGATCCAAAATTTGAGAAAATATTTGAAGTCTATTCAACAGATCAGGTGGAGGGGCGTTATCTGGTTGATCCATTATTTATGGAGAAATTATTGCACCTGGAAGGGAAGAATGAAAAACGCGATCTGCAAGCCGCTTTTTTTGAACAATCCGTTATGGTATCTATCACGGGTGGAGACAGTTATCGCACCAAAATAGCCGATAATGCCCAAGGTGTAAAAGATGCGGCCCGAGAGACGGCGCAGGTGTTTTTGAGTATATTTGATCTTATTGATGGCGTGATGGGTAAGAAAGACCCTGATCCCTGACATCAGACTTTTTTTTGTTTCAATCCCCAAAACAGTAACGCCTGGGCCAGATAATAGCTGCTCATCACGGCCAGATGGCGCTCTGGGAGGGGGGTCACAAAACGGTCCAGACCAATCAGGCTATCAGAAAGCAAAAAGAGAAGGGCCCCGGCAACGGCAATGCGCGGTGCGGTACTCAGGACCGATAATAACACCATCAGCGTCAACGCACTGAAATATACCACGAGGGCTGGTGCAATGGACCCGGCCTTTGGTACGACCCAATATCCCATGCCAATAACCCAAACCATAACAGCCGCCAATAATATCTTTTCCATGACTGCAACTTTGGTCATGGGACGCCGGCGCGACCAGAAATTTGAAATATAGGCCAGCTGCGCCAGCAAAAAGGCTCCCATGCCGGCGGCAAAGTTGTTGGCAAAGGAAAGCGATAAAAACAGATCGCCGAAGCCTGAAAGTGCTAAAGCCAGAGCAAGGTGGCGATGCAAGGGCACGCCTTTGGCCATAAAGGCTAGGCCCGCCAATATCCATATGGGCAGGGCTTTGACCAGAGGGGCGAGACCCCCAAGGTGTTCAGGCATGAACAGATAGACTAATGCAAACAGTATGGCGACGCCCCCTAGGGCAAGTGCTGATTGACGGGGGAGGGGCTTCGATCCGCTTGGCATGTTCATATGTCCAGCTCGGCTATGATCGGCACGTGGTCGGATGGTTTTTCCATGGCCCGCGCATCTTTGGCAATTTCAACCCCAGTGAGCGTATCGGCGGCTTGCGGCGATAAAAGAATATGATCAATATGGATGCCGTGACCTTTGGGCCAGGCACCGCGCTGATAATCCCAAAACGTATATTGATGCGCGCGGCCATCTTTAGCCATGTAGGCATCAGTGAGGCCGCTCCACATCAGGGCGGCAAAAGCATCGCGCACCTCTTTGGCATAAAGGGCATCTTCGGTCCATACGGCCGGGTCCCAACAATCTTCATCACGAAAAATGACATTGTAATCCCCGGCGAGCACCAGTTTTTCCTCAAACGTCATGAGAGATTGCGCGTGAGCGTTCAGGCGGTGCATCCAGTCCAACTTGTAATCAAACTTTGGCGTGTCTTTGGGATTGCCATTGGGCAGGTAGATGCTGGCCACGCGCAATGGCCCTGTATCTGTGCTTACAACGGCTTCTATATAGCGGGCATGGTCATCATCGGGATCGCCCGGCAGGCCGCAGGTGTATTCCTCTATCGGGTATTTAGAGAGGATTGCCACGCCGTTATAACTCTTCTGGCCATGCACGGCGATATTGTAGCCGAGGGCTTCAAATTCGTCGCGAGGGAATTGCTCGTCCTGGCATTTAATTTCCTGCAAACAGGCAATGTCCGGGCGGGCTTGTTCAAACCATTGTAATAATGTGGGAAGTCTGGTGCGGACTGAATTAACGTTCCAGCTGGCGATTTTCATATTCGGCTCCTGCGCGTGTTGGTTTCACTCATGCCCCGATTTAACGCGCTAATCCAGTCAGAAAATGCTTGCCAGGCGCGCTGCTCCTGATCGGTGCCTTAGTCTCGATTCCGTTAGTGGGATTGGAAATACACGATAGTCGAATTGCCTAGCATTGAGATTGCAGAAGGGTCTTACAGTGAGGCGCGAGGTATATCTTGGCAGTACCGTGATTTTAAATGTGGTAAGCGACTTTTCACGTCGCGCTGTGGGTAAGGGCTTTATATACAAGATCCTTAAGGCTTTGCTTTATGCAAGTGCGCCGGGGGAAACACATGTCAATTCATCATTAAACATGTTTAGCGATTCAAGTCGGAAACGGCTTGTCCTGTTTACGAACGAATAGTTGCGAATCTGCAACATGTATCGTACCATTTGTGCTCGCTTCATAGGGGAAAAAGAAGCACAAACTAGTGGGTAATCTCTTTTGGGGTAAGGTTTTTCGCTAAATGCGGATAAACACACAAATCTTCGCAAGTTTTTTATCAAAACGGTTGACAGCGCGCCTTCGCCGATTGTAAAACCAACAACGCTTGACGTAATCCGGGGGGCTAAGGTTTAGAGGGTGCCCTAGATGCTGTGAGTATAACTTAGCTATGGCCTCCAGGTATGGTGTGCCCAGTGATTACACGTTTAACCTTTTAATGATTGGAAACACTCATGAATATCAAAAAACTTCTCGCTACTACAGCGATCGCCGCCCTGGCGGCCACAAGCGCCAATGCGCTTGACTTGCAACTGTTTGCAACACCTGGTGCGCCAGCCGCAACGCTTGTTAGCGCAGCAACCGGTACAATCGCAAACGAAGTCGACCTTTCTGGTTTGGGTCAAAACACCATTTTGGGCATGCAGGTCACAACACTGACCCCACTCCCAGCCGGTGATAACGTCAAATTGACGGTTAACCTGCCAACTGGCGTGACTTTCAACGGCCAAGTGACTGTGGGCCCACCTGCTGGTGCAACGCTTTCACTGCCTAATAACTTTGCAGGCGGCCTCTACACAAACAGCACAGTCAGCTCCGGCGGCGCTTCAGGTAGCTCAACTGTTACCTTCCTGATCCAAGCTGGTGGTACTACTCCTGGTTTCAACCTGGCGCTGCCGGTTACCATGAAGTCTGCAGCTTGTACTTCCAGTGGCCCTGTCACAATTAACCTGACCACCGAAGTGAACACACCAATCGAAGGTGGTTCTGCCACTTTGAACGATGGTGTTGCTCCTCCAAACAACAAACTTATCAATCCTTTGACTTGTGTTGATGGTCTGGTGAGTTCTGCAGCTGCTGCAACAACAAATGGTGTGATTGCTGATACAGCCGCAGGCACCAACGAAGATACCATTTTGGCACTGCCTTCTTACACTGGCTTCATCGTCGGTACAGATGCTTCTGGTCCGTTCACGGGTGTTGATGATACTGCAACTGCAGCTGGCCTGGGTACTATCAGTGCCTCTCTTACAGCTGGTGCATTGTCCTCTATCGCCGGTGTTGCTCTTGCTCCTACTGACGTTGGTGCAGTGACATTCACTGTTGCACTCAGCAGTTCTGCTGGTGTTGCTTCTGTCAGCATCTTTGATGGTGATGACGTGACTGGTGCTACATCTCTGATGGGTCCTGTTGCAACAACAGCAGGTAGCAACAACTATGTGTTCTCTACTACGAACGCTGTTGTTATTGCTGACCTGATGGATGGCAATCCAGACTCAATCGCTGTTACTCTCACCGGCGGTGTTGCCCCTGTGACATTGAACAACATTACAGCGTCTGTAACAGCCTCTACAGCTACGTTCTCTGACTCTGCTGGTATTAACCTGATCGCCAATGAGCCTTATGCTTCTGGTGCTCTGGAAACAATTCAGCGTCAAGCCAGCACATTTGGTCCTTTCGATTGGGTCGGTGATGCGTCTAAAGGTTCCGAAAATCTGTTCCGCGTAACAGGTGCAGGCGCTGCTAGCATCCCTGGTGAAGTTATCTTTACTAACTCAAGCGCTGGTAAAAACGGTACTTTCCCATTCACACTGAACACAGTGAACGGTGAAGCTGTTCTTCGCACCAAAGCAACTGGTGCTAACATGTCTCTTGACCAGTTGAACCCTGGTTATGGTCGTGCGGATGTTACCTTTAACTTCTTCGCACCTACTCCTACGGACATTGACCGTCTGCAACTGCGTGGTGACGTACTGTCAACATTCGGTGGCGGCGCAAATACTACCGCTGGTGTAGACGACTAAGTCTTTCAGACTTAAAACGTTTAAGTTTAAGGGCGGCCTTCGGGTCGCCCTTTTTCTATGCGTAAAGCTCATTGTTCTGGTCGTATAGCGGGAGATTGAGTTGAGGCGTTTGTATATTTACGCCAGGCACAAAATCGTTCTATATGGCTTTAAGACCTTGTACCCAAGGGTTGTGATCGCGTACAAAAGCCTCATAATTTGAGAGGTTATAAGAATGTTTGCAGCCGAAAGTATGGTCCGTACCCTGATCAATCAGGGCGTTGATTTGTGTTTTACCAACCCCGGCACATCAGAAATGCACATGGTTGCTGCTCTGGACCGGGTAGAGGGCATGAAATCGGTATTGTGCTTGTTTGAAGGTGTGGCAACGGGCGCAGCTGACGGTTATGGACGGATGACGGGAAAACCGGCCTGCACATTGCTGCATTTGGGTCCCGGCTTGGCCAATGGACTGGCTAATCTGCATAATGCAAAGCGCGCTTTTTCACCGGTTCTCAACATCGTTGGTGATCATTCTGTTGCGCATCGTCCGCTTGATGCGCCTCTAACTTCAGATGTTGAAGGCGTATGCGCACCAATGTCCCGCTGGGTTGGGAGTGTGACACGTTCTAAAGACGTTTCCACCATGGCTGTTGAGGCGGTAAAGCAGGCTTACGGGCCTGAATGTGGGGTTGCTAGCCTTGTGTTACCGGCTGATTGTGCCTGGTCTAATGACGAGCCAGATGTTCTTGATAAGGCGGAAATGCCCACGCATTTTCCAATATCTGATAAGACAATTCGTGGTGTGGCCGAGGCGCTTCGAAACGCGAAAAACCCTGTTATTTATCTAGGTGGTACAGCATGCCTAGAAGACGGTTTGAATGCTGCCGGTCGCATAGCCGATAAACTCGGCTGTCGTTTGGTTATGGAAACTTTTGCACCACGCGTTTCACGCGGTGCGAACCGTGTTTCACCAGTTCGGTTAAATTATTTTGCAGAACAGGCCGCTGATGACCTTAAAGATTGTGACCTTTTGGTCATTGCCGGCTCAAAACCCCCGGTTTCATTCTTTGCATATCCGGGCATCGAGAGTGAATTAACGCCAAAAGGTGCAAAAACTGTCCGTCTGGGCGGACCGGCCGATGATGTAACCACTGGTTTAGTGGCTTTGGCAGACCTTTTGGGGGCTACTGCAACGCCAAAACTGCAATCTCAGACCACTGCACCAGAGATCACCAATACAGATGAAGCCCTGAACCCTGGCTATGTTGGTTTGTCGCTATTACGCCATATGCCTGATGGTTCGGTCATTTGTGATGATGCGACTACGTCTGGCATGGGTATCTATCCATGGCTTGATAATGGCCCGGATCATGAGTGGCTTTGCCTGACAGGTGGGGCGATTGGTATGGGCATGCCGCTTTCAGTTGGTGCGGCGTTTGCGGTACCGGACAAGCAGGTTTTCGCGCTGTGCGGAGATGGTGCTGCGGCCTATACATTGCAGGCGTTATGGACACAGGCCCGCGAAAAGCAGAACATTATCAATGTGGTATTTGCCAACCATTCCTATCTGGTCTTGAATTTTGAACTGGCCCGCGTTGGGGCTGGCGAACCTGGTCCGGCCGCACAGGCGATGCTGGATCTCTCTAACCCTAAAATGGACTGGGTGAAACTCTCTGAAGGTTTTGGCGTTCCTGCAGTGCGTGCAAATACGGTTGGTGAGTTTGATGATGCCTTACAGGCCGCATTAAAAGCCTGCCAGAATGCACAAGGCCCACAGCTTATCGTCGCGGAGATTTAAACACATAGGTCATATCTCAAAATGCCACCGCCGGAAGTTCCTTCAAAAATTATCCGGGGGTCTATTATGTGTATGAATAAGAAGGTGGCTCCCGGCTTGGGGCCGCGATGACACATTTGGCTTGTTATTATTATGATCTGGCTCGATCATTATTAGCACTCAATAATTTTTCCCGGATTCATAATGTTATCCGGGTCGAGCGCAGTTTTGATTGTGCGCATCATTACCATGGCGCTGGGGTGTTCCTTTTGTAAGAACAATCGCTTACCGATGCCTATTCCATGTTCCCCGGTGCAGGTTCCGCCCACAGCTATGGCGCGTTCGACCATGCGCTCAACAGCACCTTTTGCAGTTTTCAATGCGGCGTCATCACCCGGTTCAACCCATAATGTAGTGTGGTAATTCCCATCGCCGACATGGCCAATGACGGCGGCCAGAATACCATGCTCATCAAAATCCTTGCGCGTGTCGGCTATGCTTTGTGCCAGCTTTGAAATGGGCACACAGACATCGGTAATCAGCCCCTTTTTGCCTGGGTTCAGGGCCTTTGCGGCATATAGGGCTTCATGGCGCGCCCGCCAAAGCTTTTTGCGTTCCTCAGGGCTTGTTGAAGCGCGAAAACCTTTGCCGCCAAGCTCGCTTGATATCTCCGCGAAACGTTTTTGGTCGTCGGCGACACTGGCCTCTGTGCCATGGAACTCCAAAAACAGGGTAGGGGCGACTTCATTGTCCAGCTTTGCATAGAGATTGACGGCGTAAATGGCCAACTCGTCCATCAATTCCATGCGCGCCAGTGGAATTTCGCATTGGATGGCCAGGGTGACTGCATCGACCATGCTTTGCACACTGTCAAAGGCACAAATACCAGAGGCCTCGACCTCTGGACGGCCATATAGCCGCAGGGTCAGCTCTGTAATAATGCCCAAAGTGCCCTCGGAACCGATCAGCAAATGCAAAAGATCGTAACCGGCCGATGATTTTCGGGCGCGGCTGCCCATTTTGACAATGGATCCATCTGCCAACACGGCAGTGAGCGAGAGAACGTTTTCACGCATGGCACCGTATCTGAGTGTTGTGGTGCCCGACGCGCTGGTTGCGGCCATGCCGCCAAGCGTGGCATCCGCACCCGGATCAACCGGGAAATGAAGCCCGGTATCGCGCAAATATTCATCCAGCTGACGGCGCTTAACCCCGGCCTGTACCGTGACATCCATATCTTCGGGGCGTACTTCAACGACCTTATCCATCTGGCTCATGTCTATACATACCCCGCCGGAAATGGCGTTGACGTGGCCCTCCAATGCGGTGCCGGCGCCAAAGGCGATCACGGGGGCTTTATGTTCGGCGCATTGCGTGACGATTTGCGACACTTCTTCGGTGCTGTGAACAAAGGCAACCAGGTCCGGTGCGGCGAGCGGATAAAATGATTCGTCCTGGCCATGTTGATCGCGCACAGCCTGCGCCGTGCTCAGGCGGTCGCCTAATATTTGACTCAGCTTGTTGGACAAAGCTTCCAGATCAAATGAACGTTTTTCTGACATGGTTTTCTCAAATAGACGCGTTTGTGCGATAATCCTGTTATATTATGGTATCTTAGCACTGCGCCACCCCCAAGCATAGGCAAAGCGGAAAAGACGGGGCGCAGATGGTTCATTGATCGTTCAGGCTGTCTGGGCTAATTGGTTCTCATGAAAACATATGTTTATGCGCTGTTTGCCTTGCTGTTCCTGCCGGTTATGACACTGGCCGATGATGGTCCTCCCACGCCTGTGGATTTTGGACCGATGCAGGGGCTGACGGTTGAAACGCAAAACGGCCCCGTCTCGTTTCAGGTGGAATTTGCGAAAACCAGTGAGCAACGCTCGCGCGGTCTGATGTATCGCCAGTCTATGGACGATAATGTGGGCATGTTATTTGATATGGAACGCCCGCACGCCTTTAGTTTTTGGATGAAAAACACCTATATTCCGCTGGATTTGATCTTTATCGGGACGGATGGCGACATCATGTCGATTGCCCGCAATGCCCGGCCAAAATCGGTCCGACATATCTATTCCAATGGCGCGGCGCTGGCCGTATTGGAAATCAATGGCGGTTATGCGCGTAAATTTGGCATAGAACGCGGTGATCTTGTGCATCATGCGATGTTTAATAATGAAGTTGATACATCAATAGATGCAGATAAAGGCTTGCCGCAGAGCGCAGAGACACCTAATAGAACGCCAGAGTAATCTCCAGTCGGGGAGTAGCGCAGCCTGGTAGCGCATCTGCTTTGGGAGCAGAGGGTCGCAAGTTCGAATCTTGTCTCCCCGACCATTATCCAATTTGCATTATGGATCAGGACCGAAGCGCATATGTATTTGCGCTTTTTCGCATTTGCCCCATCCCAAAACAAAAAGTATAATGAGACATTCCCTGATTTGCGCACAGGAAAGCTAGGATTCGCAATGACTGCTTTGATTTTTCAGCCCACTAAAAATGCCATGCAATCGGGCCGTGCCCGTACCAAAGGCTGGGTCCTTAAATTCGAACCGTCGGCACGGCGCAATCTTGACCCGCTTATGGGCTGGACAGGCAGCACGGATACCAGTGGACAGGTGACCCTGAAGTTTAAAACCCGCGAAGAGGCTGAACGGTTTGCCAAGGCTCATGAGCTTAGCTATGAAATCGTTGCCACGGCACCACGCAAGCGGCTCTCCAAAAGTTATTCTGATAACTTCAAGGCTGGCCGCAGACAAAGCTGGACGCATTAACGCTCCAGCCGCCATCACGCAATGGTCCCGTAGCTCAACTGGATAGAGCAGCCGCCTTCTAAGCGGCAGGTTGAAGGTTCGAGTCCTTCCGGGATCACCAGTGCATTTAGCGGTTAAGCACAGATAACGCCCTCTCAATATCGGCAATCAAATCGTCGACGCCTTCCAGACCGATGGAAAAGCGCACCAACGGGCCGGGTGCATCCCAAGGCCGTGCAGTGCGTTTAATCTGTGGATCACACTGGATCACCAAACTCTCATAACCACCCCAGGAAAACCCGATCCCGAACAGGTCCAGCGCATCAATAAAGGCATGCAACTGATCCTGTGATACCGGATTGAGAATAATTGAAAATAGCCCCGACGCCCCAGTAAAATCACGCTTCCACAACTCATGGTCTGGGTGCTCAGGCAAGGCAGGATGTAAAACTTGGGCGACTTCATCGCGGCCGCTGAACCATTGGGCAATTTTCAGGGCGCTGTCCTGTTGACGTTCCAGCCGCACACCCATGGTGCGCATGCCGCGCAGCACCAGATAGGCATCATCCGGCGAGGCAGCATTGCCCATCAAACGGGCGTATTCATGCATAAGTGTTGCACTGGCCTTATCGCGGGCTGCAATTGCCCCCATCAACACATCGGAATGCCCGGTATGGTATTTGGTGGCGGCCTGTATGGAATAATCAATGCCCAGCGTTAACGGCTTTAAAAACCAGCCAGCGGCCCAGGTGTTGTCAATCAAAGTGGTGATATCGCGTTTTTTTGCAACATCAACGATTGCAGGCAAGTCATTGACTTCAAGGCTTAGTGATCCCGGTGATTCCAGAAATATTGCGCAGGTGTTGTCCCGGCACTGTTCGGCCAGCTTAGCCCCGGCGCGTGGATCGAAATATTCGACCTCAATGCCATTTTTGGTCAAAATGTTGTCGCAAAAGGCGCGGGTCGGGCCATAGATGCTGTCGCTGATCAGCATATGTCCATCCTTTTGGGACACAGCCAATAAGGAAAGCGTGCAGGCCGACAGACCAGACGGGGTGAGAATTACACCGGCGGCGCATTCCAACTCGGCAATAGCGGCGCAAAGGGCATTTTGCGTGGCGGTGCCATAGCGTCCATAAGTGCGCACGCCGGGCTTGAAGGCGTAAAGATCTTCGGCTTTGTCGAATAACACGGTCGAGGCGCGCTCTACCGGCGGGTTGACCAGATCTTTGGCCGCGCCCTGCTCGTTACGTGCCGCATGAACAAGGCGGGTATGGGCACCGCCGTATTGATCTTTGTGGCTCATGATAGCCAGACCGGAATGGGAAGGCCTTTTTCGCGTAAAAAGTCCGGGTTATAGAGCTTGGACTGGTAACGATTGCCATAATCACACAGCAAGGTCACGATGGTATGCCCCGGTCCCATTTTGCGGGCCAGTGCCATGGCACCGGCAATATTCACCCCAGACGAGCCGCCAAGGCATAAACCTTCATTTTGAACCAGATCAAAGAGGATATTCAGGGCCTCGTCATCGGCAATGCGAAACGCATCGTCAATCACCACACCGTCCAAATTACCGGTCACCCGGCCCTGGCCAATGCCTTCGGTAATCGATCCGCCTTCGGTTTCCAGTGCGCCATGTTTGACCCAGGAAAACAGTTTCGAGCCGCCGGGATCAGCCAGTGCAATGGTAATATCGGGGTTGCGTTCTTTTAGGGCCAGCGAGATACCGCCCAAACCGCCGCCAGAGCCAACGGCGCAAATGAAGCCGTCCAGTTTGCCATCTGTTTGGTCCCAAATTTCCGGGCCTGTGCTCTGATAGTGGGCGTCACGGTTGGCGGTGTTATCAAATTGGTTCGCCCAGAGTACGCCGCGCGGTTCAGTTTTGGCCATATCTTCGGCCAAAGTGCGCGAAAAATGCACGTAATTTCCGGGGTTGGAATAGGGCAGGGCATCAACTTCGTGCAATTCGCCGCCCATAAGCCGCACCGCGTCCTTTTTTTCCTGTGCCTGAGTGCGCGGCATAACGATCACCACACGATAACCCAGCGCCCGTCCAACCATGGCCAGGCCAATGCCGGTATTGCCGGCGGTGCCCTCGACAATGGTGCCACCGGGTTTCAGTGCGCCGGATTTTTCGGCGGCGCGGATAATGCCCAATGCCGCGCGGTCCTTGATCGATTGGCCGGGGTTCAAAAATTCACATTTGCCCAGAATTTCACATCCGGTTTCTTCAGAGGCCCGTTTAAGCCGCAACAGCGGCGTATTGCCGATAAGGTCAAGAACAGAATGGGCGTATGTCATGGATGCGCTCCGCAAGATTATGTGTGCAGAACCACAGGTAATCACGTGCGACAGACCTGGCAAGGACCTTGGCAATAACTTTAGGTGCTTAGCGCGAATTGCCCCACATCAGTGCGCCCGGTGGCAAACCCGGCCTGGCAATAGGCCAGATAAAATTGCCAGAGACGGAAGAAACGCTCGTCAAACCCAAGAGGTTTGATGGTTTGCCATGCTTTGGTGAAGTTTTTTGTCCATTGGGCCAATGTTACGGCATAGTCTTGGCCGAACATCTGGGCGTCATTCAAGACCAGGCCAGCGTGTTGAAACTCATGTCGCAACACATTTGGTGACGGCAACACCCCGCCCGGAAAAATATAGCGCTGGATAAAGTCCATACGCTTGCTATAGCGCGAAAAGATATCGTCACGGATGGTGATGATCTGTACGGCGGCGCGCCCACCGGGTTTTAAGACGTCGTGTATTTTACGAAAATATTCACCCCAATATTCCTGCCCGACGGCCTCGAACATTTCAATCGAAGCCACTTTGTCAAACTGTCCTTCAACGTCGCGATAATCGACAAAGCGCAAATCCACTTTGTCGCCCAATTGGTTGCGCTGAATGCGGGCTTGGGCATAGTCATACTGCTCGCGGGATATGGTAATTCCGGTAATCTTGGCACCGATCTGGCTGGCGGCGAATTGTGCAAACCCGCCCCAGCCACAGCCAATCTCAAGAACATGATCACCGGGTTTGAGGTCCAACGCCGTGGCTAGCGTGTGGTATTTGTGTTGTTGCGCCTCTTCTAACTGATTGTTCGGGCCATCAAAACGAGCCGAAGAATAGGTCATGGAGGGGTCCAGCCATTGTTCATAAAACGGATTGCCCAGATCATAATGCGATTGGATATTGCGTTTGGCACCGGTGCGGGTGTTGGCATTGAGGCGCAGCATCAGCGTATAAAATAAGCGCATAACCGGGCTGGCCCCTGTGGCCAATGTGTTCATCCGGTCAAGGTTGAGGGACATGGTAGTTAGAACTTTGGCCAGATCTGGGGTTGTCCACTCCCCCGCCAGATAACTTTCGGCCAAACCTACATCACCGGTGCGGGCCACCCGCCCGACCAAAGCAAAGTCATGAATGTGCATGGCGGCGTGCGGGCCAGCATCGGAACCACGAAAAAGCAGGCTTTTCCCATCAGGAAGGGTGAGCTGTAAACTACCGGCGGAGAGTTTGAGTAAATGCTCGGCCAGACGCTTGAAACTCCACGGCACGCCGCGCAATGCGCGGATGTTTTGTGCTGTTGCCGTCAAAGCGATATCATGCGCCATGTGCCCCCCGTTTGACCAGTGGAACCCACAGAATAGCAAAAAAACGCCAATAAGACAAAACCAGCCCCTTCAGCGCCGTAATTTTTTGCTTTTGGCCTCTTTGCCGCCGCTTTTGAATCGTGCAATGGAGTGCATAGAGCACGCCGCAAAATGAAAGAACGCCCATGCGCATCCTCACTGCCTTTCTGATCCTTGTTTCGACCACCGCCACGACACTTGCGGCAGAATTTGAAACCCCCGCCAGCCATGCGGTGATCCTCGACTATGATACTGGTTTGGTCCTGTTCGGGAAAGACGCGGATACGCCGGTTCCACCGGCATCTATGACGAAAATCATGACCCTTTTCATGGTCTTCGAACGCCTTAAATCCGGCGCGTTAAGCCTGGATACAGAATTTACAGTATCTGCCGATGCGTGGCGTCGCGGCGGGTTTAGCTCTGGTTCCTCGACCATGTGTCTGCGCCCCAAGGAACGGGTACGCGTCGAAGACCTCATTCGCGGGGTGATTGTGCTTTCGGGGAATGATGCGGCGATTACACTGGCCGAAAACATCGCCGGCAGCGAAGAGGCTTTTGCTCGTCAGATGACCGAACGGGCGCACGAATTGGGCCTTTCCACGGTCGAATTTCATAATGCAACCGGCTGGCCGGACCCAGGCCATGCAATCAGCGTTCATGACCTGGCTGAACTGACACGTATTATCATCCGTGATTTTCCCGAAGATTATGCCTATTTTTCCGAGCGTGAATACGATTGGTGCAAAGCAGCGCCGTCGAACCGTTATAATCGCAACCCGCTTTTGGGTGTAGTCCCGGGAGCTGATGGCTTGAAAACCGGTCACACCAAAGAGGCCGGTTATGGGCTGGCAGCATCGGCGCAAAAAGACGGTAAACGCCGCATTGTGGTGTTCACCGGTATGACCTCCAACCGGGGGCGGGCCAATGAGGGCGAACGTCTGATGCGGGCGGCCTTTGGGGACTTTGAAATCCAGACCCTTTACACCAAAGGTGCCGTCATTGGGGATGCCAGGGTTACATTGGGCAAAGCGGCAAGCGTGCCATTGGTGGCCGTGGATGATATTGACGTTTCGTTTTTCCGCCCCAACCGCCGGGCAATAAAAACGGTGCTTGTATATGACGGCCCGGTCCGTGCGCCGATACAAAAGGGCGATCCAATCGGAATATTACAGGTCGAGGAAAGAGGCGTCGTCAAAGCCACATACACATTACAGGCCGGTGCCTCGGTTGAGAAAAAAGGACTGATGGGCCAGGCCATAGACGGCCTTGTCGGCCTGATCAGAGGTGCAGGCCAGGAATGAGCCGGGGCGGGGCACATTTTATCAGCTTTGAAGGCGGTGAAGGGGCGGGTAAAACCACCCAAATCAAGCTGTTGGGCGAGCATTTGCGCAATGCCGGGCACGAAGTGGTCATCACCCGCGAGCCGGGCGGCACGCCGGACGCAGAGATTGTTCGCGATATTGCCCTGAACGGGGAGCCGGGTCGGTGGTCGGCTGTCGAGGAAATGCTGCTCATGTATACGGCGCGCTCGCAATTGGTGCGCACCGTTATACGCCCGGCGCTGGACCGTGGTGCATGGGTGCTTTCCGATCGGTTTGCAGATTCTACGCTGGTCTATCAGGGCTATGCAGGCGGTGTGGACCCCGATGATGTGCGTAAGCTGCACGCGCTTGTACTGGGTGATTTCAACCCGGACATCACCTTCATTATGGATATTGCCCCCGATAACGGAATGCGCCGCGTACATTCACGGGCTGAGGTGCTGAACCAATTTGAACTGCGCGACGATGCCTTCTATGTGCGTGCGCGCTCTGCGTATCTTGATATTGCCGCCCAGGAACCCGAACGTTGTGCGGTGATCAATGCAACGCAAAGCCCCGAAGCCGTGGCCGATGATATTTTACAGGTCATCATAGAGCGCACCGGAACGAAGCCGTGAGCGTGCCTGATTATCCGGACGAGCCGGACCGGGCGCCGAATTGCCCGGCACCACGCGAAAGCTTTGACCTTTATGGGCACGAACACGCAGAGCAGGCCTTTGTGGATGCAATGCACAGCGGGCATTTGCACCATGCCTGGTTGTTGGCCGGGCCGCGCGGCATTGGCAAGGCAACATTGGCGTACCGCATGGCGCGCCGGGTGCTGGGGGCCAAAGCTGATCTGGCGCACGGGCTGTTGGGTTCTGATCCAGATGATCCAACGTGCCAGCGTATTGCGGCGATGAGCCATGGCGATGTGCTGGTCTTGCGCCGCCCGTTTGATGAAAAACGTAAACGCTGGCGTGCAGAAATAACCGTGGACGAGGCGCGCAGGATGGCGGGCCTGTTTCAGACCCGCGCCGGCGAAGGTGGTTGGCGCGTGTGCATCATTGATGCAGCGGACGAGCTGAACCTGAATGCGGCCAATGCTATTTTGAAAATGCTGGAAGAACCGCCCGACCGGGCCATGGTCATTCTGGTGGCGCATGCGCCGGGGCGTTTGCCGGCAACCATACGCTCGCGCTGTCGGCGGATGGATTTACGGCCTTTATCACAAGACCTGACGCAAAAAATTGCCATACAACACGGGGCCAGTGCCGATGAGGCGCAGTTGGCGGCTCAGTTGGCCGCAGGCAGTCCGGGGCGCACATTGGCCATTGCCTCGGCCGGCGGGGCGACCTTGTGGCGCGAGATTGACCAATTGGTGAGCCAGGGTGCCCATGGAGGGCAGAGCCTGGCACAGGATCTGGTGCGGCGTCTTTCGCTGGCCAAAGCGGCCCCTGAACGGACCTTGTTTTTTGAGTTGCTGGTCATGCGCCTAGAAAAGAGCATGCGTGATTGCGCCCGCACTGGCGCGCTCAAAGGGGTGGAGCCGTGGTTTGCCTTGCGGGCAGATAT
This sequence comes from Robiginitomaculum sp., assembly GCA_021776525.1. Lineage (GTDB taxonomy): Bacteria > Pseudomonadota > Alphaproteobacteria > Caulobacterales > Maricaulaceae > Robiginitomaculum_B. Next base: position 120,993 of record JAJFFT010000002.1, read on the forward strand.
ACAAAGTCTGGCTAATGATATGGACCGTCTTTATCTCGACCCTGGGCAGGTGCTTTTTAGCGCAATTCAGAACACATGGCGGACCGTTGCGGCACATCCTTTGACCAAGGGGGATGCGTCATGTTGATCGACAGTCACGTTAATTTACACGCCGCTTCATACCGTCATGATCTTGGCGAGGTTATCGCGCGAGCGCGGGATGAAAATGTGCAGGTGATGGCGACAATTTGCTGTCGTCTCAGCGAATATTCACGGGCTTTGGCGGTGGCGGATATGGACCCGGACATCTGGTGCACACTTGGGGTGCATCCACACCATGCCGGGGATGATCCGCGCATTTGCCCTGAGATGTTGATTGATCTGGCTGCCAATCCTAAAGTTATTGGTATTGGTGAAACCGGGCTGGACTATCACTATGGATATAGCGCCCGTGATGATCAGTTGGCTAATTTACGTGCCCATGCCGAGGCGGCGCGCCAGACCGGATTGCCACTGGTCCTGCATACCCGCGAAGCCGATGACGATATGATGGCCTTTTTAGACGATGAAAATGCGGGTCAGGATTTCACCTTTATATTGCATTCTTATACATCGGGTGAAGCACTGGCCCGCCTTGCGGCTGAGCGCGGCGGGTATTTCAGCGTCAACGGCATTGCCAGTTTTCGCAACGCCCAAAGCGTTCGTGATGTTATTGCGCAGATTATGCCAATGGAGCGGATACTGCTTGAAACCGACTGCCCATATCTGGCCCCGATCCCCAAGCGCGGACGGCGCAACGAACCTGCGTATCTGTCTTATATCGCCAGGTGTCTGGCCGAGATCAAAGGCGTGTCGCCGGAGGAAGTTGAAGCGCGAACAACGCAAAACTTTTTTGATCTGTTCGCACGGGCCGCATCATCACAACGAAAGCCTGCCTTATGAAGGATGCACCGACCGATGTACGTATTCTGGGCTGTGGGTCGTCGGGCGGCGTGCCGCGCATTGGCCCAAACTGGGGGAATTGCGACCCCAATGAGCCGCGCAACCGTCGCTCGCGCTGTTCTATTCTGGTCCAGAGAGAAGCCAGCAATGGTGCAACAACCAGTGTGCTGGTCGATACCTCTCCGGATATGCGCGAACAATTACTGAGCGCAAAGACCAACCGTCTTGATGCTGTTCTTTACACCCATGACCATGCAGATCAGGCCCATGGCGTCGATGATCTGCGCCAGATCTGCTATGCCATGCATAAACGTGTGCCTGTTTATATGGACGCGCCCACATCCAGCACACTGACCCGGCGTTTTGACTATTGCTTTGTGCAAGCGGAACATTCCAGCTATCCGGCGATTTTGCAGGCACAGGATATGCCATCGCCGGGAACACCATTTACAATTGATGGGCCGGGCGGCGCATTGTCGGTTATGGCCATAGATCTGGAACATGGTCCCCGTACACGTTCATTGGGATTTCGTTTTGGAGATATTGCCTATTCGCCGGATGTTTCTGCGATACCCGAAGAAAGTTTCGAGCATTTACAGGGCCTGAAGGTCTGGATCGTCGATGCCTTGCGGATTGAACCGCACCCGTCGCATGCGCATCTGGCGCAAACGCTGGAATGGATAGAACGCCTGAAACCAGAGCGAGCCATCCTGACGAATATGCATATTACGTTGGATTATGCCGCACTGATTGCGGACCTGCCTGCGGGTGTGGAACCTGCGCATGACGGCATGGTTGTTCGGGCGTAAATACCGCCCTTATTTTTTCTTGGATTTACGAGACCCCTTACCCAGACCAATTTCCTTGGCCAGGGTTGAACGCCGTTTTGCATAGGCCGGTGCAACCATGGGGTAATCGGCAGGCAGGCGCCATTTTTGACGGTATTCGTCAGGTGTGAGGCCAAACCGGGTGCGAATATAGCGTTTCAGCATTTTGAGCTTGGCGCCATCTTCGAGGCAAATGATATAGTCATCGGTGATCGAGCGCGACACCGGGACGGCGGGCTTTTGCTTGACGGGGGCAGCGGCGGCACCGGTCAAGTCAACCATGGCGTTGTGAACAGATTTGATCAAATCTGGCAATTCCTGCACGGCGATTGTATTATTGCTGACATAGGACGCAATAATATCAGTCGTCATCTGAATTTTTTCGAGAGAATCTGTCGAAGTTTCATCTTCACTGGTCATTGTATCGCCCTTTGGTGCATGCCTTGATATCGCATTGAGGTTACAAATTTGTGCTCATTTAATACGAACAAAAGTTACTATGACGCAATAGCATATGTGTAAATTGCTTTTGATAATTGCATTGTGAAATATCTGTAATCTAGTGCTGTTTATCTGCCGTAATCTTTGAAAGTATTGTTGTTTTCAATAAAACCTCGGCGAACTTGGGCCCCGCTCTATGGCCGGTAAAAATAAAACTACACCTGAGGCCCCACAATAAAGGTAAACAAAGCTGCAAAGTGGGTAAAAAGCTGGTTGTGTCTGCGTCTGACTGGTTTTATCACACGTTGATACATATCATCGCCGTGCGAGCAGGAGTGTCGTACCATGAAGGATCAGAATTCACCGAACGCGCCTCGATCCCCTTACTTTACTGAACGTCTGGCTACGGTCGATGCAGAGGTTTTTGCGGCCTTGCGCCTGGAAGAGCAGCGCCAGTCCAGACAGATCGAATTGATCGCTTCAGAAAACATTGTCTCGCGTGCGGTTCTTGAAGCCCAAGGCTCTGTGTTGACCAATAAATACGCCGAAGGTTATCCGGGGCGTCGCTATTATGGCGGATGTGTGCATGCCGATACAATTGAAAGCCTAGCCATTGAACGGGCCAAAGCCCTGTTTAATGCGGGGTTTGCCAACGTGCAGCCAAGTTCAGGCAGTCAGGCCAATCAGGGCGTCTTTCTGGCGCTGATTAAACCCGGCGACACGGTTTTGGGGCTTAGCCTTGCGGCCGGTGGGCACCTTACCCACGGTGCGCGGCCCAACATGTCGGGCAAATGGTTTAACGCGGTGCATTATGGTGTGCGCGAAGACACTGCACAGATAGATATGGACGAGGTGCGCGACCTGGCCCGCCAACACAAGCCAGCCCTGATCATCACGGGTGGTTCTGCTTATCCGCGCCATATTGACTTTGCCGCATTTCGCGAAATTGCCGATGAAGTTGATGCCTATCTGATGGTTGATATGGCGCACATTGCGGGTCTGATCGCTGGCGGCGTACACCCCAGCCCCATGCCCCATGCCCATGTGGTGACCACGACCACACACAAGACCCTGCGCGGGCCACGCGGTGGGATGATTTTGACCAATGATGAAATCATCGCCAAGAAAATCAACTCAGCGATTTTTCCAGGGCTGCAAGGCGGGCCTCTTATGCACGTTATAACCGCAAAGGCGGTGGCCTTTGGCGAGGCACTTCGGCCAGAGTTCAAAACATATGCGGCCAATGTTGTGGCCAATTGCAAAGCCATGGCCGGGGTTCTGGAAGACGCGGGATATGATCTGGTTTCCGGCGGCACGGATACCCATTTGGCACTGGTGGATTTGCGTCCCAAAGGCGTTAAGGGCAATGCCGCCGAACAGGCACTGGAACGGGCTTATATCACCTGCAATAAAAACGGCGTGCCGTTTGATCAGGAAAAACCAACCATTACGTCGGGTATTCGGATTGGTTCGCCGGCAACAACAACGCGCGGTTTGAACGAAGCTGACTTTCGCTCGGTGGGTGGTATGATTGTCCGGGTGCTGGATGCTCTGGCACAAAACCCGGATGGTGATGCAGCGATTGAGGCCGATGTTCGTAATGCGGTTGAGGCGCTGACAGCGCGTTATCCGCTCTATGGCGAGTTACACTAATGCGCTGCCCTTTCTGTTCCAGCGAAGATACGCAGGTTAAAGATTCGCGCTCGGCCGAAGAGGGGGCGGCGATCCGTCGTCGCCGCCAGTGCATTTCTTGCGGCCAGCGCTTTACAACCTTCGAGCGGGTGCAGTTAAGGGATCTAACCGTGCTCAAGCGGTCCGGCCGGCGGGTGCGTTTTGATCGTGAAAAATTATTGCGATCGGTTTTGGTTGCCATGCAAAAACGCCCAATGGAGCGCGACCAGATTGAACAGCTGGTTTCTTCTATTGTGCGCCGCCTTGAAGGCGAGGGTGAGCTGGACATCACATCGGAACGCATAGGACAGATGGTGATGGAATCGCTCTCAAATCTCGACCCGGTGGCCTATGTACGTTATGCCTCGGTCTATAAGGACTTTACCGAAAGCAGCGATTTTGCGCGCTTTATCGCCGATGAAAAGCTCGACGAATAAGCCCAGACCTGTGCACAATGCAGTCACATCTGCGCCCGGTGCTGGTCGTCGATGATTTGGCGGGCTAGAGAGCCGTGTGACGATCCAAGGAAGTATTTGATGAACAAGGCCGCCGAAAAACACGCCACTCACCACGCCACAGAACGGCGCGATGCACGCCTGCGTGCTGTTCAAGCCCTGTTTCAGATGGATATTGGTGGCATGGGTGCGCGCCGGGTGATCGAAGAATTCAGAGAAGACCGTCTGGACGGCAAGGATGATACCGGTGCGGAAGGGGTGGCCAATGCCGCCCTTTTTGAAAAACTGGTGCGGGGCGTCGTTGAACATCAGACCAGTATTGACCAGGCCATCAGTCGGCATTTGGCCAAGAATTGGCGTCTGAACCGTCTGGACGCCACATTGCGGGCTATTTTGCGCGTTGCGACACTGGAAATTTTGCATTACCCGCAAACCCCCGCAAAATCTATTTTGAACGAATATGTTGATCTGGCCGGAGATTTTTTTTCAGGGCCTGAACCGGGCTTTATCAATGGTGCCCTTGAGGCGCTGGCCCGTATAGAGCGTAAGGATGAGTTCTAAGCCCCCCATACCCCCACCCGGCGGTGAGTTTGCCTTCATCAAGGCGCTAGCGGCCATAACAAGCCGAACGCCGGAAGCCCTTGGGTTGGCCGATGACGGTGCGGTGTTGCACTTTGGTGATGGACGCAAGCTGGTTCTTGCCGCTGATATGGTACAGGCCGGCACGCATACCATGCCAGATGCCGCGCCCGCCCAAATCGCCTGCAAGGCTTTGCGCACTAACCTTTCAGACCTGGCCGCCATGGGGGCTGAACCAGCCTTTTTTCTGAGCACGATTTGCTGGCCGGGAAAACCAGATGCCCACGATATGCAAACCCTTATTGATGCCCTGAACGCTGAACAGCGCCAATATGGCATTGCCCTGATCGGCGGGGATACTATTTGCGGGCAGGGGCCATTGACCATTTCCATCACCGTGTTGGGGTGGGCCAATGGTCCATTGATCAGGCGAACGGGCGCACGTCCGGGCGATGATGTTTGGGTGAGCGGCACAATAGGCGACGGATGGTTGGGTTTGGGCGCGGCGCAAGGCAGCTTGTCGGGCCTCGCGCAGGATGACCAGCAGTTTGTGCAAGACCGTTATGAATACCCCCAGCCTCGCTTGGCGCTGGGTGCCGCTTTGGCACCTTTGGTACAGTGTGGGCTTGATGTGTCGGATGGGGTGATTGCCGACGCGGCCCATCTGGCCAAAGCCGGGGATTGCGCGCTGCTTTTGTACCCTAACCAACTGCCCTTATCCGGGCCTGCGCAACATTGGCTGGACCAGCAGGGCAATCAACAAGATGCGCTTATCAAATTGATGACGGGCGGTGATGATTATGAATTGCTGTTTTGCGCCTCACCGCAAAATAAAGAAAAAATCCTCGCCTTATCGCAACAGTTGGACCTGCCGCTGCGCCGTATTGGTCGGGTGCAGACGGGCGAGGGGGTTTATATCGAAGAGGCCGGGGGAAAGCTGAGCCTTGCCTCAAAAGGCGGGTTTACGCATTTTTGAACTCTTTGCGCTAGGGTCTGGCAATGAGGAATAAAATTATGCGCAAAACAGTTCTGACATTGATGGTTCTGGCACTGGCCGGGCCTGCATTGGCCAGCGGCGGGGGCAAGAAAAAGTCCAGCTCTGGCCCGTCCAATCGTATCAAGGCAGACTGGAGCATAAAGAATGAGGTGTTTCCAGAAACTGCCATGCCGGATCAGGCGCAATCGACGCATTCGGTTGATATTCCGGTTGTCGTTGTGCCAATTTCAATTGACGAACGGCTGGTCAATTATGCATTTGTGTCGATCCGTGTTGTTTTGGACAAGAGTGTCGATGCGTGGAAAATGCGCACCAGTTCGCATTTCATGCGTGATGCTGTGGTGCGCGCGTCGCACAAACACGCATTTGGAAAAAAAGGCATGCGTACTGAACTGGATAAAGAACGCGCAATACAAATTGTGCGCCAGGCCATATTGCCATGGGTCAACGAAGAGCAAATTGACCATATCGAGTTTCTGAGCGTGGACATGCTCAACGGCTAACCGGGGTTCCGGTTCTCTCTATCATTGATGGGTAATCTAATTGGGGACGTGCAGCCGATCAGGCTGCACTGCGCCCTTTTTGGTCCGGTGCGCTAAGAGAGACCTTGTTTCGCCCGGCATGTTTCGAGCGATAAAGGGCCTCGTCGGCACGTTCAATCAGGTCTTCAATCGTGTCATGGGATGAAAAATGGGCCACACCCAGCGAAATTGTCACAGTGCCCATGTCCTCATTTGTGGACTTGCGCAACAGCTTTTTGGATTCAACGCTGGCACGAATATTATCGGCCAGATCGAATGCCGTTTGTTCATCGGTATGCGGCATGATAACCGCAAATTCTTCTCCGCCATAACGGGCCACAAGGTGGCTCTTCGCAGCATGCCGTTGCAGGCAGCTTGCGACAAAACGGATAATCTGGTCCCCGGTCTGGTGACCCCATGTATCGTTAAAGCGTTTGAAATGATCAATGTCGCACAGGACCAGGCTTAGCTCCTGCTCGTCTTGCTCCGCGAGATTGCACTCTTGCAACATGCACTCGTCAAAGCGCTTGCGATTGGCAATGCCGGTCAATGCGTCGGTCATAGCTTCGGTGCGCACTTCTTCCAGATTGTTGCGCAAAGTGTTGACTTCGGCCGTTGTCTTGTTGAGCTTTTGTTCGAGCAATTGTGTGTGGCGCTGCATCTTGGTGGTGGCGGCCAACAGGGTATCGACCATATTCTTGAGGGATTTGTCATCGTTGACATGTTCCAGAATATCTGTCGCACCGGAAAGGGTTTTTTCGTATTCTACCGTATTGCGTTCAGCAGCAGACAACATGCGCATAACGGCGCTGATTTCTGTGGTAAACTTTCCGCCAGTCAGCAGGGCTTCGTCCGTCAGATCAATGCCGGAAAAATGTCTGCCGTGCAGTTTGGTGCACATGGACTGGTCCAGAGCACTATCGGCCATCAAGGCACGAATTTCCTTGGCCAGCGTAGGCTTTTCGCCTGTTACATAGCTGTGGAATAACTCATAATTGTGGGGCGTTGAGTTGAGCTCCAAATCAGCAAGAATTTTCAACACATCTTTAGCATGCTGTTGATTGTTCTTTGTTTTGGTTTTCTTTGCTGTCGACATGTCCGAACCCTTTACACGACACCATTGCGGCTATCGAGCTAATTTATTTGCGCGAGTTTATGCTGCAAATGCCGAACAGAGGGTAAAGAAAACGGTCAAAAAGCCCATTATTAGTAAATAATATAAGTAGCCTCTAATTATCTCTTTTGAAGAAGTCTGGGGTTGCCTGGCCAAAACCCAGTGTGGATTGTTGAGACTTTGGCTTATGGTCGCGATTACGCCTGCTGGTTTGTTTCTGGGCTTGTTTATTTTGCGGCACTTTTTGCTCTGACCTGTCTACGGGCTTTGGCGCAGGCTCAGAAGGTGTGGCAATAACAGGTTCTTGTACCGCCTGAGGCTTCTCTTGCGATTGAGACTGCGATTGCGGCTTACGTGTTCTGGTTCTTCTGCGTGCCGGTTTGGGCTGTTCTTCCGGGGCGTACTGGGTTTCAGGAGTGCTCTGGGTGGCCGTTTCGGCAGGCGCTGTTTGAGCGTCGGTTTTGGGTTTGCGCACTCTGACCCGGCGGCGCCTTGTGGGCGCGCTGGACTCTGCGGGTTGTTCCTCGGCAATCGGTTCAGGTTTATTGCTTTGTGGTGCAGGTGCAGGCTCGGGCTCCGGCGCACCGACCAGAGGAATATCATGGCCAATCAGGTTCTGCACCCCGTGCAGGGATTTGGAATCGGCTGGGGTAGAAATCGTTATGGCGCACCCTTTACGCCCGGCCCGGCCGGTGCGGCCAATACGGTGGATATAATCTTCGGGGTGCATGGGAACGTCATAGTTCAGAACATGGCTGACGTCGGGAATATCAAGGCCTCGCGCCGCGACATCACTGGCAATGAGTAATTTCACGTCACCGTTTTTGAAATTTTCCAGCGTCGCTGTGCGCACACTTTGCGGCAGATCCCCATGAATCGGCGAGGCACTGTATCGGGATTTTTTCAGGAATGAGGCAACCCGGTCGACATCACGTTTGCGGTTACAAAAGATGATGGCGTTTTTTACGTCATTATTGTCGATAATATCGCGCAGGGCCTGATTTTTCTGACGTGCATCATTGCGATCCAGCTTGATCAGACTTTGTTTGATTGTATCTGCGGTTGCTGTGGGCCGTGTGACCTCGACGCGTTTCGGGTTGTGCAAAAACGTGTCTACGATTCGTTGAATTTCGGTGGGCATGGTGGCCGAGAAAAACAGCGTCTGGCGCGTAAATGGCGTCATTTTAAAAATGCGTTCAATGTCGGGGATAAAGCCCATGTCCAGCATGCGGTCGGCTTCGTCGACAACCAGAAGCTGGACGCCATTCATCAACAGATTGCCGCGTTCCACATGGTCCAGCAGTCTGCCTGGTGTGGCGATCAGCACATCGACGCCTTGCATCAATTTGCGATTTTGCTCGCCAAAGGCAACGCCACCAATCAACAACGCCATGGAAAGTTTGTGATACTTGCCGTATTTTTCAAAGTTTTCGGCAACTTGCGCCGCCAGTTCCCGTGTTGGTTCCAGGATCAGAGATCGTGGCATACGCGCTTTGGCGCGCCCGCGACTGAGGATATCGATCATCGGCAGGGTAAAAGACGCAGTCTTGCCGGTTCCGGTCTGAGCAATGCCCAATACGTCTCGCGCCGCCAAGACGTGCGGTATAGCTTCGGCTTGGATCGGTGTGGGTTCTGTATAGCCGGTTTCAGCAACGGCTTTCAGTGTTTTGGGGCCAAGCCCCAGATCTTCAAAATTCATGGGCACCAAGGTTGAGGTTACAAGCGTAAAAATGAAAGTATCTCACGCGACCCGGACCATAGTGCGGCTTGATCTCAAGTCAATGCAGGCCGGGCAGACAAAATCCCGCCCGACCTGCTTATTATTCTAAATATTGGCTTACCGATAGGCCAATGGCTTTTCATGGATGTTGCTCAGATCAAGATAACGATCCCGCAATTTGGTCTGGCGTGAAACCATGGATTGTTCCTTTCCGTCAATAAAGACATGGTCAGGACTGCTCATCAGTTCCAGTGGGTCACCATCCCAGACAACAATATCAGCGTTCATACCACTGGCCAGCGCGCCCAATTGATCGTCCAGACCAAAAATGGCCGCCGGGGTGCTGGTTATGGCCATGAAGGCCGCATCCCAGGACAGGCCGTTGGCCACTGCATCACCGGCCTGTTGCGCGGCAAGGCGGGCGTTAAAGGCCTCGTCGATCTGCGCAATGGCTATGCGCACACCGGCGGCTTGCAAACGGGCCGCGTTTTCCATGGTGGCCCCCAGAGTTTCAAAACTGCCCGGCAGGTTGTCCTGAGGTTGGATGATGGCAGGGATTTCAGCATTGGCCAGTGCATCAGCAACCATCCAGCCTTCCTGAGCGCCGACGGCGACCAGATCCAGCTTGGGATAGTCACCATGCAGGCGAACCAGTGTCATCAGGTCGGATGCGCGTGAGGCATAGACAAGAAGCGGCATACGCCCTTCGGCGGCAGCTTTTAAGGCCTGTGCATCTGGTCCGTTAAGCAAGGCACCTTCGCGGGTGCGACCGGGACGATAGCTGCGGGCCTCGCTCAGGGCATTGCGAAGATACGCCCAGGATGCCGACCGCGAGCCCCCGGCCAGCCGCGCCCCTTTTTCGCCCATATGCACGGCCATGAAGGCTTTGCCTTTGGTTATCGAATCAAAGCTGCCGCTTGTGTTGGCAATGAAGCCGGAACCTGCAAAAATATGCGCGCCCGCATCTGGGGTAACGGCCATGCGGGTCATGCCTTCAATCTTGGTGATGGCGATGGCTTCGGCCTTGGGGTTAAATCCATCAGCCCCGTCCAGAGCAGCGGAAAAGTCCGCCTCATCGGCGCTGGCGTCATTGGTGCTGTCTTCCAACGATACCTCGACCAGTCCCACCTGTGACAGAGGCGAAAACAGGCCGGGTGTGACCCATTTGCCGCTGGCATTGATGCGTGTCGCCCCATCAGGGATCGCGATATTGGAACCGACGGTAACGACCTTGCCGTCTTTGATGACCACCGTACCGTTTTCAATATGGCCCTGGGCCGTATTGGTGATCACTTTGCCGCCGGTAATGGCGATGGTCTGGGCCATTACGGGTGTCGCGCTGGCCAGGCTCAGTACGGATGCCGCCAGTGTCAGTTTACCAAATATGCTCATTTTTCATCTCCATCACCAGGTTGTCCCAGTTCGAAATCTGAAACGGCTTTTTTGGATTGATCGTTACGGTCAAAGACCACGGTGCCGTCGATAAAGACGGTTTCGGCGCGGCTATAGACGCTAAACGGATTGCCGGACCAAACCACCACATCGGCGTTAAGGCCGGGGGCAAGAGCGCCAGTTTCGTCGCCAATGCCCAACAGTTTTGCAGGATTAGAGGATAACCAGGTCCAGGCTTCGCCCTGACTGATATCCAGGCCGGCTTTATTACCATCGGCCAAGGCTTTGGCGGCCTCCTGATTAAGGCGTTGGATGCCAACTTCGCTGTCTGAATGAACAATGGCGCAGGCCCCGGCCTTGTGAACCATGGGAATATTTTCGCGGATGGAATCATAGGCTTCCATCTTAAAGCCGCCCCAATCCGCCCACATGGCCGCACAGGTGTCGTTTTCGCGCAAAAGGTCCGCGACCTTATAGGCCTCGATGGCGTGGTGAAAGGCGCTGACATGATAGCCAAATTCTTTTGACATATCAATAACCTGCGCCATTTCATCGGCGCGGTAACAGTGCATGTTGACGCGAATTTCACCGTCCAGAACGCCCATCAATGTTTCCATTTGTAAATCGCGCTTGGGGGCTTTGGGGGGCTTCTTGTCCTTGTCTTTCTTGTCTTTGCTGTTGTTTTGTTTGTCCTCCCACTTGGCGTAGTCGGTGCGATAATCATCCCAGCTTTTCTTATAAGCCGTCGCCTTGATCCAGGTTTTACGATAGTGCGAAAAATTACCCATGCGAGAATAGGGGCCACCCTTTTGCCCATAAACCCGTTTGGGGTTTTCGCCGCAGGCCATTTTCAGCGCATAGGGTGCGCCGGGAAACTTCATGCCCTGGACGGTGCGCGAGGTCACATTTTTCAAGACTGTGCCGCGTCCACCGAACAGATTGGCAGAACCGGGCAGAACCAACATGGCGGTAATGCCGCCAGCGCGTGCCCGGTTGAAGGCTGGATCATGAGGCCAGACCCCGTGTTCCGACGAAATCTCTGCGGTTACCGGGCTGGTCACTTCATTGCCATCAGCGGTGGCGCGCACACCCGGCGAGGCATAAACCCCCATGTGCGAATGCACATCGATGATGCCTGGTGTGACCCATTTGCCGGAACCATCAATAACGGTGGCACTGCTTGGCGTGTCCAGATGTTCGCCCAGTGCCGAAACTTTGCCGTTTTCCAGCAACACATCCGCCGTGGTGTATTCTTTGCCCAGACCATCAAAAATATGTGCGCCCTGAATAAGAACGGACCCTGATGCCGCGGGTTTATAGGTCGATGGATATGGGTTTTTGTCGATCTGCACCATTTCGGCCGTGGCCGTGGTGCAGACCATTGTTAGCGCACTGACCAGTGCGAGTTGTTTGATCACATTTGCCTCCCTTTTGGCCCGGTTTGTTTCTTCGGGTCCAGATGAGATCAGGCTAGCACTCAGGCGGTGCGATGCAAGCAAGACGAGTCTAACAAAATTGTCATGTTAGCGGGCGCGTCAGTCATTGTTTTCCAACAGGCCTGTTTTGAACAGCACGCCAGCAAGTCCCCCACCAATAGCGGGGGCAATGAAAAACAACCATAATTGCCCAAACCCGGTAAACAGTGCCGGACCAAAGCTGCGCGCCGGATTAACAGAAACGCCTGTGACCTGAATGCCGACCAGATGGATCGCCCATAGCGTCATGCCTATGGCCAGGCCAGCCATGGCCGCCGGGGCTTTTTCATGAGTTGCCCCCAAAATTACAACCACAAACAGGAACGTTGCGACAACCTCGAATATAAATGCAGAGCGCATGGAATATTCACCCAAATATCCAGGACCCCATCCGTTTTGCCCCAGACCATCGACCTTTACGTCAAACCCTGCCTTGCCGGTGGCGATCAGGTAAACCAATCCAGCCCCAATTGCGGCACCAATAAATTGCGCAATCCAGTATTTGAGCATTTCAGAACTATCCATTCGCCCGGCCACGAAAGCCCCCAGCGATACCGCGGGATTAATATGACACCCGGATATCGGGCCGATGCCATAGGCCATAGCAACAATCGCCAACCCGAATGCAGCGGCAATTCCGGCTTGCCCTATCGCGGCACCGCCCAGTACGGCTGCGCCGCAGCCAAACAGGACCAGTGTTGCAGTGCCTGTCATTTCAGCAATATATTTTTTCATGATGATTCCCCAAATAGAAAAAGCCCCCGCTTCGGTGCGAAAGCCGTATCAAGAACAGGGCGCTTTGGCAATTTTCTCTTTGGCAGTGTCTGGTCGATGAGTTTATGCGTGGACGCGGCCTAAATCATCATGGCGGCGTTGTCGGCCACATAAAGCGGGGCTTCATGGCGCGACAGGCGATCCAGGTGCTCGGCAAAGCTGTCCAGCGATAATCCGGCTGATTGTGCAGCACTAAGCAAGTCTTCAGGCGCAGCCAAACCATAAAGCACACTGGCCAAAGCCCACAGGCGTAATGAACGCATGCCGGTCAGACAAAAACCCAAAATTGGCCCTTGGTGATCCGCCATGGCCTCGCCAGCCGCAATAAGTGCATTGTGCGGAAATACCGCACCATTGATGATCGGCACATAAGAATAGGCCAAGCCGGCATCCTGGGCTGCCTTTTTCAAAAGAATGCTGGGCGGTTGCTCATCCTCGTCCTCTTCGCCGTCGGGACGGGCATTGAGGATCATGGTAAAGCCTGCCTGTTTTGCGGCGGTCATATCGGCAACATGCAATTGCGGTGTTGTCGCAAATGCTGGCGATATGTGTGTCAGGCGGGAAACAAGATCAGGGATTGGCATCTCGGTCGGCTTTCTCATTGGCTCTGCGATACATGGCTATTTATGCCTTTTCTTGCAAGTCTGGGCATCCACACTATTCTGTTCCGTAAAGAGGAAAAGCAGATGGACCCCAATCATCATCATGTGATGACCTACAGTGTTTATGACTGCCCGGTCGGGCCGCTTTTGCTGGCCGGGGATACGCATGCCTTGCATCTGATCAGCTTTCCCAACAAGGACCATGCCGCGCTAATTAAATCCGACTGGGTGCGTGATGATGCGGGTTTCGACGCGGTAATTGCACAGTTAGAGGCATATTTTGCAGGCAAATTAGAGGGTTTTGATCTGCCTTTGCACATGGGCGGATCGCCTTTTCAGAACGCGGTCTGGCGGGCATTATGCGATATACCGTTTGGCGAAACCATCACCTATGGTGAACTGGCCTTGATGGTGGATCGGCCGGGTGGTGCACAGGCCGTTGGGGCGGCCAACGGGGCCAATCCTTTGCCTATTGTAATCCCTTGCCACCGGGTGATCGGGGCCAATAAGACGCTGACCGGGTTTGGCGGCGGCATCGAAACCAAACGGTTCTTGCTAGAGCATGAGATTAAATACACGCCGCACAAGAGGCTGATCTAACGTTGATATTTGATAAAGGGCGTTTGCGTCGCCACTTTGTCATAAAGGCGCCGTCCGTCGGTATTAAATTCTTCGGTCAACCAATAGACCTGACCGGCCCCGTGCGCGTCCGCGCGGGCGTAAACGGCTTCGATCAGGGCGCGGCCAATGCCCTTGCCGCGTAAACTTTTCTTGGCAAACAGATCAATCAGATAACATGATGGCTCGGCCCGCCAGGTGTGGGCATGAAATGTGTAATGGGTCAGGCCAACCAACGCCCCATCATCGGCCTCGGCCACCAGCGCAAACGGCCCATTGGCTGGCGGGTTCATCAGACGCGCCCAGGTATTTTTGGTGATCGCTGATAAATCGGCCTTGTAATAGGCCTGATAGCCTTCCCATAAAGGCAACCAGTTTTCAAAGTCATCAGGGCATGCGGGACGAATAATCATCAGGCTTTATAGAAAGCGGCGGACTTTGCGGCAATAGTCTTCATAGGGTTTGCCATACATGCGCCTTAACCACGGTTCTTCGGAAAAGGGGGCCATAAAAAGCGTCACAAGGGTTATGGCAATGACCGGCAGGGCATTGACCGATGCCGATAAAATGGCCCAGCCCGAAAACAAAAACAGGTCCGCCGTATATTGTGGGTTGCGCGAATAGCGGTAAAAACCGCTGGTTCGCAATGTCGTTTTGGCACCGCTGGTGGCCCTGTATCCCAGATAAACAATGCTGTGAAACACCACAATATTGCCAGCAACAATCAAAGTCAGGCCAAGGCCCCAACGCAGCCATAAAGACCAGCCGAACGCATTCCAATCGCTCAGGCCCAGCCAGAATATGCTGCCAAGGGCAATCACGGTCAGAACCCAGATGAGGGCCCGATTCCATAATGTGGATTGTTGCGGCGGCCATATGCGGATCTGTGGGAAGATGATTGACCAGATGACTGCGGCCAGAAATGCACCACTGGCCAGCATGCCCGCCACTTGTATCCAGTATATTATCGACATTGTTCGTATCTCCTGAAACCTTCTAGGGAATGGTTCAGGCAGGTTAATCCCTACAATGACTGTAGGTTCAAGGGGCTAAAAACCCATCAGGGCACAGAGTTATGAGGCTTTTTGAACGGTTTTCAGGCCCAACAAAATGGCCGCAATAATCATAAAGCTGCCCCCGGCGCGGTCCAGCCATTGCTTGCCTCTGCCGGTCGTTATTTTGCTCATCCACTGGGCCAGCGCGCCATAGGTGCATAAAAACAGGCCATCAATAACGATATAGGTGGTGCTTAGGATAAGAAATTGTGACCAAAAGGGCTGGGCAGGCGTTATAAATTGTGGGAACAGCGCCGCAAAAAATACAATGGCTTTGGGGTTGCTGGCTGAGGTGATAAAGCCTTGTAGCCACAGCTTGTGCAGGGATGTGGCCTGTTGATCTTGCGTCGCCCTGGCACCGGAATTGGCGCGCATCAGGGTTTTTGTCCCAAGCCAGAGAAGGTATGCGACACCGACCCATTTAATGACCAGCAGGCTGTGTCCATAAGCCATGATCAGTGCGGCCAAGCCCAGACTGGCGGCCAGCATCTGGCCCATATTGGCGGTCAAATCACCCCACGCGGTCATTAAAGATCGTTTGAAGCCGTTGCCCAGACTGTTCGAGAGCATCAATAATTGACTGGGGCCGGGCGTGCTCATCAACACCAGCACGGTGGCGACATACATGATCCAAATCTCAAAGGTCATGGTTTTCGCGCTCCCCTAAACATCTAGCTCTTGTACAAATTTGGCGTGTTCCTGAATAAACTGGAAGCGCAGTTCGGGTTTTTTACCCATCAAAGTTTCGACCAGTGCTTCGGTGGTGGGCAGGTTGTCTTCGTCAAAGCGAATGCAGGCCAAAGTGCGTTTGGCGGGGTCCATTGTTGTTTCTTTGAGCTGCGCGGGCATCATTTCGCCAAGGCCCTTAAAACGGCTGATCTCGACCTTGCCGCGCCCGGAAAAATCGGTCGCCAGCAATTCCTCGCGGTGTGCATCATCGCGGGCATAGGCGCTCTTGCCGCCTCGGCTGAGGCGATAAAGCGGCGGCAATGCCAGAAAGAGCCGCCCGGCATGGATGATTTGCGGCATGGTTTTATAGAAAAACGTGATCAGCAATGCGGCGATATGGTCGCCGTCGACATCGGCGTCGGTCATAATGATCACCCGCTCGTAACGCAGGTTTTCAAGATCAAAACGCGATCCGATATGCACCCCAAGTGCCTGTGAAAGGTCGCGGATTTCCTGATTGGCGGCGATTTTATCGGCACTGTTGCTGGCCACATTCAGGATTTTACCCTTCAGTGGCAGGATCGCCTGGGTCTTGCGATTACGCGCCTGTTTGGCCGAGCCGCCAGCACTGTCCCCTTCGACCAGAAAAATTTCGGTGTCTTGTGTGCCCGAACGTGAGCAATCAGCCAATTTGCCAGGCAGGCGCAACTTGCGCGTGGCGCTTTTGCGGTTGACCTCTTTTTCGCGGCGGCGACGCAGACGGTCTTCGGCCCGGCCAATCACCCATTCAAGCAGCTTGGCAGCTTCTTTTGGCGCACCGGCCAGCCAGTGATCAAAAGGATCACGCACGGCGGCTTCAACCGCTTTGGCTGCGGCAGGCGAGGCCAGTTTCTCCTTGGTCTGGCCCTGAAACTCTGGCTCAGTGATAAACACCGAGACCATGGCACCGGCGGTCCCCAACACGTCATCGGCGGTGATTTGTGCTGCTTTTTTGCCCATGCCAGCGGTTTCCGCATAGGCTTTTAGGGCTTTGGTCAAGGCAGAGCGCAGGCCAGAAACATGGGTGCCGCCTTCTGCTGTGGGCACAGTGTTGCAATAAGACGAGGTGAAGCCGTCGGCTTCGCCAAAACCTTGCGGTGTCCAGCTGATTGCCCATTCGACCGAGCCATGACCGCCTTCTTTTTCGACGCGCCCCGCAAAGACATCGGGGGTAATGGTAGTTTTGGTGCCCAGCCGTTCGCGCAGAAAGTCCGCCAGCCCGCCCGGAAAATGAAACTCGGCTTCGGCCGGTGTGTCTGTTCCCTCAACCAGGCTTTGATCACAGCGCCAACGAATGCGCACTCCGCGTTGCAGATAGGCCTTGGCGCGGGCCATGCGAAACACTTGTTTGGGTGAAAAGGACAGCTTGTCGCCAAAAATTTCGGGGTCTGGTGAAAACCGTACCAGCGTGCCGCGCCGGTTGGGTGCTGCGCCGATTTCTTTCAATTTGCCCAGCGCCAGTCCCCGCGAAAAGCTTTGGGAATAGAGAGTGCGATTACGGGCCACTTCGACGGTAAGATGGTCGGAAAGGGCGTTGACCACCGACACCCCAACACCGTGCAGACCGCCAGATGTTTGATAAACCTTGGATGAGAATTTGCCCCCAGCGTGCAAGGTGGTCATGATCACTTCCAGGGCGGATTTATCCTTGAACTTTGGGTGCGGATCGACTGGAATACCCCGGCCATTATCGATTACCGTTAATTGATTGCCGGGCTCCAGGATAACCTCGATACGATCAGCAAAACCAGCCACGGCTTCGTCCATGGCATTATCCAGGACTTCGGCAAACAAATGGTGCAGGGCGGCGCGGCCTGTGCCACCAATATACATGCCAGGGCGTTTGCGTACTGGCTCCAGGCCTTCAAGGACCTCAATATCTTCGGCGGTATAGGCCGTTGGCGCAGAGGGTTTCTCTGCCTTACCAAACAACGCCTCGGCTTCACCCAGCGTGGATTTTCCAGAATTATTCTTACTGCTCACAGTCGTCACCGATCAATTGCTGCGCGATTCGCCCCAGCATAACAGAATGGAGACAGAACAGAATGCGAGCAATGAAAAGAAGGGCTGGAGCTCGGGGTGTCTCCAGCCCTTCGACCCCGGAAGTATGAGCACGGGGTGAGCCCGGCCGGGGAAATGCGCCTGACACGATAGGACGCCCTGAAACACTCGTATAAGTAGTAATTTAAGTCAAGGCACAACAATAGGTTTTGTGGAACTCAAAAAAATACTACAATTCAAATGGTTAGATTAAACGGGTCTAGGGTGTGCCCTACAGATGACCGATTCTGTTAAGACCTTGCCGTGGTGGTCAGAAGATAAAACGAATCACCAGACGCCCGGTATGGCGTACAAAGCCGTTACGAATATCGGCATCATAATCAAAGCCGAATGACGTAAAGCGGCTGCCTGCGGCAAACGAGAAGCCCAACAGAACCGCGGTATCGGGTAATTGTTGCGGGGTCAGAGTGAACTCATCGGTAAAGCCTGAAAAGCGTGCCACGGTGCTGGCGGCATTGCCTTGAAATTCGTTGCGAACACCAACGCGCAGTTGTGGGGACCACCATGACCCACTGGGCCGGCTAAACTTGCGTCCAAAAGAGACGGTTGCAGAACCAGAGAAGGATTTGGACAGGCGTGAATTGATGTCCAGATCAATACCGGCACCGCCGCCAACTTCCGTATAGGCTTTTTCCTTGAGGCGCAGATAATCCAGCGATGCGCTGGGCCGGATATACCATTTCCCTGATGTAATATCATAAGACAGGCGTGCCGTACCGGCGACATGGTTGCCACCCCAGCCACCCGTCGTGGTGCGTGCAACATCGCCAAACTGTAAGACCCGCTCGGAATCAAATGTGTCCACACCGATCGAGGCATTGGATTCAAAGTTCAGATTGCCAAATGTGCTGCCGCCATAAACGCCGATCTGGGCAGAGCGCGAGGTCAAAGGCTTATCAAAACCGCCGGGTTGCTTGATCTCGTTCGAAAACCCGCTGACGGCAATACCAATAGCGTCCAGAGGACCAAGCGGGCGGTCAATACCAATGGCCATGCCCAGACCAAAGCCCCGATAGGGCTGTGAGATAGAGCTGAGATTGCGGGTCAGGTAATAGCCGATTTCTTGGGCCCACATGCCACCTTGCGGTCCATAACCACGGCGGACATTGTCCAACCGTGTGGCAATGGCACCAGTGGCACCATCGGTGTTGGCCAGGGTGAACTGCAAGGCCGCAGCGCCAAATTCCGGCAATAACTGGTTATAGGCGCCAAAGAAATCATCTTGGTTGGTCAGCTGGGCAAAGCCGCCTTCCAGTGCGCTGTCGGTGCTGGATGAAAGGGCTGAAAACCAGGCGTCATAAACGGCGGTCTGATTGGTATCAAAGCCCAGCTCGCTGGCCGTGCGTCGTTGCAGGTCTAGAACAAGTGTATCGCCGGCCGCCCCTTGGCGCAGGCTGACATTATAGAGGTATGGCAGTTGTTCACTGTCGAGTAGAGCGTCCAGTGATCCCTGAATTCCCAAGGTGCCGGCTTGTAAAAAGCTGAAACTGCCGCCATTGCCGACCAGTTCAGTCAGGATCGGCGCAATCACGGCACCGTCCAGAAACATCACTGTGCCAGAGGTGTTAAACGTTGCCCCGGTAATGCCCGTGGCCGAATTGGCCAAGGTCATTTGCAGACGGGCATCAGACCCAAATGTTGCACTGGTCAGGTTCAAGGTTGTGTCGGCACCCAATGCCAATAGGCCATCGCGGACATCAAGGGTCAAAAGGCCATCCGAGTCATAGAGCGCCCCGGTCAGCTCGGCACCATTATCAATGGTCAACAGATCTTCGCCATCACCAAATACGACATCACCATCAAGCCTGCCGGCGTCCAGGGTGACTGTGTCATTACCGCTGCCAAGGATGATATCGCCAACAATGGCGGGTGTGATCGAGCTGTCTGAATTGGCAATTTGCCGTACTGTTGCACCGGTCGTGTTGTTCGACAAATCGATGGAAACCGCATGGCGTGTTGTATCGTTGGGGTCAACTTCTTCACCGTCAGGCAATATTTCAGAGTAGACCGCGGTGATCAGCCCCTGATTTTGGACCAGATCAACATTTCCAGACGCATCATAAATGGCCACAGCCTGTGCGCCGGTCCCGCTGCCGGTGTATTGGGCCTGAATGGTGTTTGTGTTGGATATGGTCGATACTTGGGAACCGGCATCAACGGCGATCCCGATGGACTGGCCACCAACTTGCGAAGTTATGGCCGAGCGGATTTGCCCGTGATTACGAATTGTGCCGACATCGGCGCCATTGCCGATCCAGATGGCCCTGGCGCTGGCGTCAAAGCCGCTGGCTGAAACGGTGCCGGAGTTTAAAATCCCGCGTTCAATAATTGCCCGGCGCATAACGCCGCCAAATTCCTGGCCCTGAACGCGAACAGCGGTGGTGGCAAAGCCGTCATTGACGCCGGTGGCGACAATCGTGCCGTCATTGATCAAGCCCCAGTCCTGATCATCAGCGGTTGCGCCAACAGCGCCCAGCGTGACGTCACCACCGGGGTCTGTATCCAGACCCGCGCTGATCAAAACCGCCGGAGCCGCGCCTTGCGAGGTGATTGCACCTGTTCGGGTGGCATTACCGTCGGTGTCGCGCAAAATACCATTGATAAACCCGCCGGCGACATTGGCCGTTATAGAGACAGCCGAGCCGCCCTGAAGCAGATCATCACTGTCCAGCTTGTCGCGTTCTTCCACAGAGTTACGGCGCGTGGTTTCGCGAAACCCTGTCGCCGATATCTGGCCGGTATTGGTTACGGTGCCGTTGACCTGGGCATCGACGCTAAGCCCGACACTGTTTTCACCGCTAACGCTGATAATGCCGTTGGAGGACACGTCGCCATTAACGGTGCTGGAAACCTGTATGCCATAGCTGTCATTACCGACGATGGTAATGGTACCGTCATTGGTCAGATCGCCATCCAGCCCGGAAAGGATACGAATGGCGGCTGAATTATTGCCTTCAACAACAATGCGGCCGGCGGTGTCATTGGACACATTGCCCATAAACGCGGCCGGGCCTTCGATCAAAATGCCAACCCGTCCGCTGCCTTGTGCAAATGTTCCATCCAGATCACCATCATTGTCGTCATCGGTATTGGTGATGTCTTCGGTCAGGGAAATTGACCCGGTATTGTTCAGGCTGCCTGTGGTGCCACCGGTCAGCAAAACCCCTGTGGTGTTGCTGGTGTCCAATGAACCGATTGTTCCTTCATTGAGCAGGGTATTGTCAGAATCAATAACAACGGCAGTTCCCGAACCAATCAGGACCGAGCCGCCACTGCGCACGATAATATCGCCGGCGGTGCCGCTATCGATCGGGGCGGTCTGATCATCGGTGACTTCGGTTTGGGCAATGGCGCTACCCGCCAGGCCAAAAACAGGCACGATTATAGAGGCAAGGATAATGTTACGCAGCATCAGAACCCGTTTCACAGCAATAGGCGACAACAAAGTGCGAGACAAAACGGCCCCGCTATGGTGTTGTCTTAGCCGATTGAAAAGGCCCCGTCCATTGGGGGGGCGGGGTTATTTTCAGGCATAATTCCGCCACATTTGTAGCCCTTGCACAGGGCAAAAAGCAAAAAAACGCGCTGCAACCAAAAAGCCAACGGCACCCAATAATGCTTAGGCTCAGGGCACTAGAATCTCAGTTTCTGAGTGGCGAGTTTTTCATAAAAGGGTAAAGCTTGGCAGGCTATATTGGCCAGATCGCCCGAGAGCTTCGGTAGCGGGCCTTCGGGGCCAGCAAAACCGGTGCTTTGGTGCACAGCACCATACCAATGCGGCGCCCAGACCCCGTCCGCCGTGTGCCCGCCCTTGGGCCAGTGCAACATGGCTGGTGTGAAGGACAGGTCAAGGGCGGCACAAAGCACCGTCAGCGCTGCTGCCGGGTTATGCCGTATGTCACTGGCGTCAATGACCAAAGCCGGATCGCCATTGGCGATAATTTGCTCAAACAGTTCGGCCTGCTGCCAAAAGCCGATGTCATCGAAGCTGGGCCGTTCGCGTTTTTTAGCATAACTGGCAATAACACGGGCGGGGTGACGGATCAGAAATACATTTTTCACGTCGCCCATCCAGCCTCGGTCCATCGCCTCAACCATATGCTGGGTCATGTGTTTTTGATAAAAAAGCCTGGCACCGTCGGGGGCTGCGCCCTGACATTGGTCCGCCACTTTTTTGGCGTCCGTCTCACCGGCTTGCAGGATTTGGGAGCGCATCGGGTGGTCCAGCCCGGTTACCGCCAAATAGGCCGCGTAAAACGGCTCGTCCCACACAAAACAATCGCCGCGTGCGGCAAAGCTATACATCATTGCCGTTGAAAGATTGCGTGGACCAGACCACATGGCTATGCGCATGAGGCCGTATCCTGTTCGATCAGGGCCTTGTAAAGGTTGCGCATGTTCTGGGTCACCGGCCCGGCATTGCCAGTGCCAATCTGGCGGCCATCAATCGATTTTACTGGCGTTTGTGCGCCAAAAGTGCCGGTCAAAAAGGCTTCGTCAGCATCATAGGTGTCGACCAGGGAAAAGTTACGCTCAAAAACCGGAATCTGGTTTTCGCGGCACAGATCAATCACTTTTTGCCGGGTTATGCCATTCATGCAATAGTCACCGGTACTGGTCCAAACTTCGCCCTTGCGCACAATAAAAAAGTTGCAGGCATTGGTGGTGTTTACGAACCCGTGCACATCCAGCATAAGGGCCTCGTCGGCACCGGCTTTTTCAGCCGCGATACAAGCCAAAATGCAATTCACTTTGGAATGCGAGTTCAGTTTTGCATCCTGACTCATCGGCAGACCACGAATATGGGGCACCGTGGCCAGACGAATGGGCCGGGCCATGGCTGGCACGGAATGCTCCATGATAATGACTGTGGTCGGGCCCGTTTGCGACAATGAAGGATGCTGAAACGGGTGGGTTTTGATGCCGCGTGTTATCATCAATCGGGCGTGCGCATTGTCGTGCATGTCATTGGCGATGCGGACGGTCTCCAGCGCCGCTATCACGCCGGCGCGGTCAAGTCCGATGTCCAGGTCAATCGCTCTGGCGGCTTGAAACAGGCGATCCAGATGATCGCGCAAAAACGCCCAACGCCCGTTGTAAAGCCGCAGACCCTCCCAGACGCCATCGCCCAGCAAAAAACCACTGTCATAGACACTGACCACGGCTTGGTGCCGGGGCACAATCTCGCCGTTCACATAGATCTGGATTGCCGCATTGCGTTCGTCTTCGCGGGCCTGATGTGTCGTAATTTTTGCGTTCAAGGTAAGTCCTCCAAGCGCAATTTCTCAACTGCGTCGACCTACCAAATCCGGCGCCCTGTTACAAGCTGTCCACCGATGATGCTTGCAAAATGCCCGGCGCGCTCAACTGGAATAGTACATATCGAATTCCACTGGGTGAGGGTGCATGGCCAGGCGGGTGACTTCTTCCATTTTCAGGTCGATATAGGCATCGATCTGGTCCTTGCTCATGACATTGCCCTTCAGCAAGAAATCATGATCGCTTTGCAAGGCGCCCAGCGCCTCGTGCAGGCTCGCACAAACATGGGGGACGTTCTGCAATTCTGCGGGTGGCAGGTCATACAAATCCTTGTCCATGGCGTCGCCCGGATCGATTTTGTTTTCAATTCCGTCAAGGCCAGCCATCAGAAGCGCAGCAAACGTCAAATACGGGTTGCCTGCGGCATCGGGGAAGCGGGTTTCAAGGCGTTTGCCATTGGGTGATGTTGAATAGGGGATGCGAATTGAGGCGGAACGATTGCGGGCTGAATAGGCCAGCAGGACAGGCGCTTCAAAGCCCGGAACCAGCCGCTTGTAGGAATTGGTTGAGGCATTGGCAAAGGCATTGATGGCCCGCGCATGTTTGATAATGCCGCCAATATAATAGAGGCAGGTTTGCGACAGATCGGCATAACGGTCACCAGCGAAAACCGGTTTTCCACCTTTCCAGATCGATTGGTGGACGTGCATGCCAGAGCCATTATCGCCATAATAAGGCTTGGGCATAAAGGTTGCGGTTTTGCCATAGGCGGCGGCGACATTTTGGACCACATATTTATAAAGCTGCAAGTGATCGGCCATTTCCACCAGTGTGGAGAATTTCATCCCCAGTTCGTGCTGGGCCGGGGCCACTTCGTGGTGGTGTTTTTCGGGATTAAGACCCAATTTGGTCATCACGGTCAGCATTTCGGACCGCATATCTTGTGCCGAATCAACCGGTGGGACGGGGAAATAACCGCCGCCAGGTCCGGGACGATGGCCGGTATTGCCATATTCATAGGCTGTTCCGCTATTGGCGGGCAGTTCTGTCGAATCAAACCGGTAACCGGTATTGTGGGCGTCGGTATTCCAGCGCACATCGTCAAAAATGAAGAACTCGGCTTCGGGGCCGAAATAGGCGGTGTCACCAGCGCCCGAAGTTTGCAGGTAATTTTCGGCCTTTTTGGCGGTCGAACGGGGGTCGCGGCCATAAGGCGACATGGTGCCCGGCTCTAGAATATCGCACAGCAAAGTCAGCGTATCATCCTGATAAAAGGGGTCCATTTTTGCCGTCGTTACATCGGGCATCAACACCATGTCGGAATCATTTATGGCTTTCCAGCCATTGATCGACGAACCATCAAACATCGCCCCATCTTCAAAAAAGTCCTCGTCGACCATCGTGCTGTCAAAGGTCACATGGTGCAGCTTTCCGCGTGGATCGGTAAAGCGCAGATCCACATAGGGGATGCTTTCGTCTTTGATCTTTTTAAGAATTTTATCGGCCATTTTACTGTGTCCTTGTCTGGAAAAGAGTGCCGCTATAGGGCGTTATTATCTCGTTCGCCGGTACGAATGCGCACCGCCTGTTCAATGCTGCTGACGAAAATCTTGCCGTCACCAATGCGTCCGGTCCGCGCCGCGCCTTCAATGGCCTCGATCACCGCTTCGGTCTGATCATCGGCAATCACCACTTCGACTTTCAGTTTGGGCAGAAAATCGACCACGTATTCGGCACCGCGATACAGTTCCGTATGGCCTTTCTGGCGGCCAAAACCCTTGGCTTCTATAACCGTCAGGCCCTGTACGCCGACCTCGTGAAGGGCTTCTTTCACATCATCCAGCTTGAAGGGTTTGATGATGGCTTCAATTTTTTTCATGCGGTCCTCGAAGGCTATACAGGTGTTTGGGCAGGCGTCTGGACAGGCAACTGGCCAAACCAGCGGCTTAGCCCTATTTTGTCTGTGCTCTTGTTTCGAACGCAGATGAGGGTTTGGCAAGGGGGCGAGGGTGCGGCACTCTGCTTCGCCTGACTTGCCTAAAATTTAGGCAGAATATGCCTGCGCTGCAAGCATGAGGAGGTGGTAGTGTACGACATCCTGACCGTAAAACAGGCCTATCAGGCAGATCATCTGGCCGAGGAAAGCGGCGTGCCGGGCTATGCCTTGATGCGCCGCGCCGGCGCAGCGGTTGCCAATGCGGTCAAGGGTAGCCGGAATTACGGACCTGTGCAGGTTTTGTGCGGCCCAGGCGCCAATGGTGGTGATGGTTATGTTGCCGCAAAATTGCTGCAAGAGGCCGGGCGAGAGCCGCAAGTGCTTTGTGTGGGCGACCCGGCAAAGCTGTGCGGCGATGCGGGGCGCGCCTTTGCAGACTGGAATGGCGTGGTGCAGGCCGCCACAGCCGATAAAATCATTGGCGGCGGGGTGATTGTTGATGCCCTGTTTGGGGCCGGGTTGGCGCGCCCACTTGGCGGGGCGCTTGTTGCTCTGGTCGAGGCCGTCAATGAATCGGCGGCGCATGTGATCAGCGTCGATCTGCCCAGCGGTATCTTCGGCGATCAGGGACATGTCGCCAGTGTGCATATTCTTGCTGATGAAACGGTGACTTTTTTTCGCAAAAAACAGGCCCATGTCCTGGAACCGGCACGCAGCGCCTGTGGGGTGATCAGCGTGGCCGACATTGGTATACCTGATCAGGTGCTGAGCGCGATCCGTCCCAATATAGACGAAAACCATCCCTCACTCTGGCCCGGTCTGCCGCCCCTTGCAGCGGCGACAACATACAAGCATGCACGCGGGCATGTTCTGGTGCGGTGCGGCGATGCATTGAGCACCGGCGCGGCGCGCCTGGCGGCACGGGCGGCTTTGCGTGCCGGGGCAGGGCTGGTCAGTCTGTTGGCCGAAGATGCCGCGGCGCGGGTGTGTGCGGCCCACGAAACCGAAGTCATGATCATCCGCCGTGGTGCGGCTCAAAATATGTCAAAGGTTTTGCATAACAGGCGCTTTGACGCCGCGATTATCGGCCCGGCTGGCGGTGTTGATGCGGCCATGCGGCAAGACGTGACCCAGATGCGTGATGCAGGCCTGCCCCTGGTGGTTGATGCCGATGCCCTAAGCGCCTTTGCAGAACAACCAGAGGGTTTATTTGCCCGGCTGGACGAACGCTGTGTGATGACCCCGCATGAGGGGGAGTTCGCCCGCCTGTTTCCCGATCTTGGTGATCGCACCAAGAATAAGGTCGAGCGCACGCGCGTCGCGGCGGCACGCGCTGGTTGTGTTGTCGTGCTCAAAGGCCCGGACACGGTGATTGCCGCACCGGATGGTCGGGCTATCGTGAACACCAATGCCTGCGCCGCTCTGGCTACTGCCGGGTCGGGCGATGTACTGGCCGGAATGATCGGGGCGGTCTTGGCGCAAGGGCAAAGCGGCTTTAATGCGGCGGCTTGCGGGGTGTGGCTGCACGGTGCGGCGGGGACGCTTTGCGGGCGCGGCCTGATTGCGGGCGATCTGCCGGATGCCCTGCCAGAGGTTTTGCAAACGCAATTGTGAAAAAAATTTATACCCCGTATGCAGGTTTGGGGCTGGTACTGATGTCAGTGGGGGCCTAAATGCACCTGGTCTTTATAGAGTTACACAAGCGTATTGGGTCCGACACTCATGAGTTCTGGCAACAACAATAATAAGAACAGAAAAAAACACGACCTGACCAAAGGCCCTGTGATGGGTCATTTGATCCGTTTGGGCATTCCGATGACCATCGGCATTGTTGCGGTGATGTCGGCCGGCGTGGTGGATACCTATTATGTCAGCCGTTTGGGCACTGTGCCGCTGGCGGCGATCAGTTTTTGCGTACCCGTGCTGTTTGTACTGCAAAGCATATCCATTGGCCTTGGGGCCGGGGCCAGCTCGGTTGTGTCACGTGCCGCAGGCGAAGGCGATCATGACAGGGTCAGCCGCCTGGTCACCGATGCCATCGCACTGGCCGTTCTGGTGGTGGCGGTTGTTTCTGTTGCCGGTATTCTGTTGCTGGACCCATTGTTTGCCCTGATGCGTGCGCCGGACGAGCTGATGCCCGGCATTCGCGCCTATATGAGTATCGCTTTTTTTGGCTCGGCTTTCATCGTTGGACCTATGGTCGCGGGCAATCTGCTCAGGGCTTTGGGCGATGCGCGCCTGCCGGGAATTACCATGGTTATGGGGGCGATCATCAACCTCATTCTTGATCCGTTTTTGATCTTTGGCATCGGGCCTTTTCCGCGCATGGAACTGGCCGGGGCGGCACTGGCGACGGTGCTCTCGAATGTCAGCGCAGTGTTTATCATGGGCTGGATCATGGTGTTTCGGGAAAAGCTGATCCTGTTACACATTCCGCCTTGGGCTGAGCTGCGCGATTCATGGGGCGAATTGCTGCGCGTTGGCCTGCCCGCTACGGGCACCAATATGATCATCCCGATTACCATGTCGATCATCAACGCGGTGTTTGTCACCTTCGGGGCTGCGGCGGTGGCCGGGATCGGCGTGGCCGGGCGGATCGAATATCTGTTTGCTATTCCATTATTGGCTTTATCAGCCTCCATCGGGCCGGTCACCGGGCAAAATGGCGGGGC
This sequence comes from Robiginitomaculum sp., assembly GCA_021776525.1. Taxonomy (GTDB): domain Bacteria; phylum Pseudomonadota; class Alphaproteobacteria; order Caulobacterales; family Maricaulaceae; genus Robiginitomaculum_B. Next base: position 148,791 of record JAJFFT010000002.1, read on the forward strand.
AGGCCTGACGGACCGGGTGCGCCAGGCTTTTCATGATGCCTTCAAGATCGTGCTGATCTGGACGTCTGTAACCGGTGTATTGCTGTTTTTACTTTCTGGTTTTGTGGCGCAGTTATTTTCCAGTGACCCCGAAGTGATCGCCGTGACCCGGCTTTATCTGTCAGTGGTGCCGCTGACCGCGGCCGGTTATGGCTTTGTGATTGCCACGGCGGCCGGGTTTAATGCCCTGGGGCGACCTTTTACGGGTTTGCTTTTGACCTTTGGCCGCTCGCTGGTGTTGTCAGCAGGCGGGGCCTATATCGGCAGCCAGCTGTTTGGCATCAAAGGCGCTATTGCGGCCTTTGTGATCTCGAACATTGTGTCTGGTCTGGCGGCATGGATATGGGTCAACCGGGCCAGCATGCAGGCCCGCCAGCGCCCGGATCAAAAGGGCTCTGCCAAAGCTTAGCGCCGGGTCAGCACCACGCCCAACTCGAACTTACCGCCATCATGGTCAGCGCGAAAATATGGCTCATCCGGCCAAACCCAACGTGCAGGGTCAAACATCTCGTGCATGCGCTCTAACGGGCTGTGAAATGGCGGCCCGCCTTCTTTTCCGGTTTGCATAAACAGCATAAAGGCGCGTCCGCCGGGTTTTAGCCAGGCATGGATCTGGTCCGCATAATCTTGCCAGACGGCCGGGGTGAGGGCGCACAGGCATGTTTGATCATACACCGCATCAACAGGCGCTTCGGGTGTCCATTTCAATACGTCGGCGGCATCGACCTTGGCGTCTATACCGGCTTTGGCAAAGGCCTCGCGTTGAAATGCAGCCGCCGTGGGCGCAAAATCCAATGCGGCCACATGGGCGCCCTTGTGCGCAAAGGCCAATGGTTCCGGCGAGCGGCCACAGCCCGGCACAATGACGCGCTTAAGGGTATTAAACTGCCCGCCATTGTCCCAATGCACAAAGGCCGGGTTGAGGCCGCCGCGCTCCCAGCGGGTGGACGCGTCATCATAACGTTGTTGCCAGTCGGCACCGTGTTCAAAGGGGGCATTGGCGGGTGTATCTGTATGGTTTTTCTTGCTCATCTTTATCAGATGGTCCGTTGCTAATGGCCAGTCAAGGCGTTAGACCCATCGCCGCAGTTGAAAACTCTGGTTTGCGGATGTGGCGGAATTGGTAGACGCGCTGGATTTAGGTTCCAGTGTCTTGCGACGTGGAGGTTCGAGTCCTCTCATCCGCACCAGAAGTTTTTTATTGTAATTTATGCGATTAAAGCCTTGTGGGCGTTGCGTCTGCGCTGCACTCATGACATAAGGCGCGCTGCGCCGCGCTAGGCGAGATGACATTCAAGTGCCCCACGGGGTCGCGACACATAAACCGGACGATATCATGCAAGTTACCCAGACCAAGGCCGAAGGCCTCAGCCATTCCTATGACATTGTTGTTCCTGCCAAGGAATTGAGCCAACGCCTGGACGCCAAAATTGCCGAAGTGCAGCCCCAGGTCACCTTGAAGGGCTTTCGCCCGGGCAAGGTTCCAACGGCGCATATCAAACGTATGTTTGGCAAATCCATGATGGGTGAGATTGTCGAAAGCACAATGACCGAAGCCAGCGAAAAAGCGCTGACCGAGAATAAGATCAAGCCTGCTGGCCAGCCGCATTTTCACATGGAAAATGAAGCCGAGGACGTTATTGCCGGCAAAGCCGATCTGGCCTTTCACATGCATGTCGACATTATGCCGACATTCACCCCGGTCGACCCGGCCAAGCTGTCTATCGAACGCCCCATTGCCAAGGTTGCTGACGAAGAAATTGAAAAATCCCTCAGCAATCTGGCCGAAAGCCAGAAAACGTATGAGGATAAGAGCGCCAAATCCAAAGCCGTTGATGGCGATGCCGTCATTATCGATTTTGTCGGCAGTGTCGATGGTGTTGAATTTGAAGGCGGTGCCGCCGAAGATTCGCAAGTGGTGATCGGTGCCGGTCAATTTATTCCAGGTTTCGAAGAACAACTTGTCGGCGTTAAAACCGGTGATGAAACCGTTCTGAAAGTGACCTTCCCCACAGAATACCACGCCCCTGATCTGGCCGGTAAACAAGCCGAATTTGCGGTGACCGTGAAAGCCGTTCAAAAGCCGGTTGCCACCACGATTGATGACGACTTTGCCAAGAAACTGGGCATGGACTCGCTCGAAGCTTTGCGCGAAGCCATCGTTAAAAGCTTGGATTCAGAGCACAAGGCGCAATCGCGCAATCGTGCGAAACGCCGCCTTTTGGACGCGCTGGATGCTGAGCACGATTTTGATCTGCCTGCCAATATGGTTGACGCAGAATTTAACGCCATCTGGCAACAGATCGAAGCTGACGTTAAAGCCGGCAATGTTGACGACGAAGATAAAGATAAGTCCGAAGACGAACTGAAAACCGAATATCGCAATATCGCCATGCGCCGTGTGCGCCTTGGTCTGGTGCTGGCGGAAATCGGACAGGACGCCAATATCGGTGTTGCCGCCGAAGAGCTGGCCCGTGCCGTCAATGCCGAAGCCATGCGTTATCCCGGTCAGGAAAAACAGATCGCCGAATATTTCCAGAAAAACGCGGAAGCTCAGGCCCGCCTTCGTGCTCCGATTTTTGAAGAAAAAGTTGTCGATTACATTTTGGAACTGGCCAAGGTCAAAGACGTCGAAGTCAGCCGTGATGAGTTGTATGCCGACGACGAAGCACCTGGTGCTGCGCCTAAGAAAAAAGCTGCAGCCAAGAAAAAAGCCCCGGCCAAGAAAGCCGCCGCTAAAAAGCCTGCTGCTAAAAAAGCTCCGGCCAAGGCTGCTGCCAAGAAGCCTGCGGCCAAAAAGGCACCTGCTAAAAAGGCCGCTGCGAAAAAGCCTGCTGCGAAGAAATAAGCTTTTTCATATTCTCTTTCAAAAAGCCCCGCCTGATCGGTTCAGCGCGGGGCTTTTTTGTGGGTGGTGTTGCCCTATGGGGCCTCCGGTCAAGCCGTAGGGCGACGAAGTAGAGGGGGCAGGCGGATGACACAAAAGAGCTTATCCAGAAGATAGGCATACCAAGGGACCGGGCGACCCCTCAGCCGCCCTTCATTTACCCCGCATCTGTCCCTTAAAGACGCAGAACCGTCCCTTAACAGTCCCTCAAACGAGGCTTAATGCCCCTGTTTATCCCTTAAGTTTTGCTGGCCACCCATTCATCAACCAGATCAGCCAGCACCGAAAGCGGCACCGCGCCATTGGCCAGAACCACGTCATGGTATTCGCGCAGGTCGAACTTATCCCCCAGCTTTTCCTTGGCTTGTTCTCGCAAGCGGATGATTTCCAACATGCCGATTTTATAGGCCGTGGCCTGGCCCGGCATGACGATATAACGTTCGATGGCATTGGTGCAATCCGCCACGGAATTTGGTGTGTTTTCAATCAGATAGTCTATGGCTTGTTGGCGAGTCCAGCGTTTGTCATGAAGGCCTGTATCAACCACCAGACGTCCGGCGCGCCATAATTCCATGGAAAGGCGTCCAAAATCGGAATATGGATCGGCGTAAAAGCCCATTTCCTTGGGCACAAATTCTGAATACAGGCCCCAACCTTCGCTATAGGCTGTGTAGCCGCCAAGCTTTCTGAACATCGGAACGTTTTCAAGCTCTTGCGCGATTGAGCCTTGCATGTGGTGGCCCGGAATACCTTCGTGATAGGCCAATGCCTCCATCTGGTATTTGGGCATGCTCTCCATGTTGTAAAGATTGGCGTAATAGGTGCCGGGACGAGAGCCATCCAGCGCCGGGCGCTGGTAAAAAGCTTTACCGGCAGTGGCTTCACGAAATGGCTCAACCGCTTTGACAATAATTTCCGCTTTGGGTTTGGTGATAAAGATATCATCAAGGCGGGCCCGCATAGTGTCGATAATATCGACAGCCTTGGCCAGATAGGCGGCCCGACCTTCGTCATCGCCGGGGTAATAGAATTGTGGGTCTTCACGCATAAAGACGAAAAATTCGCCCAAATCTCCTTCAAAACCAACGGTTTTCATGATGTCTCGCATTTCATCGTGAATGCGGGCCACTTCGGAAAGGCCAAGATTATGTATCTCTTCGGCGCTCATGTCGGTGGTGGTCATCTGGGCCAGGCGGTCTTTGTAATAGGATGCGCCTTTAGGCAGTTTCCAGGCCCCGTCTTCGTCTGTGGCCAGGTCGCGCTGGCGTTCCATTTCAACAATCAACTTTTCATAAGCCGGGCCAACTGAAGACAACATGGCGGCTTTGGCATCGGCGATCAGCTCTGCTTTTGCGGCGTCGTCTATTTCTAACTTATCCACCTTGGTGGTAAAATCGTCTAATATGGCGCTGTTGGGACCATCATCAAACGGCGCGCCTTTGATGATGTTGTTTGCCGCATCCAGAACTCTGCTGTAGACGAATTTTGGCGGGTTGATGCCGTTGTCAAAACGTCTGGCTGCATTGTCTGTCTGGGTGCCCAAAAAATCGGTAACGCCGTTCAGGCGGCTGATATAGGCGCGGGCGTGATCGACGGATTTGATTTGGTGCTGGTTAATCAAAAAGGCCGGGATTTGTGAATGCACGCCGAACATCTGGTTGAAGATATAACCATAGTCGTGAAACGGCCAAGAGGCTGCTTCGCGCTCGCCATTATAGTCGGCCAGCCGCCATGATAACTGGGCGTCGTGGTCCAGCTTGTCATAGTCAAATGTTTCGTGCATTTCCGCCACAGTGGCCAAAGCGATCTGATGATCTTCCAGTGCGCGTTCGGGCGATGCATCGTCCCATTTGCCATAATCTTCGTCTTTAATGCCCAAATAAGTTTTAAACATTGGCGAGCGGGCCAGGTTCTCCTGGAATTTGACCTGGAACCAGGCATTCAATTTTTCGGTTTCCGTTTGCTCAGTATTTACATTATTTTCAGTGTGTTGCACGCCTTTTGTGGTGTTATCGGCGGGGGCCGCGGCCTGTTCGGACGGGGCATTGCATGCGGTCAGAAGCGCGCAAAGCGCGGCGCTGGTGGTTAAGGATTTAATGCTCATGGATGTGTTCCCAAATGCTGTGACGGAGTTATTTTTCCTCGCCGGAACACCACGTTCGGTGAGGTTTTGTTAACCATAACGAGAGCACTCTGACCTGTCGAGACAAGCCTCGTCAGGGAGAAGCCCATGAATGGCGCAGAAGTGCTGGATTTAGCCCGCGAAGCCATATGGCTGGTGCTGCAAATGTCGGGTCCGATTATGCTGGTCGGCCTGTCTGTCGGACTGGGCATTGCGCTTTTGCAAGCCCTGACCCAGGTGCAGGAAATGACCCTGGTGTTTGTTCCAAAAATCGTTGCAATCTTTATTGCCTTACTGGTTTTCATGCCGCTGATGGGGGCCTTGCTTGGGGGTTTTATGACCCATGTTGCTGACCGTGTCGCGGCTATGTAGCCGTGGAAAGTCTGGACCTTCCCGCATCAATATTTACCATCATGCTGGTGTTTGCGCGGGCCGGTGCAATTATGATGTTATTGCCCGGTATCGGCGAAGTCGGCGTACCAACGCGTGTTCGTTTGGGGTTGGCGCTGACCGTGGCGTTGATCATTGGCGGTATTGTTGGCGGGGATATGCCGCCTTTGCCAGAAGAGCCGCTCGTGATGGCCGGTTTGATCACTCAGGAAGCTCTTATTGGCTTATATTTCGGGTCCTTAGCCCGTTTGATGATGAGCGCGCTGGTGGTTGCCGGGCAAGTTGCAGGGATGCAATCCGGGCTGGCTTTCGCACAATCTTTTGATCCGACCCAAGGGCAGCAAGGGGCCATTATGGCTTCGTTTTTGAACCTGATCGCGGTCACTTTGATTTTTGTCAGCGGCCTGCACAGATTGTTTTTGACTGGCATTGTCGGTTCTTATTCGATTATCCCGGCAGGCAGTATTCCAGAGTTTGGCGACGTGGCACAATTGGGCACCGAAGTGGTGGCCCAATCCTTTCGGGTGGGCCTGCAAATGGCGGCGCCTTTGATTGCCTTTGGTTTGGTGTTTTATCTGGCATTGGGGGTGTTATCGCGCCTGATGCCCCAAGTGCAGATCTTTTTTGTGGCGATGCCCCTGAACGTCTTTGCAGGCTTGTCCATTCTGGCCATCAGCCTGGGGGCCATCTTGAATGTCTGGCTCCAACATATTGAAAACTTTGCGCAGAGTTTGAACTAGCCCATGGCAGATGATCAGGACCAGAGCCAGAAGACCGAAGATGCCACCCCGCAGAAACTGCTGGATGCGCGCAAAAAAGGTGATGTGGCCAAGTCTCAGGAAATTCCATCATGGTTGTTGCTGGCGGCAATTACGCTGGTCCTGGCGGCTTTTGCAGGGCCAGCAGCGCGCTATTTCTCTAACTGGTTGCGCAGCTATTTTGAATTAGCCGCACAATTTCAGATCAACAGTGCCAGCGTGCACGCCTTGGCGACCGACGCCTCTGTGCATGTGATCTCCGGATTGGCGATGATTTTGGCTTTGTTGATGGTGGCTGGGTTTTCAGGGCATGTGATGCAGGTCGGCTTTTTGTGGGCACCTGAAAAAATTTCTCCCAAACTGTCCAAGCTGTCGCCGATCGAAGGGGCCAAGCGGATTTTTGGTATGCAGGCCATTGCTAATTTTTTCAAAGGGTTGGCCAAAATGAGCTTGGTTGGTTTGGCAGCGTTTGCCGTGGTTTGGCCGCGTCGTGATACCTTGATGAGCCTGCCATATCTGGACCTCGAAGCACTGTTCCCGGTGATCCGTGAAGCCTCCATATCCTTGTTGGTGGCCTCGTTGGCTGTGTTTTCACTTGTCGCCGCTGCGGATTACGCATTCCAGCGCCACAGTTTCTTAAAGCGCATGAAGATGTCGCTTAAAGACGTCAAAGACGAGATGAAAAACTCCGAGGGTGATCCTCATGTGCGAGCCAGATTGCGCCAGATTCGTTCTGAACGTTCGCGCCAGCGCATGATGCAGGCCGTACCAGACGCCAGCGTGGTGATTATGAACCCGACCCACTATGCCATTGCGTTGAAATACAGTCAGGGCGAAAGCGCCGCCCCGGTTTGTATCGCCAAGGGGATGGATGATCTGGCGCTTCGTATCCGTGATGTTGCTGAAGACGCCAATGTGCCCGTGGTTGTTGACCCGCCTTTGGCGCGGGCGCTCTATGCGACAACAGAAATAGACCATGAAATCCAGTCAGAACACTTTAAAGCCGTTGCCAAGGTTATCGGTTATGTCATGGGGCTGGCCGCTCGCCGCCGCAGATAAATCTTGAATGCCGGGGAATCCTGTGATTCGCTGGCTGTGAGCTCTGTTTCAGAGTTCGAATCGATCAAAGGAGCCGTAGATGCCAAGCGAAGCCAATACCGCGCAAAAAGCAGTGGACGGCGTACGCCCCAGCCTTTTTGGCCAACCTACCGCTAACCTGTCTTGGTCGCGCATTCTCTTGTGGGGCGCTGTTGGTCTGGCGGTGATTGCCGTCATTATTGCGCTGATTGCTCCAGAACAAAGCGGCCCGGCTGCCTTCGCCCTGACCTTTGGTATCGCGGTGGTTTTGTTTGTGGTGATGTATGCCATGGCGTCCGGCAATCTGGCATCCCGGCGTTTTGCGCCTGGCGGTATAGCGCAAAAGAAAGCCGAACCGGCCTTTGCTCTGGGGGCTTTGGAGTTGGTGCCGGAACCCATATTGATTACCGGGGCGCGCGGCGAGCCGGTTTTTGCCAATGCCGCCTATCGCAGCTTGACGGCTATGGCTGGGAAAATGGGGCAAAGCGCCCGCCCGGCCCCGTTTGAACGGCTGGTCGGGGCGCATCCAGGACTTTCGGCCATTACGTTTCGGCTGACCCGTGCCGCGCGGGCCGGTCAGTCTGTGTCAGAGCGTCTCCCGGTTTTTGAGACCGGGCAGGGCATGTGTGCATTTGACGTACATATCCAACCTCTGCCCGCTGGACGGGCGCTGTGGCGTATCGTTGATCGCAGCACGACGACACAACAGGGCGACGGTGATATTCCGGTCGCACAAAGCGGTCTGACATTGCTTGATGATGCACCTGTCGGGTTTTACTCCGCCGACCAAAAAGGGCGGGTCAGTTATATGAACAACACCCTGCGCCACTGGCTGGGGCTGGCGGATGATATGGCTGCGCCATCTGTACAAAGCTTTGCGCCCGGTGAAGCTTCACAATTGCTGAACAATAACGGAAAGAGCAATAGCCGCGTTGAGGTCAAGTTAAAAACACGCGATGGTATTGAAACTGCAGCTGTTGTGGTGACGCATTGGTCGGATTTACCCTCTGGCATGTCCAAGGGCGCGCAATCGCGTTCTGTGGTGTTTGGCGGCGGGCAGGGGCAGGCGCCGGTTGGTGTCGCCCGTTCTGAACAGCTCGCCACACATGGCATAGGCCGCACGCTAGACGAGATGTTTGTTGCGGCGCCTTTTGGTGTTGTGCGTTTGGATGTCGCCAATATTGCTAACGCCATTATCGAAGACGCCAACCCGGCATTACTTGAAATGGCCAGTGGGAAAGCCACACCCGGATCATCGTTTCTGGCCATTTTTTCAAAAGAGGGCGGTGGGCGTGATGCGCTGCTTAATCTGGGCGAAGCGGGCGGCGGGCCGGTTGAATTGGCACTGGCCGAGAGCGATGGCAAGGCGGTTCATGTCTATCTGGTGCCGGATCACGCCGGACGGGCCATAGCCTATGTGATCGATATGTCGTCGTGGAAAGAGATGGAAACAGACCTGTTTCAGGCCCAGAAAATGCAGGCTATTGGCCAATTGGCCGGTGGTGTGGCGCACGATTTGAATAATGTTCTAACGGCCATTCGCATGAATTGCGACAACCTTTTGTCGCACCATATGGTTGGCGATCCATCCTATCCGGGCTTGCAAAAAATTAACGAAGACGGCCTGCGCGCGGCGGCTTTGGTGGATAACCTTTTGACCTTTTCGCGCAAAAAAACTGTGCGTCTGGTGCCGCTCGACCTATCCGAGGTTCTGAACAACTTTACCCATATGTTGCGCCGCATGATGCACGAGAGCATCCCGCTGGATGTTGTGTTGGGGCGCGACCTGCCGGTGGTGCGTGCCGATAAAGGCCAGATAGAGATGGCGGTGATGAATTTGGCCACCAATGCCAGAGACGCGATGATGGAAAGCGGCGGCGGTGATCTGATCATTCGGACATCACGCCAGGCTGGCATTCCCAAAGAGGTGATTGGTGACGGGCCAACCCCCGAAGGCGCATGGGCGCTGATCGAAGTTGTCGATACCGGCACCGGCATGGATGAAAAAACCCTCACCAAGATATTCGAGCCGTTTTTTACTACCAAAGACATGGGCAAAGGGACCGGGTTGGGGCTGGCCAATGTTTTGGGCATTATCAAACAGTCTGGTGGGTATTTGCATCCGATCAGCACGCCGGGCGAGGGGACAAACTTTCAGATTTGGCTGCCGGAGTGTTTTGAAAAAGTCGACGAAGGCAAGGCTGGTGGTACAGCGGCACCTAAAGAGAGAAAGCCCAAGGACTTAGCCGGACGTGGCCGCATCTTGTTTGTAGAGGACGAGGATTCGGTGCGCACTATTGCTGTGAAGATCCTTGCAAATCGCGGTTATGAGGTCCTTGAGGCCGCCGATGGCGAGGAGGCTCTGGAGATTGCCAAGGAGAATGCCGGTAAGATTGATTTGATGATTTCTGATGTGGTGATGCCGGGCATGGATGGACCACGCCTGCTTGAGGAAGCACGCCCCTATCTGAAGGATGCGCGAATCGTGTTTATATCTGGTTTCGCGCAGGAAGAATTTTCGGACACATTAAGCAAGGATGCGGAAATCAGTTTCCTCCCTAAACCGTTTTCGCTGAAACAACTCGCGGAAAAAGTAAAGGAAGAGCTGAGCTCTTAAGGCTTTTAAGTGCGAAACACGCAGTGGAACAAAAATATTTGTTCCGCTTGTGTTCTAAGAACAAAGATGGTACATAGTGCCCAATCAACAGCCTGATACTGGGCAGGACGATGGAGCATGACATGGCCAAGGCCTCTTTAAAATTGGTGGAAAAAGAAAACGTGGACAAGAAAAAAGCACTGGAAGCCGCGCTCGGTCAGATTGATCGCGCTTTTGGCAAGGGCTCGGTCATGAAGCTTGGCCAAAAAGATGCGCTGGATATTAAGTCAATTTCCACCGGCTCAATCGGCCTTGATATTGCGCTTGGTGTTGGTGGCTTGCCCAAGGGGCGGGTGGTCGAGATCTACGGACCAGAATCATCGGGAAAAACGACCCTGACGCTGCATGCTGTTGCTGAATGTCAACGCGAAGGTGGTGTTGCGGCCTTTATTGATACCGAACATGCGTTGGACCCAGCATATGCCGCCAAGTTGGGTGTTGATGTGAACGAGCTTTTGATCTCACAACCCACCACCGGCGAAGAGGCTCTGGAAATCGCTGACACGCTGATCCGTTCCGGGGCGGTTGATATTCTTGTTATCGATTCCGTTGCGGCTTTGACGCCGCGTGCGGAACTGGAAGGTGATATGGGCGACAGCCTGCCTGGTTTGCAGGCTCGTTTGATGAGCCAGGCCATGCGCAAATTGACCGGTTCAATTTCAAAGTCCGGAACGCTGATGATCTTTACCAATCAAATTCGGATGAAGATCGGGGTTATGTATGGCAGTCCGGAAACCACAACCGGCGGTAATGCACTGAAGTTTTACTCTACCGTGCGTCTGGATATTCGCCGTATTGGCGCCATCAAACATCGCGACGAAGTGATCGGCAATCATACCCGCGTTAAAGTTGTTAAAAACAAAGTGGCCCCACCATTTCGCATTGTTGAATTTGATATTCTTTATGGCGAAGGCATTTCAAAAGTCGGCGAGATTATTGATTTGGGTGTCAAAGCAGAAATCATTGAAAAATCCGGCTCATGGTATTCATATAACTCTGAACGCATTGGTCAGGGCCGCGAAAACGTTCGCAAGTTCCTGAAGGAAAACCCGGAAACACTGGCCAAACTTGATGCACAAATTCGCAGCAATTCTGGCTTACTTGATGAGGATATGCTGAACGGTAATTTGTCTGCCGAGGTTGATGATGCGGCTAATGGCTAAATTTTAAGCCTCTGGGCTCAGAAATATCACAGTAGAAACGTTATGGGCGCTTGGCTTGGCCGGGCGCCCTTTCTATATCTGGCAGGGAAAAAATGAACTGACGCTAAGTGGACACCGGTTATGCAAACCCTGAATGACATACGCAGCACTTTCATACGCTATTTTGCCAGCGAGAACGGAAGGGCCAATCACGAGGTTGTCGCCTCAAGTCCTGTAGTGCCCCAAAACGATCCGACCTTGTTATTCACAAACGCCGGAATGGTGCAGTTTAAAAACGTCTTTGTCGGTGATGAAAAACGTCCATATTCCCGTGCTGTCAGCTCGCAAAAATGTATTCGTGCAGGTGGTAAGCACAATGACCTCGATAATGTTGGGTATACGGCACGTCACCACACGTTCTTTGAAATGCTCGGCAACTTTTCCTTTGGCGATTATTTCAAAGAGGACGCAATATTTTATGCCTGGGACCTTTTAACCAGAGAGTTTGGGTTATCCAAAGACAAGCTTCTGGTGACGGTATATGCCGAAGACGAAGAAGCCGCATCGCTTTGGCAAAAGATTACGGGATTTGATGAGCGCAAGATTATTAAAATCGCGACATCAGACAATTTCTGGTCAATGGGGGATACTGGTCCTTGTGGGCCATGTTCCGAAATTTTCTATGACCACGGCGAAGACATTGCCGGAGGCCCGCCGGGCTCACCTGATGAAGACGGCGACCGTTTCGTCGAAATCTGGAACCTGGTTTTTATGCAATTCGACCAGCAAGCGGGCGGAAAACGAATTTCACTACCAAAGCCGTCTATTGATACTGGAATGGGGCTAGAACGTGTTGCAGCGGTTTTGCAGGGCGTCCATGACAATTATGATATTGACCTCTTCAAGACATTGATTGCCGCTGGTGAAAACGCGCTTGGTGTGGCGGCTAAAGGTGATGCCCGGGCCAGCCACCGGGTGATCGCTGACCACTTGCGTTCTATTTCGTTTCTATTGGCTGATGGTGTGACCCCTTCTAATGAGGGGCGTGGCTATGTGTTGCGCCGCATTATGCGCCGTGCCATGCGTCATGCTCATCTTATGGGTGCCAAAGAGCCGATCGTTCACACTTTGGTCCCGACATTGGTCGAGCAAATGGGCGATGCATACCCGGAGCTAGTCCGTGCCAAATCTCTGATTGAGACTAACGTATTGCAGGAAGAAGAGCGTTTTCTGCGTACGCTAGGCCGTGGAATGGGTATATTGGAAGAGGCCAGCCAGTCCCTAGGCAAAGGTGACAAACTGCCCGGTGATGTGGCGTTCAAGCTTTATGACACCTACGGCTTTCCGCTCGATTTAACCGAAGATGCTCTGCGTTCTCGCGACATTACTGTGGATACGGCAGGGTTTGATTTGGCCATGACCGCGCAAAAAGCCTCTGGCCGGGCCAATTGGAAAGGCTCTGGTGACGGCGGAGGGGCCGGGGTTTGGGATAGTGCGCAAAGTGCTGATATCGCTCCAACAGAGTTTCTGGGATACACGTGCGAAAATGCACCGGCGGTATTGCTCGCTCTGGCGCACAAGGGTGCGCTTGTTGAAAATGCCAACAGTGGCGATACGGTTGAACTGGTATTTGACCGCTCGCCATTCTACGCCGAATCGGGTGGGCAGACGGGCGACACAGGGAGTGTTACCTTCGCCCAAGGGGCAAGGGTGACGATAACCGACACCATCAAAACAGCGCGCGGATTATTCATCCATTTGGGCCAGGTAACTGAGGGGGAGGTTTCCCCGGGTGAAACGGCGACATTGGATGTTGACCATGACCGGCGGCGCGCCATTCGTGCCAATCACTCGGCAACGCACCTGTTGCATGCTGCCCTTCACAACCATTTGGGTGACCATGTGGCGCAAAAAGGCTCGTTTGTTGGGCCGGATTATCTACGTTTTGATTTTACGCATTCCGGGGCATTAAGCGCATCAGAGCTGCTGGCTATTGAAGATGAGGTGAATGCCATTATTCGTCAGAATGCCGCAACTAAAACCATGGAAACAACCCCGGAAAAGGCCATTGAAGCCGGTGCGACGGCGTTGTTTGGTGAAAAATACGGCGATACTGTTCGGGTGCTGAGCATTGGGCAAAACCTGAACGAGGCGTCAAAACCATATTCCATAGAGTTATGTGGCGGTACTCACGTCGAGCGGTCCGGCGATATCGCTCTGGTAAAAATAACCAGCCAGAGCAGTGTTGCGGCAGGCATACGCCGCATCGAGGCAGTCACGGGTGCCAAGGCGCTGGAGCATATCCGGGCTGAGGAAGAGGCGCTGCAAAAGGCGGCAGATCTGGTTAAATCCCTACCCACAGACCTTCCTACAAAACTGGCTCAATTGCTGGATGAGCGCCGTAAGCTAGAGCGTGAAGTCTCTGACCTGCGCAAGCAAGTGGCCATGGGCGGTAGCGGAACAACAGACAATGCCGCAGAAAACATTAATGGTACAGCCTTCATTGGCCGGGCTGTCCAGGGCGTGCCGCCGCGCGATCTGCGTTCACTGGTTGATGACAGCAAAGCCAAGATAGGTTCTGGCGTCGTGGTCTTTGTCGCCGATAATGACGGGAAAGCCGCCATCGCCGTGGGGGTCAGTGCTGATCTGGTTGAGAAAATCAGTGCGGTAGATTTGGTGCGTGCCGGTTCGGCTGCTTTGGGCGGCAAGGGCGGCGGTGGTCGTCCCGATTTTGCTCAGGCCGGAGGTCCAAATGGTGATCAGGCACAAAACGCCATAGATGCCATAAAGAAAATGCTCGGCGCCTGAATAGTACGCCGAGCATTATGACAGTTTAAGTGTTTTTGCTATCAGGCTTTGGCCATTTCGGCTTCCAGGTTCTCGGCAATTTTTTCAAGAAAACCTGTGGTTGTCAGCCAGCTTTGCTTGTCACCAACCAGCAAAGCCAAATCTTTGGTCATGTGCCCGGTTTCAACGGTGTTGATGACAACACGTTCCAGTGTCTCCGCAAATTCGACAACCTCTGGGGTGTTGTCCAACCGGCCACGGTGGGCGATGCCACGGGTCCAGGCGAATATTGAGGCGATAGAGTTGGTCGACGTGGCTTCGCCTTTTTGGTGGGCGCGATAGTGACGGGTGACGGTGCCGTGTGCGGCCTCGCTTTCCATGGTTTTGCCATCTGGTGAAAGCAAGACAGAGGTCATAAGGCCCAGAGAGCCAAAGCCCTGGGCAACCGTATCAGACTGTACGTCGCCGTCATAGTTTTTACAGGCCCAGACGAAACCGCCTGCCCATTTCATTGCACAAGCCACCATGTCGTCGATCAGACGGTGTTCGTACCAGATTTCGGCGGCTTCAAACTGATCTTTAAATTCTGCTTCGTAGATTTCCATAAACAGGTCTTTGAAACGGCCATCATAGGCTTTCAAAATGGTGTTTTTGGTCGAAAGATACAGCGGCCATTTTCTTTGCAAGGCAAAGTTCATCGACGAGCGGGCAAAATCACGAATTGAGGGGTCGATATTGTACATACCCATGGCAACGCCAGCGCTCTCGAAGTTAAAAACCTCTTCTTCCATGACGTCTTTGCCGTCTTCACTTTCCCATTTCATGGTCAATTTGCCTTTGCCCGGGACAACAAAGTTGGTGGCCCTATACTGGTCGCCATAGGCATGGCGTCCAATGACGATGGGCTTGGTCCAACCGGGAACCAGACGGGGAACATTGCGACAGATAATGGGCTCACGGAAAATCACACCGCCCAGAATGTTGCGGATCGTACCATTGGGAGATTTCCACATTTTCTTGAGGCCAAATTCCTTAACCCGGTCTTCGTCCGGGGTGATCGTCGCGCATTTAATCCCAACGCCGCATTTTTTAATGGCCAGTGCTGAATCGATAGTGATCTGGTCATCCGTCGCGTCACGGGATTCAATGCCCAAGTCGAAATATTGGAGATCTATATCCAAATAGGGAAGGATCAAGGTTTTCTTGATCATGTCCCACATGATGCGGGTCATTTCGTCCCCATCAAGTTCTACTACCGGATTTTTGACTGCAATTTTTGCCATGAGTGTTTTTCCCGTTTTATTTTTTGATCGGGAGAGAGGCTGCGCTCTCTCCGCATCACTGTATTCAGTGTAAAAGATGCATCTGTTTAAGCGATAGCACCGGTATCGGTTTGGGAAAAGGGCTTATAGTGTTGGTCTGTGACATTAAAGAGGACGCAACCGTGCAAGATAAGCAAAAACCACAACCGGCCATGGTTCTGGTGCAACCGCAAATGGGCGAAAATATTGGCGCAGCAGCCCGTGTCATGGCTAATTTTAGTTTGGATGACCTGCGCCTTGTGGCTCCGCGGGATGGTTGGCCAAACCCCAAGGCACAGGCCATGTCGGCCGGTGCATTGCATGAAACTGGCCCGGCACGTGTGTTTCCAGATGTGGCAGCGGCCATAGCCGACTGTACATTGGTGTTTGCAGTTTCGGCGCGCGTACGGGATATGGAAAAAGACGTCTTTGGCCCCACGGACGGCTGCGCTGCTTTGCGCGCTCATGCAGATCAGGGGGGCAAGGTTGCGGTGTTATTTGGGGCAGAATCATCGGGCCTCAATAATGAAGATGTGGCCCTGTGCGATGGCCTGATCACCTATCCGGTTGCTCCATCGTTTAGCTCGCTTAATCTGGCACAGGCCGTGGCTGTTCTTGCTTATGAATGGGGAACAGACAGATCTGTGGCCTTGCCCGTAAAAGAAAGCAGGGCCGGGGGGCTGGCGGCATGTAAAGCAGATCAGATCGGTTTGTTTACGCATTTGGAAACAGAATTGGACCAAGCCGGTTTCTTTTTCCCGCCCGAGAAAAAGCCAATGATGATGCGCAATATTCGCAATGCCCTGACCAAGGCGCGGCTCACTGAGCAAGAGGTCAGAACGTTTCGGGGTATTGTGCGGGCGTTGGCCAAAGGGCGCGGCGGCCAGTCTTAGACGCGCTCTGTCATAGAATATTTCTGCACGGCCCAATAATTTTGTTCAGACAAAAAAAAGCCCCCGCCGACTGGCGAGGGCTTTTCTCTTAAGTGGTGTCGGTCTTAGTGAGCAACGCCCAGGGCGTCCATGGTTTCCATGGTCAGCTGACCAACGATCAGACCGTTTTCGTGCTGGAATTTCTCCATGGCACGCAAAGTCGACATCCCAAACACGCCATCAACACGACCGGTTGAGTAGCCACGGCTGGTCAGAGCGCTTTGAACTTCTGAGATCAACTCTGGTGTAGAGTTGGTGTCACAGATAACTTCACGCCATTCCAGATTGCCGCCACTGACGATGTGGGTTTTCTCGATGGTTCTGTACGTTGCCGGAATAGTAATGGTTTCCGTACGAGCCGGAGAAACCAGACGGCGAACACGAATGCTTGAGTATTCGGCAGGAACGATTTCTTCTTCCACGCTAGGTGGTGTGGCAATAACCTGCTTGGTCACTGTTTCATACTTGGCCGGAACCAGAGTATCTTCTGTGTGTTCAGCAGAAACCAGACGCTTGCGAGTCACAGTTTTGTATTTCGGCGGAACTTCAACTTTACACAGAATTTCACCAGTTGGCTGGATGATGGTTTGAACCAAAGAGCCATCGGGACCGTAAAGACGACCGTCATTGCCTCTGCGATAGCCGCCGTCACCAATCAGGCCGGCACCTGGTTTCCATGTTGTGAAAGCTGGGCGAACCAAAACCTGCTCTTCATATTCTTCATAAACAGCAGCAACAACTTTGGAAATTGTCATTTCAGGTTGAACCAGAACCTGCTCGGTAATGGTTTCATAAGTAGCCGGAATAACGTGATAACGCGTTGTGGCTTCTTTGATCAGGATTTGCTCCTGCTCAAATTCGTATTCAGCGGCAATAATGCGCAACTCTGAAGACGCTTCCAGGTCAATAACCTGTTCACTCACTGTTTCAGTGATTTCAGGAATAAGAATCCGTGAGAAACACTGGCCCGGCAGAGCGTTTGGCGGATAACCAGCGGCAATAGCGATAGAATCGCCAGACATAGACGAGCTACTCGACGAACTGCTCGACGAATGCGATGACAATTGCGAAGACAGCGAAGCGTTTTGCGATTGTGCAGCTTGCAATTCAGCCTGCAATTGAGCGATTCGTGCAGACTCGCTGCTGGAATAGCCAGAACCGGATGTTGTTTGCGTTGTTCCGCAAGCTGCGAGTAGCAGGGCACTGGTCCCAGCTGCAGCCATAAGTGCGCGTTTGTAAATCATTCTTATCTCCCCTTCACCCGCATTGCACAAATTCCGGCAAATTACGGTCAGCCCTCATCGGCTATGCGGTAAAACCGCGGTTAAAATGCGGGTCACCCCACGTACACGATTTCATATACTATCAGTATTTTTTTACCTTGCCAGCTTTTACGCCAAAAAGTTGCAAGGAAAATATATAAAGTTGTTCTGTAGGCGACCCAGAATAACCATCTGTGTCTCTCTGGCACACTTAAGTCGATGATTTATAGTAAATACTGGCAGTTCAAGGATTTTTACATGACGTAGTTTAAGCAAAATATGTGGGACAAAATATTATTTAATCGGAAAGGCAATCAACTTGTGAGGGACGCAAAGTCTTTTTAGCGAGGTGTCAGTGCGCCTGTAGAAGGTGTTTGGATGTCGAGGCATGATAGGATATGTGGCGGGGCAATTCGACACGAATCTGTTCTGTCGCCAACACGTTGAGGTGAGACTATGATTTCCCGATATGCCCGAGCGGAAATGGTCGCTCTTTGGTCTGCGCAATCAAAATTTAGAATTTGGTTTGAAATTGAAGCTTATGCCTGTGACGCTATGGCGGTTGCTGGGGTTATTCCCAAAGAGGCCGCCGAGCAAATCTGGCAACGTGGCAATGATGCGACGTTTGATGTGGCGCGGATTGATGAGATAGAGCGCGAGGTCAAACACGACGTTATTGCATTTTTGACCCACCTTGCAGAGTTTGTTGGCGAGCCCGCCCGCTTTGTGCACCAGGGTCTGACATCCTCTGATGTGCTGGATACATGCTTGTCTGTGCAACTAGACCGGGCAACGGGCCTGTTGCTTGGCGGGATGGACAAGGTATTGGAGGCCTTGAAAAAGCAGGCTTACGCTCATAAACGCTCTGTTTGTATCGGGCGCAGCCACGGCATCCATGCAGAACCGACAACCTTTGGCTTGAAAATGGCACTGGCCTATGCCGAATTTTCGCGATGCAAAACCCGCCTGCAAGCCGCGCGTAAGGAAATCGCCGTATGTGCCATTTCCGGGGCAGTGGGGACGTTTGCCAATATTGACCCTGATGTTGAGGCCCATGTCGCGCAAAAGCTGGGCCTGACCGTCGAGCCTGTGTCCACGCAAGTCATTCCTCGTGACCGGCATGCAGCTTATTTTGCGACTTTGGGCGTTATTGCTTCTTCAATCGAGCGGATCGCCACCGAAATACGCCATCTTCAGCGCACCGAAGTTGCCGAAGCGGCAGAGTATTTTGCCAAGGGGCAAAAAGGCTCTTCGGCCATGCCGCATAAACGCAACCCCGTATTGACTGAGAATCTGACCGGTCTGGCGAGACTTATCCGCTCTTATGTCACCCCCGCATTAGAGAATGTGGCTTTGTGGCACGAACGCGATATTTCTCATTCCAGCGTTGAGCGGGGCATTGCCCCGGATGCAACCATCCATCTGGATTTTGCTTTGCACCGGCTGGCTAACGTGTTGGACAATCTTGTGGTTGATGAACAGCGCATGCAGTACAATCTGGACCAATTGGGTGGATTGCATAACTCGCAGCGGGTTTTGTTGGCGCTGACGCAAAAAGGCGCCAGCCGCGAAGACGCATATCGACTTGTGCAACGCAATGCCATGAAATCATGGGAAACCAAAACCAGCTTTTTGGACCTATTGTCCCAAGATGGAGATGTGAAAGCGTATCTGAACGCAACAGAGTTATCGGCGCTTTTTGATACCGCATACCATTTGCGCCATGTGGGTACAATATTCGACCGGGTCTTTAATCAGGTTTAATCATGCTCTCTGCAACGTGATTGGCAATTGAGCGAAAAATTTGTGATAAGCGCGTTATTCTAGCGTTTGGAGACAGGTTTTGCGCCGTTTTATAGCATTTGCTCTTTTGATTACGATGTTGGCCATTGGTCCGGCGGCAAGCTTTGCGAAAAGCTCAACGCCTCGTTCTGCGCAATCACCTGTTGTGCGTGCCGTGTTGTTTCGTGCCGATTGGTGCGCCAACTGCCACATCCTTGAGCCCATTCTGGAAAAAGCCATGGCGCAGGCCGCAGGTGTTCCTGTGGAGCTTGTTGTTCTGGATTTTACCAATCCGGCCAGTTGGGATCAGGCAATCGAGGTCGCACTGGATCATAATGTTGTGCAGACATATAACGCCTATGCTGGGATTACTGGGCTTGTTGTACTAACGGCGGCTGATACCGGTGAGCGCATTGATTGTATCAACCGGACATTTAGTGAGGCCGCCATCATTCATGTAATGCAACAGGCTGTTTCAACGGTCAGAACCGTTCCGCAAGGTCAGCGCGATCGCCATTCTGCATTTTGCCCGGCAGGGCGTGCGCCGCTTTAATTTATTGAGCCACCGGAGATATTATGTTCAAAAACCCAATAGTCCTGATCGCCATTTTCGCGGCACTGGCTGTGCCACCTTTACTCCGTACATTATCCAGCAATGCCAGTGCTGATCCTGTTGTAAAAACGATTGCGGTTGAGGATGAACAGCCAGTGATTGCCGCGATGTTTTATTCAAACTGGTGCGGGGCCTGTCAAATTCTGGATCCGCGCATTGAAGCCGTTAAACCGGCCTTTGCTGATCACGCCGTGGACTTTGTCAAATTTGACTTTTCGTATGCGATGGTGCGCGGCAAGGCACTTGAAGAACAAGCGATGGATAAGGGCTTGCCCAATATCTATGCGAAAAACAAAGGCCGTACAGGCTTTATGTTGCTGATTGATCCGGCAACAGAAACCGTGATGGATATCATTACGATCCGCGACAGCAAGGAAACAATTGCTGCTAAATTGGAACGCAGCCTGTCTCGCGCCCTGCCGGTTCAACAACAGGCCGCCACAGGCTGATCCAAAAAAACGGTTTAGTACGTGTTGAAGAGGTTTAGGACTCGCTGCGCACCTGTTCGCGTGCAATTTCAGAAAGCTCGGCCATTTTTCGCCTGATCTGGTGATCAGAAATGTCGAGTTCAGCCTTGTCCGCGTCGCCGCGCAATTTGCGAAAGACGTCCTCATCACCGGCTTCTTCAAAATCAGCAATGATAATTTCTTTGGCATAGCTGGCTGCTTCGTCTTCGGATTTGTTCATCAAACCGGCAAGCCATAAGCCCAACAGCTTATTGCGGCGGGCCGCGGCTTTGAATTCCAGATTTTCATCATGAGCGAACTTGGATTCGAACCCTGTTTCGCGATTATCAAAGCTACTCATCTGGCTCTCCTGATCCATGGCATTGGTGCGGTAAATGAACTAGCCCGGCTCGACACAGGAATCAATCACTTTGGCAGGTCCGGTGCATTGCCGACTGCTGATCGCTGCGTTAAAGGTCTGCGCGTCTGGCGCGCCGATTCTATGCGTTGGATTTACCATACTACCTTTGGATTGCTGGAAAGGGTCGGACACGATGAGTCAACGCAAAAAAATCTACGAAGGTAAAGCCAAGGTCCTCTATGAAGGGCCAGAGCCAGGCACTTTAATCGCGCATTTTAAAGACGACGCGACCGCATTTAACAATGAAAAACACGGCATTTTAGAGGGCAAAGGCGTTCTCAATAACCGGATCAGCGAATTTTTGATGCTGAAAATTGCCGACATTGGCATTCCAACGCATTTTATCAAACGCCTCAACATGCGTGAACAACTTATTCGCGAAGTGGAAATTATCCCGCTGGAGATCGTTTGTCGCAATATTGCTTCTGGCTCTATCTGCAAACGACTGGGCTTGCCGGATGGCGAAAAACTGTCCCGGCCCATTGTCGAATACTTCTACAAAGATGATGACCTTGGTGACCCATTGGTTGCCGAGGAACACATCGCGGCTTTTAACTGGGCCGGGCAGCAGGAAGTTGAAGACATGGTTTCCATGACTTTGCGGGTCAACGATTTTCTGAGTGGCTTGTTTGCTGCGGTGAATATCCGTCTGGTGGATTTCAAGCTGGAATTTGGCCGCCAATATGATGGTGACATGGTTCGGACTATATTGGCTGATGAAATTAGCCCGGATTCCTGTCGTCTTTGGGATATGTCCAGCGGCAAAAAGCTTGATAAAGACCGGTTCAGAAAAGATATGGGCGGCGTCACCGACGCCTATGCCGAAGTGGCAAAGCGTTTAGGCGTGATGAAGGATCAACCCAATTTGAAGGTTATTTCAAATGGGGATTCAGAATGAAAGCCATTGTCCATATCAATCCCCGAAGTGGTGTTCTGGACCCACAAGGGCAAGCCGTGGCCGGTGCGTTAAAGCACTTAGGCTTTGCTGGTGTGTTAGGTGCGCGGCAAGGAAAGGTAATCGAACTTGACCTTGCAGATATTGATGCTGAGCAGGCGCGCGAACAGGTCACTAAAATGTGTGAACAACTGCTCGCCAACACCGTCATCGAAGATTATTCGGTGCAGATAGAGCCTTAGCCGCTCTTACAAATATTAGAGGATCAATGTCGTGAACGCAGCTGTCATTGTTTTCCCCGGCTCGAATTGTGATCGAGATGCAGTGTGCGCACTGCGTGACCATACAGCACAAAAGGTCTATCGGGTCTGGCACCGGGAGACCGCATTGCCTCGTGTTGACCTGGTGGTTCTTCCCGGTGGGTTTTCTTATGGGGATTACCTTCGGTCAGGTGCGATTGCGGCCCGCTCGCCGATTATGGCGTCAATCAAGGCCCATGCAGATCGTGGCGGATTGGTTGTTGGGATTTGTAACGGGTTTCAAGTTTTGACCGAGGCGCATTTACTGCCTGGCGCATTAATGCGTAATGCCGGGCTGAAATTTTTGTGCAAAAGCGCAAAATTGCGCGTTGAAAATACGCAGACCGCTTTTACCCGCGCCTATGCGGATCAGGCACAGACCGACATTCCCATTGCGCACCATGACGGAAATTATTGTGCGGATGAGGACACGTTAAAGCGTCTGGAAGACGAGGGGCAAATCACTTTTCGATATCTGGATAACCCCAATGGTTCGGCGCATGACATTGCCGGTATTACCAACCGCGCAGGTAATGTGTTGGGCATGATGCCGCATCCCGAGCGGGCCATTGATCCTTTAACCGGGGAAACTGGCGGTCTTGGTTTCTTCAGAAGTCTGGCTGGAGCACTGACATGAGCATGGCCAAAGCAACTGATTTTGAACAGGCGCGGGCGCTGGGGCTTAATGAAAGCGAATGGCAGGTTATTCTAGATCGCTTGGGGCGGCGGCCCAATGAAACCGAGCTTGGTATTTTTTCAGTTATGTGGTCCGAGCACTGCTCGTACAAGTCATCGCGCCGCCATTTGCGTAAATTACCGACAACAGGGGAATGTGTGATTTGCGGCCCCGGCGAAAATGCCGGAGTGATCGACATTGGTGGCGGTCTGGCGTGCATTTTCAAAATGGAGAGCCACAACCACCCCTCATACATTGAACCTTATCAGGGGGCGGCTACGGGCGTTGGCGGCATTATGCGCGACGTGTTTACCATGGGCGCGCGACCGGTGGCCTTGCTGAACGCCTTGCGGTTTGGATCACCCGATCACCCCAAAACCCGGACGCTGGTTTCTGGTGTGGTGGCGGGCATTGGCGGCTATGGTAATTGCGTTGGTGTGCCAACCGTGGGCGGTGAAACCAACTTCCATGCGGGCTATAATGGTAACATTCTGGTCAATGCCATGTGTGTTGGTATTGCCAAGAAAGACAGTATTTTTTATTCAGCCGCCAAAGGGGCCGGCAATCCGGTGCTTTATGTTGGCGCCAAAACCGGGCGCGATGGCATTCACGGCGCCACCATGGCCTCGGCCGAATTTGATGATCAGACCGAAGCCAAACGGCCAACCGTACAGGTCGGCGACCCGTTTACAGAAAAACGTTTGATCGAGGCCTGCCTGGAATTGATGCAAACCAGTTGTATCGTCGCCATCCAGGATATGGGCGCGGCGGGGCTGACGTCATCATCGGTGGAAATGGCCGACAAAGGTGGTGTCGGGATTGATCTTAATCTTGACCATGTTCCTCAGCGTGAAACCCATATGACTCCGGTGGAAATGATGCTGTCGGAAAGCCAGGAACGCATGCTGATTGTCCTGCGTCAGGGCAAGGAAAGCATCGCAGAAGAGATTTTCAAACGCTGGGAACTGGACGTCGCCCTGATTGGCAAGACCACGGATACAGGCCGCATGGTCTTGCACCACAAAGGCCATACGGTGTGCGATATTCCAATTGGGCCTTTGGGGGATGATGCCCCCAATTATGACCGCCCTTGGCAGGCGCCGGCTCCTTTGAAAAAAATCGACGCACAGGATGTACCAAACCGTGATCCGGCACAGGCCCTGTTGATCCTGATGCACAGCCCGGATATGGCGTCAAAGCGCTGGATCTGGGAACAATATGACCGCCATGTGATGGCTGACACCATCAAGGCCTCTGGCGGGGCGGCGGATGCGGCTGTTGTGCGGGTTCACGGGACTGATAAAGCCTTGGCGATCTCCAGCGACTGCACGCCGCGTTATGTAACGGCAGACCCATTTGAGGGGGGTAAACAGGCCGTTGTCGAATGTTGGCGTAATATAATTGCCACTGGGGCAAAGCCGATGGCGGTGACGGATTGCCTTAATTTTGGCAATCCGGAGCGCCCGGACATTATGGGCCAATTTGTCCGCGCCATTGATGGTATGGCCGAGGCTTGTACGGTGCTCAATTTCCCGGTCGTTTCGGGCAATGTCTCTCTTTATAATGAAACCGCGGGCAGTGCGATCCCGCCAACCCCGGCTATTGGCGGGGTGGGCCTGATGGATGATGTGACCCGCGCCATGGGGTTTGGTGCCGCAAAGGCCGGTGACGCGCTGGTTTTGCTGGGACAAAGCGCAGGCTGGCTTGGGGCATCACTGTATTTACGCGAAATTGAATGCCGAGAAGACGGCGCACCGCCGCCTGTTAATCTGGCACAAGAACGGCGCATTGGCCTGTTTGTTCTGGATGGTATCACAGCAGGGCAATTTACTGCGGTTCATGATCTTAGTGATGGCGGCCTGGCTTGCGCAGCGGCGGATCTGGCGCTGGCCAGCCGTTGCGGCTTAAATATTTTGGCCAGTAAAACCCTGCCCAACGCAGGGTGGTTTTTTGGCGAGGATCAGGGGCGTTATCTTCTGGCGGTCAGCGCCAACCAATTGCCCGGGGTTTTAACGCAGGCACAGGCGGCCGGTGTGGATGCCGCCCATATTGGCACCATACAGGGCACAGACATAACACTGGGCAATACATCTCTTGGTCTTGATCTTTTGCGCCGATCCTATGAAAGCTGGTTACCTGATATGATGGAGGATGCCTGATGGCCATGCGAGCAGAAGATATTGAGGCGATGATTCTGGAAGCAATTCCTGATGCGCAAATTGAAATTGTCGACCTTGCCGGAGATGGCGACCATTATAAAGCAAGGATTGTCTCTGCATCTTTTGAGGGTGCGAGCCGGGTGCGCCAGCACCAGATGGTATATGCCGCCTTGAAAGGTAAAATGGGCGGTGAATTACACGCTCTGGCATTGGAAACCGCTGTCAGCTAATGCCAAAGCGCTGGCAAGCTCCGGATAACCTTAGCCGTATTGCCTTTGGTGTTTCTGGCCCGCATGCCACGCGTCTGGTGTCGCGTTCAACGACACACGACCTTATTATGGCGGCCTTTGATGGCGGCATTACGGCTTTTGACACAGGGCCTTCTTATGGGGCAGGTGAAGCCGAATTGCGGCTCGGCGCCGCGCTGCAAGACCTTGACCGTGAAAAGGTTTTTATAAGCACCAAAGCTGGCTTAAATGAGCAAAAAATGCGGGACTTCACCGTAGAAGGCCTTAAGGCCTCGTTGGATCGATCATTAGAACGACTTGATTGCGGCTATCTCGATCTTCTCATTTTGCATGGCCCGTCAATCAATGAAATGACGCCGCAATTGGCAAATATGTTGCGCGCCGAACAAACAAGCGGGCGGGTGCGGTTGCTGGGCGTGGCCGGACGGGATGATAGTATTTTTGCGGCGCTGGATTTTGGTGTTTTTGATATTCTTATGGCTCCGCTACATGGCCTGTTGCATAAAACTGAAATCAACAGACTGGAAGCCGCAAAAAAAAACGGGCTTGGCATTTTCGCCATTGAGGTGCTGACCGGTGCCAGCGCCGGTTTGCGCTGGCCCAAAAACCGGGCAGATCTCTGGTACTGTGCACGGGCCTTACGACACAATAAATTGTCCGCACCCCAGCTAGGCGCACAACAGGCCATCACCTTTGCGCTTGACCATCCATTAGCCGATGTCGTGATGGTTTCAACAACGCGCCAGGCCCATCTGCGAGACGCATTACACGCGCTTGACGAAACGCACCCGAATACCTAGCTGTAGTGGGAATACAATCTTGGCAAAGGACGACGCATTATGACAGATCAAGCCGTAATTGATCACATCAAAGACACCGTAGAGGGCAATGATGTTGTTTTATACATGAAGGGCACGCCGGTCTTTCCGCAATGCGGCTTTTCTTCAATGGCCACAAAAATCCTGGAAATTACCGGGGTAGACTTCAAAGCCGAGAATGTTCTTGAGGACATGGCGGTACGTGAAGGCATTAAGGACTATGCTCAATGGCCAACCATTCCACAACTTTACGTCAAAGGCGAGTTTGTGGGTGGTAGCGATATTATGCGCGAAATGTTCGAAAGCGGCGAGCTTAAATCCCTGATGCGCGAAAAGGGTGTGTTGACCGACGCCGCATAATTTTTTTGACGCTCGTAATAAAAAAGGGGACCCGCAGGGTCCCCTTTTTCGTGTCCGGATATTGTAATCAGGACGTATAGAATTCGACAACCAGATTTGGTTCCATCTTGACGGGGTATGGCACATCGGCCAATTCCGGCACGCGCAGGTAAGTCGCGGTCATGTGCTTGCCTTCAACTTCGATGTAATCAGGCAAATCACGTTCTGGGCTATCCAGCGCTTCAAGGACCAGAGCCATTGAGCGAGATTTTTCGCGAATTTGAATGACATCGCCAGGCAGACAACGATAGCTGGGGATGTTGACCTTGCGACCATTGACGGTGACGTGACCGTGATTGACAAACTGGCGGGCTGCAAAAACGGTTGGCACAAATTTAGCGCGATAAACAACAGCATCCAGGCGGGATTCAAGAAGACCAATCAGGTTTTCAGCCGTATTGCCTTTGCGGCGCTGGGCCACACCGTAAATATTGCGGAATTGTTTTTCAGAGATGTTGCCGTAATAGCCTTTGAGCTTTTGCTTGGCCATCAATTGCAGACCAAAGTCTGACATTTTGCCTTTGCGGCGCTGACCATGCTGGCCTGGGCCATAAGAGCGTTTGTTGACCGGGCTTTTGGGGCGACCCCAAATGTTCTCGCCCATACGGCGATCGATTTTGTATTTTTGAGAGTGACGTTTGGACATAACTGTCCCTTTATTCGTGTCGCGGTCCGGCGCTTTTTCATTGAAAAGCGCGATTGCAACGGCGGACTTGGCGGCTACCCGTCATGGATACCCATCGCAGCAAATGCGAAAGGCGGCGCAACTTAACGTGACGGATGTTTATGTCAATGTGTTCTGGCACCAATGGGCGCAAATTATCTATGCCGCCTGTTCGTCCTGAGCAAATTTGCGCATTTTCCAGAATCGCAAAGTACGATCAGCCGTACTTTTAGGAATATTCTCATATATCTGGCCAAGCGTGGTGATGGCAGAGATGTCTTTAGCGCCGTCTTTGCTTAAAAGTACAACCAGCGTTGCGAACAAATCCCGAGGCATATCAGTGGCCTTGCAGACAATGGCAACAGCCTCGGTTTTTTCTGGCTCCCAGACGCGCCGGGCTGTCTCAAAATCCAGCCCTGTGAGCTCGGCAAAGGTCAGATAAAAATGCGTCAGCTGGTTATTCCGGGCCAGTTCGGCCAGCAGGACTGGTGTGAGGCGTTTGCGTAGCTTTTTTGCCTCTACAAATTGTTGCGCCTCTTTATAGTCCGGCGGCAGATATGCTGTGCCACAGATGCGGGTTCGGGCTTCTGCAAAGGCGCGTTCCAGCTCTTCTGGTGGCGTGTTGTCATTACGCTCGATAATGCGTTTGCGCAGGCGCTCCTCAACAAAAAAGTACATTTCGTTGAGCATGTCCGGCGGCAAAGCCTTATGATTGATCAATGGGGTTTGCAGTTCTGTTTGGGTCTCTGATTTATTAACCAGAACTTCCATCGTATCACGAGAAAACTGCGCGCCCTGATTTTGTGTCAATGTGACCAGTGTTTGCGCATCCCCTTGAGCAACGATGGCCCCGCTTACTTTTTCACTGACGCTTGACCGGTTGGAAATGGCGCGCATGTGGGCCTGGCTTTGACCACCTACGATTTGGGTCAGATCCACATCACTCAGCACCGGGGAATGCTGTAAAACCGGGGCGGCAACGTCAATATGGTCTTCGGCCAATTGCCGAACCAGACCTGATGGTGCATTGGGCGTGTCGGCAAAGCGGTTGGCGACCTCTTTTCGAAACTCAGTATCCATTTCGCTGGTGATCGATGAAAGAATTTCGTCGAAATGTCCTGTAATCGCGTCGGTGTGTGGTTGGTCCGATTCGAAAAAGAGGTCTGTAACTTCGCGCAATAGCTCGCGTCTGCGTACGCTGGACTTTTCCTGAGCCAGTTCAGAAAGGCGATCCAATTGGTCGGCCTGAGGGGGCATATGTTCCGTCATAGTCGGGCCTTGGCATCAACAAACAGCGTTCTTGCCACTAAACCTACCCTTAATGCGCTTAAGGAAGCCTCAATTTGCTCAGTTAATTTTTGATGTCTTTCGCAGGTATGGTCAAATTACCGGCTTCCATTTGATCAGAAAACGATTGTACCAAGCTGGAATAATAAGCCGCCAGCTTCTCATCTGTTGCAGAGCGCAAATGAGGGGGCGGTGCGTTCAATGCGCCATTGGGTGTGTTTTTTAAGGCCTGATTGAGGATCGTACTCCACAGGCGCGCTGGCAAACCGCCGCCGGTCACACGTTTCATTGGGCTGTTATCATCATTACCAATCCAGATGCCGACCACATAATGCGCTGTGAACCCCACAAACCAGGCATCACGCCAGTTCTGGCTGGTACCTGTTTTCCCCGCGGCTTGGCGTCCATTTTTAAGAGCTGCCCGGCGGCCGGTTCCGTCCAAAACCACCTCTTGCATCAGGGAGGTCATCTTACGCGCCAAAACCGGGTCTATAACCTGTGAGGAGGGCAATGTCGGGCGGGTATACAACATTTCGCCCCGCGTATTGCCGATGGCGTTGACCAAAAAGCTGGAATGGTATTGGCCATCATTGGCAAAAACACTGTATGCTCTTGTTAACTCAAGCAGATTGACCTCTTGAGCACCCAGGGCAATGGACGGTAACGGCGCAAGGTTTTTTTGAATGCCAAAGCGTTTGGCCAGATCAGCGACAGAGGCGGGGCCGATCTCTTCTGTCAGCTGTGCTGCTACTGTATTGATTGAGCGCTTGAATGCGTCACGCAAAGTGACACGTCCCCGAAACTTGCCCCCATAGTTTTGTGGCTCCCACCCATCTATTTCCACTGGTTCGTCATAACGCACGGCATCAAAATCGACACCGTGTTCCAAAGCTGCAGCATAAACAAAGGGTTTGAAGGCCGAGCCAGGTTGGCGTAGGGCCTGAACGGCACGGTTGTATTTACTATCATCATAAGACCGCCCGCCAACAATGGCCCGTATGGCTCCGCTCATGTCCAAGATTACCACCGCGCCCTGGCTGACGTTCAGGGCAGCACCACTCTTTTGTAAACCTGATTGCAGTGTTGTCGCGGCAAGGTCTTGAAGTTTAAGGTCGATTGTTGATGTGATGACCAGGTCCTTGGCCTGACTGCCAACCAGTGCTTGGGCGTCTTTGGCGGCCATATCAAAGATATAGCCATAGCCGCTTTTGCGCGCCTGAACGTTCAGAACAGGGGGTGTTGCCATGGCGGTTTGTAAGGCACCATCAGTAATAAACCCAACCGTTTGCATTGCGTTGAGGACCAGATTGGCACGTTTTTGTGCCTGATCGCGGTTTTGGTCGGGAGCCAGACGGCTGGGCGCTTTGGGCAGGCCAGCCAGTAAAGCGGCCTCAGGAAGGGTCAATTCAGGGGCGGATTTTGAAAAATAGCGTTGTGATGCCGCATCAATGCCATAAGCCCCTCCGCCAAAATAAACACGATTGAGATATAGCTCCAGAATTTCTGTTTTGCTGAGGCGGCGTTCCAGCGCCAGGGCTAGCCACATTTCCTGAATTTTTCGCTTGAACGTTTGTTGCGGTGACAAGAACAGTAATTTGATCAATTGCTGGGTTATTGTTGAGCCGCCCTGGACGGTTTTTCCGGCCCGCGCATTGGCCATAGCGGCACGGCTGATGGCGCGAAAGTCCACACCACGATGGAGGAAAAAACGCTGGTCCTCAATGGCGACAAAGGCCTGGGGTACAAAGGGTGGTAAATCCGCCAGTTTCATGGCGCGGCCGTATTGTGGCCCGCGCGTGGCCAGTTGCTGGCCATTCATGTCTTGCAAAACCAGTGAAGATGTTCGTTCCATCGTCCAGAGCTGGCCAAGGTCTGTGGGTAGTGACGGTATGCCCTTAAAGAAATAACGCCAGCTCATAAGGGCACTCAGGGCCATGATCAGTACCAAAAACATGACAGCAACACTGACCCAACGCCGTTTTGCACTGCGCTGGGTATGTTCTGAACTCAATATATCGGCGCGAAAGACTGGCATGGTGTTACAACACGATCTAAGTATGGCAGGAATTTGATCAAAACTATCAATAATCAGTACGCATATAAATCCTATGAATGTTTCCCCACCCAATCCCTTCTGGCGCACCAAAGCACTTGATGACATGACCCACGATGAGTGGGAATCACTATGCGATGGCTGTGGCAAATGTTGCATGATCCGCCTTGAAGACGAAGACACAGGACAAATCGCCGATACAAATATTGCCTGCAAGCTGTTTGATCGCACTGCATGTTCGTGCACGGATTATCTCAACCGTTGTACGCGTGTTCCTGATTGCGTCAGCCTGACCCCTGATAATCTTGGCTCATTAGACTGGATGCCGCTAACCTGTGCCTATCGTCTGGTTTATGAGGGCGTTGATCTGCCGCCCTGGCATCCGCTTATTACGGGCGATCCCGAAAGTATACACAAGGCCGGGATGTCGGTTCGGGATCGGACCGTGAGTGAAAACGATGTGGCCCCGGATGATGCAGAAAATTACGTGATGATGTGGCCGGGCGAGAGCTGAACACCTTCAAAACGGGGATAAAACCACTGGATGCACGTGGCGGGGCGGCACAAAGCTTTGAATAATAGAATATAAAACTCAAACCGTGAAAACAAATTCAACCGGTGCGCTGATCGTGTAGACTTCAGTCATGGTCAGAAAGTGCGGCTTAGCCACTGATTGAAGCTCTGAAGCGCGTGGCGCGCCGGGCTTTTTGACACAAACCTATACATGCTAAAGGCAAGCGTTCCGCAGTGCGGGCGGTGCTTTTTCGTGTGAAAAACGGGAGTAGGCGGGCTCTCGATGGAGTGCGCCATTGACCCTGCCTGAGCATATGCTGTGCGCTGATTTTATTGCACGGCTTGGGCCCCGGAAAATACAGAAATTCGTCCAGGGGCTATCGCCTGCGCAGATCAGGTATCTGACATGGCATTGGCCATTTTGGGCAAGGGGCAATCAATTGCCACCGCCTGGGGGTTGGAAAACCTGGTTGCTGATGGGCGGGCGCGGCAGCGGTAAAACCCGCGCTGGTGCCGAATGGATCAGGGCGCAAGTGGAAGGGCCCAGTCCGTTGGCGGGGCGGGGTTGCCATCGTGTGGCTCTGGTGGCGCCAACGCTGCTTGATGCGCGCGAAGTGATGATTGAGGGCGAATCCGGTGTGCGCCGGTGCAGCCCAGCATCGCATCGCCCAATATTTTCGGTTTCGCGGCGCCGGCTTGAATGGCCGAACGGTGCGGTGGCTTATGTTTTCTCGTCCGAGGATCCGGATTCGCTGCGAGGACCACAATTCGAAAGTGCCTGGTGTGATGAGTTTTGCAGCTGGACCCATGTAGAGCGCACGCGGGACATGCTGCGGTTTTCCCTGCGATTGGGACATCAGCCGCGCATGGTCGTGACGACTACGCCGCGGCCTATCATGCCTTTGCGTGAAATGCTGGCTGATCCACTAACGGTGACCAGTCGCGCGAAGACAGCGGACAACCGATTGCTTGCAAAAGCTTTCCTGACGGAGATTGAACACCGTTATGGCGGCACATTTCTGGGCCGTCAGGAATTGGATGGCGAATTAATCGAAGACCCTGTTGGGGCTTTGTGGGGCCGTCATCAGGTCGCCAATGCCTTTGCCGCAGATGTGCCGGCGCTGGATCGCATTGTTGTTGCTGTTGACCCTCCGGCCAGTGTGGGGGCCGGGGCGGCCGAGTGCGGCATTGTTGTCGCCGGCATGCAAATGCGGTCCCAGTGTGCCCATGCTTGGGTGTTGGCGGATCGTTCGCTCCAGGGCGTACGTCCCGAAGCCTGGGCGCAGGCGGTGATGAAAGCCTATGAGGATTTTGATGCAGACCAGATTATTGCCGAGGCCAATCAGGGCGGGGAAATGGTCCGGACTGTTT
This sequence comes from Robiginitomaculum sp., assembly GCA_021776525.1. Lineage (GTDB taxonomy): Bacteria > Pseudomonadota > Alphaproteobacteria > Caulobacterales > Maricaulaceae > Robiginitomaculum_B. The sequence goes on from JAJFFT010000002.1 coordinate 180,788, forward strand.
TGGGGCTGGCCAACCCGGATGCACCAATAAAACTGGTTCATGCAAGCAGAGGAAAGCATGTTCGTGCCACCCCGGTTGCGGCGCTTTACGAACAAAGGCGGGTGCACCATGCCGGTCGATTTACGATCCTAGAAGACCAGATGTGCACGTTTGGGGCATCGGGTTTTAAGGCAAAAAATAGCCCGGATCGTGTCGATGCGTTGGTCTGGGCGATTACCGCACTGATCTTGGATTCAAAAAACGGGCCGCGTCTGCGCGCTTTATAATGAGGACATCAATGTTTGAATTTGTTACCCGGATATTCTCTTCCTCTTTGGAAGAAAAATCCAGCGCTGCCCGAAAACTGGTGGCCTTGAACATGCAGGGCCAGGCGGCATGGACACCGCGCAATTACCTGGCTTTGGCGCAGGAAGGCTTTGCCCAAAACGCCATTGTCTATCGGTGTGTGCGGATGGTTTCCGAAGCCGCGGCATCGGTTGAGATGCAGTCAAAAAATAATATTATCAATGGATTGTTAAAAAAATCTAATGTCGATTGTGATTTCACAGAATTGCTTGAAGCGCATTTTGGTTTCCTGCTTTTATCTGGCAATGGCTATATTGAGACGGTTATTCTGGATGGTGTCCCGCGCGAGCTTTATGCGCTGAGGCCCGATCGTATGAAGGTCGTTGCCGGTACGGGTGGGCGGCCGGGAGGTTGGGAATACAGTGTTGGCGGACAGAAGGTAAAATACGAGCAATCGGCGCATTTAGAGCAAAGCCCAATTTTGCATATGCGTCTGTTTAACCCGGTTAATGACTATTACGGACAGAGCCCGTTGGAGGCCGCGGCCTTTGCTGTTGATATCCATAATGCCGGGGCAAAATGGAATAAGGCATTGCTCGATAATGCTGCGCGCCCATCCGGGGCTCTGGTCCTTTCTGCTTCGGCCGGGGACCGTCTCAGCGACGAACAGTTTGACCGCTTGAAAAATGAATTATCAGACGCGCATCAAGGCGTGCACAATGCCGGACGGCCAATGCTGTTGGAAGGCGGGCTGGACTGGAAACCGATGTCTCATGCGCCTTCGGATATGGAGTTTTTGCAATCGCGGCACGCGGCGGCCCGTGAAATTGCACTGGCCTTTGGGGTGCCGCCAATGTTGCTGGGCATTCCCGGCGACAACACATATGCCAATTATCGTGAAGCCAATTTGGCTTTTTGGCGCCAAACGGTTTTACCACTGGTCCGCAAAACTGCGCGAGCCTTCGAAAGCTGGCTTGGGCCGTGGGTTAGCGGCGATGCCTCAATTCAAATCAGTGAAGACAATATTCCGGCACTTTGCGAGGATGTGGGGGCGCGCTGGGATCGGGTTTCAAGGGCTGATTTCCTGTCTGACAAGGAAAAACGTGAACTTGTCGGCCTTTCAGGAGGCGGGGCAGGTGAGCCATTATGATTGAACACGCAGAGTTTCCACCGCCAAAGGCTCTGGGCGGCCATATCAGTCTGGCTTTGATCCTGACTGTGATTTTGCAAAGCGCAGCGGCGCTTTTATGGGCGGGCGCGGCGGCTGAACGGATCAGCCAGTTGGAGCGGCGCACGGCCAATCAGGACGAGGTTGCCGAACGCCTGACCCGCCTTGAAGAGCAAGTCAGTCAGGCACGGGCCTCGCTCGGCCGGATTGAGCAACGTCTCAGCCAATAGCACCCATTTTCTGGCCTGAAAGTTATCTATATGAACAATATTATTACAGATATGAAGCAAAATAATGACGCCCTCCATATTGAAGGCTACGCCTCATTGTTTGACCGGCAGGACCTGACCGCCGATCTGGTCCGCCGTGGGGCTTTTTCTGCTTCGTTGATCAGCCGTGGGTCAACAGGGATACGCATGTTATTTCAACATGATGCCAGCGAACCAATCGGTGTTTGGGACGATATTCGAGAGGACCATATCGGCTTGAAAGTCAGGGGCCGGGTGTTTGTTGATGGGGCCATGGGGCGCACTGCGACGGCTTTGGTCGGGCGCGGCGCAATTGATGGGCTTTCGATCGGGTTTCGGACCCGCCGGGCCAAAAAACATGCAAATTTTCGCGAACTTTTTGAAATTGAATTGTGGGAAGTGTCGATCGTGACGTTTCCCATGCTGCCGCAGGCACGATTGCGCATTGCCACCAATGCGGACCGTGCCGCGACGCCCCCTGTGGCCGCATCATTGGCCCGTTAATCTAGACCATGAGGAATAATGTGAAAAAAGAAAACAAGATGGCCGCTGCGCCGTCTTCGACGAGCCACGAGATTTATGAATTTCGCAGTGCGTTTGAGGCGTTTAAAGAGGCCAATGATCAAAGGTTGGAGCAGATTGAGAAAAAACAGTCTGTTGACGTGTTGAGCACTGATAAAGTTGACCGCATTGATCGCCGGTTGACCGAACAAAAAGCCGCACTGGACCGTATGAACCTGTATCAAAACCGCCCGGTTCTGGACGGCACAGCAACGGTCATGCCCAGTGAGAGCAAACAGGCCTGGGGGCATTATATGCGCCATGGCGATGTCAGCCGTTTGATGGAATCCAAGCAATTGTCTATGGGGTCTGACCCCGATGGAGGGTTCGTTGCGCCAGATGAAACTGCACAGCAGATAACCCGTTTGTTGCAGGTTTCGTCTCCAATGCGCCAAATTGCCGAAGTGCGCCAGGTTGGCTCCTCCAACTTCAAAAAACCGATCAGCCGGGGCGGTGCTTCGGTTGGCTGGACCAGCGAAACAGCGGCGCGGCCCGAAACCCAGACGCCAACGCTGGACCTGATTGCCTTTCCCGCAGCTGAACTATACGCCATGCCGGCGGCCACACAGGCTCTGCTTGACGACAGCTTTGCTGATATTGACCAATGGCTGGCCACTGAAGTGCAAGATGTGTTTGCTGCGCAAGAAACGGCGGCTTTTGTGGCCGGTGACGGGGTGGGCAAACCCAAAGGCTTTCTGGCCTACACCAAAACGGCCGACGCAACCCAGCAATGGGGCGAGATTGGTTATGTGGCGTCCGGGGCCGCAGGCGGCTTTGCCGGAACCGACCCAATTGATGCGTTGATTGATCTGATTTACGCGCCAAAGGCGGTGTATCGGCCCAATGCTCGTTTTGTCATGAACCGCCGCACCGTTTCTGCGGTGCGCAAGTTCAAGGATGCGGATGGCAATTATATCTGGCAACCTGCAACACAGGCCGGGCAATCGTCGACCTTGCTGGGTTATGCGGTCACCGAAATTGAAGACATGCCCGATATTGCCGCAGATGCCCATGCAATCGCCTTTGGTGATTTTACCCGTGGGTATCTGATTGTTGATCGTGCCGGGGTTCGGGTGGTTCGCGATCCGTATTCCTCGAAACCGTTTGTGCTCTTTTACACAACCAAGAAAGTTGGCGGCGGTGTTCAGGACTTTAACGCCATCAAGCTTCTGAAATTCGCCGTTAGCTAACCCCCCTGACGCTTTTGGCGAACGCGGGCGGGCCTTTGATAACGCAAAGGTCCGCCTGCACCTTTTTTGACACTATAAATCACGGAGCTTGCCATGCGTTTGCAAGTCCTGGTTCCGCCTGCGGTGGAACCGGTCAATCTGGCTGAAACCAAAGTATTTTTGCAGTTGGATTCGGACCACGAAGATATTCTGGTCGGTGAGTTGATCCGGACCGCTACGGACGTTGTCGAACAGGTGACGGGGCGGGCCTTAATCAACCGTACGCTACGTCAGACGGTAAAGTCCTGGCCGGATAAGGGTGTCTTTACCTTGTACATGCGGCCGCTTGGACAGTTATTGCAAGTCCAGCATGTTGATGCGGACGGGCTCGTCACTTTGGTCGAGCCAACGCTCTATTACAGCGACACCAATCAGGCACGGGTGATTGCGCTTTCCAGCTTCCCAAGGCCGGGTTTCCAGCACCCGGCAGAGGCCTTGCAATTCGATTTTATGGCGGGTTATGGCGTCGATGCCACGGCCGTCCCGCCGTCCTTTCGCATGGCGATCTTGTTGATTATTCGCGACCTTTACGAGCATCGGGGCGAGGCAGGAAATACCTTGCCTTTACGGGCGCAGGCTTTATTGGCGCCGTTCACACAGGTGCGCTTGTAATGGCATTTGTCACGTTGACCGACCGAGTCATGGTGCAAATCCTTGTTATTGTTGCCGATAATGGAGGCGGGCAGGCGCGAATCTGGTCTGATTTTCGAGAAGTCTGGGCACGTATCCAATGGGGCGGCGTTGGGCGGGATACACAAAACGGCGAGGTGGGGCTTCGCCGCAAGGCCACCATAACCTTGCGCTGGGCACCGGATTTACCAGACCCCATGCGTCTGATCGCCGGGCAAAAAACACTCACGGTACTGAGCATGGCGCGTAGCAAGGTCGGCAGCGGCGCCTTTTTGGATATTGAGTGCGAGGACACATTCTAATGAGCATAAACGCCCAATGGGCTTTGCAAACAGCGCTGTTGGCCATGTTGAACGCCAGCCCAGAGGTTACAGCCGCCTTTGGTTCTCCCTTGCGCCTCTACGATGATATTCCAGAACAGCCGGTCTTTCCCTTTGCCACTTTTGACCGGGCGAATGCCCGATCTGTGGAGGCAGATTTATCCGGCGCATTGGAACATCAGATAACCTTGAAAATCTGGTCCAAATATGGTGGTCGCCGCGAGGCGCTGAGCGGCTTGAATGCGCTGAGAACCGCCATTGATGCCGCATTACTGTCTTTGACCGATCACCATCTGGTCGATGTCAGGGTCACATTCGCCGATGTTTTTCGTATCCGCAGCAGCCGTGTTTTTGAGGCGATCCTCAATTTACGTGCTGTTACTGAACCCCTTGTTTAAACAAGCCTAAGGATCTGCACATGACTATGCAGCGTGGCAAGGACATCTTGCTCAAATTGGAAGAACCTGCGGGTTCCCCGGTATTTCTCACCATGGCCGGGTTACGGGCCCGCACTATTTCGTTGAACGCAAAAACCATTGATACGACCAATGCCGACAGCGCCGGCGAATGGCGCGAATTATTGCCAGGTGCCGGGGTGAAATCGCTTTCCGTATCTGGCTCTGGCGTGTTCACTGATTCAGCGGCAGATGAGGCCATTCGCAGCACGTTCTTCGCGCAAGATGCCCGGCGATGGCAAATGGTGATACCTGATTTTGGGATATTGGATGGTGTGATGCAAATCGCTGCCTTGGAATATGCCGGGGACTTTGATGGCGAGGCTGTCTACAGTCTGACCCTCGCCTCGGCGGGCAATATCAGTTTCACACCATTATGAGCAGCCTTAACCGTGCCCGCGGGGAAACCAGCCTTTGCGTCAATGGCCAGGACTTCACCTTGTGTTTGACTTTGGGGGCCCTGGCGCAAATTGAAACGGCGCTGGAGACGCATAATCTGGATGCGTTGTCCGAACGCTTGCGCTGTCTGAGCGCCGTTGACGTCTTACACGTCTTACACGCCCTGTTAATGGGCGGTGGGAATGCTGTCTCCGAGGATGTATTGCGCACCGCCAAAATTGACCCAACCGAAACGGCCAAGGCCATAGCCGCGGCATTTTCTCTCTCTATGCAGGGGACTTAATATGTTGCCCTGGGGACAAATGCTGCGTGCTGCGTTAAGCGGTTTTGGCATCGCGCCATCTCAATTTTGGGCGTTGTCCTTGTTGGAGTGGCGAAGCCTGAACAGTGTTGATTCTACGCATGCGGACCGGTCCACACTTCGGGCGCTTATGCAACAGTTTCCCGACCTCACTCAGCAGGTGAAATAATGGACACGACACAAAATTCAGATGCTTTAGAAAATGCCGGTAAGGCACTGCAATCATTAGCGGAAAGGCCAGCAAAAAAAGCCGCGGATGCTATTGCAGACAGCTTTTCAATTGCCGGAAACAGTATTTCGCGAGAGCTGGAACGCGCCGCAAGATCGGGTGAATTTTCATTTCGCCGCATGGTTGATTCCATTTTGAATGATCTGGCCAGGGTTGCCATCAACAAAGTGATCGGCGGGGCCATTGGCAGCGTTCTGGGTCAGGCGGTTGGCGGCTTTGCGGGGGCGCGCGCAGATGGCGGACCGGTTTTGCCGGGCGGTGCTTATCTGGTGGGCGAACGTGGCCCAGAACTCTTCAAGCCCGCCAGCGCCGGCAGTATTGAAAATAACATTTCCAGCCCAGGAATTGTGGTCAATTTCAACCTTGGTGATGGGGCCAATATCGACTCATTTAAACGCTCGCAAGGACAGATTTCTGCCGTCCTTGCCCGCGCTGTTGAAAACGGGAGGCGCCGCCTGTGAGTAATTTTCACGACATACGGTTTCCGCTGTCTGTCTCTTTTGCCTCTTCAGGGGGACCAGAAAGGCGAACAGAGATTATCCGACTGGCTTCGGGTGCCGAAGAACGTAATTCCCCATGGCAACATGCCAGACGGCGTTATGATGCCGGTCTGGGCGTGCGTTCTCTGGATGATGTGCACGACGTAATATCATTTTTTGAGGCCCGCCGCGGCCAGCTTTATGGGTTTCGTTGGAAAGATTTTACAGACTTCTCATCGGCCATACCATCGGCCATCCCGGCGGCTTCGGACCAGCCAATCGCAGTGGGCGACGGTCTAACAAGCGTTTTCGCCCTCTCTAAAACCTATGAAACCGGATCACATTCTTACACGCGGCCCATAACCAAACCCGTGCAAAACACGGTCGTGTTGGCGGTGGATGGCACAGCGCAACAAGAGAATATCGACTTTATTGTGGATTACATGCTGGGCACGGTCAATTTTATCGCCGATATTCCGGCCAATGGGGCCGTCATAACCGCAGGGTATGAATTTGACGTGCCGGTACGTTTTGATACGTCTTTTCTCAGCATCACCCTCGATAGCTTTAAGGCTGGCGCAATGTCATCCATCCCGGTTATTGAGGTGAGGGTCTGATGCGTATTATACCTCAGGCCTTTCAAGATAATCTGGATGGCGGCGCTACCACTTTGTGCTGGTGCTGGAAAATTATCCGCAAAGACGGCGTTACTCTCGGATTTACCGAGCATGATGTGGATTTGAGTTTTGATAATTTGGTGTGGAGCGCCGGGGCCGGGTTGACGCCGGGGGTTATTGAAAGCGCAATAGGCTTTTCATCTGATACAAGTGTTGCCGGTGGGGCTCTGGTTCAATCGGGGATATCGGCGGTTGATATTGATACGGGTAAGTATGACCAGGCTGAAATTGAAATCTGGCGTGTTGACTGGCGTGATCCGTCCTTAAGGGTGGGTATCTGGTCAGGCGAAGTTGGTGAGATCACCCGAAGAGAGCACGATTTTGAAGCAGAGATTGCCGGGCCAGCGCGCAAGCTCAACCGCACCTTTGGCCGTGTGTTCTCCAAGCGTTGTGATGCAGAACTTGGTGATGCGCGCTGTACAAAAGATGTTACGGCTTCACCGTTTATACGGCAATCCAGCGTGGTTCAGGTGATCGGCGCTGCGCAATTCTCTGTTGCCGCGCTAAATGCGCCAGAAAGTGACTGGTTTGCTGACGGTGTGGTGATTTGGCAGAGTGGAAAAAACACACAGACACAACAGCGCATTTCTCAATATTTTTTGAACGGCATGGAAGACGTTTTTACTTTGTCGGAATTGCCGGCAAAGCCGATTGCTGCCGGCGATACATTGTCGCTGTTGGTCGGGTGTAACAAATCGCCAGAGCATTGCTCGGCCAGATTTTCTAACATCGTGAATTTTCAGGGCTGTCCGTTCATGCCGGGTAATGATGCAATTATCGCGGGGCCTTTCAGCGCGCAATGAACAACCACAATCTGGCCCTACAGAGCAGGGTTTGTGCTGAAACCAGAAAATGGATTGGCACGCCGTATCAACACCAGGCGAGTTTTTGCCATGTTGGGTGTGACTGCCTGGGATTGATACGGGGGGTTTGGCGCTCGCTTTATGGTGCCGAACCCTATGATGTGCCAGCTTACAGCGTGCATTGGGCTGAAACGGGCAAGGCAGAAACCTTGCTTGAGGCCGCACAATTATACCTGCATGAAATCTCGCCCGAAGCGGCTGTTCCGGGCGATGTCTTGTTATTTCGCTTTTCGCCCCGGCACATAGCCAAACACTGCGCCATTTTAACGGGGCCATCGCGCATGATTCACGCTTATTGGGGACGCAGCGTCACCGAAACATCGCTGACCCCTTGGTGGCAAAGGCGTATCGCAGCAGCCTTTCAATTTCCTCATATCAACGGATAGGCCATGTCTCAACTTGCCCTGACATTTGCACAACGCGCAGCAACAACACTGGCTCAGGGCTTTGCAAGCCGGGCCATCTCTTCATTATTGGCTAAACGGCGTGATACCGGGGCGCGGCTGGAAGAACTGCACGTTTTATCGTCAACAGACGGCGCACCAATGCCCATACCTTTTGGCCGTGTCAGGTTGGGTGGACAGGTGATCTGGGTTGACCAACCCGTCGAGCACACAACCAACAGCCGCGCCGGGGGCAAGGGCGGGCCACGGATCAGAGAGCGCAGTTATACGCTCAGCCTGGCAATTGGCCTGTGCGAAGGTCAAATTGACGGCATTGGGCGCATATGGGCGGATGGCGCAGTTTTCAATGCCAAACTGTCGAGTATGAGGGTTTATGATGGGGCGGTTACACAGCTTCCTGACCCATTGATTGAGACAACGGAGGGAAGCGCCGCTACCCCGGCATTTCGCGGCTTGGCCTATGTGGTATTTGAAGACCTTTCTATCGAAGAATTTGGCAACCGTATTCCACAGTTTTCTTTTGAGGTTTTTCGCTCAGCAAATGCTGGTGGTGCAGAGAATGTTGAGGAAAAAATCAAAGGAGTCTCACTGATCCCCGGATCAGGTGAGTTTGTTTACGCAACCGAGCCGGTCATAACAGACCTGGGGCCGGGGCGGTCCCGGTCGGAAAACGAGCACTCGTTTCGCGGGAAGACAGATGTTGAGGTATCTCTGGATGATCTCCAGACGCATTTGCCAAACTGCAAAACGGTATCTTTGGTAGTAAGTTGGTTTGGTGATGATTTACGGTGCGAAAACAATTTATTACAGCCAAAAATTGAAGTAAATGAAAAGGCCACATTGCCTCTGCCATGGCGTGTGCAGGGGTTGAACCGCACGCAGGTCCCTGTGGTCTCACTGGATGACAAGCAACGCCCATTGTTTGGCGGCACACCATCTGATGACACAGTTTTGCAAACGATTGCCTCACTGAAAGTACGTGGCATGGATGTGGTTTTTTATCCCTTCATTCTGATGGATATTCCACCCGGTAACCTGCGGCCAGACCCGTATGGCGGTACCGAACAATCGGCATTTCCATGGCGGGGCAGGATCACCTCATTTCCCGCACCGTTGCAGCCAAATACTGTTGACCAAACCGATAACGTCATCGGGCAAATTGACCTGTTTTTTGGGACTGCATTACCGTCCGATTTTACGGCTAGCAATAACGCTGTGACATATTCAGGGCCCAATGAATGGTCCTATCGGCGTTTCATTTTGCACTATGCCCATTTGTGCGCCTTGGCGGGCGGTGTCGACGCTTTTATTATTGGCTCCGAATTACGCGCAATGACCATGCTGCGCGATAGTTCCGGTAACTTCCCGACCGTCAGTCATTTGCGCCAGCTTGCTGCCGACGTGCGTGCTATATTGCCGGGGGCCAAAATATCTTATGCCGCTGACTGGTCCGAATACTTTGGTTATCAGCCACAAGATGGCTCAAATGATGTTCTTTATAACCTCGACCCTTTATGGGCGGATCCCAATGTGGATTTCGTTGGCATTGACTGGTACGCGCCGCTTTCAGACTGGCGCGAAGGAAACCTGCACATAGATGCCGGGGCTTTTCGTTCAATATATGAAGGCGCTTATCTGGCTACCAATGTTGAGGGCGGCGAAGGTTATGACTGGTTTTATGCATCGTTTGCCGATCGTCAAAATCAACTGCGCACCCCGATAACTGATGGGGCTTATAACAAGGATTGGGTGTTTCGGTATAAAGACATCAGATCCTGGTGGTCGAACCCGCATTTTGATCGCCCTTCAGGTATAGAGGCCGCCATGCCCACAGCATGGGTGCCGCAATCAAAGCCCATATGGTTTACCGAAACCGGCTGCCCGGCCGTCGATAAGGGCAGCAACCAGCCGAATGTGTTTTTTGACGCTAAAAGTTCTGAAAGTGCATTCCCATATTTCTCGCGGGGGCGACGCGATGATTTTATTCAGCGCATGTATCTGGACGCGATAACCACGTATTGGGCGCCGCAAAGCGAGAACAACCCATCATCTTCGGTTTATGGTGGGCCAATGCTTGAGGACCAGAAGATATTGGCCTGGACATGGGATGCCAGACCATTTCCACAATTCCCCGCGCTGGATGATGTGTGGTCGGATGGCGCGAATTGGGAAAAAGGACATTGGCTGAATGGCCGCATGGGATTGTCTTCTCTGGCCGCCCTGATTCAGGATTTATGCTGGCGTGCGGATATTTTCAACATAGATGTTTCGCAGGTTGAGGGACTGGTGCCGGGGTATGTTGTATCTGGGCCAACGGATGCCCGATCGGCGTTGGAAACCCTTATCACGATCTATGATGTCGGCATTTTTGAAACCTTTGACGGGTTGCGGTTTCAAACCATGAACCAGCAAGGTCAAATCAGCATTATCGCACCAGACCAGTTTGTACTGGACGATGATAATCAGGCCCCGACCAAAGTCGTGCCGGATCGTGAAACGCTTCCGGTTGATGTGCGCATACAGTTTTCAGATGAGGGCGCGGATTATCAACCGGCTTCGGCAAGTGTTCACGGCATTGAAACCCAAAAAAGCCGTACAATCAGTCTGGCATTGCCGCTGGTCACTGACAGTGCCTTTGTTCGGGACGTTTCTCATGATCTGCTGGCTCGTGAGATTGCATCCATGCATACGGCAGGCGTTGTCTTGCCACCGTCATTTCTGGCCTTGGAGCCGGGCGACCTGATTCGCGTTGACAGTCTGGACATAGACCAGGTCTGGCGGGTTAAAGGGATTGATGATGCAGGCACGCGAGAACTGTCTTTGCAGGCGCAAAGTCCGGCGTCAATATTTGCCCGTTCTGGTGCAGAGCCAGGCCTTGGCCTTGGCCCGCTGAGCAATCCGGGGCCCCCTGAAATTGTGGTCATGGACCTGCCATTATTGGTGGGTGAAGACGATCGCAAGGGCCCGCGTATTGCCGCTTTTGCAGAACCTTGGGACGGGGATGTCACTATTCAGGACGGCAATACTCTCATTGAACGGCTTCGCATGACCGCGCCCGCAACTATTGGTGAAGTTATAGTTGGTATTAATTCTGGCGGTATTTTGGGCCGCTGGGATTATGGAACAGAGCTGACTGTACAGCTTTATGGTGGGGCGCTGGCCTCTTTTTCTCAAGAACTTGTTCTGGGCGGTGAAAACGTTATGGCCGTCGAGCATGACAATGGGGCATGGGAGGTGTTGCAATTCCAAAATGCGGTTCTGGCCGCTGCGGATACATACGTTCTTTCCGGACTTTTGCGGGGGCTGGCCGGGTCAGACGATGCGCTGCCATCGCCCATTTCGCAAAAGGCTAAATGCGTGTTGCTCAATGGTGCCAGTCAGGTCTTGCCGATGCGAGATTTTGAAATCGGAACGCCGATAGAGTTCCTTGCGCGCTCGCGTGCTGCTGAACCCGGCTCTCTTGGAGAGACAACCGTCAACGTGATTTTTTCAAACCGGGTGTCGCGCCAGTCATCCCCGGTGCACTTACGTGCTGATCCAGGGTCTGGTGGCGTGGTGATCTCCTGGATTCGGCGGGCGCGCCGGGGGGGAGACTATTGGGGGGTAGGCGATGTGCCTTTGGAAACTGTGCCAGAAGCCTACCAGTTCAGGGTTTATATTGCTGGTGTGGTTTTGAGTGAAACTGTAGTGACTGAGCCGAAAATCTTGCTCAGCGACATGCAAATAGATGGGCTTTTCCCTTCCGGGCGACCGCTTATACTGGACATTGGCGTGTCTCAAATTTCACCATTTAATGGCTTGGGCGTTGAGGCGCGACAAATTCTCTACATTTAACCCCTTTTTTCTTCACGCCAGTACGCATAAGTGTGGTGTTGGAGAAATCAGATGGCAAAAGATCCATATAAAGTCCTTGGCGTTGCTAAAACCGCGAGCAAGGATGAAATTCGTAAGGCGTATCGCAAGCTAGCGAAAAAGTATCACCCGGACGTATGTCCAGGTGACGCAGAGGCAGAGGCTACATTCAAAGACGCCAGTGCTGCTTTTGCGCTTCTCAACAATGAAGAAGAGCGTGCCCGCTTTGACCGCGGTGAAATCGACCCTTCTGGCAATCCGACGGGGGCGCAAGGGTTTCCCGGACAAGGTCATGGATTCCCCGGTGGTTTTGCCCCGGGTGGTTTTGACGATATCTCAGACATCTTGTCAGACCTCTTTGGCTCTCATCCCCGCGGTGGGCGTCGCCAGAATTTTGCGTTTCGCGGTGACGATATTCGCTACACCCTGCCTGTTACCTTTTTGGAAGCCGTAAATGGTGCATCCAAACAGGTGCGTATGACCGACGGTAAACAACTTAAAATTTCAATCCCTGCTGGCACCAAAGAGGGGGACTTGCTTCGGCTGAAGGGGCAGGGCAATCCCGGTACAGGCGGCGGACCGCCGGGCGACGCGATCGTCGAAATCAAAGTTACACCGCACAAAGATTACAAGCGCGATGGTAATACCATTCATCTGGACCTGCCTATCACCCTCAAAGAAGCGGTTTTGGGTGGAAAGGTGCCCGTGCCGACGCCAGCTGGCACTGTAACATTGACGCTCCCCCCCAATACATCTTCTGGAAAAGTCTTGCGTTTAAAAGGCAAAGGCGTGCCTTCTCGTAAAGGAAAAGCCGGTGATTTATTGGTCCGGCTTATGGTTATGCTTCCCGAAGATGACGACGCATCTTTGAAAAAATGCATTGCAGCGTGGCAACCCAAAGAAAACGATAACCCCAGAAAAAATTTGGGTGTATAACACGTTCACTTGTGGTTCAGGACCCTTGGGGCATTGTTGCGGTTATGAAGATACAGAACGCCATAATCTTGTCGGCAGCATTGATCGGCAGCGCAGTGATTGCTCAGCCTGTGTCGGCTTCTGATCGCTCGGTTTTTGCCCAGCGGTTGACCGGTGATCAGGCCCGCAATGCTTGTAAAAGTGGCGACGTCATGTGCGCAAAAAAGGCTTTGCGTATCGTCAAAAAAAGATACCCCAAGCTGCGTCATAGTACGACATATTTAAAACGAGGCGCTAATGGGCATCGTGAATATGTTGTCAAAATGATGAGCGTCGATGGTCATATGGTTGAGGTTCGTGTTGACGCCAGAAGCGGCCAGGTTTTAGGCTCACGAGGATATTGATATGAGATTGCTGGTTGTTGAAGATGATCCTGATTTGAACCGCCAGTTAGTTTCCGCTCTGGAAGATTCTGGTTATGTGGTTGATAAGGCTTTCGATGGCGAGGAGGGGCTTTTCCTTGGGGAAACAGAACCTTACGACGCTATCGTATTGGACCTTGGTCTGCCAGAAATCGATGGCGTTACGGTATTAGAACGCTGGCGCCGAGCTGGTTTGACATTTCCGGTACTGATTTTAACGGCTCGTGATCGGTGGAGCGAAAAGGTCGCTGGTTTCGACGCGGGCGCAGACGATTACCTGACCAAACCGTTTCATACCGAGGAATTACTGGCGCGGTTACGGGCATTGGTGCGCCGGGCCGCGGGGCACGTAACATCAACAATTGAAATTGGTGATCTGTCTGTAGATACGCGTGGTGCCAGAGTGTTTTTGAATGGCGCACCGGTGAAGTTGACCTCGCATGAGTTCCGCCTGCTTAGTTATCTGTCGCATCACGCAAATCGTGTGATCTCACGATCCGAATTGACCGAGCATATTTACGATCAGGACTTTGATCGCGACTCAAATACGATCGAAGTGTTCGTAGGGCGTCTTCGTAAGAAGCTCGGAACAGATCGTATTTTGACGGTTCGGGGGTTGGGATACCGGCTGGTCGATCCAGCTGCCGCTGATCGCGAAGCTTAGAGGGCCTGCTCATTTAATTCTGTTTGTTTGGTTTGCAATCGTGTAGGCAGGATCGATGAAGTTGATGCGCGCTTTTCTTCGTAACTCTCTGGCTGTACGGCTTATTGCCGGGGCCGTCCTGTGGACAGTGGCTCTGTTGATTGCCGGTGCGTTTGTCCTGACCACGCAATACAGGCGCTCGGTCAATCGTGTTGATGACGAGCGTTTAAACGCGGTTATTGAATCGCTGGCTGCCTTTTCTGAAATTGCGGCCGATGGGAAATACTATTTAAGCCGGACGCCGGGTGATCCACGTTTCGAGCGCGCTTTTTCCGGGCAGTACTGGCAAATATCTCCCGTCAAGACAAAGACGGTTATGGAGCAGGTCGCCCGGTCCGAGTCGCTTTTTGATAGTGAGCTGAGCATACCAGATGAAATTATTCAGCAAGCGACAGATAAGGCTGGAGCCAATATCAAAGCAACACTAACTGGGCCAGACAACGAGCCATTACGGTCATTAACCCGCATTGTACGTCTTCCGGATCAAGTCAGCGTGCTGGCGATTACCGCCGCCGCGGATCGACGGCCAGGGGATCGGGAAATTGCGCGCTTTCGTATGATTGTTGCCTGGACTCTGGGGCTGTTTGCCACGGGGCTGGTGCTTGCTGTGATTATTCAGGTCCGCATGGGGCTTTCACCCATATATAAAATTCGCAAGGCCATAGCCCAGGTTCGTGAAGGGGAGGCGGAAAAGATCGATGGCGTCTACCCGGCAGAATTGATGCCTCTGACCGAAGAGCTGAATCACCTGTTGGGGCATAATAAGGAAGTGGTTGAACGGGCACGAACCCATGTTGGCAATCTAGCCCATGCGCTAAAAACCCCGATTTCCGTCCTCTTGAATGAAACCAGTAAGAACAATACCGGCCTAGAAAAACTAGTGCAAAGACAGGCCTCCACTATGGCCCGACAGGTTGATCACCACTTGCGCCGGGCCAGCGTCGCAGCACGTGCACAGGTTATCGGTTCGCGTACGCCGGTGACTGAGGCCGTGTCCGATATGCAGAGAACGCTGGAGCGACTTTTCAAGAATAAAAACCTGAAAATTGAAACTCAAATACCGCCGGACCTGATTTTTCGAGGAGAAAGGCAGGATCTGGACGAGTTGTTGGGTAATTTGATGGAAAATGCCTGCAAATGGTCCAATGGGCAGGTCAAGGTCAGTGCCAGTCCTGCGGAAAAATCATTCCTGGAAATCAGCGTAGAAGATAATGGCGAGGGATTACCCGCGCAAAAACGCCAAGCTGTATTGGCACGCGGCGAACGATTGGATGAAAGCGCCCCAGGATCGGGTTTGGGATTATCAATCGTCAATGACCTCGTAGGTGCTTATGGCGGAGAGTTTTGGCTGGAAGATAGCCCTCTTGGCGGCTTGAAAGTAATCTTACATTTGCCCTCTGCGGCTCGTTAATCCAAACCCACTCGATCGGCTTATAAAGCCAGCGTTAATACACTTTCCCCATAATACTTGCGAAACTTGGGGTTATATGTGGTGACTATGTCAATTTCTGCCGAAAAATCGGGGCAGTTACAGGCGCTCTTTTCGGCGCTGCCAGACGTGCACAAGCAAACCTTGATCATGACGATCAAGGCTGCAAAAGCCGATGGCGAACCCGGTTTGCCATTTGATGAGTTGCTGGCACTCTTGGGTGATGAAGAGGTCTGTGAAGACCGCTGGTTGGAAATATTCAGCGTTGTTCAGCCCCTGGTGGTCGACAAGGCACAACGTTGTGATCAGATCGAAACGTCGGTTCTGGCTTCGATCTGGAAATTGTATTTACGAGAATTAGACCCCAAATCTGCGGCTTCGTGGTTGTCGGGTGGGATATCACGAACCGTTATCCAAAAGTCCATGGTTGAGACTTTTGCCGAATTTTCAGATTCTAAATCGGGCAAGAAAACCCTTGAAAAACGAATAGGCGAGGATCACTTGCACCAGCTGGAAGTGGTTATGTCCTTGCTACCCCGGTCTGATGAAATGGAAGACTTTTTTGCGGGTTGGCCTGATGAGGTCAAAAGTCTGGACGATACGCACTTGATGCCGCTTCGCGAATTTAACGAACACTTGATTACAGATAGTCCTGAGATAACGCCGCATTTATTGTTTCTGGCTTCATTCCGTTTGGCTCACCCATTTCATATATTTCGCGCCGTCGAAAAGGTAACCGGTCATTCCAACGACCGGGTGATGATCAAAACGGACCTCAAAATTGTTGGCGATGCTCTGCTTGACCAAAACGATTGCTGGATTAAGGCCTTTAACTGGGAACGTAATGAAAAATGTAATTTGGAAGATGCCATCGCAGGCCTGAAAGGTTATATTGACCTGACATCAGGCTGGACCAGCGAATTTGACGTCGACCCTGCGGGGGCGTGGGGCGTGCGGCTGGCAAAACAGCGTTTGCAGTGCGGGAAAGTATGGGATGATCATATGAGTCGTACGTCCAAATTGATTGATCAGGTTTTGCCCAGAAAACGGGGATCTGTCACGGGCCGACAGACTATGCCAAACATTCATAACGAAATTGATGAGCATAAGGTCGAGTTGGCAGAAAATGCCATTGAATTGCTGGTCGCCGCCCGGCCCTTTGCCTCTCAGGGCGGGTTCCAATCTTCCAAAGATAAAACCTGCCAGATGCTGGAAAGCCGTCTGGAAGAGCAAAGCGACGACCTGTTGGCCCTGTTGGGTAAAGGGGATGATGACCATGAACAGGTCAGCGCACACTTTACCGTTTTGGTGCGGATAACACGGGCGTATTTGGGGGCTAAAGATGCCAACGTGCTGGCACGGCGCAGTGCCGCTGCTATGGCGGCTTAACGGTGCTCAATTTATTAGGCTTTGCTGTTTTAGTTTGAGTTTTTCGGGCACAAACGCACAAGCGAAATAGGCATAAATCTTAACATGACGACAACTTCCCTGTCCCATACTCCGCTTATTCGAGGAGCCGGCAATGAACGCCACTGAACAACGTAACCGCTTTTTGGCTTTTGCTTTTGCTAGTGCTGACCTGCTTTTGGAAGTGAGCAGTGACGGGACAGTCACGTTCGCATTGGGGGCTTCGCACCCTTTGTCGGTTGCTGATGCGACACTTCTTGTAGGCCGTTCTGTTCTTGATTTTGTTGCGCCGCGAGACGCTGGTCTGGTGCGCCATTTGATCAAAACCGTTACCACTGGTCAGCGGTTTGGCCCGTTACGGGTCGAAAGTGCCAATGATGATGGCCCGGACCAGATTATGCTGAGTGGTTGCCGCTTTCCAGGTAATGACGGCATTATTTGTTTTACCTTGTCATACGAGGCACATACCGGTCCCGCCGTGGCAACGGTGGAGCGCGATGATCACACCGGTTTGATCGAGCCACAAGGGTTTGAAGAGGTGGCTCAAGAGGCCATACGAAGCGCCAAGGACGCTGGGCAGGATATAAAGCTAAGCTTGTTTTCCTTTGAGGGGCAGGAGGCTTTTGCGTCCCGGGTGAATAGTGAAGTGGCCGAGGAATTTCTTGGTCAGACCGGTGCGATTTTGCGCGCCGAATCTTATGGCGACGCGGCAGGTCTGCAGAGCGATGGCAAGTACGCTATTTTGCACTCCAGTGATGCACAGCTTGATGATATTACGGACCGTTTGCAGGAAATTTCTAAATCCCTTGATCCCGATAAAGAAGGGGTGCGGGTCGAAAGCGGTTCAATAGAAATTGATGCGGATATGAGCAGTAAAGACGCCGCTGGCGCATTGGCATTCGCGGTCAAACAGTTTGCATCTGGTGATAATGCGGCTATCGGCGCCGAAGGGCTCAGCCGATCGCTGGAAAGTCTGATGAAAGATACCGGCGCGCGCATGACGCGGTTTCGGTCTGCGCTCAGCAATGGCCAGCTTGGCTTTATGCAACAGCCGATCGTCGATCTGAAATCAGAAAAGCTGCACCATTACGAAGTCCTGGTGCGCTTCGAAGAAAACAAATCTCCGTTTCAGATGATCCGCTTTGCCGAAGAAACCGGCATGGTTATGGAATTGGACGATATCATTCTGAAACAGGCCATCGCCTATCTGTCGCAATTGGGTAAAAAGTCCCAGGTCAAGCTGGCCGTTAATGTATCGGGACGGTCTTTGTCATCGACCAGATTTATCTCCAATTTATATCGCGCCATGTCCAAGGTTGAATTCCCGCGCTCGAATCTGATGCTGGAAATCACTGAATCTTCGATCATCGAAGATTTGGATCAGGCCAATCGCGTTATTCAGAAAATCAGAAAGCTGGGGCATCATGTCTGTCTCGATGACTTTGGTGCCGGTGCTGCGTCATTCCAGTATTTACGCGCACTGACCGTAGATTATATCAAGATTGACGGGGCCTATGTCCGTACGGCCCTGAAGCGCCGCCGCGAGGCCATGTTGCTTAAAGCCATAGCGGGGCTGGCCCATGATCTGGATATTGGTACGATCGCTGAAAGCATTGAAACAAAAGACCAAAGTGCAATGTTGCTGAAACTGGGGATTGATCAGGGACAGGGCTATTTATTTGGACGCCCGGAACCTTTGAACCTCCCACAAGAAAGCGGTAAAGCCGCGTAAAGATAAACCATGAGCGCAAAACTCGAAAATTTAAGCGTCCTGATCATTGATGACAACGTTCATATGATCAACATCGTCAAAACAATTTTGCGCGGGTTTAGCATTAAAGGGTTTTTCGAGGCTACAGATGCCGCCGAGGCCTTTGATATTGTAAAATCTGATAGTCCGGATGTCATTATTGTCGACTTTCAGATGGACTTGCTGGACGGCACTGATTTCACCCGCCTTGTGCGCACGGGCGAAGATATTGCAAATCCCTATGTGCCGATCATCATGCTCAGTGCCCATTCCGAGAGGAAGCGTGTTGTTGCGGCCCGCGAGGCCGGAATTACAGAGTTTTGCTGCAAGCCGGTAACTGCGGAAGATCTCTATAAGAAATTCTGCGCAATCATCAATTCACCGCGCCAGTTTGTAAAAACGTCATCTTATTTCGGCCCGGATCGCCGCCGCCATAGCGATGCGAACTACAAAGGAAAGCTGCGTCGTAAAACGGATGAAGACCGCGAGACTGCGGACGTGGATACAAGCGAAGATGCTGGCGGAATTAAAACTCTGGACTTTCGGGCCTGATCTGACCGGCTCTTTCAAGTGGCTATTCTTAATCCAAAAAATACAGTTCTTGGACGTCCGGGGAAAAAACGCTCGGACCCAAAGGAAAAATCCGCCCTGTCCGCATAACGCCGGTTAAAGAGGTTGTCGACGCGGCCATACAAAGTCATCGTATCCGACAGGTCCAGACTGCCTCGTGCCGTAAACACCTCATGCCCAGGATATTGGGCTGTGTTGCCCGGATCGGTAAAATATTTTCCCACATATTGCATTTTTAAGGACAGGGTGGCCGCATCCGTCGGGTGTAGTGAAACCTGCGCATAGCCCAATGTTTTTGGCGCACTGTCTACCGGTGTGCCGCGCCGGATCGAGCTTGAAGCCGTACGGACGATGTCCGTAAAAGCATAGGTGTGGCGGGCATAGGTCAGCCCCCCGGACAGGCTTAGTTTTTCGCCTATGGGTGCGCTGACGTCCAACTCAATGCCTTTGTGATGAGTTTTGCCATTGATCACGTTAAATCCGTTGGCGTTTCTGAAGAAAAAGTTCTTCTTGCGCATGACAAATGTAGCTGCTTCAAAGCGAAAACCAGACAGATGGGCTTTGAGGCCGGCTTCGAGGGAGTCCAGTGTCTCGGCCTTGATCTCGCCTGGCACCTGGTTGGTTTGCAGGCTGTATACGTCGCTGACCTGGGGGGCGCGACTGCCGCGTGCACCGCGCCCGTAAAGGGTGACATGTTGGTTCATGCTGTGCGTGATGCCAACTTTGGGCGAGACGGTCAGGAAGTCATCCTGGCGATCCGCGATCCGCAAAAACCGCCCAAAGCGGCCCTCATTGATCTGGTTGTTATAATCATACCGGGTGTAATCAGCACGCAGGCCTATGTTAAGCTCGGTTTGTGGACCAAGTGCCCACCGGGCCTGTGCATAGGGCGAAAGGACCGCCGCCTTGACCCGGTAATCATAATGTTCGCCTTGCACAAAAGAAAAGACGCGCGGGCCATCCTGGAATTCGCGCACTGATCCTCTGGTCAACTCGCTATCCAGCCCCAAAGTGTAGTTTGTGCCTGCTTTATGGCCTTCTACTGTCGTAATTAGGCCGATACTTTTATGGCGGCTCTCCTCAAGGGCTTGTCCGGGCACAAAATGGCGTAAAAACGACAAATCGACCCAACGCACATAGGGAATAAACGAGACACGTGTCTGGTCATTAAACGTTCTGTCTAAAAAGACCGAAAGCCGTGCCGACTGGCCGTCGCGAAACGCTTCGGGGTTGGGATTGCTTTTGGATATGACCGGGTCCTTATAAGCCTCTGCGCCGCGAATAAACCCGGCGGTTTCCTGGTTGAGGTTTTGAAAACTGGCCAGGGTTTTGGCATCCCATTGTCCCACTGACCCATCGTGCCGGATTTGAAATTTTTGCTGCTCAAAGCCCGAATCTGAGCGAAAACCCGGATCATGCGCCAGGTTGACGCCAAGATGAAAACGGCCACCGGCAAAGCTGTTATCGGCCGTCAGTTTCAGGCGCGCATAGCCGTTCTCGCTGCCCAGAATATCAAAACCATACGCATTGTCTGTTAACGGCTCAGGGGAAAGAACATTCACCAGACCATGCACCGCATTAGAGCCGAAAAGAACGCTGCCGGGGCCTTTGGTGACTTCTACCCGTTCGGCCAGTTCCAGCGCGCTTTCAAAAAGGCCATTGACGTTGGCAAACCCTGCGGCGCGTAATGGCACGCCATCTTCCAGATAAAGAAATGATCCGGCCCCAGCCCCGCCGGTCAAAACGGGAGAGCGAATGGCGGTAAGATGCTCCTGACCGCTGCCCCGGTGAATATTGACGCCTGAGATTTCGTTGAGCAGTTCGGCCGGATGAACGGCGGCGGCCTCTAAGATACGGGCCTGATCCAACACCAAAACACTGCCGGCATAGGTGTTGACGGGCTGCGCCCGGCGGCTGGCGGTGACGATGATATCATCACTTTGGGCAAGGCTCTGGCCGGATAATGCCAAAAGAGGGATCAGGACAGTCAGGGTCAGTCGAGGGCGCATGATACTCACATCTGCTGGTCTGTGGCATCAAAAGAGTAAGCACGTCATAACGTCAACAGGTTTCGAGCGGCAAGTGCGCATAGCGTGCGATTTCGCTATCTATTGATAATGCGACGATGATCTCATAGCCTTCTTTTATGCGTAAAGCCCGGACATTACCCGTTTTCGACATGACCCGACTACGTACGGAGCCGGACAGTGCAGCGGCGGTACAAGATGCCCGTGACCTGCGTGATATTTGTCATCATCAGGGGTTTTGCTATGTCATCGGGCATGGCCTGGTGCGCGCTGCCGAGGATGTGTTTGAGACTGCGGAACAGTTTTTTGCTTTGCCGGCCAATGCGCGCCAGGCGCTGGCCATTGCCAACACCCCGCATTTTCGCGGTTATACCCTGCTCGGTGATGAGCGCACCAAAGGCGCCCGTGACTGGCGCGATCAGATGGATTTTTCCCACGACGAGCCTGCAAAGGCTCTGGCTGCAGGCGATCCGCCTTGGCTGAACCTGCGCGGCCCCAACCAATGGCCACCAACTTTGCCGCAAATGCGCCCGGTTATCACAGACTGGCTGGCACAAATGCATGATGTTGGCACGATTATTATGCGTGCTATGGCCGTGGGGCTAGAGCTTGGGGGCGACTATTTCGCGCCTTATTTTGCGCCGCGCGGTGATGCACGCCTGAAACTGATCCGATATCAAAGACCACAAAACGCGGCAGACAGTGACCAGGGGGTTGGCTGGCATCACGACACTGGTTTTTTGACCTTTATTGTTCAAGACGAGGTGGGTGGTTTGCAGGTGGATATTGATGGCCAGATCATTGATGCAACACCAATGCCAGGCGCTATGATCATGAATATGGGTGAAATGTTGCAAGTGGCCACTGGCGGTTATTTTCGCGCCACGCCGCACCGGGTCAAAAGCCCTCCACCGGGTGTAACGCGCAAATCGATTGCGTATTTTTTCAACCCGAAGCTGGAAAGTGTGTTCGAGCCAATTCCTTTGCCTCCACATCTAGCTGCCAAAGCCAGGGGCGCGCAAAACATTGATCCTGCCGATCCTGTTTTTAACAGAGTCGGCGAGAATATTCTCAAAACCCGCCTGCGCGCACACCCTGATGTGGCAAATAAGTTTTACAGCTGAGACAGTCGTATGATCGACGGCTTAAAGCTGAGGTGCAGGGTTGGAAATGTATGAAAACAATGGTGCCGGCAGAGAGACTCGAACTCCCGACCCCCTGATTACAAATCAGGTGCTCTACCAGCTGAGCTATGCCGGCACACATTTGTCGAACGCGTCGAAACGCGCCGTGGCACTTCCATAAAGAAAAATCCCGGCACGTAAAGTGCCGGGATCAGTGATTTGCTGGGGGGCAGGGGTTTAAAGTGTTTTATTGAAGCCATGCGTCTTTGCGGCAGGCTTGGGCGCTTGGTATGAGAGCGCCATAATTATGGCAGGGGTTTT
>JAJFFT010000003.1 GCA_021776525.1 Robiginitomaculum sp.
CGAAAAACAATCAAGCATTATTTATCGTAAAACAATGAAATATACGTAATAAACGATAATGTTTGTGATGAAACATATCGTAACGCATTGAAAACAAGTTATATTCAGTTTTTCAAGAAATATGCAGTTTTTTTAAAAAAATATCGCTGGAGAAGGCGTTACCCGCGCTTAAAGGGCGCTGAGTAGCACAGAAAGTTCCGCCAATTGGTCTTCACTGCGTTCTAAACCCACTGAAAGACGGATCAGTGATTCCCCAATACCGGCTTTGGTGCGGGCATCCTGATCCATGGCGCGGTGGGTCATACTGGCCGGGTGGCAAATCAGGCTTTCAGTACCACCCAGGCTTTCGGCCAGTTGAAACAGCTGTGTCTGTGCCAAAAATTCGCGCACGCCATCGCGGTCACAGTGCAGGTCAAAGCTGAGTATGGCCCCCGGTCCGCTTTGTTGTGTGTTGGCTAACTCATAACCCGGATCATCGCCAAGGCCCGGATAATACACATGTTTGATACGTGGATGATCGTGCAAAAAGTGCGCAATGTTTAGGGCATTGGTTTCCTGGGCATCCATCCGGGTGTGTAATGTGCGCAGACCACGCAAGGTCTGGTAGGCATCAAAGGGCGCGCCAGTGACCCCGGTGCAATTGGCCCACCAGCTTAATGTCTTGGCCAATTCTGCGGTTTTAGCAATGACTGCACCACCAACAACATCGCTGTGGCCGTTGATGAACTTGGTGGTCGAATGGACCACAATATCGGCCCCCAAAGCCAAAGGCGTCTGGCGTACCGGGGAAAGGAAGGTGTTGTCGCACACCACCATCGCACCGGCCTGTTTGGCGGTACTGGCCAACGCCGCAACGTTCACAACGCGCATTAAGGGGTTGCTGGGTGTTTCAATAAACACCAGAGCAGGTTTGTCTGCATAAGCCTGTGCCACCGCCTGCCCGTCGCTTTGGTCAATAAAGCGTACCCGAAGCCGGCCCTGTGCCTGGCGGCTGTGTAACAAACGCTGTGTGCCGCCATAACAATCATGGGGGGCGATCACCAGGGCGTCCTGGTCCAGAAGGTTAAGAACCAGATCAATGGCGGCCAAACCGGACGCCGTGATCACTCCGCCGGCCCCACCTTCCAATTGCGCCAAAGTGCTGGCCAGCGCGTCGCGATTGGGGTTTCCCCCGCGCCCATAATCATAGGGGCCGATCTCATCCAACGCTTTGAACTTATACGTGCTGGACAGGTAAAGCGGTGCTATTACAGCACCATAGGCGGTGTCCTGTCCGATATGAGCATTGACACATATGGTGGAGGAGGCGGGGCGATCAGGCGGCATAATGCTTCTCATAGGCTAAGGCGGCGAGGATGGTGCCCAGAGATTCGGTCTCTTTTAGAAACGCGTCGTGACCAAAGGGGCTGTCCAGCGTGAGCAGTTTGGCACGGCCACAAAGGCGGTCATGCAGGCCTTGCATTTGCGAGGGCGGTGCCAGTTGGTCGCTGCGCGAGGCAATCAGCAAAGCCGGTGTTGTAATGTCTTCCGGGCGGACGTTATGCAGATCAATGGATTCAGAAAGCGCCAAAAACCGCCGCGCTGACATGGTCGTGGAAAACTTCCTGCCGCAAGCCACCAGATACTCGCACACGTCAAATCCATGGGGCAGGGTGTCACTGGGGCGCCCATCAAACCGGGCGCTAAACTCTTCGGCAGAGCGATAGGTGGTCATGGCCAGCTCGCGGGCCAGTGCCAACCCTTCTTCGGGACGACCAGCCTCCAAGGCCATGCGTACAATGCGCCGCTGTATGCCGCGCCAGGCCACGCCCAGGGCAAAGGGCTGGTGCGCGGCGCTGATGATACAGAGGTTTTCAATGCGCGTCGGCGCAGATTTGGCAAAGGCCAAAGCCACCATGCCCCCATAACTGGCACCAATAATGGCTTTTACTTTCGCAATGCCCAAATGATTGAGCAAAGCCTCAAGGCGTTTGGCCTGATCAAAACTGGTGATCGGAATGTCCTGATCCGTGTCTTGATCGCCAGGTGCAAAATCAAGCCCCAGAACCTGGGTTTGGGTGAGATCAATCGGGCCATGGTCACGGACCATGGCGGACCACCATCCGGGCATGCCTTGGTGTGTTTGTGCAACAAAACGGGTCGCAGAAATGCCGCCAAGCACCACAATAATCGGGGCGCCCGCTTTGCCGTAAAGGCGGCCGCGAACCACGTCGCCAATTAACACAGCGCCGCTTTGCACCGTGTGATCTCCCAGATTGACTTCAACGTCATGCGCCATGGTCTTCGTCCTTTTTGGGACCAATTCCACCGCCGTCGACAAAAAAAGAAGTAAAGGCCGCGCCTTCGCTCCTCATCTGTCGATCACCAAAGGTGAGCGAGGAATTAGCACCTTTCGGGTCATGCATGCATGAACCCGAGGTTGCTCCAGCGTCACAGGGCCTTTCCCTCGGCTGGTCTTGATGAGTGGGTTTTCTTTGATGGTAAAAGACCAAGCCGTCAAGATAAAATTACGCAATGCCTAGCCTGGGTGTTAGATTGTGGCTTTTATATTCTGGCCAAACCAAAAAAAACGGCCGGGAAAAACCCAGCCGTTTCCGATATTTAGTCGGAAGCTACCTTCCGAGCGGCGATCAATGATCAGCCGGAAATATCTTTGGTTGCGGCACCATCGGCGGCACGCTGTACAGCGCCAATACCGTCTTCGGCCGAACTTTCAGAGGAATAGCCTTGGCTAGCCAGAATGACTTCGCCATTACGTGCTTTGAGCGAAAAATACCATTTCCCGCCATTGCCTTCCCACGGATCTTTAAAACGACCGCGTTCGGCCGAATTTTTCTTTACCGACTCAATGCCGTTTTTGGCACTGGCTTTGGCTTTGTACATTTCGGATTTACCGACAATTTCGCCGTTGCCGGCAACGAGCGTGAAAAAAAACTGCCCGTCTTTTGCCCTTTTCAGGTCAAACCATCCTGCCATATTACTTCTCCCCTTCGAGTTTAGATGATGCACGAATATGCGTTAATACTAATACAAAGGCCAGCACTAATTTAAAATTTGTCTAACACTGGCCTCTGGTCTTATCGTCTACACAACACATCAATCAGGCGTTGTTGTGAAGACCGGGTTGCTACGCGGCGTTCACCCAGAATATAGGGTGCACGATAGCTGCGTGCCTGATCAAAATATACGGCGTTTCCAAGGCCTACGGAACGGCAATAGGCGTTGGCGGCCTCTCTGCCGCATTGTGAATTGCGGTAAAGGCAACTGGCCACTGGCGTGCCGCTTACCGTAGGTTCGCCAAAGAAAACAGTGCGTTGGCCTTCAAACCCACGGGTGTTAGGGCCATTGCGGTCATCAACCGGCCTGCCGATCATGAGCGGCCGCACGGAAGTGATGACACTGTCCAGACCGATCCGGCTGAGATCACGTTCATCACGACTGACTTCGCGGCAGGTTTTGGTGAAACCCGTTCCATCGCACAGCTCCCATGTGCCGGATAATATCCGTACCGAGCTGGCGCGATTGGAAAACCCACTGTTCAATAAACTCGAAGTTTCCGTGTCGACTGTGATCCGCGGGCCATTAAAATTATACCCTTCAAACAGCACGATCTGGGGCTCGCGATTGTTGTATCGGCGATCATCGCCATAACGTCGATCATCTGATCCATTACGGCCACCATTATAGCGGCCATCATCCGCGCCATAACCACTGCCGCCACCTGCATATCCACCGCCAGCATAACTGCCGCCACCGGCATGATCGTCGGAGCCATCAAGACCGTTATTCCACTTGCGGGCGCGATAGAGTGATGAAATGCTCCCGGCCAGACCGATGCTGCGCAAATTAGGCATGTCACGGCGAACCGTTTCGCATTTGCCTTTGCCACCACTGTCAGCACAGAGCACCCATTCACCGCCATTGATCTTGACCGAATGAGCAAAATCATTGGTCGCAATGTCCTTGATACGCGGCACACTGCGCGCATAGGTGTGGTTTTCGCCCTTCATATTTTCGCGGGCGTAAAGCGTGATGGTCGGGGTGTTTGAGCGGACCCTGCGTACCGACTTGATTTTATTGCCCCAGTTGAAAATCCCAAAATTATATTGACCGGGGCCAAACACTTCGCACTGGCCATTATACTGGTTGGTGTCACAGACTTCCCATTGTCCGCCGGAAACCGTCATGCTCATCGCATTGCCGCTGAAATTCATTTTTTTCAGCTTAGGCGTATCGCGGTTCAAAACCAGACTTCGGCCACTTTGGTTGGAAAAAGAATACAGCGTAACACTTGGGGTTCCAACCCGTATGGCGTCATCCGCGCCAGAGGAAACAGAACTAAAACCAAAGATCATGGTGCAACTAAGAAATAAGGATTTAAACTTCATTTTAGTCCCCTGTGACTGTGTTGTGCTGGTTGTAGTCTGGCCAAGTTGAACCGAACCTGAACAAGCTAATATCCGATCGCCGCCCCATCTTTACGCATTTCAGATGCCGCAGAATAAATCCCGGTTTTGGGGTCACGTAAAATGGCCTGATAGCCGCCAAAGCCACCATCAGACGCCCCCAGCGTATGGCCCATACGGGTCAGTTGATCGCGTACATCCTGTGGGACGTTGTTCTCCAGATGCACGATGCCTTTGCCTTGGCGCACGGCCCCCGTGGGCTGGGCCGAACCATCATGGCGCCAACGCGCTGCATCACCGGCGGCTTGAACATTCAGGCCATAATCAATCATGTTTACGATGATCTGGGTGTGGCCCTGGGGCTGCATGGCACCACCCATCAGGCCAAACGACATCCATGGCTTTCCGTCCTTGGTCACAAAGGCCGGGATGATCGTATGAAACGGCCGTTTGCCGGGGGCATAGACGTTGGGGTGGTCGCTTTGCAGGGCAAATAATTGTCCCCGGTTCTGTAACATAAAGCCCAGCCCATCAGGGATCAGGCCTGAACCCATACCGCGAAAGTTCGACTGAATAAGCGAGACCATCATGCCGTCTTTATCGGCCACAGTCAGATAGGTTGTGTCGCCATCGGCAATAGCGGCCGGATCGCCGGGGCCAACCTCATCGCGGGCCTGATCCGGGTTGATCAGTGCCGCCCGTGCCTTGGCATATTTTTCAGATAACAACGCCTCAACAGGTGCTTTTGAAAAATCCGGATCAGCATAAAATCTGGCACGATCTTCGAACACCAACCGTTTGGCCTCGATCTGATAATGCAGGCTTTTGGCGCTCATAAAGCCGGCGGCCTTCATGTCAAAGCCTTCCAGAATTTTAAGCATTTGCAGTGCGGCAATGCCTTGGCCATTGGGAGGCAGTTCCCAGACATCATAGCCGCGATAATTGATCGATTGAGGTTCGACCCAATCGCTTGTGTGGCTGGCAAAATCCTCATACCGCAATGGCCCGCCAATACGCTTCATATAGGCATCTATGGTTTTGGCGATCCGGCCTTTATAAAATCCATGGCGACCTTTTTGGACAAGCAAGCGGTAGGTCTTGGCCAGATCAGGGTTTTTAAAAATTTCACCTTCTTTTGGTGTATGGCCATCGACCAGATACGTGGCGCGGGCATTATCAAATTCATCAATCATGCCCAAAGCAGCCACCTGTTCCAGGCGGCGCATATTCATATCCCAATAATAATCAATAACTTCGGTTACCGGGAAGCCATCCTCGGCATAGGAAATTGCTGGTTGCAGAATGGCGCTCATCGGCAGCTTGCCAAACCGTTTGTGCATTTCGAACCAGCCGTCCGCAGCGCCAGGGACCGAAACCGGCAAGACCCCGACGGGCGGGATTTCGGACGCGCCGTTCAGACGCTCTTTGAGGTCACCAAGGTCCATGCCCCTGGGGGAACGGCCAGAGGCGTTCAGCCCATAGAGCTTTTTGGTTTTGGGGTCCCAGATAATGGCAAACAGGTCGCCGCCCAAGCCATTGGCCACTGGTTCCATAAGCCCAAGGGCAGCATTGGCGGCGATCGCAGCATCAACGGCGGTGCCGCCTTTTTTCAGAATATCAATTGCGATTTGTGACGCCAGCGGGTGCGCCGTTGCGGCAATGCCGTGCTGGGCAACCACCGGGCTGCGGGTTTCAAAAAATGCGCCGCTGATCCGGTCTCCGGCAATCGGGTTTTCAGGTGGCTCGGCGGCAACTTCAAGAGTGAACGACATAACAGCAATGAGCGCTGTAACGGCAACGAGTTTGGCTCTTTGGCGCATGCGCTTCTCCTCACATAAATAACAGACCAAAGGCACTGTGCCTTTCGCTCTCTATGAGTGCAAGGAAAAGGTCGCCGACGCGCGACTTAGTTGTTATTGCTTTTCTTTTTCTTCTTTTTCTTCTTAAAGAGGCCAACTAGTGCGTCCACGGCCATTTCTTCGTCAGTTTTTTCGCGGGGCGTCTCATTATTGAGATTTTGTGCCTCGCCGGGTGCTGACTGCGGAACCTTAAAAAGTGACTTTAATGCTGACCCTGCGCCGCCTCCAAGATTTTGGTCGATCAATTTGCCGACTTCCTTCTTGATTTTCTTTTTGGCCTTTTTCTTGATCAGCTTGGTATCCAGTCCGGCTTTGACTCCATTCCATGGGCCATGAATGCGAAATGGGGCTTTAAGGCCAAGCAGGTCTTCTTGTCCGCCCTGACCCTTCAGCGAGGCGACGGCGCGCGGCGTGAGGCGAAAATCCACTGTTTGCGCACCAATGCCCAACGTGCCTTCGCCGGGAACGCGCAGGACCGGTGCCAACATTAAAAAGTCATTGGTTGTGGCCACGCCATCACGAATGCCAAAACTGGCCGAAAGATCGGTAAAGTCTGTGACCTGTTCTTCATTCAATTGCGCGGGCATGGCCCCGGTAGTGATAAAGCTTTGCGCGCTGCGCAACACGGCGGCCAGATTGATGCCAATGATTTTGCCATCCTGCATCCGCAATGAGCCATTCCCCGAAAGGTCATTCATAATGGCGGCCTGAGAATTGCCGGATGACAGAAGCGAGAATTTTGCCGCGCCGGTTCCTGCCAGACGGCGAAACTTAATGGCATCGATCAGAAGCGGGTGAAATTCGACGTCGGCAATATTCGCGGTGAGCGAAAATGACGGCGTCTTGTTTTTGGCGTTGGCGACCACAGTGGCGGTTCCGCGTCCGCTATAAAGCGCCATTTCGCTTAAGTCCGCTTGCAGGCGTCCGTCTTTTAATACGGTTTTCAAGACGCTTTTGCCGACCTTGATGTCGCGGACCTTAAGCTCACCCAAAGACAATGTGAAACGCGCATCAGCGGCTTTGAGCATTTGCAGATCAAATTCGGCGGTGCTCCAGGGCGCAATTGTGCGGCCAGCGGGGGCGGGTGGTGGCAAATAAGGTGTCAGGTCAAGGCTGGGTATATCCAGATTGCCGGACAGTCTGGGTTTTGCGCCGGCGAAAATAGCCCCGAAACTGCCTGTCCCTGTGATGTTGTCAAAGCTGAGTTGTGCCTCTTTGAAGCTCAGGCGTTTGGTATTGGCGCGGGCCAAGCCCGACACCACAAATGCGCCATATGCACCGGGGGCATCAGGCAGGATTGACCCTGCCGCCGCGGCCAGTTTGCGAACCGAAGGTACGCGCAGTACCAGCTCACCGCGGGCCGCTATTTTCGTGCTTTGATCGAATGCGCCATCAAAATTGACGCTGAACAGCGCATTATCAAGTTTCAGGGTCAGGGGTGTTTGCTCGCCTTCAAGAAAAGGCTTCAATCCGCCAAGGCTGCCATCAAGGGCATATGCGGTGCCATTCAGGGCCAATTTGCCTTTGGCTGTCATTGGCGCATCCAGCGCCGGCATGCTTAGGTCCAGATTGACAGCCGACAAATGCTGGGTGCGATCTTTGATGTTGTCGATAATTTGTATGTCGCCATCAATCAGGCGTACTTCGCCCAGCGAGGCTTCCAGTGGCAAAGCACCGGGTTTGCGCTCAAACCCGGCATTGGCATTGGCGCGCTCTGCGGCACGTTCTGTATTGCCTATAGCCCAGTTGACCGCGCCATCGCGGCGTTTTTCCAAGACAATTTTTGGCTCAACCAGTGTGAATTCGTTGATTTCCACGCGTTTTGAAAACAGCGGGATCAGAGCCACGCTGGCCCGCATAACCTTCATGGTGGCAAAGTCAGGGCTGGAAAATCCTGGCGGGTTAGCCAAAGTGACGTTTTGTGCGCGGGCTTGCAAGGATGGCCATATTTTTAGGGAAACCGGCCCTTCGATACGCAGCTCGCGGCCCAGCATGGTGCTGACCTGTTCTTCGATCTTCTGTTTATAAAACTCAGGCGGGACCAGAAAGACAACGGCCGCCATGGCACCGCCAACGACCAGCACCAACAGGGTCAAAAAAAGGCTTAACTTGCGCATTTCATTCTCCGCGAATCAATGCCCCTCGCAATCGATTCCCAAAACCTAGTCTTCTATATTTGTAAAACTGGGTATAGGCTATTCAAAATCAATGGCCGTTTTATGACAGTCAGGTTATTTTCTTCATGAAAAGGAGCTACTCATGGAAGTTACAATGTCGCGTCGGGCGCTTATTCGTGGTCTTGCTGCAGGGACTGTGGTGCCAATGGCGGCTAGTGGTTGTGCCACAAACCCCGAAACCGGGCGTTCGCAATTCATGCTGGTTTCCCAGGGGCAATTGGCCAAACTGTCTGCCAGTGCCTGGTCAGATGTCAAAGAAGAAACGCCGGTGTCCATTGATCCAAGGCTGAATGGCCAGTTGCGCCGTGTGGGCCAGCGGATTGCTCGGGGTGCAAACCGTCAGAACGAAAACTGGGAATATGCGGTTTTTGATACAGATGAGAAAAATGCCTTTGTGATGCCCGGCGGCAAGGTCGGCTTTTATCGAGGCATTATGGAATTTACCGAAAATGATGACCAGATTGCCGCCATTATGGGCCATGAAACCGGCCATGTAACGGCGCGCCATGCGGCCGAACGCTACAGCCAGCAAATGGCCGCCGGTGTGGGCTTGCAGGTTGCCAATGTTGCCTTGTCGCAAAGCGACCGTCGTTATAAAGGCGAAATTGCTGCGATATTGGGGGCCGGTATCCAGTTTGGTATTATTTTGCCTTTCTCGCGCAAACATGAACTGGAGGCCGATAAGCTGGGTGTGGATTACATGCACCGGGCCGGTTATGACGTGCGCCAATCTGTTCGATTGTGGGAACGCATGGGGGCAGAAGGCGGCGGCCGCCGCCCACCCGAGCTGCTCTCGACGCACCCATCACCGCAAACAAGGGTGCGCGAACTGGACGCCTATATTCGCCAGCGCGGGTATGCATAAACTGCACAGACCATCTTGCCCTGCGCCGGGGGACGCATTAGGTTCCGCGCCCGCACGACAATGATAATGTGCCGCCTTAGCTCAGTTGGTTAGAGCGCCGGTTTGTGGAACCGGAGGTCCTTGGTTCGAGACCAAGAGGCGGTACCATTGCCCTCGTCCTATCGCGACGCCAAGGCTCGCTGTTTGAGGACGTTTTCTTCGTCCTATCGCGATGCGGCCCTTTCGTCAGGCCAAGCCTTGATGTTCTTTAACTTTACCAATTCTGCTGCCCGCTTATGATGGTCAAAATTGACCTGTGTGATTGGGATAAAGAATGACGATGCGGTTTGTATGTGGTGCTGTTGCGGTTCTGGTGTTGGCGGGGTGTCAAAACGACAACTCTTCGGTGCAGACAGATGTTTCCCAGGCTTTGCCTGCTGGTGTGACACTGGTTGAAAGCGTTGCCAGAAAAGGCGACGAAATCTCCATTCCCTATACCAAATATCGTCTGGATAATGGCCTGACGGTGGTCTTGCACGAAGATCATTCTGACCCATTGGTGCATGTTGATGTGACCTATCATGTCGGTTCGGCCCGCGAAGATGTTGGCAAGTCTGGTTTTGCACATTTTTTTGAACATATGATGTTTCAAGGCTCTGAACATGTGGGTGACGAGCAGCACTTTAAGATCATTTCCGAATCAGGTGGGACGTTGAACGGCAGCACCAACACCGATCGCACCAATTATTATGAAACCATTCCCAACAACCAGCTGGAAAAAATCCTCTGGCTGGAGGCCGATCGCATGGGTTTTTTGCTGCCCGCGGTGACCCAGGAAAAATTTGAAGTTCAACGGGAAACCGTCAAAAACGAACGTGGCCAGAGCTATGACAACCGTCCCTATGGTTTGTTGAGCGAACGGGTCAATGAAGCTCTGTTTCCCGAAGGGCATCCTTATTCCTGGCAAACCATTGGTTATATTGAAGATTTGAACCGCGTTGATGTTAATGATCTGAAACAGTTTTTTCTGCGCTGGTATGGTCCCAATAATGCGGTTCTGACCATTGGCGGGGATCTGGATCAGGCAAAAACACTGGCATGGATTGTTAAATATTTTGGCTCTATTCCACGCGGGCCGGATGTAGACATGCCTGAAAAACCTGTCGTTACGCTGGACGCTGACCGCTATATTTCAATGGAAGATAATGTGTCCTTGCCTCTGGTTTATATGGCCTGGCCAACGGTTTCGGTCTTGCATCCCGATGAAGCGCCGCTGGATGTGCTGATGTCTATTTTGGGGACCGGAAAGACCTCGTTATTGTATAAAAATATGGTCAAAAACGGGTTTGCCGTACAGGCCAGCGCAGGGCATGGGTGTTCCGAGCTGTCCTGCCAGTTTACGCTTTATGCTTTGCCCAATCCGGCCAGCGGGAAGTCACTGGCCGACCTTGAAAAAATTGCCCGCGACTCGCTGATTGAATTTGAAAGCCGGGGCGTCATGGATGACGATCTGACCCGCGTGAAAGCCGGTATCGTTTCAAGCATGATCTAT
This sequence comes from Robiginitomaculum sp., assembly GCA_021776525.1. Classification (GTDB taxonomy): domain Bacteria; phylum Pseudomonadota; class Alphaproteobacteria; order Caulobacterales; family Maricaulaceae; genus Robiginitomaculum_B. Next base: position 10,839 of record JAJFFT010000003.1, read on the forward strand.
GGTCTGGAAAGTGTCAGCGGCAAGGTGAGCCAATTGGCCTCCTACCAGACATTTACCGCCAATCCCAATTATATTGGCAAGGATGTGGCCCGTTATGAAAACGTCACCAAAGATGACGTGATGCGGGTTTATGCCCAATATATCAAAGATAAGCCCGCAGTGATTATGAGCATCGTGCCCAATGGACAGGGCCAGATGATCGCTCATGAAGACACTTGGCAACGCCATCAGCGCACATTGCCAGAACATCAGAAAATTGATGCAGACAGTTTGAATGTGCGGATCGCTCATGATGATTTTGATCGTAATATCCAGCCCGCTGCCGGGGCCAATCCGGCCTTGAAACTCCCGCCGATCTGGCGCAGCACATTGGCCAATGATGTTGCGGTTCTGGGTGCACTTAACGATGAAGCACCGACGATGACAATCGCTTTGCGTATTCCCGCAGGGCACAAAGCAGATCCGCTGGACAAGCTTGGTCTGGCCCAGATGACCGCGGCCATGATGGACGAGGCGACGACGCAATCAACCAATGAGGAATTGAGCAACAGGCTGCAAAAATTGGGCTCTTCGGTCAGTTTTTCGGCAGGTGATAACTACACGACGCTAAACATTCGCTCCTTGACCAAAAACCTTGATGAAACTCTGGTCATTGCGGCTGAGAAACTGTTCTTTCCAAAGTTTGACCAAGCCGATTTTGACCGTGCCAAAGCCCAGACCTTGCAGGCCATCGAGGCCGGAAAGAAAAACCCGGCCGGCACCGCGACCAACGTCTTTCGCCAATTGGTGTACGGCCGAGACAATGCCTTTTCCTGGCCGGGTCTTGGTGTCGCGACAACCGTGCAAACGATGACCCTTGACGATGTGAAGGCCTTTCACGCGGCCCGTTATTCGCCCAAAGGTGCCACAATTATTGTTGTTGGTAACTTGCCCAAGGGCGCGGTTTTGCAAAAGCTGAAGGCCTTTGAACGCTGGAGCGGACAAGCCGTTTCGCAAACGGCCATCAAGCCGTTTCCAAAACTTGCCGGCGGGACCTTATACCTGATCGATAAACCGGGCGCCGCCCAATCCGAAATCCGCTTGGGCAAACGGGCACTGACCTATGATGCCACGGGAGAATATTATCGCGCCGGCCTGATGAACTATAACCTGGGCAGTGCCTTTAACAGTCGCATCAATATCAATTTGCGTGAAGACAAGGGCTATACCTATGGGGCGCGCTCTGACTTTACGGCGGACCATGATGCCGGGCGCTTTACCGCACAGGCCGGGGTGCGGGCCAATGTCACCGATAAATCCATTATCGAGTTCGAGAAAGAGATCGCCGGGTTTGCGGCTGATGGTCTGCGCGATGACGAGCTGGTGTTTTTGAAAAGCGCGCTTGGCCAACGTGATGCCAGAGCCTATGAAACGCCGTCTCAAAAGGCGTCTCTGTTGGGACGAATTTCGGCTTTCGATCTGCCTGATGATTTCGCTGACCAGCAAAGTGCCATACTGGCGGATATCCAAAAAGAAGAGCTGGACGCATTAGCGGCTAAACTGTTGACTCTGGATGATATGATCCTTGTGGTGGTTGGCGATAAGGCAAGCATTTTGCCGGGCCTTCAGGCGTTGGGCCACCCCATTGTCGAACTGGATGAAGAGGGCAACCTGGTCGAAAATTAAGGCTCAACCGGCTCCGTTTTTTCAACTTTTTCAAACGCCTTGATGCGCGTGGTAAACTCGTCGGCCAGATCATTGGGGATCGGGAATGTCAGATGATATTGGCTGATTTTCCAGCCATCTTTGCCGCGTACCAAAACCCCGGTGCCGCGGCTGGTTCCATAATTCTGGCTATCCAGAACTTCGTCAAACCAGGCGGTATTACCTGTTGGTGATACAGAGATGTGACGGTTGCGTTTGGTATAAACCCAGCCCTTGCCCTGATTAAAATATGGCAGGGCATAGCCTTTGAATTCATCAATGCTCCAGCGTTCGGAAACATCGGTGCCCATATAAACGGCATCAGGCGCAAAGAGCGCAAAATACGCATCGCCTTTGGCCGCAGCGGCGTTGGCGTGCAGGCTGTTCAGGACCTGATCAACGCCGTCAATCTGTGCTTGGCGATCAAGGCGTGGCGGGGCGTGTTCAGTGCAGGCACTTGCCAAAATTGCAACACTGATTAAGGCACAAAACATGCGCATGATACCGTCCCCTTGTCATTGAATGGGCCCGAACCCTAGGATTCGCTGGCCTTTTTGGCTTTTTTCTCAGCGCGGGCTTTGGCTCTGGCCTCCATGTCTTTGGCGGCAATCGCCAGGGCTTCCTCGCGGTTGTCAACTTCTTCGATCCATTTGACCTGACACAGATTATCTTCGCTTTGAATGTGCTCGATAAAAGGCGGGCATGTGCGCTTATTGGCAAATGAGGTGACCAGGCGTGTGGAAAAACTGATGTCCCGGCAGGAACTGCGCATGGTTACCAGAAAGAGTTCTGAATTGGTCCGCCCTTTGATCAGAACATGATAATCATCAATGCTCTGAAACTCTCTAAGCGCGTGCGTGCGTACGCATTTGTTTTTAGATTCTTCGGCCAGAACGGGTGTTCCCATAATGAAAACGCTTAAGACTGTGAGTAATAGACGCATGGTCAAATATCCTCTTGCCGTCAGCCCAAAGCGACCATATCACCAAAGCCTTACCTTTGCACGGATCATTTCAGAAACACCATGACGGCTTCACAATTCCAATCGGTAAATCAGCGTGTGATCATTATTGGTGCAGGCCTTATGGGCCTGTGGCCAGCCTTGTTACTGGCCGAACGCGGCTGTGCTGTCACGGTTCTGGAGGCTGGTGCAATGGCCCGTGGTGCCAGCTGGGCAGCGGCCGGTATGCTGGCTCCGGGCAGTGAAGCTGGGGAAGCCGAACAAGGGCCCCCGCTTCTGGATGAGTTCGGGGTCCACAGCCTTGGGATGTGGGCCGATTGGGCAGCGCGGTTTACTGGTGCAGGTCACCAGATCAGTTGGCGGCCCAAAGGCGGTCTGCTGGTTGCTTTTGATGAAACCAGCATGGCGCAATTGAACAAGACTGAAAATGCCGCCCGGCAACTGGGTCTGGCGAGCGAAGTTCTTGATCCGGCACAGGCCCGGCTATGCGAACCGGGTTTGGATACTCGCATTCTTGGTGCCCTGAAAATCGCTGACGAGGCCAGTGTCGATCCGCGCTGCGTTCTGTTGGCATTACAAGATTTGCTGGATCAGGCCGGGGGTAAAATTCATTATAATTTTTCCGTTCAGGGTATTGAAACAAAAGGCGAGGCGCTGCGCGTAGCGTGCGCCAACGGGGCAGTTTTTGATGCTGATCAATTGGTCATTGCGGCTGGGTTTGCGGCTGGAAATATTGACGGAATTTCTGAATTAAACAATGCAATTCAACCGGTTAAGGGTCAAATGCTGTCTTTGAGTGCCGCCTCTGTTCCGTTGGGCGCGGTTATGCGCAATCACCAGACATATATCGTGCCGCGCAATGATGGCACGGTGATCATTGGGGCGACGTCTGAACCGGGGCTAAGTGATACAAAGACCCAGGCCGAGGTGATCACCGCCCAGCACCAAAAGGCGGCCCACATTGTGCCGGCGCTGGCCCAGGCCCAATGCACAGACCGCTGGGCCGGTATTCGCCCGCACAGCGTCGATGGCCTGCCCATTATTGGCCCAATGCGCCATTCTGGCCTGTTTGCCCATTGCGGCCACCATCGCAATGGTGTGCTGTTGGCTCCGGCCAGCGCGCAATTATTGTGTGACATGATGCTGGGCCAGGACGGCGGGCGGTTTGCCGGGGCTTTCCTGCCTGAGCGATTTTTGTCTTGTTAACCACAAGTTAGGGCAAATTGGCGCAAATTCTCACCGTCATTCATTATCTGGACCTGCCATGACGGCCCCCATTACTGCTTTACCTGTTGCATTATCCAGCGCGCTGAAAAGCGCAGCCGGGCGTGCCGGCGTGTCATTTGACTTCATGGTGCGCACCGCGGTTCGCGAAAGTGGTCTGGACAGCAATGCCAAGGCCTCTACATCGTCTGCGGCGGGTTTGTTTCAGTTCGTTGAACAAACCTGGTTGAACATGGTGTCGCGCCATGGTGCCAGCCATGGCCTGGCCAAGGAAGCCGCCGCGGTTACACAAAACGACAAGGGGCGTTTGAGCGTTGCCGACAAAGCCGAACAACAACGCATCTTAAATTTACGCTTTGATCCCAAGGTTTCGGCACAAATGGCCGGGGAGCTAACTCGGGAAAATGCCCAAACCCTGCAACGCCATATTGGTCGTAAGCCAGAAGAGGCCGAGCTGTATATCGCGCACTTTATGGGGGCCGGGCAGGCGGCGGCCCTGATCAATGCGGCGGATGTTACGCCGGGGGCCAACGCATCCACTTTGTTCGCAAAAGAGGCCAAGGCCAACCGGGCCATTTTTTTTGAGGCCGATGGTCGCGCGCGTTCAGTCAGCGATGTGCTAAGCGGTTTAAAAAGCGCCCACAAGCCAAAAGACGCTACGCCGGCCGGTCTGAATACGGCCGCCGCCCAAGATGTTGTAAATACGGCCACTCAAGTGGCGCCAACCCGTCCCGGCTCAACTCATGCACCGTTTCTGCGGGCCTTTGGTGCGCCGATCCTGCATCTTAGCCCGGCCATCATCCAGATTTTGTCTGAACTGTCTGCGCCGGAACGCAGTGCCTCGGCCGAAACGCAGGAAACCCGCAACCAAAAACGAGATCGCCTGGATAATCCGGATCCACGGGTTTGATGAATACCGGTTTGGCAAGACTTCTTTAAGCATAGCAGGCCACACTGCTCCATGAACACTAATCCCTATGAGGTTCTCAATGTCCGTCTCAGCAATGCGTGCAAAACTTACCGAAGATGATGTCCGTCGCCTTGTCAAAGGCAAGACCGACGAAGAGCGCGCCGTTGCCGCTCATAAAATCTGCCGCAGTATTGATCAGGCACCGCTGTCCCGACAAGAGCGCCAAAGCGCCGAAGCGATTATGGAAATTATGGCGCGTGATGCCGCTGATCTGGTCCGTCGGTCACTGGCTGTGACGTTGAAAAACTCGCCGCATCTGCCGCGCCATCTGGCCAAAAAATTGGCTGAAGACATTGATTCAATTGCGTTTCCTATCATCTCATCTTCACCGTCTTTGACCGATGATGATCTGATCGATGTGGTCCGTTCAGGCGCGGCATTGCGCCAGGTCGCCGTGGCCAAACGCAAAACAGTTTCGACCAAGGTTGTTGGTGTTCTGGTTTCTGAAGGCCGCGAAGTCGCCGTGACGACGGCTTTGCGCAATAACAGCGCAGAGTTTGATACCGCTGCCTTTGATGTGGCGCTTGGCCGCTTTGGTGACCGTGCCAAAGTCACCGACGCCTTTATTGATCGCGCCGTTCTGCCGGTGAATGTTTCAGAAAAACTGGTCTCACTGATCAGCGACGAAGCTATTGGCCGCTTGGTCAAACATCATGAATTGCCGCCGCAATTGGCCGTCGAACTGGCCGAAGGTGCCCGTGAACGGGCCACAATTGATCTGGTGGATCAGGCCGCACAGACCAAAGATATGCGCCGGTTTGTCCAACAATTGCATTTGAACGGACGGTTGGGACCATCCATCATCCTGCGCGGTTTATGCACCGGGCATATCCGCTTTGTTGAATGGGCATTGGCCGAACTGGCCGCCATACCACATCAACGGGCCTGGTTGATGGTCCATGATGCCGGATCGCTGGGCTTGCGGGCTATTTACGAACGTGCCGGCCTGCCGCAACGGCTATACCCGGCATTTCGCACTGGCGTCGATATTTTCCACGAAATGGAATATGATGGCGGCAGTGAAGACCGCGAACGCTTCTCGCAACGTATGATGGAGCGTGTTTTGACCAAGTTTCAGGCTTTGCCGCGTGAAGAGCTGGACTATCTGCTCGACAAGCTGGATGCCCGTGGTCAGGAACTGGCCAAAGAAGCCCACGCCGCCTAGGTCTGATATCGCTTTGCGTGTTGCGCGTACGGCCAAGATACTTTTGAAATCACCCAACATACCACGCGCCAAAAGGGCGTGGATAAACCTGTTCTTCCCCCGTTTTACGAAGGGGAAAAAAGGGTCAATATGCCATGTTTAAGGGGCGGTTTTGGGTCTGTTAGGGACGATTTAGGGGTAAATTAGGGGCGTTCAGAGGGGTGATAAGGGACCGTAATTGACCCTTGGACGACTATCCTTGGGATAGTTTCCCTGATGTCATTTCAAAGTCTATCCGAAGACTGTTGTGAATGTGTATGTTTCACACGGATTCCGGCGTGGGACTGGAACGGCATTATTATCTGGCGAGTGCGTGGTTATGGCAGACTTATCCAACACCCACGCGGTTGGCGTATAGTCTATCCATAAGTCGAGGCACAACTGTAGGGACCTCGTGATGGTGCAGGCCAAATGACGAATGTTGGTGTCGGTGGTTTAGACTTTGGCCAGAAACTCGGCGGCGCGATCTGACAGCTCTTTGAGCAAAGTCTGGCCAACCGGGTTATTGGCGGTTTTAATTTTTCCGCGAACCACAGCACGAATGCTGTCGACATGGGCGCTGACCAGATCAATCGAGGCTTTGGCACGGACATCGTCTTCCAACGTAATATTGCACAGCGAATCAGCCATGCCGCTGACCAGCGGATAACCATATGTTGTCCCCAGACCTTTCAAGTCATGAGCGGCATTAAAGAGCTTTTGCCCGGCATTCCCGGCCAGACCTTCTGCAAGAACGGCTTTGCGCGTCTCTTCCAATTTGCCAACTTCATCGCTGATCCATTCGTCAAAATTCTCTGACAGGCTGGACAAGGCGGCTTCGGCCTTGGCAATGGCGGCCATGTTGACCGGGCCTAATTTGCCACCGACTTTTTTACGCAAGGTGTTTGGAGGGGTGATCAACGCGCCGTTGGCTTGTGGTTTTCGCATAATGGTTCCCAATACAAGGAGGTGAAATACAGGTACAATATCGTTCGAGGCTTGATCATAAATGATGACCTCTTAATGGGCTGTAACTGGAGGTGAATAATCCGGAGTTATTTTTCACCTCCGGAAAAGCCGGGCAGATCCTTGGTCATTTCAGGCAGGCGATTGCGCGCCGCCAGGCCCATCGTCAGCTGGGCTGCTTTGGTGGGCGGCATAACCGCCATTATCTTGGCCAGATTTTCAGATTTAATCCGGCTGGCGACCTGCAACAGTACATCATCATCCAGCCCGGCAAAAATTTGTGCCGCTGGTTTGGGCTTCATGGTGTCGTATAGCTTGATCAGGGTCTTGATTTGCAGTTCTTCTTGTTCATCCAATTGCCCCAACAGATCGCCAATATCAGCTTTCAGAGTTTCCAGTTTATTGATGCGTTCTTCGATATTTTGTTGTGTGACCTTCAACAGGCCTTCGCGGGTGGCGATTTCATTCTCGCGCTTATTCAACAATCGGTTGCGTTGGCCCAGGGTCAGATAAACATTCAGTTCCTGCTCGCTCAGGCCGGCCTGTTCTGCGGCTGTAGGGCCTTCACATTCAGGCACCGGCACAGCGGCCGCGCTTTGTTGTTCATCAGCATTTGCGCTGGTATTGTGCGATGCTTTGGCAGAATCTGGCTCTTTTGGGGCGGGTTTGTCATGACTGGCTTTTTTCTTTTTCTTGCCGCCCCCAGAGGCCCAGGCCGCTGTAGCCGGATCTAAAAACTGTAAAACGTCAGTGGTGATCGACAACGATTTCATGCCGAACAGGCCAAGCGCCAGCACCGCAACAAAAGCCAGTATTCGTGTTGATCGGGTCATCTGTTCACCCTGTTTCGCGCAGACGGTCCAACAATCCGCTGCGTTGCGGCGGGGTGCTGGAATTACTGGCATTTATGGGGGTGGCGACTTGTCCTTGACGGCCAAGACGTTGCAAATCGGCGGCTAGGCGCTGGGCACTGTGGATGCGGGCATCCAGCTCGGTGCTGCTTTGGTTGGCCGTTTCGCGCAAGCCCGCAATACAGCTTTGGGCTTGTTCTGTGGCGGTGATTAAATCCTGTACCGCTTCGCGCATACCATCTTGGCCATTGCGCAGGGCATTCAGGCGGCGATCAAGTCGCCAGCAATAAAACACCGTAACCAGAAGGAGGAGGGCCAGAAGAATTTCAAGTCCGAGTGTAAGTGTCATTACATTTGTTCCTCTAATTGCCGTCTTATTCCGGGTTTCAATCCGTCCTGGACACGAATGGCCATGTTGCGCCCCAGGCGCCCCATACGTCCATTAGCCAGCATAATATTGCCGCAACGCAACATGATGTCGCTGTTGGGCGTTGTGTTCATCATGATGGTATCGCCGATTTTCAGATCCATCATCGTGCGCAAGGGGACTTCATGTTCGTCCAGAACGGCGCTCACTTCCATGGCGGTTGACCACAGTTCAGACGCCAAATGGCTTTCCCAGATGTTATCGCGGCCAAATTTTTCGCCCATGAATTGCTGTAACAGCATTTTGCGAATGGGTTCCAGCGTGGCGTAGGGCAGCATCAATTCAATGCGTCCACCGCGATCTTCCATATCAATGCGTAACCGCACCAAAATGGCGGCGTTGGCCGGGCGGGCAATGGCTGCAAAACGCGGGTTTGTCTCCACACGGTCCAGCGTAAAGTCTATTTCGGTCAGGGGCTTAAAGGCGGCCTGGGCATCTTGCAGGACCACTTCGATCATCCGTTGGACCAGTTGTCGTTCAATGGTCGTATAGGGGCGGCCTTCGACCCGCATGGCCGCTGTGCCACGTCGTCCGCCAAGCAGCACGTCGACAATGGAATAAATCAGGTTGGAATCAACCGTCAGCAAGCCATAATTGTCCAGCTGTTTGGCGCGAAACACCGCCAGAATGGCCGGCAAGGGAATAGAGTTCAGATAATCGCCAAAGCGAATAGAAGAGATATTATCAAGGCTGACCTCGACATTATCTGAGGTGAAGTTACGCAAAGACGTGGTCATTAACCGCACCAAGCGGTCAAAGACAATTTCCAGCATGGGCAGGCGTTCGTAAGACACCAAAGCGGTGTTTATGATCGACCGAATGCCAGAATTTTCAGCGTCTTCGTCTTCGCCGCCTTCAAAGCCCAGAAGATTATCAATCTCGTCCTGGTTCAAAATGCGTTCGGCACCAGGGCCTTCATCCGGGCCAGCCATGGCAATTTCATCGCCGCCTTCGGCCATTGCAGCCCATTCGGCGGCCATCGCGTCCTGGTCTTCGGCGCTGAGATCGTCATCGCCCATATCGCCGCCACCACCGCCGCCACCGGTATCTTCTTCGGCCATAGCGGCCCATTCAGCGGCCATTGCATCCTGATCAGTATCGTCAGCCATCGTTAGTGTCCAAACTCATTCAACCTAGTTCACCAAAAGCGTATCAATGGTCAAATCATTGACATGTATAGGGGCCACAGCCTGATTTACGCGGCGTAGCAGCTCAAGTTTCAGACGGTAATAACCGGCTGAGCCTTTGACATCTTCCATGCGCAATTCACGTAAAAAACCCTGATAACGATCGACAATGCGCGGCAGGACCGGCTCGATCTTATGCAAGGTATCCTCGTCGGCAACTTCCAAAAGGACGACCAGTTTCAGCACCGAGGTTTCGCCGTCTTCATTGACAATATTGGCGTAAATCGGCGGTAGTTCGTAATAGACCGGATCGGGGGCATGTTCTTCGCTGGTCGCTTCACCGTGTTCGCCGCCTTCACCATTTTCGGCGCTGGCTGTTTCGGCATCGGCATCTTTTTTGCCGCCAAACATCATCAAAGCACCGGCGGTCCCGAGCAGTAAAACAAGCAAAACGGGCAGGCCAATGAATAACAGCTTTTTCTTCAGGCCGCCTTTTTTAGCACCCTCTTCCTCTTCGCCGTCAGCGTCTTCGCCGTCCCGTTCTTTGTCTTCTTCGTCGGCCATGAGGCTCCCCTAAAAATCATTCTCTTATAATAGGGGGAATTATGGTTAAGGAGATGTTGCGATTGTGCCGGTTTACGGCGCATTTCTCACAAAGCCGACCACGGCATTTCCTGCCGGTTTGTGGGCAGAAGTGTTCTATCGGCATCAAAAGTCAGCCATGAAAAATTTATAACATACTGTAATGCAAGCATAAAAATGCTGGCACGGTCTGTGCAATGCTTGCGGCACAGGTCGCTGAATGCGCCCTTCACGGCAGAAGCAGGTGGACACATGAATAACGCTCTAATGGTTGGGCTGACGCGGCAGATGGTTCTGCGCCGTCAAATGGACATCACCGCCAACAATATTGCCAACATGTCGACCGCCGGTTTCAAGGTTGAAAAACTCATTTTACAAAAAGTTGCCGATGGCCCAGCCCGGCATCTTGATGGCCCTTCAAAAATCAGCTTCGTTCAAGATACCGGCGTTTCGCGCAGGTTTTCTGATGGAAAAATTGAAGGCACTGGCCGGGCCTTTGACCTGGCATTGAACGGCCCCGGATTTTTCGTTGTCGAAACCCCCGGCGGCGAGCGTTATACCCGTGATGGCCGGTTTTCGGTCAATGACACCGGAACATTAAGCACTTTCGACGGCATGCCGGTTCTGGATGATGGCGGCGCGCCGATCCTGCTGGATGTCAATGGCGAAGAGCCGGTGATCGGCAAAGACGGCTCCGTCAAAGTCGGCAATCTGGTGGTTGCTAAGCTGGACATTGCTAATTTTGATCGCCTGGACAAACTTCAGAAAGTTGGCGAAGGGCGTTTCAAGGCACCGCCCAGGCTGGAAGTTCTGGCCGTGGAAAACCCGATTGTCATGCAGGGACATCTTGAGCGCTCTAACGTTGTAGCGATCGTTGAAATGAGCCGCATGATCCAGACCACACGAGCCTATCAATCCGTGAGCAATATGCTCAATCAGGCAGAAACCCTTAGCAAGCGCACAGTCGAGCGCCTCGGCAGTGTGCGCTAAGGCGCGCACCCATAACAGGACTTAGGAGAGAAACATGCGTGCACTCAATACCGCGGCGACCGGCATGCTGGCCCAGCAACTCAATGTCGAGGTGATTTCCAATAACATCGCCAATATGAACACCACGGCCTTTAAGCGCCAACGAGCCGAGTTCCAGGACCTGCTCTATCAAAGCGTAGAGCGGGCCGGGGCCAGTTCATCGGATTCTGGAACGATCGTGCCAACGGGTGTTCAGATCGGTCTGGGTGTTAAAGCCGGCTCAGTTTACCGCATTACCGAACAGGGCAATCTGGCCCAGACCGGCAATAAGTTTGATGTTGCGATCAGTGGTAAAGGCTATTTTCGCATCCAGCTTCCTTCGGGCGAGGATGCTTATACCCGTGCCGGTAATTTCGCCGTAAATGGTGACGGGCAATTAACCACTGAGGACGGCTACACCGTGGCACCTGGTATCACACTGCCGCAAGATGCCACCGACGTGATCATCAATGCTCAGGGGCAAGTGCAGGCACTGACCCCCGGCACCCCGGCACCGGCGGTGGTTGGCCAGCTGGAAATTGTGACGTTCTTCAACGAAGGCGGTCTGGATCCACAAGGGGATAATCTGTTCCTGGAATCTGCGGCCTCTGGCCCGGCCAATGCCGGCACACCCGGATCCCCCGGCTTTGGCAGTATTGTGCAAGGTTTTATTGAAACCTCGAACGTCAATGCGGTGCAGGAAATTACCGCGTTGATCGCCGCCCAACGAGCCTATGAAATGAATTCCAAAGTCATCACCGCATCAGATGAGATGCTCTCGACCAGCGCCAATTTGCGTCGCTAATAAAGGGATACGGGTTGTAATGAACATCTTTTTTGAACACGGGCGTTTACGCCGCGCGGTCACCACCATTGCGCTGGTTCTGTTGTTTTTTGCGGCCAGTACATCTCTGGTGCTGGGTGCGCCGGCACAATTGGACGAGCCGCTGCGCCTGCGGACCCAGATTGAAAGCCAGGATGCCAATTTACGCTTTGGCGATGTATTCTCAAACGCTGGCGATCTGGCGCAAACCGTTCTGACCCGCGCCCCAGAACCTGGCCGTATGGTTTCCTTGGACCCGGCCTGGTTGTCGGCCAAGGCCCGCCAGCATAACCGGGTTTGGAAGAATATTTCCACGCTGAAACGGGTGACGGTGCGCCGCGCCGGTCACCGCATCGACAGTGGTGTGCTCAGCGCACTGATCCAACAGGAATTGGGCCAATCCGGTGGTGATGGACGCTATGAAGTGGCGCTGGCCAATCGCGGCCAGACCTTGTTTGTGCCTTTGGATGGACGCGGCGAACCACAGGTTTTGTCACTGGATTTGAACAATCAGAACGGCGCATTTACGGCCCGTGTGCTGGCCTATGATGATGCCAATGTGGTCGAGGTTCGGGGCCGTGCCTGGCACCTGACCCAGGTGCCAACGCTGGTCCGTTCTTATATGGCCGGCGAGGAAATCCGTCCCGAAGATATACAGTGGAGCGATATTCGCGAAGCCAGCCTGCGCCCCGGAACCATTATGGATAGCGAAAGTTTTACCGGACAGGCCAGTCGGCGGGCCTTGCGTGCCGGCAAGCCTTTACGGGCGACGGATTTGAAGCGCATGACCGCTATTAAACGCGGCGAGATTTTGACGATCACATATATTGTGCCCGGCATTCGCCTTACCGCCAAGGCGCGGGCGTTGGACGAGGCCGCTTTGGGCGACACCTTGCGGGTCGTCAATTTACAATCAAGCCGCACCATTGATGTGGTGGTGACCGCACCGGGTCAGGCCCGGTCCAGTTTTAGCCCCGCTGTCGGCGGTTAGGAGAAGTATGATGAAAAAAATAGCGTATATTCTAGCCGGGGCGGTGCTTCTGTCAGGGTGCGGTACATTTGATCGGGTCAAGCGTATTGGCAAAGCCCCCAAAATGACCCCTATGGAAAATCCGGCCAATGTTTATGGCAAGAAACCGGTGATTATGCCGATGCCAGCTGTGGCGCGGGAAAAAGACGACCGCAATTCATTATGGCGGACCGGCGCGCGAACGTTCTTTAACGATCAACGTGCCCAGCAAATCGGCGATATTTTGACGGTATCCATCCAGATTCAGGACAAGGCCAAAATTCAAAACTCGACCGAGCGGAGCCGCACCTCCGGTGAGGATTCTGATCTGACTAACCTTTTTGGTCTTGAGAAAAAGCTGGGCAGTATCAACCCGGCTTCGCTGGCCAGCTTTGGCTCGAATAGTAACAATAAGGGGGCGGGCACGGTTGATCGTTCTGAATCCGTGGATTTGACGGTTGCCGCCGTGGTCACCCAAGTGCTGCCCAACGGCAATCTGGTGATTGCCGGGCGTCAGGAAGTCCGCATTAATAATGAAGTGCGCGAACTTCTGGTGTCAGGCGTCGTGCGCCCTGAAGACATTGCCTCGGATAATGTGATCGAGCATACACAAATCGCCGAAGCACGCATTTCCTATGGTGGTCGCGGTACCATTTCGGATGTGCAAAACCCCCGTTACGGGCAAGAGCTGTTCGATATATTGTTCCCGTTCTAAGCGGTACTTTGCATTACAGTTTTAACAGGTTCTCGCACCGGGCAATCCATTGCCGGGTGCGTGGCCGTTTGGCCAGATCAAAGCCGCCTTCGGCCGCTAGGCGCGTATAGGCCAAAAGCGCAATGTCGGCGATGCTGAACTGTTCAGCCACCAGCCAGTTTTTGTTCTGCAAGGCGTGTTCCAGATCGTTCAGCGCCGCTTCGCCGCGTTCAACCCGCCAAGCTTCGCGCTCGTGCGCAGGCTTGCCTTGATAGAGCATATGAAAGCGACAGACGGCCACATAAGGCTCGTGGCTGTATTGTTCCCAAAACAGCCATTGATTGACCTCAGCCTGATTAAAACTGTCCTTGGGTATCAGCGTGCTATCTTGTGCCAGATAACTAATAATGGCGTTGGATTGGGACAATATACGGCCATCATCCAGTTCAAGCACCGGAACCTGTCCCGACGGGTTCATGGCCAAAAAGCCGTCGGTCCGGCTTTGCCCTTTGAGAATATCAACCGCTTCCCAGCGATAGGGCAGGCCCAGATAGTCGGCCGTGTATTTAATTTTCAGGCAATTGCCTGAAATCATGTCGCCATAGATTGTTATCATGCCGTCCTCTTTGTCTTTTGCACACGGTACCATTTCACAACCCGCCAGCCCAGTAAGAAAATGGCGATAGCCCCATGCACCAAAGGCATAAGTTGAAACCCTTTGGCCATGAAAATATGGTGCACGACGGCTAGCAAAATGGCCGGGTAAATCAGCATATGCAGACGTTTCCAGCGCTTGGGTCCAAGATGGCGCAAGGATGCATTGGTCGAGGTCAGCGCCAACGGGACAAGCAGCGCAAAGGCGCTCATGCCCAAAGTGATATAGGTGCGCTTGACCACGTCTTTCCATAATTTGGCGAGGCTGAAAAACAGGTCCAGTCCCAGATAACTGCCCAAATGCAGGCTCATATAAAAGAAAGCATAAAGACCGGCCATACGGCGCAGGCGTGTCAGTGCCGCCATGCGGGTGATGTCGCGCAAAGGCGTGATCGCCAAAGTGATCAACAAAACCCGGATGGCCGTATCACCCAAAAAGCGATTGGTGGCCTCGATCGGGTTCACGCCCAGATCATTATATTGGCCCATGAGCAAAAGGCTCCATTGCCAGGCGAGCCAGGCAAAGGGCAGGCCCAAGGCAATAAAGGCCCCGGTTTTGAGATAGGCAAAGGGAATGGTTTTAAGGGTCATATTGTCCACCTCTCCTTGTGGGAGAGGACCGAGGTGAGGGGATGATGGTTCAATAGCGGACTTTCGCTCAGGCGCAAAACCTGTTGTCTGCCGTGCCCGTTCCACCATCTTCTTCTTCAATAAAAGATGGGGTGATGAAAGACGTAGCGCTTAGTGGTTTTTGCGCAAATCCATGCCGGCATAAAGCCCGGCAACCGCATCAGCATAACCGTTAAACATTTGGGTATCACGGCGCGCCAAAGCCCCGGAAAATCCGGCCTGTGGCCCGATAACACGCTCGCTGGCCTGGCTCCACCTTGGGTGTTCAACCAGCGGGTTCACATTGGAATAAAACCCGTATTCGCGTGCGTTAGACTGGTTCCAAGAGGTTTCGGGCATAGTTTCGGAAAACCGAATACGCTCGATTGATTTGATGGATTTATAGCCATATTTCCACGGCACGACGAGGCGGATCGGTGCGCCGTTCTGATTGGGCAGCACCCGGCCATAAAGGCCCACGGCCAGAAAGGGCAATGGGTTCATGGCTTCGTCAATGCGCAGGCCTTCGCGGTAGGGCCATTTCAGCACTGGCCAGAAAGTACCCGGCATTTCCTTGCGGCTGTTTTTGGTGAAGAATTGTACGAATTTGGCTTTTGAATTTGGCTCAAACTTTTTTAGAACCGAAGCCAGAGGCACACCAACCCATGGGATCACCATCGACCAGGCCTCGACACAGCGATGGCGGTAAATGCGTTCTTCAAGGGCGTTATAATCAATCAGATCTTCCAGCGCGTAGGTGCCGGTTTTATCGGCTTCGCCTTCAACCGTGACAGTCCATGGCTTGGTGATCAGCTTGTGGGCTTTTTTGGCGGGATCACCCTTGCCGGTGCCAAACTCATAAAAGTTATTATAACTGGTCACGGCGTCCCACGGGACCATCGGATCATCGACGGTATAACCGCTTTTGGCGGCTTTAAGCAGGGCGTAATCATCCGGCATAGCGCGTTTGGCCTGTGCGGCGGCGGGCAAAGCCAACGTGCCACCCGCGGCCACAAAGGCGGCCAGAAACTCACGGCGGCGCAAATACGCCGATTGTGGGGTTACGTCATTATCTTTGAGGTCAAAGCCCGATGGGTGGCGGATCAGCATAGATGTATTCTCCAAATGTCGTACGGCCCCAAAACTGTTCTATCGATACGCCGCACATTGTACCACATAAAATATGGAGGCTCACAACAAGTTCATAGTCCGTGATGAGGCTAGGAAAACGGGTGTTTTTTCTGATCCATTTTTGGGCTGACGGTTTTGAATGTGCCGTTCAACCAGTTGTTCAGGTCTGAACAATACCAGCGCGAAAAACGGCGATCCGATGGCCCGCCTGCCAGATTGGTCCGCAGGTCCGTATTGGTAAAATCAGCCACCATGCGAAACGAAGGCAGAAATGTCGTATCGCGTCCGGCAGAGCGATAAACCTGACCCTGATGGATGGTGGCGCGGCCGCCTATGGCAGTGATCGGCCCGCGATCAAAGCCCAAAAAGGCTGGCAGCTTGCCGTCAAAAAAGATGTTGGTCATGGTATAGCTCTGCACATCTGACCAGGGCTTTGGGTCAATATTGAGTGCCTGGGCGGCACAATGGCGATAAATTTCGTCGCGGCTTTGTCCGGCAAACCATGGCGAAGTCTCGCCAAGCAATATGCGGTCAAAATTGGCATAAAAATCAACAAATGTGCCGGTCTCGGTTTGTAAAAAGCTGACCACATCTTTGCCCAAACCGTTTGCACCAAACACTTGGTCATAAAGGGCTTTATAAAACTGTTCGAACAAATATGCGCCCTTGGAGTTGGCATCATAACATAAATCCCATTGCGCCAGAATGTTGCCTTGGGGAGTCTCGGGCAGCAGTGGGCGTAAAATGGCCATGAAGGCTTCGGCCTGGCGCGAAAAAACATCAAAGTGCATGGTGAACATATCATCTGTGGTCAGATCATCGCGGTCAGCCAGAATATCGGCAATGCGATCCGCCCTGTACGCGCCCATGGGCATGTTGATCGGGTCAGCCTTGCCAAGTGTGTTCAGATCATTATTGGCGGTGCAGATAAAGCCGCAATCGGGGTTATACTGGCGCGGCATGTCATTTTGGGCGATAAAACCCTGCCAGTGATTTTGGCTCTGCCAGGCCGGGGTGGGGAACAGGCCGCTTAGCCCTTTGCGGCGGATCGGCACCTGGCCGGACATTTGAAAGCCGATATTGCCGTCTGTATCGGCGAACAGGTAATTCCAGCCGGTTTCAATCTGGCCATAGGCGTTCATGCCCGCTTTGACCGTGCTGGCGCGAAACATCGACAAGCCGGCCTCGACCGTGGCTGCACCACTGTCCGCGGCGGCCCAGCGGGTGATCAGGCAATGCTCTTCGCTGTGCGGATCACCTTCCAGCGTGCCCAGGTCATTCTCGTAAAAAGTGACGCTGACCGGGTCTTTTTTCTTGCGCTTGATGACCTCAATGCGCGGCGTAAAGTCGTGCCAGCACTCATCGTCCTCGCGATAATATTGCCCGTCCTTACACCGCTCGACCCAGCTGTCGATGGTATCAACAAAAGCATAGGTGGCGCCCCAGGCCAGATGGTTATTGCGACCAACCAGCACGCCCGGTAGGCCCGGCATGGTGCCGCCCATGGCCCATTGATCCTGGCTGGCTATGGCCATCTCGCACCACACATTGGGCAGGCGATTGACCTCTAAATGCGGATCATTAGACAATATGGGTTTGCCGGATCGGGTTTTGCGCCCCGATACCACCCAATTGTTCGAGGCCATCATGCGCGGTACGCCGCAGGCCCACAGGATTTCATTGGGGACAATGCGATCGTGTAATGTCACCGTGTTGATCAGATCACGATCCATACCGTCCAAAAGACCGGGGAAAAGTGCGTGCAGTTTTTCGTCCGACACCCCGGCCTGCACCATTTCGATCAACAGCCGTTCAATCTCGCCTTGCGATTGCGCCAATGTCAGATAACCGACCATGCGCGAGATCAAAATGCTGTCTTCGGGGGTCCATGGCTCGGGCGTGTATCCAAACAGTTTGAACTCAAGCGGTGTGGCTTTGGCAAAGCCAGCATTGATCCCGGCGCAATAGGCATCAAGGCTGTGCCGTGCGGCATCAGAAAAGTTTTCCACATGGTGGCGGGTATTGGCGGACCAGTTCATGCGCCGAAAAAACAGGTCGATCTTCAAACTGTCATCGCTGGCGTCAAGAATTTCACTAAGGCGCCCTTGCCCCAATATGCGCATGAGCAGCATTTGCATGCCACGGTCACGGGCATGGGCATAACCCTGGCCGTAAAACATTTTGGCATCATCGTTTGCATTCACATGGGGCAGGCCGTTCTGGTCCCGCCAGATATGATAGCCTTGTGTCATTATCTTTTCCTAACTGAACCAAACGCACCTGTGAAACGACTATGGTATGTCTCGATCAAAAGATCGACCCAAAAGAAGCGAGCCTAAAATGCGTGATGCGCGCGACATAGCCAATGAGTTGTTGGTGATAAAGGCCCAGGCCGGGGACAAAAAAGCGTTTGACGCGCTTGTCCGTCACTGGTCGCCTATTCTGATGCGGTATTGCTCGCGCCTGACACAGGATGCGGACATTGCACAAGATGCGGTGCAGAATAGTTGGCTAAAAGTCATTAAGGCGTTGAAAAGCATTGATGATCCGGCCTGCTTTCCGGCCTGGATTTTACGTATTGCCTCGCGGGTCTGCACCGATGGGTTGCGCCGTAAAATCAGTCGGCGAAAGGGCAGTGATGCCCTGGCGCAAATGCCAAATCAGACCACGGATTTGGCCCATCATGAGGTGCTGGACTTGCGCACGGCATTATCGCAGTTAGGGGCGCAGGATCAGGTGCTGGTCGGCATGTTTTATGCGCAAGGGTTGGGCGTCGATCAAATCGCCAGCATGCTGGGGGTGCCGGCCGGAACCGTTAAATCGAGACTTCATACTGTGCGAAAAAATTTGCACAGCCAATTAGAAGGAGACGAATAATGAACGAGTTAGATGAGGAAATCCGCAAAGCACTGTCCGGTGCCGAGCTTGAAAAGCTAAGCTCTATGGCCGAAGAGCCGGGCATGTTTACAATGATCTTTGACGTGTTTCGCGGCAAAATGCGGTTTTGGAATTTGTATGGAATGGTTCTGGCGTTTGCGGCCACGGGATTTGCGCTTTGGGCCGGGTGGAATTTTTTCCATACCAGCGATCCACGCATGATGACCCTGTGGGGTATGGGCATGGGGGTTGGGGTGTTTTTTGCAGGCATGCTGAAACTGTGGTTCTGGCTGGAAATGAGCAAATATTCGGTAATCCGCGAGGTCAAACGCGTCGAATTACAATTGGCCGTTCTGTCCAGCGCGCTGCGCGATAAAGGCGTGATCTGATTATTTGCCGATGCGCTCTTTGTGCTCGTGGCGCTCTTGGGCCTCGATGGACAAGGTGGCGATCGGGCGGGCGTCAAGGCGGGCCAGAGCTATCGGCTCGCCGGTGGCTTCGCAATACCCATAAGAGCCGTCTTCTATGCGGGCCAGCGCGGCATCGATTTTTGCAACCAGCTTGCGTTGGCGGTCACGGGCGCGCAGCTCTAACGTGCGATCGGCCTCTGATGCGGCCCGGTCTGTGACATCGGGGTGCGTGCCGGATTGCTGGCGCAGGTTTGAGATGGTTTCACGGCTGCCGTCGATGATTTCGGCTTTCCAATCCATCAATTTACGGCGAAAATATTCGGTTTGGCGAGGGCCCATAAAGTCCTCGTCATCGCTGGGAGCATAGCCCTGCGGCAGATCTATTTCCAGTGTTTCCGCTACTGCCATGACGGTCTCCTGTCAACAAACAACCCATGATCAATACGGGCGCGATTCCCGTTTTGAAAATCGCGGCGGAGTATAGCCATCGATTGTACAGCGTCAATCGGCCAACTTGCATGAAAACATTAAATGAAATCAATGCGCTATAACATTTTCGTGATCAGGGGTTAGCGTGCGGAATCCAGTTTGGCTTTTTCCACCGCGGCGCGGATCTCCACATCGTCGAGAATACTTTCCAGCCGGGGGTCACCAGTTTGGGCGCGGGTGCGCTTTAAGGTCGTGTCCAGGCGTTGCAAAGCCCGAAGCGGAACGGCACCTTCTAAAAGGCCGATGCGGACATCAGATAACACATCCAAAAGCGCGTCGGCGCGCAAGGTTGCGGCCTTTTTGGCCTGGCGAAAATCCTCGCCTTCTTGCAGGGCGATGAGCGTATCAATCGAGGCAATCGGGCTGGTTATGGCAACCGCATTGGTGCTGGTGTTTTGCGCAGCTTCCCCATGCTGGGGAACAAAAGCACCACCGGCGCTGGCTTTGTTTTTGCCTTTGCTCTTGCTGGTGGCCTTGGCCCGCTCTGTGGATTGTATTCTCATAACGTCTCGCTGTGTTTATGCGCCAAGTGTGGTCTGACGAGCGTTAACACGCCATTAAGTATAAATGACCGCCCCGGCCAGATCTGCCGGTCTATTCTTGCCGGGGTCATGCATGGCCTCAGTGGTGACGAATTAACATGTTGAATTATAACAATAAAAATTCATTTTGGTGACTTAAAAAACTGGCACGACTTTCGCATACTTATGACGAACAATTCCTTTTGGGGTGCGCATTGATGAGTCACGGTAAACGATTTCTGGTCATGGTGGTGGCAGGCTTGCTGCTCAGCTTTGGTACCGGAGCAGCGTTGGCTGGTTCGCGGATCAAGGATATTGCCGATATCGAAGGGGTGCGGGAAAACCAATTGGTTGGTTATGGTCTGGTGGTTGGGCTGAATGGCACAGGCGACAGTCTGCGCAATTCCCCATTTACCAAACAAAGCCTCGAATCCATGCTGGAACGCCTTGGGGTTAATACGCGCGGCGCCAATTTGAAAACCGATAATGTGGCGGCGGTGATGGTGACGGCCAACCTTCCCGGTTTTGCGACACAAGGATCGCGCATTGATGTGACCGTTTCGGCCATGGGTGATGCAGACAGCCTGCAAGGCGGCTTATTGCTGGTCACACCGTTGATGGGTGCTGATGGCGAAGTTTATGCGGTTAGCCAGGGCCAGGTGGCCATTGGCGGGTTTAGTGCTGGCGGTGAGGCAGCAACAATCACGCAAGGGGTGCCGACATCGGGCCGAATTTCCAATGGCGCCATTATCGAGCGTGAAATTAAATATGATCTGGCAGGCCGGAAAAGCTTGCGTATTTCCTTGCGTAATCCTGATCTGACCACGGCACGCCGTATGGCCGGGGCCATCAATGCCTATGCCGGTCTGCCATTGGCAACGGCCTTGAACCCGACATCTGTACAACTGGTCCGGCCGCCAAACTGGGACGGGGATATGGTCTCTTTGCTGGCCGAGGTCGAGCAATTGCGAGTTGAACCTGATCTGCCCGCCAAAGTGGTTATTGATGAAGTGAGCGGCATTATCGTCATGGGCGACAATGTCCGGGTCAGCACCGTGGCCATTGCACAGGGCAATTTGACCATCTCGGTTGAAGAAACCCCGCAAGTCAGCCAGCCGGGTGCCTTTTCCCAAGGCGGCGAAACCACCACAGTACCACGCAGCAGCGTAACCGTTGACGAAGATGAAGGCACTGGCCTGGTGGTGATCAAAAATGGTGTAGCTTTGCGCGATCTGGTCGAGGGGCTGAACGCTCTGGGCCTGACACCGCGCGATATGATTGCCATTTTGCAATCCATCAAGGCCGCCGGAGCATTGCAAGCCGAGATCGAGGTGCTCTAGATGGCTGATGTGTTCTCATCCAATGCGTTTCTGGCGCAGACATTGGCGGCCAAGCCGGCCAACACCCCCAATGTTTCCGGTGTGCGGACCGAAGAGCAGGCCGAACAGGTTGCCAAGGAATTTGAAACATTCTTTCTGGGACAGATTATTCAAGGCATGTTTGCCGGGCTGGACGGCTCTGCCGGGCCATTTGGCGGCGGCGCGGGGGAAAAAGCGTTTTCTGGTCTTCTTCATGAAGAATACGCCAAAGTCTTTGCCAAAGGTGGTGGCATTGGCCTGTCCGACCAGCTGAAAGGCGAAATTCTGCGTTTGCAGGGCATTGATACGCAAAAGGATCAGGGCTGATGGCATTGCATGCCCATAACGCCACCGATCGGGCCGAACAGATGATCCTGTTGACCCAGCGGCTGCGTAATCTGGTGGTGCGGGAAACCACTTTGTTTGAGGCGCGCAAGCCCCATGAAGCCGCCAGCTTTGCCGAAGAGAAAAATACGCTGGCCACCACCTATCGGCTGGAAACCGCCCGTATCGCCAAAGACCCCAGCTTAATTGTTGATGCTGCGGCTGGTCTGCGCACGACCCTGCGCGAGGAAACCATTCGGCTTGATCAGGCCTTGCAGGACAATAACAGGGCTGCCGGGGTGGTGCGTAAACTGACCGAAGGCCTGGTGCAGGCCATCGCCAGCGAAGCCGCCCAAACCCGGTCTCGCATGCATGGTTATGGTGCAAATGGACGGGTTACAGGCAATGATTCAGCCATTGCCATCACCTTGAACCGCGAAGTTTAGGGCCCAAGCTTAGAGC
Organism: Robiginitomaculum sp.; assembly: GCA_021776525.1. Lineage (GTDB taxonomy): Bacteria > Pseudomonadota > Alphaproteobacteria > Caulobacterales > Maricaulaceae > Robiginitomaculum_B. The sequence continues at coordinate 33,182 of JAJFFT010000003.1, forward strand.
AGTATATTTCCCCATCAGGCAAGTTTAAGCGCATTATTGTGCTTTGACTGCAACACTATACCGCAATCTTGATCAAACGGTCAGGGTTGTTGACAGTTTGCTTTGACACAATATGTGGACTCAATGGAATTTCACTCCCAGCGCATCACGAGAATGCGTCTAACCGTTAGTAGCGCTGCATAAGGCGTTCGTTTAGGGAGATGATCATGAACCTCAAATCACTTGGCCTTGGCGGTACGGCTCTAACCAGCCTTGCTGTCCTCATGTCACAAGGCATGTATGTAACACCTGCTGCGGCGCAAAGCGCCCGTGAAGATGCGATTATCGTGACGGCACGTAAACGGACAGAAAGTCTGTTTGAAACACCCGCAGCGATTAGCGCCTTTACGCCAGAACTATTGGAAGATCGCAATATTTCCAACCTGGATGATGTTGGCAAATACGTGCCTAACCTGACCATTACCCGCTATGGTGTTGGTAATACGGCACAGGCCGCAGTGTTTATTCGGGGCATTGGTTTACAGGATCATATTATTACCACTGATCCGGGCGTGGGTGTGTATCTGGACGGGGTTTATCTTGGCCGCCAGATGGGCGCCAATTTATCCTTAAGTAATATCGAACGTATCGAGGTTTTGCGCGGTCCCCAAGGGACGCTTTACGGGCGTAATACGCTGGGCGGCGCGGTCAATATCATCACCAAAAAACCTGGCGATGAAGAAACCGCAACGATCAGTGTCAAAGGCGGAACGCGCGGCCGGGTTGCGGCGGATTTCTATTCCAATTTTGCCATGAGTGACCAGTTCGCCATTTCCACCAGTGGTGCCTTTAAACGGCGCAACGGGGTTGGTGATTTCCTCAATCTGCCAAGCGCGGATAAGCGCGTAGGCGAAGAGAACGAATTTAGCGGCCGTATTGTTGCGCGCTGGGAGCCCAGCGCCACATTCTCGACCCTGTTCTCGCTGGATGGAATGAGCGCCCACAACGGTTTGTCGCCGTATACCATTGGCTTTGATGCTTCGATCCCGGCGCCCGATCCGAACAATATTTTTGACGGCAGCTTTCCTTTGCTAAACGCCAGTCTGTTGCCGGCCAACCCCGATGACAACAACACCACCGTTGCCGGGCTGGACAGCACCACAAACCGGACGTTTGGTGTTTCGATCACGTCAGAATGGGAAGCCAGCGAAAACCTGACGGCTAAGGTCATCGCCAGCTATCGCAGCTCGGATTACACCGGTGGTCTGGATGATGATGCCACGGCTTTGCGTCTTTCGGAATTTCCAGAAAACGGCAATGCCCAACAATCGTCATTGGAACTGCAATTGAATGGCCAATATGGCGCACTGGATTTTGTCAGTGGCCTTTATTATTTCCACGAAGTTGGCGAAACAGAATCTGGCCCATGGGTTTTCAGCCCGTTTAATACCCCCGGCGCAGTCGAAGGTTTTGGTGATTTCGGGTTTTTTGACCTCAATCAGACAACCGACAGCTATGCGGCCTTTACCAATGTTAAATACGCGCTCAGCGACCGCCTTTCGGTGGGTGCCGGTGTGCGCTATTCGCGCGATGAAAAAGACGCGGATGCACAATTCCCGACCTTTGCAACACGCAAATTTCTGAGTGAAAATTTTGATGCGTTCACCTGGGATGTTAATGCCAGTTATAATGTACGTGACGATGTTTTCGTCTATGGACAGATTCAGCGCGGCTATCAAACCGGCGGTTTCCCGCCGCGTCCCTTTGGCGGCGCAGCACAGTTTGCATCGTTTGATAAAACCACATCAACCAATTTCGAAGTTGGCGCCAAAGGACGGATGTCTGATTATCTGACGCTGATGGTTTCCGGTTTCTGGACCAATTACAATGATCTGGCCCTGCCGTTTTCCGACACCACAGCGGGCGGTGGTTTTGTCACCATTATTGCCAATGCCGGCAAGTCGCGCTCTCGCGGCGTCGAGGTTGAAGGCTCGCTTTACCTGAGCGACAATTTCAGCATTAACGGCTCAATCGGTTATATGGATGCCGAGATCAGACGCGTTGATCCCGGCACCATTGGTATTGCTCTTGGTGATACCCCCGCATTGACACCTGATCTGACGTTCTCGATCGCGCCCAAGATCACCATGCCGCTCGAAAACGGCGATACAGTGACTTTTAATGCGGATTATTCCTATCGCGGCAGCATGTTTGGCCAGTCGATCAACAGGGCCAGCGAAAAGCTGAAAAGCCGTGGACTGACAGGCTTTTCACTGGATTATCAGTCAACCGAAGGAGGCTGGACACTGGGTCTTTATGGCGAGAACATCTTTAACAAGGTGTATGATCAAGGTCGTCTGCAACAGGCCGGTTTTGTCGGTATCGTACGCAGTAATGACCGTTCCGAGTTTGGCATTCGTTTGAAAAAACGCTTTGGCGGATAAGGCATTGTCTTTTGGCAGAAAGAAGGTCGCCGGTTTTGCCGGCGGCCTTTTTTAATGATATTCCGGCAATGACAATTGGTCGCGCTTTTGGCGCATAAAAGCATGATATAATGCACGGCATATGGTCACTTTCTTAATGTGTTTCAGAGGTCTTGTGATGTTAAAAAATGCCTTATCCCTGGCCGTGCCGGCTGTCTTGCTCTGTGTGGGGTCGGTGATGGCCGATCCGCCGGAAGCCCCCGAAGATACACAGGAAGAGCCTTTCGATCTTGACCAAATCGAAGACACGGCGGTTTACACACCGCATCATTCCATCATCAACCTTTCCGGGCTGGACGAGGCCTTGATCGGGACGTGGCGGCTGCGCGACGCCTTTATGGATTTGCCGCAATTACAAAGGTCTTTTCCGACAACTGGGCGGACGCTCAGCATCACGGCCAATGGTGCTTATAACGAAGACTACAGCACCGCCCGTTTTACGGACCAGGCCGCCGGGGCGGGTGCGGTCTTGCCTTATGGGTTGAAGTCCTGTTTTGAAACCGCAGAGTTTTCCGGGGCCAGTTCTGGCTCGATGATGATCGAGCCATATTTTGATCTGGATGCTGAGCCTGATGAGAACGGCTATCCGGTACGGTTTACACTTTATCTGAAGCGTAATATGGGGGCAGAGCGCCCGAAAATATTGTGTCCAGGGTCCACGCAAAACGCAACAACTACCGCCGTATCGCCGCCTTTGGGAACCGGACGCGTTGAATCTACCACCCAGGGCCCACGGCTGGCTTATACATATTCTGTCTCAGCGGATTGGTCCGTGCTGGAGATGAGTACGCAAAGACCACCGCATTTGAGGTACACATTTATCAGGCAGGGTTTCTAAGGGACTTTTGCACACCATATTAGCAAATCCGTAACCCTAACGCGGCAAATTAGGGCTTTCCAAGGACTATATGGTGGGTAGCTATGTCTAAATTTTCCGCACGGCCAATGGCAAAAATTTCAGAAAGTAGCGCGCCTGATAATTGTATAGAGCCAGAAATTCTGGAAGGCATTGCCGATGCCATGATTTCAGGCCAGAAAGTTGACCTGCAATCGACAATCCCTGCACCGCTCTTGCCGGCCTTTGAGAAAATCGCCAAAGCCATTGCTGATCGCGATGAAAATGATCTCAGCCGCTCGGTGGCTTTTTCTATGCAGGCCAGCGACTCAATGGCGTCGGTCGCCAAAATCACCGGCAGCGTCCGCGACGTGAATGACCGGGCCAGCAATATGGCTGCGGCCATTGAAGAGCTGAATGCCTCAATCGGGCAGATCAGCACAGCGGCCCAGTCTTCGTCAGAAGAGATGGAAAACGCCGCCATGAAAAGTCGCGAAAGCGCCGGTGCAATCAACGAGATGCAAGGGGCCAGCCGCCAAATTTCCGAAGCCATGGGCAGTATGGAAGAGCGGGTTAATGTTCTATCCCGTGCTGCTGAGCAAATCAGCGAGTTTGTTGGCAGCATTGAAGCCATTGCCAGCCAAACCAATTTGTTGGCCCTGAATGCAACGATCGAAGCTGCGCGGGCCGGCGATGCCGGGCGCGGCTTTGCGGTTGTGGCCAGCGAAGTGAAAGCCTTGTCCGGGCAAACACAGACGGCAACCGAGGATATTCAAAAACACATTTCACAGCTTGCTGCCGATATGTCAGAATTGCTGGGTGCCGTCAGTCAGGCACGCGGTGCCGTGGATCAGGGCGAAACCCTGTCCACCGAAGTCAGTGAAAAGGTCAACGAAGTTGAAGGTCTGGTTAGCAGCAATTCAGCCCGCATGAGTGAGCTGGCCGGTGTGTTGGCTGAACAAACCGAAGCAACGACCGAACTTTCCGAAAATGTCAGTGTTGTTGCGGGTCATGCCAATCAGGCCGCCGACCACGCAAATTCGGTTGTCACATCTGTTGGCGCTTCCGAGGCGCTGATCAGCGAGCAGTTTGCACAACTTGATGGCCGGGAAATCGACGGCTTTATCCGCCAGCGGGCAAAGTCAGACCACTTTATGTGGAAAAAGAACCTCTCGGAAATGTTGGTCGGGTTGAATAATCTTACCGAAGATGAACTGGCCGATCATCACTCATGCCGCCTTGGCAAATGGTATGATAACAGCACCGATGGTGCCTTGCGTTCACACTCTGCTTTTGCCGCTCTGAAACAGCCGCACAAAGACGTCCATGATCATGGCAAACGTGCAGCGGCGTTGTTTGCCGCGGGTGACCGCGCCGGTGCCGAAGCCGAGGTCGTGAAAATGGAAGACGCGTCAGGCATCGTCGTTCAGCATCTGGACGAATTACTGCGCATAGGTTGAGCTATTAGTCCTCGTCGGCCATACGGCTTTTCCTAAGGTCTTCTAGGAAACCTTCGCGGTCGGTGTTTACCCGCTCCACTATGTCGGGCCTGGCCGTAGTTTCAGGATCATAAGCCGCGCTCCAGCGCACCATCTCCAAGACCAGTGGCGCCAGATCAAAGCCTTTTTGGGTGAGCTGGTAGAGATAACGGCGCTGGTTCTTCGGATCACGGGTTTTGCTGATCAGCCCTTCATCCTGCAAATGCTTGAGCCGATTGGCCAATATGTTGGTGGCAATGCCTTCTTCGGCTGCCAGAAACTCCCCATAGGTTTCCTTGCCGCGCATCAAGATGTCGCGGATGATGATCAAACTCCATTTATCGCCAACAGTATCCAACGCAAAAGCAATGGGGCAACCCGTCTGTCTTTTGGTCTTTGGACACGTGCAATTTTTACGGCATTTGGAACAGCGAGAACAGGACACAATAAGAATCTCAAAAATATCACTTGCAATATGCAAGTTGTTGGATATGGTGCATTTCACTTGCATAACACAAGTGAATGAAGTTTCAAAATATAGTCACAAAGCGCCATGCTGGTCATGGCCAGGCAAGTTCTGTCACACACCAGCTGAGGAAGAGATAATGAGCCTTGATACAAACGATATACAGGTCATAGACCATTATCAGGACGGCGGCTTGCTGGCCCGCATTGATCATGGGTTGCGCGCCGCCGGGTTGGATCCTGATACAATCATTGCTGCGGATATTACGCCGGTTGACGAGTTTCATATTGGCGGGCGCGAAGCCACACTGCACATTTTATCAAAAATGGGCATTAAAACCGGTGATCAGGTATTGGATATTGGTTGTGGGATTGGCGGCGCGGCGCGGACGCTGGCCAATGCAACTGGCTGCCATGTCACGGGCATTGATTTGACCCCGGAATATATTGATATTGCCCAGGTGCTGACGCAGCGGTGTAAGATGAGTGAACAAACCCGTTTCGAGGTCGCCAATGCCTGCGCCATGCCGTTTGCCGATGGCCAGTTTGACAGTGCCATCACCTTGCATGTTGCCATGAATATTGAAGACCGCGAGACGCTTTACCGTGAAACAGCGCGGGTGCTTAAACCGGGTGCGGTGCTGGCCATTTATGATGTCATGGCCATGAATGGTGAAGCACTGGAATATCCGGCACCTTGGGCCAGCAGTGAGAAGACCAGTTTTTTAAAAAGCCCGGCCGAGATGAGCGCCCTGTTGGATGGAGCAGGTTTTGACATCATGTACGAGGAAAATCGCGGCGAAATGGCCGCGGCCTTTTTTCAGAAAATTTCATCCGGTAATAGCGAAAATTCCGGGCCACCGCCATTGGGTGTGCATATCGTGATGGGGAAAGATGCCCCTTTGAAAGTCAAAAATACGATGAAGAACATTGTCGCTGGGCGTATTGCCCCGGTGATCATGACGGCGCGCAAGCGGTAAGACATTCCCCTATGGGCCATGGCCCGGCGGCTGCGTTGGCTGACGTACAAGCCTTTCCCCTCCCCGGGACGCAGTCGCCACCTTTGTTACGGAACCGGTGCTTGTAACGCAATTAAAACCCGGTCGGGCAGGGCGCGCGAAAAGCTATCATCCAGTGGCTGGTGTCCCACAAGCAGGCGGTAATAAATCGGGCCAAAAATCAAATCCAGCGCCAAATCTGTATCCAGGCTTTGATCAATTTGCCCATCGTCTTTGCCCTGTTGAATGAGCGTGCGGGCCGGATTTTGCAATAAGTTGAAAAAACGCTGGCGAAACTCGTCCAGAACATGGGCATCTGATTGGCCTTCTCCGATGATCTCTGCCACGATTTTCCCGTCGCGGCCCCGTAACTGCGCTATGGTCTGGTTGAGTTGGTCGGTGAGGGCTTCAATGGTATTATTGGGCCTACCCGATTGCTTTTGAGAACCCATACGTTCCAGAAAAGCATCCATGACCAGCGCACATTTCGAATCCCACCATCGGTAAATTGTTGGCTTGCCAACACCTGCGGCCTTGGCAATCCCGCCAATGGTAATTGTGCGCACCGGCATTGTTTCCATCAGTTCAGCCGTGGCGCACAGGATTGCCTGGTGCGCTTGTTCGCTGCGTGGACGACCCGGTTTGCGATTTTGGCTCACTTTTTCTGCCTCACCACTTGCCACGGCAACCTCAAATGATTATAAAACGTTACGTAACGAAATTAAAATATTCTCGTTACACCTTCCACTAGCACAGGATGAAAACCATGTCATTTCTCAGTTACTCGACGACCTTCAAAGGCGTTGTTGATATATTCATGCACGATCCAAAAGGCTATTTGCCGTTCACACAACTTATGGCCTCTATTATGGACACAGATTCAGAGCTTGCCAGAGCCGAACGGGAAATGCTGGCACTTTATGTGTCGGCGCGAAATGCGTGCCATTATTGTGTGGGTTCGCACAAGGCTGTGCTTTGCGCACTGGATGTTGATCCAGCGCTTATTGCAGCTGCTGAAAAAGGGCAGTCAAAGCACAGTAAAATGCAGGCGGTGCTCGATTTTGGTGGCAAGCTGACACAGGCACCGGGTGCGGTGGATGAGAGCGATATTGCAGCTTTGCGACAGGTCGGGTGGTCAGATCAGGCCATAGAAGACGTTATCAAGGTAGTTTCATTGTTCAGTTTTTTAAACCGGCTGGTCGACGGCATGGGCGTAAAGGGCAGTGCCGACGGTTTTGTACAGGCAGGCCGTATGATCGCCGAACATGGGTATGGCCCCGTTGTACAAATGGTGCAGGGCAAAGCCATCTGATTATGCCTGAAAAGACGGCGTGAAAGAATGGGCCATGGCCCGGCGGCTGCGTTGGCTGACGTACAAGCCTTTCCCCTCCCCGGGACGCAGTCGCCACTTACTGTCAGGGTAGGGATGGGCCATAAACCGCTCTGGCCATGCGCTCGCGCAGCTTTACAGCGTCGGCACCAATAAGCTGGTCATACATGACCACAGTCAAATCATTCGCAGGATCGACAAAAAAGAACGTTCCAGCCAGTCCACCCCAATAGAATGAACCGGGTGCATAGGCCAGCTCGCTTTGGTGATCTGTACGAATGGCAAAATCAAGGCCGAAAGTGTTATCTTCGCCCAAGCCTTCGCGGGCAATGTTGCCCAACTGGTCCTGGGTCATCATGTGCAAAGTTTTGGGATTGACCAGACGGGCGCCGTCCAAAATGCCTTCATTTTGCAGCATCCGCGCAAAGCGCATGTAATCATCAATGCTCGAAACCAGACCGCCGCCGCCACTTTCGAACGCAACATCGGTTATAAATGGGCTGTCCGCCGAAAAAGGAGGCTCGTCACCCAGACGCTTTACGCCTTTCTTGTTCAGCTGGTACATGGCTGCGAAACGCGCCTGTTGGTCTTTGGGGACCATAAAGCCGGTATCTTTCATCCCCAGTGGATCAAAAATGCGGTTTTTCAAAAACACGCCCAGTGTTTGACCAGAGAGCACTTCGATCAGCCGACCCTGAACATCGACGGCCACACTGTAATGCCAGGTTTCGCCCGGTTGAAAGAGCAAGGGCATGGTGCCCAGATCATGGCTTAATTGTTCATTTGTGCGGTCATATCCCAAAAGGCCGCTTTTGCGGTACATTTTGTCCACTGGCGTGTCGCCAAACACCCCATATGTCATACCCGCTGTGTGGCGCATCAGATCGCGAACGGTTACAGGGCGGTTTGGTGCCGTGAGTTGCGGATTGCCTTCGGCATCAAGGCCGGTGAAGACTTTCAGGTCTGCATATTCTGGCATAAATTTAGAGATCGGATCGTCTAGCGCGAACTTGCCCTCTTCGAATAACATCATCAGGGCAATGCCGGTGATCGGCTTGGTCATCGAATAAACGCGTACAATGGTGTCGCGCGTAAAAGGCGTTTCTGCTTCGCGGTCTTGGTTGCCCACGGCTTTGAAATAGGTTTCACGGCCAGACTGATAGACCAGAACCGAGGCGCCGGGCACAATACCTTTGGACTTAACCTGCGCCAAAAATGCGTCCAGACGTTCGGCGCGGGCGGTGTCTTGGGCGCTGAAGGGTGGTGGTGCCTGTACCGTCTGTGTGCTGGTTGCACAGGAGGCCAGCAAAATGCCGCACAAAGCCATCAGGCCAAATTGAAATCTACGCATAATTGTTTCCCACTGATACATGTTCGTGGCACATGATGAATGTGCATGCCAGCTAAGTCAAAGTTTTGCCAAAGTTTTACACGCTGGCCGCGCCGTCGTTATTCACTGTCCTGTGTCACGGGGGTCCAGACCTGGGCCTGGCAAATTGGCCCGATACAGCCTTTGACCTTTAATGTACCGTCATCCATGGCGTGCATGACAGAGCGGTATGATTTGCCGCTTCCTGGGTCGTATATACGACCTTTTTTCCACCCCTTTTTGCTTTCTTTGAAGCCTTTGACCATGATTAGGCCGACCATTGGGCGATCACGCAAAGCCGGGTCCGGGTTGTTGCTATCCAGAACTGTATCGCTGTTGCCGCTTTCTGTTTTGATCCAGACAATCGTGCCGCATGGGGTTCCATCGCCACAATCAGCGATATTAATTTTTGAATCTTTTCCGGGTGGATACCATAGGCCGTAAACGCTACTGGCCATTACCGGGCGCGCAAAAAGGGCGAATAAAAAAATAAAACCTGATAATTTCATCAATCAAATACTCCTGTGTAAGGCGTACAAGATAGAGAACTTCGCAAAGATGAAAAGTTAAATCAATTAAAACTCTGGACCAGCGAGCCGACGACCAGTCGCCAGCCATCAACCAGCACAAAGAAGATCAATTTGAACGGCAGTGAGATAATCACCGGTGGCAGCATCATCATCCCCATGGACATCAAAATACTGGAAACCACCAGATCGATGATCAAAAATGGGATAAAATATAAAAAGCCGATTTCAAAGGCGCGGCGCAATTCAGAAATCATAAAGGCCGGGGCCACAATGTGCAGCGGCGTGTCTTCGGCGGTGGCGGGAATTTCGGCTTCGCTAAGACCAAGAAACAGGCCCAGATCCTCTTCGCGGGTTTGGGACAACATAAAGGTTTTGACCGGCGCGGCACTTTTAGTGAAAGCCTCGTTCAGCTCGATCTCCTGGTTCATCAAAGGCTCAATACCATCGGCATAACTTTGCTGGAACACCGGGGCCATGATGAAGGCGGTCAAAAATATCGCCAACGAGGTCAGCACCATATTGGGCGGTGCCTGTTGCAGGCCCGATGCCGTCCTCAGCAAAGATAACACCACGACGATGCGCACAAAACTGGTGGTCATAATGACAATGGACGGGGCCAAAGAGAGCACGGTGAGCAAGGCGATTAACTGGATAACCCGGTTGGTCAATGCCCCTTCACCGCCGGCATCAATGGTCACTGATTGAGCTAATGCCGGGTTGGACAACATAAGAAATATACACAGGCAAATACCCCAGATCAGTGCAATTTTAAGCCCGTGTTTCATGCCGGTGTACTTTCTTGCGCCGACGATAATTCTGGTGTTGGGGCTATGGGAGCGGCCTCTCGGCTTTCGATCAGCGTATCGCTGGTCAGGCCCAGAAGAATGACGTGTTCCCGTGTGCCACTGTTGACCACGACGACCCGTCGCCGGGGGTCAAGCTGCAGACTTTCGCGTACGAAGAGGCTTTTGCCATCGCCCAAAGGCGCGCCGCGTATCATGCCGGGCGCATAACGACGCAGCAGGTACCAGATGCCGAAAATCAGCCCCAGCGTGAACAATAATCCCGCCAGATACCGGCCTGTGTCGAAATATTCCATAGCCGCAACCTTGCCGTACCAGAGATGGGGGACTGTTGCGCTGGCGGTATTAAGGTTCCGTTAAGCATAAAATATTGTCACACATGCGGGGCGCATGGATCGTGATTTTCACTCTCTATTAACCATAAGCACGGCACTCTGCAGGGTGAAGAGGCCGATATTATGAGCATTAAAGGCATTGCTGTATTTGACGTTTTACGTGGCACTATGTCCATGTTGGGCGAGCGCCAGAAGGTGCTGGCGCGCAATATCGCCAATGCCAATACGCCGGGCTTTGTGGCCAAGGATATTGACGACAAGGATTTTTCCAAAGTGCTGTCCAGCACTGTTGCTGGGCGCGGCGCGCAGGGCGGTCATTTGTCATTGCGGGTCAGCGACCCACGACACATCACCAGCGCCCATGGAGTCGCCGGACAAAGCGGGGCCGGAAAGTACAAGGTTGTCGCGCGGCCGGATTCGGAAACCACACTGAATGGTAATTCCGTGGTTCTGGAAGAACAGGTGATGCGGGTTGCCGAAACCCGGATGCGCTATGAAGCCGCGGCCGGCCTATACGAGAAAAGCATGGGCCTGTTGCGTATGGCCATTTCGCGGCCAGGCCGATAGAGCATAAGGGAGTAACGCATGACTGATATGTCCTCAGCCTTAAAAATTGCTGCCGCAGGCATGCGGGCACAAAGCTCGCGCATGCGCATCATTGCAGAAAACGTGGCTAATTCCGGGTCAACCGCTACCGGGCCGGATGGCCAACCGTATCGTCGAAAAATCCCGGTTTTCACCGAGGAGCTGGACCGGGCCTCCGGTACACAATTGGTGAGGATGAGCAAAGCCGCGTCGGATCCGACCGCATTTCGCTCTGTCTATGATCCGGGACACCCGGCCGCAGATGCCAAGGGCTTTGTGAAATATCCTAATGTTAATTCCATGGTCGAGCTGATGGATATGCGCGAGGCCCAGCGCAGTTTTGAAGCCAATATCAGCGTTATTGAGAACAGCCGGGCCATGTTGTCACGAACATTGGAACTTTTGCGTAGCCGCTAGCCCTGACTTTTAAGGATCACCGTTATGTCGTTCGAAGCATTACAAGCCATGAAAGCCTACGGCCAGGCGGTCAACACCGCCAAGGTTGGCGGGGCAGGGGGCGATGAAAACGCGGCAAAGCTGGATTTTGGCTCTATGGTCAAAGACGCCATGCAAGGCGTGGTTGCTGATACCGCCAGCGCCGAGAAAATGACTGTGGCCGCCGCCACAGGTAAAGTTGATCTGATTGATGTTGTCAGCGCCGTCAATGAGGCGGAAATGACATTGGAAACCGTGGTTGCGGTGCGTGACCAGGTGATCCGCGCCTATCAGGACATTCTGCGTATGCCGATCTAGGGACTGGTTTAACGCCTAACCGATATCGGCGCCGCCCACTGTAACATCAGCAATTTTCAATGTGGGTTGTCCAACACCGACGGGGACACCCTGGCCGGCTTTGCCGCACACACCAATGCCCGGATCAAGGCTGAAATCATTGCCAATCATTTGCACGCGGGTCAGCACGCTGGGCCCATCACCGATCAGCGTTGCGCCTTTAACCGGTGCGCCGATCTTGCCGTTTTTAACGAGGTAAGCTTCGGTGCATTGAAAAACAAATTTACCAGAGGTGATATCCACCTGTCCGCCGCCAAAATTGACAGCATAGATGCCATCTTTGAGCGAGGCCAGTATTTCATCCGGGTCGTGCTCTCCGGCGTGCATGAAAGTGTTGGTCATACGCGGTAATGGCGGACAGGAAAAACTTTCGCGGCGTCCGTTTCCGGTCGGCTCCATGCCCATCAGGCGGGCATTTTGCCGGTCTTGCATATAGCCGACCAATATGCCGTCCTCGATCAATGTGGTGGCCTGGGTTGGGGTGCCTTCATCATCGACGGTCAGCGAACCGCGGCGCTCTTTTATACTGCCATCATCAATGACCGTAACGCCTTTGGCGGCCACCCGCTCACCGATGCGGCCTGAAAATGCGCTTTCGCCCTTGCGGTTAAAATCGCCTTCTAGCCCATGGCCAATGGCTTCATGCAGCAGAATGCCAGGCCAACCCGGACCAAGCACGACATCCATTTCACCGGCTGGACAGTCCACGGCCTGCAAGTTAACCAAGGCCTGACGCAGGGCCTCGTCGGCCAGACTTTTCCAGCTTTGCGGGGTGATCCATTGGGCATATGTGGTGCGGCCACCGGCACCGGCATGGCCGTTTTCGCGGCGACCATTTTCCTCGACAGTGACGGCAACGCCAATACGGACCAGTGGTCGGCAATCAAACACCGGATTGGCACCGGGGCGTAATATTGTGATGTGCCGCTGTTCACCGGCCAGCGAAGCACTGACTTGAATAACGCGCTTGTCCTGGGCACGCACATAAGCATCAATTTCTGCCAGAAGCTCGGTTTTGGCGGTAAAGTCCGGGGAGGCTGCGGGGTCTGCATCACCGTATAAAATATGGTTGGTGGATCGGGGGGCGTCGGCCCATGTACCGCCCGCACCGCTATCGGCGGCGCGCACCGCATTGCCAGCGCGTTTTATCGCCGCAGGGCTAAGCTCGGTCGAGTGGGCATAGCCGGTGTTTTCACCATTAACACGGCGCAGGCCAAACCCGCGCACAGCATCATAGGATGCGTTTTTAAGACGTCCATCGTCAAAAACAAAGCTTTCCGAGACGCTGCGTTCCGCAAACATCTCGCCATCATCTGCGCCCAGAAGCGCCTCTTCGGTCAAGGCACTTGCTTGCGCAAGGTCCAGATCAGTTTCGTCAAATACAGGATCAGTCATGCCCTTTAACTAGGGCAAGACTTCCCGGCCGTCACCTTTTTTGCTGTAACCGGTGACGGCCAGAACTGTCTTCAGTCTTCGATCACCGTGAAACGCATCAATTCGTTGCGTGGCCAGGCCCATTCCGGGTTAAGCTCCGCTGCCTTTTGGTAATTGTAATAGGCTTCTTTGGTATTGCCCAAGCCTTCCTGCGCGACGGCAATGTTGTAATAAACATGCGCCGGCTGGCTCAAATTATATTGCAGCGCGGTGTTCAACTGGTGCAGGGCTTCTTCGACGTTATTTCCGCGCAAATATGCGGCACCCTTGTTTGCAAAGGCTTCGCCCAGATCAGGCCGCATTTTCAGGGCGGCATCATAATCATGAATGGCACCGTCCAGATCGCCCCGTGAGGCACGAATAATACCGCGATTGACATAGGTGGCCGCGGCATCCTTGCTGGTCAGCAGGGAATCCGTCAGTGCCCGGTTGCACAATTTTACGGCGTCCAGGTCGTCTCGGCCCCATTTCGCTTCTTCAAAACATGACTGGCCCAGTGTTGAGCCGATGGTCATGCTTCCGGCAAAGGCGGGCAGCGCAAATGTGGCGCTGGCGGCAACCACCAAAGCGCTTATACTGATTTTTGTTATGGACTTGTTATGCATCAAACCTCTCCTCGTCTACCTGTGCGTAAAATCACGACAGGGAGCGTCCGATGCGATCGCGCAGCGGGCGCGTCACAGGAAGAATAAGTGAATTTGGTAAAAAAAACTAGTGAATATGTTGTAATGCTGATTTTTGCCTTGCAAAAGCGGTGGCGACTCTGCGACAAGGTGCCCCATGTAGATCACGCTAGGGGGGGTGTGGGCGTGTCGCCGTCATCATCCGGGCAATTATCAAATGAGGGTAGGATGCGTTTCCTGTCAAAAATTACGGCTGGTTTTTTCATAGCTCTATTGGCATTGCCGGCATTTGCCGATTTGCCACAAAATGTGCCACAAGAAAAAGCCTATGGTTTTCAGCCTGCCGCTACTGAAGTGGCGCGGCAAATTCATATTTTTCACAATCTTTGGCTGATGCCAATCATCACGGCAATCGTGGTGTTGGTGACGTTGTTGATGATTTTCATTTTCATCCGCTTTAATCGCAAAGCCAACCCAGAGCCTCAGCGCTTTAGCCATAACAGTCTGGTCGAGGTCATTTGGACCCTTGTGCCGGTTTTGATTTTGGTGATCATTGCGGTCCCTTCATTCCGTCTGTTGTATCTTGAGGATGTTATTCCCGAAGCCGATCTGACGGTTAAGGCCACCGGTTCGCAATGGTATTGGGATTATGAATATACCGATCCGGCGGGTAATCCCGATAAAACGGTCAGTTATTCGTCGATCATGCTTGAGGCTGACGAAGCCAAGGCCGCCGGCAAACCGCGCCTTTTGGGTGTTGATAACCCGTTGGTCGTACCGGCTGGAAAAGTTGTTCGGGTAATCGTAACCGCATCTGATGTAATGCACAGCTTCGCCGTTCCGGCTTTTGGCGTCAAAATTGATGCGGTGCCCGGGCGCCTTAACGAGACGTGGTTCAAAGTTGATGAACCTGGGGTCTATTACGGCCAATGCTCTGAATTGTGCGGCAAGCGCCACGCCTTTATGCCAATTGAAGTGCACGTCCTGCCACAGGCGGACTATGATGCATGGTTCACAAAAACACAGGCAGAATACGCCACGTTGCATGCGCTGGACGGCGCAAAACTGGCATTAGCCAACTAGAGTCCGGGGAATAAAATGACTGTACAAGCAGCTGCACATGACGACCACAAGCCGGGCTTTATTACCCGTTGGTTGTTCTCAACCAACCATAAAGACATCGGTACGTTGTATATTATTTTCGGTTTCATTTCCGGTTTAGTCGGTGGTGGCCTTTCTTGGGCCATGCGGTTCGAGCTGGCCGAGCCGGGCATCCAGTATTTTGCCTCTGAACAGACCTATAATGTGTTTGTCACCGGTCATGGTCTGATTATGGTGTTTTTTCTGGTGATGCCGACCCTTATCGGGGGCTTTGGCAACTGGTTTGTACCCTTGATGATCGGTGCGCCGGACATGGCGTTCCCTCGGATGAATAATATTTCATTCTGGTTATTGCCGATGGCGCTGGTTCTGCTTGTGGCATCAATGTTTGTTCCGGGCGCAGCGGGTGAAAACGGCTTTGGCGGTGGCTGGACGGCTTATCCGCCGTTGTCCTCAACCGTAGGGCACCCCGGTCCCAGTATGGACTTGGCGATTTTTGCCTTGCACCTTGCCGGGATCAGCTCGATCTTGGGGGCGATCAACTTCATCACCACCATTTTCAATATGCGCGCTCCGGGCATGACCATTCACAAAATGCCTTTGTTTGCATGGTCTATTCTGGTCACCGCATTCTTGCTGCTTTTGGCACTGCCGGTTCTGGCTGCTGCGATCACAATGCTGCTGACGGATCGAAACTTTGGCACCACGTTCTTTGACCCTTCGGGGGGTGGTGATCCAATTATGTTCCAGCACTTGTTCTGGTTCTTTGGTCACCCCGAAGTGTACATCATGATCCTGCCGGCATTTGGCATTATCAGCCATGTAATCTCGACCTTCAGCCGCAAGCATATCTTTGGATATCTGGGCATGGCCTATGCCATGGTCGCTATTGGTTTTGTTGGCTTTATCGTTTGGGCACACCACATGTATACCGTGGGTATGCCGGTTGATCTGAAGGCCTATTTCATTGCGGCCACCATGGTGATTGCGGTGCCGACAGGCATCAAGATTTTCTCATGGATTGCGACCATGTGGGGCGGCTCTATTGTTTTCCCAACACCAATGTTGTTTGCCCTTGGACTGATTTTCCTGTTCACCATTGGTGGGGTTACCGGTGTGGTTCTGGCCAATGCTGGTGTGGATATCGCCATGCATGACACCTATTATGTTGTGGCCCACTTCCACTATACGCTTTCACTGGGTGCGGTGTTTGGGATTTTCACGGGCTTTTATTATTGGTTCGAGAAAATGACCGGCATCAAATATAATGAAGTGCTGGGTAAACTGCATTTCTTTGTAACCTTTATCGGTGTGAACCTGATTTTCTTCCCTCAGCATTTCCTTGGTTTGCAAGGCATGCCGCGCCGGATCATTGATTACCCGGATGCCTTTGCGTTCTGGAATCATGTGTCCTCGATTGGGAATCTGATTTCTATGGCCGGTTTCGGCATTTTCCTGATTATGCTGGTCGAAGCCTTCGTGCGCCGCCGTCCCGGTGTTGCAAACCCTTGGGGTGAAGGTGCCGATACGCTGGAATGGACATTGTCTTCACCGCCGCCTTTCCACCAGTTTGAAAAGCTGCCGGTGATTAAATAGGGCAATTGTGTTGTTGGCCCCGGTGTGAGCATTCATATCGGGGCTGGTTTTATGAGGATGATATGTCGTGAGTGACGTCAGTCTGACATCGGTAACCAATCACGGATTGGCTGAACCCCGGGATTTCATTCAATTGATGAAGCCTCGGGTGATGTCTTTGGTGGTGTTTACGGCCTTTGTCGGCCTTGTCGCTGCGCCTGAGGCGATCAACCCTGTTCTGGCATTGGTGTCGGTGTTTGCCATTGCGCTGGGGGCTGGTGCCGCCGGGGCGCTCAATATGTGGTTTGATGCCGATATTGATGCCAAAATGCGGCGCACGCAATTGCGTCCTGTGCCTTCGGGCCGGGTCCGTGCCCGTTCGGCATTGGGCTTTGGTTTGATCATGGCGGTGATTGCCGTGGTGACACTAGGGGCCGCGGCAAATTATTTCGCGGCGGCATTTTTGGCGTTCACCATTTTCTTTTATGCCGTGGTCTATACCATGATCCTCAAACGCCATACGCCGCATAATATTGTTATCGGCGGTGCCGCGGGTGCATTTCCGCCGATGATCGGCTGGATTGCGGCAACCGGTACTGTGGATGTCAACGCAGCGATTTTGTTTGGCATTATTTTTCTATGGACGCCGCCACATTTTTGGGCGCTGGCGCTTTATAAAGCCGGTGATTATGAAAAGGCTGGCGTGCCAATGCTGCCCGTGGTTGCCGGGGCCAAAGTGACCCGTCGCCAGATCATGGCCTACAGCATAGCATTGGCTGCGATTGCACAATTGCCGATTATCACCGGTTTGGGTGGTCTGCTCTATGCACTTGTTGCTGGCGCTCTAAGCTTGGCTTTTCTGGGATTGGCTTTGCGGGTGTTGCGCAGCCGGGCCGGAGAAGGCGGAATGGAGGTCGCGGCCTCCAGTGCTGATCTTTACGAGGTTCGCAAGGGCGATAAGGCGGCTCGTGATCTGTTTGGATTTTCCATTCTTTTTCTGTTTGCCCTGTTTGCCGCTTTGCTGGCCGAACATGGTCTTGGGCTCTATCATGCCGTTATCTTCGGAGGCTTTTCATGAGCACTGAGAAATTAGAATATATTATACCGACAGAGGCTCAAAAAGCCGCGCAACGCAA
This sequence comes from Robiginitomaculum sp., assembly GCA_021776525.1. Classification (GTDB taxonomy): domain Bacteria; phylum Pseudomonadota; class Alphaproteobacteria; order Caulobacterales; family Maricaulaceae; genus Robiginitomaculum_B. The sequence continues at coordinate 51,033 of JAJFFT010000003.1, forward strand.
ACGTAGTATTGCCATTGGTCTCGGCCTGGCGGGGTTCTGCCTGCTGGCCTTTGTGGTGACACTCATTCGCATACACGAGAATATGAATGCCACATACTCCTGATCATACGCCAAAAGATAAAGCGCATCGCAATAAACGCTTTCTAATTGGCTTTTCGGTACTGGCCTTGTCTATGGTCGGGGCCGGTTATGCCTCTGTACCGCTCTATAATATTTTTTGCCAGGTGACGGGCTATGGCGGCACAACGCAAACATCCACGGTCAGTGCAGACGAAGTTCTGGACCGGATGATGACCGTGCGGTTTGATGCATCCGTTGCGCGTGGGTTGGGCTGGGAGTTTCGGCCTTTGCAATTGGAACAACGCCTGCGCATTGGTGAAAACGGCTTGGCGCAGTTTCGGGCGGTGAATTTAACCGACAAGCCGATAACCGGCATGGCCAGCTATAATATAACACCGCAAAAAGCCGGGGCATATTTCGTCAAGCTGGAATGCTTTTGCTTTACCGAGCAAACACTGCAACCGGGCGAGAGTATCGATATGCCAGTGATCTACTACATTGCCCCGGAAATTGCCGAAGAAGCCCGTCTTGACGATGTTAAGACAGTCACCCTGTCTTATACTTTCTTTGAGAAAGAAAGTCGCGGGGCACAAAAAAATGCCAGCCTTTCCCCGACCAAAGGGAAGCGTTTGCAATAGAGCCATTGCGGCCAGTTGCCGCAGACGTATAGGGCCGGTATATCTTGGCCCGCACACCACAATGAGGATTGATTCCTCAACGCTACCCATAAGGGGGGATACTTTGTCTAGCCACGCTGTTGAACACGATTATCATCTTGTAAACCCAAGTCCTTGGCCACTGGTCGGGTCATTATCGGCTCTGGCCCTGACTATGGGCGGCGTCATTTATATGAAGGGCCTGTTTGGTCTTCCGGCGGGTTCTCCCTGGATTATGGCACTGGGCGCTCTTGGGGTGATCATCACCATGGTTGCCTGGTGGGGCGATGTGTTGCGCGAAGGTAAAGCCGGCGATCACACTCCCGTTGTGCAATTAGCCATGCGTTATGGCATGATCCTGTTTATCGCCTCCGAAGTGATGTTCTTTGTGGGCTGGTTCTGGATGTTTTTTGAAGGCGCATTATTCCATAATGCACGCCTTGCGGCCGATGTTGTCCAAGGGTTTGAAACCTGGCCACCAGCCGGTGTCGAAGCCTTTGACCCATGGCATCTGCCATTGGTCAACACCATGATTTTGCTGCTTTCCGGGACCACTGTGACCTGGGCGCACCACGCCTTGCAACATGGCGATCGTAATAGCGCAAAAATCGGCCTTCTTCTGACTGTACTGTTGGGTATGAGCTTTACCACCTTCCAGGTGATGGAATATGCCGAAGCCGGCTTTAGCTTTTCTGGAAACCTCTACGGCGCAACATTCTTTATGGCCACGGGCTTTCATGGGGCGCACGTCGTTATCGGAACGATTTTCCTTGCGGTTTGTCTGTTCCGTCTGAACGCTGGCGGCTTTACACCAACCAAGCATTTTGGCCTTGAGGCTGCGGCTTGGTATTGGCATTTTGTTGATGTGGTGTGGCTGTTCCTGTTCACCTTCATCTATGTGATCTTTGGATGAGCCAGCCGGCTATATCGCCGATTTCTGCTGGTCTGAAATCTGTCTGCCCCAAATGCGGGGAAGGGGCGTTGTTTAACGGCTATCTGAAATTGGCCGAAGAATGCGAATGCTGTGGCCTTGATTACCGCTATGAGGATGCAGGCGATGGGCCGGCCAGTGTGGTGATCCTGCTGGTTGGGGTGTTGGTAGTGTTCCCGGCATTATTGGTCGAAGTGGCGTTCAAGCCGCCGATCTGGGTGCATGCGCTTTTGTGGCTACCGTTGGCAACGGTGCTGACTATGGCAATTCTACGTCCCTTCAAGGCGTTCTGGTTCGCATTGATGTATCGCAACAATGTGGTCCAGGGGCGCACAGGGACTAAAGACATTTCACCGGACACATGATCCGTTTTTCACCTGCTCCCGGTCTTACTCTGGCGCTTGTGCCGGTGCTGGTTATTTTGCTGGCGCTGGGGGTGTGGCAGGTCAAGCGCCTGGCATGGAAAACCGATCTGTTGGCTCGGATAGAGCATGGCCAAAGCCTTGCCCCGACACCATTACAAACACTGATGGACGACAGGGCACAGGGCCAGATCATTGCCTGGCGTAAGGTTCTGGTACAGGGGCGTATTGCCGACGAACCCGTACGGCCGCTATATGCAATCAGAAATTCAAAACCGGCTCTACGGGCGCTGGCCCCGTTTATTCTCGATAGCGGGCTGATTATTACTGTTGATTTTGGCTATCTTGATGGCCCCGTTACGCCTGATTTTCGACTGCCCCATAGTGGCGAAGCGATGACCCTGTCTGGCATCCTCAAACCGGTGAGAACACCTGGACCATTTGCCCCTGCAAACACGCCGGACGGCCAATGGTACTGGCCCGATACGGCAACAATTCTGTCGCCGTTTTTTGCCAACCGGACCGTAGAGGCTTTTCTGGTCGATCTAGACAAACCACGTCTTTTTCAGGATTGGCCAACCCCTGCACCGGCCCATGCGGATATCCCCAACAACCATCTGGACTATGCCTTGACCTGGTTTGGTCTGGCGCTTGCGGCATTGGGCATATACTTGGGGTGGCATGTGCGTAATGGGCGGCTGCGCTTTGGCGGGTCGTCATAACCGGCGGGCCTTGCGCTGATCCGCGATTGCGCATTGAATAGACACGATGAATTTTTAAGGACCTTAGTGAATGGCGCTTTTTCGCTCGGATTTCTCTGATCTTCCCGGTGGGGAAATTGTTGGCAAGGGTGTTATTTTACGCCACCCTCAATTGGATGATTATGACGACTGGGCACGCCTGCGCGCCCAAAGCCGTGACTTTCTAATCCCGTGGGAACCCAGCTGGGCCAGGGACGAATTGACCCGTTCCGCCTTCAAACGCCGCCTTCGTCGTTATGGCGAAGATCGTCTTTCGGGGTGCGGCTTTGCGTTTTTGGTCTTCAAAAGCGACACAGGTCGGCTGGTCGGCGCGTGTAATATTTCCAATGTACGGCGCGGCGTGTCACAATCGGCCAGCCTTGGCTATTGGGTTGGAAAGCCATTTCAGCGACAGGGATTGATCAGCGCCGCTGTGCAGGCCAGTTGCGAATTTGCCTATACAGAACTGCGCCTGCACCGGGTCGAGGCGGCCTGTATTCCCGATAATGTGCCGTCGCGGGCGCTCCTAACGGCGGCAGGTTTTGCCGAAGAAGGGGTGGCGCGCTCGTATCTGAAAATCAATGGCGCGTGGCGCGATCATGTAACCTATGCCCGGATCAACCCCGCACAGGCCTAAAGCGCGCTCAATTGCTGGCTGACTTCATCAATGGCAGTTTCTATGTCGGCGTCCGTGGTGCGCCACGACGAAACGCTAAGACGAAATGCGGCGCGACTATCCCAGCGCGTGCCACCAAACCAGATGCGGCCATTGTCCTGTACGTTTTCAAGTAAAGCCTGCGTGCGTTCATCTGTGTCCAACCGCCCCAACACCTGGTTCAGGACAACGCGGTTTAAAATCTCTATTCCATCGGCGCGCAAACCATCGGCCAGACACTTGGCCTGGTGGTGATGGCGGGTGATCATTTCGTCCAGCCCTGTTTTGCCCAAGGTGCGCAAGACGGCCCAAATGGCAATGCCGCGCGGCTTTCGGGAAAATTCAAGGGTCAGGCTTTTTTGGGCATCCGGTTCTCCTTTGGCATAAACGGCATCGGCGTTCAAACTGGCGGCCATGGCCTCGGCATCCCGGCAAATGCTCATGGCGCTGTCATAGGGCGTGTTCAGCCATTTATGCCCGTCCGTGGTCCAGCTGTCAGCGTCTTCAATGCCTGTTGTCAAATGGCGCAGCTCAGTAGAGGCTCGCGCCCACAGACCAAAGGCCCCATCGACATGCACCCAGGCCCCGGCTTTTCGCGCGGCTGCAATCAGGGGCACAAAGGGGTCAAACTCGCCAGTGTTCACTTCGCCGGCCTGAAGGCACAAGATGGTGCGGTCATCCAGATCCGGCAGCTGGGCTGGGTCTATGCGGCCATGCTGGTCCACGGGCGCGGTGATGATGTTGCGGGTCCCAAACCCAAGGATGCGCAGCGCCTTGATAACTGTGACGTGCGCCGCCGCTGAAACCACCGCCTTGATTACTGGCGCGCCGATCAGGCCGTCTTTATCAAAATCCCACCCCAGACGGGCCAATAATGTGCGCCGGGCAATGGCAATCGAGGACAGTCCACAAGCTGTGGCGCTGGTTCCAAAACCAATGGCGCTCTGGCGGGGCAGGTCCAATGCCTCCAGCACAAACCGTGTGGCGGCCTTTTCAATGGCTGCGGCGGCTGGTGAATTGATGTGCGAAGATGCGCATTGATCCCAACTTTGCGCCAAGCGGTCGGCGGCGGCAGAAACGGGTAAATTGGCCCCGATTACAAAGCCATAATAGTGTGGCCCGTTTGAAACCACCGTGGCTGGCGAGCCCACATCATCCAACAGGGCCAAGGTAGCGGTGCCATCACCCGGAGTGGCCGGGAAGGGCTCATCAAAGGCCGACAAAGCGTCCACTGCACGGGTATCAGGAAACACCCGCCTGTCCCGCACCGTTTCCAAATACTGCCTGGCGCGCCTGTCGGCATCATCCAACAAATCAAGCTCTGGTGTGTTCATGACGATGGTCCTGCCCTGCAATTCGGAGTTTCGTGGATATAGGGGCGATTATGGGAGTATGCAGCAGGTCAGGCCAAGCCCGGCGTATCAACATATCGCGCGGGGTCAACGCCGATGCTGGCCATGGCGCGATCCCATTTGCTGTCATAGGCATCATCAAAAATCAGCGCATCATCAGCATCACAAACCAGCCAGGCGTTTTGCGCCATTTCATCTTCGATCTGTCCGGCGCCCCAATTGGCAAAGCCAAGGGCCAGCGCGCTGTGGCGCGGCGGGTTGGCAGAATTGATAGCCATTAAAACTTCTTTTGAAGCGGTCAGGCCAACATGATCAGAGATCGGCATAGTGGCCTCTTCGGTGCTATAATCCAGACTGTGTAAAACAAAGCCGCGCTCGCGCTCAACCGGGCCACCATAAAGAACAGGCTGGTCGGGAACCTGAATGTCACTTTTTATGTCGAGCTGTTCCAGAATATCCGGCAGTCGCAAACCCTCCAGCGGGTGGTTGATCACCAGACCCATGGTTTGCGCGTCCGAATGGCCGCACACATAAATCAGGGATCGGGCAAAACGCGGATCACCCATGCCGGGTGCAGCGATCAACATGCGACCGCTTAAATATCCGGACTGGAGCCCATTATCCTGTTTGCTCTGCATATTTATTATTTTGGGGCTTTGGAGCGAAAACGCAAGGGGGCTGCGTTTTTTGTCGCGCGATTGTGTTGGCCACGTTAAGCTGTCCCTCAGAGATAAAGGAGAATCGCATGGCGATCAAAGTTGGTGATAAAGTACCCAGTGGAAACTTCATGACATGGGGCCAAGGCGGACCAGAACCACGCAGCGCAGACGATGTGTTCGCGGGGAAAACCGTGGCCCTGTTTTCATTGCCGGGGGCCTTTACGCCCACATGCAGTGCAAAGCACCTGCCCAGCTATAAAGATAATGCAACGGCACTCAAAGAAAAAGGCGTCGACAGTATAGTTTGCACGGCAGTCAATGATGTCTTTGTTTTACATGCTTGGGAGCAGGATCAAAACACAGATGATACAGTCACTATGCTTGCTGATGGTAATGGTGAGTTTGTGAAGGCGCTTGGACTTGACTTTGATGGATCAGGATTTGGCATGGGAACACGCGGTCAACGCTTTTCGCTACTTGTAAAAGACGGTGAAGTTACCCATATCAATATAGAAGAGCCGGGCGAATACCGCGTATCATCTGCGGAATATCTGCTCGACCAGCTCTGATCCTTTACACCTTCGCCGGGGGGCAGAAGATTCAAGGAGAAATATATGTCTGAAGTCGCAATCGGGGTCATTGTACTCCTCGTCGTCATATTTGGATTCAGTGCGTTTAAAACGGTCAATCAGGGCATGGAATATACCGTGCAACGCTTTGGCCGTTATACCAAAACGCTTAAACCCGGTTTTCATATCATCATCCCGTTTATCGACGTCATCGGGTACAAGATGAATATGCGCGAACGGGTTATTGATGTGCCCAATCAGGAAGTGATCACCAAGGACAACGCTATGGTCAGCGTTGATGCGGTGGTGTTCGTGCAAACCATGGATGCGGCGCGTGCCGCCTATGAAGTGGACAGTCTGGATTTTGCCGTGGTCAATCTGTGCCTGACCAATATCCGTACCGTGGTCGGCTCTATGGACCTGGACGAGGTGTTGTCGCGCCGCGATGAAATCAACGGCTTGTTGCTGAGCGTGATTGACCGGGCCACCAATCCTTGGGGGCTAAAGGTGACACGTATTGAAATCCGTGACCTGACGCCGCCGGCGGATATTACCGCGGCCATGACCAAACAAATGAAGGCCGAGCGGGAAAAACGCGCCGAAATTCTGATCGCTCAGGGCGAAAAACAATCGGCAATTTTGCGCTCTGAGGGCGAAAAACGTGCCGCCATTCTGGATGCCGAAGGGCGTAAAGAGGCAGCGCACCGTGATGCTGAGGCGCGCGAGCGTTTGGCGCAGGCGGAGGCCACGGCGACCGCCATGGTTTCCGAAGCCATCGCCAAGGGTGATGTGCAGGCGATCAATTATTTTGTGGCCCAAAAATATGTCGAAGCGTTTGGCAAATTGGCTGAATCTGATCAACAAAAAACGGTGATCATTCCGGCTGAGCTTTCTACACTGGCCTCAACCGTGGGCGGTATTGGTGCAATCATAGATGCGGCGGGGCTGTCGAAAAAGGAAGGGGGCTGATCATGGTTGAGCTTAGCGACCTTTTAATGGCCATGACGGGCTGGCACTGGCTTATTTTTGCGTCCGGCCTGCTTGTTCTGGAACTTCTGACCGGGGGCACCACCTATCTTTTATGGCCCTCGGCGGCGGCTTTTGTTATTGCGCTGATCTCGTTTGTTCTGCCCATGAACTGGCAGGTTGAGTGGAGTCTGTTTGCTTTGTTGACGCTGGTATTGACCGTGGCCGGCAGTGCTTATATTCGGCCTTTGCTGAATAAAGGCGGGCAACACGATTTGAATGACCGGGCCAGCCGCCTGATTGGGCAAAGCGCCGAAATCGCCACTGACTTTACCAATGGCGGCGGCCGAATTCGGTTAGGTGACACGCAATGGCAAGCGGTCAGCGAAGACGGCAAAAACCTCAAAACCGGCCATAAAGTTGTTGTCAAAGCCGTTAATGGCGTCACCCTGACGGTGGCCACAGCATAACCATGGCACGCCAACCGACGCCTTCATTCAAGCCGCCAAAGCGTGCGTGGCAACGTATGCTGAGCGGGCGGCGGTTGGACATTCTTGACCCGTCACCGTTGGATATTGAGGTCGAGGATATCGCCCATGGTCTGGCACGTGTGGCCAGGTGGAATGGCCAGACGCGCAGCGCGCATGCCTTTTCTGTGGCCGAGCATTCTTTGCTGGTCGAGCGTATCGCCCGGCATCTCAAGCCTGGTTTACAAACCCGGTGGTGCATGGCGGCTTTGCTGCATGATGCACCGGAATATGTAATCGGCGATATGATCAGCCCCTTCAAGGCGGCGTTGGGCAGTGCTTATAAATCCATCGAACACACGCTGGAAGCGGCCATTCATGTCCGCTTTGACCTGCCGCCCAGCCTGCCGGTGGGCATTGCGCGCCTGATCAAGAAGGCCGATCGTCTCAGTGCTTATTTCGAGGCGGTCCAGATCGCCGGTTTTACCCCCGAGGAGAGTCAGAAATACTTTCTCGTTCCGCCGCCAGACCTTGAGGTGTCTTTAACACCCATGCCTGTGGCTCAGGCGCAAATTGCCTTTATGGAGCGCTTTAATGCGCTGAACGAACAGCGTGACGGGTGAGAGCGCAGAAATTTGCGCGGTTCTGGCGGCCGCTGATCCGTCTGGTTTATACATCCTGACACTGGCTGGGCGGCAAAAAGGTCAGGGGCAGGCGCAAACCCACGCTTTGCCCTCTGCGCCCTTTGATGCGACACGCGGCCAAAGCTTTGAAGATCGGTTGCACGACTGGGCCAGCGTTCACACGACGGCACAAATCAGGCACATTTTACAGATCGGGGCCACAAACCGGCGCGGGCGCATACGCATTGGCCTGTTGGCATTGGTCAGCGACCGCAATGCGTTTATGCCGCGCGGCGCACATTGGACCCCGATTGAAGAAATCTTTCCATGGGAGCACTGGCTGTCGGGTGAACCGTCCAGCCTGTCCGATGTTTTGCGGCCGGCCTTAACGGATTGGGCCCAGGGTAAGGGGGCGAATGCCCCACGCCAGGCGCGTGATGAGATGCTGTTTGCAGCATCGGCCAAATACTGGGAGCCGGTGCAGTGTGCAGATCGTTTTGATGTGCTTTATCAAGCCGGTCTGTTGCCCGAAGCCTTGCGGGACCGCACCGGGGCCATGGTCTCCATGCGTCGCCGTCATGCGGCCATTTATGGCCAGATCATGCAAGGCGACGACCGCCAGACACTGGCGCAGGCTTTGGCTTTGTTACGCCGCGAAACCGGCCAGTCATCTATTTTACCGGCATTATTGCCAACGCCTTTTACGCTGGGTGTTTTGCAAAATACTGTTGAGGTCGTCATTGGCCTGCCATTGCACACCCAAAACTTCAGGCGCGATATCGTGCGATCAGGCATGATCAGTAAAACCGGCAAACGTGGCCGTGTCGGCCATTCTCGCCCCGGTGACTTATGGGCCTGGGACGAACAGGGCTGCGGCTCGATTGCTGTTCCGGGAATGCCCTTGCCGCGCAGAATTATCTGACCACGATAAGAAAACCCCGGACACAATACGCGTATCCGGGGCCTCACTTAGCATAGGCATCTTGGTCAAATACTGGACCCAGACGCTTATTTGTGTGCCTTCATCGGGCAGGTCTTTATGCCAAGAATGGCATAGGCGGGGCACCAACCAATAAGACCAGTAACCAAAGGCACAACACCGATCCAACCCCATGGATTTAACCATGCCGGGCCGAAAAACACGCCGAGCAGCAATGCGGCGCCAACAATAATTCTCAAAATGCGGTCCAGACCACCTTCATTGATTTTCATAATATGTCCTCCTGCCTGCGTTTTGTACGCAAATGCAGACGTATATTAGCCCAACAGAATGACTGCGTCTGTGACAAGATCACGCTTGGGTATCGGCCAGTTTTTCCAGGCCGGGCTTGTCGTTCAGGCCAATGCGCCCGCGTGTCAGACTGACCAGCCCTTGTTTTTGCCAGGCGTTCAAGCGCCGGTTTACCGCCTCTCTGGCGGCCCCCAACTCTGCGGCCAGTCGTTCCTGGGTCAGGTCCACCGTGGTGCTGTCACCGGCATGGTTTAACAAATGCCGCGCCAGCCGGGCATCCAGCCTTTCAAAGGCCAGTTCGGCCAGCAAACCCATCATTTGGGCCATGCGTTGACCATAGGTGGCAAAGACCGAACGGCGAAAATCCGCATCCTTGGCAAAGGCTTCCTCAAATGCGGCTCGGGGCAAAATGGCGGCGCGGGTGTTTTCTTCTGCAATGGCTTCGACCGGATAAGGTTCTGCCGAGAGCAGGCAAGCGGTGGTGATGACACAGGATTCGCTCGCCCGGAGGCGATACAGCACCAGCTCGCGGCCGTTTTCGCTCAATTGCTGTACGCGGACCTGGCCCGATAATACCATGATATAGGACTGGCATTCATCGCCCATGTGAAAGATGGGCGTGCCGGCTGGCACCGTAACAACCTGCCCAGCCTGCGACAGTAATGCGGTGATCGGGTCGGGCGAACTGAGAGGTTCAGACATAGATGGTACAGACGGTGGTCTGGTGTTTCATGTGCGGCCTCCCCGGCAGAGGAACAGGCTAACCAGCATTGCGGTGGTGATCAATGCCAAGCGGTCCAGACCAAGGGTTGCTTATTTTTCTTTTCGTGGATCATAGGCCAAAATGGGTGACAGCCATTTTTCCATCTCGGCAAAGCTCATGCCTTTGCGCGTTGCATAGTCTTTCACCTGATCGCGCCCAATGCGCCCAACGGCAAAATAATGTGATTGCGGATGTGAAAAATAAAACCCTGATACGCTGGCGGGCGGGGTCATGGCGCAACTTTCTGTCAACGCCACGCCAATGCGCTCTTTGGCCCCCAGCAATGAAAACAAGGTGCGTTTTTCGGTGTGGTCTGGTTGGGCCGGATAACCCGGTGCCGGGCGGATGCCCTGAAACTTTTCCGAGATCAGATCCTTATTTGTGAAGCTTTCATCGCTGGCATAACCCCAAAGCTCGCGCCGGATGCGGGCGTGCAGGCTTTCGGCCAGCGCCTCGGCCAGACGATCGGCCAGTGACTTGACCATGATCGAAGAATAGTCATCTCCGGCTCTGGCAAAGCTGGCCGAGCGCGCCGCTTCGCCGTGGCCTGCGGTGACGCAAAATCCGCCTACAAAATCTGCTAACAGGCTTTCACGGGGTGCAACAAAGTCAGACAGGGCATAGTTTGGCTTGCCGGTATCTTTGGACATTTGCTGGCGCAGGGTGTGCAAACGCGTCAGTTCGCGGGCGCGGTCCTGGCCTTCCCACAATACAATATCGTCACCATCGGCATTGGCACGCCAAAAGCCAACAACGGCGCGCGGCTGTAACCAACGCTCGGCAACAATACGGTCCAGCATGGTTTCTGCGTCGGCAATCAATGTGCGTGCGGCTTCACCCTTTTTGGGATCGTCCAGAATCTGTGGATAACGGCCTTTGACATCCCAACTGGACAGAAATGGCGTCCAGTCAATATGGCGGCGTAAATCGCGCAAATCCCAATCGTCGAATGTCCGCACGCCCATAAACGCAGGCTCAGGGGGCGTATAGCCGCGCCAGTCCGGTTTCATGGCGCGCGCCCGGGCGGCCTCCAGTTTCAGGCGTGGTTTGGCATTGCGACCCCCGGCATGGGAAACGCGCAGGCGCTCGTAATCATCTCGGGTCTGTTTGACCAGAGCATCGCGATTATCATCGGAAAGCAGCGTACGCACGACGCCCACCGCTCGCGAGGCGTCCGAGACATAAAGTGTCGGTCCACGCGCGTATGCGGGCTCAATTTTTACCGCTGTGTGCATGGGCGAGGTGGTGGCACCGCCGATCAGCAAAGGCATGTCCCACCCCTGGCGTTCCATCTCGCTGGCCACATGGACCATTTCGTCAAGGCTGGGGGTGATCAGGCCGGACAAGCCGATCATGTCGGCATTTTCCTCGCGGGCGATACGCAGAATTTTATCGGACGGTACCATGACGCCCAGATCAATCACGTCATACCCATTACATTGCAGCACCACGCCGACAATGTTTTTCCCAATGTCATGGACGTCGCCTTTGACCGTGGCCATGACAATCTTGCCATTCGAAACATCCGCCATGCCGGTGCGTCTTTTTTCTTCTTCCAGAAACGGAATGAGATGCCCGACGGCCTGTTTCATCACCCGGGCGGATTTGACCACTTGCGGTAAAAACATCTTCCCTGCGCCAAACAACTCGCCCACTGCATTCATGCTGTCCATCAGCGGACCTTCGATGACCTCCAGTGGTTTGTCGGCATTTGTGCGCGCTTCTTCGGTATCCTCGACAATAAAGTCGGTCAGGCCGTGGACCAAAGCGTGTTCCAGACGTGCCGCGACGTCCCCTTCGCGCCACGACAGGTCTGCGGCTTTGGCCACCGCACCGCTTTGGCCGCGAAACTGATCAGCGATCTCCAACAGGCGTTCGCCTGCATCGGTCCGGCGGTTCAAAATCACGTCTTCAACGCGCATCCGCAGGTCAGGTTCTATATCGTCATAAATGTCTAATTGCCCGGCATTGACGATGGCCATGTCGAGGCCGGCGCGAATGGCTGGGTATAAAAACACCTAATGCATGGCCCGGCGTCCCGGCTCGTTACCGCGAAACGAAAACGACAGGTTTGAGAGGCCGCCCGAAATACGCGCATGGGGCAGGGTGTCCTTGATGCGCTTAGTGGCTTTGATGAAGTCCACGCCGTAATTGTCATGTTCGGACAGGCCCGTGGCCACGGCAAAGATGTTGGGATCAAAAATAATGTCTTCGGGGGGGAAGCCCGCCCCGGTCATCAAATGATAGGTCCGTGTGCAAATCTCGACCTTACGGTCTTCTGTGTCGGCCTGACCGGTTTCGTCAAAGGCCATCACCACCACGGCGGCCCCATAGCGCATACAATCGTGCACACGTTCCAAAAAGGGTTCCTCGCCCTCTTTCATAGAGATAGAATTGACCACCGCTTTGCCTTGCACGCATTTCAGGCCGGCTTCGATCACTTCCCATTTCGAGCTGTCGATCATCACCGGCACGCGGGCGATGTCTGGCTCGGTGGCAATCAGACGCAAAAACCGGGTCATGGCTTCGACCCCGTCCAGCAAGCCATCATCCATGTTGACATCAATGATCTGGGCACCATTGTCGATTTGTTGGCGGGCGACGCTGAGGGCCTCCTCATAATCACCTTCGACGATCAAACGCTTGAAACGGGCCGAGCCAGAGACGTTGGTGCGTTCGCCAATATTGACGAAGCGAGAGAGGGAAGCGGTCATGACGCGCTGTCTTTGTCGGGCCGTGTCAGGCCGGGCAGGCCATCAAGACTGGTTGCGTTGGTGTTAAAACGGTGCTCGGTCCAGGCCTCAAAGGGGCGAAAATCTACATTGCGGCGCAATTGATCGCGCTCGCCTTTGAACTCGAAAAACGGAACGCCCCAGCCGCAGGAATCCATCACATGGTCAATATTAATCACAATGATTGCCCGGGCGCGCTGGTAATCTGGAAAGCGTTTTAGAAGCTCGGCAAAGCGTGGATCGGTAAAGGGCACCGCCTCGCCACGTCCAAAAATACGAACAATATTGGCCTTGCCTTCGAAGGCACAGAACATCAGCGTGATGCGTCCGTTTTCCTGGCAATGGGCCTGAGTTTCAATGCCTGATCCACCAAGGTCCAGATAGGCCACGGTGTTGTTATCAATTACCGTCAGGCTGTCATAACCCTTGGGCGATACATTCACATGACCATCGGCGCTGAGCGGTGCAGTGGCCACAAAAAATATTTTCTGTGCCTTGATGAAGGCAATCAGTTTGTCGTCAAGTTGATCATAGGTTTTGCCCATAATGTAGTGTCCTCAAGCAATAAGTTCAAAAGGTTCAAGCCCGGAAAGGCGCATGGCAACAGGGCGGGCACTGACGGTCCGAGGCGCAACGTCGCGAACGGCATCCGCTATGGCCGAAATATGGTCTGGTGTGGTGCCGCAACAACCGCCGACAATATTCACCAGACCATCTCTGGCCCATTCGCCAAGGTGGCCGGACGTGGTGTCCGGGGTCTCGTCATATTCACCAAAGGCATTCGGCAGACCCGCATTGGGATAGGCAATGATCAGGCAGTTCGCAGCGCGGGCCATATCGGCAACAAAGGGGCGCAGCTCGCTGGCCCCAAGGGCACAGTTTAGGCCCGCCGCCCAGGGCTTGGCATGGGCAATAGAATTCCAGAAGGCTTCGGTGGTCTGGCCAGTCAATGTGCGCCCGGAATTATCGGTAATGGTGCCGGAAAGGATCATCGGCACGGCCACGCCGGTTTTGGTGTTGACGTCCATACAGGCGGCAATGGCGGCCTTGGCGTTCAGCGTGTCAAACACCGTCTCAATGGCAAAAAAGTCCACATAATCGGCCATGGCGAAGGCTTGTTCGTAATAACTGGCATAGACTTGATCAAAATCCACCTCGCGGTAACCCGGATCTTCGACCTTGGGGGACAAGGACAGGGTTTTGCTTAAGGGGCCAAGGGCACCCATGACGCCGCGCGGGCGATCCGGTTGATTGGCTTCAAAGGCATCTGCGGCGGCGCGGGCCAGTTTGGCACCTTCATGGGCAATCTCGGCGGCGGCATCCTGCATACCGTAATCAGCCTGACTGATCGACGTGGCGTTAAAGGTATTGGTTTCAATCAGGTCGGCCCCGGCGGCCAGATAGTCATCATGGATGGTGCGAATGGCGTCCGGGCGAGTGAGGTTCAGCAGATCATTATCGCCTTTCAAGGGGATCGGCCAATTGGTAAACCGCGTGCCATGAAACGCGCTTTCGCTGAGGCGTAGGGCCTGAATGGCAGTGCCCATGGCTCCATCTGTGACCAGAACATTGGTTTTGGCGCGTATTGTCAGTCGATCGCGGCGCTGTTGGCGAATGTCTGTGGTCATGATGATGCATCCGTCTTGGGGCGCAGGCCCAGCACCCGGCAAGTTGCATAGGCCAGATCAGCGCGGTTCAGTGTATAGAAGTGGAAAGACCGCAGGCCTTCTTGTTCCAGACGGGCGCAATAATTGGCCGCGATGCTGGCCGACAACAGACGTCTTGTCTGCTCGTCATCGTCCAGCCCGTCATGCATGTTGTGCATCCATGTCGGGATGTCTGTGCCGCACATTTTGGCCATACGGGTTAAACCGGTAAAATTGGGTTGCAGCATAATGCCCGGAATGATCGGCAGATTGATCCCGGCGGCGCGCACCCGCTCGATATAAGCGATCAATGTGTCGGGGCTGAAACAAAATTGGGTAATGATGCGGTTGGCGCCAGCATCCACTTTGCGGCGTAAATTGGCAATTTCAGCGGCCCAATCGGGTGATTCTGGGTGCATTTCTGGATAACCGGCAATCGAAATATCAAAGTCAGCGATTTTTTTAAGCCCGGTAATCAAGTCACTGGCATAGGCGTAACCACCTGGAAAGGCTTCGTAACGCGCAGCGGCGCCATCGGGCGGGTCGCCGCGCAAGGCGACAATATGGTTGATGCCGGCGTCACGATAGGCGCGGGCGACGTCGTCCACGTCGGCTTTGGTGGCGCTGACACAGGTCAAATGCGCGGCGACCTTCAGGCCGTTTCGCTTTGCCAGATCAACCACGGTGCGGTGGGTCCGTTCGCGCGTGCTGCCACCGGCCCCATATGTGACCGAGACAAAAGCCGGCGATAAAGGCGACAGTTTTTGTACCGCTTGTTTGAGGCGAGTTTCAGCATTTTCAGTTTTTGGCGGAAAGAACTCGAACGAAACATCAATCTCACGGCTTCCGCCAAAACCGGAAAGCGATGCGCCGCCGGGCAGGGACGATCGTGTGCTCATGAGGTGTGCTCCGGGGTAAGTTCTGGGGTAGGTTTAAGGTCAGTTTCAGTGCTCATGCGTTCGCCGGTCCATATCTTGACAGTCAGGTGGTTAGCTTCTGCATCTTGAATATCCGGGCGCAAAGCCAGATGCGTAACATTATTCAGGCCTGCCTCACGCATCCAGTATTCCATCTCGGTATCGGTAAAACCAAGGCGGCGGTGGGCATGTTGCTCGCGTAAAAATTCCAGCTGGTGCGGGGCAAAATCAACAATGGCGATCAGGCCGCCCGGGGCCGATACGCGAACGGCTTCGGATAATGCTGTTCTGGGTTCATCCAGATAATGCAGAACCTGATGAATGCAGATCAGATCAAAACGCCCATCTTCGAACGGCAGATTATACAGGTCAGAATGACGTACCGAACAATGGCTTAGGCCCGCTTTTTCAAGATTAAGCCGCGCCAGGTTGAGCATTTCGTGAGACAGATCAATGCCCAATGCACGCTCGGTCTGGTTTCCAAAAACCTCCAACATGCGCCCTGTGCCGGTACCAATGTCGAGCATGGATTTAAACTGACGTCCCCTTGCGGCTTCACACAGAGCCGTTTCGACGCTGCCCTCGGATAAATGCAAAGAGCGAATTTGAGCCCAGTCCTTGGCGACTTCGGCAAAATAGGCATTGGCGGCATTGGTGCGGGCGTGTTTGACCGCATCAAGGCGTTCCAGATCGCGAGCCATGACACGGTCATCATCGCTCAGCAATGCAATGACGCTTTGGGCAATTTTTTGACCGCGGCCGTGATCCGCAAGGCGGTAAAATACCCAGGTGCCTTCGGGCAGGCGTTCAATAATCCCGGCACTGGCCAGTAATTTTATATGGCGGCTGACCCGTGGCTGGCTTTGCCCCAGAACATTGACCAGCTCGCTAACGGTCAGTTCGCCGCGTGCCAGCAGCGATAAAATGCGTAAACGCGTTGGTTCCCCAATCGCCCGCAATGCCGTGACCAGCTGTTCCATCATTATGTCCTGTGCGAATGCCCTGTTGGACCACCATAAGGCGAATATTCACTATGGCAAATATAAAGATATATTTATATCATTATTTAATTAAGATGCGTTGTTCACGAAAAAGCGATCACACCGGCCTTGCGAGGCGGCACGAACATACCCAAATTGCTTCACTCTGCGTTCATGCGCATAGAACTAATGGTAATATGTAACTGTACCCGAGGCCTATAAAACGCCACATTGTATGGTTCATGTGTATTGAGTCGTGATCGTGCGGCTTTATGGAGAGTAAAATGGAGCGAGCCTTGTTGCGTGTCTTTGTTCTGATTGGCGCAGTGTTTATGGCGACGGCTTGCAGCAGCAACAGTGCCGCGCGCCAGAATGACCCCCTCTATGGGTGGAATAAAGGCGTCTATGCGTTCAACAAAGCCGCGGATGATGTTGTCGTGGCACCTGCAGCGCGCGCCTATCGTACGGTCATACCCAAGCCGGGTCGCGATGGTGTGCGTAATATTCTCAACAATCTACGCAGCCCGGTAATTTTCGGTAATGAGCTGTTGCAGGGAAAATTTGGCCGGGCCGGTAAAACCCTGGCACGATTCGGGATTAACTCGACTGTTGGTCTGGCGGGCCTTTTTGATGTCGCCAAAAGAAATGGTATAGAACGCCATGTAGAAGACGCCGGACAGACGCTGGCCGTCTGGGGCGTCGGCAGCGGGCCTTATCTGATGTTACCGATCCTGGGCCCATCAAACCTGCGCGACGCCACAGGCTTTGTGTTGGATATAGGCCTCGAGCCTATGACATATGCGCGCTTTAATGGACGCCGGGCTATCTTGGCTGGCCGCTTTGGCGTCAATGGTGTTTCGGTTCGCGAGGCTAATCTGGATACGGTGGAGACTCTGCGCGAGGTCAGTGTTGATGGATATGCCAGCCTGAAAAGCGCCTACGAGCAATTGCGGGCCAATGCTATTTCCGACGGTGAAGTCAATATCGATGATTTGCCGGATTTCGATGATTTTGAGGATGAAGAGTGATGCGTGTCGTTCAGAAAGTAATTATTGCAGCTTTTGCGGCTGTCGCGGTTTGGGCCACACCGGTTTTAGCTGCGCAACAAGACGAGGACTTTGTTCGGGTTAAAGCCAATGAAGCACTGGCCATTTTGGCTGATGACACGCTGGGGCAGAAGGCCAAGGCCGATCGGTTTCGCAGCTATGTCGACGAGGTCACAGATGTGCCGCGGGTGGCACGCTTTGTTTTGGGGAAATATGCGCGCGGTGCAGACCCCAAACAATTGGCAACATTTACTGAGGTTTTTCGTCAGTATGCCAGCAGTGTTTATGAATCACAGTTGGGAAATTTTGGCGGCGAAACGCTTAAAGTGCTTGGCTCTAAGGACCGTAAACCGGGCGATTCAGTTGTTTCCAGTGTGATCAGCGGCGGACAGATTGAAGAGCCATTGACAGTCTATTGGCGTATCCGGACCCGCAACGGACAACAGAAAGTTCTGGATGTTCAGGTGCTGGGCATATGGCTGGCTTTACAGCAACGTAATGAAATCACCTCGGTGATTGCTAATAATGGCGGCGACATTGGTGCGGCGATCGCGGTGCTGAACAATAAAATTGCCAGTCAGGATTTTGATGCTCAAGAGGGCGCCAGCATCAGCAATTAACGTCCGCCCCACTTTTCAATAGGCGTTTTTCACCATAGGGTCCGGTTTCTTTTGCCCGACCGAGTTTAAGCCCTTTATGTTGAAACACCTCCCTGATCGATCCGGTGCGTCCCAAACGCTAAGCGGTGACCAGCCTTTGCGCATCCTTCTGGCTGGATATCGTTCGCATCCGCATGTGGGCGGGCAAGGGGTCTATATTCACCATCTCAGCCGGGCTCTGAAAGATTTGGGGCACAGTGTTGATGTGGCATCTGGGCCGCCCTATCCGGACCTGGTTCCCGGCATCGGTCTGGTCAAACTGCCCTCGCTGGACCTGTTTGCCGAAGATAATGCGCTCTCGGCATTGCGGTCAAAACACTTTTCCTCATGGTCGGATGTCTCTGAGTGGCTGGCGCATAATTCCGGGGCTTTTGGTGAACCTTATGCCTTCGGGCGTCGTCTGCATCGTTTCATCGCCAATAATCCGGACCGTTATGATGTGGTGCACGACAACCAAACTCTGGCCCGGGCGCTTCTAAAAATCAACAAAACCGTGCCTGTGGTGACCACGTTGCACCATCCGATCAGCATCGACCTGAAACTGGCTTTGCAGTCTGAAAAACGATGGTGGATGCGGGTGCTGATCAAGCGGTGGCATAAATTTGTTCGTATGCAGGCCAAAGTGGCGCGCCAGCTAGATCCGATTTTGACGGTTTCCGAAGCTTCTAAACAAGCCGCCATGCGCGATTTTGGCGTACCGGCAGAGGCTTTTCACATCGTCCCCAATGGGGTCGATCAAGGTGTGTTCAAGCCCGATCCCGGCGTACAGCGTGATGAAAATATGATTGTCACCACAGCCAGCGCCGATACGCCTTTGAAGGGTTTGCCGGTCTTGATCAAGGCTTTTGCACTGATCGCTGATGATTATCCTTTGCTGCGCCTGACCGTGGTTGGGCGTTTGCGCAATGGCCCCACCAAAGATGCCATTGCCGCGGCAGGCCTCAGTGATCGCATCGCGTTTCGCGGAGGTATAACGCAAGGCGAAATTGCCCAGTTGTTCTGTCGGGCTGCCATCATGATCTCGCCATCTCTTTTTGAAGGTTTTGGCATGCCCGCTGCTGAGGCCATGGCCTGCGGTGCGCCGGTCATTGTCAGTACCGGCGGCGCGCTGCCCGAAGTGGCTGGTGATGCTGGCATTATCACGCCCAAAGGCGATGCCCCGGCGCTGGCCGCAGCCATTGCTCAATTGCTGGATAATCCTGAACAGCGCGACACGCTGGGCCGGGCCGCACTGGCCCGCGCCCGTGAAGTTTTTTCATGGCCGCGCCATGCGCAAGGTGCTGTGAGCCTTTATCGTCAGGCATTGGAAACCCATGCACACCATTGATTTTGACCGCCTGAGCCTGCGCGACGGGTTGAGCGTGCTGGATATTGGCTGCGGACAGGGCCGCCATATGCACGGGCTTTATTATGCGGCCGACATGACCTGTCTTGGCATGGATTTATCTCACGAGGATTTGCTGATCACCCGCAAGGGCTTTGATGCTTACCCAGATTTTTCGGGAGAACGTGGGCAAAGCTATGGGCTGGCCTGCACCGACGCTCTGCATTTGCCTTTGGCTGAGAACAGTCTGGACCGGGTGATTTGTTCCGAGGTTTTGGAGCACCTGCCGGATTACAAAACGGCGCTTTCAGAAATAAAGCGGGTAACGAAGCCGGGCGGCCTTTTTGCGATGAGTGTGCCACGCGCCTGGCCGGAACGGATTTGCTGGAACCTTAGCGAGGCATATCACAATACGCCGGGCGGGCATGTGCGTATTTTTGATGCCAAAACGCTACGCCAGGATATTGAAAATGCAGGCTTTCGGTATTTAGGCAAGCATTATGCCCATGGTCTGCATTCGCCGTATTGGTGGCTCAAATGCCTTTTATGGCGCCGCCGCGATGACCACCCGATCATTCTCGCCTATAAACGGTTTCTGGAATGGGACATTCTGGCACGGCCAATGTTTACGCGAGCTCTTGAAGCTTTGGCTGCGCCGGTCATGGGGAAGTCTGTGGTCATGTATTTTGAGCGCGAGGGTGATAATGCCACAGGAACCTAAACCAACCATCGCCCACTGCGCCGACTGGATTTTGCGCCTGCAAAAGAGCGATGGCTCTATTCCATGGCTGCAAAGCGGTGTTTTTGACGCCTGGAACCACACGGAATCGGCTATGGCGCTTGGCGTTGCCGGGCATGCAGATGCGGCGCGGGCGGCGTTCGACCATTTATGCGTTATCCAGCGTGCCGACGGCGCTTTGCCGGGGCAATGCGGGGCCTCTGTGCCGATGGATGCCCATAACCGGCATTTGCTGGCCGCCAAGGCCAAGCCATTGGTGGATACAAATTTTACCGGCTATTGCGCGCTTGGGGTCTGGCATCTTTATGTGCTCAGCCGCGATCTGCGTGATCTTGAGCGTTATGCGCCGCTGGTGGATGCGGCCATGGAATTTGTTCTGGCACACCAGTCAGCGCATGGCGAAATTGCCTGGCGCGCCCGTGAAGATCATGAGGTGCTCGAAGATGTTGATGCGCTGCGTACCGGCAATTGCTCTTTATACAAGAGCCTCGAAGCGGCGATTTTAATACGTCAGGCCTTGGGCCGGCCGGCAACTGATCTGATCACAGCCCGCCAGCGCATCGGTGTGGCCTTGCTCACCCGGCCAGAGCGTTTCGACCGTAGCTGGCCGTCAAAGCAGAACTTTGCCATGGATTGGTATTACCCGGTCTTGTGCGGCCTCCTTGAAGGTGAAGAAGCCAGAGCGCATTTGCTGGCCCGCCGTCATGAATTTATTGATGATGGATTGGGGTGCCGGTGTGTCACAGAACAACCCTGGACCACGGTGGCCGAAACCTGTGAATTGACCATGGCCTTGATTGCCATTGGCGAAGATGTACGGGCAAAAACCCTGCTCGGCTGGTGCGCGCCGCTACGTGATGATCGCGGCGGGTATAGCATGGGGTGGCAATCTGAAGAGCAGATCAACTGGCCAGATGAACGCCCGTCATGGACGGCGGCGGCCATGGTGCTGGCGTTGGATGCCGTGCACCAGATCACGCCGGCAAACCGGGTGTTGTGTGGTGTTATCCAAGACGACGCAATAACGCCAATGACTGCACAAGGCTGACCAGTTCAAACAGCCCCGAATCCAACGCTTTGCGGTAAACCTCAAAAGGCGGGCGACCGCCGTCTTTGGGATCGGGGAACACGTCATGAATGGCCAAAATGCCGCCGGGCAGCACCTTTGTGGCCCAGCCGCGATAATCGCCAAGGGCGGCTTTCATCGTATGGCCACCATCAATGAAGACCATGCCCAGCGGTGTTGTCCAATGACGGGAAATAATGTCCGAGTGCCCGACCAATGCCACGACACAGTCTTCCAATTTTGCTTTGGCCATGGTCCGGCGAAAATGAGGCAGAGTATCCATGGCATTGACCGTATCATCCCAGAATTGCGGGTCATGCCATTCCCATCCGGGTTGGTTCTCTTCTGATCCCCTATGGTGATCCAAAGCATATACAACGGTATTGGCCTGGCGCGCAGCCGGACCAAGATAGGCCGTCGAGCGCCCACAATAGGAGCCAATTTCAAGGATCGGACCCAGTGCACCGCATTGGCACGCCGCCTCGGCCAGAGCCTGACCTTCTTCGGGGCTTAAAAACCCGGTAATGGATTGTGGGTCGATGGCGCTCATCTGTCTGGCCGCTTGGCTAGCTGACGGGGCCGGCGCTCAGGCGCATGGTATTCAGGGCATCAGCCATCTTTTTCATACGTCCGATCTCTTCGGCATTGATGGTCAAATGCTCTCCCAGTTTTTCAAGGCTCTGTGCTTGCGCGGGGGCATCCAGCCGTTTGGCGGCTTCTTCAAACAGAGACTGGGCCTTGCGGGCTGATAACAGGGCGCGTTCAAGGATCATAACGTCGGTGCGCAGATCGTCTGTGGACGTATGTGCCTGTGAGGCAAATAATGGTTCCGCCAGCGTATTCAGCCTGACCATGGCGCTGTGGGCGGTTTTCAGGTCATTCAGAATGAGTGATATAACCGCCTCTGGGTTATCGTCGCCGTCGGCGGTGTGGCGTGCCAAATAGCGGGCGGCGGCGTCTTTTGGCTGATCTGACTGCGTGTCACTGTCATCGCCATCGGTAACTTTGGTCCAGCCTTTGTTGATAATTGACAAAAAGGCCCGGGTGCGACTGGTCCGTTCTTCTTCGCGCAGCCAGCCGGCATTGCTAAATTGTTGTTGAAACTCTTCTGCACCGCGGCGAAACAGGCCGACGGCCGATGTGTCGTTATGCTGGATAAGGGTTTCCTGTCGGGAAAGGGAAAATGTTGTGCAGCCGCCCAGCACAAGTGCTGTTGTTATGGCGAGAATAAGGGTCTGCAA
This sequence comes from Robiginitomaculum sp., assembly GCA_021776525.1. Taxonomy (GTDB): domain Bacteria; phylum Pseudomonadota; class Alphaproteobacteria; order Caulobacterales; family Maricaulaceae; genus Robiginitomaculum_B. The sequence continues at coordinate 73,417 of JAJFFT010000003.1, forward strand.
ACGCATTCTTTACTCCTACAGACTTGTTCGCGGCCCCGTGCCGGATATTGTCTCATCACGCATGTGTCTTCATGTGCGGTCGATGGACCTTGCTGTGTACGTGTTTAATATGACCCTAACAGGAGAACGCTAAATGGACAAACAAACACACGTCCGCCGGGGGTTGTTCCCCACAATAACACCATTTGATTGTGGCACAATTCCGGCAGGCGACATCCATACGCTGTATTATGAACAGTGCGGCAACCCCTTGGGGCAGCCAATTGTATTTCTGCATGGCGGGCCAGGCGGGGGATGTTCGCCGGATATGCGCCGGTTTTTTGACCCGCAAAGCTGGCGGGCGATACTGTTTGATCAGCGCGGCTGTGGGCGCTCGACACCGTTTAGCGAGCTTCGCGAAAATACCGCCGCCCATCTGGTTGAAGATATTGAAAATTTGCGCAAACACCTTGGCATCGAACGCTGGGTGGTGTTTGGCGGCTCTTGGGGGTCCACATTGGCGCTGGCCTATGCACTGGCCTATCCAGAACGGGTCAGCGGCCTGATCCTGCGGGGTATATTCCTGTGTCGGCAAAGCGATATTGACTGGCTGTATCAGGACGGGGCCAGCGCGCTTTTCCCAGATGCCTGGGAGGCGTTTTTAGAACCTATTCCCAAAGCAGAACGTGATGACATGGTGGCCGCCTATCACAAGCGTTTGTTTGGCGATGATGATGCGGCCCGTCTTCAGGCTGCGCAGGCTTGGTCACGCTGGGAAGGCGATACGGTAACCATTAAAGGCCCACAAGGGCGTGCTGATGATTTTGAAGACGATCACTTCGTCGACGCATTTGCCCGTATTGAAAATGCCTATTTTGTGGGTGGGGGCTGTTTTGAGACGGATAATTTCCTGTTGGATAACATTCACAAGATCAAAGATATTCCCTGCACCATAGTGCAAGGTCGCTATGATGCGGTCTGTCCGCCGCGCGGCGCCTGGGCATTGCACAAGGCTTTACCCAAATCAAAATTGGAAATCATTGGTGATGCCGGCCACTCTGCCATGGAACCTGGTATCGTTGATGCGCTGGTCAGGGCAACGGATGAATTTACCGCTTACGATTGACCCTTTGGAGCAAGAAAGCCATGCCAGTCGATAAAATACGGCGAGACATTAAAGATGCCGAGGCCAAATTACATGCCGCGATCTTGGCGAAGGCCGACGCTTTGCATTACACCATAGAGGATCGGCGCATCCGTTTTGACGAAGCGGTGAAACGTTATCATAAAACCCTGCGCGAGGGACGGTGGGCCTATATTGTCCGCGCTGGGTTGCTACCCGTTTTGGGTGCTCCGTTCATTTACGCGATGATTGTGCCGCTTGTTCTGCTGGATGTGGCCTTGGTTATATACCAAGCGGCTACCTCATTTTTTTATGGCATCAGGAAAGAGCGCAGGGGCGATTATATCACCATCGACCGCCAGTACCTGGCCTATCTGAATACCTTTCAAAAATTCAATTGTGTTTATTGCGGCTATGCGAACGGACTGTTGGCATGGGGACGGGCCATTGCCGGACGTACCGAGGAGCACTTTTGCCCGATCAAACATGCCCGCCGCACACAGGGACAGCATGAGGGCTATTGGGACTTTGCAGATTATGGCGATGCCGATGAATGGGTGAAAAGGCGCAGTGAGGCAAAGCGCAAGAAAGGCTAAACCACCAAAGCCGTGCGCCGAAACACCTTGCGGATGGCGAAGTTAGAGACCACCCGCGTGACGCCGGGCAGGCGAGTCAGCACATCATGGTGGATATGTTCATAATCGGCGGCATCACGGACCAGCACACGCAGTAAATAATCGGCCTCGCCAGTGGTCAGATAACATTCCATGATTTCTGGACAGGCGGCGACAGCTTCTTCAAAGTGCGAAAGGTTTTCTGTGCGCTGATTGTTGAGGGTCACCTGAACAAAGACTGATGAGGTACCCCCAAAGGCAGCTTCGTCCAGCAATGCGACGTAATCTGCAATAATACCTTCATTTTCCAGTGCTTTGACACGTCGGTGACAGGCTGAGGCGGAAAGCCCCACCTTTTCGGCCAGATCAGCATTGCTGAGGCGCCCTTGTGCTTGCAGAAGGGTGAGGATTTGCCGGTCGATTGCGTCGAGTTTCATTGTTGAAATATCTTCCACAAAAAAGTTATTTATTCGATGATTATTCAAAATAAAATGCACTATGCGCTGAAAATGCAAGGACATTTTTGATAATACGCGGTAATTTTGCATCAACATTACCAACAAATTTGCAATTGAAGGGTGGAAACCATGCGCATCGGCATTCCCAAAGAGATTAAAGTCCATGAATACCGGATTAGCCTGACCCCGGATGCGGCGGCCGAGCTGATCCACGATGGCCATGAAGTTATGGTGCAAACCAAGGGCGGCGAGGGCGTAGGGTTCTCTGATGCAGATTATGTAGCCGCAGGCTGTTCCATTGGTGCCGATGCCGACGAGGTTTTTGCGTTTGGGGAGATGATCGTCAAGGTCAAGGAACCGCAACCGATTGAATATGCGCGCCTGCGCGAAGACCAGACTCTTTTCACCTATCTGCATTTGGCCGCCGACAAACCGCAAGCCGAAGGCCTGATGAAATCAGGGGCGCTGTGCATTGCCTATGAAACCATTGTCGGGCCGCGTGGCGGCTTGCCGCTTCTTCAGCCGATGAGTGAAGTGGCCGGGCGCATGTCTGTGCATGTGGGCGCCCATTGCCTTGAGCGTTCTGAAGGCGGGCGCGGCATGTTGTTGGGTGGTGTGCCGGGTGTGGCTCCGGCCAAAGTGGTCATATTGGGCGGCGGCGTTTCAGGCACCAATGCGGCGCAAATGGCCATGGGCCTACGCGCCGATGTCAGCATTTTCGATATTTCCGATAACCGTCTGAACGAACTGGACGCGCTTTATGGGGGGCGGATCAAAACCATTTATTCCACCAAACAGGCGGTTGCCAAAGCTTGCATCGAGGCCGATCTGGTCATCGGTGCGGTTCTGGTGCCGGGTGCCGCGGCCCCAAAACTGGTCAGTGCCGAGATGGTCAAGACTATGAAACCGGGCGCAGTGCTGGTTGATATTGCCATTGATCAGGGCGGCTGTTTTGAAACCTCGCACGCCACCACGCACCAAGACCCGACTTTTATGGTGGATGGCGTGGTGCATTATTGCGTGGCCAATATGCCGGGCGCTGTGGCGCGCACCTCGACCTTTGCACTGGTCAAATCAACACTGCCATATATGAAACGACTGGCCAATATGGGCGTAAAAGACGCCCTACGTGCTGATGCAGGTTTTGCGCTGGGTCTGAATGTTGCTGGAGGCAAGATTACCCACGAGGCTGTGGCTCGTGATCTTGATCTGCCTTTTGTTCAGGCTGACTGGCTAGGTTAGCGATTGTATGGGGTTCCCGGAAGCCATTTGGCTACCCGGGATCCATCAGGTGCCTCCCCCGGGCGTCGCACGAAGTCTTGGCTTTCAGGATGATCTATTATTGCGGCCCATCACCACAAACACCACCCCGACAATGCCCCAGACCAGCAACATGCCCCATTCCTGTGGCCATTTCAGCGCCGCTGGAGAACCCGGCAGATAAAGCACAAAGATTGCCAGCCCCAGAATAAACGCGGCAATGCCGGTCACCATGCCGCCGGGGGCTGCATAGGGACGCTCCATGTCTGGCTCAACACGGCGCAGACGGATGAAAGATGCGGCCACATAGAGATAAGCAATGACAATGCCAAACCCGCCGGCATTGACGATCCAGGTCAGCGCATTGCGCCCCAGCATTGGTGCCAGGATCGAGAATATACCAATGAGGATAATGGCGGGCCATGGCGTACCGTAACGCGCATGTACCTTGCCCAGAACGGACGGCAATTGACCGGAGCGGGCCAGCGCAAAGACCGCACGGCTGCCGCCGATCAAAAAAGCATTCCAGCTGGTGACAATGCCGCCAATGCCCGCAAAAACCAGAAAGGCCGCGGCGGATTTGGAATGCCAATAGGCTCCGGCCGCATCCGCAGCAAAGAGCGTGGATGTGTTTTTGTCAAAGGGCGCATAGCCAACGGTCATAACGATCAACAGATAAAAGACCACGGCCAGTAAGATCGAGCCGACCAGCGCCTGTCCAATGGTCCGCGGCGGCATGTTTACTTCTTCGGCGGATTGCGGGATCACATCAAAGCCGACAAACATGAAGGGTACCATGATGATCACCGCAAAAACGCCGGAAAAGCCGGTCCACATGGGGGCCGAGGTGTCCAGCGCATCAAGATTGACTATGCCACCGGTCACCAACAGCGCACCGGCAATCAGGATCAACAACACAATGCCCATCTGAATGCGGGCCGCCAGACGGACGCCCAGGATATTTAACCCGGTGATCAATATGCCGGTCATGGCCCCAAGGGCGACTTCGCTGCCATAGACCTGTGATCCGGCAACGCTCCATAAGGGGTAAATCTTGAAGGCGGGAAAAATATAAGTCACCGCAACGGGCAAGGCGATGGCCTCGAAGGCAACCACGGATACATACCCAAAGATTAGCGCCCATGTGCAGATAAACGAATGCAAGGAACCAAAGGCGCGGGCAGTGTATTTATGCTCGCCGCCAGCTACCGGCATGGCCGAGGCCAGCTCGGCATAGGTAAAACCAATCACGGTGATGGCGATGCTGCCGACCAGAAACGCAAGACCTGCGCCCAGCACCCCGGCCTTGGCGATCCAGACCCCGGCCAGAATGACCCAGGACCAGCCGATCATGGCGCCAAACCCTAAGAAAAACGTATCAGCACTGCTCAATACGCGTTTCAAATTACTCTTACTCATCGCTCACCCCTTTACCGCTTTGTGTCGCAGTCTTAGGGGCGCGGGGGCAGAAGTAAAGGCGGTTTACGAACAGCCTGACCTCAAAGCTTATTGTGCGAATTCCACCACATCAGCTTTTAGCGAGACAGGTTTGCGGTCGACCACCTCGGCTGATTTCATCAATGCCTGCATTTGCGGGGATTGCGCAATAAGCTGAAGATTGGCCAGCACTTCTGCGGTTTCGGTGGAAATGCCCAAAAAGCGTTTGATTTGCAAGAATGCCGGTTCTGCGGCGGGGAAGCGCTGAACCGCTATTGTGTCCTCTTCGCTGACACCGGCCAGCTCTTTGGCTTTGGCGATGGCGTCGTGCAGGCCGCCCAATTCATCAACAAGATTGTTCTTCAATGCCTGCGCGCCGGTCCAGACCCGACCTTTGGCCAGCTCCAACACGGTTTCCAGTGGCATATTGCGTCCCTTCGCGACAATACCGGTAAAGTCTTCATAGGTCCGGGCCATGGCGTCACGAAAAGCCTTGCGCTGTTTGGGGGTGAAGCTTTGTACGCTGGAATAGGCCAGCGTGTAATCGCCTCCAACGGCAACGGGCTCTACATTATATCCGACCATATCAAAGGTCTCGTCCAGCACGATTTTACCGCCCAGAACGCCAATGGATCCGGTGACCGTTGTTGGCAAGGCAAAAATGTAATCTGCGCCAGCCGCATAATAATATCCGCCCGAAGCTGCCAGCTGGCCCATGCTGACGACGACCGGCTTGCCGGCTTCCTTGGCCCGCTCTACGGCATACCAGATCTGATCTGAGGCCGTTGCTGAGCCACCGGGCGAATCGATACGCAGGACAATGGCCTTGACGTTTTTGGCTTTGGCAGCAGCCAATATGGTCTGCGCCATGGTATCAGAGGCAATGGCCACAGAGTTGGAAAACGGATTATCATCGTTTTCGCCGGTGACGATTTCGCCCTGGCCCTCGATCAGCGCAATAATTGGCGTTTTACCTGAAATGACTTTGTGCTTGGTGCCAGGGGCGCGATAATCCATGATCTCGACCATGGTGCCGTCTTCAGCTTTCTCAAGGGCCGCCTCACGCGCTTCAACGACCTGACCCAAATGATCAACAAGTTGCAGGTCAATTGCGTCTTCAGCACTATAGGGGCCATTTTCAATGGCGTTACGCATTTGGTCCAGCGTCAGGCCACGATCGGCGCTGATCTCGTCGAGCGCAGTTTCATAGATCGAGCCCATATAAGACATGACACTGGCGCGGTGTTCAGGTGTGAAGGTTTTCTTGGTGTAGGTGTTGGCGGCATTTTTATATTCGTAAAACTGTTCGAACTCGGCCTTGGCGTGCAATTTTTCAAGGACACCGCCAAAAAATTCAACTTCGCTGCCGACGCCTGATGCCGCAAAGCCTGTGCTTTCCTGTAACCAGATTTCATCGGCGGCACTGACCGACAAATAAGATGTGATCGATGTTCCCTCGAAACCTTGTGCATGCGCGATAACAAAACGCCCCGATTGACGAAAACGGTGCAGGGCATCGCGCAGCTCTTCGGCCTGTGCAGGGCGCATGCCAAATGAACTGGCGCGGATGAACAACCCTTTGACCCGTTTATCGTTCTGGGCGCTTTGCAGCGTTTGCACCAGTCCGATCAGAGACGGGCGGCCACTGCCAATAATATTGCTTTTAGGCTGGTCCAGCATTGGAATGCGCAGATCGGCCCGAAGGACGATGTGGTCTGCTTTGCCACTGGAGGCCGTATTGGCAGACTTTTGCGAACCAACGGCAAACAGCCCAGCAACGATAATCAGGGTGATGGGAATGAGAAGAAGCAGAAAAAAGGCGGCAAAAACACCAGCCATGGTCAAAAAGAACTGTTTCATCGGGGCCTCAATCTCTTCATGCGCGGCACAGCGATGGCCATGCCTGATTCTGAATATAGCGCATATTTATCGAAAAACAATAATAGGTAGGTGAAATCGCTGTAATCACGGCATTTATGGTATGTTGGGCCATTGGGCCAATTTTCTTACCGAATGTTACGGTGAAAAAATTGGTCGGAGTAGCAAGATTTGAACTTGCGACCCCCGCCTTCCGAAGACGGTACTCTAACCAGGCTGAGCTATACTCCGACGAAGCGCGGTATATATCCGCTCGCCAGTAGGCTTGCAAGCGGGCTTTCCATTTTGACGCTGTACATTATATGTCTGCCTAATGAGCCACAATTCCCCATATGACGTCATTATAATAGGCGCCGGAGCCGCCGGTATGATGTGCGGTGCGGTGGCCGGGCAATATGGCCTCAGTGTTTTGATCCTTGATCATGCCAAAGCGGCTGGCGAAAAAATACGCATCTCCGGTGGCGGACGTTGTAATTTTACGAATATCAATTGCAGGCCGGATAATTTCATTTCACAAAACCCGCATTTTTGTAAATCGGCTCTGGCGGGTTTCACGCCGCAGGATTTTATAGATCAGCTGGATATGGCAGGGATTGCCTGGCACGAAAAAACGCTGGGCCAGTTGTTTTGTGATGGTAAAGCCGGGCAAATCATCGAAATGCTGTTACAGGCCTGTGCCTTTGGTCGTAATAAAATTACGCTTGAACGCAAAATTTTGGATGTCAAAGCGGACCAGGGCGGGTTTTGTGTGCTGACATCTGATGCACGCTATACATCCCGTGCACTGGTTGTGGCTTGCGGCGGACCATCAATTCCAAAAATGGGCGCCAGTGGGTTTGGTTATCAGATTGCGCAGAACTTTGGGCTAAAGGTGATCCCTCCTTGTGCCGCTTTGGTGCCTTTAATTTTTGATGATGCCCAAAAAGAATCAACGAAGGCGCTGGCCGGGATCAGCGCCCCAGTGTGTGTCTGGGTGGGTAAAACCAAATTCAAAGAGGCCATGCTGTTTACGCATCGCGGCTTATCTGGCCCTGCAATCCTGCAAATCTCATCATACTGGTCACCCGGCGACACTATATATATAGACCTGATCCCTGACCAAAATGTGCGGGCTTTATTGCAAGAGGCCAGGGTACAGAATCCCCGGCAAAGCCCATCAGGGTTTTTGGATGACTATTTGCCCAAACGCCTGGCGCAGTACATGGCGCATAACACACCATACCAACGACTGGCTGATATGAATGATGCTGAGCTGGACCGGTTTGCGGCGGGGGTACAGTCGTGGGCATTGCAGCCGACAGGGAGTGAGGGATACCGCACCGCCGAGGTGACCCGCGGCGGGGTGGATACAGACGCGCTGTCTTCAAAAACCATGCAGTCTAAACAGGTGCCGGGGCTATACTTTATAGGCGAAGTGGTTGATGTCACCGGACATTTGGGCGGGCATAATTTTCAATGGGCCTGGGCCAGCGGCGTTGCCGCCGGCAATGCCTTGGGAAACCAGCTTTGATGTGCAATGCGCATGAAATAACCGATTGCCCGCAAGGGACTTTCTTAGTAGGGACGGGTGCAACGCAGCGCCGTAAGAAAAAGAGCGCAGACGAAGCGTTGCATTTCATAAAGCGAGGCGTTATTACCCTGCCTCCGCCGGGCAGGTCCCGGAAAAATTGTTGGGGCGTGGCCAAGTGGTAAGGCAGCGGTTTTTGGTATCGCCATTCCCAGGTTCGAATCCTGGCGCCCCAGCCAATTTTCCCTCTATGAGCGAGTTTCTTTGACTTTGCTGGTTACGAGGTGAAATTCTTGCATAGACAGTATTGATTGGTGACGCGGATCAGTGTTAGCGTTGCGAATGAAGAGCGCTCCGACTGACGAAGTCGCGGCGCTTTTATGACGGCGGATCAACCGGCGCAGAGCACAAGACAGCGGATCAACTGCTGCGTTAAGAAGGGGGAATGGTTGCGTAAAGTAACTCAATCTCTTCCAACTCTACCGTCAGATGGCGGGGTGCTAAGGCACCATTAGCGGGGTGGTTGACAGTTGTGTCAGGCATTTTTTGAGAATTTACGGCGCGCCTGTTTCGTCTGGTCGCGGCAGGGTCCTTTTGTGGAGCATGGTATGACGAAGTTGAAATTTATGACGCGCATCAGTGTCGCGGCT
>JAJFFT010000004.1 GCA_021776525.1 Robiginitomaculum sp.
CAAGATGTGGGTTGTATTACAACCCGTCTTGCCAGGGGGCTTGCTTTAGCGCCGCATCCCCCGTGGACCCCCAAAGGCGAACCAAAGCATACGGAAAAGTATGACTTTGGTATGACGGAGGCCTCGCTGCCCCCTTCAAACTTCCCGAGCGACCGGTGGGTGTGACCGGCAACACAGTTATAAAAAGGAAGGAAGTACCACATGAAATCTGATATTAACCCCAAAAAAGAGGGGCTTGCTCAGGCTGCGTTTAACGCCAGCGGAGGCGGTAAAACAGGCACCAAATCAATCAGTTTTCGTGTGAGCGAGAATGAGTATCAAGAGATACAATCTCGCGCGGCACATGGCGGCATGAACCTCTCCCAGTTCATGCGTCATATGTGCCTTGATAAACCACCACCTCGCAAAGCCAGAAGCTCGCGTTCTGACTTGAAAGTCTTAAAAATGCTGTTAGGGCGGTTACAGCTTTTTGGCGATGAATTACGCATATTAGCCCATGAGGCTCGCCAAGGCGGGTGGCCGGAAAGTCAGGAGATCATCACAGTTTTGCGCGGGCATTATCAAATGCGAGATACCTTGATGGATGCGCTTGGCGTCGAAAGCTTAAATCCGAAGAAAAAGGCCTTCAAGAAACCGCGAGGCAAAAAGGGCCTTTATCGCCCAAGGTCGTGGTGAGATGATCTTAAAAGGAAATACCCGCTCGAATGCGAGCGGTCTGGCAAAGCACTTGGAAAACACCCGCGATAACGACCATGTGACCGTGCATGAATTACGCGGCTTTGCCAGTGAAGATTTTAGCGAATGCCTTTTGGAAGTCGAAGCCATGGCCAAAGGGACACGCTGCCAAAAGGAATTTTATTCGCTCTCATTTAATCCACCAAAAGATGTATCGGCTGACCGGGAGGTTTTTCTGGATGCAATAGCGCAATCCGAGAAGAAGCTTGGGCTTCAAAATGTACCTCGCGCCATCATCTTCCATGAAAAATATGGCCGTCAACACGCTCATGTGGTGTGGAGCCGGATTGACCCCAAAACCGGTGTTGCCCGCGACATCAAGCATGATCGCCTAAAACTGCAATCGCTTTCCATTGACCTTTATCGCCAGCATGGTTGGGAGCTACCGGCTGGGTTGAAAGACAAAGCCCAAGCCAAAAAGGAAAACTTTAATCTGGCCGAGGCCAGACGTGCCGATGAAGGGCAAAGTGATACCATCAGCACCAGAGAGCGCATTGTTGAAGCGTGGCAAAAAACAGAAAATCGGCATGAATTTGAGAAAGCTTTGGCAGAAAATAATCTGATCCTGGCGCATGGCAGGAATGGTTTTGTCGTGGTTGATCTGCAAGGCGATATAAATGCCGTGCCGCGCACAGTAGGGCTTCGCAAGCGTGTGGTGGAGGCAAGTCTCGGATCGCCCGCTTCATTGCCTTCAGCCGAAGATGCCAAAGCCCATATGAAGGAATTACGCGCTCGCCTGAAAGATCAGGTAGTTGAGGCGCAACGTGTGAAACAGGATCAAGCACTGGAGGCTCTATCTTCTGAGAAACAGCAGATGGTGGATAGGCAAAGGACTGGGCGAGAAAAATTGCTTAAAGTCCAGGAAAAGCGCCAAGCGATTGAAACCCACGCCAGAGCGGATCGCTTACGTGGTGGACTTGTTGGTATTTGGGATCGCCTAACAGGGCGATATCAGCGCACAAAGCGTGAAAACCTGGCCGATAAAGAGGCCTGTAATGCTCGTGATGCCGAGGAGGTACAAAAGATGGTTAGCGCGCAAATTACCGAGCGACAGGAATTACAGCTTCGTATTGAGAGGGCAGAGAAGATCAGTGCCGGAGAGCAAAAAGACGGTCAGGCCGTGAAGATTGATCCAGCGGATTTGAAGGTAAGGCAGACGGATGATGCGAAGGCACAGGCTGTTAAGAAAGCGCGGCAAGAAAAACTGGAGCGTGAACGCAAGGTGGAACCGCCCCCTCCGCCACCAGAGCTTGATCCAAACAAACCCAAAAATAGGCCGCGTTGAGTTTAATTTTTAGGAAAATAAAACTCTTTTAAAAGAAATGATAATGCGATATCCTTTCTTAGTGAGATTTCTTAAGAAAGGATAGTTTACTAGGTGGATACGAAAAGAAAGGTTGAGCGAATTGGTAAGTTTGTCGAAACCGCCGTCGGTGGTGAGCGAGTTCGCGCCTTTGTGCCGCCTTCTTTGCCACCAATGCCACCACTTCAATTGGAGGGATTATATGGATTGATGGAAGAAGCTAATAGGGCTTTGGGTCGTCTGGATGGCATAGCCTCAATATTACCAGATACGCCATTATTCCTCTATATGTATGTGCGTAAAGAAGCGCTCCTTTCTTCTCAGATTGAGGGTACTCAATCATCTCTTTCTGACCTCCTTTTGTTTGAAAGCGATGAAGCGCCTGGTGTTCCTTTAGATGATGTCCAAGAAGTATCTAACTATGTTGCAGCCATGAATTATGGGCTTGGACGAATGCGCGAAGGCTTTCCATTATCCCTGCGCCTCATTCGAGAAATACATAACATTTTACTATCAAAAGGCCGTGGAAGCACAAAACAGCCTGGCGAATTTCGTCGTTCTCAGAACTGGATTGGCGGCACAAGACCGGGCAATGCCATATTTGTACCGCCGCCATTCAATATGCTTTCTGATTTGTTGAGTGACCTTGAAGGGTTTATCTATGAGGAAAAATCCGGATTACCCGTTCTTATCAAAGCAGCACTCATTCATGTGCAATTTGAGAGTATTCACCCATTCTTGGATGGCAATGGGCGGTTAGGCCGTTTGCTAATTACATTCCTGCTCTGTGCAAAAGATGTCTTAAAGGAACCGATCCTTTATCTCAGCCTGTATTTTAAAACACACCGCAGGCATTATTACGATCTCTTGCAAAGGGTGCGTGAAGACGGTGATTGGGAGGCGTGGATTGAATTTTTCTTGGATGGCGTAAAAGAGACTTCTAATCAAGCGACACAGACAGCTCGACGTATTTTGTCCATTTTTGAGCAAGATCAGCGCGCAATTGAGAAGCTAGGTCGTCCAACTGCATCTGCTTTGCGAGTGCATCAATTTTTGCAATCAAAACCAATTCTTTCAGTCCCTTTAGCGGCCAAAGAACTTGGATTATCTGCACCAACAATACGAAAATCTGTCGAGCATTTAATATCGCTTGGTATTGTACGAGAAATAACCGGTAAAAAACGCGACAAGCTCTTTGTCTATAAGGAGTACCTCGATATTTTGAATGAAGGAACTGAGGTGTTGTAGTTGCTCTTTTTCTACCGATCGTACAATTTGTTTTAATGGAATCGACCTGCTTTAACTATTTTAGGTATCTGGGCTGTAAATTGGCGAAATTACGCCGACCGGGATAATATTTCTAGCAAATTCAATTGGAATAATACGTTGATCTTGCCTTATGCGCATGCCGCAACGGCCTGTTGAGCAGGGGTTACAAGAGCCGTTCGGCAAGGGATCGGCAAGCGATTCCGTCGCATACTTCTATGCTCCTGTTAAAATCGGTGAAGTGTAAGGATGGCCTGGCTTAGGGAACTTTCCCTCAGCGCACTTCAATAAAAATGGGCGGTTCCCGAGGCTCAGGGCAAAGCCCTTGCGCCCGCCGTCAATTTTCCTTTCCGTTTGCACACCCTGTTTTCGCCAAAGGGCAAGGTTGCATCTGCAACCCACCTCTAATGGAAGGAAAAGAAGATGAATAAGGAAATTCATAAATTTATATGGCAAGGTATTGAGATAGAGGCGAGTTATGATCCAGAAGGATATGCCCCATTTGCCCATCTTGAAATCAAAAGTATCAATCCAGAGCGTGCGCCTTTGCCCATGACTGAAACAGGCTATAAATCACATTTCCATCAGCAAGGGACAATTGAAGCCCACGAAGGTGGAGTCATAGGTCAAGTTACGGCGTGGTTGGACGAGGAGGCGCAGAAGCCCGAATGGAAAGCCCATATAGAGGCTAGTCGTCAGGGTGGTCTGTTTGATTGATCGTCTAATATCGGCTCTGTAGGGCTGTCTGGAGGGTTTTGAGGGCGGTTTAGGCCATGTAATGCGATAAGGCGCAGAAAATAGTCTAAATCAATGATTCGTTGGGCGTAATTGGAGTGGAAAAAATCAATAATATTTACACATAATCATTACACATAAACGGCAGGTATGATTAAATTATATAATAATATCAATTATTTACCTATATGACGCACAGGACTTAAAATCCTGAGATCTGTTAGATCGTGGGGGTTCGATTCCCCCCGCCCGCACCATTTACAAAAATTTATACCTACATAACATATTGAAAAAATATAATAATTTATTTTTCTATCAGATAAATTTAATAATATGTCCAAATTTGTGCTACAAATTTGCCACATTATGTGCTACATTTTAAAATGACCCAAAGCAACAAACAAGATCGGCACCTTCGAAGGCGAGGCGAATTCTGGCATTATTATCGACGTGTCCCGAAGAAATTCCATCGATTCGATAATCGCGGAACGATACGAGAGGCTCTAGGCACAAATTCACTTGAGATTGCACGATTACGCCGAGATGATCTTGTTAGTGCAGATGATGAATTCTGGATAAGTATGGCGCTTGCCGACGCTGCTCAACGCAATGGCCAGGTGATCGGCGCTGATGTCGCGCAGCAGCGGTACAAGGCCGCCAGAGCGCATGCTTTGGCATCAGGATTTAATTATAAGCCATTAGGGCAACTTGTTAGCGAAAACCAGATTGAGGACGTTGTTAGACGATTGCTTGCGCTTTCGCCGGACCGCCAGGCGAACAATCCAGTGAGACCATTTGAAGCGGAAGCATTGCTTGGCGGTGTTCCCGAACCAAAGCTAAAGGTGTCCCAAGCGTTTGATGTCTATGTCGAGGAGATTGCCGTTGATGAGCAGTATAGCAAGTCTGATCAGCAAAAATATCAATGGCGAAAGATCAAACGCCTTTCGATGAATTACTTTATCGACGTAATTGGCGATATATCAATGGTTGATATTACCCGTGATCACGCGTTGACCTATCAACGATGGTGGCGAGATCGCATCCTGTCACCCAAAAAAGGGGAGAACCCGGTCCAGCCAAATACAGCCAATCGGCATATTGGAAACGTCCGTGTGTTGTATCGAGAGTATTTTAAACATTTAGGCGAAGAGGAACGCCAGAACCCGTTTCGCAATATGTTCTTTAAGTCCAAGTCTCGGGTAGAAGTGCCCGCATTTCAAAACGAATGGGTTCAAAAATGCATTTTGAAACCGGGGGCATTAACTGGTTTGAAATGGGAACTTCAACTGATCACCTACATGCTGATTGAGACTGGATGCCGACCAAGCGAAATCATCAATCTTCTGCCTGAACATATTCATCTTGATGCTGTGGTGCCATATATTTCAATTAAACCCAGGGAAAAACGTGAAATAAAAACTGAGTCATCGATTCGGGATATTCCATTGGTCGGCGTTTCTTTGGAGGCCGCAAAACGCGCGTCAATTGGCTTTGCTCACTATCATGATCGAAATGAGCTTTTTTCCGCAAACATGATGAAGGCATTTAGAGTACGGGAACTATTCCCCTCAAAGGATCACAGAATTTATTCCTTCCGACATTCATTTGAAAAACGCATGCAGGAAGCCAACATTGATTACGGATTGCGTTGCCTTCTGATGGGACACAAGACTAATCGCCCCGCCTATGGAGATGGTGGTTCGTTACGCTACCGTCAGGATGAATTGCTCAAGATTGCACATCCTTTCGATATGGCAATCTTCGAGGTTTTCGACGCTGAGCACGCCGAGCGGGCGCTTGGGAATTGAGGCATTGAATAAGGCGATTTTCCTGTTCCAGGCGTTTAGATAATTCAGCGTCAAGAAGATCGAAGATTGGCCAGTATTCGTCGCCGCATTGCTGCACAACATGTGCAGCAATGCGGCGACCTTCTTCAAGTTCCTCCATACTGATTGCCATAAAAATGGGAGCCTTAATCGTAGAAAAGCTCAAACTTCCCGTTTCTTGGGACAAGATTACCTTCGAGGTTAATTTTGTTGCCGCCAGACGGGAATGACAAAAGCACACGGTAATAATCTTTATTGTCTTTCGAGATGCGTTTGTATGCTTTACCAAGAGGGATATCTGATGTGAACACGAGAAAGTCTGGACCGTTTTCTCCTTCTTTTTTCCCATTCAAATGAAGCGTAACAGGGCCGCTAAAATCCAAAGTGCGGATTTGACCTTCAAAGCCGCCCCTTGGGGTTTGTTCAAATTTTCCAATGACCAGTGACATGATCTATCTCCTTTAAGGTTTTGGTTGATTGGCGGGCGGCTGGTGAACGGATTGCTTAGGCATATTTGGTAATTCTCGCCGTGCTTTCTTGAATGCGGCGTCGCTGCCAAGGAAGGCCTCAACAATGAAGGGTATGAGGGTCTCTGGGCGCTCTTTATTCCCATATTCACGCTCATAGACACGCGCATAATCGCTCAGCGCCGCATGAATTTCTGGCAAGAAAGTGCAGGTCATCTTGACCGGTGTTGTTTCAGGTAAAGGTCCGAGTTTAAGTTTGCTCATGGTCTTTCTCCTTGGTCCCGGTAAGGCCGCAACACAATATCGCTATGGACAAGGACGCGGAGCGGCCAGCCAGGGCGAACGGTTATGGTAGGTTGAATATTGAGGAAGCGATCCACGATTTGATCGCCGGTACGGCTGATGGAATCCTGGGTGCTACGCTCAAGTGCGCGGCTAAGATCACTGTCAGCCTTATTAAAAGCTAACTCCGCGCCGACATTGAGAAGCGTTGAAAGACCGATACCCTGAATGAGCCGCCATGTATGAAAATCAACCTTATCAGCCAGCCCCGCATAGCCCGCCGCGTCAGCTCCTTGCAGATTATCGATCACGACTGATGACCCATCCGGCATGATGATCCGTTGCCAGATGATCAGTGCACGTTCCTGCCCGAAAGCGATAAGGCTGTCATATTTTCCGATAAGCCGAGAACCTTGCGGTATAAGCAGGTGCCGCCCGGAAACGGTGTCATAAACTGGCACGGTTACTTGCGCGATGATCGTGCCGGGTAAATCACTATTAATGCCGGTGATCAGGCTTGCAGAGATTACCGTGCCTGCCATCACTTGATAAGGCGATGCAGGGTCTTGCAAGGTGTGGGAGTTGTATATGCTGCCGTCTGGGCCGTTTTCGAGAAAATCGAGTTTTTGGCTTTGCCGATTTTGGTCTTCCATGCCGTTGCCGGGGATGATGCTTTCAACGGCCCCTCCCTGATCGGTAAAAAATGGATTAAACGCCGCCAACGCGTCTGCTATTGATGTCTCGGCGGTTGCTGGTGGCGGTTGCTCGTTTGAAGTGGAGAGCTGGAAGAATACACCGGCTTCCCTTGCCGCTTGTGCGACTTGGGCCCGGCGTAATCTGTCCGCGCGGCGGGCATCAATTTCGGGAGTATGTTGGAAAGACAGCGAACCGGTTAGTGGTGGCAACGGCTCCATAATCCCGGCGGAACGTTCGGCTTGTAAAACTGACCTGCCGAGCTCGCCAGGAAGTGGCGCGCCTAGTCTGGGCACGTCTTCATAGCTCTTGGGCAAAGTCTGCAAACCTTCGGCACGCTCGGCATTGCCGACCTGATAAAGCTCTTTGCGCGGTAAGTTTTGGCGCTGTTTTGGGTCGAGGGCGTAAAAGGACGCGATAGCGACAATGGACGCGCCTAATGTCGCTATCGCAATAATCATCTTACGATTAAGCCGTGTCACCGGGCGCGGTGTGGCGCGAAGTGTTAAATTTTCACCATTGGCCTTTGGCTGTATAGGCGCGCCCGTGCTCATGACGGATCTCCGTCAATGCGGGTTATGCGAACGATTGCCTGTGGCTCTTCACCAAGTCGCAATTCGGCGGCGGCGAACAAGCGATCAACAATATAATAGTTGCCGCGCATCCGGTAATTGACAAGCTGGGCGTCACCTTTGCGGCCAACCACAAATAAGGGCGGTGCTTCGCCTTGAATAATGCCGCGTGGAAACTGAATATAAACACGCGTCCCGTCGTCAAAAACACGTAAGGGTCTCCACGGCGCTTCAACTTCGGAAATGCTATAGCGAAAGCGCAATTTTCGGATATCGAGACCTGTATCAACAATCTCGGCCTCTTGTGCTTCGGCGCGGGCATTGATGTTTTGCAGTGCGACCAGCTCGTCAAATGGATAGTGCCAAGAGAGCGACGCCATATAGGTCAAGGCGTCGCTGGTCATTTCCACATGATAGGTGCGTTTATCGGTCGTGATGACGAGATTGGAGCGCAGGCCGGAACGGATGGGTTTGATGAAAATGTGCACCTGTTCACTACCCCCCGCGCCGCTGGTTGTATTACCAATCACCCAACGTACGGTATCTCCCGCCGAAACGGCGATCAGTTGCTCGCCCGGTTGCAAAGCAACGTCGGAAACTTTTCCGGGTGCCGCGTAAAGCTGATAGAGCGCGCCATCCGTAAACGGATAGACCTGCACCGCATTCAAGTAATTGCTGTTTGACGGTTCGACCCGAGCCGCATCATTGGCGTTGGCTACGCGTTTTCGCGGGTTAGCATTCTCTTCTGCGGCTTGATCCGTTGAGGACGGTCGGGGTTTTAATTGACCGGGCAGCGGCAAGGGCTCAGGTATGGTGATGATCTGCACCGGCCTTTTAGTGGGCGGGGCTTCGAACGCCGCCAGAAAATCATTATTGTCATAAGTGATTATCGGCAAAGGCGGTTTACTCGCACACGCGCCGAGCGAAAAGGCCATAGCGGTTATCGCAAAAATTGCTTTTATGGTGGTCATTGGTTTTCTCCTGTTTTGACATCGGCACTCCAATTCAAGCCGTGGACATAAATGCCCAAGGGGTTGAGGCGAAGTTGGTTGAGGTCGTGGGGTTGCTGGATAACAATGGACAGAATGGCGGTGTGCTTGCCGCTGGATTGCAAAATCCCTGCGCGAAAATGCTGCTCAACCCACTTAATCTGGAAAGAAGTGTCAGAAGCCCGCACAACGCTGGTAATCTCTACCGTTACCGAGCGTTCACCAAAATCAGCGAACGGATCATTGGTGCGGGCATATTCTGTCAGTGTCGCGGCGGCACGGTCGGTGGCGTAGGCATAAGCTGCTTCCCAGTTCTCACGCAAAATAATCGGATCGATGCTTACTGAGCGCGTGTTTTTGATGAACTGCGACAGCGTGAAAGCGATTTGAGCGTCGCTGGGGATATACGCTTCTTCTGCCGGGCCGACATTTCTGACGGTCCCAAGCGTTTCAACCTCGACTACGTAGGGCGTGACTTTTGATTGAACGCTTTGCCATGTCAGCATGGCGGCAAAGAGCGCTAAAAGCGTAAGGCAGAGAAACGCCATCAAGCGCCAATTCTTGGCCTGTACACGGGACGAGCCGATACGTTCATCCCATTTGGCTTGGGCTTTCTGATAAGGCGTCAACGCTTCTGGCGTTTCGCCATAGGCATTGCCTGCTCGTTTAGGGATAGACATTTTGTACCCTTTCCGTTGGCGGATTAGGTTGATGTCCTGATTAAGCTGGGTATAAGCGGCGGGTACCGTTCAGTCCGATGAAAATTGAATTACGCCTTGTCCTCTCCTATTGGTGCACGTGAGGGTGCCATAGGGTGATCGCCTGCGCCTATTGTTGCGGTCGTCGCATGAACACCGGTTACCAGATGATGTTGCCGTTTCATTCTTTGCGCCCATACGGGTGCGCCGTTTGTGCCAGGCGCGCCAGCCTGTACAGGTTGAGAGGCCGCTGCATTTAGTGGTGCGCCGCCGGTCGCCGTCCACGCGCCTTGTCGGCCACGCTGAACACTTTCTTTAATCCCGCTTGTTAGCCGTGCACCAAGATTAGCGGCCCCTTGACGCACTGACCCAACACCTGCGCGCGCAACACCGCCAACCCCTGCAACTGCACCTTTAACGCCAGGTTTACCCGACGCAAAACGGGCTAGGGAAAAGGCTGTGGATGCCCCTGCGGCAACCGATGATCCGACGCGGCCAGCACTTGCCGCCATGCCCGCCCCTGCGCCTAGCGCCCCAGTGGCAAGGCCTGCTCCCGCTGCACCGGCGAGCGCAACGCCGCCTACGGTTACAACAGCTGTGCCTGCGCCAAGCTGGGGAGCACCAGAGACCAATCCGGCGGCAATGGCAGGCACGCGGATTGATAAAGCAAGCAACGCAAACGCTGCGATGATGACGACAAGTGTATCCTCAACGTCAATTACCGTATTTGCCGCGAAGGCGTTTCTAAATTCGCCAAAAAACGTTGAGCCAATGCCGATGATGACCGCCAGAACCATGAGCTTTATACCAGAGGAAAAGGCGTGACCGATCACCCCTTGGGCAATGAAAGACGATTTGTTCCAAAGCGAAAACGGCACCAGCACATAGCCGGCAAGCATGGTTAGTTTAAACTCGATGATGGTGACAAAAAGCTGGATGGCAATGATAAAGAAAGCAAGGATTACCAAAACCCACGCAAAAAAGAGACCGATAACATTGAAACCAAGCGCACCAAATAAAACGCCGCCAAGAGAAAAGTCATCCTTGATCTGCAACAAGATCGGATGCGCGGCGGCGACACCTTGCCCGGCGATAAAACCGGGGCGCATGAGATCATCGAATGTAATCGACGTAGCCGTCGCATCCAACCCAAGGCCCCCGAAAGAGCGGAACAAGACGTCCGAAAGAAACGCGAAATTGCCGATGATGTAAGCGAAAGCGCCAACAAACAGAATTTTCCTGATGAATTTGGCCATCACATCGCGCTCATTATCAAGTACCCAAAAAAGGCCAAGCAAGGTCAGGTCGATAACGAAAATGACAGCGAGCAGATAATTGACATCACCTTGCAACAAACCAAAGCCTCTATCGATAAAGTCGATGAAAACATCGGTAAAACGATCAAGGGTGTTAAGGTCTTTCATATCATTCATGGCCGCGCCCTTCCTTATCTTAACGGCGTATAAAGCTGTCCGTCGCCAATGAAGTTTTCCAATCGTGCAAGGGCGATTTTCTCTGACTCTGCGGCGCGGGCTTGCGTCAAGCTTTCAGCGCGTCCCTGCACGGCAAGCAATTGAAGAAGGTCGGTATTTTGGCGAATGGAAAGCGCTTGGAGCTGGTTTCCGGCTTGCGCGACCTGCATGGCACCGACCGCGTTTTGCGACTGGTTGACCAAAGTAGATAAAGTTTGCTGGTCAGTAATAACGTTTTGACTGATCTGTGATTGTACATTGACCGAATGGCGGTAGGCGTCGGTAGATGCCGCCCATTGCCGGTCTGCCAACTGCACCAACTCATCTGTGCTCATTTGCGCTTGATAGATGCCGGGGAAAGTCTGACGATAAATTGCGCGCGCTTGATTGACTTCATAAGCAAGTTGCCCGGCCTGCTGCATCATGACGTTTAGTTGGGCGATCTCCTGCAAGATATTGGGTAGCGATGTGTGGGTAAGTCCTTGCAGGTTTTTTGACATATTTTGCAACATAGAAATCCGTTGCTGGATTGCCTGCGCCTGCTGATTGACCATCTGCAGGGTGCGCGCGGCGGTGAGTAAATTCTTGCCAAAATTCGTCGGATCAAACACAATGCTTGGCAAGCCAAAGAACGCATTGGCTTTCTGTAGCGGCGTCAACGAAACTATCAGCGCCATAAGTGCTGAGAATAATTTCCGTTTCATAACTTTTCTCCTTTGATTAAATCCGCAGCCCAATCCAGACCGCGCGCCTTAAGATAAGCAGCGGGAAATTCTGCAAGAGAATGGCTGGCGAGGATGCGGGTGATAAGCGCATGGTCCTCTTTTGAGGACGCCGCGCAAAAAGCCAGTGCCACCGGGCCAAGCGCCAAATCGAACAAACGGTTGCCGCGCCGGGATTGGTAGTAATAATCGCGCTTGGGGGTCGCCCGCGCGATAATCTCGATCTGGCGGGCGTTTAGTCCGAACCGTTCATAGATGGCTTGCGCCTCCGGCTCTATCGCCCGCTCATTGGGCAGGAATATCCGCGACGGACAGGATTCAATAATGGCGGGTGCAATCGAGCTGGTGACAATATCGGCAAGGCTTTGGGTCGCAAAAATAACGGACACATTCTTTTTGCGCAAAACCTTGAGCCATTCACGGATGCGTCCGGCGAATGTCTCGTCGTCAAGGAAAATCCAAGCCTCATCCAGAATGAGAAGGCTCGGTTTTCCATCAAATCGGGCTTCCAGTTTGTGAAAAAGGTAAGTGAGCACGGGCAGCACAGCGCTTTGCTCGTGCATGAGCTGCTCCATCTCAAAACATTGGACGGTTCCCATTTTAAGTCGATCTTCATCGGCGTCGAGCAAACGGCCCAACGGTCCTTCCAGCGTGAAGGGGTGCAAGGCTTGTTTAAGCTTATTATCCTGAAGAAGAACGGCAAGGCCGGTCAATGTCCGCTCGGTCTTTGGTGCGGTCGCTAGATTTGTGAGCGCCGACCAAAGGCTTTCGCGAATATCCGGTGTAATCTGGATACTTTGGTTTGAGAGAAGCCCCGCAATCCAGTCAGCGGCCCAAGCCCGTTCACGGTCGTTATCAATCTCCGCCAAGGGCTGAAAGGCGAGTGCCTCATTGGTACCAAGTTCATAATAATCGCCCCTCATGGCGAGCGTAGCCGCGCGCGCCGAGCCGCCTTTATCAAAGAGGTAAACTTGCGCATTCGGATAGCGTCGGAACTGCATAGCTAAAAGCGATAACAGAACTGATTTTCCTGCGCCGGTGGGACCGACGACCAGGGTATGGCCAACATCGCCGACATGCGTCACCAGCCGAAATGGCGTTTCGCCGCTGGTTTCTGCCAGAAGGAGCGGCGGACCTTGCAAATGTTCATTGCGCTCAGGTCCTGCCCAAACGGCGCTTAAGGGGATCATATGGGTAAGGTTGAGACTACTGACCAAGGGCTGGCGCACATTGGCATAAACATGACCTGGCAAAGAGCCAAGCCAGGCATCAATGGCGTTCACCGTTTCATTGATGGTAACAAACCCGGCGCCATTGATGACGCGCTCGATGGCGCGGACTTTCTCGCCCACTTCTGACAAATTGCGATCCCAGACAACCACACTGGCTGTATGATAACCATAGGATACATAGTCTGCGCCCAATTCCTGCAAAGCTTCATCCGCATCGGCGGCTTTGTTATCCGCGTCAGTATCAACCAAGACCGACGCCTCATTGGTCATTACTTCCTTCAAGATCGCGCCGATTGATTTTCGTTTGGAAAACCATTGACGGCGGTATTTGGTGAGCTGACCGGTTGCGATGGTCTTATCGAGGGGGATAAAACGTGTCATCCAGCGATATTCAATGCCCAAATGATTGAGGCCGTCGAGCAAGCCGGGGGTAGTCGCACCCGGAAACCCAAGTACCGTCAGAACGCGTAAATGATGATCGCCCAGCATCGGCTCTAACCCGCCATTAAGCGCACTATCGGCAAGCACTCCGTCCAGATACATCGGGACATCTGGGAGTGTAACCGGGTGACGTTTTGGCGAAATGGTGGCGTGAAGATACGTCAATGTCTGCACATCATCCAGGGCCTTCACTTCGGGCATAATGCCTGACAGTAAATCAAGCGCCCGGTCAGTGAGCATGGCAAAGCGCGCCAGATGATCCCAATGGTTAAAGCTGCGCTTACCGTCCGGTGTTTCCAAGATTAAGCCTTCGGCCCGCTGTGCCCTGTCTTCGGGCGGGAAATAGGTGAAGGTCAAATAATAAGCGGTCTCGAAATGCCGTCCTTCTTCTTCAAACGCGCCGCGCCTTTCTTCATCGACAACCCACGAAGCTGGATCTGTAAAGTTCGATTGCGGATAGCCTTCTACGCCATGACGTTTTGCTTCAAAAAACAAAGCCCAGCCCGAACCGAAGCGCTTCACTACGTCATTAAAACGAGCGCAGATAACCACCAGTCCTTCTTCTGTGGAGCTTTCCAGATCGGGACCACGAAATTTCGCCGTGCGCTGGAAACTGCCGTCTTTATTGAGGATGATGCCGGGGGCGACCAATGCCGCCCACGGCAGATAATCGGCAATGGATTGGGCACGTTTTTTATATTCAAAAAGGTTGAACATGGCTCACGCCTCCAAATAAGATTTGTGGCGGATGTGGCGGCCCATAACGTCCATGAACTGCGGATCGCGTTTAGCCGCATAAACGGCGGCACCGTGGCCAATCAGCCAAAAGGCAATACCGACAATCCATAATTGCAAGCCTAGCCCAAGGGCTGCGGCCAATGTACCGTTTACGATGGCGACATTACGCGGCGCACCGCCCAGCATAATCCGCTCCGTCAAGGATCGGTGCAGCGGAATTCTATAGCCAGTGATACTCATATGACCGCACCGCCTGCAAAGGTGAAGAAGCCAAGGAAAAAGCTTGTGGCGGCAAAGGCAATGCTCAAGCCAAAAACGATTTGTATAAGCCGCCGAAAGCCACCGTCTGAACCGCCAAAGGCTAAAGTTAAGCCGGTGGCAGTGATGGCAATAACGGCGATAATCCGGGCAACAGGGCCCGTAATAGAATCGAGAATTTGACTTAATGGTTCTTCCCACGGCAAGCCCGATCCGGCAGCATGTGCCATACCTGACCACAGCAGAAATATCGCCAGTGTCGTCAATAAATGAAGACTTTTATGCCTTCCGGTTCCGAATAGGTTTTGCATAATTGTTCCTTTCAAGTTGTGTTGGCAGACTTGGTGGAACAGCAATTTGGTAATCGTCACCGTCGAGACCCTTAACCTCAACGATGGTTTCAACGCGGCGGGTGTTGCTGCGTCCTTTAATGAAGATGATGATATCGATAGCGTCAGTGATCAGTCGGCGCGGTACGGTTACTACCGCCTCCTGAATCAACTGCTCAAGTCGGTAAAGGCCCGCATGGGCGGAATTGGCATGTAATGTCGTAATCCCGCCAGGGTGGCCAGTATTCCATGCTTTTAACATGTCGAGCGCCTCGGCACCCCGAACCTCGCCGATAATGATGCGGTCAGGGCGTAAGCGCAAAGTTGAGCGGACCAAATCCGAGAGTGTCGCTACTCCCGGTTTGGTCCTCAAAGCCACCATGTCAGGTGCGTTGCACTGCAATTCTCGTGTATCCTCGATCAGTAGCACCCGATGGTTTTGCTTTGAAACTTCGTTCAATAGCGCATTGGTGAGGGTGGTCTTGCCGGAGCTGGTTCCGCCAACCACCAATATGTTTGTCTTGTTTTCAACCGCGCTTTTGAGAAACATGGATTGGTGGGGCGTCATGATCCCGGCTTTCACATAATCATCGAGCGTGTAAACGACACCTGCCGGTTTGCGAATGGCGAAGGTGGCGGTGGTTACTACGGGCGGCAACAAGCCTTCAAAACGCTCACCACTTTGCGGTAATTCACCGGAAACGATCGGGGTTTTATCGTTGCATTCGACGCGAATATGAGAGGCAACGAGACGAATAATTCGCTCCACTTGGGCAGGGTCGATTGAACCTTCACGGCTGCGCCCGGTGCCATGGCGGTCAAGCCAAAGTGAGCCATCTGGGTTCGCCATAATTTCAATCACTGTGTCATCGACTAAGGCCGCGCCGATCACCGGCCCCATGGCCGATGTCAGCATGGTGCGCTGGCGTGTTAATGTGGTTTGACCGCGCTCAACCATGACTAGCCCCCGTACCATCATCATCGTTGGGTTTGTCCAGATCGAGCGTAAAGAAGTCGGTTTCTGTAGGTTGAAAGCGCTCGACCACACTGGCGATAATGCTCCTGCCATTTTCTAGGCGGCGCACCAGATGGTTCATAAATTGCTCCATTGCCTCATTTGCCTTGGCACGAGCAGCATCTTGATCGCTAACCGGAATCGGCGGGGCGATGGCGAGTTGATAATGGATGAAAAGAGCTAGTGTTTCCGACATAATCATAAAATCGCGGCTCATACGGTCAGATTGAGAAGAAAGCCTGTTTAGTCGCCTTGTAATCGCTGCATCTCGTTTGTCGTCCTTTTGTGGAGACAGGAATAATTCAACTGCTGCCTCAATAACCTGTGCTTCCGACGTGGCGGCGCGCGCGGCGAACTTAGCCAGTTGCCGTTTAGCGTTCGGTTCAAGTTGTGAATAGATGCGTTGTTTCATGTCTCGTATCCGCTATTAAAAATCAGGCAAACCATCATCGCCATTATCAGCAAAACCTTGATTGATCCCGTGCGCCTTTTGAACGTCGCCAAGCTGTTTTGCACCATCAAAATTTTTGGTGGCCGGAGGGTTATCAAGGTCGTTATCGACAATAACGAATGGGTCAAGCGCCCGTTGTAAAACGTCTTTTACTTGCTCATTTTCTGGCAAAGCCGGGTGACGCTTTAGACCGCCTTCATCGTCAGCGCTGTCATCAGCAAAGTTGGTCGCGCTATCGTGTCCATGATCCAATGATGCAATGGTGCGTCCGGTCCAGTCGTCAGCTTGTTTTAACGGGCAGTCAACATCACCCCCAATCACGCACTCAGGCGGATCCAAGCGGCGACCGGAGAAATTGAGGTCTTCATAATATTTTATTTTTTGCGCCTTGATCGGCATATGGCCGGAAACCATGAGAATTTCTTCTTCGTTCGGAAGTTGCATAATTTCACCCGGCGTTAAAAGCTGACGCGGGGTTTCTTGACGGGAAACCATCACATGGGAAAGCCAGGGGGCGAGCCGGTGGCCAGCATAATTCTTTTGGGCGCGTAATTCTGTCATCGAGCCAAGCCCGTCAGAAATGCGCTTAGCCGTGCGCTCATCATTGGTCGCAAATGCCACGCGCACATGACAATTATCGAGAATGGAGTTGTTAGGACCGTAGGCTTTCTCGATTTGATTGAGGCTTTGGGCAATCAAAAAGGCGCGCAGTCCGTAGCCTGCCATAAAAGCAAGCGCGCTTTCAAAAAAGTCGAGGCGTCCGAGCGCCGGAAATTCGTCAAGCATCAACAAAAGCTTGTGGCGCTCATCTTTGCCCTCACCAAATTCAAGTTTTTCGGTTAAGCGCCTGCCGATTTGATTGAGAATTAAACGAATAAGCGGTTTGGTGCGTGAAATATCTGAAGGCGGAACGACGAGATAGAGCGATACAGGCCTTGCCGCCATTACCAAATCGGTAATTCGCCAGTCACACCGGCTGGTGGCATTGGCCACAGTCGGATCGCGATATAAGCCCAAAAAACTCATGGCGGTAGAAAGTACGCCGGAACGCTCATTGTCGGATTTGTTCAAAAGCTCACGTGCGGCTTCCGCGACCACCGGATGAACCTTATGAACCTCTCCATCGCCAAGGTGATTGCTTTTAAGCATAAGCCGGAGCGTCTTTTGAAAGGATAGATCCGGGTTCGACAAAAACGACGCCACACCGGAAAGGGTTTTATTTTTTTCCGCATAGAGGACGTGAAGGATCACTCCAACCAAAAGCGCATGGCTGGTTTTCTCCCAATGGTTTCGTTTTTCCAATGAACCTTCCGGATCTACCAAGATGTCAGCGATGTTCTGAACGTCGCGAACTTCGTTGCGCCCCTGACGCACTTCCATCAAGGGATTAAATTTGGACGATGCCGGATCAGTAGGATTAAACAGGATGACATGAGAGAATTTTGATCGCCAGCCCGCCGTTAATTGCCAATTCTCACCTTTTATGTCGTGAATGACCGCTGAGTCGGTCCAGGACAGCAAGGTCGGTATGACAAGACCCACGCCCTTGCCCGAACGGGTCGGCGCGAAACACATCACATGCTCAGGTCCATCATGGCGAAGATAACGCCGGTCTTTAAGACCAAGCATTACGCCGCGATTTGCAAAGAGATGTGCATCCTCGGTGTCTTTTATGCTCGCCCACCGCGACGATCCATACGTGGTGACATTCTTTGCTTGCCGAGCACGCCATAGCGAGCCGATGATCGAAACCACCATCCCAAAGACTCCCCCGGCAATTGCAATCAAACCCGCCGTTGAAAACACACGAGGAGCGTACCCCTCATATGCTATCCACCATTGATACAATCGCCAGGGAAGATAGACCCGCGTGCCGCCAACATGAAACCACGCAGGTCCAAGAGCATCCTGATAGCCGAGCGCATTCGCTGCATACTGCGTCGCCATCCACGTCGCCAAAACGACGATTGCCAACACAATCAAAACTTGACCAATCAGGAATTTTGTAGGGGTCATTAGTTTCTCCGAAGGGCGCACTCTTGCGTCTCTCACTATTCAAAAAAAGGCGACGAAACCTGAATAAGTCAAGAGGGTGGAAGTTGTATATACTTTTAAAAACAAATACTTATCTAGTTTACGACAGCATGGGAAAAGAAAACGAAAACAGGGGCAACCAGAGTTAAAACTATCCAAAGTGAAGTTTTTTTGTTATATTTACAGTTATGAGTACAAACGGAAGAAGTTGAGCGCTTCCACATGACCGAAAGGGGACGAATCGAAGTCTGTGGAGCGTTTTGATAAACGACGATTGCCAGATCTGATTGCGAGGTGTTGCTATGAATAAAACCCTTCTCGGCATTCTCTTACTGCTGGTATTTTGCGTTGGACAGACCAGTATGGCGGCGGATGTACTTAATGCCGATGTGGCCGGGGTGAAGCTGCGCATGAGCGTCACGGAGGTTGAGGCGGCGATGACGGCGCGGGAGTTTACCGAAAGGGGTCGGTCGCGCGCACCTGATTTCGGCCAAGCAGCGCAGCAGGAAAACCGGGTGGGGGTCAACCCAAGTGAATATGCAGGCGTTCAACAAATTATCTTCGAGACAGACTTCGAAAAAATGCAAATCAGATTTGTGCCAATGCCGAACGGTATGCGGGTTGCGTCTGTCGCGTATACATTTTTTGGACCTGGCTCATCAGAAGATATGACCAAAGGCGTGCTGGCCAAATACGGTAAGCCCGATTATGTCAACAGATCGCTCAATGTTTGGGGCGATGAACTGAACCCCTATAATCGACAAGAGCCATCATTGGAATACAGCGCGGGAGGAAGGGGTTTTGCGAGAGCGCGGGTTGGAAGCCTCACCCTTGCTGATCCGGTGCTGCGGCAAAAATCAAAAGATGAAATCAAAAAGGCTGCGACAGGTATGGGCGGTAAGAAGCCAAGGTTTTAGTGGCTATAACTTAATTGGCCGCATTATTCTGCATAGATCTTATTCTGGTTGCCAGTGTTGTGATGGGAGGTTTCTAGTCCCAAAGCGACATTCTGGATGCTGGTTTTAAGTCTGGTTTCTGGCGCGCTTTAGACATAGTGAGTGATATAAGGCGCTCAAGCTAGGACCGTATTATCCCAATATTTGACATTAGCCATTGTCTTAGGTGGAGCGAGAAACGGCAGCTTACTCATTGCCCTAAAGTGTGGCGATTAGAGCACCACGCTTTCTACGATATACGCCAAGTGTTAGCGTTTGGTGGTGAAACGAGAAGCTCTTGAATTCGAATATATGTTGATCGCCATTGTCATCTGTTAGAATGATTTCGCTGCCACCTAGGGGCCCGCCTTTGCGAGGCTCACAATATGCAACTACCTTATCGAATACTGTTGTTTCCTTTATCGTCGAAAATCTGGATGCGAAAGCGGGAGACTGAATGAAGTGCTTGCACGGCGCGGATAGTTCAAACGATGCCGGACGAAGGTTTGGATGTGGGTGAACAGAAATTAGTCCAATGACCGGTATTTCTTTGCCCCATATATTGATGGACCGCCAAAATGTGGTTGAGAAGGTGTTGCCGAACCGGCCTTTCAGAGTTTTTAACGTGTCAAAGCCAGGAAGAAATGAGGCACATTCTTCAGAAAATAGATCTCCTAAAAAGAGTAACCGGCCTGCTGCATGATTGGCTTCAGCTTCAAGTTTGTCATGGCAGGCGGGCGCTAAAGTGTAGTCAACATCTCCCATCATGGACGCTTCATGCCAAGGGATAAGACTATGGCCAATTTCATGTGCCTCGGTCCACCGGTGCTTTAGCACAGGCTGGTCTCTATCGAGCAGAATATGTCGACCATCTGGAATGTACAATGCTCTTAAGTCGAGCTTTCGAACTGCTTCAAGAAAGAGCGTCGGCTCTTTGAGGAGGCGTTTCGCTCCAACCCTGATGCGGGATATGGTTTCGCGCATTACGCCAGGATCGTCCGCCGCGTAGTAAGAAAAGTCGAGCTTGAGCAATTCACGAACCGTCTCAAGTTTCAGTGGGGGTTCCGGATTGCCCAGTCCTTTGAGAACTCGGGCAATCCGGTTGTCAATATCCGCTTCAGTACGCGGCTTTAGGAATTCATTCTTTGCCACGCGTACGGACCTATTTCTCTATTTCTTGGCGTTATCACTTAGGACAGTTATGAAGCCGTTAAGAGCTTCTTGTTCCAATGAATTAAGTTTCTCTATCGATTCCGACTGAGCAGCAAAGCGCACAGCGTCTTCGACATAGGTTACGTCTTTGGGGTGCATAAGGCCCGACAATCCCATAAGCTTGCGCTTGGAGACGTTAAAAACTTCAGCCAGCATGTAAACAGTTCGTGGCTCAGGAACATGGGACGTTTCTTTCTCTATGCTCAAAAGCTCTCCGATGTCGATGTCCGCTGCTTCCGCCAAATCAGGTATCGATAGGCCGCGTTCACGGCGCATCAAGTTAATGAACCGACCGAGCGCTAAAAGCCCATCATCATCATTACCTTCAACGACAACAGCGCTATCGAAAATAGGGTCTGCTGCCGTCAAGCCTGCGCTGATGTCAAAGCCATCCTCTTCCAGAATGAGCTCCCGGCGCCAGTCTTTTGTGATTTCAAATGTCATGCTCCTTTTCCTTTCCCGATAAAAAGCTGCGCTTGTTCAGGTGTCATTTCGAAATAGCGCAAATTCTCGTATGTTCTATCCTGTCCCAGATCCGTCATGCCACAACGATTGAGATAAAAACGATTTGCCTGAGGAAGCGAATGTAAGCCCAACCTGCCTTTAAACCCTTCCAGTATACTCAATTCTAAGGCGGCGAGGATAAGTTCTGTGCCGCAGCCTCGATAAAGCGGCGGATCACTAGCAATGTCTCCGCGATTCCAAGGCGCGGCTTCTATGTAATCCACATAGATTAGGTGTTGGGTCTGCTGTCCTTCGATGCGCGCCCTTTTTGTTGTGTCGACTGTCATCATCGCCTGCGTCATGCCGTTGCAAATTAATGCAAAAGACTGGTTGGCGAGGCGCTTTTCAATATCTTTCAACTTTGCACGCCAGTCCCAATGTCGACTCTGTGGCCAAAACCGACGTTCAATATTTTTCTGATTGAGAAGTTTTAACCGACGTTGCAGCTCCGGCATCCATTCTGCTTCCCAATCGGCGAGGTTTTTATCGACAATGCCATGCCAGCATTCAGCTTCGACAAAGTTCTGCGCGGAATTGTCGTAAAGTTCAATTGCACGGATATCTGAAGGCTGTGCATCCGTCATAACATCATAATCTCCGATTTTTCGGCGGTGGCTTCATTTTCAAAAAACAGCTTACCGCCTTCATCAAGACGTTCTTCCACGCGCTGATACAGGCGCAAGGCCTGACGCATGAGCACTGTTTTGCTCAAATCTTTCTTTGCACACATCTCCTCCAGAACGGCCATTTCGGCACCTGTGAGGTTCAACGTCATTGTTTTGCGGGCCATAAACACTCTCCGTTAGGCAAAAAACATAGCAAAATCATCCCCATTGTCAACTAATATTTGATTGTATTACAGCTATTGACTAGCTAATATTTAGCTATTATATCATTCACTAAGGCTGGCACCCGTCGGTCCATAGCAATAAGGAAAACGAATATGACTGACGAAATTGATATTGAAGATTGCGCATCCAAGCCCGGAGAGGCACCCCTGCCTTTCGCACCTGGCTACCGTATACGGCTGTGGACTGGAGACGCATTTGACGAGAAACGCCGCATTGAAGACGCGATGCCGACACCTGAACAGATTCTGGAAACCTTCGACCTGCGTCCGGCGCGTGATTATGTCTTGCTGATTTTAGACCGGCACGGCGTGTCCGAATTGCCGCTTGGTCATACCATCGACATCAGTAATCGTCGCACTGAGCGGTTTTTCGCCTTCAAGGCCGAGCGCACCTATAAAGTCGAACTCAACGGCGATCGTTTTACGTGGGGCGCGCCGACAATTTCAGCAAAGCTGTTGCGCTTGATTGGGCGAGTGCCTGATAATCATCAACTCGCCCTTGCGAGGTCGGACAAAGCTGATGAAGTCTTGAGTGATGACGCCACCGTCAATCTGGCAGGAGATGACCTCGAAACCGTTACGTCGCGGCAGGCCACGTGGAAGCTGAAAGTCCAAGGTATTCTGCTGACGCTTGCCACTCCGACGATCATTGTTCGCGACGCTCTGATCAAAGCTGGCCTTGATCCAGACAAAGGGTGGACGGCGGCGCTCAAGATCAAAGGCGAGCCCCGTGAAGCGATCGGACTGGACGGGATTATTGATCTGACACGCGACGGTATCGAGAAACTCTGGTTGCGCCCGAGCAATATCCAAAATGGTGAGGCCCCTTGTGGGCTTCGCAGTGACTTTCAGC
The DNA here is from genome assembly GCA_021776525.1 of Robiginitomaculum sp. Taxonomy (GTDB): domain Bacteria; phylum Pseudomonadota; class Alphaproteobacteria; order Caulobacterales; family Maricaulaceae; genus Robiginitomaculum_B. Next base: position 22,613 of record JAJFFT010000004.1, read on the forward strand.
TTGGCGAGCATGATTCTGATTATCTCACAAAGCGTGGCCTCACTTGGGATACGCTCATTCACGGCGCGTCCCGCTGGGTTATCCTCCGCAATTTTCCTCTTCCAGAGGGCTATACCGTGTCTCATGCCGACATTGCGGTCCAGATTCCAGCCACCTACCCAATGGCGGCGCTGGACATGTTCTATTGCTATCCATATTTGCAGCTCAAATCGCGACGTACCATCCCCCAGACGACTGCGCGTCAGTCTATTGACGGCAAGAGCTATCAGCGCTGGTCACGTCATCGCCAGGGTGAAACTATCTGGAATCCGAACACAGATAGTCTGATCACGCATATCGCGATTATCGACGAGTCGCTTTCGCGCGAGGTCGGGTAATCATGATGGAGCTGACACTGGCTATAAGCGCAGGCGATCACAACGCCCTGAGGGCTCACTTGTTTCCCGGCGACGGCTTGGAGGCAGCCGCCATACTGATATGTGGGCGGGCAGGACAATCCGGCGAACGTCTCTGTGTCAGTTCCGTCATGGCTATTCCCTATGAGGCGTGCAAGACGCGCACGCCGACGCGGTTAGATTGGCCGGGCGAGTATCTAGATGACGCAATTGATAAAGCTGACGCGATTGGCGGTAGCATTCTGCTGGTTCACTCCCATCCCGGAGGGTATTTCGAATTTTCAAATCTTGATGATAACAGCGATCAACTCTCCATCCCCTGTTTGCGACATGGGAGCGAGGATGAGAGTATTGCTCATGGCTCGGCCATCATGGTGCCGGATGGTGAAATGAAAGTCCGTCTCTATGGCCCGGATATGCAGGTTATTCAGGTAAAACGTGTTTGGCGGCTTGGGATAGATATTGTTGATATTTCCAAAGTTAATGCACCTTATGTTTTACCGTTCTCATCTAACATGACTGATAAATTCTCCGGATTAAGCGCTTGTGTTATCGGCGTATCGGGAACAGGGTCTCCGACGATCGAGATGTTGGCACGCATGGGCTTTGGACGCATCGTCCAGGTCGATTTCGATAAGGTGGAGCCACGAAATCTAAACCGAATTCTCAATAGCACGCTCGCAGATGCGCAAGCGAAACGATTGAAGATCGATATAATGGAAAGTGCGGCGCGCCAACACCGACCCGATATTGAATTTGTCAGCATTGGAGCGGCCATCTCGGACGAGGAGGCCATTACCGCCTCCAGCGGATGCGACCTCATTTTCTGCTGTGTCGATACTATGGAAGGTCGCCTTTATTGCGATCTGATTTCCGAGGCGTGTCTCATCCCCCTTATTGATATGGGGGTTATTATTCCGACACGCGACAGCGAGAATGGCCTCCGGGTTGCGGATGTTTGTGTCCGCATCGATTATGTTTATCCGGGCGGCGTGACGCTTAGGGGTCGTGGTGAGATCACGGGTGAAGGGTTGAGAGCTGAAGATATGCGCCGGACTGATCCCGAAGCATATGCCTGCCAACTTAAAGAAGGATATATCAAAGGCGTCGCTGAGGAAGCCCCGTCAGTGATTGCTCTAAATATGCAAGCAGCAAGTCGTGCGGTCATGGAAGCTGTGGCGAGATTGTGCCCCTACCGACACGATAAAAATTCCAAATTCGACCGCATCTTCATCTCATTGGCGTCAGGCGAAACAGACTATGAGTTGAGCTGCCCACCCGGTCCGCGCGGCCTACGCTCCATCTTTGGAGAGGGACTCAAATACCCACTTCTCGGGATGGTTGCCCGCATACAAAAAAACAAGGCCGTTGCATGAAGGTTTTTTCCATCATTTGGGACTGGATATGCCGACTATGGTTCGGTCTATTACCCAAAAAGGGCATTCGCAAGCGGGTCAAGATCATAGAAGGCGATACGCCCCCTGAGCTCATTAGCTGTGACAATTTTGTTCTAGCGCGCGAGGACGGTGAAGATTGGGCAATTGCGTTTCTCTGTCCTTGCGGCTGTAAAGACCGGTTGGAACTGGTTCTCATTCCAGAGGTCAAACCGCATTGGGTATTGAAACTGGATAACGCCGATCACCCTACACTTCATCCCTCTGTCTGGCGTAAGACAGATTGCGGGGCACATTTTTGGGTTAAAGAGGGACGGATTATTTGGTGCGAATAACCTTTGAATTTGCTTCACGTTAATGCCCGGTTTTGGCAAACAACTGCCCGATTAGTTTGGCTCATTTTCAAACAGAAATCCCAGGCACTTTCTGCTTGGTGATATCCCACGATATACCATTGCCCGAAACAGTGCCAGATACGGATTTATTGAGTACCTGCTCCAATACCGAACGCCACGGCACAATGGTAAACTCTTTGGATTTTTCAATGAGCGCGTATTTGCCGCTCACCAAGTTCAATTGGCGCGTATAAACGCCGGTGATATTCTGACCCTGAGAAACAGCCCGGAAGGCCTTTCCAGTCTCGTTCGAGATTTTTATCGCTTCCGCCGATAACTCTTTGCGTTCAAGCGTTTTGATGAGACCCTTTTTTGGAACAAACTGTGAGCCACGCTCTGACGCTAAATCCTGTTGTAAGAGAAAATTCCGGCGTCTTTGCAGCGCTGCGCTCACTTCCGCGCCAAACCCCGTATTACCGATCTCGGACGGATCGTCCCGCACCAGACGCTTGTCCAGCCAGGTCGCACCGCCTGCTTCAATCTGTTGGTCTATGTTGAGACCAGTGAGCATGTTCAATTTTACCGGATTGCGTTTTACGTTAAGTTGTTCGTGTTTTGTCGTGCGCTCAATAAAGTCTGGGGGAATTTCGAACGAGCCGTCACTAAGGCGACCTATGATCCCCACCCGGCGCAAGGCTTCCAAGCGGCGCGTGTGAGTGCGGACAAATTCTGGCGATGCTTTTGGATCAAACGCGTGGTGTGCGTCGACGTCATAAAGGCCATGTTCTTTTGCCGCGATCTCGGCAATTGTTTTGTCGGCGAGACGCGGACCGGGACGCTGCGGAGCGATTTGGACAATGCCACCCTTGGAATAATCCTCCGGGTTCGATAACTCACCAATTTCTGCGTAATGGGTTCGTCCTTCAATGCCATCAACGACAACGTAGAACTCACCATTTAATTCGTTGGAAAGTCCTTTTGTGACAATGCGCCCGACAATTGGTTTTTGTTCCGCATTCGCCGGATCAAAAATGTCAAAGTCTCTTGGTGCATGCGCAAAGCCTTCGGACCTCATTGCGTGGTGCATGGTCTTGATAATATCGCTGCGCTCTCCCATACGCTTTAACGTATCGGTGAAATTGTCCGCCAAGCGATAGACGCCGGTGTCGATCTCTTCGGCCAGCCCCAAGTCGGAAAGTTTGCGCAAGCGACCTTGCTTGAGAGATTGTTTGAATCTGCCATAATCATTCGATGGAACACCTCGGACACTAACAACGCCGTTGTCTGCTTCATTGGCCAGTTCGCGGTCAAGTGAAACAAGCCTACCTTTGGTGACTTCCGCGCGCAAAGCATCTGCAATTTCATGACCCTGACGCGGACCTAGGTCGCGGGTTAACATCTCACTGGCCCGATGGCGCATCCCGTGTTTGATATAATCCCGCGCGATCACCAAATCCTGCCCCTTATCCGTCACGCCTCGGACAATGATATGAGTGTGGGGATTATCTGTGTTGAAATGATCGACCGCCGCATAATCAAGTTTGGTGCCAAGGTCTTCTTGCATCTGCGCCATAAACTCGCGGGTGAAGGTTTTCATATCCTCAATCTGGTGCGCGTCTTCTGGTGACATGATCAGACGAAAGGAATGGCGATCATCCTTTGCACGCTCGACAAACCCGTCCCGGTTCACCTCGTCGCTTGTCGCGTTATAGAGCTGGCCCTTTTCACCGCCCTTGGCTACGCCGTCGCGCTCTACATATTTCAGGTGGGCGGCAAGTTTCTTGGTACCCTGACCGATATGCTTGGCCACCCGCACTTTGATAATGACGCGGCGATTACGAAATGCTTGTGGACGTGCGCCTTCGAGTTTCGCCAATCGTCCGGTCTTTGCACCAAAACCAGTAAAGTTCGAGCCATAATATGCGTTTCTGACTACGCCGCTCGATCCAATTTTCCGACCAATATGTTTCAAGCGGCCATGGATTTTTTGCAGGTATCTTTTGACAACCCGATCATCGCGACTGCGCGGAATTCCAAGCCGTGGCCGGAAGTGGTCAATTTTTCGCACCATTGAGCGTTCCTTAGCTGCAATCCCTAACCCTATGAAAAGATTGACTGTCAAAATTATGCGGCGGAATAAGTATAAGAAAACATGAGGGTTAGCTAAAAAAATGCGGGGGCAAAAACCCGTTACCGCAGAAAAAGAGATGTGCAGACAATGGGTTAGGTTGCTCGTGCAGCAACCTCTTTTATCTTGCCTTCCCTTTTATCCTTTTACCCCGCCTCCTTTTGATCCGTTATTTTCGTTGATTTAGGTGCCTTAACGATCCAAACCGGCTTCGCAATGCCGATGATTTGATCCAGGTTCAAAGCTCCAAAATATCGACTATCTAGCGAGTTTGGTGCGCGCATCAAGGCAAAAAACTGTTTACTGGTTAGCGTTAAGCAACCGAACCAATGGGGCATAGTTCGCCCCATGCTGTCTGTTGAAAGGGCGGTCGCCATGTACAGGTTATTGACAAAAATTTGTCTATTTTTTGAACAGACCGTGTCGCCTTTCAGGGCGACAATTTGCTTGATAAGCGGGATATTTGGTGCCAAATATCCGCGTTCGACGACAAACTTTTTATACGTGTCGGGTACGGATACAATGACCATATCACCTCTTTTTATATCTGCTGATTGGCTGATCCAATACAAGCCTTTTGGAGCGCTTGGGGTTGGATTGATAGCGATTTTGTCCGGTAAATAGGCGGCACCATTCAGGCTAATGACTGCGATGCCGGTTAGGATTAAGGGCGCATATTGCATCATTGTGCCCCTTTATCGGTAAGTACCTTGGTCTTCAAATACGCATGATGTTGGACACTTGTGTACGGTGTTACCGAAAGACCTGAGACAAACATTTGATGGCTACGAAGATAAAATTCAGGCGAGACCGTAGAAGGGTCAAGGCCCAAATCTTCAATTCTGTCAATTAGGGAGTGGGCTTTTCGAACGCGATCCACGCCTTTGACGTCTAACAAAATTTTTGCGCCAGGTTTGATACCGGGGACGCGAAAAGCAGGCTTGCCTAGGACCGCTGCTTGTAACACCAACAGCCGCCAGAACTGCGTTCCATACTGGTTAGCTTTCCACTGAATGTAACAAAACATGCGCCCTTCGGGAAAATACGCATAGGCTTTATGTTTGCTTACTTCATCCCTGAATACTGGATTACCAAATCTCAAATAGTGATTGGACGTACCGCCATTATAATGAACTGAAACCCGCGTTAAAATTTGGCACTTCATCACTTTCCTCCGTCTGATACGGACGGATCTTTGCGCTTGGATTTTGTTTCGGTGCGTCTTCTATCAAGCGACCATTTATGCAAATCGTCGATGTGATAAACGATATGTCCGTGATCCCGCCACGCTGGCCCCTTACCTTGCGAGCGCCATTTGGCGAGGGTATTTGCCTTTATGTGCAGTAATTTCGCCGTCTGTTCGGGTGTTAAATAGGGATCGATATCTGCATGACGTTCTGACATTTTCTCGCCTCGGCCAATCAAACGCAAACCCGTCCATTCGCGTCGCGCTTGATCAATTTGTACGAAAACTTAAACCGGTGGCACCTATGATTATCGCCTCCCCTTAAAATCATAGGGGTGCAAGTGCTGGCCGATCTAACGGGAATTGAGCAATTTAAGATAGCCGCCATTCATCATATGAATGCCGCGTTTGATGTGACGATGGACCCTTGCACGCAGGTAATCACTGCCCTGTCCCCATTGCTCATTCACGGTTTTTATACCGAATATTCTAATTGCGATTTCTCTTTGTTGACAGCTATTTTGCCATCCTTCAAGAGCGATAAGGTTGTTTGAGAGCTTATTGAAATGCGGCGTAGGTTTGAAAAGACTGGGCCGGAAAACGCCGTCCCGCAGAAGGAATTTCAAACGCCTTAGCGTCTTAAATTTTTGTTCGATATCATTCAATCCACGATGAATAAAATCAGGATATCCGGCTCCTTGCAAAAGCGAGACGCCTTGGCAATCTAGATGAATAGATTTTGACTTTTCGGATAATATCAGGTGTTCATGGTGATCTGCTGTAAGGTGCATGGCCTTGTCGCATGCATAATTGCCAAGTGCCATTGTCTCCCCAGCAATGTGACTTTCGGTGCTCATTATTCTCGCTGACACGATTGCGGGATAGATTGTCTTTTCCCAAAAAACTGCTGCGGAACCCGCTTTTTCGGCGGGATCGACGAAAAAACTCCAGTCCCCATTTGAGAGCCTTTACGTCTTTTTTGCCAGAGACATATATAACTACACCCATTTTTTTCGTGCGAGCGACCTTACTGTATCTCTCGACCTCACGGCAATAATCTGGATTTCGTCGCAGAAAAGCCCAAGCAAAATCTTCAGCCGTTAGAAGTTCATCTTCTATCCACGGCTCTTTCTTTTGCTGTTTGTTTTCGCAACCCATCAACGTCGTCCACGCTCTTGTGCGCAACCATGTTGTTATCCGTGCCCCCTGACTCTTGCATTTCTGTTTAACAAATTATTCATACAGGATAGCCAACGTATAGATTGCGCGTAAATTACTCAAAACTCATACGCAACTCGAAATACAAAAATATACTTCTTTGTATACTAATCGTAATACACATATTACTTCTCACATGTCATGGCACCATGCCGTATATGTTTAATATTTGAAGAATATTCCGCCACTTATTGACTGCAACCCACCTGTGTAGTTTGTCATTGATACAGTTCATATTTTTACCAATATTCAAACAATAGACAAAAAAATGCCCCCGCACCTGATGGTGTGGGGGCACTAATTTTATGTTAGTCGCGGGGGTTCCAAAGCACGGCCATCACGCTCTCATCATTCTGGCCTGCGGCTCTGCCAAGGTTCGCGTAGATGCGCGAAGGGCCGAATGCTGGTGCCGCTAGTGTTAGGGAAACATATTCGTTTCCGCTTGATTTACCAATCTTTTTCCAACCGCCGCCAATTTCGTTGGGCCCGTTGGCAAAAACCCGATAGTCTGGCTGTGCTTCAGTTTCCTTGTCCTTGTTGGGGACGATGCGGACGGGAAATTTTTGATTAAGAACGAGGCCCGAAAGTGTGCCTTCAAAATTCCCGTTGTCTTTTTGCGTCACATATCCAATTGCGTGTGCCATTTTCTATCTCCTGTATCGTTATGCATGGCGACCATCGCCCTGCTGATGCGTGACCGTTATGACGCGCGGCGGGTGTATGAACCCCCTCTGATTCTTGGGGCCGAAACGAAGTGGAGGACCGGTTGTGCAGGCTATTTTGGTGCGCGAGGAACCTGAAAGGTGGGGAAAAAAGCCTGCTCATCCGGTTTCATGCGCCCGACACTCGTCATAGGTCAATCAAGCAAAAAGCAGGCGAATGAACGCCTCAGCTGCAAATCTCAGAAGATAGCTGGTGCACTGCATCTGGTAAGGTAACGCTAGAAACGGAAACTTTGAAGGCATAAAACTGCTGTGGTCAATTGACCTTGATCACTACCGTAACATTGTAATGCATCGGTCCAAGGAAGCGGAAGCGCAGTCAGGCTTGTTGACTGTTCAAGGGCCGTACAATTCACAACGGTTAGCTGGTCTGGTGGAATATAAGCAACATCGCTCAATCACTCCTAGCGGCGCAGGACAGGACCAAAACCAAAAGCAGGGTCGATTATCGGCAGAGTTGCAGGCCATGATGAGGTATCGAGCTTTAGGCTCTGGTTCTCGCGCTTATGCATCAAATTTTCCGCAGCAAGGTGCAGGGGTTTTTCGCCGTCGGGTTTGCAGCCCTCTCAAGTTTCATGAACGGCTGTTTGCAATTCTTGCGCTCAAACCTTGTGTTTCGCCCTGAGAGCGTTGTTAGATAAAGTTCCAGCACCCGCTTTAGTATAGGCTTTGAATGGAAACTCCAAATAGCGTGGCAACCAATTTTGTGCCTTTTTGCGACCATCCCCACTAATAAAGTCACGGATGATCTTCTTTTGGACCTTCACAGTCGCGCTGATATTGGCGTCGGCCACTGTTTTGCCGCCAATGTGGCGGAGCATAGCGTTAATCGCAGATTTATCGCGTACAAGATCAAAGAACGCATCGTCCGGTTGCCATGTTTCGCGCATTTCCACCTTAAGGGCGGTGCCAAGGTGTTCAACGACACAAGTGCCAGACTGCAAGGTTTCTGCCATAACAAAGGTGAGGACACCCATCACATCATCGTCAGATAGGTTCGTTAAAATTGTAAAAAGTTGCGATACTCGATGGTCATCTCCATTTGATCGCGTGACCGTATGATCGTGTTCTCCAGTCCCAACAATTTTAGAGTTTTCTCTTTTTCTTGTCCAAACACGGCCTGCAGTTTGGAATTGGCAAGGCTTTGCGCAGTTGCCTCCTTCATCGTTTTTTGCGGTTCGGGTTTGGTTTGCCAAAGCGCCGACCCGGCAATGGCGTGGGCGACCATTAAACGAAGGGCGGTTTTTGACTCTTTCAATAGAGCGGCACGAACGGCGGCATGGCGATGCAGAGAAACGTAGTTTTGCGCTGCAAAAGTGAGTTCGGGACGTGCTGTTAGATGGTCTTCAACACCGTTGCCTTTGTCGAGTTTTTTGAGACGGTTTTGGTGTTCTTTTTGGGTAATTAACCCCTCGTGCAATTTCACCTCGCCGGAATGACAAACCTCAATATAGACACGTCCACCGTCCTTTTTCGCAGTTTTGACATATTCCCATGAACAAAAATGCTGGCCGGAATCAAAAACAATAACATCGTCCCATCCTGATTTAATCAGTGCATCCCGCTTTGCGGCGATGGCAAGGTTTTGCAATGTCCAAAATGCTTCGGCATTGTCAAAATAGCCGTCTTCGCCAAAAAGGTCTGCAGTGATCTGGCCTTTATAGTCGGTGAGGGGAAACAGGGCGATGCTGGTCTTAATCTCTGCGCCTAAAAGCCAGCGTTTAAGGCGTGGGCCGCGTGGTGCGTATTGCTCCGGGTCTTTGAACAGTTTGAACCATTCACGCTGTTGAGTTTTGCTTGCCAGTGTAAGGTGCCGGATGGTGTCGGCGTTTATTTCCTCGTTTTGGTAAGCCTTGCGGATGTTCAAATTAAGATTGCCAAGAGCCAGTGAGCGGGTCACCATGATTTCGGTTACGCCAAATATAGTAGCAATATTGACGGGAGTTTTGCCTTCCTTGACCAGACGCGCAAAGGTTTCATAACGGGTCATTTCATCGGGGTCGAGCCGCGCCAGATTTTCAATCAATGAGGCCTCAATGGCCTCGGCATCACCGCCTTCATCCATGATGGCGCAAGGAACAGGCTCAGCCTTTTTGTCCTTTTGGGCGATCTTTTTAAGGGAAAAGAACCGTCTTCGCCCTGCGATGATTTCAAATATCTTGCCCTTTTTCCGTACAAGTAAAGGCTGTTGAATGCCGCGCGCGCGAATGCTGGGCAGTATGTCAGAAACATCTGGGGCTTTGCGCCCATGGCGCATATTAAGGGGTGAGATTTCCAGTTGGCCTAAGGGGATTTTTGCAAGTTCCATAAGAGTTATCCTTTTTTGTTGAGTTTGGTTGGGGATGTGGTGGTTAATTTCTTGACCGCCGCTTTTCAGATTCAAGCCCTGCTTTGGCTTGTAGAAGTGCCTTTTCTTCAAAGGTGATTTGGCCGTGTATGCGCGCGGCTTGCGCATAGATGGAAAGCGGAAAATCAGCGGTAAAATGCCTGTCCCGTTCGATGCCAAGGGCACCAAAAAGCCTGATATTTTCAAGTTCTGACAGGCTCACATATCCAAGCTCTGGGCACTGAAAACCAAGATCACAGAGACCAAATAAAATATCCGGCTGACCCAAGACCATTTCCGTTATCAGCCATGTGGCGGCACCCACTGGATTGAATAGTTTCACCACGGGAAACGGGTCTTTGTTTTCATCATCATTTTGCCAATTGGCGATAAGTTTTTTGCGGGTATTTTCTGGTATGAGTTGCATGGGTTTGCCTTTCAAAATTCTTCTGGGTGATTTGCCGGAAAGCCGGGCGCGGTCATGCCGCCACCCGTGTTTTTTCAATTTGATGTGTGGTTAAGAGATAATCGGCGGCTTTGCTGGCCAGACTGGCGGCGCGAAAAATCGCCCTGTCATCGTCTTTCAGGACTTGAAGCCATGAGGCGATATAGTCCGTATGGCGAACGGTGGGCTTGATAGTGAGCGAAGCACAGATAAAGGCGCTGGTCATTTCTGCCACAAGTTCCTCATGGGCGTAGGGCTTACTGCCTTTTGCGTGGCGCAAGTCCCGATCAAGGCGGGATTTATGGCCTGTCCAGTGCCCCAATTCATGAAAACAGGTGCGGTAATAATTGACCTGCTCATGAAAAGCGGGTTGCGGTGGCACCTGAATGAAATCCTGTGAGGGCACATAAAAAGCTCGATTGCCACCAATGCGGAAATCTGCGCCCGTGTCTTTTATCAGGGCTTCGGCGTGGGGGATTTTCTCACATTCGGGAAGCTCTGGCGCGTCCTCGTAAAGCTCTTCCGGCAAGCCTTCGCATTGCGCAATATTGAAAACGCTATAACGTTTTAGGAACGGAATGCGCTCCGGGTCGCGCTGTTCTGCGCGCGCGGTCTGGCGTTCTTCCTTGGTGATAAAACTGTCGGCATAAACAATGGATGTTGATTTTTCGCCTTTGCGAACCGTGCCGCCAAGCTTTTGCGCCTGTTTGTAAGTGAGCCAGCTTTGAAGCGAAAAACCCCGCTCAAAGACGGCTCCCCAAAGAAGCAAAATATTGATGCCAGAATAATTCTTGCCGGTGTCGGCATTGGCGGGAAGTCCTGCCGCACCGTTCCCATTGCCCCATGGTTGCACCCATGGCACCCGGCCTTGTTCCAGTTCCTGAATGATGCGATCGGTTACCTGTCCATAAACCGTTTGCCGCTTGTTGGATGTTTGTTGGTTACGTTTGGTCATTGCCTCTTATTCCTTCTTCTTCGCCGCATTTTCCCCCGGAGGATGGGGGGCGGTGAAAAGGCCGGTTAGCCCCAAGCTTGAGGGCGCGGCGCAATATTTTTGGTAGGAGAAAGAAAATGACTGAGACGTACTTAGAGCCAAAGGTGTTGCGGCGTGACCGCTTGGGGCTATCAAGGCCGACCGCCTCCCAGCCGACAGGGGAAAATAATCTCAAAGCCACCGACTTTAGTCGGTGTCCGCATAAACTTGGGGCAAATCATGCAATAATTGTGGCCCGGCACCCAGGCCTAAAGTCGCCGGGATCAAGGCCAGCAAAGTTGTCAGATGAGTAAGCATCATCGGGTGGGCACACCATTCAACGGCCTTGCCTACTGCACTAATGGCATCATCAGTTTGGGCCTCCTTACTGTAGAAAATGCCAGAAGCAGACTTGTTGCGTACATTGCTAGCTCATAGCTTCTCAGGAAACTATATTCATACTTTTGCGAGAATGTTGATGGCAATTCCAACGATTGGCTTGGCACTTGGCGGCGGTGCGGCACGAGGGCTTTCGCATATTATTGTGCTGGAGGTGCTGGATGAACTCGGTGTAAAACCTGCGTTTATAGCAGGAACGTCAATCGGCGCTCTGATCGGTTCTGCCTACGCCTCCGGGCTTTCAGCCCTTAGCATACGTGAGCACGCTCTTTCGGTCTTGGCGACTCCGGGAAAAGCTGTGCGAGAGATGTTTGTTGAGCATAAGCTGCATTTGCAGGATTTGATCAGAATCTCCCCTTCACACCCTTTGCTCTTAAGCGGGTTAGGCCTTGTCAAACTGGTTTCGCCGACAGGCGTCGCAAAGCGCATAGAGCAAACGGTCATCGCGCTCACAATTTGTGCCACTGATTTTTACGATACTTCCGAAGTCGTTATGGAAACAGGCAATATGGAAACCGCAGTGGCCGCTTCCATAGCCATTCCCGGCATTATACAAGCCCCGCTTTTAGACGGACGATTGTTGATTGATGGCGCGTTTTCCAATCCGGTTCCTGTCGATCATTTGCGCGCTAAAGGCTGCGACATTATTCTGGCTGTAGATGTCACCGGAAAACCTGTTAAAAATATAGACAATAAAATACCAGGTCATGCCGAATTGATGTTGGGCGCAGTCCAAAATTTACAAAAACAGATCACCCGAATGCATTGTGACATTGTGCACCCTGACATATTGGTCGTTCCTGACATTGACCGGTTTGGTGCCCAGGATTTTTTCAAAATCCGGGAAATACTGGATGCAGCAGATCCAGTACGAGAAACGCTGAAAAGGCAATTGGCAGAACTGCTGGAACAAGTCGATCAAGACATTTGAGCTGGCGATAGAAAGTCTTCGCAGTCTCATTCATTTTTTCAAGCTTAGCAGAACCACCTTGCCATCTGTAAAAAAGGCATCACCGGTAAAGTTATGACCTAAAATCGGGGGTGTTGTAACAAAGCGTTCTGTTGACTCCACCAGCCCGTCTGCAACCAGTTCACGGGCAATGAAATTGCGCTCGGCATCTATATTTGGATCAATGCGATGCGTAATACCCCATTTCAGACCATCATCAAAACTGGCGGTTCCTATAAAAATTGCCTGACCATTAGGTGTTTCAAACGAGGTAATCCAAAACCGGACATGATGGCGCTTACGCAGAGTCTTATCCTTTGTTGGTTTTTCAAACCCGATAAAATTTGGCTGCTTGTTCCAAAAATATGGTGTGACAGGGGCACTGACATCTTCACTGTTTGACCAAGCTCTAAACCCTGCGTGCAACAAAGTGCAAAATCCAGGTTTTTGAGCGACAGTCCATCCTGCTATAGCCATAGCGTTAATCAGACTAGCCCTGCTTTTGGTAACGATTATGAGGTTGATCGGCTCCTGTGACTCACCCATGATTGTTTCTGTCATTGGCGGAGCTTTCCCCATACTGAAGAGTGATGGAATGTCAGCTATTATTTCTTTTTCATGTTGAGAAAATGGCACGTTTTTAGGTTTTTGGTAGCTTACAGAAAAATACAAAGCACCAAACAGAGAAAGCATGATAGCTGCAATGGCAATTCCATTGCGCATAGGCGAGACAACCTGAATATTTACTGCAGTTTTAGATTTTACCTGCCAGACTTCGCTAAGCGAAATGCCGATCAAAAGCCATAGTGCTCCGACAATATATCCATTTAGCACATCGCTTAGGTAATGCTCAATCAGATAGAGCCGACTGGCCCCAATCAGAAAAGCAAACAAAACTGCCAAGGGCGCAGCTACCTTCGCTGAGAGAACACGTAAACGCCATAAAATATAAAAAATCATGCCAAAAAAGGCGATTGAGATTGCCGCGTGTCCACTGGGAAAGCTGCCACTGGATTCTATAAAATAGGCAAGCTCAGGGCGCGGGCGATGAAAAATATTCTTCAGCAATGTTACCGAAAGAACATCTCCAACCAAAGCACTAGCCAAACCAGCGGCAAGCGCCCAATGCTGACGTACAGAAAGTGCTGCCAGCGCACCTACACACAGGACAGCAATCGTTTTCCAGTCTCCTAATGTGGTGATATAAGTGAATAGATGGACAATATGGATGTCCCGATATGCATAAAGAAGATTAGCTAACTGTTGGTCTATCTGGATAGCCGAACCAGATTTCATAAATTCGAGAGTGGTCCCGATATAAACAAACAAAAGGTAGAGAAACAACGCCCCCATGACGGTGGCCGTCAGCCCAAAAACACTTTTGTTGTTCAGTCTGTTAGCGATAAGTTTCGCAATTACTGGATGGTGTTTTGACCAGGCAGAAATATATGGATTAAGCGCTATAGCTTGTACAATAGAGCCTGTGATTGAGGTAATGAAAGGCAAGGTGCGCTGAATCTGAACGACTACAACCCACAACACGGCCAGTACAAAGATACCCGCCAGGGCAAAGCTAAAAATGCACAGCAAAGGTGCCTTCAAAAAAATTGAGATGAGAGCCTGAAAGGAAACTAATGTTCCCAATATGGGCTGAGTTGAATGCGGGTAAGCATGCAGCATTTATAGAATATCCAAAACTGTATCAGACGGCTTCCTTGCCACTCAATCGAAAAAGTAAAACCTTTTACCATCGTTTTCCAGCTTTTGGATATCTTGGGTAAAGGCTGGATTTAGGTGGTCACCGGGATTGTGGCCAACTCAGACTGTCAGGTGGGTAAGCACCGCTGCGGGCGGGCAATTGCACAGCCTTGCACGCAGCACCCATAGCATCCAATCTCACACGCCTGAAATGATAAATTGTGAACTTGACCGGCGTTACAACTCTTGTTTCCGGAATGCTTTTTTACCTCCTTCCCGCGACCTGACATAAACTCAAACCAGAAAACTATCTGGGAACTGGTCAATCAAGGATTACCCAGAACTGACACCCAGAAAGGAAATTGGCCGACGCTAATCTTCTTTTTAATTTGCATGGTTTTTGTGTCTATCACGGCAACGACATTATCCTTGGTGACCGTAACATAAATCCACTGACTGTCTTTGCTTGCGCGAACACCATGTGGACCGTTGCCTACTTCGATGTTCTCCATATTAAGTGTTTTGGTATTCAGCACGGAAATGTGAGTGTCGCCGATGGCCCCGGTAACAACAAAACGACCATCGGGCGAAACATCAATTCCACCATGGCCATTGCCCACCTTAATTATTTTTCTGGTTTTGCCTGATTTCAGATCGACAATAGCAATATGGTTTGCAATGTCGCGTACATAGGCCGTCTTATCATCGGCTGAAAGGTCGATATTATGCGGCCCTTTTAATCCTGGCACCGGGATGACTTCAATCATTTTGGCGGCTTTGGTATCAATGACCCCAATGCCGGCTCCCCCTTGCAAGGTGACATAGGCCAGCTTGCCATCCTTGGTGAAACGACTGTTATGTGGTCCTTTTTCTACAGGGATGGTTGCTACAACCGCCAGCGTATCAAGGTCAATCACACTGATTTCGGCAGACGCTTCATTGGCAACGTAGGCTATCTTGCCATCAGGAGAAACCTTGACCCCTTTGGGTGCTTTGCCGACTGTAATGACAGCCAGTTGCTCACCGTTTTTTGTGTCGAATACATATACGGTATTGCTAGATGGACTGGTTGCCAGCACGCGTTTGCCATCGGGTGTGATGGCATTATACAGCATGTCCGGACCGCCTTTCCAAACCAGCTCGCCCGGGAATTTTTCTACTTCAGCCGCCTTTTTCAAGGTAACGTATGCCGGTTCTGGAAACTCAACTGGTGTCGCCCGGTTGTTATGTGTTGGCACGGTTTCAGGCACTTTGGCGGAGGCGGCAGCCAAACTGGAAAAATAAGCCGTCAGGTCAGCAATGTCTTCGTCTGTCAAAGATTCTGCCATCACATTCATTGTCGGATCCAAGCGGGTTTTGGCACGAAATGATCTGAGTTGATTAATCAGGTACTCTTGCTTCTGCCCAGCAAGATTAGGAATTTCAGGGCTGGCGCTAATTCCATTTAGCCCATGACATGCGGCACAGACTTCTGCTTTGGTTTTGCCCTGTTCAATGTCCGCGTAAGCCGTGCTTGCAATTGCAGTCATTCCAAGTACCAGGGTGTATGCAGTTATTTTCATTCTCATTGGTGTTCTTTCATAGTTACAAGACAGGAGCGTACCGTTTGTTGCATTTCAAATAAACTTGATCAGACATTCTTGCGCCATTTTTCTGTGGCGACATAGATCACAGGTAGTAAATTCAGGGTCAGTAATGTTCCGGCGGTGAGGCCGCCAAACAGCATGATCCCCAAGGGTTGCAATAATTGTGGCCCGGCACCCAGGCCCAATGTCGCCGGGATCAAGGCCAGCAAGGTTGTCAGATGCGTAAGCACCATTGGGCGGGTACGTAATTCTACCGCCTTGCGCACCGCACTGATGGCATCCAATCCCTCGCGTCTGAAATTACGGGTAAAGGTCAGCAGCATGATCCCATTATTGGTCGCCACGCCGATCAGAGTGATAAAACCGATGGCAATGGTCAGGTCCAGATGCTGACGGGTGATAAAAAGCGCAAAAGCGGCACCCATAAAATCCAGTGGCAACTTGGTCAGGACCACCGCAGGGTCAAGTAAATTGCCAAGCTGCAAGGAAATAATGCCATAGACCATAAGCGCCGAGGCCAAAAACACCCAAAGCAGTTTCGCGCCGGTTTGCATTAACTGGCCGTATTCTCCTGTATAGCCCCACGTTACATCATCGGGCAGATGCAAGGCGGAAAGCGCAACATCCAGCTTGGTAATCACTGCCAGCGGGTTGCCATCGACCTCAGCGGTCAGGGTCAAGGTTCTGATCCCGCGTTGATGCTCGATAATCGGGTAACTCGACATGGTGTTGATATCGACCAGCTGCGACAAAGGCACCGGCCCGTTCTTTCCCGATACCAGCACTTTCTTGAGGCTTTCAAGGCTGTCCCGGCGCGCGCTTGTATAGCGCAGGAACACATCGACGGGCCGTTGATCAATAACCACTTGTGTTATGGTGTTGCCCTGCATGGCTGCCCGCACCGCCTTGGCAACATCTTTGGCGCGAATATCAAACCGGGCCAGAGCGGTGCGGTTGATTTTTACCTGCACCTGATCGACAGGGATTTTGGTATTGTTGACCACATTGTTTACGCCTTTGATGGTTTGTGCTGCTTTTTCGACACGGGCCGCCGCGTCATAGAGGCTTTGCAGATTGTTGCCATAAAGGGTGATCCCAAACATGGCAGGCAGACCAGACAGGGACTCGTCCAGTTTCTCGCTGGTTGGCTCATTAACCCGGCTAACCACGCCCGGATAATGCGATAAAATATCCTCGATTTTGGTTTTCACGTTCAAGGCATTAGGCGCTTGGGTGCGGTCAAGCCTGACCACCAATTCGCCCTCATCCGGCCCTTCAATATAAAAGGATGATTCAGGCGAACCTGTCCGGCGAAACACGGCGGAAACCTCCGGCAATGCCAGAAGCTTACCTTCCAATTCATCACCAAGCCGATCGCTCTCAGACAAAGATGTACCCGGTGCCAATTGATAACTTACCAGCAAGCTATCTTCATCGAGCAAGGGCAATAATCTGGCTGAATTAAACGCCAATAACCCCAAGCTGACCAGCAACAAGATGGACGTGAGCACAATCGTTATTCCCCGGTGCAGCATCAGTTTGTCAAGGAAACGAAGGTTCCACTCAGATAACCATTTGATCCAGCGTGCCCCGCCCGTGTGATGCGCATCTGGCCGGGGCTTTGCCGGTGCCCAATATACCGCCGCCAATGGAATGAGGGTAAGCGAGACCATCAGGGAGAACAGCAAAACGAAAATAAACGTCAATCCAAAAGGCTGAAATAATCGCCCGGCAAGACCACTGACCAGAACCAGCGGTGCAAAGGCAGCCAGCACCGTCAAGGTTCCGGCAATATCTGCGCTTAGCACTTCTTTTGTGCCATCAATTGCCGCTTGCATGGGCGCTTTGCCAAGGGCTTTATGGCGATCAATATTCTCTAGAACAACAATGGCATCATCATCTATCAACCCGATGGCAACGGTTAAGGCACCAAGGGTCATCAGATTTAGCCCCAGATCAAAAACCCCCATGGCGGCAAAGGCGGCCAAGGCGACCAGAGGGAAAGCAATGGCGATAACCATGCTGGTTCGATTGTGACCCAACACCCAGAACATGGCGATAATTGCCAATATGGTCCCCAGCAATAAATTGTTGCGCATATTGCGATAGGCCAGTCCGATAATTTCAGCCTGATCGTAATATTTTTCCAGCTTTGCCCCTTGCGGCAGGGTGTAAGAAGCCAGCGCATCATCAACCGCCGATGAAACCACCAGTGTGCTGGCTGCGGGCTGTTTTTGCACGGTAAAGGCCACGGCAGGAAGGCGGTTACTGGTGATCACATAGCGCTGTGGCTTGTTCCCAGAATACACATGAGCAACATCGCCAAGCTTTAGCGCCTGCCCATCCTCGGCATGGCTGATAATGACGTTCTTCAAATCATCAAGTTCTAATAGACGCCCTTCGGTACGAACCAGCATATCCCGGCTGTGCCATTCAATATAACCGCCAGTATCTAAAACATTTGAAGCGCGAACGGCATCATCAATATCCTGCATGGATACTTTGTGACGCAATAAAGAAAGCGGATCGACATCAATGCGCCAAGCCATTTCGCCGCCGCCCATCACCTGCACTCTTGCCACCCCGGGCAAAGCGGCCAAGCGTGGGCTGAGCTGGTATTGCGCCCAGTTTCGTAAAGTAACAGGGTCACCACCGCTTAGGGTATAGGTGGAAAGCATGGCCAAAGAGGTGCCGATATTTTCCAGCTCGGGCTTTGTGTCTGCGGGCAGTGAGGCCATGGATAAACGACTGCTGACCTGCGAGCGCGCCTGCAAGACATCCATGCCCCAGGTAAATTCAACCGTAACTTGAGAAAACCCCGGCGCTGACGTGGAGCGCACCCGGCGCAGATTGTTTAGCCCCAGCATCGCATTTTCAATTGGGCGGGTAACAAGCTGTTCCATATCCTCTGCCGTACCGGCAGGATAATGAGTGATGATATTGATCAGCGGATAATCAAGACGCGGAAATAGATCGACGGGCATATTGCGCAAAGAAGCCAAGCCGCCAAGGCTGAGAATGATCACGCCGATAATAACAATAATAGGGTTGCGAATAATTCGTTCAATCATGACTAATCCACAAACCTGATCAGCTCTTTTATGTCCCGATAGAGCAATTCATAAGCCCCTTGGGTTACGACCAAATCTCCCTCTTTCAGACCGGAGAGGACGGGAATGCGGCCTTTACCATCAGCCGATCCTGCGCGAACAGAAACGGCTCCTGCCTTGCCATCTTTCGCCTGTACGATGCACCAAGTTTTGCCATTTCTGGCAACAATGGCTGAAGCTGGAACCCAATAGACAGATTGTGGCTCCCCTTTGTGTTGTGCTTCAACCCATGCATTATCTCGAAGGGAAAGTTCTGGGTTTTCAGCCTCAAAGCGGATTTGCCAAAGACCACTATCCTGATCATATAAAGGCACGCCATCAAGGGCTTTCAATGCGCCGCTTTGGTGATCGGTTTTCCAGCTTGTCTCGCCGTTTTTCCAAAAGGCGAGTTGTGCCTCAGTTACGCCAACATCAACATAGACCCGGTCCAGAGCTTCAAGCTCCAATATAGGTTTGTTGGATGCTAATTGCTCACCAATGGCACTCCAGCGTTTAGTAACAAGGCCTGAAAATGGCGCGCGCAATTGCCCCAGTTCAGCCATGAGCGAGCCAACACCGGCTTTTGCCATCTTTTGTTCCAAATCCTTGGCATTAGCCACAATATTCAGAAGATCAAGATCCGAGGCCAATGTCTCCCATGCCATGCGGGCTTCACCTTCGGCTTGTGCAACCGCAATCTCCCCAAGGGTTACTTCGCGCCTTGTGACCGTATGCGATTTTTCACTTTGTCTGAGGACTTGCAGGCGTTTAGTAGCCAAGGAAAATTCAATTCGTTTTTGATGCCATAATGCCAAATGCTGTCTGAGTTGGGGGGCATCAAAATTGGCCAACACATCTCCCTTTTTAACCCGCGCCCCCGGCTCCGCCATCAAGACAGTAATGCGCGCTGAAAAGGGAAGGCCAATCACGGCTTGCTGGCGGGCTTTGACATTGGCAAAGGCCGTCTGGGTGCGTTGCCAAGTGCCAGCAACTACTTTTGTGGTAACGAAATTCTCGTCAGTTTTTGGTCCAGCTATCGCTGACAAAGGCAGTAAACATAGAAACAGGACCGCAAGAAAACTTACCCGGCTTTTATTGGAAAAAAATACATGGGTCATATCTCAAGTGTCTCCTTTTGGTTGCCACCATGCCAGCAGGGTATCCAGCGCAATTTGCACTTGCCACAAGGCTTCTTCTAAATCGATCATTTCCAACTGGCCATTAAGTAGGGTGGTTTCCAGATTTAACACATCAAGCGCGGCCATATCGCCGCTTTGATAAGCGCGGCGGGCATTTTTGGCCAGACTTTCAATCTTCGGCATTAGTTTTTTCACGCGCTCATATTGGGCAAATAAATTTGTCCTTTTATCCATCAAACGGGCAATATCGCTCGTGGATTGATCCAGTCGTGCCTGATACTCCCCACGCAGGCGCTCGCGTGTCGCCCGCGCAATCGCAATTTTTCCGCGCGCGCCTGAAAACAATGGTAAATCCAAAGCAATGCCAAAGCCAGATGTGTTCAGCCCATCCGTATCCTGCCCACGGCTAAAGCCAACATTTACGCCGGGAAATTGCGCCAGGATCGCACTACGCACCCGATTTTGTTGAGCGTCATACCCGGCTTGCAATGCCAAAAGATCGGGGCGGCGGTTGGGAATGTCTGACAATGCTGCTTCACCCACATCAATGTTCCTTGGAGGCAGATTAGCAGTGGACGCCAGTTTGAGTTTGGCATTAGGTTTAAGCCCCAATAAAGCCCGAAGCTGATGCTGTGCTCGACTATGTTGCTGGCGCACTTGGTCAAGACGATTGGCGGCATCAAACCACGCCGAGGCCGCCGCGCCTGCCTGATCCAGAGTAACCTCGCCTTGCTTTAAGAAGGTCTGGCTTTGCTTGTAGCTGTCCTGATAGCTCGCAATTGCCTTTTGCAGGATTTCCAGTTTTTGCCCGGTGTTGATGACGTGGAGCGTGAGCATTCTTGCGCGCCCAATGACCTGCCATTCTTGCCATAAAATGCTTAAATCAACTTGGCTTTTTTGAGCGCTTGCCGCTTGTTTCCTTGCGCTGCGGGTGATCAGCGCCCCTACATCATAGCCAAGCCCCGCATCAAAGCCTGTAACAAGGCCTGCGGCACTGCTCATGGGGTGCACCAGATCAGCGGAAATTTGCGGATCAGGCAGCAACCCAACCGCATAAACTTGCGCCGCTTCCTCGCCGCTTTGCAGGCGCAAGGCCTTAAGAGACGGATTATTGGCTACGGCCAACATAGAGATTTCCACCCAGTCCAGACCGTCCTCTGGATCAAACGCATGGTGTTGCAATTGATGAATGGGAAAGTCATCAGCACTGACGTCTATGGATTTAACATCAGCTGACAAATCAGCGTGTGCGCCAAGGGGCAAGGAATGAAAGCTGGCGCAAGAACTTAAGATCAGTAGAGAAAGTGAGCCCAATAATGGCGCTTGGGGAAAACATCCTGAAGGTGGGGTAGCTCTAAATAGCAATTTCATATCAAAAATGGTCATTGTGAGGCATTTACCTGCCTAATTGGGCTTTTATAAAGAGGCCAATTGTTCTTGGGCGTTGCGGCGTGCTTTGTTCAAAATCTCTAAGGCTAAAAGGGTTTCCAAATGCAAATGTATTTCCCTTATTATTGGTTATATTGTCAGCATATAGACCCACACGCCAACGATTTTTTTGCAATTCAATCCTAATATTTGTAGTGGAGTATCCTCCCATATGAGGAGCTACATCCTCTGCAAAAGTTAGTGCTGAACCACCAATATAAGTATAGTCCAGCGCTGCATGGCCGACAAAGTCATTGGGAAGGCGGAAATTCCATAAAGCCCCGGCACCAGCCGAAAATTCAGAAATTCCGGGGAGACGATCTCCCCGTTCGGCGCCTAAAAAGGCGTTACTTTGGCGCAATTCAGGAACGTTCCAGACGCCGTTTGCGGTGAGTACCAGATTGTAAAGCAGTTGCGCGCGCACCTCTGCCTCAAAACCAATATTACGCGCGCGGCCTGCATTGGTTATAAAGGCAAAGCCGCTTGGTAATAACTGATCCGTTTGAATATTATTCCAGCGTGTCAAAAACGCGGACCCATTAAAGCTTAAGTGTTGATCCAGGAAGCTGGATTTAACACCAAACTCATAACTTCGTACCACATCAGACCCAAATACTGCGATCTCCGAATCTGGCTCATCAGGGTCAGGTACGGGTGCACCAGCAGCGGGGGTATTGATGTTAATGCCGCCAACACGAAACCCCTCGGCCATTTGCACATAGACGAACAAATCATCGCTCGCCTTAAAGCTCAGCACAGCTTTGGGGGAAAACCCGCTTTTGTTGTTTTTCCCCGCCGTACGCCGCTCTCCGTTATTGGCAAAGCCATTAGCCAGAGATTTAACTTTGAGATTGGTCTGAAACCAGCGCAAACCTCCGGTAAGGGCTAGGCGCGGCGTAATGTTCCAGGTGGCTTCACCAAAAAGCGCCAATTGTTGCGCTCTGTCATTGCGGTTTTCATCAAATATTACATCACTGGGAAACCCTTGGGCAGCAAAGGTTTGTCCTGCTCCGGGCGTCGTGATCGCTGTGTTTAAGCTCTCTTTTCGCGTTAGAAAAAATGCACCGGCAAGCCAGTCTATGGCGTGCTTTCCCAGAGAACTCATGCGCGTTTCATGCACTAGGGTTTGAACAGATTGTCGGGCATTGTAGGGGCTTGGAGACCCATCCAACCCTATCAGTAAAGGGATGACCCGCGTTGCATCAGCCTGGCTTCGTATATCTCGATCGATAAAAGATGTGGACGAAACAATATCGGCCCACCCAGTTCCCCCCTCAAGGGTAAAATTGGTATGCCGAAAAACATCCGTATAGGGTTCTGGCAAAAAATTATTACGTGTATAATTGCCAAGCGATGCATTAGTGTATTGCGTATCTTCGATGCTAGTTTTTTGAAAGTTAGCCACTAAATCAGCTGTCCAGTTTTCGCTCAACCGAAACCGCAAGGCAACCTTACCACCATAGACATCATCCTGGTTTATGTTTGTTTCACCAAGTGTTACATCATCAATGTAACCACCCGTGTGTTCACGATAACCACCTAGGCGCAGTGCCAGTTTGTTGTCAAACAGTGGGAAATTAGCAATGGCCTCAATACTGCCGTTTGGCGTTCCGCCCTGCGTTGTCGCCCCGTTGATACGTAGGATGGCTATCGTGCTATCAAAATCCGGCTTCTTGGTAACAACACGATACGTACCGCCTATTGAACCAGCACCATAAAGCGTTCCTTGAGGTCCGCGTAATATTTCGACACGTTCCACATCGATAAAGCGTAAATCTGGGTTGGTGTCGCTGAATGTGATCGGCGTATCGTCAAGATAGATGCCAACTGTTGATTGAGTGCGATCTACAAATGTGCCATCCGAAAGACCGCGAATAAATATCTTATTTCGCCCGGCACCAAGATTGGTCATGGTCACGCCTGCAAAATGGCGAATAGCATCTCGGGCGTTCACAATGCCAAAGGCATCAATAGTATCGCTTGTTAATACAGAAACGCTGGCAGGAAGATTGAAAAGCGTGCTCTTGCGTTTGTTTGCGGTAACAATAATGTCGCTTTCGCGCATGAAAACACCAAGCGGTGGCCGTGTTCCCAGAACGGGTGGGGGCAGGGGTATCCGAACTTCAGATTCTACGGGATCATCTGGAACATTCTGTATTGTATAAAGTTGAGGAGAAACGACTTCAAAGCGTAAGTGAGTTCCTTTCAGTAGCATGTGCAGGGCATTATGTGCGTCATAACTTCCTTCAAGGCCCGGGCTTTTCTTTCCTGCCAGACTTATGCCTTCAAGCCCAAGTGCGATTCCTGTTTCTCGGGTATATTCTGCCAAGGATTGCGAGAGAGTATTGGGCGGAATATTAAATTGAAATCGTGGGGTTTCATCAGCCAATATTGGGTTAGCAAAACATCCAAGCAATAAAATCAGGCAAAGCAATATATGTTTGGCAATGTTGATCATATGTACCATTTATTCTGCCCACGCATGCGAATTCTACATGATATTATATCCAGTAAAATATTATTTTCACTACCATAAACTGGATTTCATCGCTCCAAGCCAATAAGTGCATAGGTGCCTGATAGTCCGAACAAAAGCGGCGCTGCAAAAGCGGCGGCATAGGCGGGCAAAGCACCAGAATTGCCAATTGCGATGAAAAAACTATCTAACGCAAAAAATAGGAAGCCCGCCCCCAAGCCAATCAGAAGTGGCCATGCGAAAGTTCCGTTGCGCGGCAGGGAAAAGCCTACAAACAAACCGATCAGCGGCATGACCAGATCTGATAATGGTCTCGAAAAATGAGAAAGCAATGAGGTGTGCAGTTCGGCAGATGGTTCATTGCGAAGACGCCGTTTTTTTACTTCCTTGTTTAATTGGTATGCAGATTGTGGTTGAGCATTGGGGAAAAAGTCCTCGGTGGTCAACGGCGTAGTCCAGCCAATCTGATCACTTTTTGTCCATGCATTTTCGTCAGATGTGCACCGTAATGTCGCTTTTAACATCCATGAGGGCTCGCCTGAAATCGCACTTTCTGACAGCATGGCCCCTAAAAGCAACCCATCTTTATCGATCTGGTATACATCTAGATCAGAGATTTTAGTGTTTTGACCAAAACGGTAGGCGGATTTAGCGCCGACGATAAGACCATCAGAGGATATCCAAATATCCTTGTTTTCCTGATCCGCCACAGTATCAAGGTTTGAGTAATTAAGCTCCTGCCATACCTGCAGTCGGCTGGTCGTGTTGGCGGCAACCCATTCCTGGAATGCAAAATGTGCAAGCGCTATAATGGCCGCACCAACAAGTAATGGACGCAGGATATGGCTTGGCGACATCCCTGCGGCTCTCATAGCAATGATTTCGCTAGTTCCAGCCAATTGACTAAGGCTTAACAACACGGCGACTAAAAGCGCAAATGGCGTGAACCGAACGACAAATTCCGGCGCCCTTAGCATAGCATATCGCAGAAGACTGACCCCATTAGCCCCAGGTGCAGCCATAATGTCATCGGCCAAAGATAACAGGTCCAGCATTTGTAGTACTATGACAATAAGGACCAGAAGCGCTATTGTGTACATGACAAGACGACGAACAATGTATCGATCCAGAAGCGTAAATGCCACCATCAACCAAACCTCTTTTGCCAGCGCGCCAAAACATGTTGCAGGGCATTAACACCATCGTACAGCACACGGCGAACCGGGGTCAGCACTTGCGCACCAGGTCGCTCAGAAACATAGAAAAACAAACCCATGCTAGACATTGTGAATAGTGCGAGCGTTGGCCACATACTCAGCCATGGGGAAAATTCACCTGATTTTGCCCATACTGTGGCTGATTGGATTACCTCAATATAAAGGATCAGTGAGCCTATGCCTAAAATAACCCCGCCATAAGCATTGCGCCGCTTGCTGGTCAGGCCAAAAGCAATGGCAAGAAATGGCAAGGCAATAAAGCCAAGCGCATTAATTATGCGGCCATGCAGATTGGCGCGATAGTTGTCATAGCGTTCAGGGCTGATCGTTTTTTTATTACGCAAGGTTTGCAGTATTTCTCGATTGGTAGCCTCTTCACCAATATCAGCCCGCATGCGAAATTCTGGAAGAGAAGGCATAGTGATGTCTATATCCAGTTGGTCAAAGTCAAGGAACATCGGCTTACTATCATCGAGTAAATGAGTCAGCTGCCTGCCGTTTTTTAAGTGAAGTGTGAGGGTGCCTTGGGTCTTTGCCGGGATGAACGCTCCCTCTTTTGCAGTAACGACAGTGCACGGCTTTTTTTCAACGCAAGACCGGAAAAAAACCTGCTTTCCCTTGCGTCCAGATTTGTCCAACACTGCAAACCGCAAAACTTTGTTGTCCGACAATCGTATAAACTCACCAGCGCGCAAGGTGGAGCGAAACACATGCTGCTGGGCCATAAACCCCAATTGCTGGTAACGATACAAGCTGCGTGGTTTGATTGTGCCTTCGATATAAACATCTGCAGCGGCTAGCACGAAGCCAAAGGCTAGAATTGGTGGCAAAAGGTTTCGTAAGGCAACACCGTTTCCTAAAATGACATCAAGTTCACTGTTTAAGGAAAGACGACGAAACGCCAATAAAATTCCGATAAAAAAACTGATCGGCAGCGACAAAGCGACGTATTCTGGTAGCAAATTGCCAAGCATCATGAACACAAGACTGATCGGCCCGTTTTCATTAACGACAAAATTAAACAGACGAAGCAGCTGGTCAGTGGTTAGCAGAAAAATGGCAACAGCCATGGTGCCCAAAAAAGGCACCAATATGCAGTTGAGGACAAAGCGATTGATTTGCCCAAAAAATGGGGTCACGCAATGCTCTCCCCTGATCTAGTCCCGGGGGAAACTGTTTCCGTCATTGAGGTGACCAAGAACACCACCAAATTAGATGCCTGAGTTAAAGCTCCTGATGCCAGAAACATCCCGGCAACGACGGCACTTGGGGCATCTACCATCCCCGCCAGACTGAGGCTTAACCCCAAAAACAGCAAATCCTTATTCGGTAAAAACGGAATTCTGGTCAGAAGAAATTGTGCGGTTAGGAATGCAATCCAAACGCTAAATGGCGCTTGCGGGATGACGATGCTCCATTGCAAGGCTTGCAATAGCATTACAGCAAACACACGCGATATATGGATGGCTAAAATTATGGCGGCATCAAAGCCTGGCAGAGCAATCAGTTTTTTTCGAAAATAATAGACTGCTACGCTGCTCATTATTGTAAAAGCAATGCCAAAACTGACGTAAAGGCCCGTCACATTCTCGGCTGAATTCAGCCATTTCAATTGTCCGGTAGCAATAAAAGCCAGCACCAACAAAATGGTGGCACTGTTTGAGGCCATTGCCGAAAGAATGTTATTATCCTTGATTGCCGATAAGGCGGAGCGTGTCGTCAAACCCAATTTACTTTGCGCCCAAAAACAAAAAACCGCCTCACCTGAATACCCGATCAAGGCTGAATTATAGACCTGTTTTCGTAGAAAAAATGGGGCTTTTCTCCATAATGGCCTTTGCCAAAATCGCTGATAGATAACTAATTCAGAAAATGGTAAAGCGAGGTAAATTATAACAAAAATGAGATAAAATAACGGATTTTCAGGCAAAGCTTTCATGACTTCTGCCCATCCAATTTTGGCAATTTCCAGATAGAGGTAAATGCCAACAGCTAACAGGAAACCAAGACGCAACCATAATACGAGCGGACTGATAGAGAGTCTTTGATAGACTGCATGCAGCCATTTTCCAGCGCTTCGTGCTTTTTGTTTCATTGTGCCAGCTCAGCATATTGGCACAGGGCGCGATGTTCTAGCTGGCGCTTAATTGTACATTTTATTTCTTTAACAAGACGAGCGCTATCTAGGTCATGCGGGTGCACAGCCATTCGAAAAATCGGTAAGGGGCGGAGAATCCAATTGGCAAGTTTTGACCAAAACAATGATGAGTGGATGCGCCCTTCACTGCGGCTTGCATAGCTCACCACAGGGCCACGGCAAAGCGTCCTCTTTCTTTCTGGTGACCAGACATGCCAATGGTCTTCTGCAAAGTTAAATCCAAGATCAGCAAGCGCCGCGCAGGTGCCTTTGCTGTAAAGCCATGCAGGGGCAATAAAGCCCTGAACCTCCATCCCGCAGGTGTTGCGTAAAACCAGTGCCCCTTGTTGCAGGCGCGTGGTGGCACTTTCCCGAGACAGACCGTAAAATTCTCCTTCGCGGGCTGTTAGCGTTCGGGCCTTCCAGTTTTTGAAAGGAGAATTATGCGCGCTATCATCAAGATGAGTAAAACCGTGCAGAATTATCTCGACTCCATCAGCGGCACGATCATTGATCCAGTCAACGAATTCCTGGTGTTCTGCTAATGGCCATTCTTTCCAAAAGTCCGGCACGACTAGCATGGCATAACGGTTTCCGACGCCTATACCCTGCAATAACGCATGGATTGTTTTTACGCGTTCAAAATGACGAGGCGTCACATCATGCACACTGAGTAGTATTTTTTTCATACCCAGCTACGCTCCCGCAACTTGCTATTGTCTAATTGCCGACGTTGAAATTTTTTGGCTAGAAACGAATAAAAAAACCAGTCCTTAAATACCCATGGCGTTAGGTGGTAGAGTATCTGCTCTGGCAGGTGCCAATTTACACTCGCGCCATTGGTGCGACGCTCTGAGGGACGGCACCATAAGTCACGATGATAAACGGACGTTCCTAGCTTTAGTACCCGATGGACTATCTCGTGGTCTTCAAGCACAAAAGGCCAGATATTTGTCCCAAAGCCACCACATTGGCGTAATTCATTGGTGCGGAACATTTGCCCAAACCCGCCCGTATGGCACTGGCGTGGTAAAACTTTTGATACGAGCCAGGTTTTGAGTCTTTTGATCTTCGCACGCGTTGTATGAACATCGATATAAATATCAATCGCCATAACACTGCTGGCTGCTGGGTTTTTATCAAACAAGCGCTGAGCCAAGGTCAGATAATGCGGTGGATAAAATGTATCCGCATCACAGGTGGCGGTAAATTCTGTTTTTACAGCCGCCAGCCCGCTTTGAAGGGCATTGACCTTGCCCGGTCTCGGCTCGCTCAGAAACACGGCATCAATATGTGGATATTTTCCCATAATGGTGCGTGCCAAATCGGCGGAATTATCTGTAGAGGCATTGTTTACCAATATGATCTGCGCGGGGAATTGTGATTGTTCACATAGAGAGCGCAGCGTGTCCGCTAGGTAATTTTCCTCATTATAGAAAGGAAGCACAACCGCCCAACGCGGTGGTGCCTCCATGCTCAGTTTATGGTGGGGCTGTGTGCTCATGAAACGACACGAATAGCGGGGGTAAACGCTGGCTCATTGTGTGAGACAGGTGCGCTAATCAAGGCGGCATAATGTTCAAACAGTGCCTTAAAGTGCTCATCGGGTGAATGCACATGGCTTGATGCGCCGCCAAGGGCCGCTTTGCGTAAATCTTCAGATGACCTTTGCAGCAGTCTGCCAATAGAGGCCTGACAAGCCTCGACATTGCCGGCCTTATAGGTTTCTGCATATGAAGGGCGTGCCAGGTCAGCGGCGCCGCCAACATCGGGAACAATAATAGGAAGGCCAGAACACAGGGCTTCGCCGACAACAATGCCAAATGTCTCTGATGCGCTGCCGTGCAGCATAGCATCTGCACTGGCCATCATTTGAGCCAGCCTAGGGCGGTCTTTGACTTGCCCGGCTATGAAGACGCCTTGCGCTTTATTAGCCAAGCGTTCCACGCGTCGCCGATCTGGTCCATCGCCGATAACGTATAAACCAACCTGTTGCTGAAACTTTCCCTTTGAAACCGCCTTAATCAAGGTGCCAAGTCGTTTTTCAGGGTGATGACGGCTAACGGTAATCAATAATTTGGCACTTGGGTTGTCTATACCGCACGCGTTCAGCATGGAAAGACGAACCGCTTCACGGCGTAAAAGCGGTGAAAATATTTCTCTTTGTATTCCTAACGGAATCGCGTGGGGTCTTCGTAATCCATACCCAGCAAAACGGTCCGCCAGCCAGCTTCCGGCAACGACAGAGGTATCATAAAGTCCGCTTAGCCGTTCCAGATAACGCCAGAACCAGGCAAACATCTGTTCGACCATTCTCTTACCCAATATTGGTTCCAGAAAGGTTTGTGGATATGCGGCAACCGGATCAGCATGAACAAAAAATGATCGCACCGCTGGGCCGCGCCATTTTGCAGCAATCCAGCCGCCTTTCCATGGGGATGAGCCTTCAACGACGTCTGGGGCTTCGCGGTCTAATATCTTATAAATAGGGACCGGATCGGAAAAAAGAAAATAACGTGGATCCAAGGGTAGTCGTCTACCCCGCACCCAAATTATTTTACCACCAGGCCTGCGTTCCTCGCGGTCTTCAGCACCGGGCGCAATGATTACGGTGTGATGGCCATTATACGCACTATATTCAAGTTTTTGATCTATGTACGTACGAACGCCGCCGCCTTGTTCGCTATAAAATTCTGCAATGTCTACGATTTTCATGACTTGCCCCCAAGCGCGATTCCGTGTGCGTTCTGACCAACGCAGTCTTGAGGGGCTAAATCTCCGTGAAAGGTTTTCTTTGGTGAAAAAGCTTTCTTTTGTTTATTGATTCTAACAGGAGCACGCATTCCAGCAGGGTCGGTTAAGTCCTGTATCAGTGCTTTGCATGAACGGGCGGATGCAAGGTGTCCTAAGGCATCATAATAGTTGTCCAGAACGCCGCTTAAGATTTTTGTCCAATGATAAGCCTGACTGATTTCAACGCTATTTGAAGATAGATTTTTCCGAAGATCTGACGATCTTGCCAGCATTGCCAACCAGTATGTGAAATCTTCTAAGTCTCCAGGTTTGGCCAGATAGCCGGTAACACCGTGTTCGACCAAAGAGCGACTTCCAGTAGCATTGGCACAAACAGCCGGGACGCCGCTTGCCATGGCTTCAAGCGTGGTATTGCCAAAAGTTTCAGAAAGGCTTGGGTTTAAGAAAATATCAGATGAAGCATAGGCCCGGGCCAGTTTTTTCCCGCTTAAATGCCCTGTAAATATGGCCCCCGGCAGTTTTTTTTCCAATTTGGTCCGGGCCGGACCATCCCCGACAATGAGGCAATGGAACGGTACGCACCGGGCGCGCAAATTCTCAAGGGTATCCACTAGAAATTGAAGTCCCTTTTCCCAAACAAGCCTCCCAACGAAGGTGATCAGCACTTCTGAATCGCGGATGTCATGAGACAACCGCCAGGCACGATCTCGTTGTTTGGGGTTAAAGAGCGAATGATCAACGCCGCGGCTCCATATCCTAACGTCCGAGGTGATGCCCTGTGCCTCTAATTCTTCTGCCATAGAGGCAGATGGGGCCAGGACCTGGTCACATTGGTTGTAAAAACTGACCATGGCCTGCGTTAACAGAGGCTCGAACAGGCCGAGGTGATAATACCGCAAATACGTATCAAAACGCGTGTGATAGGAGGCAATCACGGGAATGCCCCACTCTTGCGCAAGTTTCAGTGCTGCATGACCTGTAAGGTCTGGTGCTGTAATATGAAACAATGAAGGGTTAAACGCCTTCAGGTCCTCTCGTATTGCGCGAGGCAGTCCCAAACCTAAACGGTACTCGCCCCGTCCTGGCAGAGCAATCGAGGGGACAGAAACCAGTTCTCCGGTCGGCTTGAAGGCAGGCGAAGACGTCGTGGGCGAATAGACGCGAACCTCTACGCCCTGACGCTCAAGAAACCCGACGAGCCGGTTCAGTGCCTTTGCTGGCCCGTCCATCAGGTAATTATAATTACCGGCAAAAAGGGCAATTCGATGTGGTCGTAATTCTACATTACCTAAAAACATAACAATACTGTGTCCCAAGTCTGGCTAGTGCCCACCGCCAAGAGGTGGTGTTAATTTTCGTCGTTACTTCAAAGACGGAATCAATGGAATTAGTCCTCTATGGTGATGTGATTTTTGTGACCGACATGCGTGTCTATGGCTGATTAAGCGTTTGAAGAATGCGGTTTCTGGCATGCCCCCCTCAACGGGGTATGTTGGCAGAACGAAGTTTTTCAGGCACAGTTCGCACACTGTGATTTGGAGCTCTGCGCATAACAATGAAAGAAACAAACGTGCAGAGTTTTGATAGCTTTTATAGAGCCAACAGGGACAGGCTTATCCGGTTTTTGATTATGCGACTGGGTGATGCCAGTGATGCTGAAGAGGTCGCACAGGACGCCTTTTCTCAATACTTAAGAGTGAGAGAAAAGGGCATTGTATTGCTGCCTTATGCGCTCTTGAAAAAAATTGCACTGAACTTGGCAACCGATCGTGTTCGTCAGAACATCTCCCGACGTAACCGCGAAGCTAAGTGGACCGAGGCCAGATTATTGGAAGCTTCAGCCGACGAAAACTTGCAAACCATTCCGGCAACGCAGGAACAAAGCATTGAAACGGCTGAAAGCATGGCACGGGTTGTTACGGCTCTAGAGGAACTTTCCAAGCCCGTAAGAACCGCCTTCATTTTAAATAAGTACTATGGAATGACGCATAAGGAGGTTGCCGCAAAAATGGGTCTTTCAACCAGCACGATAGAAAAACACATAATGAAATCAATGCGTCATCTTATACTGAAAATGGAGGAAACCCATGACAAGTGAGGTTTTTATGATTTTCATTTCTATAGCAATAGCGGATAAACTCGCTTCACTCCGGCTTATCATTACCATGCAAGAGAAAACTTATGCCTGCTGACCCAGAAAAGCCGACGTCTTCATCGACGTTGGATGAAGCCATTGCTTGGCATATGCGCCTGCGCGAAAGCATGGCCACGCCATTTGTTATGGAAGAGTTTAGAGCCTGGAAAAACGCGGCACCAGAGAATGCTGCGGCGTATATTCAGGCACAACAGTTTTGGCAAGATTTGGATCACGCCCGCCCAGCGGTGCTTGAGCATTTCTCCAGTGATGTTGAAGACGTCTTAAAGGCAAGCCCCCAAAGTGATCCTTGGTTTGAACGATTTGGGGCTTATCTTGACGGTTTCCGCTTTACTTTTTTGCATGCACGTTACGCAGCACTGGCTGCATCATTGGTCCTGATTGCCTTTATTGCCATCCAAAATATTCCATATCAAGACCAACGTGTTACCTATGCCACAGCTCGGGGCGAGATTTCGCAAGTTAAATTACGCGATGGATCATCCTTGGTGCTCAATGCGGATACAAAGATTAGCGTGCGCTATCATCGTCGCTCACGCGATGTAGACCTTCTGCAAGGGGGCGCTATTTTTGATGTTGCGCACAATCAAAAACGTCCCTTTATCATTCATGCCGCAGATAGCAAAGTAACGGTTCTGGGCACACGATTTGAAGTTGATCTGACGCGAGATAATCTCAAAGTCGCGGTGGCGCGGGGCTTAGTTGGAGTTGCTTCGGATGCAAGTCAGAAAACAAACACAGCCTATGCAATAAA
Organism: Robiginitomaculum sp.; assembly: GCA_021776525.1. Taxonomy (GTDB): domain Bacteria; phylum Pseudomonadota; class Alphaproteobacteria; order Caulobacterales; family Maricaulaceae; genus Robiginitomaculum_B. Next base: position 55,516 of record JAJFFT010000004.1, read on the forward strand.
ACTGAAGCCGGGCGAACAATCCAATCATATGATCGGGCAAGAAAAGTACACCCGCTCCACCATTGACCCTGCTCAAATCGGGTCGTGGCAGGAGCACGTGCTTGTTTTTGACAATGCAACCTTAAAAGAAAGCATTAGTCGTTTGAACCGACATTTTGCAAAAGGCGCGCTTGCACTGGCTGCAGAACCAGATATCGCTCAAATTCGCTTAAGCGGCGTCTTTAAGGCCGTTACACCTGAAGCATCAGCCGCACAATTAGCTCAGCTTTTGTCGCTGGATGTAGAGGTTAATAAGGACACTTTCGTGCTTCAGAGAACATCAGATAATTCCCCAGATAAATAACTGTTGCCCCGTTATTTTATAATTTTCAGGCTCGGAGCTGACCGGCATTTTTTTGCAAACCATAGCGGAAAAACCTAGCGCATTACGTCTATAGAGTATCAACTTAATTGGTAGTCCGAGGACGGGATGAACACGCGTATTCTTTTTCCACCCGAACGCATACATAATACTTTATTTTGCTACAACCTCATAGGTGCCATGTTGTGCACCATCTTGGTTGCGGCCTGTGCATCCGGGCAAGTTCAAAACAATAAACCTGAGCTTCAACCAAACGAATTTCCAGATCAGGTGGAAAGCCCTGCGCGTGAACCAAATCAATTGCTACGCAATAAAAATAGTACTGTTATTCAAAAAATGCCAAAAGAAACAAAGCGCCAGGAACTGGAGCCTGAAAGTCCTAAGCTTGTACTGATTACCCCCCCCTTAAACGAGAGCAAACACTCGACAGCTGAAATCAATCATCAACATCCAGACCACCTTGAAGCAAACGTTCATGCCGTTTCTGTAAGAAAACCAATTGCGGTTAAGCCATCAGAAGGTCCCGCTGCCGACAGACCAAACCCCAGCTCAGACTCACATTTGGCTGAAGATCAAGACTGCAGCAGCACGCCTTCATCAATTCGTGTCACTCTTACCAATATTAAAGATCAGCGTGGGACCATTATTGCCGAACTTTACCGTGATGTGCCCAGTGAGTTTCTGGATCAGAATTTCATGCGTGACGAGGTGGTGGTTGATGGTAAGGAAGTTGCGCTTTGCTTTTTGCCACCAACCCCGGGATATTATGCCATCGCCCTTTATCATGATCGCAATGACAACCGAAAGCTTGATAAAAACTGGTTTGGTATACCTAAGGAACCCGTTGGGGTTTCTCGCAATTATAAATCTAGGTTGCGGGCACCACGTTATGATGAGGCAAAATTCAAAGCGACAACAAAAGGCGCGGATCTAAAAATTACTTTACGCAAAATATTCTAATGACACATTGAAAAAGACCATATCAGTGTAGAGAACGTAAGAACCTCAGCTCAACAATCAAGCCAGGGTTATTATCGCGTAATGCAATAACAGCACCATGTATTTTAGCGATAGCGTAAACCAGCGACATGCCAAGGCCGCTGCCCGGTGTAGTCCGACTTTGTTCCAACCGATAAAACCGTTTGAAGACATCCGCATGGCTCTCTTGAGGAATGCCTGAACCATGGTCGGAAACACACAAGATAACATCATCACCATTATGGGACAGGCTTAGTTCTATGGGCGTCTTCTCTGGCGTATGGCGCAAGGCATTTTCTATGATATTTGCCAGCATTTGTGTCAGCAGGTTTTTATCACCTGTCAGCATTATCTCAGGTTCTGTACGAACGGTGAATAGGCGTCCCTCTGCCTCGGCAACCGGCGCATAGGCATCAGCGATTTTGACAAAAAGGGCTGAAAGGTCAAGCCTTGTAAATCGTTTTTTTCTTGAACCCGCTTCAATCTGTGCAATGCGCAATAAAGCAGAAAATGTTTCCAAAATTGTATCGACTTCAATTTCTGCATTTTCCAGAGCTGTATGTAACTCCTCTATACTGGTGTCTGTATTTCTGCTGGTTTTATCCAGATTTTGTTTAAGACGAGCCAGAGGGGTGCGTAAATCATGCGCAATGTCATCGGTGACTCGCTGCATCCCGATAAGAAGGTCCTCAATCTTATCCAGCATGGTATTGATGGTTTGTGCCAACCTGCTTAACTCGTTTTGTCCCTTGTCGCCTGGTATTCTGCTGGAGAGCTTCCCAGCCATGATTTCCTGTGCAGTCCTGGTTATGTTTTCAATACGTCGCGATGATTGATACCCGACCAAAAGGCCGCCTAACAAGGCGATGACAATGCCGAAACCAGATAGGGATAAACCTGATCGAAGCAACAATTCGCGTGTTTCCAAAACCGATTCCATACTGCGTCCAACCAGCATAATTTTATCACCGGCGACAAAACTGCGGATCAGAAAGGTTTCTTCTTCATCATCCTTATGGGGGCCTTCCCGCTTTTCTGGCACCGTAAATTTACGCAGACCTTCAAACAGCGCTAATGGCGCAGTTTGCCCGGCTAGGACCCTGCCATTGCTTTCTCGCAAACTATAAAAAGCATCGCCTTCTTGCTGGGCCAGCGCTGCATGAAGCCGCACACTTTCAAACAGATTTTCATCGCCTTCTTTTGCTGCCATGCCAAAGAGCGCAACATCTTGATCAATCTGCGTTTTCAACTGGCTGGCGACTTCAGAGGAAACCATCCAGATCATAAGGCTGAACAACAGACCAACTGACACGCTAAAGGCCAAAGCATACACAATGGCCAGGCGTAGAGCAGAGCTTTGAAAGAGTTTAAGAAGCGGCATTGATCATGTACCCAGCACCCCGTATGGTTTGTAAAAGCTGCGCGTCAAAAGGCTTGTCGATCTTGCTGCGTAATCGGCTGATATGGGTTTCCACAACATTGGTCTTAGGGTCAAAATGAAAATCCCAAACTTGTTCCAGAAGCATGTTGCGGGTTACTACTCTTCCAGAATTACGCATTAAATACTCCAACAGGCTGTATTCGCGAGGTAACAGGTTAATTTTTTGGCCATCCCGGTATACGGTTCGCTGCAGAAGGTTCATTTCCAACCCGCCGACCTTCAGACTGGTTTGTTCTTTTTGTACGGGAGGGCGACGAGCAAGGGCGTTTAGTCTCGCTAGCAGTTCAGAAAATGCAAAGGGTTTTACCAGATAATCATCGGCTCCGGCCTCCAACCCTTCTACACGGTCATCAATACCGTCCATGGTGGTTAGGAATAATAGCGGCACTTCGATATTGGCGGCACGCAAGGATTTCACGATGCTCAATCCATCCAGGCCCGGGAGGCGGCGATCAATAATAATAATATCATAAGGCAAGGAGATGCCTTGCCATAAACCATCGCGCCCATCTGGTGCTAGATCAACTTTGTGTCCTTCGCGCTCTAACCCTTCTTTGACATAGTCAGAGGTATTTTTGTCATCTTCAATATAAAGAATTTTCATGACACCTCTTGCCGTTTGAGTCTGTGCACAGAACGCTGAGGCGCTCTGTGCACAGGTTATATTTCGTAAGGCTTTTACCCAACAAAGTTAGGGAAGAAGCGTTAATCCTCGTGATCGTCTTGGGCATGATCGTTAGCTTCGCTGTTTTCATCGTCAATACGATCAGCTTCCTCACTCTCTTGCTCCGTATCTTCTTCAAATACGCTCGATGTACCATCAACCGCATTCACGGCCACCAGCATTATACCATTTTTCCCAACAAGCTTGATTTCGTAAAAATTTGCATCTTCTTCTGCCTCAAAATCAGCTTCCATTGCCACGCCACCAAAGGCCTGTTCAGCGTTCTTTACTGCCGTTGCAAGCGATACTTTCGCGCCAAGGGCGCTTTTGTACTCATCCCGGTCAATCACATCCTTTATGCGGGACAATAAACCTTCACTTTCAGATTTCAGAATATTGCCGTTTTGCATATCCATTTCCGTTTCATGAACATGCCCGCCTGAGATCGTTTTTATCTCATAAAAAACTTTACCATCTTCATTCTCGGTTTCCGCTTCGACGGCTCGTCCATTGGTGTGGCGTTCAGTCAGAACAATCGCATCTGCCAGACGCAATGTGGCACCACGTACCGCGTTGATGGTGGCGACATCTTTCTGGGTCTCTTTATCGTGTTCTTTGGCAAAGGCCATGCCCGCAGACAAAGACAGGATAATTGAGGCTCCAATCACTGGAAAAGTGGATTTCTTTAACATGTAGGTTCTCCTAAGTTGGTGGCATTTGAGCGCCATATTCAAGAGTCACCATAACTGTCTATGTTTGCGATGCCGTGGTAGTCGCTATACAAGGATGTATAGCGACTATTTTGTTGGAAACCCCCAATATCACGATTTCATACGTTATTTTTCATTGTTTGCAGCGATAGAACCCTTCGTTTCCTTCCAGCGCTCCTGAAAATAGCCTTCCAGCAAATCTACCACATCCAGGTCCATTTGTGCTGCATATACCACCATACTACGATCACGTTGCGTAACGGCTGTTTCCATGCCCTGAAATAGAGACTGCACCAGATCGTGTAAGCCCGTATTTTGTACATCTTGCTCGACTGATTGCCATAACCTTATTGCTTCAGCAGAAGTCACTTCTATCTCTGGCCAGTCAGGTGCTGGCTTGGCCGCCAAGGCGCTGAGCTTGAAGCCAGAATAATCCAAAAGAGATACCTGTTTAGGGATTTCAGCTTTCTCAAAATCCATGGCATTTACTAAAAGGCGATATATTTCCACAGCATATAGAGCCGTTTGCAGCATATCATCACTATCATAAGCCTGTTCTGTCAAAGTTAATACTTTTCCTATGAGCTTATGGCGATCTTCGGCAATGCTGACTTTCAATGCAGGTAAAGCACGCTCAAATTCGGCAAGTTTTTTGCCAACAAGTGTGCGGTCATCAACAATAGCCGCCTCTACAGCATCTTCCATGAGAGACGCAACCGTATCAATCTCGTCATTGAGAGCTGAGCTTTGCGGCGGCATAAACGTCAAGGAGTTTTCAATGGCTTCCAATGTTCCATCTTCTTTAATAATGAGTTCAATGTCGTGTGCGCCCATTTTATACGCAACCTCATAGGCTGTCTTGCCCTTTCGTTCTGCCTTAAATCCCAAATCGCCATTTGCCTGCGAATAAGACTGAGCGGTATCTCGTACTTTTTGGGGTAAATCTGAAAATTCAAGCGATTCATCACTACAGCCGACTGTTGTAAATAACATCAGACTAACGCCTGCAAGTGCAGACAATTGCATAATTCTAGATTTGGTCATTTTGGCCTCCTGGCTCTAGTGGAAATTGCTGTTTGACGGGTCAGTAAATGGTAGAGGACCGGCATAACAATGAGCACCAATGGTAATTGGATGCTCAGGCCGGCAATAATGGCGACGGCAAGTGGTTGTTGCATGGCAGAGCCCTGCCCAATTCCCAGTGCCAGGGGGGAAAGCGCCAACATGGCGGCGGCAGTGGTCATGGCAATCGGGCGCAGGCGGTTTCGGCCCGCCAGAACCAGACTGTCTCTTCTGTCTACGGTGGTATCGCGAATATCGTGATATTCGGAGAAATAAAATATCGAGACCTCCGTCACGATCCCGATAATCATGGTCATACCCATCATGGATGTGATGTTCAGTTCAATCCCGGTCAGCCATAGCCCTGTAAAGACACCACTTAAGGCTAGAAGCGGCGCAGAGAGAATGGCCATGGCGGCCATAAATTCCTCGTACATGTAAAGCAAGAGCACAAAAACCAACGCCAGTGCAGCCAGGAACACAATGACCATACCGCGAAAGGCAATTTGTTGCTGGCGATATAGGCCGCCCAGCTCGTAATACATGCCTTTTGGAAGAAGGCCCGGCTTCGCAAGAGTTTTCTTGACGTCGCGAATGGTCGACCCCAGATCACGGCCACTGATACGCCCGGTCACAGCCACCATGCGTTTAAGGTTATCGCGTACGATCTGGGGCTGGCCAGCGTCCAATGTGACTGTGGCGATACGCTTCAAGGGAAATAAAGTTCCCGCCGTATTCCGTAAAAGTAATTTATCAATTTGTTCCACGTTGTTACGGTCTTGTCCGCGTGACCATATCCTGACACCGATGAGTTTGACGTTCTTCTGTACAGTTGTCGTTACCAACCCGTTGAACCAGGCATCGAGTTGTCGCGTTACCTCATCCGGGTCTATGCCCATCAGTGCCGCTTTGTCGCGATCAACCACAATATTGATAGCGTCACCGGCAAGAACAATACCGCTTTTCACATCTACAACCCCAGAGATTTTACCAATCGAGTTGGAAATTTTTGGGGCCGTCTTCATAAGTTCATCAAGATTATCGCCGTAAAGTTTGATCTCAATGGGTTGAGGAACTGCGGTCAAATCGCCAATCAGGTCCTCCATCAACAGTGCCATTTCTACCTCAAGCCCGGGCACGCGGGTTTCCACTTGCATTCTGATTTCGTCCATAACCTGGGAAATTGGAGAACGTGGAAAGGGTTTTAAGCGTATAAAATAATCACCTTCATTGGCCTCGGTCAGACCGCCGCCCAGTGCCGCACCGGTTCTACGTGAATAGGTTTGTACCGCTGGGTTGCTGGTGAGGATATTTTCCACCTGACGCAGCAGGCGATCAGTTTCGCTAAGAGATGTACCAGCATCCGCCCGATAGTCTAAAATGAAGCCACCTTCATCCATTTTTGGCATAAAGCCCGAGCCCACCCGCGTGTAGGCAAATCCACCGATCAAAACAAGCGGCACCAAAGCGACAAGGACTAGCCAAGGTGCCCGTAAAACCCTGTGCATCAGGGCGTCATACGCAACCAGGATGTGCTTGAATATCGGTCCATTTTCTTCCTTTTGTGCATCCTTTCGGCTCAGTAGATGCTCAGCTAGCAAGGGGACGGCCAACAAGGCAATCAGAAAGGAAATGAACAGACTGGCCGCCATGGTAATCGACAAAGCCTTAAAAAAAGCGCCAGTAACTCCACTAAGAAACGCCAATGGGGCGAAAATGATGATAGTTGCCGTTGAGGATCCGGCAAGAGGTGGCGTAAATTCAATGGCCGCCTGTTTAATAGTGGCACGAAGCTCGCCGTCCGGGTTTTCACGCAGCCGCCGGATAATATGTTCGATCATGACAATCGCATCATCAACAATCAGCCCGACAGCGGCTGCCATCCCACCCAATGTCATAATGTTGAAACTGAGGCCATCAAGCATCAGGATGAGAACGGCACTGGCCAGAACCGAAGGTACAACCAGAATTGCGATAAGGGTAATTTTCAAGCTACGCAGAAATATAAAAAGGATAAAGGCCGCCAGGAAAATACCAACTATAATGGCATCACGCACACTTTTGGCTGAAGAGACGATAAGCTGGCTCTGGTCATACCAATTGGCGATATTTGCACCCTTTGGGATATTATCCTTATAGGCATCCAGTTTTTTTTGAATTTCTTTTACAATTTTGACCGTATTGCCACCAGGCTGCTGGTAAATCTGCATCAGCACGGCGTCATGGCCATCTGCCGTTACCCGCAACCATTGAGGTTTTGTGCTTTGATAAACTTCGGCGACATCACTAAGCCGAACAAGGCCATTTTTACCTGTGCGCAAAACGGTATTTCGAATTTCATCCAAAGACCAAATCCGCGTGTCAGAAAGCATCATATAGAGTTTATAATTATCTTCGAGACGACCCACGGCTTGTAGTACATTACTGGCGGAAAGCGACTTGGCGACATCTTCCAGGGTTAGCCCAAAGGCGTTCAGCCTGGCCGGGTCGATTTCCACTCTGTACTCTGCGGCCTTACCGCCCATAATCGTGACTTTCGCCACGCCATTGGTGGATGATAAAAGTGGCGCAAGTTGAAATCGCGCAAAATCGCGAAGATCAACCAGTGATATACTATCCGAAGTCAGGCTGTACGCAGTCACTGGAAAAACCGTCGGGTCCATGCGCCGGACGGTAAAAGATGTTCCTTGCGGCAAGGTTGGCAAAGCCTGATTGATTGCTGATTCCACCTGCAACATTGAGGCAACCATATCGCCGCCCCATTTAAAGTTTACGGATAATTCTGCACTTCCCCTACTCGTAGTTGAGCGCAAACCCACAACGCCTGGAACAGAGCGCACGGCCTCTTCAAGCGGTCTTGTGACGCTGATTACCATCTGGTCAGCGGGGCGGTCCCCGGCTTCCAGAGAAACGACAACGCGGGGAAAATTCACATGGGGAAAAAGCGCCACCGGCAATTGCAAACCTGCGGCTGCACCGCCAAGGGCAATGAGCGTAACCAGGAACAGGATCGACCGTTTATGTGCGGCAGCCCAATGCGCGATATTCACGGTTGGGACTCCCGCACCGGCATGCCATCTTTCAGCTCGTAATTACCAAGAATGACAACTTTTTCGCCAGGTTTTAAGCTAGATTTAATTTCAACAAAATCTGATGTGGCAAGCCCGATTTGCACATTTTTCCGCCGGGCAATGCCGCCCGTCACTATAAACACATAATCGCCTTCACCATCCGTCAAGACAGCAGTGCCTGGAATAGTGAGAGCCGTATATGAACTTAAGCTGATTTGCCCTTTCACAACGCCGCCTATCATTAACTGCTCTGTAGATTTTTCTGGAATTTCTACCAAAACATCGACAAGCCGCGTTGCCGGGTTAATCATGGCATGGATATTTTCAACTTGTCCGGCAACAGAACCAGACCGGGAAAAAACCTGTTCAAGGGAAACATTATCGCCAATTTTAATACGCTTGGCATCTGCCGGCTCTACGCCAAGCATGGCTTTTAAATGGTCTTCTGAGGCAATTTGTACGGTTGTCGCATCTGCCTGGATGCGCTGTCCTTGCATAACATCAAGGCGCGTAATGACGCCATCCAGAGGTGCCATTAGCACTTCATGGCTCTTGCTCTGTCCGAGTTGCTTTAAGGCTGCCAGCCTGTCTTCGGCATCTTTCAAAACCTTGCTGGCAGCATTGACTTGATCTGTGGTCGTCAACTGCTCAGCTTTAAGGCGCTTTTGTCTGGCCAGTGCCTGACGGGCATAGGTAACGGCGGTTTGCGCCTGCTGATACTCCGCTCTTGCAGCGGGGGACGTATCAAGGTTGATCAGCTTGGTGCCGCGCTCTACCTTTTGCCCCAGCCGCACCCAGACACGGGTAATAACTCCGGCATGGGAGACGGAAAGAACCGTGGTTTCATCATTGGACGGCGTAATCTTTCCATAAGCGTCCAGCGTGACAGAAACCTGCTGGGTTTTTACTGCAACCGTTTTCACATAAACACTTGGCTGGTTTTGCGCCGTGACAGGTCCCGGGCCTATTAAGATGATGAGGGCAAAACAAAAAGCTGCAGCCTGAATAATTCTGAGCATCAGCGTACCTCTTCAATCAAATCGGGTGAAGTTACCGGGCGTAATGCCAGCATTGTTTGTAGTGCCAAAAGTGTTCCCCAGTGTGCTTCTTGCAAATTGATCAATTCCAATTGCTTGCTGACCCAGGTTGCTTCAAGATTCAAAAAGGTTAGCGCATCCAGATCACCGGCTTGAAAAGCTCCGCGTGTTTTATCTACATCCAGTTTTAATTGCGGCAAATAAGTGCCTAGAAAAACCTGCTGGTTTTTAAGTACACCCAGATTATCCATAAGGGCGTTTGTCTGGCTTTGCGCATCGGCCAGGCGCGCATAATAGGCCTCGCGCAATTGCGCGCGGCTTGCTTTTGTAATGGCGATCTGCCCTCGGTTTCTTGAAAAAACAGGCAAACTGAGGTTCAATCCAATACCAGTAGAGTGCAATCCTGCAGTGTCTTTTAATCGGTTAAACCCCAAATTCAGAGCAGGAAACTGGGCGCGTATTGCTGCTCGAAACTTTGCGTCCTGGCTTTGTACGCCTGCCTTCAAAGCCAGAAGGTCCGGGCGGCGACTGGTCAAAGATTGCAAAGCAGCCTTGAACTGCCCGTTTTGAATCTTGGGTGGCGGTGGAAGTCTTTGCAAGTTTACAGATGCATCAGATCTCAGGCCCAGTGCCAACTTCAACGCATGCATGGTGCTATTATTGGATAGCTGCGTCTGCGTCAGATTGCTGGAAACATCCAAAAGCGCTGTGAGGTTTGTGCCGGATACATCCAGTGTTATATCGCCAGCTTTAACCGCCGTATCGGACAATTCATAGCGCTCTTCATAAAGCACTTTCATCTGTTCAAGAAGCGCCAGTCTTTGTTGGTTATATACCGCTTTTACGGCCAAAAACTGCGCTTGCTGCACGGTAAGCCACTCTTGCCACAAAATATCCAGTACTATTTGTTTTTGTGCTTCCTGGCTGGCGTCCAGTCTTGGTTTTCTAGTTAGCAGCGCCGTTATGTCGTAACCTGCTCCAACGCCCCATCCATTGACATCTAACGGCCCGGCATTTGTTGGATGATCGAAGCTAAAACTCATTTGCGGGTCAGGGAACAAACCCGCATCCAACACTTGCGCCTGACCAATGGCCAGCTTTGCACGTTCTGCCTTAAGACCGGGGTTGTTAATGGCAACTAGAACAGCAATTTCCGAAAGCGTTAGGGCACTCTCTAAATCTAAAAGTTGAGCTTGCTCAGAATGGTTTTCCTGAATGTATGCAGGCGTTATTAAATCTGCGACGCTAGCTTTTAGAACTGTCCCGTCAGAAATTCTAAGTTGAGAGTAAGATGCGCACCCAGATGTTACGAGTGCAACTATCCCAAGAAGAGCTAGGGTTTTTCGGAAGGTGTTCAAAATCTGCTCCAGCCTATGCAGAGGCCACCCTGCTCAATGCGAGGAGCAATACACTCTAGTCGTTACTGGAAGTAGGAGCGTATTATACATTATTGTAATGTTAGTGGTGTGCTTTTCGACGCCTAGGCTTCAAAAATCGAGTATCTCGATCACAGCATGGCAAATAAATATTTCATATTTTTTTGTCGAAAACGAATCTCTATCTAGGCGACACAATGCTCATAATGTGTACCATGTGGCTCTAGCTTTCCTGTGCCGCCTGATCTATCCGGGATTTACCAGTTCCTGTCGTGTCCATCATCATAATCGCGGTGGTAAGAAAGATCGTTACAATTGCAGAGTTCCCTGTGTAATTCCCAGAGAGTGCAGGACAATTATACAGTTTGAAAGATATCGTTGCTAACAAACCTGTACATATTTTCCCAAGGGTCATTTGTTGGGATTTTTAGAGGTTTTGAAGAGTTAGATTCACGATTCGCGAGGTCTCAAAATAATGGAATTGCATACAGCCTTGTGTGCTACAAATTTGACTCATTTTGTGCTACAAATACTAGCAAAAATATCTTCAACTCATTGATAAGTATATAATAATAACCATATATCGAGTCCCCCCGCCCGCACCATTCCCTACCCGGACACGGAAACTTAGAACACTTTCTTGCGTTAAATTCGAACTTTCCGGAATGTCAGCGACAGGCGGCGCGCCCGCATTAATTTAATCCCGCCTACAACATCAGATTTTCGAGCCGGGATGCAATGGGACCAATGGTAACGTGCTTCACCCTTAAAAATAACTAAGCAACGTTCTTCCAGCCTCACTTCGGCATTCTCCCCCGTTTTTGGCTGAGCAAATTTCATCGTAGAAGCTGATAATAAACTCAAACTAACAATCGTATCGCTAAAACAGGGAATACAATCTACGTGCTCTGAAATACCTTGTCCGGGTAGATATTCATTGATGATAACTTGATCAGGAATTTCCGGGAAAACATTAAGGCCATAGAGGTGTTCTGCAAGACTTTGCAAAATTCCAGGTAACGGTCCAAGCGCCAAATCTGCTGTTACTCTTCGCGCCTTATAATCATACCGATAGCCATAGTGCTGCACTCTTCGCTTCAGGTCATTTCGCCACGTCTGTTGGTCAGCGAACGAGACAAGATCGCCAGCCTCTTCGGCGGTTACAAAATCGGGTATGATTGAAAGGCCCGGAACATGTTGTCTGCTGACTGAAACCATAACGGTTTTTATGCATCATTAGTTGTTCTTTTGAAATACCCAGGAATTAAATTTGCCATGGTCTGATATTGCACTCTCGCAGCCTTGCGTGTTCTCATGTTTATAGCCGGGATATTGGCTTGGAAAGAAGGGATATATCGACGGTTCGTTAAAACCACTTCTTTTGGCGGCATCAAAAACTGAAATGCGCCCCGGTAATGTGGGCTATCAACCGTAGTGATTATGATTTTTCCATTTGTTTTTAGTACTGATTGCGCGCTACTTAAAAATCGGCGTGTAAGAACCGCATTTGGGTTTGTGTTGAACAAGGGCTTTCGGCTTGCAACGTTTGGAAATTGAAAAATAATAGTCTGAAATGTGTTGGGCGCGTACTTGTTCTGTAATTTTGTGCCATCCATGTCATAAATAATATCAACACCTCTATTTATTAGAGTCGAGGCATTTGTCTTGGCCTGATCAGAGGCATGAACTTGTGCCGTAGGAACACTGGCATGGATGTTTCTTGATAAGCCCGGTTGTAATTTCACAAGGCTCAAAGCGAAACTGAAATTCCCTTCACCGATTAATAACGTCTGCCCCAAGGAAATTTGTCTGACAAAATTAAAAGGTTGTGCTTGTTTAAACGTTAGAAATTTAAGTTCTTGGGTCAGATATAAAAACCCAAGAGTATTTGAAGCTTCCTCACCTTGACTCTTCAAATGAGATGGGCGGTTACCAACAGCCATACTGATAGCTTGTAAAATACTATCACCCTCTACAATTTGTGGTGGCATTTAATTCTCCCTTTATGAAATGAGAGATTATACGCCGCATTGAACAGGCGGGGGCATTATTGCTTTATCCCTATTATTTTAGTGTCAGAATTTAGAGATAGATGCTCTTCCCATATCTCCAAATCCTCCCAAAACTAGTTCGAGGTTACCGTACCTGCCCGCACCATTTTGTTTGCGCTATCGCAATGCTGGCGCTCACTATTTGAGCGCGGGGTTGGTTCGAGGTTGGTCCTGACCCTAGTCCTTCAAATAACAATACCCAATGCTCCACCAATAATAATCATCGCGATTATTATCCTTGAAATGCACCCGTAGTTCACCATCATTACGATATTGCACGCCGATATGCTGTAAGTTGTGATCTTCGGCAAAGCCAAAGCTGATCCGTTGCAGGACAAAACGTTTGTTGGGCAACAGCCGAACGCTATCATAAAGGGAGGTATTACCGGGCCGGCTTTCCCCCCACCAGCGTTGCGATACCGTGCCGCAACGCTCTACTTTTTCAGCCGGGACCAAGGCTACGGTACCACGAAACAGGGTATTGCGTGCCTCGCGGTCAATTTGCGATTCTGTCTGTTGCCAATTCCAACCGCCGTCCTCACTCATCAAGGCCTGAAAGCCGCCCTGATCACCGCGCATCCGTGCAAACCAGCCAGCGGATAGTCCGCCAATATTGGCATCTGTGGCCTGCCTGTCAAAATAGAAGCCGGACAAAACCGGTATAAACTTATTCGGAACGCCCCGGGCCGAACCAATGATCCATGTACAGGTTGCCGTGTCATTGCAGTTATAGGCCGGTGCGCCAAATTCATCGGTCGAGCGCAAAGGGATAACCGGCATAGTGGCCCCTATGGGCTTGATAAATTTTGCACTTGCGGTGAATGGATCGTCGCCATTTCCATCGGCATAATTAAATTGAACAGCATTGCCAGCGGGCATAACGCCAATGGTCTTGATCTTGTGATCGCCATTTTCAAAACCAAGAAAAAATGAAGAAAGCAAGGCGCCTTTTTGTGCGTCCAAGGTTGATGGCAACAGCGCGCTGGTACGGGCATTGCGCGTATTGACGCTGATATTTTGAAAGCGCAGTGCTGCATAATTGCGGCTTGGGGTGATCGGTGTTGTCGGCGTGCGACTGGCCACCGGGGCGGGTTTGTCGCCAAGTTGTTTTAAGGCGCAAACTTGGACCCTGTATTCAAAAGGGTCCTCGCCGCTATTGTCACGAAAGCTGATCTGGTTGCCGCCGGGTTCCTGTGGCATCACCCCGGCTTCAAGCAGATTATGATCTGTATCCAGAAACCGTAAATCAAAGCCTTGTATAGCCACCGGTCGGCCTCTGGCAAAACTTTCCATCTGGTGAGAATCGCGGGCATAAAAGAAACCGCATTCATCAATGGCCGTCAGGGGAACAAACACCCGGTCAACCTTCACCGCCTTGCCGCCATAAAACCGGCGGCCTTCGAAAAACGACGTAAAATCGTCCATGTCGAAGCGTTCCGCATCAGTCCAGCTTTTGCGATAGACAGTGCGAAATGTGTTTCTGGATTGAACCCCGGCCTTACACCCGTCCGGCCCGGCATTTCGCCAGCCAAAGGCCGTCAGGCATTGTTTGACCGGTTCCATGGCGCATATCGCCGCCAACCTTCTGACCTTGACGTCTTTCGCGGATTGGGAAAAATCAAATCCGGCCAATAGCGGCACCATACCGTCGCCATTCATACAGGCGCCATTCAACTTGGCCTTTTCGCTGGCGCTCAGGGGCGCCGAACTGGAGCGTAATTGCCATTCGCCCTTCCATTGCGCGCCTGCTTTTACGGCTCTTTTGTTGATGTTGGCATAGCGAAATTGTACTGCGTAGGGGTCATCGCCATTGCCATCACGAAACGCCGCCTGGATACGACTGTATTCATAGCCATTGCCGCTAAAGCCCAAGGCCATACGCTGCAATTCGTGATCGCCGTTTTCAAATCGGAACCGAAACCCCGACAACACAAAAGGCCCAGCCGCCCCGGTTGTCCAGCGCAGCGTGCCTGTGGTGCCGGCCCTGTTGCGTTCAAAAAATGTAATCGGTTGCCACTGGCGGGCCAGCAGAACGGAAGGCCGCAAGGCCAGCGTCGGTCCGGGCTTGCGTACGGCGGGCCGAATATTGCCGACAGAACCGACGGTCCCGACACGGTTTGCCGGCTTGGCTGCGTTCGATGGTGTTGCGCGCCCTGCGGTCGGCGGTATGCGCCACTGACAGGCGGTTCTGGCGCGGGCAAAGGAAACACCTTGGCTAATTTTTTGTCTGAAACAGGCCAATGTCGCCTTGGAATCCAGTGTACCACGACAAAGCTCGATCGCTTCTTTCCATCGCCATTGGTATCCTTCTCCGTGACTTACACGCTTATTCATAACGGTTTCAAAGCACGTCGCCGGTTCAGAACTGCCCTTTGCGCCGGCGCACAGATTGCGCACATTGGCCGGGTTCCAAGAGGAATTCCCGGCGGCATTCCAGGCAATACGGTTTTGCACAGCATTAAAACAGGCGCTCTGGGCCTGCGCAGCATCGGCGGCAAGCCATATAAAAAATGCACTAGCCACCATAAGCGTCATACGGATCATCATGTGTCCCAGCCTCGTGTCGTATTATCCCCGGTTAACCTTATCACAGACCGCCGAAAATTGACATGTGGTAATCGTGTATGATGAACAGGTTGTCGTCGGTATGTAACAGATTCACACTTCCGGCCTGGTCCGGGACAGGCTTGAAGCGCCTGTTTCTCAGAGCGCCTTCCAGATGCATTCAATTTTCTGTGCAAGATCTGCGGGTTGCGGCGAGCCGCCATGAAATCGCTCTCTGTCTGCTTTGCGACATATCTGATGACCCGGCGCGGCCAGAAAATAAACGAGGGCTAGCGCAGGAAATTCAGAAGTGACAGGCTGCTGAGTATAGAGAAGGTTTGCGCCGATGCCTGGACGGCGGTTTGGGCTTGCGAAAGTCGCGTGGCCGCCTCGGCCAGATCCACATCTTCAATTTCACCAACCACCTGTTTTAACAAAAACTGTTGGTCTTCGGCGCGGGTAATGGCGCTTTCGACGCGGCCTTGTAAAAGGCCGTTTTTACCCACAGTTGTGTTTACGCCATCTGCGGCACTGATAATGTTGGCGATCGTGCCTTGCAAGAAGGTCTTCTGGGCTGCTGTTAATGTTGCGCCAAACGGCCCGTTGACCCCGTCATTATAATCCTTGATGGATTTGATGACGGTGATGATATCGGTACCCACATCATCAGCCAGAAAACCAATTTCAACGGGGTTTCCTTCATCGACACGGACGGTGGCCTTGACTTTGGTGTTGTCAAAAACATCGGACACTGCGGCTGCGGCGCCCAGCTCGTTCAGGGTTTTAATATTCACGGGCGGTGTATCAACGCGGCTGCCGCCAAATAATGACCGGCCGGCATAGGTTTGGTTAAGGCCGTTTAAGGCCCGCCCAAACACCGATTCCAGTTGCTGGATCAGTGTAATGCCAGAATCCAGCGCAATGGCATCCACCACGGCCTGGCGTAAATCATCGGCGGCCCCAGATACTTCATTAAGGGCCAGATCCTGTGTTGCCAGTCGGCCGGTGACTTCCTTGCTGGCTTGCAGATAGCTTTCGGTACGTGAAGTCAGGGTGTGGGCGGCGCTCAACGAGCCTAATTGCTGGGCCAGGCCCTTAAGGTCACTGGCCTTTTTACCGCTGGATACCTGTCTTTGTGCCGTAACCAGATCGCTTTGATTGCGTAACAATTCAGTCAGGGCAACCTGGTTGGAAACATTGGTGGCGATACGGGACATTGAATTTTCCTCGATAAATGCGGCCCAGAGTCTAGATGACGGACAACAGGGTGTCGTTCAGCTCTTTGGCGGCCTGAATAAGACGCGCCGAAGCGTTATAGGATTGCTGGAACTGGGTCATCAAAGCCAGTTCTTCGTCGATATTGACCCCCTGGGCGTTGGACAGTCGTTCATCGGCCTCATTACGCAATGCGCTGGCCGCCGCAGACTGGCGTTCGGCTCTGGCGGCGCGGCTGCCGACGTCGGTTGCAAAGCGTCCGGCAAAATCACTCAGGCTGCTGGCGACACCGGACAGTGATCCGGCGCTTTGAAAGCTGCGTGTGGTTTCAAGGGCGCGCGAAATGGCTTCGCCGCCCCGCCCGTCGCCCGCCCCAAGAACGATATCGCCAACCACAGTTGCGCCGCCCAGTTCCAATTGTGCCAACGCCAGCAAATCCGGGTTGGAAGCAATATCACTGCGTACCGCAAAGGCCGACGCCCTGGCACCGCGCACGCCATCGCCCAGACCAAAAATCTGCGTAAAGCTGAGGCCGGTTGTGCCGCGCGCTGTGGTGTCAGAATTGGGCTCAACGGTATAGCTTTCGGCGCCAACCGCGGGTGTCTGGACCAACGCGCCGTTGGCATCCAGCGAAAACGTCGCAAAACGTCCGATTCCGGTGGCAACATTGTTCAGTGAAGCCAGATAATCATCGATGCTGACCCCGGCCACAGGAACGCTGACTTGTGTGGCGACGCGACCATCCGGCCCGGTAACGGTAAAACTGACTGCACCGGCACCAAATCCATGGGCGTCGGTGCCACTGAGGCCGGTTTCAAACTGTGAGGGCCGGGCGCTGGTGATCAATTCGTTCAACCCAAAGAACTGGGCAAAACTGCGTCCGGCACGGTCCGACGGCGTTGTTGCGTCTTGCACCAAAGACACGCCATTGGTGCCGGTGGCATCAATACGCAGCTCGCCATTGGTAAAACTAGCCGAACCAACGCCGGCCAAGGCTGTGTTCAATGCCCCTTGCAGGCCGCCAATTGTTGCCCCAAAGCCAACTGCAGCCCCGCCATCGACGCTTAAGGTTCCGGCATCAAAATCAACATCCACCCGCCGCACCAGCGCCCCGGCTGTATCAACCAGTGCGAGGCTGGTTTTGCCGGTAAAGCTCAGGGCATCGGCGCTAAGAAGGCCGGTATTGCGGCCGCGCAGAGAAGACGGCGCAGGAACAGAGGTGGCGTTGGTATGTGCGGCGTTCAACGCATCGGCTGTGCCCGCTGAAAATTCAGCCAGTTCCAGTACCAAAGCCGGTAATTCGGTATCGCGTAAGTCCAGATAACCGCGCAATGAGCCGCTTTTGAAATGTGATTGCAATTCCACCAGGCTGCCTGATGGCGTGCGGCCCTGGATGGGCGTATAGGTTTGTCCAAGATTGCCCGAACTGACATTGGGGCCTTCAATGGTCAATGGGAACTGGCCCAGCAATAAAACCCCGTCTGAGGTTCGCAAAACGGCTGCTCCGCCTTCGGCGCGGTCCACTTTGATGTCAATAATTTCAGATAATTCGGTGATCAGTGCCGCCTGGCGATTTTCCGCACCGGTTGAATCGCCTTGAATACGACCGCGGGCAATATCGTCATTAAGCGTATCGATCTGTTGGATCAACGTATTGGCGCGATCAATGCTAAAGCCGATCTGGCGCTGGGATTCAGATCTGGCGCTTAATAATTCGCCTTCCAGGCGGGTAAACTCATCAAACAGGAATTGTACGTCGGTCACCGCAGTCAGGCGGCGCACCCCGGATGCCGGGTCCAGCGCCGCAGAGCCTATTTCCGCAAAGGCGCTGTTCAAACGTGCAAACAATGATCCGGCATCATCCAAAGTACCAAACTGGGCCTGTACCCGGTCCAACAATGTCGAACGGGCCTCGCCGGCGGCGGCATCGCCATTGGCACTTAACGAGGTGGCAAACAAAAAACGGTCAGTGATCCGTGTCAAACTGGCCGCATCAACACCCAGCCCGGCCCCGACAACATTACGTGATATAATATTGGCTTCGGTTCGTGCATAGGCGGCGGTGTTGACGTTACTGATATTGGACGAGGCCGAACGCAAGCCCAGCTGTGCTGCGCTGAGGCCCGACAGGGCGTTACCAAGAATTGTGCTGATAGACATCTATTGAACCCTTACCGGCAGGACTTGCCGCCTTTGTGGTGTTTTTTTCCGGTGTGATAGGGACATTATAGATGCAGGGCATAACAAGGGATGCGCTGTAACGTTCTGAATTATCAGTGATAAATTCATTTTCATCTGTAATGTCCAAAATCCATGCGGATTAACCATAAGTGTACATAGCAAGGGGCGGGCCACTTGCCGGAATAACGGATATTGCAGGGCGGCGGATATCTGTGGCAGGGGCGGATTGACCCCGGCAAATTTGCGCAACTGGGCAGAAACGACCCGGTATTATGGCTAAGGCGCAGGTGATAAAAACAATGTAACTATTTGTTATAAAGGAATAATAATGAATTTTAATAAACTGGCCCGCCTCTTGCTGTGTTGAATGCGAAGATTATGCAAGCGCGTATGAGACGTGCAGTACAGGCGAGTTAAATGAGTTTTGACCTGAATATATTGACGCTAACAGGAAACCCCGGCGGTAAAGCCGGTGGAGCCGTTGCGGGTGAGACAGGGTCAAAAGCTGCGACAACACCGGGCGACAATGCATCTGCCTTTGCACAATTGTTAAAAGTTGATGATCAACCCCAGACCAATACCGCAAATGGCGTTATATATGGTTTGCCTGGCGCAACGCCCGGCCCGGTCTTGCAAGATGCCGTGCCGGCTGGCCAAACGCAATTTTTCTCGCCTGAGAACACTCTGGTAGAGGGTGAACAGCCCGGACCGGAAGGCCTCATTACAAGTCTGGTGACAAATCTGGTTCAGGATTTTGATCTCACTCAGACCCCGGTTCCGCAAAGCATTCCTGGCGCAGACGTTCCACAAACAGCGACACCGGCGCTGTTGGCGAAACTTTTGGCAAACGCTGGCGGTGCAACGACTGCTCCGGTCATTACGGATACGCCACTGGCCTTGGTCGAGCCGCCCCTTACAGATGCGGACGGTAAAAACACCGGGACACCGCCTCTGGCAACGTCGCCGGGTGTGCGCACCGGGCTGATAGAGGTTGAGCAGACGGTCAAAACCATTTCACCGCAATTGCTGTCTGTTTCTCCGGGCACACAGACAGGTCCTGTAGTGGCTGAGCTGGCATCAAAAACGCCTCAGGCCCCTGTGTTGTCGACCTTGCCTGAAACATCAAACCAGCCGGTGATTACCGGTGCTACACCAGCTTCCACGCCCGCTGTGGCTTTGCCCAACGAGAACCCGGCCGTTCTGGCCAATGGAAATCCACGCGTCGACACCGGGCCGGTTGCGGCGCAGGCTAAACCTCAACCTCAACTTCAACCCCAACCCCAGAATGCTCAGACGACACAGGCGCAAGCCGTGTTGGCCGCCGCGCAACAAGGTGAGCCGGCACCGCGCCTGCGTGCCTTTAATACCGAGGGTGCCAGTATCGCACCCAAAACGGTAGGCGCGATAAAAGCAACATCAACAGGTGCGGTATCTCCGACCGGCACCCAGAGCACATCGCCGCAAAATACGGGGCAGGTTGCATCCAACACAATTTTGGCCCAGGCCAGTGGCGCCAATCCCTCGGGCTTATCGCCACTAGAAACACGCGGTTCTGATCTGAAATCCGTTGAGGCCAAGCCCTCCGGCTTACCCACAACAGAGCTGGACCTTCGGGCCAGTGCGCAAACCCCGGACACAGCTCAAACAATAAAGACGGGTGTTGCTGGTCCTGTATCTGATGCCAAACACAATACCCAAAGCGCGCATACGACGCCGCGACTTGATCAGGCGGGCCTCGCCTCATTTGCGGCATCATTGGCCCAAAAAATACAAGGTGGCAGCACAAAGTTTGAATTACGCCTTGACCCCGCAGAGCTGGGCAAAGTGCAGATTAAACTGGAGGTCAGCGTGGATAACCGGGTCGAAGCCGTGGTCAGCACGCACCGCCCCGAAGTTTTGGCGGACCTGCAACGCGGTGCGGATGCCTTGCGCCGGGCGCTGTCCGAAGCGGGATTTGAACTTGGCTCAGACGGTTTGAGTTTTTCACTTGAACAGGGCGCCGAAGGTTTTACCGCAGAACAAGACAATAATACCGGTGCCGGACTGTCTGATCAGGCCAGACGCAATGAAGTTCTTGAAACTGCCACATCCATTCTGGCCGAGAGTGATCGCGGCTTTGGTTTGACACGCATCTTTGATGGCCGTGTTGACGTCAAGGTATAAGGAAAAGCAATGCCAGTACTCAACGGATTAGGTCTTAATGTAGCGACGGCTCAGGCGCAAAGCGGTACCGCCAGCGCCGGGCTTGCCGACAATTTTGATACGTTTTTGACTTTGTTGACCGAACAATTGAAAAATCAAGACCCGCTCAGCCCGCTCGATTCAAACGAATTCGTTGGCCAGTTGGTACAATTTTCTGGCGTTGAACAGCAAATCAACCAGAACAAAAACTTGGAATCCTTGATCAATCTGAATGCCGCCAACTCTTCGACCGCGGCGGTGGGCTTCATTGGCAAGGAAGTTGATGTGCTGAGCACCTCATCAGATCTGGTTGGTGGCAGCGCACAATGGACCTATTCCAGCGAGACACAGGCCGAGTCCGTGACCATTCTGGTCAAGGATGCCAACGGGAAAATTGTTTTCCAATCCAGCGGGGAAACACAGACCGGAGATCAAACGTTTAACTGGGACGGCCGCGACAATTCCGGCACTTTGCTGGCTGATGGCCGTTATGACCTAGAGGTCAGCGCGCTTGATGAGGTCGGCAATCTTATTCCGACCAGGGTCACCTCGACCCTTATTGTCACCGGCGCAGACTTCTCCGGCACAGAACCGGCCCTGTTGGTCGGTAATAATCGAATTTCTTTTGCAGATGTTCTGAGCGTGCGTGAACGCACAGCATCGGCAATTTAAGTCAAAGGGGGGTCCAGAATGGTGACCCTGTTCATACAGCAGAAGCTCCTCAACAAAAATAAATGAAAGCTATAGGAGCCATTTATGTCACTTTATTCAGCACTGACCATCGGGGTTGCAGGACTGCGCGCCAATTCGTCGGCTTTGAGTGGTATTTCCAATAATATCGCCAACATCAATACAGTCGGTTTCAAACGGACCCGGGCGGATTTCTCATCTCTGGTCACATCAGCCAATATTAGCGCACTGGATTCAGGCGCGGGTGTGTCGGCTGGCTCACAGCGTTTGGTCGCAGAACAAGGGCAATTGCAACCCTCCAGCGCAACCACTGATCTGGGCATTGCCGGCTCCGGGTTCTTTGTAGTTGGGACCGCTATTCAAAATGGCGCGTCGGATGATTCGTTGCGCTTCACACGTGCAGGCAGCTTTGCACCCGACGAACAAGGGTTCTTGCGCAATTCAGCCGGGTATTACCTGCGTGGCTGGCCAGCACAGGCCACAGGCGGTTTTGTCACCAACGCATCGGACACGTCGGCGCTTTCGACAGTTAACATCGCATCAATCTCCGGTGCGGCAAAAGCCTCAACTTCTGTACAAATCAATGGCAATCTGAAGGCCAGCCAGGCCATCTCCGCTGCAGAGGCCACGTATGCGGCCGGGGCATCAGCCACTAACATGGCCTCCGGTGCCGTAACCCCTGACTTTGTGCGGACCATTCAGGTGTTTGACAGCCAGGGCGGTGTTCACAATGTCAATATGGCCTTTTTGAAGAGCAGTTCAGCGGCCAATACCTGGAATGCCGAGGTTTATGTAACACCTGCCTCTGATGTGGTCATCGGCGCGCCACTGGTTGATGGCCAATTGGCTACCGGTAATGTCGTCTTTGACGCCAATGGTCAATTTGACGCTGCCAGTTCCATGTCTCTTAATCTGGCCTTTGGTGCATCTTCTGCGGCGGCTCCGGCGGCCAGTGCCTTTAACTGGGCTTCCAGCCTGGGTATTAATGCACAAACTGTTGCCATCAATCTGGGTGCAGCCGGCTCAACCGGCGGTCTGACACAATACGATTCGTCTTCGGTGCTGGACTCGTCCATTGTTGATGGTGCCATCTTTGGCAGCCTTACCGGCGTTGATGTTGATGATCAGGGCTTTGTCACGGCCAGTTTCTCCAACGGTATTATTCAGAAAATTTATCAATTGCCGCTGGCCACCTTCGTTAATCCAAATGGATTGAAGGCCGAAGACGGTGACGCATTCAGCCTCGCCAAAAACTCTGGCACGCTTAACCTTAAAGCAGCTGGCAACGGGGTTGGTAAAATCGGCTCCAAAACCCTGGAAGGTTCGAACGTCGATCTGGCCGAAGAGTTTACCAATTTGATCACCGTTCAGCGGGCTTATTCAGCGTCGTCAAAGATTATCACGACGGCTGATGAGATGCTCGACGAGCTGATCAGGATCAAACGATAGAGTTTTAGGTCCCCTCCAGCACTGAGCTGGAGGGGATTTAATTAAAATTGCACACGAATTTTTTGGGAGGAATTCACCAGCTTCATTTTCCGGATGTTTAAGTTCTGCGGTTACGGTCACGACCAGAGGCAGAAAATGTCCGGTAAAAAAGTATGGGAACGGGTGATATGGGCTACGCAAGAAAAGCACGAGAAACATTGGTCATTGGTCCGGACGGCAGTCCGTTGACACTGGCAGATCTGCCAAAACCAGAAACACGGCGCTGGGTTATTCGCCGCAAGGCCGAAGTGGTCGCCGCTGTACGCGGCGGACTTCTGACCCTGGATGATGCCTGTAATCGGTATCGATTGACGGTTGAGGAATTCCTGGGTTGGCAGCAAATGATCGACCGACACGGTCTGGCTGGCCTGCGCACCACCAAAGTCCAGCAATACCGATAATGGGCGCAAGTCCTAACCAAATCTAAACAAAAGAGCCAGTTGTTGACCTTCTGGCTCTTTTTTTATGCTTTTTCAGGCCGCTGAGACGGTTTCATTAAGTATACGTTTACGACGTGATGGGAAATTCCTGCCTAGTGAAGTGCACAAATGTGCGTTTGAGGGTGGAAATCACGTGAACGGTATTCTTAATACGTTGAATCAGTTTGGCCCGATGCGGTTAATCATCATTATGGGCGTTACCATTGGGGTCACTCTGGCTTTGATGACCATGGTGTTTCGTATCGGCTCACCGGAAAAGACTCTGCTGTATTCGGGCCTTGAGCTTAAGGAAGCGTCCGAGATCAGCGCCCGCCTTGATCAGATGGGTGTTGCCTATTCAGTAGGGGCCGGTGGTTCGACCATTATGGTGCCGCGTAAAAAGGTCGATACTGTCCGGATGGCCCTGGCGAGTGAAAATTTGCCGAGCTCGGGCTCTATGGGATACGAAATTTTCGACAAGACCGGGGCCATGGGACAAACCAGCTTTGCCCAGAACATGGCGCAATTGCGCGCCTTACAGGGCGAGTTGGAACGCACCATTACATCATTGGATGGGATCAGCGCCGCCCGTGTATTACTGGTTTTGCCCAAACGCAGGCTTTTTGAACGTGATGCACAACAGGCCAAAGCCTCTGTAGTGGTGCGTCTTCAGGCCAATATTATCGGTGTGACGCAAACGCAGGCAATTCGTCAATTAGTAGCCAGTGCTGTTCCCGGCCTTAAAGCCGGTGCCGTGACTGTGGCTGATGAGGGTGGTCGCGTTCTGGCCCGCCAGGACGAAGAGGGACAGTCCAGCGATATTGGCGCCGGACAACGGGCCGTTGTGGAAACTACTCTGGCCAAGAAAATTACCCATATGCTGGAACCAATCGCTGGCCCCGATGGCGTGCAGGTTCAGGTGAGTGTTGATCTGGACCTTGATCGCATTACAGAGCGTTCAACAGTGTATGACCCGGATAATCGTGTGGTTGTCTCCAGCGATACCACTGAAGAAAGTTCAGACCAAAGCGAAGGAAAAAACTCGGCCGCAGTCAGCGTGGCGCAAAATGTACCTGATGGTGATGCATCCGATACTGATGAAGCGGGCCAGTCCGCCGCCATCAGCTCGAAGACCAGCGAAATTCTTAACTACGGCAATTCGAAAACCGAACGTACGGTGATCCGCTCTTCAGGCGCGATGAAACGGCTTTCTGTGGCTGTTGTTGTTGATGGCACATTGGCAACAGACGAGGCCGGGGTGGAAACCTATACGCCGCGAACAGCCGAGCAAATGACAGAAATTGAGGCTCTGGTTAAAACCGCCATCGGGTTTGATGCCGAGCGCGGCGATTCGGTAACGGTGTCCAATGTGCGTTTTTCACGCCCTGCGCCCATAGGTGATGTGGCGAAACCCGGCATGTTCTCATTCAGTAAAGACGATGTCATGCGCGCTATTGAGTTGCTAATTCTGGCGATTGTTTCAATCGCCATGATGATTTTCATCGTCAAACCTTTGGTGTCTGGTATTGCCGCCGGTGGTGTTGGTCTCGGTGGCGCGCCAGCTCTGGCGGCGGCGGGTGGCGGGGCGCCGGTTTTGGTGTCCCCGGATACGGTGGTGCAGCAACTTCCCGCAAGCGTGGGCGGCGGCAGTACCGAGGTCGGGGCGCTACCCTCTCCCGAGCTTACAGCACATATGGAAGATACCATTGATGTCGCCAAAATCCAGGGGCAGGTGAAAGCCTCGTCGGTCAATAAAGTTGCAGAAATCGTTGAATCACATCCTGAAGAATCCATCTCGATTCTTCGGACCTGGCTTCACGAGGCTTAAGGATGGCTGTTGCAATAAAAAACCGGGCCGTTGTGGATGACGTTACCCGTCTTTCGGGTGCCGATAAGGCCGCCATTATCTTGCTGGCCCTTGGCGAAGAGCATCACAAATTATGGGAATTGATGGACGATGAGGAAATCAAGGAAATTTCCCAATCCATGTCCAATTTGGGCAATGTGACCGCATCGGCCGTGGAGAAACTGATCGTTGAATTTGTTGGTCTGATGTCTTCAACCGGCTCAATAATGGGCTCTTATGATGCCACCCAACGCCTGTTGACCAGTTTTATGGACCCCGACAAAGTCGAAAATGTCATGGAAGAAATCCGTGGCCCGGCCGGGCGGACCATGTGGGATAAGCTGGGCAATGTGAATGAAGGCGTGTTGGCCAATTATCTGAAAAACGAATATCCGCAAACTGTTGCCGTGGTGCTCTCTAAAGTCAAAGCCGATCATGCGGCCCGTGTGCTCAGTGCTTTGCCCGAAGATTTTTCTTTGGAAGTGGTGATGCGCATGTTGCGCATGGAGCCGGTTCAAAAAGAGATTATGGACGAAATCGAAGCCACTTTGCGCCGCGAGTTTATGTCCAACCTGGCCCGCACCAATAAACGCGACAGCCATGAAATGATGGCCGATATTTTTAATAACTTTGACCGCCAGACTGAAAACCGTTTTCTGGCCTCACTTGAAGAACGTAATCGCGATGCATCCGAGCAAATTCGATCCTTGATGTTTGTTTATGAGGATCTTCAAAAGCTCGACCCCGGCGGTGCGCAAACCCTTCTTCGGGCAGTGGAAAAAGACCAACTGGCCCTGGCCATGAAGGGTGCGTCCGAGGCCCTGCGTGATTTGTTCTTCTCGAACATGTCTGAACGGGCCGCCAAGATTTTACGCGAAGATATGGAAGCCATGGGTCCGGTGCGTCTTAAAGACGTCGAGGGTGCCCAGCAAATGATGGTCAACCTGGCCAAGGATCTTGCCGCCAAAGGCGAGATTTTGCTGTCCGAAGGTGGCTCTGATGACGAGTTGATTTATTGATATGAACGCCAGCGAGACAACTAAATTTGCGTTTGAAACAGAGTTTGCTGCTGATGGCACCATCTTGCGTGATGGCGAAGCCTGGCGGATCAGTTTTACACCAGAAGAGGTTCAGGCTGAGCGCGACAAAGCCTTCGCCGAGGGGAAGCAGGATGCGCTGGTCAAGGCCGAGGAAGAGGCCGCAATTCACTTGCTGACACTGACCCAACAGTGCCAGAGCGTTTTGTCAGGCTTGAAAACCCAAAGTGAAGAATGCCGCTCTCAGGCGCTGGAACTGGTCTTGATCGCAGCGCGTAAAATCGCCGGAGTGGCGCTTGAGTGTTATCCGGATGAGCAGGTCCAAAACACAGTTTTGGACGTTATCAAGGACTTGCGGGGCGTGCCTCGTCTCGTGCTGACCTGTTCGGCCGACGCTTCACCGCAATTCGAGGTCAATTTAAAAGAAATGGCCGCCAAAAACGACTTTGATGGCGAGCTGGTTATTCGCCGCGCCCAAGACGCTGAACCGGGTGATATCCGCCTGGAATGGGCGCAGGGCGAAGTTTGTATCAACACCAATGACATTGCCGACCGGGTCGAAACCACTGTGCGGAACTGGTTGGCCGCAACCGAGGCACAGGACGCCCAAGGTGACCTTTTTGCCCAGCAAAACAGTATTGAGGAGGGGCAGTAATCCATGTCCGACACTGATAACGACTCTGATCTAGAGCTGCAGGAATTTGATCAGCCGGGCGATACGCCCAGTGATGAAATGTCTGCGGCCCCGGCACCTAACGCTGTGGCTGGTGAAGGCACTGATGCGCCCCCGGCCGCTATCGCGGATGAGGTCGAAGAAAAAACGGCTGCCGATTTGGCACCGGTTTATGATGTGCCTGTGCGCATCTCCGCCGTGCTGGGCAAAACCAAAATCAATGTCAATGAATTGCTGGGGCTGAGCCGTGGTTCGGTTCTTGAACTGGATCGCAAAGTTGGTGAAGCCATTGATATTTATGTCAATAACCGGATCGTTGCACGCGGCGAAGTGGTGATTGTTGATGAACAACTTGGCGTCACCATGACAGAAATTATCAAGGATATCGGAACAGTAACCTGAGCGGTGCTGTTTGGTAGGAGGAGAATGAAATGCGGGTATTGATCATAGGCAGTTTGGGTGGCCAACTTGGCGAAGCAACCAAAATCGCCATGAATACGGGCGCCAAAGTGGCGCATGTGGATAATCCGGATGCGGCCATGGCGGCTTTGCGTGCCGGACAGGGTGCTGACCTTTTGATGGTCGATATCGGCAATGATATCGGGGCCTTGGCGGTCGCACTAAAAAACGAGCGCATTCACGTTCCGATCGTGGCTTGTGGTGTGTCGGCCACGCCAACCGCTGCGGCGGCGGCTATTCGTGCCGGTGCCAAGGAATTTATTCCGCTGCCCCCTGATACTGACCTGATTGCTGCGGTTCTTGCGGCCGTTGCCAATGATGACAAACCGATGATCGCCCGCGATCCGGTGATCCGCAAAGTGGTCACACTGGCCGACCAGATCGCACCGTCAAATGCATCCATTCTGATCACCGGCGAAAGCGGCTCTGGTAAGGAAGTTATGGCGCGCTATGTCCATGACAAATCCAAGCGCGCCGGCAAGGCATTTATCTCGGTCAATTGCGCTGCCATTCCGGACAATTTGCTTGAATCAGAGCTTTTTGGTCATGAAAAAGGGGCCTTTACCGGGGCCGTGGCCCGGCGCATCGGCAAGTTTGAAGAGGCCGATGGCGGCACGTTATTGCTCGATGAAATTTCAGAAATGGATGCTCGCCTACAGGCTAAGCTGTTGCGCGCTATTCAAGAGCGCGAGATCGACCGGGTTGGTGGCTCTAAGCCGGTCAAAGTGGATATTCGTATTCTGGCCACCTCTAACCGTGACCTGACCAAAGCCGTTGCTGATGGCAGTTTTCGCGAAGATTTGTTGTTCCGCCTTAATGTTGTCAATTTAAAGTTGCCGCCTTTGCGTGACCGCCCGGGCGACATTGCGGCGCTGGCTGATTATTTCTCGGCGCGCTATGCCGCCGCCAATGGGGTCGCGGCGCGGCCAATTTCCGAACCCGCACGCCATATTTTGCTGAACCGTCAATGGCCGGGCAATGTCCGCGAGCTGGAAAATGCCATGCATCGTGCTGTGCTTTTGGCCGAGGGCGATGAGATCGGCCCCGAAGCCTTGCGCGCCCCTGATGGATCAATGCTGGGCGAAACCCCAAACCGCGGCGTGGTCGAAACGGCCACTGAGGCCGCACAGGTTTCTGCCCAAAGCGCGGTCGGCCTGACCGTGGCGCAGGTAGAACAGGATCTGATCTTGGATACATTGACCCATTGTCTTGGCAATCGCACCCATGCGGCCAATATTCTGGGTATTTCCATTCGCACTTTGCGCAACAAGCTGAAACTTTATGCGGATCATGGCGTCTCGGTGCCGACACCGGGCGGCGCAGCACCCATGGGGTCGCACGCCGTTGCTTAAGCGTCTGTTTAACTGTCAGCCGAGGATCGTTTAATGGCCGAGACAACGGGCACACCGTCCACCGCCGTTGGGTTTGATTCGAAGAAGTTTTCGAATGCAATCATGCGTGGTGACGTGGCGCTAGCCATCGGTATCGTCGCCATTTTGATGATGCTGATCCTGCCTATGCCGTCATGGCTGTTGGATGTGGCGCTGGCGGTCTCTATCTCATTTTCTATTCTGGTGTTGATGACGGCCCTGTTTATTCAGAAACCTCTGGAATTCAGCGCGTTTCCGGCTGTGTTGCTGATCGCGACGATGTTGCGGCTGGGTTTGAATTTGGCCTCAACACGGTTGATTTTGTCGGACGGGTCACAAGGGGCCGATGCCGCCGGGAAAATTATTCAAGGCTTTGGTGCCCTGATTACCCAGGGCAATTATGTCATCGGCATTATTGTTTTTATCATTCTGGTGATCGTCAATTTCGTGGTCATCACCAAAGGTTCTGGCCGCATAGCCGAGGTTGCAGCACGGTTTTCGCTGGATGCTATGCCCGGCAAGCAAATGGCCATTGATGCGGACCTCAGTTCTGGTCTTCTCAAAGAAGATGAGGCTCGTCAGAAACGCAAAGACCTGGAAGCCGAGTCGAATTTTTACGGGTCCATGGATGGGGCCTCAAAGTTTGTCCGCGGTGATGCGGTGGCCGGTCTTTTAATCACCGCCATCAATATTATTGGCGGCATGATTATTGGCGTGGGGCAAGAGGGCATGCCGTTTGCCCAGGCCGCGTCGAACTATACCATGTTAACCATTGGTGATGGTCTGGTCAGCCAGATTCCGGCTCTGGTTATCTCTGTTGCCGCGGGTCTTTTGGTCTCCAAAGCCGGGGTCGAAGGGGCCGCCGACAAGGCGCTGTTTTCACAATTCACCGGCTATCCTCAGGGATTGATTATTGTTGCCGGGATCAGCCTGATCGCGGCGGTACTGCCGGGCATGCCGTTTATGCCGTTTGCATTGATGTCTGGATTGCTTGGTGGTGGGGCATGGGTGATCCACAAGCGCAAAACCGCCGAAGAAGTGCAGGCCGAAGTGGCTGTCGCCACAGAGGCAGAAAAGAGCGAGAACGAAGAACAACCGATCTCTGAAAGCTTGCATATTGACGGGTTGAAGATCGAACTTGGGTATAACCTTCTCAGCCTGATCAATGATATGGAAGGCCGCCGCCTGACGGATCAAATCAAGGCGTTGCGCCGTCAGATGGCGCAGGAAATGGGCTTTGTTATGCCGCCAGTGCGTATTTTGGATAATATGCAGCTCAAAGCCGATGACTATATGATCCGGGTTAAAGAGATCGAGGCGGGAACCGGTATTCTCAAACTTGGCCATTTGCTGGTTATGGACCCGGCTGGCGCGCAGGTGGACCTGCCGGGCGATCATGTCAAAGAGCCAACATTTGGCTTGCCGGCCACATGGGTTACCGAGGCTTTGCGCGAAGAAGCCATGTTCCGTGGATTAACCGTGGTTGATCCGGCGACGGTTCTGGCCACGCATCTGACCGAGATCCTGCGCGATAATATGCCAGACCTTCTGACCTTTGCGCAGACTGAAAAACTGCTCGAAGGCCTTGGACCGGAGGACAAGAAACTGCTTGAGGAAATCAGCCCCTCGCAAATCAGTCGTTCGGGCATCCAACAGGTGTTGCAAGGCTTGCTCAAAGAGCGGGTCTCCATTCGTGACCTGCCGGCCATATTGGAAGCCATTGCCGAGGCCAGCGCGACAACACAAAATCTGGGCGCGATTATCGAACATGTGCGCACCCGTCTGGCGCGCCAGCTCTGTCATGCCAATGCGGCGCCTGATGGTTCCCTGCCGATGCTGGGCTTGTCGCCGGAATGGGAACAGGCTTTTGCCGAAAACCTCATTGGCGAAGCCGAGAATCGTCAACTGGCGCTGCCGCCATCCAAACTGCATGAGTTTATCAACAATGTGCGCGACAGCTTTGATGCGGCGGCCGAGGCCGGGGATGCACCTGTATTGCTGACCTCGCCGGCCATTCGGCCTTATGTACGTTCCATCATTGAGCGTTTTCGCGGCCAGACTATTGTCATGTCGCAGAACGAGATTTATCCAAAAGCGCGTCTGAAAGTTGTGGGGCAGGTGTGATGAATGCAAATGCACTAACCATTGTCGAACAAAGTTTTACCACGGCGGACCTGGTTTTGATCAGTGCCATCGCGCTGGTTTGCGCGGGCGTAATGCGCAATTACCGCAGTATTTTTCTGGCGGTGTTTTTTGCCGTGGTGGTCGATTTTACCTTGCCCGCCACCTATGCGCTGTTGATCGGGGCATCAACAAACGAGGCTTTGCAGGCGTCAACCGCGCGTCTGGCGGGGTATTCCGGTCTGGCTTTGCTGGTGCGCAGTCTGGCTTACTTTGCGGCGATCAGTGTTTTGTTCGGGGCCAAAGCCGCCTATTGGCGACGCTGACCCCGCTCAAATTATGGTCTAGCTGGCGGCACGTTGGCCGGCGATTTCGTCCAGCTCATCCTGCTCGGCCTTGGCCCGCGCTTCGTTAATACGCTGGACCCGGCGTTCTTCCATCAGCTCAAATTTTTTCAGCTCTAAAAAGGCTTCTTCCAGCTGAACGCGTAATGCCGCGGTCTGGGCATCCAGTTCAATCATCGAGGCCCGCAAATTGTTTTTGCGCTCAATGACGGCCTGGGCATAGGAGCCATAAGCCATAAAACCTTCGCGACTTTCGTCGGCGGCCACCTGTTCTTCAGGCACGCTGCGTTCCAGGTCTGCCGCCCGGCTTTCCAGATGGGCGCGTGCTTCGTCCAGCGCACCCATTTGTTTTTGCAGTTCTTCGACTTTGAACCGCGCTAATTTAACCAAAGATGCAAAATTGCGCATCACTCCCCTCCATTACATCCCGTTTTCAGGATTGTTTGTGTCACCCAATATCTCGGCCAAACGCTGGAAACCATCATCCATGGATGTGGCTTCTTCTTTGTGTTGACCAAGAAACGCTTCCAGTGGGTCATTTAAGGCAATAGCCCGATCCACACTGGCATTTGATCCTTGGGCATAGGCACCCAAGCGGATCAATTCTTCCATATCGGCATAATCACTTAGGGCGCGACGCGCCTCGCCGATCAATTTAACTTCATTCTCTTCGCAGCATCCAGGCATGGTGCGCGAAATGCTTTTTAAGATGTTGATGGCCGGAAAGCGGCCGCGTTCAGCAATGGCCCGTTCCATGACGATATGGCCATCCAATATGCCGCGCGTTGCATCGGCAATCGGCTCGTTATGGTCATCGCCATCGACCAGTACGGTGAATATACCGGTAATGGCGCCCTCAACACGGCCATCAGTACGGCGGCCAGGGCCGGCGCGTTCCAACAGGCGCGGCAATTCATTAAACACGGATGGCGTATAGCCGCGTGTGGTTGGCGGTTCGCCTGCGGCCAGCCCGATCTCGCGCTGGGCCATGGCAAAACGGGTCACCGAATCCATCAAACACAGGACATGTTGGCCCTGATCGCGAAAATATTCCGCAACCGTCAGAGTCAATTGTGCGGCCTGGCGCCGGCTGAGCGCTGGCTCGTCCGATGTGGCGACCACGACAACGGTGCGTTTCATGCCCTCAGGGCCAAGCACGTCGTCGATAAATTCTTTAACTTCGCGGCCCCGTTCGCCGATCAGGCCGATCACTGTTACGTCACAATCCGCATTTTGCGCCAGCATCGACATCAGCACTGATTTGCCGACACCAGAGCCGGCAAATACGCCCATGCGTTGCCCTTTGCAGATTTGCGTAAAGGTATTGATGGCCCGAACCCCGCTATCCATGCGTTTGCCAACACGGGCGCGGGCATGAGGTGCCGGCGGGCGACCACGTAAAGGATAAGGATATAACCCTGGAACCAGTGGCCCGCCATTATCAACAGGTTTGCCAAAGGCATCGATGACCCGGCCCAACCAGGCCGAAGAGGGGCGTATAAATGGACCTTCAGGGTCAATTTCCATGCTGGCCCCGGCGCGAACACCGTCCAGCGCCCCAAATGGCATCATCAGGGCATGATCGCCCTTAAAGCCGATCACTTCACAGGAAATATCGTTATGACGGGTTTTTACAATGGCGCGTGCGCCCAGTTCCAGCGCATCGGCAGGGCCCATGGCTTCGATCATCAGGCCGTTAACAGCCGTAACGCGGCCGCGATAACGCCGAGGCTCAAGGGCCTCAATGCTGGCTCGAAGAGCTTGCATGTACGTGTACTCCATCCCAACCATGTCAGGTTCTGAGGGAAATGTACGCCAACCATCTTGAGATCACGTAAACGCGGCCAATAAAATTCGAATGAAGCGCAGTTTCTTCCAATTCGTTAAATTCTGTTCGATTTGTTTAACTTTGGTTAAGGGGATTCCCCTAGCGTGTGGATAGAGTTAACCATTATGCCAATGAAGCCTGCAAACTGATTCGCAGGCCAATGGGAGGGGCCTATGCGAGTTCTCTTGGTTGAGGATGATAGTGCGACAGCACAATCGATAGAACTGATGCTAAAGTCTGAAGGCTTTAATATTTATACAACCGATCTTGGTGAAGAAGGTGTCGATCTAGGCAAGCTCTATGATTACGACATCATTCTGCTGGACCTTAATCTGCCAGACATGCCGGGTTTTGACGTTTTGAAGCAATTGCGGGTTTCCAAAGTGGAAACACCGGTGCTGATCCTGTCAGGAACCGCGGATACTGAGGTTAAAGTGCAGGGTCTGGGATATGGCGCAGATGATTATCTGACCAAGCCGTTCCACAAAGACGAGCTGGTGGCGCGCATTCATGCCGTTGTCCGCCGCTCCAAAGGTCATTCACAATCCATCATCACTACGGGTATGGTCGCGGTTAATCTCGATGCCAAAACCGTTGATGTGAATAAACAGCGTGTGCATCTGACCGGTAAAGAATACCAGATGCTGGAGCTGCTTTCCTTACGCAAGGGCACAACGCTGACCAAGGAAATGTTCCTGAACCAGCTTTATGGTGGCCTTGATGAGCCGGAATTGAAAATTATTGACGTGTTTATCTGCAAATTGCGCAAAAAACTCGCCAATGCGACCGGCGGTGAACATTATATCGAAACGGTCTGGGGCCGCGGCTATGTATTGCGCGATCCGGCTGAAGAAGAAGAAGCAGCGTAAGCGGTTTCTCATGAGTTTTAAAAAGGCGGCCTACGGGCCGCCTTTTTTGTCTGTGCCGCGCAGAAGAAAAATAAACGGTGCAGCAAACAAGGTCACCGCGACCATAAAGCGAAAATCGTTCAAATAACCGATCAGTGCGGCCTGTTGGTTGATCTGCGCATCCAACAGTGCCAGTTGCGCCAGGTCCGATGGGTTGGTCTGGTCAAGATTTTGAACCAGTGGATTATAAGGCGTGATACGGGCTGATAATTGGGCGTGATTGATCTGCACATTACGGGCCAGCAGCGCAAACGAGATAGACACCCCGATGGATGAGCCGATATTGCGCACCAAAGAGAATAATGATGTGGCTTCGGTGCGGTATTTTTCATCCAGCGTGGCAAAGGTAATCACGCCCATGGGCACAAAAATAGCCCCAAGACCCAGTCCTTGTGCAAACCCGGTCCAGATAATATCGCGCGCACCGACATCCAGAGTGAAACGGCTCATGGCGTAAAGCGATATGGCGATCAGCGCCAAACCACCGGCCAGCAATATGCGTTCATCAAAACGTTCGGTCAGGCGGCCCATAACCATCATGCCAAACATCAGGCCCAGACCACGCGGTGCCAACACCATACCGGTCAGCATGACCGGCCAGTCTTTTAAGGATTGCAGAAATGGTGGCAGGATCGCCATGGTCGACAAGAAGATGATACCGACCAGAAACATGAACCCCAACCCGGTTGACAAATTACGATCGGCAAACATGGCTGGCGGTAAAAACGGGCGCTTTGTGGTCAAGATGTGAACCACAAACAAATAGAGGCACAGGCCCGCCAGCACCGCTTCGATGATAATCTCAGGGGATGAAAACCAGTCCTGGGACTGGCCCCGGTCCAGCATCATCTGCAAAGCCCCGATAGAGAGGCTGAGAAAGGCAAAGCCCATCCAGTCAAAAGGCAGCTTGTCCTGTCTGAAGGTGCGCCGCACAAACAGGCTAAGCCCGGCAATGGCCAACAAACCAACCGGAAGATTGATATAAAACACCCAGCGCCAGGAAAGGGTTTCGGTCAACCAGCCCCCAAGGGTTGGCCCCAAAACCGGGCCGATCATCACGCCGACGCCCCAAATGGCGATGGCACGACCGTGTTGATGTTTCGGATAAATATCCAGCAATACCGACTGCGAAAGCGGCACCAGCGAAGCCCCAAAAGCCCCTTGAAGCAGGCGAAAGCCCACCAATTGGCCCAGATTAGCCGCTGCGCCGGCCAACATCGAGGCCACAATAAACCCCGCAACCGCGATAATGAACAGCCGTTTGCGACCAAAGCGCGCCGCCAGAAAGGCCGTTGGCGGGGTCATAATGGCGGCGGCGACGATGTATGAGGTCAGCACCCACGATATCTGGTCCTGGGTGGCGGCCATGGCCCCTTGCATGTGCGGCAAAGCCACATTGGCAATGGTGGTGTCGATGGCCTGCATGGTTGTGGCCAACATCACCGATATTGTCACCATGGCCCGATTGGTGGTGACAGCGGCAGGTACAGCCTCAGCCGACATCGGCACCCATCCAACGCAAGGGGGCGCGCAAAATTGCAGGCACAACCCGATGATGCTTTGTATCAATGCGCACATGGACGCTCATTCCAGCGCGTAAATCCGGGATGTTTTGATCGTCATCCAGCTTCAGGCGGACCGGGATACGTTGCACAACTTTGACCCAATTGCCGCTGGCATTTTGGGCCGGCAGTATAGAGAACTCTGCCCCGGTGGCCGGGTCGATGCTGATCACATGGGCGCGGTATTCTTCATCCGGATAGGCGTCGATCCGCACTTTTGCATCTTGGCCGACCCGCATATGGGTCAGCGCGGTTTCTTTGTAATTGGCTTCGATCCACAGATTTTTGTCGGACACAATGACCATGGATGGCACACCGGCGTGTATATAATCGCCCAATACCGGCACGGAACCGGCAATGCCGGCAATGGGGGCGCGGATTTGTGCATGCGCCAGATCATCTTTGGCCAGTTCGACCTTGGCCTGCGCACCGCGTACCCGTGGGTGGTGATGGGCGCTGGCTGTTGGGTCGCCCAATAAGGCCCGTAAAACGGCAATTTCCTGATCCTTGGAGGCCAGTCGGGATGTTGCTACGTCACGGTCGTGGACATATTCGTCCAGCGTGGCTTTGGCGACGACTTTGCGCTGTGCCAGTGTTGTGCGTCTTTGCAGTTCGCGTTTGGCAAAGGCCAGGTTTTCCTGTGCCAGTTCGCGTTCGGTAAAGCGTTGACGGTAATTGGCCTTGGCCGCCATGATCTGGCCCAGGGCTTCATCATGAGCCGCCAGCGCCGCCTCTAAGGTTGAGCGATAGCGCTCAGTGTTAAGACTATAGAGCAGGTCACCGGCCTCTACGTGCTGGTTGTCATGAACAGACAAAGTGGTGATGGCCCCGGATATTTCGGCGCTGATCTGGGCTTTGTCGGCCTTGATATAGGCGTTTTGGGTCTGCATCCAGCGCCCGCCGGTGGCGTAAACCCACAGGCCGATAAAACCAAGAATTAGAATCGGCAAAACCATCAATGCCGTCCGGCGCATCTGGGCCGGGTGTATACGTTTCATAAAAGAAGGCATCAAAACACGCGGCTGTGCATCGGTATCGTCTGCATCGTGTGAGACAGGTTTGTTCATGAGGGATTCTCAGGGGTTAAGCTGTTTTTGAACTGGACCAGCATGGCTGCTAATTGTTTTTTGTCCTGTGCGCCAAGGCCCTTTGTGGCGCCTTGCATCAACGTCACCCCAATGGCGGTCAACTCGTCCAGCACCGGTTCAGCCTTTTGGGTCAGGTACAGTTGAAACGAGCGGCGATCATTGGGGTTTGCCCTGCGCTCGATCAGCTGGTTTGCGGCCAATTGGTCCAAAAGACGGGTTAAGGTGATCGGCCTGATTTCCAGAATTTTGGCCATTTCTCTTTGGGTGATGCCTTGCTGGCGGTTCAGGAAAATCAGCGTGCGGTATTGGGCCTGGGTCAGGCCAAGGTGGCGCGCCTTGTCGTTAAAGGCGATGCGCAACATGCGTGCTGCATCGCTAATGGCAAAGGCCAGATCTCTATCGTCGCTTATCTTGGACATACGTTTTTATACACTGTACCTCATAGTAAGCAATGCGTACTATTAAAATTCAAACGCATGATAAAACAAAAAAACGGCCCGCTGAGGGCCGCTTTTCCATGTTAAATTTTTGTTTTGGTCAGGCGACTTTGGCGATCGCCTTGTCTTTGCGGACATAAAGACCACGTTTGCCCGGAACCGGTGTGAAGGCATCTGTCAGGCCCATCACCGTTTCAGCGGCACCCAGAAACAAATACCCGTCCGGAGCCAGGCACTGGGCCAGCCGATTCAAAATGTCGGACTTGGTTTCCTGATCAAAATAAATCAGCACGTTTCGGCAAAACACCACATCAAACTGGCCAAGGGCCCGAAAATTGTCCAGCAGGTTGTATTTTCGAAAGGTGATGTGTTGTTGCAGATTGGGGTCAATTTTCCATAGATCATCAGATTTCTGAAAATATTTGACCATCAACTGCACCGGCAAACCACGTTGCACTTCGAACTGGGAATACAGTCCGGCCTTGGCCTTTTGCAGCACCTTGTCAGAAATATCGGTGGCCAAAATGCTGCTGGTCACGCCTTTCATCTTGGCGGCGTTTTCGCGCAGGATCATGGCCAGCGAGTATGGTTCCTGGCCGGTTGATGCGGCGGCGCACCAGATTTTGATCTTTGACCCCGGACGACGATTGTCGGCCATGTGGGGGATAACTTCGCTTTTGAACAGGTCAAACGGCGTGCTGTCGCGAAAGAAAAACGTCTCATTTGTGGTCATGGCTTCGGTCACCATGGCGTTCAGACGTTCATCATTACGGGTCCGCATGGTTTGTACCAACGCATCAACCGAGGCATAGCCCTCTTTGCGGGCGATGGGGCCCAGACGACTGTCCAGCAAATAGCCTTTGTCGGCCGCCAACACATGGCCGGAACGCTTTTTCAGCATCTCAACCAAAAATGTAAAGTCCTGACTATTCATTTTTGATTCCCCCCACTGACGATATTCATAATTGTTGATCCTATCTGGTTTATAGGTTTGATTTGTTCGGCGAAGCCTGCCTGTACAATGGACCCAGGCATGCCCCAAACGACTGAGCTTGCCTCGTCCTGTGCAATAATTTGTGCCCCGGCCTCGACCATATCCTTCGCGCCATCGCGGCCATCATGGCCCATGCCAGTCAGCACCACGCCAAGCGCGGCATTGCCATAGACTTCGGCGGCGCTGCGAAACAAGGGGTCAACCGCCGGGCGGCAGTAATTTTCCTGGGGCCGTTGGTCCAATCCGATGACGATGCTGCTGCCATTGCGGCGCACGGTCATATGAAAATCACCCGGTGCAACATAAATGCCATCTGGTTTGACAGGCATGCCGTCACGCCCTTCGATGACTGGCTTGCGGGCATTTTTCGTCAGATGCTCGGCCAGAACAGCGGTAAAAGCTTTGGGCATATGCTGGGTGATAAACACCGGGATCTTGATTTTGGGGCCAATGACCGTGATCACATCGCGCAGGGCTTGGGGGCCACCGGTTGATGAACCGATAAACAACGCCTTGGGTATCGGGCGCGGTCCTTTGGCCAGTTTTTTGATGCGCGGTGCAACACGTGCCGGCGGCGCTTTGGGGCGGGCCATGGCCGGTCTTATTCTGCGCCCGGCTTCGCCCAGCGCACGTACTTTGGCGATCAGGTCTTTTTGAAAGTCTTTGGCACTGGCCAACGAGCTGGATTCAGGCTTGGGGATATAGTCGGCGGCGCCATTGGACAGGGCGCGCAAGGTAATATCGGCATTACGGTGCGTCAGAGTCGAGGCCATCACCACTTTGGCCTTGGGGGCGGCTTTGAGAATTTGCGGCAAGGCGGCCAGGCCATCAAGGCGCGGCATTTCCACGTCCAGAATAACCACATCAGGCTGGTGTTCGGCAGCCATTTTAATGGCCATTATGCCGTCCGAGGCCTTGGCGATAATCTCAATGCCGTCTTCCTCGCCCAACCAGCGGGTGATCAGACCACGGACCACCGCCGAATCGTCAGTGATCATCACGCGAATGACATCACTGGGCCGACCGGCCGGTCGAGATATGCCAGGGGTGTTCAAAGTCATGCTTGCGCCGCTACCAGTCCAACTTGTTCAAACTTAGAGCTGAGAATTTCGCCATCAAACGGCTTCATAATGTATTCATTGGCGCCGGCGTTAAGGGCTTCGGTGATATGCCCCATGTCGTTTTCTGTCGTACAGAATACAACAATCGGTGCATCGCCGCCGTCTTCCTTGCGCAGCGCCCGCAGAAAATCAATGCCGCTCATAATGGGCATGTTCCAGTCCAGCAAAATAGCGTCCGGCATGACTTTGCGGCATTGTTCCAATGCCTGTTGGCCATCCGCGGCTTCTTCGCACGCAAATTGCATATCTTCGAGAATACGGCGCGCCACTTTTCGGATAACGCGACTATCATCTACAACAAGACAATTTTTCATACCATTAGTCCTCTTCTGCCCCGTGATGAAACTCAGGCGGCGAGTGTTTCTGTTGCGCCAATGTTGAGCATTTTTTCAATGTCCAGAATGATCAGCAACCGACCATCCAGACGATAAATACCGCGCGAGACGGCCTGCCATACCGGATCAATATTGCTGGGCAGGGGCTCGCGTTCCTGTTCCGCAAGGCGAAGAACCTCGCCAACGCGATCAATGATCAATCCATAGGATTCAGTGCCGATTTCGACGCCTATGGCCATATCCTGATGATTATCGTCTTCGGGCTTGGGTAGCCCCAGGCGATCCCGCGCATCAATGGCGGTGACGATCCGGCCACGCAAATTCAAGACGCCTTTGACCTCTGGTGGTGCCATGGGCACAACGGTCAGGGAATGCGGCTGAAACACATCGTGGATGCTGGTGACTTCTATGCCAAACAACTGATCGGCAATTTCTACGGTCACATACTCACGGGTGTTTTCATCAATATGGATGTGTTGGTCATTCGCAGTGCTCATGCCGCTTCTCCGTGGGTTTGCAGAACGTAATCAATGGTTGAAATCAGCGATTCCCGATCGGCTTTGCGGACAATATCCGTAAAGGCGTCTGTGGCCCCCATGCGATCAAGATCATTCTGGCCCATGGCCGACAGGGCCAGGCGTGGAATGGCTGACCAGTTCTCGTCTTTGGCCAGTTTGGTGGCAAAGGCGACGCCGGTTTCGTCGGGCATTTCAATGTCTGAAACGATGACATCAAAATCAGCGCCTTTATCATTCAACGTCCAGGCTTCGGCGGCGCTGCCAACGGCGGTCACTTCATAACCGGCCGCGGCCAGCAATGGGGCAACCATATTGCGGAAGAAAGCATTATCATCGACCAACAAAATCCGTTGTTTTTGCGGGATCTCGGCTTCCTTGTCTTTATGGGCGTTTTCAAACCAGTCATGATAGGCGGTGGTCAGATAATGACCCACATCAATCACTTCAGTGGCTTTGCCTTTAAGGACAG
The DNA here is from genome assembly GCA_021776525.1 of Robiginitomaculum sp. GTDB lineage: Bacteria > Pseudomonadota > Alphaproteobacteria > Caulobacterales > Maricaulaceae > Robiginitomaculum_B. The sequence continues at coordinate 96,095 of JAJFFT010000004.1, forward strand.
CAGCACCGATAATCCCCGGCGTGCCGGCATTTTTCTCGATGTTCAGAACTTCTTCGACAATGTCGACGATGACATCAACCACCAGACCGACAGAGCGCCCGTGATCCGTAAACACCAGAACCGGCTGGCGTTCGTTTTCTTCCAGCGGCGCATAACCACCGATCTGAACCAGCGGCATCAGACCGCCGCGATATTGCACCAATTGCTCGCCATCAACGTTTTCAATGGTGGCGGTGTCAATTTCTTCAAGGCGGGTCACCAGGCTAAGCGGTACCGCTTTGGGTTCATCCCCACCGGCATTGAACAACAACATGGCCGTCAGGTCTTCGGTGTGTTGGGTGGACACTTCTTTATCAGAAGAGGACACGTCATTATCCTTGCTTAAGTTAACGGCCTTGGCGATGCCGTTGGGATCAATGATCATAATCACCGTGCCGTCGCCCAATATGGTGTTGCCAGAGAAGGCGGTAATACCGCTCAAGACCTTGGCCAACGGTTTGACGACAATTTCCTCGGTGTCGAACACATTGTCGACAACCACGCCAAAGCGTTGATCGCCAACTGTCATGACAACGACAAAGGCGTTGTCAGACGTTTTTTCGGTTTGCGGAATGCCCAGAATGTCTGCCAGATCAATCAACGGCAATAATGTGTCGCGCAGGCGCAGAACACGGGTATCATGTATGACTTCGACCCGGTGTTCACCGTCCTGTGTGGTGCGAACCAGTTCCAGAACAGACAATTGCGGAATGGCAAAACGGCTTTCGGCCACTTCGACAATCAGGGCCGAGACAATGGCCAGGGTCAGCGGAATTTTGATGGTAAAGGTTGTGCCTTCGCCATCAATAGAGAGAAGATCAATGGTACCGCCGATTTGCTCAATGTTATTGCGGACCACATCCATGCCGACACCGCGACCAGAGATTGAGGTGACTTCCTTGGCGGTCGACAGTCCGGCCGCAAAAACCAGACGGTGAATCTGGTTTTCGGTCATGCTTTCGGCTTCAGCATCCGTAATGATGCCGTTTTCCATGGCCTTGCGTTTAATTTTTGAAGTCGGTAGACCAGCGCCATCATCTTGAATTTCAATGACAATATGGCCGCCTTCATGATAGGCGCGCAGATGAATTTGACCGGCTTCGGGCTTGTTGGCGGTGATCCGGACATCGGTCGGCTCCAGACCGTGATCACAGGAATTACGGACCATATGGGTCAGCGGATCGCGGATCAGTTCCAGCACCTGGCGGTCCAGCTCGGTGTTTTCACCCTCCATATGGAGTTCAATTTTCTTGCCCACGGCCTTGGCGCTGTCCCGAACAATACGTGGCAGTTTTTTCCAGGCGCTGCCAATCGGCTGCATGCGGGTTTTCATTACCCCGTCCTGTAATTCAGCGGTGACGCTGGACAGGCGTTGCAGGGGCACTTTAATCTCTGTGTCGCCCATGCCGCGCACCATTTGCAACAGCTGGTTACGGGTCAGGACCAGTTCCGACACCATGGTCATAAGGTCTTCAAGAACATCAACATTTACGCGGATGGATTGCGACACCAGAGAAACCTCGACACTGGGTTTCTTGGCGGCTTTTTCGGCTTCTTCTTTTTGTTTTTTCTCTTCAGCCAGTTTAGTTTTTTCGGCCTCAGCCGCTAATTGTTCCAGATCCGGGCCGTCTGCCTCCATAAAGGCGCGTTCCAGATCTGCCAGCGAAACTTCGCCGGGGCGCAAAGGCCGGTCCAGGTCGGTATCATAGTTTTCGTCGCTGTTTTCTTCTGCCGCCGGGGCGGTTTCTGCGGGCGCCTCTTCTGCAACAATTTCGGGTGCGGGGTCTTGGGCAACAGGGTCTTGGGCGACCGGTGCCGCAGGTGCGTCTGCGGGCTCCATTTTGCCTTCGGACGCGGCCACCAATAGAGCGATCATGGGGGCGTCGTCGCCATCAGGTTCGCTTTGGGTTGAGCCAAGATGTGCCAGAATTTCTTTGAGCTGGTCGATGGATTCGAGAATCAGCGTCACAGTGTCAGAGTTCGGCACCAGAGCCTTGTCTCTATATTTACCTAAAAGGGTTTCGCCGGCATGGGCCAGAGCCTCCAGCCGTGGCAGGCCCAAAAACCCGCATGTCCCTTTAATGGTGTGAACCAGCCGGAATATATTGTTGAGCGTTTCCTCATCATTGGGGTTTTGCTCAAACTTGACCAACTCTGAGTCTACGGTTTCCAAACTTTCCGCAGTTTCGGTCAAAAACTCTTCTAATAGATCATCCATCTTTATGCTCCCCCAGGGGCAGTGTTTTTTCCCAGGTGGTGCTATCATTAACCGGAGTGGTTAAGGGGGTGCTAAGGCTTGCTTCAATTCTTAAAAATTATACAGCCTCTGCGCGAGTCCCGATCATATCGGGCGCAGCCTCGGCGGTTAACGACATAAATTCCACACCATCGTCCAAGGTACGGGCCTCGGTCCGCCCACCCAGCGAGCGCGCAATCAGACCTGTATAGAAGGGCTGGATCGAGCGGCCATCATAGCCATTTTCCATGGGCGCGCCGTCCAGTGCTGTGCTGACAGTTGGCAGAAGCTTGCTCATTCCGCCGCGTACGCTGACCCGCATTCGGGCTGCTGATGCGGCTTCAATGTGGACTTCGCCGCCGCGCAAACCCGCCTCAATACCCAATATAACCATATTCAGCAGCAGCCGGGCCGCCGTCTTTGACAAATGTGACGCCGTGACTTTCCAGATCACTTCGGATCGTGCCGACGCAAAGGCTCCCATGACCAGACGTTCCAGTTCGCGGGTTTCCACCAGGCCCGGTGCCGATGTTCCGGCACCAAAAGCCAGACGTGCAAATTCCAGTTTTGCTGAGGCTTGTCCAGCCGAGAGATGCAACAGCTTCAAGGCTTCATCGCGCATGTCTGCGGCGCTTTCGTCTTCCATAACCTCTAATGCGGTATTGATGGCGCTGACCGGTGCGACCAGATCATGGCATAAGCGGGCGCACAATAAAGCGGCTAGGTCTTCGGCAGGCATGTTAAACGGCGCGGTCATCTCGGTCATGGTCATACTCGTGCTGATTCGAAATTATACCCCAAATGGGTCTTGGGGCCAGAATGCAATCAGAGCCTTACCATCTGATGAATGGTATCTTGTGATACTCTCATTACGGATGCATAGCCGGTTTGGCTGCACCCAAATGGCGAGAAGACTTGGATTTGCCGCATTGATGCGGCAAAATATGTGCACAACACGATAATGCTCAGACTTATTTAACCTGCCTCGCATTCACTGCGGCTAGGAAGATCAGTCTTTTACGGGGATGAATATGGACGCGCGTATCTTGGTGCAACCCGGCATAAGTAAAACGCACCAGGCTCTTGGGCTTGCGGCGCTTGCGGTTCCCGTATTTTTGCTGGGTGCAGCAATTTATAATTTACGCAGCCATAACGAGCCGGACTCTGTGCCCCCTGTTCAGGCCAGCAATGATATTCCACCGCAAACACTGGCAGTATTGCCCTTGCCGGATATGGCGGTGCTGGAACAGGCCGTTTTTAACGAGCTGAGCCAGGATAGTTTAAGCCGGACTCACCAGAAAAAAATCAAAGTGCGCCCTGGGGCGACATTGTCCAAATTGTTGGAAAATGCCGGGATTGACCGGGGCGAGGCGGCACGAGCCATTACGGCCTTGGCGACAACCTTTAATCCGCGTGATTTGCGGGCCGGGCAGACGTTGAACCTGTCTTTGGAAACCATCGAGCCCGGCAGCGCCAAAGACGGGGTGCGTTATCATCTCGCCGGTCTGACGACCAAGCCGGATGTGACCCGCACGGTGTTGCTCAAACGTGCTTATAATGGTGATTTCTCTGCTCGCGAGCTGGTTATGGATCTGACCGCAGGTCAAACCCGGGCTACGGGCAGCATTGATGCCTCGCTTTATGTTGACGGTCTGGCGGCCGGTGCCAGTGATGCGGTGATTGCCGCCTTTGCCCAATTATTTGCCTATTCGGTTGATTTTCAGCGCGGCATTCGCCCGGGCGATCGTTTTGACATGGTCTTTGAGGATTTTCGCGACGAGCGCGGGGCTTCGATCAAAAGCGGCAATCTGATTTATGCTATGCTGGCACCACGCGGCAAGGAAAAAGCCTTTTATCGTTTTGAAACGCCCGATGGCGAAGTGGGCTATTATAACGCAGAAGGGCAGAGCGCCAAACGCTTCTTGATGAAAACGCCGGTTAAAGGGGCGCGTATTTCATCCGGGTTCGGGCGGCGTAAACACCCGGTTCTGGGTTATACACGAGCCCACAAAGGCACCGATTTTGCCGCTGTGCGCGGCACACCGATCATGGCCGCTGGTAATGGAGTGATCGAGCGCTCTTCGCGTTATGGCTCCTATGGTAATTATGTGCGCATTCGTCACTCTAACGGCTATAAAACCGCCTATGCGCATATGTCAAAATATGGCCGGGGCGTTAAAAAAGGCCGCCGGGTCAATCAGGGACAGATCATTGGTTATGTGGGGGCCACCGGGCGGGTGACCGGCGCGCATTTGCACTATGAAGTTTTGAAAAACGGTCGTCAGGTTAACCCGATGACCGTCAAAGTACCTACGGGGCGCAAGCTGAAATCCAAGGAGTTAAAACTCTTTGCGATTGAGAAAGCCCGCATTGACACGCTGATCGAAAATGCCCGCCAGGCTCATCCGACCAAACGCTCCAGCGATCTTGGAGCCACGGATTCAACCGGCTAGGCCAAAGGCTAGTTCTTGTCTGCGCGAATACGCTTGCCGGACAGGAAGCCGGCCAGACGCAAGGACGATGGCCGTCCCGCAAAGCCCTGATCGGTGACCAGGTGAATGATCAAGATACTGTCTTCCAGCATGACATTTTGTTTTGTCGCAGCAATCAGGTGGATGGCGTTCAATTGCGGTAATGTGCGGCCCTTGCGGTCCGGATTGCGGGCAATGCGGTTAATGGCGCTGCGGGCATTTAGTGCCGTATCCAAGTACAGCCAGGCCGATGGTTCATCAGCGCCGGTCACCGAAATTGTCACATCCTGATCAAGGATCAGCGCCAGATCATTGGCAATGTTACTAAGCGCCGGGCGCAGATCGTCCAGATGAACGGTTTGCGGCCCCAAAGGTGTGGCCGGTCCGGCCCGCCAGGCGGGCACACCGGTTGAGGTGCGTTCGGGAAACAAAATCGGCCCGCCAACCCGGCTCATACGAACCATCACCGCACCAAGGTCGTTTTTCAACATCATATCGCCGCGTGGCCCGGGCACCCGGTTCAGGACAAAGACCTCACGCGAGCGCACATACCGAAACAGCATTTTCCCGCTGCGGCGTTGATCAAGAATAAAGGCTTCGCTTTTTTTACCGACATCATAACGATTGACCGGCTGGGTGGTCGCGCGGGCTTCATAGGCTTCGCGCAGAACTTTGCGGGCCGGTTCCCCGGCCAGTGCCGGACTGTTGGACAGCCACACGCACCCCACAAGCGCGGCTATCGCGCTGAAAAATTGCCTTTTATGCACATGGCTTACCTTCATGATGGATCACTATATACCAAACTACGGCGCTTTTGGGGCCAAAACCTTACCAAGTTTTGACGTTTAGTACATATGCTGCCCGCCATTGATAGAGAGGGTCGATCCGGTGACAAACCCGGCATTGTCAGTGACCAGAAAGTGTACACCGCGGGCGATCTCGTGGGCTTTGCCCAGACGGCCAACCGGAATGCCGGCGATAATTTTGTCGAGCACATGGTCGGGCACTGCGGCGACCATATCAGTATCAATATAACCGGGCGCAATGGCGTTGACGGTGATGCCGTGGGCCGCCCCTTCCTGGGCCAGAGCCTTGGTAAAGCCGTGAATGCCGGACTTGGCGGCGGCGTAATTGACCTGGCCATATTGTCCGGCTTGACCATTGATCGAGCCAATATTGACAATCCGGCCAAATTTGCGTGCTAACATGCCTTTCCAGACGGCACTGGCCATATTGTAACAGCCGCCCAAATTGACATCGATGACCTTTTTCCAGGCGTCCGGCGACATACGTTTCATGGTGCCATCGCGGGTAATGCCGGCATTGTTGACGACAATATCGACCGGCCCAAGATCAGCTTCAATTTGTGCGATACCAGCAAGACAGGCGTCATAATCAGCCACATCCCACTGGTAACAGGAAATGCCTTGCGTCTGTTCGCACGCCCGTGCGGCCTCGGCATTGCCTGCATAAACAGCGGCAACCGTGTATCCGGCCCCGGCCAGTCGTTCGCTGATGGCCCGGCCAATACCGCGTGTGCCTCCGGTAACAACGGCTAATCTTCCCATGACGCTCTCCTTATTGGCGAAACGCAGTATGGCAAATCCCGTGATAAAAGAAAACGTCTGATAAGGCTTGCGAAGCTGTGCTGCACTTGCGAAACTGGACCCACCCGATTTTGCCCGTAGGACAGCTTTATGCGCAAATCCAGCACCAGCACTTCTGATGCCGTCATCATCAAAAAATACGCCAACCGGCGGCTGTATGACACGGCGCGCAGCGCCTATATCACGCTGGATGACATCAAGACGATGGTCCATGAAGGGACCGAGTTTGTGGTGCTGGATGCCAAAAGCGGCGATGATTTGACCCACAGCGTGCTGACCCAGATTATTTTTGAACAAGAGGCTCAGGGCCAGCATTTGCTGCCCGTAGATTTTCTGCGCCAATTGATCAACTTTTATGGTGACAGCATGCAAAGTGTTGTGCCGGGCTTTTTGGATATGAGCATGAAATCTCTGTCTCAGGGGCGGGAACGCTTTTCCCGTCAAATGGGCGGGGCCACCGGGAACCCGTTATTGGGGATGTTCGAAGAGCAAGTGCGCCAGAACATGGCTCTTTTCGAGCGAGCGCTTGGCGCGATGTCGCCCTTTGGCACTTATAGTGCAGACCCTGCTGCGACACAGAAGGCAAAGCCAGAAGAACCGCCAGTGCGCGATCATGATCTGGACGAGTTGCGCAGCCAAATGGCCGCCATGCAGGAAAAACTCGACAAATTGAGCTAGGGCTCTTGGTTCTGTCCCAAAACGGGGCAGCGCGGCGCTGTTATGTGCAGTTTTCATCAGAAAATTATGGTTAACAGGCCCTTAACACCCTAAAAGTGCCAAAGCGGGCCAGCAAAAGGGGCGCGCCTTTTGCAACAGAGCACCCATGAGCCGCATTACCTCCATATCTCGTTCCGCCGTTCGCTTGAATACGGACAATACGAAACCCCGGTCTAAAGAACAGGCTTCGGGCAAGGCGCTTGTGTTGGTCAAAAGCCCATCGCGGCGCGCAAAACACGCCCGGCAAGCCCCGCAACTGGCTGCCTTTTCAGCGCATGTTATGGCCGGAAAACCCCGGCGCGGCCTTAAGGGCGACCGGGGCGAACAGGCACGGGTGTTGATCACCTATAAGCGTCTGCAAAACGGCGTAGACAGAACTGGCGCACGGCTGAAATTACTGGCCTAAGCCAGACCTTAATCCTCATATTCATCGATCTGCTCATCACGCTCGTCAACCAGCGGCGCGGTCATCAGATAACCGGCAATGACATCCATCAAAGCCATGGCTGTGATGATGAAAAACAAGGATGAGGCAAAGGCCGGGATCAACAAAAATTCGATCAGACAAAGAATAAACAGCGCCAGCGACAACGTGTGGTTCAAGGCCGCATCGCGACCATTACGGGCAACTTTAATCAGTTCAGCAAACAGCATAACCAACGCCACAAAAATCAAGACATCACCGGCGGTGATCGTCCAGTTCTGGCCTGATGCCATGGGCAGGGTAAAGACGGTTGCGGCCAGTCCGGCCACGACGTCAGTAGACGACCTGGACAGCACGCCGCCGCCCAGAGCTATGATATTATATAGCACCACTGGCACCGCCAATAGCGGAAAGAAATTCAGCATACCCGCCCCCATATCGAGAACAGTTTAACCGGCAATGGTGTCTTTGTCAGGGGGCTAGAATACCTGTCGCATGGCTGCCTAAATGTCCGGTTTTAACCAGGGCATGACACGGGACCATGGTTTGCAGGGTCTGGCTCTGTCCGGGGGCAAGACGCGTCCAGCTGTTCATGCCATGGTGGCCGTGCTCGTCCTTGAAAGAACCTTTTAAGACAAAGATTTCCACCCCATGTTCAAAACTGACCAGGGGGGTGTGCAAACCAACTGTCCATTGGACCAGCGCCACATGTTCATCTGCACTTTCATAAAGTGTGAGCGAACGGGTGCCAGCACCATTATCGCTCCATTGCAGAGTTTCGTCGGTCGTATCAACGCGCACGGTGCGCCGGTCATGATCGGGGATCTGGCCCAGCTTGACCCAGATCGTGCAGCCTTTGTCGCTGAACGGTGCATGGGCGGAACGGGGCGGATTGCGCACATAGGTGCCTGCACCAAAATCACCCGAATGATCTGAAAAAACGCCATCCAGCACAAAAAACTCTTCACCGGTATCATGAATATGAGGCGCAAACTTTGACCCGGATGCATAACGCACAAGCGTGGTGGCGCGGATGACTTGTTCACCGCCAATGCGTTCCAGTGGTTTGCGGTGGACACCGGGCGCTGGCGAAAATGCCCAATGCATATTGGCAGCATCCACGAAGGCGTTTTTGTTCAGGTCCGCATGGATGCAAATATCGGTCTGTGCGGCGGTATCTTGGGATGTATTGGCAAGCATTTAATATGTCTCTGTGGCTGGGCGCACGTCCAGTTCCTGAGTCCAGGCACTGGGTTTTTGACGGGCGAGGTCTGTATAAATATCGGCCAGTTCATCGGGGGAAATGGCGCGGTCTTCGTCTTTGCGAAACACCGACGATGCGGCTGAGCGCCCAATCATGCCATCGACAATGACATGGGCCACGTGCACGCCGCGCGGTCCGTATTCGCGGGCCAAACTTTGGGCCAGACCGCGCAGGGCGAACTTGGCTGAGGCGAATGCAGAGAAGTGTTTTCCGCCGCGCACGGATGCGGTCGCCCCAGTAAAAATCAGCGTGCCGCCACCAACCGCCATCATCAATGGCAAAGCGGTTTTGGCAAACACCATGGCGCCATAGGCACTGGCCCGCCATACGGCCTCAAAAATATCGGGATCAACTGCGTCAAACGGGTTCATGTGAAATTGTGCCACATTATAAATGGCCACGCGCAGAGGCGGCTGTTCACGCTCAATGAACGTAAATGCCGCCTCCACCTGGTCTTTATCCGTCAGATCAGCGGACAAGGGGACAAATTTGTCCAGATCATTGTTCAGCGCCGCAAAAGTGGGGGGAAGTGGCTCTGAATGACGGCAAAGGCCAGTTACTGTGTATCCTTGGCGTGAAAATGCCCGGCATAGACTGGCCCCAAGGGCCGGTCCAACCCCGGCAATGACCGCCGTTTTGGCTGTTTTTGGCATCAAAATTTAGCCTAGAATGTGCATGGCAATGACAATCTCGACACCGATGGATGCCAGATAAATCGCCGTACGTAATACCGGCAGGCCAAACAGATAAACAACAAAATGCGCCGCGCGCAGGATAAAATAATACATGGCCAATTGGCCCATTATTGCACTGTCAACACCGCTAAGGTGCGCCACGACAACCAAAATGGCGAAGGCGGCCAGATTGTCAGTGGCATTGGTGTGTGCCTTTTGGGCTCGTTTGGCCCACAGGGGTGTAACTTCCAAAGTGTGATTGCGGTCCATCAAAGCCGGGCCAAGGCCTTCCTGGAGGATCAACCAGACAATATGCGGTGCCCACATCAGCATGGTCATTACAGCAGTGGCGGTCAGCCAGAAGAGATCAGGAGATAATTCAGTCATCATTTTCCTCGCGCTTGGAACGGGCGGTGGCCTGTCCGCCAGATCATGCCCGCGGATGCCCAACACACCCTGTGTTGCGTTGATGTCGGCAGTGATATCTATCTAGTAGTAGGTAGTCAAGTCTGTTATACGCTTGAGGGTCGCTTCCAATGGCAAATGGTGATGCCCAATCCAAAGGTTGATCTTCGCTGGTAACAGGGGGCGTGGTATGGAATAAGATCGGATGAAACACAGATGATCAGGAGATCGACCAATATTGTCCGCCCCGAACACAACGAGATACCTGTGACAAAGCCGATGGGGAAAACCGCCCAGGCCATTGCCGACAGCTTTGCCACAATGGTTATGGAGCGCGGTTATAACGCGGTCAGTTATGCCGATCTGGCTGAAAAAATCGGCATTCGCACGGCCAGCATTCATTATCATTTTCCCAAGAAAAGCGATCTTGGGGGGATCGTGCTTCAACAATATGCAGATATGGCATTTTCGGCGGTTGTTAAAACAGACCCTGATCATCCTCAAAGCTATCGCGAAGCTTTTGCAGCGATGATGGAACCTGTGCGGATGATCACCAATACGCAAGGGGTGAGCTGTCTGATCGGCGTCTTGGGTGCCGAACATGCCAGCCTGCCGGACGCTCTTCAAAATGGCGTGCGACAGTTTTTTGAAACGCAGGAGCAGTTTTTGACGCAATTGCTGGAGGAAGGACGAGAGGCGGGTGCTTTTGAATTTTCCGGCAGCTCGCGGGCCATGGCCAAAGTCATTGCCTCGGTCTTGCAAGGCGCGATTATAATCAAAAAAGCCAGAGACGACATCGGCCATATGGAAAGTGTTTTGCAAAGCCTTAACGCAATGATTATGCCGTAACAGACAAAGGCCAGCCAAGGGCGACCGCAGGCCATTTCGATGGATAGATGAATACTAATCCGTTTTGCCTTATGTTGGGTAAGTTCTGGATATGCCATACCAATAACCCGCCCCGTTTCATTGCCGCCCAGAGCCGCAATTCATAAAGCATATGGGTTTCACGGTGGTTCCAAAGATCACGTTAGGTGTGCATAAAGGCGATTATCCTGTGGATAGGAAAACCAAGGGTCAATTACCCCTTAGCGGTGTAAGGTGACACATAGAACTAGAAATGCGGGATATACCGGGATTTAAAGGGACATAGTGGGACGGAACCCTTATAAATAAAGGGAAGTGTGTAATTTTTTGGGGTTTTGTTGTCGTCTCTTTTCTCAAATCAATGTCTAGAAATTATAGCGCTTTTATCGCTGACATGGGCCAAAGCCTGCAAATTGGAGCTTTTCTTCACCGGCCTTCCAGTGGCCTTCAAAGGGCTTTCGAAGGGCGCTCAACACCCTATAGAAGAACCTTTGTAGAATAAGGCGTGTGGCGCTTAGAAAGCCCTTTGAAGGCTCGCGGTTCTGCCCATGCAATTTACGCACACATCAACACATTTGGCCCTTGCCCACAGAATTTAAGTGGGCCTTTTTGGTCCCACTTGCCGATCAGAGTCCCACTTAGCGAATACATTTGTTAATACAATGTGTTAGATGATTTTATGCTTTGAAAAACAGCCAAAAAAGTTGAATGTAAGTGGGACCTGTTTTATCCATCCCGCTTGCTTGACCCATACCAGCCTAGCAGCCACTTGCGGGCATCAGCGTATTTGCTTTCTGGTAGGTGTTGATACTTCGGGATTTCGTATCGATCTTTGAATTTTTTCCAGATAAACCGGTGTTCGGTTTTTCCATTAGTGTTTTTTACAATACCATCTACCAGATTTTGCAACTGGCGGCGGTGTGCATCTGTCACTGATCCGACAGGTGGTTGCTCAACAGTTCGGGGTTGGCGTTTGGGTGACTGAAGTGCATTGAAATGTACATCACCGACAACCTTGCCAATGGCAACGTTGTTCTGGCCCTTGGCGACCACCTTTTTCTTATTGGTTATTTTTGGGCCGCCGTCCTTTACCTTTGGTTTGGCCTTGTCTCCAAAGAGCTGCACCACCTTGGATTTTTTATCGTCATCAGACTCTTTCATAAGCAGGCCCTCATGCGGCTGTAAAATACTTTTTTCGGATGGTTTCCACCGGCACATCATCATCAAGCAGGTCATAGACCGCGACGATCATTTCGGCCTTGTCCTCCGGGGTCATTTCCCGGTCGGTCATCTCAAGACCTTCTTCCACCGCCTCAATCGACAGACGCAGAAGGGAAAAATTTACTTTTTCTTTTTTCCCAATCTCAAAAGGTATGTTGAGGTTATCGCAAAGAGCCTTCAAGCGAGCTGCCGATGGCATTCGCCCATTAAATATTGTGCGTAAAGCATCAGAGTTTCCTGTAGCTGCGCGAGAAACAATCGCCGCAGGCCGTCCGTCTCTTTGCAAAGCTTCATGCAGGAGCTGCTGAATTTCCACTATGAAACTATCGTTAATCATTCGTTAAGCATTACGAACATTTTACTAAAAAGAGAAGCGTAAAATTTTCCGTTGACACAAAGAACGTAAAATTTTACGTTGTAGTCATGATTCGACATTTGACACTTTTAGCAGACAGGTACGCAAAGCATCGGAAGGTCTCGACCGCGACGGTTGCCACCTACGCGGCCGGAACAGGCCGCTTCTTTGCGCGATTACGTGAGGGGAAGACTTGTACCCTATCGATGTATGATCGCGTTCTGATTTGGTTTTCTGACAACTGGCCAGAAGACCTTGCCTGGCCGGATGACATTCCGCGCCCCTCCGCAAAGGAGGATGCGGCATGAGCACATCAAGCAAACCCGCACCCCGCGCAGAGCGCGCCGCACCACCCTTTGTGATGGTCGATAGCCTTGGCCCTCTGGCGCTTAGTGATTTTGTCGCCGAAGGGTTTGAATTGCTGGTTTGGCGCACAAGCGGGGCGACCAGCTACGCGCTAGCGCGCTGCGGAGATTTGGTCGCCGACGTGCCGCTAGACGAACGCCTGGTCACAACGCCGATATCTGAACTTGGTGCCCATGTGACAGCCTTTGAAATTTTGGCTGGTGAATTGCCAAGAGAACGGCTGGAAAAATTTGCAAAAACCCTCGCCGCCTTTGTTTTCGCGCAAGCCCAAGACACGGGCGGCATAGCCCGTCAACAACGGCATTTAAAGCGGCTGGCGCGTGAGCACGGCTTTGGAGGTGATGTGTGATGGAAGAACAGCCAATAACTGCAGAGGTTGCCGATTTGACCAGACAAGAGATCTGGCCGGACCGCACCACCGGATACCATGCGGTTTTTTGCGAATGGTATTTGAAAACACTCACTGACCAACTGCATTGGGATGAGATATTTCAGCGGTTTATTGCCCAGAAATTTATCACCGAAGAGGAAGCCAGTAGCTTGTTTCTTCAAATGCTCATCAATCTTGAAAGCATGCGTAGAGCCGAGCTTCCTTCATCTCTGGGTCCTGGAGAAGAGTGATGGAAGCGAAAACTCTTGCAACCGCCATTAAAGAAAGAAGGAATCGGTACTCTCCTGACGATGACGGACCGGGTATCGGTCGCGCACTGCAGATTTGGCATCAGGAAGAGAAGGTCGATATTGACGACGATATTTTCCCGGAATCTGTATCTCTGACGGTTCGCAATCAGGTTGATCAGGCATTGCTGGATTTGGCCATACTGATTGAAGACGCCGAAGGTTTTGATGCAGCGACAAAGCATAATGTTCTTGTGTTGCTGCAAAGTGAGCGCGCGCGGCGGACGCAGATGTATGTCGGCGACCTGTTTCCCGGATTTGGCAATCTGACAACTATTTTAGGGTCTGAAAAATGATCGACATTACTTCACCGATAGCCTCATCCAGAGAAACCCTGCTGATCCCTTTGATGGCATCGGTGAACATGTCAATTACCGAGTTTTTTGGACGCAGTACGGACGGCATTTTTAGGGCTTCCCAACTTGCTCTGGGCAGCCCTGCTGATGAAAGGCCGTTTCGCCAATCTTTTCCCCTTACATATTCTTCCTCAAGTAACCATCGCATACAAGCATGGGCGTTCTCTCGCTCCTTCGTATATAAATCCTCGGGCATCAAATTATCCAAAATATTTTTATCTTCACCGGTCAGGTCGGTGAAAAACAAATATCGTTTATTCGGATGTACCTCTATCAGCATTTCAAACACCTTGGCTGCGTTCTTGTTGAACTCTTTTATGTTTTCAGGAACGGCCATCAAGTTTTCCTCCAAGTGTTTTTTTGACAATTGCACCTTAGAGGAAAAAGCGGCGGAGGAAACCATGCCCCTTCGCCGCACATTTTTCACGCGGGATGGCGCAGTGGTAGCGCGTCTGGCTCATACAGCTTTAGTGCGCTATCGGCCTTTGGCCTATTTGAGCGCGAAGGTCGCTCGGCCCAAAACAAAAAGTGATCCGGCTCCCGCAACCAAACAGCCTTTGCAGGCACTCTCAACACCTCAGCCTGCAATGACCAGCGCAAGAGGGGGTGTGAAAAAAGGTTCCCCCTCTTGCGCACCCTCACAATGGATTCCGGCCGGAGCCTGTCCCGGACAGCGATCCGGGACCGGAATGACAGGTGCGGCATGAGTAAGAAAAAACTCGCCAAAACAGAAAACACCTTATCCGAAGCCCTGCCGGGTGAGCGTGTGCATTTGGTGCCGCTTGGCGATATCGACACCGAAGACCGCTTGCGCGGGGTGGATGATCATTGGGCGCGCATCGTGGCGGACAGCTTTACAGAAGTCGATCAGTTACAGCCTATAGACCTAATGAAGCGCCCGGATGGGCAGCTTGTGCTGGTTGATGGCAATCATAGATTTGTCGCTGCTAAAATACTGGGATGGGAGCATATTCGCGCACATATCCGCGATCTGGACAAGACCAATGTCCGCCTGCGCCAGATTGATGCCAACCTAATTCGCCGTGAGTTGAACCCACTGGACCGCGCCGCCTTTTTAGCCGCCAGAAAAGATGTTTACGAGGCGCTTTATCCGGACACAAAAGCCGGTGTTGCAGGCGCAAAAGCAAAACATGGTGATGCAAACGACAAAATGTCGTTTGCAGAAGATGCTGCCGAAAAGACCGGTTTTGACAAACGAACAATACAGCGCGCTGTCTGGCTGGACGAGCACCTTTTGCCCGCTGTCAAAGCCCTGATTGCGGACACTGAGCACGCCGAGAAACAATCTGCCTTGATGGCGCTGGCCAAGCTGGACCCGGACACACAGGAAAAGGTGGCCGGGCTGATTTGCCGTAAAGAAAAACCGGCGCGCTCGGTCAAGGAAGCGCAGGACATGGTGCTGGGTGTGCGCAAGGGCCGCACAGACCGCGAGGTCAATTATGACCGCATGGTGGCGCTCTGGACCAAGTGTGACGGACGCACCAAGGCGGATTTTCTGGCCTTCTTAGAGGCTGGTAAACTGCCCAAAGGCTGGAAGGTGAGCAAGTCATGAAGTGGTTATCCTTCTTCAAACCAAAAGCGCTCGCATATCTTGATGTATCTGAGATTGAACACCGCTTTCCAGTTCGCGCAAAAATGGCTCCATTACCCGCAGATGTGCAAAGCCGCCTCATTTCAAAGGCAATCAGCCGTGCCTTGAAAGAATCGCCGATGACGCGCGCACAAATCGCCGCCAGCATGAGTGAGATGCTAGGCGAGGACGTCAGCGCACACATGTTGAACGCTTATGCCAGCCCCGCCCGCGAAGAACACCGCATTAGTTTGGTCCGTTTTAAAGCATTGGCGCGCGTCACCGGCTCGGTCTGGCTTTGGGAGGCCGCCGTCAATGGCGATGGCCTGACCTTGTTGCAAGGCGAGGAAGCCTTGCTGGCGCAAATAGGTGCCGTGGAACAACAAAAGAAGGCGCTGGACCAGCGTTTGAAAGAGCTTAAAAGCCGCCCCGCCGTGGACTTGCGGAGGCAAAGCGCATGAGCTGGCTCACCGCTGCCGAGATTGCCATGATGGCCTTGCCCTCTTTGCCCGCGACTAAGCGCAAAGTGAACGAACGCGCCAAGCGGGATGGCTGGCACACATTAATTAATGTGCATGGTGTGCCACTTTTTCGGCGGCGCAAACAGCGTGGCGGCGGGCTTGAATATCATTATTCGGTGTTGCCACCGCCAGCGGTTGCCGCTTTGGCGCAGCGTGGGTTGATTGCCGAGACAGCGCCCACCGTAAAGGCGGGTAAAAAGGCCGTGCCATGTGCCGACTGGAACGCTTTTGATGCGCTGCCAAATTCGAAGAAAAAGATCGCCAAAAAACGCTTAGAGGCGATCAAAAAGGTTGAGACGCTGGTTCGCGCCGGGCAGTCCCGCACCGCCGCTGTGTCACAGGTGGCCAGCGAATCCGGCGTCTCGACAGCAACGCTTTACAACTGGATCAAGCTGACGCGCGGCCTGCGCGCCGACGCGCGGCTTCCCGCTTTGGCACCGCGCCAAGCTGGGCGCATTACCCTGACAGATTGCCCGGATGAGGCGCTGCAAATTCTTAAAAGTGATTGGTTGCGGCTTTCCAAGCCTTCATTTGAGGCCTGCTTTGACCGGCTCTGTCTGATCGCCGACGAGAAGGGCTGGAGCTTACCAGCCGCACGCACCTTGTGGCGGCGCTTGCAAAACCAAGTGCCCGAAGCTGTTCAGGTTCTTTGCCGCGATGGCATGGAAAAAATGGAACGCATGTTCCCACCGATGGACCGGGACCGCTCACACTTTCACGCCATGGAATGTTTAAACGCAGATGGCCATCGCTGGGATGTGTTTGTCGTGGATGAGCCGGGCGGCAAGCCGTATCGCCCGCTCATGCTGGCTATTCAAGACCTGTATTCCGGCAAGTTTGTTGGCTGGCGTTATGCCAAATCAGAAGGCGCGGACACGGTTCGGCTGGCTTTTGGCGATGTGTTTAAAAATTACGGCATTCCAGATCGTGTCTGGTTGGATAATGGCCGGGGGTTTGCCTCGAAATGGATTACTGGCGGCACACCCAATCGGTTCCGCTTCAAGGTCAAGGCCGAAGATCCGGTGGGTGTGCTGACCGCATTGGGCATTCAGATCCACTGGACCCGCCCTTATCGCGGGCAGTCAAAGCCCATTGAGCGTGCGTTTAGAGATTTTTGTGACCGCATTGCCAAGCACCCGGCTTTTGAAGGCGCATACACTGGCAACTCAACCAGCACCAAGCCCGAAAACTATGGCACGCGCGCCATACCGATTGAACAATTCAAGGCCGTTGTTGACGCTGGCATTGCCCAGCACAACGCCAAAATGGGCCGTCGCACCCGCGTGTGTAACGGCGTGTCCAGCTTTGACGAAGTTTTTGCAAAATCCTACGCCGATGCGCCGGTTCGCCAAGCTGGTGAGGCACAACTTCGCCAGTTCCTGCTGGCCGCCGAAAAGCGTTTTGCCGACCGCAAAACCGGATCGGTAGAAATCTTTGGAACGCGCTATTGGTCGGACGTAATCGCGGCCCTTCGCGGCAACCACGTGGTCGTGCGCTTTGACCCGGATCATCTGGATCAACCGGTGCATGTTTACCGGCTTGACGGCTCCTATGTGGGGCAAGCGCCGGTCATGCAAGCCGGTAAATTCGACAGTGTTGAAGACGCCCGTGAACACGAGCGCAAACGTAAAGCCTGGATCAAAGCGCAAAAGGATTATGCCGCTTGCGAGAAGGCGCTACAGCCCGCGCAAATCGCCGCCATGCTGCCGGAGATTGATGAATTGCCGGACCTGCCACGGCCCAAAGTGGCGCGCATGGTTGCGGCGGGCGGGCAAGCCATCACAGCGGCACAGTTACAACAGAATGAAGAATTTGAAGCGTCTTTGAATGCCGGATTAAAGGCATTCGAAGAGGCTTCGGAACGGCGGCTTAGGCTTGTCGAATGAGCGAAGGCCGCGCGGGCTACCAACCAAAGCGCGACCTTCAATGTCAATGAAGACAGAAGGGAATGATAACATGAACGTAGATTTAGGACAATCGGATTTTACCGAAGAGGAAATGACCCTCTTACGCGATGAAGTGAAACGCATCCGCAATGAGGAAAAACTATCCTGGGCGGACATCAACCACCAAAGTGGCATTGCCAAAAGCACGCTTTCCTCATGGACGGACGATAAATACGCTGGCGATAATGCCAGCGTCGCGCAAAAGGTTCGGCTTTGGCTGGATGCCAGAGACGAGCAGGCGGAAATGCAGGAACTTATGCCTGCCGCGCCAATATTTTTGCACACACAAACTGCAGAGTCGATCTTATCACGTCTGAGGTTCGCTCAAATCCTTGGAGATTTTGCTCTTATATCTGGCGGTCCCGGCCTTGGTAAAACCTCAGCCATCAAACAATACGCCGCCAGCCGCCCGCGTGTGACGGTGGCCACCATGGCCCCGACAACTAAGTCTATCAACTCTATGCTGTCCTGCGTGGTTGATGCCCTTGACGGGGCTTTGCTTACCTCATCGACAACGAAGCTCGGTTATCGTGTCAGACGGTCAATCGGCGATGGTAAAGGCGCATTGCTCATTATTGATGAGGCGCAGCAATTGTCTGAGCTGGCCATCGAAGAATTGCGGGCGATCCACGATCAAACTGGCATTGGATTGGCGCTTGTCGGTAACACCGAAGTTTATACCCGCCTTGATGGCGCGGCGCGGCAAGCCAACTTCGCACAAGTGACCAGCCGGATCGGGGTAAAATTCAATCAAAACCGGCCCACCAAAAAAGACGTTGAGATCATACTCGACGGGATGGGTATCGAGAATAAAAATTCACGGCAATTTCTGCACTTGGTTGCGCAAAAGCCAGGTGCCCTGCGTGCCGTTTATAAATGCGTAAACGTCGCAAGAATTATTGCCAACGGGCAGGGCCGGGTAATGGAATATCGCGACCTGAAGTCCGGCTGGTCCAGCCTTGGCAATGACCCGGTTTTAGGCGCGTGAGGGAGATCATCATGAAAGAAGAACACATATTTCATAACCCGGCGCTGGCCGAACTGGCACGCACCGCACTGAAAATCCGTAAAACGCCTCCAAAGAACGCCGCAGAAATGGCACATGCGATTAATGTGTTTGGATCGGCGTTGGAACAATTAGCCAACTGGGCGGAAAACGCTTCGCCTAGTTTGAAGGCTCGCCCGTTTCCGGTGGCGCTGGATAATCTGAACACCATTTGTGACAGGCTGGCCAATCTATTTGAAGCAGAAGCCATAACGGTAAGTTTTTTCATGACCAGCATGGCGGACATCGTCACATGCGCTCAAGACTTAGACGATTGGGCCAAAGAAATACGCGTCGATTCCTGCGAGCGCGCCGAAAACGTCATTCAGTTTCCGGTCAATCGCGCATGGCCCGCCTGCGCCCGTCCATCTTTTGGGCCTTCAAACGGGGGTGATGCAGCATGATCGACCGCGCAACATCTGGCGAGATCAAGGACGTCACCGAATGGGCAACAAAGCAGGCCGGTATTGCACCCGGTAATCGGCCACTACGTGCCTGCCTGACCGCCGCACTTTCCGAACTAAAGCCCCAGCAGGTCACCGTTGACCGTGTGCTCATCACGGTTTTGGGCAAGCTTGAAGAGCTGGGCACAGATTTAACTACCGCCAACGCCATGGCGGCCATTGATGTGCGGCCAGCATTTTATGCCGGACCCAAACTGCCTTTCTGGCGGCAATGGTTTCGCTGGCTGCGCACCAGTTTTTTCACACCAACAAAAATGAAAGGAGCCTGACCATGGCCCGTAAACCAAAAACAATCGCCTATGAAGCGGCACAATCAGATGAAGATGCCGCACACCGCGTTGGGCTGATTGGCTCATACCGGCGCGGCCTTCAGTCCATTGAAGGTGATTTGTCGGACGCGGTTGCCGCGCTCAAAGCTAAAGCCGAGCAGGACGCCGCGCCGCTTCGTGAAAAACTGGTGAGCGAAGAAGCTGCGGTGCAGGCATGGTGCGCGGCCAACCGTGCGCGCCTGACCAATGGCGGCAAGAAGAAGTTCCATGACTTCGGTTCCGGTATCATCAAGTGGCGGTTTAACACCGCCTCAGTCTCGCTCAAAGGTGTGGCAGATGTGGTTGAGCGTTTGAAAAAGAACGGGCTGCGCACCTTTATCCGCGTGAGCGTCACAGTCGATAAAGAAGCCATTTTGAAAAGCCCTGAAAAGGTCAAAGGCATTGCCGGCATAACTATCGTGCCGCCATCGGAACACTTTGTGATTGAGCCTGTCGAAGAAAAACTCTCCGACCAGGCCAGCGAGGCTGCGTGATGCGTGCGCAGTTTTGCCCCTTGGACAGTTGCAATCAGCGTGCAGATGCAAAGCGCGGCCTATGCCCAACGCACTGGGGGCTTGTGCCGGTGGATTTGAAAATGGCTGTGGAGCGTGAAGCCGACCGCAAAGGCAACGCCTATGGCCCAGCCTTAATGCGCGCCATCATGGCTGTGGACGCATTGGAACGGGATGCGGCATGAAGTACGCAGAGCGCAGTGAGCATTTCAAAAAGTGGGCGGCGCAATCGCGGGCCTATGAGGCAGAACGCGCCATCCGAATGGCGCAGCGTACACTTGCGGCCCGTCAAGAGGCGGAGCGCCGCGCGCGCCGCGCGCGCTTAAACCGCCCGGACTGGTTAAACGGGGTGCATGAAGTGCTGCAAGAGCACCATGTGACGCTGGACCAAGTTCGTTCACCGTCGCGCATTGCACACATTTGCCGCGCTCGTGACCACGCCATGGTGTTTTTGCGGCGGCTTGGCTGGAGCAACACCCGTATCGGCCGCTTCCTCAACCGCGACCGCACCACAGTGGTTTACGCTTTGCGTAGAGCGAAACAAAACGCCGGTGGCGCGTAATGGCGTGGTCTGAGCAAATGCCTTTTGAAAACCCGGCCTTGGCCGCAGCGCAAAAGAAGTGCGAAGCGGCGGAGGACGAGCTTTGTCGTTTGGCCTTGCTGGCAAAAAGCCGAACAAAAAAATACAGGGACGATGCAATGAAGCGTTTACCCGAAGCAGCTAACGCCGCACTGCGCGCCAGTATTGAACTGGACCGGTTGTCATGAATTACTTTTTCTTTGGCTTTGGCGGCACGGGTTTTTGTCCCCGGTTTTTAGCGGTTTCCCGCCCAGCTTCAACATGTTTTCGGGAATCTACACTTTCCCGAAACTCACCCTTTTTATTGCTTGAAACCCTATTGGTTGTTTCGACTTTTTTAGGAGACATAAGATGACCTCAACAAAAGAAAATAGCATCGCCAATACCCTTGCCAGCGCCAGCAAGGAGATTCGCGAACTGATTATTCACCAGGCGGAGCGTGCTGCGCAAGACATCTCTGATGCGAAGCAGGCGATTGACCAGCGTGGTGCGGTTATGGCTGCTGCCTTTCTGCCCACTGGGAC
The DNA here is from genome assembly GCA_021776525.1 of Robiginitomaculum sp. Classification (GTDB taxonomy): domain Bacteria; phylum Pseudomonadota; class Alphaproteobacteria; order Caulobacterales; family Maricaulaceae; genus Robiginitomaculum_B. The sequence continues at coordinate 117,266 of JAJFFT010000004.1, forward strand.
AGCAGGTCTCGGTCTTTTTGTTAACGGTCCAGTGTCCGGGTTTTCGCTTTTTGCACTCGGCGCTGGTGTTGGGTTTGTTGTTGCTGCCGCGCTTGCTCTTTACAGCATTCGACCCACAAGAAAGTGGGACCCTGTGGCGCAATATCCGAAAGACTGGATTGAAGACATTCAGGGCAATGTATCAATCGAAAATATAGAAGGCGAAATGCTCGCGAACTTTAACGATGGCCTCAAAACGAACAACTCTCATAACGCTGAGCGTAACAAATGGCAGTTTTGGGCTTTCGGTGCGGCGATAGCCGGGCCTGTAGCTGGTTTCATACTCAGCTTTTTCTTTTAAGACATGAGCGCCGCCCCACATAACCGCAATCCTATGCTGGCGAAAATTCACATTGCCAAGAAAGAGCTTGGTCTGGATGATGACACTTATCGCGCCGTGCTCATGCGCGTCACCGGGCAAGCCTCATCGGCAGGGCTGAGCTTTGATCAGATGGATGAGGTGCTTGCCGAGTTCAAAGCGCGCGGCTGGAAGCCCAGCGGTTACCGGCGCACCGCCGTCAGTGCCAGCGCCCGCAAGGTCTATGCGCTGTGGACAGAGCTTTATCAGGCCAAGATTGTCGCTTTGCCAAAACCTGACGGCTTTGTGCGGCGTATGACCGGCAAAGATCGCGCCGAGATGCTGACGCCGGACGAAGCCGGACCGGTGATTGAAGCATTGAAAGACTGGATCAAGCGCGCAGGGCTTGGCGGTGCGCAAAAGTGACTGCAGTTCCGGCACATATTCTTGCCTTGCCAGAGCTTTTGCGCGAGGTGGCGCTTGCGGCCGGTTTGCAAACTGCCCACGACCTTGCCCGCACTTATGGCGGCACCCGGCTGTACATCCCTGCGCGTGTTACCGAAAATCACCGCCTGGCAAAAACCTTGGGGCTTGGCCCGGCCCGCCTCTTGGTCAAAACGCTGGGCGGCGCGGAGCACCTTATTCCACTCGGCCCGTTCGCCTCCGGCCCCCGGTGTGCCCGCGTGATTGACGAAATGACTAAAAAAGGCGAACCTGCCGCCACGATTGCCCGTACGATAGGGTGCACCGAGCGCTCGGTTTATCGGCACCGTCAGGCAAATGGTACGCTGCCAAGCGACCAGCCGGACCTTTTCAAAAAAGATTGAAGCCCACCAGACACGCTGACAGGTGTCAGCGTGTTATCGCGTGTTTCTCGCCCGTATCTTGATCGTTGTTTGCGCTACCGCTCACGCTTTTGAGCGCCCGCGCATCCATGATTAAGGAGCCGCCATGGCAGAACACCGACAAATCAGCCCGGCAGGGGTATCCGAAATCAAGCAACGCGAGGGTTTAGTCCTTGTTGCCGAGCCGGACCAAGCCGGTGTCTGGACCATTGGTTACGGCCATACTGGTAAGGTCTTCCCCGGCGACACAATCACCCAGACGCAAGCAGAGCAATTCCTTCGCGAAGATGTGCGCTGGGCCGAAACCACAATCAGCGCCAATGTCAAAGTGCCGCTTTCACAAAGTCAATTTGATGCCTTGGTCAGCTGGTCGTTCAATGTCGGCATTCACAACACCATTGAAAGTACATTAGTGCGCCGCCTGAACGCCGGTGATTATGGCGCGGTGTCGTCAGAGTTGATGCGCTGGGTTAAAATAACAGACCCTAATACGGGCACGCTGGTGTTTAACCAGGGCTTGCAAAACCGGCGCATGTCAGAGGCTGAACAATTTACCAAAGACGACAAGCAAGCCCCGATAGCACAGGCACGCGGCGCAGCCATTGCTGCCGCGCCTGCGGGCCGTGAAGACATGGCCGGGTCGCGCACACTAAAAGGTGCTGCATTGGCCGGTGGCGGCGGCGTTGCCACCGCCATTGTCGACGCCACATCGCAAGCCAAGTGGCAGTTAGAGGGCATGGTTTACTTTATCCCGGCGCTCAAATGGGTGCTCATTGGTGTGATTGTCATTGGCGCGGCGGCGGCCATTTACGCGCGTTTTGATGACCATAAGAAGTGTCTGAAGTGATGCTGGCCGGGATCGCCAGCCTATGGGCCAGCCTGCGCGCAAAAGCCTGGTTCATGTCGGCCTTAAAATGGGGCGGCATACTCGCCAGCATAGCGCTCACCATTTTGTTCCAATTCAAGCGCGCCGAAAAAGCCGCGCGCTCAGCCGGGCGCGCCGAAGTTGAAAATCAGGTGCTGCGCCAGCGCGCCCGCGAAATCGAAAGGATCGAAAATGTTCAAGCACAAATGGATCAGGCCGGGGCTGACAAGCCTCGCAGCCGCAATGATCTTGCTCAGCGCATGCGCGACGGCACATTCTGAACCACCAGTTCAGGCTCCGGTGCTGATCTGCCCGCGCGTTGTCGAATACTCGGACGAGTTTTTGAATCGGGCGGCGGACGCGGTGCAAGCCCTGCCAGCGGATAGCCCGATTGTAGTGCTGCTGTCAGACTTTGGCGAAGGCCGCGCCCGCGCCCGCGCCTGCCATAAGGCGACGGCACAATGATGATGCTCATTGCGCTTTTATGTTTCGCCCAGGCCGCCACGATTGTGACGCTGGTTCTGTTGGTGCGCCGCATTGCTATCAATGGCTTTATGGAAGACCGCCTCCGCCTTGAGGCGCTAGAAAATTTGGCTGACTCTATTCAGGGTGCCGTTCTCAAAAACGGCGAGCGTATTTATGCGTTAGAGGTCAAGGTTTATGGCGCTTCATCCGGGACCATGGATGAGGTCAAGCACAATGGTTGATTTTGCAGACCGGGCCTCGGCGCAAGAAGCGCGCGACCGAGAGGACGCCATAAAGCGAGCAAGGGGCACGCACCGGAAAACCAAGCCCATGCACCTTAGCTGCGCGAGCTGTGCGGATCCCATTCCCGAAGCCCGCCGCGAGGCTGTGCCTGGCACGCCATGGTGCGCTTTTTGCGCCAATGAAAAGGAAAAGAACAATGATTGAGGGTGTGGATTGGACGTCTGCCGGGTTTTACTTTGCTGTTTTCAGTTTCATTTTTGGCGGCATTGCGACGGTGCTTTGGGAGCTTATCAAGCGGATGGTTAATGCCATCGACACGCGTCTGACGCAGATCGAGGAAGACATTGATGGCGGCCGCGAAAGCCGCGAGCTTCTGAATAGACAAATCGCGGGCATGAGTGAGCGTCAGGCGCGCATGGAAGAGCGCTTGAAGGGCATTCCTTCACATCAGCAAATTGCCGACCTCTCCCGTGAAGTTGGGCAGGTCAAGGCCGGGCAGGAGGCTTTGCAAAAACAGGTGGGGCTGGTTGTCGAATATCTGATCGGAAAGGATGGGGAGGGAAAAAAGTGAGTTTCGCCCAAGTCTTATTGGAAGATCAGCGGCTTTTTGTGCTGCGGCTTCTCGACGAATTGCCGGGGTATTCGACAAATGTCAGCGCCCTGCAATCTGCGCTCGATATGAACGCCGGTCACCGCCTGTCGCGTGATGCCGCCTTGGCGCTGGTTGATTGGCTGGCCGAAATGGGTCTGGTCACCATTGAAAGTCTGGACACACGCATTCGCGTTGTCACCTTGACTCATCGCGGCTCCGATGTGGCCCAAGGCCGCGCCCATGTCACCGGTGTAAAGCGTCCCCGGCCGGAGGGCTGATATGGCCCGCAAAAACAAAATCCACACTCTGCCCGAAGAAGTCGTTACCGAGATTAACATGATGCTGGGTTCTGGTCGCTACCGGCTGGATGATGTCATGGCACACTTGCGCCAGATGGGGCATGACGAAATATCCCGCTCTGGCCTGCACCGGCATTCCAAATCCGTGAAGGAAATTGCCACGGCTATGCGCAGGTCTCGCGATGTGGCCGAAGCACTGACCAAAGAGCTTGGGCCAAGCGTCGAAGAGGGCAATGCCTCACGCCGGGTTATCGAAATGCTGCAAGGGGTGATGCTGGATATGGTCACCGGCGTTATGCTTGATGCGGACAAGGAAGTGGACCCGAAGGCATTCATGCAATTGGGTACGGCGTTAAAAAACATGGCGGCCGCGCAAAAGCTGGATGTGGACCGCACCGAGAAAATCAAGGAACAAGCTGCCAAGGACGCGGCAAAACGCGCAGCGGGTGCGGCAAAAAGCCAGGGGCTTGGTGTCGATGCAATCCGCGCCATAGAGCGCGCGGTCGCTGGCGTTGAGATTACGCCGGTGGAAACATGATTGCGGCTAAACCAGAATTTGACCCGCTGGAGCTGCCAAAGGGCCGGATGTTCTTGGGTTATCAGACCAAGGCGCAGCGGCTGTTCAACACGACGTCATTATTGCTTATTCCGAAATCTCGCCAGGTTGGCATTACATGGGCATTCGCCTTTACCGCCATGAAAACCGCAGCGGCTTCAAAACAAGCGGGCGGCATGGACGTTTATTATATCTCGTATTCCAAAGAGATGACCCGTGGATTTATTGACGATGTCGCCATGTGGGCGCGCGCCATCAATGATGTTGTTGTGCAGATTGATGAGGTCGTGTTTGATGATGATGGCAAGGATATTCAGGCGTTTCGGATACGCTTTGCCTCCGGCAAATCCGTCACCGCTTTGCCGTCTGTGCCGCGCTCGATCCGCAGTAAAAAGGGCCTACTCATTATTGATGAGGCTGCTTTTGTCAAAGACCTGAAAGAGCTGATTAAAGCGGCCATGGCGTTTTTGGTTTGGGGCGGCAAAGTCGTCATAATATCTACCCATGACGGGGTAGATAATCCTTTTAACTTGCTAATCGAAGACATCAAGGCAGGCCGCCGAAAAGGCAAGGTGTTCAAAATCACTTTCCAAGATGCGCTGAACGACGACCTTTATGAGCGCATTATGCTTGTTACCCGAAAGAAAGCGTCACCCGCAGGAAAACTGGCGTGGGTGAAAGACATGTATGATTATTACGGGGAGGATGCTGACGAAGAGCTTGACGTCAAGCCAAGTGCCGGTTCCGGCTCCTGGATTAGCCCGGCCGACATTGCCGCCGCCTGTCATGATGAGGCGGGCGAGCCGCGCTTTTATGCGGGCGGCCTGTGCTATGTTGGTCGCGATATTGCCCGCCGCAATGACCTTGCCACCATCTCGCCTTTTGAAGATGTCGATGGCGTGCTGTGGCAGCGCGAAGAGGTGGCCATGAAAAATGCCCGCTTCTCTGAGCAGGCGGCCGAGTTTGATCGCATCATGCGCGATTATAATGTGGTGCGTGCAGCACTGGACCAGACCGGCATGGGCGAGGCGGTGGTCGAGGCGGCGCAGGATAAGCACGGCGAACATCTGGTTGAGGGCGTGTTGTTCACGCCGACAATGCGGCTGAACATTGCCACACTGCTTAAAAAGCGTTTTGAAGACGGCACCATTCGCATTCCCAATGATGACAAGGTTAAGGCAGACTTTCGCTCGATCAAGAAAATATCCGGTGGCAATGGCGCACCGCGCATTGCCGAAGACGGCTCGTCCGATGGCCATGCCGACCGGTTTTGGGCGGCGGCGTTGGCGGTGGGCGCGGCTGAAAACCCCTATCAGAAATATGAATATAAACCGGTGCCTTCAGGCGCAGGTCGCGGCGATGAAGGTAGCGGCGGCGGTCGCGGCGTTCGTGGCCATCAAGGAGCGTTATAATGAAATTACCTTTTGGCATTGGCGCGCGTTCGCGCTCAAGCAGCGAAGCGGTCCCGCCGCCTGAAAAGCCTTCCCCTGAAGAGGCCAAGAAAGACTTGCAAAACGAGGTCGCCGCCCCGTCATTGGCCAGCATTCGCCAGGCGTGGGGCGATTCCAGCGTTGTTGCGGGGCTGACCCCGGTCAAACTGGCGCGCATTCTCAAGGCGGCGGCACAGGGCGATGCCCATGATTACCTTGTGCTGGCCGAAGAAATGGAGGAGCGCGATCCGCACTATGCGGCGGTGCTGGGCACGCGCAAGCGGGCCATATTGGGTATGGATGTGCAGGTCGAGGCCGCATCCGAAACGGCGCGAGACAAAGAGATTGCCGACGAGATATCAAAACTGGTTCGCAAACCAGCCTTTGAAGGATTGTGCGCCGATTTGCTGGACGGCCTTGGCAAAGGTTATTCAGCCGTCGAGATTATGTGGGACCGTGGCAAACAATGGAAACCCGGCGCATATAAGCACCGCGACGCTAAATGGTTCCGCTTTGACCTTGACGATGCGCGGACGCTTTTGCTGGCCACAGAACAAAACCCTTTGGGCGAGGCGCTGCCCGCCTATAAATTTGCGGTGCACACCCCGCGCCTTAAAACCGGTATTCCCATTCGCGGTGGGCTGGCGCGCCTGGTTGCCTGGTCTTTCCTGTTCAAGAATTATTCGATCAAGGATTGGGTCGGCTTTATGGAAGCCTATGGCCTGCCCTTGCGGGTTGGCCGCTATGGCCCGAACGCCAGTAAAGAGGACAAGGACGCGCTGTTTAGAGCCGTGGCCAATATCGGCACCGATGCCGCCGCCATTTTGCCAGAAAGCATGCGCATCGAATTTCAAGAAGCAATGAAGGGCGCTTCCAGCTCTGATTTGTTTGAGCGCGCCGGACGGTTTTTTGACCAGCAAATTTCAAAGGCGGTGCTCGGCCAGACCATGACCACCGAAGATGGTGCCTCGAACAGCCAGGCGCAGGTGCATGATGGCGTGCGTGTGGAGATAAGCGAGGACGACGCCAAGCAATTGGCGGCCACCATCAATCGCGATGTGATTGTCTCTTACGTTGACCTGAATTATGGCCCGCAAGAAGATTACCCGCAGGTGTCCTTCCAGACGCTCAATGAGGAAGAGCTAAAGCCTCTGGTAGACGCCATTGGGACATTGGTTGATCGCGGCATGCGCGTTTCGCAGCGGCAAATGCGCGATAAGCTGGGTCTGGACGATCCGGACGATGATGATGAAATTCTCACCCCGGCCAACGCTGGAAACCCGCAATCAGCCCCGGCACCTGATGATGCTGCCCCCGCGATAAATTCAGCTTTTGCCCTCAACCGCGATGGGCAAACAGAATTGCCACCGAGCGCTGAGCTTGACGAGCTGCAAGCCAGCGACCTTGCCGACTGGCAACCCATGATTGACCCGCTTCTTGCGCCCATCCGTGATTTGGTCGCGCGTTCAAACACCCCTCAAGAGGTCTTTGAAGGGCTTTCAAAACTGCTTCCTGACATGGACAGCGGCGCCCTCGCCACCGCCCTTGCTGAAACCTTGTTCAAGACGCGCGGCCAGGGGCAGTCGCCCTCAAGCAGCGAAGCGGTAGGGCATGAAACAAAGCCCTCAAGTAGCGAAGCGGTAGGGCCGGGGTAATGGCGGACTTTAAGTTTTCCGATGAACCGCCAAAGGCCGTGCGCGATTATTTCGCCGCCAAAGGTTTGCAGCCCAGCTTTGACTGGCAAGAGGTCTGGGCGCAGGAACATGCCTTCGCTTTCACCGTGGCCAAGGCAACCGAGCTGGATGTGCTCACTTCCATTCGGGGCAGCTTGCAAAACTCCCTCGATAAAGGCGGCACCTTTGAAGACTGGAAGCGAAACCTGACGCCAGAGCTGCAACGCCAGGGCTGGTGGGGCCGTGATGAACGCACCGATCCTGCCACCGGCGAAGTTAAAGACGTGCAGCTTGGTTCACCGCGCCGCCTGAAAACCATCTGGCGCACCAATATGCGCACCGCCCGCGCCGCCGGGCAATGGGAACGCGGCCAGCAATCCAAGTCTGCTTTGCCGTTTTATCTCTATCGCCTTGGCCCGTCCGAGGTGCACCGGCCCCATCATGTAGAAAAGGACGGCTTGATTCTCCCCGTAGATGATCCGTTCTGGAATGAATGGTTTCCGCCCAATGGCTGGGGTTGCAAATGCTGGTTGCGCCAAATCACCGAGGCGGAGGCGCGCAGCCTTGGTTATTCCGGTGCAGCCGCGCCCGCCGTGCCCGATATACCGTTCGAGAATGAGCGCACCGGCGAGCGTGTGCGCGTGCCCCAGGGCATTGATCCCGGCTTTGCCAGCAATCCCGGCAAAGCGCGCGGCGATAATCTGGCGCGGCTTTATGCGGGCAAACTTGATGCCATGGATGAGAACATGGCCCGCGCTGCCGTCACTGACCTTGTGCGCCAGCCGCAGTTTGCCCGCCATGTGAAAGGCGAAGGCGCGGGGTTTTTGCCTGTTGCCGCCATGCCGGACGATCTGGCCAAAGCCATCGGTAGCGATAGCCGCCTTGTGCGCTTGAGCAAGGAAACCGCTATTAAACAGGCGGCCCGCCATCCGGACGTGAAGCCCGCCGATTGGCGCAAGCTACAAGAGGAGATCCACCGCGCCGCCATCGTGCGCGAAAATACCAACACTCTGGTGTTCTTTTTCAAATCAAATGAAAAGTTCTGGCGTGCCGTGGTTAAGACCACCGGCCAAGGCGACGAGCTTTATGTGACTACGTTCCACCGCACCGAAGAGCGCCGGGTCCGAAATCAACTTAAAGATGGCGATGTGGTCCGAGGGTTTTAATAAACACCTTAAATGTTGAATGCGGTCTGGTGGGTCGGATATCCCCACACGGGTCGACGTTACCACTTGAGTGAAAAAGCCTCCCGGTCGTCCGAACTGGCTCAGACCGCAAGATCAATATAAGGCTTCCACCTAAAAATTCAATTCTTAATTTGCGTACCGCTTACGCTTTTGAGCGCGGCTTTTCCTTTTGCGCTACCGCTTACGCTTTTGAGAGCCCACACGCCCGCACAGCCACATCTGACGCACATTCCCCCGAAAAACCGCGCTTTGGCGCTGCTGGCCCTTTCCAAGCCTTTCTAAGAAGTATGTTTGCTGACCTGTCCGGGTGTGTTTGGCGCTTTGCCTTATCGCGACGGCAAGCTTCGCTGCTTGAGGGCTTTTCCCTTTGCCCTACCGCTTGGTTTGTTTGTGCTATCGGCTATTTGAGCACCGGCTGAGAACGTTCACGCTGACAGGTGTCAGCGTGTTATTGAGTTAGGACCGCCATTAGCTTTGTCCTCAAGCAGCGTAGCGATAGGACCAAACCCGCCTCATGGTAAACACAGAACTTCACAATCGCCAACCCCAAAGCCTCGTGCCGGTCTGCGCATTGGCGTTAAACGCCGAAGCTGCGGCCCCGGACTGGATTGAGCTGGTCCCCAAAGGGCCGAACATTCTTGGCCGCGATGGTCGCAAGTGGACCATGACCAGCCCTCAAACCGTTTTAGATTTTTTCGTCAAGCGCGGTTTGCCGCTGCCCGTAGATTTTGAACACGCTTCGGAACACAAAGCCCCCAAGGGCGATCCAGCCCCGGCGGCAGGCTGGGTTGAAGAGCTGCAAATTCGCGACGGTTCCATCTGGGGCCGCGTGGACTGGAATGATAGCGGCCGCAACGCCATCGAGGCGCGCGAGTACCGTTTCATTTCCCCCGTCATTGCTTTCACCAAAGCGGGCAACATCATCGCTGTGGTTTCCGCCGCGCTGACCAATCAACCCAACCTGAGCCTGACGGCTCTCAATCAAGAGGAGGCCATCAAAGTGGACCCCGAACTCGAAGAAATTGCCAAGGCGCTGGGCCTTGGCGCAGATGTTGGTAAAGACGCTATTGTCAAGGCCATCAATTCCCAAACCAGTGCGCTCACCACCGCGCAGGCGGCGGTCAAAGCGCCGCCATCGCTGGATCAGTTTGTGCCGCGTGCAGACTTTGACACGGCCCTGAACCGCGCCAACACCGCCGAGGCCGAATTGAAAACGCAAAAAGATGCGGGCCAAAAGGCCGCCATTGATACGGCTATCAATGCTGCCCTGAAGGCAGGCAAGATCACCCCGGCCACTGTCGACTATCACAAGGCGTCCTGTTCTGCCGAAGGTGGGCTTGAGCGCTTCAACGCATTTGTTGGCGCTACCCCGGAAATCGCGGGCGATGCCCCCAAGGGTAAAACCGAAGGTGGCAAGCCTGGCGTGCTGGATGCCGAACAAAAGGCCACGTGCCGCGCCCTTGGCATTGCTGAAGATGCTTTTCTCAAAACCCTTGAAGCGCAAAAAGAGGAGGCTGCCTGATGGCCGCATTATCCCAAGCCCGCGCCACCGATGAGCGCGAAGGCGACATTCGTTCCGTGCCGGTCAAGGCCGGTGTGACCATTCACCAGGGCAGTTTGGCTGTCCTTCAGGCGGGCGTGGCCATTGGTGCCATCACGGCATTGAGCCTCACTGGTCTCGGTCGCGCCGAAGAAACCGTCACCGGCGGCGGTGCCGATGGTGATGTGCGTGTGGACGTTAAACGCGGGGTCTTCCTGTTCGCCAATGACGCCGTGGACCCCATCGCCCTTGCCGATGTCGGCGGCCAGGCTTTTGCCGTCGATGATCAAACGGTCGCCAAAACCGATGGCACAAACACCCGCTCCGCCGTGGGCGCAATCTTTGACGTGGATGCCGCTGGCGTCTGGGTCCAGTTCTAAGGAGAGAACAATGTTAATTACTTCTGCCGCACTGGCGGCCCTGCGCACCGGCTTTCAGACACAGTTTCAAACTGGCTTTGACGGTGTCGCTTCGGAATATTCCGCCATCGCCACCACCGTTACCTCGACAACGGGTTTGGAAACCTATGGCTGGCTGGGTGATTTTCCAGCCATGCGCGAATGGATTGGCGAGCGCCGTAAGAAATCACTGTCCGAAAAGTCCTATCAGATTGCCAACCGCGATTTTGAAGACACAGTTTCGGTGCCCCGTAAGCACATTGAAGACGATAATTTGGGCATTTATGGCCCGGTGCTGCAAGGCCTGGGGCAGGCGGCGCGTGAAAACCCGGACCGCCTGGTCTTTGATCTCTTGGTCAAGGGTTTTGAAACCGCCTGTTATGATGGCCAGAACTTCTTTGATGCTGAGCATCCGGTGAACGATCAATCCGTGTCCAACATGCAGGCGGGCGGCGGTGTGCCCTGGTTCCTGATGGACACCACGCGCCCGCTAAAACCGCTCATATACCAGCAACGCAAAGCGCCAAACTTTGTCGCCAAGGACAGTGAGAACGATGATGCTGTCTTTAATCGCGGTGAATACGTTTATGGCGTCGACACCCGTGAAGCGGCAGGCTTTGGCTATTGGCAGATGGCCTTTGGCTCCAAGGCGGATTTAACCGCCGCCAATTACGCGGCCGCCGCCAATGCCATGATGGCACAAACCAATGATGCGGGCGTCAAGCTCGGCGTTAAGCCTAATTTATTGGTGGTCGGCACCGCCAATCGCGCCAAAGCCCGCAAGATTGTTAAAGCGCTCCTGATCGATGGCGGTGATTCCAATATCTGGTTTGAAGATTCGGAACTGCACGAATCCCGTTGGCTGGCTTAGGAGGGCGTCATGGCAAAAAAACCTGCAAGAACCACTGATCCAAAGCCGGAGGCGGAAACGCCTTCGGCTATTGCTCCCGACCCAAACGCGGAAGCTTCGCCGCCTTCAAATGGCGAGGCTGTAGAACAAGAAGACTCGCGCTCAAGAGCTACGCGCCAGCATCGCGATAGCGCACAGGAAAAAGTGGAAATCAGTGCCGCCCGCGACCCCTATCGCCGCGCCGGTCTGGCCTTGGGTAAAAATCCCCTGATCGTACCAATTGATGATCTGGACGACGATCAGCGTGAAGCGCTGGAAGCCGACCCTAACGTGTTCATTCGCGCCCACCGTTCTTCGGATGAAGGGTAAGCTGCATGTACGCGAACCGCGCTGATATTGAAACACTGCATGGTACGGACCTTTTATTGGTCCTTGCTGACCGTGACAATTCCGGCGTGGTTGAGATGGAAGCGGTGACCATGGCGCTAAGCCGGGCCACCGCCACCATCGACGCGCATATTGGCAAGGCTTACCGCCTGCCATTGCCCGCTATTCCCGAAATTCTGCGCGGGTTTGCGATTGATTTGGCGATCTACTTCTTGGCCGGGCAGGCTGACGTCGCCACCGATGGCCAACGCGAGCGTTATGAGGATGCGATTGCAACTCTTAAACTGATCGGTGCGGGCAAGGCCGCTTTGCCAATCGACACCGATGCGGACGGCGCAGAAGAAACCTCACCCGCCGTCATCACCACTTCTGGCCCCGCGCGCATTTTCACCCGCCAAACCCTGCGTGATCTGTAATGGCAGGCACGCAGCTAACATTCGACATTAAGGGCTTTGCCGAAGCAACACATGCCATCAATGGGCTTGGCGGCAACGCTGCTGACATTTACGTCGCCGCAGGCGCGCTCATTGAAAGCCAAACCCGCCGCCGAATTGCCGAAGAAAAAACCGGCCCCGATGGGAATGCCTGGGCCGCTTGGTCACCAGAATATGAAGCCACCCGCAAAAGCGGCCAATCATTGTTGATGAATGAGGGTGAGTTGCTGGACAGCATTGCCTGGGCTGTTTCCGGCGATGATCTGGAAGTCGGCAGCAATCTTGTTTATGCCGCCACGCACCAATTTGGCAGCGAAGATGGTACGATTCCAGCGAGGCCGTTCCTTGGCCTCTCGGCTGACAATGAGAATGAACTTCTTGAGCTGGTCACCGGCCTTATTGCGGGTGATTTACAATGAGCCTGGTTGATTATCGCGATGCCGTGATGGTCGCCATCAAAGCGGCAATGCCAAACTTGCGCGAGGTCGAGGCGCATGCGGGCCGCTTCACCCTGGATGACCTAAAGCAATTCGCCACCCGCGCGCCCGGTATCCGGGTTGCAATCTTGGCGCTTGAAAACCCTGAAAACACCTCCTCCGGCGAGATCGACTGGATGGTGCGCGCCGCCGCTTTTGTGGTGACCAAGAATGAGCCGGGCCTCAAGCGCGAAGCTGGCGCACTTAATATCGTTGGCGCGTTGGCGGTGCTCATCGCAGGCAACCGCTTTGCTCAGGCAGGCGCTCACCCTGCTAAACCGCCGCGCGCGCAAACCATGATGAGCACAGCATTGGGCAAAACCGGCGCGACCATTTGGGCGGTGGAATGGACCCAAAAACTGCGCCTTGGCGAAGATGCTTATTTAATTGACGGCCTTGTGCCGACTGATTTGTATATCGGCTTCGCCCCCAAAATTGGCGCGGACCATGTGGACGATTATTTACACGTGGGGCCAGGTCTATGACGTCGCTTTCTATCCGTTTCCCGCAATCACTCACCCGACCAACCGTTAGGTACGCTGCCGTGGGTTGGTTCGCCAAGGGGAGGAAGCTGGGTGCGGGCCGGTGCCGTATCTCTATAAAGGGTGCCGCGCAATGAATGAACAGCGCTATAATCTGGCCGAACTGACCCGGCGCATGAACAATATTGTGCGCGCAGGCACCATTACCGAGCTTGGTGCCTTGCCGGGGCGCGCCCGCGTCCAGCTTGCGCCAGAGCTGACAACCGCTTTTTTGCCATGGCTGACGTCGCGTGCAGGCACTGATGTTACGTGGTGGGCACCCGAAATTGGTGAGCAGGTCATAGTGCTTTCCCCTTCCGGCGATCTGGCAGCGGGTTACATCCTTCCGTCGCTCTATTCTGACGCCCTGCCTGCCTGGTCCGACAATCCAGATATCAGCGGCACCCATTGGGCCGATGGTGCCACGGATGAATATGACCGCGACATTCATAAGCGCACGATTACTTTGCCCGATGATGGCGAGATCACAATCACGGTCGGCCAGACCAGCGTAAAGGCCAATGCTGACACGGCTATCATCACCGTTGGCGACACCCTCATCACAGCAACCGCCGATGATATCACCCTTGACGCGCCAACCATAAAGCTAGGCACCGGCACATTAAAAGACGTGGCGCGCAAAGGCGACGCGGTTGATCCCAACACCCACAAAATCATTGAAGGCTCGGCCATCGTGTCGGCGGCTTAAAAAGGAAAGAAAGTTATGTCAAAAACCCAAAAATATACCGTGCTTCACGCGCAAAACATCGCCGGTGCCCATCGCAGCGTGGGCGATGTGATTGAGCTGACCGACGCGCAGGCACAATATTTGATCGGCAATGCTGTCGCGCTGAACGGCAGAGAAGCCAAACCCGCACCCGGCAAGCCAGCTTCCAGCAAATCAACGAAGGGCTAGTCCATAATGGTTTCGGGCCTCAATAATCAGACCGGCGAAACCGTCACCGGCTGGGATCATCTCTTGCAGTCGGTGCGTGATATTCTCTCAACGCCAATCGGTAGCCGCGTCATGCGGCGCACCTATGGCTCGCGTGTGCCAGCGCTGCTTGATGCGCCTATCAATCAATTCACCATCGCGGCCCTGATTGCTGCCATGGCGGAGGCCCTGGCACAATGGGAGCCGCGCATCACCTTAAAGCGCGTGCGTATATTCGAGGTGTCCCCCGGCCGCCTGACCGCTGATATGGACATCGTTTATGATGGTGTTTCCAACGTGTTGGAGGCGGTCATATGAGCGCTTTTGCTGCCCTTGATATGTCGGCAGTGCCGCCCCCGGATTTTGTTGAGACGCTGGACTATGAAGCAATCCTGGCCGCCATCAAGGCGGACCTGCTGTCCCGCGATCCTGACCTTGCCGGGGCGTTGGCACTTGAATCCGAGCCTATGGTCAAGCTGCTTCAGGCCGTGGCCTATCGCGAGCTTTCCTTGCGAAACCGCATCAATCATGCAGGCCGGGCTTGCATGCTGGCCACCGCTGTCGGGGCGGACCTTGATAATCTGGCCGCCAATTTGGGCGTTATGCGCGCCGCCGACGAGGATGACACCCGGCTTCGCGCCCGCGCCGCCCTGGCTGTTGAAGGGTATACCAGCGCCGGGCCAAGTGGGGCCTATCTGTTTCACGCGGTTTCTGCCGATCCGGCCGTCGCTGATGTGCAGGTGTCCAGTCTAAACCCCGGCGCGGTGACGGTGACTATTTTGTCAGCCGATGGCGATGGCACACCAACACCCGCCCTGTTGGCGGCTGTCGATGCGGCTTTGAACGCGGATGATGTCCGCCCGCTGACCGATCAAGTGATCGTGGTTGCGGCGGGCATTATCGCCTACGACATTCGTGCTGATCTACTGATCACCCCAGGGCCGGATACCGAGATTGTCCGCGCCGCCGCCCAGACCGCCGTCGGGGTCTATGCCGCGACTCGTCGTCGTCTTGGCCGTGATGTGACGCTTTCTGGGCTTTATGCGGCCTTGCACCAAGCTGGGGTCGAAAAGGTCACCCTCACGGCCCCGGTCGCAGACGTGATTGTGGCAGAAAATGAGGCCAGCTTTGCACAGACTGTCACAGTAACAGGAGCGCCTGGCAATGCCTGATGTCCCCAGCCTGCTTCCCCCCAATGCCACTGCTCTCGAGCTGGCGCTTGAGCAAAGTCTGGCCCATTCACTGAGTGCTAATCTGCAAGACTTGTGGAACCCCGAAACCATTCCGGCCGCCTTATTACCCTGGCTGGCCTGGGCGCTCAGTGTTGATGTCTGGGACACCAGCTGGGGCGAGGCGCGCAAGCGTAACGTGCTGGCTGCCAGTATCGACACTCACCGGGTTAAGGGCACAATCGGGGCGCTTAAAGGTGCGCTGGCGGCGTTGGACCGTTCTATTGAGGTCACAGAATGGTTCACCAATGGCGGCGCACCTTATACTTTTCATGTGGCCATCAATGTTTCAGGAACGCCCATCGACCAGGCCGAATTGTCCAATGTTTTTGCGTCCATCTCGAGCGCCAAAAATGCCAGATCAAAGCTTAACGCCCTGATCCTTGAGGTGACCAATGAACACACGATGTTTAATGCGGTGGCCCCGGCGCTGGCCCTGACGGTGCAGTTTGGGGCTCAGCGCGCCGCCATGCGTGCCGATTTCACGGGTGGCCTAAGTTGGGTTGATGACAATCCAGCCCGCGTCACGGATATGATCAACCTCGTTCGGCCCAGCACAAAATCCTGGATCAATCATGACCGCACCATAGTGTCGGCCGGGCCAAACCAGCCACTGCTCTCTGATGCCGGTATTCTGGTCTGGGACGCGGTTGAAAATATGGCATTGTGGAGCGAGGATTTTACCCAATCTCCTTGGGCTGGTGCTAACATTACGCTGACGCCAGGTGCAGCGGATGGTCCCAGAGGTCCGGGAACGATGACGAAACAGGCCTCGACGGCCGCTGGCGGCACCGTCTTCTTGCAAAGCACCGTGGCCAGCACCAACACCCATACATTTTCTGTGGTGGTCAAAAAGGGCAGCGGGGCAACAGAGTTTAATAGATTTGGGATCTGGAACGTCTCCGACGGACCGCAGGGATCGTGGGCAGCATTATCCACCCTAGACTATGATACCGGCGTTTTGAGCGTTCAATACGGCACGGGAAGGGCCATCGATCTGGGCAACGAAACTTATAGAGTCGAGGTCATGTCGCTGCCCGTCAACCTTGGCGATATCCTGATCTTTTATCCAGGCATGACCGGCATTCAGACTAACGGGGTTGAATACTGTTTTATCGATACCGCACAATTCGAGGCTGGTTTGCGCGCCGGACCATATACCAAGACGGCGGGCACACCAGGCTTCAGTGGTGCAGATGAGATTGTGTTGGCCCAAGACGGCGTTCTCCCCTTTGCCGGGTTCAACCCCAATGCCGTAACACTGCTGCTTGAATGGTCCGATGTCGACGAAATTACTGGGGCGTCAGCACCATACCTGTTTGAAATTTCTGATGGATCATTGAATAATCGGTGGTTCCTGCAAATTACAGATCTATCTTTTTGGCTGCGGCTTAAATCACAAATTGCCGGTGTAGTGACCGATGGGCCGACTTTCACTTCAGCCCCCGGGGCGTTGTCCAATGGCACACACAAAGTCGCCATTTCCTATGACGGCGCGCTGGGCAGGATGGCCATGAGTGTCGATGGCGGGGCTGTATCAGCGGTTAATCTGTCACTGCCTGCGGGCTTAACGCAGTTCCGGCTTGGATCATCGATGGTCGGCCAAACGTATTTGAATGGCCATATTGCCGCGCTGATTGGGTTTGATGCGCCGGTCTTAGATGCCGAATTGCCCGCCTTGAGCACCGTGACGGGGGGCGGCCTATGACCCCACAGCTTCGCCATGGCCACGGCTTCATCATCGCCATAACCACCTGCTTGATGGTTTATCTCAGCGCCTTTGCGGTCTTTGCGGCCACCGGTGTGCAATCTTCACCACCGGCCTGCCTGTTTGTCGGGGCGCGCACCGTGACCATCGTCTTTGTCGCTCCGGCGCGGCTGGAAAAAATTTGCGCGAGCCTCGGCGCGCGCGTGTCACGCCCATTGGTCATTCGCGATTGTTATGTCGACGGCATTCTGTTTCTCCAGCGTCCCGGACGCCATGGTGTTGAACCACGCCTTGCCCGCCGCTTTTTATGGCATGGCTTAGGCCACGCCTTTGGTGACGGCACAACGCCGATCCAACACGGCTGGCCCGTGGCCATCTGGGATAATGACCACCAATCCGCCAAAGACATTGCAGGGTGCAGATCATGACGGCCTTTATTACCGACGCCGGGGCGGCACTGATTGCATCATCCTTGGCCAATGGCACCCAGATCAATCTGACCGAGATGACTGTGGGTACCGGCCTTGGCGCACCCGACAAAACGCAAATCGCCCTGCAGGCCGAAGTGTTCCGTGCGCCGCTGTCGGGTCTTCTTAAAGACGCCCTTGATCCGGGACTGGTGATTGCCGAAATGCGCATCGGCGCACTGGAGGGGGGGTGGGATGTCACCGAGGCAGGCCTGTTGACCGACACCGGTGTACTCTTTGCCCTGAGCGACTTATCGCCAATCAGCAAAACCGCCCCTGATCCAGCCCAACCTCTTGAACTACTCTTGCGCATGGTGGTCGCTGTTAATGCGCCCGCCGTGCTGAACCTAAATCTTGATCCGGCAACACTGGCCAGCCGCGCCTGGGTCAAGCAGCAAATTCCACCAAGCTGGGAGTGGATCCGCCTGCCCAGGGCCATCGCCCCTTTGGCCGGTGCGCTGGTTCAAGAGCGCGCCACTTTGCTCACCGGGCCTTATTATCACCTCTATGACGTCCCACATGCTACCAGCCGATTTCAGGTGCGTCTGGCCACGGATACCGATTGGGATGCACCATTATATGATAGCGGTGATGTGGCCGATTTGACCGTCCATCGCTTGCCCTTAGGCGTGCTTGTGCCCGCCAATTCATATCAATGGCGGCTGCGCCACACCGATGTTGAGGGCGTCTATTCGCGCTGGTCGTCTCCTGCCAGCTTTGCCACCGTTGCCGTCTTCAATGCCGTTCAGGCACCAGAGATCATCAACCCCTTAAACGGCGCGACCAGCGTGCCCATCACCGCCTTGACCTTAAATGCAGGGGACTTTGCGGTTTCCCCCGGGGCAGATACCCATGCGACCAGCCGCTTTCAGATCCGCCTGGCCTCAGATGCCGACTGGTCGGCCCCGCTTTATGACAGCGGCGATGTGCCAGCGGCCTTATCACACACGGTTCCTGATGGCGTTTTATCGCCGATCACAGCGTATATCTGGCGCGTCGCCTACGGCGGCACCGCATTGGGCCTTGGGGCCTGGTCTGTCGACGCCAGTTTTACCCTGGCCCAGGTTGAAGGCCAGTGGATGCGTTTTGATGGGGTCTTTGATCCGATCAATGCCCCGGCACTTCTCACCTTTACCGTCCCAACCTTTGTGACACGGCTGCGCGTTACGGTTCTGGGTGGCATGGCAGGCGGCATCGGTTGGGACGGGGTGACCCCCGGTTTTGCTGGTGGTTCGTCTGGGGGGTATGGCGGCCTTGTTCAAAAGACTTTTTCCGCAACACCTGGGGATAATTACACCGTGGTTGTGGCCTCGCCAGGCCTTGGTGGGCTTTCCGGCCAGCTGGGCACTGACGGTGCGACCAGCAGCTTTGTTGGGGCTGGGGCCACCTTGAGCGCAACAGGCGGCACAGCGGCACCAGGCTGGGCCAGTCTTGGTGTTGATGGTGTTGGCTCCGGTGGCGATTTGACCGCCTCGGCCCGCGATTATTTTGACATTGTTGCGCAAGCTTTCAGCGCCCGCCTTCCCGGTGTCGATGGCGCAGAGCTGGGCGGTTTTCAAGGCAGTGCCGCGAATGGGAATGCCGGAGCGGTGATGGTTGAATGGGGGCCAGGCATATGAGGTGGGCACGCATAGACGCAGGGGTGGTGCGCGAAATTGTCTCGTTTGACCCGTCCGGTGCTTATGATGCTGCACTGGAATTTGTCGCGGTACCGGCCGCGCTGGACGACTGGCTGGCCGTGCGCTGGCATTATTATGCCACGGTTTTTACACCGGCCGATCTGGACGCCTTCAAAACAGAAATTCTTATCCGCGCGGCTGCTTGGGCCAAGGCCTTACGCACCACAATCGCAGGCACGGACGATTATATCGAAATCGCCAGCTGGGCCAGCAAAGAACAAGCTGCGATGCGGCATGCGGCGGGCGCTGCCACCGCCGAAGACACGGCTGCACTATCGGCCGAAGCGGCCTTACGCGCATCGACCGTCGATGACCTGGCGGCTTTGATCAATCTCAAGGCCACGGCGTTTCGCGGCGCGGCCGCAACAGTGACCGGCTTGGTGAAACAACTAGAGCTGGCCTTAACGACCGCCACAGACACGGGCAGCGCCATTGCTGCCTGGGATGCCATGATGGCTGCGCCAGAACTGGCGGCCCTGACCGGCGGTGGATCATGAACAACTTTAGCACACCTAACCCGTGCTCAAATAGCGAGCTTTAGCGTCGCGATAGCACAAAGAAAAGGAGACTAAACCATGCCAGGCTTTCTTCACGGCATTGAAACACTTGAACTGACGGACGGCATTCGCCCGATCCAGACCGTTAAATCCTCGGTGATTGCTGTCATTGGCACCGCGCCATTGGCAGATGTTGACGAGTTCCCATTGAACACACCGGTCATACTCGCCAATCAACCCCGCAAAGCGGCGCTCCTAGGCGCAACCGGCACCTTGCTTGATGCGATTAATGGCATTTATGCTCAGGCCGGTGCCTCGGTTGTTGTGATCCGGGTCGACGAAGGCGTGGACGAAGATGCGACCCTGGCTAATGTGGCCGGAACCGCGGTCGCTGGCACAGGCGTTCATGCGCTGACCGGTGCCGAGGCTGTGGTTGGTGTGACACCGCGCATTTTGTGTGCTCCGGGCTGGACTCATCAACGTCCATTGGGTGCCGCCAATCCCATTGTGACTGAACTGAAAGCTATTGCCGTCGCCTCACGGGCCATCATTGTCGCCGATGGCCCCAACACCAATGATGCCGATGCCATATTGGCTGCTGGTGAAGCAGGCTCTGACCGGGTTTATGTGGTTGATCCCTTTGTCCAGGTGCTGGATAGCGCCGGTGCCATTGTCACCAAGCCTAATTCCGGCCGAGTGGCCGGGGTAATTTCCCGCACAGACAATGCTCTGGGTTTCTGGCACTCGCCCTCCAACCAGACCATTAACGGTGTGATCGGCACAGCGCGGCCGATAGGCTTCGCGCTTTCAGATGCCAACAGCCCGGCCAACAATCTCAATGAGAACAATGTTGCCGCCATCATTGCCCAAAACGGTTTCCGGCTTTGGGGTAATCGCACCACCGGCGCTGACCCTCTATGGGCCTTTCTATCGGTACGCCGCACTGCAGACATGATCTATGAAAGCATTGAGGCCAGCCACCTTTGGGCAATGGACAAGCCGCAAAGTGCCAATCTGGTCAATGATATTCTTGAGGGCGTGAACGCCTATATGCGCCACCTCAAAGCCGTGGGCGCGATCTTGGGCGGCAAAGCCTGGCTTGATGCCGAGTTGAATACTACGGCCAGCCTGGCAGCCGGTGAGCTTTACATCGATTTTGATATGGAACCGGCCGGACCACTGGAACGCCTGACGTTCCGCGCCCATCGCAATAATGGCTATTACGCCGAGCTTCAACTGGCCGCTTAACCCCGCATTTAAACCTGAAAAGGAGATCCAAAATGGTTCCCACAAAACTAAAAGCCTTTGCCCTCTTTGTTGATGGGCGTCGCATCGCCCAAATCAAAGAGCTGACGCTTCCCAAAATCACGATCAAAACCGAAGAGTTTCGCCCAGGTGGTGCGGATGTCCCTGTAAAAGTTGATATGGGCATGGAAGCTCTTGCTTCCGAATTTACCTTTGAGGAGTATGACAGAGAGCTGCTTAAGCTGGCGGGTATTCTTCCAGGCGGTGACACGCCTGTTGTAGCCCGCGGCTCTCTTGAAGGCCCGCTCGGCGTCCGTGCTATCATTGCCACTTTGCGCGGTATGTTTTCGGAAGTCGATCCTGGCAGTTGGAAGGCCGGTGATGACTCATTGCTCAAGTTAAAACATGACGCCCGTTATTATCGGTACGAGGATGACGGCCAAGAGCTGATTGAGATCGATATCGAAAACTCGATCCGCAAAATCGGCGGCACAGACCAGCTCGCCTCCCGCCGCACCGCTCTTGGGATTTAACTCTTAACTGTGTCACCCCGGACGTGATCCGGGGTCCACTCTCAACATAAGGAAAAGAAAATGTCAGAAACTAAAGAAGCCATAGACGAGTTTGACGACACCACCAGCGTTTATGAATTGCTTACCCCTGTCACCATCAATGGCGAAGAAGTCACGCACATAACTTTAGTCGAGCCGGGCGTTGAGGTGCTTGAGGCTTGGGCAAAGCTGCGTAAACGCGCCGCAGGCAACCCCGTTGGCTTTGCTCTCAAGGCCATGTCCGACATGTGCGACTATGCCGCCGAAGATTTGCGCCGACTCAAGGCGCGAGACTTCAATGGGTTGCAAAAGGCAATGAGTGAACTAACGGGAAACGCATCATCCAGCGACGACGAGTTCTAATGGAGACAATCGCGCTGGTTTACAGCTTTGGCTGGCGCGATTTTATGGCCATGGACGACGAGCAATTGGAATGGTGGGCGGACGCCGCGAAACAGAGGCTTGAGGAGCGCGCTCAAGCAGCGCAGCGGTAGCGCAAGAAGGAAGGTAAAGGATAATGCTAGTTTTTGACAAGAAGGCCGGGAACATTGAGGCCGTTTTCGCCGTAAAGGTACCAGGCTGTCGGGCAGAAGCTTTCAACGCTAGTATTAAGCACGGTTTGGGTGTTTTCTCTAACTTGGTCCTGCCAAATTTGATGATATCGCCCGCCCTCTTTAATAGAGACAAGCTCTATGCCATTGGCCTCCAGAACCAGGAGGCTCATGAGCGGGTTGGCAATATATTCTTCACACAAATCACCCGCGAAACTGGCGTTCGCAATATGCCGCACCACATTTTTATTGGCTTCAGTAAGGCCTTCTTTGGCTTCAGGCCTCGCTGCACTTTGATCACCACCGCCACTAACCAGAATCCACACAATAACAATGACCGCGACGACGCCAAGCATGATCCAGCCGTTGCGCTTGTCCTTTGCTGTAGGCTCCTTTGTCCACGCGTCCTTCAGTTCTTCTTTGAAGTTTTTCTCAGCCATTTATCAAAGCCTTTCTTAAAATTCAGGAGCCGCCTCTATGGCTGACTTCAACGTAAGCATAATCCTGCGCCTTGTCGAGCGCCTCACCGGCCCGGCGCAAAAAAGCGTGGCGGCATTGGGCCGGGTGCGCACCGCCAGTCTTGCGGGTGCCCGCGCGGGCAAACGGTTTGCCGACGCCTTTGAGGAGGCAGAAAACCGCCTGTCGCGCCTGGGCACTGCCAGCCTGACCTTTGACCGTATGATCGCATCAGGCCGCGCGCTGACCGGCGCACTTATTGCGCCAACTCAGGCCGCAGGTGCTTTTCAAACCCGCCTTCGCGAGTTCGGACGGGTTGCAGATGTTTCTGGTGGCGGACTGGAAGATGTCCGCAAATCTATTAAGGGGGTCAGTAAAGATGCGGCACAGATGAGCGGCGATGTTCTCTCCGCTGTCGAAGTTATGGTCGGGCGCGGTTTGGATGTGCAGCGCGCCCTTGATGCAACGCCGGCGATTGCGCGCACGTCAACGGCGCTGAAGGTATCAATATTGGACGCATCGGAAACCGGATTCGCCGCCATTAGCAATCTCAATGTCGCGGCGGACAACCTCAAAGCGGGGTTTGAAGCTATGGGCATTGCCGCGTTTGAGGGCGGCTTTGAGGTCAACAGTATGGCTCGGTTCTTTCCGGCATTAACCGCACAGGCGCGCGCGCTTAACCTGCAAGGCGTGCCTGCCATTGCAGAGCTATCTTCATTACTCCAATTCGCGCGGCTCGGCGCTGGCACTGATGAAGAGGCGGCGCGCAACTTCCAAAACTTCATGGCCAAAATAACCAGTAAGGAATCGGTCAAACGTTTTGAAGAGTTCGGCATCAACCTTGAAAGCGAAATGCAATTGGCGACTGATCGCGGCATCTCGCCGCTCATGCACATGCTGGAACTTATCCAAGAGGTCACCGAAGGCGACCAGTTCCGCATTGGCGAGCTTTTCGGGGATTTGCAAGTCAACAACTTCCTGCGCGCCGTGCTCCCCAAGCTGGACGAGACCAAGGCCCTGACGCAGAAAGCCCTGTCTGGAGAGGGCTTTATCGACGACAACTTTGCTGATGCCATGAAAGATTATGCCAGTGGCACGCGCGCCGCAGGCGCGGCTATGGACGAGTTGCAACGCTCGATCGGCCGCGCAATTCTGCCGTTCGCCGGGCCGCTAATTAAGGCCTTCACCGGCGCAACCAACGCGTTGTCATCCCTTGTTGATGCTGGCGGCCCGGCCGGAACCATAATTGCCGGGCTTGTGGGTGCTCTTGGCGTCCTGATGCTGGCTGCGGGCAGTCTGGGTTCGGCCGCCGTGTCGATTATCGGTACCGGCATTATTCTGAACGCTGGCTTGAAGGGTATCGGCATATCGGCGGGCTTAAGCGCCGCTGGTCTGAAGGCGCTCACCCGCAGCCTGTTCGGCCTGGCCTTTCGCGCCCTCCCCATTGCCATCACTGGTATACGCGCGATGGGTGTTGCGATGATGACCAACCCTATTGGCCTGGTGATCACCGCCATTGCCATTGGTGCTGCATTGATATTCAAGTACTGGTCCCCGCTGGGTGCCTTTTTTAAAGGACTCTTTGGCGGACTTTCAGAAAGTTTAGCCCCGGTTGGTGCAGCGTTCGGCGCGGCATTCTCGCCCGCCTTGCAACTGCTCAAGCCGGTCGGTACAGCCATTGCCGCTATAGCGGGATGGTTCGGCAAGCTGCTGGCTCCGGTCCAAGCAAGTGAGGAGAGCTTGGCAGGTATGACGGCCGCAGGCCGGGCAGTGGGCCGTGTGATAGGCGCGGCATTTCGGATTATATTTCTACCAATAACCGCCACTGCGGCCGCTATTCGAATTGTTTCAGGGTTATTTAAAGCTCTTTTTTCCGAATCGCCCCTTGGCCTTTTATCCCGCGCCTGGAAGCCGGTTCTAGGCTTTTATCAGGGCCTTTTTAAAGGCATTTTGAGCGTCGCCAATGGCATATTTACGCGGCTTATGGCGATTATCAACGGCCCGGCGCAATTTCTCAAAAGCATTGTGGGCCTTGCCGGTAAACTCTTGGGGCCAGCGGCGGGCGCTATTTCACTTAGCCTGACGGCCCCGGCCGCCGCCGAAACGCCTTTCTTCCCTGATCCAAAACCGCCAGCACCGCCCGCCATTGGCGTGGCTGAACGCCCGCGTCTGGCACCATTGCCTGCGCCCGACCAATCAGTGGCCCGGAACAATGGCGCAGGCACATCGGCCACGACGCCCGCGCCGGTGACCCTCAACCAAAACAACACGTTTAACATTACGGCCCCGCCCGGCATGGATGAACGCGCTTTGGCCAAACGCCTTGCCCGGATGACCAAAGAAGAGGCGCGGCGCGCTTTGCATGATGGGGCGGCTTGATGGCTGATGTTCTCATGACCTTGGGCGGTTTCACCTTTAGCGTCGACACAGCCGCTTATGACAGGCTGGTCCGCTCCAATGCGTGGCGCTGGCCCGCGCAGGACCGCATAGGCCGCCGCCCGGCTTTGCAATATGTGGGCGCGGGCGTCGAAACCATCGAGATTGAGGGGCGCATTCACCCGCACTATAAAGGCGGCCTTGGCCAACTCGCCGCGCTGCGGGCTTTGGGTGATGGCGGCAAACCATTATTGCTCACTGATGGCCGGGGGCTGGTTTGGGGCAAGTTCGCCATGCATTTGCTGGAAGAGCGCCAAAGCCATATTGCCGACAAAGGCGCGCCCTTGCAGCAGGACTTTCGCTTGTCGCTCGCCCATGTGGGCGCAGAGCAAAACGAGGCCACGCCATGACCGTGCGCATGGGCCGCCAGGGCGATACCGTGGATATGCTGTGCCTGGCGCAATACGGCCGCACCGACGGCGTTACCGAAGCGGTGATGGCAGCCAACCCGCATTTGCGCGCCCTCGGCCCGGTGCTACCCGTCGGCACATTGGTCACACTACCAGCTTTGCCCCCGGCACCGGAGCAAACCATAACGAGGTTTTTTGAATAATGCCCTCAAGTAGCGAAGCGGTAGGGCAAAGGGGAAGCCCCTCAAGTAGCGAAGCGATAGGGCGATGAATAAACCTTCATATACCCCGGCCTATGAAATCTCTGGCGGTTCCGGCACATTGTCCGCTGTGGTGCAAGAGCGATTGATCAGCCTGCGCCTGCAAGACGAGGCAGGCATTCAGTCGGATGAGTTGGTCATTGTTCTTGATGATCGCGCGCCCACGCTCACCCCGCCGCCAGCCGGTGAAAAGTTTCGCCTTAAACTGGGGTATAAGGAAACCGGGCTGATCCTTATGGGTGTGTTTGTGTTTGATGAGGCCGTGTTTGACGGCCCGCCCAATACGCTCACCATCAAGGCGCGCGCCGCCGATATGTTGGCTAGTCTTAAAGAGCAAAAGGAGCGCTCATGGGATGCTATGAGCCTTGCCGCCATTATCGGACAAATCGCCGGTGAACATGGCCTGCAAGCGGCGGTGGCGACCGACTTTGCCAGCACACAAATCGCCCACATCGATCAGAATGAAAGCGACATGCACTTTCTCACCCGCTTGGGTGAAAATCGCGGCGCGATTGCCAGCGTCAAGAACGGCAAGCTGACCTTTGCCCCGCGCGGCGCGGGCGAAGACTTGTCCGGCCAAGCGCTTGCGCCGGTGGCCCTCACTCCGGCTGATGTGAGCACTTGGCGGGCCATTGCCGCCAACCGCACCACACAAGGCCGCGTCAAGGCGCGGTGGTTTAATGAGGGCGCGGCCGAGCCAGTTTATGAAGAGGCCGGTAGCGGTACGCCAATCACCATGCTGGGCGAGATATTTCCAGATCAGCAAAGCGCCCTTGCGGCCGCCAACGCGACCTTAAAGCGCGGCGTGCAAAAAAGCGGCACCCTGTCACTTGAGATGCTGGGCGATGCGCGCATTGTCGCCGAAACCCCGCTGGCGCTTAGCGGCTTTCGCGCCGGGGTGAATGGCCGCTGGATTGTCAAATCTGTCGAGCATGAAATCTCATCCTCCGGCTTTTCCAGCCGCGTTGAAGCCGAAGGCGTGGCCGCATGAGCATGTATGACCGCCCAAAATCAGCCGCCGAATATGCGCAATTGGAAGATCAGGCACAGTGCGCCAGCCTGAAACAGGTCGCGCGGGCAACAGCGTGGATATTGGCCCGCTTGGGCGAAGACGTGAACTGTTTCACTTTTCACTTGGAATTAAAGCGCCAATTTCCACACGCCAAAGCCTGGCACTTAACCGATGGCCATATCCTCACAGAGATTGACGGCCGCATGTATGACAAGACCGGCTTAGCTCTGCACCGCTTTAATGATCCAGCGCGCTTCGCCCGCGCCTTTGATTGGGATTGCCAATGACTAAGCCAGCAAAAATCATGGTCGCCAACGCCAACGGCACGCCGCTGACACTGGCAGATTTACCGGCACCAGGCACCCGCCGCTGGGTGATCCGCCGCAAGGCCGAAGTGGTGGCGGCCGTCCATGGCGGCCTGCTGACCCTGGACGACGCCTGCGCTCGCTATTGCCTGAGCGTTGAGGAGTTTATCGGCTGGCAAAAGCTGATTGATCGCCACGGCGTCCCCGGCCTACGCACCACCAAAACCCAGCACTATCGCTAAATTTTAAACTAGAGAGATCACCATCGAAACCCGCAAGACGCATTGTCAAGTTCCGCATTGTCGCCGGTGGACAAGGAAGTTCTCAGGGTACGAGTGGTTGTGTCGAGATCATTGGCGCAGCGTATCAAAGAGGAACAAACGGTTGATCCGGCTGGCTCTGAGATATGACAATATTCCGGTGTTGGAGAGGGTTTGGAAAAGTTGCAAACGTCAGGCCATAGAGGCTGCGGCCGGTATCGGATAGCAGAACCCAGCACTATCGCTGAACAGGAAAAAGGAGAAAGAGATGAACTTTTCACAAGCCCTGGAGGCAATCAAAGAGGGAAAACGGGTCTGCCGCACAGGTTGGAATGGCAAGAACATGTTCCTGTTTATGGTTCCGGGCAGCAAGTTTATTGTCAATCGCGAACCGCTTCTTTCGCTCATGGGTGAAGGCACTGAGGTCATCTACCGGCCGCATATCGACATGGTGGATGATGTAGGCACGGTGACGCCCTGGTCACCCAGCCAGACGGATATTTTGGCCAACGATTGGCAATTGGTTGAGATATGAATCTGATGGACAACCTCGCCAAAATCAAAGCCCGGATCAGAGCCTTAAAAGAGATGACGAAGGGGCGCGGTTGTACGGAATCAGAAGCCGCTGCAGCCGCCCGTAAAGTATCTGATCTGATGGGGAAATATGCGTTGTCAGAACATGACCTGTTCATGACCGCTAGTGCCACCAGGCACAAAACCAGGCGCAGTGTCGTTCGAGACAGATTATGGTCCATTGTTGCGCTTTGCACCAACACACACGCAGTTTTAGATGGCAATGGCGCAGAGCCAACAATGACATTTTATGGCGCTGATCCTTGCCCGGAAATCGCAGGGTATCTCAAAGACCTTTTGAACACCGCTATTGATGGTGAGATACGTAGGTTCAAGGCATCAAATTATTACAAACGTCGGCGCACGCTCAAGACCAAGCGTGCTGCCGTGGCACAATTTACAGACTCCCTCGTGAACCGATTGGGTTGCCGCCTATTGGATGTTTTCAGGGCTCAAATTTCAGAACCATCACGCAAATTATCTCGTGAATTCGCAGACACTCAATGCACTGGGTTAGTCATATCCAAGGTCGTGAGAGCGGATGCTTCACAACCTGAAGCGCGTTGGGCTGGTCGCGTCGCCGGTGACCGCGTTCCAATTTCTCATGGTGTTGATGGCAGCAAGTCGCCGCTGCAAATCGCCAGTTGAATAACGCCCCAGCCTTAAAGGCGGGGGACAGGGTGCATCAACACCCTGAACCGGGCAGACACGCTCTTCTATCTCGATTCTTTCTATTGGGGATGCGAGGCCGATTACGGCAAAGCGCTGTTTGTGAGGGATGATTTTGAGCGGTTGGAAGGGGCTTTGAAGGCCCTTCGAGGGCGCTTCATACTGTCTTTGAACGACGTTCCAGCGGTGCGTGAGATATTCAATGGCTTTGATGTCGAGGCGGTTAAAACGCGCTATACGATCAGCGGTAACTCAGGGACAAAGGCAGGCGAGGTGTTGATTAGTAACTGAAAGGCCAAACCCGGCCGAAAATCACACAGGAAAGTGCTCTAATTTCAAGTGTCAAAGATTCTAATTTCAAGTGGCGCGCTACAAGCGGCCCCTTAGGTAGCCCGTCTTATACCCCTTATTTGCCCCAAACTGTCCCTTAAATACCCCTTAAATGAGGCTTATGGTCCCTTTTTATCCCTGCCCAAACCGGTGATAAAACCAAATAACCCCCGCCTGTTGGGCGGGGGTTAGAATGGGTGTTTTGCAATCTGTGGACGCCCTAGCGCGGGGGCATGCGCGCCCCGGCATCAAGGCGAATTTTTTCGGCATTGATATAGTCATTTTCAACCAATGTGGCGGCAAATTGTCCATATTCTTCGGGGCGGCCAAAACGGGCCGGAAATTGCACATGACTGCGTAAGGAGTCTTTGACTTCCGGCGGCAGGCTTTCGTAAATCGGTGTTTCAAAAAAGCCTGGCAGAATAACGTTACAGCGAATGCCTTCACGGGCCAGATCGCGGGCGATCGGCAAGGTCATGCCGACAATACCGCCCTTTGAGGCAGAATAGGCCACCTGGCCGATCTGTCCGTCTTCGGCAGCAACCGAAGCGGTATTGATGATCACGCCGCGCCCTGCATCCCCCAGCGGGTCCAGCGTCATCATGCCGGCGGCAGATTTGGACAGGCACATAAAGGTGCCGATCAGGTTGATATTGATCACCAGTTGAAAATCACTCATGCGGTGGGCATGGATATCCCCGGTCTTGCGGCTGCGCGACACGGTTTTACCGGCCCAGCCAATGCCGGCGCAATTGACCATAATGCGTTCCTGGCCATGGGCGGCGCGGGCCAGCGCAAAGCCTGCATCGACACTGGCTTCGTCGGCGACATTGACCTTGGCAAAGGCACCGCCAATGTCTTTGGCAACCGCATTGCCACGGTCTTCATTGAGGTCAAACAAGGTGACTTTTGCGCCCTTAGAGGCCAATACACGGGCCGTGGCTTCGCCTAGACCCGAAGCCCCGCCGGTGACGATTGCGGAAATTTCTGAACTGATTTTCATAAGATATGCCTTCTCTTTGCCGTAATGTCCTGATCATATAAACGGACCAAATGTGGAGGCATGTTATCGCAATGCACGAAGAACCCAACAGTCTGGATGCAGGTTTTGAGCCTGAAATCATAAAAAACTTGCCGCTGGTCCTGGATACACCCAAACATCGTGTGCCGCGCCAGTTTTGGCCAAAGTTCTGGAAAACCATGGGCAAGGTGCCATTTTCCGAGGAATTAGGCGCTGCCTATTATTGTGCTTCAGACTCGCAAACCCCAGCCCGGGTCAGGGGTGTTTTGTTTGCCGCATTGGCTTATTTTGTTCTGCCAACCGATATCATTCCTGACTTTATTGCAGCTTTGGGTTTTACCGATGATGCCACGGTGCTGGCCACGGCTATGGGCATGGTCAGTGTGCACATCAAACCGCGCCACAGCGAGGCTGCGTGTGCGCTCTTGCGCCGCCCTGTGAAGGTCAATAATTCTTGACGGTATAACGTCAAAAGGAAACGATATGAGCCGCCCATTTGCCCTCGCCCTGCACGGTGGTGCCGGGCCTATTCGCAATGCAGACCAATCTCGTGAAATTGCCAATATGGGCGCGCTTTTGGACCAAGGCCGCGTCATGCTGTCCAAGGGGTCTGCGGCTCTGGATGTGGTGGTGGCAATGATCAACGGCCTTGAAGAGGCTGGGTATTATATTGCCGGGAAAGGTGCCGCCCCCAATCGCGATGGGGTGTTTGAACTGGATGCGGCCATTATGGATGGTGCGGCAAGGCGTGCCGGCGCGGTTTGCGCGTTGTCGGGGTTTCGCTCGCCAATCAAGGCCGCCCGCGCCGTTATGGATCAAACGCCGCATGTCTTGCTGGCCGGTGCTGGTGCTGTTGGATTTTGTGCCGAGGCAGGTCTGGAACGGGTCGACGAGCCTGAAAATTATTACACACCGGCGGCGCTTTCCAGCGCCTCGACCGATGCGCTCAGTCACGGCACTGTGGGCTGTGTGGCGCTGGATCAATCGGGGGCGCTGTGTGCAGGAACCTCCACTGGCGGCGTATTAAACAAGATGCCGGGCCGGGTGGGCGACAGCCCCTTGATCGGTGCGGGAACCTGGGCCGACGAACGGGTAGCCATTTCGTGCACCGGGCAGGGCGAATATTTTATTCGTGCTGCCGCTGCGGCTGATGTTTCGGCGCGTATGAAATATGCCGGCATGAGCGTCGATGCAGCAGCGGCCGGTGCGTTGGCCGATATGGAGCGTCAGGGCGGCGATGGTGGTTTGATTGCGGTTGATGCAAAAGGGCGCATCGCCTTGCCGTTTATCGCGCAGGGCATGCGCCGGGCGGCCTGTGACGGGGCAGGAAATATCACCATTAAAGTGTTTCGTTAAGGCTGGATTAAGTCAGGGCAGGGTTAGAATAAGGGATCAAAAGGACAGATCATGCGAATGCGACTTTTTCTTGCCATAGGAACGCTTTGTTTCACGCTCAGCGCCCATGGGGCGTTGGCACAAAACGGGCCAAAACTGCACCAGACCATCAAGGACTGGGCGGTGTTCACCACAACAAGCGGCAATGACACTTTGTGTTATGTGCGCAGCTTTGCCCAGGACAAGGCCCCCAAGAATGTTGATCATGGGGATGTGATTTTCTTTGTCACCTCATGGAAATCTGGATCAGGAAAACACCAGCCCAGCCTAATGACCGGATACCCGCTAAAAGATACGCCGCCGCCCAAAGCGCGGGTCGGCTCAACCCGGATCACCATGTATCCGGACAATAATGAAGCCTTTATCGAAGAAGCCAGTGACGAACGAAAGTTGATTGCCGCCATGCGCAAAGGTGCCATGTTACGGGTCGAGGCACGCTCGGCGCGCGGCACCGCGACAACGTACGAATTTTCGCTTTCCGGTATAACAGCCGCACTGCAAAAGGCTGACGCGCTTTGTAAATAAGGGTTATAAGGCGCGCATGACTGAAACGATTTCAAAAACCTCGCTCGCCGGGATGAGCCGTGAAGACCTGCGCACTGTTGTGCTCGAGGCGGGTGTGCCTGAAAAACAGGTGCGCATGCGCCTCGGCCAGCTTTGGCGCTGGGTTTATTATTCTGGTGTCACCACATTTGATCAAATGACCGACATTGCCAAGCCGTTGCGGGCCGCTTTGGCTGAACGTCATACGCTGGAGCGTCCGGCGCTTAGCGAGCGGCAGGTCTCCAAAGACGGCACCCGTAAATATCTGATCAAGCTTGGCCCCGGCATTGAGGTCGAAGCGGTCTATATTCCAGGCGTCGGGCGTTCCGGGGCATTGTGCATCTCCAGCCAGGTGGGTTGCACCTTGAACTGCACGTTTTGCCATACCGGAACTCAGGCTCTGGTGCGCAATCTGACCGCCGCTGAAATTGTTACACAGATCATGATTGCCCGTGATGATCTGGATGATTGGCCGAAATCAGCCAAGGATCTGGACAGCCGTGCGATCACCAATATCGTCTTTATGGGCATGGGCGAGCCGCTCTATAATCTTGGCAATGTGGCGGCTGCTATGGCCATCCTCAGCGATGGTGAAGGCATTGCTATTTCGCGCCGCCGGATCACCGTTTCGACCTCTGGTGTGGTGCCGCAAATGCATGACCTGGGCGAGCAAACCCAGGCTATGCTGGCCATATCTTTGCACGCCACCAACGATGAGTTGCGTAATGAGTTGGTGCCGATCAACAAGGCCTATCCGTTGGTCGAATTATTGCAGGCATGCCGGGATTATCCGGGTGCCAGCAATGCGAGGCGGATCACGTTTGAATATGTGATGTTAAAAGACGTCAATGACAGCGATGCCGAAGCCCGAAAATTGGTGCAATTGCTGCGCGGCATTCCGGCAAAAATCAATCTCATTCCGTTTAATCCATGGCCCGGTTCGCCCTATGAATGTTCTGACTGGGGCCGCATTGAAGAGTTTGCGCAAATCGTCAACAAGGCCGGTTACGCCTCTCCAATACGTACCCCGCGCGGGCGCGATATTGATGCGGCATGTGGGCAATTACGTTCGCAAAGCATTAAAAAACGCGCCAGCGAAAAATTGAAAGAACGCCTTGCGGCACAAAACGCATCATGAAGCTTCCCGTCCCCATCCTGACCACCGAACGCTTGACCCTGCGCCCTTTAAGGCACAGCGATGCCCCGGATTTATTCGAGGCCTTTAGTGATGAAGAAGCCTGTAAATACTGGTCACATGCTGCTCATAAAACCGTAGAACAATCTCAGGCCCGGGTAGATGAAGTGATCGCCAAAAATGATCTGCAAACCTGGGTTATTACGCAAAGCAAAGATGGTCCGGCGCTTGGGTGGGTGGTGCTGGTGCCCGGCCACCGCGAAGGTGTTGCAGAATTGGGCTATATTATTTGCCGCTCAGCATGGGGCAAAGGCTTTATGGCCGAGGCCGCCAATGCGGTGGTTGATTATGGTTTCGGGATCGAAAAATACCGGCGCATTTTTGCTGACATGGACCCCGAAAACATTGGCTCAACCCGCATTGCTGAAAAATGTGGCATGACTTATGAAGGCCGCCTCAAGGGCAATTGGGACACGCAGATCGGTGTGCGTGACAGCTTGATTTACGGCCGGGTTGAATTGCCGGATTAGCCAAGTTCTTGCTTGAGAGCGCCCAGACATTTTTGCACATTTTGCGGGCAGGCACTGGCCCCCATCAGGCCAATACGCCAGACCTTACCCGCCAGAGCACCAAGCCCGGCGCCGATCTCAAGGTTATGATTTTCAAGCA
Organism: Robiginitomaculum sp.; assembly: GCA_021776525.1. Taxonomy (GTDB): domain Bacteria; phylum Pseudomonadota; class Alphaproteobacteria; order Caulobacterales; family Maricaulaceae; genus Robiginitomaculum_B. Next base: position 150,639 of record JAJFFT010000004.1, read on the forward strand.
AGGTTTTGCGGATCGCCGCTTCATCGGTAACACGTGTCGGTATGCACACAGTGTTCAATTGCGGCAAGCGATAGTCCGGCTCGACTAAAAACGAAAAACCTAGTGCCTCCAGACCATCACGCAAATTTTCGTGCTGGGTCTGGTGGCGGGTAAAGGCAGGTTCCAGACCTTCTTCATGCAACATCAACAGGCCTTCATGCAAAGCATACATGGCGTTGATTGGTGCGGTATGGTGATAGGAGCGCGCCTTGCTTTTTGGGGTTGTTCCCTGCCAATAACTCAGTACCAAAGAGAGATCCAAAAACCAGCTTTGCACAGGTGTCGTGCGCGCATGAACGGCAGCGATTGCCCGTTCACCAAAGCTGATGGGGGAAAGCCCCGGCGGTACGGAGAGGCATTTTTGTGTACCAGAATAAATCGCATCCACACCCCATTCATCGACCTTGACCGGCACTCCGCCCAGTGACGTCACCGCATCAACAATGCTTAAACAATCATGTTTGCGTGCCAGTGCGCACAGGGTTTTGGCATCCGACAAAACCCCGGTTGAGGTTTCGGCATGGACAAAGGCCAGTATTTTGGCTTCGGGGTGCGCTTTTAAGGTGTCGTCCACCTTTTGTGGATCGACCGGTTTGCCCCAGTCATCGCTGATCACCACGGCGGTCGCGCCGGCGCGGGTGACATTTTCCACCATGCGTCCGCCAAACACGCCATTAACACAAACCACCACCGTATCGCCTGGCTCAATGAGATTAACAAAACAGGTTTCCATGCCCGCTGACCCCGGTGCAGACACCGGAAAGGTAAGTGCATTTTCGGTTTGAAATGCATAACGCAACAAGACCTTGATCTCGTCCATCAGGGTAATGAATTGCGGGTCTAAATGGCCTACCGTTGACCGCGCCATGGCGTCCAGAATACGCGATGGCACATCGGACGGGCCGGGGCCCATCAGGGTTTTGGGTGTCGGGTGAAACGGTTTCATCGGGCGGCGTCCTTTTGGGGAGGGATATGCTTTGTCATTGTCGGACTCGTTCCGACAATCCAGTGGAGAGTTAAACCTGATCTGGATTACCCGGACAAGCCGGGTAATGACAAATTTCCCCTCTTCTTCCTTAAAGTAAATGCTGGGACGAGGAGCAATCAATCTAAATTCAATTAGAGCTTTTATGCACCATCCCCTCACTTCATTCCTCTCCCCAAGGGAGAGGAGGACGCTGGTTGACATGACAGGTCTGTGCTTGTGCTCAAATAGCGAGGCTTGCCGTCGCGATAGCACAAGTAACCGTGCTCAAATAGCGAGGCTTGTCGTCGCGATAGCACAAGAAGAATGAAAAAATGGTGGCGGGGGGGAGATTTGAACTCCCGACCTCAGGATTATGAGTCCTGCGCTCTAACCAACTGAGCTACCCAGCCATTTCATTTGTGCCTTTCAGGTCGCGGGATATACGCGCCCGCGGCTTATCTTGCAAGCCGTTTTGCTGTGCTATGACTTTGTTGTGTGAACACGTATTACCGTGAGATATGCAGCGGTTGGCCAAGGGCCGCCATTGCACTTTCCGCAAAGCCTTCCGTGAGTGTCGGATGCACATGAATGGTCCCGGCAATGTCTTCAAGACGCGCCCCCATTTCAAGGGCCAGCGCGAACTCGCCAGAGAGTTCGGCCACATGGGCGCCGACGGCGTGAATGCCCAAAATAACGTGATCAGATTTACGCGCTGTGACCCGTACAAAGCCGCCATCTGTCCCGCCTTGCATGGAAAGCGCCTTGCCCAGTGCGGCAAGGGGGAACTTGCCGGTGATCACCTCGTCGCCTGCGGCTTTTGCCTCGTCCGGGGTCAGGCCGACGCCGACAATTTCAGGCTCGGTAAAGCACACGGCAGGAATCGCCACGGGATCAAAGCGCCGGCGATGTCCGGCCAGAATTTCGGCGACCATTTCGCCTTGCGCTGTGCCCTTGTGGGCCAGCATTGGCTCGCCAACAAGATCTCCGATGGCATAGACATCACGCATGGAGGTGGCGCACTGGTCATCGACTTGAATAAACGGCCCATTCATATCAATGCCCATGTTCTCAAGGCCCCAGCCTTGGGTGACGGGTTTACGGCCAACGGCGACCAGTATTTTTTCGGCTGTTATATCATGGGTTTTACCGTTCCCGTCTTCGAACTGAAGCCCGGTCTTGCTCAGCCCCTTGGCCTTGGACGACAGATGCATATCCACCTTGTGGGTTTTTAACCAGCGCGAGATGGGACGGGTCATGGGCGCATCATAAAGCGGCAAGATGCGGTCGAGTGCCTCGACAAAACTAACCTTTACGCCAAGCTTGGCAAAGGCAATGCCCAGCTCAAGACCGATATAACCGGCGCCCACCACAGCCAGGGTTTTGGGCAGTTTATCCAGCGCCAGTGCTCCGGTAGAGGAGATAATGCGCGGGTCGGAAAACGGCAAAAACGGCAATTCCACTTCGACCGACCCGGTGGCCAGCACCACATGTTTGGCGGTTATGGTCTGTGTTTGACCATCCTGCAGCTTCACCGTGCAGGTTTTGGCATCGTTAAATTCGGCCCAGCCGTTCAGCACTGTTGCACCTGCGGATTTGAGCAACATGCCAACACCAGAGGTCAGCTTGCCGACCAGATCATCTTTCCAGACAGACAGGGACTTCATGTCGACCTTGGGCTTGGCACAGGAAATGCCCATGGCGGGCGCGGCGGCGTGGGCCGAAATTTCTTCAAATCGGCTGGCTGCATGGATAACGGCTTTGGATGGGATGCAGCCCCGGTTCAAACACGTACCGCCAAGGCCGCTTTTATCCACCAGAATGACGTTCAGACCCAGTTGTGCGGCGCGAATAGCGCACGGATAGCCCGCCGGGCCACCACCAATGATCAGGACATCAGTTGTCGTTGTATTCGGCATGGGTGTGGCTCACATAAAGAGGGTTGCAGGGTTTTCCAGCGCGGTTTTGATCCGCTGGATCATCAGGGCCGCGTCATAACCATCAACAATACGATGATCAAAGCTGGATGAGAGGTTCATCATTTTACGAGGGATGAAGGCCCCATCCTGCCAGACCGGGCGGATCTGCAATTTATTGACCCCGATGATCGCCACTTCGGGGGCGTTGATCACCGGGGTTGAGGCAATACCGCCCAGCGCCCCTAAAGAGGTGATGGTAATGGTCGAGCCGGTCAGCTCGTCTTTAATGCCCTTTCCGTCGCGTGCCGCGGTGCAAACTCGGGCGATTTCACTGGCCAGCGTCCAGATGTCCATGCTTTCGGCGTGCTTGACCACTGGTACCATCAGGCCGTTGGGGGTCGCGGTGGCAACGCCCATGTGCACGGCCTCGTATTTGGTGGCGACGCCTTCTTCATAATCAAAATGTGCATTGGCATTTGGAAAATCCGGCAGTACCTTGATCAATGCCATCGACAAAAACGGCAACAGGGTCAATTTGGGCTGGTCGTCGCGGCGCTGGGCGTTCAGGTGTTTACGCAAATCCTCCAATGCTTCCATATCGACCTCTTCCACATAGGCAAAATGCGGAATTGTGCGTTTGGAATGGGCCAGGTTTTGCGCGATTTTGCGGCGCAGGCCGATGATTTTCTGTGTGGAGGTGCCCGTGCGTTTTGTGCGGCCAGTGCTGGTCATCGGGCGCACCGTCAGACGTCCCCCACCGGCGATAAAATCATCCAAATCCTGATGGGTGATGCGCCCAGCAGGGCCCGTGCCGGGCACTGTGCCAAGGTCAAGGCCAGCATCTAATGCGGCTTTACGCACAGCGGGCGAGGCAAGGGGCTTGGCACCGCCTCGCGCTTTGATAGGTCCTGTCTGAGGGACCGGGGCCGGGGTCGGCGCAGTGGCTGGCTTAGGCTCTGGTTTTGCCTCAACCGGCGGGGCGGATTGGGGTGTCGGCGCAGCTTTTTGCTCAACACTTGCTGCGCCGTCGGTTTCAATGGTGACAATCACTGTGCCAACCGCCACCACATCGCCCGGCTCGCCGGTGATGGCTGTCACAACGCCATTGACCGGCGAAGGGATTTCAACCGTAGCCTTGTCGGTCATGATATCGACCAGATTATCATCTTCTTTGATGTTCTGGCCAGTTTTTACGTGCCATTCAACGATTTCGGCCTCGACAACGCCTTCGCCAACATCAGGCAGTTTTAAGGAAAACAGTCCCATTTAAGCCTCCAACGTTTCGGTCATAGCCCGCGTGACGCGTTCCTGACCCGGAAAATATTGCCATTCGTGGGCGTGGGGGTAGGGGGTATCCCACCCGGTGACCCGTTTAACGGGCGCTTCGAGTGCATAAAAACACTCTTCCTGAATTTGGGCGATTAGTTCAGCCCCAAAGCCTGATGTTCTGGGGGCTTCGTGCAGAACCACACAGCGCCCGGTTTTGTTCACCGATTTGGCAATGGTTTCCATGTCATAGGGAATGAGGGTCCGCAGATCGATAATCTCAGCATCAATGCCCGCAAGACGCGCCGATTCCAGCGCCACATGGACCATGGTGCCATAGGCCACAACCGTCAATGCCGCGCCAGCGCGGACAATGTCGGCCTTGCCTATTGGCACAGTATAATGCCCGGTGGGCACTAGACCCTGATCATGGCTGGACCAGCCCAAAGCCGGTTTGTGTGGGTCACCGTCAAACGGGCCATTATAAAGCCGCTTAGGTTCAAAAATCAGCACAGGGTCGTCGGATTCACTGGCCGCGATCAACAAACCCTTGGCATCATAAGGGTTGGATGGCATCAGGATGGTCAGACCTGGAATATGCGTAAAAAATGCCTCAGGGGACATGGAATGGGTCTGGCCGCCATAAATGCCGCCGCCGCACGGGGTGCGCAGGACCAACGGCGCGGTGTATTGCCCGGCGGTGCGATAACGCAGCCGCGTAAGTTCGGACACCACCTGATCAAACCCTGGAAAAATGTAATCGGCAAACTGAATTTCTGCGATTGGGCGCATGCCATTGGCGGCCATGCCAATAGCCATGGCGATAATCGCGGCCTCGTTAATCGGCGTATCAAAAACCCGGGTTTTGCCGTATTTTTCCTGCAAACCTTGGGTGCAGCCAAAAACGCCGCCAAAATAGCCGGCATCTTCGCCAAACGAACAGACACGATCGTCGCGCTCCATAAGAACATCATGGGCTGAGTTGATCGCCTGGATCATCGTCATGCGTGCAGTGGTGCTCATCTAAACCCCCAGATCCTGACGCTGACGGCGCAAGTGCCACGGTTGTTCGGCAAACACGTCTTCGAAAATGCTGGGGACTGGCGATAAGGGGCCATCACGTAAGGTACCAAAGCTTTCAGCTTTTTTGTACGACGCCAGAACTTCTTTGTTCAATGCCTCAATCAGTGCGGTCTGGCGCTTCTCATCCCACTCGCCAAGGGCGATTAAATGATCTTTCAGGCGCTCTACCGGGTCACCCAATGGCCAGGCGTCGGCCTCATTTTTGGGGCGATAGCGAGATGGATCATCCGAGGTGGAATGAGCATCAGCACGATAAGTGACGCTTTCGATCATGGTTGGTCCGTTGCCGCTGCGGGCGCGCTCGGCGGCCCATTGTGTCGCGGCATAAACCGCCAGAAAGTCATTGCCATCAACGCGCAAGGTGGCCAGCCCATAGCCAATGCCGCGCGCTGCAAATGTGGCGCTTTGGCCCCCTGCAATGCCGGAAAAAGAGGATATGGCCCATTGATTGTTGACCACATTAAGGATCACCGGGGCCTGATACACGCTGGCCAGTGTGCAGGCGCTGTGAAAGTCACCTTCGGCGGTTGTGCCATCGCCCACCCATGAAGCGGTTACGGTATCTTCGCCGCGTGCCGCGCTGGCCATTGCCCAGCCCACAGCCTGGGGGTATTGGGTGCCAAGATTGCCTGAGATAGAGAAAAACCGCCCTTCTTCCCAAGTATAGTGCACGGGTAGTTGGCGACCCTTGAGGTTGTCACGGGCATTAGACAGGCAATGGCACATCATGTCGATCATGTCGCGACCACGGGCAAAGAGTAAACCTTGCTGGCGGTACGCCGGGAACAGCATATCGTCCGGGTGCAAGGCCATGCCAGCGGCGATGGCAATCGCTTCTTCGCCGCGGCACTTTACATAAAAAGAAATTTTACCCTGACGTTGCAGCTTGAGCATGCGGTCGTCATAGGCCCGCGTTTTCAGCATCAGGTGCAGGCCCTCGCGCAGGGTCTTGGCGCTCAGCTTCGGGTCCCATGGCCCCTTGGCCTGACCTTCCTCATTCAGAACCTGAATCAGTGAATTAGCAATAAAATGAGTGTCCTGGGGTGGGCATGCCGGGTCGGGGCGAGATACTGATTCTTGAGCTTTAAGGTTGAGAGCCGAGAAGTCCGGCGTGCCGCCGGGCCGTGCTGATGGCTCTGGAACAGTGAAGCCCGGTGCGTTACGAATTGGCGCCTTCGTCATAAGAATGCTCACGTTTTGATATTAATATGGGGCGTTTTTGCCCTCTTATTTATGGCGATTAGTAATTTCAGCCCCTATTATGGCGAATATGATTGCATTTGTCCTCAAAAAAGTGCAATGACATGCACAAATTATTTTTTGAATGTTCCCGGGGGATTGCTGGTGTCCAGTGAAATTGATGAAATTGATGCCAAAATACTCAAACTCGTGCAAAGCGATGCATCGCTTTCTGTTGCTGATATTGCGGCCAAGGTTGGCTTATCATCCTCGCCATGCTGGCGCCGGATCAAGCGGTTGGAAGAAACTGGTATCATAGCCTGTCAGGTGACTGTGCTGGATCGTGAGCTGTTGGGTTTGAATTTTGAGGTTTTTGTGGCGTTGAAGCTGGAACGGCCTACGCGTTCTAACCTGCGTGCTTTTGAGGCTGCGGTAAAAGAGCTTCCCGAAGTCTTGGGGTGTGCCACGGTGACCGGTGCAGTGGATTATGTACTGCGCATTGTTACAACCGACATGCACACCTATGACGACTTCCTGCGCGACCAGATTTTGTCCATGGAATTGGTGCAAACCGCTGTGTCACGCATCGTGATCCGTTCTGTTAAAGACACGACGGACCTGCCCTTGCACCTGATCGCTCCGGAATAAAGTCTATTGCAGGCAACACATAGTGCTCACCTGATTTCCTCGTTAATGTGATTGGCTTGTGATCCCGATGGCGGGATAGGGTGCGGTCTGAAACCTAGAGAGCACTGAGTATTATGAAAAAAGCAATAGTGATCGCGATGACCTTGGCGACAACCCTGATGGCGGTGCCAGCCCAAGCCAGAAAGGCGGATGTTTATACAGGTCGGTTTGATAACCTAGCTGTTGGTGGGTTTGACCCTGTTGCGTATTTTACCAAGCACATGCCGGTTAAAGGATCAGCAGAGTATAAAGTCGAGTATGAGGGCGCCCTTTGGTATTTTAGTAATGCCGAAAACCGCGTTGCATTCCTGGCAGCACCAGAAAAATTTTCCCCAAAATACGGCGGCTATTGCTCATGGGCTGCGGCGCAGGGGTATACGGCACGGGGCAACCCTAAAAACTGGTCAATTGTCGATGGGGCGCTCTATCTGAACTATTCGGATAAAGTTCAGGGATGGTGGGAAGAGGATATTCCCGGATTTATTTCTCAGGCCGATAAAAACTGGCCTGATGCTGTGTTGGAATGACCAGCGTTTAGGTTTGCGTTCTTTAGGCCCTGTGCGTCGGCAGATATTTGGATGGCCCACCCGTTTCGAAGAAGTCGCGGTCATGCAGCATGGCTTCGACCACATAGTCATAAACAGTGCGAATGCGAGCTGATTTACGTAAATCTTCGTGGGCCACGACCCATAAATCCTCAAAGAAATCCATTTCGGGCAGAATGCGCTCGAAACCGTCGTGTTTACTCGCCGTTGAGTTTTTGAAATGGGCAAACAGACCGATCCCATACCCCGCGACCAGCGCGCTGCCCTGAGTGTGAAAAGAATTGGATTGAAAGGAGATGCGTTTTGGCCGCCTTTGTGGTGTGTCCATGGTTTCAGGCCAAAAATCTGATGTCGCCCCCAAGGTAACCATAACCCCGTCGTGCTGGTGCATATCTTCTGCTGTTAAGGGGCGGCCATTGCGCTGAATATACTTGGGGGCCGCGTAGAGACCAAACCCGGCAGAGAGTACTTTGCGGCCAATCAGGCTGTTCTGACTGCCTGGCCCAGCCCAGCGAATGGCGATGTCCGCCTCGCGCTGCGCCAAATTGACCGAACGCTGGTCTATAACAACCTTGATGGATGTTTCCGGGTGCTTTTCATGAAAGTCGTACATGGCATGAGGCAGCCACAAATCACCAATGCCTTCTGTGCACGACAAAGTGACAGGTCCGTCCAGGCTTTGATCAGCCCCGGCACGGGCGCGGTCAATGGCATCGGCTTCTTCTTGCATGCGCCGAATACGCGCCAGAACGGTTTCGCCAAAGGCTGTGGGAATCAGCTGATTACCATCTTTGGTAAGCAATGGTGCGCCAAAATATTCTTCCAGTGCTCGAATGCGCCGCCCTGCGGTTGGCTGGCTAACGCCAAGCTTGTCACCCGCAGCCGTCAGACTGCCCGTTTCGGCAACGGCCAGAAGGATTGGAAAATCAGCCCAGTACTTGTTCATCTACCCCCGCCAGTGCTCTTTATTAGTGCGAAAAACGATTATGCACGGGTGAATAATCGGTCTGCACGTCTGGTCAATGGATTTATACGTCCAGATGAGAGATGTTGTTCCTTGCACTGAAATACAAGTGGCAGAACGGGTTTAGAGACTGTTTTACAGCCCTTTTTGGAGAGAAAAGAGGCTGGTTCCTTCAAAAGTGCATGACTAATATGCAGAAAAATGAACATTGTTCACTTTTCAAACGGCAATCGCATGCTTATATAAACGTGGTCGTTCGATAAGGAGAACAAGAAATGTCATATCGTCATGGATTAACCGCTGTTGTGGCCTTTGCCCTTTTGGGTGTGGTCAGTGCACCAGCGGCACACGCTGAAACTACTACACCGTCTTTCGCTGTACAAAGCACCGCAGGCAGCCATGCCCGCTTAGGCTTTAATGCTTATGAGCGCGGCGATTATGCAAAGGCTATCAGCTTTACAAATAAAGCGACGGCAAAAGGGATTAAAAAATCCCGCCGCTCTATTGCCTATGCAAATCTCTGTGCCAGCTATGGCCAACAAAGCGAGCTGGATGCAGCGCTTGAAGCTTGTAATACGGCTTTGGAACTGGCTCCAAAAAACTGGCGCGCTCTGAATAATCGTGGCGTGGTATATTTCCTGTCTGGCAATAAAGAAGCCGCCAAGGCCGATTTTACAACCGCCGCAGGTGAACCAAAAGCTGTTGTGGCACAAGCCAATGCAGACCTTATGGCAGAAACCAAACTTGCTATAGCTGAGTAAGTAAACCGACGGGCAAGGTTAGGTTCAACCGATGCTTCCCCCGCATGCCTTGTATGCTTCTCCCCGAAGCACCGTCTTTAATCCCGCGTCCTTAAAGGGCGCGGGATTTTTTTATAAAGTTCGGCTCGGATATTATCTGGGTATCAGGTGATGAGTTGGGATAAACGACCGGCAACGCCTCGCAGTTTACCTTGCCAGCTGGGGTGGCAGGCTGCCATAAATCCCATCGAATTGGCGATCCGTGCCGGTGTGCCGGCCAAAACCTTCGTGCCATATTGTTCCAGAAGGTGGTGCTGGCTGGCCACAAAGCCTTCACCAATGAACTTTCCTTGGCCCAGTTCTAGTCGGTCATTGGCATAATATTTTTTGTAGTGGTCATGACCCGAACCCAGATCAATCAATGTAATACCTAATTCGCCTGCATTTTGAATAATACCTTCGAGCAAAAGAAGGCCTGGCGAGCACCGTGAAAGCTCTGGGTCATAGGCGGCAATCCAGGAATGATAAATACCATTACAGAGCAGGCCGATCTCGGCTGCTGCGGGTTGGCCGCCCAGATACAGGACATTCAGAACCGCGCGGACACGGCCTTGTGTTTCCCACAAGCTCTGCAACAGGCCTTTAATCCAGCGTGCTGCCAGCACATCGCATTTGCGGGTGCGGTGAAACTGGGCGCATTTCCATTGTAAAAGAAGCTCAAAATCTTTCTTGTTTTGCGAATCGAGCTTCATTTCCATAGTCCCATGGTCGCGTATGGCCCCTCTGGCCCGTTGGCGCATTTTTTTGAAGTGGCGGCCATAGGTTTGGCGTTGTAGGTCAAAATACTGCTCAGCCCCGGTGCTCAGGTCTGCCAGGTGTGAAAAATGGGTGTCTTTAATCACATGGCCAAAGTCTACTTGGGGGTCATTAATGTTGTTAAAGCTCAGGGTGCTGACTTTGGCGGCCTTCAACACATCCTCCATACTGGCCGTAAAGCCAGTTTCCGATATGAAGGCCTGATGATCAGAAATCGGTGCCCCAAGAAGGCGGGCATATCCGCCTGGGCGCTTGTGAATGCCTAAGATGCCAATCAGGCCTTGTGTGTCACGGGCAATGATGATGCGGGCATCTTGGCGTTGTTGGCCAACAGCTTGTGCAAACTCAGGGGTCAGAAACGGGCTGGACCAGGATTTTTGGTTAGCCAGAGCCGCGCGCCAGCGCACGATGACATCAAATGTCAGCTCTGAAGGATGGATCATGGATATGCTGTGCAACATGTAAGCTTTCCCGTTTTGAACTGGCTTGGGGGAAATGTTGCAAGAATCGCGCCTGAGGGGAGTCCCGAAGTGATACGTCGCGTAAAATGAGAGGCTCATGCACCAAAAATACTGGTCCACATCAACCGCCCAGGCAAAAAGGCAAAAAAACCTGCCAGCAATAATGCGCCGCTGAACAGCCCGCGCATGGCCTTGCCATGGCCACGTCCGTCTTTGCGCTGCAATGCCGATAAACCACCGTAAAGCCCGAAAATGGTCAGTGGGATAAATAGGTGGATCGGGCTGAACGATCCGTGGTTTATGCCCCTGATAAAAAATGCGCTGCTGGCAACCATCACCATGAGCACCACCCACACCCAGCCCATAATGATATGGGCGCTGCGCCCTTTGGGCAGGATCATTTGTGCACTGCCTAACCCAAAGGCCCCCATCGCCCCAAAAGCGTGAATTTGAATGGCGGCTGGTGCTTCTAAAAGAATACTCATGGTCATGGTATGCCCCTCCTTGATTGCGGACTACTGGTGAAGTTGAGTCAGGCGCACGCTTTGCGCTGCGGCTTTGCCATCTGACAGATCAAAGTGTGCATCGGACCAGCTGGCTGGACCATGATTGGCCGGGGCATTATTTGAAAACCCAAACGGCTCTGTTGGAATGCCGCCATCGCGCATATCCAATTGACCATTATCATTAACGTCCTGAAAGATTTTGACCGCATAGGTGCCCGCGGGCAGGCCGGTGAAGGTCACCTGCATGGCCTTGCCTTCAACCGCAACGCCTCGACCATAACGCGCGACGTTTTTATCATAATCATCCTGATTGGTATAAAGACCCACCATAATGCTGCCCTTGTGGGCGCTAATGCCCGAGATATTGACATCCATATCCGCTGCGGCGGCGCTATGTGCACTGGCAATTTGTGCCGCCAAAGCCAGCGTAACCCCAAGTGCAAGGCAGGTTTTTGAAAAGCCAGGCGTGTAATGATGTTGCATTTTTTTCTCCATTGTATGGGGCAGCACAACGCTGCCTGTCAGGGCACAATGGAGGGGTTAATTATGAGCGCCAGCGCCAATGCGCAAAGCTGTGTTCTCCTTTCGCCAAATCACGTTATGATGGCTTGGCGAAGCGCGAAATCACGGGGGCACCCATTCGCGAAGCGTGAAGAGTAGGTGATATGAGAGTGTTAACGTGAAGCTTCCCATTTCAAGAGATCTGATCCTGCACGTCCTGTGGACTGTAGGGATTGGCAGCTTTTTAGCGGTCATTGATCCTTTTGGGGCCAGCCGTGGCATGCCGCCTTTTATCAACTGGGTCTATTGGACCGGGTTTGTGGCCTACGGTACGCTGGTTGCTTATTTTATTGTCCCACTTATTGAGAAAGTGCTGAAAGCTTGGCCCCCAGTTCTACATTATCTGGCCCTTTCCCTTATCCTCTCCGTTTTTGTCAGCGCAGGTATTTTGGCCGTCAGTATGCTAACCAGCGCACTACCGCCTTTGCGTTTCTGGCCAAAGCTTTATGGCTATGTCTGGGTGATCTCTGTGGGCATAACGGTGGTAATGGTCTTGCGCGAGCAACATATGAATCCTGCCCAAAACAACGGGCAAAATTTTGAAAAACGTATTCCGGCAGAAATCTCCGGCGGTACACTTTATGCCATCAATGCCGAAGATCATTATTTGCGCATCCGCACCAGCCGGGGCAGCGCCCTGATCCTGATGCGTCTTGGTGATGCGTTGGCGGAATTAAACGGCATGGATGGCCTGCGCACGCACCGGTCGTGGTGGGTGGCCCGGGATGGTGTGGAAAAAATAGAACGCACGAACGGTAAAGTCGCACTGCAGTTACGTGATGGAACCAGCACCCCGGTCAGCCGCACCTATGCGCCCGCACTGCGCAAAGCCGGATGGTTCTCATGATTGCCCTGAAAGATATTGACCAACTTGGCCCGGATGAGGCCGCACAGGAATTGGCCCGATTGGCCAAAGAGATCGCCAAGCATGACCGGCATTATTACAAAAAGGACGCCCCCAAAATATCCGATGCGGCCTATGATGAATTACGGCGGCGCAATAATGCGATCGAGGCGCGCTTTCCTGATCTGGTGCGTTCAGACAGCCCAACAAAGCGCGTTGGCACGCGTCCATCCGAAGGTTTTGGTAAAATTGCCCACACCGTGCCCATGTTGTCGTTGGACAATGTCTTCAGTGATGACGAACTGCGCGAGTTCACCAAACGTGTGCGCCGGTTTTTACGCTGGCCCGAAAGCGAGCCTCTTGCCTTTACCGCTGAGCCTAAAATTGACGGGCTGTCCTGTGGCATACGATATGAACGTGGAAAATTGGTACAGGCGGCGACGCGCGGCGATGGACAAACTGGCGAAGATGTAACCCAAAATGTGCGCACCATTTGTGATGTGCCCAAAATCTTAGCGGGCGATGGCTGGCCCGAGGTGCTGGAAGTACGCGGCGAGATCTATATCCCTACCACGGAATTTGCTGCCATGAATGCAGCGCAAGAGGCCGCAGGCAAACCTGTTTATGCCAATCCGCGCAATGCCGCCGCTGGGTCTTTGCGCCAATTGGACCCGGCCATCAGCGCCAAACGGCCCTTGCGGTTTTTTGCCTATGCCTGGGGCGAGGTTTCAGCACCTTTTGCCCCCACGCAGTTTGAGGCGGTGCGGAAATTTGGCAAATGGGGTTTTTCCATCAACGATCATATGCGCCTGTGCCACAGCGCCGATGAGATGATCGCGGTTTACATGCTGATCGAGCGCGAACGGGCTGCTTTGGGTTATGATATTGATGGCGTGGTCTATAAGGTGGACCGGCTGGATTTACAGACCCGCCTCGGCTTTGTCTCGCGCAGCCCGCGCTGGGCCATGGCGCACAAATTCCCCCCCGAGCAGGCCAGCACCATATTGGAAAAGATTGATATTCAGGTAGGCCGCACCGGCGCCCTAACTCCGGTGGCCAAGCTAAAACCGGTCACTGTGGGCGGCGTGGTGGTTTCCAATGCCAGTCTGCACAATGCCGATGAGGTCAAGCGATTAGACGTACGCGTCGGCGATCAGGTGCTGATCCAGCGTGCCGGGGATGTGATCCCCCAGGTGGTCAAGGTGCTGAACCCCGACCGGACGCGCCGCGCCGCGCCCTTTGCCTTTCCCACCCATTGCCCTTGTCCGCTTTCCACCCCGGCGGTACGTGAACTGGACGAAAAAACTGGCGAAGCCGGGGTGATCACAAGATGCAGTGGTGAATTTGCCTGCCCGTTTCAGCGCGTCCGCCGTTTAGAGCATTTCGTCTCCCGTCAGGCCTTTGACATAGAGGGGCTGGGCAAAAAGCAGATCGCAGCCTTTTTTGAAGCTGGAGAAATTACTGAACCTGCCGATATTTTCACTCTCAAAGACCGCGATGATGGTCTGAAACTGGAAGCTCGCGAAGGCTGGGGCGAACTGTCAGCCAGTAATCTTTTTGCCGCGATTGAAGAGCGCCGCCATATCTCGCTTGAACGGCTACTCATCGCCCTTGGCATTCGCCATGTGGGCCAGACTACGGCGCGCCTTTTGAGCACATCCTATATAAGCTGGCAGAATTTTCACGGCACGATGCTGGCTGCAAAAGATCGCACGAGCGAACATTTTATCCAGCTCACGGCGCTGGATGGTATTGGTGACGTGATGGCCGAGGCCATCGTGAACTATTTTGCCGAGCCGCATAATGAAGGTCTGGTGGAGCGCCTGCTGGCCCAGATTACCGTGCAAGATGCCATTCCGCCCAAGCAGGACAGCCCGGTGGCCGGTAAAACCGTGGTTTTTACTGGCAAATTAGTGGAAATGAGCCGCGATGAGGCCAAGGCCGGTGCCGCAGCTCTGGGGGCCAAGGTGGCCGGTTCCGTTTCGGCAAAAACAGATATTCTAGTGGCCGGCCCCGGCGCCGGATCAAAGCTGAAAAAAGCGACGGATCTGGGTATAAAAACCATGACCGAAGAAGAATGGCTGGCCCTGATCAAGGCTTGACCCTAGGTCATGTTCTAGGCTTTCACAAAACAGGTATGCGCCAGCTTCTTTTGCGCCGCAATATATTGCGCCTGTGTCCAGCCACATTGTTGTGTTAGTTGTTCCCAGTTGCGAACTGATAGCTGTGTCCACAAAATATCCGTCGCGTGTTCAGATGAAAATGTTGGCGAAAGCATATTGTCCCTGTGCAGGGCTTCAATGGCGGCGGCGCACCCTTCGCGCATGGCCTGCATACGATCATCCCAGGCCGCATAAGCAGCTTCATCCGTATCGCTCATCGCCATAAGGGCTTTGGCAACACCATAGATTTCAGGGATGTATTCGCCCCAGGCCTCGATATAGGCATCCAGCCTTTGCATCCCGGTACTGGCGGTGCGACTGGCCAGCAGGCGCGCATTACTGTCCTTTAAATCATCCAGGTACTTGGTCGCCGCAATCAGCAACGCCGCCCGGTTTTCATAATGCAAGTAGACTGCTTGGCGGCTGATCCCGGCGCGTTTGGCAATATCGCTCATGCGCACGCCCTTGCCATGGCTTGTTTCCAAAAGGTCCAAAGCAGCCTGAAGAATGCGGTTTTTAGTACTCAAATTATCACTTGACATAATGTAAAGTCACATTTACACGACGCTCTGTCAATTGACACGATGTCAAGTAAATTGGAGTTTGAGATGAAAGTCATTATATTTGGAGCAACCGGCAATGTCGGCCGCAAATTGGTGGTTCAGGCATTGGCGCAGGGGCATGCGGTCAGTGCCTTCACGCGAAACTCTCAAGACAGCGGTCTGGCACATGATAACAACCTAAAAACAATCGAAGGCGACGTGTTGGACCAGGCGTCGGTGGCTGCGGCCATTAACGGCCATGAGGCTGTCATTTGTGCGCTGGGTATGCCGCTGAACAACAAAGATGGCCTGCGCGCAAAAGGCACCGCCAACATTATCCGGGGCATGGAAAAAAACGGCGTGAAGCGCCTTGTTTGCCTTTCGGGTTTGGGAATCGGTAACAGCCGTGTCCTTATGCCGTTTTTCTACAAATACTTTATTTTGCCTGTCATCCTGCGCCATGTTTATGCCGACCATGCGGTACAGGAGGAGCACATTAAGGCGAGTGCTTTGGATTGGGTTATTGTCCGGGCCAGTAACTTTTCAAAATCTAAGGCCAAAGGAACGTATTGGCGTGGTTTTGCCCCGGTTGACCGTGCGTTAAAGCTAAAAATTTCACATGCGGATGTTGCAGATTTTATGCTGAGACAGTTGGCGGATGACGCATATCTGCACAGTGCTCCCGGCGTGTCTTACTAGCCTAACCAATCAAAGTTTCAGATAAAAAAGGACTTTATTATGTCATCTTTATTTCTTCTCTTATCCGCAGCCTCTGTCATCAGCATCACATTGACCAGCGGTCTGTTTTTGACGTTTTCAGATTTTCTGATGCGTTCGTTTAATCGCGCGACACCCATAGACGGCATTGAGGTCATGCAGGTCCTGAACCGGGAAATATGGAAATCCATCACTATGGCCTTGCTGTGGGGCAATCTTTTCCTCTCCGTTGGTCTGGCCACCTATGCCTGGCTGAACCAGATGGGGCAGGTTTCCTTATTGATGATATGCGGCGCGGCACTCTATATTATTGGCGTACATGTTCTGTCTTTTGCCGCCAATGTGCCCATGAACAACCGTCTGGACTGCATGGATTTAAGAAGTGCAGAAGCGCAAGCATACTGGCAACAGGCTTATGTCCCACGCTGGGTATTCTGGAACTGGCTTCGGGCCATCTGCACCGCCTTTTCCGCGGTCGCGTTTCTCGGCGCAACTATGCTGCTAAGCTCGTCACTTTATTAGAGCGTGGGTGAAACCTTGAAATAGCAAGTCTAGAAAATAACGTAAAATCTTGACCGTTTGGACAGCATAATATATTTCTTGATTCTAAAGGACTTGGTGCGTCGCCTTATGCTGTAAGGGATGCAGCCTATCAGGAGGAGCATGTGCAAAGCGGGATAACCCGTTTTACGCCGTCAATTATAACCATACATCAACGCTAAATTGTGCAATCACCAAGGGGGAACGACATGAATTTCACAGCAATACGGACCAATAAGGACCAGAGAAATTTACGAAGCTCCCGAGCCTGCCTTCTGGTCAGTGTGGCCATGACTTGCCTTGGCGCACCGGCCATTGCCACAGCGCAACAAGCCGGTGTCAGCGTCACCGACACTATTGTTGTTACAGCACAAAAACGCAGCCAGTCAGTCCAGGATGTTGGCATTGCCATTACCGCTTATAGCGGCGACCAACTGGAAAAACTGGGCGTGGAAACCAGTATTGATATCATCAATTTCACACCCGGGGTTTCTATGGCCGGTGATATTGGCGGCCAGCGGGCTTTGTTTAATATTCGCGGTGTTGTTCAAAACGATTTCTCTGATCTGGCCGAAGCACCGGTCGCGGTTTATGTGGACGAGGGATATCTGGCCAGCACTCAGGCGCAAACATTTGGCCTTTATGATATCGACCGTGTGGAGGTCCTTAAAGGCCCGCAAGGCACGCTTTTTGGGCGCAATGCCACGGGCGGTTTGGTGCACACATTGACCAACCGGCCAACGCGCGAGTTTGAGGGTTATGGCGAATTAACTGTCGGCACACAGGATAGTGTGCGCGGGGAAGCGGCGATCAGTGGCCCATTGAGTGAGAAGGTTTCGGGCCGTATCTCGGTCATGTATAACCGCTATGGTGAAATCCTGAAAAATGCCTATTCAGGCGTGGATGCACAGGGGCGGACCGGAACACCCGGCGGCGGACAAAACGGTTATAACGACGACACTTTTGCCATACGAGGACAGTTGCAATTTGATTTTACTGATAATGCCAGTCTACTTCTAACCGGTAACTATGCTGACACCACAAAAAGTGAAGGCCCATATCAGGGCATAGGTTCTATTGCCGTCATTGATGCGCAGGGGCGTCACATCAACACCCTGCGTGCACAGGATACCAACAGCAATTGCGAGGCTATTTCTGCGGAAACCGGCAATTGTATCAACCTTTTTGCCGATGGTGATACCGACGGCATTCGCCCGGTGGTTGGTGGTGATTTGTTTGGTAATCTCGATCCCGATGGTAACCGCAGCCAGGTCAATAAAGATTTTGCCTTTGATGATGAAAACAAAATCCGCTCGCGCGGGCTGGCGGCCCACTTTACCTGGGATGCCCCCTGGGGGACGTTGACCTCCATTTCAGATTATAAGAAGTTTTATCGCTCGATCAGCCTGGATTCTGATCAGTCAGCGACACCATTAGCACTGTTTCAGTCTGATGGCAGAATTGATCAGTTCAGTCAGGAAATTCGGCTAAATGGCAGTACAGACAAAACAGACTGGGTTGCCGGTGTTTATTATCTGAGCGTCGATACTGATGTCACACAGGGTCTGGCCTATCCAGAAAAATCCCCATTTTTGGTAGGCTTCCCGCAGATTATTTTTGGGCTAGCCGGTGTGGTCTTTGATCCGTTTGAAGACAATACCACAGGCAATCTGCGCACCGACTCATATTCTTTATTCGGGCAAATTGATTATCATATGTCAGACAACCTGACCTTGGTTACCGGCCTGCGCGCAATTGTTGAGGATAAGAAATATAATCAGGTGATCGGTGAATTTGCCAATACGGATGACCGTCTGATTGAAACCGCGGTGTCTACCGGGTTTGTGCCGCGTGCGCCATTTGCAGATAAAACCAGCAATGGTTTATGGTCTGGCAAGGTGCAACTGGAATATTCACCCGATGCTGACCATCTTTATTATGTCGGTATAAATCGAGGCGTAAAAGCCGGCAGTTTCAACGCTAAATTGTTTGATGGCGTGACCCTGACGGATGCCCAGATTCCCTATAAGTCCGAAGTGTTGTACGCTTATGAAGCAGGCTTTAAGACAACCTTAGGTGGGGGCAATACGCGCCTGAACGGCTCCGTCTATTACTATGACTATAACGATTATCAGGCCTTTACCTGGTCCAGCAATTCGGGATTTGTAACGAATAACGATGCCACATATAAAGGCGGCGAACTGGAACTCATTACCTCGCCGGCTGATGGTCTCGATATTATTGCCAATGTTGCCTATATCGACGCCACCGTGAAAGATCTCGAGTTTGCGCCGGGACTGACCAAGGATGTCACGCCCTCGTTTACACCAGACTTTAAAACAGCGGCAACAGTCCGTTATTCCTGGCCAACAATGGGCGGTTATATGGCCGCACAGAGTACAGTCAGTTACCAGTCCTCGGTATTTAACAATATGCGTAATTTCACGGGCCAGCGTTTTGGTGGCTGGGCCAATGTCAATGCACGCCTCAGCTGGGATGCTGAAGATGGTGGGTGGGGCGTTTCTGCCTCGGTCAACAACCTCTTTAACTCTCGCCATGGGGTTATTGGTTTTGATGTGTCATCGTTTGGTGGTTACACACAAGAATCCTACGCACGTCCACGTTGGGCCAGTGTCAAAATCAAGAAGAACTTCTAGTTGGAAGACTAGCTGACGCCGGGCTTTATCTGTACCAGATATAGACCGGTGAACAGCATGGCCACACCGGCAATGCGCGGCAGGTCCAGTTGGTGCTTGGGCAATCCGGCTACACCGAAATGATCAACAACCAGGGCAATCACCGTCTGCCCGACAAAAATGGCGAAAATAACATTGGTTGCGCCGATCTTAGGCATCAGAACCAGAACCGTGGTGACATAAGTCAGACCTAATAAACCGCCCAAAAAAAGATATGGCGGCAATGGCTTCAGCATTGCTGGTGAAGGTAGGGCTATGCCCCGGATCAACATAAATGCAAAAATGATTATTGTCGCTGTGGCAAATGAAATGAAACTGGCCTGTAAGGGGTGGTCAAGTGAAAGCGATAGTCGGGAATTTATAATTCCCTGAGTCGTCAGTAAGCCACCAACTATGATTGCGGCTAACAAAAATAAAGCGTTCAGCATAGTCATTCCCTTGTTCAAAACCATCTTATTAGGTTGTAACGCATTGTAATAATACGTAATTGTATATTTTATGTCGTACTGGAGCGCAGGCAATTTTTTTGTACTTGCGGTTTGTTCTCATACAGGAAGCGGTTATGCTGCGCATCTTGTCAAGCTTGTTATGAGCCTTGAGATTCGTATGGAATCGCGCACAATAACGGTGTTGGATGGCGGGCAATCGCTTCGCCATGGAACGTGCAACGGGGGGCTTTGTGTCTAGTCTAAAACTCAAAAACTCAGGCAAGCGGGCTATTCGTGAGGCCAATGAAAGCCTGATTATGGCCGCCGCTGAGCAGGAATTTGCTTTATCGGGTTTCAAGGGCGCCACAACCGATGCCATTGCACGCCGGGCAGGCGTGCCCAAAGCCAATTTACATTATTATTTTTCTACTAAAGCTGCACTTTATCAGCGCGTCATCGAGGATGTTTGCGAACACTGGCTGGCGGCGGCCAAACACTTTGATGAAACTGATGATCCAAAAACAGCCCTCAGAGGTTATATCACAGCCAAAATGAATCAGGCACGCGAGCGCCCATACGGTTCACGCGTCTGGGCCACGGAAGTGATTTGCGGCGCACCGGTTATTGATAGTTATCTGCATACGGTTTTGAAGCCCTGGTATGATGCCCGCACCGAAAAGCTGCGTGCGTGGATACGTGCTGGAAAAATGAATTCCATTGATCCGCAGGCACTGTTTTTCATGATCTGGGCAACAACCCAGCATTACGCCGACTTTGATCACCAGATCAATGTGCTCAATGATGGGCAGCCGTTAACGGATGAACAATTTTCCCGGGCAACAGACCAAGTCTGCAGGATTATACTGACGGGTATTGGCTTGAAACCGTAAAAAAAAACCTGACCGTTTGGTCAGAAAAAACTTGACCCTCTCTCTCGTTTTGTCGATTGTGTTATATGGCGCAATAGGTTGCGCAGAACGATAATGCCAAAAGGCAGACCAAGGAGCAGGGAGGCGGCACGCATATGGGCGAGCATCCGCAATACAGCAGTACGGGCGGCGCACTGTCTGGGGACGACATCTTAGCCAACTTTGATGATCTTCATGACCCCTTAAATGCCGAACAGGTGAGCATTCAAGCCAGCCGGTGCTTGTTTTGTCATGACGCGCCATGCGTGACGGCTTGTCCTACCTCTATTGATATTCCTAAATTTATTCGGCAGATCGCTACCCGGAACGATACGGGAGCAGCGCGCACCATTCTGGACGCCAACATTATGGGGGGGACCTGTGCGCGGGCCTGTCCGACCGAAATTCTGTGCGAACAAAAATGTGTGCTGAGCACTGGCGAGCATGAGCCAGTGCAGATCGGCGCATTACAACGTCATGCGGTGGACCACATGTTGGCCAAGGGCGGTGCGCATCCATTTGCGCGGGCCAAAGCCAGCGGCAAAAAAGTGGCTGTTATTGGTGCGGGTCCGGCGGGCTTATCCTGTGCCCATGCACTTGCTGTGCAGGGGCATAGCGTAGAAATTTTTGAGGCCAAAGAAAAGCCCGGCGGTTTGAATGAGTATGGTTTGGCGGCCTATAAAATGGCTGGAGATTTTGCCTCCAGAGAAGCCAGTTTTATTCTTGGTGTCGGCGGTATTACCCTGCATCACGGTAAAGCTCTGGGCCGCGATGTTACGCTTGCCGACCTGGGTGCCCGTTTTGATGCGGTCTTTACCGGGATTGGCCTTACCGCGCCGCGGCGGCTTGATATTGCCGGTGAGCAGCTGGACGGCGTAATTGATGCCCTTAGCTTTATCGAACAAATTCGTCAGGCTGGTGATTTAAGTGCCATAAACCCCGGTGAAAACGTTGTGGTGATCGGTGGTGGCAACACCGCTATTGATGCGGCGATACAGGCCAAACGGCTTGGCGCACACAGCGTGACAATGGTTTATCGTCGCGGTCCAATGCAAATGGGTGCCACCGAGTGGGAGCAGGACCTGGCGGCCACAAACGGGGTAAACATTCTGCACTGGGCCAAACCGGTTCGCCTGATCGGCAATGGGGTTTTGACCACGGTTCACTTTGAACGCACACAACTACGTGATGGCGTATTAGAAGGTACAGACAAGCATTTCACCTTGTTTGCCGATCGTGTTTATAAGGCGGTCGGGCAGCAATTGGTTGATGACGGTTTGACCGACATTACCTGTAAACGCGGTAAAATTGTTGTTGATGAAACCGGGCAAACTTCGCGCTCTGGTGTTTTTGCGGGCGGTGATTGCATCGCCTCTGGTGAAGATCTGACCGTTCAGGCGGTTGAAGATGGCAAGATTGCAGCCGTCGGCATTCATCAATTCCTCGGAGGAAAACATGGCTGATCTGGGATGTATGATTGCCGGTATTGAAACCATCAATCCTTTTTGGCTGGCCTCTGCGCCGCCAACCGACAAACAATATAACGTTGAGCGGGCCTTTGCGGCCGGGTGGGGCGGTGTGGTTTGGAAAACCCTTGGAGAAAATCCACCCGTGGTCAATGTGACCAGTCGATACGGCGTGCACAAGGATACCGCGCGCGGTATTTTGGGCATCAATAATATTGAGCTGATTTCGGATCGCCCGTTGGAGGTTAATTTACGCGAGATTGAGGCGGTGCGTAAAAACTACCCTGACCGGATCATTATCGGTTCTATGATGGCCCCGGTCGAAGAAGAATTGTGGAAGAGCCTTGCCATAAAAATTGCCAATTCGGGCGTGCATGGCATCGAGCTGAATTTGGGTTGTCCGCACGGCATGTGCGAACGGGGCATGGGTTCTGCCATTGGCCAGGTGCCGCAAATGGTCGAGGACACCACGCGCTGGGTGCGCGAGGTGGTGGACATTCCAGTGTTTACCAAGCTTACCCCCAACACCACCGATATTTTATTGCCTGCCGAGGCGGCCTTGGCGGGCGGCGCTGATGCGGTGGCATTGATCAACACAGTCAATTCCATCATCGGTGTTGATCTGGACCAAATGGCCCCTAATCCCGTGTTGGATGGCAAGGGTACGCATGGTGGTTATTGTGGCAGTGCCGTAAAACCCATCGCCCTGCATATGATTGCAGAAATTGCCAGAAACGGCCCAACCCAGGATTTAGATATTTCTGCTATTGGCGGGATTACAACCTGGCGTGATGCGGCTGAGTTTATTGCCCTTGGCGCCAACGCGCTCCAGGTTTGCACGGCCGCCATGCTCTATGGTTTTCGTATTATCGAAGATCTGAACGATGGTTTGTCCGATTTTATGGATGCCAAAGGCTATAAGTCCATTGAGGACTTTCGCGGGCTGGCGATCAAAAACACGGTCAACTGGAATGACCTGAATATGAATTATGATCTGAAAGCCGAAATAGATCAGGACAAATGTATCGAATGCGGGCGATGCCATATCGCCTGCGAAGATACCTCGCACCAGGCCATTACAATGCAGGACAATGATGCCGGCGGGCGAGATTTTGCTGTCGTTGCAACTGAATGCGTTGGGTGTAATCTGTGCCAGCATGTTTGCCCTGTGCCAGAGTGCATCACCATGGTGCCACAGAAAAACAATCTGCCTTATCTGACCTGGCCGGAGCACCCAAAGAACATACTCAAAGCTGCGGAGTAATCCCATGAACGCACCCATTGCAAACGATATGGAAGCCTATTGGATGGGTTTTACACCCAATCGTGCTTTCAAGAAAAACCCACGTATGTTTGTTGCCGCTGATGGCATGTACTACACCACCCATGAAGGTCAAAAAGTCATGGATGGCATATCGGGCCTTTGGTGTTGCAATGCTGGCCATAACCAGCCGCGAATCGTTAAGGCCATACAGGAACAAGTGGCCGAGCTGGACTATTCGCCGGGCTTTCAGATGGGGCACCCCAAGGCGTTTGAGCTGGCCAATCGTCTTAAATCCATCATGCCGGGTGATCTCAATCATATATTCTTTGTCAATTCCGGCTCTGAAAGCGTGGAAACGGCGCTGAAAATCGCCATTGCTTATCACCGGGCCAGAGGAGAGGGGCATCGCACCCGTCTGATCGGCCGCGAAAAGGGCTATCATGGGGTGAACTTTGGCGGCATGTCGGTGGGCGGCATGCCGGCGAACCGCAAAATGTTTGGCGCGCTGGTTGCCGGCGTTGATCATTTACGCCACACGCACGGCATTGAGGAAAACCTCTTCACCCGTGGCCAGCCCGAACATGGCGTTGAGCTTGCCGATGATCTGGAACGGTTATGCGAGCTGCATGACCCATCTACTATTGCCGCGGTAATTGTTGAGCCTATCGCCGGGTCGGCCGGGGTAATCATGCCGCCCAAAGGGTATTTGGAACGCCTTCGCAAAATCACCAAAAAGCACGGCATATTACTCATTCTGGATGAGGTGATTACCGGTTTTGGACGCATGGGAAAACCCTTTGCCTCTAACTATTTCGATCTGGATGCTGATATCGTCTGTACCGCCAAAGCCATTGCCAACGGTGTGATCCCCATGGGTGCGGTGTTTGCTCATGACCATGTCTATGATGCCTTCATGCAGGGGCCGGAGGAGTTGATCGAGTTTTTCCATGGCTACACATATTCGGCCAATCCTGTGGCTTGCGCCGCGGCTTTGGCGACGCTGGATACCTATGAACAAGACGGACTTTTCACCAAGGGGACTGAGCTGTGGTCCTATTGGGAGGATGCGGTACATTCCCTGCGCGGCCTGCCGCATGTCAAAGACATCCGTAATATGGGTCTTATTGGCGCAGTGGAGTTGGAATCCATTCCCCAAGAGGTTACAAAACGCGCCACGGACGCGTTTTTGAAAGCCTATGAAAAAGGTCTGCTGATTCGCACCACAGGCGATATTATCGCCTTCTCACCGCCACTCATCATTGAGAAGTCGCACATAGATTTCATGTTTTCTACCATGCGCGATGTCTTGAAAACCATAGAATAGGATCTAAATCCATGAACCGCATAGAGCATATTATCGGAGGCGAAAAGACCGCCGGTAGTTCGAGCAATACTCAAGCTGTTTATAACCCGGCCACTGGCGAGCAAACCGGCGAAGTCGTACTGGGCGCCGCTGCGGAAATTGACGCCGCCGTAGAGGCCGCCATGGCGGCTTTGCCAGCATGGTCAAAGGCCTCCCCTGTCAAGCGGGCCAAGGTGATGTTCTCTTTACGCGCAGTGATGTTACGGCGCGGCGATGAGATCGCCAGCACGATCTCTGCCGAACATGGCAAGACCCATGATGATGCGCTGGGCGAAGTCACCCGGGCATTAGAAGTGGTTGAGTATGCCGCCGGTATCGCCTCGCATTTACAGGGTGATTTCTCTCGCGAGGTTGGTCCCGGTATTGATACTCATTCCGAGCGTCAGGCGCTTGGTGTGTGCGCTGGCATTACACCATTTAACTTTCCAGCCATGGTGCCCTTGTGGATGATCCCCATGGCGCTGGCTTGCGGTAATACCTTTGTCCTCAAGCCATCAGAGCGCGATCCCTCGATGGCCAATCTGATTTATGATCTCTTCAAGGAAGCCGGGCTGCCCGATGGTGTGTTGAATGTCGTACACGGCGGCAAAGACGCGGTTGATGCGGTGCTGGACCACAAAGATATTCAAGCGGTCAGCTTTGTTGGCTCAACCCCTATTGCCGAATATGTTTATACTCGCGGCTGTGCCGCCGGTAAGCGCGTCCAGGCTCTGGGCGGCGCAAAAAACCACATGATTATTATGCCCGACGCCGATCTTGATCAGGCCGCAGACGCATTGATGGGGGCCGGGTTTGGCTCAGCCGGTGAGCGCTGTATGGCGATCTCTGTGGCTGTGCCCATTGGTGAAGGTACGGCCGATGCGTTGGTCGACAAACTGAAACCACGTGTTGAAGCCCTTAAAATAGGCCCCAGCACCGATAGTTCGGCAGAAATGGGTCCGATCATCACCGCAGCCTCTCGTGATCGCATTGCCGCCTGTATTGCCAATGGCGAAAGTGAGGGCGCAAAAGTGGTTGTTGATGGCCGTGGTTTGAAACTGCAAGGCTATGAAAACGGATATTGGATGGGCGGTACGCTGCTCGATAATGTCACCAAAGACATGAGCGTTTATAAGGAAGAGATCTTCGGCCCGGTCCTCAGCGTGTTGCGCGCCAAGGATTATGGCGAAGCGGTCGACTTGATCAATGACCATGAGTACGGCAATGGCACGGCCATCTTTACCCGTGACGGCGATGCAGCACAGGACTTTGCGCGGCGGATTCAGGTTGGCATGGTCGGCATTAATGTGCCGATCCCGGTGCCGGTGGCCTATCACAGTTTTGGTGGCTGGAAACGGTCGATCTTTGGGGCGCATGGCATGTACGGAAAAGAAGCCGTGCATTTCTATACACGCCTGAAAACCGTGACCACACGCTGGCCGGACGGCATTCGCTCTGGCGCGCAATTTAACTTTCCGAGCATGGGATAAAGGACAAAAAAATGAGCACATTACGCGGCGGCCTGATCCAGATGGCCCTTAAAGCCTCCACCGACGAAAGTCCGGCGGCAATTACCAAGGCCATGATCGAAGCCCACATTCCTTATATTGAGGAAGCGGGTGAAAAGGGCGTGCAGGTTTTGTGCTTTCAGGAAGTCTTCACCCAACCATATTTTTGCCCCAGCCAGGACGTCAAATGGTTTGACAGTGCGGAGGCCATTCCCGATGGCCCAACCACACGGTTGATGCAGGAATATGCCAAAAAATATAATATGGTGATCGTCGTGCCGATTTATGAGGCCGATGATGTGACCGGAGTCTATTACAATACCGCTGCGGTCATTGACGCCGATGGGGAATATCTGGGCAAATACCGCAAAACCCACATTCCACAGGTCGCCGGGTTTTGGGAGAAGTTTTTCTTCAAACCTGGTAAATCCAACTGGCCGGTCTTCCAGACTAAGTATTGCAAGCTTGGTGTTTATATTTGTTATGACCGTCACTTCCCCGAAGGTTGGCGGGCGCTGGCTCTTAATGGTGCGGAGTACATCGTTAATCCATCGGCCACCGTGGCGGGGCTGTCTGAATATCTCTGGAAGCTGGAACAACCGGCTTCGGCAGCGGCCAATGGCTGTTATATCGGGGCCATCAACCGGGTGGGTACTGAGGCCCCATGGAATATTGGCGAATTTTATGGCCAAAGCTATTTCGTCAATCCGCGTGGCCAGATCGAGGCCGAAGCCAGCCGCGACAAGGATGAATTGATTATCCATGACATGGATATGGGCATGGTCCGTGAAGTGCGTAATTTGTGGCAGTTCTTTCGTGACCGTCGCCCGGATACCTATGGCAAACTGACAGAAAGCAAATAAGCTCGGCTTTGGCGCGCATATCCATGACTGCGCCGGGGAGGGCGTAAAGAATGACTGAAACTATCAAAAACGCTGACCCGTCGCTTTATAATGCCGATATGGCCCCGGCCAGCGAGGCAGACCGCACTTGGAATATGTGGTCCTTTGCTTCGCTTTGGGTGGCCATGGTGGTCTGTGTGCCCACTTATATGTTGTCCGGTGGCCTTGTCGCGGCAGGCATGAATTGGTGGCAAGCTGTTGTAACCGTCTTTTTGGGCAATGCCATTGTGCTGGTCCCGATGATGCTGATTGGCCATATGGGCGCAAAATACGGTGTACCCTTTCCGGTTTTGCTGCGTTCTGCCTTTGGCACCAAGGGGGCGAAAATACCGGCGCTGGCTCGCGGTCTTGTGGCATGCGGCTGGTTTGGCATCAACACTTGGGTTGGTGGCTCGGCGATTTATGTGATCCTCAACGCCCTGACGGGTGACATGTTCAAAGGCGCAGACCTGCCCGTTTTGGGCATTGATATGGCCCAAACCGTCAGCTTTTTGGTGTTCTGGGCCATGCACCTTTATTTTATCAAAAAAGGCACCGAAAGCATACGCTGGCTGGAAACTCTGGCCGCGCCATTCCTGCTGGCCATGGGGCTGTCCCTCTTGGCTTGGGCATATATTAAAGCGGGCGGGTTTGGGGCCATGTTGTCCGCGCCTTCGCAATTTATCGAAGGCGGAGCCAAAGAAGGGCAGTTCTGGAGCATCTTTGTTATTTCGCTGACCGCCATGGTCGGGTTTTGGGCCACCATGGCGCTAAATATTCCTGACTTTACCCGTTTTGCCAAAAGTCAGAAGGATCAAATGCTGGGTCAGGCGTTGGGCCTGCCGATCCCCATGGCGCTGTTTGCCTTTATCTCGGTCGCCGTGACCTCGGCCACCGTGCAGATTTATGGCGAAGCCATCTGGAACCCGGTTGATCTGGCCGGGCGCATGGGCGGCGTTGGGGTTATCTTTGCGCTGGCCGCTTTGATCGTGGCCACATTGACCACAAACCTTGCCGCAAACGTGGTGGCCCCGGCCTATGGATTTTCCAATCTGGCCCCCAGTAAAATTTCCTTTCGCATGGGCGGCTATATCACTGCGGCCATTGGCATTGCTATTTTTCCCTGGAAACTGGTCGAAGATGCCGGGGCGTATATTTTTACTTGGCTGGTGGGCTATTCGGCCCTGCTTGGTCCGATCGCGGGGCTGCTCATTGCGGATTATTTCCTCCTGCGTGGTACCAAGTTAAAACTGGATGACCTCTTTTCTCATGATGGCATTTATGGTGCCAATAACGGCTGGAACCACGCTGGGTTAATCGCCCTTGTGGTCGGAATACTGCCCAGCCTGCCGGGTTTTTTGCATGCCGCCGGCTTTGTTAGTGCCGTGCCACCCGTGTTTGATACCATCTATGGCTATGCCTGGTTTGTCGGTTTTGCTGTGGCGGC
Source organism: Robiginitomaculum sp. (assembly GCA_021776525.1). Taxonomy (GTDB): domain Bacteria; phylum Pseudomonadota; class Alphaproteobacteria; order Caulobacterales; family Maricaulaceae; genus Robiginitomaculum_B. The sequence continues at coordinate 179,114 of JAJFFT010000004.1, forward strand.
GATTGTTTATTTGCTGTTGGCGAAAAAGAAATAAGGAACTCACCCCATGACCTCACTGATACGCGGCGGCACCATCGTTACGGCAGAACAAACCTTTCGCGCCGATATTTTGTGCGTTGATGGCAAAATCGCGGCCATTGGCCCCGATCTGGAAGCGCCCGGCGGGGCGGAAATAATCGACGCCGGTGGGCAATATGTGATGCCGGGCGGCATCGATCCGCATACCCATATGCAGCTTCCCTTTATGGGCACGGTGGCCAGTGAGGATTTTTATACGGGCACGGCGGCGGCGCTGTCTGGCGGCACCACCTCGATCATTGATTTTGTTATCCCTGATCCTGAGCAAAGCATAATGGAGGCCTATAAAACCTGGCGCGGTTGGGCGGAAAAATCCGCCGCCGATTATGGGTTTCATGTGGCCATCACCTGGTGGGATGACAGCGTGGGCAAGGATATGGGTGATCTGGTGCGCGAGGAAGGCGTCAACTCCTTCAAGCATTTCATGGCCTATAAAGGGGCCATCATGGCCGATGACGAGATTTTATATAACTCGTTTTCCCGCGCGCTGGCGCTGGGTGCCATGCCCACCGTGCACGCCGAAAATGGCGAACTGGTATTTCAGCTCCAGAAGAAACTCATTGAAGAGGGTATAACCGGTCCCGAAGGCCATCCGTTGTCTCGGCCCCCGGCCGCCGAAGGCGAAGCAGCCAACCGGGCGCTGCGTCTGGCCGAAGTAATCGGCGTACCGCTCTATATCGTTCATGTTTCGACCTCCGATGCTTTGGAAGAGATCAAGCGCGCCCGCGCCGCCGGACAGCGGGTTTATGGCGAAGTGCTGGCCGGGCATTTGACCGTCGATGACAGTGTGTATCGTAATCCCGATTGGGACATTGCGGCGGCTCATGTCATGTCGCCGCCATTTCGTTCTCCCGAACATCAGGCCGCTTTGTGGAAGGGGCTGCAAGGCGGGGCGCTGCAAACCACGGCCACGGATCATTGTTGCTTTTGCGCCGATCAAAAGGGCATGGGCAAAGATAATTTTGCGCAAATTCCCAACGGCACCGCCGGGGTTGAGGACCGCATGAGCGTTTTGTGGACCCATGGGGTAAACACCGGACGCCTGACCATGAATGAGTTTGTCGCCGCCACATCGGCCAATGCGGCCAAGATTTTTAATACCTATCCACAAAAGGGCAGTATCAGCGTTGGCGCTGATGCGGACCTTGTGGTCTGGGATCCGACTGCCAGTAAAACCATATCGGTAAAGACCCATCACCAGAATGTAGATTATAATATCTTCGAGGGTATGGAGGTAACCGGTCTGGCCACCCATACGCTCAGCCGAGGCGTGCTGGCCTATAAAGACGGCGATTTGCGTGCCGTAAAGGGCGCAGGGCAATACGTCAAACGCCCGGCCTTTTCTGCGCCCTTTGATGCGCTGTCCAAACAATCGGCCTTGCACAAACCAAGCCCGGTAAAGCGATAATTACGGGATTAACCGATAAAAGCGTTTGCTATTGTCCCGTAAACGTGTGACACGACCGCAGCTTTTACCGCGCGTGGATAACGATTGATCGTTTACGGTGAGGGTCTGTCACAGCCGTGATCATGGATCATGGACAGGCAACAGGTGCGTATCGCACACCCCCACCGGCAGCTGTTCTGCGCTAGCTCCCCCAACTTTGGCAACAAGCCATCTGCCCGTGCCGCCTTGGCGCTGGGCGCACTTATATTGAGAGTATTCTTTTGACATCTTTTACAGATCTCGGCCTGGCCGAGCCCATCCTTCGTGCGGTTGCCGCCGAAGGTTATACCAACCCAACCCCTATTCAGGCCGGCGTTATTCCCGAGATGATGGGCGGGCGCGACATTGTCGGCATTGCCCAAACAGGCACCGGCAAGACGGCGGCCTTTGTGCTGCCCATTTTGCACAAGCTGCATAAGCTGGAACGTCCGGAACCTAAAACCTGCGCCGCTCTGATTTTGGCCCCAACCCGCGAACTGGCCGCGCAAATTGCCGATAATGTTCGCAGTTACAGCCAATTTCTGGGTCTTTCTGTGACCGTGGTTGTTGGCGGCGTGAAGCCTCGCGCACAAATTCGCGCCTTGGCGCGCGGCGTGGATATTCTGGTCGCCACACCGGGCCGTCTGGAAGACCATATCAACACTGGCGCACTTTATATTAACAATACCAACACTGTGGTGTTGGATGAAGCGGACCAGATGATGGATCTGGGCTTTATGCCCGCCATTCGCCGGATCATGAAACAATTGCCGAAAAAACGCCAAACCATGCTGTTATCTGCAACCATGCCCAAACAGATCCGCGCCTTGGCCAATGACTTTTTGTCCAACCCGTCCGAGATCAGCGTCGCGCCACAATCGCGCCCGATTGAGAGCATTGCGCAAAAAGTTTACTTTGTTGGCAAACAGGCCAAACGGCAATTGCTGGAAGAGCTGGTTCTCTCCCCCCAAATTGAACGCGTTATTATCTTTACCCGCACCAAGCACGGGGCCAATAAGGTGGTGATCAATCTACAAAAACGTGGTCTCGAAGCAGCCGCCATTCATGGCAATAAAAGCCAGAACCAGCGCCAGAAAACCCTGAACGCCTTTCGTTCAGGCGAGTTGAACATATTGGTCGCCACCGATATTGCAGCACGCGGTATCGACATTGATGATATTTCCCACATCATCAATTACGAACTGCCCAATATCCCAGAGTCTTATGTGCATCGTATTGGCCGCACCGCCCGTGCGGGCAAAAGCGGCGTTGCTATTTCGCTTATGGATGGCACAGAGCGCAGTTTCTTACGTGATATTGAAAAACTGACGGGAATTGAGCTGGAACGCATAGAGAGCGAATACAGCAAGACCTATGACGCCTCACAAGAAGGACTGCCTGCAAATCCGCGCAATCGTGGCAACAATTTCAAGAAAAAGCCACGCAATACAGGCAAGAAACCTGGCGGCGGGCATGGAAAACCCAAGGCTGGCAAGGGCAATGGTGGCCATGGCAAACCCGCACAAAACAGGCATGGTCAGCGGCCAAAGAATCGCGGCAATAAAAGAGCTGCATAACTGTTGGTTGTTTTATAAGGAGATAAGGACGCGTTATGCCCAAAGCCGCGCTTTATGCCGAAGTCCATCAACAAATCAATGCGGTTATCGCGGGTGAAACCAGCCGTACGGCTCGCTTTGCAACGGCCGCCTGCCTGTTGGCAGAGGCCTTTGCACCGCGTTATTACTGGACCGGGTTTTATGAGGTTGATCCTCTTAAAAAAGGCGAGTTAGTCGTTGGTCCCTATCAGGGAACACTGGGCTGTCTGCGCATTGCATTTTCCAGAGGTGTGTGCGGTGCGGCGGCGCGGACCGGGCAGACACAATTGGTGGCCGATGTTCATGCCTTTGAAGGGCATATTGCGTGTGACAATGCCACGAACTCTGAAATTGTGGTGCCGGTGACTGATGAGGCTGGGAGGTTGTGTGCGGTGCTGGATGTGGATTCAACCACCACAAATGCTTTTGACGCTGTCGACCAAGCCGGGTTGGAAGCGATATGTGCGGACCTGTTAAGCGTGCAATAGGGCTTTACTGAAGATCGATGCCGGGAATGCCGCCCGGCCCGGCATTGACTTCAAAAGTTATCTCGTCGAGCGTATCGCCAATAGGTTCGGCTTTGCCCCCTAAACACTCTGCCAGAAACGCTTCTGACAATGCGATATTGGGAAGTGTCTCTCCCTTCTCGAAGAACGCTTTGCCAAATTCAGGAAAATATACCATTGCCGCATCGCCGCCAGCTTTGCGAATGGCCTTGACGTAATTACGTGTAAGGTTTGGATCCAGTACCTCGTTGGCCGTGTTTTGCAAAATCAGGACACGCGCTTTCACGTCTTGTGCGTGATAAATGGGTGAAATCTCGCGAATGAGGGCCTCATCAGGGGCCGTTCCGTCACTGTCTAGCCAGTTTCTGAAGGTTCTGGCTATTTTAGTATCGGTCACATTGGCCAGAATGTTGGCAACATCGATCACAGGGTTCAGTGCGACAACACAGCGCAAGGGAGAATTATTGATCGCTGCAAAATTTAATATTGTGCGTGCGCCATTGATCCAGGAAACTCCGGCAATGCGGTTTTTATCAGCCAGGCCTTTTTGGGTAATCGCATTAGCCGCATCTTCCAGATCTTCTTTGGCACGTAAAATACCACGGCCCTGTCCGGCCTGTTGATATGCTTGGCCAAGTTGTGATGCGCCGCGTGTGTTGACCTCAAGAACGTTGTAACCCCGATTGCTCAACCATTGGACGCGGCTGTCAAAACCATATCTCATACGAGAATTGATCATCGGCTGCGGAATGAGAACAAGTGGTGCGGCTCCGGGGTTGTCACCCTGAGCCCGGGTGAAATATGTGATCAGCTCAAAGCCGTCGCGGGCCTTGATTTTAACAAGATCAGACGGCGCCAGAGTATATTGTGCAAGACCCGGCATGGTCTCGAACAGGGTGCTGATCTTGTCTTCATCCAGATCGTAAAGTGAATAAATACCCGGATGGTCAGGGCGGTCGCTATATACAACCAGCTGTTGCGCGGTATTCGTCGCGGCCAGAATAAAAAACCGAGGCCCCAAGGTGTCTTCTAACCGGTCAAGAATGCCTTGAAAGTCTGCGGAAAAGGCGTGCCATTTGGGCAATGTACCATTGGTGAAATAGGCCAATGGCTCTGCGGTTATCGGATGGAAAAGAGTTTCGGCAATGTCTCCATCCAGGCCTTTGGCCAGCACTTGGCGCTCGCCGGTTTGCAGATCAATGCGGGCCAGAGCAGAAAATGGTTTCTCCCGGCCATCGATGAGATAGAGATTAGTCGAGGTTGCATCAATTTGTTGTGGTCGCGTACTTTGGACATGCTTCGGGTCGACAGAAAACAAGGGAAGATTGTTGCCTCCCTCGCGCATAGCGACCCACGTCTGGCCACCATCAGAGTTGTTTTTAATACCAATACGCGGGACAAAATCAGAATCTGTTACCCAGTATGTATATTCAGGGTTATTGGCCACCAGTGCTGTTTGGGCGTTGACTAGGTCAACCCTGTAGAGTGCGGGTCGCTTTTCACCTTTACGCCGTAGACTGATCAGGGCTGAGTTTGGCCAGTTTTTTGAAACATCTTTTAACCACGCACTATCGCCAGCCTTTGTCGGGGCAACATTGCGGACTTTTCCGGTTTGTACATTGAGGGCAAAGACTTGCGTTGTCTTTGTTTCTGCAAACGATCTCGTATACAAAATATAGGCACTGTTTGGTGTCCAACGGTGCGTTTCCACGCCATCTTTACCAAATGTGTATTGGCGCGGAGGCGTTGTGTTGTCCGCGTCTGCAACAAACAGATTGAGCGCACCATCGCGCAAGCCCAACCAGCTAACCTTGGCTCCATCCGGGCTGATCCGCCCTTGAAACTGAACCGGCTCGCCAAACAAATCAGCCCGGCTGATCAGTGTTCTATCTGTGCGGGATTGTCCTGTGACTGATTGGTCGTGAGTTTCAGGCGGGACAGAATTATTTTCCCCACACGCAGACAGCACCAACGCCGCGCTTAGAGCGGTAAAGCAAACGCGAATGCTGGTGTTCCGTGGTTTTTTTGAGAGGGAAAATCCTAGGTTCAATGCGGTATACCGATACGGCTGTTAAAAAAGGTTACGTTCATTGCTGGCCTTCATGGCTTAAGATAACAAATTTTACCAGCCGATTGCTTTAGAAAGAACTTAAATTGCAGTCATAAAGAGTTCATGGCTTGGCAAGATGTCGTGCCAAAGATACATCTGCGCGCCAAGGCAAATACCAGAGGCGAGGCAATTATGGCGTCCTATCAATATATCTATCACATGCAGGACCTATCCAAGGTTTATACCGGCGGTAAGAAAGTACTGGATGGAATCCACCTTTCGTTTTATCCGGACGCCAAAATTGGTGTGGTCGGGGTGAATGGCTCTGGTAAGTCAACATTGCTGCGCATTATGGCTGGCCAGGATAATGATTTCACCGGCGAGGCTTGGCTGGCAAAAGGTGCGACCGCTGGCTATTTGCCACAGGAACCCGTGCTGGACCCGGCTAAGGACGTCTGGGGTAATGTCATTGAAGGATGTGCCGAAAAGAAAACCTTTGACGATTATAACGCAATTGCCATGAAGCTCGCCGAAGAGTATTCGGACGACATTATGGAAGAAATGAATACATTGCAGGAGCAGGTCGATGCGGCCGATGCCTGGGATATTGATTCCAAGATTGAAATGGCCATGAATGCCCTGCGTTGCCCACCGGGCGATGCCAGCGTAGAAAAGTTATCGGGCGGCGAGTGTCGCCGGGTGGCGCTTTGTCGCCTTCTATTGGCCAAGCCTAATCTCTTGCTGCTGGATGAACCGACCAACCATTTGGATGCCGAATCTGTTGCATGGTTGGAACACCATCTCAGCGAATATGCGGGTGCTATTATTCTGGTGACCCACGACCGGTATTTTCTGGATAATCTGACCAATTGGACGCTGGAACTGGATCGCGGCAAGGGCATTCCCTATGAAGGGAATTACTCAGCCTGGCTTGACCAAAAACAAAAACGCATGGTGCAGGAAGGTCGCGAGAACGAAACCCGGCGCAAGGCTCTGGCCAGAGAACTGGACTGGATACGATCTTCGCCTAAGGCGCGTCAGGCCAAGTCCAAGGCCCGTATTGATTCCTATGAAGAATTGCGGAACAAGGCCGAGAAGCAACAGGTTGGCATCGCACAAATTACCATCCCGCCCGGCCCGCGTCTTGGTGGTGTAGTGGTCGAGGCCAAAAATCTTGATAAAGGATTTGGCGAGCAATTACTGATCAATGATCTTAACTTCCGTCTGCCACCGGGCGGTATTGTCGGCGTGGTTGGCCCGAACGGTGCCGGTAAAACGACTTTGTTTCGTATGATTGCCGGTGAAGATACCCCGGATAGTGGCGCGTTACGTCTCGGCGAGACGGTGAAGCTGGGTTATGTCAACCAAAGCCGTGATGCTCTGGATGATAGAAAAAATGTCTGGGAAGAAATTTCTGGCGGGGCTGATGTGATCACGCTGGGCAAGCGCGAGATTTCAAGCCGCGCCTATGTCGGCCAGTTTAACTTCAAAGGCGGCGATCAGCAAAAGCCTGTGGGTAAGCTGTCAGGTGGGGAGCGAAACCGGGTGCACTTGGCCAAAATGCTCAAAACCGAAGCCAATCTTTTGCTGCTTGATGAACCAACCAATGATCTTGATGTAGAAACTCTGGCCGCCCTTGAAGAGGGCCTTGAGAATTTTGCAGGTTGCGCGGTTATTATTTCTCACGACCGGTTTTTTCTGGACCGGATTGCCACGCATATCCTGGCCTTTGAGGGCGACAGTCATGTGGAATGGTTTGAAGGTAATTTCGCTGACTATCTGGAAGACAAGAAACGCCGTCTGGGCGCGGATGCGGATATTCCCAAGCGTATTAAATTTCAGAAGTTTTCGCGAAGCTAGCCGGTCTTATATATCGGCACTCATATCCGACATATATTCGGGTATGCGTGGGGCGGCACGTGGTGCCTGTATGTGGTCGGTTCTCGTGCTGCATGACGTCTGGTTAGAAAGGCTGGCGTCAAAAACCAATGCCATATCAGCCGGGACATTCAGATACACAGGCAGAATCAACTCATCACTTTTGTCTTTCTGGCTTGGCACTTTGGTGTCTTGTTTAGGCTCCCAGGTGAAGCCCATAATACCAATGGCGATCGTTGCAAATGCCTTCAAGATAAGTCCCAGAAGGTGTAACATGGCTTCGTCCTCGCTGCCTGTCATTCATCATTGGGAAGTAAGGATGCCAATGATGGCCAATTTATGAATTACCTATTGGTTAGCTGGCCGTGGCGCAAATCAATTTTTTGTAACATTTGAAATTAATGTTCGCGCAATCATCTGCTCGGGTGCTATGGCCCTTGATTAATTCTACAATGCTATAATATAACATGTATACAGTTTGTCTGTGATGCACACGGACCATCGGTTCAGGAAAACCTTATTTTGCAACGTCTCGCACATGCCGCCCATCACGCTAATCTGGCTGCTTTGCTCAGCCATATCTTTTGTTGTGGTCTGCCGGCTGTGATGAATATCGTTGCCATTACTGCGGGTGCCGGGGCGTTGACCGCTGTGGCGCCTTGGGTGGGTGATGTTCACTTGTTCATGCATCAGTTCGAATTACCCTTGCTGTTATTCTCCGGCTTGGCTTTGCTCGTTGGTGTCTTGGCGCAATGGGTCAGTGCCCGGCGGGATTGTGGCGCACAAACATGTCATCACAGTTCGTGCGCCCCTAAAAAACAGCCATCCCGCTGGATCTTAATGGTCGCAGCTTTATTATTTTTGGGGAATTTGACCTTCTATCTGGTGCACGGCGGCGCCGCCTAGATCACTTTGAACTTCAGTGTCTCTGTGCCATGAGCATGGGCCTCGACCTGATCGCCGACATGTAACGGGCCAACCCCGGCGGGGGTTCCTGTGAAAACCAGATCACCCGGCTTCAGGTCAAATAATTCTGATAAATGCATCAATAATGAAACCGGTGGCCACAACATTTGTGCAAGGTCGCCATTTTGACGTTGCTGACCATTGACCGACAGGTTGATGCGGCCACTTAAATGACCAAGAGGGGTGCCAAGCGGTGTGATCTTTCCAATGGGTGCGCTGCTATCAAAGGCCTTGGCGCTGGTCCACGGCCCGGCGTGTTTCTTTGCTTGCGCCTGCAAGTCGCGCCGCGTCAGGTCGACCCCAACGGCAAGGCCAAAAACCGCATTTTCGGCTTGCGCTTTACTGGCTTGCTTTAACGGTTTTCCGAGCGCCAGAACCAGCTCAACCTCATGATGCAGGTCATTGCAAACCCGTGGATAGGGTACGTTGTGCCCATCAACCACCAGCGCGTCCGCTGGCTTGGCAAAGATCACGGGCGGATTGGTATTCACGGTTCCACCCATTTCGGTTACATGGTCGGCATAATTGCGCCCGGCACAAAAAACACGGCGAACAGGGAAGCGTAATTCACTATCCTTGATGGCAATAGTCGTGAATGGCGGTGGTGAAAATACGGTTTTATTCATGACTGGCATTCCCTGTGCTCGTTAATCCGGCTAAGCGACGTATATGAGTGTTGTGGTGAAACTTTCCCGACTTGGCAATATTCAGGCTCTGCGTGGCATGGCTGTGATGGCTGTTGTGTTGTCGCACCTGATGAGCGTAGAGCGTAAATACGCCGGGGATCGTTTGCTAAGCGATGGGTTCACGGTCGGGTTTTCCGGTGTTGACCTGTTCTTTGCGATCTCAGGCTTTGTGATGGTCTATGTGGCCTGGAAAAGCCCTGTAGGTCCGCGTACAGCCTTGTCTTTTTTGTTTGCGCGTGTGGGCCGTATTTACCCGTTATATTGGCTGGTCAGCGCGGTGGTTCTGGTATTTTGGTTGTTGCGCCCGGATTTGGTTTTTTCCAGTAATACAGAATTTTCATTGCTGCGCTCAATGACGCTTTGGCCTGACCATAACCTGCCTCTGTTGGCGGTGGGGTGGACGCTGATCCACGAAATGTACTTCTATCTGATGTTTGCGCTTTTGCTTTTGTTAGCGCCGCGGTTTCGGTTGTGGGCCCTTTGGGGGTGGGGGGCGTTTGTACTGATCGGGTTTCTTGGCGGCGTTGGGGGCACTGGCGCGGTTTTGCAACTGGTGTTTCATCCGTTGGGGTTTGAATTTCTTGGGGGCGCACTCGCGGCGCTGGCTTATCAGCGTTTTGATGGGCGTGGTTGGCTGTGGGCGCTTGGCACCGGAGGCGTGCTTTTTGTTCTTGCCTGCGCATTATCTTTGCAACTGGGAACGGGCTTTTGGGAAACCTGGCCTCGTGCGGCCAGTTTTACGCCTGCCGTTTCTCTTATTGTGTACGGCGCCGTGGGGGCCGAGCGTGCTGGAAAGGTCTTGAACCGTGTTCTGGTTTGGCTCGGCAATCAATCTTATGCGCTTTATCTCAGCCATGTCCTGTCGCTGAGTGCCGCAGGACGGTTGTGGAGCTATTTTGCGAAAGACGGGTTTTTGGACAATATGGTCATGTTGCCTGTTGCGCTTATGATCGCCGTTGTTGCCGCCGAAATATTACACCGCGTCGTCGAGATACCTCTTTTGAATGCCGTAAAAAGACTGCGCCGCAGATTATTCTAAGGCACGCAGGGCAGACTTGCCTGCGGGCATGACGCGCACTTCTAGAATATCCGCAGTACGGCTTAATCCGTCCAGATCAGGCCACAGGCCAAGATAATCGACACTGTTCTTTTCCCCAGCGGGCGGAGGTTGATAGCGCATGGTACAGGGTTGCCATTGCCCCGTCAGTACGCATTTCGTGCGCCGACTATTGCCGCGCCCGGGCGCGTAATAGGCAAGAGAGACTTTTGGTGACGGGTCTGGCCCCGCACCACGCAAGATCATGGTGATTTCAATCGTGGTTTTGGCATAGGCGGCGCTAAATGTTTCAGGCAGAGTTAAAAATACACCGGCGGACCGCCCGCCATCCGTTGGGCTTTGTCCGGCGGCGGTACGTAAAAAAGCAACACCGTCCTCTTCCATAATTTGGGCCGTTAGTCCTTGTGCGGCCTGCATCACACCCAATTGCTGGCCAGACACCACCAGACCGTCTTCCGGCGCGCCTGAAAAGGGTCCTGTCACATAGTCTTGCCCTGGCCAGTACCGCACAGATACAGCAATCAGAGCCGCGGCAAACAACACGGCTAACAGGTAAAACAGGCGATCAGAGATGAGCATTCTAGAATGATCGGTCGATAACAAAGTCGCACACATCGCTCAGCAATGTGCGGGTTCTTTCAGGGGCAAAAATCTGCAGCGCAGATTTAGCATTGCGCACATGGGTGCGTGCTTGGTCCAGTGTCGTCTGTACGGCATCATGTTTTGTGATCAGAGCCATGGCGTGTTGCAGATCATGGTCATTGCGCTCTGGCTTGCTAAACGCTTCAGTCCAAAAGGATTGCTCGTCCTTGCTGGCCAGTTGAATGGCTTTGGCCACGGGCATGGTCACCTTGCCTTCGCGAAAATCGTCACCAACCGCTTTGCCCAGTTTTTTGGCACTGCCGGCATAATCCAGCGCATCATCAACCAATTGAAACGCTAATCCTAGCTCGCGGCCATAACGGTCCAGCGCCAGTTCTTGTTCTTCGGGCAGATCAGCAATCACGGCCGACACGCGTGCTGCCGAGGCAAACAACTCGGCGGTTTTGGCCTCGATGATCTGCATATATTCCAGCTCGCTCATATCCAGATTAGCGATGGCCGCCAATTGGCGTACTTCACCCTCGGCAATGATCGACGAGGCTCCGGCCAGAATATCCAAAACCCTGAGGCGCCCGGTTTCCACCATCAGCGAGAACGCCCGTGCAAAGAGAAAATCCCCCACCAGCACAGAGGCGGCATTGCCCCACACAGTATTTGCGGCGGGTTTGCCACGGCGCATGGGCGATCCGTCGACAATGTCGTCGTGCAGTAAAGTGGCCGAATGGATAAACTCTACAGTGGCGGCCAGCTTGTAATGGGCATCGCCCGTATAGCCAGCCAGATCGGCGCTGGCCAGTGTGATCAGCGGGCGCAGGCGTTTGCCGCCGGCCCGGACCAGATGTGCAGCCAGATCGGGGATCATGCCAACGGGGCTTTGCATGCGTTCGATAATCAGGTCATTGACCTTGGCCATATCGTCCGTAAAAGCGGCTTCGAGGCGCGTCATAGCATTGGTTGTCGCCTGGCGCTCTGGCTCAAGTGTTGTACTGAGCATCACATGTGATCCCTGACCAAACCCATATCCGAGCACAAGAATAGAGAGTGCCCGATTGCGCGGCAAGGGCGGTTATGTTTCTGTATGCACCCAGAGGGGATTTAACGGTGGAACTATTATGAGAGAAATCCTACGAACCAATGATCAGGTTTTTCTGTCATATGCCGAAATGGTATTGCGCGATGCTGGTTTTAATCCAGTGGTTTTTGATAATTATACCAGTATCTTAGAGGGGTCCGTCATGGCGATTCAGCGACGTCTTATGGTGCTGGATGACGAAGAGGACGAGGCTCTTCAGCTGCTGAAAACCATGAAAAAAGACTATGATTCCACCCATGGATGAAAATATCACCTTTTTGTGTGGGCGGGTTACTGTGCGCCAGGCCAAGGGCTATCGGGCCGGTCTGGATGCGGTATTGTTGGCCGCGGCCATACAGGTAAAGCCGGGTGGGAAGGCGTTGGAACTGGGCTGCGGGGCTGGAACGGCGCTGCTGTGTACGGCTTATCATAATCCGCAAGGGCACTTTACCGGGCTGGAAAAACACCATGAAGTGTTGCACATAGCGCGCGATAATATTGCCCAAAACGCCATGCAGGACAGGGTGAATATTATCGAAGGCAGCGTTTTTACACCGCCTGATGTGTTGCGCCCCGACAGTTTTGATCAGGTCTTCCTTAACCCACCATATTTTGATGACCCAAAGGCGATCCGCATGCCCAAAGCAGGCAAGGACAGCGCCTTTGTTAGTGATCAGGCGAAGCTTAAAGACTGGATTCATACGGCCCTGCGGCTTACCCGCGCCAAGGGCTATATAACGATAATTCAGCGCGCTGACCGGTTGGATGATTGCTTGGATGCTGTGCGTGGGCGCGCCGGCGATATACGCATTTTACCGATCGCCCCAAGAGCTGGTGAGGCGGCGCACAGGGTGATCATACGCGCCCGGCGTAATGTTAAAACACCGCTGAGCATCTTACCGCCTCTGATCATTCATAAGCCTGTGCACGATAATGACCGGGCCTGGACGGAAGAAGCAGAGGCCATCTTGCAAGGCGATGCCCGCATTGATTTTTCCGGCGGGCATGCGGCAAAGGGCTGATTTAGACGCACAAAGCCCTTGCCCTTTTGGGCATGTCTGGCTAGGTCACACTTATGGCCCAAAGAGAAAAAAAACCGCTTAGCTTTCAGGACTTGATCCTTACCCTGCAACACTATTGGGCGGGGCATGACTGCGCTATTCTGCAACCCTATGATATGGAGGTTGGCGCAGGCACCTTGCACCCGGCCACCTCTTTACGCGCCCTTGGGCCAAAGCCGTGGCGCGCCGCCTATGTGCAGCCTTCGCGCCGCCCGGCCGATGGCCGCTATGGGGAAAACCCAAACCGCCTGCAACACTATTACCAGTTTCAGGTCATCCTGAAACCTAACCCGGACAATATTCAGGATTTATATCTCAAAAGCCTCGAGGCCATAGGCATTGATATGGGTCTGCATGATGTGCGCTTTGTCGAGGATGATTGGGAAAACCCAACCGTAGGCGCTTGGGGTTTGGGCTGGGAGGTCTGGTGCGACGGCATGGAGGTCAGCCAGTTTACCTATTTCCAACAGGTCGGCGGTCTGGATGTCAGTCCGGTTTCTGGCGAGCTGACATACGGGCTGGAACGTCTGGCCACCTATGTGCAGGGCGTCGATAGTATTTATGATCTTGATTTTAACGGCGCGGGCCTGAAATACGGCGACGTTTATCAGGAAAACGAACGCGAATTTTCAGAATATAATTTCGAAGTGGCCAATACAGATATGTTCAAGCGCTGGTTTGAAGATGCCGAGGCACAATGCGCCGCTTTGCTGGACCGCAACTTACCGCTTCCAGCCTATGATTTTGCCCTTAAAGCCAGCCACGCCTTTAATATGCTCGATGCCAGAGGCGTGGTTTCGGCGACCGAGAGGGCCTCATATATCGCCCGGGTGCGCGACCTGACCAAAGGCTGTGCCAAGGCCTGGGTCGCTATCGAGGAGGCTGGCTTATGAGCCTCAAAGTTAATGTCGAGGACCAGTTTGCGCGTTTTAGCGAGGCATGGTCGCCCAAAATTATCGCTGATCTGGATAATTACCATATCAAGCTCACACGGCTTGTTGGCGATTTTCCATGGCATGCTCATGGCAATGCTGACGAGATGTTTTTCATTCTGGATGGTCAATTGCGGGTGGACTTTCGTGATCACTCTGAAGACCTTGGCCCCGGCGAAATGATTGTCATCCCCAAAGGGGTCGAGCACCGCCCGGTGGCCAATAATGGCGAAGTGAAAGTTTTGCTGATCGAGCAGGCCAGCGTGGTCAATACGGGTGATGGTCCAAAAAGTGAGTACACCAAAGCTGCGGAGCGATTGTTATGAGCACATCCGAGCTTCTTCTAGAAATTTTCTGCGAAGAAATTCCGGCCCGCTTGCAAAGCCGTGCGGCCAAGGATTTGGCGCGCCTGTTGGGTGAAGGCCTGAAAGACGCCGGCTTTACGTTTTCAAACGTGCAGACTTTTTCCGGGCCGCGCCGCTTAACGGCTGTGATCGAAGATCTACCTCTCAAAGCACCCGATTTACGTGAAGAGCGCAAAGGCCCCCGTGTTGGCGCGCCGGAAAAGGCTTTAGCCGGTTTTCTGCGTGGTGCGGGTCTTTCCAGTATTGATCAGTGCGCGATAGAAGAAGCCAAAAAAGGCAGTTTTTACGTGGCGCTCATTGAAAAGCCCGGATTAAGTGCTGACGAGGCTTTGGCACAAATAGTGCCCAAATTGATGCACGAGTTTCCATGGCCAAAGTCCATGAAATGGGGCAATGGCGATTTTCGCTGGGTGCGGCCTTTGCATGGCATTTTATGCCAGCTAAATGGCCAGCGCGTGGATTTTGAAGTGGCTGGTGTACGTACTTCAAACGAAATTTATGGCCACCGCATGATGGGGCCGGGGCCGTTTACCGTATCTGGCTTTGCCGATTATCAAAAGACGCTGGCCGAAAAGGGCAAGGTGGTTCTGGACGCGGCGACCCGTAAGGCGATGATAAGCGATCAAATCGCAGGGCTGTGCAAAACGCATAATCTGGAGCTGGCCGAGGATGCGGCGTTGCTGGATGAAGTCACCGGCCTTGCCGAATGGCCCGTGGCGCTTTTGGGCACTATGGATGCAGACTTTCTAAGCCTGCCCGCCGAGGTGATCCAGCTCTCTATGGCCAAGCACCAGAAATATTTCACGGTACGTGATCCAAAGACTGGCAAGGTCGCGCCGCATTTTATCGTCATCGCCAATTTGCAAGCCCCGGATGGCGGCAAAGCCATTGCAGCAGGTAATGCACGGGTGCTTAGCGCCCGTCTGGCCGATGCGCGTTATTTCTGGGATACGGATTTAAAAACGCCGCTGGAAGCCCGCGTCGAAAAACTGCGCGATGTGGTGTTTCACCAAAAACTGGGCAGTGTTTATGACAAGATGCAACGGGTCGCTGCCTTGGCGCGCGACCTGGCTCCTATTGTGGGCGCAGACCCTGATCTCGCGAAACGCGCCGCAAAGCTTGCCAAGGCTGATTTGACGAGTGAAATGGTGGTGGAATTCACGTCCTTACAAGGGGTGATGGGCCGCTATTATGCTTTGGCCGAAGGTTCGCCCCCGTCTTTCGAGACACGCCAAAAGGGCGCTCCTCAAGATGAGGACGAAAGGGAAAGTGCCAAACCTCCTCATCCTGAGGTGCGACCGCAGGGAGCCTCGAAGGAGGGGGCTCTCTCTGACTTGCCAGAGGCTGATCTCATTCAGATCGCCGATGCCATCCGCGATCATTATAAACCCCAAGGCCCATCCGATAGTGTGCCCACCGATCCGATCAGCGTCGCCGTGGCGCTGGCGGACAAGCTGGATACTCTTGTGGGGTTTTGGGCCATTGATGAAAAGCCCACAGGTTCCAAAGACCCTTATGCGCTAAGGCGAGCGGCGCTGGGTGTGATCCGGTTGGTGCTGGAGAATGGTATAAGTTTTAAGTTGCTAGATTCGTTTTCTAAACCGTTTGCAAGGCACTATGTTTTTTCTCGTTCGGACAAAACTGCGAGGCAAATTCGAGCAATTGAAAGCCTATCTTTAACTGGAGTGGACCAAGGGTTTATTGCCTCTTTAAGAGAAGGTGTATCTGAGGACTTTCAATCACATGAAGGCCTAGACCAAGTTACTAAAGATGCATGGGTTACTTGTAACGACCTCCTCTCCTTTTTCCATGATCGTTTGAAAGTGTATCTCCGCGATTCTGGCGCACGACACGATCTGATTGATGCGGTGCTGACACCGGAGCAGGATGATCTTGTTTCTATAGTGGATCGGGTACATGCCCTTGGTGAGTTTCTTGAAACCCCGGACGGGGAGCCGCTTTTGGCCGGGGCTAAGCGGGCCTCCAACATTTTGCGTATTGAAGAGAAAAAGGATGGCAAGGCGGTTTCTGACCCGGTTGATCCATCTCTTTTTGCCCAAGACGAAGAAAAGGCGCTTTTTACGGCCTTAAGTGATGCGCAGGAAAAAGCGGTCAATGCCTTGAAAGACGAAAATTATACTGCGGCCATGGCGGCATTGGCACCGTTGCGTCCTGTGATTGATGCGTTTTTTGATAAGGTGACGGTGAATGCGGATGATCCGGCTTTGCGGGCCAATCGGCTGGCGCTGTTGGGCATGTTCCGCCAATCCATACGCCAAGTCGCAGATTTTGATGAAATCGCGGGGTAGTTTTTCGTCATTCCCGCGTAGGCCGGAATCCAGTGCTGACTCACTATGGACCCCGGCTTTCGCCGGGGTGACACGAACAGGATAGTTTTCTAATTCAGGACCAAAAACATGAGCGACAAGGCCAGTAAAAAGAAATGGGTGTATGCCTTTGGCGGCGGCTCTGCTGAAGGTGATGCGGGGATGAAAAACCTGCTCGGCGGCAAGGGGGCGAACCTTGCTGAGATGTGTGCGCTTGGCCTTCCCGTTCCGCCGGGATTTACCCTGACCACCAAAGTTTGCACCGCATTTTACAAGAATGACCGCGCCTATCCACAAGGTTTAAAGGCGCAGGTTGAAACGGCTTTGGCTGATTTGGAGGCTGAAACCGGCAAGCGTTTTGGCGATCCAAAAAATCCACTTCTGGTTTCTGTGCGCTCTGGCGGGCGGGCCTCAATGCCGGGCATGATGGACACCGTTTTAAACCTTGGTTTGAATGCCGACACCGTGGCCGGCCTTGCGGCGCGTTCAGGTGATGCGCGCTTTGCCTGGGACAGTTATCGCCGTTTTATCCAGATGTATGCAGATGTGGTCATGGGGTTGGACCATGATGTGTTCGAGGAATTGCTGGACGATTATAAAGACGATCAGGGGTATGAGTTGGATACCGACCTAACCGCCACGGATTGGCAAACCATGGCCGGGCGGTATTTGGCGCAGGTCGAGGACGATCTGGGCGAGCCGTTTCCCACCGACCCGTTGGATCAGCTTTGGGGCGCCGTTGGCGCGGTGTTTGGGTCATGGATGAATAATCGTGCCAAGACCTATCGGTTACTGCACGACATTCCACAAAGTTGGGGCACTGCGGTCAATATTCAAGCCATGGTCTTTGGCAATATGGGCGAAAAATCGGCCACCGGTGTGGCCTTTACCCGCGATCCGTCCACCGGTCAAAAAAGCATTTATGGGGAGTTTTTGATCAACGCTCAGGGCGAAGATGTGGTCGCCGGTATCCGCACCCCACAGGTGCTGACCAAGCAATCACGACAGGATATGGGCGAAACGGCGCTCAGCCTCGAAGAGGTGATGCCTGAAATTTACGCGCAATTGTCTGAGGTGTTCCAAAAATTGGAAGACCATTATCGCGATATGCAGGACATAGAATTTACGGTCGAAGATGGCCGTTTGTGGATGTTGCAAACCCGCGCCGGGAAGCGCACCGCTATGGCGTCTTTGCGCATTGCCGTTGAAATGGCTGGCGAGGGCACAATCAGCCGCGATGAAGCGGTGTTGCGGGTTGACCCGGCGGCGCTGGACCAGCTCTTGCACCCGGCTTTGGACGAAGCCAGTGATTGCCCGGTGATCGCCACGGGCCTGCCGGCCAGTCCTGGCGCAGCCATTGGTCAGGTGGTGTTTGATGCCGACGAAGCCGAGAAACTGGCCAAAAATGGCATTGATGTGATTTTGGTGCGCACTGAAACTTCACCCGAAGACATTCATGGCATGCATGCCGCCAAGGGCATTGTGACGGCGCGGGGCGGTATGACCAGTCACGCGGCCGTGGTCGCACGCGGTATGGGGCGGCCTTGTGTTTCTGGGGCCGGAGCGATCAAGATTGATCGCAAGGCCGGGCGTTTTTCCGCCAATGGTATGAGCATCAGTCAGGGCGATGTAATTACCATTGATGGGGGCAAGGGTGCCGTATTCAAAGGCGCCGGGCGGATGATCCAACCGCAAATGAGCGGCGACTTCGCTGTGCTGATGGGTTGGGCGGATAAGGCGCGGCGGATGAAAGTACGCACCAATGCCGACACACCCGCCGATGTGAAAACCGCTTTGAAGTTCGGGGCAGAGGGCATTGGCCTGTGCCGCACCGAGCATATGTTTTTTGACGAACAACGCATTGCCGCTGTGCGTGAGATGATTTTGGCCAATACACGCGAAGACCGGGTTACAGCACTTGATAAAATCCTGCCCATGCAGCGCGATGATTTTGTAAAAATCTTTACGTTGATGGAGGGCCTGCCGGTCACCATTCGGTTGCTTGACCCGCCCTTGCATGAGTTTTTGCCTCACAAGGCCGAAGACGTGGAAGCCGTGGCTAAAGCCACCGGATTGACGCCGGACGAGCTTATGGCACGGGCCCGCGATCTGGCCGAAAGCAATCCTATGCTGGGCCATCGCGGTTGTCGTTTGGGCATCACCTACCCTGAAATTTATGAAATGCAGGCACGGGCCATTTTTGAGGCAGCTGTAGAGGTTCGTGAGGCGAGTAAAACCGCACCCATGGTCGAAGTGATGATTCCGCTGGTGGCCACCGGTGAAGAACTGGCATTTTTGAAAACCCGTGTCGAAGCCGTGGCCAAAGATGTTGGTGATGCCGCTGGTGAACCTGTTCGCTATGCCTTTGGTGCGATGATCGAATTACCCCGCGCGGCATTGCGCGCCGATGAATTGGCGCGCTATGCAGAGTTTTTCTCGTTTGGCACAAATGACCTGACTCAGACAACATTTGGTTTGTCCCGCGATGATGCTTCGTCCTTCTTGAACACTTATCTGGCCAAAGGCCTGCTGTCACAGGATCCTTTTGTGTCGTTGGATCAGGCCGGGGTTGGTGATTTGGTCCGTATGGGCGTGGCCAGAGGGCGTGCCGCACGCGAGGACGTTAAACTGGGCATTTGCGGCGAGCATGGTGGGGACCCTGCATCGATTACTTTTTGTGAAAAAACTGGCCTTGATTATATTTCGTGCTCTCCCTATCGGGTGCCCATTGCACGTTTGGCGGCCGCTCAAGCGGCTCTAAAACGCGCGATCAAGAAGAAACAAAAAAAGAAAAAATCCCGTTAATTTGCGTTAACGAGAATAAACAACGTCGTATCTTCGCCTTATTGTGGAAAATATTTTCTTAAATACACCCTTGACTGGAATGTCGAAGCTTCTTATGTGCTCGCCAGTTAGGGCATTCTTAAGCATGTCGCTGTATTTTTATCGGCGCGTGATTATGGCTCATGTTGAGATGAAGAGAATACATGGCGAAGTTTTGGTCATATAAGCAGGTGAACTGGCGTGCCATGCGCAAGCCAGAGACTGGCCTGGCTGCGCTGGCATTGTCCCTGACGCTGGCTTTGCCAATGATGCTGAATATGACGGCGACACGCGGTGCTGTGCAGCTTGATAACAGCACATGGCAGGCTTTCGCTCATGACTTTCTGGATGTCGCTCCGGTCACTCTTGAGGCATTGGCTGCATCTGACAGCCTGAGTTATGCTCAGCAATATGTTGAGAACGGTTCAAAAGCAGCGATGACGCAGGATTTGCGGATCATGGCTTCGCTGGAAACCTTTACCAAATCACACTTCCAAACAGCAAATATGCAAGCGGACAGGCTGAACTGTCTCACTCAGGCGATTTATTATGAAGCCCGCAGCGAGCCACTGTCCGGACAGTTGGCGGTGGCGCAAGTGGTGCTTAACCGGGTTAAACACCCTGCCTATCCTGATACGGTTTGTGATGTGGTTTTTGAAGGGGCAAGCCGCGATACGGGTTGCCAGTTCACTTTTACCTGTGACGGATCAATGAAATACCTGCCTCGCAAAAAAGGGTGGGAACGTTCGCGCCAGGCCGCGATCCATGCCTTGTTGGGCATGTCTGATGTGACCATCGGCCGTGCGACACATTACCATACAGTCGCCATAGAGCCTTATTGGTCGCGTACATTGCTGCGCACCGCCAATATTGGCACGCACATCTTCTATCGTTTTCCGTCTCGCCGCGAAAAGGCCTTGCTGGCCGAAGCGGCCTAAGCTCAAAACTTTTGCTGCAGATACAAAAAAGGCGGCCCCATAAGAGGCCGCCTTGATCGTTTGTTGCGCCTGTATTAGCCGCGAATTGAAAGCCGTGCGTAGAAGAACTGCCCAGGAATTGGGTAGAGCGTCCCGTCAAAGCTGTTCAGGTCACAGGTAAAGCAGACCGGTGTTGAGCTATCCAACACATTGTTGACGCCAACAGTAATTTTGGTGTCACGTCCGAACAGATCTTCAGGAGACCAGCTGGCCTGAATATCGGTGTAGAATTTCGAACCGATAATGTTGGTGCCAGCAGTCGCATCAGTACAAAGCTGTGGTGCCAGGGCAACAATAGCGCCCGGGCAGGCTTCGTTCAGCTTGCTGAGATAGCGTACGGATACAGAACCACCAAACTCGCCTTTGGCCCAATCGGTAATGAAGGTTGATTTATACCGGTTAAAGCCGCGTTCTGGTGAACCGAGTTCATTGCCAGCACGGTTGATCGTGGCAAAGCCTGTTGAGGTTGGAACGCGCTCATCATATTTGTCGAGATACGTGTTCAACCACTGGAAGCTGAACAGGCCAAGCGAGTTTTCTTCCAAAGCCAGTTTGACAGACCAGTCAAAGCCCGCCGTGGTGATACCACCAATGTTGCTGAGCAGGCTATCAAAGGCGTTGATCGTCCCCGCTGAGGTACGGTTGATGCCCGCGCAAAGTACGGGGTCAAGCGTTGCAACACACTGGTTCAGCTTGGTTTGCGGATCAGGTGGCTGGATCGCACCATTGATTTTAATGTGATAGTAATCAGCCTCAATAACCAACTTGCTTACACCGGCCATGTCTTCGGCCCAAGAGGCGTCATAGACAAACCCAAAGTTTACACTATTTGAGGTTTCCGGTTGCAGTGCAGTATTGCCGCCTGTCTGGACGCCGATCTGTGCGCCAAACTGTACATAGCTGCCATTAGCAGGAACGCCCAGTGCCGTACAATTGGCAATGGTTTGCGCATTTGCTGCGACGCCAGTGCCTTGTGGGGCCAGGCCAAGCATGTCTGAACATGGATCTTGCAATGTCGAGTCAAAGCGCGAGCCGGTGTTAAACAACTCGCCAATGCCTGGGGCTCTGAAACCTTCAGACCATGAACCACGTAGTAACAAATCGTCGTTTACACGCCAGTTACCACCAGCCTTGAACACTTCATTCGAGCCAAACAGATTGTAATCTGAAACCCGAACGGCACCGTTAAAGGTCAGTTCTTGCATCATAGGCAGGTCAGCAAGCAGAGGCACAATGATTTCGCCATAGACTTCGCTGACGTTAAAACCACCACTGGTTGGTGATGATGGCACACCAGCAGTTTCACCTGCGGTTACGACCGGATCAGGGACAAAGAAGCCTTCCTGATGGCGGCGTTCAAACCCAGCAGCAAAGCCGACAGCGCCAGCCGGCAGGTCAAGCAAGTCACCAGTGACATTGAATGAGAAATCAAACTGTTGTTGCTCGCTTTCGTCCTTTTGGGTGAAAGTCACAAAGTCCAGCATTTCCTGAGTGATGGAACCTTCGCCATTGGGACCTTGGCCACCAAGATAGTTAAAGGGCGTACACCCATCAATGCCAGCACCCGTTCCTGGATCGATACATTGATCAAGCGGACCCAAAGCGCGTTTTAATTTGGCCGCGTTAAAGGCCCCGGTTTTGCGCTGGTTCGCCTGTGCCTGCGAGAAGCTGGCATTGATATCCCAGTAGAAATCCCGGCCGGCCAGTTCAGTTTTGCCGTCAATGGTGGCACCTGCAAACCAGGTGTCGACATTTTGCTTGAACGAGCGAGGGCCTGCCTCGATCGGACGACGCCCGGCAAAGATCAGATTGTTGGCATCAAGAGAAAAACCAAACGGGTTAAACGGATTGGTGACATCAATGCCCACCGTATCCATGATGTTACCGTTACCGGCTTGTGGCCCAATGAACAGAGGCTCTGGGGCCGCGCGGTTTTGTGATTTGCGATTTGTGTAACTGCCAACCACTTTTAAGGTAATCTCACTGGTCAGATCGTGCTCTGCCTTGGCAAATAAATTCAGGCGCTTATTTGGTGTCTGAATAAAGTTGAAGGGCTGGAAGTTGAAACGGTCAGCTACGGTAAATCCGTGAAAGTCCCCGCCATTTTGATTAAATGGGTCATAAACGGGCAAGGTCACGCCGTTATTCAAAGCCCCATTATTCAGCGTAATATCGTTTGTGACGCCCGTATTGGGGTCCGTAAAGACCAGGCGGCTCTGTGGTGTGCCTGAGCTACATGTGGCCAGACATTGACCAGCACCGGCAATCGGGAATTCAGAAATCGCCCGGTCGCCCGCAGAGACGTCTTTTTGACGTGTATACGACATGTCAAAAAGAACGCGAGTATTTTCGCCTGAGGCACCGAAGCTGGCTTCATAGCTCTGGGTTTCCCCGTCGCCTTGGCCAAACGAGCCATAATACGCGTTGGCCCGAAATCCTTCAAAGTCCGAGCGGGTGATGATGTTGACCACACCGGCAATAGCGTCTGACCCATAAATCGGAGAGGCGCCGTCTTGCAGAATTTCAATACGTTCAATAATGCCCGCTGGAATGGTGTTCAGGTCAACTGAACCTGGCACGCCACTGGCCGAGGAGCCATTGATCCAGCGTTTGCCGTCAACCAGCACCAATGTGCGTTTGGCCGACAAATTCCGCAGGTCAATTTGTGATGCACCAGCACCAATCCCGCTGCCATCCGGGGGGAAGCCCAGATTGCCCGAAGAATTGTTGGTGGTGTTGATTGCAGACCCTGTAACCGGCAGGCGTTGCAAAACGTCTGCAATGGCTGTCAGGCCCGTCCGGTCCACATCTTGCGATGTGATATTCTGAATAGGATTTGGCATATTCAGTGGGTTCTGGTGGATACGTGAACCGGTAACGATGATTGCGTCTTCGCTATTGTTTGCGTCTTGTGCTGCTGCAGGAATTGCACCAAAGGCAATTACAGCAGTAACAGAAGAGAGCAGCAAATGTTTTTGTTGTTTTTTTGTCATAAGATATTTCCCTCGTATGTTTGTGGATGATCACTCACATTTTAAGAGTAGGCCCACATCGAGGTCTTTGTCCATACAGATCGTTAACGATATTATAGAATTAAACAAAAATTATAAATTAGGATATTCTAATGTAAAAATAGACAATAATTGCATTTGTCTTGCCTAGACGTATGATTTGCTAGGGAATACTTCCCGTTTATCGCAAAATTTTGCCGTGAATCAGTGTGTTGTAGTCCTCGATCATCTGGCGAGAGACTTCACCAGGAACAAATGGTATGCCTTTAATCTCGTTGACGGGTGTGATTTCAACGGCCGAGCCGACGATAAAGCACTCGGAAAAGTCAGATAATTCTTCAGGCATAATATGGCGTTCATGAACCATGAGGTTCCGGGCTTTGGCTATTTCCAGAACGGTGGCCCGTGTAATGCCATCCAAAATCCATTCAGCGCTGGGCGTATGTAATTCTCCATCCCGAACAAAGAAGACGTGGGCACCCGTGCATTCGGCCACACGGCCTTCATAATCCAGCATCAAGGCATCATCGTAACCGGCATCGGCTGCGGCATCTTTTGACAAGGTGCATATCATGTACAGCCCAGCCGCTTTGGCCTTGACCGGAGCGCAGCTCGCCGGTGGTCGCCGCCATTGGGCAATGTCCAGGCGAATGCCCTTCATTTTGTCGGAAAAGTAAGTATCCATTTCCCATATGGCGATGGCGACGTGAATTGAGTTGTTTCTGGCAGAGACGCCCAATTGTTCCGCCCCGCGCCAGGCCACAGGTCTGACATAAGCCTGCTCAATACCAGAGCGGCTACGCAACTCAAGTTTAGCCTCTTCAAATTCATCTGCACCATAGGGCATGTCGAACCCAAGGAGTTTGCAAGATCTAATCAGGCGCTCTGTATGTGCACGGCTTTTGAAGATTTTACCCCCATAGGCCCGTTCGCCTTCAAAAACACATGAGCCATAGTGCAAGCCGTGAGTTTGCAGAGAAATTTTTGCCTGATTGAGATCACAAAATTCACCATCAAGCCATAGTTTTCCTTTGGTTTGGCGAAAAAGAAGATGCTTGGCCATGGGTGATACAATCCTGATTGTTGGGTTCTTATGCTGTCATGATCGGTCCGCAAACGTGCAAAAAACCGCATCACTTCAACTCAGTCTAAAGCTTAACAGTGCAACTTTACAAAGACAAACAGCTTGCCTGCCGGCGTGATGTTTAAGGCAGCAGCCCTACGGGTTTTCCTGATCGATCAATTGTGGTTTCCAGAGGTGGTAGCCGCCTTGCATCCCGCCAGCGGCGCCGCACGATGTCGCTGCGTTCCAGTGCACGGGTTTGTGCATCGTTTAATGATGCTGCGCCGTCTGCGGTTTGCTGCCAATGCCCCAGTGCTTTGCGGTGATCCGCCCCGACGGCAATATCGTGCAGCGATTGTATGGTGTTATGAACCAGCTGTTCAGCGGCTTTTGCGCGAAGCCCCTGTTTTGTGACATTGTCTTTACGTATCAGGTCAGTCCAATCTGATGAACGCTCGCTGGCTAGACTGGCCGCATGCGCTGCTTCACGACCTCTGTCAGCCGCTTGCAAGGCGTCGATAAGGTTCAGCCAGTTTTGAGCCGGTTCTGGTTCGTCGGTTACCTTTTGAACAAGGGGGGATATGACATCAGTGCTGCCATCCTTGCTCATGCCACCAGAAATCAGTGCGCGGCGGTTTCTGGAAAAATTTTCGTATCGTTCCAGCATGTGGCTGAGCGCGTCGCATTCCACAGTGCTGAGATCGGGGTGCCAGACCTCAAAGATCAGAACAACCCGAACGGTGTCACTGTTATTCCACGCCTGGTGGTCAAAGCTGTCATCAAAGGCCATCAGCTTGCCAAACTGTGTCTCACGTTTTTCACCAGCAACTTCAACGCCGCAACCATCGGGAACAATAAGCGGCAAATGCACGGTTAGACGGTAATTTGCTATGCCGAAATGCGGGGGGATGATGGTGTGGGGCTTTAACGTGGAAAGAAAGGCCTCTATTGGCGTGCCACCAAGCTCGACAAGGGGAAGTTTCTCCAAGGCTGCGCGGGTCACAGGAAAGCGTTTAAGGGTCTGTGCGTTGGGTAAGGCATCATCCCAGAAATGAAGGGCGCTCCACACTCTTTTGCCGGCCAGACTGCGCCATGTATCACTTTTTTCCAGCCCCTCTTCGATATAAGGCACGCCGTCTGTATCCAGGTTAAGAACGGCGGAGACTTCTTTTAGAATTTCTGGCGCCGCATTTTCCAATTCTTCTGCCCATGCAAAACGCGTGGCTTCGAACCATGGCGTATGGCCAAGGTCCGGAACATGAAAAAAGCTGGGGCGGCGCTGGTCGTCATCGTGCTCATCAAAGACAGGCCGCCAGCGCGAAGCCATAACACGGCTGAAATCTGCCCTTTCATCATGGGGCACGCTGGCAACGGCATCTTGGCGGGTTTTATCTCTAAAGCTCTGCAAGGCTTCCCGTACGGTTTTTGAGCGTTTTTGTACCATGGCATCCCACATGCCTGTACGGTCATGTTGCAGCATTTCAGGCGCAGACGTCTCCAGTAAACTGCCCGCCGCCGCAGCCGCAACCTCTTCTTGACGCATCGCCAGTACTCCGCCCAAAAACAACAGTGTCTTGGGATCATTAGGGCTTATTGCCAAGGCTTGTCGGTATAAACGCACAGCATCGTCAAAACGTCCCAATGTTTCATAAATCGAGCACACGGCATGCATGGCATTCAGGTTCACCGGATCCCATGCGAGATAATTGTGCAGATATTTTAGCGCGCTTTCATAGTCATTACGTTGAAAGCTGCGCCCGGACATAAACTGCAATGCAAATGGATGCATCGGGTCTTGTTGTAGGGCTTCAAGCAGACATTGCTCTGCCTCATCCAGCCGCTGTTCCCGTTGAAGGTTGACGGCCTGTTGCACCAGTGTATCGATGCTTTGTTGTGTATCGGTCATGGGCATTTGATAACCAATGTCACACGATCACGCAAACAGGCAAAAGCATACTATGCTCACGCGTTCAAGCTGGCTGCCTTGCTTTTCGATTTGCTTTTCGCGGGTGGCGATCCTTTAATGCGTGGATCGCAAAATAAGGACAATGGTGTGAACACGGCAGAACAGGAAAAGGCTCACCTGCTGGTTGTCGATGATGATGACCGGATCAGGGCCTTGTTAAAGACCTATCTGTCACAGCATAATTACCGTGTTTCCGTTGCGGCAAATGCCGCGCGGGTCCGCCGGCTTCTTAAAACGCTCGCGTTTGATCTGGTGGTTCTGGATGTAATGATGCCTGGAGAAGACGGCATCAGTCTGACAAAATTTATTCATGAAACCAGTGAGATGCCGGTCTTGTTGCTGACAGCACGGGGGGAGCCAAGCGAACGCATAGAGGGATTGCGCGCCGGGGCCGACGATTATCTTGGCAAGCCCTTTGAGCCCGAGGAATTGTTACTCCGCATCGGCGCGATTTTACGGCGCCAACAGGTGTATGCCGTTGATGGTGCCGAACTTTGTTTTGGTCCATGGAGCTTTACGCCGGCAACAGGTGAGCTAACCGGACCCCAAGGGCGGGTGTCATTGACCGATAGCGAGGCGCGTTTGCTGGCTGTACTGGCCAAGCGGCCCGGCGAGGCATTTAGCCGGGAAAACCTGTCGCGGGATACGGCCGGTATTGAGCGATCCGTGGACGTTCAGATCGCACGGTTGCGACGTAAAATAGAGGATAACCCTCGACACCCGCAATATTTGCAGACTGTCCGCGGCGCGGGCTATCGCCTTCTGGCGCAGCATGCTCCGGAGTCGGGTGCATTATGAGGCTGTGGGCGCGATTAATCACATTGGTCCGTTGGGTTTTTCGTCGCCGCCGTTTGCGTGATATTACGCCAAAAGGGCTGTTTGGCCGCTCATTACTGATTGTCGCTTTGCCGGTTGGGGTAATGCAAATTGCTGTTTTGTGGATGTTTTTTGATTCGCAGTGGGAAACCGTGACTGCCCGGTTGTCCGAAGGTGTGGCAGGCGATATTGCAGTGATGGTCGAACAGTTCGAGAGTGACCCTCGGCCAGAAACCCTTGAACGCCTATCGCGTCTGGCAGAAGAAAAAATGGGCCTTTCGATCATATTGAAACCAGATGAAACCTTGCCGACAACTATTCGCTCTTCGGTATTTTCTGTACTTGATCGCACGCTACGCCGGGCACTTGGCGCACGTCTGCAAGCCCCTTTCTGGTTTGATACGACCCGGTATCCGGCATATGTGGACATTCGCGTGCAAACCAGTTCTGGTCTGTTGCGTATTATCGCACCGCGCGACAAGGTGTTTTCAACCAGTGGACATATTTTCGTGTTCTGGCTCATTGCCGCAACATTTATCCAGACCAGTATCGCCATTATTTTTATCCGCAATCAGGTCAAACCCATTCGGCGTCTGGCCGATGCAGCCGAACGTTTTGGTAAAGGTCAGAATGATCCAGACTTTTTACCATCTGGCGCACGTGAAGTACGCCAGGCTGCGGCCTCTTTTTTAGAGATGAAGGACCGGATTGAACGTTACGTGGACCAGCGCACCACGATGCTGGCCGGGGTCAGCCATGACCTGAGAACGCCACTAACCCGGCTAAAGCTGCAACTGGCGATGGTGGGGGATGCGCCCGAGATGGAGCATGCGCGTCAGGATGTTCGCGACATGGAACGCATGCTGGATGCTTATCTGTCTTTTGCGCGTGATGAAAACGAAGAGGGCAATGTGCCTCTGGATATACGGGTCCTAATTGCCGACTGTGTGGAGCAGGCCCGGCGCGGCGGCGCGAAAATTACAGAAGCTCTGATTGATACAGAACAGGTTATGGGGCGCCCGGACGCCTTGGTACGGCTGATTGGCAATTTAATCGGAAATGCTGTGGGTTATGGCGAGGTGGTCCATGTACGTATGCGTCGCACCCAAAACGGTATTGATATTATGATTGAGGACGATGGTCCAGGCATTGACGAGGCGGATTATGAACTGGCGTTTCAGCCCTTTAACCGGCTTGACCCGGCGCGCAATCTGAACCGGGATGGTGTTGGTCTGGGCTTGTCTATTGCGCGTGATGTAGCGCGCGTCCACGGCGGTGATATCACGCTAGGGCGCTCTGATCTGGGTGGGTTGTGCGCTGTCCTGCACTTGCCAACAAAGCCGGGGTCTTAATAAGAGGATTCAGAGCCTAGCTTGCTCGACCTTCGTGTGGCGCTGCTGACGGCGCGGCGCATCATTTCTGCAAAACCGCCAGAACCCATCAAAACATCCATAGCCGCTGCTGTAGTTCCGCCGGGCGAGGTGACTTCGGCGCGCAATGTTGCGGGGTCACACTGGCGCTGACGCATTAACTCGCCTGCACCGGCAACCGTTTCACAGGCCAGTTTTTGTGCCAGCTCAGGCTCCAGTCCTTCGGCGATGCCGGCAACGGTCAGTGCCTCGGCCAGCAAAAACACATAAGCGGGTCCAGAGCCAGAAACCGCAGTGACGGCATCCAGAGCGCGTTCTTCAAAAACCTCTTCGACCATGCCTGTGGCACCCAGCAATTTTGTCGCCTGCGCCCGTGCCGTATCGCTGGTATCTGGCGCAGCAACAAACACGGTTGCCCCCCGGCCAATGGCGGCGGGCATATTGGGCATGGACCGGATGAGCGGCCGCGCCCCAAAAAGCGCCTGCATTCGGTTGAGGGTTACGCCAGCCGCTACCGAGATGATCAAGGCGTTATTAGGCAGGATCTGCGCCAATGCTTCGCCAACTGGGCTTAATGATTTTGGTTTGACCGCAATAACAACTGTATCCAGCAGACTGGCCTGAGCCTTGGTCAGTTCCGGTGCGATGGTTATTTTCAGCTGTGCTGCCAGGTCTTTCGCGGCTTCGGATGGCGCAGGGTCAATAATAGTCAGCCAGCCTTGTTTGTTGATCAGACCATGCTGGACCCAGCCTTTGGCCAGTGCCAGACCCATATGGCCGGCACCGATCAGGGCTAATCGGGGTTTGCGAACCATTACGCTTCACCTGCCGTTTCGAACATGGCGGCTTCAACAGCTTCGGATGGCGTTTTACCGGCCCATAGCACAAAGTTGAGAGCCGGGATCAATCGCTCTGCGGCGGCGCTGGCGGCATTGGTCATGGCGGCCAGTTGTGCCGGTGTGGGCAAGGCCGCATCAGGTAATGGCAAAGCGTGGCGGTAGATGATGGTGCCGTCTTCGGTCCATAAATCAAAATGGCCGCTGGCCAGTCGTTCATTAACCCGTACAAGAAGGTCACAGACATCAGGGCGCCTGCGGCTGTTGATTTTGGCATCAATGCCAAGGCACAGGTGCAGCACCTCATTTTCCGGACGCCATGCAAACCACAAGGGGTAATCGCACCATTGTCCGGGAACCGAGAAATGAATTTCCTGTTCGCCGATCCGCTCGAAGCCAACTTCTTCCGCGGTCAGAATGTATTCGACCAGGTCCAGAGGGTCACTGGCGATGGAAATGTTCTCAAATGAGACGTCCACAATGGCGCTCCTTAGTAACTATACAGCAAAGCCCGAAAGCCAGCTAAAAGAGGGTGAAATATCGAATCGCCCCCCGACATTCAATCTTTGACGGTAACGGCGGTGTGGGGGCCGGGGCAATGCCTATGGACCAATTAGGATTGTCTTTCTCAGGTCTTGGCTTTGCGGGCGCGCGGTTTAGGCGCTGGTTTTTTTTTGGCGGCCTTTTGTCCTGAGGCTTGCAGGCCCTCAATTTGAGCGCGCAATGCCTGATTATCATCCTGTAGTTTGCGCACCATAGCTTTCAGGGCGTCAAACTCCTCGCGGCTGACCAGGTCCATATCAGCAATAAAGCGGTCCGCCTGAGCGCGAAAAAGCGATTTAACTTCTTCCCCTGCGCCTGCGGCCGCACCTGCGGCACTGGTCATAATATCAGCTAGGTCGTCAAAAAATGGACTGCGGGTTTGCATGATCGCCTCTTGAGCAGAGCGCACGGCGCGCTGTATATCGCTATATGGGCTTATGGCCCGGTGACTGCAATAGTGCATGCGCAGACAATAGAGGGCAAACTATGTCAGATTTTAATTGCTCGCCAATCCCGGGCTTTGATCCGGTCATCTTTCATTTGTTCGGCCCTATCTCGCTGCGCTGGTACGCACTGGCTTATATTGCCGGGCTGGTTCTGGGGGCCTGGGTCTTTCATAATATACTGAGGAACAAAAACCTTTGGGGCCTGAACGGGAAAAAAGGAACGCCACCGGCACCCCCGACAATAACTGAGGATTTGCTGTTCTGGTGTACTTTGGGGGTTATTCTGGGCGGACGGCTCGGCTTTGTATTGCTTTATCGGACCGAATGGATTTGGCAGGACCCGGCAGCAATTTTACGGGTGTGGGAAGGCGGCATGTCGTTTCACGGTGGTGCCTTTGGGGTGCTGTTGGCGATTATTTACATTTCGCTTAGCCGTAAATTATCAGTCCTCAGGATGGCCGATGCGGTGGCCCCGGCGGCCCCTATCGGGTTATTTTTTGGTCGTCTGGCAAATTTCATCAATGGCGAACTTTACGGCCGTTCCTGGGACGGGGCCTGGGCCATGCGCTTTCCTTGTGATGCCAATGCGGCCCAACCCCTGCGCCACCCCAGCCAGCTATACGAGGCGGCACTGGAAGGTCTGGTGCTGTTCATTATCTTGCGTATTGCCATCACCCGTTTTCATACGCTGACCCGTCCGGCCATGACCACGGGCCTTTTCATGCTGGGTTATGGGGTGTTTCGCACAATGGTTGAGTTCGTACGAGAACCTGACGCCGGGCTGATCTTTGGCCTGACACGGGGCATGACCTATTCCGTCCCTATGTGGCTTGGCGGTTTGGCATTGATCATCTGGGCGGCAAAGAAACCGCCTGTGGTAAAATGAAAACAGAATTAGTGAACCGGCTGGCCGAGAGGATACATAGCAGCGGCCCGGTCAGTATCGGGGTGTTTCTGACCGAAGTTTTGTTTGATCCGCGCGGCGGGTTTTATGCCACCAAAGACCCTATTGGTGCGGGCGAGGATTTCATCACCGCACCGGAGGTCAGCCAGATGTTCGGAGAGCTGATCGGTCTATGGCTGGCTGGGTGCTGGCAGAACATTGGTGCGCCAAACCCTGTGCAATTGGTCGAATTTGGGCCGGGGCGTGGCACCATGATGAACGATATTTTACGCGCAGCACGCGCCGTACCGGGCTTTGCTTCTGCGCTCGATGTACACTTGATCGAGGCCAGCCCGGCTTTGATCAACGTGCAGGCGGGGATGCTGGACAGTGCGCCCTGTACAGTGAACTGGGCCACAACGCTGTCCGAAGTGCCAAATGGGCCAAGCCTGATCATTGGGAACGAATATCTCGACTGCCTGCCGGTGCGCCAGTTTGTACGCGGACCAGACCACTGGTTTGAACGTCTGGTCAACGCCAATGATAACGGCCAGTTCAGCTTTGTACTCAGCGATGTGCCGGCTTCTGCCGCAGAGATCGAGATGATCCCGCCCACATTACGAGATGCCGATGAGGGGGCGCTGGTTGAGGTGCGCCCGGCAATTGCACCGCTGATGGCTGAACTGTCAGAACGATTTGAAAACGCCTCCGGCATTGCGCTCTTTATTGATTATGGCCCGGCGCTCAGCGAGCCAGGCGATACACTGCAAGCCATCGCTCGTCATAATAAAGTTGACCCTTTGGCTGCTCCGGGAACGGCGGACCTGACCACACGCGTGGATTTTGCAGAAATTGCCCGCGCCGCCAAGGATGCCGGTTTGCGCACCGCCGGGCCAATGACGCAGGGCAATTGGCTGAAGGGATTGGGGCTGGAATACCGCGCCGCTGATCTGATGCGCAAAAATCCATCACAAAAAAACAAACTGGCGAGACAGGTACATCGTCTGCTTGATGAGGCCGAAATGGGCGCGCTTTTTAAGGTAATGGCGATTTACCCCGAAGGCTTGCCTGCCCCGGACGGATTTGATTCATGAAACAGCCCTCTGCATTTTTGGCAAAAACACTGACTGGCGCTTCTGTTTCTCATGGGTTTTTTGGACGCAAAGGTGGTGTGTCTACCGGCGTTTATGCCAGCCTGAATGCCGGACGTGGCTCGGCCGATCATGCCAAAGATGTTGGTGACAACCGTGCCAGAATTGCCTGCGTCATGGGCGTTAAAAATGAGTGCCTCGTGGGTGTCTATCAGGTGCATTCGGCTAAAGCCGTGCATGTGGACCAGCCATGGCCCACGGATATACCTCAGGCCGATGCACTGGTCAGCGCCACACCGGGGCTGGCGCTCAGTATATTAACCGCAGACTGTGCACCTGTTCTGCTGGCAGACGGTGTTGCCGGGGTAGTGGGTGCGGCCCATGCGGGTTGGCGCGGCGCGCTGGACGGTATTTTGTCGTCCACCGTTGAGGCCATGACCGATCTTGGCGCAAAGCGGGAAAACATCAATGCGGCAATCGGGCCATGTATTGCCCAGACCAGCTATGAAGTTGGTCCTGAATTTTTGGATACCTTTACCAGCGTCAGTCCGAGCCACGCAGGTTTTTTTGAACGTGGTGATGCGGACCGTTGGCAATTTAACTTAAAAGCGTTTTGCCAAAAAGCACTTCATGATGCCGGCGTTAAAACTGTTGAGGTGCTGCGCGAGGATACCTGTGCGCAGGAGCAGGATTTTTTTAGTTACCGACGGGCCACAAAACGGGGCGAATCGGACTATGGACGCAATATCAGTGTCATTTCTCTGCACAACACATGAGAACAGGCATTGACGTAAGGGGCGGGGCGCGGCACACGGCGCAGATCATCGGCTAAAGGGGCGTTTCAATGAAACTTCTAACGGCAAATTCCAATCGCTCACTGGCGGGAGGAATCGCCAGTGTCCTTGATCTTCCGCTGACGAAAACCAACGTCAGACGCTTTGCCGATAATGAAATTTATGCGGCGATTGAAGAAAATGTCCGCGGTGAAGATGTCTTTATCATCCAGTCGACATCCTATCCCGCCAATGACCATCTGATGGAATTATTGATTTGCATGGATGCGTTGCGCCGCGCCAGTGCCCGTCGGATTACCGCTGTATTGCCCTATTTTGGATATGCCCGACAGGATCGAAAGTCAGAGGGGCGCACACCGATTTCCGCCAAATTGGTGGCGAATCTGATTACCTCAGCCGGGGCAGACCGGGTACTAACCATGGATCTGCACGCTGGTCAGATACAGGGCTTTTTTGATATTCCGGTGGATAACCTTTTTGCCGGGCCGGTCCTGCGCGAAGATATTCGCGAAAATTACGGCACCAAAAATTTGATGCTGGTATCGCCAGACGTGGGCGGTGTTGTGCGGGCACGAGGCATAGCCAAGCGTCTGGACGCGGATATCGCCATCGTCGATAAACGCCGGCCAGAGCCTGGAAAATCCGAAGTGATGAACATCATCGGCGATGTGAAGGGCCGCAAGTGTATCTTGATTGATGATATCGTCGACAGCGGCGGGACGCTGGTTAATGCAGCCCATGCGCTTTTGGAAAAGGGCGCAACCGAGGTGGCGGCGTATTGTAGCCACGGCGTGTTGTCAGGCGCGGCCGCTGAGAAAATTGATCAATCTGAGCTGAAAGAACTGGTGATTACCGATTCAATTGAACAGCCAGTTGCGGTCAAAACAGCCAAAAAATTACGCGAAATTTCTGTTGCGCCGCTTTTGGGCAAAGCCATCCGCCGGATCGCCAACGAAGAATCTGTGTCCTTGCTGTTCGATTAGGCTATTTTTTGATCGCCTGGAGTTTCAGTAATTGCCCTTCTAATCCATTGGTCAGCACATAAAGTGCCCCGTCCGGGCCATTGCGCACATCGCGAATTTGCGATTCCAGATCCAGAAGAAGCTTTTCTTCTGACATCACCTTGGTGCCTCTGAACTTTACCCTGTGCAAATGCTGACCGGCCAATGCACCGGCAAAGACATCGCCTTTCCATTGTGGGAATTGATCGCCGGTATAAAACGCCATGCCCGACGGGGCGATGCTGGGCACCCAGTGCAAAATGGAATCTTTCATGCCGGGCAAGGCCGTGTGATCTGAAATAATGCCGCCCGTATAATCGATACCAAAAGTGGCCTTGGGCCAGCCATAGTTTTCACCCGCTTTAATGATGTTTATCTCATCGCCGCCCATGGGGCCGTGTTCGTGCTCCCATACGGCGCCCGTGCGCGGGTGCAGGGCCAGCCCTTGCGGATTGCGGTGACCATAGGAATAGACCTCGGGCGCGCCTTTTTCGCCACCAACAAAGGGGTTGTCATCGGGAATGGAACCATCGGGATGAATACGAATGATAGTGCCAAAATGACTGGCCGGGTTTTGGGCTTCCTGCATATAGGAATACCCTTCGCCAATGCTGGCGAAAAGATTACCATCACGATCAAAGACCAGACGCGAGCCAAAATGCCCGCCGCCTTTTTTCTTTTTTGTGTTGGCGCGAAAAATGACCTGCAAGTCTTTGATAGCATTGCCTTCAAACCGCCCGCGGGCAATTTCAGTGTGGTTAGAGGACTTCTTTCCGGCCGCATAGGTGAAATAGACCAGACGATCATCTTCAAAATTTGGGGATAGGACAATGTCGAGCAATCCGCCTTGACGGTAGACAAACGGTTCAGGTGCGCCGGGAATATTCGTTTTTTCACCACTTTGCAGATTAACTCGAACCAAACCACCGGGGCGCTGGGTAATCAGCGCATCGCCGCCGGGCAGAAAAGCCAGACCCCACGGGGTTTCAAGCCCATTGGTAATCTCGATAATTTCAAAATCGGCTTGTGCACTGTTTTCTGTGCCGATCACATGAGGTTGGGCCAATGCGCTTGTTGCTGCGAGGCCAAAAGCCAGACCAAAGGAAAGCAAAAGCTTCATTATTGAACCTCAATGGTAATGGGCGTTGACGGTTGAACGGCTTGGTCTGGTACGTGTGCGTAATCGCCAAGCATCAATTGCAAGGTATGGCGGCCCGCTGGCAAGTTCAGAACCACTTCGGTTTGTCCTCCGCCAAAATGTATGTGCTGTTCGTCCGCGGGAATGGCATATTGCTTTTCTTCATCGCTCAGCGCGGTATCGATGAAAAGGTGGTGGTGGCCTGTTTTGGGCTTCTCCACACCGGCAGGCGCGACGCCAGACCCGTAAAGCCCGAACACCACTCGAAACGGTGATTGTACCACGTCACCGTCCGTCAAATTGACGATATATGCCGCCGGGCCATTGTCGGCATGGGGCGCGGCATCCGGGGTGCGTGATTGGATGGGGGCAGTGCATGCCGCCAGAATAAGCGGAAGAATAAGGATGGATCGATGTGACATGTTAAACTCCAGAATATGAGCCTGTGCATCAGTCTATCACTGGGCGCACCCAAGTCTGCTCAGTTTTTCGTGATCCTTGGCGGTGTGGCGATCAGGGCTTCTGTAACAGCATCCTCTTTGGGATCATCTTCCAATTGCAGATCGCCAATTTTCTCGCTGCGCGAACGTATTTTTCCTGTGGAAATCAAGATCTGGTCGATGTCGCGTTTGGACTGGCCAAAATGGGTATCCAGCTTGCGGACCCGTTCATCAAGACGGCTGATATCATCAAGTAATACCTCAACTTCGCGTTGGATCACATGGGCCTGTTCGCGCATTTGTGCGTCTTTCATCACGGCACGCATGGTGTGCAAGGTGGCCATAAATGTTGTTGGGGCGACAATGGCCACCCCGGCGCGAAAGCTTTTCTCGATGACGTCGGGGAAATGAGTATGCAGATCAATATAGATCGCTTCGGAGGGCAAAAACATAATCGCTGGTTTGGAAATATTTTCGGCAGGCAGGTATTTTTCAGCAATGTCGCGCACGTGTTTGATGACCGCATTTGTGAACAGTTTGGCGGCGACTTTTTTGGCCGCATCATCGGGGGCCTCATTCATGGTCCGCCAATTTTCCAGCGGAAATTTTGAATCCACGGCAATATCATCATTGGGCGCAGGCAAGCGGATCAGGCAATCAACGCGGGTGTGGTTGCTCAATGTTTCCTGAAAGTCATAGGCGCTGGGCGGCAGATAGGTTTTGACAAGGTCCTGCATCTGAATTTCGCCAAATGCACCGCGGGCCTGTTTGTTGGATAAAAGGGCCTGCAACCCTGTGACTTCCTGGCTCAGCACCTCAATGTTTTTTTGTGCCCGATCAATCAGCGCCAGCCGTTCTGCAAGGGTTTTTAAGCTCTCGCCGGTTTTTTCGCGATTTTGTTCCAGACTGTCGCCCAGACGCTTACTCATGTTTTCCAGGCGTTCGTTTAGCGCACGTTTCAGCTCCCCATGTCCGCTTTGGGTGCCGGTGACGATCTGGCCGAGCGCGCCTTGTAATTGCGCCTGTTGTTCGGCAAGGCGCTGCATATGTTCCTGCATCATGGCGTCTTTACCGCGCGTGCTGCGCAAGATCAGCCAGCTGACCAGCAGTGTCAGGGCGATGGCCAATACGGCGCTGGCCCCGATGAGCGTCAAAGGATTGGCCGCAAGGTTCATAAATTGTTCTTCCATAAAGTGAGTTATACCTGATTCGCGGCGCAGGATACCGGCTTGACGGCACCGCATTGACTTCTTAGGTCAAGGGCATGGCTATTCGAGAGATATTGTTGGTTCCAAATCCACAACTGAAACAGGTTTCAGAGCCTGTGGAACGTGTTGATGATGACACGCGTGCATTGATGGATGACATGCTGGAAACCATGTATGACGCACCGGGCATTGGTCTGGCCGCCATACAGGTGGGCGTGCCTTTGCGCATTATTGTGATGGACTTGGCAGGCAAGGACGAAGAGCCAAAGCCGCAATATTTCATCAACCCGGAAATTCTGGAAGATGTTGAGGAATTGCTGCCCTGGGAAGAGGGGTGCCTGTCCGTACCGGATTATTATGAAGAGGTCGAACGTCCGGGCCGGGTGAAAATCCGTTATCTGGATTATCACGGTAAACAGATTACCGAATGGGCCGAAGACCTTTATGCGGTCTGCATTCAGCATGAAATGGATCATTTGAACGGCGTGCTGTTCATTGACCATCTTTCGCGCCTGAAACGCCAGCGTGCCATTCGAAAAGTGCAAAAGGCCGCTCGCGATAAAGCTCTGGAAGCGGCGGAATAAGGCCCCTATGGCTCTGAGAATTGCTTTTATGGGGACGCCGGATTTTGCGGCTCGCTCTTTGGCTGCGCTGGCTGCGGCGGGCCATGAAATACTGTGCGTCTATACCCAGCCGCCACGGCCTGCCGGTCGCGGCAAGGCGTTACGAAAAAGTGCCGTACATGAAAAAGCCTTGTCTTTGGGACTTTGCGTACGCACGCCAAAGACTTTGCGTGATAAGGATGAACAAGCCGCCTTTGCCGCCCTTGATCTGGATGTGGCCATCATCGTCGCTTATGGCCTGATTCTGCCTGTAGAAATTCTAACTGCGCCGCGCCACGGGTGTTTGAACCTGCATGGATCATTATTGCCGCGCTGGCGCGGTGCCGCCCCCATTCAGCGCGCCATTATGGCGGGCGATACCGTTACCGGCGTCCAGGTGATGCAGATGGAAGAGGGGCTGGATACCGGCCCGGTTCTGATGAGCAAGAACGTCGATATTGCTGATAATGATACAGCGGGCAGTTTGCATGACACGCTTGCGGTTGCCGGGGCCGCATTGTTGCCCCAGGCGCTAAGCGCACTTGAAGCTGGTACATTACACGGTACGCCGCAAAGTGAAGATGGGATCACTTATGCCCATAAGATTGATAAGGCTGAGGCACGTATTGACTGGACGCAATCGGCCGAGCATCTGGACCGGTTGATTCGCGGTTTATCGCCGTTTCCGGGCGCGTGGTTTTTAATCCCCACGGCCAAGGGCGATGTGCGTGTCAAAGCGTTGATGTGCGCACCAGAGGATGGCAAAGGCCAACCCGGTGAAGTGCTGGATGATAATCTTCTTATCGCCTGTGGCACCGGTGTGCTGCGCCTGAAGCGTCTGCAACGGGCCGGCAAAGGCGTGCAGAATGCCGATGAGTTTCTACGCGGACAGTCTTTGCCAAAAGGCACAATTCTGTCGTGACCCGTTTTAAGCTGACCATAGAATATGACGGCACGCCCTATAGTGGCTGGCAACGTCAGGATGATCGCCCCACCGTGCAGGCCGAATTGGAAAAGGCCGCCAGCGCGCTGGAAGAACGGCCCGTCGAGATTTACGGTGCCGGGCGCACCGATGCCGGTGTGCATGCCTTGGCGCAGGTGGCTCATGTGGATCTGATCAAGGATTTACGCACCGATACGGTACGCGATGCCATCAATCACCATCTGGGTAATAACCCGATTGCGGTGCTGGATGCGCAAGTGGTCGCTGATGATTTTGAAGCGCGGTTTCATGCCACCGAACGTACATATCTTTATCGGGTTATCGACCGGCGCCCACCTTTGACGCTGGACCATGGCCGGGTGTGGCGAATCCCCCACCATGTCGATGTTGAGGCCATGCAGGAGGCCGCAGATGTATTGATCGGCCTGCATGATTTTACAACGTTTCGCGACGTGCAATGCCAGGCCAAAACCCCAATGCGGACCATGGACGAAATTCGCATCAGCCGGGTTGGTGCCGAAATATATTTATTCTATATCGCGCGATCCTATTTGCATCGCCAGGTGCGCTCGATAACCGGTTCACTGGTTGAAGTGGGGGCGGGGCGTTGGAGCCGCGCAGACCTGCAACAGGCCTTGCAAGCCTGTGATCGTGCACAATGCGGCCCTGTGGCCCCGGCGCACGGTTTATATCTGAACACGGTGCAGTATTAAACTATTGTCGGTTTTTTCTGCATCAACATTTTCAAAAAAACCCGGCCAATTTTCTGGCCTAAAATTAAAGATAGAACCGCCAATGCCATGGCAACAGGGATCAGCCAACGCCCCAGAATTTCGCCAGACCGCACAGCACCTTTATCGTCCATTACGCCA
This sequence comes from Robiginitomaculum sp., assembly GCA_021776525.1. GTDB lineage: Bacteria > Pseudomonadota > Alphaproteobacteria > Caulobacterales > Maricaulaceae > Robiginitomaculum_B. The sequence goes on from JAJFFT010000004.1 coordinate 218,539, forward strand.
ATAACGACGCTAAAGCTGTCATGGCCATCATTGATCCACAGACCCGCCATTTCAGGCGAGACTATTTCGGCGAGTGCTGTAATCACAAAGCCGATGGCCAGCAAAAAGAATATTCCCGACACGAACAAACCGGTGGCCGCCAATGTGCGCCTTGAGGCCATGGCGATCAGGGTTGAAAGCGTCTTTGCAGGCCCACCATCGCTGAAGGCGGCTTGCAGTCTCAGCTCGTCCAAAAAGGCGCTGGCACAGGCTTCGGGTGAACCCAGTTCAGTAATGGCTTCGTCAAGGCGACCTTGATCTGCACGCGTATCCAGATGGGCGCGAATTTCGGCCATAATGTCTGCGCGGTCCATATCCCGAACGCCGGCCATGGCCCGCTGTAGGCGTGCCATATAACTGTCTATTTGTTTATTTTTGCTCATGCCGTTTCTCCTACAAGCTGTGACAGCTGGTCACGAAAGGCTTGCCATTCTTGTTTCATTTCTGTGAGTGAGGTGCGTCCGGTTTGTGTCAGCGTATACATTTTAAGGGACCGGCCCCCGTTTTTGGGTTTTTCCCAGGTCCCCGCGATGCGCCCATCTCGCTCCAACCGGCTGAGGAGTGGATAGACAGAACCGGCGGACAGGCCGATTTTGGGCAGGTTGGCCAGCCCGTCAACAATGCTCAGGCCGGAATGCAACCCTGTATCCAACATGGCCAAAATGGCCAGATCAGCCGCGCCTTTTCTCAATTGTGATTTCCAAGTTTCAATATCCATTTATAATCATGTATAACAAGATAACTTGCATTGCAAGACAATATTGAAACTTTGCCATGAAAGTTTCCTGTAACCGAATAGGGCTAATGTCGGGGTGTACGGCGGTTGTCGCCGGGCATAGGCAATTTTTCCAGCAACGGATCGTCGTCACTTTGTGGCGGCTCTGGTGCAGAATGCACAGGACGGGCGCGGATCACATGGCGACAAAATGGATCCTTGGCGGGTGTGCGGGGCAGGGCAATTTTTTGCCACCTGGGGTCCGCCGCGTCGGGTGCATCAACACTGGTTAGCCGCGCCCGCAAATCCGTATCGACAGAGTTGCCGCCATAAATTTTTCGCCTAGTATTGTCATCATATCGGGTGAGCCACAGCTTGGCTTCTTGTCTTTGCTCAGCTGTCTTATCTGCAGTGCCATATTCTTTAACCAGCACGGCCTGAGAATCCGGCCACCCGGCTGCGGCGCTCCGATGCAATTGCGTCAGGCCCTTTGCGTACAGGGCATCTTGCGTTTGGTAATAAGGTTTGTCGAAGCTAACCGTGCTTTCCTTGTTATAAAAACCTGGCCTGACCTGTAATGGTCCGGTCCATAACTTAGCGGCTTCCAGCGCGCAAACGCCGCTGCTGTGCATCGCCAGTTCCCAGCCCGGGCCCTGTTCGCCAAGGCAGATCAGAATGGGCAGGGCCTGATCGCAATTGCCACGCTTGGCAATGGCTTGTGCATATTGAAAACCATACTCGGCCGGGGTTCCGCCAACCGGTGGGTTTTTGGGGTCAAAGTCAGGTTTTTTGGCAGCGCAAGCGGCAAGACTGGACATCAGGACCAGCGCGGTGATTGTGCCGATCTTTTTTGCGGTGCTTGTATGCTTCATTTGCGCAAGGCTTTCAGGACCCGAAGTACGATGAAAATAGGCACAACCAGAATGGCACCAAGAAGGAAGTAATCAAGCGCCCAGTCGGCGGCATCGGTTACGGCCCGCCAGGTTTTCACCCAGGCTCTGGCAAAGGTGCCAAAAAAATCGCTCCAGACCGTTGCAGGATCGATATTCAACAGCGCCAACACAATGCCGACACCGACACTGATGGCTACCAGGCGGAAAATCCCCCAGGGCGAAAACGCAAAAAGGCGTTTCAAAAAAGGTGTTCGCTTAGTTTCATCCATGATAAAAATACCTTATAGAATATCGCCTGTGTTTTGAAGCTAGCAAAATGAATGTGTCGTGAACACTGTTTCGCCCACTTTGCCTGCTAGAAAAGTTTAAAATACGTCGAGCCATGTACTGATTAAAGGGTCAAACGATGCACAAGCACACAATAGATTTACTGGAAAAAATGCTTAATGCCAGCGAAGCAGGGCGTATTTCATGGGCCGAGGTGCCGGGAAAAACTGCTTTTAGTTATCTGGCCGGCGAGTTCGTTGTGCTGGTTGATGACGGCGCAGAGCGAACATCATTTCGCCTGACAGACTCAAAAGGGCGTTCACTGGAACAGGCAGGCACTGATGATCTGGCTGCTGTTAATCTTGGCACAGGCGCTACGGGGCTAAGTGCTGTGCAAAGCATTCATGCGATTGCCAAACGGCAGACCATGGGCACGGATCAGGCCATTGCGTCGGTGATGGAGCATTTGCAGGGCCTGGGTGCCGAGGCACCAGCCGCGGTTGTTGAGGACGTTCCTGAGGTCCCTGTGGACGAGGTTGCCGTGGTCGAGGAGATAGCGCCAGAGCCCGAACCTGACATGTTGGAGGAGAATTTCCAGACAGAGGAAGGGCTTCAAGCAGCAATAGAGGACGTGCATGAGGCGTATGAAGAGCCGCCTGTGGTGGAAGAGCAATTGCCTCCGGTAAAAGAGAAAAAGCGCAAACGCTCTTTGCTCAACCCGTTTGGCGGCAAAAACAAGAAACGGTCTTAAACGGCGACTTTATAGGCTTCTTCGGTTTCAGCCAGAAACTCTTCGCGAATGGGGCTTGGCGGGCCAAACAGGTGCCCCTGCGCATAGCCGATGTCGAGGTCCAGAAGTTCGACTACGGTGACTTCATCCTCGACCTTTTCGCCGATCAGTTCGATGCCGTTGCTAATCAGATAGCGTGAGATATCGGCAATGCGAATATCCGGTGCTGCAGGCAGTGCAGCATCTGGTGCAGACTTAATCGCCGCCAAAAGCAGGTCACCAGACGCTTTGAAAAACTTGACTCCGGCGCGCTGCATGTCTTTGGCATCAAAGTTGAGGTTTTCAACTTTGTCGATCGAGAAACGGAAGCCAAAGTCAGCCAGACGAGCCATATTGCGGGCTTCGATAATGCCGCGATCTTCAAAATCTTTTTGGCCGATCTCAAACACGACGGAACCCGCCAGATCTGCATTTTGGCGCATGAAATCAAGGAATTGCGGAAAGAACACTTCATCACGCAGTGATAAGGGCGAGATGTTACAGACAATCCCAACCTGGCGGTCTTTTTCGGTCAGGCGGCGGACAATCTGCACACAACGGAACAGAAGTAGGTTATCAACCACCGTCATCAGGCCCGCGGTTTCGGCGACTTTCATAAATTCGGCAGGCATAATCACATTGCCGTCCTGATCGCGCAGGCGTGTGAAACTCTCGTAAAAATAAATCTTGCGTTGCGGCAAAGAGACGATGGGTTGCAAGTGCAGTTCAACCCGCCCGGCTTCCAGCGCCTCGCGCACCAATGTCAGCAGAACGTGGCGATCATTGGCTTCTGATGGCTCCAGCGTTGGTGTCGCCGCAGCGCGTGCCGCCTCTGAAATACGTGTCGCAAACGCACTTTCCATTTTGGCGATAACACTTTCCAATGCCTGAACTTCGGACACAATCACTTCGTCGCGCCGTACTGCTTCGGCTTCAACGGCTTTGGCCATGGTGTCCATTTCATTATGGATGCTGGATATTTCGCTGGTCAGGGCCAGATTAGCCTTGCGCAGTTTTTCAACACGATTTTGCAAGATCGTATGCTTGCTGGCCCGCGTGACCGCGGTGTGGATTTGCATGAAGCCAAGAAAGCCCAGCGCCCCGGCCAGCATTGCTGTGCCTGGTGCCATGCCCGCAAGCCGCACCAGCGCCAATGAAGCCACCAGCGCGCTTAAAGCGTACAGCGAAAAGAACAAAAACTCTGTCAGTCGGCTCATCGGATCCCTTTGTTTGCAAGGCATTTTGGCCATTGCAATACGCGCCTGCGAAACGTCGCGCGGTTATGGTTTCCAAGCCGTTAACCATTTTGCCTTGCGGCGCATTTTTTTCATGCAGTTTTACGCTTCCCGCCTTCTCAGGAACACTTTTCGCACCTATATAGACGTTGTCCTTCGGGACTATGGCGATAAACGCGCGTGTAATAACTGGACCGGACCCGGGGGCGGTACCCGGCGGCTCCACCATCTTCTTCTCTCGCCCGCACCATTGGGCCCGCACCATGGGGGAGAAGTTGATGGGGCCGAAATAGGATCGACGGACGGCTAAAGACGTTAGCTTTTGCTCGGGTGAGGCCCGTTACAGGCTCGTTCGCAATAGTTGCAAATGACAACTTTGCTCAAGAGACCGCTCTCGCTGCGTAAGCAGTGCGAGTAATCTCGCTTTAACTCCTTGGCACAATGAGCGCCAAGGCGGGGTTCGGAGGCACCTGGCAACAGAAGCCTCCACTTGTTTACCTTTTCTTTGCCCTCATTTCACTTGCCCCATCGAGGCGAAAGCAAAAAGCGTATATGGGGAGTGTGATTGACCTCGCCAATCCATAGGGATACTCAGGGTCAATAATAAGGGGAGCATAATCAGTGCCAAAAGATCTCATGCGCTATGACCTGCTAGCACAAGAAGCCCTGCGCGGTGTTGTACGGGCGGCCGTTGTGCGGGCAGCCGAAGATGGCCTTCCCGGCAGTCATCATTTTTACATCACCTTTCGCACCCGCTATCCCGGTGCAGATGTAGACGAGCAATTGCTCGAAAAATACCCCGAAGAAATCACCATTGTCCTGGAACACCAATTCTGGGACCTGGCATCCTTGGACGATGCCTTTGAGGTGACTTTAAGCTTTGGCGGCGCACCAAAATATATCAAAGTGCCTTATGCCGCCGTGACCAGTTTTCATGACCCCGCCGTTGGCTTTGGTCTGAAATTTGACATGGGTGACCCCGATGCGGTTCCAGCCACGGCCGGTAATGCCCCATCGGCGGATTCAGACACCAACGACACCGCCGAACCTCTGGCCGGTGAAGTTGTCAGCCTGGACGCTTTTCGCCGCAAATAGAGCGGCAAACCATCTTCACAGGCCTTTTTCCTGCGCCTACCATGGCCGCCTCACAGTGAGTCTCAAGGCGGAGAAAAGCCATGGCCGACATGCGTACAGAAACCGATAGTTTTGGCCCTCTTGAAGTGCCATCCGACAAGTATTGGGGCGCGCAGACGGCACGCTCCTTGATCAATTTTGACATCGGTACAGAGACCATGCCGGTGCCGTTGGTTCGGGCGCTGGGCATTATCAAACAGGCCGCGGCGCAGACCAATCTCGAACTTGATAATCTGGAACCGGATATCGCCAAAGCCATCGAGGCTGCCGCGCAAGACGTTATTGACGGCAAACTGGACGATAACTTCCCCTTGCGGGTCTGGCAGACCGGTTCCGGCACCCAAAGCAATATGAACGCCAATGAAGTGATCGCCAATCGCGCTATCGAGATCATGGGCGGTGTCATCGGCTCAAAGGACCCGGTGCACCCCAACGACCATGTCAACCGCAGCCAGTCATCCAACGACACGTTTCCCACCGCCATGCACATTGCCGCCGCAACCCAGATCAAGGAACATCTGTTGCCGGCGCTTGAACATTTGCACGGTGCGCTGGAGGTAAAATCCGAAGCCTTTGCCGACATCATCAAAAATGGCCGCACCCATACCCAGGACGCCACGCCTCTGACCCTGGGGCAGGAATTTTCGGGCTACAGCACACAAGTCGGCCTTGGTATGCGCCGCGCCTATCAGGCGATGACCGAATTATTGCCGCTGGCCCAGGGCGGCACGGCTGTGGGGACGGGCCTGAACGCCAAGCCGGGCTTTGCAGAAGCTTTTGCCCAAAAAGTCAGCGCCATTACCGGCATGGAATTTATCACGGCCCCCAACAAGTTCGAGGCGCTGGCCGCCAGTGATGCCTATATTGCCGCCCATGGGGCATTAAATACACTGGCCGCATCGCTGTTTAAGATCGCCAATGATGTGCGCTTTTTAGGGTCTGGCCCGCGTGGCGGTCTGGGCGAGCTGATCCTGCCGGCCAACGAGCCGGGTTCATCAATCATGCCGGGCAAGGTCAACCCGACCCAGTCCGAAGCCCTGACCATGGTTTGTACACAGGTGATGGGCAACCACACCACCATCTCTATGGCTGGCAGCCAAGGCCATTTCGAGCTGAACGTGTTTCGCCCGGTGATGGCGCTGAACATGTTGCAATCCATCCGCCTGTTGGGCGATGCAGTGCGCTCGTTCACCGATAATTGCGTGGTCGGTATCGAGGCGGACCGTGAACGCATTGATGAATTAATGCGTCGGTCCCTGATGCTGGTCACCGCTTTGGCGCCCACCATCGGGTATGACAATGCCACCAAAGTTGCCAAAACCGCCCATAAAAACGGCACCACATTGCGCCAAGAGGCCGTGGCAATGGGCTTTGTTACCGGCGAAGAATTCGACGCCATCGTGCGCCCAGAAAATATGATTGCCCCGGCCTGACCCAAGCCCTGATCCTGATCCAAATCGCACCAGTTTAAGGCCTTTGTAGTGCATGGGCATAAAGCGTGTTTATCCCCAAAACCCCAAGGGGCAATTAAGGGTAAAAAGCTCTGTTCAAGGGGCGGATGAGGGTAAAAAAGGGTCAGTTGAGGGGCGCTTTTGGGAAAGTTGGGGGGCAATAAGGGTCCGAATAGACCCGCAATTGACCCTTAGCACTCTATCCACGGGATAAGCTCTTTGGTGTGTCGTCCCGGCTTTTCTCCTCGTCGTCCTCTGGCTTGACCAGAGGACCCATAAGGCAAGGCCATTGACGCAGCGTTTCCCTATGGACCCTCTGGTCAAGCCAGAGGGCGACGAGGGTGAGGAATTGCGCAATCTTATCCCACAACGGGTCATTTGGGGTAAGGTGCTGGTTAGATGGAGGCACCCCATACTTCGAGGTTTCGCTACGCACCACACCTCAGCATGAGGACCATAGCTTTAATTCTGCCTCATCCTGAGGTGCGAACGAAGGGAGCCTTGAAGGAGAGTGCAATACCACCCGAAGGTCTTTTCTGATCGCCCTTGCCGGGCATGGGGCATGTGCTAGTCTTTGATTATGAAACGTATCTGGCTTGCCCTACCCATTATCATTGTCGCGCTGTTGGCATCATGCAGCACAACGCGGGTGCTCTTGCAAACCGCGCCAACCACGCCGCATGGCACGGTGGCATCGCCGGCCTTGCCCCTGTCGTCCCTGGCCGATTGGCAAAACACCGAAGTGCCGCAAATCAGGGCTGCACTGGAACGCACCATTTATGGCGCGTTTCCGCAAAACCTGCGCCTGACACAACAAGACAAAACACCGCTTGACGGGACGTTTTTTGGCGACAGCGCGCACATCACCTTGCAAACGCTGGTCATCACCAATCCGGCAACCGGTGCGGCGCGCACTTTTGGTCTGGTCATTGCCCGACCGGTTGGCGCGCCGCCGGATATACCGGTGATCATGATGGAAAATTTCTGCCCGAACACGGCGGTGTTTCCAATACCGCAAATTCCAAAACCCGGCGGTGATTATATGTCCTGTGATGGCAAGGGCCTGATGAGCCGCGCCATTGGTTATTTTTTTGGGCGCTATATTGCCACCCCGCCAACCGCGATGATTATGGGCCGCGGTTATGCGCTGGCTTCGGTCTTTCCATCAGAATTCATTCCCGACAGTGCGGCGGGGGGCGTGCGGACCTTGAACACGGTATTTGCCGATCAGGATCCGGCAAGCCGAACCCGCGCCATTATGGCCTGGGCGGCCGGGTATTCTCTGCTCTCTGAGTATCTGAAAACCAATGAGGGCTTTGCCAAAACCATTGCCTATGGGCATTCGCGCTACGCCAAGGCCGCTTTGGTGGCGGCCGCCTTTGATCCCACAATTGATGCTGTGGTGGCGCACCAGTCCGGCACGGGCGGGGCGTCATTATCCAAAGATAAAACCGGCGAGGGGATTGCTTCGATCAGTAAAAACTATCCCCATTGGTTCCTGCCCAAATTTGCCACATACGAAAAGAACAAGGCGGCTCTGCCGGTGGACCAGCATCAATTGCTGGCGCTGATTGCGCCGCGCCCGATATTTTTAGGTAATGCCCGGCGCGATGTCTGGTCTGATCCCAATGGGGCGTTTCGCGCCGCCCAGGCCGCGTCCATTGCCTATGGACTTTATGGATCACAGGGCCTGCGCCAGAAAACCCTGAAAGACTTTGACGCATCCGCCGACATTGCCTTCTGGCTGCGTCCCGGCACCCACGGCGTGGTCAAGGAAGACTGGCCTGCGTTTTTGGAATTTCTCGACGCACATTTTAAGAAATAATATAAACAAGACAGGCATCTCATGCTGTGCTTGCCAAAGCAGATATCATTTGTGTCTTTATAGACGGAACAAACTCAATATGAATTTCAACGTAAATGCTCTTATTCTCACCGGGCTGATTATGATAACTGCATGCGCTCAAAATACTCAGGCGTTAACCGAAGCAGAAGAACGTAAGGTCATTACAGAGGTGCAGGCCTCCTTTGGCGCTTTGGTTGCGGCCGCCAAAACCCTACGAGCAGAGCCTTATTTGGCGTTTTTTGATGCAGAACGACTAACGGCCTTAAATGAAGACGGCACCGTGACGCATTCTTTGGGCGAATTTGCAGAGCATTATACGCAAGGCATTACACACATAAAGACCTATACGTCACTGGAATTCAGCAATGTAAAAATCACGCCGATCAACCGTACAATGGCAATTTTGGTCAATGAATATGAGGCTGGTTTTATCCTGGCTTCTGATGAGGCGATAACCGTGGCCGGTGCCGGTACACAAGTCTGGTCCAAGCGCAATGATGATTGGAAACTGGTGCACGTGGCCAGCAGTACCAAACCATAGATCGCAATATTCTTCCTTTGTGTCATAAACGTCTTATGCTGAGGCGTTGTTCACGTCACGCACCAACATTCCCGCTTGCATTCCGTCCATTCCCACGTATAACGCGCCATCCAGTATCCTTCGGGCCATAGGCATGCCTTGGGGGATCGTAATGCATCCTTTCTTTACAGCAATGTGAGGAAAGAAAATTCAGGAGAGCAAAATGCCAAAAATGAAGACCAAAAGCGGTGTGAAGAAACGTTTCAAACTCACCGCATCTGGCAAGGTAAAAAGCGGCCAAGCTGGTAAACAGCACGGCATGATCAAACGCACGCCCAAACAGATCCGCAATAAACGCGGCACCGCTGTCTTGAGCTCTGCAGATGCCAAAATCATCAAAAAATTCATGCCATACGGCTGATTGTTCTTTACGGACAATCACTACTCATTTTAAGGAGCGCATACCATGTCACGCGTAAAACGGGGCGTCACCAGCCACGCCCGTCATAAAAAAGTTCTCGAAAAGGCCAAAGGCTATCGCGGTGCTCGCAAGAACACCATCAAAGTTGCCAAACAGGCCGTCGATAAAGCCGGTCAGTACGCTTATCGCGACCGCAAGGTCCGCAAGCGGAATTTCCGCAAACTCTGGATCACCCGGATCAACGCTGGCACCCGCGCCAATGGCCTAACCTATGGCCGCTTCATCAATGGCCTGTCTCTGGCCGGGATCGAAGTTGACCGTAAGGTGATGTCTGATCTGGCCATTCATGAGCCAGCCGCATTTACCGTTCTGGTGGAAAAGGCCAAGGCAGCGCTGGCATAAGCCAGACTTTCTTCTTTTTCCACTGAAAACCCCGCATCCGGGGCGGTGGCCTCGTGCGCGCAAATCTGTTAGCCCGAGGCCATTATGGACGATACGCAAAAGCTTGAAGACGACATTACCGCCGCCATTGCCGGCGCCTCCGATGAGGCGGCGCTGGAATTGGTGCGTGTGGATGCATTGGGCAAAAAGGGGCGCGTCAGCCTTTTGATGCGCGGCCTTGGCAAGATGACGCCAGAGGAACGCACAATCGCCGGCCCGGCGTTAAACGCGCTAAAAACCCGTCTGAATGAGCTGATCGCGGCGCGCAAAGAGGCGTTGGCGGAACTGGCGTTAAATGCGCGTCTGGCCACCGAAAAGGTCGATATATCCCTGCCCGCACGGGAACGTCCCATGGGCAGTATTCACCCGGTTTCTCAGGTGATGGACGAAGTGGCGGTGATTTTTGGCGATATGGGTTTTTCTGTCGCCGAGGGGCCAGACATTGAAGACGACTTTCATAATTTCACCGCGCTGAACTTCCCCGCAGATCACCCGGCGCGGGACCAGCACGATACGTTCTTTTTGAATGAAAAAGACGATGGCAGCCAGATGGTGTTGCGCACCCACACCAGCCCTGTGCAAATCCGCACCATGGTCGCCGCCGTCGAGCAGGCCAAAAAAACCGGCAGTGCTCTGGAGCCTATTCGCATTATTGCGCCGGGGCGCACATATCGTTGCGATTCGGACCAGACCCATACGCCGATGTTTCATCAGGTCGAAGGTCTGGTGATCGACAAGGAAACCCATATGGGGCATCTCAAAGGCTGTCTTGTGGACTTCATGGCAACGTTTTTTGAAACTGATGTTTCCACCCGCTTTCGCCCGCACCACTTTCCCTTTACCGAGCCTAGCGCCGAAATGGATATTGGTTATGCCCGCAAAGACGGTCAGATTCTCATTGGCCAGGGCGATGACTGGATGGAAATTTTGGGCTGCGGCATGGTGCACCCCAATGTGCTCCTCTCGGTCGGCATTGACCCGGACGTTTATCAGGGCTTTGCCTTTGGCATGGGCATTGACCGGCTCGCTATGCTCAAATACGGCATTCCCGATTTACGTGATTTCTTTGCCGCCGATGCACGCTGGCTGAAGCATTATGGCTTTTCGCCGCTGCCCCAGCCCAATCTGGCTACGGGGTTAAGCTCATGAAGTTCTCAATTTCCTGGCTGAAAGAGCATCTGGATACCGATGCCTCTTTGAACGAAATCGTTGATGCCATGACCATGGCAGGCCTTGAGGTTGAGGCCGTCGAGAACCCCGCCGAGAAACTGGCGGCGTTTTCTGTGGCCAAATGCGTGGGCGCGGACAAGCACCCGGGTGCTGACCGCTTGCAGGTGTGCACGGTCGAGACCAAAGACGGTGTCAAACAGATCGTTTGCGGTGCGCCAAACGCGCGGGCCGGTATCTGGGTGATTTATGCGCCGGTGGGATCTTACGTGCCCGGCATTGATGTGACCTTGAAAAAGGCCAAAATCCGCGATGTGGAAAGCCTTGGCATGATGTGTTCAGCTCGCGAGCTGGAGGCCGGGGACGATCATGATGGCATTATCGAGCTTGCCGGTGATGACTGGAAAATTGGCGGCGATGCTGCGGCGGCGCTCGGGCTAAATGATCCGGTCATTGATTTTGAAGTGACGCCAAACCGCCCAGACTGGCTGGGCGTGCGCGGCATTGCCCGTGACCTGGCCGCCGCTGGTCTCGGCACCTTAAAGCCCGACACCTTTGGCGCGGTTAAAGGCGGCTTTGATTGTCCGGTTGAGATCAAAATAGACGCACCCGAGGCCTGTCCGGCCTTTGCCGGGCGCGTGGTGCGCGGCGTGAAAAATGGCCCATCGCCACAATGGCTGCAACAACGTCTGCTGGCTATCGGCCTTCGCCCGATTAGCGCACTGGTCGATATCACTAATTATCTCTCATATGATCGTGATCGGCCCTTGCACGTTTATGATGTGGCTAAACTCTCTGGTCCGATCCGGGCGCGTTGGGGCGCGGACGAGCGTTTCGAGGCGCTGGACGGCAAGGAATATGATGTTTCGCCCGCCATGTGTGCCATTGCTGACGATGCACGGGTGTTGGGCCTTGGCGGCGTTATGGGTGGTACCACTTCGGGCTGCACCGATGAGACCACGGATGTGCTGATCGAATGCGCCTATTTCGACCCCAAAATCACCCGCGCCACGGGCCGGGCGACGGCGATTGAATCAGATGCTAAATACCGTTTCGAGCGCGGCATTGACCCGGAAAGTCTGGAAAGCGGCCTTGATGCAGCCAGCCAAATGGTGCTTGAACTGTGCGGCGGTGAAGCCTCGCACGCCGTTATGGCGGGCAAACCACCGACATTCTCCCGCACTATCGAATTTCCGGTTTCAGAGGTCAAACGTCTGACCGGGCTTGATCTTGAGCCAGCAAAAATTGGCAGTATTTTGCAAAGCCTTGGTTTTGGCGGGCAGATGGGCGGTGAAGTATGGCAAGTCAATGTGCCAAGCTGGCGCGGCGATGCCATGGGCAAAGCGGACTTGGTCGAGGAAATTGCCCGCATTTACGGCTTTGATAAATTGCCACAAATGTCTTTGCGCCGCGCCCCGGGCGCGGTCAAACCATTGGCGACGCCTTTGCAAAACCGAGCCCGTTTGGGCCGCCGGGCACTGGCGGGGGCTGGTTACCTTGATGCCGTGACGTGGAGCTTTTGCGCGCGCGCCGATGCGGCGCTTTTTGGCGGTAGCAGCGATGATCTGGTGCTCGCCAATCCCATCTCGTCCGAGCTGGATTGTATGCGCCCCAGCGCGCTGATCCATCTTGTTCGTGCGGCGCAGCGCAATGCTGATCGCGGTGTAGCGGATTTGAATATAATGGAAATTGGCCCGGTTTACCATGATGATAGCCCGAACGGCCAAGGCCTTAGCCTTGCTGGTGTGGTGCGATCCAACCCGCGTCGTCACTGGGCGGGAATGCGCACAGCGGATGTCTTTGACATTAAGGGCGATGTGCAATTGGCGCTGGGGGCCATGGGCGCGCCGGTGGGCAATTTGCAGGTGTCGAGTGAGACCAGTGCCTATTGGCATCCGGGTCGTTCCGGTGCTTTGCGTTTGGGGCCAAAGGTTTTGGCCGAATTTGGGGAAATCCACCCCGGTATTTTGGCCAAGATGGGTATTGATGGACCACTTTTGGGCTTTGAGATCTGGCCTGAGGCCATTCCGGCGCGGCGTGCCAAGGCCGGGCGTTCCAAAGGCGCGCAGAACAAAAGCGATCTTTTGCCGCTATCCCGCGATTTCGCCTTTGTGGTCGATGCGGACTTGCTTGCTGAAAAGCTGGTGCGGGCCGCCAAAGGGGCTGACAAGGCACTGATTGCTGATGTGAACCTGTTTGATGTTTACGCCGGTAAAGGTGTTGAGGACGGTAAAAAATCCCTCGCCATCGAAGTGATGATCCAGCCAAAAGACGCGACGCTGACCGATGCCCAGATCGACATTTTAAGCAAAGCGATCATCGTCAAAGTGGAAAAAGCCACCGGCGGTGTTTTGCGGGGGTAAGGAGATTAAGAAGCGGAAACGCGATACTCCCTCCTGCGGCACTGCGTCACCACAATCACTATAGCCAGATAGTAACATCTGTTATAATGCGAAGCTATGAGTGAGCATGATGACAAGCCCTTTGCGGCAGACGCATATTTCTTAGGTCCCAAGTCCGAAAACGGATCATGGGTTCGCGGCGAGTTTCAGGCCATATTGGACCATTGGTTCGATTGGCGTCGGTCGCTTTTTGCCGAAGACCCAGAGGCAATAAGCCCAGCGCGGCGTTTATCGCCGGAATTTTTGCGCGAGCGCGAGGTTTTGGGGCAGGAATTGCGGAATCTCCTGGATATGCTGCGCTCTGAAGTGCCCAAATTCACCCCGCGTTATATCGGCCATATGGTATCCGAGCTGTCTTTACCGGCGCTGCTCGGTCATTTTGCGACGCTTTTGCATAATCCCAATATCACCTCGCGCGAGGTGGCAAAAATTGGCGCAAAGATGGAATCTGAGGCCATTGCCATGCTGGCCGGTATGGTCGGCTTTGATTCAGGCGTGGCACAGGGGCATTTTACCGGCGGCGGTACTATGGCCAATTTCGAGGCGGTGTGGCGCGCGCGATACAGGCTGGATCATGCCTTGTCGCTGGCGCTGGTGTTGGCAGAGCGCGACGGCGATCCGTTGGACCCGTTTATGGCGGCGCATATGGGGTGGCGTGAATTTGAACGCATTGAGGTAGAGCGCAACGTGGACGAAGCGGATTTACGAGCCGCCAGCATGGTGCTGGGCAACCCGTTTGATGTGGCGCGCCGCATTGGCAAATGTACGGGCCGCGATTATCTGGGCCCGGTTCTCATCACCCCGGGCAATAAGCATTTTTCCTGGCAAAAGGCGGCTAACCTTTTTGGCCTTGGTGAGGATTCCTTTTGGAATACGCCGCTGGATCAAGAGGGCAGGGTGGATTTGACCGCCCTTGAGGAGCGCATAAACGAGGCCCGCGCGCTGGGCCGTCCGGTATTGGCTGTGATCAGCGTGGCCGGTACAACAGAGGCCGGGGAAATTGATCCGGTCGATAAAATCGCCGACAAGTTAGAGGCGCTCAAAGCCAAAAATATTCATATCTGGCACCATGTCGATGCGGCCTATGGCGGGTTTTTCTGCACGCTGTTGGGTGGAAAGACCGAGGATGTTTTAGAGCCTGCGCAACAAAATGCCCTGCGTGCCATTTCCCGTGCCCAATCGGTGACCATAGATCCGCACAAGCTGGGCTATGTACCCTATTCCTGCGGTGCATTTATCACCCGCGACGAGCACGCCTATCGGGCGTCGAGCTTTCAGGCCCCCTATATTGACCGCGCCGATGTAAGCGATAAATGGCGCTGTACGCTGGAAGGGTCGCGCTCGGGCGCGGGCGCAGCGGCAACCTGGCTGACTGGCAAAACCCTGGGCTTTGGACCACAAAAATTTGGCAAGATCATTGCCGCCGGAATTGATGCACGAAAAGTCTTCACCAAAGCACTGATCAAAGCCATTCCGCTGGTCCGGCCATTGCGCCCAGCCGATACAAACATTGTTTGTTTTTCGCTGGCCAAAGAAGGCGAGACGCTCAGCCAGTCCAACGCACGCACATTGGCGGTTTATGCGCGTTTTCAGGCGCACCCCGATTTTTCAGTTTCTAAAACCGTGCTGGGCGCGGCCAGCTATGATGCGCTGATTGACCAGCATCTAAAGGGGCATGACGGTGTACGTGATGAAGACAGCCTGGCGCTGTTGCGCCTTGTGTTCATGAACCCGTTTTGGACCAACCCGGAAACCCGCGACCAACTCACGCCGGAATTCATGGGCTTGCTGGCAGGGTTTATTGAATAAAAACTTTCTGCGACGGAAAACCTTTCATCCTCCCGTTAAAGGCCTATCGACACCCGCATGATCACTGATGGTCCGGTGGGGCGAAGAGGGACGCAAGTAACGGAGGATCGTTATGATCACCACATCAAGGAAAGTCATAAACACATCTTGTGGTGTGTTGGCGGCATTGGCGATACTGGCCACCAGTGTTGCGCCTGCCAGCGCCCATGCCACCCGCCACTATCATCATCACAACGCCAAACCCCATGTGAATGTGAAGGTGAATCTGGGCGGCAATGGTGGACATCATTATGCCTATCGCCCGGCCCCTGTGGTTTATGTGGCGCCGCCCAAACGCAGGTGCACACGGGTGCGCCGCGATGGTTGGTATCGCGGTTATCCGGCACTGGTTTCGAACCGTGTTTGTTTTAACGTCTATGGCGATCCGATTGTGCAGTCCGGCACAAAACGGCTGGTCCATTATTACTAACACCCCTTAATCCATACCCCCCGCGCGCCTGTGCATGGCCCCGGTTTCATCGCCGGGGCCATGTTTTTATGCGTTGCAGAAAATTAACTGTTCTCCATGTTCCCAAAGCGTTACACAAAGGTCGGTTTTAAATTGGGGATTTTCATGCGCAAAATATTTCTGGCCAGTGCCGCCATTTCTACACTCATTTTTGTTGCTGCGTGCAGCGGGCCTGAGGCGCCGGTGAGCGAGGCAGTGGACACCGCGCCCGATGCATCTGATGTCAAAGAGAGTGCAAATATGAACAACAATACGGTGTTGGCCGAATGGACCGGTCCTTATGGCGGCGTCCCGGCCTTTGACACGGTTGTGCTGGCCGATCTGAAACCGGCTTTGGAAGCCGGCATGGCGACCAATCTGGCCGAAGTTGATGTGATCGCCAACAACCCTGATGCGCCAACTTTTGAAAACACCATTGTGGCGTTGGAACGTACAGGTCGCGACCTCAATCGCATTTTTTCCTATTGGGGCATTTGGTCTTCCAACATGTCCTCGCCTGAATTTCGTGCCATTCAGGGCGAAATGGCCCCCAAACTTTCTGAGTTTGGCTCGAAAATAACCCAGAATGAAGCGCTGTTTGCCCGCGTTAAGGCGGTTTACGAGGGTGAGGAAATGAAAACCTTGCGCCCCGATCAACAGCGCCTGACCCTTTTGACCTATGACGGTTTTGCCCGTAACGGCGCAACGCTTTCAGGGGACGACAAAGCCCGGTATACGGCGATCAATTCGCGGTTGGCTGAATTGCATAGCGATTTTGGCAATAATGTGCTGGCCGACGAAGAAGGCTATGTCACCTATATCACAGGCGATCAGTTGGGCGGCCTGCCGGACAGTCTTGTTAACGCTGCGGCCGCCGCCGCCAAATCGCGCGACCATGACGGGCAATACGCCATCACCAATACGCGCTCGTCCATGTCGCCGTTTCTGACATATTCAGACGAACGTGATGTGCGCGAAAAGGTTTGGCGCACATATTACAGCCGCGGCGATAATGGCGACGAACATGACAATAACGCCATCATCACCGAAATTCTGGAATTGCGAAACGAGCGCGTGCATTTGCTGGGCTATGAGAATTATGCCTCATGGCGTTTGGAAAACCGCATGGCCAAAACGCCCAAGCGGGCATTGGATTTGATGGAAGCTGTCTGGCCCGCCGCTTTGGCCCGTGTCAAAGAAGAAGTGGCCGACATGCAAGCGATTGCTGACGCCGAAGGCGCCAACATTACCATCGCGCCATGGGATTATCGCTATTACGCCGAAAAAGTGCGCAAAGCCAAATACGATTTGAACTCGGACGAGGTGAAGCAATATTTGCAATTGGATAAATTGCGCGAGGCGTTGTTCTTTGTGGCAGGCGAATTATTCAATTTCGAATTTACGGCTCTGCCTGATGGCGAAGTGCCGGTGTTTCATGAAGACGTGTATGTTTGGCGCGTCACTGATCGCACCAGCGGCAAGGAAATCGGCCTGTGGTATCTTGATCCGTTTGCCCGTCCCGGCAAGCGCTCTGGTGCATGGGCCACCACCTATCGCTCTTATGAAAATATAGACGGCCCGCAAACTGTGTTGGGCTCTAATAATTCAAACTTTATCAAGGGGGCCCCCGGCGAACCTGTGTTGATTTCATGGGATGATGCCAGCACCTTGTTCCACGAATTTGGCCATGCGCTGCACTTTTTCTCGACCAAGGTGGATTACCCGACCTTGAACGGCGGTGTGCGCGATTATACCGAGTTCCAATCGCAATTGCTGGAACGCTGGCTCCCCACCGACAAAGTGATCGACCAGTTCCTGGTGCATTATAAAACCGGCGAGCCGATCCCGGCGGAACTGGTGGCTAAAATCAAAGCAGCAGCGACCTTTAACCAGGGCTTTTCAACGACCGAATATCTGGCTTCGGCGCTGATGGACATGCGCTATCACACGGTCGACCCCACTGGCATAGACCCTGACAAGTTCGAGCGGGAAAACATGATTGCCCTTAACGCACCAAAAGAGATTCCCATGCGCCATCGCAGCACGCAATTCGCGCATATCTTCTCTGGTGAAGGCTATTCGGCGGGCTATTACGGCTATATGTGGGCCGATGTTTTAACCGCCGACGCGGCTGAGGCCTTTGCCGAGGCACCGGGTGGTTTCTACGATAAGGCGATGGCCAAAAAGCTGGTGGATAATCTGTTTGCGCCGCGCAATTCCATTGATCCGGCCAACGCCTATCGCGCCTTTCGTGGTCGTGATGCCAAAATTGACGCGCTGATGCGTGATCGTGGCTTCCCGGTCCCCAAAAAGGACAGCAAACCTTAAGGCTGGCTTGTGACGAGTATTTATGTGGATGCCGATGCCTGTCCGGTTAAGGACGAAACCTTGCGTGTCGCCGACCGGCACAAGGTGCAGGTCTATATCGTTTCCAATGGGGGCTTGCGGCCCAACCATCATCCATTGGTGGAAAATATTATCGTCGCCGCTGGTCCCGACGTGGCCGATGACTGGATTGCCGAACGGGCTGGCAAAGGCGATGTGGTCATTACTGGCGATATTCCTTTGGCCAGCCGTTGCATCGCATCGGGTGCGCGGGTGTTGCAACACAATGGCGAGATATTTACCCCTGAAAATATCGGCCATATCCTTGCCACCCGCGATTTGATGACGGATCTGCGCAGCGCCAATCCCCTGATGCAGGGCGGCGGCAAAGCCTTTTCCAAGGCTGACCGTTCGCGCTTTTTGGACGCGCTGGAACGCGAAATGCGCAAAGTGGGGTAGGGGGCGCCCCCACTCAGGTCACCCCGGTGCAGGTCGGGGCTTATTTTGAGGCATCAAGTTGGATACCGGCCTTCGCCGGTATGACGGCTAATCCTGATATCTACCCACCCGTGTCATCCCGGACTTGATCCGGGATCCAGAGTTAAGTCACAGCTAGGTTCCGACTTTCATCGGAATGACGGTTATGCTTCATAGGGATTGCCTCTAAAGCGTGTATCTATCGTCCACTCGCCATTGCTTAACGCCTCTATTTGTTCTTCAGCAGTCAATAAATCCTTACTTATGTTTTCGAATTTAGTTTCGTAACGAACATACAACGCCAAAATAAATAAAAGTGGGATTGCATTTTGCAACTTTGGATGGTCCTCTATATATACACTCGCGATATAAGTAATAATTGCTGCCGCAGCTATATACAAAATAGGTTTTATCAATTTCATAGATTCCTCCGTTGTAAGCAAGGTAAAGCATTAGCATACCCTTGCAGGGTGAGATCACCGTCCCCCCTTTTTGCCGCGTTTGTGTTTCCAGCTCACGCCGCGTGGTTTGCCGACGCTATCACCAGCGCGTTCGGCTTTAGGGCCGTTCGATCCCGGCCCGCGATAGGTGCGGCCCTTTTTGCGACCGACGGAACCCGGCTCCAACATGTCGAGTTCGGTTTCGCGCAGGCGGGAGATTTCATCGCGCAGGCGCGCGGCTTCCTCGAACTCCAGATCCGCAGAGGCGGTCAGCATGCGTTTTTCCATGTCTTCGATAACGGCGGCAAGGTTGGCGCCAATAAAGTGCTCGCCGTCTTCGGCTAGACCTTTGGCGTAATCGCGCACCGTGTCCGAGGCGGCGATGCGCACATGATCGCCCTCGTAAACGCTGTCAAGAATGTCGCCAATATCGCGCTTGATGCTTTGCGGGGTGATATTGTGCTCAAGGTTATATTCTTCTTGTTTTTCACGCCGCCTTTTGGTCTCGTCCATGGCCCGCTGCATTGAGCCGGTGATCCGGTCCGCATAGAGCACCACATGGCTGTCTACATTACGCGCGGCGCGGCCAATGGTCTGGATCAGCGATGTTTCTGAGCGCAAAAAGCCTTCCTTGTCCGCATCCAAAATGCCGACAAAGGCGCATTCGGGAATATCCAAACCCTCGCGCAACAAATTGATGCCGATCAACACATCAAATGCGCCCAGACGCAAATCGCGGATGATTTCAATGCGTTCCAGTGTGTCGATGTCCGAGTGCATATAACGCACGCGCAGACCTTGCTCGTGCATATATTCGGTCAGGTCCTCGGCCATTTTTTTGGTCAGTGTGGTGACCAGAGAGCGATAGCCGTTTTGCGTGGTGCGGCGTACTTCGTCGATCACATCATCAATCTGGTTGGCGCCGTCCGCCGAAACCGGGCGAATTTCCACCGGCGGGTCAATTAGGCCCGTAGGGCGGATCACCTGTTCGGTAAAAATGCCGCCGGTCTGGTTCATTTCCCACGGTCCCGGCGTGGCCGAAACAAACACCGATTGCGGGCGCATGGCGTCCCATTCCTCGAACTTCAAAGGCCGGTTATCCAGACAGGAGGGCAGGCGAAAACCATGATCCGCCAGCGTGGATTTGCGCGCATAATCGCCTTTATACATGGCGCCAAGCTGCGGCACGGAAACATGGCTTTCATCAACAAAAACCAGCGCATTGTCGGGCAAATATTCAAACATGGTTGGTGGTGGCTCGCCGCGTTTTCGCCCCGTCAAAAAACGTGAATAGTTTTCAATCCCGGCGCAGACGCCCGAGGCTTCCAACATTTCCAGATCGAACATACAACGTTGTTCAAGGCGTTGCGCCTCCAGCAATTTACCATTGTCATAAAGCCATTTGAGCTGGATTTTCAGCTCTTCGCGGATTTGCGTAATGGCCTGAATCATGGTCGGGCGCGGCGTCACATAATGCGAATTGGCATAGACCTTGACGGTGTCCAGATCGCCGGATTTTTTGCCCGTCAGCGGATCAAATTCGGTGAGGCTTTCAATCTCGTCGCCAAAAAAGTCAACCCGCCAGGCCCGGTCTTCATAGTGGGCCGGGAAAATTTCAACCACGTCGCCGCGCACCCGGAACGAGCCGCGAGTAAAGGCCTGATCATTGCGCCGGTATTGCAGATCGACCAGACGGCGCATCAATGTGCGCTGGTCCATCTGCGCCCCGGCCTCGATGGTAAAGGCCATGGAAGTGTATGTCTCGACCGAGCCAATGCCATAAATGCACGAAACAGAGGCGACGATGATCACATCATCGCGTTCCAATATGGCGCGTGTCGCCGCATGGCGCATACGATCGATAGCCTCGTTAATCGAGCTGTCTTTCTCGATATAGGTGTCGGTGCGCGGCACATAGGCTTCGGGCTGGTAATAATCATAATAGGAGACAAAATATTCCACCGCATTATCAGGGAAAAAGCTTTTGAACTCGCCGTAAAGCTGCGCCGCCAGGGTTTTGTTGTGCGCCAGGATCAGCGCCGGGCGCTTGGTGGCCTCGATCACTTTGGCCATGGTGAAGGTCTTGCCCGATCCGGTTACCCCCAACAGCACCTGATCATTGTCGCCGGCATTTATACCAGAAACCAGATCAGCAATGGCCTGGGGCTGGTCGCCTTTTGGCTCAAACGGCGAGTGCAAGGCAAAGGGTTTTCCACCTTCGGATTTTTCTGGGCGGTCCGGGCGGTGCGGGGTCCACGAGGCGGCTTTTGGCACAGGTCCATCCAGCACAAAATCTGCTGCGGGCCCTTCACTCATGCCTGTTGTTTTGCTCATGGTGCGATATATAACGTGCCTGTTGCCATGTTTCTAGTTTGTTCTGCATAAATTACAAGGCCAAGATACCACTTGCCCCGCGCGGTATATTCTCTACAAATCCACAAAAGGGCGAATCTTATACATGACTCAAGCAATTATTATTGACACCGATCCGGGACAGGATGATGCGCTGGCGATCTTGTTGGCACTGGCCGCGCCCAAGGTGTTGGATGTGCGTGCCATTGTGGCGGTGGCCGGCAATGTACCCTTGCCCCTGACCCAGCTTAATGCGCGTCGGCTGGTCGATCTTTCGGGTCGGCGGGATGTGCCGGTATATGCGGGTTGTGCCGCGCCAATGGAACGCCCACTGATCACCGCAGAAAACGTGCATGGTCATACCGGCGTTGACGGGTATGACTGGCCGGACACCCAAACCCCCTTGCAGGATCAGGGCGGTGTAGATTTTCTGATCGAAGCGTTGTTGGCGGCCGGCGAGCGGGAAATAACACTGTGCACGCTGGGACCGTTGACCAATATCGCTATGGCTTTGCTTAAAGAACCGCGATGCGCCCGCGGCATTAACGAGATTGTTATGATGGGGGGCGGCTGCTTTGAGGGGGGCAACACCACACCGGCGGCCGAGTTTAATATTCTGGTCGACCCCCATGCCGCCGATATTGTTTTTAAAAGCAGCCTGTCTTTGACATTGATCCCGCTGGATCTGACCCACAAGGCGCTGGCCACACCGGCGCGTATTGATCGCATTGCGGCGCTGGGCAATGAAACCGGCAAAGCCTGCGCCGGTATGTTGCGCTATTTCAACCGCCATGATGTTGAAAAATATGGCTCAGAAGGTGCACCGCTGCACGATCCGTGCGTTATCGCTTATCTGATGCAACCTGACATGTTTGGCGGTAAAACCGTCAATGTGGAAATTGAAACCGCATCACCGTTGACCATGGGTATGACGGTTATGGATTGGTGGCGGGTCACTGATCGGGCGCCCAATTGCACCGTGATGAACACGATTGATGCAGATGGGTATTTTGACCTGCTGAGCGATCATCTGGCGCGATTGCCTTGAGCGGGTCCCGTCTTTCAATGGCCGCTTTCATGTGTCCGTAAGTAATTTTCCAAGGCGATAAGGTAGTTCTGTTTTTCGGCTTCGGGAAGCCAGCTTGCGGTGAAGGCATTGCGCATCAGGCGCACCATGTCTGCCCTAGAGTATCCGCTTTCTTCTTGGAAGACGACCATCATATTGGTCAGATAACCGGTTTCAAATTCTGCCGGGTCATCAGAATTTAGCGAGACGCACACGCCTTGCGCGTCCAGATAGATAATCCGGTCAACATCTTGCATGCGTGGGTCTGTGGCCCGTTTTACCGGACTTCCCGTCAGGCATATGCCACGCCTGACCAACTCTTTGATCAGTGCCGGATCGTCCACCGCCATCAGGCCATGATCAATGCGTTCTAATGCCACTTGATCGAGGGATTGCCAGATGTGTTTCAGGGAATCGCGTACGTCCACATCATGATGGCCGGTCAGGTGATACCCTTGTTCTTTGGCGCGTTGGTAAACGGCTTTGAATTTAATCGGCGGATTGCCGTATTCCGGCCCAGAATCCAGACCAAGGCCCAAGATTTTACCCCGGTGCGCATAGGCCAGATCCAGCATGGCAAAGGCGCTGTCCACACTTAATTCGCGATTGATGCTCATGATCAGTTCGGCAGTAATACCATAGGTTTTTTCACCATCGCGCCGCCCTGTATCAATGCCATTGATAATGTCGTCAAAAGCGATGCCGCGATTGGTGAACGGTTGCGGGTCAAAGAAAATCTCGGAATAGATAATGTTGTTGTCTTTTAGGTTTTTGAGAAGATTAAAAGTCGCATCATAAAAATCCTGCTGTGTCTGCAAAACATCGCGGGATTTGTTGTGATGACCAAGAAAGCCCATCAGTCCCGGTTTTCTATCCGCAAGTGATTTTTTCACCTCCTCTACAGACCTGAAATAATCAATGCCGTTGCGCTTGGTGATGGTCACAATGGTTTGCGGGCTTAGCGTGCCTTCCAGATGCAGGTGTAATTCTGCTTTGGGCATGCCCGCGATAAACTGTGCCATGGATGTTGCGCCCTGTTCGACATGCGTTGGCGCGGGTTGGCAGGCCAGTACGACGAACAGGGGCAGTAAGCAAAAACCGAGCCTTGAAAAGTGCAATTTCAGGCGCATAACAGTTTCCTCTTGTCCCGCACGTGGTGCGACAGCCACTAAAGATAACATTGTTTATAGCAATAAAAAAACCCCGGCTGTTTCCAGCCGGGGTTTAATTTTGTCTCATGACGGCCCGAAAGACGGGCCGTCACAAAATCACTTTACATAGTCGCGGTCAGACGGAGGTAGTAGTAACCGCCGTTAATGCCCATCGGCGCTGTCAGTGGGTATTTCGCACCCACAACACTGCCGAATGGATTTCTGTCCGGGAAGTTGTTGAGGATGTTATTGGCCCCAACGGCAACCTGGTAACGATCAGCAAATTTGAGTGCCAGTTGAGCATCAAATGTAACTTCGGCACCACCGTTGATTGGGAAGGCCAGATTGCTGTCCAGGTGATCTTCAAAGAAGCTGCCATAATAGTTGGCACGCACCAGAGCAGACCAGTTGTCCTCTTCATGGTTCAGCGTCAGATTGCCTCTCCAAGCCGGAAGATTGTCTTCCAGTTGGCGCAGACGACCAGCGCTGATGTTACCATTACGGATCACTTTGGTGCTGTTATAGTTTGCAGCACCGGTCAGTGTGGTAAAGCCACGACCCAGATCAATTGGCATGTTTACAACAAAGTCGACACCTTCGGTGCGGGTGTCAAAGTCATTGTTAAAGAAGCCAAACGAGGTCAGATCTTCTGAACCGGCAAAGTCACCAGCGTTCAAAATGCCTGCAGCATCAAGAGAATTCAACAATTGTGATGTTGAATCATTGGCACCAAAGGCAACCCCATTATCGGTCGCCACAGTCTGCAGAGCAGCAACAAAGTTGAAGCTTGAAGACAGGGCAACACGGTCAGTCACTTTGATATTGAAGTAATCAATCGTGAAGCTGGCAGGGCCAATTTTGAAGGCTACGCCGCCGCTGAGACTGTCAGACCGCTCAGGCCCAAGCGTTGGGCGGTTTTGACCCTGGGAAACCAGGAAGTCAGCCATGAACTGGCCAGCAGCACTGGACAGCGGGATGGTACCTTGGTCAGCCAGAGTAGCGCCGACAAAGACGGTCGACACGTTGGTGACATTGGCCTGACCGGCAGTCGGTGCATGGAAGCCCGTGCTGTAGGTCGAACGCACTGTGAAGTTATCAGTGACCTTGTACAAACCGCCAACTTTATAGTTGGTGGTGTCGCCAAACGAGTCAAAGTCTTCGTAGCGTACTGCGGCCTGAAGGATCAACTTGTCGGTAACGTCCGCCTCGGCATCCAGATAGAATGCAATGTTGGACTGTCTGCTGGTCCCAGCTGAGGAAGCGATAAAGCCACCAAAACCGTTCGAGCTGGACGAGAAACCTTGGCCATTAGGGAATGCCGCTGAAGGTGCAGAAAGCGGACCAATGGCTGTTGAAGCAGCATCGCCAGAGCGAATGGTAAAGCTTTCTACGCGGTATTCAAAACCAGCCGCAATGTTCAGATCAGAGGCAAAGCCTGCAACCGGAACGCCATAGGCCAGGTCAAGGTTGATGTTGTCTTCTTCTTGCGTGTAACCACCAGGGCGGAAAGACGTTGGTGTATTTGGCCCAAGCGACGCATTGATGGTGTTAGAGATGAAGAAGTTTGCGTCATTCTTACCGTATTTATAGCTCAAGTCATAAGACAGGCCATTGCCGATTTGAATGTCGCCGCGCACGCCGACTGCGATGCTGCGGTCCGTCAGGTTACCACCAAATTGAGGGGTAAAGCCGCCGGGAAACAGTTCCACAAACGAGAAACAGTTCGGATCATTGGTGACAACACCCAGAACCGTTGGGTCAGGGATCAGGCCACCACCAGAGGTCAGCGGGATACCAGCCGGGCAGGCATTCGCATCAATGCCAGCCAAGTTGCCGACACGAACCGAAGGTACGCCGTTGGGATCAAGAGCACCGGTAACAGGATCAACCGTTGGGCCGGCAAAAACGCCGCCGCGATTGGTCGGGTTACGGAAGAAGAAGCCGCCTTCTGTACGGCGTTGGGCATAGTTACCAAACGCATACAGTTCGCCGTTTTCGCTAAACTGGACAGCTGTGTTGATGAAGACTTTGATGTCGTCATCGACGCGAGGCTGACCCCAGGGCTGTGCAATGTTTGCAGGTGTATCAAACAACTGGAATGCATTGGCAACAGAACCGTTGCCAGCAGCTAGCAGAGCTTCGACGTCGCCACGAGGGACAGACTGGCTGGTTGGGTCCTGTTCTGAGTATTCAGCAGTGATGTTGAAGAAACCAATATCACCAAGCGGCAGGCCGACATTACCAGCGACAGAATAAGAGTCGCCGCCACCATCATAGTTAGAGCCAAATTTGGCTTCAAACGTTGCGCCTTCTGCATCATCTTTGAGGATGAAGTTCATCACGCCGGCAATGGCATCAGAACCGTATTGCGAAGCCGCACCATCGCGCAGCACTTCGAGGCGCTTAATGGCCAGTGCAGGAATGGTTGAGACGTCAGGGCCTTGAGCACCATCAGAGATGCCGCCACCAAGAAAGCTGATGACCGCGGCGCGGTGCAGGCGCTTGGAGTTGACCAGAACCAGTGTTTCATCCGGTGACAAACCACGCAGGTTGGCCGGGCGAATAAGTGTCGCCGCATCGGAGATCGGTTGCTGATTAACGTTATAGGATGGCACGGCAAGACGAAGCAGGTCCGTCATGTCTGTAGCACCCTGATTGATAAACTCTTTACCTGTGATGACATCAACTGGCGCAGGGCTATCGGCGGCGGACCGTGCGGTCCGGCGTGTACCGGTAACAATAATCTTGTCTTCGGTAACGGTTTCTTCCTGCGCGAATGCATAAGTCGTGCTAAAAGCAGTCATTACGAGCGCGGAAGCCCCCATCAAGATTTTTTTATTCATTGGTCTCCCCAAATCTTCTGTTGGAATTGCAAAACTCGTCAAATTAACGATTCCTAATATTCGTATGATTTTTTTGTGATGGCAATGCAAACATGACTAAGAATCCGTGTAAGCGAAGAAAAAACGTCAAAAAAGTCTCTTTTTAGAAAAATGTGCTAAATTTGGCGCACTTTTTTATCAAAGCAACGTAGTTCTGTGCGCCCCGTCATAAATGTCACGATGGAATTGGGTGCTGGAATGGGTGCTTGTTCCGCACGGCTCTATTGCTTATGGTGCGGCGCGATTAAGCAGGGTTCTGCCTTGCGAATAGTCTTGTGTTTTTTGGTGCCGGTCTATGGCCGAAACCAGTCTAAGCCTTACCCATACCCTTGCCAGAACTCTTGGTTGTTGTCTGAATATGTCTGATCCCACCCGTACATACCTTGATTTTGAACGTCCCATTGCCGAGCTCGAAAACAAGATCGAAGAGCTGGAGCGCTTCAGCAATAGCGAGGACGGGGTCAATACCGCCGAAGAAGTTGAAAAGCTGCGCGGTAAATCGGCACTGTTACTTAAAAACACCTATGCCAGCCTGAACGCCTGGCAGAAGACACAAGTTGCGCGCCATCCGGGCCGCCCGCAATTCAAGCATTTTCGCGAAGCCCTGATCGAGGGTTTTACCGAATTGCGCGGCGATCGTTGTTTTGGGGATGATCGGGCCTTGATCGGTGGTTTGGGCCGTTTTCGCGGGCGTGCCGTTTTGGTTCTTGGCCATGAAAAAGGTCACGACACCCAAACCCGGCTGGAGCATAATTTTGGCATGGCGCGCCCCGAAGGCTACCGCAAGGCTGTGCGCCTGATGGATATGGCTGATCGTTTTGGCCTGCCGGTCCTCAGCTTTGTGGACACCGCCGGGGCTTATCCCGGTGTTGGTGCCGAAGAGCGTGGCCAGGCCGAAGCCATTGCCCGCTCGACACAAAAATGCCTGGCACTGGGTGTGCCGATGGTCACTTTGATCACCGGCGAGGGCGGTTCTGGCGGGGCGGTGGCGATCGCCGCAGCCAATGCGGTCTTGATGATGGAACACGCGATCTATTCGGTGATCTCGCCCGAAGGTTGCGCGTCAATATTGTGGCGCGATTCGGCGCGGGCCAAAGATGCCGCCACAGCCATGAAAATCACTGCACAAGACCTGCTGGATCTCAAAATCATCGACGGCATAGCCGAAGAGCCGGTGGGCGGCGCGCATCGTCACCACCAAGCAGCCATCAATGCCGCCGCCGATCAAATCTCGGCCTTTCTGGCGCGCCTGGATGGCCTTTCTGCAGACGAATTACGTGCGCAGCGCAAAGCGCGTTTTCTTGAAATAGGCCGGTCCTTGCTGGAAGAAAGTTGAGCGAGAAAGCGGCCATGGCTCTTCTTATTCGCTGTGTGTCAATATTCCTGCTCTTTGCGACCATTGACATAGCCCTGGCCGACACCGCGCCACCAGATAAAGGCCGCACCAACACGGTCCTGATCGGGGCGCACTTTACCACCATGGACCCGGCTTTGCCTGATGTCGAGGCACTGGCTTACGGACCAAACGGAAAAATTATTGCGCTTGGGGATGTGGCGCAGGTGATCGCCATTGCCGGTGCCAAGGCAAAACGCATCGACCTTGGCGGTGCCTATGTCCTTCCGGGGTTTCACGATGTGCATGTGCATGCGCTTGAGGCCGGGATCAATGCAAGCCGTTGTGTGCTTGCTGAATTTGGCTCCCTGGCGCAATATCGACGACAAATCACCCATTGCGCGGCGGAACAGGCCGACGCACCCTGGTTTATCGGTGCGGGTGTGTCCATGCCGGACCTGTTGGCGCAAACATCCCATCCCATTGATCTTCTTGATAAATTGTTTCCTGATCGTCCGGTACTGGTCCTTGATAATCTTGGTCACGGGGCCTGGGCCAATCGGGCGGCCATGGCGGCTGTGGGTTATGATAGATTAAAGGGTAATCCGCCCGGCGGGATCATTGATCGTGATGCCCAAGGGCGTTTAACCGGTATTGTCTTTGAAAATGCCCAACAGGCTTTGCGCAATGCGGCACTGCCCCCCAATGGGGCCAATCTTGATGCCAATTATGACGCATTAAAAGAGGCCCTGAAGGTCTTGGCCCAAAATGGCATTACCTCGATCAGCGATGCCGGGGGGTATTGGACAAGGGGGCATCATCTGGCCTGGCAACGGGCCGCCCGCGACGGCGTGCTTAATGTGCGGGCCAGCAATGCGCTCTATGTTTTTCCGGACCTGCCCATGGATCAGCAGATTGCTGATATCATTGCCCTCAAAGAGAGTGTTTCGGATACGTTTTTGCATTTTGATCAGGCCAAAATCTATGTCGATGGTATTTTATCGCAAGGCACGGCGGCTTTATACGCGCCTTACACACACGCCCCTGCCGGGATTGAGGTGTCCAATCGCGGCTTTGCGTATTTCGACAAGAGTACGCTTTTTGATGTTGCATCACGGTTGGACAAGGCCGGGTTTTCACTGCATTTTCATGCCACGGGTGACCGGGGTGTGGGGCTGGCACTGGATGCGATCGAAGAAGCCCGGCGGCGCAATGGCGTATCGGGTAACCATCACCGGGTGACGCATGTGTTTTTGGTTGATCAGCGCGATCGGGCGCGCTTTGCGGCACTGGGTGTGAGCGCTGATATTCAAATGACTCCCAGTTCACTTGACCCGGACTATTTGGCATTTTTGCGTGATGTTCTTGGTGCAAAACGGGCGGCGCAACTGATCCCCGCCGCCGCTTTGTTGGAGGCCAAGGCCCCAATGACCCTCAGCAGCGATTGGGACGCCGATACATTGTCGCCGCTGGTGAAAATTCAAACAACGGTAATGCGCAAAAATCAGGGCATCAAGGATGTGCATAAAGTGGTGCAGATGATGACCATTTCATCGGCCCGGCTGCTTGGGCAAGATGATCTGACTGGCTCATTGGAGGTTGGTAAATTTGCCGACCTGGTGGTGCTGGATCGGGATATATTCACAATGCCCCCCAATCAGATCGCCAAAATCAAAATCCGCGCCACCATGCTGGGCGGCAAAGCAACGTATGACCCGGACACGATACTGGGGCCATAGCGCCAAGAGAGTCCGCGCTTTAAACAATCAGGTTTTCCGTGGGTGCAGTGCTGGCACTGCCCGGGAAGACGGTGGTATTGAGGGCATTCACATCAACGCCCCAATGGTCACGCAGTACACCCTTGAACAGGCTGCGCAGATCGTTGGCCGGGAACACGTCGCGGCCTTCGAACAATTGCGCGTCATTCAGCCCCGGCCAATCGCCCGCCATGGTACCGCCCTGTACCGCACCGCCCAACAGGAATGACACGCCGCCAACCCCGTGATCGGTGCCGCTAGTGCCATTTTCGGCCAGTGTGCGGCCAAATTCTGTGGCGATCAGTACGGCGGTATTGGCCCAATGGCTGCCCAATTCCTCGCTCAGACCCAATAAGGCCTTGTCGAGGTTCAAAAGGTTGGAATTTAAAATGCCGCTCACCCCACCTTCATTGGCATGGGTGTCCCAGCCTTCCAGCGAGATCGCCGCCGCGCCGGGTCCACCTTCGGCGGCCAGTAATTTACCGGCGGCGCGGGTCAGTTGCTCATACCCGGTGCCAAGCTGGTTGAGATCGCCGATCAGCGCGCCGACATCAACGGCGCCTTGCAAGGCGGCCTGTAAAACCGGGTCATTGTCATAAAGTTCCAGCGTTTCATCAACGGTTTCCGGGTCCGGCGCCGGCAAGGTCGAGGGTGCCCATGTGGGCACAGATTCCGCGCCTTTGAGGATTAGTGGCACGGTCTGGCCGATGCCAATGGCACCGGGTGAGATGTTGAGGGCCTGCAAGGCGCGATTGAGCCAGCCATCCAGCTGGCCCAGCGCCGATGTGGTGCCGTTTTCCAGCACATCCTGACCATCAAAATGTGATCGCTCGTTATAAGGCGCGCTGGCGGCGGGCATAAACAAGGCCTCGCCATTGGCATACATCGCCGCCAGACCGGGCAAAGCCGGGTGCAGGCCAAAGCCTGTGGTCAGAGGCAGCGCACCGCCGGTCTCGCCGGGCGGCAGTATCGCAATGCCGGGGCGCTTGGCGTAATAGTTGTTTTCGAGGTGGGGCACGACCACGTTCAGGCCATCCATGGCACCGCGCAGAATAATCACCACCAGCTTTTTACCCGCCGGTCCAGCCGCAAAAGATAAATTGGCTCCGGCGGCGCTGAGGCCCATAACGCCCGCGGCGCCTTTGAGCAGGCCACGACGGTTCAGGCATAATTGTGGGGTCTTGATGATCATGCCTATCTCCTTTGCAACTCTGGGGTCATCAGCATCAGGGCATAACCCTGTGCCTTGGTGAATGCCCCGGCCAGAATGTCGAATGAATTGGTGCTGAGTATCGGCCCCAATATGTCGGTGGCGTAATCAGGGGGCAGGGGGGCATTTTCAATGTTCTGGCCGATCTGGACGGCTAGGTTCAATCGCGCCGCTATGACGCTGGAGCTGGCCCAGCTGGCTTCGTCGTCCGGCCAACCGGCCGGTGATCCCGCCGAAAACGGGATTTGTGCCATAACTTCGAAAAGATAAAAATAAACCTCTGGGGTCAGGGTCGCGAAGTTAAAAGCCCGATACGCGGCGATCAGAAACTCTTCGGAATTTCTGAGCTTCAAAAACTGATTGTCCCACATTTCGGGAGCCGCAACCAAAGCCAGACTGACCTGTAGTAAATCACCGTCCGTGTCGGTAAAAACCTGAGAGAGGCGGTCGATCAGGCTTTGCGGTGGGGTGTCAGAATGAAAATGTGCCGCCAGCTTGCGGGCAATGTGGTTGGCGGTCGAGGGGTGGCGGGCAAAGTCCTGTAAGGCGGTCAACGCCTGGGTTATGCCAGTGTCTGGATAGCTTTTGCCCATAATGGTGCGTGTGCCCGGCTCGTGGAACAGCGGGTCGAACACAAATTGGCCAAGCTGGTCTTGATTGACGTTCGGGTTGCCAATCGTCCACCCGGTGATGGCTTTGGCGTATTCGATAATATCGTCCTGACTATAGCCGCCGCCAACGCCCAGCGTGTGCAGTTCCAGTGTTTCGCGGGCCAGATTTTCATTCAGGCCCAGCCCGAATTGCAAACCAGCCCAGGAATTTGGTCCAAACGATGTCCAATTATCCAGATACAACAACATGCCCTGATGGCTCTCGACAGCGACCAGCATATCATAAAATTTTCCGGTCACATGGGGGCGAATGGCTTCGCGTTCCATGGTCAGGGCTGTGGGGACGGTGATCAGGTTCTTGTTGAAGTCTATTGAGAAGTGATCGCTCCAGAACCGCACCAGTCGTTCACGAAACGACGCCGGCGTCGTTGTTGCAAACTGTGTCCGTACGGCTATGTCATCCGTCAGGCTCTCATACATCTGCTCGATAAGTTCATCAGAGGTCGGCGGACCTTGATAAAAAATCGGCTCGTCAGACTGCGCCTTTGGAGAGCTTATTGTGTTGATGGGGGTTGAAGCCCGTCTTTTGGGCGGTTGCATTTGTTCCTGGCGTTTGATTGTAGAAACCGTATCAAAAAAAGCCGTATACCGGGCGCGTTTGTTTTTCGCGCCGCCAATCGTGCGTTTGTTTTTTCCGGCGCCCATTGTTCCGGCCAGTACCGGTGCATCCATGGCCACGGGGGCGTCGCTGTCACGGTCTTCCTGGCGTTTGGTTTCCAGATAATCAAAGAACAGGGTTAGTGCGGCTGTGCTGTCAATCAGGTTAAACTGTTCCAGTGTCGAGGACACATCTGTAAGCTGAGCATTGAGCCAGTTTGCCGGGTCTGGTGCAATGGTATCCAGTTCACCAAGACGTGCGCCCATACCAAAACGGTGCGCCGCCGTCAGAGCATCAATATCAGCCATGTATCAATCCTTTTGCCTCATGTCCTTGTATCATGAAACGTATGTGGATGCGAATATCCGTCGCCAATAGCGTTATTTTTTTATTGACGGCTTGTGTTTCCACGGGCGAACGTCTGCGCCACGGCAGAAAAATGTTACCGGCGACCAGGTGAAGGCTTTGAGCAGCGCCAAAAGGCTGATGGTGCGACTGGCCTGTACGGCGCGCCTCTTGCCAAGGGCTTGTCCCAGCCCGGCAATGCTGGTCTGCACCCCCTGGATTGTGGGAATAAACTGGCCCTTGAACATGGCCCGGGCAATGAATGCACCGACCAGTGCCGCATGAAACGGGAAAAACAAAACCAACAAGGGAAACGGCATGTCTTTGACAAGGGTCCATGTACGATTTCGGGTGCCGTGAAAGACCGCAAACGGCGATTGTGCGCCGGCCACCCCGGACCCTTCGTGATATACGACGGCTTCGCGGACCTGTATGGCGCGGCCACCGGCCATGCGCAGGCGAAAGGCCAGATCGACATCTTCGTGGTAACAAAAATAACTTTCATCAAAGCCGTCGGCCGCTTCAAAGGCGTCGCGACGATAAAGCGCAGCGGCAGCGCATGGGCCAAACACCTCGCCGGTTTGGGGCAGTCGCTCGATCGGGCGGTGCCATAATCCGCGCCAGGCAAAGCCAACCGGGGCATAAAGGTCGCCTGCACCATCCAGCAAATGGCGCTGGTTGGCATCAATCTGTGTTGATCCGGCCATAACAATAGAAGGGTCGCTTTGCGCCATTTTTAAAAGTTGGCGTAACCAATCGGGTTTGGCATAGGCATCAGGGTTCAATAGCGCGATCCAGGGCGCAGAGCCGCGCGCGACACCAATATTATTGCCTTTGGCAAAGCCGGTATTCTCGTCCAGCTTGATCACTTCAAAGCGATCATCCAGCGGTGGCAAGGCCTCGATAGAACCATCCATGGAATCATTATCAATCAGGAAAACCCGAAAGTTTTCCATATCCTGCGCCGCCAAAGCCGCCACGCAATCGCGCAGCATGGTGCCGGCGTTATAATTGACAATAATAACGTCAACTTCGGGCGGTTCTGGTTGGGCATTCATGTCCGTGTCGCGGCCTGTGTTGACGGGCTTGAGTGTCGTATACCCGATTGATTACAAATAAGCGGCTCTTTTAACACGTGTTTTGAAAACTGAAACGGGAAAGTCCAAGGGGCCGAAACGGTTGGTGCTGACAGGTCAGGGTACTGCGCATCACCTTCGGCCCCCAAAGGCGATCATAATAACGCGGGATTGCCCCATGTGTCGCTAAACACCGTTTCGGCCAGTGGCCGCCGGGTACGGGGGCTGGCATCACGGGCTTTCAGGTGTTCGGGCAGGTTCGCATGGGTTTGCGCATACCCAATGGCAAAGGCCGTCAGGGGCTCTACAGTTTCAGGCAAGGCATAAAGTGCACGGACCAGATCTGGCACTATGCCGATGATCTGGTGAACCGACAGTCCGCGTGCCTGCGCCTCAAAGGTCAGATTGGCCACGGCAAGGCCAAGGTCATGCTGGGCTGCCTTATTGGGCTTGCCCGACTGGGCCAGTGTCCCGACAGTACAGCCAAAGACCAACAAAGGGGCATTGGCGGCCCAAACCTGATTGCTTTCCAAAAGACAGGCAAGGGCTTTGTCATGGGTGCCTGATGCGGGAGTGTTGCGCGACAATATAAAACGCCATGGCTGTTCATTATAAGATGATGGTGCCCATCTGGCGGCCTCAAACAGCGCCAGAATATCCTCCTCAGTAATATGTTTGTCGCTCAGACCATAGGGGCTCCAGCGTTCGGCCAAAGGGGTGCTGATGGGGAGCGATTGCGGTGCGTGTTTATGTTCAAACATGATGTTATCCTCTATTTGGCGCGGCGGGCATCAAGGCTCAGCGTTCCGGCACCGTTGGCGGCCAGAACCAGAAAACCACCAGCAATCGTGATGTTTTTCATAAACATGATGGATTGCATCTGGTCCGCGAAGTTAAAGTGAAACATCAGCGCGGTCATGGCGCTGAAACCGGCCAGCGCCAGCGCCGTATAACGGGTTTGCCAGCCAATGATGATCAAAATTGCGGCGATAATTTCAAAGGCGATGACTGCTGGGGCCAGGGCGCCGGGAACGCCGACCGAACTCATATAGGCCTGCGTGCCTTCAAAGGCGCTGATTTTGCTGATGCCGGAAAGCAGGAACATGCCGCTCAGCATGATGCGTCCTGTCAGGATTGTTGCGTTGTTCAGGGTTTTCATAAAAGTCTCCTTGGGTTGGTTGAATGTGTGCTTGAGAGGGGAAGACCGGCGAAGGGTATTTGAACCCATCGCCGGCCTTGGGTGGTGGTTAAGGCAGGTCAAAGACCAGGGCATGGGCACCCTGTTCGGTCGCCGTCAGTGCAACCGCATCTTTTGGCGTCAGGGCGGCGCCATCGCCGGCATGTAAAGCCGTGCCGTCAATGTCCAGTTCTCCGGTTATAACGTGCACATAAAGCGTACGCCCCGGCGTGATGTGCAGGCGGGTATCGGTCCCTGTACTGGTTTTGAGCTCATAGAGGCGTGCATTCTGGCGCAGGATCAGCGAGCCTTCTGTGCCATCAGGCGAAGCGATCAATTGCAAACCCTTGGTCTGCTCAAAGCGCTTTTGCTGATATTGCGGCTTGCCGCCTTTCTCATTGGGAATGATCCAGATTTGCAAAAATTCCAGATCGTCTTTTGAAGACGGGTTGTATTCGCTGTGGGTGACCCCGCTGCCTGCGCTCATCAATTGAAATTCACCGGCGGGCAGGCTCTGGATGTTGCCCATGCTGTCTTTATGCTCGATGGTGCCAGACTTCACATACGAGATGATTTCCATGTCCTTATGAGGGTGTGTGGCAAAGCCGCCATCGGGGATGACCTGGTCATCATTGATCACCCGCAAAGCGGAAACGCCCATACGGTCCGGGTTGTGATAACTGGCAAATGAAAATGTATGGTGGCTGTGCAACCAGTACATCGTGCTGGTGCCGCGCTCATTGCTCCTGATAATATCCATAATGTTCTCCAATTTTTCGCCCTGACTGTGTTTTCAGGACGCCGCGTTTTTCGCGTTGTGGTTCGTGTTGAGAACAAAATAGAGGTTCCAAATAGAAGATAAACAAGCTATTTAAAGATATATTGTATATGAAATAGAGACAATAATGGACAAGCTAACCACCATGGCGGCATTTTTGGCGGTGATTGATAAAGGCAGCTTCACCGCCGCGGGCGAGCATTTGGGGCTGTCTCGCGCTGTGGTCAGCAAATATGTGATGCAGCTGGAGGCCGATCTGGGGGCCCGGCTTCTTTATCGCACTACGCGCACCCACAGCCTGACTGATATTGGCCGCGAATACGTACCCCGATGCCGGGCGATTCTGGCTGATGTGGCCGATGCTGATGATTGTGCCAACGAGGCCAGCGGTGCGGTGCGCGGACGTTTGCGCATCAATGCACCACTTTCATTTGGGACGCGCCAGATGGGCAGCATGATGGCGCAATTTTGCCGCGCTTATCCTTTGGTGCGGATTGATCTGGAACTTAATGACCGTTTTGTCGATGTGGTTGATGAAGGTTTTGATGTGGCATTACGTATCGGGCGGCTGAGCGATTCTTCGCTGATTGCTCGTAAAATCGTCGACATGCCCATGGTGACCTGTGCCGCCCCGAACTATCTGGATGCTATGGGCCGGCCAGACCATCCCGATGCGCTGAAACATCATGCCTGTCTTTTATATGGTCAGGGCAGTCGCCACGTGCCTTGGCAGTTCACAAAACAGGGCGAAGATATGGATGTCAGGGTCAGTGGTCCTTTGGCGTCTAATAACGGGGATGTACTGGCAGACGCAGCGCGGGCGGGACTGGGTATTGTTCAATCGCCTTATTTTATTGTTGCAGACGATTTACAGGCTGGGCACTTGGAGGCGATCTTGCCGGACTGGCAGCAATCGGACCTAAGCCTGTCTGCGGTGTTTCCGTCAAAGCGGTTTTTATCGGCCCGTGTACGGGTTTTTATTGACCATGCTTTGCAAACATTTGGGGCGCGTTGACCGCCTGATCCGGCCCCGCCACGGCATACACCCCGGCGACGCGGAACATATTGCGACGGCGCAGTTCGGTCAGCAGATTGTTCATGTGTGTTGTTCCGTCCCGGTGCGTCTTTATGCGCATCACTCTTTACCGCATCACAGGCGGGACAGGCAAGCAGATGTTGGTGGCATCCCAACGGTTTGTCGTTCTCCGGCTTGATCTGAAAATCCATGGTGAAACATAATATATGTTGGGAAGCTCTGTGGACCCTCTGGTCAAGCTAGACGCCAGTCATCACGCTGATTTTGTTGAGGGCTTTTTTTCTATATGCCGTGGTGGAAAATGCTGCAATAACCGTGTGAAAACCTAGGCTTGTCTGGGTTGAAAATTGCGCATTGCTCAGCCCTTCAATGGCCCAGGTAATCAGTGCCCCTGCAAACATTTGGAATAATTGCCGGGCAACCAGTTCAGCGCTAATTCCGTTGCGAAATACACCCTTTGTTTCAGCTTCCTGCATCAGTTCCAAATAAAGCTGGTGAGGGGATTGCTCATACGATTTATGGGCGTTGAGGCTGATGGCATTAACACCGCGTATGACTTGCCGAAAGGCGGCTTCATTATACGTGAAGGTGCTAACCAGAAAAGAGCCGACATTTTCTGCGCGCTTGACAGGATCAAGGCTTTTCTTGTTTTGTCTGTGCGTTTTGACGTCTCGCATGGCGATGTTCAAAATATGTACCAGAATATCATTGCGGCACCCAATGAGATTGTACAATGTGGGCGCGCTTACACCAGCTTTGCTGGCAATTTCATCATTTGTAATGTCGGCCAATGCCTTTTTTGAAAGCAAAACCATCATGGCTTGCGATATCCGTTGCCGTCTTGCCTCTTTTTGTTTTGCCCGAAGGCCAGAAGATCGATTTGGTTGCATTATGTGCGATACCTATAATTTTATTGCAGTAAAATAATTTACTGATATAAAGAATTATATATAGTCAAAATGACGGTGATGTCACGGGGTCCTGATCCTGGTTTCTCAACCGAACAATAAACCATAGGGATGTGCATTATGAAATTTTTGTTGGCTCTGGCCTTTCCGACCATCTTTATGCTGGGGAGTTGTGCTATGGAGGACACATCGTTACAAATAATGGAAACAAAACAAATGCATAACAAGGAAATTGCTACCCGATTTTTTGACCAGTTCAGTAAGGGTAATATTGACACTGCATTTGCCCTTGTCAGTGACGATGCGGTTTGGTGGGTGCCGGGCGATTTGCCTTTTTCAGGGACCAAGACAAAAGCACAATATTTACAGGTTGTAGGCAGTATTCAAAGCGGCTTTCCAAATGGGTTAAAACTTGATGCAACCTCCATGATCGCAGAGGGCGATAAGGTGGCTGTTGAGGTTTCTTCCTATGGCGAGCATGTGAATGGAAAAACCTATACCAACAAATACCACTTCTTGATGACCATCAAAGACGGGCAGATAACCAAGGTCAAAGAGTATATGGATACGCTGCACCTTTTCCAGTTGATACAGCCATAATGCAAAAGTGCTGGTCCTGATCTTGAATATCTGACTTACGCCGTAACCAAATATAAGACATTTTCTGACACACTCTCCGTGGGTGAAAAACGCGGGGAGAAAAATGCTCGCCATAAAACTGATATTTGCCGGGCTGGTTCTGGTGCTGGTTGCGTTTGTTCTGCGTCGTCCGCCGCAGGGGCAAACCGGCACCACTTTTGGCCATTTGGCACGCAATGCCACGGCCTTTATGGCCGGCCTTGGCCTGACCGCTGCACTGGTCGGGTATGGGGCCAACCGAGCGCAGATTGTTCGTGATGGGCCCTATGCGCAAATTGCCGCCAATGCCCTGCAAACCGTTAAAGACGATCCGGCGCCTTATGTGCTGTTCGTCGGAGCCAGTTATTCGCGCAATGCCATTGATGATCAGGCCCTGACCCGGCGTCTGCAGGCGCGCGGCTATGACCAGCGGATCATTACCTTTGCGCTGGAAGGGGCCAGCCTGCAAGAACGCGATTTGCGCCTGCGCCAGTTTTTGCGCGCCGCACCGCGCGCCCCTGATACAGTGTTTCTGGAAATTTCAGAACGTTTTGATCGCGCCCCGGCTTATGGCTTTGAAATTGCCAAGTTTTCCGAGAGGGTGATCGGACAGTTTGGCCCGCGCGGCACCATGTGGACTGTGCGCGGCCTGTTGGATGGTCCTGCGGATGGTTTGGTT
Source organism: Robiginitomaculum sp. (assembly GCA_021776525.1). Lineage (GTDB taxonomy): Bacteria > Pseudomonadota > Alphaproteobacteria > Caulobacterales > Maricaulaceae > Robiginitomaculum_B. The sequence continues at coordinate 257,014 of JAJFFT010000004.1, forward strand.
GGCTATGCCAAAAATCTTGTTTTTTTAGGTCTGCATGTACCGCTGAACTGGCTGAATGTCGGCTTTTTTAATGAGGCTATACAGCTTGAAAACGCACAGAGGATTGCATCATATGATCCGCAAACCAGCCCGCGCCGCGAAGTAAAACGCGACGATCGCGCCTTGGGGCTTGCGACAAACTTGCCGCCATCTGCACATATATATCCGTGGGGCGAGGCATTTCGCACTGACCAGCGCGCCATGCTGGCCCGCGCCGGGGTGCGTCGCATCGCCTATTATTTCCCCCCCGTTATTGACGCGCACGAGCGCGCTTATGTGCAGGCCGTGTGTGAAAACGCCCCGCAATATGTGTGTATTGCGCCTGTGGATCCGGTCATGTTGGCCGCACTGGATGGGCCGGTCTGGTTTGATGAAGAGCATTTACTGGCCGCTGGCGCGTCCGTTTATAACCGCTGGTTGGCAGGCAAAGTGATGGCTTCGGGGGTGTTGGGCGATCCTGTCGCACAGCCCAAACTGGCCTTGCGTGAAGCAGAGGATGAAGCCTCATGATCTTTACCAGTCTGACCTTTTTGTTGTTTTTTCTTGTGGTGTTTGCGGCCTATTGGTTGGTCCAGAATAATAAAGCACGGCTGTTGATTTTGCTGGCCGGCAGTACGGTGTTTTACGGCTGGTGGGATTGGCGTTTTTTGGGACTTATTGCGCTGGTCATTGGCGTTTCATGGGCCAGTGCCTTGATGATGGCGCGTCCAGGCGCCACCCGACAGGCGCAAAACTGGGCATTGGCCGTGGGGGTTATCGTCTCGCTGATTGTGCTGGGTATTTTCAAATACACAGGGTTTTTTGCCGACAGCTTTGCTGAATTGCTGGGCCGCCTTGGCCTGCGCGCCGATATGCCGACTTTGCGTATCATTCTGCCAGTGGGTATCAGTTTTTATGTGTTTCAGGCCATATCCTATATGGCCGATGTGCGCCGCGGCGTATTGGCGGCCGAGCCGCGCCTTGCCCGCGTGGCGCTGTATATTGCATTCTTTCCGCAATTGGTGGCCGGGCCGATTGTCCGCGCCGCCAGCTTTTTTCCGCAAATGGATCGCACTAAGCATTTGGGACGGCGGGCCATTGTGGTGGGTTTGCGCGCCTTTGCCATTGGCTTTGTCTACAAGGCTCTGCTGGCCGATAATATCGCCCCCTTGGTTGATGGTGTCTATGGTGATCTGGGGGCCTGGTCTAACGGCGCTGTGGCGCTGGCCACGTTTGCCTTTGCGGCGCAGATTTATTTTGATTTTGCCGGCTATTCGCTGATGGCGATCGGCATTGCGCGGCTGTTTGGTTATCATATTCCACGCAATTTCAACTTCCCCTATGCCAGTGCGTCGATCACCGACTTTTGGCGACGTTGGCATATGTCGCTTAGCTTCTGGCTGCGCGACTATCTGTTCATTCCGCTGGGTGGCTCGCGTCATGGGCGCTTTGCCTATTACCGTAATCTGATGGCCACTATGGTGCTGGGCGGCCTCTGGCATGGCGCGGCCTGGACCTTTGTGTTGTGGGGCCTGCTGCATGGCGGCGCACTCATTGTGCACAAGCTGTGGACCACACACCTGAAACCTGCGCTTAGGCCTTTGTTCAACATGCCGCGCCCACTGGGCTGGGTGTTGGGTCTGGTGCTCACACAAGCCGTGGTGCTGGCTGGCTGGGCGATTTTTCGGGCGAACAGCTTTGCGGATGCCATGCAGGCGCTGGGCGCGCTTGGCGGCTTGCGCGTAGGCGGTGCCCAAACCCTAAGCCTGATGGCGCTGTTGATTATTGCGGTACTGGCACTGGATCATATCCTGGGCGTGCGGCGTTGGCGACCAAACTGGCGGCCATTAGAGCGGCCCGAACTGTGGTGGGCCGGGGCGGGCGCCGCCATTGCCCTGGCGCTTAGCATCTACCCGCTTACCGCCGCGCCTTTTGTGTATTTTCAGTTCTGAACCGCTTGCCCTTGGCGGGGTGTAGGGGTATAAGCCGCGCTTCTTGCGGGCCTATGGCCTGTAAAACCAGATTTTGTGGACATAAAACGATGAAAAAAGATACACACCCTGATTATCACACGATCAACGTCGTCATGACTGATGGTTCAAGCTACCAGACCCGTTCCACATACGGCGAAGAGGGTGCAACCCTTAATCTGGATATTGATAGCAAGACCCACCCGGCATGGACTGGCGGCAGCCAGCACCTGACTGACCGTGGTGGCCGTCTCAGCCGCTTTAAGAACAAGTTTGCAGGTTTTGTCAGCTAGGCTTTAGTCTGGTTTGGCCGTCTGATGGGCGCTCAGCGCGCCCCAAAGGCTGCGTTCAAACGGCTCATTTGATCTGATACAGCCCGGGCACCGGTGTTTTCCTGTGTGTCCCCATAGAGTTTTTCATCCAAACGACGGGTGCGCTCATAAATGTGTCCGGCGCGAGTGATCAGGTCTTGCAAGGTAGTTGGCAGCTCTTGCGTTCCGGCAAGGCTTTTATTCAGTTTCACGTCATTGATGCGATATTTATCGGCACGTGCGTCCGTGGCGCTCATTTCATTTTCTTTGACGGCCCGCTGGACCAGCAGCCATGACGCCACTTGCATCAAACGGGTGGTCAGGCGCATGCTTTCACCGGCATAGGCCAATGCCCCGGAACGGGACAGCGAGCGGGCTTCTTCGCGGCCAGGCCCATCCAGATAAGCGGCGGTTTCCTCGACCAGGTCCATGCCCTCGCGAAAGGTGCGTTGAAACAGTTCTGATCCGGCGAAGTCGCCAAGGCTGGCAGAAAAAACATTATCACTCATGTGTCATCTCGTATCATATGGGGCATTGAGGTGGATCATTATGCAATGATCTTGCCGTTTTCGCCCAAATGACAACATTCCTTTATTCAAAACCGAATCACCCATGATTAACGGGCACAGACCCTAAGATTTTCCAAAGATAGCCGACGCAGCATCCAGTCCACGTCGTTTTTCGTCGCGCGCCGCCTCAATCCGGGTAATTTCCTCGCGCAGTGCATCAATACGTTTGGTAAGGTCCTCGACCGAAAAGTCATAGAGGTCTTCACCCAGAACAATTTCACCAACTGGCCGTGGTTTTTCTTCATCAAACATTGCCTGCTCCCTCAATCGCAGCCTATTTTAGCGCCAAATGGGATTTATGCCAGTTTCATGGCACCGGAGGCCCCGTGCGCGCGATAACAATGACCCAGCCAGGTGGGCCAGACGTACTGGTTTGTGCGCAAGTCCCCATGCCGGAACCTGCCGCAAACGAGGTTGTGATCAAGGTCGTGGCGGCTGGAATTAACCGCCCCGATGTTTTGCAACGTTTGGGGCTGTATCCGGCCCCCGCCGATGCCAATCCCGGTTTGGGGCTGGAGGTTTCGGGTCATATTCATGCCTGCGGTTCTAACGTCACAGGCTGGCAGGTCGGCGACCCGGTATGCGCCCTGACCCATGGTGGCGGCTATGCGCAATTTGTGCGCGTTGATGCAGGCAGTGTGATGACCGCACCTGACGGCATTTCTTTGCGCGATGCGGCGGCTTTGCCAGAAACTGTGCTGACCGTCTGGCAGAATGTGTTTGCCAAGGCTTGCCTGAAATCCGGTGAAACCCTGTTGGTGCATGGGGCGGCCAGTGGGATCGGCTCAACCGCCATTCAAATGGCCAAGGCCCAGGGCGCCACAGTCATTGCCACAGCGCGCAGCGAAGAAAAATGTGCCTTTGGGGCAAAGCTTGGTGCTGATTTGGTGATCAATACCGAGCGGAAAGACTTTGCCAGTATCGTTGGCGAGGCCGGCGGCGCGGATGTGGTGCTGGATATGATGGCCGGTACTTTTATGGCGGGCAATTTGGCGTGTCTGAAGGCGCGTGGGCGTTTGGCGTTGATTGCGTTTAATGCTGGCCATGAGGCCCCGGTGAATTTCATACCGGTCCTGCAAAAGCACCTCACCATTATGGGGTCTACCTTGCGGCCTTTGCTGCTGGATGAAAAGGCGGCTTTGTGTGATGCCGTACAAGCGCACGTCTGGCCCTGGATCGCGGCCGGGACATTCGCCCCGGTGATTGACCAGACCTTTGCCCTGGAGGATGCCGCCAAGGGCCATCAGAGTATGGAATCAGGGACGTTTATGGGAAAATTACTGCTCTTGCCCTGAGCCTGAGCGGGCAGGGGTGTTTTCTTTGACGCAAAACATCGCTATATCACACGCAACAGGTCCAGTGTGTACGTTATCATCGGACCGGCAAGACGTCCGCCCGGCGCCTCGCGTGCGGGCTTTTTTTATGGAGAGACACTTATGGCTAGTATCCTGATGCCCAAGGCGACTGCTGTTTGGCTGATCGACAACACCTCGCTCAGCTTTGATCAGATCGCCCGCTTTTGCCAATTGCATGCCTTGGAAATCAAAGGCATTGCCGATGGTGATGTGGCCTCTGGTGTGCGCGGTCTTGATCCTATCGGTGCCGGTCAGTTGACCCGCGAAGAGATCGAAAAAGCCGAAGCCAATCCCTCCTATGACATGCAGGCGGTCACGCCCAAGCACGCCGAAAAAATGGTGCAAAAACGTCGAGGCCCGCGCTACACGCCGTTGTCTCGTCGCCAGGAGCGCCCCGACGCCATTGCCTGGATGATCCGCAATCACCCGGAAGTTTCGGATGCTCAGATCGGTAAATTGATCGGCACCACCAAAACCACCATCGAGGCGGTGCGGACCCGCAATCACTGGAACAGCAGCAATATCAAGCCCGTTGATCCGGTCAGCCTGGCGCTTTGCACCCAGATTGATCTGGATGCCGTGGTCACCAAAGCAGCGGCCAAGAAGCGCAAAATGGACGAGAAAGCGGCGCTGGAACGCGGCGAAGATCTGGACACATTGCGCGCCGCAGAAGAAGCCGCCATACCCGAAGAAGTGGTCGTCGATGAAGACGAGAAAATGCGCGAAATGGCCAGCAAGCCGGTTGATGCGGCGGCGGTCTTTGGGGCCTTTAAGGAAAAACCAGAAGAAGCTTAAGGCTTTGTTTGGTTGGGCTTAATCTGCGCTGACTGTATAGTTCAGCGCCAACCGCCCCCCATCGGCATAAATGCACTGGCCGGTGATATAGCTGGCATTTTTACTGGCCAGAAAACAGGCAATTCCGGCGATCTCGTCCGGGTCGCCAATATGGCCCAGTGGGGTCCGGCTCATAATTTTGCGCCGCGCTTCGGGGTTGTCGGCGACGGATTTTAAAACATCGGTATTGATGCTGCCAGGGCCAATGGCATTGACCCGAATGCCATGGGGTGCCAGTGCCAAAGCCATGGTCTTGGTCAACTGGTTCATCCCGCCTTTTGAAACCACATAAGCGGTTTGATCGGGGATCGCCATGACCGCATTAACCGATGACATATTGATGATGGCATAACGCCGCCGGGCTTCTCCGGTGCGCCCCTGGGTTTCTTCTATCTGGGCGACCATTTGGCGGGCGGCCTCGCGGGCCACCAAAAACGCGCCGCGCAAATTGACCCCGATTACCGCGTCAAAATCTTCGATGCTGAGGTCCAGAATATTCCCGGCACGGACCATGCCGGCATTGTTGATCAATACATCAACACGTCCAAAGGCCGAGCGGGTTTCAGCAAATAAATTGCGCACTGATAAAGGGTCGGCGACATTGCATTCAACAAACAAAGCCTTGCCGTTTGCCGCGCCTAAATCCTCGGCGGCCTGTTTCCCCGCTTCGACGTCAATATCAGCCAGAACAATCTTGCATTTTTCTTCGGCAAAACGCCGGGCGCAGGCCAGACCGATTCCCTTGGAACCGCCGGTGATAATAACAACCCGTTCATCCGCCATAGTTTTTCCTTACAATCATGCTGTACCGCCTAAGGGGCAGTCTGGCATCGATTATAAAGGCTCTGTGAGCCGCGGCTAGATGATTTTTACGCTAGGTCTGTTGCAGACTTCGCATTTCTTCTTTGAGCTTGAGTTTTTGTTTTTTAAGGTCCGATATGTGCAATGGATCGTGGGCCGGATGTTTCAGTTCTCGTTCGATTTCATCTTCAAGATGTGAATGTCTGTTTCCCAATTCGCGAATGCGCGCGTCCACGGCCATAGGCTCCTCCATCAGTTGATTTGGTCATCCTAGAGCATTCAAATCCATTCGTCACGTCACAAGGTGTCGCATCGTAAAAGAAGTCTTGTTGCCTTGGGCCTTTGCACCCATACTGCACACACGCCGTGAATCGGCACCGGGCAACATCCTGCAATGATCAAACCACGAGACGGAGCAAGCGCATGAGTTTTGATGGCGATGAAAGCCTGAGGGCCCGCCTGTTGGAACTTAGCGAAGAACACCGTGATCTTGATGCGGCCATTGATGCGCTGATTTTGGCGCGCACGCAGGATCAGCTGAAAATCGCCCGGCTTAAAAAGCGCAAACTGGCCCTAAAAGACCAAATCCATTGTCTTGAGAACCAAATCACCCCGGACATTATTGCCTGATTTTCCCGGTCCAAATTATTCTATTCTATAGCCTCTACGACTGAGGCGGGCAGGTTTGGTTTATCCCCGACTTTGGCAGGCGTCAAAAGGGGTAATGAGGCTCATTTAAGGGTCAAAAAAGGGGTAAATAAGGGGTAATTCAGGGGTAAAACAGGTCAATCATGAGGGGTAAGAAGGGATATTTTGACCCTTGGTGTGTTCCTTGGCCTCTTTTCACCGGATAACCACCCATGATGTCATCCCGGCTTTCTCCTCTCGTCGTCCTCCGGCCCCGCCCGGAGGACCCATTGGGCAATGCCATGCGTGCATAAGTTCAGTATGGACCCTCTGGTTAAACCAGAGGGCGACGAGAGTGTGGATTGCGTGAACTTATCCCACACCGGGTCAGTTGGGGTATAGTTTTGTCAGATTGAGGCCCCACACTTCGAGGCTCGGCTCCAAGAGGACCTCGCACCTCAGTATGAGGTCCATAGTTATATCTCCGCCTCATCCTGAGCTTGTCGAAGGATGGAGGTACACAATCTGTTCAGGACAAGCCTCACGCCTTTTTAGGATGACCCATCAAACATCGACCTCGGCGCTAAGGGCGTTGTCTTGGATAAACTCGCGCCTTGGCTCGACCACATCGCCCATCAGTTTGGTAAAAATGTCGTCGGCATCGTCGGCGTGTTCAACGCGGACCTGCAAAAGCGAGCGCGCATTGGGGTCCAGCGTGGTTTCCCACAATTGGTCGGCATTCATTTCGCCAAGGCCTTTATAACGCTGGATGGACAGTCCGCGCGAGCCTTCGGCGAGAACGGCGCGGAACAGCTCCATCGGGCCATGGATCACGGTTTCGCGGCCTTTGCGCCGATAATAAGCTGGATTGGCATAGGTTTTATCGAGCGTTTCCTGCATGTCGTGCAGGCGACGCGCATCGGCGGAACGGCGAAATGATGCGTCAAAAACGATTGCCTCGCGCACACCGCGTACATCACGTGCCAGCACAACAGCCCCATCTTCACCAAATTCACCGCACCAGTCGTCTTCGCCTTCTTGTGCAATGACGTTCAGGCGGGCGGCGGCGCGATCCAGCGCATCTTGTCCGGCATTGTCTGCAAACACCCCGGCGATGGCCGCCTGGGCGATAATGGCCCCCGGTGCGCGGGCTTCAAGACGCGCAACAATCAGGCTGGCGCGGGAGGCCTCGTCAATCAGGGCGCGCAAATGTTGACCGGTGGCCTGTTCCCCATTGCTGAGTTCCAGAACAGCTTCGTCCGCCCCTTCGTCCAGCAAATAGGCGTCCATTTCGTCCTGATCCTTGAGATATCTTTCCGAGCGTCCCTTGGACGCTTTGTAAAGTGGTGGTTGAGCAATATAGAGATAACCGCGCTCGATCAGTTCGGGCATCTGGCGATAGAAAAACGTCAACAGAAGCGTACGAATGTGCGCCCCGTCCACGTCCGCATCAGTCATGATAATGACCTTGTGATAACGCAGCTTTTCAATGTTAAAATCATCGCGGCCAATGCCAGTGCCAAAGGCGGTGATCAGTGTACCGATTTCGGCTGACCCCAGCATGCGGTCAAACCTAGCCCGCTCGACATTAAGGATTTTCCCGCGCAGCGGCAATATCGCCTGGTTCTTGCGATCCCGGCCCTGTTTGGCCGAGCCGCCGGCGCTGTCTCCTTCGACGATGAAAATTTCAGCCTTTGCCGGATCACGTTCCTGACAATCAGCCAGCTTGCCGGGCAAAGAAGCAATATCCAGCGCCGATTTACGCCGGGTCAGCTCGCGCGCCTTGCGCGCCGCTTCTCTGGCCGCAGCGGCCTCGACAATTTTTTGGACAATGGTTTTGGCTTCCACCGGGTGTTCTTCAAACCATTCCGACAAGCCAGTACCCATCAGACTTTCAACCACCGGGCGCACTTCGGACGACACCAGTTTGTCCTTGGTTTGCGAGGAAAATTTGGGGTCCGGTACTTTGACTGAAAGAACGCAGGTTAAACCTTCGCGGGCATCATCCCCGGCCAAAGAGACTTTTTCTTTTTTGGCCACGCCCATCTGTCCGGCATAGGTGTTAATGGCGCGGGTCAGCGCGCCGCGAAAGCCCGCCAAATGTGTGCCACCGTCGCGTTGGGGGATGTTGTTGGTAAAGACCAGTACATTTTCATGATAACTGTCATTCCACCACAATGCCGCCTCGACAGTAATATCATCACGCTCGCCGTGGATCAAAATCGGTTCCGGCAGAAGGGCCGCTTTGGTGCGATCCAAATGGCGCACAAAGGCCTCGACCCCGCCTTCATAATGCAAGGTAGTTTCAAAAGGCTCCGGTCCGCGTTCATCGCTGACATTGATCCGCACACCAGAGTTCAAAAATGCCAGTTCCCGCAGACGGTGAATCAAAGTGTCCCGGTCAAACTCGACCATGGTGAAGGTGTCAGATGAAGGCCAGAAACGCACCATTGTGCCGCTGCGCCCGCCCGGTGCATCACCGGCAACCACAAGGTCGGCTTCCGGCTCACCATGGGCAAAACGCATAAAATGCTCTTTGCCGCCACGCCAGATGGTCAGATCGAGCTTGACCGAAAGGGCGTTGACCACAGAAACGCCAACCCCGTGCAGACCGCCAGAAACTTTATAGGAGTTTTGGTCAAACTTACCGCCGGCGTGCAATTGGGTCATAATCACCTGGGCCGCCGACATGCCTTCTTCTTCGTGCATGGCGGTCGGGATGCCGCGGCCATTATCGGCCACACTGACCGAGCCGTCGGCGTGTAAAATTACGTCAATGGTGTCGCAATGCCCGGCCAGAGATTCATCAATGGCGTTGTCGACAACCTCGTAAACCATGTGGTGCAGGCCCGACCCATCATCGGTGTCACCGATATACATGCCGGGGCGTTTACGCACGGCATCGAGGCCCTTGAGAACCTTGATGGATTCGGCGCCATATTCGTCGCCATTGCCGTTATTGTTTGCGTCTTGATTCGTTTGATCTGTCATAGCGTTAAACTACCCTGCGCTGGCCGCTTAAGCGAGCAAAAAGGTGCTTTTTTAGCGTAAAGCTATACCGCTTTGGCGATGCCGTCAGAGACCTCAAAAAACTGGGCGCGATCTTCAAAAGCCTCGAACAAAGCGCGGTCTGTTCCGGTCAGCCATCCCTGTCCGTGCATGGCGCAAACCTCGTCGATCAGCGCGGCACGCCGATCAGGGTCCAGATGCGCGCAGGCTTCATCTAACAGCACCAGCGGTGCCGGGGTATCGGCCTTGGCGGCCACCGCGCGGGCATGGGCCAGAGTGAGACCAATGAGCAGGGCCTTTTGTTCCCCGGTCGAGGATAATTTGGCTGGCATGGCTTTGGCGCGCCACAAAACATCCAGATTGGCCCGGTGCGGGCCGCTTAATGATCGCCCGGCGGCGCCGTCGCGCGGCCTTGAGGCCGCAAAGATTCGCGTTAACTGGTGGGTCAGGTCCGGAGCCTCGCAATCCGGGGCATCCTCATAGAGTGCTTCGAGGCTGAGATCGGCCTGGGGAAAGGCGCTTTGCGCCCGGGCATCAATTTCATGTTGCAGATGCGTGATAGTGTCGGCGCGGGCTTGCATGATACGGCTGCCGGTTTGCGCCATTTGCTGCTCGCAAGCCTCCAGCCAGGCCAGATCACGGCCACCTTCGTCCAAAAGGCGCTGACGGTCCCGCATGGCGCGCTCGTACCCGGTGGCATTGCGCCCGTGTTCCGGATGCAGGCTGAGGGTCAGGCGATCAAAAAACCGCAGGCGTGCGCCTCGCGGCCCTGCAAACAGGCGGTCCTGCGCCGGGGTCAGCCAGACAAGGCGCAAAAGGTCAGCCAGTGCCCCGGCTTTGGCGTTCTGTCCATCAATGCGCACCCGGCGGGTCCGTTTTTGGGCATCCAGACCGGTGCCCAATGCAAAAGGATCTTCGTCTGTGCGGGTCAGCATTGCATGCACGCCCCAGGCACCGCTCTCGCAATCCTGGCGCACCGGTGCATCCAGCGATACGCGGCGCATACCGCGCCCCGGTGCCAGAAAAGAAATGGCTTCTAATATATTGGTCTTACCGGCACCATTGGCACCAAACAAAACCACTGGACGGTCATCCAGCGACAGGTCGAGCGCCCGATATGAGCGAAAATCAGTAAGCTGTAATCGGGTGAGCGCACTCACACCCGAAGCGGCATCAACACATAGAGCGCGCCGGTATCGCTGGCATCTTCGACCAAAGACGGTGAGGCGCTGTCGGCAAAGCGAAATACCGCTTCGCTGGTTTCAATCTGGCCTAATATGTCCAGAAGGTAACGGGCGTTAAAGCCGATTTCCATCGGTTCAGCGTCATAATCTACTGACAACTCTTCGACCGCCAGACCCGCCTCTGGGTTGTTGACAGTCAGGGTCAGGGTGTCGGCCTCAAGGGTCATTTTAACCGAGCGGGATTTCTCTGCTGAAATGGTGGCCACCCGATCAACGGCAGCGGCGAAAACATCGCGCTCGATCGTCAATGTGTGTTCGTTGCCGCGCGGTATAACGCGTTCGTATTCAGGGAATGATCCATCAATCAGTTTCGAAGTCAGAGTGGCCGCGCCGATGGCAAAGCGAATTTTAGCCTCTGAGACCGAGACCGTAATATCGTCGTCAATGCCATCCAGCAGGCGACGAACTTCTTGCACGGTTTTTCGTGGAATGATGATGCCACTCATCCCGGCCGCGCCGTCGGGCAAGGCAATCTCGGCCAAAGCCAGACGGTGCCCATCGGTTGCCACAGCGCGTAGATGCGCCTTGTCGCCCTCGGTGGCGTGCATATGAATGCCATTCAGGTAATAGCGGGTTTCTTCGGTCGAGACGGCAAAGCGGGTTTTGTCGATCAATTTAACCAGATCGTTGCTGTGCACAGCAAAAGTATGGCTCAACCCATCGGCGCTGAGCACAGGAAATTCATCTTCGGGCAGCGCCGGCAAAGAGAAGCGCGAGCGTCCGGCATGGATCATCAGCCGCGGGTCGTCCGCAGTTTTGATCAGCTCGACCTCGGCCCCTTCAGGCAGCTTGCGGACAATTTCATAAAAGGTGTGGGCCGGTGCAGTGACCGTGCCTTCCTGGGCAATCTGCGCCCCTATGCCTTCGACAATTTCGATATCAAGATCGGTGGCCGTAAAGTTCAACCGGTCGCCTTTGGCGCTGATCAGAACGTTTGAAAGGATCGGAATGGTGTTGCGGCGCTCGACCACGCTTTGCACATGGTTCAGGGCTTTGAGAAGGTCAGCGCGTTCAATGGTCAGTTTCATTTTGCAGGCGAATCCCATGGATGCGAAAGGCCGAACAGTCTTCCCAAGTTTGGGCGTACTGTCCAGTGCTTATTGGTGCGGTGGCCCGGCGTTATGTGGCATCCGTTAAGAGTTTACGGCGAATGGCTTTGACGTCTGCGGCCAGTTCTGGATCATTGCTGATCAGTTGCGCGACAGTCTTGTCGGCATGGATCACCGTGGCATGGTCCCGCCCGGCAAAACGTCCACCAATCATCGGCAATGAACAGGTGGTCATATGCTTGGACAAATACATGGCGATCTGGCGTGGGCGGACAATGTTGCGGGTCCGCCGGCGTGACAAAAGCTGCTCAATGGTCAGCTCAAAATGTGCCGCAACGGCCTGTTGAATTTGTGCAATACTAACTTTGCGGGATGGGTCACGCATGATGTCCCCCAGAATTTCGCGGCAACGCTCGACGGTGACGGGCTGGCTGATCAATGCTGTCCGGGCCAAAATGGTGTTCAATGCACCGATCAGCTCGCGCGGATTAGAGCAGACTTCCTCGGCGATCATATCCAGCACAGCGGGCGGGACGGCCAAGCCGCGATATTCGCGGGCCAGCAAGTCGACCCGGTGTTCCAGTATCTGACGGCGCAGGGCCAGGCTGCTTTGGCCAATTTCACAAACGATACCGCCCGAAATGCGCGACAACAGGCGCGGGTCAAGACGGGTTAGCGAACCGGGGGCATTATCGCCGCTGAGGACTACCTGGGCTCCGGCTGCGGTAAGCGCGCTAAGGGTATGAAAAAATTCGTCCTGACTGGCATCCTTGCCGGTCATAAACTGCAGATCATCCAGCAGCAGCAAATCCAGGGCCCGCATTTTGGCTTTGAACTTGTGGGTTTCCTTTTCGCGTACGGCGGCAACGAAATCATAGACAAATTCTTCAGCGGTCAGATACCGCACCCGTTTGCCGGTCTGGGCCCATAACGGGCTTTCGGAAATGGCGCGCAAAAGATGCGTCTTGCCAACCCCGTAACCGCCATGAACATAAAATGGATTAAAACCGGCGGTGTTGCCCTGGCTGATCTGACGGGCGACAGCAAAGGCCACTTCGTTCGAGCTATCAATGACAAAATGGTCGAAGCCGGTATCAGAGGTTTGCCCCGGCACGTTTTGGCCTGCGCCCCCTGGCAATTGCGGTGCGCCATGTGCTGAGGTGCGTTCAGGCGTAAAAACTGGTGTGGCCTCTACGGTGTGTGCCTGTGAGGCGCTTTGACTGTCTCTGACCTTGACGAAAATCGATCGTCCGTGCGGATCAAATGTCTGCCAGGCGCGGGTCAGTTTGCGGCCCAGGTTTTCGCGAACCCAGTCGCGACAAAATGCGTTGGGAGCAGCCACGTGCACGGACGTGAAGTCAACAGAGATCAGATCAAGGGGTTTCACCCAAGAGGCGAATTTCTCTGCGCCGATCTCTCTTTGTAAATGTTGACACGTCTTGCCCCACAAAATTTGTGGGGGCGGCATTTGCGCATCATTTTGCTGTCCGTCCAACGCCTGTTCCTCCCCAATGCCCAATTCACCACACCAACCCAGATGCCGCGATTTTTTATCGCGCGCTATACTCTTGTTTTTTAAGGACAAAACCTCCCATACACAGACGAGTAATATTCGTCTGTGCGGTACGCAATACTCATGGAAATGCCGTCGTCCAGGCTCCCCAAATTAGTCATGAATTAAGCTACGTCAACAAGTCAAAACTGCTGATTCGCTGCAACATCCGGCTTGACAATGGTTAACCCATTGAAGCGAACTGGTTTGCGCGTTTGAAAAAAAATTTGAAAATTTTTTGTTGACAGTTTGCTTTAAAAGTGCCGCCCCGGACAAGGCTTGTGCTGGTTCTATGGGGCCGCAAAAACCAACATAAATATGTTCTTACCACACGACAACAATGGGCCTTTCATACGAGCATCAAGGCCGGTTTAACAGATCGGTTTGGCCATCCGGGTAAAGTCAAAGGATTCCAGTGCGCTATGGTTAATATCCAAGGTGAGTTGGCCATGTTCACGGGCGCCAAACTAAAAAAGCAACCGTGCCTGGGCACGATTGCTTTTTGAAATTCTGTTCTGATTTAGCGCTGTTCGGGCCGATGGTCTGGCCTTGAGCGTCAATTCAGCCTGCGGGTCTAGCCCAGGGCTTTGACGCTGCGGTTCAGGCGCGAAATTTTGCGCGAGGCGGTATTTTTGTGAAATACACCCTTGCCCACAGCCCGCATCAATTCTGGTTCAGCAGCGTTCAAAGCGGCCCGTGCAGCGACGGCATCGCCAGCGGCGAGTGCTTCTTCGACTTTACGTAAGTAAGTCCGTACCCGAGAGCGACGCGCGGTATTGACCACGGTGCGGCGAGCGATTTGCCTGACGGCACGTTTGGCAGAAGTCGTATTGGCCATTTCAGTTTCCGTAAATTTTGACTGCGCCCCATGACGCATGCCTTGATCCAAGGCGTGCGCGTATAGCCGTCGGTTGTACTGACGTCAACACTGTGGCGTGTCTCAGAGTCAGCGGTTTTTGAAGTGCGGGGAGCGCTTTTCAACAAAAGCGGCCATGCCTTCCTTTTGGTCTTCCAGCGTAAACTGTGACTGGAAGACGCGCCGTTCAAAACGAATGCCCTGAGCCAGTGTGGTTTCAAAGGCCGTATTGATGGCTTCTTTGGTCATCATGGCGACGGGCAGGGATTTGTCGGCAATACTGGTGGCGGTTTTCATGGCTTCATCATCCAGTTCATCCACCGGGACAATGCGGCTGACAAGGCCAGCACGTTCAGCCTCGTCGGCGTCCATCATGCGCCCTGTCAGGCACAGCTCCATGGCCTTGGCTTTGCCAATGGCCCGGGGCAGGCGCTGGGTGCCGCCGGAACCTGGCATGACGCCCAGGTTGATCTCGGGCTGACCAAATTTGGCATTTTCCGCAGCAATGATGAAATCGCACATCATGGCCATTTCACAGCCGCCACCCAGAGCATAACCAGCAACGGCGGCAATGATCGGCTTTTTAAAACGCGATACGGCTTCCCAGGTTTTGGCAAACGGGTCGTTCATATAAATGTCGACAAATGTGCCTGCCTGCAATTCCTTGATATCTGCACCAGCCGCAAAGGCTTTTTTAGAGCCGGTCAGGATCACACAGCCAATGTCGTCATTATCATCAAAGTCGCCAAGGGCCTGTGCCAGCTCTTCGGTAAGTTGTGCGCACAGTGCGTTTAGGGCCTCAGGGCGATTAAGCGTAATCAGGCCCACCCGTCCCTGTGTGCTGACCTGTAGTGTTTCAAACGCCATGTGTGTGGCTCCGATTGTCATTCCAAACAGTATTTTTCAGGCCCCAAAGCCCATTTTTCGCGATGGCATAGCGTATCAGGGTGCGCACGTCACCCTTTTGGTACACGGCTTTCATGATTTGGTCATGTGTGCAGGCCCGTAACGGGGGCGGGATAAAGCTCTTGTGTTCTCTATATGTTCTATATAGGGTTATATTCCTATTTTAGGACATCATCATATACAGGCTTGTCATGGGACATCTACCGTTTGCCTCGTCCATGGATTTTTCAGGCGATAGTTTTCCGGGGCCGCTGGGGCCATATCGCTGGTTATATCTGGACCTGAATTCATATTTTGCCTCTGTGGAACAACAGGAATATCCGCATTTACGCGGCAAGCCTGTGATTGTCTCGCCGGCCCCAACGGAATTTACGGTGGCCATTGCCGCCAGTTATGAGGCCAAGCGTTTGGGCGTGAAAACCGGCACGCCGATCCGCGAGGCGCGCCGCCTGGTCCCCGGCATTCATGTGGTGCCGGCCCGCCATGATATGTATGTGCGCTATCATCACCGGATCGCCAAGGCGCTGGACAAGCATTTGCCGATCGAGATGGCCTGTTCGATCGACGAATTTGCCTGCCGCCTGACCGGCACCCAAACTCATGAAGCCAAGGCGCGCACCATTGCCGGGGCCATCAAAGTCCAGATCGCTCGTGATGTTGGCCCCTTTGTGCGTGCCTCAATCGGCATGGGGCCAAACAAGTTTCTGGCCAAGGTGGCAACCAATATGCAAAAGCCCGATGGCCTGATCTTGTTGACTAAGGCTGAACTGCCCGAGCGGCTTTATGGTTTGGGCTTTGGAGATATTCCGGGCATTGGCCGGGCCATGAGCCGCCGTCTGGAGGCGGTGGGCATTACCACTATGGCCGGGCTTTTGGCATTACCGCCCAAACAGGCCCGCAGCATTTGGGGCGGGGTGCAGGGTGAACGCCTGTTGGCGGCGCTCTATGGGGCCGAGGTTGAAGAACCCAAAACCACGCGCCGCAGTATCAGCCATTCGCATGTGCTGGCCAAGGCCATGCGGGCCGCGCCCAATGCGCGTGCCATCAGTCGTCGGTTGGCCGCCAAAACCGCCAGTCGTTTGCGTCGTCTTGATCATCGCGCCCGGCGGCTGGGGGTGAATGTCAGGTTTGTTTCTGGTGGGCGCTGGCGTGGTGATGCCGGGGTGCAGGCCACGCAAGACAGTTTTCTCTTGTTAAAAGCCCATGACCGACTGTGGGCGCAAATGCAGGCAGAACGCCCGGCCGAGTGCGCCCGCGGCTTGCGCCAGGTCAGCGTCTGGCTGACTGGTTTGCAAGCCATAGACGCTCTGGCTGTTGATCTTTTTGACGCGGGCGGCGATCCGGCCTTTACCCACAGCAAGGGGCGTGAACATTTGTGCCGGGCACTGGATGGTCTGAACCAGCGCTATGGCCGCAATACGGTCAATATCGGCGCTCATAAAGCCGCCGTGGGGGAATATACCGGGGTCAAGATCGCTTTTACCCGGATTCCCGACGCACCTGAATTTGATGAATAAGACCTGCGCGGTTTCTAACGCTGGCAACGCGGGCAATAGAAGCTGGACCGTCCGGCCTGCACAATGCGCTTTATCGTGCCGGTGCAGTCCTTGTGCAGGCAGGGCTCGCCTTCGCGATCATATACGTCGAAACGGTGTTGAAAATATCCCAATGCGCCATCGGTGGCAGCAAAATCGCGCAATGTCGAACCACCGGCGGCAATGGCCTGTTCAATGACCTCGCGTATGGTATGCGTCAGGCGCTCGCGGCGTACTGCGCCAATGCGTTTGACCGGGGTCTGCGGGGCAATCCCTGCACGAAATAACGCCTCGCAGACATAAATATTACCCAGACCGGCGACCAGACGCTGGTCCAGTAATGCGGTTTTCACAGGACGGGTTTTGCCAGCAAATTGTTCAGCCAGCCGGGCGGATGAAAAACTGTTGCTCAGCGGTTCCGGTCCAAGATCGGCCAAAAACTTGCTCTCATCCAGTGCATTGCTGGCGATCAGGTCCATAAAGCCAAACCGCCGCGGGTCATTATATATAATGCGGTGATCATTGCCTAAGCACAGCACCACATGATCGTGGGCCGGATTGGTATTTGGCGGCGGTCCGCCGGGTGGGATAATACTGAACTGGCCCGACATGCCCAGATGCGCCAAAAGCGTCTCATTGCTATCCAGCCCGATTAACAGGTATTTGGCCCGCCGACGCACATGCAACACTTGTGTTTCGTTCAGTCTTTCACAAAACCGGTCCGGAAAGGCAAAACGCAAATTTGGGCGATTGATCATGGCGTTGGTGATTGTTGCACCTTCCATAACCGGTGCCAGGCCGGATCTGACGGTTTCAACTTCGGGAAGTTCGGGCATAATGTCTCAGCCTATAGCGCCGGGGAAGTGACGGGAGTATGGTTCGCACCATGAACACGACAAATCAAACAGAAGATCACGGCGATACTGCTTCATTCGGGTATAAAACCGTAGAGCGCGATAAAAAAGCCTCTTTGGTGCGCGGCGTTTTTGACAGCGTGGCCGGTAATTATGACCTGATGAACGACTTGATGTCGGTCGGGGTGCATCGCCTCTGGAAAGACATGGTGATCACTCGTGCCAACCCACAACCGGGCGAGGTCCTGTTGGATGTGGCGGGGGGGACCGGAGATTTATCGCGCCGTTTTGTCAAACGGGCTGAGGATGTGCGGGCCAGACGCGGCGGCGCGCCTGCACGGGCCATCGTTTGCGATATCAATGCGCAAATGCTAATCGCCGGTCTGGAACGCGGCGGTGATGATCGCCTCAGCTGGGTGTGCGGCGATGCGGAACATTTGCCATTGCCCGATGCGTGCGTTGATGCGGTGACCATCAGTTTTGGCATACGCAATGTCACCAACAAGGTTCAGGCACTGCGCGATATGCGCCGGGTGCTGCGTCCGGGCGGGCGGTTTCTGTGTCTCGAGTTTTCCAAACCAATCAATCAGGCTTTGCAAAAGCCCTATGATTTGTGGTCATTTCACGCCATTCCGCGTCTGGGAAAATTGTTTGCCAATGATCGCGAAAGCTACCAATATCTGGTTGAAAGTATTCGCAAATTCCCAAATCAGGAACATTTCGCCGCGATGATGGGAGAGGCCGGTTTTGCCAATGTTGGCTATACCAACTTTTCCGGCGGCGTGGCCGCTTTGCATACAGGCTGGGCGATCTGAATTATGGCCAGTTTTGCAACCTATGTGCGCCTGATCAGGGCGGGGCTGGTTCTGGCCCGTCATGATGCCATCCTGCCCCACGAATATCAGGCGATATTGCCATTTCCTTTGCGCCTGCTGGGGCGCTTGGCCCGGGTGTTTTCCGCCAAGGGTGAGGGCGGTCCCGGTGAACGTTTGGCCCAGGCGCTGGAGCAATTAGGACCAAGTTATGTCAAGCTTGGACAGTTTCTGGCCTCGCGCGGCGATATACTGACGCCGGAAATTGCCGATGGTCTGGCTGGCCTGCGCGATAAAATGCCGCCCTTTTCCATGGACGAAGCCCGCGCCGCGCTGGCCGAGGCCTTTGGCGAAGAGAGCACCGCGCTTTTTGCGGGCCTTCAAGAGCCGGTGGCCGCCGCATCGGTGGCTCAGGTGCATCCGCTGGTCCTTAAAGACGGCACAAAACTGGCGGTCAAAATCCTGCGCCCCGGCATTGAAGAACGCATCAATAAAGACATTGAGGCCATGGCCTTGGGTGCGCGTCTGGCTGAGCGGTTGTTTCCGGCTTCTAAACGGCTGGAGCCGACCCAGTTCGTCAACACGCTGTCGCGTTCTCTGACCTTGGAAATGGATTTGCGCATGGAGGCCGCAGGTGCTTCTGAGCTGGACGAGGTCATGGACGGGGAGAGCGGCGTCGCTATCCCCAGCGTTGATTGGTCGCGGACCCGCTTGCGGGTGTTCACTATGCACTGGCTTGATGGTGCGCCCTTAAGCAATAATGACGCTCTGAACAAAAGCGGTGTTGATAAGGCCAAACTGGCCAAGATTATCACCGGCAGCTTTCTGCAAAGCGCGCTGGATGATGGTGTGTTTCATGCGGACATGCACGAGGGCAATCTGTTTGCGCTGGATGATGGCCGGCTGGGCATGGTGGATTTTGGCATTATCGGGCGCATTGGCCCTGCGCAAAGGCGCTATCTGGCCGAAATTCTTTATGGATTTTTACGCCGCGATTATCGCCGTGTGGCCGAAGTGCATTTCGAGGCCGGTTATGTGCCGGGCATTTATGGTGTTGATGATTTCGCGCAGGCGCTGCGTGCCGTTGGTGAGCCAATTTTTGGCAAAACCGCCAAAGATGTCTCGATGAGCCATTTGTTATTGCAGCTTTTTGATGTCACGGCGCAGTTTGACATGCACCTGCGCCCGGAACTGGTTTTACTGCAAAAAACCATGGTGCAGGTCGAAGGTGTGGCCCGCATGCTGGATCCCGACCATGATCTTTGGGGCACCGCCGCCCCGGTGGTGGAAAACTGGATCAGGCGCGAACTTGGCCCTGAAGGCATGGCCAATGACGCTTATGATACCTTGCGTGACTTGCATCGGGTGCTGGCCGACCTGCCGCGCGCCATTGAAGATGGCACCCGGATGGTTGCTGATGCGCGCCAAAATGGCCTGAGCTTGAGTCATGACACCATCGCGCAAATGGCCAAGGCCAATGCGTATCAAAACCGGTGGGGCCGGCGGGCACTGGTGGTGATTGCGCTGGCGGCGGGGGCTGTTGCGGCCATGCTTTGGTATTACTGACCCCAAGTAAGACTGGATTGCCAGGCTGAATCGGGTAATGACATCCTAGAGTGGAAATAAAAACGCACGCACGAGGGAAACACCATGGCCGCAGAGATAAATGATCAGAGCATTGAAGGCGTCACCGTCGTCAACCATCCGCTGGTTCAACACAAGCTGAGCCTGATGCGCCGCAAAGAAAAAAGTACCGCAGAGTTTCGCGCGCTTTTGGAAGAAACCGCCATGTTGCTGGGCTATGAGGCCATGAAGGACCTGCCCACCGAATTACGCGAAACTGAAACACCAATTTGCACAACTCAGGCCCCGGTTCTGGCGGGTAAAAAGCTGTGCTTTGTATCAATTCTGCGCGCCGGTGAAGGTTTGCTGGGCGCGATGCTGCATCTGGTGCCTTCGGCGCGTGTTGGCCATGTGGGGCTGTACCGGGACGAAGAAACCCTGCAACCGGTGGAATATTTGGTTAAAATGCCAAAGGATATGGCTGAGCGTACGGTCATCGCCCTGGATCCGATGTTGGCCACGGGCAATTCTGCGATCGCCGCCATTGACCGGATCAAGGAAGCCGGGGCCAAGGATGTGCGTTTTGTCTGCCTGCTTTCTGCGCCGCAAGGCGTGCAGACCTTGCGCAAGGCGCACCCCGATGTGCCAATTATTACGGCATCAATTGATGAGAAGCTGAACGAAAACGGCTTTATCGTGCCGGGTCTGGGCGATGCCGGAGACCGGTTGTTTGGCACCAAATAACACAGCGCTCTAAGGCTCAGCTTGGGCCTTAATTGGCATCCCCGGTATTATTTTCATTGCGCCGGACAGCGGCCACCAATGCTTGCAGATCCTGTTGCGCCCGGCGTGTGGCTTCGGCCATGCGGGCCTGGGCTTCGGGGGTTATGTCAAAACTGCCGTCGGTGTTGCGGGTAATGCCGGTGCTGCGCGGCGTGGCTCCGTCTGGATCGTTTGTCGCTTCAGGCGTTTGCGTTGGTGCATCGCCGCCTTGTTGCGGGGCCAGCAAGCTGACTTGTCTGTTTAATAATGTTGTGACCCGTGCCGCCTGTTCAGCTTGTGCCGGTGTTGGTTTTTGCGAAGCCCTTGTCGCAGGCAGTCTTTTAGCAGAGCTGACGGCGCGTGCGCTGGGGGCCTTGCCTTTGATGCCGGACAGTACAATCAGACGGGTGATACGTGTCGTTCCATCTTCATCAGCCACGGTTTCAAACGCATAATCAGTACCGCGTAAAATGCGACGTAATACGCTGTTCAGATCGCCTTCATACAAACCGGTGACCTTAGTATTCCTGACCAGCTTTGCTGTGCCGCTGACCTTGATCCCGGCTTTTTTGGAAACCGTGCTCAAGACACCCGTCAGGGGTTCGTTCTGCGCGTCGATTTTCCACACATCGCCCGTTTTGTTGACGGTGATATCCGCCAAGGCTGCACCGTTTGCCAGAACAATAATAACGGTGCTTGCAGCAAAAGTTCGAAGCAGGTTTTGCATTCATATCTCCACAGAAAAACAGGGTCATCATACACTGGTATGATGACCCTGCAATGAACGACTGCGTTCGAACTAGGGGGCCGTGCGCACGGCAACAGAAGTGGCACCGCGCAAAGTTGTGCCCTGTTTGAATTGAGCAATAATGCGTTTTTGCGCAAAATCAGCCACAATCGGAGCGGTTTCGGTAACGAAAAACGCAAATGTTGCCGTCTCGCTGGCCGTCAAAAATCTGTCCAACGTAGCGGTGGGTGAGGCCTTGCAGGCCCCGGTCGCGGGCACGGTTTCACAGACTGTGGTGGTCGCGGTCACCGCTGCTGAGCTGTTAACAGCGGAGGCCGTCACTGTGCCCGCAGCACCGATATTGCTAACCGAAACGGCAAATGCGCCTGTTGCGCCGCCGGTTTCAACAACACCAGGCGTTCCAGAAGCCGCCAGTGCGATAACATCCATTACCGCGCCGGCCTCGGCAACAAATGATAAGGTGTTGAGCTTGGCGATGCTTTCTGCTGACTGGCGATTGGTACAGGAAAACTCAATGGCCAGATCAGCACCGGTAAATGTATCGAAACTGAAAGACGGAACGAACCCGGTATAGGCCGCTCCCGGTTTGATCGAGAATATAAAGTTCTGAACACCGCCTGCTGGTATATCAATAGGTGTATCCGCAGTACCGGTCAGGGCATTGGCGGCGGTTGTGGTCTGGTAGCTGAAGACCCCAGGTGTCGCACCTGGCAGTTCCAGTTTACAGCCTGTGGCTGTTCCCGCGCCAGCCGGATTGATCATCACGCCAAAGGCTGTTGCTGTGGCATCAGATTTGATTGACCGGCTGACGGGTAAAACGGATGAAACCGTGCGGGGTTTTGGCGCATTAAATGTACCGACATTTTTACCCTGTTCGCGCATGGATCGTGCCACATCTGAACCAGCTGTCCCACAAGCGGTCGTGCCTAGGCCAGAGCCCCCCGGATCCGTGCATTTCATCAAAGAGGGATTCGAATAGAACCCGAGCCGTGTATCACTGCCTGTCCCCATAATCGTGCGAAAGTCACCATCGACTTTATGGCCGTGGGAAAAGCTGAATACCCCATCATCGGGATCATTGGCTATGTCATGCTGATTGCCCATATTATGGCCAATTTCATGAGCAAGGGTGAAGACAGAGCACAATGTAAACGAGCTACCTGCGGCATCAATGTCCTTGTCGTCACTGACTGTATTAAACCCAAAGGGCGAAGATGATGCAGCAATCGTATGTGACCCACCGGTACCAAGCACAAAACCAGTACCACAAGACACGTGAGTTGAGGCCTTGAAACGACGAATATAAGTGACAATGTCGATGCCTTTGGCGGCTTTAATGGCGGCCACGCCTGAAAAATCACCATCGGCATTGCTGACGCCATCCTTAAGGTCATCAAGCGTATCGCCATTGCTTTTGGTCAAGGTGCCTGTGACCTCGCTGATATGGACCAGATTGGCGCGAATGTCGGTGGTGCCATCTGTCTGGCTATCGCGCATTGCGGTGTCATAAAGCTGAACCAGAAATTGAAGGCGTGCCGAAAGGCCAAGGCCCCAACGGTCGCGCATGCTGGAATGATAAAATATTCCCACATCAATAGTGCCCGTTGATCCTACGGCCGCCGGGGTGGAAATCGTGGTGCCCAGCGGTGCTTCATTGGCCGCAATCTGATCAGCAGGCGGGATGATACCATCATCGCCAAAGCCAAATTCGGATCCCCCGTTCGCCGTGGCGGAATACAGCACGGAGCCGCTGGAATTTTGCGCGGGCTCGATCAGGTAAAGCTGGTTGTCATAGGTGACGGCACCAAAGGTAAAGCCATTAACCGAGGTCATGACAATGCGCCCGCGTTTGCCGCCAACACCGGCCCAACCGAGCCAGGACTGGCCACCCAGGGCATGGCCTTTAATCGCCTCTAGTTCCGCATTAAGTGCTGTGCCATTAGGAAGGGATATGCCCGCTTTGCCACCGGGTTTCATGGCGAAAATAACGTCCCTGTTAACGCTGATATTGCGCTTTAGAAGGTTGCTAGGGCCTGTGCTGATGGCCTGCTCATTGGCGCGGTCCTGGCTGTTCGTGGCCTGCCAAAGCTGGCTGGCCAGGGCGTTATGGCTCAAGAGAAGCGTAAGCCCCAAAATTGCAAAAAAAGTACGTCGCATAATAATCCCCTGCTTGTTTAAGCGGTTATGGTCGTCCCTCGCAAAAAGGCATGCACGATATCAAGCACGCGCCTAGCCAAACAATAATACATGATTCAGAGGTGATAACCTAGTCATGTTCAAAATATTATGGGCTAAACGCCTTGTTTACGCCGTTTTTATAAAAGACCTTTGCTTTTGAAATGATGGGCGGTAGTTTGCTAAAACTTGAGTCCAAAGGCGTGAGTTTATCAACGTTACAAGAGTAGATTCATAAAATCAGGTATCGCCAGAACTGTGTAAGGATTATTGATGTTTTACCGCACACTCGCTTTCATTTTGCTGCTGCTGTCCAGTGCCACCATGGCATGGGCGCAATCTGATAAAATCGCTCTGGAGGGTAAAACCCAGACGCGCGCAGCAGCAGGGGAGCGGGTGAGGGTCATTGTTGATTACGTCATGCCGGCCCAGGACCTGCCGATTGGTGTCGCTGGCGCGCCGGCGCGCCGTACAATGGTCTCTTCGACACGGGTATCAGTTTTAAAGCGGGCCTTTGGCGATAAAATCACAGCGTACAAGGCGTCTGATGCACAGCCTCAGACTGATCAGCCGCGTATCGTGAGGCAACTTGAAAACGCTCCCTCGATGGCCATGATGCTGACCCGCGCGGAAATGGAAAAATTGGCGGCGGACCCGATGGTCAAAGGGATCTATACTGACCGGATTTCGCATGCATACTTGGATGATTCAACTGTGTTGGTCGGCGCTCCGGTTGTCTGGAACGCAGGCAATGATGGTGCTGATTACGCCGTGGCCGTTCTTGATACCGGATCAAACCACGATCATATCATGATGAGCGGTAAAGTTGTTGGCTCGGCGTGCTTCTCAACTACTAATGTTAGCGAGCACGCAGTGTCGCTATGCCCGGACGGGTCCGAGCTGCAAACTGGCGCACCGGCGGGGACAAACTGTCCTGTCGATGATCCGGCAACCGATGACAATAACCCGCTGACAGATGTGGATGTTGAAGGTATCTCCGGCTGTGATCACGGAACGCATGTGGCCTCGACGGCTATGGGGTCATCATTTTCGCTGTCCTCCGGCACAACCATTTTGGGTGTTGCCAAAGGCGCAAACCTAGTCGCCGTTCAGGTGTTCACCAAATTTACCGACAATGAGAGCTGTGATGACAGCCCGCCTTGTGTGGCCTCTTTTAACTCCGACCAAAATGCCGGGCTGGACTTTGTCCTGACCAATGCAGCGACCATGAAAATTGCCTCGGTCAATATGAGCCTGGGCGGCAGCAGAAGGTTTCCTGATACCTGCGATGGTGGCAGTAATGCCACCATGAAGGGGCTGATTGACCAGTTGCGGGCCGCCGGTGTGGCAACGGTTATTGCGTCAGGCAATGACAGTTTTACGAATGGGGTGGGCAGTCCAGGGTGTATCTCTTCGGCTGTAACCGTGGGCGCCACATCTAAACAGGACGCCGTGGCTGGTTTTTCAAACTCATCATCTTTGGTGGATCTACTGGCCCCCGGGGTCAGCATTCTTGCCGCTTACCCACAAGTGGCGGGGGTCAATTATGGCGCAACGCTGAGCGGAACATCAATGGCCACCCCGCATGTGGCTGGTGCGTTTGCGCTTCTCAAATCAGCGCATCCAACAGCCAGTGTTCAGGATATTGAAGATGCCCTCAAAGCAACAGGCAAGGCCGTACTAGATACCAAGAACCAATTGTTCAAACCGCGTATTCGGGTTGACCTGGCCAGTGCACTCTTGGCCAATGGCGGTGGTGCCGGGATCGGCCAATTGGCGATTGCACCTGCGGATGGTTTTTTCAGTATTGGTGATCCAGGCGTATCGGCCAGTTTTGGCACGAAAACCTATACGCTGACCAATAATACCGGGGCCAGTGTGTCTTGGACTGCGGCGGCTGATCAGACATTTATTCTTTTGACCAAGACCTCCGGAACTTTGGCTGCAGGCGCTACGGATACCGTTATTGTATCCGTCGATGCCAGCAAAATAGCTAATGGCGGCGAAGGTGCCGAGGATGGCACAATTACCTTTAGCGTTGGTGCGGATACAACTATCCGTGCCGTTGGCGCATCCGCCTTTATTCCGCCTCCACCACCAGTCAATAACGATTTTAATAATGCCCTGCCGCTTTCTGGTGCACAGCCAACAATTACTGGCTCCAGTGTTGCAGCGAACAAGGAAGCGGGCGAGCCAAACCATATTGGTGGCTCGAACGCCGGCGGCGCGTCGATATGGTATAAATGGACAGCTCCTCTTTCGGCGGCTGTTAAAGTCTCGACCAAGGGTAGCAATTTTGACACGGTATTAGGTGTTTATACCGGCACCAATGTCGGAGCATTGACGGCAGTTGGCAATAATGATGACGAAGATAATCCCAATGGGCTGTTAACGTCTCTGGTCAGCTTTAATGCTGTCAAAGGCACCACTTACTTTATTGCTATAGATGGCTTTGATGGGGAAGCGGGCAATGCGGTGCTTGCCTTGACCGTTTCCGGTGTCCCCACCAATAATGATTTTGCCAATGCGCAGACAATCTCTGGTGCCATGGGCAGTACTTTTTCAAACAATATCAACGCCACGGCACAAGTTGGCGAGCCGAAGCATGCCGGTAGTTCTGCATCTGCAAAATCAATCTGGTTTGATTGGACCGCACCATCTGCGGGTGATTTTTCGTTCAACACCGACGGTTCTGACTTCGATACGGTTCTGGCCGTATATACCGGCACAGCACTGAACGCGCTGAGCGAAGTAGTCTCTAACGACAATAATGGTGTGGCATCAATTACTGTGTCCAAACCGGCCTTCACGCCCAGTGCCAGTCAGGTCACGTTTAGCGCAACTTCTGGCACGATTTACCACATTGCCGTTGCTGGCCAGTCTACGGCCTCCGGTCTGGTCAATCTCGGCTGGTCGGCGGCTGGGACGGCTTTGCCAAACCTGGTCACTGCGGTTCTGCCTTATGCCCGTTCAGTCAAGGTGGGTACACAAGCCACAGCCTTTATGACGGTGATCAATGCAGGCACAGTCGAAGGTACAAATTGCCTGATTGAACTCGCTCCCGGTGATTTCCAGGGTGGTTTCACCTATCAAGCCACTGATGGTGCAAATGCCCCGACGGACCCCGCCGATACGCCTGTTACAATTGCTGCGGGTGCTGCGCAAAACTTTATCTTTGCGGTTACGCCGTCCACGGTGATCAGTCAAAAGGAATTGGGCATTCAGGCCCGTTGCGGCGAGGGAACGTCCTCGAACGTGGTGACGGGCGTGAACAGTTTCATCCTGTCATCCGCAGCGGTTGATCCGGCGGATATGCTGGCCATTGGTGTCACATCTCCCGCTGGTGGTATCGTCTCGATCCCTGGGGCCTCCGGCGCTGCGGCCGCTTCAATTGCGACCTCGGCATTGGGCGGCGATGCTACGTTGACGGCCAGCGCCGATGATGGCGGTTTGGGCCTGCCTCTAGTGCTGAACGTCTGTGAAACCAACTCTGCGACGGGGGCCTGTCTGGCCACTCCGGCGGCTGGCGTCACTATTAATTCTGTTGGCGGGGAAACGCGTACCTTTGGGCTGTTTGTCACGGCGACGGGGGATATACCGTTTTTGCCGGGTGTGAACCGTATCTTTGTTCGTTTCAAAGATGCCAATGGTGTCGTGCGCGGTGCCACAAACTTTGCGGTCCGTACAGACGAATAGCTATTCCTGCGCCCCAACGGGTAATTGCCAGCGTTCGGCGTCTTGTGAAACGGTGACGTTCTGGGCTGTGATCTTATCTATGGTCCAGCCTTGAAT
The DNA here is from genome assembly GCA_021776525.1 of Robiginitomaculum sp. Lineage (GTDB taxonomy): Bacteria > Pseudomonadota > Alphaproteobacteria > Caulobacterales > Maricaulaceae > Robiginitomaculum_B. The sequence continues at coordinate 284,356 of JAJFFT010000004.1, forward strand.
GCTCTCGCCGGTGTAATAGCGCTTTATGGTGTTACGGTTTTCGCGGACCAAAACGGCGCTGTTTGTGGGACCCAGAGCGACACCAACAATGGTAATATCTGGCGGTTGGTCACTGGCTGATGTCGCGCGGGATTGTGTGCGCGGCGTGGCAATGATAGCGGCGGGTTCGCGTGTCGGCGTAAAAAGCGGACGTCCCCACACATCATTAAACTGCGCCAGTTTCGGCAAAAAATCCTGAGCCGGCGCCTGAACCTTACTGCGTACACCGGGGGCGCGATTTTGTGCGCGCGATACAGGTTCTGCAAGGCTGTTATTATCTGGCGGGTTGAGCACAAACCGATCCAGCAACATCAGGGCGGCCAGCACGCCCATGACCAACAAGAGTAAAGATAGCCGCTTGCTCATGGTGCACTCCGCTGGTAACTGGCGCGCGCCGTCAACAGAATATCAAGCGACACGGTGGTACCATCTTCACTGCTCAGCCGCGCCCGCTTGACGGTCAGGGCCGGTGCCTTGGCTTCGATTTCATAAAGAAACGCTGCAATCGCCTGCGTAGAGCCGCTGGCCTGTGCAGAAATACTGAGGTTGTGCGGATCAGAAGGATCAGCGGGGCGTGGCTCGGTGCGTTCCAACGAAACGCCGGCCAGGCGTGCACTGGACCGCAAACGCGTCAACAGGGCTGCCCCGGCTGCCCCGTGCGATGGGGCCTGAACCAGATACCGTTGGGGCAGGGCTTGTGCATCGTCGTGCGGGCTTTGATCTTGCTCTGCGGTGATGATCTGTTGATGTAACCGCCAGGCATTTGTGCTGGTATGCAGAACGGCAAAGACGCACACCAACAGGGCCAGCGCACCGCCGCCCAGGGCCAGGGCGTTGGTCTGGCGGGCGTTCATGGTTGCACCGCGTTCTGTACGCGGGTTGTCAGGTCAAAACTTTCTTTGCCATCGTCTTCTTTGAGCGATGCAGCCGCAAAGGTAGTGCCTGTGAAAATCGGTTGTGATTCTATGGCGCTGACTAATTGGGCGGCGTTGTCGGCTTTGCCAGAGATCCGCAACTGGCCTTTTTCATAAAGCAGATATTGCGCATAGGCGGTGTCTGGCAAGGCGCGTGTGGCGGCCTGCCAAATTGCTAACATTGAAGGGGTTGATGCTTTGGCCTGTTTTTGCATGGCCGCCTGGTCAGTGGCGACGGGTTGCACTTTGTGGTTCAGACGGTCGGCTTTGGGTGACAATGACAATGCTGACCACAGACCAAGCGATGCCGCCAGAACCAGCAAGCTGGCGCACAGTCCGACAAGGATCTGGCTGGCGCTTTTTCCGCCGCCGGCTTTGCCGCCAGTGCGTAAATCGGCGCTGACCGCCTGTGATGGATCATCGCCCAGCGCATCGACGGCGAGCGGCGAAATACCAAAACCCGCGGCGCGCTGTAACACCTCATTGATGTGTGACCGCCGTGCAAAGCTGACCCGAAAAAGGCTTTGCTGGTCTTTGTCCGGGCCAACCGGGCCGTGAACGGCAAAGGCGGTGTCATCCTCTGGAAATGGAAAATACTGCGACAGGGATAAGGCAATCATGGCGGCGGGCTTATGGCGCGCCGCATGGGGCAGGGCAATGTCGCGTTGTTGGCCAAGGCCAGTGCCAAGGCGCAGGTTGATGCGTTTGTTTTGTGCAAACTGGCGCAGCTCATCATCCAGAAGAACCCGTTGCCCTTGATCCCCATCGGGAACACAAAAGCGGCCATCACGGTGGACAATCAAAATGGACCAACGCGGCGCAAACCAGCCCCCCAGAACCGGGACTTTTCCCATGGCTTGGTCAAATGGATGTGCCCAGCGTGCCCAGGCTTCGTAAAGGGGGCTAAAAAGTGACATCTTGAAGTTTTTGTCCATAAAGCTGTGCTGCCGCACCCATTGATAACGGCCGTCTGGAAAGAATGGCATACTCACCGGGGCGCGGTCCAGTTGAGAAGACAAGACGCAAGGCTTGTTGTGTCCCGCCGGGCTGGGTGGCTTCGATCAATAGAATATATGTACCGCCTATGACGGCGGCATCCTTTCCTGCTTTGGTCCTAGCACTGCTCTTCGTGTCGGCCTGCGAAGGCTGTTCACCTGCGCGCCGACGATCCAGAATATCATTGCGTTCTGCGTTGCTGAGCGACAAAAGGCCCAAAACCAGTGGTGGTGCGATCTGTGCGTCAGGTTTTTCCATGGTGCTGTGAGTCGTTAAAAACGGTGCGGCGGCGTGGTAAAGGCTGGCATCCATGCCCAACACGCCGCGCAATTCACTGACATCCACAAAAGGCCTGTTGCCCGGACCTTGTAGGTTTGCATTTTGATAAGCGGGTTTCTCGCCGCCATTATTGCGGGCCGTATTATCAGTATCTCGCCAGTCAGCAATGGCCGCAGCCAGTGCTTCGGCTTCAGGGCGACTGAGTTGCAACTCAGAAAATAAAGCACTCAGCAGCTCTTCATTCGCTGTATTCAGGTCAATCAAGCCGCGGACATTGATCAAACGATATGTCAGGTTGATGTCAGCAATTGAAAAATCATAGGCGCGGCCATCAGCATACAGCGGCACGGACTGGTTTAACCCTAGAATGGCCCGCGCCAGAACCGCGTCATGGGCGGCGCTGATCTGGGCCAGGTCAATGCTGACCCGTATGCCTCTGGCGTTTTGACGTGCCGATAAAGACGCCAGCGCCAGCGTTGCCGAAGCTGCGGTCAGTACGGCGATGACCAATAATAATATGAAGCCATTATTGCGCTTCATGGCGTGGCCTTTTTGGCATCGGTGCTGGCGTTTATATCTGTGTTGCTATTTTTCTGGTCTGTGTCCTGCTTTTCAGTCTTTTCGGCGCGCCGGGGGATAGCAATGCTTAAGGGTGGCCAGCCGTCGACCGCGAACTGTACCAATGCCGGCGGGGCCCTTCTTATTGTCCAGTCATCCTGCCAGGATGTACCATCAGTATAGGTGAAAACAGGGGCGAAATTGCCGCTGTAAAGGCGCAACCGTGCCGGGTCTGACAGAGTGCCAAAGGCATCTGGCGTGGTTAAAAGCGCGCGTTCCAGCATAAATGCCCACTGTCCGTCTGCGGTTTGTTCGCTGAACAGATGGTATTGATATATGCCAGCACGCGAGGGATATCCTGGCTCGACCCTGACAAAATGTACGGCATCGGGCGTCCCTTTGAACAAGGTCACCGGGGTTTCCTCGACTATGGCCGGCATGGCCAAAGCACTGGACAGTGTGTTTTGCACAAAACTATAAAGCTCAGAAGTTGCATTGAGCTTTGTTTCTGCCTGTGCAAGGCGCGATGCCCAACGTCGCACATTGGTTGATGCCTGTCCGACAATCACCAGGGTCATGCCGCCAATGAGCAGAGCAATCATCAGTTCAGCCAGTGTCAGGCCGGCCCGACGATCTATGAACGGTTGGGTTTTCATGGTGCGGCAACACGTTCGCTGATCAGCCGGACTCTGCGCCCACCTGGCCCTTCGGCCAGAACATTGATGCGTAACAAGGCCATGCCATCTTCTCGTTCGGTGATAACATTGGCATCAAGTGTCCAGGCGATACCGTCGGTTATCCCCTGTATGTGCATATCGTGCGGGTCCAGAGTGTTTTCCGCCAGAACTGACTGTGCCACCAATACCGCACGGGTGCTTTGCGTACTGGCTTTGCTAAGCCGGGCGGCGCCGCCCAGTCCTTGAAAAACCAGTGCAAAACCAATTGAAGCCAGCGCCGTGGCAATAATGGTTTCTATTAGGGTGAAGCCAGCTTTATTGTGATTGTGCAAAACGGACCTCCCCAGTGGCCCAGATGATCTCGATGGTCCGCTCTGTACCGCCAAGGCCCAGCTTGACCTCTCCGCCTGTGCTCATGCCGTCTGCGAAAAATGAAATACCAATGGCATTGTCCAATGATTCAATTTCGGCGCCTATGGCATTGACGTCCAACTTGGGATCAAGCCGTAAAATATCGCCCTTGCCCTCTATCCATGCAGTTTTCTCAAGAGGGTTGATATAGGCTTTGGCGGCTTGTCCTGTACGCCGGGCGCTGACCTTTGCGGTCCGCAACAAAGTCACAAGGCGTGCCGTGTTGGCCCGCAAAACCGAGCTATCCGAACGCAAGGTTATGCGCGGTGCCGCCAATGCTGTAACCAGGCCCAGGATCATCAGGACCACCAGGAGCTCGGCCAGCGTATAGCCGTGATGGGCGCTGTGCCTAAAGGTCGGCAGAGGAAATATCGGCGTCTTCGCCATCTCCACCATCCCGTTTATCTGCGCCCAGAGTTCTCACAACAAAACCACCCGTTCCATCAGGCTGGTACAGATACGGATTGCCCCATGGATCATTTGGAATGCGTTTGGTTTTCAGATATGGGCCGCCCCAGTTTTCAGTGTTGGGGGGCGGCGTGATGAGCGCCGACAGGCCCGTACTGGCTGCGGGAAAACGCCCTGTATCCAGCTGATAGTATTCTAGTGCGGTGCTCAAATTAGAAATTTGCACCAGCGCAGTTTTGGTGCGTGCCTTGCCGATCTGCCCTAAAAAACGCGGCGCAATAAGTCCGATCAACAAGCCGAGAATAACCAGCACCACCAATAATTCAGTAAGCGTATACCCGTGTTGCGATTTGTGATTTTCAGAAAATTCATCAGACATATCTAAATTCCAATATCATTGACGCTGACCAAGGCAAGCAGAATGGAAACAATAATAACACCAACCACCAGGCCAACAAAGCCAATCAATGCGGGCTCGGCAAGGTGCAACGCAGTACGCGCCCCGCGTTCAAGCCGGTTTTCCAGCAATGTAGCCAGACGTTCTGTGGCTTTACCCAACTCGCCCGTTTGCTCGCCAACCCGGATGATCTCTACCGCCAGCGGCGGCAACACCCCCGTGGTGGCAATCTGATCGGGCAGGGATGCACCACGACGTACCTCGGTCAAGGCATCTTCCAGCTGTGCCTTGGCATAGACATCAGACAGGCTGGCGCTGGCCAGCCGAAAGGCCGGAACAGCCGAAAGGCCATTTTGCAACAAAACCGCTAAGACTCGGCAAAACCGGGCCGCCAACATAGAGCGTAATAAAGGGCCTATTCCGGGCAGTTTATGGGCAAAGGCAAAGGCCCGTCTTTGCGCACCTGTACTTCTCAGCCACAGGCCGGTTAAAAAACTGACGCCAATACCAAAGACGATCAAAAATGGTGCGGCTTTGGCTAGCCAACGCGCTGTTGCAAAAACGCCAGCGGCAAAGGCTGGCGGGGCAGCGCCCATATCGGCAAACACTTGTTCAAAACGTGGCACCACAAAAATCAACAAACCGCCGACAGCAAAAAAGGCCAGCACCAACAGAATGACCGGATAAATCAATGCGCCTTTTATTTCACCATCAAAGGCGGCGCGGCGCTCCTGCCAGTCGGCCAGATCGTTCAGCGCAGCGGGCAATGCACCAGACGCTTCACCGGCTTCGGCGATTTGGGGAAAAGGCGGCGGAAAGATTTCGGGTCTGGCGGCGAAGCCTTCTGCAAGGCTCATCCCGGCGCGGATATCTTCGCGCAATGCGATGGCTACCGATTGCATCAATGACGAGCTGACATAACGGGACAGGGATGAAAGTGCCTGTTCAACGGTCAGGCCGGCGCCGGTGAGAGCCCCCAATTCACGTACAATACGCGAAGCCGCTGTACTCGCACCGCGTGGCGGGCGCTTTTTTCTGGGCGGATTACCGGGCTTGGCTGATACGGGGGTAAGGCCTTTTGCCCGAACCATCGCGGCCGCATCACTTTGGCTTGCGGCCTCGATAAATAGGTTGTGTTCCTGGCCATCCGGCCCAACGGCATGGACCTGGTATCCGCTCATGATGATGCGTCCACACGTGTGCCCAACACCCGCCAGATTTCGTCGCTGTCGGTGATGCCAGCCTTGATTTTCGCCCGGCCATCATCCTCTAAAGACAGAGCCCCGGACTCGCGCGCGGCGTGTTCAAACTCCAGCGCAGAAAGACCAGGCTGAATGATTTCCAGCAGGGCGGCATCCAGATCAATGCTTTCAAATAGACCGCTGCGGCTCAGATAACCGGTGCCGGCACATGTTTCGCACCCGGTTCTGGTCCAGCGCCCTTTAACTTTTTTACGGCAGGACGGACACAATACCCGGATCAGCCTTTGTGAGAGGATGAGACGCAAGGTTGAGCGCAACAAAGATGGGTCAATGCCCATATCGATCAGGCGTGCCGGAGCACCAGCCGCAGTGTTGGCATGCAGCGTGGCCAGCACCAAATGCCCGGTTAGAGCTGCATTAACAGCAATCTCGGCGGTTTCACGATCGCGCAACTCGCCAACCACAATCACGTCCGGGTCCTGACGCAATACCGAACGCAGGGCATTGGCAAAGGTCAGGCCAATGTCGGGGCGTACGGCAATCTGAGTGACCCCGTCGATTTGATATTCCACCGGGTCTTCTATGGAAATGACTTTGCGCTCTGGCGTGTTCAGCGTGCTGATCGCCCCGGCCAGTGTGGTGGTTTTGCCACCGCCGGTGGGGCCAACCACCAAGATCAGGCCAAAGGGTGCAGCCAGCCTTTTGCGCAACAAAGCCTCGTCCTTATCGCTGAGGCCCAGTGTTTGCAGACTCACTTCGGAATCGCGATCTTCCAGCAGGCGGATCACGACGCTTTCGCCGTGGGCGCTGGGGGTGGTGGCAATCCGCAAGTCCAGCGGGGTCCCTGATATGCTGACCCTGGCTCGTCCATCCTGGGGACGGCGGCGTTCTGCAATATCCAGATCGGCAATAATTTTAATACGGGACACCACCAGCTGGGCCAATGATGCATCGGGGGCATCGCGGTCATGCAACACCCCGTCTATACGCAAACGAATGCGCAGTCTGTCGCGATAAGGTTCAACATGAATGTCCGAGGCTCGGTTCACCAAGGCATCTTTGATCAGGTCATTGACCAGACGCACCACCGGGGCCTCGCTGGCCAGATCGCGTAAATGCTCGGCATCGGCATCATCAACGCCCATAGTGTTTTGGGCGTCATTTTTGCGGTCCGGTGCCCCAAAGTACCGTTCCAGCGCGGTTTCAATATCCGCAAGTGACGCCAGCCCCAGAGCGACCGGCTTGCCCGTGGCCAGCGCGATGGCATCGGCAATGCTGGCAGCAGTGGGATCGGCCAGGGCCAGAAGAACGTGATGCTCTTCTGAGCGGGCAATGCAGGCCTGATTAGCCTGCAAAAAATCAGGGTTGATGGCGCCGTCTGTCGGGTCCTCCTGATCAAAGTCACTGGTGCTGAGGCGGGGCAGGTCATGAGCCTGTGCCAGAGCATCGGCAATGGCAGCATCGCTCAACAGGCCCAAACGCCGCACAATCGAGGCCAGTGGCTCACCGCTGTCTTTGGCGGCGCGCATGGCCCGGCGCTGATCCGCATCGGAAAGACCGGCGCTTTGCAACCAGTTGCCGGCGTCTCTGTGCTTTGCTGGTATTTCTGCCGTACTCACATAAACCGTCCGCGCATGGTGAATTCCAGGTGTCTGATGATCAGGCTTGTATCATAATCGCTGGCAGCATTGATAATGTTTTCCCAGCGATAAAGGCTGGGCAAGCCCGAGGGATTACGTTGCAAGACTTCGCGTTTGATGAAGGGATAGCCGAATTTAACAATCAGCCGGTCCCAAAAGAAATGCGTGACATTCAGGGGGTGACCTTGTTCGGCATGCTCGAAAATACGTTTCAGAAATTTACGATGCGCGGGCAATAGAGCTTTGTTTTCCAAAATCGATGCATCGCCTATGCGATCAAAAAAATCACTGAGCAAGACCCGGTAAGGAAAAACTGCCTGGACCTTCAGGCCGACTTTGCGCATGTCCGTTGAAATACCAATTTCATGCTTGCGGATGACCCATGATTTTGACGGGACATGAACATAGGTCTTCCAGCGTTTTTGAAACGCCGGGTGTTTCAGAGCGGCGGCGTGAAACACCAGAAAATAGCTTTGTAAATGGTGCGCACTGTCCCAGCTGTCTGTCAGGCCCCAAATGTCCGCAACATCGGGGTCCATGCGGTCATAGGTTTCGGACAGTGAAAAGAGCGGCCCATAGGCGCTGTCATTGCACAGAGTGATTGTGGAAAATCGCGATAATTCACCCAAGGATTTGAGGCCATCGGCATAGGCCCCAAAATCGTAACCCTTATTTTTGCGCCAGAGAGTCTGGATACACAGATCACCCAGCTTTTGGCGTTCTTTCTCTGGAAACTTCGGGCTATTGGTTACAAAGACCACCGTGCGCCCGGCCTCGCGCAAAGCTTTAATGTAATCAAGAACGTAATCGTGCACACGGCCATATTGATCGTAATGAACAAAAATCGCGACGTGCTTGTGTTTTTCGGGAGTTGGCGCAACGCCCCAGCTTTTGCGGATAAAGGTTCCACGTCCAAAGATCAGCGCCCATGCAAATTTGATATATTGCACCACATAGTCGCTGCGCTCGCGGGCGCCAAAAAATAGCATCCAAATGCGCCGTAATACGTTTTGTATTTTTTTCATGCTCTTCTATGCTGCGTCCACAATGGCGGCGTCAAGTTCTGCCTCTCTGTTGCCAATCAGTTCATTCACTAAATCAGCCTGGGGGTGTGCTCTGTTATAAAGCCCATCCTTGGTGTGTTGTGCATCCACTGTCTGGCCTTGTCTGGCTTGAACCAGCACCAGATGAAAGGTCCCCTGAATGGCCATTTCTGTGTGCGTTTGTTGTGCGCATAAGGCCCCGAAATAATAGGCAGCATCATCCAGATCGCTGCGCCGCTTCAAAGCATCCAGGCCCAGTGCAAATTGCAAGCCGGGGTCTTGATTGTCTGAGGCCAGAGCCTTGACAGTGCCAAGGTATTGCGCGGCGATTTTTGTATCGCCGACATTCACTGCATTCAGAAAAATATGGGCCTTGGCGGCGTTAATGCGGGCCTCGGTGTCGGCGCGATGATCATCGTCAGACAGTGCCAGAGCTTTCTCCAGCCAGCCCAGCGCCTTTTGCGGCTGGTCAGCCAGATAGGCCAGCCCCAGGGCTTCGGCAATGGCAAAGTCTTTTGGTTTTAGTGCCCGGCTCTGCAAAGCCGTGCTGATAATGTCGCGTTTGGTGGCAAAGGCGCTCTGACCACCCTGTACCAGCAGCTCGACCCCATGAGCCGCAGCATGGCTGGCCCAAATATCACGCATCGCATTGCTTTGTGTATCATTTGGGGCATGTTCCAGCGCTTTTTGGAGCCAGGCAACGCCACTGGCCCGGTCAAAGTCGTAGTTTAGGGCCATCATGGCGAGCCCCATGGCGGCGGCACGCTCGAAGGCGCTGGTACAATTTGTGGTCTGCAAGGCGCTGATAACGTTGGGGCGCAGTGTCGCTGCGGCTGAATACTCCCCGTTATTCGCAGCGGCGGCAAACACCTCAAAGTGGGTTTTATTGAACTGTTCTGGCAAAGAGAGGCGAATGGTATCATCAAGGTTTTCGAACGCACTAATGGCTTGGGGCAGGTCGGATCGGATCAGCAGGCTGATGATCAGAAGCTGTGCGGATTGCGCCAGTTTGCGACTGTCCAGATCCGAAGCATTGACCATGGTCAGGGCAGGCTCAATGATCTGGTAACTGCGTGTACAAGCCCTGAAATAGGCCAAAGCCTGATCATGGTCCTGCGCATGGTTCAGGGCTTGTATGCCGCCGCAATAAAGCGCGCTGGTCAGATTAAACGGACGTGTGTCTGCATACGCAATAAAATCGGGCCGGGCCTGCGTATCGGTTTCGATGCTTTTGGGGTCATTAAGATCAAGGCCGTAAACCTTGGTCCAATGGGTGTGCAGCTTGGCAAAGGTTTGTTGTGCCGGTTCATAGTCTCCGGCATCAATCTGGGCGCGTAACAATCGCCCGGCATAGCCAGAGGTCAGATGGTGAGGCAGATCTTGACGACGCAACCCTTCTTGCAGATAGCGTAATAAAACCGGCCGATCTATTGGCCTGTCGAAGTCCACATTCAGCGGTTCGCTGGAGGCAAAGGCATAAAGCGTATCTCCGGTGGATTTGACCTCGGTATGAGAGAATCCGGCGCGTTGTAAACAGGCCTTCAGGCCGCCTTCGCTGAACAATACCAGATGTGATCCGGGCGAGAGCAGCGGTATAACCTCTTCGATGGGGCGCTCTTGGCGCAGGCCACCAATATCGGGGGTGGTTAGCAATACCGTTCCATGGGCTCCGGCGGCATGTGCCAGAACCCCAACAAAGGGATCGGGGTCGGCGATATGCTCGATAACTTCAGACGAAAAAATTAAATCAAAGGGCCCGTTATCCAATTTGGTGTCGGCATCAAGATAGCCATCCATAATGGGGATGCCCAATTCTGATGATCCGGTGCGCGCTATATGAGAGGGGTCAATGCCCTGAACCGTCCACCCCAAAGCGCTCGAAGCGAAATCAAGAGAAAACCCGTATCCACATCCGACCTCCAGCAAAGAGGAGGTATTATCTTTCTGCGCCCAGAAGAATGGCGCAATCATTGTTTCCAGGCCCGCGCCTTGCTCCACGTAAAACTTTTTGGGCGCGTCATAACCGTCTACTTGCCCGCCATGTGACTGGTTTTCATAAATCGGCGCGGATACGTCCGGGCAATGTGCCGTCTGGCAAGCCGGGCAGTCATAAAGACGATAGCGGCGAATCCGAGAGTAGGGCGAGGCGATAGATCGTACCGTTTGCATTGTTGAGTGTATATGACAGGCCGGACAGCGTAGCTGTCGAGGCAGGCCTTTTTCCCAACACAGCCAGCCTTTTTTGTGGGCCAAAGGTGTCAGGCTTTCAAGAAAATGCAATACGGTCATAATGTTCAATCGCTGTGTCTATCGGTCCTGAATACAGAGACTTTCCGTCATTGAGAACCAGACCGTCATCACATAAGTCACGTAAGACAGCAGTGGCGTGGCTGACCATGACAAAGGCCTTGCCTTGTGCTTTGGCGGCATAGAAAAAATCAAAGCATTTCAGTTGAAAAGCCGCATCGCCTGCGCCTAGCGCCTCATCTATGAGCAAGATGTCTGTGGGGGCCATGGCCGCCATGGAAAAGCCAAGGCGAGCATATTGCCCGGCCGAATACCACCGTGTTGGTTCATTCAACTTGTCACCAAGTGCGCTAAACGCGGCGGTGCGGTCATAATATTCATCACGCTTGTCAGTGGGAACGTGCAACAACCGGGCGACAAGGCGCAGGTTTTCCCATCCGGTCAGATCAGGATGCGCTCCGGCACCAACTTCCAGTAAGGCGCCAATCTGGCCACGCAAGATGGCCTCGCCTTCGCTGGGGTCCACAATCCCGGCTAGAATTTTCAAAAGGGTACTTTTGCCAGAACCATTACGTCCCATCACCGCCAGCGCCTTGCCCGGTTCCAGGGTGAAGCTGATCTGATCGAGAGCCGTGCGGGTTTTCTTCGTCTCGCCGCCAAGGCGGTGGTAAAGCGGGCGATCGCCACCAGTATTGATCAGGGCAAAGCGTTTGGTCAGGTCACGTGCTTCAATGGCCAAAGATTTAGAGCTCATCCGCGGCACGTCCTTCCAGCGCAAGGAACATCCACAAGCCAATCGCCCCCAGCGTGAACGCCGCCAGTGCGGATATACCAAAATGCCCCCAATGGGGCGCAGGGGCACCCAAAAGGGACCAACGCAGGGCGCTGATCAGACCTGAAAACGGGTTGAGGGCGTAGAGTGCTTGCCATTTGTCCGGGATCAGTGAGGCCGGGTAGATGACCGGTGAGGAAAACATCAAAATTTGCAGGCCCAGAGGAACCATTTGGCGCATATCGCGCCAGACCCCGCACAGCGCCCCTAAAATGGCTGATAAGCCAAAAGTGGCAACCATGGTTATGGCAACAAAAACCGGTGCCATCAGAAGTGGCCATCCCGGTTGTGTACCGAACAACAAACCTGCAATTACGGCCACGGTGAGGGCGATACTGCTATCGACCATTGCACTTAAGTTGGCGGAGATGATCGGGTAAAGTCTTGGCATGGGGGTCTGGCGTAAAAGCGGCGCTGCCGACAGGAACGCATTGGCCCCCTCCGCGGCACTGTTGGCCACCAATGACCACAAGGCAACGCCGGTAAAGACCATGGCAGGGTATGGGGTGCCGTCACTGGGCACGCGCACCAACATGCCAAAAAAAACAGAAAACACCACCGCTTGGGCGGCAGGTTGCAAGATTAGCCAGCCAAGGCCAATGGCCGGTTTGGCAAAGCGCCCGCGGATATGGCGAAATGTCAGGGCCCACAATGCTTCGCGCTGTGCCCAAAGGTCGAGCAGGCGGCCTGCGGGGCGCGCTTTTCGAATGGTGATGTGATGTTCCATCGACATGACTGCCTTGTGCCTCACCATGTGCCTCACAGCAAGGCGAAATTGGTTCCTGTAAAGCCGGACCAGAGCCACAGCACATAAATCGAAAGCGCCAGAGCCGGGCCAAACGGGATTTGGGTATCGCGACGTAAAGACTTGCCTTTACTGCCCACGATTAAAACCGCCAAAGCGGCCGAGGCGGCCATCAAAATAATCCAGGGCAGGGCAAAAACGCTCATCCAGGCTCCGCCACCAGCCAAGAGTTTGGCATCGCCAAGCCCCAGGCCTTCATGGCCGCGCAACATGCGATAAGTAAAGGCAACGCTCCAGAAGATGCCATACCCAAAGGCCGCGCCGATGATGGCACTGAGCAGCCCCGCATTGCCGTGGGTCAGATAGAAGACAACGCCGCCGCTGGTTATGATGAAATATGAGGCCCCGTTGGGGATCAGTTTGGTTCGGTAATCGACCAGAGCAATGAACAACAGAACCGCGCCAAGGGTGGCACTGACCAGCATCATCCAGCCATGAAACACATAGACCGCGCTCAGTGCAATAAGTGTGCTGGCTAGTTCGGCAACAATATGCTGGCGATTGATCGGCGTGCCGCAGTTTTTGCAGCGGCCATGCAGGATGAAAAAGCTGAGGAGCGGGATGAGATCAAGCAAGCCAAGAGCACGGCCACATTGTGCACAGGATGAACGCGAGGCCCCCAGATTGGAACGGCGTGGCCAATCCAGAGCACTGGCGCTGATAAAACTGCCCATAAAAGGCCCGGTCAGAATGAGAAACAGGCTCAACCAATTGTCGTTGGCCAAAACCGGTAATGTCATTGAGCGCCAGTGTCCGCGTCGCCTTTGCCCGCGTCTTCGTCTTTGTTGGCCTCACGCAAAATCAATGTCATGCGCTCGCGTAATTCGTCCAATATTGCCTCGGCACCAGTGTCAGGATCAATGATTCTGGGGGTTAGGAAAACCAGTAATTCAGTACGCTTTGTTGTGGTTTCATGACTGCCAAAAGCATCGCCAATCAGTGGGATGTCCGATAAAACCGGCAATCCGGTGTTGCCGATCTGTTTGGAATCACTGATCAGACCACCCAGAACAATGGTTTGACCGCTGCGCGCAGAAATAGTGCTTTCCAGCACGCGTTTAGAAATGGTCGGCGTCAGTTCGCCGGTTGAGGCGGTGGTCGAAACGTTACTGACTTCCTGTTTAACATCCATGGTCACCATGCCGGTGGAGCTGACCCGCGGGGTGACGTCTAGAATGACGCCTGTGTCCAAAAACTCGACTGAATTGACCAAAGGCGCGTTGACATTGATCACATCTGTGGACTGGCGAGTGATCACCGGCACCTGATCGCCAACTTGTAAATGTGCGGACTGGTTATCCAGCACCACCACGGATGGCGCCGAGACCACTTTCAGGTCGGTGACATTGTCCAGAGCATCCAGAGCAAAGCGGGCGCTGTCACCCTTGTTCAGAACAAAGTTGAAGCCCGGAAATGTACCACTGGCATTAAAGCTGTTCCCATTGGAAAAACCGCCTTGCCCACCGCCGCCATTGGGGCCGTTGCCAATGCCCAATATGCTGCCGGTTTCGAAGAAATACTGAACCCCGTAACGCAACACATCATTCAGTGTGACTTCGGCAATAACCATATCGATCAGAACCTGAGCGGGCGGATGGTCAATTTCGCGCAAGGCCTGCGCCACCAGACGCTGTCCTTGTGGTGTCGCCAGAACCACCAGAGTGTTATTGATCGGGTCACCAATGATACGCGGAGCGCTGGATAAGCCGCTGCCCAGTACAGAGCCTTTGTTTCCTGTACCGCGGGATGCCGTCTTGGTGCGCTTGGCCGATGCCCCAGGGCTGGACACGCTGCGTTGGGACAGACCCGGTGATACCGAGGACGAGCGGGTCGTCGGACCGCTGCCGCCAAAAAGCTGTTGCAGGAGATCGGCAGTTTCCAGTGCTTTACCATTATCAATTTTATAGGTGCGCAGGCTGACGTCACTGGGCCCCCCAAGGTCCAGTCGATCAACCCAGCGTTTGGTCCGTTCCAGAATGGCCATGCTGGGAGCAATCGCCAAGACCGCGTTGATGCGTGCCATCGCCTGAAGTTTCAGGGCACCATCAAGGCCGCCGCCTTCCCCGGTTTGCATGATCAGTTCCAGCTCGCTGATTACATCTGCGGCTGAGGCGTTTTTGAGGCGAAAAATCGCTGTGGACATGCCCGCAAGCCAGTCAACATCAAAGGCCGATATAGCGGACAGGGCATTTTCACGTTCGCGGGCTGTACCGGTGATGAAAATCAGGTTTCGGGCCGTGTCGGCGCGCAAGGCGCCTGGGCGGCTTATGGTGTTCTCTAGCAAGGACATCATGTTTGTTGCGGAAACATGGTCGAGGGGCATGATGGTGATACCAAGGCCGGGGGCGCTGGCGCTTTTCAGGCGAACCTGGCCTCCGGACAGGGCTTCGCCTGCCGGACTGATCAGATAGCGCCCGGCTTCGTCAATCAATCGTGCTGAGCTGTTACCCAAAACTGTTTCAAGAAGAGATAGCAAAGAGCGCCGGTCGACCGGGCCACCGGTCGCTGCGGTAACCTTGCCTTGCACCCGTGGGTCCAAAACAAATGGAACTTCCAACAGATCGCCCAAAATTGTCTGAACAACTTCGGGGAGGCTGGCGTCCTGAAAATTGACGTTAAAGCCGCCCGCAATGGTCTTAGTACCAGCACTGCGCAGCGGGCCTGTCTTGCGACCTGTTCCCGGAAAAATCTGTGATGGGGTTTCATCAGTGCCGCGATAACCAGTGTCTTGTTCAGGCGCAGGTGTGTTTTCTTGCGGGCCATTTGAACCGGGCGATGTTTGAAAGACCCGCGAAAACGGGTTGCCCAGCCCTTTTGTCTGCGATCCTGTCTGACAGGCCGACAAAGCAAGCACAGCACCAACAAAGAGTGGCACCGCCATCGAAATTCTACTTTTCGTTATACTGGGTTTCACGCAATTCGCTCCTTATGGCCAATTGGTTAGCAGATCAGGCCGCTTCACCCAAGCATTGTTCGGATAAAATACTCATATTCACGCTTGGCGTTTAGCGCGCCCATTTTTGCAGATAAGCCGCATCGCGGGCCAGCGGTGCAAAACCCTGCGTATCATAAAGCCTAAAGCACCTCTTTTTATTGCCACCAAGGCCCACACATGATGCGCTTATCGGGGTAAATATTTTGAAATCCTGGGCCATGCGCAGGGTAAATTCAGGGCGCGCATTGATGACCAGAATGTGGCCTGCTTGATCTGGGTTTATGGGATTCATCAGTTCTATATGAGAGTGTGGAGCAGCGTCTTGGGGCCAAATATACATGTCAGGCAAATCCATATCTCGTCCATAATACTGTACAGCATAATAAAACAGGCGATTATCAAAAAGAAGGGCATCGAAAGTCCCTTGGCCCGCGCGCGCATAGATGATCTGCGCGGTTTCGCGCCAGCCATGAACCCGCTTAAAGGCGTTGTGTGCCCCCATACGGGCTGTCAGCGTGGGAGACATCGCCAACATGGCAAAAGCTGTGCCCGTCATAAAATTAACCGTCAAAACAGCCCCCATCACTCTTTTTGCGGGGGCAGGCCGAAGATGTTGTGCCCAAAGCGCCAAAAGCAGGGAGGCCGGAAGATAAGCACTAACGGCCCAATTCGCATTGGCCCGATTGATCAGAGCTTGGATTGATACGACCAACAGAGGCAGCGCCGCAAAGACCAAAAGACGGCGGGCATTTTGCGGCGCCGTCTTGCCCAAGGCCCAGCCTCCGGCAAAAAGAAAAGCAGGAATGGCTAAAATGCCAAACAGCCCCAACTGGCCACCCCAGAATTTGAGCAGGCTGACCGGATTAAAGCGGATATTTTGCCAGTTTGCATTTTGAGCAGTGTGGGAGAGGGTGGCAAAGTGGTGGTTTGCATTCCAGAAAATATTTGGCAGCACAAGCGCAAAGGCAACCAGACCAGCCAGCGCTCCGTACCGGCTGAACAAAAAACGTCGTGTGGCCTTATCGAACAATCCCACAGCGCCGATTCCAAGGCAAAAGTAAATCATCGCGTATTTGGCCAAAAAACCCAGCCCGATTGCCAAACCCAGAAGAGCAGCGGTTGGCAGGCTGGGCTTGCGCAATATGGCGAAATAAGCGGCCAATCCCCCGGCAATTGCCGGCAATAAAAGCGCATCGGTGGTTATAATGCCTGAGGAAAACCAGACGCCAGGCATCAGGATGTAAACCAACCCGGCCAGAGCGCCCACAGATTTGCCCGGGGCAAGCACCTGTCCGGCCGACCAGAGGAAAAAGGCGGCCAGAGCATGTAGCAAAGGCGCTGCTATGCGCACGGCCCATTCGGCATGACCAAAAAGGCTGGTGCTGAGGCCGATAACCCAGGCAATGAGCGGCGGTTTTGAAAAATACCCAAAATCTGGTGTGAGGCTCCAGGACCAGTATTGGGCCTCATCACCCCCCAATTCCAGAGGAGAAAAAAAGAGCGCCAGAATACGCACCGCCGTCAGCACAAGAACAATGCCAACATACAGGTAGGGTGACAAGACGGGGTATGGCGTTTTAAGGGGCACAAAAGGGCTCATAGAGAATGGAAAAAGACGGGGCAAGTAAACCTTAGAGCGAAGAGCGCCGTGATTCGACCCTTAAAGTTGATTCGATGGATACTGTGCACCCAAACGGGAGAAAACAGGCGCAGATTGTCACCAAAGAGCCACAAACCTGATAAAAAGGTCAAGAATTGGGCGGACTCACTGGATTTTCCGTTAAACCGTGTGTATGCGAGTGCGGGGTCTTATCACGAGATCTCACAGGCGCGTTATCAAGAGGGTTAATGGACTCTTGGGCGCAAGAATTGGGTATCGACCCAAACGCATGGGTTATTGCGGGGTCGATGGTATTGGGGCAGGGGCTGATCGCTTTCTGTCTATTATGGTTTCTGAGGGGAACTTATATGATCAGTTTAAGACAACTCGCGGGCGGCGTTGCCGCAGTCGCAATAGTGGCTTCGTTTGCCGGTCAGGCAGCAGCGCAACAAACAACATCAAATCTTCGCGGCACAGTGACAAACTCCACTGGCGCTGGCGTATCAGGTGCTCAAGTCACAATTTTGCACGTTCCTTCCGGGTCGGTTCGTCAAATCTCGACCGGTTCAGATGGCAGCTATACAGCTCGTGGTCTTCGCCCGGGTGGTCCTTACATACTGACGGTTGTTGCACCGGGTAACGCGGCTTATCGTGTCGAAGACCTGTTTTTAAGCCTTGCAGACACCAAACGCCTGAATGTCTCGCTTGATGATGTTATTCGTGAAGACGCCATTGTGGTTACGGCCAGCTCAATCGTTACAGGCAATCTGACCATGGGTGCCGGTTCCCGGTTTGGTCTGGACACCATTCAGGGTGTGCCAACCACCACGCGGGACTTTAAAGATGTTCTGAAGCTTGACCCTTCTGTGTATCTTGATCCAACCAACCAGAATGCCATTTCCATCTCTGGCGGTAACAATCGCATGCTCTCCATCACTGTTGATGGTGTGCAACAGAACGATAAATTTGGTCTGAACGGTTCAGGTTTCCCAACTTTGCGTTCGCCGATTTCCATTGATGCCATTGCCGCCATCAACGTGGAAAAAACGCCTTTTAACGTTGAGTTTTCTGGTTTTGAAGCTGGTTCAGTCAACGTTGTAACCAAATCTGGTACAAACGATTTTCATGGTTCTGCCTTTGGTTACCGTCGCAACAGCAGCTTCACCGGTGGTGGTCTGAATGTTGACGAATGGTCCTATGGCGGCACTTTGGGTGGCCCGATCATCAAAGACAAGCTGTTCTTCTTTGCCAGTTATGACCGTTTCGAAGCCACCAACATCTTTACACGTGGCCCGGCTGGGTCTGGTGCTGTTGATGAGGTTTCTGAAGTTACTTTGAACGACATTTCCGAAGTTCAGCGTATTTCGCGTGATGTTTATGGTTTTGACCCACTTGGGTTTAATGCCAATAACCTCAAAGAA
The DNA here is from genome assembly GCA_021776525.1 of Robiginitomaculum sp. GTDB lineage: Bacteria > Pseudomonadota > Alphaproteobacteria > Caulobacterales > Maricaulaceae > Robiginitomaculum_B. The sequence continues at coordinate 302,760 of JAJFFT010000004.1, forward strand.
ATCGATGAAAAGATGTTGTTCAAGCTGGACTGGAACATCAACGAAAACCACCGGGCCAGCCTGACCCACCAACGGGCCAAGGGCAACCAATTGCGCCCGCAAAACAGCTTTGCCAACCGTATTGGCTTGTTGTCAAACTGGTACAACAACTCGCAAAAATTGCGCTCTACGTCCTTCCAGTTGTTCTCTGACTGGACAGACAAGTTGTCGACTGAAATCAAGGTGGCGTTCAAAAATTCACCGACTGATCAGGCTCCTCTGGGCGGGCTCGACTTTGCCCAGTTCCGTATTGACACGCCAGGTGGTGGTCGCATTTACCTTGGTCCCGATGTGTTCCGTCAAGCCAATGACCTGGATAACGATACTTGGACCTATAAGTTCAATGCCGATTATTCTACGGGCAACCACCTGCTGACATTTGGTGCCGAGCGTGAAAAAACAGATATCCAAAACCTGTTTGTACCGTTTTCACGCGGTGATTATACGTTTAGCTCAATAGCCGATTTTGAAAATCAAGTTGGCAGCATTTTCTATATTAACGCTGTGTCCGGAAATCCATTGGATGCCGGTGCCGACTGGAGCTTCAGCATCAACTCGCTCTATATACAGGACGAGTGGGACGTCTCCGACCAGCTGACTTTGCTGTTTGGCGTACGTTATGAAGATTATGGTTCGACAGACAGTATCACCGAGAACCCCAATTTTGTTTCCCGTTTTGGTTTCTCCAATACGGCAACACTCAGCGGGCGCGACATTATTCTGCCGCGCGTAGGCTTTACCTGGACACCAGACGACACCACAAAAATCTTTGGTGGATTTGGTCTGTTCTCAGGCGGCGCACCTTCCGTGTGGGTTTCCAACAACTACTCCAACGACGGTGTAACGCAGGATTCGATCTTCGTTTTCCGTCCGGCAGTTGTTGACGGGTTCAATATTCCAATTGAAGCCAGCTCTGGCCTGGTTGCAGGTGACGGTAACGTCAATGCTCTGGACCCGAACTTCAATATCCCGTCAAACTGGAAGTTTACTCTGGGCATTGAAAAAGAAGCTGACGTTCCATTTGTTGGTGACTTCCTTGGTAGTGACTGGACGTTCAAAGCTGATGCGATCTACACATCTGTTAAAGATGCCAACTTCTGGCAGGACATTGCATGTTCTGTCACTGGTACCGTGTCTGATGGTCGCCCGCTGAACACCTGTGACCCGGATCGCTTTGACGTTCTGTTGACCAACACAAGTGTTGGTCATGGTACGGTGTTGTCATTCCTGGCGGCCAAATCGTTTACGGAAAACTTTGATTTCCGGACCACGTATTCGCATCAGAACATCAAAGATGCCAACTCAGGTGTTTCCTCAACGGCTACATCAAACTTGGGTCGTAATGCTGCTTTTGATCGCAATACCCCGATCGCTTCTACGGCGAACTATGAACGCGAGCATCGCTTCACGTTTAACTTCGATTATCGCAAGAGCTTCTTTGGTGACAACCAGACACGCTTCACCTTGTTTGGTGAAACCAAATCTGGTCAGCCATTCAGTTATACTTTCGATGATCGTACCAACCGCGGCAGCTTGAGCGAGTTTGGGTTTAACCGTGAATTTGCACGGCGCGATTCTCAACTGTTCTACGTGCCAACGGGCGCTGGCGATTCAAATGTTGATCTTTCCGGCATTTCCGATCTGAATGCGTTCTTCTCCTTCCTGGAAAGCTCAGGCCTGAACAAATACGCCGGTGAAATTGCACCACGTAATGCGTTCCGTACCAAATGGGTTGCGCGTTGGGATCTTGGTATCAAGCAGGAAATTCCGGGCATCTTCCCGGCTGCTGCCAAAGGCATCTTGTCAATGGATATCCGCAATATCGGTAACCTGATTGATGGTGGCTGGGGCAATCTGCAACAGATCAGTTTCCCATATGTAGAGCCGCTTGTCAGAGCTACAGTGGATGCAAACGGTCAACTGGCCTATAGCAATTTCAGTGCTGGTCCAAACCGGCTGACAACCTTCTCACAAGCGTCAAACTGGTCCGTTCAGTTTGGCTTGAAATACCAGTTCTAATCTTATTAGACACGGTTAAAGATTACGGGGTGGCCCTTGGCCGCCCCGTTTTTTTTGCGCATTTCTTTATGATGTCCAATTTCTGATAATAAATCCTCATCCAGCTACACATAAGGCCTTGCTCTTGGCGAAACCTGCGTCAAAATCCTCTCCCGAGTCGCAGACGGTTATGATGCACGTAAAAGGCCGCCGTCATTGCTCCTAGGGCGCTTCTGGCGCTGGAGAATATGATGGGGAGGCTAGGGATGGCCAGGACTGCAAAACACAAACTTCCAGATGAGAATGCGCCGGCATTAACGGCGCAAAATACCAACGTATCATTTGGTGCATTCAAGGCGCTGGATGGTGTCGATCTGAAAGTCGAACGCGGCGAAATGGTTGCTCTGATCGGGGCATCAGGTTCCGGTAAATCAACTTTGCTGCGGACCATTGATGGTTTGCAACAGGCGGATCCCGGCTCTGGGCGCCTGGAAGTTTTTGGACGTAAATTGCAACGTGACGGGCGGCTGGCCAAGGGGCTGCGCTACCGGCGTCGTGATATCGGGTTTATTTTTCAATCCTTCAATCTGGTCGGGCGGCTTAATCTGTTCACCAATGTGTTGATTGGCTGTCTGGGCCGCATCCCCACCTGGCGCGGTATCTTTGGTGCTTTCCCGGACGAAGACAAAGTGCGCGCCATGGCGGCACTGGAACGTGTCGGCGTTGCCGAGTTTGCCGGGCGACGCACGTCAAAACTCTCCGGCGGCCAAAAACAACGCGCAGCAATTGCCCGCGCGCTGGTGCAACGGGCCCGCATGGTGTTGGCCGACGAGCCGATTGCCTCGCTGGACCCGGTATCGGCCCGCAAGGTAATGGAACTTCTTCAGGAATTGAATGACCGCGACGGGCTGACCGTGGTGGTCTCTTTGCATCAGGTGGATTACGCCATGCGCTATTGCCAGAGGGTTGTGGCGCTCAAAGCCGGCAAGATTATTTTTGACGGTCCGGCCAAAGGTTTGGACCGCAAAACCCTGATCAAGATTTATGGTGAAGAGTATGAGGACGCCTTCTGGACGGCGGAGGCGGTATAATGAAAAATCGAATTCTTCTGCTTTTAGCAACACTCATTTTAACCCTTGGGGTGTTCAACACGCCATCGGTCATGGCCCAAGTGGATAATGACGAGCCTTTGCCTGAACTGAATTTTGGTGTCCTGACGACCGAAGCCAGCGATAATTTATCGGTATTGTGGACGCCGTTTTTGGAAGACATGGGCAAAATGACCGGCATGAAGGTCAACGCCTTCTTTTCTGCCGATTATTCGGGCCTGATCGAGGCCATGCGCTTTGAACGTATTGAGGCATCATGGTTTTCTAATAAATCAGGCCTGGAGGCTGTGCGCCGCTCTAATGGTGAAGTGTTTGCCAAGGCCACCTATCCCGATGGTGCACCGGGATATTACTCGGTTCTGCTGGTTCCGGCTGATAGCCCCTATAAAACTCTGGATGACATTCTGGTTTGTGACCAGACCATCAATTTTGGCATGGGGGATCCTAATTCAACCTCTGGGTCGTTAATGCCGATGGCTTATGTGTTTGCACCGCGCGGGATTGTGCCCAATGAGTGCTTCAAGAACGTCACCAATGCCACCCACGAAGCCAATGGCTATGCAGTGGCCAACAAACTGGTTGATGTGGCCACAAATAACACCACCAATCTTAAACGTCTGGGCCGTACCCAACCTGAAATTCTGGCTCGTATGCGGGTGTTATGGCAATCGCCATTGATCCAAACGGACCCGATTATCTGGCGTCGGGATCTATCGCCCGAAGTGAAACAAAAGCTTCTGTATTTCTTTATGACCTATGGGCGCCGCGCCGACAGTCCGGAAGAATTGCAGCGCCAGCGCAAAATCTTGGCCGAGCTGGATTTCGGGATGTTTTTACCGGCTTCAGATGCACATCTTGACCCGATCATTCGTTTGGAAATCGTTCGCGATATGGCGACGACACGCAATGATTATTCCCTCAGCGATGAAGAACGGGCTGCCAAACTGGCGGAGTTGCAAACGCGACTTAATGAGGTCGGTGCCGGCGAAGGCGAAGTTGTTGAGGCGGTCGGTATTGTTGCCAATAACAACCGCAGCTCGCGCAGCAAAGCAAAGGCCCTGCCGTGGAAACGGGTCGGCTTTACGCTCAGCATTGGCCTGATCGCCTTTGGTTTATTCTTCTGGAGTTCCGCCACCCGTGGTGCGGGGCCGGTCAAGCCGGTTCGCGAGCGCCTGTTTGATTCCGCGGTCTGGTCAATCTTTCTGGCCTTGTTGATCTGGGCCTATGTGGCCGCCGAAATTTATAAAACCCCCGATCTGGTCAACAATGCTGACAAGATGGGCGAGTATGCGGCCGGCTTCTTGAAACTCGACTGGAAAGAAGGCTGGCTTTATCTGCAACAAATGTCAGTGACCATCCAGATCGCACTCTGGGGGACATTCCTTTCGATCTTGTTCGCCATTCCTTTTGGTCTGCTTTCATCGCGTAATGTTGCACCTGCGCCCGTGGTATTCTTTGTCCGCCGGCTTATGGATGCATTTCGCTCGATCAATGAACTTGTCGTCGGGACCATGTTTGTGGTGACCGTGGGTCTTGGCCCGTTTGCCGGTGTTATGGCGCTGGCGGTGCATACCACCGGTGTGTTGGCCAAACTATTCTCCGAGGCCGTTGAGGCCATGGACCCTGGCCCGGTAGAGGGTGTGCGGGCCACTGGCGGGCGTCCCATACACGAGGTTATTTGGGGTGTTATTCCCCAGGTGGCGCCGCTCTGGACATCCTATGCGCTATATCGATTTGAAACCAACACCCGTTCGGCGACCATATTGGGATTGATCGGTGCAGGCGGTATCGGCCAGTTATTGTTCGAACAAATCCGGTCTTTCCAGTATGGGAAAACTGCGGCTATTTTGCTGATCATTATTATTGCCGTGACCATGGTTGATATGCTCAGCCAGATTTTGCGCAAACGCTTGATGTAAGCTTGGGGCCTCGCATTTTCTGAATTTTTCACGCTGTCACGGGCGTGTCACATTCCTTTCCTAGAGAAGCGCTGTCGAATGCAATTGTATGCGTTCAGCATTCTCTAGGAGGGGATAAATGAGAAAAACTTCTCTTATGGCACTGGCCGTGACGTTGGCCGCACCAGGTGCCGCATTAGCCGATAGTGAATTTTCCATTGCGCCGCGTGGTCGGGTTTTGTTGGACTTCTCAGATATCGATTATGATCTTGCGGGGCTGAAAACCTCAAATTCAGATACAGAATTTCGTACGGCCCGGCTCGGCATTTTTGGCAAAATGGGCAGCCGGATTAAATACGTCGCCGAATTTGACTTTGTGAATGGCGGCGATATCGCCTTTCACGACCCCAAAGCCAAGGATGTTAAATTGTCGTTCAAGGTGAACAGCAATACATCATTGACGATTGGCAATCAGAAAACGCCCAACTCATTGGAGGAGCAAACTTCTGGCCGCTTTACCACATTTTTGGAACGGGGCAGCGTCACCGACGCGTTTCGGCTGTCGCGCCGTTTTGGTGCCGTGCTGTCAACACATGGTGATCGTTATTCATTGTCCGCCGGTGTGTTTGGCAATGATTTGAACGCTGTGCTTTACAGCCATGAAGGTTTACTCTCAAACGAGCATTCCTATGCGGCACGAGGCACTTTCACGCCGATCAATGATGATAACCACACTGTGCATTTGGGCGGCAGCATACGGCGCTTTACAGGCAATGCGGGGGATCAAATCCGGGTGCGCGCCCGCCCACGTATTCACTTATCCCAACGTCTGGTTGACGCCAATAATCAGGGTAAAAATTCGACCGTCTATGGACTCGAGGCGGCCTATGTTTCTGGCCCGTTTCATGTCGAGGGCGAATGGATGCGCGAAGATGCTCTCAATGCATCCGATGGTTTTTTTGTTCAAGCCGGCTGGTTCCTGACGGGCGAAAAACGGACCTATAGCGTCAAGAAAGGCGCCTTTGGCCGGATCAAGCCCACCCGCGCGGTTGGAGAAGGCGGTGCCGGAGCTTTTGAAATTGCGGCACGTTTTGACACATTGGATTTAACCTCTGCCAATGCGGGTAAAATGAATACATGGGCGGCTGGTCTGAACTGGTATCCGCAAAGCCATGTCCGGGTCATGCTTAATGCCATTCACGCGACCGCACGCGGCGCGGCTAAATTTGGCGTTGGAAATACGGACGGCATGCAAATGCGTCTGCAATACGACTGGTAAGGCGCGTGTTCGCGGCCTTACAAAAAAAAACAAGGAATGAAACCATGAAAACCACACAATTAATGATCGCGGGCCTGTTGGCCGGGGTTTGCAGTTTTGCCGCACCGGCGCTATCTCGCGATACGCTGCACATTGTTGGCTCATCTACCGTCTATCCGTTCTCGACGGCGGTAGCGGAAAACTTTGGCGCGCAAACTGATTTTCCAACCCCGATCGTCGAATCTACCGGTTCCGGTGGCGGTATGAAGCTGTTTTGTGCCGGCGTTGGCGAAGGTACGCCAGACATCACCAATGCCTCACGGCGGATGAAGGCCAATGAATGGACATTGTGCCATCAAAATGGTGTTACGGATATTGTCGAGGTCAAAATCGGCTTTGATGGGATTGTTTTTGCCAATGCCACCGACGCCCCGACATTTGACCTGACTTTGAAACAGGTGTTTCTGGCCTTTGCCGCGCAAGTGCCCGTTGCGGACGATAATTGCGTTCTCAAAGACAACCCCTACACTAAATGGTCACAAATTGATCCGTCTTTGCCTGATACAAAAATCGAAGCCTATGGCCCGCCGCCAACATCGGGTACCCGTGATGCATTTGTTGAAATCGCCATGGAAAAAGGGGCCAAGCAGATATCTTGCCTAAAGGCACTTCGTTCTGCCAAACCGGGCGATGAGGCCTATCAGAGCATAACCCCCGTTTTGCCCGAAGGTATGGGAGCTTCCGCTGATGGAACTGCTTTGGCGGGTAAAAAAATATTCAAATACATTGCCCATCGTCTGCGTGAAGATGGGGCCTGGATTGATGCTGGTGAAAATGACAACGCCATTGTGCAAACTCTTGAAAAAACACCCGCGGCACTCGGTATTTTCGGGTTTTCTTTTCTGGACCAAAATGGTGACCAGATCAAAGGCGCCCATATTGATGGTGATGAACCCAGTTTTGAAAACATTGCCAGCGGTGCCTATCCTGTGTCCCGCGATCTGTTCTTCTATGTGAAGAAACAACACACATCACTGGTCCCTGGCATTGCCGCTTTTGTGGCTGAATTTACCAATGATGATACCTGGGGTGAGTTTGGTTATCTGGGCGATAAAGGTCTGATCCCACTGCCCGAAGAAGATCGGGTCCGCCTTGGTGAAAGCGCCCGCGCTCTTGCCATTATGACACAAAGCCCCTGATCGAGTTTATGCCTGATCCGTGGGGGGCGTATTGCTACTGTCCCTTGCGGATCGGCGCATGCGTTTGGGCAGGCGCGGGCGAACCTTTCCGCCCAGGCGTTTCAGGCGTTTCCAGAACCGCCGCCGTTCCGGCCCCGGTGGCACCTCCAGGTTTTTGACGAAATCCTCGGCGCACGCTGTCCAGGAATAGGTCAGAGCGTGTTTGCGGGCCACTTCCCGGTCCAGATCCAGACAGGCCAGACTGGCGGCCTGTAAATCTTCGTCAAAGGCCCCGGCCCCTGATGTGCCGATAATGTCTTGCGGCCCCGGCACTGGGAAAGATGATACCGGTGTTCCACAAGCCATAGCTTCCAGATTAACCAGCCCGAAGGTGTCAGTGCGACTGGGGAACACGAACACATCTGCATCGGCAAAATGACGGGCCAATTCCTCGCCGTGTTTGACGCCGGTAAACACTATATCAGGATATTTGCGTCTTAATTCTTCTAATTGCGGGCCATCGCCGACAACCACTTTGGTGCCTGGCAGGTCCAGCTCCAAAAAGCCTTCGATGTTTTTTTCAACGGCGATGCGGCCGACATTAACAAAAACAGGGCGCTTCAAACCGGCATAAACGCCGTTTTCAACATCGCGCAGTTCAGGGTTGAACAACTCTGTATCAACACCGCGCGCCCAGGCGCTGATATTGCCAAAGCCCTTGGCCAGCAACTCTTTGCTCATGCTGGGGGTGGTGACCATCATGCGTCCGCCGGAATTGTGAAACCGTCGCATAAACGCATAACCTAAGGACAGCGGGATAAACGGAAAACGGGCATGCACATATTCGGGGAACTGGGTGTGATAGCTGGTGGTGAAGGGCCAGTTCCATTTCAGACACAGGGACCGCGCTGTTTGTCCGATACTGCCTTCGGTGGCGATATGGATGGCGTCCGGTTCAAACTTTTCGATGCGCCGCTGAATATCCTTTTTGGCAAAAAATGCCAGACGGATTTCTGGATATGTCGGCAAGGGCAGGGTGAAATACCCGTCTCCCGGACTGATGACTTCAACCTCATGGCCCATGGCGCGGCATTCATCGACTGTGCGGCTGAGGGTCCTCACCACACCATTGACCTGGGGCTCCCAGGCGTCGGTCACCAGAATAATGCGCATCATGTGCTCCAAACGTTTTTCAACAAATGCCTTAGCCTACCCACCCTCACTTGGCGAGCATGTTGTCATGCCAGAGCTCGAAAAATACTCTGACTTGAACAGCGCGATATATCGGTGCAGTTTGTCAATGCAACCCGGTTGATCCAGGCAAAAGAGACAAGGCGAGGCCACGCGCACGATGACATCTCCCTCATCTGATAAGACGAGCGCCGCACATCACCACCACCATCACCATTCGCGTGCCGTGTGGCAGCGTTGGGTGGTCCGCCGCATTCGCTACCATGCAGATCATCCGGTCTGGTTGTGGCTGACAGCTGCATTGGTGGGGACATTAGCGGGCTTTGCCACCTTGGGCTTTCGGCTGTCTATCTTGGGCGTGCAGGGCTTGCTTTATGGCAGCTCCGAAGAGCGTCTGGCGAGTACCGCAGCAGCTTTGCATTGGGGGCATATATGGATTGCCCCGGTGATCGGCGGGCTGACCGTCGGGGCGCTTTTATATCTGGCAGAGCGGGCCAAAGCGCTTGGCGAAGTGCGGGCGCAAAGCGTTGCCGAAGTGATCGAGGCCCGCGCCGTCGGCAAGGGGAATATCGGCTTTGGTCCGGGATTGTATTCGGCGGCAATTACCGCTGTCTCGCTAGGCTCTGGGGCCAGTGCTGGGCGGGAAGGCCCGGCGGTGCATCTGGGTGCCGCATTGGCATCTTTGTTGTCGCGCACTCTGAACCTTGGAGAGCGCAACGCGCGCACATTGCTGGCCTGTGGTGCGGCGGGTGCCGTGGCGGCGTCTTTCAATGCGCCACTGGCCGGGTTGTTGTTTGCGCTTGAGGTTGTGCTTGGCCATTACGCCTTGCGGGTGATTGCCCCAACCGCGGTGGCGGCAACGGCCGGGGCCGTGGTCACCCGGTCATTCCTTGGTGCGCAACCGGCCTTTGATCTGCCGCCTGTGCCAGGGGCTAGCCTGATTGATTACCCTGCCGCTGTGCTTCTGGGTCTTCTGTGTGCCGGTTTGGCCATTGTGTTTGTAACCCTGATGGTCAAAGGACCATACCATGTGCAAAAGCTGGCGGCGCGTTTTGGGGTGCCGCTGTGGGCTTTGCCCCCCATGGGCGGCGTATTGATTGGTCTGATCGGCATTGTCTTTCCCCAGGTTCTGGGTGTCGGTTACGAGGCCACCAGTACGGCGTTGCACGGCGGTTATGGACTTATTTTATTGCTGTTGCTGTTGTGCGCAAAAATTATTGCCACCATGGTGTCTTTGTCATTTCGCTTTGGCGGCGGAATGTTCTCCCCGTCGATTTATCTGGGCGCCATGGTTGGTGCGGCGTTTGGGGCGCTGGTTGGTATGCTGCTTGGCGAAGCGGCGGCCCCGGCATTTTTCGCCATTGTTGGTATGGGGGCATTGTCCGGCGCTGTGTTGGGCGCACCTATATCGACCACCTTGATTGTTTTTGAACTGACGCAATCATACGAAGCCTCGGTAGCGGTGTTGTTGGCGGTGTCTCTGGCTACGGTAGTCACTCAGGCCATCACCCGCGGCAATATCTTTCAAAAACAGATCGAGCTGCGCGGCTATACCTTACGCGATGGTCCGCAAAGGTTGATCCTTCAAACTGTGCGAGTCCGCGATTTCATGACCCCGATCAGCCGTCTTAAAAAAGAAATCAGCATGGCCGGGGCGGTGCTTTATGCCGATGACACGCTGGGCAAGGCTCTGGGTCTGTTGAAAGCAGAAAATCTGGATGGTGCGCCGGTCAAATCGCGCTTTGGCGAACAAAAGGTCATTGGCTATATCTCCCGCGAGGATGCGTTGTTGGCCTATAATCAACGCCTTGTCGAAGAACATGAGGAACGCAGCGGCTAAAGGCCTCGCCGCTCGCTGCTGAGAGTGGCATAAAGCATCATTGAAAACGTGTGATTCGCTTATGCCTCATTCCTCCGCCGGACCAGAAATTGAACGCCTGATTACCCTGTTGGCCCGGCTTCCGGGTCTGGGGCCGCGCTCTGCACGACGGGCTGCGCTGCACCTGATCCGCAAAAAAGAAGCCTTGATGGCTCCGCTGGCCGATGCTCTGGGCGAGGCGGCAACCCGCATCACCACATGCCAGCAGTGCGGCAATATTGATGTCAGTAATCCATGCGCCATTTGCGCTGCGCCAGGCCGGGCTCAAAACAGTATTTGCGTGGTCGAACAGGTGGGTGATCTTTGGGCGTTGGAACGGGCCGGGGCCTATCGCGGGCGCTACCATGTGCTGGGCGGGGTGCTCTCGGCGCTGGATGGGGTGCGGCCCGAAGACTTGCGCATTGGCGCGCTGGTCAATCGTGCCGCAGAGGATGGCGTGAGCGAAATTATACTGGCGCTGAATGCCAATGTTGATGGGCAAACAACGGCGCATTACATTCATGATGCCCTGGCGCAAACGGGCGTGCAAATCACCTCGATCGCGCGCGGTGTGCCGGTGGGCGGCGATCTGGATTATCTGGATGATGGCACTCTGACAGCGGCGCTTAAAGCCCGTAAATCGCTATAATCCAGACGCCTTTTACAGACAGAAAGACCGATGATGATGGACAGCCAACATTCTGATGATTCCAGGACTGACATTAAGGCGCTGAGCGCCATAGAGCGCAAAGTGCGCTGGCTTTCGGCCTGGATGATCCATAACGCCAACCATGTGCGGCCAAATCGCGACGGGTTGAAAGTTGGTGGCCATCAGGCCAGTTGCACCTCTATCTCGACCATTATGACGGCGCTTTATATGCAGGTGCTCAGGCCCAATGACCGCGTTGCGGTCAAACCCCATGCCGCACCGGTCATGCACGCTATTGAGTATCTGTTTGGCCATCAAAGTTTGGACAAGCTGGAAAATTTTCGTGGGCTTGGCGGGGCGCAATCCTATCCGTCGCGGACCAAAGACGGGGCCATGGTTGATTTTTCAACCGGATCAGTGGGCCTTGGCGCAGCGATGACCAATTTTGCGGCCCTGACACAGTCTTATCTGGACCTCAAAAACCTGTTGCCCGAAGGCCAGAAACCGGGCCGCATGGTGGCGCTGGTTGGCGATGCAGAGCTGGACGAAGGCAATGTTTACGAGGCCTTGCTGGACACCTGGAAACACGATGTACGCAATTTGTGGTGGATCATTGATTACAACCGGCAAAGTCTGGACGGTACAGTCAATGAAAAGCTGTTTCGCATTATCGGACGATTTTTCCGTGCTGTAGGCTGGAATGTCATCACTCTGAAATATGGCCGCACCCTGTTTGAAGCCTTCAAACAACCCGGCGGTGCGAGCCTGAAACGATGGTTTAACCAGTGCCCCAATGATCTTTATTGCGTGTTGACCTATAAGGGCGGCGCGGCATGGCGTGAACAAATCCTTGCCGATCACCCTGATGATACTGACCTGCAAGGCCTTCTGTCGCGCTATGATGATGCGGCGCTGGCAGACTTGATGACCGACCTTGGCGGGCATTGCATGGAGGCTGTTCTGGACGCCTTTGCACAGGTGAAGAACGACAAGCCGACGGTGTTTTTGTGCTATACTATCAAAGGCCATAGCCTGCCTTTGCAGGGCCATAAGGACAATCATGCCGGTCTGATGACCCCCAAACAAATGGCTGGTTTTCAAGCGGCCATGAATGTGCGCCAGGGCCATGAGTGGGAGCGCCACGAGGCACTGGATATTCCGGACGCACAGTTTGATGCCATGCTGCGCACCGCGCCCTTTAATCAGCCTCTGGATCGTCGTGTGTCCAAGGCCGCCGCGATCAACATTCCAGATGTCCTGCCTTTGGAACACGTTGCCAAATGCAGCACCCAGGAAAGCTTTGGCCGTATTCTTAATGATATTGCTAAAGGCGGCGGACCGTTGGCCGAACGTATTGTCACCACCTCGCCCGATGTCACTGTGTCGACCAATCTTGGCGGCTGGGTTAATCAGCGCGGCCTGTTCCATCGCCGTGAAATCAAGGACACCTTTCGGGCTAATAAAGTGGCCTCTATTCAAAAATGGGGCCGGGGACCATCGGGCCAGCATATCGAACTGGGCATTGCCGAAAACAATCTGTTTATCAATCTGGCGGCGCTGGGCCTGTCGCATCTTTTGTTCGGCCAGCGGTTGTTTCCTATTGGTACGTTGTATGATCCCTTCATTGCCCGTGGTCTGGATGCGCTCAACTATGCCTGTTATCAGGATGCGCGCTTTATGCTGGTGGCCACACCGTCGGGCATATCGCTCAGCCCCGAAGGCGGCGCGCACCAGTCTATATCATCGCCCCTGATCGGTATGGGGCAGGCGGGGCTGACCTCGTTTGAACCGGCCTATGCGGACGAACTGGCGCACATCATGCGTTGGGGGTTTGTGCATATGCAGGACGAAAATGACGGCGGCTCTGTGTATTTGCGGTTGTTCACACGGGCGCTGCAGCAACCCGATCGCCAACTGGATGATGTACAGGTGCAGGCGATTCTTCAGGGCGGCTATTGGCGCCATAAACCAGACGGGCCGGTAGAGCATCTGATCGTTTATACGGGTGTTATAGCGCCTGAGGCCGAAGCCGCTTTTGAGGCATTGAACAAAGACGTTAAGGGCCTTGGCCTGTTGGCGATCACTTCGGCTGACCGGCTGTATCACGACTGGCAAAGCGGCGCGGTTAAGGCGCGGAGCAGGGCCTCGCACTGTGAAGAATTGCTCGATGATTTAAGCCCTGGTGCACGCATTGTAACGTTGCATGACGGGCATCCGGCGGCGCTTTCTTGGCTGGGCGGTGTGCATGGCCACAAAGTACGGGCTTTGGGCGTGCATGAATTTGGCCAGTGCGGTGATCTGACCGATCTGTACCGCCACCACCAGATTGATACACAGGCCTTGTGCGACGCTGTGCGCCGGTCGTGGTAAGAGATCCGTCAGGGGGAGGCTTTTCCTGCACACGGACGCTTGCTTAAGGCGCAAACATCGCCTATAGACCGCGCTCGAATTTACCGATGCGTTTTACGTGCGCGTACTGTTGTGCCCGCGTATCACCTAAAAATTTAAGGACCGGACCAATGGCCGATATTCTTCTTTCTGTTGACGTGCGCGAACGTACTGGCACCGGCGGTGCTCGCCAAACGCGCCGCGAAGGTATGATCCCGGGCATCCTTTATGGTGGCAAGCTGGGCAATGTGGCTATCAGTCTCAAAGAGAACGAAGTGCGCAAGGCACTGAACTCCGGTGACTTTATCGCGCAAACGGTGACCATCGACCACAAGGGCGAAAAGCAACTGGTTCTCACCCGTGATGTTCAGTACCACCCGGTTACCGATGTCCCGATGCACGTTGACCTGTATCGCGTTGATGCCGATCAGATGATTGAAGTTGAAGTTGCTGTGCGCTTTACCAATGAAGAAGAATCGCCAGGCCTGAAACGTGGCGGCGTTCTGAACGTTGTGCGTCACGAATTGTTACTGCTGTGCCCTGCCGGCTCTATCCCTGAAGTCATCGAGATTGACCTGACCGGTTATGACATTGGTGATTCGGCTCACATCTCTTCGGTAGACCTGCCAAAAGGTGTAACCTCAGCCATTACGGATCGCGACTTTACCATCGTCACGCTGGTTGGCTCACGTGCCGCGATCTCGGAGGCCGATGAAGAGGCCGAAGCAGAAGCAGCAGCAGAGGCCGCCGCAGAAGCCGGTGAAGGCGAAGAAGGCGAAGCAGCTGAAGGCGGCGAGGAATAAACCATTCCCGTTTCTCTCTTCTGGCATAAATTATTTTCGCGCCAGCGGGAGGATGTCATGCTGTTAATCGTCGGTCTGGGTAATCCTGATCCTAAATACGCACTGAACCGCCATAATGCAGGCTTTATGGCGGTCAGCGCCATTGCGCGCGCCCATGGGTTTGGGCCATGGCGGTCAAAATTTGGCGCGCTGGTGGCAGATGGCGTTCTGGAGACAGAAAGCGGCCGGGTCAAAACCCTGTTGATGAAGCCACAAACCTATTACAACGAATCGGGTCGGGCGGTTCAGGCTGCTGCCAGTTTTTATAAAATTTCCAAAGACAAAATCATGGTCTTTCATGATGAGTTGGATCTGGAACCGGGCAAGTTTCGCGTTAAAACGGGCGGCGGTGCAGCCGGCAATAACGGGATCAAATCCATCATCGCGGCTTTGGGGCCAGATTTTCGCCGCGCCCGTATCGGCATTGGCCATCCGGGGGATCGGGCCAAAGTGGTGCCTTATGTCCTCAAAGACTTTGCCAAATCGGATGCGACCTGGCTGGACCCTTTACTCGACGCCATTACCGATGCTGTGCCGCTGTTGGCAGAAGGAAAAGACAACGCATTTCAAACGCGCGTTAATCACCGCTGAGGCCCAAAAACCGCACTGTCATGCGCTGTGCGTCGAAATCCATATTGGTCGGGCCGAGCAGTCGCTTGCGCATGGTCAGTTGCTTATTTCGTTTTTTGCTCACGCGGCCGGGGGCGTTATGGCCACCCCCATAAACTCGAACCATATGAACTTTGGTTTCACCTGTGCAGCCTTTGGCAACCTTTAATGTGGCATGGGACTGGTCTGTCTTGTCGCGATTGGGCATCGGCATTACACGGGCCTGCCCAGTACATCCCAGCACATTTTTCCAGTGGGCAAAGGTGTTCTGGCCGGACAGGACGGTGCCGCGCGCTTTGCGGAATCCAACATGACCGCCATTCCACGGCATGATCGGGTCTGCATCGCCATTGATCAATAAAATTGAACGAGGGTGTGATGGCTTGCAATTTTTTAGCGCGGTGGGCAAACCTGCAATGATGCTGGATCCGCCAGAAAAAATATCGCTAGCCTGGCACATCAGGCGTTGGGTCATCATGCCGCCGTTTGATACGCCGGTGACCAAAATGCGTGCCTCATCGCCCTGTCCGCTCCCGATCAGGCGACCAGCAACAGCACGTAAAAAGCCGACATCATCAGGCGTTATACCTTTAAAAAACGGTGTAATGCTATCATTGCGGCCATCATTCCAGTGCCGCTTTACGGCGTCTGGATAGATCACAATAAAGCCGTTCCGCCGCGCATACGTGTCATATGACATGGTATTGTGGACCTGCCTGGCGCTGCCACCGCCGCCGTGTAGCACAAACAACACCGGTGCACCGCGTTTCGCGCTTTTGGGGGCAAACACTGTATAGCTTCGTTCAAGCCCGTCAGGTGCGACGATGGTGTCGGCCTGTGCCTGTGATGGCGAGATCAAAATGCCAAGCGTAATAGCGGTTATGATGAGGTATAGCGTTACTGCATTGCGATCGCCAAAGGTCAGCATGGTCATTCTCCTCACCCTGTTTGCCGGCAATGTTCACTGTACAACAGGGGGATGCATAAGGGGAGGCGATAACTAAAATTTAATAAAACCCTGACCAGCTTGTATCCAGAAAATGTTGACGATTACATCGCAGTGATATGCGGGGTCATTGCATCGCAACGATGCGTTGACTTGCCCAATGAGAAGCGTAACTTTCGCCCATCTGGCAGCTGTTGTTGCTGTGAGTCGGCTGACAATTAAAAGAGGCAGGGCATGAGCGCAAACTGGTCTGATCCGCGGCCATTATCGCCATTTACATCCGTGTGGCGTTGGCACGTAACCATGGTGACATCCATCTTGCATCGGGCAAGTGGTGTGGCACTGTATGGTGGGGTTTTTGTGATTGTGGCCTGGCTTGCTGCTGCGGCCGAAGGGCCAAAAACCTATATGAAGCTGATGAGTGTGATGGGGTCTATACCTGGCCGGGCGCTGCTTTTTGCCTTCACATTGGCGCTCTCTTTTCACTTGCTCAACGGTGTGCGTTATCTGATGTGGGGCAAGGGTGTCGGCTATGACAAGGAAACCGCAGACCGAACCGCATGGGTGGTCCTGGTACTGAGTGTGCTTCTGACCCTCGCCATTTGGGCAACAGCCTATTGGGGCCTTAATCTTTTGTCGGTGGGGGGCTGATCCATGCGTACGTCCTACAAGAATGTAACTGGTCTTGGCTCGGCCCATAAAGGGGTTGAGCATTATGTCAAACAAAGGGTCACTGCGGTGGCGCTACTCGTCCTCATTCCGCTGTTTTTATTGCAGTTTTTGTCCAGTTTTACCTCCGGTTACAATGGTGTGATGGCGTGGCTGGGTTCGCCCTTTGGTGCCGCGGTGACGTTTTTATGCATCAGCGCCATGGTGGTGCATATGCGCCTTGGGGTGCAGACCGCCATTGAAGATTACTTTGGCGGGTTTTTGCGCACACTGGGCTTGTGGCTCAATAATCTTTTCTCTTTGGCGCTCTGGCTGACGGCCGTGTACGCGCTGATTTCGATCAATTTTGGGAGTTAACGCGTAATGGCGTATGAATGGATTGATCACACTTTTGATGTGGTTGTCGTAGGCGCTGGCGGCGCTGGGCTTCGTGCAGCGCTGGGCGCGGCACAGGGCGGTTTGAAAACTGCATGTATCACCAAAGTGTTCCCCACACGCAGCCATACGGTGGCGGCCCAGGGCGGCATTGCGGCGTCATTGGGCAACATGTCTGACGACAGCTGGCAATGGCATATGTATGACACGGTCAAGGGTTCGGACTGGCTGGGTGATCAAGATGCCATCGAGTATATGTGCCGCGAAGCACCGCAAACGGTGTATGAGCTGGAACATTGGGGCCTGCCGTTTTCACGCACCGAAGAGGGCAAGATTTATCAGCGCCCGTTTGGCGGCCACATGAAGGAATTTGGCAAAACCCCGGCCCAGCGTGCCTGCGCCGCGGCTGACCGGACTGGCCATACACTGATCCATACACTTTATGGCGAATGCGTGCGCGCCCAGACCGATTTTTATATCGAATATTTTGTGCTTGACCTGATTATGGAAGACGGCGAATGCCGCGGCGTTCTGGCTTGGAAGCTGGATGACGGTACCTTGCATCGCTTTAAGGCTCAGGCGGTGATTCTGGCCACTGGCGGCTTTGGACGCTCTTACTTTTCATGCACGTCTGCCCATACCTGTACGGGCGATGGCGGCGGCATGGTGTTGCGCGCTGGCCTGCCTTTGCAGGATTTGGAGTTCATTCAGTTCCACCCGACCGGCATTTATGGCGGCGGTATGTTGATTACCGAAGGGGCCAGAGGCGAGGGCGGCTATCTGGTTAATTCCGAAGGTGAGCGGTTTATGGAGCGCTATGCCCCGACCGCCAAGGATCTGGCCAGTCGCGATGTGGTTAGCCGTGCCATGACCATAGAAATACGTGAAGGGCGCGGTGTTGGTCCCAAAAAAGATCATATTTATCTGCACCTTGACCATTTACCGGCTGATCTTTTGCATAAACGTCTGCCGGGAATTTCCGAAAGCGCCAAAATCTTTGCTGGTGTTGATGTGACCAAAGAGCCGATCCCGGTTCTGCCCACCGTGCACTATAATATGGGCGGCATTCCGACCAATTTTAATGGCGAAGTGGTGTGCCCCAAAGACGGTGACCAGGATGCCACCGTGCCGGGTTTGTATGCCGCTGGCGAGGCCGCTTCGGCCTCGGTTCATGGGGCCAATCGTCTGGGCTGTAACTCGCTTCTCGATATTGTGGTGTTTGGCCGCTCGGCCGGTCTACGTTGTGTTGATACCTTGAAAGCAGGCGCCCGCCAGCGTGAATTGCCAAAGGATGCCGGTGAGGCTTCGCTAAAACGTTTTGATGCGATCCGTAACGCCAATGGTAAAACCTCAACCGCCGATCTGCGCTTGCATATGCAAGAAACCATGCAGACCTTTGCCGCCGTGTTCCGTACCGGCGACAGCCTGTCCGAAGGCGCTGGCGAGGTGGCCAAAATCTGGTCCATGGCCAAGGATATGAAGGTCACGGATCACTCAATGATCTGGAATTCAGACCTCGTGGAAAGCCTCGAATTTTATAACCTTCTGGAACAGGCCACCGTATTGATCAATGCGGCTTTGGCCCGCGAGGAAAGCCGCGGCGCCCACGCCCGCGAAGACTTCGCCGATCGCGATGACAAAAAGTGGATGAAGCACACATTGGGCTGGGTTGATGAGACCGGCAAGGTCAAACTCGATTACCGTCCGGTGCATACCTACACCATGACCGACGAGATTGATTACATCGAACCAGCAGTACGGGTGTATTAAGATGGTCCAGCTAACCCTACCCAAAAACTCCACCATCAAAAAAGGCAAGCACTGGCCAGCGCCCAAAGGTGCCGACCCCAAAAATGTGCGCGCCTTTCGCATTTATCGTTACGACCCCGATAGCGGCAAGAACCCGCGCTGGGATACCTTTGATCTGGACACCAGCCAGTTCGGCCCGATGGCCCTGCACGCGGTGATCTATATCAAGGACAATGTCGATGCGTCGCTGACCTTTCGCCGCTCTTGCCGCGAGGGCGTGTGCGGCTCCTGTTCAATGAATATCGACGGGCGCAACACAATCGCCTGCACCAAACCGCTGGACGAGATTAAATCCAAAGTGGTCAATATCTCGCCTTTGCCGCATATGGCGGTGATCAAGGATCTGGTGCCGGACCTCAATAATTTTTATGCCCAGCATGCGGCCATGCAGCCCTATTTGAAAACCACCACGGCGGCCCCGGACAAGGAATGGAAACAGTCCATCGAGGATCGGGAAAAGCTGGATGGTCTGTACGAGTGCATTTTGTGCGCCTCATGCTCGACCGCCTGCCCCAGTTACTGGTGGAATGGCGATAAATATCTTGGCCCTGCGGCGCTTTTGCAAGCTTATCGCTGGTTGATCGATAGCCGCGATGAAGCCACCGGCGAGCGCCTTGACGAACTGGAAGACCCGTTTCGCCTTTATCGCTGTCACACCATTATGAATTGCACACAAGTGTGCCCCAAAGGGCTGAACCCGGCCAAGGCCATTGGTGAGATCAAGAAAATGCTGGCAGAGCGCGCTGGTTAAGCCGATGGCGCTGATCCCGCCCGTCGACGATCAGGACCTTGGCGATATGGCCGCGACCTTCGAGCTGGTCGCCGCCCATATGGGCTTTGTGCCAAACTCGCTTAAAACCATGGCGCACCGTCCCGAAATCGCCAATGCCTTTATGGGCCTCAGCTTTGCGGTCATGGGACCGGGCGGGGTTTTGCCGCCGGACCTGCGTTCCCTGATTGGCTTCGCCGCCAGTGCCGCCCATGGCTGTCGCTATTGCCAGGCCCATACAGTGCACAGCGCCAAGAATGCAGGCATAGAGCCGCAAAAGCTGGCGGCGCTGTGGGATTATGAAACCAGTCCGCTGTTTAGTGACAAAGAACGCGCCGCAATGCGCTTTGCCCAATGCGCTGCGCAAACCCCGTCTATGGTTGGCAAGGCAGAAGGCAAAGCTTTACGGGTGCATTTTGATACGCCTGAAATTGCCGAGATCACGGCGGTGATTGCCCTGTTTGGCTTTTTAAACCGCTGGAATGACACTATGGGTACGGCACTGGAAGACATTCCCACCGCCTTTGCAGACACAACTCTGGCCCCCCAGGGCTGGGACGCTGGCAAACACGCATAAGCGACTTATCATCTAAATTGCACCATTATACCGGACCTGTTGCAGGCGGGTACAAGTGCGCATTATCCCCGTTTTGCGCAGGGGCAAAAAGGGCATAAAAGCCTCATTTCAGGGTCACAAGAGTATCATTATAGGGGCCAATAAGGGGTAAAGAGGGTCAATCCATAGGGGTAAGCAGGGTCATTGTTGACCCGAGGATTGCCCCTTGGCGGCTATCCTCGGGACTACTCCTTCTCCCATGGGGAGAGGGTTGGGGTGAGGGAGTAGTGAGCAGGAAACCAGATGTTACAGCGCCATTCCTTATAAGGCCTCATCCCCTCACCTTATTCCTCTCCCTCAAGGAGAGGAAAGAGACTGGACTATGCCAGTGGGGAATACATAACCTTATCCCACACCGGGGCGGTTGAGGTATAGTTTACCAAGATGAGCCATCCATGCTTCGGGACGATTGCGAAGGCGCAATCCCTCAGCATGAGGCGGAGATTAAAACGATACCCTCATCCTGAGGTGCGAACGAAGAGAGCCTCGAAGGATGGATAATCACACAGTCATCCCGGGCGTCAGGAAAAAATGAGCTTAACCGGCCTCGCCTATCATTTTTTCACGCAAGGCTTTTTTGGCAATTTTGCCAGAGGCAATGCGGGGCAATGGCTCATTCATAAACTCGACCAGGGACGGAATTTTATAAGCGGCCAGATGTTCGGCCAGGTCCTGGATCAGTTTTTGGGCATCGAGATCACTGCCGGGGCGCGGATAAACAACACAAGCCACCACCTCGCCAAGGCGGTCATGAGGCACACCAAATACGGTGGCTTCCAATACGTCTGGATGGGCGCAAATGGCGGCTTCAACTTCCAGCGTGGCAATGTTCTCGCCGCCGCGAATGATAATGTCCTTGATGCGATCAACGATATACAAAAAGCCTTCTTCGTCGAACAGACCAACATCGCCGGTGTGCAACCAGCCATCGGTAAAGGCTTCGGCTGTGGCATCTGGCTGGTTCCAGTAACAACGGATATTGGCGGCAGATTTCAGGCAGATCTCGCCGCGCTCACCGGTGGGCATCACATTGCCTTCTGGGTCACGAATTTCAATCTCGACGATTGGACGGGCCACCTTGCCAATACTGCTTGGCCGTTTCAGGTAATCATCACCGGCATTAAAGGCCCCGATGCCCTGGGTTTCAGTAAGGCCATAACCGGCCAGCGGACGGGCACCATCCAACATGTCATTCAGTGGTTTGACGTGGTCAGGCGGGCGAGCCGCGCCGCCTGCACCAATATCGGTCAGGCTAGACAGATCATAATCATCGCGATTGGGGGCATTCAAAAGGTCGGCCCCCATGGTCGGCACCCCGGTCAGCGAGCTGACCTTCTCTTTTTCAATCAGGCGCATGGCCTCGGTAATGTCCCATTTGCGCATCAACACGACTTTGCGCGCCGCAACCACAGAAACCAGAAAAATGACCACGCATCCGGTAACATGAAACAATGGGATGGTTTGCAAAATAACCGGCTGTGGGCCGCTGCCGGGGGCTTCGCCGCGCGAATTTTGCATGGCCAGACCCATCAGGGCATACCCCAAAATGCCGGTGATCACCTGCCGGTTGGTGGACAACGCCCCTTTGGGATGGCCGGTTGAGCCAGATGTATACATCAAAGTGGCATTGTCTTCAGGGCCAATGTCGACCGCCGGCGGTGTGCTGTCTGTGCTGGCACTCATCAGGGCGTCATAATCCAGGGCGCGGGGGTGCGTTTGGTCAAAATCACCGCTGACGATCAGGGTTAAATCCTGCGTATCCAAAAGCGGCATGAAATGTTTGGCCCGGCGTGGATCGACCAGAATAATTTTCGCGCCGCTGTCTTCCAGCGCATAGGCAATCTCTTCGGTTCCCCACCAGGAGTTAAGCGGCGTGGCCACGGCACCGGCCATCAATGTGCCAATAAAACCGATCACCCATTCCGGGCGATTGCGCATCGAGATTGAGACACGGTCGCCTTTTTTAACGCCAAGTCCAATCAGGACGTTGGCATAGCGGGCGGCGGCATCATAGGTTTCACGAAAGCTGAGGCGGGTTTCATCCTCGACCAGAAACGGCACATCCCCGTGCTGCATCATGATCATGAACAAGTCGCGCAAGCTGTCCGGTGCTTTGGTAAATACCGAATATTCAATGCCGTCGACGACTTCGCGACCGACCGCCAAGTCGGCGTTCGGTGCGGTTGCTGCGCTGACAAATGCCTCAACGGTATCGAAAAAGCTCATACTCTCACCCCATTTATGTTTTGCTATTTTTGGCAGGAATTTATGCCGGGCGAAAGCTGTTTTGATGCTTTTTTGGCAAAATATGCCTTTATCCGCCGATGACCGCCTTGGTTTCCAGGTATTCGGCAAAGCCGTGCTCGCCCCATTCGCGGCCATTACCCGATTGTTTATAGCCGCCAAAAGGCGCCGCCATATCAAGGCTGGCCCCGTTGACCACCACCTGTCCGGCGCGCATTTTCCCGGCGATTTGGGAAACCCGTTTGGGATCAGAACCCGAAACATAAGACGACAGACCATAAGGGGTGTCATTGGCAATCTGTACCGCCTCTGCATCGTCCTGATAACCAATCAGCACCAGAACCGGGCCAAACACCTCTTCGCGGGCGATGGTCATATCATTGGTCACATTGGCAAAAACGGTGGGGCGAACAAACCAGCCCCGGTTCAGGTCTTCGGGCCGGCCGGGACCTCCAGCGGCCAATGTGGCACCTTCTTTCATGCCGGTCTCGATCAGGCCCTGAATTTTGGTCCACTGATTACCTGAAATCACTGGCCCCATGACCATGCCTTCCGTCTTGGGTTCGGCGACCACAACGGCATTGGCAACGGCGGCGGCAATACCCGCGGCCTCGTCCATGCGGTCCATCGGCACCAGCATGCGCGACGGCGCATTACAGCTTTGGCCAGAATTCAAGCACATGGTCTGCATGCCCCCCGATACCGCCTTGGTAAAACCTTCGCCGTCCAGATCATCCAGAATGATATTGGCAGATTTACCGCCCAGTTCCTGACTGACCCGTTTGATGGTTGGCGCGGCGGCGCGGGCAACTTCGATCCCGGCGCGGGTCGAGCCGGTAAAGGACACCATATCAATGCCCGGATGCGCAGAAATTGCAGCCCCCACCGTGGGGCCATCGCCATGGACCAGATTGACCACACCGGCAGGCACACCGGCATCAATCAGCACTTCCATAAACACTTGCGCGGAATAGGGGGACAGTTCGGATGGCTTCCAGACACTGGTGCACCCTGTGGCCAGCGCCGGGGCCAGTTTACAGGCGATCTGGTTGACCGGCCAATTCCACGGCGTGATCAGGCCACACACACCAATAGGTTCGCGGCGCAAAGCATGACCGCCATGTGCGGCTTCAAATGCGAAGTTTTCCAGAATCTTAGCCGCTTCGGCAAAATGCCCAAGGCCAGATCCGGCTTGTGCAGTACCGGACAGCCAGGCCGGGGCGCCCATTTCAAGGGTGATGGCCTCGGCAATATCGCCCATGCGGGCTTGATAGGCGGCAATAATGGCATGCAAAAGCGCCAACCGGTCTTTTCTGCTGGTGGTGCAAAACGACTCAAAGGCGGTGTTTGCGGCGGCAACGGCCCGATCCACGTCAGTGGTATCACCCAGAGCAACACTGCCGCTGGGGTCCTCGGTGGCAGGGTTGATCACCGCCATGGTGCGTGTGCCTGATGGGGAAACCCACTTTCCATCAATATAAAACTTCGTGATATCACGCATTTGCATTGCTCCAGTCGTTGATTGTTGTCTACATTTCGCCGCCAGAGTAACGCCCATTGAGCAAGGTGCAAGCGCGGCTGTACTGATCGCTTCACCTTGCGTTGACTTAGGGGTCTGCATGGCTATAGTGCGCCGCTTGTTGCCGGGGGCCATGCCCTGTGGGCAGCGACGCTATGAGATTTATGAAAAACCCGATACGGTCGGCCAAGGCCTCACCGTTAGAAAAACGAGATAAACATGTTTGCGGTGATTAAAACCGGTGGCAAGCAGTACAAAGTCGCCAAAGGCGATGTGCTGATCATCGAAAAGCTGGACGTAACGGACGGCGAAGCAGTTACATTTGATCAGGTTCTGATGCTGGGCGATGGTGATGATATCACTGTTGGATCGCCAACCATCGAAGGCGCTCAGGTGCGTGCTGAACTTCTTGAAACCCGCAAGGGCGCCAAGATACTTGTATTCAAGAAAAAGCGTCGCAAGAATTACCGTCGCACCCATGGCCATCGTCAGGTGGAAACGGTTGTGCGGGTTACGGACATTCTGGCCAAAGGCGCAAAGCCTGCTGCTAAGAAAGCGGCGGCTAAGCCAGCGGCTGCGAAAAAAGCAGAAGCCAAACCAGCGGCTGCGAAAAAGGCTCCGGCTAAAAAACCAGCTGCGGCCAAAAAGCCGGCTGCTGCGAAAAAGCCCGCCGCTGCTAAAAAGGCACCGGCCAAGAAAACTGCTGCTAAGAAGGACTAGAGATCAATGGCACATAAAAAAGCTGGCGGTTCATCCCGCAACGGGCGCGATAGCGCCGGCCGTCGTCTCGGCGTTAAAAAGTTCGGCGGCGAAAGCGTCATTCCGGGCAATATTATTATTCGCCAACGCGGTACAAAAGTGTATCCAGGCGACAATGTCGGCATGGGCAAAGACCACACGCTTTTTGCGCTCGAAGAAGGCAAAATTCAGTTTTCGCGCAAAAAGAACGATCGCTCCTATGTTTCGGTTGTCCCGGCAGCTAAGAAGTAAAGCGGCATACCATGCCGCCCAAAAGGTGGCTTGACGTTTTCAATAGGGGAGATGGCCAGGCCATCTCCCTTTTTGTTTGGCCTGATGGAGGCTTTTATGGATTACACAATAGAAACCAAACGTCTGGTCATGGGGCCATTTGTTGATGACGATATTGATCGGCGTGTTGTGCTGGCTAATGATATTGATGTGGCACGCATGGTCACCCGCATGCCGCACCCATACACCCGCAAAGATGCCATCGACTGGGTCGCCACCCACGATGCGGGCCGCGAGGCAGGCACCGATTATGCCTTTGCCATAAACCGCAAAGGCGATGGGCTGATCGGGTCTGTGGGACTGCACAAAAAAGGCAATACGCTGTTTGATCTGGGCTATTGGATCGGCAAGCCCTATTGGGGCCATGGTTATGCCAGCGAGGCGGCCATTGCGGTTATGGATTGGGGCCGCAAAAGCCTGGGTCTGCGTGAAGTCACGGCTTGTTATTTCACGGACAACCCGGCCTCTGGCCGAGTGTTGGAAAAGGCGGGCTTTGTGCACACCGGCACAGATGGAAATTGCCACAGCATTGGTCGGGGCGAAAAGATGCGCAGTTTAAATATGATCTGGCGCGACGGCGCACAAAAACAGGGATAGTGTTGCGCCATGAAGTTTCTTGATCAGGCCAAAATATATTTGCGTTCCGGTACTGGCGGGGCGGGATGTATCTCGTTTCGCCGCGAAAAAAACGTTGAACGCGGCGGTCCTGACGGGGGCGACGGCGGACGCGGCGGTGATGTCTGGGTCGAGGCGGTCGAGGGACTGAACACCCTGATCGACTATCGTTATCACCAGCATTTCAAGGCCGGCACCGGCGTGCATGGCATGGGGCGTAACCGCTCTGGTGCAGCCGGCGAAGATGTGGTCCTGAAGGTTCCTGTGGGGACGCAAGTGCTGGACGAGGACCGTGAGGGCGTACTGGCTGATCTGACTGCCGAGGGCGACAAGGTCTTATTGCTCAAGGGCGGCAATGGGGGTTGGGGCAATGCGCGGTTTAAATCTTCGGTCAATCAGGCTCCGCGCCGCGCCAATCCGGGCGAGGATTATGAAGAGCGCTGGATTTGGCTGCGCCTGAAATTGATCGCTGATGCGGGCCTTGTAGGCCTGCCCAATGCCGGTAAATCGACATGGCTGGCCGCAGTCAGTGCGGCACGGCCCAAAACCGCGGCCTATCCGTTTACCACCTTGCACCCCTCGCTGGGCGTGGTCGACCTTGGCCCGAACGAACGCTTTGTGCTGGCCGATATTCCGGGGCTGATCGAGGGTGCATCCGAGGGCGCCGGGCTTGGTTCGCGCTTTTTGGGCCATGTGGAACGGGCCGGTGTGCTGATCCATTTGGTTGATGGAACCGCCGAAGATCCAGCCGCAGATTATCTGAAAATCAGAAACGAGCTGCAAACCTATGGCGCTATACTGGCGGCAAAAACCGAGTTGGTCATCCTCAATAAAATTGATGCCCTGGACGATGAAACTCGCGCGCAGAAGCAACAAGAACTGGCCGACGCCTGCGGTGCTGATGTGATGATGGCCTCTGGTGTTTCCGGGGCCGGGGTCAAAGAGGTGATGCACAAGGCGCTGAAACTCATTCGCCCCGATAAAGACAAAAAGCCGGTCGATCTGGATGATGCGCCGTGGCAGCCCTAAGCGCCACAACATCCTGCGCCGAAATTCTATCTGGCGCGCGCCGCATTGTGATCAAGGCAGGGTCATCCCTGCTGAGCGATTCGCAAAGCGGTCTGTTGCGCCATGACTGGATGGCCTCGTTGGCCAAAGACCTGGTTCAACTTCGCCAAAATGGCGCCGATGTTTTAATGGTTTCCTCTGGTGCGGTGGCGCTGGGCCGTCGGGCGCTGAACCTCTCGGGTGGGGCTTTGGCGCTGGAACAAAAACAGGCTGCCGCCGCGGTGGGCCAGCCCATGCTGGCCGGGGCCTGGGCCGCTGCGTTTGCGCCGCTTGGTGTCGTCACTGCACAGGCCTTGCTGACCCTGGAAGACACTGAACAGCGTCGCCGCTGGCTTAACTCCCGCGCTACGCTGGAGGCCTTGCTAGGTCAAAAGGCCCTGCCGATCATCAATGAGAACGACACCGTGGCCACCGATGAAATCCGTTATGGCGATAATGACCGTCTGGCGGCGCGTGTGGCCCAGATGAGCGGTGCCGATGCGCTGGTGCTTTTGTCGGATATTGATGGTTTGTGGAGCGCCGATCCGCATCGCCATGATGATGCGGCCCCCATTCCCTTTGTGCAGACATTGGACGAGACGATCATGGCCACCGCCGAGGGGCCAAACCCTGGCACAAACCTTGGCTCCGGAGGGATGATCACAAAATTGGTGGCGGCGCGTATGGCGGTGCGTGGCGGTTGTACGGTGATTTTGGCCTCTGGCGTTGATGCGCATCCGATCACGGCTCTGTCGGGCGGTGCACGGTCAACGGTTTTTGCCCCCTCAACAACCATTGCCGATGCCCGTAAAGGCTGGATTGCCGGGACCATCAACCCCGCCGGACAGGTGCATATTGATGATGGCGCGGTGCGGGCTTTGGGCAAGGGCGCATCGCTTCTCCCTGCGGGGATGACCGCATGCGCGGGCGAGTTTTCCCGTGGTGACGTGTTGGCCATTCTGGACCGGCATGGCGCAGAGTTGGGGCGCGGTCTGGCGTCTTATGCGGCCCACGAAGCGGTGCAAATCTGTGGTCTGCGCAGCGAAGATATTCCTGATAAATTGGGTTATAGTGCCCGTGCGGCCATGATCCACCGTGACGATCTGGTGCTATTGCACAAAGACAGAGACCAATTATGAGCAAGCCAATTGATATTATGATGCAGCAGATGGGGCAGGCAGCGCGCACCGCCGCCGCGTCGTTGGCGCATCTGGATGCAGCGCAAAAAACCAATGGTCTGCATGCCGCTGCTAATGCCATTCGTGATGCTGCGCCTGATATTTTGGCCGCCAACGCCCGCGACATGCAAGCCGCCAGTGCGCGCGGTCTTTCCGATGCCCGCCTCGACCGGTTGATGCTGGATGCGGACCGTATTGAGGCAATGGCCAAAGGCGTCGACCAAGTGGCCGATCTGCCTGACCCCATCGGTGAAGTGGACCAGCAATGGACCCCTGCCAATGGCCTGAACATTAGCCGTGTGCGCACGCCTTTGGGGGTGATCGGGATGATTTATGAAAGCCGTCCCAATGTGACCGCCGACGCCGGGGCGATCTGCGTCAAGGCTGGCAATGCGGTGATATTGCGCGGCGGTGCCGACGGGTTTCATTCGTCAACGGCGATTGCAAGGGCGTTTCGCGCCGGTCTGCAAACCCAGGGTCTGCCCGCCGACGCGGTGCAATTGGTGCCGGACACCGACCGCGCCGCCGTCGGGGCGATGCTGGGCGGTCTTGGCGGGACCATTGATCTGATTATTCCGCGCGGCGGCAAAAGTCTGATCGCCCGTGTGCAGGCCGATGCCCGCGTACCGGTGCTCTCGCATCTCGAAGGGTTATGCCATGTTTATGTGCATGAACATGCCGATGCCGATATGGCCCGCGCCATTGTGGTGAACGCCAAAATGCGCCGTACGGGTATTTGCGGCTCGGCGGAAACTCTGTTGATAGACCGTGCCTGTGCCGCAAATTTGCTGCCGCTGATTGCCAAAGACTTACAGGCGGCGGGCTGTGTTTTGCGCGGCGATAAGGCATCACGTGCCATTGTCGACGATATGGAGGCGGCCAGTGAAGAGGATTGGCGCACCGAATATCTGGATGCGATCCTCAGTATCCGTGTGGTCGATGATCTGGACGCCGCCATGGCACACATTGCCCAATACGGCTCGGCCCATACCGACAGCATTATCACCAATGATGAGCCAGCGGCGGTGCGGTTTCTCAACGGTGTTGATTCTGCCATTGTCTTGCACAATGCCTCGACCCAATACGCCGATGGCGGCGAGTTCGGCTTTGGGGCCGAGATCGGCATAGCCACGGGAAAGTTACACGCGCGCGGCCCCGTCGGTGCGGCGCAATTGACCTCTTATCATTATGTGGTGCGCGGCCATGGCCATATCCGCCCATAGTCATAAAGCGGCGTTTCCGCCGCTTAGCGCAGGTCTGCGCGTTGGCTTGTTTGGCGGCTCGTTCAATCCGGTGCATGCTGGCCATATACATGTGGCCAAATGCGCCAAAAAACGCCTGGGGCTGGATGCGATCTGGTGGCTGGTTTCGCCCGGCAATCCTTTGAAAGGCGAAGCTGGTAAGGCCGATTATGCGGCCCGTCTGGCCGGGGTGCAAAACGCGGTGGGCGGATTAAATGGGCATTTTACCTGCACCATCGAGGCGGCCTTTGGTACACGTTATTCAATAGATCTGATGACCCGCGTTTTGGCCATTCGCCCGGCCATCCGTCCGGTGTGGATTATGGGCGGCGATAATCTGTCGTCCTTTCATCTTTGGAAAGACTGGCAGGCCATGGTCATGGCCCTGCCGATCGCGGTTATTGCCCGCCCGCAAGACGAGGTCAGGGCGCGGTTTTCGCCTATGGCGCGGCGTTTTGATTTTGCCAGATTACCGGCCTCTTATGCCCCTGTTCTGGCTGATCAGCGCAGCCCAGCCTGGGTCTATCTGACCGCGCCATTGCATGCACAATCCTCGACCCAAATCCGCCAAAGCGATGCTGGTTGAACCTGCTGCGTTTAGTGCGCATTTCGGGCATGGCGTGATGCGCGCTGACGTGCTATGTCTGGGGTATAATACGTTCCTGTGATTGGAGAGAAAGGATACCTCCGCTGAGTACCAAATCGGCCAAACAGCGCCCCGAGGACGACCAAAGCGTCCCACAGCCTGGCCAACAGACATTGTCAACGAAGCAATTGCAAACGTTGATCACGTCCACCCTTGATGCAGACAAAGCCGAAGATATTGTTTGTATTGATTTGCGCGAAAAATCATCTGTCACCGATATTATGATCATTGCCAGCGGGCGTTCCGTACGCCACGTCAACGCATTGGCGGATCATATATTGCGCGAGCTTAAAGAAAATGGACTTGGCCGTGTCGCGGTCGAGGGTCTGCCAAGCTGTGACTGGGTACTGATTGATGCTGGCGATGTGATCCTGCATTTATTTCGTCCCGAAGTGCGCGAATTTTATAATCTTGAAAAAATGTGGTCAGCCGCCATGGCCGGTTCAACGGATGATGCGGCGCAGGACGGCGCTCAGGCGTGAAGCTGACGCTGGGCGTTGTCGGGCGATTACGATCCGGGCCGGAAAAAGATCTGGCTGCGGATTATATTGCGCGCGCGTCTGCACTGGGTCGCGGATTGGGTTTTCCCACCGTTGACCTTGTGGAATATCACCCCAAAGGCAAAGCCGATAAAAGCGCGATGACCACACAGGTGATGGCGGCCTTGCCGCCGGGCGCGTTACGCATTGTGCTTGATGAGCGCGGCAAGGATATTACCTCAGTCGAATTTAGCCGCCGTCTGGCCCGTTGGCGCGATGATGGCCATGCCCATGCGGCGGTGCTGATCGGCGGGGCCGATGGCTGGGATCATAGCATGCGCGATGGCGCGGCCATGGTGTTGGGCTTTGGGGCGTGGACCTGGCCGCACCGTCTGGTGCGTATTATGGCCGCTGAACAAATCTATCGGGCCTTGTCGATTTTGGCGAAATCGCCTTATCACCGGGAAGGCTAGGTATGGCCCGGCTGTGGACAATTGTGTTTGTGATGCTGGCTCTGGCCGTTCCGGGCTTGGCGCA
Organism: Robiginitomaculum sp.; assembly: GCA_021776525.1. GTDB lineage: Bacteria > Pseudomonadota > Alphaproteobacteria > Caulobacterales > Maricaulaceae > Robiginitomaculum_B. Next base: position 333,496 of record JAJFFT010000004.1, read on the forward strand.
ACAGGCACCGGGCCGTGACGCGGCGGAAAAACTGGATGCCCAGCATGAAGCTGCGGAACAGCAGGCCAGCAACCTTTTAAAAAGCTCTGCCGAAGTGCGCGGCGAAATTACTTCTTTGCAACAACAATTGATCACGCTGGGGGCCAGACGTGATACGCACCGCCAAAAGCTTAACGCCACACAGGACCGTCTGGAAAACCTGAGGTTTCAGGAAACCGCCATTCTGGCCAAGTTGGACGAAGAGCGGGCCGGGTTGATGGATTTGCTGGCCGCCTTGCAACGCTCGCAAATGAGCCACCCCCCCGCACTGGCAGTTTCGCCGGGGGACATTAACGAAGCGGCGCGGGCGGCACTGTTGCTTTCGGGTGCTGCGCCGCAATTGCGGGCGCGTGCTGACAAGCTGTCCCAAACGCTGGAAAGCCTGAATACAGTGCGCACCGGGATTACCGAGGAACAGGCGCAGTTGAAAGTGCAGGATCAGGCCCTGCAAACCAGCACGCAAGCCTTGCAGAATTTGCTGGATCAGCGCCAGGTGCTGGAACGTTCCTTGCGCCAAGATGCCAACGCGGCCAGCCGCCAGGCGGCGGCCTTCGCTGCGCAGGCCTCCAACCTTCGCGAGCTGATTACCCAGTTGGAAACTGCGGCAAGCCAGCTTGCGCCAAGGCGTAAGCCCAGCCGTAATGCAACGAACAAGCCGGCCAGGGGCACCGAGGGGCGCGTCAGTCCCCGCCATAAACCAAACCCCGGCAATGTGTCGCGTAACAATCCTTTTATTGCCCCCACGGCACGATTCGCAGACAGTCGCGGCCTGTTGCGCCTGCCCGTGAAGGGGACAATTTTGCACGCCTTTGGCAAGGCCGATGACAAGCCGCGCCGCGCCGGTCTGGTCATCAAGGCGGCCCGCGGAGCACAGGTGACCGTGCCCTTTGATGGACAAATATTATACTCCGGGCTGTTCAGAAACCTCGGTCGTCTCTTGATCCTGAGCGTCGGGAATGGTTACCATATCATTATCGCAGGATTAGAGCGCTCCTATGTTGTCTCGGATCAGCTTGTTCTTGCGGGTGAGCCAGTGGGTGAATTGGCGGATCGGACGCGGCCAGCGCCGGAACTTTATCTTGAGTTCCAGAAGGATGGTCGGTCCATTGACCCGGCACCCTGGCTTGAGAAGTAGTCATATGAGGACCATAATAGTGTCCCATATAGAGTGGCCCGGGTCTTGAATAGGAACGGGTAACTTATGAAAAGGTGGATCAATATGCGGTATTTTTCTTTGGTATTGGTGGGTGTAGCAGGCTTGCTGGCCGGCGGTGTGGGGCTGACCTTCACGATGGCTTCTGCAGAGTCCGGCAATCGGGCAACCTTTCAGGAACTGGGCCTTATGGGCGACATCCTGAATCGGGTCAAAGCCGACTATGTCACCGAAACTGAAGGACCAGAATTGGTCGAAGCGGCCATTCAGGGCATGCTCACCTCGCTTGATCCGCATTCAAGCTATCTGCCGCCCGAAGGGTTTCGCGACATGCAGGTGCAATCCAGCGGTGAATATGGCGGTCTGGGAATTGAAGTGACCACTGAACGCGGTGTGGTCAAAGTGGTCTCCCCGATTGATGATACCCCGGCCGAGCGCGCCGGCATTAAACCCGGCGATTATATTACCGGCATCAATGGAAAATCCATTATTGGCGAATCACTGGATGATTCTATCGACCAGATGCGTGGCCCGGCCGGTGCTGCGATCACGCTGACCATCGCCCGCAAAGGCGTTGATGAGCCGCTGGATATTGAAATTGTCCGCGCCGTCATCACCGTGCGTTCGGTGACCTGGCGTGTTGAGGGTGACGATCTGGGTTATATCCGCGTTGCCACATTTAACGAAAACACCGATGACTTGCTGGACAAGGCCTTTACCGGACTAAGCGAAAAGCTTGGCGATAATCTGCGCGGCATTATTTTGGACCTGCGCAATGATCCGGGCGGTCTGTTGGACCAGGCCATAGCCGTTTCAGATGCCTTTCTGGATGGCGGCGAAGTCGTCTCGACCCGTGGCCGCGACCCCGATGACATTGAACGCTATAACGCTCGTCGTGGCTCTCGTGCCGGCAATTTGCCCGTGGTTGTGTTGATCAATGGTGGCAGTGCCTCGGCTTCTGAAATTGTTGCCGGTGCCTTGCAGGACCGCAAACGCGCCACGCTGATTGGCACCACATCGTTTGGCAAAGGTTCTGTGCAAACAGTGATCCCGCTTAACGGTGGCCGTAATGGCGCCTTGCGCCTGACCACGGCGCGTTATTACACTCCGTCGGGACGGTCTATTCAGGCAACCGGGATTGAGCCGGACATTGAAATTGCAGCCGAGCGCACAGAAGATCATATCGAACGTCTGAGCGAAGCCGACCTGCCCAATGCCTTGCGCAACGAGCTGGAAAGCCGCGAGAAAGAAGAAGCGTTGAAAAGCGGCGACGATGCAGAAAAAGACGTTGCCAAAGCTGAAATGCCACCCGCAGATTATCCAGAAGACAAGGATTTTCAGCTGGAACGGGCCAAGGAAATTCTTGGGAAAATGGTGCTCAGCGGAAAACTGTTGTCCAACGCCGGTTGATCAACACAGACCCTGCGACGTTACCGCTTTCTTAACCCGCCGGACGCTATGCGTTAACCATGATTTGGTGAGCGATATGTCATGGCGATCAGTGCAAGTATATTCAGCAAGGTAAGTGTCTTAAGCAAGATTCCACTGCCCCGGGTCAATCCCCATGTGTTGGGGGCCGGGGTGTTGGCTGGCGTGCTGGTCATTGGTGCCATCCGGGTGCTGGTCTTTGGTGATCCGACCGCCGGGCAGATTGAACAGGTTCTGGCCATTCCCCCCGCTCAGGGGCCATCGCCGCTGACCTCGCATTTGCGGGTTGATAACGGGCATGGAAAATCCACAGAGCTTACGGTGCAGACAGGTCACGCAGAGCCGCGCCTGAACGGTGTTGCCGATCCCGGCATGATCCAGACAGCGTCGCATCGCCAACCGGCATCACACGGTGCACCGGCCGCCACACGCGGCCCATCGCCGGACCATGCATTGGTCGAAAATGGCCCAGGCGGTCTGTTGCCGATCATTGCCGCCGACGGTCGCCGCCCCGCCGAGGTTTATGCACGTCCCTTTGCCCATCCAGCCAAATCCCCGGCCATTGCGTTAATTGTTGGTGGGTTGGGTTTGAAAAAATCAACCACCATGGCGGCCATTCATGATTTGCCGCCCGAAGTGACGCTGTCCTTCGTGCCTTACACCCGCGATTTGCAAAACTGGGTCAATCAGGCCCGCGCCGCCGGGCATGAGGTCATGCTGGAATTGCCGATGGAGCCATTTGATTATCCGCAAAATGATCCCGGCCCACAAACCTTGCTGGCCTCGGCCAGCTCTGCAGAAAATACGCGCCGTCTAGAATGGTTGCTCAGCCGGGCCTGGGGCTATTTTGCTGTGACCAATTATATGGGGTCAAAGTTTACAGCGTCCGAATCCGCTATGGCGCCGGTTTTTCGGCAATTGCGTCAACGGGGGGTGGACTTCGTTTATGATGGCGAGGCACGACGCTCATCGCTGAGCAATGTAGCCAACGCCGAACATCTGCGCTGGACCACTGCGGATCGTATCGTTGATGCAGAACCATCGGCCAGTGCCATCGAAGAACAGCTTTTACATCTGGAGGCCTTTGCCATCCAAAACGGCACAGCCCTGGGGGCCGGGTTTTCGTGGCCGATTACCATTGAGCGTTTTGCCAAATGGACCAAAACCCTTTCCACCAAGGGATATGTGCTGGTTCCTGCATCCGAGGTCTTGAGGTCTCGCAATGGAAATGTCATTTTTGAAGCACCAACAGCGCAAGCACCACAAATGGTTGCACAGGCGGCCCATTCCGAAAAGTCATCGCGTAAAAGTAAGAAGTCTAGCCATGGGTCAAAACCGGCTCGCAAGAGTAAGAAATCAAGCCATTAGTGTTGCGACAGTTTCATGATCAAACGCAAGAAAAGTGAGCTGGACAAACACCGCCCTAATGCAGCGGTGGTGTTGTTCAATAAAAAAGGCAAGGTCTGGATGGGACGACGCGCCCATACTGACGGCACCAATGTCTGGCAATTTCCACAAGGTGGCATAGATGAGGGCGAAAAGCCTCTGGATGCTGCCATTCGAGAGCTGGAAGAAGAGACCGGCATACGGCCAGGTTTGATCAAGAAGCTTGGCAGGGTCAAAGGCTGGTTGGCCTATGATTTTCCTGATGATGTTATGCAAGCCCCTAATAAGCGTTTGTTATGGGATGGGCAAAAGCAAAAATGGTATGCGTTTTTGTTTTTGGGAAAAGATAGCGACATTCATCTGGATGCCCACCAGCCACCAGAGTTCGACGATTGGCGCTGGGTTAAATTAAAAGACGCCCCAAAGAAAATCATTCCGTGGAAACGCCCGGTCTATGACGAAGTGGTGCGCGAATTTTCACAGTTTTGCAAAGGCCGGAAGAAAAACTTGTGAAGGGCAATATGCCCCGCCTTTAAGAAGCCATTGGCCTGCGGAGACTTTCTCTTGATATAAGTATTGACTGTTATTGCTCATCTTACCAAGAATATTAGCTTCGAAGTTGTATTTTAAGTGTGGTGTATAAGGGGTTGAGTAAAAATTCTTATGCAAAACAAGTCTGGGCTCTCTAGGTGTTCGTTCCATCTCTAGGGTTTTGTAAATAACCTCAAAAGGGTGATAACGCTTGGAATTATATACCCACGAAGATAAGAAAATGCATTCCTACTACTCTCTAAAAAAACATCTGTATTATTAAAATATGACCAATATTGACTGGCTATAAGTAGCGAAATGCTGGCCCACATACCCCAAAGCGCCTTACGGTTGCCAAAAATGACAAATATAGAACTGATGATAATGCACGTTCTAAATAAGGCTTGTAAAGTCAGGAGAGTGGATACCGCTTCATTGGAAGCGCCAAAAAATAAATTATAAAGTATGGTCGTATGATACAGGCATAAGAACCCTGCGAGTATAGCAATTATAATGTGTAGGCTGAGACGAAGGCCACGGTAGTTTTTAGTCTTTGTCATTATTCTTCCTTTTGGGGATTTTGTGAAAAATAGTGTGGTGGCGTTCAGTCGTTAGAGATGAGATTTGGTCTTATGCAAATGCGTGCCTTATAATGGCACCGACGTCGCATCTGCGACACCGGTGACGTTATAAGCCGGGCGGCTTAGCTGGCGCAGCTTTTGCCTGCGCTGAGGGCGTTTAACTCGGCCAGGCGCGCATCGGCGGTTTTTCTGGCGGCGTGTTTTTCCTGAGTATTGCCAATACCAAAATCACCAATAACGCCGGCGATGGATTTGGTGTTGGTTTTGGTGCCGTCAGTGACTTGTTTTTGAAACGCTTCGACCTTGCTGATCTCAATCGCTATTTCGCGGCACGTATAGTTTTCTTTTTCGGCATGAGACAGTGGTTGCATGCGGCCATAGCGTTTGGTGGCACAGGCCGATAAAGCCAGACCGGCAACCAGTAAGATGATAATGGGTTTTTTTGTCATAATATTGTCCTGCAATTTTAACATGTTAAGACGTCCCTCCCGGTCGTCTTTGTAAGGCAGAGTGTGGCAAAATTGAGGAATTGGATAATTTTCCCGCTTAACACGAAAAAATCAACCAGAGGCTGATATTTTAATTATGCTCAAAATGAGTAAAATTGGCTGAAATGAACATTGCCTCATGTGGCGAAACTGCTTAAACGCTAAGGGTCTGTTTACTATGATGGCAGCACAGTGTGCGTATCATTGTGATTTGCTGATTCAAGCATACCCTGAGAGGCTCCATGAATATTCATGAATATCAGGCCAAAGCCGTGCTGAGCGGGTTTGGTGCACCGGTCCCGCAAGGCTATCCGGTTTTTTCCGTTGACGAGGCTGTTGAGGCCGCCAAAAAATTACCTGGACCCGTTTATGTGGTCAAAGCCCAAATTCATGCCGGTGGGCGTGGCAAGGGCGGCGGTGTCAAGATTGCCAAAAGCATTGACGAAGTGCGCGCGCACGCCGAGGCGATTTTGGGCATGACTTTGGTCACCCACCAGACCGGCCCAGCGGGCAAGGAAGTGCGGCGCCTGTACATTGAAGATGGTGCCGATATCGCCTCCGAGTTTTATCTCTCCATGCTGGTTGATCGTGAAAAATCACAAGTTGCCTTTGTGGTTTCCACCGAAGGCGGCATGAATATCGAAGAAGTCGCCGCCGAGACGCCGGAAAAGATCATTACATTCAGCGTTGATCCGGCAACGGGTCTTCTGCCTCATCATGGCCGTGCCGTGGCGCGGGCGCTTAAACTTTCTGGCGGTGCTGCCAAACAGGCCGGCAAGCTGGCTGGTATTCTCTATAAGGCCTTTACCGCCAAGGATATGAGCCTGTTGGAGATTAACCCACTGGTGCTTACCGGGGCAGGGGATTTGATCTGCCTTGACGCAAAAATGGGTTTTGATGGCAATGCACTGTATCGTCACCCGGATATTATGGAATTGCGCGACGAAAGCGAAGAAGATCCTAAAGAGCTGGAAGCTGCCAAATACGACCTTTCTTATATCGCACTTGATGGCCAAATCGGCTGTATGGTCAACGGGGCCGGTCTGGCCATGTCGACCATGGATATTATCAAGCTATATGGCGCCGAGCCTGCAAACTTTCTCGATGTGGGCGGCGGCGCGACGGCTGAGAAGGTTACGGCCGCGTTCAAAATCATTACCTCTGACCCACAGGTCAAAGGCATATTGGTCAACATCTTCGGCGGAATTATGCGCTGTGATGTGATCGCCGAAGGGGTGATCACTGCGGTGCAGGAAGTTGGACTGAAAGTGCCGCTGGTGGTTCGCCTTGAAGGCACAAATGTTAAACGCGGCAAGGAAATCATCGCCCAGTCTGGCCTCAATGTGATCTCTGCCGATGATCTGGACGATGCGGCGCAAAAAATTGTCGCGGCGGTGAAGGAAGCCGCCTAGGTGATTGTCTCGCACAAATATCGTTTTATTTTTATGCGTACGGAAAAAACCGCTGGGTCAAGCCTGACGGAAGCCATGGGCGCTGTGCTTGGCGATGGGGATATGACGGCAGATTTGCGCCGCCCGGCCTGGGCCAAGTACTCACCCATTCATCATGGGGCGTTAAAGCGTAAAATCCCTGATGTGTTTGGGCTTCATCCTCATGCCACGGCCCGTCAGGCGCGGCGGGTCTTAGGTAAAAAGGTGTTTGATTCTTACCTCAAATTTGCTGTCGAGCGAAATCCATGGGACCGCCAGGTGTCGTTGTATTTTCATCGGGCGTGGAAGAAAAAAACGCTTAAGCCAAATTTTGATCGGGACATACAATCGTTTTTTTATCGCAATAGTGAATATGTCCGTCTGAACAATTGGTCGATGTATACCATTGCTAACAAAGTGGTTGTCGATCGGGTTTTGCGTTATGAAAATTTGTTCGAAGATATCAAGAAACTGGCCCAGGACTTAAAGCTGAAAAGCCCGATCCAATTGCCAAATTTACGGAAATACACGGCGGACCGTCCGCATTATTCAACATTTTATTCAGACCAGAGCCGTCGTCTTATTGCCAAATGGTATGCGCGGGAAATTGATGCTCTGGGCTATCAATTCGAGCCTTTAACGGCCGGAGAAAACCATCCTAACCTTGTGGCGTGGCCATCATGACCCGGCAGGATACAGGATATGTACAACCCAAATGCGGTGCGGCTTTGTCTTCGCCGGTGATCATAAATGGAAAAAGGGGTGGCGGAAATGTCAGTTCTCGTCGATAAAAATACCAAAGTTATTGTGCAGGGCCTGACGGGCAAAAACGGCACATTCCATACCGAACAAGCGCTGGCATACGGCACCCAAATGGTTGGCGGCGTGACGCCGGGCAAAGGCGGGACCGAACATATCGGCTTGCCGGTGTTTAACACGGTCATCGGGGCCAAAGAGGCCACCGGGGCCACGGCCAGCGTGATTTATGTGCCGCCGCCCTTTGCCGCCGACGCCATTGCCGAGGCTATCGCCGCTGAGATCGAGCTGGTGGTTTGCATTACCGAAGGCATTCCCGTGCAGGACATGGTCAAGGTTAAACGGGCCTTATGTGGCTCAAACACACGGTTGGTCGGGCCAAACTGCCCGGGCGTGATCACACCGGGCGAATGTAAAATTGGCATTATGCCGGGCCATATTCACATGCGCGGCTCGGTGGGCGTGGTTTCGCGTTCTGGCACGCTGACCTATGAGGCCGTGGGGCAAACCACCGCCGTCGGTCTGGGCCAAAGCACCTGTATTGGCATTGGCGGCGATCCGGTCAACGGTACCAACTTTATTGATTGCCTTGAGATGTTCTTGGGCGATCCGGAGACAGAATCAATCGTCATGATTGGTGAAATTGGCGGGTCTGCCGAAGAAGACGCCGCCGACTTTTTGAAACACAATAAAGTCAAGAAACCGGTTGTTGGCTTTATCGCCGGCAGCACCGCCCCTGCGGGACGGACCATGGGCCATGCCGGTGCTATTGTGTCGGGCGGCAAAGGCGGCGCCCAGGACAAAATCGAAGCACTGAAATCAGCGGGCGTAACGGTATCGCCATCCCCGGCGGGGCTTGGCTCTACTCTGGTTGAGGTTCTCAAGGGCTAATTCAAGAGCGCGCAAGCCAAATACTGAAGGACAAAACCATGGCGGACCCCGATTTTCTTTCCGGAACAAATGCCCAATATCTGGAGATGATGGCCGCACGGTTTGCCGCCGATCCGATGAGCGTATCAGAGGATTGGCGGGCGTTTTTTGCTGATGAGGGCGATGCGGCTGCGGCCACACAACCATCATGGGCGCGCGGTGATTGGCCCTTGCCGACCAATGGCGAACTGACCTCGGCCTTAACCTCGGACTGGCCCGAAGAGGCCGTTGTTGCTGACAAGATTAAGTCGCGCACGCCGGGGGCCAGCGAAGCCGACATTCGTTCTGCGACCATGGACAGCATCCGGGCGCTGATGATGATTCGCGCCTATCGTATCCGTGGGCATTTGGCGGCCGACCTTGATCCTTTGAAGATTGAAAAACGTGGCCCTTGGCCGGAGCTGGACCCGGCCACCTATGGCTTTGGCCCCGAAGATATGGATCGTGAGATCTTTATTGATCATGTGATGGGGCTGGAAACCGCCACGCCGCGTCAAATGCTGGATATTCTGAAACGCACCTATTGCGGCACCTTTGCCATTGAATTCATGCATATTTCCAACCCGGAACAAAAATCCTGGGTGCAACAACGCATTGAGGGCAAAGACAAGGACATTCATTTTACGCCCGAAGGTCGCAAGGCCATTTTGCGTAAATTGATCGAAACCGAAAGCTTTGAGAAATTTCTGCACAAACGCTATCCAGGCACCAAACGCTTTGGCATTGATGGCGGCGAATCGCTGGTTCCGGCGATGGAACAGATCATCAAGCGCGGCGGTGCGCTGGGTGTTGACGAGATTGTGCTGGGCATGCCGCACCGGGGTCGCCTAAACGTGCTGACCGCAGTGATGGGTAAACCGTATCATCAGGTCTTTAACGAATTTGCCGGCGGCCACAGCTGGGGCGCCGATGATTATGCTTCGGGCGATGTAAAATACCACCTTGGGGCCTCATCAGATCGTGAATTTGACGGCAATTCTGTGCATTTGTCGCTGACGGCCAATCCATCGCACCTTGAGGCCGTTAATCCTGTGGTGCTGGGCAAGGCCCGCGCCAAACAGGAACCCACAGCCCCGGATGATGGCCATACAGACCGCACGCATGTGATGCCGATTCTGCTGCATGGGGATGCGGCCTTTGCGGGGCAGGGCATTGTCGCTGAATGTTTTGCGATGTCTGGCCTGGTGGGCCATTGTACCGGCGGCACTATACATTTTGTGGTCAATAACCAGATCGGCTTTACCACTGCGCCGCATTTTTCGCGGTCCTCGCCATACCCCACCGATATTGCCCTGATGGTGCAACCGCCGGTGTTTCATGTGAATGGCGATGACCCGGAGGCTGTGGTTTATGCGTCTAAAATCGCCACTGAATTTCGCCAAAAATTCGGCGTTGATGCGGTCATTGATATGTTCTGCTATCGCCGCTTTGGCCATAATGAGGGCGATGATCCGTCTTTTACCCAGCCCATTATGTATCGCCATATCAAAGGACATCCGACGACGCGGGCGATCTATGAAAAACGCCTGATCGATGAAGGTGTGATCACCGCCAACGAAGTCACCGACTGGATGACCGAGTTTGAAACCTTTTTAGATGCCGAGTTTGATCGCGGTAAAACCCACGAGCCGAAAAAGGCCGACTGGCTGGATGGTCACTGGTCTGGCCTTGGTGTTGCGCCCGATGGCGAAGAACGCCGTGGGCGCACAGGCGTCTCTTTGAAGCGCCTGAAAAGCTTGGGTGATAAAGTCACCACGTTTCCAAAAGACTTTGCGGTGCACAAAACCTTGCAACGGGTGATCGGTGCACGGCGCAAAGCGATCGAGAGCGGCAAGAATTTGGATTGGGCCAGTGCAGAAATGCTGGCCTATGCAACGCTGGTCGACGAAGGTTTTCCGGTGCGCCTTTCCGGCCAGGACAGTGGACGGGGTACGTTTTCGCATCGCCACAGCCGCGCCATCGATCAAAATACCGAAGAACGCTATACGTTTTTGCATCACATTTCCGAAAGTCAGGGCAGCTTTGAAGTTATCGATTCGCTACTCTCCGAAGAAGCGGTTCTGGGCTTTGAATATGGCTATTCGCTCACCGTGCCTAATACGCTGACCCTTTGGGAGGCGCAATTTGGTGACTTTGCCAATGGCGCGCAAATGGTGGTGGACCAGTTCATTTCCGCTGGCGAGCGCAAATGGTTGCGTATGTCGGGCCTCGTTATGCTGTTGCCGCATGGTTATGAAGGCCAAGGACCGGAACACTCCTCGGCGCGGCTTGAACGCTATTTACAAATGTGCGCGCAAGACAATATGCAGGTCGCCAATTGCACTACGCCGGCCAATTACTTTCACATTTTGCGCCGCCAGATCCATCGCAAGTTTCGCAAACCGCTGATCCTGATGACGCCCAAATCGCTCTTGCGCCATAAACGTTGTGTCTCGGACCTTAATGAGCTTGGCGCACGTTCGTCCTTTCACCGTGTGTTGTGGGACGACGCGCAGATCAAGGCGCGTCGCGCCGACGTCAAATTGTGCGCCGACAAGGATATCAAACGCGTAGTTCTGTGTTCGGGCAAGGTCTATTACGATCTGTTTGAAGAGCGCGAAAAACGCGGGCTGAACAATATCTATCTGATGCGGGTCGAACAGCTTTACCCCTTTCCGGCCAAATCCCTGATCACCGAGCTGTCGCGTTTCAAAAATGCCGACATGGTCTGGTGCCAGGAAGAGCCCAAAAATATGGGGGCCTGGTTCTTTATGGAACCTAATCTGGAATGGGTGTTGAACAAGATCGAAGCGCGTGTGCGACGTCCGCATTATGCGGGACGTTCGGCCTCGGCCTCAACCGCCGCCGGAACCATGGGCCAGCATCTGGCCGAACTGAACGCCTTTATGGATGAAGCTCTAACATTGGAAAAAACATCATGACCAACATTGCAGTCCCAGCGCTGGGCGAGAGCGTCACCGAAGCCATTGTTGCCGACTGGAAAGTTGGCGAGGGCGATGCGGTTACCAAAGATCAATTGCTGGTCGAACTGGAAACCGACAAGGTCTCGCTGGAAGTTAGCGCCCCGACCGATGGGGTGATCAGCTCTATCGCCGCCAAAGAGGGCGAAGAGGTTGGCATTGGCGCGCTTTTGGCTGTGCTCGAAGAAGGTCTGAAGGCCAGTGCGGCTCCAGCCAAAAAAGGCACAGCACCCAAAGACGCGGCACCAGAGGCATCCGGCGCGGTTATTGATATTGCCATCCCGCAAATGGGCGAAAGTGTTGGCGAAGGCGTGATTGCCACATGGATGGTTGCGGTCGGCGAAACGGTCAAAAAAGATGCGCCGCTGGTCGAGGTGGAAACCGACAAAGTGGCGATCGAGGTTCCATCCCCTGTGGATGGTGTAATGGTCGAACATTTGGTGAGCGAGGGCGATACCGTGGCTGTGGGTTCGGTTATTGCACGGGTTTCCAAAGGCGGTTCCGCCAGCGCCCCTACACCCGCCGCCGCACCGGCCCCGGCGGTCCCGGCGGCCAATGACAGTGCGCCCAAAGCCATGCCTTCGGCGGCCCGCGTAATGGCAGAAAAAGGCGTTGATCCGGCCAGTGTTTCCGGCACCGGAAAAGGTGGCCGCATAACCAAGGGTGATGCCTTGGCGGCCAGTGCAGCCCCGGCCCCAGCAACAGCTGCGGCTGCGCCCCGTGATACCGGCCCGCGCGAAGAACGGGTGCGCATGTCGCGCCTGCGCCAGACCATCGCCAAACGCCTCAAAGAAGCCCAGAACACCGCCGCCATGCTGACCACATTTAACGAGGTCGATATGAGCGCCATTATGGCGTCACGTGGCAAATACAAAGACCTGTTTGCCAAAAAGCATGGCATAAAACTGGGTTTCATGTCGTTCTTTGTGAAGGCCTGTGTGACCGCATTAAAAGACGTGCCAGAAGTTAATGCCGAGATCGACGGCACCGATTTAATCTATAAAAATCATTATGATATCGGCGTTGCCGTTGGTACAGAAAAAGGCCTTGTGGTGCCCGTTGTGCGCGATTGTGATGCGCTTTCTATGGGCCAGGTTGAGCTTGGCATTTCTGCTCTGGCCAAAAAAGCTCGCGATGGCAAACTGACTATGGATGATATGACCGGGGCCACCTTCACCATCACCAATGGCGGGGTTTATGGCTCGTTGATGTCGACGCCGATCCTCAATGCCCCCCAAAGCGGCATTTTGGGTATGCACGCCATCAAGGAACGCCCAATTGTGGTGGATGGAGAAATGGTTATCCGGCCAATGATGTATCTGGCGCTCTCTTATGATCACCGTGTGGTCGATGGCAAAGGCGCGGTGACGTTCCTTGTCCGCATCAAAGAATGCCTGGAAGACCCGGAACGCCTGTTGTTTGATTTGTAGGGGCAATGCACACCTTCCCCCCACAGTGAAGTGGTATGATTTGAAAAGACGGATCGGCACACAGGCCTAGTCTTTGTCTATTGGCGTGTACTCATTCACTTCGATATGAAGAGTTTCAATTGGGCCGATACGTAAACGCTTGAAAGATGCTTTTTTGGTCAAAATAGGACCAGAGACATCCTCGCGTTTGCGCAGGCTGTTGAATAATTTCAAAAAATACGAAATGAACAAGCACCATGGAATATTTTCCATGGGTGCTCCATTAAAAAAGCCCGCCAATGGCGGGCCGGATATTGGGAAATTTCCCAATGCTGTGCGGCCGGGGGAAATGGTTGGGAGAATCACCTTCCCATTTCTCCGAGCTTCTATTTAGTCCGATAAAACAATAATAATTTACTGTCAAGCGATAAATTGCTACTCTTGTAAGGAATACCTATCGTTTTGTGCGAAATTACGTTATACATTGTGCAACAAAATTGTGATGAGGTGTGAAATGACCAAATCAACCGTAGGGTTGCGTCTGGATGACCAAACGCAAAACCGGTTAAAGAAGCTGGGTGTAGTGCGGGATCGTTCGCCGCATTATTTAATGAAACAGGCGGTTGAACAGTTTTTAAGCCGGGAAGAAGAAATTGAGGCTGAAGATGCGCTGTTGAACGCCCGCTGGGACAAATTCGCCTTGACCGGCGAGTCGTATTCCCATGACGAGGCGCAAACCAGAATAGCCAACATGATAAAATCCCGTCGCACCCAAGCATGAATGTGCGTTGGAGCGATGGCGCATTAGAGGATTTAGAACGGCTTTATGATTTTATCGCGCTGCATAATGCGGATGCTGCGCAAAAAGCCATGCATACTATATTTGAAGCAGTTGCTTTATTAGGAAACTATCCAGAAGCTGGTCGCATTCGCCCTTCCAATCGTCAGTTTCGGGAATTTGCTGTAAAGTTTGGTGCCCGCGGTTATATGGTACGGTATCGTATCCATGATGATGTGGTCATCATCGTCCGTGTCTGGCACGTGCACGAAAACAGTTAGGTTGTTTAATCCCTTGCCGCATCCAGCACTTCGCGCAGGCGCACTAAAAATGGCAAGGCATCAGCAAATTCCTCAACGCTAAAGGACGATAAAGCCTGCTGCATCACAGGGGTGATGGCCGCCAGTGCCCGCCCGTGCATGGCCACGCCCGCATCGGTAATGCACACCTGTTTGCCGCGCCCGTCTTGTGGATCGGCGGTCATGCTGATCAGCCCGCGCGCCGACAGACGGCTCAACGTGTTGGTCATCGCCCCCTTGGTCACCTGAAAGGCGCGTGCCAATTCTGTTGGGCTTTGGGCCGTATCACGGCGCAAGAAATGGCTGAGCACCCCAAAATGTGCCATGCGCAGGCCATCAGGCAGCGCCCGTTCCAATGCGTTCTGGCTCAGCTGGCTGATAATGCCAATTTCTGTAAAAACGGCAAAGGTGGGATCTGGGTCAGGGGGAATACTCATGCCTGTATTAATTTTGCCTCCAGGGGCCAGCGGGGGGCGGGCACCACGGGTTTAGCATAGCCGATCCGCGCAAACATTTGAATACGGGCACCGTCTTCTATGTCCAGTAAATGGTGGATCAGTCCCAGTGCTTCCTGCATTTCTACATACTCCTGCAAAGCCTGACTGAGCGGATGCATGGCAAGGCCATGGGCTGTGGCGTTTAGGTTGAGGCGTAAATAGGCGGCCCCGGCTTTGATCTGATCCAGGCGGGTGTTGGCTGGTGTATTGACCCAGACAAAGCCATGGGCGCTTTTGATACCTCTGGCGTAGTCTTCACGTCCGGTGCGAAACATGGCCGAATCCATATCGGCAAGGTTCTTGCGCGTTAAAAAGCCCAATCGGTGCAAGGCCTCTTTCATGGGACCTTCCAGCGCAATGCCATCAGGAGTTTCGTTGTTCTCGCGCGCGCCAATACGCATGACATCCACGCTTTCCATATAGGTGCGCGGGGTATCAAACTCGATATTCGAGGCAATGACGGTAATGTCCTGTAAGCGGGCCACTGGTTCTGGCGCATTGGTGAAACCAGCCAAGATGCCCTCACCCAGATCGTGGGTAATGGCCTCTAGCGTCTGTGACGAGGGTACTTGTTCCGTGTAAAGGGTGCGGTTGGTGCGTCGGTTCAAAATATGCGCAAAATAGGGGGAGGGTATAGCCTGTTCCAACGGACTTAGGCGTAAGTGAGCCACAGGTCTGGCATCAAGTTTTTTATCGTCATAGCCATCAGGAAAAGCGGTGATGTCGGCCTTAAAGCCAAATTCCTGTGCGGCAATGCGGAACTGTTCCAGAAAACAGCCAAGGCCAATGGTGATTTGACGGCTATAAGGGTCTGTTTCTGGCAATAAACGATCAAGATCACACATCAGTGTGGCTTGGGTTTCCGAGGTCAACTCAACCACCCATGGCTGTTTATTGTGGGGGTTTGGTGCCAGCAAAGCATAGGAAAGTGAGCGGCGCATAGGGTCGCTATAGCTATCGGTGGCGCGCCAGGGCAGGCGGGCGCTGTCTGCACCAGTGGAGCAGGCCGTGGCGGGCAAAATAATTGCTGAGCTGCCTGCAATTTTGAGAAAGTTACGCCGATTGACTGACATGAGGTCTCCATTCTTTGTGGGCCGGGGAGGGCATTTATAATTCAACGTTAAACTAATAACATAAAGTTCAACGTTAAACAATGCGTGTTCACAAGAAAATTGGCTGATGGTTAAAGGTCGGTATCTGGCTGTGCTCAGAGATAGGTGCTGGGGCAGTCCGGGTCGTCACGATAGCGGCAGGCATTGGCCAGATTTTCATCACAAAACGTGCACAGCGCCTTGGGGTGGGGCTGGGTGATGGTGTCGTTTTCGATGCGAAAACCCTGGGCGCGGAATTTTTTCAAAGTGCGTGAAAAAGTTTCCGGGGTCATGTCCAGATAAGAGGCGATCAGAGATTTGTCATAAGGCAGGCGAATTGCCGTTGTGTTTTCACTGCCTTCTTCAATACCCAGTTTTAACAAATACCAGCCGACGCGTTCCGATGCATTACGCAGACGCGAATGTTCGATCTGTTGGATCAAATGCTGTGAACGCATGGACAGACTGCCAATCATGTTCAGCGCAAAGGCATTGTTGTCTTGCAAAATCTGACGCACCACTGGTGCAGGCAGGGACAGAAGCGTGGCTTTTTCTACGACCTGGGCACTGGCCACCGAAGGAATGTTGAGCAAGATAGCGGCTTCCATGATGCTGTCACCGGCCGAAAGCATTTGCAAAACAGCCTCATCGCCCGCATCAGAGCCTTTGAATAATTTTACCCATCCCGAAAGGATGAGATAGAAGCGTGATAATGGTTCAGACTGTAAAAACAGCAGTTTTCCCTTTTCGCACTCCTGGATCGTGGCGTGCGTCAGCAAAGATGTCAGTTCTTTCTCCTCCAGCTTTGAAAGCGCTGGCAAGGCCCGGATTAACGGCATGTGCCGTTCCAGGCTGGTGGAGAGGGTTGGGGGTTTGACCGCTCGCCTTTGAGGCTGGCTGAGGATAACAGGGGCGGCAACCAGTGTGTTGACCAGTTCGGCCTCGACCAGTTTTAACCGTTCAATTTTTCCGGTCAGCAGCTCGAACCAGGTGATCGGGGAAATAGTTTCCAGCTCTTTGGCTCGCGCATCACTGGCCAGCATGTCATGCAGGTCTTCGACAAACTGCATGACATAACCGGACGTCACCTTTTCAACCATTTCGCGTTGTGCAGGCGAGGCGAGTGACACAAAGGCGCGTTTATAGGCGCCCTGTTCATCAATCAGGGTCAGCATGCGTTCGGAAAATTCGCGATTCTTGAACACCTGGCTGCAAAACCCATGAGCGCCCCAGGCGCGTTCCCGGCCGACGCGCTCCTTCCACTGCAATAAATTGGCATAGGCCGTTGCCGCGGTCGGGGTCGCGCTGGTGACATGCAGGGCGATTTCAATCTGTGTGTCCAAGATCGGGCTGAGCGTCGTGTAGGTGTAGAAGTTGACGGCCCGTGCGAAAGATAACGCAAATTGATCAACACGGTGTCTGTGGGTGGACAAATCCTGAGCCGTGCCCAGTATTTCCAACACTTTTTGCAGCGTTGCCGCACCAATGCTAGTGGCCAGTTCCGGTGTGTTGCAAACCGTCTGCAAAGCCTCGGCGGCGGCGTTGGTCTCCAGACGTTGCTGGCGCAGCTCATCCGAGAAAATCTCACCATCGCTGTCGACAAAAAGTGCCGTGCAGCCGCGTTCCAATTGTAATTGGTGCGCCAGCCCGCCCAATTTCAGCAGCACAGAAATCGTGACAGGTCCGAGTGTGACATTGTTGTCCATGATACTCGTGCGCCTTCCCAAAACTCAGTGGAGTTTAGACCATGGTGAAACAGACTCAAACCATTAAACCCCGATCAATAGCAGATAATGCGGGAGCCATTTTGCTGCGTCCGGTAAAACTTGATGTATGTCAAACCGGTCTTCCTTATTCGGGGCTACAAGGCGCACAAATCAGCAAGTCTTTTTGAGTTTTTTGGAGGGCGTACAATGGAATTACAAAACAAAGCTACCAGTCTTTGGGGCGATTTTTTACGCGTTGATAAAGTACAAATCAGAACATTTCATGTGACATGGTTTGCATTCTTTTTATGTTTCTTTGCCTGGTTTGGCATTGCGCCGTTAATGGCCGTTGTTCGCGAAGAACTGTCGCTGACTAAGGAACAAATCGGGTGGACGATTATCGGGGCTGTTTCGGCAACGGTGTTCGCGCGAATACTCATTGGTTGGCTCTGTGACCATTATGGACCACGGCTCACCTATACATGGTTGCTGGTTCTGGCCTCTTTGCCGGTTATGGGCATTGGGCTGGCCCACGATTTCACCACTTTCCTGATTTTCAGGATCTTAATCGGTGTCATCGGTGCCAGTTTTGTTATCACCCAATATCACACAACGAATATGTTTGCTCCAAATGTGGTTGGCCAGGCCAATGCGACCAGCGCCGGCTGGGGTAATCTGGGTGGCGGCGTGACCCAATTTGCCATGCCGATGATCTTTTCAATATTTGTTGTCGGCTTTGGTACAACCGAGGCATTTGGCTGGCGGGCATCGATGGTGTTGGCCGGTGCAGTTATTCTGGTGACAGGTATCATCTATTATGTCTTCACACAGGATGCCCCTGACGGCAGCTATAAAGAACTGCGCGCTCAAGGCAAAATGCCGGAAAGAAATAAATCAGCCGGCAACTTTTTTCATGCATTGAAAGATTATCGCGTCTGGATGCTGTTTTTTATCTATGCCGCATGTTTTGGTATCGAACTGATCATCTTTGGCACTCTGGCCCTGTATTTCTTCGATTATTTTGGCCTCAATCTGGTCACCGCCGGTATGGTTGCCGCAAGCTTTGGTTTGATGAATATCTTTGCCCGGACACTGGGCGGCGTTTTTGGCGATAACTTCGCATCATTATGGGGCCTGAAAGGCCGTGCAACATGGCTGTTCATGACCTTGTTTGTTGAAGGTCTGGCCCTGATGCTGTTCTCGCAAATGAGCGTGCTATTCCTGGCCATTCCAACTTTGCTGTTCTTCTCATTGTTCACACAGATGTCAGAAGGCGCAACATTCTCGGTGGTTCCCTTTATTTCCAAGAGATCTCTGGGTGCGGTTGCCGGTGTTGTTGGTGCAGGCGGTAATGTCGGTGCTGTAGCCGCTGGTTTCCTGTTCAAGGGCGAGATGGATTGGCACACCTCATATCTCATTCTTGGGGCCTTGGTGACCTGTGCATCTTTCCTGGCATTGCTGATCCGCTTTAGCAAAGCCGACGAAATTGAAGCCGAGGAACGTTTTGACAGCGGCTTTACACGCCACAGAAAAGAAGCAGCACGCAAACACCTCGAAGTGCTGGGTGTTGCCGATGAAGAGATTGACAAGATCAAAGTCTTTGGCAGCCGCGAAGCGCATGCGCTCAAACGGTTGGAGGCACTGGGTGTGGATCTGAGCGATGTAAAGTTCAAACACAACTAGAAAATGCCGCACAAGATAACGGAAAAAACGGGGGTTTTGCCCCCGTTTTTTTGTGCCTGTCCCATCTGATGGGCACACAAGATGTAAAAAAAGAGCATTTTTGACTTAGGTCAAACCGAATTTTGAAAAAGCTGGCACTTTGCGTTCAGCTGTTTGGGCGTTCGTCACTACGTCTGATCGTTTTCAAGAGAAGGAGCCAGGATATGGCTAAAGATCTTCAACAATGGAATCCGGAAGACGAAGCCGAATGGGCCTCGACCGGTAAAGCCATTGCCAACCGAAATTTATGGATTTCCATTCCCGCGCTTTTGTGCGGGTTTGCTGTGTGGCTCTATTGGGGCATTATCACGGTGCAGATGATCAATCTTGGTTATCCCTTTGCCAAGTCCGAGCTCTTTACCCTTGCCGCTATTGCGGGTCTGACCGGTGCAACATTGCGCATCCCCTCAACCTTCTTTATCCGGCTGGCCGGTGGGCGTAACACCATCTTCTTCACCACCGCGCTTCTGATCCTGCCCGCCGCCGGCACAGGTTATTTGCTGCAAAACCCCGATACCCCGCTCTGGCAGTTCCAGCTGATGGCGCTCTTATCCGGTTTTGGCGGCGGTAACTTTGCCTCTTCAATGTCCAATATCAGCTTTTTCTTTCCTAAAAAAATGGCGGGCTATTCGCTAGGTATGAATGCGGGCCTTGGCAATTTTGGTGTAACAACCATGCAAATCCTGGTGCCACTGGTGATGACCGCAGGCATTTTTGGCGGCGCGCCTATGGTGCTCAAAGCCACTTCAGGGACTTTGATCGGTAAAATTCCGGCCGGGACAGAAACCTATCTGCACAATGCCGGTTATATCTGGGTTGTCATCCTGATCCCGATCGTCATTGCCGCCTGGGTTGGTATGAACAATATCACCGCCAAGCACGTTTCACCCAATATTGGCTCACCCGCAGGTGCCTTTGCTAAAATCTCTGGCATGTTGCTGATTGGTTTTGCCACCTCGATCTTTGGTTTGTGGCTGATGCTGCCTGCCGGCGTTGGTGGGTCGGGCATGATGATCAGCAAATGGATTGTTTTACCGATCGTTATTGTGCTGACCGTGTTTGCACTGAAAATGATTCCAGGAGCGATCAAAGATAGCCTCAATCACCAATACAAAATCTTCAGCAACAAACACACTTGGGCGATGACGGTGATCTACACCATGACCTTTGGTTCTTTCATTGGTTACGCCGTGGCCTTTGGTCTTTCGATCAAAGTTGTATTTGGCTTTCAACATGTGATGGTTGATGGGGTTATGACCCACAATTTGGCCAACCCTGATGGGCCAAGCGCCTTGATGTTTGCATGGACCGGGCCGTTCATCGGTGCCCTGATCCGGCCTATCGGCGGCATGATTGCCGACAAAATGGGTGGTGCCAAAGTGACCCAAATCATTTCCGTGGTCATGGTCGGTGCCGCACTGGGCGTCGCATATTATATGAAAGCGGCTTATGCCTCTGCTACTCCGCAGGATTATTTTGTGCCCTTCCTGGTACTGTTCCTGATCCTGTTTGCCGCCACCGGCATTGGTAATGGCTCAACCTTTAGAACCATCGCTATGGTGTTCGATAAAGAACAGGCTGGGCCGGTTCTGGGGTGGACCTCTGCGGTTGCCGCATACGGCGCCTTTATCATTCCCAAAGTGTTTGGCGAACAGATCAAAGCCACCACACCGGAATATGCGCTGTATGGTTTTGCTGCCTTTTATGCCCTGTGTATCTTGATCAACTGGTGGTTCTACCTTCGCAAAGACGCCTATGTGAAGAACCCATAAAACCTCTGTCTGGCGGGCGTGAAATGCGCCCGCCAGTCTTATCTGATATCAGCGAATACGAACTCTTAAGGACAAAGATCCATGAGCAATTTTATCGACAGACTGACTTATTTTTCAAAAGTCGACGGCAAGTTTTCAAACGGTCACGGTATTACCACGACCGAGGCCAGAGACTGGGAAAAAGCCTATCGTGGACGCTGGGCGCACGACAAAATTGTACGCTCCACCCATGGGGTGAATTGCACCGGCTCATGTAGTTGGAAGATCTATGTCAAAAACGGTCTGGTGACCTGGGAAACCCAACAAACCGACTATCCGCGTACCCGGCCCGACATGCCCAATCATGAACCACGTGGTTGTTCGCGCGGGGCCAGTTATTCCTGGTATCTCTATTCTGCGGCGCGGTTGAAATTTCCGCTGATCCGTTCCCGCCTTTTGAAGCTTTATCGCGAAGCCAAGGCCGAACTGGGTGATCCGGTTCTGGCCTGGGGCAGCATTGTTTCAGATCCCGCCAAAGCCAATGACTATAAAAAAATGCGCGGTCTGGGCGGGTTTGTACGCGCCAATTGGGACGAAGTGAACGAAATCACCGCTGCAGCTAATATCTACACCACCAAAACCTATGGCCCGGACCGGGTGTTTGGCTTCTCGCCAATCCCGGCTATGTCGATGGTGTCTTATGCTGCGGGCTCGCGTTATTTGTCGCTCATGGGCGGGGTCTGCCTCAGCTTTTATGACTGGTATTGCGATCTGCCTCCATCAAGCCCGCAAACCTGGGGCGAGCAAACCGACGTGCCCGAAAGCGCCGACTGGTTCAACTCCTCCTATATTATCGCCTGGGGTTCCAACGTGCCGCAAACCCGCACCCCGGATGCCCATTTCTTCACCGAGGTGCGTTATAAAGGCACCAAGACCGTATCCGTCACCCCGGATTATTCCGAAGTCGCCAAGCTGACGGATATCTGGCTGAACCCGCGCCAAGGCACCGATGCGGCCATGGCCATGGCCATGGGGCACGTGGTGTTCAAGGAATTCCATCTGGGCAACAAGTCCGAATACTTTACTGATTACGTCCGTAATTATTCCGACATGCCGATGCAGGTTTTGCTGGAGAAGAAGGGCGGCCATTACGTGCCGACTCGCAATCTGCGCGCCTCGGACTTTACGGGGGCTTTGAAGGTCAAAAATAATGCCGAATGGAAATCGGTTATTTTCGATGAAAGTTCGCAAAGCCACCGGGTGCCAAACGGCACCATCGGTTCGCGCTGGGGCGAAGAAGGCAAATGGAATCTTGAGGCCAAGGATAACGCCACCGGCGAAGATATCTGGCCCAATTTGAGCAATATCGACAATCCTGACGAGGTACTGGACGTCGCCTTCCCATATTTTGGTAATCAGGAACACGAAAGCAAAATTTTTGCCCATACAGACCATGACAGCGTACAGGTCCGTAAACTTCCCGTCCGCAAGGTTTCACTAAAAGGCAAAAAAACCGCTTATGTGGCAACCGTGTATGATCTGATGGCCGCAAATTACGGTATTGATCGTGGCCTTGGCGGCGACAATGTCGCCACCGGCTTTGACGACAATGTGCCTTATACACCGGCATGGGCCGAGGCCATTACGGGCGTGTCGGCTGATAAAATTATTCAGGTGGCCCGCGAATTTGCGCAAAATGCCGACAAGACCCGTGGCCGCTCGATGGTCATTCTGGGCGCTGCGATCAATCACTGGTACCATATGGATATGACCTATCGGGGGATTATGAATCTTCTGATGATGTGCGGGTGTATCGGTAAATCCGGTGGTGGCTGGGCGCACTATGTTGGGCAGGAAAAATTGCGCCCGCAAACCGGCTGGTTGCCATTGGCCTTTGGGCTGGATTGGAACCGTCCGCCACGGCAAATGAACTCGACCTCGTTCTTCTATAACCATTCCAACCAATGGCGTTATGAAAAACTGGGCGTTGATGAAATTCTTTCGCCGCTTGCCGATGCAGACAAATGGAAAAACCATTCATTGATTGACTGCAATGTACGCTCGGAACGTATGGGCTGGTTACCATCAGCGCCGCAATTGGACGAAAATCCGCTGGGGCTGGCCGCCAAGGCCGCTGCGGCAGGTCAATCCACCAAGGATTATGTCACCGCACAGCTGAAAGCGGGCGATCTGCAATTTGCAGCCGAAGACCCGGACAAAGAGGATAATTTCCCGCGCAACCTGTTTGTTTGGCGCTCTAACATTCTGGGCTCATCCGGCAAGGGGCACGAATACATGCTGCGCCATTTGCTGGGTGCTCAGAACGGTGTGATGAGCGACGATCTGGACGAAATGGGGGCTGAAAAACCCGCCGAAGTGAAGTGGCACAAGGACGCACCCGAAGGCAAACTTGACCTGGTGGTGACGCTTGATTTTCGTATGTCGACCACGGCGGTTTATTCGGACATCGTTATGCCGACCGCCACATGGTACGAAAAGAACGACCTGAACACCTCGGATATGCACCCCTTTATTCACCCGCTATCGCGCGCCGTGGACCCGGCCTGGGAAAGCCGCTCGGATTGGGACATTTTCAAAGGTCTGGCCCGTAAGTTCTCGGAAATCTGCCCCGGTCATCTGGGTGTTGAAACCGATCTGGTGACCGTGCCGATCTTGCACGACACCCCCGGAGAGCTGGGACAGGCGCTGGGCGTTTCTGACTGGAAAAAAGGCGAATGTGACCCGGTGCCCGGTAAATCCATGCCAAACCTTGTCGAGGTAGAGCGCGATTACCCCAACCTTTACAAGAAGTTCACATCCCTGGGTCCACTTTTGTCTAAACTGGGCAATGGCGGCAAGGGTATTGGCTGGAATACCGAATCCGAGGTCGAACTGCTGGGTAAGCTCAATAAAACAGTACGCGAGGAAGGCGTTTCACACGGCCAGCCGCGTATCGAAAGCGACATTGATGCAACCGAGGTGATCTTGTCTCTGGCCCCTGAAACCAATGGTCAGGTGGCGGTCAAAGCCTGGGCCGCCTTGTCCAAAATGACCGGACGGGATCATACCCATCTGGCCCGGCCCAAAGAGGACGAGAAAATCCGCTTTCGGGATATTCAGGCCCAGCCGCGCAAGATCATTTCTTCGCCAACATGGTCTGGCCTTGAGGATGAGCATGTCAGCTATAATGCCTGTTATACCAATGTGCACGAGCTGATCCCGTGGCGCACGTTGACGGGGCGCCAGCACTTCTATCAGGATCATGAATGGATGCGTGATTTCGGTGAAGGTTTGTGTGTTTACAAACCCCCGATCTCGACCCGCACCATCACCAATTCGGTGAAATCTCGCGGTGGTGATGCCAAACAGATCACGCTGAACTGGATCACCCCGCACCAGAAATGGGGGATCCACTCGACCTATTCGGACAACCTTTTGCTGCTCACCATGAACAGGGGCGGACCGGTGGTCTGGCTCTCGGAAACTGATGCACGCAAAGTGGACGTGGCCGATAATGACTGGATCGAGCTTTATAACGTCAATGGCGCCATCACCGCCCGTGCGGTGGTTAGCCAACGTGTGCCCGAAGGCATGTGCATGATGTATCATGCCCAGGAAAAGACCATGAATACCCCAGGCAGCCGCATTACCGGCAAGCGCGGCGGCATTCATAATTCGGTCACCCGCGCGGTGGTCAAACCCACTCATATGATCGGCGGCTATGCGCAGCTTTCTTATGGCTTCAATTATTACGGCACCGTTGGGTCAAACCGTGATGAGTTTGTCATCTTGCGTAAAACCAACACGGTGGACTGGATGGAAGAACCATACGTCGAAGGCCAACCCATCAATACGCCAAAAGTTTCGCCTGCAGACAAGGAGGCAGCCCAATGACTATTCGTGCACAAATCGGCATGGTCCTGAATTTGGACAAATGCATTGGCTGTCACACCTGTTCCATCACCTGTAAAAACGTGTGGACCAGCCGCGGCGGCGTTGAATACGCTTGGTTCAACAATGTGGAAAGCAAGCCCGGTGTTGGTTATCCGCGCAATTGGGAAGACCAGTCTGAGTGGAAAGGCGGATGGGAGCTGAACAAGGCCGGTAAGTTGAAGCCAAAAATCGGTGGCAAACTCGGGGTTCTCTCCAACATTTTTGCCAATCCCGACCTGCCTTTGATCGACGATTATTACGAGCCATTTACCTATGAGTATGACCATCTGAAAACTGCCAAGGAGAGCAAAGCGGTTCCCACGGCGCGGATGAAATCGGCGATTACCGGCAAGTTCAAGGAAAAACCGGATTGGGGCGTCAACTGGGAGGAGATCCTGGGCGGTGAATTCGAAAAACGCTCGAAAGACTATAATTTCGACAAAATTCAAAAAGATATTTACGGCGAGTTTGAAAATACATTCATGATGTATTTGCCGCGTCTGTGCGAACATTGTCTGAACCCATCGTGTGTGGCCTCATGTCCCTCTGGCGCGATCTATAAGCGCGAGGAAGATGGTATTGTTCTGATCGATCAGGATAAGTGCCGGGGCTGGCGTATGTGTGTTTCGGGCTGCCCTTACAAGAAAATTTACTTCAATTGGCAGTCTGGTAAATCTGAAAAATGTACCTTCTGTTATCCTCGTATCGAGGCCGGCGAGCCAACCGTGTGTTCGGAAACCTGTGTCGGGCGTATTCGGTATCTGGGCGTGCTTTTGTATGATTCAGACAAGATCGAGGAAGCTGCATCAGCCAAGGAAGAAACAGATCTCTATCAAAGCCAGTGTGATCTCTTTTTGGACCCTCATGATCCCGAGGTGATCAAACAGGCGCTGGCCGATGGCGTGCCGCAAAGCTGGATTGACGGGGCGCAAAATTCGCCGGTCTATAAAATGGCGATGGAATGGAAGATTGCCTTCCCGCTGCACCCTGAATATCGCACGCTGCCTATGGTTTGGTATGTGCCGCCGCTTTCGCCGATTCAATCGGCGGCCGAGGCCGGCCATCTGGACCAGAACGGCATGTTGCCCGATGTGCGCCAATTGCGCATCCCGACAAAATATCTGGCCAATTTGCTGACAGCAGGGGATGAAGAACCAGTGATCAGCGCGTTGGAACGGATGATGGCTATGCGGCTTTATATGCGCGGCAAAACCGTTGACGGGGTCGAAGATCCCGCCGTTCTGGAACAGGTCGGCATGTCAGAGGACGACATGAATGACATGTACCAGTTGATGGCGATTGCCAATTACGAGGACCGTTTTGTCATTCCGACCAATCACCGCGAATACGCCGGTGATGGGCCGTTTGATCAGGAAATTGCCTTCTCGGCACGCTCTGAATGCGGCTTCTCTTTTGGTAATGGTTGTAATACGGGGGCGAAGAAAAAAACCAATCTCTTTGGTACCCAGACCCATAACAATACGCTTAGCGGGACACCGCGCAAAGGTCCGGGAGGCCAGTCATGAGAAGCTTTCGTGTTTTATCACATTTGCTGACCTATCCACAGGCTGACTGGGTCGGCCATATGGATGAGTTAAAAGAGGCCATTACAGACGAAGGTCTGGTCAAGGGCAAAACTTTGAAAAACCTGCTTGCCTTTATGGACGAGCTGGCCACCACAGACTTGATGGAAGCGCAAGAAAGCTATGTCGAGCTGTTTGACCGGGGGCGGGCACATTGCCTGCATCTGTTCGAACATGTGCATGGCGAATCGCGGTTTCGTGGTCAGGCGATGATCGAACTGGCCGATAAGTATCAGGAAAAAGGGCTGCAAATCGGCACCGGAGAATTGCCGGATTATTTGCCTTTGTTTTTGGAATTTATCTCTATTTGTGAGCCAGAAGAGGGCCTTGAAACTCTGGGGCAGGCCGCACCGGTGATTGCCACGATTGGCGAGAAACTGAAACGCGGTAAATCCGGTTATGCCTCTGTCATGACTGCCATTGTTGCGCTGTCGGGCGTAAAACTTAGCAAGGCAGAACTGGAAAAGGCGGCTGATGCAGCCTTGCCCGACATCCAAACACTGGACGAACTGGACGAGCAATGGAAGGAGCCCGAAGCCTTTACCGGGGCGCCCGATTGCGGCACCTGTGAAACTGGCGAAACCCCCACACTGGGAGCATTATAATGGCCGAATATATGAACACCTTTTTCTTTGGCATATATCCTTATATTGCCATTTTGACGATGATCGTCGGCTCGGTCCTGCGCTATGATCAAGACCCTTATTCTTGGAAAGCAGACAGCTCACAGTTGTTACACCGCAAGGGTTTGCGTGTGGGGAGTAATCTTTTCCACGTCGGCATTTTGTTGCTCTTTGCAGGTCATTTTGTTGGCCTTTTAACGCCGCACTGGGCTTATGAGCCGTTTATCACAGCTGGTCAGAAACAAATTCTGGCGATGACGGCGGGCGGTATTTTTGGCTCTATGGCCTTTATCGGTATGACCATATTGATCTGGCGACGGACCACACAAGACCGGGTGCGGGCCACCACCAAATTTATGGATATGGCCATTTTGCTGATCCTCTTTGTGCAATTGGTGCTGGGTCTTTTAACAATTCCACAAAGCGCCAAGCACCTGGATGGCTCATCCATGATTGCTTTGGCCGAATGGGCACAGCATATCGTCACCTTTAGAGGCGGCGCCGCAGAGTTCATTACCGAAGAGGCGCTGGTCTTCAAACTGCACATTGTGCTGGGCCTGACCATCTTCCTCATCTTCCCATTCACGCGACTGGTGCACATGGTCAGTGCACCGTACAAATATATCTTGCGCTCTGGCTACCAGATCGTCCGCAAACGCGGCTAAGATGTGTGCGAAAACCATCTGGAAGAGGGGAGCCATTGGCTCCCCTTTTTTGTGTGTTCCATAGGCTGCGACCTTTTGTCCACGAGGGTTTGATCTGAATCAAATTTTCGTGAGCCATGGATGGATAAAATGTGCGCAATATCCATTCACACACAGGAATTTAGTTATGCGCACCCCTCTTAAATCTGGTCTTTTTGCCAGCATTGCATCACTCGCATTGATCGCGGCGGCTTCTCCGTCTCTTGCTGAAGAGGCTAATTCATTGTCAGAGGCCTTCACCTTGGGCAAGGCTAGCCTGACTTTTCGTTACCGTGCCGAAGATGTTGACCAAACAGGCTTTGCGCAAAATGCGTTTGCGTCGACACTGCGTACGCGCTTGAAGCTCTCAACGGCCGTTTTCAAAGGCTTTTCCGGGGTTCTGGAATTTGACAATGTGTCAAATATCGGCGCGACGGCCTTTAATGATACGATCAATGGCAAAGCTCGCTTTCCAGTGATTGCCGATCCGGAAATCACCGAAGTTAATCAGGCCTATCTAGCTTATACCGGGTTTGATAAAACCACTATGCTGGCTGGCCGCGTAGCACTGAATATGAATAATCAGCGCTTTGTAGGCACTGTGGGCTGGCGCCAGAATGACCAGACCTGGGACATGACAGGCATTATCAATTCCTCTATCCCTGACCTGACTTTGACCGCCGGGTATGTGTGGAATGTCAATCGTATTTTTGGTAATGATCACCCGTTTGGTGATCTGGATACCAACACCTTAATTCTGGATGCAAAATACACTGGTCTGCCGATTGGCAATGTTACGGCTTATGGTCTGATCATTGATCTGAACGATGCGCCGGTTTACGGCCTGTCCAGCAAAACCTTCGGGGTACGTTTTGACGGCAAATACAAGGCTGAAGGCAGCAATCTGACATTCTTGTATGAAGCCGAGTTTGCAAACCAGACAGACAATGCCAGTAATCCAACCAATTACAGCGCAGATTATATCCATCTTTCCGCCGGCCTTTCC
Organism: Robiginitomaculum sp.; assembly: GCA_021776525.1. GTDB lineage: Bacteria > Pseudomonadota > Alphaproteobacteria > Caulobacterales > Maricaulaceae > Robiginitomaculum_B. The sequence continues at coordinate 362,259 of JAJFFT010000004.1, forward strand.
GCCAGTGGTCTAACCGGTAAAATCGGGTTTGAAAAACTGGGCTCGGATAATGGCGGCACTGTTGCCTTCCAGACACCTTTGGCAACCTTGCACAAGTTTAACGGCTGGGCCGATAAATTTTTGGGTACACCGGCCGGTGGTTTGGAAGACTTCTATGGCAGCCTGTCCTACAAAGTTCAGGGTGATGGGCCAATGAAGGGCTTGAAGTTCGATGTCATTTATCACGACTTCTCGGCCGCAATTGGTGGTTCATACGGCGAAGAAATTGACCTGCAAATTTCTAAAAAAATCAGCAAGCACTATTATGCGGGCCTGAAATTTGCCGATTACAATGCCAAAGGCTTCGCCACAGACACACAGAAAATCTGGTTTACGGTCGGCGCAAACTTCTAAACTAGACGATCTGTAACCAACGTATTGGGAGCGCCTTTCGGGCGCTCCCTTTTTATTATGGGTGGTCAAAAGGCTTCGCTTATCCTCTCCAGCATTTCGGCCAGCTTGCTCATGTCCTCTGGCGATATTTGGGCATCCAGAACATCGTTTATGGCGGCAAATGGCTGGGCAATGTTGGCAAAGGCCTGCCTGCCGGCCAGTGTCATGTCCAACTGCCAGGCCCGCCCGTCATCGGGACAGCGCGTGCGGGTGATATAATCCAGTTTGATCAGGCGTTTGGCCATGGCGGTGACCGCAGATTCGTTAATGCCCAATTGTTTGGCAATGTGTTTTTGGGTGACAGAACCATCCGCATTGATGACGGCCATGACCGCGGCTTGTGCCGTTGTTATATTGGCCGCGCCCAGCAAGCTGCGGTCAGCGGCCTTGTTCACCGCATGAGCAGCACGTTGCAGTTTGGAATATAGCCTGTGGTGTGATGCGCTCATTGTCGAACCCTAGCAACTTGCCAGATATACATAAACCACCTAATACTTCACTAGTGATGTAAAGGAGGGTGTTATGGGTGCTGTCGATGTGTGGGCGCAAATTACAACCGAGCGCATGGCCCGAGCGCCATGGATGGAAACCTTGTTGCGCTGGACCAGACGGCCCGGCCAGTTTCTGGTGCCGTCCGTGGCTGATACTCTTGCTGCCATGGACGCGGCCGGTGTGGATATTGCGCTTCTTTCGGCCTGGCATGGTCCGGGTGGATCATTGATCAGCAATGACGAAGTGGCTGAACAAATCGCCGAGGCCCCGGACCGGTTTCGCGGTCTGGTCAGTGTCGATCTTTACAATCCCATGCAGGCTGTTCGTGATATTCGTCGCCTTGTGGATGGACAAAACTTTGTCGGTGTTCGCGTCGTGCCTTGGTTATGGAATCTGCCACCCAATGACAGGTTATACTACCCGATCTATACCGCCTGCATCGATGCGGGCGTGCCGTTTTGCACGCAGATCGGTCACACAGGACCGCTTTGCCGCTCTGAACCCGGCCGCCCTATTCCCTATCTGGATGATGTTTTGTTGGACTTCCCGGACCTAAAAATTGTTGCCGGGCATGTGGGTTTTCCGTGGATTGATGAACTGGTCTCGCTGGCCCTGAAATATCAAAACTTTTACGTTGATACGTCGGCCTATGCGTTGCACCGCTTGCCTGCGGATTTTGTCGCCTTCCTGAAAGGGCCGGGGGCCAAGCGGGTCATGTTTGGTACCAATTGGCCCATGCTCAGCCCTGCGGCGTGCCTGAAACACCTTGATGCACTAGGGCTGGATGATGACACACGCGAGGCATATTTGTGCGGCAATGCGCGGCGGGTGTTTGGGTTATAGGTCGTTATAAACCCAGTGCCTTTTGTGTTTCTGGCTCGTATTGAATAATAACGGCCTCATTGCCTTCGGTATCAGCAAATTGAACCAGCTCGCCGACCGTGGGGATGGAATGGGGTTTGCCCAACAGTGTGCCGCCCGCAGCCTTTATTTTGTCCATACTGGCGCGTAAACCATCCACCGCGATCGAGCATTCAAATCCGTGTCGCCCCGGTGTTGATGGTCCGGATCTTTTTTGCAAGGCCCCGTGCACACCGGCTTCGTGGATCATGTAAAATTCGGGTGGGCCCCAGGCCTCGAATTGCCAATCAAACACAGTTTCATAAAAGACGCGGGCGCGCTCGACATCATCGGCCTCGATGGCAAAATGGGCCAGTTTATTGGGCATTGTGCGTTACCTTTTTGCAAATGACCGGGGGATAACGGCCCTGGTCATTTAGCATTGTATCAACCACCCAATTGCTTTTTCATCTGCTTGAGCTGAGGGTAGAGTTGCTTCATTTCCATGCGGGGGTCTTTGGTGTTGTCAATGATCTTGATCACAGCGTTAACCTGTTTCAAGGCATCATCGCGTTTACCACCCATAGCATAGGCATTGAACAACAAATAGTGCGAATAAGGTGAGTTGGGATGCTGGTTGACAAATTCTTCGGCAATGGCTGTGCTTAGGCCAATTTTTTGTGCCTGTAACAATCCTTGCAAGGCCTGGGCAAAGGCGTTGACTTCATAATGCGGCCTTGTGCCATATTTTTTGGTAAGACCATCAAAATGGGCGGGTATATTGCCGCTATCTATGGCCGCCGTAATGGGCCAGTCTTTGGCAAAATATTGTTCCAGTGCGTCATAAGTACCGATCATGCGGGTTTGCATATGATCTCTACCGTCCTGATGTGAGCTAACATATTGCATGTTTTTTGGTGCCTTATCTTTCAGTAGGGAATCAACCTGGGAAAATCCTTTGGCCAGTAAGGGCTCATCGCCAAGGGTCATGAAATAGGCGCTTTGCATCTCTGGATTGTTTTGCAACATGGCCTCCAGCCGCAGCAAAGAAAACTTGGTATTCACTTCAGCGAAATATGGGCTTTGCGCGAAATATCCGTTAAATAGTTTTGGCTTTTGGCTCATGGCATAGGTGACAAACAGGCCACCAAAGGAATGGCCGGAGATCAGGCGAAAATCCGTGGTGCGATAGGATCGCTCTACCAGTGGAATCATTTCGGTATCTATGGCTTTCAAAAAGCGGCTTGCTTCACCAGATATTCCAGATTTGAGCGCCTCTGGGTCGGTGAGTTTAGGCAGATAATCTACCTCTCTAGACCCGTCGGCATGGATGCCAACAACGATCATTGCCGGCATTTGCCCCCCCTCACTTAAGTAATCGACTATGACGCCGGTAAAAGCGATATTGGTTTCGCTATCGAGGATATAGAGCACCGGATATTTGGTGTCCGGGTGTTTTTCATAGTCTTTGGGCAGATGGACGCTGACATGACGATCAGCCTTCAGTAGACCAGATGCATATGTATGTAGAATGGTGCGAGAATGCTTGCCGACCTCTGTCTTCTGGCTTTCTGCTGTGGCGGATTGGGCATGTCCCCCCCCTAAGAGAGCGGGTATGATTGCCGCCAGGAACAGCAATAATATGTGCTCTGGCCTTAGCCTTTTTTTATTGAAATTAAACATGATTTTCTCCTTATGTTTGGGTGAGATTGAGGCACAGCTTTCCTGTTATCTGCGCAAGTGCAGGTCATTGAAGGTAAGCTGCGGGCGGTTATTCCTCGTCTGGCGGTGTCATGGTCCAGGCGAGAATATTGAATGGAATAATCATAGCATAGGCGAGGATCATAGAGCCGATAGTGACCAGTAAATGGCGCATATCCTTGCCGCCCAAACCGTCATTTGCAGCCGATGCGGCAATGACAATCAGCACCAGTGCAACAAGGATGGTCAGTCTGTATGCGGTATGAAAAGTGGTGGCACGCCTGTGCAATTCGTGCTCGTCGGCAACGCCCTTGCTATCCAGAATACGCAGAAATGCTCTGGGCATGAATAACATGGAGGCCAGGCTGGCCATAATGAAGGCACCGCGCACACTTATGAAAAACCGCGCCTGACCAATGTCTGACAGACCATCCACATGGTATAACAATGCGCCAACTATCGGCATAATAAGGGCCAGTGCCCCCAGGGTTCGTGCATAGAGGGGGCTCCAGGGTTTTAAGGTTGATTGGTTATTGGTGGTGGTCATGACAGTTCTCTTTTGTTTGGTTCAGATTTAGGCAAAATAGGGCGCTATTCGTCGGTCAGGGGATTGATTGACCAGGCGAGGAAGGTGAACGGGAGAATAAAGGCATAGGCCACGATAAGCATGGAAAATGTTTCCAGAACATGGCGCAATTCTATGACTGTCATTTCCCACTTGGTGGCGAACATACTGACAATGAACAAACCCCAGGCCAGTACGGCAATCAGGCGATATGAATTGCGCACTGCCATATTGTGCCAGTTTTGTTGCATCTCATCTTTTGCGCTTTTTCTTTTGAAAACCAGATCGAGCCTTTCCTTGAGCATCACTGGCATTAATAGCAAAACCAGAACGCTGGAGGCGTGCAAAATACGGCCAAGTACTGGCATGTCTAAAATATGATAGGTTAGTACGCCGATTATTGGCATGATAAAAGCAATGATCGAGAGACTGCGGGCATAACCGGCATTCCATGTTGGCTGAGAGTATTAGAGGCGGCCATTTTAGCCCTCCTTCTTTTGATTTTTTTGCTGACGCAATTGCTGTGAAAGTGGCACAAATATGTTTAGGGAAAACACTTCCTCAAGGGGTAAGTCAAAAAATCTGGCCAGTTTCAATGCCAGTTCCAGCGAAGCGTTATAATCGCCTCGTTCCAGATAACCTATGGTTTGAAAATTCACACCTACGGCATCGGCTAGGTCCTGACGGCTGTAATTACGCTCGGTACGCAGGAGTTTGATTCGATTATATACCATCAACATAATACCCAATTATTAGTATTTTATGTTGTATATGTATAACATAATAATTGAATGTCAAGATGATTTTGAAAAGATAACGCCTGTGGCTTCGATACACCTGCGACAAAGACAGGTTTAGTTACGACCACAAGGTAACAAAACCCGTTGCATCCGTGCGCGCACACCCGCATGATTAAGGCTTAACAGCGCACGAGAGTTTAATGGCAATTCTTCGACCCCTTACCCCCGACAGCCATTTGGTTCTGGTGGATGGCTCTGGCTATATTTTTCGGGCCTATCATGCACTGCCGCCGCTGACACGAAAATCCGATGGCATGCCCGTGGGTGCGGTTTCGGGCTATTGCAACATGTTGTGGAAACTGATCGAGGATATGCGCGATGAGGAAAAGGCCACCCATTTGGCGGTGATTTTCGACGCACGTGGGCCAACCTTTCGCAATGATATTTATGATCAGTACAAGGCACATCGCCCCCCTGCGCCCGAAGATCTGGTGCCGCAATTTGCGATGGTGCGCGAGGCCACGCGCGCCTTTGGTCTACCCTCGGTTGAACTGGCGGGGTTTGAGGCCGATGACCTGATTGCCACCTACGCCCGTCATGCCGAAGGTCTGGGCGCCAGCACCACGATCATTTCATCAGACAAGGATTTGATGCAATTGGTTGGTGATAAAATCAGCCTCTATGACACCATGAAATCACGCCGCCTTGGCCCGGTCGAAGTGATGGAGAAATTTGGCGTTGGCCCGGAAAAGGTCATTGAAGTTCAGGCGTTGGCCGGCGACAGCGCCGATAATGTGCCGGGGGTTCCGGGCATTGGCGTGAAAACAGCGGCGCTTCTGATCAATGAATATGGATCGCTGGATGAACTGCTGGAGCGTGCCGCCGAGATCAAACAGAATAAACGCCGCGAAAACTTGATCGAGTTTGCCGATCTGGCGCGTGTCAGCCGAGAACTGGTGACCTTGCGCACTGATGCGCCCATGCCCGATCCGGCTGAGGAGTTTGGCACGGAAGACCCGGACCCGATGCCGCTACTGTCCTTTTTAGAGGAGATGGAGTTTGCCACCTTCACCCGCAAAGTACGCCAGAACTTGTGTACGGATGGCGAGCATTGCGAGAGCGATAATTCCGGCACGCCCAGCGAGATTGACCGCTCAGCCTATGTCTGTGTGCAGGATCTGGAGACGTTAAAAGACTGGGTGACCCGCGCCCATGATGCCCGCGTGGTGGCGGTGGATACCGAGACCGATGCCCTGTCCGCAACGGCGGCGGGGCTGGTTGGTGTGTCGTTGGCCATTGCGTCCGGCGAGGCGTGTTATATTCCGCTGGCCCACGGCGCAGCGGGTGATTTGCTCAGCACAATACCCGATCAAATCCCAATGGACGCCGCCATCGCGGCGCTTAAGCCTCTGCTCGAAGACCCGGCGGTCCTCAAAATTGGCCAGAACATCAAATATGATCTGGGCGTTTTGCACCGCTATGGCATTGATATTGCGCCCTTTGATGACACCATGTTGTTGTCTTATGTGGTCGATGGCACGGTGCATGGCCATGGCATGGACGAGTTGTCCAAACTGCATCTGGGTCATGCCCCGGTTCCGTTCAAAGAGGTCGCCGGGGTCGGCAAGGCGCAGATCAGTTTTGACCAGATTGACCTCAAACCAGCCACCGAATACGCCGCCGAAGATGCCGATGTCACCTTGCGCCTGTGGCAAATCCTCAAACCCCGCCTGACGGCAACAAAAATGCACACCGTCTACGAGATGCTGGAACGACCCATGCCGCAGGTGCTGTCCACCATGGAATTGCACGGCGTCAAGGTGGACCGCACGGCGCTTGGCACATTATCGGGCGATTTTGGTCAGCGCATGGCAGAGTATGAAGACGAGGCAAAGCGTCTCGCCGGGCATAGCTTCAATCTCTCTTCTCCCAAGCAATTGGGGGAAATTCTGTTTGACGAACAGGGCCTTCCGGGGGGTAAAAAGACTAAAACCGGGGCTTGGAAAACCGATGCCAAAGTGTTGGACGAACTGGCCGCCGCTGGTCATGAATTGCCACAAGTGCTCTTGAAATGGCGACAACTCCAAAAGCTGAAATCCACCTATACCGATGCGCTGGCCAAGGCGATAAACCCTAAAACGGGACGCGTGCATACCTCCTTTATGCTGGCCTCGACCTCGACGGGTCGGCTCTCATCGTCTGACCCCAATTTGATGAATATCCCGATCCGCACCGAAGAGGGGCGCAAAATTCGCTCGGCCTTTATTGCTGAACCCGGCTATCTGCTGCTCAGCGCCGATTACTCACAAATTGAATTGAGGGTGCTGGCCCATATTGCCAAGGTCGATGCGCTGCAAGAAGCCTTTGCCAATGGCGTCGACATTCACGCCCTGACGGCATCCGAAATGTTCGGCGTACCGGTTGAGGGCATGGACCCGATGGTGCGCAGGCAGGCCAAGGCCATCAATTTTGGTATCATTTACGGCATTTCTGCCTTTGGTCTGGCCAATCAATTGGGTATAGGGCGCGGCGAGGCGGCGGATTATATCAAAGCCTATTTCGAGAAATTCCCGGGCATTGAACGCTATATGGAGGCCGCCAAGGCCGAGGCCCGCGAGGCCGGATATGTCAAAACCCTGTTTGGTCGTCATTGCACGGTGCCTGGTATCAACGACAAAAACCCGGCGCGGCGCGGCTTTTCTGAACGCCAGGCGATCAATGCGCCCATTCAAGGCAGTGCCGCCGACATTATGCGCCGGGCCATGATCCGTATGCCGGACGCTTTGGCAAAGTCTGGCCTTGATGCGCGCATGCTCTTGCAGGTTCATGATGAACTGGTCTTCGAAGTGCGCGAAGACCAGGCCGACGATCTGGCTGCACTGGCTGGCGGTATTATGGAAAATGCCTGCGCCCCAACGCTGGAGCTTTCTGTACCACTGGTGGTGGATTCAGGAGCTGGCCTAAACTGGGACGTGGCACATTAGGGTGAAAATATACATGAAAGCCATAACCTGTCGTCGCTATGGGCCGCCCGAGGTGTTGCAGCTGGAGGAGGTTGAAAAACCTATTCCCGCCGATGATGAAGTGTTGGTAAAAATTCATGCCGCGACGGTGTTTACCGGTGATTGTGAAATGCGGGGGTTCAAATTCCCGCTTTCCTTTTGGCTTCCACTGCGTCTGTTTATTGGACTTTTGCGGCCAAAACGGCCCATTCTGGGTCAGGAATTTTCCGGCGTGGTCGAGGCCATTGGCAAAGACGTGACACGTTTTAACGTGGGGGATGCAGTGTTTGGGCCGTCTGGCGGCTGGGGGGCGTATGCGCAGTATATTTGCCTGTCAGAAAATAAACCCATGGTCCACAAACCCAAAAATATAACCCATGAAGCGGCGGCAACCGTGCCCACCGGCGGATTGAACGCCTTGCACTTTATCGGCAAAGCCGCCCTGAAACCGGGTCAGAAAATTCTGATCAACGGGGCAGGCAGCAGTATCGGTACGGTTGCGGTGCAATTGGCCAAGGCCGCCGGGGCAGAGGTTTGGGCTGTGGACAGCGCCAAAAAGCTGGACATGTTGCGGACTATCGGCGCGGACCATGTCATTGATTACATGGCCGAGGATTTTACTAAAAACGCTGTGGTCTATGATGTGATCTTGGATGTTGTGGGTAAAAGTCATTTTTCGCGCAGTCTGCGTGCCTTAACCCCCGATGGGCGTTATCTTTTGGCGAACCCACGCGCCATCCCCATGTTGCGTGGGGTTTGGGCCAATAAAACCAGCACCCGAAAAGTGATGTTTTCCTTGGCCAGAGAGACGCTGGATGACGTGCAACATCTTGCTGATATGCTGGCGGATGGGACGCTAAAACCGGTTGTTGACCGGCGTTTTGCCCTCGAAGATATGGTGGCCGCACATCGTTATGTCGAAACCGGGCAAAAAACCGGCAATGTGGTCATTACCTTTTAGGCCGACATAAATTTGACAAACAATCTGTCTTTCTAACGCAAAACCATTGTGGTGCTTGCTGAACTGGACGGGTTATGACCGCTTACCTTGTGCTGGATTTTACTGTGCTCGATATGGGTGCATTTTTTGAATATATTGAGGCCGTTCCGGCCTTTATCGCCAAGCATGACGGGCGCTATGTTGTACAAGGCGCTGAGCCAGAGGTGATGGAAGGCGACTGGTCACCCGAACGGCTGGTCATTCTGGAATTTCCGGTCAAGAAAAATGCCCGCGCCTTTCTGGATGACCCCGATTTTCAGGACCTGATCGCTGTGCGCAAAGCCAACACCATCAGCAAGCTCATTCTGGTTGAGGGCTGCATTTAGGGCGCGAATGCATTTTCATCCCGCGTCATACCGGTGTCGGCCGGTATCCATCTTGAGGCATCAAAATAGGCCCTGGCCTGCGCCGGGGTGACGCCTTTGGTTAGCTTTCACCCTCGTCGCCCTCCGGTTAAACCGAAGGGTGACGAACAGAGGGACTCAATATCAATACAACGGCAGCTTTTAACCAGGCTCTTTCCTCTCCCCCTAAAGGGAAAATGGGAGAGGAATAAGGTGAGGGGTTTGGGCTTTTGCAAGCGTATTGATCTGCCGATTCACTATCCCCTCATCCCAACCTTCTCCCCAAGGGAGAAGGGGAAAACTCGTCCTCATATAGCGAGGCTTGCTGTCGCGTCCTTCGAGGGTGCTACGCACCACCTCAGGATGAGGAGCACAAGAAAACCCGTGCTCAAGTAGCGGGCGCTAGCACCGCGATAGCACAAGAAAAAAGGCCAGATGACGTGTAAGCCGGGTTCTGTATCCCCTTATGCAAGCACAAAAGGCGACGATCATTCCTCTGGGATGCCTGTTACCAGACACCTCACGCGACCGACCCGGATGACAGCGCAAAGACACGCCATATGCCATCCCTATTTGGTCTTGCTCCAGGTGGGGCTTGCCATGCCCTTCACATTGCTGCGAAGGCGGTGCGCTCTTACCGCACCTTTTCACCCTTACCGCACCATCGCTGGCGCAGCGGTTTGTTTTCTGTGGCGCTTTCCCTAGGATCGCTCCCGCCGGGCGTTACCCGGCACCCTGTCTTCGTGGAGCCCGGACTTTCCTCGATGCGTTGCCGCACCGCGATCGCCCAGTCATCTGGCCCAGGGCGTAGAAAGGCGGTTTTTAGTCCCTCGTCAAGGGGACGGGATCAGTGCAGCCAATGCGTGGGCCATGGCACATGTTTGTGCATCAGCTTTGCCGGTCAGGTTTTGGGATAAAAATCGGCGTTGAAAAGCTGTGATGGTGTCTGCCTTGCTGGCCTGATCAGACCCGTAGCCGATATGGGCCAGGTCTTGGTGCAAATCGGCGTTTTGTGCGGACGTCGGCTGATCGATCCACAGGCCAAGACCAGCCTTGGCTAGCCTCTGCCAGTCAAAGCGTTCGCCGGGGTCAGTTTTACGGCCGGGCGCAATGTCCGAATGGCCGACAATGTTATGAGCGGCAATGTTGTGGTGCGATACAATCTGCTGACACAGGGTGATCAGCGCGTCCATTTGTTCTTGCGGATACTCTGGTAAGCCAAAATCATGGCCACCATTGACGATTTCTATGCCGATTGATGCGCTGTTGATATCTGTTACGCCGCGCCAAGACCCAAGGCCCGCATGCCAGGCGCGCCGGTTCTCATCGACAAGCTGGAAAATACGCCCATCTTCTTCGATCAGATAATGCGAAGAGACTTTGGCGGCAGGATCGCGCAGGCGCGCAAGCGCCTCTGCACCGCTTTTCATACCAGTATAATGCAGAACCAGCATAGAGATAGGCAAAGTGCGGGCATCGTGATTAGGCGAAGGGGTCTTAATGATGCTCATCGGCACAAAGCGGCGTTAGCGTGAGCCAAAAGGCCCAAAGCCGTCCACGGTCCAGCCATCGGGGCCGCGATGGGCGTTCAGTGTGTGTGGATCGCCTGATGTGCTGTTGCGTGTGCGCCGCGATCCGGTAATGCGAAAGATCAACCAGATCAGCGCCAGCGTACCAGCGATAATCAATGCGCCAATCACGGCCGCAATCGCAAAGAAAAAAGCAGCCAGAGCAGCCAAAGCTGCAAAACCAACCGCACCAAGCCAAAGGGCGCTGTTGCGAACAAAGCTTTTGATCCGGGACAGAAACCCGTTGTGTTCAATTTTTGCCGTCGTCATGACAGTCTCCACGCGTCTATGCCCCCCAAGGCAAGACGAAACGTATCTTGGCATGTTTAGCGCCAAGGTCAATGCAGGCTAATGCGTGTTCATGTCAGGATTTAGGCAAGACCTAGGCAGTCAGGCCCCGCTCGGCGAGTATCTTTTCATAGGCAAGATTGATCATCGCCATCTTTTTGCTGGCCAGACCCTGCATTTCGGGGGGCAGGCCCCGCGCCATGATTCGGTCTGGGTGGTTGGCAGAGGCCATGCGCCGATAGGCCTTTTTGATATCCATATCGCGGATGCTCTCGTCAATTCCCAATATCAAGTACGGGTCATCAGGTTCGCGGCCCAGGCGGCTGGCGCGGATGCGGCGGTATTCGCGCGATGAAAAGCCAAAAATATCTGCAACCTGTTTCAAATAGACCTCTTCATCATCGGTGACCCGGCCATCGGCGCGGGCGATGTGAAACAGGCCATCCAGTATGTCTTCCAATATACACGGGCAACAGCGAAACTTGCGGGCCACGCGCTTGGCATAGGATTCGTAACCCAATGTGGTCTGACGAAACAGATTAAACAGGCGAGCCACATCATTTTGGGCGCTTTCGGGGGCCGAAAACACTTCGCGAAAAGCGCTTATCTCTTCGGCCGTGACCAGACCGTCGGCTTTAGCCAGCTTGGCCCCAAGGGCAATCAAGGCGGTGGCAAAACCGGCATCATCCACACGCCGACCGGGCTTGAGTTCGCTCTCATGCTCGACAAAGAACGCGGCTGCGCCAGCGGCGATGTCGGTAACTTTTTGCCAAATGCCCATGTGTTTGCTCGCTTGTACCACAGTTTGAGCAAATCAGGCCGGGTGTGGCAATCACAAATGGGCGTGCGCCGCAGTATCGCCAAAATAACGGCTTTCCTTTGCGGCCAAATTGCGCGACATGGATATGATGAATAAAGCGCCTGATAATACGGCTCCATGGTCCTTCTGGATTGATCGCGGCGGCACGTTTACCGATGTGATCGGGGTCTGTGCCAATGGGCGTTTTGAAACCACGAAAATTCTGTCGGATAATCCGCAAAGCTATGCTGATGCAGCGATCGAAGGCATCCGGCACATACTGGGTGTTTCGGCGGGACAGCCCACACCGGCGGACCGCATTACCGCGGTCAAAATGGGCACCACGGTGGCCACAAATGCTTTGCTGGAGCGCAACGGCACCAAAACCCTGTTTGTGACGACCAGTGGCTTTGCCGATGCTCTGTTGATTGGTGACCAGACGAGGGCTGATATTTTTGCGCTGGATGTAACCCGGCCGCCGCCGCTGTATGATGATGTTCTGGAAATTGAAGAACGTATTGGCGCGGATGGGGCGCTGATCACGCCGCTGAATGAAAATGCTGCCCGAAAAGGGTTGCAACAGGCTTATGACCGGGGCTGCCGTGCGCTGGCAATTTGTTTGATGCACGGGTTTTTCCGGCCCGAACATGAACAGCGTCTGGCGCAGATCGGGCGCGAGATCGGTTTTCAGGCGATCAGCACCAGCGCCGTTGACCCTTTACAAAAACTGATCCCACGAGCCTCGACCGTGCTTACCGATGCCTATCTGTCGCCGGTGTTGAACGATTATATGGACCGGGTGCGTGGTGCATTGGGGCGTGCACCGCTCTATTTTATGAAATCTTCTGGCGGGCTGGCTGCGGCTGACAGTTTTGCGGCCCGCGATGCGGTGCTTTCCGGCCCGGCAGGCGGCGTGGTGGGCATGGCTAAAACTGCGCTGAAAGCGGGTTTCCCCAAAGTCATTGGCTTTGACATGGGTGGCACCTCCACCGATGTGTCACGGGCCGAAAACGGCGACGTGGAACGCATGGCCGGTATGGATGTGCAAGGAGTTTTCCTGCGCGCCCCGATGGTGGCGGTGCACACCATCGCCGCTGGTGGTGGCTCGGTCCTGAAATTTGAGGGTGGGCGCGCTCAGGTTGGCCCGCAAAGCGCCGGTGCAGCCCCCGGCCCAGCCAGTTATGGGCGCGGCGGACCACCAAGTCTGACCGATGCCAATCTGGCGCTGGGGCGTTTGCACGGGGACTTCTTTCCCAAGGTCTTTGGGCTGAACAGTGATGCTCCACCAGATCTGGCGGCTGCCCAAACCGCCCTTGATCTTTTGGCCAAAGATATGGCCGCACCAAACGCCGCTGATGCGGCACTGGGCTTTGTGGAAATTGCCGTTGAGAATATTGCCCAGGCGATCAAGTCAATCTCGCTGACCAAGGGGATAGATCCGGCGGGCTATGCGTTGGCTTCATTTGGCGGGGCGGGTGGTCAAATGGCCTGTGCTGTGGCCAGTGCTTTGGGCATGAAAACCGTGTTGGTGCACCCCTTTGCCGGTGTGCTTTCGGCCTTTGGGATTGGGCTGGCGGATTTGCGCGCAGAGCGGCGGCAATCGCTGCTCGTGCCGCTGGATGAGGCAGGTCTTAACGCTGCTCGGACACAGGCCGATATGCTGACCGCAGAGGCACGGGACGAGCTGTTACGCCACGACATTGATCCTGATAGAATCACCCGCAGCGCCGAAGTTTTCCTTAAATATGCCGGATCGGATTCAGTTCTGCCGGTGCCACTGGATGCTTGTGAGGCTATGCGGGCAAAATTTGAAGGAGATCATCAGCGGCTTTACGGGTTTGCCCGTTCGGGCGCAGAGATTGAGATGGAATCGCTGGCTCTGGCGCTCGAGGCCGCGCCAAAAAACAGCACAAACATGGTCCTTGACCGTGCCGTGCGCGATATGCCGCCAGCACCTTTGACGACCAGTACACTGGTCACCCGTTCCGGCCCGCTGGACCTGCCGGTCTATGCGCTTTCGAGTTTGGGCAGTGGGCACAGCATAGAAGGCCCGGCTCTTTTGGTGGATGATCTATCACAAATCCTGCTGGAGCCAGGCTGGACCGCCAATATGCGCTCTGATGGTATGTTGGTGCTAAAGGGCGGCGCGCAATCAAGCCAGCTTGCCGATCCGCATCAGGTTAATCCGGTCCAGCTGGAACTTTACAACCGACGCTTTATGGGTGTGGCAGTACAGATGGGGCAAGTGCTGGAGCGCACGGCCCTGTCGGTCAATATGAAAGAACGGCTGGATTTTTCCTGCGCAGTTTTTGATGCCGGCGGGGCGCTGGTGGCCAATGCCCCGCACATGCCGGTTCATCTTGGCTCTATGTCGGCCAGTGTACGCGAAGTGCTGGCGCGCCTGCCCGACCTGCAACCCGGCGAAGCGGTGGCGCTCAATTCCCCTTATGCCGGCGGCACCCATGTCCCCGATATAACAGTGGTGATGCCGGTGGCCGATGCAACAGGCGCACGGGTATTCTGGGTAGCGGCGCGCGGCCATCATGCCGATGTTGGCGGCTCGCGGCCTGGCTCCATGCCACCATTTTCAACGCATATTGACGAAGAGGGCGTGATTTTCGATTGCCTGCCGATTTTGCGCCGCGGTGTGTTTCAGCAGACAGCAGTGCGTGACGTGCTGGGTTCTACTAAGTGGCCGGCGCGTAATCCCGACCAGAATATTGCTGACCTACAGGCCCAGATTGCCGCCTGCACCTGTGGTGCCAACGCGTTGATGCGCATGGTTTGTGACCATGGGCTAGGCACCGTGCAGGCTTATATGGGCCATGTGCGCGATAATGCCGAAGCCGCAGTGCGCGGCGTTATTGATCGCCTGCAGTCGGGTGCTGCCGAAGTGCCAATGGATTGCGGGGCGGTTGTTAAGGTGCGCATTAAGGTTGATCATAAGGCCCGTCGTGCGGTGGTGGATTTCACCGGCACAACAGCGCAGATGAAAAATAACTTCAACGCCCCCTCATCTGTGGCTCGGGCCGCGGTGCTTTATGTTTTTCGCTGCCTTGCCGATGCTGATATTCCGCTGAACGAGGGGTGTTTGATCCCGCTGGACATTATTGTTCCCGAAGGCTCGATGCTGGACCCGCATTATCCGGGGGCTGTGGTGGCCGGTAATGTGGAAACCAGCCAGCACATAGTTGATGCTTTATTTTTGGCCAGTGGCCAGATGGCGGCGGCGCAGGGCACCATGAACAACCTGACTTTTGGCGATGCCGCGCACCAGTATTATGAAACCATATGTGGCGGTGCCGGGGCCGGTATGGGCTTTGATGGGCAAAGCGCCATTCATACCCATATGACCAATTCACGTCTGACCGATCCCGAAGTGTTTGAGGGCCGTTTTCCGGTCAGGGTCGAGCATCATAGAGTGCGAGCCGGTTCGGGCGGCGCCGGGCAATATCTTGGCGGTCATGGCAGTGTGCGCCGCCTGCAGTTTTTGGCCCCGATGAGCGTGGCCTTGTTGTCCACACACCGATCAACCAATCCCCAGGGTTTGTTGGGCGGCGAAGACGGGGCCTGTGGCCTGCAAAAACTGATCCGTGCCGATGGCCGGGTTGAGGAACAGAAGGGTTGTTTTCAGGCTGATCTGAATTCTGGCGACAGTCTGGAAATTCAAACCCCCGGCGGCGGCGGTTTCGGCATTAAATCTTAAGCTTTCAATTTTAGTCTCATTGTACGGGCCAAAGGGGTGCAAACCCCGCTGGGCCATATGTGACAGCAATGTTCTTGTATCGTTCTGATATTGTGATGAAAAATCGCAGAAACACGACGAAAAACTCTAAAGAATGTCTTAATTGTCGTTGTTTCCCATAAATTCCCATGATATCCCATATGTTAACAACATGGGGGTTGGACGAGGGCAGGGACGCTGTTCTGACCCATAACTGGGAGCCGGGCGCGCGTGTTTTTATCTACATCCGAACATAGTGCGGACGCGAAGAACCGGGTTTCTGTGCCAGCGGGCTATCGTGAGGCGCTGCGCGATGATCCTTACGACGCAATTTATGTTTTGCCGCATTTTGATGGCCCGTATCTGGAATGCGGGGGCGAGCAGTTTGTCCAGCAATACCGCATGGATATTGCCAACCTGCCGCGTTATGACGCCTTGCGTAAAGATCTGGAAATC
The DNA here is from genome assembly GCA_021776525.1 of Robiginitomaculum sp. GTDB lineage: Bacteria > Pseudomonadota > Alphaproteobacteria > Caulobacterales > Maricaulaceae > Robiginitomaculum_B. Next base: position 378,210 of record JAJFFT010000004.1, read on the forward strand.
GCCGTTATCGGTGCCATCCGCCGCCTTGATTTTGACAGCACCGGGCGGGTCACCTTGCCGCGTGATTTTATCGATCATGCGGGCATAGACGGGCGTTGTGCCTTTGTCGGGTGTGATAATCATTTTCAAATCTGGAATGCTGATGCCCACGCTGCGCGTCTGCGCGATGTGCGTTCGCGTCTTTCCGCACGACTGGCCGACCCCGCCGAGGCCGAGCGCATGGGCGGCGGTACTGATCTTGGGTCTTTGTTGCGTAACAGCGAATCCCTTGCTGCCCTCTTGAAGGGGGAGAAGCTATGAGCCATGCCCCGGTCATGCTGGATGAAGTGTGTGCGGCGCTGGATGTGCGCGATGGATCGCGCATTGTTGATTGTACTTTTGGGGCGGGGGGGTATTCGCGCGCCATTTTGGCTCATGAGGGTGTGTCCTTGCTGGGGCTGGACCGTGATCCCACGGTTATGCCGCATGTCGAGCAGTTGAGAGATGCGTTTGGGGCGCGCTTTTCATTTGTGCAGACCCCGTTTTCTGGCCTCGAGGCCGCCATAGCCAGCCAGGGCTGGGATGGTGTTGAAGGTGTGGTGTTGGATGTTGGTGTGTCGTCCATGCAAATTGATAATGCCGAGCGCGGTTTCTCCTTTATGCGCAATGGGCCATTGGATATGCGCATGAGCGATAGCGGCCCGACTGCCGCTGATGCGGTTAATCTGCTCAGCGCCCAGGAGTTGACTTCTATTTTTCGCAACTATGGCGAAGAGCGCGGCGCCCGCCGTGCCGCCGCCGCCATTGTTGCGGCGCGGGCTGATGCGCCGTTCACCACCACAGGGGCGCTGGCCGAGTTGTTGGCCAATGTGTTGGGTGCAGGGTGGCAGAAAATTCACCCGGCGACCCGTGTTTTTCAGGCGCTGCGTATTTATGTGAATGACGAACTGGGTGAATTGTCTCGTGCTTTGTTGGCGGCTGAACGGGTGTTGGTGCCCACAGGCCGGTTGGTTGTGGTTGCCTTTCATTCTCTGGAGGACCGGATTGTGAAGCAGTTTTTTCGCGAACGCGCAGAGCAGCCGTCGCAGGGTTCACGTCATATTCCGCAAGATTCTGCAGCCGAGTTTGCGCCGTCGTTTTCGCTTTTGAGCCGCAAGGCCATCAAGCCCGGCGAGGCAGAGGTTTCCAAAAACCCGCGGGCCCGCTCGGCGCGACTGCGGGCTGGTGTACGTGAAGATGCAGCGCCGTTTTCGACCCAACCTGTCGGTTTTGCCGGCATTCCTGATCTTGATACGCTGGAGGCCATGATATGATCCGGGTGTTTTATGGTCTAGCTACCGTGGTAATGGCGCTTTTGGCTTTTGCGTTGTATGTGGCCAAGACCGAAGCCCAAAGTGCACAGCAACGCATTGCCAGCATGGAAGACGGTATCATTAGCGAGCTGGCCCATATCGCACAGTTGGAAAACGAGTTGGCTTATCTGGAACGTCCTGAACGTCTGGAGGCACTGGCGCGGGTGCATTTACAATTGCGGCCATTGGCTCCGGAACAGGACATGGCTTTTGCATTGCTCAGCGGTCAATACGCAGGGGCTTCGCCAAATGTTACGTCGAAAAATGCTGAGGCCAGCGGAGTTGTGTTGTCTGGCCGGGCGCATCAATAATGGCCGGTGCAGGGCGTTATAACACCCCACTTGCGGACGTAGAGCGCATTGATGCCGCTGATTTATTTGCTATTTCCGGGTCGCAACGGGCGGCGGTGCGCACCGCGCGGCCGCGCATTATTGCGGTGGCGCTGGCATTTGTGCTGGCCTATGGTGTGTTGGTTGCCCGTTCGGTCGAGCTAACAATTTTTAGTCATCAGACCGCGAAGGTCAGGATTGCTGCTCCGACAAAAAAGGCAGTCCGTGCCAAGCTGACAGACCGCAACGGGGCCTTGTTGGCCTCAAGTATCGAAACCTATTCCGCGCTGGTTGAACGCGCTAATGTGCGCGATGCAGCCAAGCTGGCCGCACAATTGACCGGTGTGAAGGGCTTGGCCAGCCCGGAAATTCTAAAAGCCCGTCTTGAAGGCGAGCGCGGCAGCGCCCGGCTGGGCCATCGTCTGACCCCGGCCAGCCGCGAGGCAATTTTTTCACTTGGCTTGCCGGGGGTTGAATTTACCACCCAGCACACGCGGTATTATCCGCGCGGTGAATTTGCGGCTCATGTGCTGGGTTGGGTCAAGGCCGATGGTACTGGTGTCGCCGGTGCTGAGCGCGCCTTTGAAGATGAGCTGATGGACGGCAAGACAAAGGCGCTGGCCTTGTCGATTGATACGCGGGTTCAGTTCGCACTGGAGGGTGAACTGAAAAAAGCCATGAGCGAATTTCGCCCAAAGGCGGCACTGGGCATTGTCACCAATGTCAAAACTGGCGAGGTGCTGGCTTTGGCTGGACAGCCGCTTTTTAACCTCAATACACCCGGCAAGGCATTGCCACGCGAGCGCCGTAATCGCGCCGCAACTGATCGGTATGAATTGGGTTCGGTGTTCAAGCCGATCACGCTGGCTATGGCGTTTGATCAGGAGTTGATTGAACCAGATGATATGTTTGATGTGGTGAGCCCCTTGATCGTCAGTACCTTGAAAATCAACGACATGCACCGCAATCACCACGCGCTCAGCGTGCGCGATATTCTGGTTGAATCCTCCAACAAAGGGGCGGCAATGATTGCCCTGAAGGTTGGCGGGGAAAAACAACGTCAGTATCTGGCTGATTTTGGTCTTCTGGATGCGGCCAGAATAGAACTGCGTGAAAGCGTGCGTCCTTTTATGTCATCCAGAAAATGGCGGCCGGTTAAAACCGCGACCATTGGTTACGGGCACGGCCTTACGGTGACGCCATTGGCTTTTGTGCGGGCCATGGGGGCGCTGGCCAATGGTGGCCGTTTGGTGCCGTTGACATTGCGGGCCAGAGACCCGGATTATCGCCCCGAAGGGCGCAATATTATCAGCCCCAGAGCGGCGCAAACCGTGATCGACATTATGCGCGAAGTGGTCACCGACGGCACCGGTCGTCGCGCCAACATCAAAGGCTATGATGTGGCCGGAAAAACCGGCTCAGCGGAAAAACTGGACCCCGTCACCAAGCGTTACGTCAAGGATCGTAATATTTCTTCGTTTGTGGCTGTTTTTCCGGCGCACAAACCGCAATATCTGGTGTTTATTTTACTGGATGAGCCAAAGGGCGATGTGCGTACGTCCGGCTGGGAAACCGCCGGGTGGAATGCCGCGCCGGTGACAGGGCGGTTGATCAGCCGCATAGGGCCGATTTTGTTGCCGCGGCCATCGCGGGACAATCTGCTGGCCAGTATCGGGGAGACAAACCCGTGAAACTGGCACAACTTGTTACCGACCCTAAAAGTCTGCCCGCTGATCTGAACATTACCGGCCTGACCGCGGACAGCCGTCAGGTCAAGCCGGGGTTTTTATTTGCCGCCATTCCTGGTGTGGCCATGGATGGTCGCGATTTTATCCCCAGCGCCGTTAAGAATGGCGCAATTGCAATTCTGGCGCCTGCCGGTACACCAAATCCCGGCGTGCCAATGCTGGAATGTGATAACCCGCGTCATGATCTGGCGATGATGGCGGCCCGGTTTTACCCGCGCCAGCCCAAAACCATCATTGCGGTGACAGGCACCAATGGCAAAAGCTCTACGGTGGAATTTTTACGCCAGATATGGTCTTTTGCAGGGCGTTCCGCGGCCTGTCTTGGTACTTTGGGTGTAACCACAGATAAGGGGCTGATCCCTTTGCATCACACCACGCCCGACCCGGTCAGCCTGCATCATGCGCTCGATGCTCTGGCGCGTGATGAGATAACCCATTTGGCGCTTGAGGCCTCCAGCCATGGTCTGGAACAAAGCCGGTTGGATGGTGTGCGGATTACTCAGACCGGTTTTACCAATTTATCACAAGATCATTTTGATTATCACGACGGGTTCGAGCCGTATTTTGCGGCCAAGGCGCGGCTTTTTGAGGGCCTTGCCCCGGGTGGTTCATCAGCCGCCATTTTGGCGGATGGGCCTTGGGGAACACGCATGGCAAAGTTGTGCCGTGATCAGGGCTTGGATGTTCTAAGCGTGGGTTGGCAGGGCGAAGATATTCAATTGTGCGAGCTGCACCCACTGGCCAAAAGCCAGACTTTGACGTTGAGTATTTCGGGTGCACTGCATTCTGTTGAACTGCCTTTGGCCGGTGAATTTCAGGCCCTGAACGCCATATTGGCATTGGGGCTGGCCTTGCAAAGCGGTGTGGTGTTGGATGTGGCGCTGGACGCCTTGCGCAATTTGCACGGCGTACGTGGCCGGATGGAGGCCGTGGGGGCCACGCAAGGCGATGCCCCGGTCTTTGTCGACTTTGCGCACACCCCTGATGGCCTGGACAAATTATTGCGGGCGCTCAGACCTCATACGGTGGGCGATATTCATCTGGTCTTTGGTTGCGGCGGTGATCGCGATCCTTTGAAACGCCCTAAAATGGGTAAAATTGCCACTGAACTGGCTGATCATGTGATCGTCACAGACGATAACCCGCGCCATGAAGACCCGGCGCTGGTTCGCGCTGCCATTTTGCAGGCGTGCCCTGGTGCGGTGGAAATTGCCGATCGCAAAGCCGCCATTGAGGCCGGCATATTGGTGCTAAAAAAAGGCGACGCACTGGTGATCGCCGGCAAAGGCCACGAAAGTGGTCAAATTGTCGGGGATCAGCGCATACCCTTTGATGATGCGGATATTGCTCGGGCCATACTGGCCGGGACTGCGGGTGCATCATGACCGAGGCGTTATGGACCGCCATTGAAACAGCACAAGCCACTGGCGCGGCTCTGGTTGATGGGAGCGACTGGCAGGCCCATGGCATTTCCATTGACACCCGCAGCCTGTCTTCGGGCGATTTGTTCGTGGCATTGCATGCCGAGCGCGATGGTCATGATTTTGTTGCCAAAGCCTTTGACGTTGGTGCCGCCGCTGCACTGGTGGATCATGCTGTTGGTGGTGGGCCGCAGGCGTTGGTAGAAGACAGCCTGATCGGCTTGGCCCGTATGGGTATTTTTGCCCGCGAACGCGCCAAAGCACACCGGGTGGCGGTTACCGGTTCGGTTGGCAAGTCAAGCGTCAAGGAGGCCATAGCGGCGATTTTTGAAGCTTTGGGCTTTGCTCATAAATCTGAGAAATCCTATAATAATCATTGGGGTGTGCCGCTGTCTCTGGCCCGAATGCCCCGACAGACCAAACGCGCAGTTTTTGAAATCGGCATGAACCATGTGGGCGAAATTGCGCCGCTGACCGATATGGTGCGCCCCCATGTGGGCATTGTCACCCGGCTGGCTCCGGCGCATATGGAAGCCATGGGGACCATGCAGGCAATCGCCGAGGAAAAGGCGCAAATCTGGTCGGCAATGGCGCAAAACGGTGTTGCGATAATTCCTGCCGACGACCCTTATGCTGATAAATTGATGACATTAGCGCGCACGCACAAGGCCTCGCGCATTGTGACCTTTGGTCATATGCACAGCGCCGATGTTCAGGTGACGGCTTTTGAAACTGGCCCGAATGGATCATCTGGAACCATGAATATTTTTGGCGAGGCTCATGATTTTCGCCTGCAGGTCAGCGGCACGCATTGGGCCACCAATGCAGCAGCGGCGGTTGCTGCGGCGTTGTTTTGCGGCGTTAGCGCCGAGGAGGCCATTGCCGGTCTGGCGCATTTAAAACCTTTACCCGGTCGCGGCGGCGCGAAGCAGATTGTTGTGCCGGGTGGTCATGCAACTCTTCTGGATGATGCATATAACGCCAACCCGGTTTCCATGGCGGCGGCGTTGCATACTTTGGGGAATTGGCCGGCAAAACGGCGTATTGCGGTGCTGGGCGATATGTTGGAGCTGGGCGACGAGGCCCGCCGTTATCATGAAGAATTAAGCTGGAGCATAGAACAGGCCGGTATTGATCAGGTCTATTGTACCGGACCACACATGCAGGCGCTGTTTTCCAGCTTGCCGCAAAGACGACAGGGGGGATGGTTTGAAAATATTGATGATCTGGTGCACGCCCTTCACGATATGGTAACACCCGGTGATGTCCTTTTGCTCAAAGGATCCAACGGCTCGCGCATTCATCAGATTGTTGGTGCGCTTTCCTCTGCCACTCCTAGCGAGGCCTAAATGCTCCATTATTTTCTCTTCCCACTTGCCGACCAGTTTCAGCTTTTTAACGTGTTGAAATATATATCATTTCGCTCTGGCGGCGCGATGATGACCTCGATGATTCTGGCCTTCATGTTTGGCAAGCCGATCATTGATTGGCTGCGGATTAAGCAAAAACACGGCCAGCCGATCCGCGAGGATGGCCCCGAACGCCACATTATCGAAAAGGCTGGCACCCCGACCATGGGCGGCGTGTTGATCCTGTTTCCAGCAGTGCTCAGCACCATTTTGTGGACTGATCTGAGCAATATTCATATGTGGATTGTACTGGGCATATTGATCAGTTTCGGGCTGATCGGTTTTGCCGATGATTATACCAAAGTGACCAAGCGCACTCATGCCGGGGTTTCTGGCCGCCTGCGCCTGCTGATCGAATTTATTGTCGCCGGTGTGGCGGTCTATGTCATGGCCGGTCTGGCATCAGGCTCAGCAACGGCGCCGGCCGGGTTCTCATCCTCTGTGGCAATCCCGTTTTTCAAGGACGTGTTGATCAATCTGGGTCCGTTTTATGTTTTGTTTGGAGCTTTTGTGATTGTCGGGGCTTCGAATGCCGTCAATCTGACCGATGGCCTGGATGGCCTGGCCATTGTGCCGGTGATGATTGCGGCGGGCTCATTGGGCCTGATTGCCTATATCGTTGGCCGGGTGGATTACACCGATTACCTGCAATTGCCCTATGTGCCAGGCACATCCGAGCTGGCCGTTGTGGTTGCGGCGCTGCTCGGCGGCGGGCTTGGCTTTTTATGGTGGAATGCTCCGCCGGCAATGATTTTTATGGGCGATACCGGATCGCTGTCTCTGGGTGCCGCCATTGGTGCTATTGCCGTTTCTGTCAAACACGAAATTGTTCTGGCGATCATTGGTGGTCTGTTTGTGCTGGAGGCCGTCTCGGTCATTATTCAGGTGGCCTCGTTCAAACTTACCGGCAAGCGGGTGTTCAAAATGGCACCCATCCACCATCATTTTGAAAAACTGGGTTGGGCCGAACCAACCATCGTTATTCGCTTTTGGATCATTGCGGTTGTGCTGGCTCTGGTTGGTCTTGCAACGCTGAAACTACGTTAGGAAACACTGTGATTGCCGCCACCGGGTTTGCGCAAAAAACCGTTGCTGTAATGGGGCTGGGCCGAACCGGCCAGAGTGCCGCCAAGGCTTTGGTGGCCGGTGGTGCACAGGTGCTGGCCTGGGATGATAATGCTGATAACCGCGCCGCGGCCGAAGCCGCCGGTATTGCCTGTCAGGATATTGCCAAACGCGACTGGAGCGACATTGCTGCGCTGGTGTTGTCGCCGGGCATTGCCCACACACACCCCAAGCCGCACCATGTGGTTGAACTGGCCCGCGCCGTTGGTGTGCCGATCATTGGTGATACAGAGCTTTTTGCGCTGGCCATCAATGCGCTTGCCGAAAAGGATCGCCCTATGGTGTTCGGAATTACCGGCACCAATGGCAAGTCCACAACGACGGCATTGCTGTCCCATGTATTGCGCGAATGTGGCCATGACGCCCATGCGGGCGGCAATATCGGCACGGCCTGTCTTGATCTTCCCGCGCCGCATCCGGGTAGCGTTTATGTGTTGGAGCTATCCTCCTATCAGTTGGAACTGACCTCAAGTCTGCGTTGTGATGGTGCCATATTGTTGAACGTGTCGCCCGATCATCTGGATCGTCATGGCGGAATGGACGGATACAAAGCCGCCAAGCGCAGGATCTTTGACAACCAGCGAAAAGATGATGTGGCGATTGTCTCTATGGATGATACCCATGCGCAAAACATCTGCATGAGCCTGATGGCGCAAAACGTGGTGAAGCTTGTCCCGATTTCTGCGCAAGGCATGCTCAGCACGGGCATTTCGTTTGCCGCGGGAAAAATATATGAATCCAATGCCCATGAGACCAAAATGCGTGTTGATCTTGATGCCGCTCCGGCGCTGATAGGGCGGCATAACGGGCAAAATGCAGCGGCGGTTTTTGCTGCGGCACGCCATGCGGGTCTGGCCGCTGATGCTATTGCCGCCGCAATGTACAGTTTTTCCGGTCTGGAACACCGTATGGAATACATTGGCACGGTGGGGGGGGTGCGTTTTATCAATGATTCCAAGGCCACCAATGCCGATGCCGTACATCAGGCGCTGGCCACCTTCGAGAATGTGTTCTGGATTGCCGGTGGTCAGGCCAAGTCCGGTGGTCTGGATGGTCTGGAGGCCGATCTGGACCATGTCCGCGCTGCCTATTTAATTGGCCAGGCCCAAAATAACTTTGCCAAACAGCTCAAAGGCAAGGTCGAGGTGCACCGCTCTGGCACTTTGGATGCGGCGGTTGCGGCGGCTTTTCTGGCGGCGCAACAATCAGGCTTGCATGATCCTGTGGTTCTGCTGTCTCCGGCCTGCGCTTCATTTGATCAGTTTGCAGATTTCAAAGCCCGCGGCGAAGCCTTTCGCAACTGTGTTGCCGCCCTTGAGGCCCCCAAAGAACACAAGAGGCCGGCATGAACATGATCTCGCGGTCCATACAGTATTTCGCCGGTGCCTTGCGTGACTGGTGGTGGAGTGTTGACCGGGTTCTGGTTCTGACATTTTGCATTCTGATCGCCGTTGGTCTGGTTCTGTCTTTGGCGGCCAGTCCCGGCGCAGCGGCGCGATTGCGCATTGCTGATCCATTTTACTTTTTCATCCGCCATAGCGTTTTTGCCATTGCCGGGCTGAGCATTATGGTCGCGGTATCGCTGGCCGATCCGGTCAATGCCCGCCGTTTTGCCAATCTTGTAATGGTTGGCGCCTTGCTGGTCATGGTTTTCATCATTTTTGGTGGCCATGAAGCCAAAGGGGCACAGCGTTGGGTCCGTCTCGGCCCGTTCAGCCTGCAACCTTCCGAGTTTCTAAAACCCGGTCTGATCGTCACGGTGGCCTGGCTTTTTTCTCGTGCCAAAGCCAAAGGTTCGCCAACCATGGCGTTGGCCTTTCTGGCGCTTGGAACCTCGATCTTATTGCTGATGAAACAGCCCGATCTGGGGCAAACGGTGCTGATCACTGCCAGCTTCGGTGCCGTATTTTTTCTTTCGGGTATGTCATGGTTGTGGATCATCAGTATGGGCACGATCAGCCTTGGCGGGCTTTATGCGGCCTATTCATTCTTCCCCTACATTGCGGCTCGCGTACAACGGTTTCTGGAACCTTCAGGCGACGGTAATTCGCAAACCGAGCGGGCGTTTAACGCGCTCACTGGCGGCGGCGTTTTTGGTCGTGGTCCGGGTGAGGGGGTGATCAAATGGAATTTGCCCGAAGCTCAGACAGATTATATTTTTTCGGTCGCTGTCGAAGAATATGGAACGTTGGCGGCGCTGTTTATTATTGGGCTGTTTTCCATCATTCTGTTTCGCGGTTTTTCCAGCGCCTTTCGGCTCACTGACCAAACAGAACAGTTGGCAGTTGCAGGCCTCACGGTGTTGATCGGCTTGCAGGCGGCCATCAATATTGCCGTGAATTTGCATATTTCCCCGCCAGAGGGCATGACCTTGCCTTTCCTGTCTTATGGGGGGTCGTCCATGTTGGGTATGTGCATTACGGCGGGCTTATTGCTGGCCTTTACCCGGCGTCGCCACGGCGCGTTTGAATGAGTAAAACCATTATCCTTGCCGCTGGCGGAACCGGTGGCCACATGTTCCCGGCGCGCGCACTGGCCGAAGAATTGCGCACGCGCGGCTGGCGCATAGTGTTGATCACTGATGCGCGCGGCGCGGCGCTTTCCGATGGTTTTGACGATACGGAACGCCACGTCATTCCGGCGGCGCGGTTGAACAGTCGGAACCCGCTTCGGCTGCTTATGGGTGGTTTTGCACTGTTGGCCGGGATTATCAAAAGCCTGTGGCTGATCATGAGAACCCGGCCCCAACTGGTTGCGGGGTTTGGTGGCTATCCATCTTTTCCGGCGCTGGCGGCTTCGTGGCTGGTGTTTCGTCCCATTGTTTTGCATGAACAAAACTGTGTTCTTGGGCGCGCCAATCGGGTGTTTGCCAAACGCGCGGCAATCATTGCCAGTGGTTTTGATGATCTGGATAAATTACCGCCATCGGCACAGGCACGCCACACAGTCACCGGCAATCCATTACGGGCCAGCATTGTGCAAAAAATGGATATTGCCCCATCCGAGACGGATGAGCGGCTTAATCTGCTGATCCTGGGCGGTTCGGCCGGGGCACGGATATTGGGCGAGTGCGTACCGGCGGCTTTGGCACTTCTCCCAAAATCGCTGCAAAACCGCCTTGATGTGGTCCAACAAACCCGCGAAGAGCAATTGAAAAGTATCAAAGAGATTTATGCGAAGGCCAATATGAACGCCGAATGTGCCCCTTTTTTTGCTGATGTGGCTGACCGGATGGTGGCCGCTGATCTGGTTATTGCGCGCGCTGGTGCGTCCAGCGTTTCTGAAATCGCAGCACTTGCCAAGCCCAGTATATTGATCCCGCTGGCCATTGCCATGGATGATCACCAAACCCGCAACGCGCAAACTCTGGCGGGGGCAGGTGCCGCCGATGTGATTTTTGAGGAAGAACTGACCCCGCAAAAACTGGCCGCATTGATTGCTGCACGGCTGGGTGATCCGGATGATCTGGCCCGCCGCGGCGCCGCGGCGCGGGCGCTGGCCAAGCCTGATGCAGCCGGAACATTGGCAGATTTAATCGAAGATTTGGGATAAGAGCGATGCGTAAAGACCTGCCCTTTGATATTGGTATTGTGCATTTTGTCGGCATTGGCGGCATTGGTATGAGCGGCATTGCCGAGGTGATGATCAATCTGGGTTATCAGGTTCGCGGGTCTGATATTTCTGATAATGCCAATGTCCAGCGCCTGCGTAAAATTGGCGCCGACATTCGCATCGGCCATGGCCCGGAAAATATCGACGGCGTTGGTACGGTGGTCATCTCAACGGCCATATCGGGCAGTAATCCAGAGGTTGATGCGGCCCGCGCTTTGGGCATACCCATTGTGCGGCGCGCCGAAATGCTGGCCGAATTGATGCGTCTGAAATGGTCGGTGGCCATTGCCGGAACCCACGGAAAAACCACCACAACGTCGCTGGTTTCGGCACTGCTCGATGGTGCGGGGCTGGACCCCACGGTGATCAATGGTGGGGTAATCTCGGCCTATGGATCAAACGCCAAGCTGGGCGGCGGGGACTGGATGGTGGTCGAGGCCGACGAATCCGATGGCTCGTTTTTAAAATTGCGCGGCGCGGTGGCGGTGGTCACCAATATTGATCCTGAACACATGGAGCATTATGGCAGCTTTGACGCCCTGCGCGCGGCTTTTGATCAATTTGTCGAGGCCATTCCGTTTTATGGTTTTGCGGTTCTATGCCTGGATCATCCAGAGGTGCAGGCGCTGGTGGCGCGGGTGCGCGATCGCAAAGTGCTGACCTATGGTTTCACACCGCAAGCCGGCTCGCGTATCGAAAATGCGCGTACTGATAACGGCAATGCGGTTTTTGATGCGGTATTTGCCGGCACAGATGAGCAAAGCGAAACCCGCTGGGACGCCATGGTGCTGCCTATGGCCGGTGACCATAATATCCAAAACGCCATGGCCGCCATTACCGTGGCGCGCGAACTGGGCGCCGACGAGCAGAGCATACGCCGATCATTGGCCGGGTTTTCAGGGGTCAAACGGCGTTTTACCCGTGTTGGCACATGGAATGGCGCCGCCATCATTGATGATTATGGCCACCACCCGGTGGAGATTGCTGCGGTTCTCAAAGCAGCGCGCAGCATCACATCAGGCAAGGTCATAGCCGTAGTGCAACCGCACAGATTTTCGCGCCTGCATGATTTATTCGAAGAGTTTTGCACCTGTTTTAATGATGCCGATATGGTCTTTGTGGCCCCTGTCTTTCGGGCCGGGGAAACCCCGATCGAAGGCATGGATGCGGCTGGCCTGGTTGAGGGGCTTCGGACCCACGGTCACCGCCATGTTCAACAGACCGAGCGTGAAACGCTGGCCCAGTCCATAGCCGCCAGTGCCCAGGATGGCGACATTGTTTTGTTCTTGGGTGCTGGTGACATCACCCACTGGGCCGCTGCATTGCAAAGCGAGCTGGAGGCCTTGGCTTGAACGGCCCGGCCATCGCAAAACGCCTGCCTGCGGTGCGCGGGAAACTGCTTTTTGATGTGCCGCTGGCCCACTATACATGGCTGAGGGTGGGCGGTCCGGCAGAGGTTCTTTTTCTCCCTGCCGATGAGGCCGATCTGGCGCTATTTCTGGCGGCCTGCCCGCAAGATATACCGGTTTTTCCTTTTGGCGTGGCCTCTAACCTTTTGGTGCGTGATGGCGGGGTGCGCGGGGTTGTGGTGCGACTTGGGCCATCTTTTTCTAAAATTTCCATCAAGGGCGCCAAGGTCCGCGCCGGGGCGGCGGCCCTGGATAAATCCGTGGCCAAAGCGGCCGCCAAAGCTGGCCTGACTGGATTGGAATTTTACGCGGGTATTCCGGGTACCATTGGTGGGGCCTTGCGTATGAATGCCGGTTGTTATGGTCGCGAGACTGTGGATTGCGTGCGCCAGATTATTGCTATTGATCGACTGGGCAGGCGGGTTGTGAAATCGGTTGATGAAATGGGTTACGCCTACCGGCACAGCGATGTTCCGGCGGATTGGATTTTTGTTGAAGCCGTATTCGAGGGTGCGCGGGATGATCCGGCGGCAATTTTGGCACGTATGGATGAGATCACCGCCAAACGCGAGGCCAGCCAGCCAATTCGCGAAAAAACCGGCGGTTCAACCTTTGCCAACCCAATTGGTGCCAGGTCATGGGAACTGATTGATGCAGCGGGCGGGCGCGGACGCCGGGTGGGCGGTGCGCAAATGTCTTCGCAACATTGTAATTTCATGATCAATACCGGCAATGCCAGTGCTGCGGATCTTGAAAATCTTGGCGAACGTATTCGTGCTGATGTCCGCGCACAAAGCGGTATAAACTTGCGTTGGGAGATCAAGCGGGTGGGAGAGCAACCATGAGCCGTCATATTGCCGTTCTTTTGGGCGGGCCAAGCCCTGAGCGCGAGGTGTCACTGTCAACTGGCAAGGCCTGCGCCGATGCCTTGCGTGCCAAAGGCTGGCAGGTCAGTGAAATTGATGCCGGGCGTGATCTGGCTTCCCGGCTAAGCGACATAAATCCTGATGTGATTTTTAATGCCCTGCATGGGGCCTGGGGCGAAGATGGTACGGTCCAGGGTATTTTGGAAACTTTTGGCAAGCCCTACACCCACTCTGGTGTTGCTGCGTCGGCCTTGGCGATGGACAAGCACCGCGCCAAGGCGGTTTTGGAATCAGTTGGTATTGCCTGCCCAAAAAGCGTTCTGGCCAACCGCTTTGACGCTGCAAAAACCCATCTCTTGCCACCGCCATATGTGGCTAAACCCAATGCCCAGGGCTCCAGCGTTGGTGTGCTGATTGTCAAAGAAGGGGCCAATCGGCCGCCAGCAATTCTGGCCAGTGATGATTGGCCTTATGGTGATGAGATCCTCATCGAGGAATATATACCGGGCCGTGAACTGACCGTGGCCGTGTTGGGTGACCGGGCGCTGGCGGTGACAGAAATTTGTCCCAACACTGCGTTTTATGATTATGAAGCAAAATATGCAGATGGCGGGTCTGTGCATGCGATACCGGCCGATATACCGACAAACCTCGAAAAGGCCGCATTGGAACAAGCACTTGGCGCGCACAAGGCGCTTGATTGCCGGGGTTTGACGCGTGCAGATTTTCGTTATGATGAAAAAAATAATATCTTAAGGTTACTCGAAATTAACACCCAACCGGGCATGACTGCTACCTCGCTTGCACCAGAACAGGCGAACCATGTGGGAATCGTATTCAACGATCTCGTAGAATGGATGGCGGAGAATGCCCATGTCCCGTGCGACACAGCGGGCAAAACCAAAGACCAAGGCGCGTAAGGCACCGGCACGCCGGCGCAAAACTGCGCGTGGGCGCAGCCCTGTGCCGCGCAAAGCCACAAATTGGTTGCATGCGCGCGCCCGCGATGTGAAGCGCGGCCATAATGTTCGCGGTACCGTGTTGGGGCTTTTTGGCGGTTTTCTGGCCACTCTGTTTATTGCATTATGGCTTTCAGGCGGTATGAGCGCTGCGGTGCTTTCTGCGCAATCGGCCGTACAAAACAGCCTGTTGGCTGCGGGATTTAAGGTCGAATATATTGAAGTGGTCGGCCCCAGCGGCAAGACCGTTGGCCCGCTCGACAAGGTGGCCGTACGCCGGGCGCTGGCCGTCGAAGAGGGCGAGTTGGTGTTTTCCGTAAACCTCAATCAGGCCCGCCGCCGTATTGAAGATTTAGGCTGGATCAAGGAAGCCCGCATTGTGCGGCAATTGCCCAACCGCCTGACGGTGATTGTTATTGAGCGCGCGCCATTTGCGCTCTGGCAGTCGCAGGGCGAATGGCGGGTCATTAGTGAAAATGGCAGTGTGATTGTCTCGGCAAAAGCCAAAGACAATGCCGACCTGCCTTTGGTGGTCGGTCAGGGCGGACCGCAGCGATTGCAACAATTGTTGATCACCATGCAGGATTATCCGCGCATTGCCACGCATGTGCATGCTTATGTACGCGTTTCTGATCGGCGCTGGAATTTGCGTCTGGATAACGGCAGCGATTTGATGCTGCCCGCCGGCAATTTTGCACAGGCTCTGGCCTCTTTCGAGCATGATCCAAAGGCTCTGCGTCTTTTGGAGATGCCTCTGGCGCGCATTGATGCCCGCATGCCGGGGCAGATATTCGTGCGCCCCAATGTCCCCACAACCCTCGCCAAGAGCGAAGCTAAGGAGCGTGTGTCGTGAGTAAGAGCGACGTGTCCGCACAGCGTAAAACATCGATCAATGCCGTCTCATCCGGGGCCGCATCGCGCCAAGCCGCGGTTGGCGTTCTGGATGTTGGTGCGTCTAAAATTGCCTGCTTTGTGGCGCGTTCCGGCGAATTGCCCAGCGCTTCGATCAGGGTAGCCGGCGTTGGCCACCAATCCTCCAAAGGCTTGCGCTCTGGTAGCATAATCGATCTTGATGCCACAGAATCCGCCGTTCGCCTGGCCATCGAGCAAGCTGAGCGCATGGCCGGAACATCAATAACCGCCGTTACGCTTAATTATTGCGGGCCATCCTTGCGGGCGCAAAAAGTACGCGGCATGGCCACCATCAATGGCCGCGAAGTGAATAATCGCGACGTTAAACGGGCTTTGAAAACCGCTTTGGCGGGTTGGCATGAAGAGGACCGGGTGATCATTCATGCGATCCCGCAACGCTATAGCGTTGATGACAATGCCGATGTGCGTGACCCGCGTGGCATGTTTGCCTCCCGGTTGGGGGTCGAGGTTTGCATTGTCAGTGTCGATCGCAATCCCTTGCGTAATCTGGCACTGGTCGTGGACCGTTGCCGCCTTGATCTGCGCTCAATCGTTGCTACGCCCTATGCGGCGGGTCTGGCCTCGCTGGTTGATGATGAAATGCACCTTGGTGCAACCGTGATTGATATGGGTGCCGGGTCCACATCATTCGCGGTTTTTTGCGATGGGGCGCTGGTCCATTTGGGGGCTGTACCGCTGGGCGGCCAACATGTCACCAATGACATTGCACGCGGGCTTTCAACGCCGATGGCCGCAGCAGAGCGTATCAAAACCATGTATGGTACGGTTCTGGACGGTCCCGATGATGATTTTGAAATGATCGATTGCCCCGGCATGTGTGATGACCCGGGTATGCGTACCGATCAGGCCCCTCGCGCTGTCCTGACCAGTGTCATACGCCCCAGACTGGAAGAAATTTTTGAAATGGTGCGTGACCAGCTGCAAAGCGGTGGCGTCTATCGCGATGCCGGTGAACGGGTGGTTTTGGTTGGCGGTGCCAGCCAGCTGGACGGCGTCCGAGAACTGGCCGGTCGGGTGTTGAAAAAACAAGTGCGTCTGGGCCGGCCACTACGCCTTTCAGGCCTTGGTGATGCGGTTAACGGGGCCGGTTTTGCCGCCACCGCTGGAACCTTGCATCATGTTATATCCGGCCCGCGTGAAGCCATTTACGGGGCACCCGATCTGGCCGGTGATGGTCGGCACAATGGCAATGGTGACCGTACGCATCCGGTCAGACAACTGTGGGGCTGGCTTAAAGATAATTTCTAGTCGCCTGCTTTGAATGCTTTGTCGCTCTACATACGACTCCAAGTGCCATCAGGGTTTTTGCATAAAATAATCGTTTCAGGGTCATAATAACCATTTTGATCAGCGGTTTTTGTGGTGATGGTGTTACAGGTGCGTCCATCACTGGCGACAAAAGTTTGTGCGGGTTGTGCTGATCCGCCATAGCCACTGTCATTATTCGTCCAGCTTTGGGCTTGTCCTGTATTGATGGCCCGCACCGCAGCTTCATCTTGTAGATAGCGATCACAGGACGACATTTTTCCAGCGATGGCCTGGCCGGCAATGGCACCACCCACCGCGCCGGCTATGGTGCCGGTTTCATGGTGACGCCCACCGTCAATTTTACGACCGATAAAACCGCCAACAGCTGCGCCGCCCAGTGCGCCAAGAATTTTATTCTTCTTTTTCTTTTTATGATTGGCGCACGGATGTTTGCGTTTTCCACTATCGTAGGTGCTGTTATTTTGGGCCTGAACAGGTTGTGCCATTGCGCCAAACCCGGCTACGCTGATGCTTAAGGCTATGAAAAAGCTGGTTGTATGTTGGTGAAGTGGAACAGACATAATCTTCCTCGCTTGTATGGCGGCCACAGGGCAGAGAATCAGTTCAAAGGCCGGTTTTCTCAAAAAGAGTGTACCACAGACATCAATCCTTTCTTAAGCTTAACTGGGCGTTAAAGGTCACCGCCCCATAATCAACCTTCATTCTGATTTTCTTTTAGGGGCCGACCTATGCCTATTTCACTTTCCGCACCAAAAGTGCTTGAGCTTAAACCACGCATCGTCGTATTTGGTGTCGGTGGCGCCGGCGGCAATGCCGTCAACAACATGATCGAAGCCGATCTTCAGGGCGTCGAATTTGTCGTCGCCAATACCGATGCACAGGCTTTGCACTTCTCAAAAGCGGAATGCACCATTCAAATGGGCCCAGCCATAACCGGTGGCCTTGGGGCCGGTGCCAATCCTGAAAAAGGTGCACAATCAGCAGAGGATTCTGCCGATGAAATTGCCGCGCAGATCGAAAGCGCGCACATGGTCTTTATTACCGCTGGCATGGGTGGTGGCACGGGTACCGGGGCGGCCCCGGTAATTGCCCGTATGGCCCGCGAACGCGGCATTCTTACGGTCGGTGTGGTTACCAAGCCTTTTCGCTTTGAGGGCGATCGGCGGATGCGCATTGCCAATCAAGGTATCGAAGAGCTGCAAAGCGCCGTTGATACACTGATCATTATTCCCAATCAGAATTTGTTTCGCATTACCAATGACAAAACCACGGTCACGGATGCCTTTTCAATGGCCGACGAAGTCTTGCATTCGGGCGTCCGCGGCCTGACCAGCCTGATGGTCCAGCCGGGCCTGATCAATCTTGATTTTGCCGATGTTCGCACCGTGATGAACGAAATGGGCAAGGCCCTGATGGGGACCGGCGAAGCCGGGGGTGAAGACCGCGCCATCGAGGCCGCTCGTGCCGCCATTGCCAATCCGCTGCTGGATGATGTGGCCATTCGCGGCGCACAGGGCGTCTTGATCAATATCACCGGGGGCGAGGATTTGACCCTGCATGAGGTCGACGAAGCCGCCGAGCTGATTCGCGCCGAAGTTGACGAAGGGGCCAATATCATTGTTGGCGCAACGTTTGATGATACGCTGGACGGTGTGATGCGGGTCTCCGTTGTCGCCACCGGCATCGAAATGAACGAAGATATGAAAACCGCGCGCAATGCGCAAAACACCCGCCCGGCGTTCGAGCGTCCAACAACGACGCAAGCAACGCCCCAGGCACCGTCCACGACACCGCCAATGCCGCCAGCAGAGCCAGTGGCACCAGAAATGACAACAGCCGCAACGGATTACGCCGCGCCTGAGATGTCCCATAATACGCCTGACGTTGAGCCAGAACCCGAACCATATATGGCCGACACAGCCCCTATGGAGATGGAAGACCCTGCGCCAATGGAGATGGCGGCTCCACACGAAGAGCCGGTTATAGAAGATTCTGTGCAGGATGAAATTCACGAGGAACAGCCCCGCCAGCCCCGTTTTGGTCTTGGCTTTTTAGGCCTGCGCCGCAAACCATCCGGTCCACCGCCTGCGTTTATTGCCGATAACCCGCCGAAGATGAGCCACCGCGCTGAGTCGCAGGCCGAAACCCGCCGTGTTACACCAACGCTAGACGACGAAGCACCTTCTGGGGACCTGTTTGGTGGCCATATTGATGAAGAGCTGGAAATCCCGGCCTTTTTGAGGCGCCAAGCCAACTAACCGGCCAGGTGCCAAAGCCGATTTGGCAATATTTCGACAAATATCGTTTATTGCGCGTGGTTCGTGATCCGCGTAACTGTGCCTAGATGTCAGGACAAGGACAACAGGCCCGGTGAGCACGGTATTTCCATTTACAACGCTGCCTCACAACCAGCATACACTGGCAGCGCCCCTCGTTTGTGCCGGTATCGGGCTGCACAGCGGCGCAAATGCTAGTTTAAGCGTTCACCCGGCCCCCGCAAACAGCGGCTTGGTGATCATCCGCACGGATGTGGCGGATGAAAGTGGGCGCCTTGAATTGCGGGCCGATGCGGTTGTTCAAACCATACGCGGTACCAATCTTGGCAATGCTGCGGGAACCATGATTGCCACAACCGAACATGTCCTGGCGGCGCTTTACGCCTGTGGTGTTGATAATGCGGTGCTGAATATCGATGGCCCTGAAATGCCGGCCATGGATGGCAGCGCGCTTGCCTTTGCCGAAGCGATCAGCAAATCCGGCCTGAAAGAGCAACGCGCACAGCGCCATTATATCGAAGTGCTCAAACCACTGCAGATCAGCGATGGCACAAGACAGGTCAGCCTTGCGCCCCGGCAAAACTTAATGATCAGCGCCCGCATTGATTATCCGGCTACATTGATCGGCGTGCAGAATTTTCAATGCGAAATTACTGCAGCAAACTTTGTCGCCGATATCGCCCCGGCCAGAACTTTCGTTTTAGAACAAGAAGTTGCGGACTTGCGTGATGCAGGTCTTGCCCGCGGCGGATCCCACGACAACTGTCTTGTTATTGATGGCATGGCTTTGCAAAATAAAGATGGCTTGCGTTTCAAGGACGAATTTGCGCGCCATAAAGTTCTTGATATTCTGGGCGATATTGCTCTGGCCGGCGCGCCAATACTGGGGCATTTTACCTCTGATTGTGCCGGGCATGCCCTCAATAATGCGTTGATCCGGGCGTTGATGGCCGACGCGTCTGCATGGCGTAAGACGACGCTGCCTCTGGCCAAATGAAACAAGTCTAACCGCATAATCTGGGGCGGGCATAAGTCAAATTTATAGTGGGCCATCGCGGCGATAAACCTCGTTATCTGGGACAATTTATCCCCGCTTTTAGCAGGGGCAAAAAGGGACTAAAAGCTCCGTTTTAAGGGCAATTAGGGGGTAATAAGGGACACTTTAGGGGCATTTTTGGGAAAATCAGAGGGTCGCTAAGGGACGCTATTGCCCCTTGAGGCATGATTTGCACAAACTTATCCAACACCCAGGCAAATGGAGTATGATTTCCCACACTGAAAGGTGCTTTGCCGTTGCATCGGCCCAGAAGGGGGAGATTCAAGGCGGGGCACAGCGAAAAGTTCAACTCTGGCCGCATTCAATCAAGGCAAAAGTGTGATTGTTCCAGCTTGGCGCTTCACCCCGGCACCGCTTCGGGGTACAGAGTGTTTTCCGGTTCCCAATTGTCAGACTGTATCATGCCAAAAATATTTACTGCGCTAGTCCTTGCTTCATTGGTCTTCACTGTCGGTTGCGGCAGCAAGGGTAAGAAAAAACTGGCCTATGTCGAACGCCCGGCCGAGAAAATTTATCTTGAGGGTTACGACAAAATGGGACGGCGAGAATGGCCGCGTGCCGTTTTGCTGTTCGATGAAGTAGAGCGCCAGCATCCGTATTCGGTCTGGGCACGTCGCGCCATGTTGATGGCAGCCTATGCCAATTACCAGTCCAATAAATATACCGAAGCGATCAGTGCGGCCCAACGCTTTGTGGCCCTGCACCCCGGTTCGCGCAGTGCGCCCTATGCTTATTACCTGATTGGTATTTGTCATTTTGAACAAATTTCTGATGTGGGCCGCGACCAGTTGGAAACCCAACAGGCGCTTGATGCCTTGCGTCAGGTGCTTCGCCGCTTTCCCAACAGCGAATATGCCCGCGATGCACGGCTGAAAATCGATCTGACCAATGACCAGCTGGCTGGCAAGGATATGGCGGTTGGCCGCTGGTATTTGCGCCGCGGTTATCACCTGGCGGCAATCGCCCGTTTCCAGCATGTGATTGATGTCTATGAAACCACCAGCCACACCCCCGAAGCCCTGCACCGTCTGGTCGAGGCTTATGTGCGACTGGGCGTTTTGGACGAGGCCGTTCAGGTGGCCGCTGTTTTGGGCCACAATTATCCGGGCACGGACTGGTATCAGGATTCGTACCGCCTCTTGGCCAAAAACGGCGTCACAAACGTGGCCGAAGCCCAAAGCGATGCACAAACTGATGAAGAGCAAAAAAAGAAAGGTTCATTCATCAGCCGCACCTGGAGACGTTTATTCTAAACCCTAGCACACCATGCTGAACGCACTGACCATTCGCAATATCGTGCTGATTGACCGGCTGGATCTGGTGTTCGAACCGGGTTTAACGGCGCTGACCGGTGAAACCGGTGCGGGTAAATCCATAATTCTGGATGCGCTTGGATTGGCACTGGGTATGCGCGGTGCCAAATCATTGGTGCGCAATGGCGCAACACAGGCCAGCGTTAGCGCGATGTTCTCGCTTGGACAGGCGCACCCGGCGCTGGACCTTCTTGATGATGCCGGTGTTGATCAGGGCGAGGGTGAAGATCTGGTCTTGCGCCGTACTTTGGGGGCCGATGGGCGCAGCCGCGCCTTTATCAATGACCAGCCGGTATCGGCAAAGCTGTTACAGGACGTTGGCACCAAAGTGCTTGAAATTCATGGCCAGCATGACGGGCAGGGTCTGATGAATGCCGCCACCCACCGCCCATTGTTGGATGGTTATGCCAGTTTGCAAGGCGATGTCGCGGCTTTGGGTGGCATGTGGCAGGCCTTGCAGGATGCCCGCACGCGCATGTCCGGTCTGGCCGAGCGGCGCGCACAAGGCGATGCCCAAAGTGATTTTGTGCGCATGTCGTTGGAAGAGTTGAACCGGCTGGACCCCAAAGACAATGAAGAAGAGGGGCTGGCCGAAGAACGCGCCTTTTTAATGCAGGCCCATAAAATTGCCCAGCGCGTCGAAACCGCCAGCACATTGCTGCGCGATGGTACCGGTCTGGAGGCAAACCTGTCTTCGGCGCTGGTGGCGCTGGAACAGGCGCTGGATGGTTTGCAGGACGGGGCGCAGTCCGAAGTGGTCAAGCTGCCGCTGGAACGCGGCGCCGGTGCACTGGAACGCGCTTTGATCGAGATGAGCGAGGCGTCTTCTGCGCTGGATGATGCCGGGCAGGCCCTTGATGTTCAACCCGAACGCATGGAACGCGCCGAAGAACGACTGTTTGCTTTGCGGGCTGCGGCGCGCAAACACGGGGTGCAGGTTGACGGTCTGGTGGAATTGCGCGCCCAATTGACCGCCGAGCTGGAAAGCGTTGAAAATCTGGCAGAGGACGAAAAGGCGGCCCGTCTGGCCTTTGAAAAGGCACAAAGCACTTATGATCGTGCTGCTGGCGCATTGGCTCAAAAGCGCGCCAAGGCTGGCCAGCAACTGGAACGCATTCTCGCAAAAGAACTGGTCCCCCTGAAGATGGACAAGGCACGCTTTGCCGTGCGCCAAATCATGCTGGAGGCCGATCGGGCTGGTCCCGGCGGTGCAGATCAGATTCATTTCGAGGTCAGCACCAATCCCGGCACGCCGTTTGGGCCACTGGGTTCGATCGCCTCTGGCGGTGAGCTGTCGCGCTTTTCACTGGCGCTCAAAGCCGCACTGGCCAGCCGCGATGGCCCGCAGGCGATGATTTTTGATGAAATTGATCAAGGGGTTGGCGGCGCGGTTGCCGATGCGGTGGGGCGTCGTCTGGCCGACCTCTCCAAAGGCGCGCAAGTGTTGATGGTCACCCACAGCCCGCAAGTGGCGGCGCGGGCCAATACGCAAATCCGGGTGGAAAAATACGTTAAGGATAAAACCACACTGACCCGTCTTCGGGTGCTGGATGCCGATGAACGCTGTGAGGAAATTGCCCGCATGCTGGCCGGTGCCGATGTCTCCGATGAAGCGCGGGCTGCGGCACGGGCCTTGCTGGACCCTGCCGCCGCTGACTAGGCCAGTTTTGTATCGGCGGCGCGCCATAAATACCAACAGGCGATCGAGCGCCATGGCCGCCATTGCTCGCCCATTTCGGTAAATGCCTGTGCATCCGGACGGGTGTCCAGTCCATAGGCGATCTGCGCCCCGTTCAACAGGCCAACATCATTTAATGGCAAAATGTCTGGGCGCCCCAATGTGGACATCAGGAACATTTCGGCAGTCCATTTGCCGACCCCGCGCACGGTGACAAGGCGTTCAATGACATGATCATCATCCAGCGCCGATAATTCGTCTTGGGTGGGGATGGTGCCGTCCAGCGATTTGGCCGCAACATCAATCACCGCCAACGCCTTATTGCGCGATAAACCAACGGCGCGCAGGGCTTCCCATTCCATAGCTGCCAGTGCGGTTTGCGGTGGAAATTCAGCATCAAAAAGCGCCGCAAACCGGCCCCAGATGGCACTGGCGGCGGCCCCTGAAATTTGTTGAAAAATGATTGTGCGGACCAAAGCCCGGTACGGGTTGGTATCAGGATTATATTGAAGCGGGCAGGGGCCATGACGTTCAATAAGGCCCTGCATGACCGGGTCTGTGTTCAGGTGTGCGTATGCGGGTTTTGTGCTCATGACTTATCTCATGGCCTCGACCCAGCGCAACATAAAGGGGCCAAGCGCCAGAGCAATGACATAGACCAGCCCGGCAGTTTTATTATTCTTGAAGGCCCGCAAACATGATGCAGTATCATTAAAATCGGTGCGGGTGATCTGTTCGGATAGAAAAAATGCAAATAACAGAACCGGCATCCAGCTGCCCACCAAGGCGGCTTGGTCGGCGTGTTTTGCGGTTTCCTCTACACCGGCAAAGGCCAGCAATAAAAGACAGGCGGCATAAATGATGATCAACGCCGATTTGGTGTGTCGGCCAAATAATCGCGCCGTCGATTTAATACCGATCAAGGCATCGTCTTCCTTGTCCTGATGGGCGTAAATAGTGTCATAACCCAAGGTCCAAAAAAACAGACCCGCATAGGCCAGAAGCAGCGCCGGTGTGATCGCCCCGGTGATGGCTACATATCCCACCAGCACGCCCCAATTAAATGTCAGGCCCAGCCAGGCCTGGGGCCAAAAGGTGATGCGCTTCATAAACGGATAGCCCAAGATCAGCGGCAAAGAGCCCAGCGCCACCAGCCGCGCCGTGGGGGGCAGGACGAGGAGCACACCAAGGCCAACCAGACATTGGGCCAGCAAAAACGCCCAAGCGGATTTCAGGCTGACCTGACCAGAGGCGATGGGGCGTTTGGCGGTGCGTTCCACCTTGGCATCCAGATCACGGTCGACAATATCATTATAGGTGCACCCGGCACCGCGCATGGCCAACGCCCCGATCCAAAGCGCCAATCCTAAAACCAGATCAAACATCTGCCATGGCCGCGTTAAATGCGCCAATGCGATGCCGACCCAGCACGGAATGGCCAACAGCCAAAAGCCAATGGGGCGATCATAGCGCGCCAATCTGAGATAGGGCCGCCAGCGTGTCGGGGCCAGCGTATCGACCCAGCCCTGGGGCACCGCGTCATTGATGGTTTGTGGATCAATACTCATGCCCTGTTGCAAACGAATATGGAGGAAAGGTCAAGAGGGCTTGACCTGCACCCCGCCATCAGGTGCATTTGCGTCATGAAAGCTGCGCCCCGCCTCTATGTTGATGAACCGCTCTGTGTGGACCAGAATATCACGCTGGATCGTGATGCGGCCCATTATGTGACCAGTGTGATGCGTCGCCGCGTTGGCGATGACATGCGCCTGTTTAATGGCCGCGACGGTGAGTGGACGGCCCAGGTCACGACGTTGGACCGCAAAGCCGCCAGCCTGACGGTTACGACACAAACACGCACTTTTTCCAATGTCCCTGATCTGCATTTACTGTATGCGCCGGTCAAGAAAAACCGATCCGAATTTATTGTTGAAAAAGCCACCGAATTGGGGGTGAGGGCCATGCTTAGCATCCAGACGGAACGCACCAATGCGCGGCCCTTGCGCCATGATCGCATGGTGTTGATTGCTCGTGAAGCGGCCGAACAGACCGAGCGTCTGGATGTGCCGCATATCGGCACGCATACCCCGTTAAAAACAGTGTTGGAGGATTGGGACGAAAGCCGGGCCTTATATTTTTGCGACGAAGCCGGCGATAGTGGGGAACAGCCTTGGGGCGGATCAAAGGGGAGGGCGCGGCCGATGCTGGACGTTCTTGACGGGCACCAGGCAAGCCAGCGCAAAGCAGCCATTTTGATCGGCCCTGAGGGCGGGTTTTCAACGCAAGAGCGCGCTTTTTTACGCAGCCATGCCTTTGTGCACCCGGTGACCTTGGGGCCACGGATTTTGCGTGCCGATACGGCGGCGCTGGCGGCGCTGACCCTTTGGCAATCGGTATTGGGCGACTGGTCCGCATAACTAAATAATGACAAAAAATTAAAGGGTATTTCAGTGGCTCGCCAGTTTGTGACTTGCCGCGAGCAGATTGGCTTCCTAAATCAGATAGTTCGGGTTTAAGGAGTGGCTGAATGGCTGGCATGGATAAAACGGCACCGATTGAAAACAAGGCGGTGCTGGTGGATTACCTCGCCTCGGGGTGTAAACCTCAAAGTGAATGGCGTATCGGCACCGAACACGAAAAGTTTGGTTTTGCGCTGGATAGTCATACGCCGCTGCCCTATGAGGGCGATGGCCCAACGATCAAAAAAATGCTGGAAGGCCTGCAACAATATGGCTGGGCGCCAATGATCGAAGAGGGCTATCTGATCGGTTTGTCTCGCGACGGGGCGACCGTGACGTTGGAGCCGGGTGGCCAGTTTGAACTGTCTGGCGCGCCCCTTGACGACATTCATGAAACCTGTTCCGAGGTGAATATCCATCTCAAAGAGGTCAAAAAAATCGCCGATGAAATGGGCGCCGGGTTTTTGGGGTTGGGCTTTTCGCCGGTCACCAGCCTTGAAGATACGCCGATTATGCCCAAGCCGCGCTATAAAATCATGCGTAATTATATGCCCAAAGTGGGGCGTCTGGGTCGCCAGATGATGTTCCGCTCTTGCACTGTTCAGGTTAATCTGGATTTTTCCAGCGAGCCGGACATGGTGAAAAAATTTCGCACTTCGCTGGCCTTGCAACCGGTGGCCACGGCATTGTTTGCCAATTCACCGTTTGCTGATGGCCGTCCCAATGGCTTTTTGTCTTACCGCAGCTATATCTGGGGCGATACCGACCCGGATCGTACCGGCATGTTGCCGTTTGTGTTTGAAGACGGTTTTGGGTTTGAACAATATGTCGATTATGCGCTTGATGTGCCGATGTATTTCGTCAAACGCGACGGCCATTATCTGGACGCATCGGGCAAAAGCTTTCGCGACTTTATGGCAGGTAAACTGGACATATTGCCCGGCGAAAAACCGTCTTTGAAAGACTGGGAAGACCATATCTCGACTATCTTCCCCGAAGTGCGCTTAAAAACATTTCTTGAAATGCGCGGCGCAGATGGTGGCCCTTG
Source organism: Robiginitomaculum sp. (assembly GCA_021776525.1). Classification (GTDB taxonomy): domain Bacteria; phylum Pseudomonadota; class Alphaproteobacteria; order Caulobacterales; family Maricaulaceae; genus Robiginitomaculum_B. The sequence goes on from JAJFFT010000004.1 coordinate 404,452, forward strand.
GTCGCGTCTGTGCGCCCTTTCGGCCTTCTGGACCGGCATTTTTTATGATGCAGAGGCGTTGGACGAGGCCTGGTCACTGGTCAAGGACTGGAACGTCTATGAACGTGAAGGTCTGCGCCGCAATGCGCCAACGCTGGGGCTGAACGCCCCCTTCCGGCTGACCACTATGCAGGACCTTGCCAAAAAGGTTCTGGAGATTTCCCATAACGGCTTGAAACGCCGGGCCCGGCATAATGCCTATGGCGAAAACGAGAGCCTGTTTCTGCGCGGCATGGAAGACATTGCCCGGGCCGGCATCACGCCTGCCGAAGAGCTGATCGCCTGTTATCACGGCGAATGGGAAGGTGATCTGGATATGATATTCACGGCGGGTGCCTACTGAATATTGGCCATGCAATTTTATATGATTGCCTCATAGCGTAAAAAAGAACATAATAGAAACATTGATAATGTTTAATATTGGAGAACGCCATGATTGGATACGTTACCGTCGGCACAAATGATTTTGATGCATCGGCAAAATTTTATGATGACCTGCTGGCTGTACTTGGTGGCAAGCGCATGATGGACGAGGATACTTTTATCGCCTGGGGCGCCGGTGGTAACGGCGCGGCTGTTTCTATCATCAAACCATTTGATGGCGAAAAGGCCTCTTCTGGCAATGGAACCATGCTGGCTCTGGCTGCCAATACAACTGATCTGGTCGATCAGGTGTATGCCAAAGCCATTGAGTTGGGCGGCGTTTGTGAAGGCAAGCCCGGCCCGCGCGGCGAAAGCGGATTTTACGCCGGTTATTTTCGTGACCCGGATGGTAATAAGCTGAACGCCTTCTTCATGCCCGGCATGGGCGGCTAAGGCCTGATTTTTGACTGACCGTGAAGGGTGCGCTTTGTGCCCTTCACGGGTTTACTTTCTTTCTTCTGCTCTTGAGCACAGCCCGTCAGCGTGCTTTGGTACACCCTAACGCGACTCTTAATGACGCGACCATAAACTGGGGAGTACCATCGTGGTAGAAACACAAGCCGGGGCAGCAGCCGCCGGATCTCACGACACGTCATTTTTTGGCCACCCGCGCGGGTTGGCCATTTTGTTTTTAACAGAGATGTGGGAGCGGTTTTCCTATTACGGGATGCGCGGCCTGCTGATCATTTATCTCACACAGCATTTTTTGTTTTCAGATCAGCATTCGGCACTGATTTATGGCGCCTATATCGCGCTGGTTTATGTGATGGCCATCTTTGGCGGCTCGCTGGCAGATAAGTATCTGGGGCAGCGAAAAGCCGTCACTTTTGGGGCGATTTTGCTGGTCATGGGCCATTTTGGTATGGCGTTTGAGGGCGGTGGCTCAAAAGAAGTGATGGTCGTTGATGGCCTGGAATATCAACTGACCCTTGAGGGGCGGGGCGGGGACGCGACCCCAATTGTTAAATCAGCCATCGGGCAATCAGAAATCTCGTTTAGCGAGGGCGCATCGCATATGATCATTGCTGATCCTGCTGCGGTCGGCCTGCCGGCTCAGATCGCTACGGATTCTTACGAAACACAAACAACGCGCGAGCCGCTATTTGTGGGTGTTCTCTACCTCTCTCTGGCCCTGATTATTGCCGGGGTCGGCTTTTTGAAGGCCAATATTTCAACCATTGTTGGCGACCTTTACGGCCTGCATGATGCCCGTCGCGATTCCGGTTTCACCATCTTTTATATGGGCATCAATCTTGGCTCATTCCTGGCCTCATGGTCTTGCGGGATATTGGGCATTGTCTATGGCTGGAAATATGGTTTTGGCCTGGCCGGTATCGGTATGCTGGCGGGTCTTTTGATCTTCCTGCGCTATCAGGGATGGCTTGAAGGCCGTGCCGAGCCACCGGATCCTGCCAAGCTGAAAGAAAAAGTCTTTGGCCCGATCAATGTTGAATGGGCCTGTTATTCTTCGGCTCTGTTGATGATGGCTGTGGCCATGAGCCTGATTATGAACCCCGCGCCTGCGGCCAAGTTGATGGCGGCCACCGGCGTGTTGATGGTGTTGTTTTTGATCTGGTACAGCTTTGCCAAAGTTGACGGAAAATATCGCAGCCGCGTTTGGGCCGCGACTTATTTTGCCTTGGCGCAAATTCCGTTCTGGTCGTTGTTCGAACAAGCCGGATCATCGCTGACCTTATTCACGGACCGTCTGGTGGATCGCAACATTGCGGGCTGGTCTGTGCCAACGCCGGTGTTTCAGTCCCTGAACGCTGGGTTTATTTTCATTTTCGCACCGTTCATTGCCTGGCTGTGGATCTGGATGGCCAAACGTAAAATTGAACCATCGACACCAGTGAAATTCTCAATTGGTATATTCGGGGTTGGTCTGGGCTTTTTGGCGCTGGTCGCAGGTATGAAAAGCACTGGCGCAAGCGCGCTGACACCGGTCTATTTCATTTTCATGGTTTACTGGATTCATACCATGTCTGAATTGATGCTCTCTCCGGTGGGCCTTTCGGCGATGACCAAGCTGGCACCGCCTCATGCAGCGGGTCTGATGATGGGCACATGGTTCTTATATTCCGGCCTGTCCAACTCGCTTTCCGGCGTCATTGCCGGGGCTACGGGGGCGGAAACCATTGGCGGCAAGATCATTGATGTGACGGCCGCCAAAGCCGGTTATGCCTCTGTCTATACCAATGTTGGTACGGTGGCGATCGGGGTCTCGGTATTCATGTTATTGATCTCACCGATTATCAAAAAATGGATGAAAGAGGCGGGTTAAAGTGTCGTATGGCTATGGCGTATAAGCGCCAAGGCCAGCCAAGACGCCCCCGTTGCGGAGTATAAACATGCAAAGCATGGGGGTTATTGGTCTGGGGGCCTTTGGGCAATTGCTGGCGCAACATATGCGCCCGTATTTTGAACTCAAAGTTCATGATCCTTCGGATCAGGCCAAAGCCTTTGCCCAGGCCAATGACATAGCACTGACCAGTTTGGCCGATTGCGCCAGCGCCCAGATTGTGGTGCTGGCTGTTCCGGTTTTGCAGATCGGTCCGGTGGCGCATGCCATTGCATCCTTTGTGCGCCCTGGTGCAACTGTGTTTGACGTGGCCTCGGTCAAAGTCGGCCCGGCGCAGGCCATGAAAGCCGCGCTGCCCGACCATGTCCGCATTATCGGCACACACCCTTTGTTTGGTCCGCAAAGTGCGCTGGGCGGGCTGGATGGTCTGAAGATAGCCATTTGCCCGGTGCGCGGTGCCGGTTCAAAACGGGTCGCACAGGTGATCGCGTTTTTGCGGGGCGCTTTGCAGCTGGATGCCTTTGAAAGCAACCCGGTGAGCCATGACAAGGACATGGCCATGGTTCAGGGCCTGACCCATTTGATTGCCAAAGTGCTGGACCAAATGGAGCCATTACCGCGTCGCCAGACGACTCTCAGCTTTGATTATCTGGTTAATGCCATGCAATTGGTACGCGGCGATTCGGACGAGTTGTTTCGCGCCATCGAGCGTGAAAACCCATATTCAGCTGACGTGCGCAGCCGCTTTTTTCGTCTGATTGACGAGCTTAGAGTGTCGCTGGAAAACGGTGAAGGTAGCGCGTAGAGCGCCTTAACCCTCAACTTTAGGCAGGTTTTTTTCCACCGCTTTGCGGATCTTTCTCGACATCGGTTTGACGATGGTCGGGAATGAGCCAACCAGATTGCCTTGCGGGTCGATCAGGTATTTGTGGAAATTCCATTTGGGGCCAGACCCGGTTTCACCGCGTGCCCATTTATAAAACGGGTGTGCGTCTTCGCCCTTGGTGGTGATTTTGCTGGTCAGGGGGAAGTTGACGTTGAAATTCACTTCACAGAACTTTTTGATCTCGGTTTCTGAGCCCGGCTCCTGGCCGCCAAAATCATTGCTGGGGGCGCCAAGGACCACAAACCCCTGGTCGCGGTATTCTTCCCACAGGGCCTGCAAGCCTTCGTATTGCGGGGTAAAGCCGCATTCTGATGCGGTGTTGACCACCAGGACGGTTTTGCCGCGAAATTGTTCCAGCGGCAAAGGTGTATCGTCGATTGATGTAAAGGCATAATCATAGGCCGAGCCTTCGGCGGCTACGGCACCGCCCATCAAAGCCAGATAGGCAATGCCTGCAAACCCCAATATGCTGGTCACCCCAAGTCCGGCATAAAGGCTGCGGCGGCGTTTTGAAGATGGTGTGCGGGGTGTCTCGGTCATGGGGCGCTCCAATGCGTTTAACCGTCTATAGCGCGATTGCGGATCATTCTCCACTTATTTCTGGTCGGCTCAATCACTATGCCGTGGCGGCCTGTTGCAGGGGTGCTCTATGGGCATTTACGGATTTAGGCTGGCCCGGCCGGGCGCAAACGGCTAGGTTCCGCGGTACACAATCCGGGGGATGTCATGAAGTTGTTTGCGTGTATGGGGTTTGCATTTCTGCTGGCGGTCTGTGCTCATCAGTCGGACCAACAGACGTTTGACCGCCCGGCTTTGCTGAATCAGGTTGCGGATGCACAAAGGTTAGATGTGGTCCGGGCGGATCGCCATATTCTTGTGGTCCGTCATGCCCGAAAATCATCACCGGAGTGCAATGCCATGGATTGCCAGCTCAGCCCCATGGGCGAGGCGATGGTGGCGCGCTTGCATGGACTTGTCGGGCCAGCGCCATTTGACGCCGCCTATGCCAGTGCTGCGTGCCGCACCCGCGACACCGCCCGCGCCGGGGGGGTAAAGGTACAATCGCATCGGGCCGCTGATCGTCTGTCCAAGGGGTGCGAAGCGGGCGAGCGCATTGATCGTCTGCGCAGCGATGCCTATGCCGATGCGCGCACTAGCGATAAGCACTGGACCATAGTTGCCGAACATTCCAACACGGTCTGCCAATGGCTGGCAGAATTTGTGCCAGACGACACCGCGGCGCGCCAAAGCGCCGGTTGCCAGGGCGGGCGGCTTCCCTCATCGGCCTATGGCGTTGTATACTGGCTGTATCGTACCGACGGGCAATGGCATTTGACGCATTTAGACAATGCGTTTGATGTTGCCCAACAACAAACGCCGTAATCCATAATAAAGTGCCCTGATTGATGTTTACCCACTTCTTCTCCGAACTGCGTGCCGCGAAAATCCCGGTCTCTTTGCGCGAATACTTGACCCTGATCGAGGCATTGGACAAAAAAGTAATCCCCGACCGGGTTGAGGATTTTTACTATTTATCCCGTTCGGCGCTGGTCAAGGACGAACGCGATCTGGACAAGTTTGATCGGGTGTTTGGTACCGTGTTCAAGGGCGTTGAACGGACCTCGGATTTGGTAGACGAAGCGCAAATTCCAGAGGAATGGCTGCGCAAGCTGGCGGAAAAATATCTCACGGAAGAAGAAAAACGCGAGATCGAAGCCCTTGGCGGCTGGGACAAATTGATGGAGACGCTGGCCGAACGTCTCAAAGAACAAAACGAGCGCCATGAAGGTGGCAGCAAATGGATTGGCACGGCGGGCACCTCGCCCTTTGGGGCCCATGGTTATAACCCCGAAGGGGTGCGCATTGGTCAAAAAGAGGGTCGCCATGGTCGCGCCGTCAAAGTCTGGGACAAGCGCGAGTTCAAAAACCTGGCCGGGGATCGCGAGCTGGGCACACGCAATATCAAAATGGCCCTACGCCGTTTGCGCAAATTTGCCCGTGATAGCGCCGAAGAAGAACTGGACCTGCAAGGCACCATCGATGCCACCGCCAAACAGGGCTGGCTGGATATTTTGATGCGCCCAGAGCGGCGCAATACGGTCAAGGTGGCGCTGTTTTTGGATGTTGGCGGCTCGATGGACCCGTTCATTGATAAATGCGAAGAATTATTCAGCGCGGCCCGGACCGAGTTCAAACGCCTCGATCATTATTATTTCCACAATTGCCTTTATGAAGCCATCTGGCGCGATAATAAACGTCGCCGTTCCGAGGTCATTCCCACCTGGGATGTGATGCACACTTTGCCATCGGATACCAAAATAGTCTTTGTTGGCGATGCCTCAATGAGCCCATACGAGGTGACGGTGCCCGGTGGTTCGGTCGAACACTGGAATGAAGAGGCCGGGGCGCTCTGGCTGCAACGCATGGTCGATACATATACCGACGTGATCTGGTTAAACCCGACACCGGAAAAATATTGGGACTATACGGCCAGTATTTCCATGATCGGCGATATTATCGGCCGCCATCGGATGTTTGCACTGACCCTGGAAGGCATTGAAAACGCCATGAAGGAATTAGCGCGTTAGCGATCACTAGCGCTCAGTTCATTATCCAGTAAAAGCAATATGTCCTGATATTTCTGTACCCGACTGTTTTCACCACGGGCAATGGCCATGATCGCAAGCTGGTTTGCGGAAATAGCGCCGACATAGTGTGTATCCTTACATAAAACTGGAAAGTCATAGGATATGGATATATCTGCAACTGGATATTCGGATGCCGTCACAATGCCGGCGGGCAGATCTCTGACCATACGCTGATCAATATAAACCATCTGCGGCGAAAACCTTGCGGTGATAAATTCAAGAAGCTTGGCCGAACCCTCGTAACCTTCGAGTAAGTCATTGATCGCTTTTCGTAGCTCAAGATTGCGGATCAGGCCCATTCTACCGGTTGATTGAAGCTCATCCAAAGTGCCGCGCACCAGCGAGAGCGGTTGGGTTTGTCCGATTGTGCGAAGCCCCTCATCAAATGCCGGGCGCGCAGCCTCGTTCAATGCACAGGCTTGCAAAGCTTTGATCATCACGCCTTGATTATCGACCTGTTTTTGTACTGTATCAACACTCTGTACCGCCGCTAATTTTGACCGCGTCAGATCATCTCGTAACCGTTCCAAATATTGGCGCTCAAGCCGATGTTCAAGCCGCAACTCATTCCAGTTCTGCACCTGCAAACCAACAAAAACCCCAACCACGACGATCAGGAAATCCAGGAAAATCGCGGTCCATTCCTGCTCTCTAAAATGCTTAATGACGCGGCGCAGGATCATGGTCAAAACCCCTGAAACAGAAAATCAAGGGCGGCGGTAATGTCGTCGCGATGGTCTGCCTCGATATTCATGACCGGTTTGCCCAATTGGTGCACGGGCAGCGCCGCGATATCCGTGGTCATCATGATAAAGGTCTCACCTTGCACCTCAAGGATGGGTTTTAAACGCGGCAGAGCTTCATTGCCTGCCACTTGCAAAGGCATAAGCGGTACCACAACACGGCTGGCCAGATCGTCCAGTAGGTCGGCTTGCACATCGAGCACCAAAGGCACAGCCTTGCTGGCAAAGTGATGCACGTCAAAACGCGCCATCAGGTTTGCCGCGCCCATTCGGGGGAAAGCAACATGCCTTCCTGGTCAATGCGGTCATTGTGTGCGGTGATGGCGGCGCGGTTTTCCGCCAACCATTTTTGCTCTTGGGCCTCTTTGATGGCTTGTATCATGCCGGCCTCCGCCGCCTTGGACGCATTCAAGTGCAGCGCTTTGACCGTCTCCATGACATCTGCCCGGATTGTCAAATTGACGCTACGTCGCCGCGAAGCAGATGCACAGGGTTTAGCAGGCATGGTTTCCTCCATATTATATATGCATTATATATAGGTATAAATTATGCGCATGTCTAATAGCGCGGCGCAGGATCATGGGATGGTTTCCTCGGTGATATTTACATTCCACCGGTTATGCAGTTCGGCTTCCAGCATGGGCAAGAGCGCATTATATTCATCCAGTATCGGCAGATAAGCGCGCCGACGTTCTTGCGTGATATTACTGATGGCGGAAATGGCAGACGCCGTTTTAATCTCCTGACAAAGCGTATTGATGTCATAGGTCACACCGAAAAAAGAACCAAGAAACGGGTCATTATAAGTGCGGTCAATATCGTAAACGACCTGTTCTTCAACAATAAATCGATAGTGCTCGGTTAGACGGGATATTTGGTCAAATCCGGCGGAACGCCACTCTACCATACCGACTATTTTGGCAAGTTTCTCTTTGATAAAATTGTTTTGGATGAGGTTGTTTTTACCGGCGGCGGCCATTTCATCAATCGTCCGCCTGAATAGGCGCGGAGGGTTAATAAAGCCGAGGGTATTCACGCCCCGCTGGAACGCTTCTGATTGTTCAGGCACCAACGCACAGGAATTTAGCGCTTTCAGGATCGCGGCCTGATCAGATAATTGCTGGGCCAGGAATTGAAGGTCACGCGTCTGGCCAGCAATGCCTTCGACAAAGTCCTCGTGAAGGTTTACCAAGAATTCGCGCTCTTGTTTCCGTTCAATGCGGGCGTCATTCCAGGTGTTGACCTGAAGCCCCAGATAGACCCCCAAGACAACAATCAACGTCTCAACCAAAACGGTGAACCAGTCTTGCGTGCGAAAGGCATCGGCAATGCGGCGCAGGATCATTGTTTTGGCCCCCCATCTCTCTCTTTGTGTGTCATCCCGGACTTGATCCGGGATCCATTTTTGCGGCGCAAAGTCATTATAAACCCCGGATAAATTCTGTCGAACTTTCCGGGGTGACACATTGGGGTATGTAAGGAACGCGGCGCAGGATCATGGTTTGACTACCATTTCTGCCTCGAGCAAATGTATGGTGCCCGCATAGCCTTCCCGTAATTCTTTGAAGCTGGCAATTTCGTTGGATACGATAGTTTCATACATTGTGATGGCGATGAGCATATCATTTTTATCTCCGGCAGCCGCAAACGCCTTTTCGGCTGGAAGGTCATCCAGAAGAGCGACAAACCGCACTATAGGCGCAGCATAAGGCCGGGTAAATTCGCGTCGGGCTTGCTGTGCGCGTTGAGAACCCCTGACCATTGTCGCATGTTCAACCAAGGCCACTCGCAAGGCTTCATTTGAAATCAAAGCCATTTTTCCACTGGCCTGAATCTCAACATAGGTGTCAGAAAGCCCCGGAGAGCCGGGAATACTCCCGAAATTTTCAAACAGAGCGTTCAACTCATCCCGATCAAGTCCGGCGGGAGAATCCCGCATCATTTGGTGCACTTTCGCATTGGCTGGAATGGAGCCTTCAAGGTAGGCAATTTTTTGGTCAAGCTCATCACGCACACTCATCAAATCGCTGTGCAACCTTTCGACAATACCCTGTTCTTGTCTGCGCTCAGATAAGGCCTCGCTCCAATTGGTAATCTGAAAGGCGATCAGAATACCGAAAACCACGATCAGGAAATCCAGGAAAATGGCGGTCCATTCCTGGTTACGAAAATGCTTGATGATGCGGCGCAGGATCATTGTTTTTGCTCCCGTTTTTTATTCAATTCCACTTTGTGTCATCCCGGACTTGATCCGGGATCCAGTGTGCGGTGTAGCTTCACCATAGACCCCGGATAATTTCTGGTGAAATTTCCGGGGTGACACATCGCTTCGGCGGTTGCGTATCCAATGCCGCTGCTGGCCCCGGTAATAATGGCGACTTTTCCTGAAAGCGCACTCATGGGTCAGTTTTCCCTTTCAACTTTTCTATACGGGCCTCGTCCTCCAGAAGGATATGAAACTTGCCCTGTTCGCGTTTGAGCAGGCCGGTATAGCTATAACGCTGCGTATCGCTTTTTGTGCCCCAATTAAACTGGCCCATCACCAGAACGCTATCTTCGTCTGTGACCGTATAGGTGAGGTCAAACCATTCAAAACTGGTCGGGCCGGCCCATTGCTCTTTGTAAACCGTATTAATGTCGTCAAAAGACCGGAATGTTTTTTTGCCGTTCAGGATCATATACGCGCCATTACGGTCATAGCGCTTTGCCAGTGCCGCTGCGTCACGGGCGCGAAGATCATCAGCGTACGCCGCCATAAAACGGCGGGCTTCAACGACCGTATTACCGGTATCCGCGCTGCTATTCTGGGGTTTGCTTTTGGGCGCAATGTGTAATTCATCCATGTAATCGGCTAAAAAGTTCTCATCTACGCCATCTATGATCGGTCCGGCTACCTCCATCATTGAGGTGCCTTCCCAGCCGGGGCCCTGAAAACTCCACCATTTTTTGCTGAACTGGCTGCCAAAATAGTATTGCGCGGAGTTCAGCACATGCTGGCGGGCATCCCCACGGCTGGCCAGCCCGGCCTTTTCCATCTGAAAGCGCAAATCCCATTGCAGCATGGTTGAGACAAGCAAGGCTTCCACCGTACGTATTTCCGCATCAGTCAGCGCTTCCGGGTTGCGGATTGACTTTATCCAAACCTCCGAAATTTCCGGCTTGGCGATATTTAGCTCTATATCCACCAGCATTTTGTTTTTATCCGCTTCCATCGCAGCGCGGCTAAGGTTTGCATTTTGCCGCACTTCAACAATCAGCACCAGAAGGCCGAGAATAACGCCGATATTGGCGCCAAACGTCAGCCAGGGGTTGAGGCGCTCCACCTTAATGCGTTTGGTCATTTATTATTTCCCAATTCTGAATCGCCCAGTTTGTTTTCAATTCCACTTTGTGTCATCCCGGACTTGATCCGGGATCCAGTGTGCGGTGTAGCTTCACCATGGACCCCGGATGATTTCTGGTGAAATTTCCGGGGTGACACGGGTAGGATAAATTCAGTGACGCGGCGCAGGATCATTGGGCTGGCTCCTCATGGGTGAGAGCTAATACCTCGTCGAGCACGTGATGAAGTTCAGTGAGACTGTTGCTGACGCGAACATTATCCCGCATGTGAAATCCATAATTTTGTTGATTGGTTTGAAAATCATTCAGAAACAATTGATCCACCCGCATTGCCGCTAGGTCGCACCGATAAATGGCGCGTTCTTGGGTTAGTGTTCCTTGCTTGGACAGCGTTTGAAAGGTTGGTTTCACCACCTCGAGTACGTGTGGGTGTTTGCCAAGTAAATTCCCAATAATTTCGACTATTCCCGGCCGAGAATCGCGCGCTCGCGCTCTCGTTAACAGAAAGCTCTGAAGCGCCTTCGATACACGCTTATTTCGAAATAGGGACAGCTGTCCAGACCCTTGAAGTTCAATCAATGCGGCGATATCGTCGGTCGGGTTTGACACAAAAAAAGAATGGGCGATACTCGTGCATTCCGCTTGGGTCATCTCACGGTCATCTTGATTAAATAACAATTGTGTAGATGCTAAAAGACCAGAGAGCCAGAGTTCACGAACCTCAAGCATGGGGGCGCGCGTCTTTTGTAACTCGGTAACTTCATCATGCAGTCGTTGGGTATAATTGGTCTCCAGCTGTCGACGTCCCTGCTCGTTCGCCCACTCTTGCACCTGCAAACCCACAAACACCCCGACCACGACGATCAGAAAATCGAGAAAAATCGCTGTCCATTCTTGATTGCGAAAATGCTTGATGACACGGCGCAGGATCATGGCGTGGCCTCCTCGCGGGACTGGGCGTCAAATATGGGCATTTTCATCGGGACATAACACGCGCCGTAAACCGCCGCGCTGCGTTCATTTTGTTGCGCCACTCCCTCAGACCGTACCCGTCTGTCTTCAGTTGGCAGATTGATCCCAATTTCCTCTATATCTTCAATAATTTGGCCCGATATCAGTTCCAATAGGCTGCTCTTGTCATCGATTTCGCCAAGCATGTCGTAATAGCGAAGCCGGTCGCTTTGGCCGATTGTGGTGGTGACCGCCAGCGTCTTGATGCGCCCTTGCAAGGTGTATATCTTTCTTTGCAAATCTTCTGCATGTTGTGTTTGCTGGAATAACTGATCGAGCCCGGTTCGACGTTCATCATCCATCTGGTTGAATGTGCCGCGCGCCAATCCCGCCTGCCAATTGCGCGAACCCCAATTTCGGCTCGGCGAGCGTAACAAAACCGGAAGCGCAGGCTTAAAGATGTCATCGGTAATGACCCTGGGCATTCCGGCCCAGTCTTCGCCCGGTGCAAGCAGTTTTTCGGCAATGGCCTGATACGCCTGTTTGCGACATTCGGCGACCGCCAAACGCTCCTTTGCGTACCGATAATTATAGAAAAGATCCCCCTGCAAAGCGGTCACGGCCACACGCATATCCGAGCGTTGCTGGCGATCGCTCAGCCATTGCTGGCCCGCCATCGCAACACCTATCCCAACCACGACAATTAGAAAATCCAGGAAGATGGCCGTCCATTCCTGTTCACGAAAATGCTTGATGACGCGGCGCAGGATCATGGGGTGGTCTCCTCATTGGCGTGAGTGATGCTGAGGATTTTATCTAGCCTCATGTGCACAGCATTGGTTTGTTCTGCCCAAGGCTTGACCCCGACAAGGTTAACGACTCCGTCATAGCCTTCGATATTGACCGCCAAAGCGTTCATGGCGGCGCGACTGTGTTGCAGCTTTTTGCCGTCGCAGACAAAAACTGTATCATATTCTGTTTGACCAGTTTCTGTACCAAGCGGAATTTTGACCGGCGTAATTTTAAATAAATCCGGGTAGGCGCGGGGCAAATCAACAGTCGTTATTTCGACGGCTTCAATGATTTTCCCCATGGCATCCTGTCTTTGTATCAAGGTCGCAAGGTTTTGCACCAGGGTATCATCATGGAGTATTCCGGTGCGCCCGGCATCGCGCAATCCACTTACAGCCGGCAGATCAGTCCAGATAATACCTGCCACATGGGAATTGCCAATCGCATTACATTCTTCATTGCTAAGCTCTCGCCAAGGCACACGCTCAAAAAGAATATCCACCGCATTTTCCAAATCATTAAAGCGAGCGAGCCGCATGTTCAGTATTCGCTTGGATATTTGCTCCGCTTCGACAATATCCTGATGTAAGGCATTGAGGAAAATGATCTCATCAGCCCGATCCACACGCGCCGCATTCCAATTGCTCACCTGCAAACCCATAAACACACCAAACACAACAATGAAAAAGTCCAGCGCCACGGCGAACCAGTTTTGGTCTTTTATGTGTTTTGTCAGGGAGCGTAGGCGCATTATTCATTACTCCAAATATTGATCTGTGAGCTGTTCTCCAGCACTTTCCGAGTGGAGCGAAAAGGCCAAATCCTCTGAATAATATTCTCAAAATTGGAATTTTGTGTTTTCAGGGTCGCAACGCGGTGACGCAGTGCCGGGGCAATAGACGGATGTTGGCGCAAGGTTTGCGCAGCTTTTTCTATTTGCTCTGGCGGAAGGTCAAGGGCGCATTCGTATCCGATCGAATTTTCTTCATTCATGACTTGGTCAATCGTCAATGCTCGATCACCACAAACACTGTCAACAACCAGCTGGATGTTGATCGGCATAATACTACGGTATAAATTTCGATACTCCGACGATTGTCCAAAACGTCCGTAGTCTGATATTGTGTTCGAGCCGTAAAAGAGGGACGCTGTTGCCCCCACCTTTGTACTTGCAACCAATGCTAACCCGCCCGTTGAAACGAGCTCCTCGTAAATCCCCGTTGTTTGGGAAAATCTATTAAATTGAGTAGCGCGATACGCGGAGATTAATAAGGCTTCGTCGGATAGCGGTTCGCGGCCAGTGATATCGTTCAGCACGAGAAGCGCATCTGCGTAAACCTGTTTGTGGTAATTGTATAGACTGATAGCGACCCAAACATCGCTTCCGAAGTCCGTTTCCAGACGCTCTATGAGCGTATTTGTTCGTTTTTTGAGCGCACGCCCCTCATTCCAATTGGTGATCTGAAACGCGATGAGAATCCCCGCGACCACAATGAAAAAATCCAATGCAACCGCAAACCAGTTTTGGTCACGCACGTGTTTTGTCAGGGAGCGGAGTTTCATGGCGCGACCTCTCCTGTTTGTATTATATCTAACCCCCAACGAGAGCGTAGTTCATCCTCTAACACGGGTAGAAAATCTTTATAATGCTGCAGGATCGGCGCATAGGCTCGGCGGCGCTCCAGCGTCGTATAACTTATCGCGGAGATGGCATTCGCTATTTTGGGCGATTGGCACAACGCTTTAATATCAAAATCGACACCGACAAACTCTCCCATAAATGGGTCAGACTTTTTGCGCGCTAAATCGTAACGCACCTCTTCCGCGATAATGTAGCGGTAATGCTCGGTGGTACGGGAAACCGATTCAGTAAAACTGTTACCCCGCCACTCGACCAGCGCGATAATACTGGACAATTGGTCTTTTAATGCTTGATTGCGGATGATGGCAGTACGCCCGGCGGCGACCATCTCATCAACAGTACGGCGGAATATACGCGGCGGATTGATATAGCCAAGCGTATTAATGCCCCGCTGAAAGGCCGCCTCATCATTAGCATCCACAACGCAGGTATCCAACGATTTCAGGATCACGGCCTGATCGGATAATTGTTGGCCAAGAAAATTCAAATCACGCGCTTGGCCCTTAATACTTTCCACAAAGTCACCATGGAGCCGGATAAGATAATCGCGTTCCTGTGCCCTCTCAAAACGCGCCTCATTCCAGTTACTCACCTGCAAGCCGACAAACACCCCCACAACCACGATCAGGAAATCTAGGAAAATGGCCGTCCATTCCTGTTCACGAAAATGCTTAATGACGCGGCGCAGGATCATTGGTTTGTCTCCATTTGTTTATCAAAACACTTTCGTGTCATCCCGGCCGACCAGCGGGAGAGCCGGGACACATTTGTAAGTTGTAAGGAACGCGGCGCAGGATCATGATTGCACCTCAGGCAAATTTGCAAAAGGACATGTTCCTAAGAGGTCAGTTCCGGCGCCAAGGTCGGAGTTAAAAATGTCTGCCTTAATCAACCATTCGCCATTAGATTGTTGTTTTCGCACTTCGAGAAACTTCCCGACATCAACGCCATATCCGCCAGTTCCATCGGGAATGAAAACACAAGAACGGCCACGGACATAGGCTAAATCTTCCCGCCCTTCTATCGTTTCAAGTTTAAAAGCGATGCGAAAACCTGTTTCATTCGTCCTTTCCCATTTGGCGATGGCTTCTCGCCCTTGCACCGCAAGCCCGTTGGGGGGCATCATGATTGCATCTGGCGTAAAGAGAGCCGCCAACCCCTCCCAATCATTTTGGTTATAGGTCTCAACCCATTTTTTGGACGATAGCTCTATCTCGCTATGGTCCTCAGGTGAGATATCTATTGGAACAGATTGGCAAGCCGTCAGGAATACGGCCACCAAAGCGGTATGTATTATGGTCAATTTCATGTCGACTTTCTCCTTGCGGATAGTGCGAGGCGCAGGACCATTGTGTTGGCCCCCGCTCTCTCTCTTTGTGTGTCATCCCGGATAGCCAAAGGGCTTCCGGGGTGACACATTTGAGTTTGTATACTGATAGTGGGGCAGGGCCAAAGCTAATCTGTAATCCCGCCCGGCTCGCCGCTTTGTTCCACATAAATGGTGCGCGAGGGAAAGGCAAAATCGGTTTCGGCCTCGGCGACGATTTCCTTAACGGCACAGACAAAATCTTCCTTGATTTCCAGCCACGCACCCCAGTTTGTGGTTTTGGTAAAGCAGTAAATCATCAGATCAATGGAGCTGTCGTTAAAGCTGTCGATATGCACAAAAGTGCTGACTTCGGGCGGCTGGGCGAAGTCGGCATGGGTCTGGATATAATTCAAAATACCCTGCTGGACGGCACGCAATTGTTCGACGCTGGAACCATAAACGAGGCCGACTTTCCAATAAATCCGCCGATGGGTCATGCGCGAATAATTGGTCAGGGCATTATCCGACAGTTTGGCATTGGGCACATGGACCATGCTTTTGTCAAAGCGGCGCACCTGGGTTGAGCGAAAGTTGATTTTCTCAACGGTGCCTTCAACAATACCATCGACCTTGATCCATTCGCCGGGGTTAAATCGCCGCTCGGCCAGGATCAGCAATCCGGCAATCAGGTTTTTGAAAAGGTCCTGCGCACCAAGCGCAATGGCCACCCCAAAAATGCCCAACCCCGCCAGCATCGGTCCCACCTGAATGCCCCATATCTCTAGGATGGCGGCCCCGCCTATAAACGCAAACAATGCTTTGGCGGCCTTTTTGGTCCAATCCATAATGGCCGGGGAAAGGGTGTTTTCCAGCGGGCTGATCAGGTGAAAGACCGGCTCTACGCTGCGCACTAGCGCCCAAAAAATCGCATAGGCAATCAGCGAGCGCATGACATTGGCCCCAAAAATCTGTGCATTGCCGGAAAGGCCAAGGATTTGTATGGCAAAAAACAAACCGATGATCAGCGGGATGATTTTTACCGGCGGCGCGATGGCCTCAAACAAATGGTCATCAAATTCGGTTTTGGTTTTGTGGGCCATGCGCATCAAACCGCGCAGCACATGACGGGTGATAAAGCCGCGGACCAGCAGTGCCACGACAAGGATGGTTACGGCCAAGATCACCCGGCCAACACTGATCTCAAAAAACGAGGCATTCCAGACCTCACTGACAAGGCGGCCCAGCTCGCCAAATTGTTCGCCAAGGTTTTTTGCGTCTTGTACAATCATATCAACGCTCCTTGGTGTTCAGAAATTCAATTTTGGGGAATTTTTCCTGGGCATATCCGACTTCCCACGGGGTCTTGCCCAAAAATACCGGATCGCCGTCGACGTCTTCGGCCATTTGCATTTTGTGCTTGTCCATAAAACTGTCCAACTCTTTAGTATCGCCCGATTTGATCCAGCGGGCCACGGAATAGGGGGATACTTCGAACAATACATCCAGCTTGTATTCCTCGGCGATGCGTTCGGCGGTGACCTCGATCTGCAACTGGCCAACGGCCCCCAAAATCATGTCGGCACCAATCACCGGTTTGAATAATTGTGTGACGCCTTCTTCGGCCAGACTTTCCAGGGCTTTGCGCAAATGTTTGGCCTTCATCGGGTCTTTGGGCCGGGCCCGGCGCAAAATTTCCGGCGCAAAGTTGGGGATACCCGCAAATTGCACCTTGCCGCTTTCGCTAAGGCTGTCGCCAACCCGCAAAGTGCCATGATTGGGAATGCCGATCACATCCCCGGCATAGGCTTCTTCGGCAATGCCGCGATCCTGGGCAAAAAACATCATGGGTGAGTTGATGCTCATCACTTTACCGGACGTGGTTTTCAACTTCATGCCGCGTTTGAACCGGCCCGAAGCCAGACGGGTAAAGGCCACGCGGTCGCGGTGATTGGGGTCCATATTGGCCTGTACCTTGAAAACAAATCCCGCTGTCTGGGCGCCGCCGGGCAAGGTGGTGGTTTGTTGACCGTTAATGATTGCTTTGGTGGTCTTGGGGCTTGGGGCATGTTCTGCCAAGGCGTTCAACAACTCGATGACACCGTAATGACGCAAGGCTGATCCAAAATACACCGGTGTTAAATGCCCCTCGCGATAGGATTGTGCATCAAAGCTGGGATAGGCCTCAACGGCCAACTCGGCTGCTTCGGTCAGCTCTTCACGTAAGGTTTCATCCATCATTGCATCCAGTTGCGGATCATCCATGGCCAGACGGCGCGATGCCTCGCCGCCTTCCTTGTGTTCGAAGGGCAAAAACACGCTGTCGCGTAAATCCTGCACACCGGCAAAGCGTTTACCTGATCCGGCGGGCCATTGCATGGGGGCCACGTCCAGCGCCAACTTGTCGCTAATTTCGTCCAATAATTCCAGCGGGTCCAATGCTTCGCGGTCCATCTTGTTGATGAAGGTCAGGATCGGGATATCACGCAGCCGGCAGACCTCGAACAGTTTCAGGGTTTGTGGCTCGATCCCCTTGGCGGCGTCCAGCACCATAACGGCGCTGTCGGCGGCGGTCAGGGTGCGGTATGTATCTTCGGAAAAGTCTTCGTGACCGGGGGTGTCCAACAGGTTGAACATCAGGTCCTGATATTCAAATGTCATCACCGATGACGATACTGAAATCCCCCGTTCGCGCTCAATCCGCATCCAATCAGACGAAGTGCGGCGGTTTTCGCCCCGCGCGCGCACCTGCCCAGCCAAATGAATGGCCCCTGCCGATTGCAGCAAGTGCTCGGTCAGCGTGGTTTTGCCCGCATCAGGGTGTGAAATAATGGCAAAAGTGCGCCGCCGGGCGGCCTCATTTGCAAAGGGAAGGTCAGTCATGATGATTGGCTCGGTTTTGGGTGTGGTTCGCTTACCCTGCCGGGCCGAAAAGGGCAACCGCTGAGCCGGTCTATCGAAGCTCGGCCCACACGGCCTCTTCCACGCCCGCAGTGGTCAGGCTCTCGGCAATTTGTTGTCGGTGCAGGCTGGACATTGTTAATAACGAGACTTCGGCAAGAAGCACCGCAATTTGACCGGCGGTTTTTGCACCGACCGCCGGAGCACCGGCCAACATGGCATTGGCATTGGTTTTGGCGGCAACAATGATGGCCAATTGCTTGGCGATGACGGGCATTTGATGAACTAATAACGGGTTGGCAAAAACCTCTTCGCGGACCAGTCCCAGCATTTGCTGATTGGTCAAACCCGAAAACGCTGTTGGAGATAAAGGAAACTCACCCGAATCTATTGTTTCGCTCGGTTGGCCGATTTCAAAAATTCTGTCATTGAATAAAAACAACATTTGTCTATTGCCTCATATTCTGTGTTTCTGGTCAAGAGGCATGGTCTCTTCGGACAAAAGAAAACTACGCCCTTTGGGGTCTTCAATCTCAATCACCCAGAGGTCCGGGTCGCGGGTCCGGGCCTGTTCTATCCAGGTATCAGCCTCTGCTTCGCTTTGCGGCTCGTGGCTCCGCACCTGCCATTTCAGGCAAAAATCCTCATCGCGCATGGGGGCCCATACCAATGCTGTGCCGTCCATCAATGCGGTTTTGACCAATATAATGCCGGCATCGTCATCGCCATGATGGCGTAAATACGCAAACGCTCCTTGCAACCGGGCACGGCGAATCAGGGCTTCGGCCCAGATTTTTGATTTCAATCGCGGTTCAGCGTGCATGCGTCTCACTCGATAATTCGCCAGAACATGGCGGCATTCTTGCGACCCAATCCCCTGAATGTGGATTTACCGGGGCAAGGTGTTTCATAATGGCACGATTTATCGTTGTTTTCATTTCGTTTGTGTTCATGCAGGTCTTCACAGGGCAGGCAATGGCTCAGGAGAGTTTACGCACTTTAACAAAAATGGCGAGAGAGCAGGTGCTTGATTGGCGCAATTCTGAACTGGGCTTTGATCTGAATATTCCCCCAGGGGCCAGCGCCGCAACCCTGACCCTTTATGCTGCACCAGGGCAGACCTTACCCGCCGCAGGCTCAATGCTGGTGGTCAGTGTTAATAATCAGGCCGGCATCGTCGTCAGCCCACGTCCCGAGGCCTTTAGCGCCCGTATTGACCTGCCGGTTTCGCATCTGAATGCGGGCCGCAACCATGTGCGTATTTCATTTGAGGGTGCGCGCGAGCATTCGTGCCCGATTGCCGCTGATGGGGCCTGGAAACTGGATCTGGCACGCAGCCGCTTTGATCTTTCTATTTCGGCCAATATTGTCTCGTTTGAGGGGCTGGAAGATTGGTTATCAGCCGGGGCGTGGTCTTTGTCGCGGGCCAGTATTGCCAAAAACGATTTGGGTGAAAATGCCTATGCGGCCTTTGGGGCCTTGATCACTCAGGGGTTGGCCGTGCGGGCCGGGCGTGTGCCAAAAATCGTCGCCGCCGACCGTATCGCCGGGGTGGATTTTGCCAGCCGTCTGGATGCCACCTTGTCCGGGCCGGGCATAGCCTTGCGTCCCGGTGCACGCCCCATCGTAGAATTTCAGGGCCGCAGCGAGGATGAAATCCTGGCTATGGCTCGTTTGTTTTCAGGTCGGCTCATCCGTCTTGGGGGGACGCGCGCGACGCCAATGGTGCTGGCCCATGCACCCTTGGTCAGGGGGACGCTCGCATTGGACGGTGTCAAAGGTGCTTTGGCACAGCCGACCTGGAATGCCCGCCCTTTTTCCAACACGGTGCGGACGCCGCGTTTTGGCCAGACCCGTCTGGTCATCGCAATGGAACGCCCACAATGGGTCAGCCCAAACTCGACGGTGCTGATTGCCGTAGATGGTGGCAAGGTGTTTAAAAAACGCCTGAAAGACAACCTCAACCACTTTATCATTCCGTTGGACCAGAGCGAAACAGGGACAAACGTTGTGCGTTCGTTCAGCATTGCCCGCGAAACACAGCCTGCAACAGAAGCGACATTATGTGTCGAGCCGCGAGACGGCGCACCATTGCGGGTGTTGTCGGCCAGTGTGGAAAGCAATGGCTTTGCACAGGTTCAGGGCCTGTCGCGTTTTGCAATAGATGGCGCGCCTTTCACCAATAATACAGGGGCCGGCACCGGGGTGGTTTTTGCCACCAGAACGGATGAGCAAACTCGCGCTGCATGGCGGGCTATGGCGCGGATCGCCATTGTCTCCGGTGCGCCGCTGACCTCGGCCTGGTATGGTGTTTCAGAAGATCAGGCACCCAAAACAGCATCGCTTCTGGTTCTGGGGCCGCGCCCACATCTAACCGAACAACTGACCGGGCGTTTGCCCCAGGTGTTTGCCGCAGGGGCCTCAACCGGACCAGAAGGCTTTGATACAAAACCTAAAAAGCGCCGTATCAGATTATCCCGCAGTGCCTATGCCGCTGATGCTGATCTGCCTGATGGTCTTGGTGTTGCCGGTTGGACTCATTCAGATGACCGCCCGGCTTTGGTTTTAACGGGTGAAGCCAGCGAAGATTTTATCCCGGCCATGCACGCTCTGGCTGATGGTCCGGCGGTGAATTTCTTCTCCGGGACGGTGGTGCGCTGGCGGGCCGGACGGGTGGAGGTCAGTGACAGCGGCGTTGATGCCGGGCCGGCCCCAAGGCCGTCATTTTTAACGTCATTGTTGTTTATTATTGCCGGGATCAGCCTGATTGGCCTGTGGATCAGACTGTGGAGCCGTTTATATTCAAATTGGCAGCCCGCATAAACGAGATTGCAAGACATCGCGGTTATGATCCCCTGTGAATGGATAACAAGGGAAAGACGCGCGGATGAGGTTTTTTATACTCTTCTTGCTTGCCGCATGGGGTTTGACCGGGCCTGCATTTGGTGCCGGGGCCTTTGAGGCCTATCGGGAACGCACATCCATGCTGTTGCTGGCCACGCATTGCGGTGCCTTGGGCGAGTTGGAACATGCCGCTCTCTTGTCTGGGCAATCACAGGCCCGCGGGGCTTTGTTGCGCGACGGGCAAGACCCCGAAGAGCTGGATGCTCTGCAAAACGATCTGGCACGCCGTGCCGATCAGGTCTTGTGTTCACGCGAAGATGTTCAAAACGAGATTTCAAGAATGCGCGAAGCGGCGCAAACTTGGGTGCGCCTTTACACCATGCAGTTTCCGGCCCGGTGGCAAAACTGGGAAGCCCGTCGCGATGACGCGCGCGAGAAGGCCCGCTGGCGGGTCCGTGCGCCCTTGCGCGGTGACCATGAAACGCTTGTTGATTTCGGCCTGGTGGCCAGTGAAGACAAAGTTTTTCTGGATTTGGTTGTCCTTGGCGGACAATCCCCGTCCAGTGTGATGCTGCATATGCGCGACGCGTCGCGACTTGCCGCGCCTTTAGACCCGGATCTGTTGCGTCTGATGGGGCGCCGCGGCGATGGACCCGCCAACCTGATGCCTCCGCAAAGCGTTGTGCACAGTTATTTTGCTACCGATAAAATGCCCGCCCCGACCTCGCTGACTGGCGAAGACCGTGGGGTTTCCCGGGCGGTCTTATTTCGGTTTCCCGACAAAGCGCTGGCCGCCTTTACCGCGCTTGACCCCCGTGATGTGGTCGCATTGGAACTGATCTATCCGGGCCGCGCCGGGGGGCGGCAACAGCGGACGCGGATTTATGCCGAAGCCGGGGATTTTATTGCCGCACGGTTGTTTGCGGAAACCTTTCCCGAAGAAGCTTTGCGCCCGGCCACAAACTGACCGCACTGTTGGAAAATCACCTGAGCCGTTGCAATTAAAAACCATGACCGCTTAAACTGTCTCAGATCTGATGATGAGGGGTTTTCGCTATGGCAGGTTTAAATTTGCTGGATATGGTCATGCAGGCCCAAAAGGGTTCTGCGCTTGGAAATATTGGTCAACAATTCGGATTGAATGATGATCAGGCCGGCGCAGCCGTGCGGGCGTTATTGCCCGCCTTGTCTTCTGGTCTGAAACGCAATGCCGGTTCAGCCGGTGGGCTTGAATCGCTTTTGGGCGCGGTGAAATCGGGTCGCCATGAACGTTATCTGGACGACCCAGCCGCCATTGCAGATGCCGGTGCTGGTGATGAAGGCAATGCCATATTGGGCCATCTTTTAGGGTCCAAGGATGTCAGCCGCGAAGTGGCCGGGCGTGCTGCATCGCAAACTGGTCTGGATATTGGCGTGCTTAAACAAATGCTGCCTGTTCTGGCAACCATGGCCATGGGGGCTGTTGGCAAACAAACCCGCCAACCAGGCATGATGGATATGATCACCGGCGCCATGGGCAAAAGCAGCGGCGGTGCTGGCGGCCTGTTGGGTGGTCTGGCTGGTTCTCTGCTGGGCGGCGGTGGACGGCGCGCATCACAGGGCAACCCGTTGCTGGACTTGCTGGATGCAGACAAAGAGGGCTCGGCCATGGATGATATTTTTGATTTGCTGAAGAAGTAAAACACGTCACCTCACTTAAATGTAACTATCCAAAGGCGTAAAATCAGGGTTTCCTAGGGTTAAACACGACCTGGGTGACCTATGAGAGCGCTGTTGGTGGCATTATTGCTCGTTGTTTCTGTGCCTGCGTTTGCGCAGGTGTCAGCGCGTTCGCTGATGATTCGCTATAATTTGAACGGGCATTTGATTGCTCCGGTCAGCATCAATGATAAAGGCCCCTTCGCGTTTATTGTCGATACCGCGGCCAGCCGCACCATCATTACGTCTGATCTGGCAGCCACATTGTCACTAGAGCCTCTGGATAACCATCTCGGCCAATTGGCCAGCGCCGGGGGCGCCAGTACAACAGATGTTTTTCGGCTTGGGGTTTTGAAGCTGGCCAGGCAAGAATGGACGATCGGTCCGGTTCTGGTCTTGCCAGAAAACGCCGGTCAAACTGGTTTTTCCGGTGTGTTGGGGCTGGATGTTCTGGCCGGCCAACCCTTGTTGTTTAATTTCAAGGCTATGAGACTATCCTTGCTGGGACGGACCCAGGCGCGCTTTCTTCGTCGCCAAAGGGGGTGGCACAAAATTATTGCCCGGCGTAATTTTGCAGGGTTTCTGGTTGTGAAACTCCAGGTCAATGGCCGCACCGTCAAAGCCATCATTGATACCGGCGCACGGCGCACCATTGGCAATGCCAGGCTGGGGGCTTTGCTGGATGATCTCAGCCCGGCCAGCATTATGGCCCGTGACCAGATTATCACCGGCGTCACGCTGCCGCGTGTTCCGGCCCGAACCGGCCAGGCACGCGGTGTCAACTTACAGGGATTGCGCTGGTATAATACAGAAATACTGGTTTCGGATCTGGCGATTTTTGACACACTGGGCTTTGGCGACCAGCCGGCATTGATTTTGGGTATGGACTTTCTGCAAAGTACGTCATCCATTATGGTGGATTTTTCCAGAGAGCGGCTTTGGATAAAACCCTAGGCCCCGGCTCTAGATTACAATAATGTTATTTGTGCCGTAAGGATTAGCCGCTAAGGGTAAGGCGGGTATAAAAAGGGCGGCAGTTTCGTGCATAAAAGACAAATATTTGGGGTATTGGGCCTTGGCGCGTGCCTGTTTTTGCCAGTGTTGGCGCATGCTGATGACGCAAAACCTGTCCCCGCAACGTCAAGCGAAGGCGTTTCAGAATACCCACCAGAATTTTTCGCCAGCTATTTCCCGGTTACGGCTTTGGATATGGTGCGCCAAGTGCCCGGATTTTCCATTGATAACGGTGATAATGTGCGCGGCTTTGGCGGCGCAGCTGGCAATGTGGTGATCAATGACGAGCGCCCCAGCAGCAAATCAGACAGCCTGGAAAACATTTTACAACGTATTTCTGCGGACCGGGTTGCCCGGATCGATTTAATCCGCGGCTCATCACCGGGGATCGACATGCGCGGCCTCAGCCGTGTGGTCAATGTGATCCTTAAAACCGATGCCCAAACGGCGCGCAACAGCTGGTCATATGAAACAACGGTCTCGCGCCGCCTTTCGGTCATCAATGGCGAGTTTGTGCGCAATTTAACGCTCGCTGGCGCTGATATTTCGCTTGGTATATCACGCCAGGGCGGGCCGTTTCGCGGATCAGGTATAGAGAACCGAGTTTTGCCTTCGGGGGTGTTGGACGAGCGCCGCGATGAAGAGGTGAAACGTGACTTTATTTTTTGGACCCCGACTTTTAATCTTGAGAAAAAATTTGCAAACGATCATGTCTTGCATCTTAGTGCCCAGGCGCTGGACTTTAAGTTTGTGCGCAATGAAAATTCGTTTGTAGAGCGCCCGACAGCCAGCCGGTTAGATTTCTTGCGGTTTGATCTTAGCGGCGCTCGCGTTCACGACAAAAGCACAGAATTTGGCGGCGATTACAGTTTTGCCATTGGCAAGGACTGGGATGTCAAAATTATTGGTTTGCGTAATGATAAAACCGCAAAAGGGGTGTTTTCCTCGTCATCGGTAGACGCAGCACAGAGCCGTTCGGCGTCCAGGGTATCAACCCGCAATGTGACCTCGGAAACCATTTCCCGCGCCGTTGTGGATTGGGCGCTGAGCAAAAAGCACAGCCTGCAATTTACAGCCGAAGCGGCACTTAATGATTTATCGGCCAATTTGCAGCTGGAAAGCGATAATGGCGCGGGATTCGTCCCGATTGTGTTGCCCGTCAGTGATACCAGGGTCAAGGAACGTCGCGGCGAAGTTTCCGCATCCTGGGTCTATGTGCCTAATGCCAGTTGGACCATTGAGAGCGGTTTGAAATACGAGACTTCTCGCCTTAGCCAAAGCGGCGATGCCAGTCGGACCCGGCGTTTTTCTTTTCCAAAGCCATCATTCTCCGCCAGCTATAATATGAGCGAGAAAAACCAGTTGCGGTTCAGTGCGGAACGGACTGTGGCGCAATTGGATTTTGGTGATTTCGTCACGTCAGTCAACCTGACCGATGATCTGACCGATGTGGGGAATCCAGAGCTGGAACCAGACCGCACGTGGACAACTAAGGCGGAATGGGAGCGGCGATTTGCGAAAAAAGGCTCGATCACCATCAGTGCCAAACGTGAATGGATTACACAAGTCCAGGGCCGGGTGCCCATTGATGACGCCTTTGATGCGCCGGGTAATCTTGGTGATGCCAGTATCTGGCAACTTGATTTTGTCGCCCGCTTGCCACTTGATTCACTCGGTCTGAAAAACGCCACACTGGATGCCACCAGCTTTATTTCTGACAGCACCGTTACGGACCCTGTCACCGGCCTTCGGCGCAAGCTGGGTGGGCGCGCACATCGTAATTTTGGATTCGAATTTCGCCAGGACGTCTCGGCAAAACGGTTTGCCTGGGGCTGGGCCTATAAAAATGGCGTGACCCGTCGCCAGTTTCGCCTGTTTGAAAGCCAGACCGGTCGCCGCGCAGAAAACCGCGGCTCCCCGCGCGCTTTTAGCGCATTTATCGAAACCACACGATTTGCCGGCGTAACGGCAATTTTTGATGTTCGGAATATTCTCAACAGGCCAACGACGCGCAGCCGCACGCTTTATGACGGGCCGCGCTCTCTTGGCGTGGTCGAGGCCATTGAAAGCCAGCGGCGAAAAGGTGGTCTGCGTTATCGTTTGCAACTTCGCGGCACGTTTTAAGGTCCAGGGTTTTATTCAGACTGTTGTTGTTCGGCGCCGCATACACGCAGAACTTCGTCAGCGGTTGTGGTTCCTTGCCGTGATTTAAGCAGGCCATCCTCCAGCAGAGTTTGAAACCCCTGTTTGCGGGCCACCTCCAAAAGGGTGGACATTGGGGCGTGATCCAAAATGGCATCACGCATTTCCTCATTGATGGCAACCACTTCAAAAACGGCAATTCGCCCGGAATAACCGGTATTGGAACAGGCCTCGCAACCCACGGCTTTGCGCCAGTCGGCTTTGCCCTGCAACTCCTGATCCATGATCAGTCCGGACCTGCTGAGCCGGTTCAACATGGTTTCGCCTTCACCATCAGTGTCCGGGGTCGAGCATTTTGGACACAGACGCCGGACCAGTCGTTGCGCTGCCAGACCGCGTACGGCCGCCGCGATCATGTAAGGTTCCAGCCCCAGATCTTCCATCCGGGCAATGGCCGCCAAAGAAGAGTTGGTGTGCACGGTGGAGAGCACCAAATGCCCCGTTAAGGCCGCTTGCGCTGCGATGGTTGCGGTCTCACCATCGCGAATTTCGCCGACCATGATAATGTCCGGGTCCTGGCGCAAAATTGCCCGCAAACCTTTGGCAAAGGTATAGCCAATTTCGGCTTTGGTCTGGATTTGCACCACACCATCCATGTCATACTCAATCGGGTCTTCAATCGAGATGATTTTGGTGACGCCGTTATTCAGTTGTTGCAGGCTGCGATACAGCGTCGTCGATTTACCCGACCCGGTTGGCCCGGTCACCAAAATCACACCATTTGGGCTTTGGGTCAGTTCCTGCATCACCGCATTGGCTCGCCCGGTCAGGCCAAGGCCCTTCATGTCCGGCAATTCGCCTTCTTTCTTCAAGAGGCGCAACACCATGCTTTCGCCCCATGATCCGGGCAGGGATGATACCCGCAAATCGATCGCATGGCCGGCAAAGCGAATGCTTTGGCGCCCATCTTGTGGCAGGCGACGTTCAGCAATGTCCATGCCCGACAAGAGTTTGACGCGACTGGTGATCGCATCAAATATGCCTCGCGGCTCGCTCTGATGAGTGTGTAAAACACCATCAATACGATAGCGCACTTTGAACTCATGCTCGAACGGTTCGATATGAATATCCGACGCATTGTGTTTCAGGGCCGTGGCAAACATATTGTTGACGAAATCAATAACCGGTGCCTCTTCGGCCATTTCTTTGAGGCGTGCAGTATCGTGATAATCATCTGAATCCTCAGCCGATGCCCCTAATGTCTCGTTGATATAGTACAGACAGCGTTCGATAAACTGATTGCCGCTCAGCCAGTAACAGATCGGGCCGAGGTCGGAATAATCGCTCTGGTCATTATCCTGATGGGCAAACAATCGCGCCCATTGCCCTTCGATTTTTTCCTGAATTTCAGGGTTCAGGATATCGCGGGCCACAACGTTGAGGGTCTTGCCGTTATTGTCTTCGGTGATCCATACGGCGGCAGTATGTGCCAGAAACCAGCGCGGCGATATTTTCAAGGCGCTCATGGCTTCTTCATGACGTTCTGGTTCTTTGGGTACACTGGCCACATCCAGAACTGGTAAGTCCAGTTGTGTCGACAAAGCGTCCAATAAGGCCTCTTCGGTTAACGCCCCAAGGCGCAACAGGGCCTGGCCCACAAGACCACTGGTTTCGCCTTGCAGGCGCAAGGCCTGGGTTAGGTCCTGTCCGGTGACCAGACCGCGATTGAGAAGAATTTGGCCGATAAGTTCTGTATGCATGCTTGCCTTATAAGCGGCGCAAAGTTTCTTGAGAATAGCAAAACGACGAATATCTCACATTGAAGGGCGTTTAACGGCTGTCACCGTGCATTTACCTTACTGTTTGCATGCCATAAAATCCGCCTATGAAGCCGTGTGTTGGTAAGACCAATGCGAGCCAGAGTGCACTATGGATGTTTTGACCAATCATAATGAAGACCAATGCCGCGGCTTTTCCCTGATGGAAACCCTGCTGGCTCTGGCAATCATGTCGGTGGCATCTTTGGCGTTGTTTCAATCCACCGGCACCTTGCTGCGGATGTCTGAACGGACCATCAATGCCGCTATGCAGGCCCAGGACACGGCGGTTTTGCAAAAAAGCTTCAATGGGTTGGTTGGCGGATTGGTTCCCGCCTGGCCCAAGGATGTTGAAGACCGCTTCGTTGGTAATTCAGCCGGGTTTTCAGGCCTGACCCGCACCCCGTTTCATACGCTGGGTATTGGCTTGTCAAAATTCACATTGGCGGTTCAGCATGAGGCACGGACGACGGCGCTGGTTTATCGCAGCCAGGATACAGAATGGGTGTTGCGGGATTTTGCCTCGGCGCAGGCCGAATTTTCTTATCTGGCGGCGGACAATGTCTGGTATTCATCCTGGCCTTTGGACACAACGCCAAAAACCAGTAATTTTGATGATGAATCATTCTATGACCCGCCGACTTTTCCTCTGGCAATTAAATTGCGTGTGAAAAGCGAGGCAACAGGCTTGGACCTTGCCTGGATCGCGCTGGTGGGCGAACGTGATGAGCTGCCCGATCTGGAGGGTTTGTAAATGGCTAGGCGTGAACGCCACAATAGTCAGGCCGCCGACGAAGGCTTCGTTCTTCCGTTTGTGTTGGTGGTGATTTTTGTTCTGGCACTGACCAGCGCCATTGCTGTGCGTTCTATCAATGCGTCCAGCCAGATTATTATTGCCTTGAATGATGACGTTCAGGCCCAACAACGCCTGAACTCAGCCGAGGCCGATACGCTGTTTGTTTATTTGACCAGCGCGCCAGTAAAGGGCGGTATTGATACCAGTTATACAGTCTGGACCGGGGAAGATGTGCTTGACGGGTTTGATGTGTCGCGGCTGGCCGAAAGCGCGATATGGTCGGCGACGGGCGGCATTCGATCATCGCATTATCCATCGGGCGAGGTTCGCGTGACTTATCGGGATGTTGCCGGCTTTATTCCTATGAACCGCGATACACCTGATCTGTTGCTGCCCCTGCTGAGCGGTGTTGGGTTGAAAAAAGAAGACGCCCAGAGCGCTGCGTCCAAGCTGGGTGATTATACGGATTCTAACCACCAACGCCGGTTTCGCGGCGGTGAAAGGGCCGATTACCGACTGAAACGACTGCCTCCGCCCAGCGATGCACCATTGCGTACCTATGAGGAGGTTTATCACATTCTAGAGTGGGACAAATACATTACCCCGGAGATTTATAATCGATTGCGTGAATACTCAACGTTGACCACCGCAACCACCTATTATAGAACGAAATTTCTGAGTTCCAGGGTCAAGGAAATCATGGGGCTGGATGCAACACGAAGTAACGTCAGGAGACTGGCTCAGAATAATGTTGACCTGGTGGATACAGCCTCCACCGCGATTGAGACCCCGACAAAACAAGGGCGATTTTATTTTTCTACGCCGATGGCAACAGGACGTACGGCCATTAGGGTGATAGAACTGGAACGATCACCTTTAGCGCCTGACCAGCCATTCAGGAGACATGTCGTATTTGAGGAAACAAGAGATGCCGGCGACACCGACAACACTGAAGACGCTCTGGGGAAAGTTTCCAAACCTGTTTTCTCAACGGCTGATCACGCAGAAAAGTGACGGAACGCGGCAAACGCTGAGACGTGGCGGGCTGATTCACACTGATCTGCTTGTCGTTGGACGCGCGCAGTGCAGTTTTCGCAGAATTACCCTGCCCAGTGGATCGCGAAATGCGGTTAAGGCGGCATTGCTACAAGCCGAGCGCGATGCGGCTTCGGGCGGAAACGTTTCACAAATTGAACAAGACCAGAAGAACCGCAAGCTGGCGGGTCTATGGACTTGGCCTTTGCCAGAACAATCTTCGGATGAGTATCTGGCTGCCAAACCCACCAGCAGTATTCCTGAAACGCTGACCCGCCAGTCCATGCAGGACGGGCGGCGTCTGGTCCAATGCCTTGAAGGCGTTGAGGGACAGGTGTGGGAAGATGGGTGCCTGATGGCCAGTCGCTGGTGGCCGGGTGCACCCAGCCAAAGCCAATGGGTGACGTTCTTGCGGTCTGCTCGGCTAAAGACTGATGAAATCAGCCTGGAACCGCCTCGCGTGGTTGAGGTCCCCTGGCGGACTAATTTGCCCTTCGCACGCGGCGCGGTGGATGCGGTTCAGGTGTTTGCTACGCCGATGCATTTGCTCGTGGCGGTTGGTGTTATTTTTGGGGCTTTGCTGGTGTATAATGGCGTGCAATACACGCGTTATACGCAAACTCTGAAAAACCTTCAGGCGCAGGTTATTGCGCGAAAAGAGGTTGTCAGCGATGTTCTTAAAGAGCGTAATAAAGCGGTGCTGAATTTGCGTTCAATTGAAAAAATGGGGGGTATCGGGTCATCCACGGCTTTGCTTTATGGCCTTGCTGGTACTCTGGAAAAAATTGAGGGCGATGGTCTGGAGATCGTTAAGTTGACCTTGCTGGATAACCAGTTGGGCGTAAGGATTAAAGGCGAGCCGGAAAACGACGGCGCGAGTCTTGTCAAAGAGCTGGAGGCAGACCCCGCATTAGCGCAAGTCTCGGTCAATTTCACCTCCGGTAATGTCATCGATATCAAAGCTGTTTTGGAGGCGCCGCAATGAGTGCGCTTTCGGGGTTCTTCAAAGATAAGATATCCACCAACGCAGCCTATGGTCTGGTTCTACTGGCTGGTCTTCTTGCCTTGGCTTTGAACAGTAATATTCGTGACCGTGTTGTTCAGGCCAAAACAGATACCGCTTATGCGGCCCGGGAGCTGGCCAAGCTCAATGCCATCAAAGATGGAGACGAGTGGGCCGCACGGGAAAAAGAAAGCGCAATTGCGCTGGAAAAATGGCAAGCGACGGAATGGCAGGGCGAAACGGTTGGGGTTTTAGCGGCCACACTGCAACAGGTACTCATTCAGTATGTCGAGGATCTGGGGATGGAAAACCCGCGGATCAATGTCAGCAACGAACTGATTGATATTGATGGCAAGGCGATTATGAGGTTCAGCCTCTCTGGCACGACCGATACGCACAGCGCACCGATTGAATTGCTGCTGGAGATGGCTAACGCAAAGAAGAGAATAATTGTTGATGAAGTCATCACAGATTTTTTCTCTGCTGAACGTGCCTTAGTCCGTGTTTCAGGGTTGGTGATTGTCCGCATTGGTACGGCAAGTACCGCCCAGGGAGGCGTGCAATGAACCGGACAATCATGGGCGTGGCCATCGTTGGTCTTTTGGCCTTAAGCGGCGTGTTGGGATGGGTGCAGGCCGGTATGCAATCGGTTGCAGTCAATGCTCGCGAAGGCGAGTGGCATGCCCTAATTTTGCCATTACAGGACGATAACGAAGTCAAGCAGCTTAGAAAAAGAGTGCTCGCATCGGGGTTCTTTCAGGAAAAAGATAAAGCGGTAGAAGACAGTGATCTGGAATTAAATCCGGAGGAGCGTGCGCTTCGTGCCGCAGAGCAGGAATATGGCAGGTTTCCGCATATTATTTCTATTGCCCGTATTGATGGGCTGGATACTGCACAGCTGAGGATGCCTGAGGGTGGCGTTGTAACGGTTGTTGATGGGGAAACATTGGAGAGTGGCTGGGTGATTGCGAAGATTTACCCAGATTATTTGGAAGCAGATGCCGGATCAGAACGCTTCTCTTTTGCAGTTTTTGAGCATAAGAGTAATCAGGAACCTGAAAATGATGATCAGCAAACATCGCAACCGTGAAATGCACCGTGATGGATTTTGTAAATAGGTAGGTAATGAATATTATAACTTTCAAGCCATCAACTATTTTGTGCGCTGTTGTTCTGGGCACAGCTGCGTTGGGCATTAGTGCATGTGAGACAACAAATTCGGTTCGCGAGTTATCCTCACGCGGCCAAAGCGTTGGCAACAAAGTGCAACGCCCGCCACAGCAGCCAACGGAAACAGTTATTGAAGGACAGGACAAAGGTCCTGGGGAGAAGGTGCAACCCTTAAACCCGATTGAATCTGTTCCCCATATTTCGCAAAGACAAAAAGACAACAACGCAGGTGTTGATTCACGCGCCCCGAAGGTTTCCGTCGAAACGGTCGAGGCCTTTGTCAGGCCTTCGCCATTGCCAGAATTTATTGACGTGGCGTTTGGGGAAATGTTGAAAATTCCCTATGTGACAGGACCTGGCGTGGCGGCCCGTGAAGACGTTGTGCAATTGCGTTCGTCAGGCACATTGTCAGGCGGCGATTTTTTTGAGCTGGTGCAATCCTCATTGCGCGACTATGGCGTGCGGGTTGTTCCAGAAAACGGTGTTTACCGGATTTTGGAAGATCAGGCCCTAAAGGCGCGCATGCCACGTTTTATTCGTTCGCGTGCCCAACCCAGTACACCAAAATCACTGCGCCCGGTCATCCAGATGGTCGAGCTATATGCCGTTGACGCCAACAGCATGTTAGGCCTGATCAAACAAGCTTTGGGCAGCGACACCCAGAATGTAAAAATTTCTGCCAACCCTTTGATGAACACCATTACTCTGGCTGGTTTGCCGGATGAAGTTGACGCCATTCTGTCTATTATCAAGGAGTTGGATGAGCTGAATTATGCGGGTTCAACCGTACAGCGTTATTCGCCTGTTTATTGGAATGCCAAGGAATTGGCCGACGAGGTTGGTAAAATCCTTAAAGTTGAAGGCTGGCTGGTCACGACAAACTTGTCGGCGCCGCGCACAATCAATTTACTGCCGGTTGAATATTCGAATGATGTTTTCATTTTTTCACGCAATAAAGTGGTCAGTGAACGCACCAATATTTGGCTCAAAGAGCTGGACCGTCCTGTAAAGGCCGGTGATAACAATCAACTGTTCATCTATCAGGTGAACAATATTGATGCCATTGATTTGGCCAAAATTGCCAATGCCGCCATGAAAGCCGGCTCGAGCAGGCAGGGCGGTCTGGCCCAGCTCCCGGCTGCGACGCCCCCGCCGTCCGGCGATGAAGATGGTGGACGGAACAGCAATCTGGGTTCACCAGGCGAGCAATTTGTTGTTGATCCAATCGGCAATCGGTTGATTTTTTCGGGCACAGTCAATGAATACGACCGTATTCTACCTCTTTTGAAACAACTGGACCGGGCACCAGCCGAGGTGCTGATCGAGGTTACAATTGCCGAAGTGACGCTGAACGACAGTACAAAGTTTGGCCTTGAGGTTTTCATCAACGATATTGGTGCCAATAATTTTAAAAACTCTTTTGGGACCCAGGGCCTGGGCCTTGCCGGCAATGGCTTTAACGTCGCCATTGCCAACGGTGATGTCTCGTTGAACGCCAATGCGTTGGCCACAAACAGCGATATTAAAATATTGTCCACACCGCGTCTGATGGCCCGTTCTGGTGGTTCAGCCAATATTTCAGTGGGTACGGATGTTCCCGTGATTAGCTCTCAACGTGCCGCAAATTCGCAATCCAATGCCGGTGTGACCGATGTTTTGCAAACTGTGACCTACCGCAAAACCGGGGTTATTTTAAATATCGAACCAATTGTGTTTAGCAATAACCGCATTGATTTGACGATCAGTCAGGAAGTATCTGCGACAACGGAATCGGCCAGTGCATCAATTGCCAGCCCTACAATTTCCAATCGTTCTTTGGAAACACAATTGTCGCTGGAAGATGGGCAAACAGCCGTCTTGGGCGGATTGATGCAGGACTCCATTACCACCAAGGACACCGGCGTGCCGCTTTTGAAAGATATTCCACTGATCGGCAGTGCGTTTTCCAGCGAGTCGATTACTTCGGATCGGACTGAGCTTCTTATACTGATCACGGCCTATATTATGCGTGGACAGGAAGACAAAACTGCCTTTGTGGATAGCCTGAGCCGCGAGATTGATAACTCACTGAAGAAGAACGGGCAGTTGATCACTTTATTGCCCCGCCATGGCGTATTGTCCCTGGGGGGCGCATCAAAAACGGCGGAATAAACCGTGCTTGCAACGCGTAAACATTTGCATGTGGCATCTGCCCCTTCGGCGGAACCATCAGGCGGTGCGCCGGGCTTTTCAGTTCTTGAGGCGATTATTGCTGTTGCCATTCTTGCCGTGGCATTTCTGCCTCTGCTGGCCCTGCAAGAGCAGATGACGCGCACCACAATTTCTCTGGAACGGAATGAGGAGTTGATGGAGGCCAAGCGCTCGGCGCTGGCCTATGTGCGGGCCTTAAACCCCATGCGCAATCCCCGTGGTGATCTGGACCTTGGCAAGGCCGTGATGCATTGGGAAGCTACGCCGATTTCACAAAAGCGCCTGGCGCGTAATCAGGGTGGAGAATTTGGCCGCTTTCAGATTGCGCTGTATAATGTTCAGGTCACGCTGGTTTTTGACGCACAGCACACACAGGTTTTTTCGGTGCATGCCACGGGCTGGCGCCCTGTGACATCCATGTTGTCCGATTTATAGGCGTTTATGGGGCACCTGTTTCCAGACGGCTGGCGGTAATAACTGCCCGCTTGGGAATGCAATCGGGCGGTGAAAATGTGTATGTGGCGCGCCGGCCCGTTGGTCCCACAATCATCACCCGTCCGCCAAGGCACATGCCCGATGCAGTGATCCCTATGGCCTGACCTTCTGTGTGCCAGCCTTCAGGCAGCGCCAGACGCCAGACATTATTGATAAATTCTGATGGTTCTTCAGAGGTGTCGGTGACGACTACGGTGCTTTGCCCCATTAACAAGGCCCGGGCACGATAATTACGAATTTGTGCGACTGCGGCTTTGGCTTCTGACGAAAACCGTGCGCCTTCCAGATTGCTTGATAAAGACACTGTGGTCACGGATACGATCACGCTGATTATGGCCAGCGTGACCAGAACTTCCAAAAGAGAAAAGCCGTTTGGTGCCTGGGTTTGCCGGGGCAGGGTCGTGGTGGCGCTGGCCAGTGCCTTACATGGAAATATCGGCATTCAGGCCTTTCCCCCCAATGGTGTTATCTGCACCATAGGAGACGACTTTCGGGCTTGCCTGGCCACCGCGATCATCGGCCGAGGGCAATTCATAATGGTATGGGTTACCCCAGGGGTCAGATGGAAATTCGCCGTCCAGATACGGGCCATACCATTGTGCCTGCATGCTGGGGTCATTGGGCATATTTGCCAGAATGTCCAGGCCTTCATCGGCTGTGGGAAAGCGGCCAAAATCAATCCGAAAACTGTTTAACGCCAACTTGATGGTTTTGGCCTGAGCCTTGGCGGCCACCACTTTGGAGCGGTCCAACTGTGTAAACAGGCGCGGCGCGACCAGGGTGACAATGGTGCCCATAATGGCCAGCACCACCAGAATTTCCAGCAGGGAATATCCCGTGCGGTTGTCCGGCGTGTTCTGGTCTTTTGATGAGGCGCGTTTGCGCGCTTTGATTTTGGCGAAGATGGATTGGCGCGAATGGGTCATATGTCAAACTCGTATAGACTGGTCATGGCGAGAACAATGCTGAGCACAATTGTACCCACAATTAAGGCAATAAAAAGGATCGCGGCCGGTTCGGCAATAGCCGTTAAGGCTTTGGCGCGTTCGCGGGTTTCTTTTTCTTTGCTATCGGCAATGAAGAGCAGCATATCGGCCAGCGCCCCGGAATTGCGCCCGGTGCGGATCAGATCAATGGAGAGCGGATCCATGGCCGGCAGGTGCTCTTCTAAAACGTCATCAATATTGCGGCCGGCCCTGATCTCGCTACGCGCCCCATCCATGCCGTGTTTAAGGTCGCGCGAATTGAGGCCGGATGCACCAAGCCGCAGAGCGGTCAGAATGTCGGCGCCATTATCAAGGGCAATCCCCATAGTGCGCGCCCATCCGCCGATTTCAGCCTGTATCAAAAACCCGCCAATCACCGGCAATTTTTCGGCAAAGCTGCGAAAGGTTTCGCGTACCGTCTTGTTCCTGAAAATGAAAATCGCACTGGCCACCAAGGCTGCTGCACCGCCAACGAAAAGCGCGACATGGGCCTTCATCCATACGCCTGTGGCGATTACAATGCGTGATATGGTCGGCAGATTATCGCGATTATCGCCGATCAGCGCATCAAAACGCGGTACCACAAAAAGAAACATTAAAATGACGATCAGCCCGCCAACGCTGGCCAGAAACATCGGGTACGACAACGCGCCGCGCACTTCGCTGCGCATGCTGTCTTCAAACTCCATCCGTTCCGAGGCATCAGCCAAGGCCTTGGCCAAGGTGCCGGTGGCCTCGCCCAGTTCTGCCAGGCGCGGCACATACCGGGGCAGGTCGCTCATATGGGCTTCTAATGAAGTCGACAAACGTTGCCCGGCCCGTAAATCGGCACGAATGGCATTGGCGCTTTTGGCCAAAGCCGGATTGGCGTTTGACTTGGACAGGCTCTTCATGGCTTCCAACAGGCCAACCCCGGCGCGTAACAAGGTCGCCAATTGGCGAATAAAGGCTGATTGATCCTTGCGCGTCACTTTGCGAGATCGCAGGGTTTTCATGATCGCGGATTCGTTGCGTTCGACCAGAGAAAACGGCGACAATTGACGCTTTTCCAGTGCCGCAAAGACGGCGTCCTGATCCACGGCTTCTATTTCGCCGTTTACCGTCGAGCCGTTTCGCCTGAGTGCCTTATATTGAAATTTGGGCATTATATCTCGCAACGCATTTTCATATAACCTACACGCAAAAAGCATGTATTTTCAATGCCATTACGCACGTTTAGTCTGTATCAGGACAACCCAGCCGTTCGCGCACCACAAAGGCCGGTTTTTTCGAGGTGATATCCAGAATACGGATGAAATACTGGCCGGTAATGCCAACCGCTGCCAGATTAAGCCCGCCAAGCAGCAATATGGTCACCATTAACGAGCTCCACCCGGCTTGTGTGGGGATGCCCAACAGCTTGCGGGTGATCAACCCAATGGCCAGCGCAAAGCTGAGAGCCGCCACTACAAAGCCAATGCGTGTAAAAACCTGCATCATAAAGTTTGAATTGCCGACCAACAGGTCACTGAACTGTGACCAGCGCCGCGCCAAGGTATAGCGCGAACGTCCGTTGGCGCTTTTATGGTGCTCCACCGGAACGGCAACAATGTCATTGGTTACCTGGCGGATCAGCGCCGGGATAAACGGGCGATTGGTTTTTATGGCCAACATGCCATCAACCACATGGCGCCGGATCAGTTTCAGGGGCGACAGTTTAACCTGATAACCCAGCACAGAGCGGTCAAACCCCGCCTTGATGCGGCTGGTGGCGCGCTGTTGCAGGCTGTGTTGTTTGCGGCCGTGGCTGGCGGTGACCATGTCGTGCTGCTCTTCTGCGATCAGCAAGGGAATGTCATTGGGGCTTTGTTGCAGATCATCATCAATGGTGATGATCCAGTCGCCGCGGCTGGCCTGAAGTCCGCATAAAACCGCACCGGGCTTGCCAAAGTTACGGGTCAGGCGGATGACCATCACAGCTTTTTTTTTGGCCAGTGCATTCAACATGACGTTGGTTTTTTCACCGGTCGAGCCATCATCAACAAGGATGATTTCAAATCCGGCCTTGATGGTTTTGGTGAAGACGCTTTGTAATTGTTCGACCAGCGTTTTCAGACTGTCGCCGGTATTATAAACCGGGACAATGACGCTATAGCGCGGTTTGGAGGCAGGTGCGGTCATGACTGTGCGCTCCTTGCCATTATGCGCTTGATAATTTTCTGCCGGTTCTGGCGTTGCTCGTGCTCTCGCTTTGATGGCGGTGTGGCATCTTCACCGGGCGAGAGCTGATCTTCCAGCTTTTGCGTTTCGCTTGCAAGCTCGTCTGGGGCGATCGCACCCGCATCGGTGTGCAGGGGGTAATCAAAGGCGTGCATCAGGGGCGCACAGCGCAGTTCCACATAACGGATATCGGCCTCGCTGAGGATGGATTTATATTTCTGTGCATTATCCGACAAAACCGGTTTGGCTAGGTTTTCCCAGGCCTGGGTGCGCTGGGCATTGCGCTGCACGCGGCTGTCTTGGTGAAAGTCCAACATAGCCGGATCATAAGCAAGACCATGGTGTGTGCACAAGGCACGCGCCGTGTCTTCGGTATTCTGGATCAGGTCTTCATACCGCACGCGGATGATCCGCCCGCTGGGCTGGATTTGCGAAAAGGCAGCCAGAGAGGCATTTTGATCCTCAACCCAGACATCCATGGCGCGCTTCACACCGCCCGGCACAGCACGGGTTTTAACCCAGCTGGCGGCCACATCGCGTGGGTCGCGAACCTGATAGACAAAGCGGCAATCAGGCCAATTTTCCAGCAGGAATGCCAAAATCGAATAGGTATAATTTTCTTTGACAAAGCTGATCTGTTCGCCGTCTCGTCGTTCCTGCCCATAAAGATAATCAAACACCTGGGCCATGGTTCGGTCGGGGCAGGCGGCGTCAATCTCGGCAATCGTTGGGGCGCTGTCCCATGCACCGATCATCCAGTGCTGAGCCTCGGTGATGTCGCGCAGCAATGCCTGCCAGTTTTGCTCGTCCGACAGTGGATGATAGCCGTGGGCGTTCAGGCCAAACAGACGAAACAGGTGCGACGGGGCCGGGCCGCTAATGTGCGGATGGCCGTTCATGACCGAGGTGATCAAATTACTGCCAGATCGTTCTGAACACAGAAGAAAAGTAAATGACATGAAAGCCCCCGTTAGGCACGACTATAGAAGTCGCGGGCCAGGGAAACAACGTGTTTGGCTTGCGTCTTGGTGAAGTTCACATCGTTAAACAGATTAAGTATGTCATCGCCTAAGCCTTCGGCCACAGGACAGGGCGCACCGCCAAACAAGGCGGGCGATGGATAATAATGCGCCGAGGCAAAAAGTCCTTCGCGGAACAACAGTTCCAAAAATTTGTCGCGGGTTTTGGCACGCACATTATAACGCCAGTCATGGGCCGGGTCTGACAGCGAAATAACGCCCTTAAGACCTTGAAGGCCGTCACGATAAATGGCGTTTAGCTGTCGTTTGTGGGCCAATGCTTTGGGAAGGTTTCGCGAAATCCTGAGCTGTAATTCTGGCCAGTTTGGTCCGGCGCTGCTGTCAATCCATGGGGCCAGCAGCGCGCGCGTATCACTGTCAAAAATCTGCCCCTTGGCCATGGCAGCTTTATAGCGCCGGGTCAGGTCGCTATCGGCTTTTTCGGCCTCAGCCGGGTCAAGTTTTGGGGGCGCATGATAGGCGAGGCCCTTGGCAAATATTCCATATCCGCCGCCGCCAAGGTCCAGCACCTTGCCGTGCCCTGTGCTGTAAATTACGGCATCAACACCATGGGCCAGATGCGCATCAATATCTGTTTTTGGCACGCACAAAGCCCGATCATCGACCAGCAATGCACCGTCCGGCAAAGCGGTGCGTAAAGTGCGCAAATCCGCCTCTGCATCGGGCGCAAAGCCATAACTGTGCACATAAATCACCCCGGCGGTGGTGTCGGTGATCTTTGCTGCGGCGCGTTCCACGTCCATGCACAGGCTGTGCGGGTTAAGGTCGATAAAATCAAACGTTGCACCCGCCTGCATCAGGGCCAATGGAACGGCCGGACAGACATTGGCGGGCAGCAGCCAGTGGCCATCTTTACGGCTGTTGGCGAGGCTGTAGATCAGGGCCGAGGCCCGCGCCGCCGTGACAATGCGCCCGGTCATGACGGGGTCACCGCATTGCGCACATTCTGGTAATGCGCGGCATTGATAAAGGCCGCGGGGTTGGCGTTTTTGCGCGCATCATTCAAAGATGCCCAGCGTTGCAGCTCTTCATCGCGGCGGGTTGCGTCATAGGCATAATGGGCCAGTGCATCGCGGCTTAGATAATCCGTTTTTGGTCCAGCCACCAAGGCCGCCTCAACACCCTCTTGTGCCAGTTTTGGCGTGTACCCGGTCATCAGCATTTCACCAAAGGTCAGCGCCTCGATAAAGGCGCGTTGGTCCGCAGGCAGGACATCGCGATAACGCCCGACGGCTTTACCGGATATGCCGTCAAACTGGTCAAACGAGGAGTTTCCGTGCCAGTCCTGACCGTTTTGCGTATGCAAAGAAAACTCAGTTTTTGCACCGGGAACACCAATCCAGCCATGCCAGTTTTGCCAATGCTGTTGTGGATCGCCGATCAGATCTTCGTAACGTACGCAAACGACATCCGGGTGATCAGCATAACGGGCAAAGGCGGCCGCCGATTTGCGCCATTGGCGGGCCATGAATAAAAGCGGCCGAGGCTGGCCGGTATGAGTGTCTGCGCTGCCATAATATAAAGATGCAGCAATATCGCGCGGGTCGCGCAGGATCAGCATGATCTTGACGCCGTGTTCCAGAAAATACGGGATAAATTCTTCGGCCCCGGTCTCCTTCCACGCCCATGCTGAAATCTCGTGGGCTGGTTTTTGTGCAAAAACCTCAAAATAATGATCGGCAAAAGCGGCCAGATGACCACCGGTCCAAACCTCCAAAGCCCGCATTGGATTTTCCGGTTTGAAATACTGGCCGGAATAATCGTGCATGGCCTTTAGGGCGTCGCCAACAAACCCCGAAGATATGTCGAGCGTGTTCAGGAAGGCAAAGAAGTCATTTTCCGGATAGGCATTTTCAAACTGCAGATCGCTCAACGGCGCGGCGCAAAGCCGTTTCGCCGCGCCATTGTGTTTCAAAAATGCGGTTTTGATTTGGGTGAGCAGCAAAGGCAAAGGCTGAGAAAAACAATCAAGACCCGAAATGCCCCACAGCATTTTATCGACCAAAGTGGTGCCGGATCGTGGTGCGCCGGTGATCAATATGCGCGTGGTGCTCATTGTATAACGCCCTTTGGGGCGGGCGAGCTCAGCACAAGCTCCCGCGCTTTTGGACCATGGTTCATCAACACATCTATGATTGCCATATGGCTTTCAAAGCCCGGATAGCCTTGCGTGTAATGGGGGTGCTGGTAATCCTGAAAAACCGTTTCAATGCCCTTATCACGTAAAATCTGCGGGTTTAGATAATCCGCCGCCGCCGCGCCGGTATAATAGACGTCGGCCTTAACGGCCTTGCACAGCGCCAAAATACGCTCCACCGGGCCGTCGCTGTGATAGCGCATCTGCGAGGCTAAATGGATTTTCGGGGTGATGCCAAGATAAGCCGCAAAGTCGCGGATCAGCCTGATGGTTAAATCGCAAAGAAGCGGCGGCGATTCGCTAAGAACCGGTTCCAGTATCGCGTATATCTCGTCAAAAAACGGTGCTTTGCGATAGTTTTGGGCGATCGATTGCAGATGTTTCTGCGCCCATTTGCTGTGGTCGCTGATGGCGATTTTGTTTAAGGGGCTGTTGAGGCCGCCTTTGCGTACCGGCACGGTCAGCCAGCACCAGCCATCCTTGGTGCGGATACGGTTACGATTGCGCCAATCCTGTTTGGTGTATTGCACATCATCCAGAATGATAAAATCATCGCAACGCGCCATCAGCTCGAAATATCCCATCCAGGGCAGATAAGCCGGTTGCATAATGGCCAGAACGGTCATGGTTCTGGCTCGTCTCTGGGGGCCAGTTCGGGCATAAACAGGCTGATGATCAGACCCATTGATGCTGCGGTAACCACCGCCAGACGCAGTAAAATCGCGGCGCTGACGCTTAAAGCCGCCGGCATGCCAAACAGAGCCGCCACCCCCGCGACCGCCCCTTCGCGCAGGCCCAACCCGCCAAAGGCCAGCGGCAAAAGCGTGATCAAGGTGCCGGTGACGCTGGCCAGCAGCGCAATGAAATAGCTAAAGCTTTGATGCAGGGCCAAAAAGATCAGCCACAATGATATGCCGCGCAGTAAAATCACCAAAAGGCTGATCATCCATATGCGTGTGTTCAAAGTGCGCAAAGCATTGGCCCCCAGTGTCAGGCGTTCGGCCATTGCCGGCGAGGCAAAACGCGGCACCACGGTGAACAGCACCCACAAGGCCACCAGCGTAAAACCGCCAAGCGCCACTACCCCAAACCCAACCTGACGGGCAAAACCGCTTAGGGCCGTGTCATCACTGGTCATCAGATAAAGTGCCGCGATCAGGGCAATAAGTGCGGTCATGGCGATGCCGGCAAGACGTGCCGCCAAAAGGTGCGCGGCGGATTTGGACAGGCTGGCCTCGCCCTTGGCATAGCCCATGGCCCGATAGGCATCACCGGTCAAAAAACCAAACCCCATTTGCGAGAAAAACGCCCCGCGCAGCGCAAGGCGCAAATGTTGATGATAGGGCAGGCCATCCGTCGGGGCCATGGAATGCAGGCGCAGTGCGTCTAGGGCAAACACGCTGCCACGGACCACAACCGCCAGTGCCAAAAGGGCCAGATTGGCGCCGACGGCAGCCTTGAAGGCGGCCCGTACGTCAATCAGCGTGAAAATAAAATAGAGCAGGCCGACACTGATTATGACTTTCAAAACCAGAAAGAAAGCGCGGCGCAATGATGGGTTGGTCAATTGTGACACGGTGCTTATTCCTTCATGCCCGGAACCGCCGGGGATGGATCAGACAAACGGGGCAGGGGGGCCAGAAGCACAATATCGCGTTTGATATATGGCGCAA
Source organism: Robiginitomaculum sp. (assembly GCA_021776525.1). Lineage (GTDB taxonomy): Bacteria > Pseudomonadota > Alphaproteobacteria > Caulobacterales > Maricaulaceae > Robiginitomaculum_B. The sequence goes on from JAJFFT010000004.1 coordinate 446,666, forward strand.
AGGCCGTCGCGGCGACTTTATAATCGCGCTTGAATACCAATCCACGGGCCACAATAGGGGCCGGGTCGAGGCGATACTTATATCCCGGCGCATCCAAAACCCAGGCGCGGGCCAATTCTTCATCGCTCATTCTATCAATAATTTTTGCCAGAAAATCGTCCGAGCCTTTATAGGTGCTGAGCAACCATGCCGTATAGGGCGGGCGGGCCTGTAAATGGTATTGCACCATGGGCATGCGCCCGGTCAGGTCGATCAAAATTGGACGCTGCTCCGCCGGTCCCATCTGATCAGCTGCGGTACTCAACGCGTCAAAAAATGCTTTGGTTTCGGGATCGGTTCTGATGGTGCTGTGGCCGCCGCGAATTTGCGTTGGCTGGTTTTGCCCGGCCAGCGGTGTCGTCAGACGATAGGGGGCCTGCGTAAAATGCGTATAGGTCACCAACATCGCCAAACCCAGTGCACTGGCCATGGATAAGGCCCAGATCACGCCGCCCTGTCGGGCCATTTGTAAGGCCACAAGGGCGCAAGCCAGTACCGTAAAGACACTGGCAATCCCGGCCTTGCCCAGCCAATAACCGGTGCCAAAAATGGTAAAGCTTTGGGTGGCCAGCACCAACAACACGCAAACCCCGGCAAGGCGAGCATAAAAAATACGCTGATCTTTTTGGCTGGCCAGCACAGTGGCAAAAAAGCTGGTCAGAATGGCTATCAGGCCCAAATTATCCAGATAATAGGCAAAGGGGTTGAGTGATAGTTGGGTGATGCCGTCTGTTTGCTGCCAGAATATGCTTTGTATCCAGACCAGGCCTATCCCGGCCAGCACGGCCCCGCCGTTTTTTACGGCATCAGGTTTGATCAAATTTTGCGCGATACCTTGCACGCTGGCTGCACCGCCAAAGGCGGCCATCAACACCGCCCATGGGGCCAGATGAAAAATAGAGGTGAGTTCTTTGTTCAAAAGACCAAAGCTGTCGCGCGCCAATTGTGTAGTGCCCAGCACATCGCGTTTGCTCAACCCGCCGGAAATACGCTCAAGCGTTACAGAGAGAGGCTCGATAAAAACCTGTACCATCACAAAAAACAAAGCCGCGCCCAGTATTGCAAAAAGTGCCAGCTGGACCAGCTTTTTAAGAGACAGATTGCCCATGATCAGCACCAGTGCGACGCTGATCAGCATCAGAGACAGGGCGGTCACAGGGCGTGTGGCGACAAGGCCCAGACCGGCAAAACCAGCCAGCATGGCCAACCCACGAAAGGATGCGCTGGTGGGGTCATTCTGCCGGGTCAGTGCGAAAACCGCACCCAGAACCAGCGCCATCAAAATAACCCCGACGGAGTTATATGAAGGGTCCGCCAGCCAGTAAAAATAAAATATAGCCCCGCCGCCAGCCCCGGCTGCGGCCAGCAAGGCCTCTTGGGGATAGTGGTGCCGGGTTTGATCCAAAACGACCCGTCCGGCGGCGATAAACAGGCTTGCGCAACTGCCCATGAGGAGCACATAGATCGCCAGGCGATTGACCCAGATGTTATCTGGCAAGGGTAACAGACGCCAGATCAGCATAAACTGGGTGCTCATCATGTCGATGTCGGCAAAATGGCGCAGGCTGACATAATAATGCCCGGTATCGGAAACATCGAGGCCGCGATTAAGCAGCATCAATACGCTGATTGGCAAAGCCAGAAAGGCCGCCCCAATCAGGCCGCTGATCATGTAGCGCGGCGTTACGATGTGCCCAGTCCATTTTCAAGCAGAAAATCGCTTAAACTCTCCAACACCAGTGCCAGATCTTCATCACTCATGGCACTGTAAAGCGGCAGGCGCAGCAGCGTTTCAGCCGTATCAATGGTGTGGGACAATGCGCCCGAGGCGCGCCCGTATTTCAAGCCTGCCGGGGTCAGATGCAGAGGCACATAATGGGGTGCGGTCATCACACCGCGATCCCGCATAAAGGCGGCGCAGGCATCGCGCAGGGCATTATTGGCAAACCGAATGCCATAAATATGAGCATTATGGCTGGCGGCGCCAGGAATATGGGGGGTGCGGATTGAATTGATCCGTCCAAATTGCGCTTCATAAGCCTCCCAGATACGAAGACGGGCCTGGGTCAGCGCCGCCTCGCGCTGCATTTGTCCCAAAAGAACCGCAGCGGCCAGTTCGCTCAGCAAATAGGACGAGCCAAGCACCCGCCATTCATATTTGGCCACTGTCCCGCGCAAAAAATCGGCCCGGTCGGTGCCCTTGTCGCGGATGAACTCGGATGGTTTGATCAAGGCCGGATCATTGACCAGCAAAGCCCCGCCTTCGCCGCAGGTGATGTTTTTGGTGTGATGAAAGCTGAACGCACCCATGGCCCCAAAACTGCCTAGCGCCTTGCCGTTCCAGCTGGCCCCAACCGCCTGCGCCGCGTCTTCCAGCAGCACCAGATTATGTTCGGCGCACAGGGCTTCGAAGGCCTCCATTTCACAACCCACTCCGGCATAATGGACCAGCATAATGGCACGGGTTTTGGGGGTGATGGCTTTACGGGCGGCCTCGACATCCAAATTCATGGTCAGCGGGTCAATATCGGCAAACACCGGAACCGCGCCGCGCAACGCAAAGGCATTGGCGGTCGAAACAAAGGTAAAGGCCGGGACAATAACCTCGTCGCCGGGACCAAGTTCCAGCGCCAGTGCCATCATCTCCAGCGCCGCAGTGCAGGACGGGGTGATCAGTGCGCGTTGCGCGCCGGTGCTTTTTTGCAGCCGGGCTTCACATTCGCGGGTTTGGGTGCCGCCGCCTTCCAGCCGTCCGCTGGCAATGGCCTCTTCAAAGGCCAGCCGTTCTTCGCGCCCGTAATCGGGGCGGCAAAAGGGGACTCGTATTGGTATCGATTGCGGGGGCGTTTTCACCATAGAGTGGTGATAGCCAGTGCGCCTTAACGGGTCAAAAGATTTGTGCGGACAGTCCCGTGCGTTCAGATGGAAAAACTGGTGCCACAACCACAGCCGGTTTTGGCGTTGGGGTTGTTGATTTTGAAGGCTGCGCCGATCAACTCGTCCGAATAATCAATTTCCGAACCGGTCAGAAAATCCAGAGATATACTGTCTACCAGTACCGTAGCGCCATCGCGCTCAATGATCAGATCATCCTTTTCTGGGCCATCAGCAAAGTCAAAAGTGTAGGAGAACCCCGAACAGCCGCCGCCGACCACCGCAACGCGCAAAGCGGTTTTCTCGTGCTTTGCCATAATGGCATTGATGCGCTTGGCCGCAGCCGAAGAAAGGCGCACGTCTGTGTTGCTCATGGGTTTTGCTCCACCTTAGCAGTAGGAATAAAGATCAGTTTTCGTTATATGGGGGCATCTTGCATTATTTCAAAGTAAATTCATGTCAGAAACTTTCACTATTCCGCCGCGTGCGCCCTTTGCCTCTGATCCGTTGCAGACGCGTGGACGGCTTTTCAAACAGGCCCCCAGCGCCACCCGTACGGCGTTTCAGCGCGACCGGGACCGGGTTATACACTGTACGGCATTTCGTCGTCTGAAGCACAAGACACAAGTGTTCGTTGCCCATGCCGATGATTATTATCGCACGCGCCTGACCCACTCGCTGGAAGTGGCGCAAATCGCCCGCTCCATCGCGCGAGTGCTGGGGCTGGATGAGGATCTGGCTGAGACATTGGCGCTGGCTCATGATCTGGGGCATCCGCCCTTTGGTCATGCCGGTGAAGATGTGCTGGATGAGGCCATGAAAAATTATGATGGCTTTGATCATAACGCGCAGACTTTACGTATTGTGACGCAGATGGAGCATGTCTATCCGGATTTTGATGGGCTAAATCTGACATGGGAAACTCTGGAAGGTGTGGTCAAGCATAACGGGCCTTTGGTGAAAACAGAGGGCGAGCGGACGGGCCTGCCCTGGGCTTTTACTAAATTTGAAGGCTGGGATTGGCTGGAGCCACATACCTTCGCCGGACCAGAGGCACAGGTCGCCGCACTGGCCGACGATATCGCCTATAACAATCATGACATTGATGATGGTCTGCGCGCCGGGATTATTACCACCCAGCAATTGCTGGAGCTGCCTCTGGTGGGCACCACTTTTGAAGAGGTGATGGCCGAGCATCCTGGCCTGTCGTCCAACCGGGTTATCCGCGAGGCGGTGCGCCGACTGATCGGCAAGTGGGTCAATGATTTGCTGGTTGAATCGCGCGGCCGCATTGCTGCGGCCAATCCGCAAAGCGCCGATGATGTCAGGGCTATGTCGGCGCCTTTGATCGGGTTTTCGGATGATATGCTGGTCAATATCAATGCGCTGCGTAAATTCCTTTTGGAAAAAATGTATCGTCATTACACGGTGAACCGCACCCGGACCAAAGCGCGCCGGGCGGTTCGTGAATTGTTTGATGCCTTGTTGAACGAGCCAGATTTGCTGGATAACGAGCTGTACCCCCAAACCGACGGGCCACGGGGCAAGGCAACGGCGCGTGTGGTCTGTGACCACATTGCGGGTATGACCGATACTTTTGCGATGGAAGAGCATCGCCGTCTGTTATCTATGGACAGCACTCTTTAAGCTGAGGACCATAAATAAGTGATTCGCACGTAAGATAAGAGGCAGAGCAGGAAACTGATGGTTGAGAAGGACGACAGCATTTACGCGCCCTCCCATGATCGGGATGGATTTGATGCGCGTAGTGATGGTGATGAAAATCGCGGACCGCTATTGCTGGTGGTCACCGTGGCGGTGCTGCTGGCTTTTGCGGCGGTGGTGTATACCGCTTATCATCAGGGATTGCGCAAAGGTGGCCGTGATGCGGCCCCCCATGTCAGCGCCCCATCCGGGCCAATGAAAATCCGCCCCACTGAAACCCATGGCACACCGACCCCCAATTTGGGCAATCGGGCTTATGAACCACTGGACGACATCAAAGCCGCGCCGGTTGAGGAGATTAAAACCGCGCCCCTAAGCGAAGAGCCGCTGGCCCGACCAACCCGCGCCCAGGTGGCCCCGCCGCCGGTCAGCGAAAAACCTGCCCCGGCCCCGGTGCAGTTGCAACCCAAAGCACAACCACAGCCCAAGCCCGTGGTGGTTGATAAACCGGCCCCCAAAACGGCGGTCAGTGAAGGAGCGTTTTTAGTGCAAATTGCGGCGTTTCGCTCTGAAGGTCAGGCTCTGGCTGCATGGACTGCACTGGCCTCACGGCTATCGGGTCCAACCGCAGGATTGACGCCGGATGTCCAGCGCGCCGATCTGGGTGCCAAAGGCGTCTATTACCGGCTGCGTGCGTCCAGCTTTGCCAGTAGCGATACCGCCACATCATTTTGTGACCAGCTGAAAGCGGCAGGGCGGGATTGCATCGTGGTGCGCCGTTGAGCGTGCGCGCATGTATATTAGGGTGCGCAGGACCGCAATTAAGCGCCGAGGAGTCACGTTTTTTTGCTGACGCGCAACCTTGGGGCTTTATCCTGTTTGGCCGCAATTGCGTCGATGAAGATCAAATACGTGCTTTATGTGCTGATCTGCGGACCAGCGTGGGCCGTCATGCACCGATCTTGATCGATGAAGAGGGCGGCCGGGTCTCGCGTTTGCGTCCACTGGGTGGCCGTATTGGGCCACCGGCGGCCATTTTTGCACAGTCCAGTTTAAGCCTTGAGGATATGTGCGCGGCCGTGCGGGCCAATTATTACGCCATCGGGGCGCGTCTGGCCTCCATCGGTGTGGATGTGGATTGTGCACCGGTGTTGGACTTGCCCACCCATGATGCGGACCCGATTATTGGTGATCGGGCCTTTTGCGCCGACCCGGCGCTGGCGGGCAAACTTGGTCAGGTCTGTCTGGATGGCTTGCTTGATGCGGGCGTTGCCGGGGTGATCAAACATATTCCGGGTCATGGCCGGGCTGATGTGGACAGCCACAAGGCATTGCCCGTTGTAACGGCCAGCCGTGACCAGCTGGAAAATCATGACTTTTTACCTTTTGCGACGTTAAGCAACGCCGCAATGGCAATGACCGGTCACGTTATTTATAACGCGTATGACCCAGATAATGCCGCAACCTGCTCTGAAATTATGATAAACCAGATCATTCGGGGGCGAATCGGCTTTGATGGCTTATTGATGAGTGACGATCTGGATATGAAGGCGCTGAGCGGCACACTGGCCGAGCGGGCGAAGGCATCCTTGCGCGCCGGGTGCGATGTGGTCTTGCAATGCAATGGCGTGCTTGACGATATGCGCCAAGTGGCCGCTGCGACGCACAGTCTTGATGGCAAGGCTCTGGCCCGTGCCAATGCTGCCCAGCCGCACAGCCATCCCGGCACAATAGATCGCGCCGCCGCAGAAGCCGAGGCCGATGCATGGGCGGCGCGTCTGTCCGGGGGGCTGGCGTGAACCGGGACGATTTTACCGAAGATCTGCCGTTTGAGGCGGCGCGTCTGGCCCAGGGCGATAATACGCCTTTGGTGGTCGATCTTGATGGGTTTGAAGGGCCAATGCACGTATTGTTGGAGCTGGCGCGCAAGCAAAAAGTTGATTTGCGCAATATTTCCATTCTTGAACTGGCCGAGCAATATCTGGTTTTTATCGAGCATATCAAAACCATGCGGATTGAGCTGGCCGCTGATTATCTGGTGATGGCATCCTGGCTTGCTTATCTGAAATCTCGACTATTGCTGCCCAAGGTGGAAAAACAGGACGAGGAGCTGAGCGGCGAGGAAATGGCGGTTCGGCTGGCCTTTCGTCTGCGTCGTCTGCATGCCATGCGTCTGGCCGGGGCGGCTTTGATGCAGATGCAACGCACCGGCGTCAACACCTTTACACGCGGTGCGCCCGAAGGCGTACGCCGGGTTACATCGCCGGTGTTCGAAGCCAGCATTTATGATTTGTTGAAAGCCTATGCGGTGCGCCGCTCGCGGGTGGCGCGGGCGCATATTACCCTGAAAACACCAATAGTTTATGCGCTCGAAGAAGCCCGTGAACGTTTGGAGCGGGTTTTGGGCCGTATTGCTGAATGGACGGCGCTGGATACGCTTTTGCCCAAAAATATAAAGATTGGTGATGATGAGCCACCACGCTCTTCCATGCTGGCCAGCTCGCTGGTGGCTTCACTGGAACTGGCCAAGGAAGGCAAAGCGGAATTGCGTCAGTCGGGTGCCTTTGCCCCGCTTTATGTGCGCCCCTGCGCGCCCAAGGGGGAGCCGTCATGAGCGAAGGCAAGAGTGACAACCCGACTTTGGATGCCATCGAAGAGGCGGTCAAAGCCCTGGCCGAACGCACTAAAAATACCGGGACAGAACAAACTTTGCCAATGCAGGGCCTGCACCCGGTTAGCGCCCGCGATGAAGAGCATTATCGTATGCTTGAGGCGTTGATGTTTGCTGCATCCGAGCCTCTGGATATGGAAACCATTCGGACGCGCCTGCCGGGCAATGCAGAATGTACGGCGCTTATTGCGCGTATGGAACAGGATTACGCCAATCGCGGCATCAATCTGGTCCGGGTCGCGGGGAAATGGCGTTTGCAGACGGCCTTTGATCTGGAACACATTCTGGTTGAAGAGCGCGAGGAACAACGCAAATTGTCCAATGCGGCGCTCGAAACCCTCTCAATCATAGCCTATCACCAGCCCGTAACCCGCGCCGAGATCGAGGATGTGCGCGGCGTCGCGGTCTCCAAGGGGACGCTGGATTTATTGATGGAAATGAAATGGGTGCGCCTTCGAGGCCGTCGCCGCACACCGGGACGGCCAGTGACCTATGGCACCACGGACGGGTTTTTGGGCCATTTCGGATTGGAGCGTATTGACGATCTGCCGGGTAAGGATGAGCTGAAAGCCGCGGGTCTTTTGGACAGCCGGGTACCGGCTGGCTTTACGGTGCCCAGCCCCACAGATGTGATGAGCGAAGAAGAGCTGCCGCTGGATGAACCGCTGGAAAGCGCCTCCGAGTTTCACACCGATTATATGGGCGAAGAGGGCGAGCAGTAAAAACACCTCGCCAAAGCCCCACGCGGCGGGTATTCTGCTTAGGCTCGTTTAATGTACAAGAAAGGTCAGTGTCATGGGGTCTGTTGGACCATTACAAATTGTTGTCATTGCCGTGGTTGCGCTGATCCTGTTTGGCGGACGCGGGAAAATTTCATCAGTCATGGGCGATCTGGCCAAAGGCATTAAAAGCTTTCGCAAGGGCCTTAAAGATGATGATCCGGTCATTGAAGATGGCGGCGAAACCATTGACGGCACGGCACGGCGTGAAAAAAGCACGTCCAGTAAAGACTAGGCTGGCACCATGTTGCCACAACTTGGCTTTACCGAATTTTTATTACTGGCCATTGTCGCGCTGGTGGTCGTTGGGCCGCGTGACCTGCCGGGCATGATGCGCAAGGCCGGTCAATGGGTGGCCAAGGCGCGTGGCATGGCCCGTGAATTTCAGGGCGCCTTTGACGATATGGGCCGCGAAGTTGAGCTGGATGAGCTGCGTAAAGAGATCGAAGAAATCAAGCGCGCCAATCCGGTTAATGCCATTGCGGATGAGTTAAAAAATACCGAGGATGAAATGCGTGATGACGCAGCATCCTGAATCTGATCCTGCCAACACAGATGATGACGAGATCGATGCCAGCCGCGCGCCGCTTCTGGATCATCTGTTGGAGTTGCGCACCCGGATTATCTGGGCGCTGGTTGCGGTGGGCATTGCCTTTGGCATTTGTTTTGCCTTTGCCCTGCCGATTTATGATCTTTTACTGCGCCCATTTTCGGTGGCCGCTGATCTGGTCAGCCAATCATCGGGGCAAACCATTGTCCCGCAACTGATCTTCACCGGCCCTATGGAATTCTTCTTTGTGAAGGTCAAGCTGGCGCTGTTTGGTGCGTTGATACTGGCCTTTCCCTTTATCGCCTTTCAGGTCTACCGCTTTGTGGCGCCGGGTCTGTATCGCAATGAAAAAGGCGCGTTTTTGCCCTTCATGGTGGCCTCACCGGCACTTTTTATGCTGGGGGCCAGCTTTGTTTATTTCGTCATGATGCCGATGGTTATGCGCTTCTCCCTGATGCAGGAACAAGCCCCGGATGCGACCCGTATCGCCATTCAACTGCTGCCCCGGGTGAGCGAATATCTTAGCCTGACCACCACGCTGATCCTGGCCTTTGGGTTTTCGTTTCAATTGCCGGTGATCCTGACCTTGATGGGCCGGGTCGGGCTGGTCAGTGCTGCTTCCTTACGCAAAGGGCGCAAATTTGCCATTGTTGGCATTTTGGCCTTCGCGGCGTTTTTTACACCCCCCGATGTGATCAGCCAGATCATTTTGGGCATTCCGGTTTTGCTGCTTTATGAGATTTCCATCTTCAGTGTCGCTTTGATTGAACGCAAACGCGAAGACGAGGAAGACGGCGAGGAAGACGGGGAGGGGGGCGAGGCCTGATAACACTGCCTCACCGAATTGTTTTCCTTTTTCAGAGCACATTGTGCGGTGGACGAATGCCAAGGGTGGGGGTAAACCCGCAAGTCTGATTTCAGACGGATACCGACCCATGCACGATATACGAGCCATCGCTAAAAACCCTGAACATTTTGATGCCGCCATGGCGCGCCGGGGCTTGCCTGCGCAATCGGCAGATCTGCTGGCGCTGGATGAGAAATTGCGTGCCGCTATCGCGCAAAAACAAGAGGCAGAAACGGCGCGCAATGCGGCCTCTAAAATGACTGGTGCCGCCAAGGCCAAAGGCGATGAGGCCGAATTTGAGCGCCTGCGCGGCGAAGTCGGCGCATTGAAAGACACCATCGAAAACGCCGGGGAAGAAGAAGCGCGCATTGGTGCAGAGCTTCGCGATAAGCTGCTCTCTTTGCCTAATATTATGGATGAAGCGGTGCCCGAAGGGGCGGATGAAAGTGCCAATCAGGAAATGCGAAACTGGGGTACACCGCGTGCCTTTAATTATGATCCCAAAGACCACACCGCCTTGGGTGAAACACTCGGTATGCTGGATTTTGAAGCGGCGGCCAAAGTATCCGGGGCGCGCTTTGTCTATCTCAAAGGTGATTTGGCGCGGCTGGAGCGGGCGCTGGGCGCCTTCATGCTGGACGTGCAAACAGGCGAACATGAGTTTATGGAAGTTTCGCCGCCGCTTCTGGTGCGCGATAATGCGCTATACGGCACCAACCAATTGCCCAAATTTGCTGACGACCAGTTTCGCACGACAACCGATCACTGGCTGATCCCCACCGCCGAAGTGCCTTTGACGAACCTCGCACGTGAGGCCATTCATGATGAGGCGGGCCTGCCGCATCGGTATTGCGCCTATACGCCGTGTTTTCGTTCCGAAGCCGGATCAGCCGGCAAGGACACCCGCGGCCTGATCCGCATGCACCAGTTTATGAAGGTGGAAATGGTGGTCATCAGCGCCCCGGAAAATTCGGCGGCCGAGCACGACCGGATGACGGGTTGCGCCGAAGAGATATTGAAACGTCTGGATCTGCCTTATCGGGTGATGCTGTTGTGCGCCGGTGATACCGGTTTTGGGGCGCAAAAAACCCATGATCTGGAGGTTTGGCTGCCAAGCCAGGACACCTACCGCGAAATTTCGTCGGTTTCCAATTGCGGGGATTTTCAGGCCCGGCGGATGAACGCCCGCTGTCGCGCTGCCGGTGAAAAGAAAGCCCGTTTTGTGCACACACTGAACGGTTCTGGTCTGGCGGTGGGGCGCACGCTTCTCGCCGTGATGGAAAATTACCAGAACGAAGATGGCAGTATCGAAATCCCAACCGCCCTTCGCCCCTATATGGGCGGGCAAGAGGTGATCAACGCATGATCCCGCACAACCCGCGTATATTGCTCTCGAACGATGACGGCATTGATGCGCCGGGTATCAAGGTGCTGGAACGCATTGCCTATACGTTATCTGATGATGTGTGGGTTGCCGCCCCGGCCAATGAGCAAAGCGCCGCCAGCCGGGCGCTGTCCATTCGCGAACCTTTGCGGGTGTCTCGGCGCGGGCCAAAAAGCTATGCGGTCTGGGGTACGCCCACCGACAGTGTAATGATGGGTGTGCTGAACCTGATGGGCGATAAGCGCCCGGACCTGATTTTGTCAGGGGTCAATAAAGGCCAGAATCTGGCTGAGCATATTACGCTTTCGGGCACTATTGCGGCGGCCATTCAGGGCATGGAATTGGGTATTCCCTCGGTGGCTTTGTCGCAGACATATCCTTTCACCGAGAAGGCGACGATTTACTGGAAAACGGCCGAGGTTTTTGCCCCCAAAGTGCTGGAGCGTCTGTTCGTTCGTAAATGGCCCAAAGACGTGTTGATGAATATCAATTTCCCGGATTGTCCGCCCGAAGACGTCAGCGGCATTGAAATGACCCGCATGGGGCGGCGCGATCAGGACATGCTGGAAGTGCACGAGAGAGCTGATCCCGGTGGGCGGCCTTATTACTGGTTGGGCTTTAACGGAAAGCTTTCCACCCCGCCCGAAGGCACGGATTTGCGCGCCATTTATTCAAAACGTATTTCGGTAACGCCCTTGCATCTTGACTTGACCCATGAAGAAACGCTGGCCGGCTTGTCCGATGCCCTGAGCGATATTCGTCTTTAAGGCGCGCGCATGACATCGTTTGGACCAGATATGCGCGTTGTCGAGCTGATCATGGCGCTGCGCGCGGCAGGCATTGTCGACAAGGCTGTGCTGGGCGCGTTGGAACGGGTGCCCCGCGACGTGTTTGTCACCAACGAGTTTACCAAACGCGCCTATGAAAACCGGGCTTTGCCAATAGCCTGTGGGCAAACCATATCCCAGCCCTTTGTGGTGGCGATGATGACCGAGGCTTTGTGCCTGACACCGCGCCTCAAGGTTTTGGAAATCGGCACCGGCTCTGGGTATCAAAGTGCGGTGCTTTCGCATTTGTCGCGCCGGGTTTATACGATCGAGCGCTATCGTACTTTGCTCAAATCCGCCGATGCGCGTTTTGAACAGCTGCGGCTGCGCAATATTGTCACCCGCCTTGGTGATGGGATGAAGGGCTGGCCGGAACAGGATGAATTTGACCGTATCATTGTGACGGCCGGAACGCAGGTTTGCCCGCCGGCTCTGCTTTCGCAACTCTGCGAGGGTGGCCTGCTGGTCGCCCCCATTGGCCCGCCGGATGGACAGTTTGTGACGGTCTTTCGGCGCGAGGGCGACGTGTTTCACCAACATAAACTGGCGCCAGTGCGCTTTGTGCCGCTGATCGCCGGAATTGCCAGCGCCTTATAGGCGGGATGCCACTTTGTTGCCGTAACCATACCGTAGGGTCCCGTTAAGGATAATGAGACACAATCGGTAATTATGATTCTTCGTACCGCGTTTACACTGACAATAATTGTATTTCTTACCGCTTGTGGCACGCCGCGCGGCCCGGCGCCCGTCGTGTTTCGGGGCGATGAGCCTATGCAACCGCCGCCGCCGCGTGATGAGAGCATCCCCGATGCAGCACCAACACAACCGATCGAAAGCCAGGCGCTGGACCCTGTTGATCAAGGTTCATGGCTTGACCCGGTAAAGCGCGAAGGCCGTTCTTACGCAAAAGATCAGGCCAAGGACGCGGTTCGAGGGCAAGGCGCATTGCCGGATATTCCGGTTCGCCAGGCCGCCAATATACCTTTTAATGCCCAGGCGGCTGCTGTGAAAAATTCTGCCAAAGTCGGGACGGCTGGAGCAGGCGGGGCGCTGAAAGGCGCTGCAAAGATTGCAAAGACCGGTGGCAAGCTGGGGCGCAAAGCCCTGTCGAACGGCAAAGATGGCGCTTCTCGAAACGAGGAGAAGTCGTTTTCCCGTATTCCAGAGGCGCGAGACGACGTCTTTCAAAAACCGGTCCAGGTTATTTCGGCCAAGGCGCGCCCAGCCAACGTTAAGGTTGGCAAAGGCGATACCCTGTTTGGAATTTCTGAAAAATACCAAATTGCACTTAAGCCGCTGATTGCGGAAAATAACCTTAAGGCCCCTTATGCCTTGAAGGTCGGTCAGACACTGAAATTGCCTGCCCCTTTGCATTATCGCGTGCAATCCGGGGATACGGTCATGGCGGTGGCCCGCCGGTTTTCATTGGATTTTAGGTCTTTGGCACTGATCAATGGTATAGCGCCGCCCTATACTTTGAAGGTCAATGAATTGTTGGTGTTGCCCTCTTTGGTGCGGGGCAAGGACGGAAGCTGGAAAAGTGCCGCTGCTAGCCGCAAGCCGGTTGTCCGTCGTCCGGGCGCTAAAAAACCTGGCGCAAAAGTCACCCCGCCGCGATCTGCCATACGCGCCCCCGCGAAAACCTCGACGTTCACCTGGCCTCTTAACGGCCAGGTCATCTCTGGCTTTGGGGTAAAGCCGGGCGGAACACGTAATGATGGTATCAATATTGCGGCATCTGCAGGAACCGCAGTGCGCGCCGCCGGCAGCGGCACAGTCGTTTATGCCGGCTCGGAGCTGAAAAGCTTTGGCAATCTGGTCTTAATCCGCCACCCGAATGGCTGGGTCAGTGCCTATGCGCATAATCAAAAATTGCTGGTTAAAGAAGGGGCCAAAGTGACCACAGGCGATACCATTGCCGAAGTTGGCTCTTCTGGCTCTGTGAGTACGCCGCAATTGCATTTTGAGACCCGCCGTGGGCGCGACCCTGTTAATCCGGTGCAACATTTACCTAAAAGATCCTAAGTATATAAAGATTTTTTAGCTAAATCAGCAAACCGGTAAAATTTTAAGTATCTTCTTAAACGGGCGTTAGAGCGTGTTTGCTAATGTGCATTCAGTGGCGACCAATGAAGGCGCCTATAACAAAAAACTTCGGGGTGTCTATTATGAATGTAATGAAAAAAATGGCTTTTTGCGCTGGTATGGTTTTCGCCGCAGGAACAATGATGGCTGTGCCGACGGCAATGGCTGCTGATGGTGCATTGGTTGCCAAGAAGCGCGTTGCGCCAGTTTATCCACGTGGTGCAGAACGCCGTAAAATCGAAGGTCATGTGGTTGTCACGTACAGTGTCGATACAGAAGGTAAGGTCAGCAATGTTGCGGTTGCCGAAGCAACGCCAGAGGGTGTTTTTGATGATGCAGCCATGAAGGCTGTTTCCAAATGGAAATATGAGCCACCGGCAAGCATGGTTGATGGTGCACGCACCAAAATCAGCTTCAAACTGTAAACAACACAGTATAAAAAAGTATATTTTGGGCTCCTCCGCATGCGGGGGAGCCTTTTGTTAACCAAATGAGCGCAAATTATCCCCGTGCCCGGTTCGACACGACTGGCGCAGATCGACACTTAGTCAAGTTCGGGGGGTTGCTATTACCTATCTCAAATCACTGCAAACAATCAGCGCGCGTCTTTTGCTCGCTTTTGGCGTCGTCGCATTATTCACGGTTATTTCCGTCGGAATTGGGTTGTGGAGTAATGCGCAAACCGCTGCTATCCAGGAAGAGATCAGTAACGTTCACCTCTCTAATCTTGATAATTCTTTGAAATTATCAGTTACGGGCAGTTCTTTCCTCAGCGCAGTTTCAGACCTGGAACGCGCCCAAACGGTCAGCGAAGCTACATCGGCCCTTGAACGGGCCAATGTGCTTAATACTGAGCTGGTGTCGCAGGTCAAAGCGGTCAGCAAGTCCTTGCCCGCCAACAGTAAAATTGCCAAAGACCTGACCGAAGAGGCCGAGGCTTATCCGGCACTGGTCACCAAGATGGAATCTTTGGTGACCGCCCGTTTGCGTGGCCGGGACAATATTGCCAACCATTTTAACAACGCCCGCACCCTGCGCCAGAGTTTGAACACAGAGCTGGAAGTGCAATTGGAAACAGCCGACGAGTTCGATATTGAATCCTTATTGCGCATCCTGATGTCCGCCAATGTGCTGACCGTCACCTATGCCGAAGCCATTGCCAGCGATTCTGCCCAGGAAATTAGCGCAATTGAAGAAGCCTATGCCGCCGCTGCCAGCGAATTAAAGTCCAACGTGGCCATTATGGGCACAGTTTTGTCGAATAACGCCCGCACCCGCGCTGGCGAGTTGATCGAGCTGGGCAAAGGCGATGACTCGATCTTTGCAGACCGTAAGACACAATTGGTCAAGGATGCCATGATCGAAGACAATGTGTTCGAACTGAGCGAAATTTCTGCCGCACTGGACAACAATGTTTCCGCATTTGGTGATCAGACCCGCCGTTCGGTGAATTTGGCCGGAAAACGTGCCAGCAGCGTGTCGACTATGGGCCGGGTTCTGTTGATCCTTATGGCCGTGATCAGCATTGCCGCCAGTGCCGCTATTGTCTGGTTCTATGTTGTGCGTAATGTCTCAAGCCGCCTGTCCTGTATGAGCGGCACCATGCGCCGCCTGGCCGATGGGGATATGAGCGTAACCGTCAATCCAAAAGCATCAGACGAAATCGGCGACATGGCCCGTGCTCTGTTGGTGTTCAAAGAAAACATGATCAAGACAAAGGCCCTGACCGAAGAACAACAGCAATCCGCCGAAGAACGTATCAAGCGCGGCGAGCATCTATCGGCAATGGTCAAGGATTTTGACGCTGACATCACCAGTTTGTTGCAAGCCATTGGCGCGTCGATGGTTGAGTTAGACTCCAGCGCGCAGATCATGACTGACGTTGCGGAAAGTACCGCAGGGCGTGCAAACTCTGTGTCTTCGGCTTCAGATATGGCAGCCCAGAATGTGCAGGCGGTCAGCGCCGCAGCAGAAGAATTGTCTGTCACCGTAGATTCTATCTCGGCACAAGTCAGCAGTTCCGCAGACGTCGCGGCCAATGCCGTGAAAGAAGCCGAAAAAACCACAGTACAGATGACGTCCCTGCAAGAGGTTTCCGCCGGGATTTCCGAGGTTACGGCGTTGATCAACGACATTGCAGAGCAGACCAATTTGTTGGCCTTGAACGCGACCATTGAAGCGGCGCGGGCTGGCGAGGCTGGTTCGGGCTTTGCGGTCGTGGCCTCTGAGGTGAAAAGCCTGGCTTCGCAAACCGGTAAAGCAACAGAGCAGATCTCGATCCAGATTGAACAAATGCAAAGCGCGACCACAGGTGCCGCAGAATCGCTTTCAGGTATTCGCGAGATCATTCAGGAACTTGCGGATAATTCTGATGCGATCTCTCATGCCCTGAACGAACAAAGACAGGCCACGCAGGAAATTGCCACCAGCGTAGTTCAGGCTTCGCAGGGGACCGCCGAGGTCAATCATAATATTGGCGGTTTAAGCGAATCCGCCAGCGAAGTCGGGAGCGTTTCTTCTCAGGTCAAAATGGCCGTGGGCGGGTTGTCCGACCAGTCCAAGCAATTGCGCGATCATGTCGATGGCTTTCTGACGGATGTGCAATCTGCGTAAAAGGCACTTGCTTGGCAAATACCCCTTTTGAAACGGCTCGGCGCGGTGATGTGTTTTATCGCGTTGAGACCCGTTTGGGTAATTGCAATTCACGTCGCCGCTCCTATATTCGCCTGAACCGGGTGCCAGAGACCCGGGGCCGCGCCCACAGATGTTGGCGCGGGTTATTTCAGGGGAAGACATATGACCATCCAGCCGATGATTGCATTCATTCAAGCCGCACCAGAAGGCCCCAGCCCGCTATACAGTATCGGGATGATGGTGGCGCTGTTCGCCATTTTCTATTTTCTCCTTATTCGCCCTCAGCAAAA
The DNA here is from genome assembly GCA_021776525.1 of Robiginitomaculum sp. Taxonomy (GTDB): domain Bacteria; phylum Pseudomonadota; class Alphaproteobacteria; order Caulobacterales; family Maricaulaceae; genus Robiginitomaculum_B. The sequence goes on from JAJFFT010000004.1 coordinate 463,311, forward strand.
ACGCGCCAAAGATCACACCTCGATGGTTATGGCGGTCAAGCGCGGTGACCGCGTTGTGACGGGCGGCGGGTTAATTGGCAAAGTCGCCAAGGTTGGGGAGACCGAAGTGCAAATCGATCTTGCCGAAGGCGTCCGGGTATCGGCGGTCAAAGCCACGTTGCAGGATGTACAGATCAAAGGCACGCCAAAGCCGGCCAATGACGTTAAAGCCAAAGCCAAGGCCAAAAAATAAATAAAGGCGCGGACACCTTACCATGTTGCATTTTTCCAAACTGAAACAAGCCATCATATGGTTGATCGTGATCACCGGTTTGATGTTCGCATTGCCCAATGTCTTGCCCGAAGCCGTACGCGGTGGGCCAAATACGGTGGGGACTTTGCCGTCCTTTTTACCCAATAAGACCGTTAATCTGGGGCTTGATCTGCAAGGTGGCTCGCATTTGCTGTTCGAGGTTGATGTTGACTCGGTTAAGCAGGGAAAGCTGGAGGCTGCCGCCGATGACGCACGCCAATATTTGCGCAGTGAAAAACCAATTATCCCTGCAACCGGTTTTCGGGTCACAGGTGACAAAGTAAGTTTTCGTCTGGCTCGTCCAGCACAAATGGACCTGGCGCTAGAGCGGATCAAACCAATCAACACCGTGGATCAGGCTTTGCTGTTGGCTGGCAACGCCAACCCGCCTTTCGTTATGGAAAGTGACCCCGAAAGCGGTCGTATCACGCTTACTCTGACCCCCGAAGCCTTGGAAAAAGAAGCCAAAGATGCGGTGGCCCGCTCAATCGAAGTGATCCGCCAGCGTATTGACGAGCTGGGCACGCGTGAGCCGACCATTCAACGCCAGGGCGATGATCGTATTATTGTTCAGGTGCCGGGCGAAAATGATCCTGAACGTATTAAAGACCTGATTGGCCAGACGGCCAAAATGACGTTTCACCTGCTGGACACATCGGTCAGCATTGGCGAGGCGCAGGCCGGGCGTATTCCGCCGGGGGCTAAACTGGTTGAGGGGGCAAACCCTTCTGAGCCATATCTTCTGATCCGCCGCCGGCCATTGGTTGATGGTGATGATCTGGTGGATTCTCGTCCCAGCTTTAGCCAGAGCGGCCAACCCGCAGTTTCATTTCGCTTTAACGGCAAAGGTGCGCGGCGTTTTGGCAAGGCCACAGCCGAAAACGTTGGTCGTCGCTTTGCCATTATTCTGGATAACAAGGCAATCTCCGCGCCGGTGATCAACTCACCGATCCTGGGCGGCAGCGGCATTATTGAAGGTGGTTTTACAACTGAAAGCGCCAATGATTTATCGATCCTTTTACGGGCCGGTGCATTGCCCGCCAAATTAACGGTGCTTGAACAACGCACCGTTGGCGCAGAGCTGGGGGCCGATTCCATTCGGGCCGGGGCTGTTGCGCTGATCATTGGCTTTGTGGCCGTGGTGCTCTTTATGGTGCTGGTTTATGGCATGTTGGGGCTGATTGCCGATGCAGCATTGATCGCCAATGTGCTGTTGATGATGGGGGCTTTATCTGCTTTGCAGGCCACCCTGACATTGCCGGGCATTGCCGGGATCATTCTGACTATTGGTATGGCAGTTGATGCTAATGTTCTGATTTTCGGGCGCGTGCGCGAAGAGTATCGAAACGGTAAAACGCCGCTGAATGCCGTCGAAACCGGTTATGTTAAAGCCCGGCCAACCATTTTAGATGCCAATGTTACCACATTGATTGCCGCGGTTTTGCTGTTGCAATTTGGGTCTGGCCCGGTCAAGGGCTTTGGGGTGACCCTGGCCATCGGGATTGTCACATCGGTGTTTACGGCCTTTGTCTTCTCCAGGCTTCTGACCTCGTACTGGCTGTTTAAGGCCAAGCCTAAAAAACTGCCGATTTAAGGATATAGGAAGCATTATTATGGCGTTTGCCCTGTCGCAATACATACCGCTTGGAACCAAAATTCCTTTTGTGCAACAACGTTTTATCGCGTTTACCGCCTCGACTGTTGCGATCGTCGTCTCGATTGTCGCATTTTTAATGCTGGGGTTGAATTTCGGCATTGATTTTCGTGGCGGCACGCTGATTGAAATCGCCACCGAAGGCCCGGCCGATCTGGGCAGCATTCGCGCCACAGTTTCAGGCTTGGGACTTGGCGATGTTCAGGTGCAGAGTTTTGGCGCTCCAGACGAGGTGCTGATCCGTGTCGAGCGACAGGTCGGTGAAGGCACTCAGGCAGAAAACGCCCAACAACAGGCCGCCGATGCGGTGCGCTCGGCGTTGAATAGTAGTTTGGGCAATGTTGATTATCGCCGTGTTGAAGTTGTTGGCCCCAAAGTTTCTGGTGAATTGGTCAATGCCGGGATTTTTGCTGTTCTGGGCGCGCTGGTTTGTATGCTGATCTATATCTGGTTTCGTTTTGAATGGCAGTTTTCCGTTGGCGCAGTGGCCGCATTGGCGCACGATGTGATCTTGACGATTGGGATGTTTTCCATCTCCAGACTGGAATTTAACCTGTCGATCATTGCGGCGATTTTGACCATTGTTGGTTATTCGATGAATGACACAGTGGTGGTTTATGACCGGATCCGTGAAAACCTGCGCCGCTATAAACGCATGTCATTGATGGACGTTCTGAACCAGTCAATCAATGAAACCCTGTCACGGACAACGATCACCTCGATCACCACGTTGCTGGCCTTGGTGGCGCTGTTCTTTATGGGCGGCGAGGTGCTGCGCGGGTTCTCGTTTGCGATGATCTGGGGTGTGGTTGTCGGCACCTATTCTTCGATATTTGTCGCGGCCCCGATTTTGTTGATCCTTGGGGTTAATCGCGGCGAATTTGAAGAGTAAAAATTTCAATTTTAGAGTGTGCGGCGGATTGACGCGCCCCCCCACTCATGCGCCATAATGCGCCATCTTTAGTTTTCAGGGGGTCACAATGGCCGGTATTCTTTCTAATCTCCGTTCGACGATTATCTTTTCTCTCATTCTCGCCTTGTTGATGTATGGGCTTTATTATGTTCTTGCAGGAAGCGAATACGCAGGCATGGCAGTTGTCATAGCCTTTTTGCGCTGGGCGCATGTGGTTTCTGGCGTCATGTGGATTGGCCTGTTGTGGTATTTCAACTTTATACAAATCCCCAACATGGCAAAAATTCCAGATGAGCAAAAACCCGCTATTGGCAAGGTTATTGCTCCTGCGGCACTTTTTTGGTTTCGCTGGGGTGCGGCCGCAACCTTGCTGACCGGTCTGTTGCTGGCTGGGCATCGTGGTTATCTGGTCGAGACTTTGACCATTGGCGCCATGGACGGTTTTGCCAATGCGCAACATGTCTTCCTTGGTGTTGGTATGTGGATGGGCATTATCATGGCGTTTAACGTCTGGGTGATCATCTGGCCAAACCAGAAAATCGCTTTGGGCCTGATTGATGCGCCTGCCGAAGCCAAACCGGCTGCGGCACGCACAGCCATGCTGTTCTCGCGGACCAACACCTTGTTGTCTCTGCCTATGTTGGTGGCAATGGCCGGATCACAAACACTGTTTGGCTAAGCACACCAGATCGTAGAACACAAAACCCCGGCGATCATCGCCGGGGTTTTTTTTGTGCATGTTTTTTTGCCGACCGGCAGGGTCAGGCTGAGACGGCTTTGCCATCTTTGAGGATCAGAAAGTAACTGTCTGCATTGGTCAGGTCTTCGTGTTGGCCATCATCATGAACCCGTTTGGCCCCATCGGCCATGTATTGAATGATATAGGCCTTGCGGGTTTGATTGGTCAGGTTGGGGCCGGTCATATGCGGCGTCAGTGACGAGAAGATCACCATATCGCCGGCGCGGGCCGGGGTGCAGATGGCCCGGTCAACAATGCTGTCATGGTCCAGGCCCGAAATGATCAGACCTTCATCGCTATTATCATGGGCAAAAGTGCCGTTACGGTGCAGGCCCGGCAGAACCCAGGGACAGCCATTAGAGGCATCTGCATCGGTCAGCGCCAGCCAGCACGTGACATAATCCTGTGGTTCTGTGAAGGTATAGCCATTGTCCTGGTGCCAGGCGAAATCGGCCACATGGCGTGGTTTCTTGTAAACCGCCTGATCCCAGTAAAGGCGCACATCGGGACCAATCAGGTCATGCATCAGATCGCGCATCAACGCGCTGCTGGAAAATTCCTGCAAGACGTCGCTTTGCGTGGCAAGATTACAGGCGAAAGTCATCTGGTTTGCGCCAAAGACTACAGGGTCTTCATCGCCATCAAATGTCAGAACAGTTTCTGTCTCGCGACTTTCCAGGTCATCAATCGCAGCGACCAGAGGGGCCAGTTGCTCTGCGGGCACAGCCCCCGGAATAACCGCATAACCTTTTTCGTTAAATCCCTGTACCGCCTCTTCATCCAGCCGTCGCAACCCATGGGTTGGACGTGCACGCCAGGAAAAACCTGTGTTCAATTTATGTGCAGGCGGCAATATCATACGCGCGAACTTCCCCTAGGCACGATTACGGTGCACCAGTCAAAGTCCACTTTTGTATATCGTCAAGCGCTCTGGCTGTAATAAGACGCCTTCGTGCTCGGGTTTTATCCTTTCCACGCAATCTTTTTCCGTTTTCATCGACTTTTGGCGTTTCCATGGGCGGAAACAGGCCAAAATTGATGTTCATAGGTTGAAAGCTTTTCTTCTCGGCTAAATGCCCGCCGGTGATATGCGCCAATAATGCGCCCAAAGCTGTGGTGTCGGGAGGTGATTCTAAGGGGCGTTGTGTGGCGCTTGCGGTTGCAAAACGTCCGGCCATTAAACCGCACGCTGCACTTTCCACATAACCTTCAACGCCGGTGACCTGTCCGGCAAAGCGCAGACGTGGCTGTGCTTTGAGTGACAGCGTGTTGTCCAGCACCACGGGCGAGTTCAAAAACGTGTTGCGGTGAATGCCGCCAAGGCGCGCAAACTCGGCATTTTCCAATCCGGGAATTGTCCGAAAAATTTCCTGTTGCGCCCCGTATTTCAACTTGGTCTGAAAGCCGACGATATTATATAGCGTCGCCAGTGCATTATCCTGACGCAATTGCACAATGGCATAGGACTTAACGGTGGGGTCATGGGGGTTGGTCAGGCCAACCGGTTTCATGGGGCCATGGCGTAGAGTCTCGCGGCCACGTTCGGCCATAACCTCAATCGGCAGACAACCATCAAAATACGGTGTGTCTTTCTCCCATTCTTTGAACTGGGTTTTCTCGCCGGCCAGCAAGGCATCGATAAAGGCGTCATACTGGTCTTTATCCATTGGACAATTGATATAATCGGCCCCATCGCCTTTGTCGTAACGCGACTGGAACCAGGCGGTATCAAAATCAATGCTGTCGCGGTGCAATATGGGCGCAATGGCGTCAAAAAATGCCAAAGAGTCCTCGCCGCTGATAGATAGGATGGCTTCGCCCAGCGCCGGCGAGGTCAGCGGCCCGGTGGCAATGATAACATTGTCCCAGTCCTCTGGAGGCAAGCCGGCAATTTCGCCGCGTTCAACCTGGATCAGGGGGTGATCTTCAATGGCCTTTGAAACCGCAGCGGAAAAGCCTTCGCGGTCCACGGCCAGTGCGCTGCCGGCCGGGACTTTGTGAGCATCAGCGCAGGCTATAATGACCGATCCACACCGGCGCATTTCTTCATGTAGAAGACCCACGGCATTGTTTTCATGGTCGTCAGAACGAAACGAGTTGGAACAGACCAGCTCGGCCAGTTTATCGGTCAGATGTGCATCTGTGCCGCGGTCTGGGCGCATTTCGTGAATGATCACGTCTTGCCCTGCACCGGCGCATTGCCATGCCGCTTCACAGCCTGCCAGGCCACCGCCAATAATATGTATAGGTTTGTTTGTCATGGTCGCCGGTATTTCGCCCGCCGCCATCAAGGTCAAGCCTCAGACGTGTTTTTTACGCACCGACCAGATAAATCCGTCATACCAGAAATGCAGCGTCACCACCGTCAACACAAAGGCATAAACCCAGTTAGACGGTAAATCGACATATTCCTGAACCAGTCCATAAAGCAGTGGCGGCACAAGAAATAAAACAAAGGGCAGCCATTTCTTATGGCGCGAATTGGCCAGGCCGACACGCTTGGTCAGTGATTTGCCCTCTTTTAACCAGACGATGGCGTAATATTGAATGGCGTGAAAAGCGTTCATCACCACAAAGGCAATAAAGAACGGATTAAAGCCCCAGGCAACGATTGAGGTGATCGCGGTGCTGGCCAACAAGGTGACCTTTTGTGCCGAGATTGTGTAGCCTTGGCGTGCCAGACGCCAATAACCAACGACATAAACGCCCACCACGAGCAATGAGCCCAGAATGACCGCGACCCGTATGGCTCCGGCGACACCCTCAACGGTTTGCGGAAAGGCACCTAAAGCGGCCCAGCCGATTTGATCAAACTCTTCAAAATCCTCGACATGATCCATCAGCGCCATTCCGGCGGCAATCGGCCCGGCATAGAAGACATAATTGATCCAGCTATCCAGCATGCGGCCCTTATCGGGCGCATTACCGGCCTTCATGTCGTAAATCCGCCCCAGCCCAAAAGTCTGCATGGCCGAATGATAGACATCCCAAAACGTGGCGGTGACCGAGACGATGACCATAAACCAGGGCAACATGCCTAGCGAGAAAAACAACACCACCGGAACCAGTGTAAAGCGCAAAGGCCATCGCCAGAAAACTTCGGCATTGCCGTGTGATCGATAAAAGACCGCAAACAAATGCGAGGCCGTCAAAACGCCGCTAAAGGTGTTCAGTATTGCATCATCTTCATGAAACGGCAGGGCACGGGTTTCCCACAAAGGCGTAAAGGCCAGACCAAGGCAGACCAGCAGACATAATACCGGCGAGCCAATAAAGACCAGGGCATCAAATTTAGGTGAATGAATGCTGCGCGCCGGATCGTTCAGATCAGCCCAAAACTTCGGCCAATGTTTTGACCAAAGCGCCGGCCCCCTGTGCCATGGGCGTTGCCTGCGGACCTGCGCTTTCGTAAATTCCGGCTCTGCGATTGTCATAATGCTCTCGAATGATCTGCATTGTTTGCGTGCAAAGTGTGCGCCGTGAGGGTTAAAGAGTGCTTACACAAAGGCGCATTGGGGCCCGATATATGTTGACTTTTTGGGCAAAACGGTCCCGTATCGAATAACGATAAAGTGGAGTTCTAATGACAAAACAATCCGATCAGGTGCCGGTTTTGCGGTGCGTAATCTCCGCCTATGTGTTCTTGCGGCGTAATTTCTTGTTTCTCTATGTGTTGGGTGGTTTTTACATTGCCGTCAATCTGGCCAGTACCTGGCTGACACTGTTTTCGCCAAATACTCCCGGTGTGGAGGGGCTGCGCATGGCGCTCAGCTTTGCTTTGATCCCACTGGTGGTGATGATTTTTGCGGCCTATTTACGCCGTGGTCTGGGACAACCCGCCGGGGGCTTTATGGGGTTGCGTTTTGGGGCTGATGAATTGCGGTTGTCGCTGACCATGTTCGCCGTGGGTGCGGTGAGCGTATTTATCCTTTTTATTGGTGCCATGGCGGCTATTTTTGCGCTCAGCGCCGTGGTCTCCAGCGTTGTTGATCCCGCCGTGATCGAGGCCGAACCGACCAGCGCCTTTGCCCATGCCGGTACGACGGGGGTGATCGCCGCGATTATTGCCGGCGGCGCTGTTGCGCTTTTGGGGATTTACACATTGGCGCGGTTCTCGCCGGCATATCCGGCGGCCATTGCCGAAGAACGTGTTGTGGTGTTCGAAGCCGCCGCGTGGAGCAAGGGGCAGGGGTGGCGCATGGTGTTGGCCATCATCTTGACCAGCTTGCCGTTTTACCTGTTGCTGATGCCGGGCATTATCCAGTATGCGCAATTTGTTTTTGCTCATTTACCGGGCAGCGAAGCTGAGGCCGCATTGCCAGCGGACCTGAACATGCGGCCGCTTTTGTGGTTTTTTGTGCTCTCTGCAATCGTCTGGCCTGCATCCAACGGTATTGTCAGCGGCCTTTATGTGACCTTCTATCGGGGGCTTCGGGCCAGCAAGGATGATGCCTGATCGTATGACCGCGCCGCGCCCCACATCACGTCTTATCAAGGCGCAACCGTTTGGCGGCTATGGTGCCAATCCGCATTTGCACCCGATCTATGCGGCGCTGGTCTGGGTTGTGGCGGTGATGGTTATGGTCCTTGGCCAGGGATTGGCGGCAATCCCCGGGGCCATGGTGTTTGGTCTGGATCTTGGGATCGAAGAAGACCCGGTCAATTTGCTTTATGTACTGGTGGCGATGTTTGGATTTGGTGCGGTGTTGTCACTGCTCTGGGTCCGGTTTGTGGAAAACCGCCCATTGGCCAGCATTGGCCTTCGTAAAGAGGCCGCATTAAAGCGCTTTGCGCGTGGTTTGGCTTTGGGGCTGGGTTTTTGTGCTGTTGTGGTTCTGACGATTTTTATGTTGGGCGGGTACAATATTGTGGCTCTGGCCCCCGTGTTAAAAACACCATCGGCTTTGATCATGATTATGCTGATCTTTGTCGGTTTTATCATTCAGGGCTCGACCGAAGAAATCCTGATGCGCGGCTGGGTGATGTCGGCCATGGCCGCCCGCTTTGGTCTTGTGATCGCCATCGTGGTCAATTCCACCGTGTTTGCGGCTTTACATCTGGGCAATGAAGGCATTGGCAATGTCAATTGGATTGCCATGGCCAATATCGTACTTCTGGGCGTGTTTTTGTCGGTTTATGCGGTGCGCGAAGGATCGTTGCTTGGGGTGTGTGGCTGGCATGGGGCCTGGAACTGGATTTTGGGTTTGGGTTTTGGACTGGATGTCAGCGGTATGAGCATTGATACCCCGGCGCTGATTATTGATCTGGACAACAAAGCAGGCGCGGCACAATGGCTGACCGGGGGCAGTTTTGGCCCCGAAGGATCAGTGATCGTCAGTCTGGTTTTGCTTGCAGGGATTGCCTGGGTTGGCCTTCAAAAGAAAGGGTATGTCGTATGAAAAAGACGGGTTTCTCTGTGGACCGGGCGGCGTTTTTTCTTTTTGAAGAACGCCCTCAAAAGACACTCCTGCGCAGCCTGGGTGTGGTTTATGTTCTGGTCCGCATGGTGACCTTTGTGCTGGTATCGCTCTTGGCCTTGCCTTTTGTATGGGGTGCTTTGACCACGGTTTTGGGTGCCAATGATGGCGCGGCAGGTGGGGCCAGACAGGTGCAATGGCTGAGCGATACCTTTGAATGGTTGAGCCTGTTCTCTGGCTTTTTATTCATCCCGGTTTATGTCGCCATTTATACGGCTTTGCTGCGCTGGATGACCCGCAAAGGGCCGGACGAGCGGCCCATTGGCCTGCGCTTTGCCAGGCAGGAATGGCAGGTTTTTCTTGCCCTTATCGGGATGTCACTATTTGTGGTTGCTGCGGCCTTGATCACTGTGCTGCCTCTTGTCTTGCTGACCGTTGTAACGGCGGGGGTATGGGACAGTGTTGGCGGCTGGCTGGGCGGATTTTTGGTCGTTGCAACCGTGTTATATGGGGCGGCATGGTTCTGCGGTGTGATCTGGTTCGCGGTATCTTTGTCCCCGGCTCCGGCATTAACGGTACAGTGCGGGCAGGTTCAGGTTTTGAAGGCCCTGCGGATCAGCAAGGGGCATTTCTGGGGCTTATTTCTGGCTTATGTTTTGCAATTCTTTATCGCCATTGCCTTGTCCCTTGCGGTTCTGGCCGGTGCCTTGTTGCTGGCCATACCATTTTTGGGCGTGGGGTTTGCCCTGTCCGGTGGCCTGGTCCCTGATATGGGCAATGCGGTCCTGTTTGCCGGGCTGGCTTTCATCCCAGTTGTTATACTCAGTATTGGTGCTTTGGGTGTGAATTATCTGCAAATGGCCATGGGCGCAGGGGTTGGGGCTTGTCTGGTCAATGAATATGGGCCGGGCGCTGATGCCTGAACCAACCCCTGTCTTTGACGCACCGGATGGCCAGGCACGGTCCAGCCCGATTTGGGCGGCATTTTTGTTGCTCTGGGGGTTTTGGCTGATTGCCAATATGGCCACCATGCCCGTCGTTTTTTGGGTTCTCTCTCCCGCTTTGCTGGCTGGCGAGGCCGCCAAACCTCAGTCCATGGGGTTGGTTATTTTGCTCAGCCTCTATGTGATGTTCACTGTGTTTGGGGCCTGTGTGTTGATATGGCTGAAAAAATACGAACGACGCAGCCTGACCAGCGCCGGTGTTGTTTGGGCGGATGCGTGGCGACGTTATGTGCGTGGTCTGGTGCGCGGGGCCGGCTTTGCACTGGCTTTATTGGGCATTGGTGCAGTGTTTGCCGTGCTGGCGCACGAGCCGGCTGAAGCCTCAGGGCCATTCTCGTGGGATGTTTTCTCGCACCCCATGACGCTATTGGTGTTCGCGGCGCTGATTTTCGGGTTGTTATTGCAAAGCGCCGCCGAAGAACTGATCTGTCGGGGCTGGCTGATGTCGACTTTGGCTATGCGTTATGGCCGTGTCTTTGCCCTGTTTGCCAGTTCAGTCTTTTTTGGTTCGCTGCATGTACATTTTCTTTTTGCCGGCAATGTGCTGGCGGGCGTGGTGGCCATCAGCGCGATTACCCTGATGGGGGTCATGCTGGGCGTTTATGCTCTGGCCGAGCGTTCAATTATCGGTGCGGCCGGGTTGCACGGGGCGTTCAACGCGCTGGTTTTTGCCGGCGCATTGGCGGTTATGCTGGGCACTGGCCAGGGCATCGACCCGCTGGCCGCATTAAACGCAGCTTATGAGCAGAGCACACAGCCCAATGAGTTGGGTCTGGAAAGCTTTGTGCAGGGTGCTTTGGCGGCGCTGGTGGCGATTATATTGTGGCGGCGCATGACACGCCGGTCGACTTAGGGCTTCAACAGCGGGGCAAGATAACGCCCGGTCCAACTCGCTTTGCATTTGGCCACGTCTTCGGGCGTGCCATCGACAACAATTTGCCCGCCGCCATCGCCGCCTTCCGGTCCTAAGTCCAAAATCCAGTCAGCCTGTTTTATGACATCCAGATTGTGTTCAATCACCACCACCGTATTGCCGTTCTCGACCAGTTCCTGCAACACCTCGAGCAGCTTGCGGACGTCCTCGAAATGCAGGCCCGTTGTCGGCTCGTCCAGAATATAGAGCGTCCGGCCAGTGGCACGTTTGGATAATTCCTTGGAAAGCTTGACCCGCTGCGCCTCGCCGCCGGACAAGGTGTTGGCCCGTTGGCCCACATGAATATAGCCAAGGCCGACCCGTTGCAGGGTCAGCATTTTATCGCGCACGCTGGGCACTGCCTTAAAGAAGTCGGCGGCCTCGTCCACCGTCATATGCAAGACATCAGCGATGGATTTTCCCTTGAACAAAACTTCCAGGGTTTCACGATTATAACGCGCCCCCTTGCAGACATCGCACCCAACATAAACGTCGGGCAAAAAATGCATTTCAATCTTGATCACCCCATCACCCTGACAGGCCTCGCATCGTCCGCCCTTGACGTTAAAGGAAAACCGCCCCGGCTTATAACCACGGGTTTTGGCCTCGGGCAGGCCGGCAAACCAGTCACGAATGGGGGTGAATGCCCCGGTATAGGTGGCCGGGTTGGATCGCGGCGTGCGGCCAATGGGCGATTGATCAATGTCGATCACCTTGTCCAGATGTTCGACCCCGTCCAGATGGTCGTGCGGCATCGCAAAGCGCGAGCCGCCATTAAGCTTGCGGGCCACGGCCTTATAGAGCGTTTCAACCGTCAATGTGGATTTGCCGCCGCCCGAAACCCCGGTGACACAAACAAACAAACCCAGCGGAAATTCTGCCGTAACGTTTTTCAGATTATTGCCGCTGGCCCCTTCCAGTATGAGGGTCTTGCGTGGGTTAGGTTCACGTCTTTTGGTTGGGACCGGCACAGAGCGTTTGCCACTGAGATATTGTCCGGTCAGGCTTTTCTTGGCTTTTAGAATTTTGGCCGGGGTGCCCTCGGCCACCACTTCGCCGCCATGAATGCCCGCCAAAGGCCCCATGTCGATCACATGATCGGCGGTCAAAATTGCTTCTTCGTCGTGTTCGACCACCAGAACCGAATTGCCCAGATCACGCAGGTTTTTCAAGGTTTCCAACAGCCGCGCATTGTCGCGCTGGTGCAGGCCGATGCTGGGCTCATCCAAAACATACAACACACCGGTGAGGCCAGACCCGATCTGGCTGGCCAGACGAATGCGCTGGCTTTCACCGCCCGATAATGTGCCGGACGAACGGCTAAGAGACAGATAATCCAGACCAACCTTGTTGAGAAAAGACAAACGCTCGCGGATTTCTTTCAAGACCCGTTCACCAATCGAGATTTGTTTTTCGCTCAACTCGTCTTCCAGCGCATTAAACCAGGCATCGGCCTCGGCAATGGACTTGGCTGTGGCCTCGGATATATCCAGCCCGCCCAATTTTACCGCCAATGCTTCGGGCTTTAAGCGTTTGGACTGGCAGGCCGGGCAGGGCGCGGCGGATTGATATTTGCCCAGCTCGTCGCGCACCCAGCTACTGTCGGTTTCGCGCCAGCGCCGCTCAAGATTAGGGACAATGCCTTCAAAGGTTTTTTCGGTTTCAAATTTACGCTTGCCCTCGGTATAGACGAATTTCAGCATTTCCTTGCCGGTGCCATAGAGCAGTTTTTTGCGAAAATCTTCAGGCAGATCAAACCACGGCACCGTCATGCTGACACTAAAATGGCGGCACAAGGCCTCCAATGTTTGCCGATACATGCGCGAGGTGCCCGACGACCAGGGTTTAATGGCCCCCTTGTCCAGCGTTTTCTCCTCGTCCGGCACCACCAGCGCCGCATCAAATTCAAGACGTTTGCCCAGCCCATCGCAGGACGGGCAGGCCCCAAACGGATTGTTGAACGAGAACAAACGCGGCTCGATCTCGGCAATGGTGAAGCCCGACACCGGGCAGGCAAATTTCTCGGAAAATAAAATCCGATCATCGCCATCTTTGGGCGGGTCGGCATATTCGGCCACCGCCAACCCGTCGGCGAGGCGCAAAGCGGTTTCCAGACTGTCGGCCAGACGGGCCTCCAGATCGGGGCGGATGACCACCCGGTCGACCACAACGTCGATATTGTGCTTGAATTTCTTGTCCAGCTCAGGCGCGTCTTCAATGGCATAAAATTCACCATTGACCTTCAGTCGCTGAAAACCCTGTTTCATCAGGTCAGCAAATTCCTTGCGGTATTCGCCCTTGCGGCCACGTACAATCGGCGCCAGCAGATAAAGCCGCGTGCCTTCGGGGAGCGCCATCAGGCGATCGACCATCTGACTGATGGTCTGGCTTTCGATGGGCAGGCCGGTGGCCGGCGAATAGGGCACACCGATCCGCGCCCAGAGGAGGCGCATATAATCATAAATTTCGGTGACCGTGCCAACGGTCGAGCGCGGATTGCGCGAGGTGGTTTTTTGCTCAATGGAAATCGCGGGTGACAGGCCCTCAATGCTTTCCACATCGGGCTTGGCCATCAGTTCCAGAAATTGCCGTGCATAGGCCGACAGGCTTTCGACATAGCGTCGTTGGCCCTCGGCATAGATGGTATCAAACGCCAAAGACGATTTGCCGGACCCCGATAGGCCGGTGATGACCACCAATTTGTCGCGCGGAATGTCGACGCTGACATTGCGTAGATTGTGCTCGCGGGCGCCAATGACGCGGATAAATTTAAGAGGATCGGCCATGGGCGGTTACAGACTCACTTGACGAAAAGAACATAATATGAACAAAATAGATTCATACTCAAGCATTTTTATCGCTTTTATTCGAGTGGTAAATACAGGTTTAGGCTGGACGATCGGATGATGGGCGGGCACCATCGATAAGAATCAAAATCAACTCCGGAGAGAGAGAAATGGCGGGCGTAAACAAGGTAATCTTGGTGGGCAATCTGGGTGCAGACCCCGAAGTGCGGCGGATGAATAATGGCGATCCGGTGGTCAATTTGCGCATTGCCACCTCGGAAAGCTGGAAAGATAAACAATCGGGCGAACGGCGCGAAAAAACCGAATGGCACCGGGTGGTGATCTTTAATGAACATCTGGCCAAGGTAGCCGAGAATTATCTCAAAAAAGGCTCCAAGGTTTATCTTGAGGGCCAAATCGCCACCCGCAAATGGCAGGACCGCGACGGCAATGACAAATACACAACCGAGATTGTCCTGAACCGCTTTCGGGGCGAGCTGCAAATGCTCGACAGTCGCGGCGAAGGCGGCGGCGGTGGTGGCGGCTCCTATGGCGGCGGCGGATCGCAAGGTGGCGGGTCTTATGGCGGCGGTGGCGGCGGATCGCAAGGCGGCGGTCAGGGCGGTGGACAGCCAGAAAGCTTTGACCGTGATATGGATGACGACATCCCCTTTTAGAGGGGCCTATGCGAGTAGAAAAAAGCCACGGGCGTAACCCCGGATTATATCGCAGTGTCATCCCGAAGCGTCATCCCGGGAAAAATTGTGTTTTATCCGGGACCTATTGCGCGGCTAACATTCACAATTGACCCCGGGTCAAGCCCGGGGTGACACGATGTAATAGTATTCAATAATACAGTCTTATTCCTTATCTTTTCACCGTGTTTTGCCCTAGTGCCGCTGGTCCCTGACTGCTAGTTTACTCCTTTGGATTTCACCCGATTCGAGCCATCGTCAATGGCGCCGGTCGGGCCGCGATTTTATAAGAATTTTTAGGGGATTATACAGTGACAGAAACGGGCGATAAAACACCGGATAATCCTGAAGACGGCGCACCTGTCGGCTCTGGCGGTGAAGACGGCGTAGCGCCGATTTCCATCGTCGAGGAAATGCGTAAATCCTATCTCGATTACGCCATGAGCGTGATCGTCAGCCGTGCCATTCCCGATGTACGTGACGGCCTCAAGCCTGTGCACCGGCGCATTATCTATGCGATGCACGAAAGCGGCTATACCCACGACAAGGCCTATCGCAAATGCGCCCGCGTGGTCGGCGATGTGATGGGTAAATATCACCCTCATGGTGATCAGGCGATCTATGACGCTCTGGTGCGCATGGCACAGGATTTTTCCATGTCGCTGCCGCTTCTGGATGGGCAAGGCAATTTTGGCTCGCTGGATGGCGATCGGGCCGCCGCCATGCGGTATACCGAAGTGCGCCTTGGTCGCTCGGCCGAGGCTTTGCTGGCCAATATTGGCAAGGGCACCGTTGATTTTGTTGAAAACTATGACGGGTCGGAAAGCGAACCTGCGGTTCTGCCAACCCGTTTTCCCAATATGCTGGTCAATGGGGCGGGCGGCATTGCCGTGGGCATGGCGACCAATATTCCCCCACACAATCTTGGCGAGATTGTTGATGCCACACTGGCGCTGATTGATGACCCGGAACTGGATGATCTTGCCTTGCTGGACATGGTTCCAGCCCCAGATTTTCCCACGGGCGGATTGATTGTCGGGCGGGCCGGGGCGCGCTCTGGTCTGGCCAATGGCCGTGGATCGGTGGTGATGCGGGCCAAGGCCTCGATCGAGGAAATTCGCAAGGGCCGCGACGCCATTATCGTCACTGAAATTCCCTTCCAGGTGAACAAGGCCTCGATGATCGAGAAAATTGCCGAACTGGTGCGGGACAAACGGGTCGAGGGTATTGCAGATTTGCGCGACGAATCTGATCGCGACGGCCTGCGCGTGGTGATCGAGATTAAACGCGATGCCAATGCCGAAGTGGTGCTCAACCAATTGTACCGCTATTCGCAATTGCAAACCAATTTTGGCGTTAACATGCTGGCCCTTGATCGCGGTCGTCCGCAATTGATGAATTTGCGCCAGATGCTGACCGCCTTTATCGCCTTTCGCGAAGAAGTGGTGGCCCGCGCCACCCGCTTTGATCTGGCCAAATCACGGGACCGCGCCCACGTTCTGGTGGCGCTTGCGGTGGCAGTGGCCAATATTGACGAGGTGATTGTTCTTATCCGCAAAGCCCCTGATCCGGCTTCGGCGCGCGAGGCTCTGATGGGGCGCGCCTGGCCGGCCCGCGATATGGGACCGCTGGTCGAACTGATCGCTGATCCGCGCTCGCGCCTGGACGAGGCGGGCGATATTCGCCTGACCATGGAACAGGCCAAGGCTATCCTTGATCTGCGCTTGCAACGCCTCACCGCACTTGGCGGCGAGGAAATTGGCGACGAAGCCAAAAAGATCACGGCGACCATTGCTGATTTGCTGGAAATTTTGAAATCCCGCGATCGGGTCATGGACATTATCCGCGAGGAATTGCGCGACTCAAAAGAACGCTTTGGCGTGCCGCGGCGTACACAAATCATTGATGCCGAACTGGAAATTGATGATGAATCGCTGATCGCCCGCGAAGATATGGTGGTGACGATTACCTCGGGCGGTTATGCCAAACGCACCGCGCTGGATACTTATCGCGAACAACGGCGCGGCGGCACGGGCCGGGCCGGGATGACCACCAAGGACGAAGATTACGTGACCGAGGTGTTCGTCGCCTCAACCCACGCGCCGATTCTGTGTTTTTCCTCCACCGGCATGGTCTACACCATGAAGGTCTGGCGATTGCCCCAGGGTGATCCGCGCACCAAGGGCAAAGCGCTGGTCAATTTATTGCCGCTGGATAAAGGTGAAACCATCACCTCAATCATGGTCATGCCCGAGGACGAGAAAAGCTGGTCCGAAATGGATGTGGTGTTCGCCACGCGCTCGGGCAATATCCGTCGCAACAAGCTCTCGGACTTTGCCAATGTGATGCGCAATGGCAAAATTGCCATGAAGCCAGACGAAGGTGATGGCATTATCGGTGTTCGGGCCTGTTCGGCCAATGATGATGTGCTGCTGACGACGCGTGACGGCAAATGCATCCGCTTTCCGGTCGAGGCGGTGCGGGTGTTTGTCGGACGGACCTCAACCGGTGTGCGCGGCATTCGACTGGCCGAAGGTGATGAAGTGATCTCGATGGCGGTCTTGCGCCATATGGATATTACCCCAGCCGAAGCGCGGGCGTATTTGAAACATGCCAGCGCCATGCGCCGCGCTACTGGAGAGGACGACGAGGCCGATACGCCAGTTGTCGCCGATGAGGACGAAGATGGCGGCGATGATGATCTGGCCCTTGGGGTCGAACGCATTGCGGCCCTTGGTGCCGCCGAACAATTTGTGCTGACCATTTCTGACAATGGTTATGGCAAACGCACCTCCGCCTATGAATACCGGGTGTCCGGTCGCGGCGGCAAAGGCCTGTTTGCCCATGATTTGCGCCTTGCCAAGATGAAGGGCGCGCATCTGGCGGCCTCATTCCCGGTCGAGGACGGCGACGGCATTATGTTGGTCACCGATGGCGGACAGCTCATTCGCGTGCCTATCGGCGGCATTCGCATCGCCGGTCGGGCCACCGCGGGTGTGACCATTATTCGCCTGAAAAACGATGAACGTGTGGTTGCCGTGCAACGTATTGTTGAAACTGATGATGATCATGACGACGATGGAGAGGGCGGTGATACGGACGAGGCTATGGGCGGCACCGAATCCTCATGATCAGACTTCGGTCGATGGGCTTGTGAGGCGTCGGAACTTGCCATAAACGTGTTTGCGTCGTGCGCAATGGCCAATAAAGAGGCATCTATGAAAATCGGTCTTTATCCCGGTACTTTTGATCCGGCAACCAACGGGCATATCGATATCTTGGGCCGGGCGGTCAAGCTGGTCGACAAGCTGGTCGTCGGTGTGGCACGCAATGCGTCCAAAAAACCGCTTTTCAGTCTGGAAGAACGTGTCGAGATGATGCGCACCGAAGCGGCACAATTTCAGGGCGCCGCCGAGATTGAAGTCCGCCCGATGACGGGCCTGCTGATTGGCTTTGCCGAAGAGGTCGGTGCACAGGTGATTATCCGCGGGTTGCGGGCGGTTTCTGACTTTGAATATGAGTTCCAGATGACTGGCATGAACCAGCGCCTTAATGCGGACATAGAAACCGTGTTCTTTATGGCCGACCCTAGGCATCAGGCCATTGCATCGCGCCTGATCAAGGAAATCGCCCGGCTGGGCGGCGATATTACACCCTTTGTATCGCCTTATATTGCCAGGCAGCTAATGGAGAAGATCGATAAAAATGCGTAAAACAATAGTCTTTCTCGCTTTGATATTATGGGCCTGCGGGGCACCAAATCAGGTTGATTCTGCCAAGGCGCAGGAAAACCAGAGTAATCAGGGCGGTGCACAGTCAGATGCAGCTGATGATCAAGCCGCACCTGTCGATGCTGATCCGAACCATCCGCTTGGTTTGCCCCTGCCGGCCGGGATTGCCGGCCCAGACGAGGCCCCCGACCAATGGCGCGAAGTGGCCCCCCAAGATCTTTTATATCTAAAAACCCTGCACGGCATCACCTTGATCGAGATGGCCCCAGATTTTGCCCCCAACCATGTTCAGCGCATGCGCGATCTGGCCAGTACCGGCTATTTTGTCGGCCTGCCTTTTCACCGGGTGATTAAAAATTTTATGGCTCAGGCCGGGGATTGGAATCTGGTTAAACGCCCTGCACCAACAACGCCTAATCTTGAGGGTGAATTTAAGTTCCGTCGCAGCCCGCAACAAAAAATGGTTGTGGTTGGCGAGGACCGCAGCGCCGATACCGGCTTTGTGAACGGTTTTCCTGTGGCATCACAGTCTGATGCTTTGGCAATGATGACGGCTGATGGCAAAGTGCGGGCCTGGGGCCTGCAATGCCCTGGGGCTGCGGCCATGGCGCGGACCAATGATCCCAATAGCGCCAATGCACAGTTTTACATCACTACCGGTAACCCTGAATGGTTGAACGGCCTATACACAGTCTGGGGCCGGGTGCGGGCCGGGCAATATGCCGTGGATGATATTAAACTGGGCGAGCCAGCTTATCCCCCAGACATGATTGATGGCATGGATCTGGGCAGCGAAGTTGCACCGGCCGAGCGCGCCCGTGTCTGGGTCTTGCGCACCGACAGCCCCGCTTTTGCGGCATATCTGGCCCAGCAAAAAACAGACGATGGCAAGCCGCTTGGGGTTTGCAAAATTTCCGTGCCGGTCTATGTCCAATGGGCAGGGGCCGTTGCACCCGTATCTATTAAACAGGACACACAAGAATGAGCGATAACGACCAAATTCTCACCTTTGAACTTTCAACCGGAGACGTCAAAATCCGTCTGCGCCCTGACCTGGCCCCCGGCCACGTGGCACGCATTACCGAATTGGCCAATTCTGGCTATTATGACGGTCTGACTTTTCACCGGGTCATCAATGGTTTTATGGCCCAGGGCGGTTGCCCTGATGGCACTGGCATGGGCGGTTCCGGTCAAAACCTGAAGGCCGAGTTCAGCGATGCACCGCACACGCGCGGCGTCTGCTCTATGGCACGTTCGCAAAACCCGGACAGCGCCTCCTCACAGTTTTTTATCTGTTTGGATGATGCAACGTTTCTGGACGGTCAATACACCGTCTGGGGCGAAGTTATTGACGGCATGGATGCTGTGGATGCTCTGCCCAAGGGCGAGCCACCGGCAAATCCGGGCACGATCGTAAAGGCCAGTGTGGCCTAGGTAGGGGCGAGCGGAGAGCATAATGAGCTGGATCAAGCGTATACTTTTCAAGGAATCGACCGGACGTTTACGCCGGATTTATGATCGTGTGGCGGGGCCTTCGGGCCAGCTGGATAACGTTCTGACGATCCATTCCTTGCGTCCCAATACGCTGGAAGGCCATTTAGCACTTTATAAAAACACCCTGCATCATGGGGCCAATACGCTGACCAAATCCTTTTTGGAAACGGTTGGCGTGTATGTCAGCGCCCTGAACGGTTGCCGCTATTGTGTCGAGCATCATTTTGCCGGCTTAAAACGCCTTCTGGAAGATGATGATCTGGCTGATCGCATGCGTGCGGCACTGGAAAGCAACGTGCTGGAGCCAGTGTTTAACCTGCGCGAACAAGTGGCTTTGCGTTACGTGCGTACCTTGACCCAGGCGCCCTATGCGGTGATCGAGCAGGATATTCACGACATGCGACAGGCCGGTTTTGATGATGGCCAGATTTTGGAAATCAATCAGGTGGCGGCCTATTTTTCCTATGCCAATCGCACGGTTTTGGGCCTTGGGGTGCAAACCGATGGCGAAGTGTTGGGCCTGTCGCCGGGCGATAATACCAATTCTGATAACATGGCGCACGAATAGGGGCCGTTAACCGGTTCGCACAATCATGCGCGTAGATCTCTTTGACTTTGACCTGCCCGAGGCGCACATCGCTTTGCGCCCGGCTTGCCCGCGCGATGCGTCGCGCCTGCTGGAGGTCACACCGGGCCAGCCTTTGGCCGATCGGATGTTTGCCGATCTTGCGGACCGTTTACGCCCCGGTGATGTGCTGGTCCTGAATGACACCAAAGTCTTACCCGCGGCACTTTATGGTCTGCGTCCCGCGCGCCAACATGGCGGCGGCGGCCCGGTGCGGGTCGAAATTAATTTGCACAAACGGCTGGACGGGGCGCGTTGGCGGGCCTTTGTGCGCCCGGCCAAACGGTTGCACGATGGCGATGTTCTTACCTTTGGCGACAATAATAACGCCTGTATGGCCGGGGCGTTAAACGCCATTGTGCGCGATAAAGCCGAGGGCGAAATCACGCTGGAGTTTGAACTTTCAGGTGCCCATTTGGACGAGGCCATTGCCCGCGTCGGGCAAATGCCATTGCCGCCCTATATTGCCCGTAAACGGGCCGTCGATGCCCGTGATGTGCATGATTATCAAACGATTTTTGCACAACAATCCGGCTCGGTTGCGGCCCCGACGGCCAGCCTGCATTTTTCTGACGCCATGTTTGCGGCGCTGGACGCGCGGGGGGTGGAACGCCAAAGTCTGACCTTGCATGTGGGGGCGGGCACGTTTTTACCGGTTAAAACCGATGATACAACCAGCCATAAAATGCATGGCGAGCTTTATCAGGTGAGCGAACAAACCGCCGCTGCGCTAAACGCCGCACGCGCCCAAGGGCGGCGTATTATTGCCGCCGGCACCACGGCCTTGCGCACACTGGAAAGCATAACAGACGAAAACGGCGTGGTGCACGCCGGGGCAGGGGACACGGATATTTTCATCACGCCGGGATATAAATTTCGCGCTGTGGATGGCCTATTGACCAATTTTCATTTGCCGCGCTCGACGCTTTTCATGCTGGTTTGTGCGCTGGCCGGGCTAGACGAAATGCGCGCCGCCTACGCCCACGCCATTGCCCATGATTACCGCTTTTATTCCTATGGTGATGCGTCGCTTTTGTGGCGGGAATAGCAGGTAGTGGAGAAAGTTAGAAAAACGCACTAATATACCTAATCAATTTACATTGGAGTTTTGGTTTGGAAAATATAGAGAAGTGCCCTGTTTGCCAGAATGTCCATGGAGGGCATTCTGAAGCTAGCCCAATATCTGGGGGCTGGGGGTGGCGTATAGATTGTGAAATATGCGGACGATACGATATTACAAAAGAAGCCTACCACGATGAGTTGAAAATTGGTGCGGCTTATGAAAATGAGTGGACTGAAGTTCGCCGAGTCGCTCTTTCGCACGCATTGATAACCCAGCGAGATGTTCCAATTGGCGAGGCGGGTCTACCCGTATTAGCAACCGGTATTTTAGAAGAATTCAGGAAATCGGGGAGAACGCTTCCAACGAGGTTGCAACAAGCCAATAACACCATTCAATATATTGGAAATTATGAGTATGAGAATGGGCAACGACTAGAATTAATAGAGTTAAAATTTTACGCAAGAATAGGGGCAATTTCTCCAGACTCTGCAAGTACCCTTGCGTATGAATTGCATGAAATTGGGCTGGTTGGAATGGATCAAGTTATGGGAGCAAACGGGTACGGTTTTGAAGATGCATTTTTGACGCTTGACGGATGGGAACGTTGGGAAAAAGAGCGTTCTAATGAAAATACATCAAATGTTGGCATGATTGCCATGCAGTTTGGCGACCCAATACTAGATGCACTCGTTAATGAAGTTATCAAACCCGCAATTGAAGAAATTTCTGGGCTGTCAGTAGAAAGAATTGATGACAGTCCAAAAGCTGGGATCATTGACGTTATTTTACGGCAAACAATTCGAGATGCAGCATTTGTAATTGCTGATCTTAGCCACGCTAACCGTGGCGCTTACTGGGAAGCAGGGTTCGCTGAGGGGTTAGGCAAGCCGGTTATTTATATTTGTGAACAGTCCGTTTGGGATGATCAAAAAACGCATTTTGATACCAACCATTGCACAACTGTTATTTATGAAAATGATAAACCTGATGAGTTTAAGAAGAGGCTCATTGCAACAATTAGAAATTCCCTCAATTTATTTAGTTAGTGTTTTAAGTGTCATCCCGGATCAAGTCCGGGATGACAGCGTAGGTATACGGGCTGACAGCATAGGAATAAATGGCACAGACCCCTCATCCCAACCTTCTCCCCAAGGGAGAAGGATAAAATCAAACCCAACCGACAGCGCGATCCACCAGAAGATCACAATCTATCTGGCTGGCATTGGCGCCCCACAGGTGCGAGGGGGCCATCAGGCGCAGGGTGATATAGGCGTCGCGGATCGGTCCGGCAGGCAGCGCATCGGCGGAAAACACAATGGCGGCGCGCTCGGCAAACAGGCGCGGATCGGCGTCTTTATTTTCTGCAATCCAGTCGGTCAGGGGCTTGACGCTGGCAATATCCTCGCCAATGCGGGCAATTTCGGCGTCAAAGGCGGCGGCAATGGTTTCATCGCCAAGGGCGCGCTGAATATCCAATGCAATCACATTGCCCGAACCTTCCCAAATGGCATTTAAGGGCGCGGTGCGATACAGCCGCGCCATGCCGACCTCTTCGACAAAGCCAATGCCGCCAAAACATTCCAGCGCTTCGGTGATAACGCCGGGTTGGCGCTTGCAAATCCAGTATTTGGCAATCGGGGTCAGCACCCGCGACAAGGCCGCTTCGTGGGCGTTGGTGGCGGCGGCGTCAAAGCTCACCCCGACGCGCATGGCCAGCGCCAATGCGGCCTCAGATTCCAGCGCCAGATCGGCCAAAACGCCGCGCATTAAGGGCTGATCAATCAATTTGCGCTGAAACGCGGTGCGTTGGGCCACATGGTTTGCGGCCATTATCACCGCTTTGCGCATGGCCGCGGCTGAACCGGTGATGCAATCATAACGGGTGTGGTGGGCCATGATAATGATGGTCGCAATACCGCGCCCCGGCTCGCCCACCCGGCGCGCCCATGCGCCGCGATATTCTATTTCGGACGAGGCATTTGAGCGATCGCCCATCTTGTTTTTCAGGCGCTGTATTTCCATGGGGTTGCGGCTGCCATCGGGTTTCCAGCGCGGCACCAAAAAGCACGATAAACCGGCGTCTTCATAGGCTAATGTCAAAAACGCATCACACATCGGGGCCGAACAAAACCATTTATGCCCGGTCAGCTCTACCGTGTCTGCATCCAGTGCCGTGGCTCTGGTGGAATTAGCGCGCAGGTCTGATCCGCCCTGTTTTTCAGTCATCGCCATGCCCATAATCGCCGCCGTTTTATCGGCGGCAGGCAGAACGCGCGGGTCATAATCATTGGTGGTCACCCGGGGCAGCCACTCTTCGCGCGTCCAGTCATGATCACCCAAAACCGAAGCCACCGCATAGGTCATCGAGATCGGACAGCACACCCCGCCATCGGTCCAGGCCATCATGCTCATCAAGGCCCCGTGGGTGATATGGCCGCCCGCCGGGTGGGTCCAGGCGCGGCTGGAAACACCGCCTTTAAGCCCTAGCGCCATCAGATCGTGCCAGGCGGGGTGAAACTCGATCTCGTCAATGCGCTGCCCTCGGGCGTTAAAGGCATTCAGCTTGGGCGTGTTTTCATCGGCCAGACGGCCAAGCTCGCGCATGTTTTCGCGCCCGGCTTGCGCGCCAAAGGCGTTCAGGTGCGCCTTTTGTGCGGTGATGGCGCTCTGGTCCAGGCTGTTATCGGCCTCTGCCAGCCGCGCAAATGCGGATGCAATAGCCTCGCCAAAGGCCGGATCAGCCATCAGGGACAGATCACCCAAGGCTTCGGGCTGGTTGGCTACCTCATGAGTGGCAAGGTCCGCGCGCGGGTGAAAGTTGGGCATGGGTTTTCCCTTTTATGATTATGCTCAGAGCCTATCACGCCCCGCGAGACCCTCAAGATTTAAGTCTATTTTGCCGTGCCCTTTTAAGCCTTCGCTTACGCTGACACAGGCTTTAAGGGGATTTTAGCCCTTCTGTGTGCATAGTGGGATCAACGAATAATAAGAAGCACTGAAACCGCGAAGCGGTAGTGCATATAAAAAGCACTCAAGCAGCGAAGCAGCAGTGCATATAAAAAGGGGTCGCCATGATGCTCGCGCAGAAAACGCAAACGTCGATGGAACAGGATGGTCAGGACATGCAAAGCGGGTATTTGCGCACGTTGATGCTGGTGGAGCGCCTGCACCGGCAATTGCTGGATGTGGTCAAGGACGAGCTGGACCGCGAACGCCGCGACGATATCAACAGTGTTCAGGCGCTGTTATTGTTTAATATCGGCGATGATGAGCTGACTGCGGGCGAGCTGCGCACACGTGGGCATTATCTGGGCTCAAATGTCTCCTATAACCTCAAAAAACTGGTCGATGGCGGTTATCTCAGCCATCAACGCTCAGCCAAGGACAAGCGCGCCGTGCGCGTCCGCCTGACCGACGATGGCGCAAAAGTCTGTGCCATGGTGGCGGACCTGTTTGATCGCCAATTGAAAAGCCTGGCCCCGGTGGCCAATTTGGGCGGCGAAGAACTGGACAGCCTGAATGCGGCACTGATGCGTCTGGAACGCTTTTGGACTGACCATATCCGCTATCGGTTGTAGATAAAAATAAACAGCCTTCATCCTTCGAGGGCGCTAAAGCGCCACCTCAGTAAGAGGCGTTTATTGTATTATTGTTTCCCTCGTTTCTGCCAATCGGCTGCGAGCAATCCAAACAGCACCACGTCGTGAAACACCCCATTGAGATATAATGCCTCACGAATTAGCCCTTCTTGTGTAAAGCCTAACTTGCGATAGACGTGTTGTGCACGCTTATTATAGGAGAGTGTGTCGAGCGAAATCCGGTGAGCACCAAGGTTTTCAAAAATATATCGGACAATTTCGCAAACGGCTGCTTGGCCAATACCTTGCCCTTTTTGGCTAATGATGATGCGCGCCAGTTCAACATCGCGATCTTTGGTATCAATGTTCTTTAATACAACAAACCCGACTTTTTCTCTGCGTTGGAGGATCAAAAGGTAACGCATTTGAGGCTCGTCCATATAATGCTTATGACCAGCCCTGTCATTTCCGCGAATAAAACCTTCTTCTCTTGCATCCGCCTCTACACTAAGCAGCCAGTCCAGATCACTTTCTTCCAGCGGTGCAAGAATGATTTGATTAACCAAAATGACCTCCGCTCTGCCTCATAATGTTTCAAAAAAACCCACACATTCCATGGCAAGTTCTAAGCGAGAACCCTCGCGGCTTTGGGTGCAAAATAGGTCAAAATGCCATCGCAACCGGCGCGTTTGAAGCCAAGCAGGCTTTCCATCATCACCGTTTCTTCGTCCAGCCAGCCATTTTGCGCCGCCGCCATCAACATGGCGTATTCGCCGGACACCTGATAGGCAAAGGTCGGCGCGCCAAAGGCGTCTTTAACCCGTGCCACCACATCAAGGTATGGCATGCCGGGCTTGACCATGATCATGTCGGCGCCCTCGTCAATATCAAGGGCAATTTCGCGCAAGGCTTCGTCGCCATTGGCCGGGTCCATCTGATAGGTTTTTTTGTCGCCCTTTAAGGCCCCGCCTGAGCCAACGGCGTCCCTGAACGGCCCATAAAATCCTGAGGCATATTTGGCCGCATAGGCCATGATCAACGTGCCCGTGTGGCCTTCGCTTTCCAACGCTTCACGTATGGCCAAAATGCGGCCATCCATCATGTCGGACGGGGCAATAATATCGCACCCGGCATTGGTTTGCACCAAGGCCTGTTGGACCAGCATATCAACGCTTTCGTCATTGATCACTTGGCCATCGCGCACAATGCCGTCCTGCCCGGTATCGGTGAACGGGTCCAGCGCCACATCAGCCATCACGCCGATCTCTGGCGCGGCGGATTTCAGCGCCGTAATGGCCCGGCACACCAGATTATCAGGGTTTGCGGCTTCATCGCCGGTGAGGTTTTTCAAGCTGTCATCAATTTTGGGAAACAGCGCAATCACCGGAATACCCAGTGATTGAGCCTCTTTGGCCGCATCACCCACCTTGGCTAGCGGATAACGCGATACGCCGGGCATAGAGGCAATGGGTTCAAAATCCTTGCCGGCGTGTACAAAGATCGGCCAGATCAGATCAGAGGGGCGTAAATGGTTTTCACGGACCAGTGCACGGGACCATGTGCTCTGCCGAAGACGGCGCATGCGGGTATAGGGAAAACTGGACATGCTTCACTTTCTTATAGACGTTGGGTTTGCTGTTGCCTATCAGAGTAAAGTACAATCCGAAAAG
Organism: Robiginitomaculum sp.; assembly: GCA_021776525.1. Classification (GTDB taxonomy): domain Bacteria; phylum Pseudomonadota; class Alphaproteobacteria; order Caulobacterales; family Maricaulaceae; genus Robiginitomaculum_B. Next base: position 489,885 of record JAJFFT010000004.1, read on the forward strand.
TGGAAACCGGTTTTCGGATAAATTGCACGACATTAAAAAAGTAAATCCATCAAGCATGAAAGGGCAAGAAGCATGGACTTCACCCTATCGGAAGAACAAACCCTAATAGCCGACATGGCGGCGGGCTTTGCCGCTGATAAATTGCGCCCCAATGCGGCCAAATGGGACGAGGAAAAACATTTCCCGGTCGCGGTGATGCGCGAGGCGGCGGCGTTGGGGTTTGCCGGGATTTATGTCGGCGATGAGCATGGCGGCTCAGGCTTAAGCCGTCTTGATGCGGCGCTAATATTCGAGCAGCTTTCCATGGGCTGTGTGGCCACGGCGGCCTATCTGTCAATCCATAATATGGCCGCATGGATGATCGACACCTATGGCAATGCAGACCAGCGGGCCAAATGGCTGCCGGGCCTGATGAGCATGGATTTAATCGCCAGCTATTGCCTGACCGAACCGGGATCCGGCTCGGATGCGGCGGCCTTGAGGACCAAGGCGGTGCGTGATGGCGACCATTATGTGCTGAACGGCTCCAAGGCGTTTATTTCTGGCGCCGGGGTATCGGATATTTATGTGGTGATGGTCCGCACTGGCGAGGCTGGTCCCAAAGGCATTTCTACCTTCGTTGTTGAAAAAGGCACGCCGGGCCTCAGCTTTGGCGCCAATGAGCGCAAAATGGGCTGGAATGCCCAACCCACGGCGGCAGTGATTTTCGAGGACTGCAAAGTGCCGGTCGCCAACCGTTTATCGGACGAAGGCGAAGGCTTCAAAATTGCCATGTCGGGGCTGGACGGCGGGCGCATCAATATCGGCTCGTGCTCGCTGGGCGGGGCAAGCGAGGCATTAAATCTCGCCAAGGACTATATCGGCACCCGCACCCAGTTTGGCAAACCGATCGCCGCATTTCAGGCCAGCCAGTTTAAAATCGCTGATATGGCGACCGAATTACAGGCCGCCCGGATGATGCTCTATCGCGGCGCGGCGGCGATTGATGAAAGTCACCCACAGCGCAGCAAATACGCCGCTATGGCCAAACGCTTTGCCACCGATGTGGGCTTTAATGTGGCCAATGATGCCCTGCAACTCCATGGCGGCTATGGCTATCTGAGGGATTATCCGCTGGAACGCATTGTCCGCGATTTGCGGGTACATCAAATCCTTGAAGGCACCAATGAAATCATGCGGGTGATTATTGCCCGCAATGAGCTGGGTTAATAACATGACTGACACCGCACCTGTTATTGTAACGGTCAAGGGCCGTATTGGCCGCCTGACGCTGAACCGGCCAAAGGCGTTAAACGCGCTGGATTTGCCAATGATCCGCATCATGACCGAGGCTTTGCTTGGTTGGCGCAATGATCCGGCCATTGCCGGTGTGGTCGTTGATGCAGCGGGCGAGAAGGCCTTTTGCGCCGGCGGCGATATATTGGCACTGACCGGGGCGCGCACCGATGATGATGCCACACCGGCAGAGTTTTATGCACAAGAATATCGCCTCAACACGCTGATCAAGGAATATCCCAAACCCTATGTGGCGATGATTGATGGTATCGTCATGGGCGGCGGGGTTGGCATTTCGGTGCATGGCATGCGGCGCGTTTGCGGCGATAAAACCCTGTTCGCCATGCCTGAAACCGGCATTGGGTTTTACCCCGATGTCGGCGGCACGTATTTTCTGCCGCGTCTTGCGGGGCAAACCGGCACCTGGCTGGCGCTGACCGGTGCACGCCTGAAAGCCGCCGATATTTTTGCGCTGGGCATTGCCACTGATTATGCGCCATCTGAACAACATACACAGATCATCAATCGTTTGGTCGAAGATACCAAAACCGGCGAGGATATTGGCGATATTATCGACAGTCTGACCGGCAGGCCGGGGCCGGGCGGTGCGGCGGACCTTCACGCGCAAATTGATCGCGCTTTTGGTGCAAAGACCATGGATGCCATTTTGGACGCACTGGAAGACGATGGCAGTGACTGGGCGCTCAAGCAGAGAAAAATCCTGCGCTCTAAATCGCCGATGGCGCTCAAAGTGACTTTACGTCAAATGCACGAGGGCCAAAACATGCGCTTTCGCGATTGCATGGTGATGGAGCTGGGCCTCAGCCTGAAATTTGTGGACGGCGCAGACTTTGCCGAAGGGGTGCGGGCCTTGCTGGTTGATCGCGACAATGCGCCCAATTGGAAGCCCGCCCGGCTGGATGATATCAGCGACGCCATGGTTGCCGAATATTTTGTACCGCTGGACGCGGACCAGCGCCTGAGCTTTCTGGATGAGGAATAATAGGATGAGCACAATAAAAACCATCGCCTTTATCGGTCTGGGCAATATGGGCGGTCCGATGGCGGCCAATCTGGTCAAAGGCGGCTTTGACGTGATGGCGTTTGATCTTTCGCAGGACGCCTTGGCACTGGCCAAAAAAAACGGCTGCTCAACCGCGCAGAGCGTTGCCGAAGCCGTAACGGACAAGGATGCAGTGGTCACCATGTTGCCCGCTGGCAAGCATGTCCGCGCCGTTTATGGCGGGGCCGACGGGGTGTTTGCCAGCGCCAAAGCGGGGGCGCTCTTTTGTGATTGCTCGACCATTGATGTGCAAAGCGCTCGCGATGTGGCCACCGAGGCCAAAAAGCTGGGCTTTACCATGGTCGACAGCCCGGTTTCAGGCGGTGTGGTCGCGGCCGAGGCCGGCACATTGGCGTTTATGGTTGGCGGCACTGATGGTGCGTTCGAGGCGGCAATGCCGGTGCTCGACCCGATGGCCAAGGCGGTGCTGCATGCCGGCGGCGACGGGGCCGGGCAGGCGGTCAAAATCTGCAATAATATGCTTTTGGGCATTACCATGATCGGCACGGCCGAGGCCTTTGTGCTGGCCAAAAAACTTGGGCTTGATCCTCAGCGATTTTTTGATATTTCCTCAAAAGCATCCGGGCAAAACTGGTCGATGACTTCCTATTGTCCAGAGCCGGGACCAGTCCCCACATCCCCGGCCAACAATGATTACAAACCCGGCTTTTCGGCGGCCATGATGCTCAAAGACCTGCGTTTGGCCCAAGACGCCGCGCAAACCTCCGGCACGTCGACACCCTTGGGCGCCGAGGCCCAGGCGCTTTACGCCATGTTCGATAACCTTGGCGGCGGCAATACCGATTTTTCCGGTATTATCCAAATGCTCAGCGGCGAAATGGGTAAGGACTAGCCCTGGCTAGAATGAATAAGGGCGCTCCATCCTTCGACGCGCTCAGGGTGTGGGTTTTTTTGTTCTTCCACCCTTCGAGGCTCTCTTCGTTCGCACCTCAGGATGAGGCGGAGAATAAAATACGAACCTCATCTTGAGGTGCGAGCCAAAGGCGAGCCTCGAAAGATGGAAAGCAATATACCCCAACCAGTCCGGTGTGGGATAAGGTTGAGCAATTCTCGCCTCGATAACACACTGCGTGTCGTCCCGGCCTTGAGCCGGGATCCATACAGCCTATGGATATTCACAATAGATCCCGGATTAAATCCGGGATGACACAAGTGGCATGGGATGACACGTCAATAAGGTTATCCCGTGGATAGCAAAGCCTAGGGTCAATTACCCCTTAGCGACCCCTTAAGCTGTCCGTCATTTACCCCTCAAATTTCCAATATTGTCCCTTAAACGTCCCTTAAAAGCCGCTTATTGTCCCTCTTTGCCCCTGTCATTATCGGGGATAAAACAGCCCTGTCCGCGATCAGGGCAGGCCACGTACAATGGTGCAATTTAAACCTAGCGCACGTGGGATGCGCCATTGATGTCAAACGTTGCACCGGTGGCCGACGGGCAGGCCCCAGAGAGCAAAAATGCTGTCAGGGACGCGATCTCTTGCGGTTCGGCCATGCGGCCCAGTGGGATTTCAGACAAGGCCAATTTTAGCTTTTCGCCGCCTTTTGGGGCCATGTCGGTGTTGATCCAGCCCGGCGTGATGGCATAGCAGAGGATGTTATCCCCGGCCAAGGCCCGTGCCAGGGTTCTGGTATGCGCTAAAATGCCGCCTTTGGCGGCCGCATAGGCGTCGTGATGCACATCATCACCGCGAATGCCGGCCCGCGAGGCGATGTTGACGATCGTGCCGCCGCCCTGTGCCCGAAAATCGGCGACTGCACACCGGCTCAGCTCGGCCGGGGCAATCAGGTTGACCGCCAGATTGGCATCCCAGGATTGTCGCCAGGTCTCTATATCGCCGCTTAAGGGGCTGGCCGGGTCGATCCCGGCATTGTTGACCAAAGCGGTGATCGGTGTGCCAAATGCGGCGGCTGCGGCCCACAGGCGTGTTCCTGCGCCCGGCTGGCGCAAGTCTTCACCAAGGCAGCCCAGAACAGACACGCCCAGCCGTTCTTGCAGATCTCGTGCGGCGGTTTCATTGGCGCTGTAATGCACAATAACTTTTGCGCCATTTTGGACGCATTGTTCGGCAATCGCTGCACCAAGTCCGCGTGATGATCCGGTGATGAGAATCGTTTGGTTGTTCAAGGTCATGAGGCCAACATAAGGGGTGCGTTTGGCCATGGTAAGGGCAAATACAATCCATGGTCGTGCAGATTTTGCTATGCTCTGCGCGAAATTACAGGGATAAAGACAGCAGAAAAAATAATGCGCGTCGCGCCGGGGTTTTATATGAGTATGTCAGGCGTGGCCGCCAAGCGGCCCGGTCTTTATCGCAATATCGTTCTTGGGTCGCTGTTTGTGATCTATACGTTTAACTTTGTTGATCGCCTTATTTTTAGCGTGTTGCAGGAGCCTATCCGCCACGAGCTTGGCCTCAGTGATTTGCAAATCGGGGTCTTAAGTGGTCTGGCCTTTGCAGTATTTTACACCGCTGTTGGCTTGCCCATTGCATGGGCCGCAGATCGGTTTAACCGGGTCAACATTATCAGTGTTTCTTTGGCAATCTGGAGCCTGTTTACCGCCGCATCCGGGTTGGCGCTGAATTTCTGGCACTTGTTTTTTGCCCGCCTTGGGGTGGGGTTTGGCGAAGCCGGGTGTACGCCGCCTTCACATTCGCTGATGTCTGATTATTTCGATGCCAAACAGCGCACCAGGGCCATCGCCATTTACTCTCTTGGCATTCCGGTCGGCAGCCTTCTTGGGCTGATGGGCGGTGGCTGGGTGGTTGAAAACATGGGCTGGCGCGAAGCATTCTTTATTGTCGGCTTGCCGGGCCTTGTGGTCGCGGTTCTGGCGAAGTTGATTATCAAAGAGCCAAAACGCGGCAATTTTGATGCGAAGGCCGTTGATCCTGTGCCGTTTGCGGCGGTTTTTAAGACCCTGATGTCCAAGCCGGCTTTCTGGATGCTGAGCCTTGGGGCATCCCTTACATCGCTGGGCGGTTATGCTGTGTCCGCATGGATGGTGCCGCATTTCATTCGCAGTTTCCATATGGGGTATTCAGAAGTCGGCCTCAAATTTGGCCTGGTGGGTATTGTGCCGATGGCCATTGGAACCTATCTGGGCGGCTGGTTAAGCGATCATCTGGGGCAGAAAAGCCTGAAATGGTATGCGCTGGTACCAATGCTCTCCAGCGCGGTGATGGCGCCAATGTTTTTCGTTGCCCTGCAAATGCAAAACCCATGGATATTGATGGCCATTTGGGTCATTCCGGCAATATGCAGCGGTATCTGGTTTGCCCCGGTTTTTGGCTCGATCCAAAACCTGGTTCCCCCGAACATGCGGGCGTTTTCCTCGTCGATCAATTTGTTCATTATCAATATTATTGGCTTGGGTATTGGGCCTACCCTGACCGGTGGCCTGTCTACATATTTCACCTTGCCCGATGGCAGCAATGCCGGGGAGGCCCTGCAAATGGCGCTGTCTATTGTGGTTTGGGTCTATGTACTGGCGGCCGGTTTATATTTTCTGGCGTCTCGTACCATTGCTGAAAACTGGTATGGGGACGGACATTAAGGCATTGCGTGCGCGGATTTTCCCATTGTATGGGGGTTGAGCGGAGCTATAAGGGGATATGGACCACAAAGCCCGTTATCAAAAACAGAACCATGAACTGCTTCGGTTTTTCGCCGGGCACTTGGCCGTTGGCCTGATTGCTGGAGAGGGATTGTTGCTGGGCCTGTTGGTGCTGGATGTGGGCGGTTTGCGCTCGATTATCTGGGCGTCTTCGGACAAGGTGGTGGCGCTTGGGCTATTGATCGTGTTCTTTGCGATTACTTTTGGGTCACTGGCCATGGGGACCGGCATTATGGGCTTGCGCAATCGTAACGAAGAAGACAAACAGCGGCAGAAAATCAAATCAGACCATATTGAATAACGCTTTTGCAGGGCCCGATGCACAAAACTGCGCAAAAGCACAGTATGGGCCTTCACAATAGGTAAAAAAACGCTACAACCACCGCTCGCTCGGATGTCACTTTGTGTGGCGTTGACAGGGCAAAGTTTTCAGGGGCACACAATAACCCTGAAATGGTTTAACGCGGGGTGGAGCAGCCCGGTAGCTCGTCAGGCTCATAACCTGAAGGTCGTAGGTTCAAATCCTACCCCCGCAACCAACTTAGCCTGCTTAATCTCTGTAAGCCTTGTATAATCAAGGGTTCCAGAGGGTTTAAGGTTAAGCCTAGGGTCATTTTTCTGCGCAGTTTGCAGGATACCCGCAAGATTACCATACAGATCAATTACCAAGGCACTCTTATCCTCATTGGGGGTGAGGACAATCTTTTCAATTAACTCCCTAATCAAACTTGCTGATTCGTCTCTGTGCTCAGGGTCGTTAAGTGATTTAATAAGGTTTTGAACTTCTACATGGAAGCGGTGCGCCATATTAGGATGGATAAGCACAGGAGCTTCTTCAGTAGTATCCAAAATACGCTCTAACTCAATTTGCCTTTCTTCAAGCTTGCGCATTGTATCAACAATGGCAGAAACATTCGCACCATTTCCTATGGCAACAACATATTTTTCCATTTGTTGTTTATTTTTAGAAAGTTCAGCTTTGTAACCAGTGAGTGAAGAATTTCTCTCCATACGAATTTTGTTGATGTGAGCAGTATATTCTTCACAGAATACTTTACACAGTTTCGGATTCATTAAACGGTTTTGCAGTGCGCCTAGCACACGTTCTTCTAGCTTTGTTTCCATTATTGCCAAACGATTATTGCATGTGCCTTTATTGCGCGATGTTGAACAGCCATAATGCTTTTTAGAAATCTTTGAATAACCGCCACCGCATTCTCCACATTTAAGAAGAAACGAAAATAATTTAGGCGGACGTTGTTTAGCCGAGAAATTTGGCAACAGATCAAGATTTGATTGTTTAGCTTTTACTTTGTCCCAAAGCTCTTGCGGTATAATGCGCATATCAGGGACATCTACAGTGATTATATTTTCTGGGTCATTAGGCCTAGAAGTACGTTTGCCTGTATCTGGGTCTTTTACAAAGCGCATACGGTTCCAAACAAGCCTACCGATATATAATTCATTGTTAAGTATGCCAGTCCCACGCTTGCGATTGCCGTTAATTGTGCTTTGCGACCACCCCTTATTTGTAGGGCTGGGGATTTTCTCTTCATTAAGTTCAAATGCGATTTTTCTTGGCGACTTACCTTTAACGTAGTCCTCCATTATACGAATAATAATAGCAACATGTTGCTTATTGATTTTACGGCCACCGCGAATTGGCTCACCGTCAGCACCCATTTTATGAATGACATCATAGCCATAAGCCTTTCCGCCCGCATTTTTTCCTGCGAGCGCACGGCCTTGTAACCCTCGATGGGTTTTACGAGCGAGGTCTTTTAGGAAAAGTTGGTTCATTGTGCCTTTAAGGCCAATGTGTAATTCATCAACTTCACCTTCCGATAGGGTAATTAAACGGCAATCTGAAAATTTAACCCTTTTATAGATATGAGCAATATCCTCTTGATCCCTGCTAAGGCGGTCAAGGGCTTCTGTGAGGACAACATCAAATTCATTATTTTGTAGGCTTTGAAGCAAGTTTTGAATGTCTGGGCGTAATAGGCTTGCTCCTGAAATTGCATGGTCAGAATATACCTTCGTAACGCTCCATCCTTCGGCTTCGGCGCGATCCATACAGGTGCGGATTTGGTCTTCTATTGATTTATCTGTCTGCAAATCCGATGAGTATCTTGCATATATGGCAACCCTATTCATAATTGTTCTCCTTTTGTTTTAAGGAACTATAGGGAATCTTGCCTGTTTTTTGAAGCTTTTTATAATCATTTTCGGCAGCAATGCGGGCAAGGTGTCGAATAAGAGCATCAATATTGGCATCAAGTAATGAGGACGAATTGCTAAATGCATTCCTCATTTCACCATCAATCAATATTTTGTCTTTATCTTTCATATGCCTTGTAACCCTTGCTATTACTCTATTTTACCATGTTTCTTGGTGTGTATTTCTCACTTTCTATGCTGCACTGCACAAAATAATTGGCGAAAATTATTGAACATATTGATTTATATGACAAATCGATGATCGAAATTTTTTACCTTTTCATTCATTTTATTGCAGTTTCAAGGTCACTATACCGCTGAAACCCTTGTTCTGTCTTGCTTATGGCTGCTCAAAATGAGATGAAGTGAGCATGTTTGAGCAGGGAAGTGGTGATGCATTATAATGGGGATTTAGAGCAGAAAAGAGCTTTGATTAGTGCTTTGCAACTATTGCATCGCAGAGGCGTTAGTTCTGTGCAATTAGAATACGCAATCGTAAAGGCGCGGCGCGAAGGAAAAATCAGAGGCTTTAAAAGGGATGGAGGTGCGCGTGTATCACGCGCTACAATTGAGCGTTATAGAGACCAATATAATGCTGAAACGTCCAAAATGAAGCATAACTCGGCTGGCCTCATGTTTAACTTTCTATTACAGAGTGAAGAGTTTGAGACGCCTTTATTGATGGATTCCATACTTACCGATACGTCACATAAGCTATCGCCTCTTATTAGCCATTTTGTAGATAATTTTGGTGCAAAAAAAGGCATGTACGACAAAGAGGTTCTAAAAAGCTTGGTGGGTACTTTTCATGTTTATAGGAAGGCTTGGTCTTCGATTGAATCAAAAACATATATTCGCTCAATATTAAAATTTGAACGGCACGGTAACGCATTGATATATACTGATGAACAGGAGTATTTTGATCCTGTATCTGACACAGAAGTCAATCAATCGGATACTGGATTTGTGGTGCCATTCAACATGAATGTCGTGATGATAGGTCGGGGCAACAATAATGAATTGCTTAAATTTGGTGCTTTGCATGGGTTTGCGCCGTATCCAAATGGTGTAGAGCAGTTGGATTCATTTTATGGAATATACCTTGTCATATATGGTATGTGGCAGCAGCTTGGTACTACTATCTATGCTAAACGAGTGCCAACTGATAAGGCGAGGAGTGAATTCTATAGTGAGGGCGAACTTGATGCGGATATTGAACGTCGTCTTTTAACGGAAATTAAGAAGCAAGCAGAGACGCAATTATAGCCTTAAATTGAGCGCAAGATGTGTGTGGTAGTACCACACTTCTTGCCAAAGGGAGGGCTTAGACGCCGCCCCCCTGTTGGATACCCCCTGCATAATGGTGATGTTCAGGCCATATAGGCACTCACACACCATGACAACGCTTGGCCGTTGTATCACCATTCAAGGGAGCCTTCGCGCTCCCCTGAAAACCCCATGACAAGTTCCTTGAGACAATTTCATTGGGACAAATTCTTTGAGACAATTCCATTGCGGCCAACCCTACGCGGATCGGATGCACGCCAACTTCATCGCAGTTGGATTGCAACATGGGGAAATTTCATCTCTCCCCTAGACCCCATAGAGCAAAGGGTAGGCATACCCTTACGCAATCCTTGTTATTTACTACAATATTTATCCATTCAATTATAAATGGTGTCAGGTGTAAATTAGATATGCTAGCATGCCCATGAACATTAAATGATTGCATTTGATTCGTAATGAGACCTTGTTTATGGGTGATTACGCAATCCTTGGATGCTACCACATAGAGAGAAAAACATGAATCACGCCGCGCATAATAAACTTGTTTCTTTTATTTGGTCGATTGCGGATGACTGTCTTCGTGATGTTTATGTGCGCGGGAAGTACCGTGATGTGATTTTACCGATGATAGTCTTGCGGCGGTTGGACACATTGCTTGAACCAACCAAAGAAAAAGTGCTTGCGGAAGTGAAATTCCAAAAAGGTGAAATGCACGCAACGGAATTGGATGATGCTCCGCTTAAGGCAGCATCTAGCTATGTGTTTTTCAATACGAGCAAATGGACGATGCGGCAGTTGTTTTCAACCGCCACAAATAATCAGCAAATTCTTTTGGCGAATGTCGAAGAATATCTGAACGGCTTTAGTGATAATGTAAAAGAAATCATTGATCGGTTTAAACTAAAAGAACAAATGCGCCATATGGCTGGCAAAGATGTGCTTTTGGACGTGCTTGAAAAATTTGTATCACCGAAAATCAACCTGACACCACATGACCGCGAAGACGCAGATGGCAATAAACTCCCCGCGCTAACTAATCTTGGCATGGGCTATGTGTTTGAAGAACTTATTCGTAAGTTCAATGAGGAAAACAACGAAGAGGCAGGGGAGCATTTCACGCCCCGTGAAGTTATCCAACTTATGACCCACCTTGTGTTTGACCCGATTAAAGACCGCTTACCGCCTGTACTGACAATTTATGATCCCGCCTGCGGAAGCGGCGGCATGTTGACGGAATCGCAAAACTTTATCAAAGACCCAGACGGAGAAATACGAGCCAGCGGCGATGTCTATCTTTACGGCAAAGAGATTAACGACGAAACTTACGCGATTTGCAAATCTGATATGATGATTAAAGGCGACAACCCTGAAAACATCAAAGTAGGCTCAACGCTTTCAACCGATGAATTTGCGGGCAATCGATTTGACTTTATGCTGTCTAACCCGCCTTACGGTAAAAGCTGGGCGAGCGAATTGAAATATATCAAAGACGGCAAAGACGTTATCGATCCACGCTTTCAGGTGGAGCTAGCCGATTATTGGGGCGAGCGTAGTACGGTGGATGCAACGCCGCGATCTAGCGACGGCCAATTATTGTTCCTGATGGAAATGGTTTCTAAAATGAAATCGACTACGGACAGTCCGCTTGGGTCGCGCATCGCCTCGGTGCATAACGGGTCGAGCCTGTTTACAGGCGATGCGGGCGGCGGCGAGAGTAATATCCGCAGATATATCATCGAGAATGACTTGCTAGATGCAATTGTCCAAATGCCGAATAATCTATTTTATAATACGGGCATCACGACTTACATTTGGCTACTCTCTAATAGCAAACCAGAACACCGCAAAGGCAAAGTGCAATTGATTGACGCGAGTTTGATGTTTAAAAAATTGCGCAAAAATCTGGGCGAGAAAAATTGTGAATTTACGCCGCAGCATATTGAAGACATTACTCGTGCTTATCTGGATTTCAAACCCGTAGCGCGCCAAATGGACGAAAATGACGACCCAATGGGCATGGCGATACAAATCTTTGATAATAGCGATTTTGGCTATTACAAAGTCACCATTGACCGGCCTGACAGACGCAAAGCGCAGTTTAGTGCGGAACGGCTAGCCCCGCTACGGTTTGATAAAACCTTGCGCGAAGCCATGGAGCATATTTATGAATACCACGGCGAAGCGATCTATGATGATGAAGTTCTGAAAACGCAAACCAAAGCAATCTTGGCATGGTGTGAAGAGAATGACATTTCACTGAATGCGAAAAACCGAACCAAGCTGTTAGATGTAAAATATTGGAAGAAATTACGGGATGTGCTGGCGGCTGGGAAAATACTCATGGAGGCAATCGGCACCGATGAATATCTGGATTTCAATCAGTTCAAGGCCGATATTGATGCCGTGATAAAAGCCCAGAAAACTAAAACCTCTCCCGTAGAGAAAAAAGCGATTTTAAATGCGGTTAGCTGGTATGACGCGGCGGCAGAAAAAATTGTTAAAAAGCGGTTTAAATTAAACGCAGGTAAATTGGCAGAACTTTTGGCGCATCTTGGGTGCGGCGAAAATGATTTGGCGGATTTTGGTGTCTATCAACAAAAAGACGGCAGCTATATAAATTATGAGCACACATCCGATTTACGCGACGCAGAATCAGTGCCGCTTAAGGATACCATCCACCGCTATTACCGCGCCGAAGTTAAACCCCATGTGGACGAGGCATGGATTAATCTCGATAGCGTGAAAATTGGCTATGAGATTAGCTTTAACAAATATTTTTACCGCCATAAACCACTACGCAGCCTTGAGCATGTGATCAAAGACATTCTGTCGCTAGAAGAACAGGCGGACGGACTGATGAGCGAGATTTTGGGGCTAGACACATGATGCAGCGGTATGCGGAATATAAGGATAGTGGCGTTGATTGGTTGGGGGAGATTCCGACGGAATGGCAATTGATTCGTATTGGTTCAAGTTTTAGAGAGCGCCGTGAGAAGGTATCTGATGTTGATTTTGAGCCTTTATCTGTAACCAAATATGGTATTGTTCCGAGATTGGAGAACGCAGCGAAAACTAACGATGGTGACAATAGAAAGCTTGTTAGAAATGGTGACTTTGTAATCAATAGTAGGTCAGATCGAAAAGGGTCTAGCGGCATTGCAAAGCAAGATGGATCTGTTTCATTAATTAATATAGTAATGGAGCCTAAGGGTGTTGACCCTGAATTTTGCAATCACCTTCTCAAAAGTTATGCGTTCGTGGAAGAGTTCTATAGAATGGGCCATGGCATAGTAGCTGATTTATGGACGACCAGATACAGCGAAATGAAAGCAGTGCTTCTAGCCTTGCCAACACTCCGCGAACAAACGGCCATCGCTAATTTTCTTGATAAGAAAACGGAGAAAATTGATGAAGCGGTGGGAATTAAGCGGCGGCAAATTGAACTGTTGAAGGAGCGCAAACAAATCCTCATCCAAAACGCCGTCACCAAAGGCCTAAACCCCAACGCCCCGATGAAAGACAGCGGCATAGACTGGATCGGCGATATTCCCTCGCATTGGGAGGTGAAGCCTGGACTTGTTGCGCTTTCAGAAAATAAGCGCAACAATAAAGGGATGAAAAGAAATAAGGTTCTTTCGTTAAGCTACGGAAAAATTATTGTTAAGCCGAAAGAAAAGCTTGTGGGTCTGGTGCCTGAGTCTTTTGAGACATACCAACTCATTGATGAGGGTGATATTGTTATTCGAGGAACCGATCTTCAGAATGATAAAAAAAGCTTGCGGACTGGTTTGGCAAAGAACGATGGCATTATTACGAGCGCTTACTTAAGCCTGAGAGTATCTGAGGAATTTATTTCTAGGTTTATGCACTTTTATTTGCACTCTCTCGATATCTCAAAAATATTATACAGACTTGGATCAGGATTGCGGCAAAACTTAAGCTTCAGTGATTTCAAACGACTTCCAGTACTCAAGCTTCCAAAAGAGGAACAGGCAGAAATTGTCAAGTTTATCGACAACCAAGAACATAAAATCGACGTCGCAATCAAAATCAAACAAAACCAAATCACAAAATTAAACGAATATAAGGTCACTCTGATCAACGCGGCGGTGACGGGTAAGATAAAGGTGACATCATGATTTTTTGGGGAGGCAGATGTGGTTAGCAAGACAAATGAAGAAGCATTAGAGGGTTTAATTGAAACTCATTTATCGGATGTGAACCAATTTCAAATTGGCTCACCCGATGATTTTGATGCAGGTTTTGCTGTGGATACAAAATTCTTCTGGCAGTTCCTAGAGGCCACCCAAGTAGACGAGCTGGACAAGCTTCGCCATAACAACGCTACGGACTGGCAGCGTAAAATTCTTGAACGCTTTGACAGGCTAATCAAAAAACACGGTATTTTACATTTGCTTAAAAAAGGCCTGTCGGTTGATGATGCGTTTTTCAATTTGATGTACCCTTCGCCTTTGGCCAGTTCCTCAAAATCCGTAGTTGATAATTTCGCCGCAAATATTTTCAGCGTCACCCGCCAAGTGCGCTATTCCCTTGCCAATAAATTGCAAGAGATCGACATGGTGTTGTTTATCAACGGCATTGCGCTTGTTTCACTTGAGCTTAAAAATGCGTGGACGGGGCAGACCGCGCGCTATCACGGCCAGAAACAATACCGTGAAGACCGCGACACCCATCAAACCTTGCTACAATTTGGACGTTGCCTTGTGCATATGGCGGTGGATACAGACGACGTATTCATGACCACCAAGCTAGCGGGGAAAAGCACGTTCTTTCTACCGTTCAACAAAGGCCATAATCACGGCCAAGGCAATCCGCCCAATCCTAACGGCCACAAAAGCGCCTATCTCTGGGAAGAGGTGTTTACCAAAGATAGCCTTGCTAATATTATTCAGCATTTTGTACGCCTAGATAAAACCAGCAAAGACCCACTCGCCAAACGCACCCTGTTTTTCCCCCGTTACCAACAAATGGACGTGGTGCGATCTCTTGTTGATCATGCTGCCACACACGGGACGGGGCAGACATATCTTATCCAGCATTCTGCAGGTTCAGGTAAAACAAATTCGATTACTTGGGCGGCGTTTCAATTGATTGAAACCTATCCCAAAACGGCGACTGTTCACGGTGCGAGAGGTGTTGACCAGCCTTTGTTTGATTCCGTGATTGTGGTTACGGACAGGCGGTTGCTCGACAAGCAATTGCGCGAAAATATCAAAGACTTCTCTGAGGTAAAGAATATTATCGCGCCCGCCTTTAAATCATCGGAACTTAAAACAGCGCTTGAAAGTGGTAAGAAAATTATCATCACCACTATTCAAAAATTCCCGTTCATTATCGACGGCATTGCCGATCTAAGTGACAAGCGGTTCGCCGTTATTATTGATGAAGCGCATTCTTCGCAAAGCGGTTCTGCCCACGACAATATGAACCGCGCAATGGGTAAAGATACGGATGAAGACGGCGACATGGACGCACAGGACAAAATTCTAGAGGCCATGCGCTCTCGCAAAATGCGCGGCAATGCATCTTACCTTGCGTTTACGGCAACGCCTAAAAACACGACTTTGGAAAAATTTGGACAGCAGCAGCCAGACGGCACGTTCATTCCGTTTCACCTTTACAGTATGAAGCAAGCCATTGAGGAAGGTTTTATCCTTGATGTGCTCGCCAATTACACGACCTATAAAAGCTATTATGAAATTCAAAAGTCAATTACGGACAACCCTGAATTTGACACCAAGAAAGCGCAGAAAAAACTACGGGCGTATGTAGAGAGCAGTCAGGAAACGATCAATACAAAAGCAGAAATAATGCTTGAGCATTTTGTTCCTAATGTTGTGAACAAGAAGAAATTGCGCGGTAAAGCCAAGGGCATGATTGTTACGCAAAATATCACAACGGCAATCCGATATTATAAAGCCGTTACGCGTCAGCTCGAAAAACTTGGAAACCCGTTCAAAGTTCTAATCGCGTTTTCAGGCGAGAAGGAAGTTAAAAGTGTTGCCTATACCGAAGCAGGAATGAATGGTTTTGCAGAAAATAAAACGCGCGATAAATTTGATACGGATGAATACCGCCTTCTGATCGTTGCCAACAAATATCTAACAGGGTTTGATCAGCCCAAATTAGCCGCCATGTATGTTGATAAAAAGCTACAAGGCGTGTTGGCCGTACAGGCGCTTTCGCGGCTCAATAGGTCTGCGCCTAAATTGGGCAAGAAGACAGAAGATATATTTATCCTCGATTTTTTTAATAAGGTGGAAGAAATCAAAACTGCATTTGACCCTTTTTACACCGCGACGAGCCTTTCCGAAGCTACGGATGTGAATGTTCTGCATGAGCTAAAAGACGTGCTAGATGATGTAGGCGTTTATGATTGGCACGAAGTGGAAGATTTCGTGACGCGATATTTCAACAACGAAGATGCACAAAACCTAAGCCCCATTATTGATGTAGCCGCCAATCGGTTTAATGCCGAGCTTGAGCTAGAAAACCCCGACAAGATTGACTTCAAAATTAAGGCGAAGCAGTTCGTCAAAATATATGGTCAGATGGCCTCCATCATGCCGTTTGAAGTGGAAGCTTGGGAGAAGCTTTTCTGGTTCCTAAAATTCCTTATTCCGAAGCTAAAAATTCAAGACCCAGATAAAGAAATTTTAGATGAATTGCTCGAATCCGTTGATTTGTCTTCATATGGCCTTGAACGCGTGAAGCTTAATCACACCATAGGCTTAGAGGATGATGAAACCATTGTTGATCCGCAAAACCCAAACCCGCGCGGCGCGCACGGACAAGAAGAAGAGCGTGATCCTCTCGACGAAATTATTAAATCGTTTAATGAGCGTTGGTTCCAAGGCTGGAGCGCCACCCCAGAAGAACAGCGCGTCAAATTCGTGAACATTGCGGAAAGCATTAAAGAGCATCCAGACTTTGCTAAAAAATACCAAAACAATCCTGACCCACATAACAGGGAAATCGCATTTGAAAAAATCCTGAAAGAAGTCATGCTCCGCCGCCGTAAAGATGAGCTTGAGCTTTATAAACTATTCGCAGGCGACGCCGCCTTCAAAGCATCATGGCAACAAAGCATGGAACGCATTGTTTCTAGTGATAAGGTATGAGTTATTAGCCCAGTATTTTAAATTAAATTTTTACACAAAACTTGAATAGGCTGGAATTTCGGTTGTTACTAATTAGAAATTTTATTGCTTTCTTCTTGTTTTGAATTTGTGCCCTTTTATTGGCTGCGGTTGAGTTCACAACTGATCTTCCGCTCCTAGAGACGCTACGCTTTCCGTGAAGACAGTTGCATCCTCTCCCTGACAGCCAGTGCTCATCTTCTTGTTCAAAACAAGGAGAAAACAATGACAAACATTTACCATGCAACACCATACGATATTTCAGCATCAGGGTTCTATTTCAATACACTTGCTGAATACCAAGAAAAATCAATTAAACACCGTAATGAATACGGTGATCCCGTTGAGGAATATGAAATCCAATTTATTGATGGAGACAACTACCGTCTATTTGGTGCTCTAGGCGTAAACCAAGCCAACCTTGATAAGTGGTTTTCTGATTTTGAAGAACTTGAAACAGATGAAACAATTAAAGCTATATATCTATCTGAAGATTTAAGCTACGCGATGGATGTCATTCTCGACCGCCTAGATGACGTTAGCTTGTTTGAAGGTACTGCACTTGAATATACTGAAAGCTATATCGAAGATACGGGTCTATTAGAACAAATGCCTGAAAACTTACGTTTCTATTTTGATACAGAAAAATTTGCCCGTGATATGGTTCTTGGTGGTGATATTTCCAGCATTGAAATTGATGGTACGAATTACATTATACAGGCCTTTTAAGCCTGTATAATTTTGGTAATTAAAAGCAAGGTGGTTTTGGCCGTACAATTTTATTGTAACGGATTACGCGGGTAATGTTTGCCAGTGTTGCTAAGATGGTTTTTGAATCTTTGCTGTCTGGGTATGTTGCCGTAAGCTGGTTCTTTAACCGATGATACATAGCGAACAATTCTTGTTCTGAATATTGCATCAATTCTTCTGTAGAAATAGATATTTGCATTTTGCCTCCTTCATTTTGACCCAAGCTGTTTAGGTCTTTCTTGAAGAAAACTCAGTTCATTAGATGGTAGAGCGACACCCTCTCAGGGCGTAACAAGGTGGAGCAGGGTAAAGGCATACCGCCCTTGCCGCTACATAGCCTTATTGTGAAAAAGTTTGAATAAAGCCCTTGCAGATTTGAAAAATTCAGGTGGTTAAGTGCTATATATTTTGAAAGTTGAAATGTGCAGGATATTTGGAAGATGTCTAATTGCATTGCCTCACAGGCGGTAACTTATAGTTGTGTTGCGTGTGTTACTATATTATAAGAAGCTTATGCTGTACTCTTCGGCTTTATCTTATATGACTAATACAGCATATAAATCGTGGGGGAAAATATGAAAATTGACAAGAAAACAGTCCATAACCCTGATCGTTATATGGTGGACTTAAGACAGATTTTGTCTCAGGGGAAAAAGAGAATTGGCTTGTTGGTAGGTGCTGGAGCTCCTGTTTCAATACGTGTGGATTCAGAAAACAAACTATCAAATGACGGCGATCCCCTCATACCTGATGTAGCAGGGTTAACTACAGAAGTAATCGGGAGCTTAGAGGCTGAGGACAAGGTTACGATAAATGTTTTGTTGCCAGAACTTGGTGGTAACCCCAACATTGAAACAATACTGACCCGTATAAGGCGGTTGTCAGAAGCTATTGGCTCGGCAGAGGTTCACGGTTTGAATGGGGCTGCATACGAAAAGTTGGCTGAGCGAATATGTGATAAAATTGGAGAAAGAGTAGCTGCAAAGTTACCAAAAGAGTCTAACCCATTCACAGAGCTTGTATCATGGATTGGAGGGACTCACAGGGAACATCCAGTAGAAATATTTTCTCCAAATTATGATTTGTTAATGGAGGAAGCTTTCGAACGTGCTCGCCTTCCATATTTTGATGGATTTACTGGTGCACATAAACCATTTTTTGATCCTGCAAGTATCTCTGATGATCTACTCCCTACGCGGTGGTCTAGATTGTGGAAAATTCACGGCTCTCTTGGCTGGGAAGTTAATGAAGACATTATTATTAGAACGGGAAGCCGCGAAGCAGCACAGTTGATTTATCCGGATCATTTGAAATATGATCAAATCTCACGTCAGCCATTTTCAGCTCTATTTGAAAGACTCCGTGAATTTCTTGCCACACCAGATAGTTTGTTGCTGTGCACAGGGTTTTCGTTTTTTGATGCTCATATAACCTCGGTCTTGGATGAAGCTTTGTCAGCGAATGCCAATACAGCTATTCTTGCATTTCAATTTAAAGACCTTTGTGAGGAAACTTCTGCCACCGAACTGGCTTTACGCCACCCTAACTTGAGTGTTTATGCTCGAGATGGCGCCATAATTTTTGGTGTGGAAGGAAAGTGGCAATCAGGACAATCACCATCTGACGAATGGAAAAATATAAGGGACACGTTCTGGAAATCTGGAGCGGGAGGAACAGGAGGAGAGTTTCTTCTTGGCGATTTTGCAAAGATATCTCGATTTTTTGCTCATTCACAAGCCTTTGATCTTCGCTCTGAATTGCCAGTTGATGATATTTCTTCTAAAGGCAATGAAGAGAGTTCCGCTGATATGATCGAGAAGGATGAAGATGCTCAGACATGATCCAACTTACCTCGGCTCTGTCGATTCTGTCTCGGGATCATTAGTTAAAGTCCATTTAGCTCAATCCGTTGCTTCAGGTTTGTCTATTATAGAAGGTCGAACATATAGCATTGGTCAAGTTGGAAGTTTTGTTAGGATACCACAAGGCTATCAAGACCTATTCGGCGTGGTCTCTGAGGTCGGTGCCAAAGCTTCTCCTGTGCTAGAAAATAAAAAAGATTCAGAAACAGGACGTTGGATGTCAATTCAACTTGTCGGCGAATCTATTGGTAGCACATTCGAGCGGGGTATAAGTCAATACCCTAATATTGGTGATAGTGTTCATATTACCACAGAAAGCAGTCTTGCCCGAATATACGGTGGGAAAGAATTTGGGCATGTGGTAATAGGCTCGCTTTCGAGTGCAGAAAGTATACCTGCGAAGCTCTCTCTCAATGAGTTGATTACTCGACATTCAGCTGTTCTGGGCTCAACTGGCTCTGGAAAATCAACAACTATTGCCAGCCTTATTCGATCAATTACAGCGGCGCAGGAAGAAGGTCAGGAATTCCCAAGCGCGCGGATACTAATGCTTGATATTCACGGTGAATACCCCGCAGCTCTTGCGGATGTGGCTACAACATATTCAGTTGACCCTAAGCAGGGCGAAGAAAAATTATTAGTACCATACTGGGCATTAAATGCTTCAGATTTGTTGAACTTTCTAACTGGCGGGTTAGATGGAGCACGTGAAATTGCTTTTACTGATACAATATTTAACCTCAAAATTAACTCTCATAAAGCTGAAAAATTTTCTGGTATTGATGAGAGTTCAATTACCGTTGACACGCCAATACCCTACAGCCTTAAGCAACTTTGGCATAAATTAATTGACTTTGAGACTGCGACATTTGAAGGTGAAAATCGTGATGAACCTACGCTACAAAATGCTGGGAATGTCGATGAACTAGTGCCTCCAAAGTACAAACCACATGCTATGGGGAATAAAGGGCCTTTTCTTAATCAGCAGGCAAAAGGTATTCAAAGACAATTAAATATGCTGCGATCCAAACTTTTGGATCGACGGTATGATTTTCTTCTCCATCCCGGTCCTTGGGAGCCGGATATTAATGGTAAAACTGACCTTGATCTTGATGCTTTATTAGAAGGATGGATAGGTGGAGATAAACCAATAACAGTTCTTGATCTGTCTGGTGTTCCTAGTGGGGTTTTAGAGCGTTTAGTTGGTTCAATACTTAAAATTGTTTATGAATCAATGTTCTGGAGTAGAGATAAATCTGAAGGAGGAATTGAACGCCCTTTATTAATTGTTATGGAGGAAGCCCATCGGTACTTGTCTGCGGGAGCAGAAAGTCTTGCGTCAGAAACTGTACAAAAAATAGCAAAAGAAGGCCGTAAATATGGGGTTGGTGCTATGATCGTTAGCCAGCGACCTTCGGAGGTTGACGAGACAATATTATCGCAGTGTGGAACATTTTTTGCCCTTCGCCTGTCTAACCCTTCAGACAGGTCTAGAGTCCAAGGTACTCTCCCTGATGGCTTGGCAAGTCTATTAGATGTATTGCCTGTTCTACGCACGGGTGAAGCCATCGTAATGGGAGAGGCAGCTAAATTGCCTATGCGCTGTCGGATAACATTACCGGAAGAAAAGTACAGACCGAAAAGTACAGACCCAAATGTTAGCAAACAGTGGTCTTTACCGAAAAAAGATGAAGGGTATGACCGTGTAGTCGCATCTTGGCGTGCACAGAAGCCTCGAGCCGTGGTGCACAGTTTGAGTATTGAAAGAGAAGCAGTAACTGACGAATCAGAAGAAGAAAGAGAGGATTAAATGGAAAGATATTCAGTAGCATCTTCAAACATAGCTTCTATTGGCTATGATGCAGATGTTGAGACACTCGAAATAGAATTTTTGAATGGTTCAATATACCAGTACTTTAACGTACCGCAGAATATGTATGATAAAATCAAACAGGCGGGCTCAAAGGGAAGGTTTTTGAACACTTATATCAAGAATGCGTATCCATTTTCACGGGTCGGTTAGGCGTTTAATGAAAACATTATCCACGAAAAAAACGTATTGTAACGATAATAATGAAAACCAGAGGGTATAGAATTGGTTCAATTAACTAAGACAGATTTCATACAATACTTAAATTGCCCAAAGTCGCTTTGGGTGATGAAGAATGAACCTGATAACTATCCTGATGGTGAGTTTTCTTCCTTCTTACAAAAACTTACACGAGAAGGCTATGAAGTTGAAGGCTATGTACGGAAATATTTTGATGAAACAGTTACTACGGATATTGATTTCCAAAGTATTTTTGATAACGGAGACGGGTTTTTTGCTAGAGCTGATGTGTTGGAGACAACCGAAGAAGGTGATGTTATTCTCTATGAAATTAAATCATCTACAAGAGTTAAAACCAGCGGCAGCCACAATCATTTAAAAGATATATGTTTTCAAGGTATTTGTGGGGCTAAAGCTGGAGTGATTATTGATAAATTCGTGCTGGTTCATCTGAACGGAACCTATGAAAAAGCAGGAGCTATTATTCCGTCTGAACTTTTGGTTTTTGAAGACGTCACTGAGAAGGTAATTGAAATCACCTCTGAGACTGAGACTGAAATGGAAGAGGCGCTCCAATTGCTAGAGCAATCTGAAATAAATAAAGAGGGTTGTTCTTGTAAATTTAAATCTCGAGCGCACCACTGTGATACTTTTGATTACTTCAATCGTGGAATTACTAAACCCTCAATATACAGTTTGCCTCGCTTGAGTGAAAAGAAGCGTCGAGATTTAATTGCTGATGACATCTTTCAGCTTAAGGACGTTCCAGAGGATTATGAGCTGTCAGACATACAAACTGGCGTTTTGCTATCGGCACATCAAAGCAAACCACAGATTGATTTGGGTGCAATTCGTGGATTCTTGGAAGCCTATGAATTCCCACTTTACTTTTTTGATTATGAGACCTTTGGGTCTGCTGTGCCATTGATTGATGGCATTAGCCCTCACAAGCATTTTCCAGTTCAATATTCTCTGCATATACTGGATGAAGATGGCACGCTCTCACATAAAGAATTTCTTCAAAAAGAGCCGCAGCTGCCGCGTAATCTTGTGGAGCAAATGGTACAGAATTTTGGATCTGTAGGAAGTGTGGTTTCTTGGCACGCATCATTCGAGAAGACGCAAAACAAAGAAATGGCTAAGTGGTTCCCAGACAAAGCAGGTTTCCTAAATGATCTTAATGACAGGATGGTTGATTTAGAGGATGTTTTTAAAAAATCATATGTTGATGCAAGGTTTGAGGGGTCGACCTCAATAAAGAAAGTGCTGCCAATCCTTTGCCCACACTTAGGTTATGATCACCTAGCCGTACAAGACGGCGCAACTGCTATGGATGCATGGCAAAAAATGGTGGATGCGTCAGGTGATGACTTAGTAGCAAAAGCTCAAGAATTGCTTGACTATTGCAAGCTCGATACATTGGCTATGGTTGAAATTTATAGGTTCCTAGAAAAAGTTTTGGACAGTTAAAGCCCGCCTATGTTTTGGTAACCATAATGCTGGCAATGAAATTAACGAACGGAACAATGTTTTGATCAACACTAACAGCCTCTAAGGCTGGCTTATAAAGTTTAGCTCTACGGAAATAGGACAATGGTCAGATAATTTAAGGGCTATGGCCTGCGATTTTGTTATTTGTGATTGCCTAAAGCTATCAGCTTTCAGCATTTCAGCCGCCTGCTCATCAAGTACAATGTGGTCAATATATTTTGGGTAACGACCATTTAGACAGTTAGATTGCCGACCTTCAGTTACTCGAATAAGCTCAAGCCCAGCCGGATCATTATCGTTAATATCGGGAAAAAAATCATCCCCCAGCGCATCAAAACGACGATTGAAGTCTCCAAGAATTACAAATGGTATGTTTTCCACTGAACGTTGATCAATCCAGTTTTCAAGGATAGGGATTTGCCGGTTGAGCTTTGTGCAGGCGTTACTATTACTGAAAAGCGGTTTGTCAAAACAACCGCTTTTCAGATGGACTGCTAGTAACCTGAGCCGTGTTCCATTAACCCTGATAGTAATATCGGTGCCATAACGCACGGAACCATCTAGTCCCAACAATTTAAAGTCCCTGTCAGCAACTACGGTGATGCCCTTATCTTTACGAATGGCAAAACCAGTGCGCTGAACGTGGTGACGGTCAGAAAAGAAGAAATCATAAACGGTCGGATCAAAAACCCTTGATGCAGCCTTTGCCCCGTCTACTTCTTGTAGCGCAATAATGTCAGCGTTTATGTTTCTAGCTATGGCAGCTAGTCCATTGAAATCAGCATCATCTCGTTTGACTGCGCCTATACTGTTTTGAGCGCGTAAATTTTCAATATTCCATGTGGCTATGCGTAACGGGTTAGCCATCGCATGTGATAAAATCGCTATGTTGAAAATTATAACATATAAAAAAGTATGTACCATTGTCCCTATCATTCAGTTATATCACTTATATCTACTTGTTCATAATGTAGTGTAGCGCACCAGATCATAGGTCTAAAAAACAATTTCCATTATAAAGGTTAATGCTGCTCACTTTTTATGATTTTATCATATATTTTTGGAACAGCCAATCCTTCAAAAGCATAATGGTTGAGGAATAAGCGGTTCCAAAAATTAGTGATGACTGGTGTTTGACATGTAAAAAATATTTTTTAGCAACAAGCTACACGTAACGCAGACTTGGTGTTATAGAATTAAATGCACAAGTCCTGCGACACTAGCCGCTATAGCCCCATCCTTAATCATGTTTTCTTTCTCATGGTTGGAAACCTTTTCACCTTTTAACAGAACCCCTGCATTTTTTGCCAATGTAATCATTGCTGCCACAGTCATGCTGTCGATAACGTTAGGGTCGTCGAAATCGTCCAAGTCAGAAAATACTGAAGACACGTCTTCCGTAAGGTCTTCATTAGAAAACCCTGTCGATGTGAGTTCTGCGTTGCCAGTGGCGACTTCACTTGTCGCAAATATCTCAATGTTTTCATATTTTTCATTATGCTCACGAATATGTTGCATATATTTCGTCGCTTTTAATTGAACTTCTTTTACCTCATTGGTATCTGTGTTGATTATGCGTATGTCCGCGCCTGCGTGGTTGGTGGTTTCAAACAATTCTACTACATAGTTGTTACCATCGCTGTTTTCTATATTCTGATAGGCAAGCTCATGATAAATACCTTTAATATTATTACTAAGCCCTGAAATTTGCACGGGCTCCATGTTTTGGATATATGTTGCTAGCTCTTCGTTTGATGCATTTGTTAAAGAGTTGTTGGAGCGTCGCAAGGCTTCTAATACTAATCCTTCTTCTTGACTGAATTTTGGCAAATCATCCGCTAATAATTGAATAATTACCGCCGATACAACACCTGTCGATATGGAGAGTGCCTTGTTTTTTGTAGCGGTTGAAAAATTACTCGACTGGCAATAAAGGTACTCTGTTAGATTTTTAACCTTATCTATGGAAGTGCGTAGTTTTCTTTGGGCGAGAACAGGCCATGCATTTGCTTTGTCTAAAGATTTTATTAGCTCGTCGCATAGAGGGATTAAGGCATCCACATATAATGCCTGCGCCGACATTGAATCAAGGTTATTACCAAGCGCTTCTTGTTCTCTAAAGGCCACCGCTAACGATAGGCAAACATCCAAAACGCTTTGTTCTTGTAGGCTTAACTCTGTTTTTGCCCTCTTCTTACCCGTTAGCTTTTGCGATAAAACACGAACACCAAATAAAGCAGCTAATCCACCAATTAAAGAAGCCCCTAAAACAATTGCCGAGCCTACTGCAACACTGCCACCGACCCAAGCAAGAGCTGCGCTATTAAATGCTGCGCCAGATAAAGATCCTATGGCCGTACCTGTACTGGCTGTTCCAAGAAGAGATGCGATAGAAAATATACTAGCGCCTGTACCAGCAAACCCTAGTTTAATAGAAAGCCCTTTAACGATACGGCTAGACACCCCTTTTTTTTCACGCAGTAATGCATCACAAATAGTTTCACAGGTATGCGCAGCTCTTCCATACCAGTTGGCCTCGGATAACGGTTCCATATTCCGTGAAATTTCTTCAGATTTTTCTTTTACAAAGCGGCCTGTTTTGCGCGTGGCTATTTTCCCTGCTTTACCCGCAATCTTACCCGCTTTGGTCAAAACAGACAGGCTAGCCTTACCAGCTTTGAGTGCCATACGTTTTGATTTGCTAGGGTTTTTCATACTTCAATTTTCCTTGTTAAAATAGTGCGTGTTATTTGTAATTTTTTCCCGTTTTTATTAGGCTTGATAAGAAATTCACAAATGGGATAATGTTTTGGTCAACACTAGCAGCTTCTAAAGCTGACATATACTCTGCTCTTCTTTCAACAGGTATAACCATCCATGGATACCCGCCAGATGCCATCATGACATTCATTAGGAAGCGAGCGGTTCTGCCGTTACCGTCTATATAAGGGTGAATATAGACAAAGATGAAATGGCCTAGCACAATACGAACAGAAGCATCAGGTTCAGCCTCCAGCAATTCAAACAAAACAGGCATGGCATCTCGAACAGATTCGGAGGGTGGCGGGACATGCATTGAACGGCGGATAAAAACGGGCATATTTCTATACCCTGCTAAATCAGCTAGTTTTAATATACCTGCTGTTGCGCTAGGCGCAAATAATTCCCTATACCACGCCGCATGGTCGTGCTCTGTAACTTGGCCAGCATTTTGCCCCTCTAAACACTTTTTGACACTTTTTCGGACTTCCTGAAAAGCAAGCCAATAGCCGCGTGCAGCAAGTGTATCTCTGTGTTTTTTATCAGCTTCAATTGTGTCTGGGTTCCAATCCCCCGAGCGCACCAGCTCTATGAGTTCAGCGCTTACCTGATAGCCTTCAATGGATAGGGAATGGTAAGCGTCCGTCACATAAATATCATCTACTTGCGTTAAGTAAGCTTCGATATCATTCAGCGGAGTGGGAGCTGGAAGTTTACCAACAACATCTTCACGCATTTTTTGCCACATTAATTTTATGCGCATTGCGAGTGGGGATGTCTCTCTCATATTTCCAATGGATGGTAGTTTTTCTTCAAAAGGGTCAAGCTCTCTAACAGTAAAGTCTGCTGCCTTCATAGTTGCTAGGATTTCATCTGCAATACGGTCTCTACCAATATTGCGAAAGGCTCCAGCTAAACGCCCAGCTATTTTGCTGTGCTCACCCTCTAGGAGAATTCTAAGTATGTCAGAAGAATCCTTAACAAGTGCAAGTGCGGTGCGAGATTCGGTTGGGTGTTGCTGATAGTAGGTAGGTGAGCAGGCAATTAACGAGTCTGGCAAAGGAAAAAGCCGCATACCGTCTTTAATCTCTATATTGTTTTGTTTCGGTATGGCTGCCTTCACATCATAGAGGGATGTGCCATGCGGGAGATTAGTTATTTTATTTCGTGCTTTTGGTGCTCGTACCAATAGCTGCTTTGGTACTTGCATATTACCTGCATGTATTTGCAAAGACTGTTCAGGAGAAAGACACCAATCATCCTCAAAACGGGACGGGAGATAAGAGGCGCAAAAACCCCAATATGAAGCATACCAAGCTGTGCTTTCACCAGACATATCATCTGGACTTGCTGGGATGTACCAACCTTTCATTACCTCTTGTAAAAACCCATGCTTGAGAAGGCGTTCTCTGTGTGTGCGTGTCAGGTCAGCAGACCGTATTGCTACAAGTCCAGTGTCCTGTATCGTTTTCAATGCTTCTAATGAGCTTGCTAGTTTTTCTGGAGGCGTTGCCATGTTGTGTCCAATTTAGAGTTTATTGCGCAGTTTTATATTTAGCTTATTGTGTTGTACTATATTTAGCTTATTATGTCGACCTATATTTAGCTTATCGTGTTGCGGAGTATTTGTTAGCGTTCAAAACCATGATTTTTGTCAGGTGTTTTGGCACCTAATGACTTGAGCTAATTTTAAACTTAGCAGCTTTGACAAGAGTAGATCATTTTGGCGGATTTGGAACAACGGTGATTTGTGGAAAAGCAATTTATACTGATATTGATAAATTGTTTTCAAAGATATCCTAACTGCTATACAAATAATAAAATGTCAGATTTTTTATATATATATGAAAGTAAAATAACCTTGGGTTCTGGTAATAAACTGTATTCACTGAGCGCAATACATATACCATCTGAAATTTATTCGAACCTTAGGCAGAGCCTATATGAAGCGTTAAACCCATTATTTAATAAAATAGAAAATACAATAGCTCCGATACCCGAGCTACATTACAGGGATTTTCTGCCTGAATATGAGGATGATGATTTTAAAATTGAGGTTTTTAAAATCATTGTTGAGAAATTAATACACTATAATGCATCAGTTTTTAGGGTTGGATATTACGATAGTAAAGAGACAGCAGAGTTAATACCTAATATCAATAAAGATGAATTCTACTATCAACTATGCTGGCTTGGAATTCAGAGCGTGACTTCAAACTTAAGAAAGGGTCGCTTGATGATGCCAGTAGTAGATGCTGGATTTGAAAGATCCTTTCAACCTAGAGTGAATGGATTTGGCTATCCGCAGAAATTTTGCGATCAAATGCCAAAGCATATGAGAGATAATATAAGCATTGATTACTCCCATAACATTGCTGAAGTGTCATTTGTAGATAGTCGTTTTTCAATGTTTGCTCAGCTTATTGATTGTATTTCCGGAATGAGAAATGAAACCCTTCGAAAGGGCGCCGGTGAAAAACTCTCTGACTATAAACAGAGAATATATGAGTTATCCAGTTTATTGGATCAAAATAGTTTGATCGTTTACGAAGATCACATCGTTCTTAATAATCGTTCAAAAACAAACCAAATAGTGACTGATATAACGGTCATATAGGCGGTAAATGGTTGTTGACGAGGTCATTTATCTATCAATCCCTCTATCTTTGGTCGGCGTTTTAGCAACTAATGGCTTGAATTCTTTTTTAAGCTCGCCAGACGTACCAAGGGCAAATCGCTTTGGCGGACGTGGTGGTTTAGGCGCTTGGCCAGATTTCAAACGATTGTCGTTTAGCTGAGGTGAGGGTCTAATACCCACCATTCCAGGAGGTGCAAAACCTCTTGGAGCAATATGAACATTGCGCGGTGGTTTAATTCTTGGGGCAGCATTGTCTTTATCGCGAAGATTCTTCTTCTCAAAGTCGGGCATTGGATTCTCCATGCTCTAAAATGAATGGTGAATCGGGGGCTATAAGCCCCCGACATAGTTTGATGATTTATTTATGTAGATTATTGCCGAGGTTTTTAAGTTCAAGATCATTAAACCAAGGCAATTTATGCGCAGAGATAGGGTTTAAATTCTCAACTAAAATTAGCTGCTTGTCGTGAGGCAAGCGCATCAGTTCATCGGCATAAGCCAGTTTTCTTTGCACTGAAGATGTGGTTTCTGTCTGACTGGTTGAGCTTGATGAGCCTTGGCCGCTAAAACCAAAGACACGGCCAAAAGCATAGGATAAATTCCAAACTGTACTAACACCGCACAGAGCAGAAAAATATTCAGCCGTAATGCGATCTCTAGAACCAAAATATTGGATAACGCCTGAATTGCCAATAAAGGTTTCCCAGCCATCGCCATATATGTTTTTAAGCTGGCTTAAGTCTTGGACAATACCCCAAAGCTGAATGCCAAACCCAGCCATTAAGCCATAAGCTTGTTCGACCATAGCCAAGCGGCCTAATGCAGGCATTTCATCAAGTAAGAATAACACGGGCTTTTCGGGCTTAAGCTCAATATTGCGAGCATTGACTGTAATTGCTTGCTGAATAAGCAGACGTAACCAGCGACTAAAGGCATGCAATCTATCAGATGGCAGCACCAAGAATATGCTTACCTTACTTGTTTTCAAATCTTCAAATTTGAAGTCTGACGTAGATAAGCTTTCTCGGATACGCGCACTATCAAGGAAATGTGTTTGAGCTTGTGCGGATGCGACTACATTTGCGAGCAGCTTTTCTTCTTTTTGCAGGCAACGTGCGCCAGTACTGGCTACAATATGATGAGCAGAGTTAGCCATACGCTGAAATAGTTCAGGCATGTCTTCGCCGTCTAAAAGCAAAAGGTCACGGACACGGCCAAGATGGCGTTGTCCTTCTTCACTTTCTTCTGTTGCTACATATAGAATGAAGCCTTGCAATAAAGCTTTGGCCTCTTCGACCCAAAACTGGTCGCCGTTTCCTTCTTTAACAATAAGGGCATCAGCAAGTAGCATTGCATTTTCTGTAATATCAACATCACCTTTGACCAGCCAATCCAAAGGATTGAAGCGAGCCGTTTTGAAGTTGGTATCATTTGCAATGCCCCATGGATCAACAATAAAGACCTGTTGCCCCATATCTTTGCGCCGTTGTGCTGTAATCAAGGCGTTTTCACCTTTAGGGTCAATTACCAGAACCGAGCCTGCATAGGTTAAAAGGTTAGGAATGATAGCAGTTGTCCCTTTACCAGAACGGGTAGGGGCAACTGTAAGTAAATGCCTATCCCGTGCATAGTTGAGTGCAGCGGATTCTCTTTTGGTAGCAAATGTACCAAGTCGAAAACCATTAGTGCCGATCAGGTCATTATTCTTTATATGCACCATATCTGCCCATTCAGCGGAGCCGAATGTAGTGGGCTTGCCTATAAGATCTTTGAACATGGAGCCAAAGCCAAGTCCTATGCCAACAAAGAAGGCACAAAAAGTCACCAAGCTTGATAGGCCGTGCGAGATCATGCTGTTGCTGGTTAAGATATTAAGCGCAATCAAAGCTAAAATAGCCAGCCCGACATATCTCCGAAAAGTTCTGCCTTTGTCAGAAAATAGCCAACCAATGGCAAAGCCAATACCAAAGGTAATGGCGATACTAACAATGCGGATAAAATCTAGGCCGATTTGATCGCCTACGGCATCAAGTTTGCTGCCTGCCCAAGCCGTAGATGCAGGAATGAATACAAGCAATATGCCTGTAGAGAGTAGTTTTAATAATTTAGTCATAGTAAACTCCGTTAGGGTTCGAGTGTGTTGGAAGGATCATTTTTACGATCCGCGGTATGTGGCTGTTCTTGATGCTCGCGTTGTTGCGAGCGATCTTTGCCAACATCTTTTTGTGCAGTGCGCATGCGTAAATATGTGCTGACCTCACGGGAGAGCAGCTTGTGATTTTGAACATGGCGTTTGCGAATTTTATTGATGTCTTTTTGAAGAACTTGTCGTTCTTTAAGCTGGGCGAATACTAAGTCGTCCCGTTGTGTGCGATCTCTGACGAGGCCTTGATATGCTTCAGCTTCGTTAGCCTTTTGAATATGACGTGACTTACCCGTTACTTTTTGCCATAGCCCGCGCAGGCCTTTATTTAATTTGTCTGCACGTTTGGCATTTTCCTCTCGCCAACGCTTTTCTTGTTTTTCGGATAATAATTGGCGCTCGGATTGATGGGCTTTAGTCATTGCCCGCTTTGTTGCCATCAAGGGGCGCAACTCTTCATCATGGCGAGATTTTACATCGCGCATAAGAGATGTAACTTTATCGGTAACTTTGAGGGCAAGTTCGGAACGTACTTGTTCAACAGATTCTAGTTCAGATTCTTTTCCGAGTTTGGCGCAGATTTCCTTAGTTTTTATTCCAACCCATTTAGGTATGGCAAAAACTTCACCTTCAACATTGAGCGCAACAAAGCCGCGACGATCACCGCGAGCGAGAAAATAGCCTTTTTCTTCCAGTGCATTTTTAAAGGCGTTGGCATTATCTGTTCTTGACCAAGTTTCCTGAAACACTTGTTTGATTTCACGAGGGTCAAGCTTTTGACGTTTTGCTTGCTGCCATTCTTCCAATGAAAAATTTAATGGACTTTTGCCGCCATCACGGCGTAGCCCATCAGGAAGGTTCCAGCCGTGTTCAAGATATAGTTCACGCGATAGTGCAGTTAGTTTGTATTTGAAGTGGGGGAGGTTGATTGCCCGCATAGTTTCTGGGTCAACTCTTGACCAAACGACATGCGCATGCCTGCGCCCTTCTTTTTCATGAAAGACTATTGCTCTTGGTTGATCTTTTAAGCCAAGGCGTTCTTCTGCCAAGTCTGCCGTTTTGGCAAAATCGGCCTCACTCACATTTTCATTTTGCGGTGGATTAAGGCTAAGCGAAAACATGAATTGCTCGCACTTAGTGCCTTTTGCAATCGCATGGTTTTCAGATAGTGCGCCTTTTAGATCATCAGACACAAATCCGCGTAGTTCAAAGACAGATACATGATCATTGTCTTTGCTGTTAAGCAGGTGAGATGAAAGCTGATTTGCACCGCCTCTTTGTGAGCCTTTGAGGATCATAGTTTGAACCTCCGCTCGTCAGAAGTCGCACGGCTAAAACTTTGTGAAGTTGTTTCTGGGCGGTTATCCTCTTCTCGTATTTTCATGCCCAATGAGCGCATGAGCATTAGGCGCATATTGCGAATGTCATCACAGGCGCGGTTAATGTCGCGCTTGGTGTCATAGTCAAAATACAGTGTTCCTGAATTGGCAGATTTTGCGAGCTGGTTTAGATTATTGGCAATCCTTGAAGCACCGAGGCAGGCCAGAAGCTCTGCTAATTGCTTGTGATCTTTTACAGGAGCTTTGCCGCGCTTTTTACTGGGCTTATACCCATTGCCAAATAAGCGAGATTTGATGAATGCCCCCATAGGCATGCCAGCAGATTCGCGTTCTAACCAAGCACGTTCTTCAAATGTTAGCCTTAGTGAAAAAGGCGCAATTCTTTTGCCATAGCTTTCTTTGTTCATCATTAGCTCTCCAACCAACGATCAAACCAAAGATGCCAAACGCAAAAATCCTGAAATTACTAAGTAAAATCAGGGTTTTGCAGATATATAGCTATTGGTAAGGTCGAAGGCGTTGAAAAGCAGGTTCAGTGGGCTAGTGGCTCCCGCAACCAACTTACCCTTGCTTACCTCATATAGAGGTAGGTCTAGGGGGTTAGTAGCCCCCGCAACCAATTTACAGACACCTCTATTCATTCGTATGCAGGGCGCTGGCAACGGCTTTGCGATAATTACGCCCGACCGGGACTTCGGTGCCGTTTTTTAGGCGAAGGACGTGGGCACCTGTTGGGCTAAGGCGGAGCTGTAGCACAAACGCAATATTGATAATGGCGGACCGGTGCACCCTGACAAACTGACTGGGAGACAGAGATTTACTGATGGCGTTCATGGTATTGCGCATCAGGTGTGAGTGCTTGCCCATGTGCAAGCGTACATAGTCTCGTTCAGCTTCGATCCACTCTATATCAGCGCTGTTAACGCGGATCATACTGCCTTTTTCCTTCACCCACAGGGCACGTTTGTTTTCATCGCGTTGATACTCGCCGATGGCTTCGCGAAGATCGTTGATGATGGCGCTCAGCTCGCGGGAACGTTCGCCCGAGTCGCGTTCGCTCAGACGTTTATGTGCCAGCTTTACGGTTTCCTCCAGACGGCTTTTCTCGACAGGCTTTAGCAAATAGTCGAGGGCATGGGCCTCAAAAGCCTGTACCGCGAAATGATCAAAGGCCGTGATAAACACCACTTCGGGGGCCGGGGAGAGCTGGCTGAGTTCGGCGGCAACTTCAAAGCCGTCCATTCCGGGCATTTTAATGTCCAGCAAGACCAGAGATGGTTTGAGCCTGTTGGCGGTTTTGAGAGCCGAGATACCATCGCGGCAACTGCCCACAATCTCTATGCCGTCAATATCGGCCGCCAGATGCTCAATGCGATTTAACGCCAGTGGCTCATCATCCACCAGAATAGTTTTCATCTCGTTAGTCTCCATAATTCAAAGGTAGGTTGAGCATAATTTTAAGACCGCCATGTTCACGGTTGGCTACGTCAAAACGTGCCTTTTTGCCATAAACAAGAACCAGGCGCTCGGCTGTGTTACGGATGCCGACTTTTTTGCCCGTTGCGCGTAACATTATGCTGGGATCTGGCATGCCGGGGCCATCGTCCATCACGGTAATTTCCAGCATGCCGTTTTTTTCTCTGGCCCGAATTGTAATTGTTGTCGTGGATTGGTTGTTGGCGACCACGTGTTTAATGGCGTTCTCGACCAGAGGTTGAAGCAAGAGGCTGGGAATCAAGGCCTGGTTCAGTGCGGGGTCAACGTCAAATTCCACGTTCAGGCGCTCCTGAAATCGGACTTTCTCGATCTCCAGATAATGCTTTTGAACCGCGATTTCCTCTTGCAGGGAAATGAGCTGAGTTGTGGTTGTGTCCAAGGTGTAGCGCAAGAACTGGCTGAGCCTCATGAGGACTGATTCTGCCTCGTCATTGCGTTGTTGTAAAACCAGGGCTGATAAAGAGTTCAGGGTATTGAAAAGGAAATGCGGATTAAGCTGGTAGCGCAACATGTTGAGTTGGGCCTGCTGAGCCAGGGTGTTGGCCTTGGTAATGGCATCCTCTTGTTGTCGGGAAATAATGTTCTGGGTGAAGGATATATAGAGAACGGCCCAGGCAAACAAAAACCAGACTTCCTCGACACCCGCCGTAATGATGCTGTCGAACAAATAATCCAGGTTGAATAGTTCTGAAACTGTGACAATCAGAAACAGATCAATAAAGAACTCTATTATGGTGGCCGTGACGCAAATCCCCATAACAATGAGCAAGTTGACTTTTAGACCGAGATTGGTGGTGCGTTGGATATGACGGATGAGCAGTGCGGTCGTCAGATTGACCCCTAGCATGATTGTCAAAGCAGAGGCCGCAAAAACAAACTGTGGGTCTGACATGAAAAAAGAGCGTGGCGCATGAGATAACACGCCGATGAACAGCATCGCCACCAGGGAAACCCAGAAGACTTTTTTTTCTTCTGCGGCAGCCTGTTTGCTGACCATGATGGTTTTCTTTTTGTCGTTCATTTTTGCCTGTTGCCACCCTACGCCTTACAATCTTCAGGCAAAAAGTTACTTTTTTTGATGAGTTATAGCAAACTCCCTAATGGCGAAGAACGTTAGTCGCAAAAAAAGCGCGGTTGACAGAAAAAGCAGCTCTCTGTCCTAAATTTTTGGTCGACTAGCGCACTGCGATTGAAATTTCTATGGATATCTGGCCGACGTACCTCTCGGAAGGGGTTCTATGTATCAGGGCCTCTGTTTTGCATTTTCAAGAGGGGTTCTTTATGCAATACGTAAACACATCAAAAGGCATTCAATGCAAACGCTCTTTGCGCGCTTTGACATTGGCCGGTGCATCAATTTTTGCACTCGGTTTTAGTGGTGCTGCTCTAGCACAATCAGAAGACGAAGGCGCTTCGGAAGAAGCGATCATTGTTACGGGTTCGCGCCTGAAACAGTCTAATCTGGTTGCTATCAGCCCAATCACACAAGTCTCTGCAGAAGAGATCAAAATCCGTGGTACGGTTCGCATCGAAGACATGCTGAACATTCTGCCACAGGCTTTTGCTGGTCAAACCAGTGAAGTTTCAAATGGTGCGTCTGGTACGTCGACCTTGAACCTTCGTGGTCTGGGTTCAATTCGGACGTTGGTGATGATCGACGGCAAACGTTTGCCGTTTGGTTCACCAAACTCTTCACCGGCTAACCTTGACCTTATCCCTGCTGCTCTGGTCGAGCGCGTAGACGTGGTGACCGGTGGTCAATCTGCTGTGTATGGTTCTGATGCCATCGGCGGTGTTGCCAACTTTATCCTGAGACGTAACTTTGAAGGCATCGAAGTTGATGCACAGGTTGGTTACAATCAGGACAGCAATAACAATAAATTTGCCCAAAGTGTTCTGGCCGGTGCAAACCAGCCAATCCCTGGTGGCAGCACGTTTGACGGCCGTAATGTTTCACTGTCAGTCACAATGGGTGCCAATGCACCTGATGATCGCGGCAATGTAACGGTCAATCTCAGCTATCAAAACCAAAACGCTATTGAACAAGGCACGCGGGACATATCCGGTTGTGCCTTTGGTGGTACAAATGCACCAGGTTCTGTAGACGGTATCGGTTGTGTTGGTTCAACAGCCAGTGCAACAGGTCGCTTCCTGTCTTTGGACAATGGCAACCAGTTCTTCCTGCAGCCAGATGGTCAAATTGTTCCGTTTACCGGCATTCCGTCGCAAACGTTCAACTTTAACCCATTCAACTTCTTCCAGCGTCCAAATGAGCGCTTCAGCATGACGACGCTGGCCCGTTACGACGTAACGAATAATGTTGAGGCTTATCTTGATCTGAGCTTTACCAACAACAAAACTGATGCTCAAATCGCGCCTACGGGTACGTTTTTTGCCAATGGCGCTGTGAACTGCTCGAACCCATTCTTGGGTTCTGGTCCTGGCTCATTCTTTGATGTGCTGAGCTGTACCAATGCACCGGGTGCTGTTTCAAACGTTCTGATCAACCGTCGTAACGTTGAAGGCGGTGGCCGGAATTCCAATATTGAGCTGACAACATGGCGCATGGTTGGCGGTCTTCGCGGCGATCTTGGCGATAACTTCAGCTATGATGTATTTGGCCAATTCTCACGCACCAACCTGACCAGCATTTCCAGTAAAGACTTCTCGATTGCAAATCTTACTGATGCCCTGAACGTCGTAAACGGCCCGAATGGCCCTGTCTGTGCGTCCGGCAATGCTGGTTGTGTACCGTACAACGTCTTCCAAATTGGCGGTGTTACACAGGGTGCTATTAACTACATCCAACAGGATGCTTTCGTGAATGGCTTTACCGAGCAAAAAGTTCTGGGTGGTAACATTCAGGGTGATTTGACTGACTATGGTCTGAAAAGCCCGTTTGCAGATTCTGGTATCCAGACTCTGGTTGGTTACGAATTCCGTAAAGACGAGCTGTCCAGAAGCCCGGATGCGATTTCTGCGACACCAGGTGGTGGTTTGACCGGTGTGGGCGGGGCAACGCTTCCTGTTGCTGGTGTCACCCGCTTGTTTGAGCTTTATGCTGAAACACAAATCCCGCTGGTCACAGATGCACCTTTGGCTCAAGAGTTGAGCTTTAACGGTGCGTATCGTTACTCGGATTACACCGTGAACGGCAATGGCGTGAAAAATGGTTTCACAACCGATACTTACGCTGCTGGTCTTTCCTGGGTTCCGATCGACGACATTCGCGTTCGTGGCCAGTATCAGCGTGCTGTGCGTGCACCGAACATCATCGAGCTGTTCTCTTCACAAAACACCGGCCTATTTAACCTGACATCCAATCCTGATGGTTCATTTGATGATTGCGCCGGTGCTACACCGTTCCGCTCATTGGCTGAATGTCAGCGCACTGGCGTTACTGCGGCAACATACGGGACTATTCCTGATAACTCTGCGGGTCAGTTTAATGCGATCACAGGTGGTAACCCGCTTTTGGAACCAGAAGTCTCTGACACCTATACTTTGGGTGTTATCCTGACGCCAAGCATGATCCCTGGCCTGTCGGTTTCGGTCGATTACTTTGACATCAAAGTGAACAAAACAATTGCGACCATCCCGCCAAACCAGGCTTTTGAGAACTGCCTGAATACTGGCGATCCTGCATTCTGTAATCTGATCCAACGTGACGTTGCCAACTCTCTGTTTGTCAGCAGCTCGACCGGTGGTATCACAGCCACCAACGTCAATATTGCCAGCCTGTCTACTTCGGGTGTTGATATTGCTGCAACATACAGCATGGATCTTGGCAATCAGGGCTCTATGAGCATTGATTATGTGTCCACGATCCTCGACTCCAGTGCCTTTGAATCTTTCCCAGGCAGTGGCAAGGTTGAATGTAAGGGTGTTTACGGCACGGTTTGTGGTGTTCCAACACCGACATATCGTCACCGTTTGATGGGCACCTGGCAGTCTCCTTATGACGTCAACTTCTCGACCACATGGCGTTATTTCGGGTCTGTTGACCTGGAAGGTACACCGAATGGCACAATCGATGACCACTTTAGCTCCAAAAGCTACGTCGATTTGTCTGCCTCTTGGTTCATGAAGGAAAACGTTGTCCTTCGTGCTGGTGTTAACAATCTGTTTGATGTTGATCCACCTTTGAGCACGTCGCTGCCAACAGGGACCGGTAACGGTAACACCTTCCCAGGTGTTTATGACTCCGTTGGTCGCCAACTCTTCGTCGGCATTAACGTCGCGCTTTAGTTAGTGCATTGGCATGGCGGCATTAGTCGCCATGCCAACATGAATTGCAAAACGAGTCTGGGGATGTTGTGGGTTTACCTATGGCATCCCCAAGCTTTTTTTGCTTCCTATTAAGGAGAGTTCTTGTATAAGTTTAAAATTCCATAGCCATATGGGTTGGGTCATGGAGGTTGATAGATGAAAATTCTGCTTCTCACGGCCGTTCTTTTGACTGCTGGAATGTTGACCGGTTGCGTGTCATCAGGAAACATTCAAACCAACTTTGCATCTGCAGAACACCCAAATTACACAAAAACCCGCAAGATGAGACAGCCGGTCTTTCCTGCGAACCGTTTTGCGCCGCGGTATAGCAATCACCGTCACACTGGCGATTTTGTTGAAATATATGAAGAAAAACCGGTGGTCATGGCCGTCTTGCATCAGCAAAATGCGCCAGTAGCACAAGACGGCACGCCGCAAGCAGAACTTGCCCCACCTGTGTCGCCTCAAAGTTCAAAACAAAATCCTGAACCTGCTGCGCCAGAAA
The DNA here is from genome assembly GCA_021776525.1 of Robiginitomaculum sp. Classification (GTDB taxonomy): domain Bacteria; phylum Pseudomonadota; class Alphaproteobacteria; order Caulobacterales; family Maricaulaceae; genus Robiginitomaculum_B. The sequence goes on from JAJFFT010000004.1 coordinate 527,835, forward strand.
AAATACAGGAAAGCGCGCAAGAAAAAGCGCTCCCAGAATCCGCTGAAGTCGTCGGAGCGGGTTTGAAAGCTGGCACCGAGCCAGTTGCGCATATGCCTGTGGCACCTCCAGCGCCAAAGGTTGCCCCTGTGGCTGCGGCACCGAAAAATACAGAAAAGGTGCAAAAGAAAAAGGTCAAACGCGAACACCTCGTATGCAAGCGCAAAGTGATCACGGGATCACGCTTTACCCGAAAAGTCTGTTTGACCAAGGCTCGCTGGGAAGCCCAGGAGGTATTAGGCAGGAAAACCGCCGATGACATGCAAAGCCGGGGCGGTCGGACAAACAATCCGTTGGGAAACTAGCCGTATTCTGACCCTTGATTAGCAATTTATAGCGTTTTTAATTTGCACGAAAAATATTGCTTCAGGAATGTTGAAAAGCATAACTCCGCAGGGTCTTGTGCCTGTTCTGTCACAGCCAGCATCACTAATGATTACACGATCTGCCTTGCGTCGCCGCTGGAAATGGCGCACCAATACGGTAACGTTTGTTACACGTTCGCAAAGGTATATCCATGAAACTTGCATCACTGAAATCAGGGCGCGATGGTCGTCTGGTCGTCGTTTCCAATGATCTCACACGCTACACTGACGCCGGCCGCATTGCCCCGACATTACAGGCCGCTTTGGACCATTGGAGCGAAGTAGAGCCTCAATTACAGGCCTTATCCCAAAGCCTGGAAGTTGGCGCAGTGCCAGTCGAGCGGTTTCATGAGCGCGAGTGCGACTCGCCTTTACCGCGCGCCTTTCAGTGGGCCGACGGGTCCGCTTATGTCAATCATGTAGAACTGGTGCGCAAAGCCCGCGGCGCGCAAATGCCCGAAACCTTCTGGACGGACCCTTTGATGTATCAGGGCGGCTCGGACACATTTCTGGGGCCGCGTGACGATATTGTGGTTGCCAACGACCAGGACTGGGGCATCGATATGGAGGCCGAAGTTGCAGTGGTTGTTGATGATGTGCCCATGGGTGCCTCACCTGATCTGGCGGCCAGTAAAATTCGCCTGATTATGCTGGTTAATGATGTCTCATTGCGGGGTTTGATTCCGGGCGAACTGGCCAAGGGCTTTGGTTTTTTTCAATCCAAACCGTCATCGGCATTTTCTCCGGTTGCTATCAGTCCTGACGAGCTGGGCGATGCCTGGAAAGGCAACAAACTGCACTTACCAATGTTGGTTGGTCTGAATGGTGAGGCCTTTGGCCGCGCCAATGCGGGCGTTGATATGACTTTTGATTTTGGCCAGATTATCGCTCATGCGGCCAAAACCCGCCCCTTGGGTGCGGGCGCCATTATCGGTTCGGGGACCGTATCTAACAAGTTGGACGATGGCCCCGGCAAGCCGGTGACCGAGGGCGGCGCAGGCTATTCGTGCATTGCCGAAATTCGCATGATTGAAACCATAGAGGGCGGTGCACCTAAAACGCCGTTTATGAAATATGGGGATCATGTCACCATCGAGATGAAGGATGCCGAAGGCGCATCGATCTTTGGCCGCATCGCGCAAGACATCAAACCCTATGAAAACCCCTGATCCAAAGCCGAAAATTGACGGGCGCGGGGCCGAGTTGCATCTTGATGATTATCTGCCTTACCGCTTGTCTGTGGCCTCGAACCGGGTCAGCCGCCTGATCGCGCGCCTCTATCAGGATCGTTTTGGTCTTTCGATCTGGCAGTGGCGGGTGTTAGCTATTCTTGGTGCCGGTAACGAGGTTACGGCGGGCGAAGTCGCGGCGCGCGCAGCCATGGACAAGATGGCGGTCAGCCGCGCTGTATCGGCGTTGATGGCCCGTGGCCTGATCAGTCGCACCACATCAGATAAGGATGGGCGGGCGCGAATTTTGTCCCTGACCCAGACCGGGGCCAGCATTTATACGGAAATTGCTCCTCTGGCCCGTGCACAGGAACAGCATTTGCTTGCGGGGTTCAGCCCGGACGACATCACGACGGCCACACGTTTCATGCGGGCGATCGAGGCGCGGGCTTTGGCGCTGACTGATGATGAAGCCGAGGTCTAGAGGTCTCGTTTTACGTTAAAATGCGTTGGACCGTGTTCTTGAACGCGGCTTCAACCTGTTCACGTGCCGTGTGGCGGCCTTTGTGCACGACCCGTCTGGCCTTGGCATAGACATCAACGATCGGGCTTCTGGCGGCGCCATAAATCCAGCCATCCAACCAGGCATCGCCGCTTCTGGCGCACAGGGCCACATGGCCTTTATCCAACGTGACAATGTCGGCATCTTTGCCGACCGTCAATGCACCGGTGTTTTGTGCCAGAGCCTGTGCACCGCCTTGTAAAGCTAGGGTAAACAGTGTTGCACCGCTGGAGGTGTTGGGCGATGCAAGTGGGGTTCTTTTAGTGCTGCTCAGCCTTTGTCCGTAATCCAGAAGGCGTAGTTCTTCGGCCAGATTGATACGCACACAACTGTCCGAGCCAATACCAAAGCGCCCTTTTTGAGCCAGATAATCTATGGCCGGAAATAATCCATCGCCCAGATTGGCTTCGGTGATCGGGCAAAGACCAGCCACTGCATGGCTTTGAGCCAGATCGCGGGTTTCGCACGCGCCCATATGGGTGGCATGGACCAGACACCAGCGCTCATCCACGTCCATATGATCCAGCAGCCAACGCACAGGTCGGGCGCCCAGATGGGCTATGCAGTCCTCGACCTCGCGTTTTTGTTCGGCGATGTGAATGTGAACAGGGCCATCAGGAAACGCAGTAATGAGGGCATTGAGGTGTTCCGGGCTGGCGGCGCGCAGGGAATGCGGCGCTATGCCAAGACGGGTGGTTGGATATTGGGATTGCAAGGCACTGATCAGTTCAAGAAAGCTTTCGACTGAATGACCAAAACGCAATTGCCGGGCCGATAGGGCTGGGTCGCCAAAGCCGCCTTGTGCGTAAAATACCGGCAACAGGGTCTGTCCGATGCCGGTCTGCGCTGCTGCATCAATGGTCTGCACCGCCATTTCGGCGGGGTTGTCATAGGGGCTGCCATCTGGGGCATGGTGGATATAGTGAAACTCGCCGACGCTGGTAAAGCCGCTTTCCAGCATGTCCACATAGGCCATGGCGGCCATGGCGTTTAACGCCGCGGGGTCCATGCGCCCGGCAATGGCGTACATGGCCTCGCGCCAGGTCCAGAAACTGTCGGTGGTGGGCCCGGCGCACTCGGCCAGACCGGCCATGGCGCGTTGAAAGGCATGACAGTGCAGATTGGCCATGCCGGGCAGGGCAATATCGGCACGGTTATCATTGGCTTGCGCAGTTGCCTTTTCTGTCACGGCGCTGATTTGCCCATCTTTTGAGAATTGCAGACGGACATTATCGGCCCAACCGGTGGGCAGCAGTGCGTGTGTGGCAAAGAGAGCAGTTTCCATAGGCCCTCATAACGCGATTGGCGGGCCGAGGCGAGCATCAAAAAAGACTTGGCAGAACCGTGCGCACTGGTTAGCCAAAGGTATGGGACAGATGACACAGGCATCGACACGGCAATGGGTGCTTTCGGGTGCGCATATTGCCAGTATGGATCAGGGTAAAACCCCTTATGGTCTGATCGAACAGGGGGCCGTGGCCATAGATGGGGCACAGATTGTCTGGGTCGGTGCCGCAACCGACTTGCCGCCCATATATCACAACTGGGCGCGCGAGGATTTACCCGGCGGCCTGTTAACACCGGCACTGGTCGATTGCCACACACATATCGTTTATGGCGGGGACCGGTCCAAAGAGTGGGAAATGCGGCTTCAAGGTGCATCTTATGCAGATATTGCCCGCGCCGGGGGCGGGATCCTTTCGACCGTAACCGCCACACGAGCCGCCAGCAAAGATAACCTGATCAACAGCGCGCAAAGCCGCCTTAATGACTTTTTGGCCGAAGGGCTGGGCATGATCGAGATTAAATCCGGTTATGGCTTGGATACACAAAACGAATGCAAAATGCTGCACGCGGCGCGGGCCTTGGGCCAAAAGAATGCCATTATAGTGAAAACCAGTTTTTTGGGCGCCCATGCTTTGCCGCCGGAATTTGCAGGGCGCAGCGATGATTATATCGCGCTGATTATTCACGAAATGCTGCCCGAGATAGCCCGGCTGGGACTGGCAGATTTCTGTGATGGATTTTGTGAAAACATCGCCTTTAGCGCAGCGCAAATGCGCAAAGTGTTGGAAACCGCGAAAACATTAGGCCTTGGTCTGCGCCTGCATGCCGAACAATTGTCGGATCAGGGCGGGGCACAAATGGCCGCCGAACTGGGGGCGTTGTCCTGTGATCATCTGGAATATGTCTCAGAGGCCGGTATAAAGGCCATGGCCGAGGCCGGGACACGGGCGGTGCTGTTGCCGGGGGCATACTATTTTTTGGGCGAAACTCATAAGCCGCCAATGGACATGCTGCGCCAACACGGGGTTCCGCTGGCGCTGGCCAGTGATTGCAATCCCGGCTCGTCACCGCTGACCTCCTTATTACTGACCATGAATATGGGCTGCACGCTGTTTGGCATGACACCCGAAGAGGCCCTGGCCGGGGTGACGCGGGTGGCCGCCGGGGCGTTGGGCATGGATGAAACACACGGAACGCTGGCGGCGGGGCAGGTTGCTGATATTGCCCATTGGGATGTAGAGCATCCTTCCACGCTGGCCTATTCTATGGGATCAAATCCACATGTAGGCCAGATCAGGGCCGGACAATGGGTGATATAAATGCACAGAGAAATTAAACCAGGTCAGGCCAGCCATGCGGACTGGAAAACCTTGCGCGACGGCGCGTCCCTGCGTTTACCACAATCGGTCTGGGCTGGTGTCGAACGCTCGGCCGGGGCGATTGCCAGTATTCTTAAAACCGGGGCCACCGTTTATGGGGTCAACACCGGCTTTGGTAAATTAGCCAATACCCGTATTGCGCCCGAAGATCTGGGCGATCTGCAACGCCGCATTGTGTTGTCACATTGTGCCGGAACCGGGCCACATTTAAGCGAAGGTGTGACACGGCTTGTTCTGGCCATGAAGGCCGCTTCATTGGCGCAAGGCTATTCCGGTGTGCAACCACAAACTGTTCGCCTTTTGCTGGACCTGCTGGACCGCAACGTCCTTCCCGCCATTCCGGCGCAAGGCTCGGTCGGCGCATCGGGCGATCTGGCCCCATTGGCGCATATGGCGGCGGTGCTGATCGGTGAGGGCGAGGCCCGTTTTGAGGGGGCTGTCATGCCCGCTGGCGAGGCCTTGCGCAAAGCCGGCCTGATACCGCTTGATCTTCAGGCCAAGGAAGGTCTGGCGCTTCTCAACGGGACACAGGTGTCCACTGCTTTGGCGCTAGAGGGGCTGTATCGCGCCGAGAATACGTTTTTGACGACGATGGTTGCCGGGGTGCTTAGTGTTGAGGCTGTACGCGGCTCTCACACGCCGTTTGATGCGCGTATCCACGCTTTGCGTGGCCAACCCGGCCAGGTCGACGTGGCGCACAGCTATGCGGCGCTGCTGGCCGGCAGTGCCATTGTGGTGTCGCATGCAGATTGCGACAAAGTACAAGATCCCTATTGCTTGCGGTGCCAGCCCCAGGTCATGGGCGCGGTGCTGGACGTCTTGCGCTTTACCGCCAACACACTGGCCAACGAAGCCAATGGCGTTACCGATAACCCTTTGATCTTTCCAGGTGAAGCCGAAGCCCTGTCGGGGGGGAACTTTCACGCCGAACCGGTGGCCTTTGCCGCCGACCAGATCGCCTTGGGTCTTTGCGAAATCGGCTCTATGAGCGAGCGACGCACGGCCATGCTGGTCGATCCGGCCTTGTCGGGCCTGCCGGCCTTTTTGACCCCCAATCCGGGGTTGAACTCAGGCTTTATGATCGCCCAAGTAACCGCTGCCGCGCTGGTTTCTGAGAACAAGCAACGGGCCATGCCAGCCAGTGTCGACAGCATTCCCACATCGGCTAATCAGGAAGACCATGTCTCTATGGCGGCCCACGGAGCGCGGCGATTGCTGGACATGGCCGAAAATGCCGCCAGTGTTGTTGGTATTGAGCTGTTGGCGGCGGCTCAGGGCCTTGATCTGCACCCGCAGCCCGAAAACCACAGTTCAGATATGTTGGAGGCGGTGCGTAACCATTTGCGTGCTGTTGTACCCATGTTGGGTGAAGATCGGATGATGGCCCCGGATATGGAACAGGCCAAAATTATGGTGAGCAGCGGGGCCTTCTTGTCCATTATCGGGCTGCGCGAGGCTTTGCCTGATGTCGTTGTTTAAGCTGATAGAGGGGCAATCGCCCCTGATCCTCAGCTTCCCGCATTCGGGAACTCATATACCTGCGGACATTGCCCTGCATCTTAATGAAACCGGTCAGACCATGGCCGACACAGACTGGCATGTGCCGCGACTTTATGATTTTGCCCAGTCTATGGACGTGACCTGGGTCGAGGCGCAGTATTCGCGTTATGTGGTTGATTTGAACCGCGACCCGGCGGGCGCATCGCTGTATCCGGGGCAGGCAACAACGGCGTTGTGCCCGGCAGAAAGTTTTGATGGTGCGCCGCTTTGGCAAATGGGCCAAGTGCCCGATGAGCGAGAAGTAGCCCGACGTAAAGATCTCTATTTTACGCCCTATCACCGGGGCTTGGCGGCGCAGATAGAGCGTACCAAAGATACGCATAGTTTTGCGGTACTCTATGATTGTCATTCAATTCGCGGCGCAATCCCGCGTTTGTTTGATGGCGACTTGCCAGTGCTTAATCTGGGAACCTATGAAGGGCGCTCCTGTGCGCCTGAATTACAAGACGTTGTGGGCGCGGCAATGGCACAGGGCGCACAGGCCAATGTGGTCAATGGGCGTTTTAAGGGCGGATGGATCACCCGCAATTATGGCAGGCCAGATGAAAACGTGCACGCCATACAGATGGAAATCGCCCAGCATGCCTATATGGATGAAACACCGCCATGGCAGTGGCGTGAAGACCGGGCGCAGGGCCTGCAAAAGACCTTGAAAGACGTTTTAAACAGCATTTTGAAATGGGCGGAAGGCCAATAGGCCGAATAATCAGGCGGTCTTTCTGGCCGTGCCTTTGCCCGAACGCGCTTTGCCCAAGGCTTCGAAAATCCTGGTAAACAACATGCGCTGATCAATGGGTTTGGCAATATAGCCGTCCAGGCCCATGGCCTGATAACACTTTTTATCGCTAATCGCGGCATCGGCGGTAACCGCCAGAACCGGAATATCGTTCCAGTCTTCGTCACACGACCTGATATAGGCAATGGTATCTGGACCGTTGAGCACCGGCATATGCATATCCAGCAAGATCACATCAAAGCTTTCCAAATGCAGCTTATCCAACGCTTCCTGACCATTAACCGCTTCGGCAATGCCTATGCCGGTTGCTGATAACAGGGTACGAATGACTTTGCGGTTGATGGCACTGTCATCAACGATCAAGGCCTTGCGGTCCGAGAGGCCGGTTTTTGCAGGTTTGGGTGCCCGTTTATCCGCAGCAGCGTGTTGTGTCTTTGCCAGCCCGGCCTTGAACACGAAGGTAAAGGATGATCCTTCACCGGGTGTGCTGTGCACCTGGATGTCACCATCCATCATCTTTGCCAGTTCATGAGAGATCGACAAGCCAAGGCCGGTTCCGCCAAATTGTCTTGAGATCGAGCTATCGGCCTGAATAAAGGGTGAGAAGATACGGTCTCTGGTTTCGGCACTCATGCCGATGCCGGTGTCGGTCACACGCAGCCCCAGTGTGCAGGAGGTTTCTTCGCGCTGATCAACAAAGGCCTCAATTTCAACTTTGCCTGACTGTGTGAACTTCAGAGCATTGGAAATTAAATTGGTCAGGCACTGGCGTACACGGACCGGATCAAAGTCGGCTATTTCTGGCAAATCGGGGCTGATGGTGACGATAAAGTCCAGATTTTTATCTTTGGCCTGTGCAGAAAAGAGCTTGTGCGTTTGGGTGACCAATTGTTCCAGATTGGCCGGTGTCGGGCTGAGCTGCATTTGTTCAGCGCTGATCTTGGTAATGTCCAATACATCATTAAGTAGCGTCATCAACATGTCGCCGGACTCGACAATTGTGCTCACTTTCTCGGCATCGTCGGGTGACAGCGCGCTGGATTCTAAGGCCTGTGCCATTCCCATCATGCCATTTAAGGGGGTGCGGATTTCATGGCTCATCGTCGCCAAAAACGCGCTTTTGACATTGCTGGCCTGTTCGGCTTCTTGTTGGGCCTTTTCCAGATTGCGTTGCTGGGTGACAATGTCTGACATATCGCGCACATACAACATGGTGGAATCATTATTGTCGCCCGGGACATTAACTCCAACCACGGAAACCGGGATGATTTTATCTTCCAGCTTGCATGACAAATGGTCGGCACGGGCATGGCCATTTGTATGAATATCAGCGAGAAATTTTCTCAAAGCTTCCTTCTCATGGGTATGAAAATCATAAGCGGAGTATTTAGAGAAATCTTCTTTAGCAACCCCCATCATGTCGATGGTAGCTGGATTGCAGTCGACAATCGTGGACGTTTCTTTGTCGACCAGGATGATAGCATCGGGGGACAGGTTGAAAATAGCTTTCCAGCGTGCTTCGGATTGTTCAGCCATTTCGGCCTGCGCTCTGGCGTCTTCAAGAGCATTTTCAGTCGCATCGAGTAATGAATTAAGCGCAATGGTTGCTTCGCCAATTTCACCACCGCTATGGCTTTTTGCCCGAAACCGTTTGGCTTCGCCCGGCGCCGACGAAGCGTCTTTCAGCGAGGTGATAAAGCCCTGGATTGGGCTGATCGTGACTTGATAGATCAGGAACATCAATGTTCCGGTGGTCAGTACGGCGAGAAAAGTAAAGGCAATTGTTGCGCTGCCGGCTATGCTGTTTATGGAGAGATTTCTCTTTTGAATTTCTTCCAATTCCATCAGGCGCTTGGACTGGTGCGCCAGTACCCGTGATTGCAACGAGGCGGACAAAGTGCGTACCGTATCCATTTTCGCATCGCCGGCTTTACGGTCATCGCTGATATAATGATCCAGCGCGCTCATTGATATGCTGGCAATCTCTAGGGCCGTTTTATGGATATAACGGGTCAGGTCTGGCTCGTTCAATTCCATACTTAAATGGTCAAGTTTAGTCTGCGCTGCAAGAAAGGCATCTAATGCAGAGTCAGAAAGGCTGTTGGACAGGTCCGCACCCCGATATAATAATTCATGAACCGCCCCGCTAAGGTCATAAGATAAGCGGTAACGTTCAAGTAATAGGTCTTGTCTGTTGATGGCGCGATTGGTGGTGTTCGCTGCGATCAGAGTAATTGCGCAAATGCTGATTGTCGCAATAACAAAAACCACCATCATTAGTGCGAAGTTTGCCCGTAACGTCAATCTTGATATGTTGAATAGTTTTATTACTGATCTCATTGTTTAGCATTCAAACATCGCAAGGTTAAATTCCAGTAAACATTAAACACGTTTAGTTTTTTGATCGCCCTATGGTTGTGGGCGGAGATGGCACAGTGCATTGGCCGTAAAACTGATGTTTCGCCAAGTACGGTTGCGGCGTATAAGGCCTATTCACAGTTTCACGTTTTGATTTTGCTCAAACAGAGATGCAGGACCATGTTATGAATAAACGTCTGGATAATGCCCGCACGATTACCGCGCCAACAGGGCCGGTGCTCAATACCAAAAGCTGGCAAACAGAAGCGCCTTTGCGCATGTTGATGAATAATCTTGATCCGGCTGTGGCTGAAAACCCGCAAGAATTGGTGGTTTATGGGGGCATTGGCCGGGCGGCGCGGGACTGGCAGAGCTTTGATCGGATCGTTGCATCCTTAAAAGAGCTGGAAAATGATGAAAGCCTGTTGATCCAATCGGGTAAGCCGGTGGGGGTATTTCGGACCCACAAAGACGCGCCAAGGGTGCTGATCGCCAATTCCAATCTGGTGGGCAAATGGGCCAATTGGGACCATTTTCACGAGCTCGATAAGAAAGGCCTGATGATGTACGGCCAGATGACCGCAGGATCGTGGATTTACATAGGCTCGCAGGGGATTGTGCAGGGGACGTACGAAACGTTTGTGGAAATGGGACGCCAGCATTTTGGCGGTGACCTTAGTGGAAAATGGATACTCACCGGCGGTCTTGGCGGTATGGGCGGCGCGCAACCGCTGGCCGCGACCATGGCCGGGGCGCATATGCTGGCCGTTGAATGCCAGCCCTCGCGTATCGAAATGCGCCTGAAATCCGGCTATCTGGACAAAAGCACAGATGATCTGGACGAGGCCTTGGCGATCATTAAAGAGAGCAAAACCCCGGTCTCCGTGGGCTTGCTCGGTAATGCCGCCGATGTGTTCCCAGAACTGGTACGCCGGGGCATTCGCCCGGATGCGGTGACCGACCAGACCTCGGCTCATGATCCTTTAAATGGTTATCTGCCGCAGGGGTGGACTTTGGCCGAGTGGGAGACGCGCCGTAACAGCGATCCCAAGGCCGTGGAGAGCGCCGCAATGGACAGCATGCGCATCCAGGTCGAGGCCATGTTGGCCTTTCAAAAACAAGGCATCCCCACATTTGATTATGGCAATAATATCCGCCAAATGGCGCTGGAAGCCGGGTGCAAAAACGCCTTTGATTTCCAAGGTTTTGTGCCGGCTTATATTCGTCCGCTGTTTTGCCGGGGCGTGGGGCCATTTCGCTGGGCGGCACTGTCTGGTGATCCAGAGGATATTTATAAAACCGATGCCAAGGTCAAAGAGCTAATCCCTGACGATCCGCATTTGCACAACTGGCTGGATATGGCCCGCGAGAAAATTCAGTTTCAGGGCCTGCCCTCGCGCATTTGCTGGGTTGGGCTGGGACAGCGCGATCGCCTTGGCGTGGCGTTTAACGAGATGGTGGCTTCAGGCGAATTATCCGCACCGGTGGTGATTGGCCGCGATCATCTGGACAGCGGCTCGGTGGCCAGCCCGAACCGTGAAACCGAAGGCATGAAAGATGGCTCGGACGCGGTGGCCGACTGGCCGCTCCTCAACGCGCTTCTGGCTACGGCGTCGGGTGCCACATGGGTGAGCATGCACCATGGCGGCGGCGTTGGTATCGGTTATTCACAACATTCCGGGATCGTTATTCTGGCTGACGGCACCAAGGACGCCGAACAGCGCCTGCGCCGGGTTCTGTGGAACGACCCGGCCACCGGCGTCATGCGTCATGCCGATGCGGGCTATGACGAGGCCATAGATTGCGCCCGCGAACATGACCTGAATTTGCCAAGCCTTTAGGGCTTACAAATATCCCTCTTCCAGAAGGTCTTTGAGGTGCATGGCGGCAACGGGTTTGCCGTCTTTCAGCACAAAGACATTGGTGATGCGCCGTGCCGTCAGTTCGGCAATTACTGTGCTGATCTGGTCCTTGGGCGAAACCGTAAAGGGGGCAGCGCACATCATATCGGCGGCGGTTTTGTCGAAAAAATCAGGCGCAATGGCGCGGCGTAAATCGCCATCGGTAATGATCCCGGCCAATGCGCCATTGGCGTCCAACACCGCGGCGCAACCCATGCGCCCTTTGGTGATGGTGTCCAACACGTCGCAGGCCTGTGCGCCAAGCGCAAGCGTTGGCGGTGGCGCGGTGTGAGTTATCAGCCAGTCCTGTACGCTTTGTAATTGCAGGCCCAGTTTTCCGCCCGGATGGTGATCGCCAAAATCACGCGCTGTAAAGCCGCGCCTCTGCATGACGGCGATGGCCAACGCGTCACCCATGCCCAATGTCATGGCCATTGATGTGGTTGGCACCAACCCATTGGGGCAGGCTTCATCCACGTCAGGCAGGGTCAGAACAATGTCGGCAGCTTTGCCCAGGGTAGAGCCAGCGCGGCAGGTAATGGCAATGATCGGGATGTTGCGTTTATTGCAAAAGCGCAAAACATCGACCAACTCGCGGCTTTCGCCTGAATTAGAGATCGCCAGTACAGTCGATCCGGCGGTCACCATGCCCAGATCGCCATGACTGGCCTCGGCCGGGTGCACAAAGAACGATGGCGTGCCGGTTGAAGCCAAGGTGGCGGCAATTTTGCGCCCAATATGCCCTGATTTGCCAATGCCCAGCACCACGCAATGGCCTTTTGATTGCATCAATGTGTCAACGGCACGGGTAAACACGGCACCGTCCAGTGCCTTTGCCAGCGTGCCTAGCGCCTCGGCTTCGGCCTTTATGACCGCGCGTGCATGTCTAAGATCATCACTCAACGGTGACAGATTTCGCCAGATTTCGCGGCTGGTCCATATTGGTTCCCAGCTCCAGCGCCGTATAATATGCCAGTAATTGCAAGGGGATGGCGCTGACAATCGGCCCGGTCAGGCCCGGCATATCTGGCAATATGATGGTGTGTTCGGCGCGGTCTTCAAAATACTCGGCCCCGGCGGTATCGGTAATGGCGATGATTTTCGCACCGCGCGCCGCAATCTCTTCCATGTTCGAGACGGTTTTTTCCATCAAAGGATCGCTGGGGGCGATGACAACCACCGGAGTGCCGTCTTCAATCAGCGCAATGGGGCCGTGTTTCAGCTCGCCCGCGGCATAGCCTTCGGCGGGCAGATAGGTAATCTCTTTCAGCTTTAATGCGCCTTCCAGCGCCAGCGGATAATACACCCCGCGGCCGATAAAAAACGTTTGTCTGGCCTTGGCCAGTACCGGGGCGATGGCTTCGCACTGGGTCTTTGTGGCAATGGCTTTGCGGGTCAGTTCGGGCAGGGTTTCCAAAGCCTGAATGTGGGTTTTGATCTCTTCATCGCTGAGGCGGCCTCGCAAATGCGCCATGCCCAGCGCGCTCATGGCCAACACCGCCAATTGCGCTGTAAAGGCTTTGGTCGAGGCAACGCCAATTTCTGGCCCGGCTAGTGTGCGCATAACCGCATCGGTTTCACGGGCGATCGAAGATTCTTCGGCATTGATAATGCCCACTGTGCCCATGCCGGCGCGATTGCAATAGCGCATGGCGGCCAGTGTGTCGGCGGTTTCGCCCGATTGCGAGATAAACAGAGCTGTGCCGTTTTTACTCAAGGCCGGGGTACGGTAACGAAATTCCGAAGCAATATCGGTTTCCACGTGTACGCCACTGAGCGCCTCTATCCAGTATTTGCCAACCGATGCGGACAGATAAGCGGTGCCACAGGCAATGGCTACCACACGGTCAGCGTTTTTAAGAAGCAGCCCGGTATCGCCCATGATTGGCAAATCACTGTCCGGGTCGATATAGGCGGCCATAGTGCGTGCCAGCGCTTCGGGCTGCTCATGAATTTCTTTTTCCATGAAGTGGCGGTAATTGCCTTTTTCGGCCATCACCGCAGAAATGCTGGCGGTTTGAATGTCACGGGTAACCAATGCGCCGGTTTGGTCGCGCACCTGCACTGCATCAATTTTGACAACGGCGCTGTCGCCTTCTTCCAGATACAAAACGCGTTTCGTGAAGGGAGCCAGCGCAAAAGCGTCCGAGCCGACAAACATCTCGCCCTCGCCAAAACCCACAACCAATGGGCTGCCGTGGCGGGCCGCATATAATGTCTGATTGGCATCACCGACCAGTGCAGCCAGCGCATAGGCACCTTCTAGGCGTTCAACGCAGGCAAGAAAGGCGGCTTCCTCGTCCATGCCCCTGTCCAGATAAAACTGGATCAAATGGGCGATCACTTCTGAATCGGTCTGGGTTGCAAAGACGTGGCCATTTTGAGCCAGTTCTTGGCGTAAAATTTTGAAATTCTCGATAATGCCGTTGTGGACAATGGCCACACTGCCGGACTGGTGCGGGTGGGCATTTTCTTTGTTGGGGCGGCCATGCGTGGCCCAGCGCGTGTGGGCAATGCCGCACGTGCCGTCAATCGGGGCATTGTCCAGCTCGGTTTGCAAATTGATAATCTTGCCGGGCGCCCGACGGCGCACAATGCCCTGACCGTTGACCACGGCAATGCCGGCGGAATCATAACCGCGATATTCAAGGCGGATCAAGCCCTCGACCAGTCGTCCCCTGACGGGTTTGTTACTGACAATACCAACAATACCACACATACGATTATCCCCGATGATCCAATTAGATACATCCACTATTTGTACAGCAATCCTTGTACCATGTCCGGTGCAATCATGACAAGAAATGCCTCAGCGTTCTATATCAGAGCCCGGCTGGTAAACCAGAATATTCCCAGGGTAAAAATGACGGCACTGAGGTAAATTTGTGCTTTTTGCGTCAAACTTACGCTGCCAAGACGCTTTAAAAGGGCAAAAGCGATCAACCAAAGCGCAATGACGGCCAATTGGCCAATTTCCACCCCGATATTAAAGCCGCCAAGGGCGGCAATCTGTCGCCCATCGGGCAGGCCAGCTTCACCCAATACGCTGGCAAACCCTGCGCCGTGGACCAGCCCAAATGCCGTGGTCAGGGCCAATGCGGCTCGTCTGGCGCGCTGTTCGGTATCCACCCATCGCCCATAAGAAAAAACAAATAACGCCAAACCGCCCCAGACCAGCGATGATAATGCGCCCACGCCCAAAGCCGCCGCCGCGGTGAGAACGGCAAACAGCGCCGCCATGATCAACGTGGCCCGGCGCCAGTCTTTGCCGTTTGGTGGCAGCAGGTTTTCCATGGCCACAAAGGCGATGGAAAAGCCGATCAGGGCCTCGATGGCCGGGCCATTGGGGGTTATAACGCCCAAGGCCGCAAGGCTTAAGGTCACGCTGTGGCCCAGGGTGAAGCCGGTCACCAGCAATGCCACACCCTTATAGGTGCGGGCCAGTATAATCAGTGCCGTTACAAAAGCCAGATGATCAAAACCGCGTAAGATGTGGGTGATGCCCAGTTGGATATAGGTGGTGAAATTGGTCCAAAAGCCGTTTTTCGTTGGGACTGTATCAGTGCCTGTTGCTGTGTTGCGCATCACATGTGCCCGGTGGGCGCTGGTGAAAATAAACTCCCGGCCTAATGCGTCCTGATCAATCTGGGCGATATGGATATGGGTTGAGGCCAGGTCAAAAAACGCCGCATTGCGCACTCGCCAGCCGCTGGTTTTAACCGGCTTGGGGCAGCTAAAATCAATGCGTACCTGCAAGGCACCATTCGCAGCGGGCAGGGCCTGGGGCAATGCTGCCGGACAGGTGATGCCATTTTGGTCAACATAAACGCTGGCCGCTAAATGCCCTGCCAGCAGGGATTGAAGGTCGGTCTGGCGTTCGGATAAGGGGATCAACAAGGTGGCTTGCACCTGATCAATGATGAAACGCATGTGCACGGTTTTACCATCTTCATCCCATGTGGAGAATGACCGGCTGGCCGAATGGGCCAGTGCCGAGCTGGCGCTTAAGCACATAAATATGAGGGCGCACAGGCAACGGATCATTGCGGGGCATCCGCACTAAGCTCGATCGCGGCACCGCGTTTCAGGCGCTCTATATAGGCGCGCAATTGCGCGTCATCGCGTTCGTCCCGATAGGCCGCTTCGACCTGATCGCGGACGCTGGAAAGTTCGGGAGTTCTGGCCCGGGTTCGGTTGACCAGATACAGCCGCCAAAGACCATCATTGTCTTCAATCCAGTCTGACCATTGGCCGGTTTTTAGTGTTTCCAGCGCGGTTAACGGGGCCGGGCCGATATAATCTTTCAGCTTTTGCAAGGGCAACAGCCCATCGGGCAAAGGCGGGGTGTTTTGACCAAATGCTGTCACAAGGTCTTGCGCCGCTGCGCCGCCACTCAGGCTGGCATCAAACGCTGCCATGCGGTCTTTGGCCTCAGTCCGCGGGATGAAAACGGCGCGCACATGCGCTCGCGCCGGGCGGGAAAAGCGCATCTTGTTTTTAAAATAATAGTCGCGCAGGCGCACCGGACTGATCGGTTTGGCGCGGCTGCGGGCGATAATGTCCTTGGTGACGGCGCTGACCAGGGCATTTCGTAACGCCGTGTCTTCGTGTGCCAACCCCATATCCAGTGCCCGCTGGATCAACAGCTCTTCTTCGATCAGGCGCTGCAAAATGGCGGCTTTGTCGGTGTCGTTCAATACATTACGCCGCCCAGCCGATACGGCATTGACGGCGCGGACCAGATCAGCGCGCAAAATCATGACATCCCCGACCCGGGCCACGGCACCCGGCGGCATCGCGGTTTGCGAAGGTGCGCCGCCTGTTAAGGCACTCAATGATGCCAGCGCCAGCCCGCCGACTATACCGCCAAGGAGCAGCCAGCGCCGCCAGCGCGGATGATCGTCAATCACGGACAAGGCTGGCCGTATCCAGTGGCTTGGCCATGGCATTAAGGACGATAGGCGAGGACCATGCGCGATTTTCGACGTTGGCCAGACAATTGTCGCTGGCCGGTGTGCGATAGTCCCCATAACAGGGGTTTACGGCGATGCACTGGCCATTTTCATCAAAGATACAGCGTAGATTGGCGCCGTTAATGGTCGGTGTGGCCTCTTGAATGGCGCGCACATAATAGAGCGTGTCGCGCCCGCTTTGCAGATAATCCGGGTCTTCAAATTCAATTGTACAGCCTTGCCCCTGATCGTCACAGGGAAAGCTTTTCCAATTGTCCGTTATCAGGGTTTCGACCGGCTCGTTCTGCATCATTTGCGGGGTGATCTTGACCACTTCAATGCGCACAATTTTCTGGCGCTCGGATGACGGATTATAGCACTCGCCGCGACATAATTTGCCAAGCCGCTGTTCGGGCAGCCCCTGGGATGCAAAGTCCGGACAACCGGGTTTTTGTTTGAAGGCCCCGGCGGCACGAACCTGAAAATGCGGGGTTTGGTCCATATCAACCTGACTGCCCATGGGGTGGGCAACGCCTTTGGCGTCTAAAAGGTCAAACCAGAGCAGAATACGCGGCCCCGACGTGGCATAGGTTTCGCGCCGTTCCATGGCATTCCAGACGGCGGTGCGCGCACGGCCATTGGCATGCACGGCGGTTAAGCCCCCGGTGGTGAAAAAGCTGGCCTGGCGTTCCAGTTCAAGAAGATGAAAACCGGCATTATTCCACACATTCTCGCGGGTCACAGGCAAGGGTGTCGCCAGCTTTTCAACGTCTGGAAATAATTGTTTGCGCCATTTTTCATTGATTATGTGGGCTGACTCAGTATTTTTCAGACGCTCATAGGCCTTGTAACCTGTGCCGGGACGCGCCCGGTGGTTATCGGATGCGGCAACAAACCCCCAATTAAACCGGGTTGGATTATCCACACCATTATCAAAATTGCTGATGGCCAGACCATATTGTGCCGATACACCGGGACGGGCGTTAAAGGCCGGTAAAAAGCAATCCTTGCACTGCCCGGCGTCGAGCCATTCGGATGCTTCTTCACCAGAAATTATCGTGTGTCCGGCAACCCCAAGATTGGCATATTGGGTGCGGGTTTTGGCGGCCCGTGCGTCACATGTATCGGCGTCCTCTTGGGCATCAAGACAGCGGGTTTTGATGATCTCGCCAGCCTGCCAGCAACCAGGCAGATAATTGTCCGACGGGGCCGGGCAAACGGCCGTGAGGCTTTCCATATCGGTGATCTCTATGGCGCGCCATGGGCGGTATTCCTCGGAATTACCGTGACCGGACATAATTTCGATCAGGGTTTGTTTTTCCGGGTGCATTTTGGGGTCCAGCTGTTTGTCAAACGTGGTGCCGGGGGGCGTATAAAAACCCCATGTGGTACCATGCGGGATCAGCAGATAATCTAGTTTTTGTGCGTTCAGGCGCGTGACCAGATCACCGGGGTCGGCGGCCAGCTCGTAACAATTTTGTGGCAGGTCTGGCGATAACACATCCGTGTCACAGTCCGGCACGTCACGAATTTCGGCTGCAAAGCGGCGAAAGTCATAATAGCTCTGCCGATTTTTGAAATCGGCCAGAGAAATGCGCCAATCCATTTGGGCTGCGGATTTGCGAATGGTTTCGCTGGCCGCGCCGGCCGCTGCGATCGGTCGCAGGCTGATCTCATCATCGTCCAACCCTTTGAATATAACGTTTTTGTGGCCGTAATGGTCCAATGGCGTGCGTCCAACCTGGGACCATTCAAAACCCATAAAAGCCACAACATCGGGGTTGGCCGGATCACCGGCACGGGCATTGCATTGCCGGATGCTGTCTTTGGTTTCGGCCCAACGCGCCGGGGTCGAGGCCTCGGCATGATCATTGATCGACCAAAAATCGATGGCCGAGCAATAGCGCGCAAAATCACAGGCATCAGCCAGCGGATGTGCCCCTTCGCCGCCATAGATCGGCAATGACCATAAAAAAGCGTCCGTCGAATAGGTGGTGTGCACGTGCAGATCACCAAACATGATCTGCTTGGGGGCGTTTTGCCCAAGTGTTGTCGCCGCTTGATATTGCGCATCCTGACGCGCCGTGATCACACTGTCCGGCAGAGAAGGCCCGGCGATCACCCCCGGTGTACGGTGTTGGCCGTACCAGTTCTCTTTGGCCCCATACAGATACAGAGCGCCGCCAATCACGATTATTAAAAGTAAAAGGCCAAGTGTTTTTAGAGCGCGCATATTATCCCCTGTCTCAGACATGAACAGGGTAGAGCCAGCCGGGGTTCTCTGGCAAGCAAAACCGAGGCTGGCCAACCAGGAAAAGGCTAAAAATCAGCCGCTTTGCGCAAACAGCTCTCGGCCAATCAGCCAGCGGCGGATTTCCGAAGTTCCGGCGCCGATCTCGTAAAGTTTGGCATCGCGCAGCAAACGACCCGTAGGGTATTCATTGATATAACCGTTGCCGCCCAGAATCTGAATGGCCTCCAGCGCCATCCATGTGGCCGCTTCAGCAGCATATAAAATAGCCCCGGCGGCGTCCATGCGGGTGGTCTTGCCCCGATCGCAGGCCTGGGCCACAGAATAAACATAGGCCTTGGCCGAGTTCATTTTCACATACATATCGGCCAGCTTGCCCTGAATCAGTTGGAACTCGCCAATGGATTTTCCAAACTGTTTGCGTTCGTGCACATAAGGCAGCACCAGGTCCATACAGCTTTGCATAATACCCAGCGATCCGGCGGCCAGAACGGTGCGTTCATAATCCAGACCCGACATCAGAATTTTAACGCCAATGCCCTCTTCGCCCATAATGTTGGCGGCGGGGACTTCGCAATCCTCAAACACCAGCTCGCAGGTGTCAGAGCCGCGCATGCCCAGCTTGTCGAGCTTTTGCGCGGTGGAAAAACCGGGCATGCCTTTTTCAATCAAAAAGGCGGTAATGCCGCGTGATCCGGCCTCGGCATCGGTTTTGGCATAAACCACCAAGACGTCAGCCCCCGGACCATTGGTGATCCACATCTTAGTGCCGTTCAGCACGTAAACATCGCCCTTTTTATGGGCTTTGAGGCGCATGGACACCACATCCGATCCGGCCCCGGTTTCTGACATTGCCAAACCACCCAAATGCTCGCCGGAGATCAGACCCGGCAGGTGTTTTTCTTTTTGTGCGGGGCTGGCCCAACGGCGGATCTGGTTGACGCAAAGGTTTGAATGTGCGCCGTATGAAAGCCCCACCGAGGCCGAAGCTCGGCTGATTTCTTCCATGGCCACCACATGTTCAAGATAGCCAAGCCCGGTGCCACCGTCGGCTTCTTCGACAGTGATGCCCAGCAGGCCCAATGCGCCCATTTGCGGCCATAAATCCCGTGGGAACTCATTGTCCTGGTCGATTTGTGCGGCGCGCGGCGCGATGCAATCATCGGCAAAATTGTGAACGGTGTCGCGGATCATATCTGCGGTTTCACCGAGGTGGAAATCGAATGCGGGTATGGCGTTTGTAATCATGACTGTGCGATAGCATAGGGGGCAAAAGCGTGCATCATTTTTCTTCAGAAAAGGCTTAAAATTCCAACCGGGCATTCACCTTGTAGAAACCGGTTCTCCTAGCATCTGTTTAAGGCCTTGCTGTCACAATATCCGGGTTATGAAGAGGTTTATCATGTTCCGGGTTCGACCTGTTTTAGAGTTTTGGCGATCATTTAGATCTGCGCAGGATGGTGCCGTGGCGCTGGTTTTTGCGCTCAGCCTGATTGCGATTATGACGCTGGTCGGGTTGGCGCTGGATTACAGTCGCGCCATGAATGCCAAATCCACGCTGGCGGCGGCGGCGGATGCGGCGGCGTTGGCCACAGCCCGCGATCCCGATGTTAATCCTGGTAATTTACAACAGCGCGCCGAAGATTTTTTTCTGGCCAACATTCAAAACAGCGCCTTTGGCACAAATTTCACGATCGTTGCAACCGAGCTGCCCGGCGGTGAAGGCGTGCACGTCGATATTACTGCAAAAGTCACTACTACGCTGATGTCATTGGTCGGCGTCGATTTTTTCAGCGTCGCCGCAAAAAGCGAGGCGATCTATAACACCAATAAAGTTGAGCTGGTTCTGGTGCTTGATAATACTGGCTCAATGAGCAGGAACGGGAAGATCGAAACCTTGCGCACTGCTTCGGATGATATGATTGACCTGTTATTGCCCGATGGCGCACCACCGGACAATGTCAAAATCGGGATCGTACCCTTTGATCTTGGCGTCAAAGTCGGCACCCAGTATGTCGGTGCCAATTGGTTGCGCTTTGACAGTGATCCAAATGCCCCGGCCTGGGATGGTTGTGTCGGGCCGCGTCAACCGACCAGAGATGTTGATGATTCGACAGCAACTGGGGCCAATAAAATTCCAGCCATTTATGACGATCAAACGTCATGTAATCTGGCGCGGGTCTTGCCGCTGACCGGCAATAAAGCCACGCTGCACAACAAAATTGCAGGCATGCAGCCCGTTGGCTGGACCTATATCCCTGAGGGCCTGGCCTGGGGCTGGCGTGTTTTGTCGCCATCATTGCCCTATAACGAGGGTGTGGCCTATGCTGATCCCGACTGGGTTAAAATTATGGTGTTGATGACGGATGGCGCCAATACAGTCAGGTGGTCATGGCCGGGCGGCGAGCCTGATGCACAGGTCAGGGCGTCCAGCAGCACCGGTAATGCCAAAACAGCAACGCTCTGCCAGAACATCAAGGATCAGGGGATTATCGTTTATACGGTGGCGTTTCAGGTCAGTTCCAACACGACACAGTCGATGATGGAGGATTGCGCCTCAAGCCCAAATCATTATTTCGATGCACAAGATAATGCGTCACTGGAAAGCGCCTTTGCCAGGATCGGTGGAGACATCAACAATCTGCGTCTCAGCAAGTAATTGTGGATAAAAACCGGTGCAGTTTTAACGCAGCCTAAACCCTTATTTTAAGCCTCTGTTTAAGAGATAGCTGCCATAATCTGTGGATTATGAAGAGAGATCTTATGGTTCAGCTCCGGCGCATTTCAAAGGCATTGCGGTCATTTAGGTCCGCAAAAGAGGGCAGTGTTGCCCTTTATTTTGCGCTGAGCCTGATTGCCATCATGACGCTGATTGGTTTGGCGCTGGACTATGGTCGCGCTATGAACGTCAAGGCAACATTAGGTGCCGCGGCGGATGCGGCGGCTCTGGCCACGGCCCGTGATCCGGATGTCAATGCCGGCAATTTACAACAACGCGCCCAGGCTTTTTTTCTGGCCAATACCCAAAATGCGTCCTTTGGGTCCAATTATACCATTGTTGCCACCGAACTGCCCGGCGGTAATGGTGTGCACATTGATATTTCCGCTAAGGTGGATACGACGCTGATGTCATTGGCGGGCTTCCAGTATTTTAACGTCACCGCCAAAAGCGAGGCGGTCTACAGCACCAATAAGATCGAATTGGTTTTGGTGCTGGATAATACCGGTTCAATGAGCAGCAGCGGTAAAATAAAAACACTGCGGACCGCATCGGATGATCTGATTGATCTGTTGCTGCCGGACGCGGCGGCCACCAGCAATGTCAAAATCGGCATTGTGCCGTTTGATATTGGGGTCAAGGTTGGCACGCAATACAAAACTGCAAGCTGGCTGAAACTGGCTAACAATAATCCGCCGCCCAGCGGGACCAACAGCAAGAAGAAAAAGAAAAAGAAGAAAAAGAAGAAAAAAAAGAAGAAGAAAAAAGGCGGCAATAATGGCCCTGTATGGCAGGGGTGTGTTGGCCCACGTCCTCCGGCCAAGGATGTTGATGATTCTACGGCAACCGGCGTCAATAAAATTCCGGCTATTTACAACGACCTGACCTCGTGCAATTTGGCGGAAATCTTGCCACTGACCAATAATAAGGTCACTTTGCACGCCAAAGTGAAGGGCATGCAACCTGTCGGTTGGACCTATATTCCAGAGGGGCTGGCCTGGGGTTGGCGCGTGTTATCTGCGGCGCAGCCTTATAATCAAGGGGTGGCATATTCTGACCCGGATTGGACCAAAATTCTGGTGCTCATGACCGATGGTGCCAATACGGTGACGTGGTCATGGCCCGGCGGAAAGCCGAGTTCAAAAACCGGTACGTCCAGCACGCAGGGTAATCAAAAAACCAACGCTTTGTGCCAGAATATCAAGGACCAGGGGATTATTGTTTACACGGTGGCTTTCAAGGTCAATTCGACGTCAACGCAAACCATGCTGCAAAACTGCGCCACATCACCCGGCAGCTTTTTTGATGCGCAAAACAACGCCGCGCTGGAAGCCGCTTTTGCGAAGATCGGCGGCGATATCAGCAATCTGAGGCTCAGTAAATAAGGGCTTAGCGGTTCAACCGTCTCAGCAGATAATACGCACTGACAACAACCAACAGAACACCCAGAAAAGCCTGCCCTGGCCCCTTGGCCAGATCCAGGTTTGTTGTGATGCTGGTGGCGTTTTGTATCTGCCACAGACCGCCCAGAGTCATGGCGATGCCGATAATCCCCATCAGGATAAAGACCCAGCGACCACGGTCATAGGCTGGTTGAAAATCACCACTGTTCTCAGTGATCTGGGCGTCGGTTACCAAGGTTTGCGGGTCCATGTCCTGTTCATTATAATCCGGTGCATCATACTGAAAGCGGGCCAGACTTTCGTCATAGGGCTCACCGGCGTCTTGATTGTCTCTTTGAGGAGGAATTTCCGGCTCATACGGCTCCAGTAAAATGCCCTCTTGGTCAACCAAAGGCGGCGTATCCTCATCGGCGGCCGCATCCTCAGCACCATCTGTGTTGCTGTCCTGGGCTGCCTGATCAGAAGATTGCAATTGCAGAACGTCATCGTCTGTGCCGCCCTCTATGGTGGGGTCTGGCTCTATGGCAACGCTTTCCAGACGACCGGCAATTTGCTCGGCGATTTCTGCTACAGGGCTTGTGGCGACGGTCTGATCATCATCGCGATCATCTTCGCCCTCGGAATCAGGTGATACGGCGCTGGAATCAAAAGCATCGTCCAGCGAAACCAGCCCGTCCTGGGGGATGACTTCAGGTTCTGTCTCAGGCAGGGCCGTCTCAAGTGCGGGCGATATGGTATCGGTGATCTCGACGGTTTTTCTGCCTGTGCCATGCAGATCGACCAGCACCTCGCGCGGCGTTTCCCGTGTGTGCTCATTGTCCATATCAGCATCACACAAAGGCGGTAATTGCGGTGTCGGCGCAATGACACTGGCTTCTGGTGAAGCCAAAAATAACGCTTTTTCAGCCGCCCGACGTCGTACCAGCGCGTCAACGATGATCACTTCGCCAGCCAGTTTGGCGCGCCGCCAGGCATCAAAGCCGGCCGCTGCGCCCACCGGGCAACCTTCGTTGAGGCGGCGCAATACCATGCTGTTTTTAAAATTGACCAACCCGATATTGAAGGCCAGTGACATCAGGGCATCAAACTGGTTCTGCGACAATGGTGCATATATCAATTCGCATAATGGTTCTTCGAGGCGCGATACATCCCATTTGAGCAAATCTGCAGCATCGGCCTTGCTGATCTTCGCGCCTTTGCGCGCCGAAATGGTGTGGCCATAGCCAATTACCCAGCCGCCACCGCTTAACGGTGCCGCCAGCGCCCGAAAGCCCTCAAACGCCTTAATCAGTTCAAACCCAGTGGGTGATGTTACATATCGAGCCATAACCATGCCGTATCAAACCGGGACAGGTGCGTGTGTCCCGCCAGAATTGTTGCAAAGGTCAGGCCGTTTATATGAGCACAATACTGAGACAGTACGGGGCCGGGTTGTTTATGGTGTGCTGACCCGGCGAATGACAAACAGGGGAATAAAGATCAGGGCCAGGCTGGCCATCAACAGCTGAGCCGAGCCTTGGGTGATAATGGCCGGATCGCGCAATAATCTGTGACAGAAGGCCGCCAACACACCAAGGCCGGTATAAATTGGCAAATGGCCGTAAATATGAGCCTGCGCTGCACCCGCAAGCTTGCCCATCAAGGCGTGCTCCATGGTGTCGAAATAGACCCACCACACACTCGCAACAAGCACAAATGCCAGCAATAAGCGCACCAGTATGTCCGTGCCTAACGTGGCGTTTTCAATACCATTGACCAGCACCAAAAGGGATTCTCCAAGCACAATAATGAACAATAACCCGGTGCGTTCTGGCAAATGCGAGCCATGCACAGAAACCCGGGAAAGAAGTTTGCGTGAGAGAATGGGGGTCAGAAAATCAACGGCCAGGCCCAGCGCCCAAAGGGAAAACATGATTTTGGGCTCAAAAAACACCGACACAGCCCACAAGGTCGCACCCAGGGTGAACCCGGCAATA
The DNA here is from genome assembly GCA_021776525.1 of Robiginitomaculum sp. Lineage (GTDB taxonomy): Bacteria > Pseudomonadota > Alphaproteobacteria > Caulobacterales > Maricaulaceae > Robiginitomaculum_B. The sequence goes on from JAJFFT010000004.1 coordinate 552,492, forward strand.
AAACGCCCGGTGACCGGGCGCAGTTCAGCATTGCTTATATAAACGCGCACATACATGGCAATCAGCATAAAGCGTACAAAGGTATAAGCGAGCGCGAACCCTATGGCCCCTTTTCCAACGCCATCAGCAGCAAAAACCGCAAGCAAAATCAGGCCAAACATTTGCACAAGGGTCATCACCCGGTCGATCAGGTCATCATTGCCAAACCGATTTTCCAGCATGGTATGGCCGGTCCATGCCCACCAGACCGGCACAAACAGGGCGAAATAGGCGACATAATCACCAGGCAATACATGGCCGTCATGGCCGACAATAATGGTGTGGGTCAGGCGCGTGATAACGATGACATAAATCAGGTCATAAAACAGCTCCAACCAGTTAGCATGGTGCTCGCGGGCCTGTGTTTTCAGAGCAACTTTCTTCATCGTCTCAAAGTTCCTCAACCGTACTGATGTCAAAGATTTTGATGTTGGGCTGGCCATCAATCAGGTTGGAAAGGCCTTGCATGAAGGATGTGAAATATGGTTTGGAAAAGTGTGCCTCAATGTCGTCGCGGCTTCTCCATTCCTCGTAAAACAGAAACGTATTTGGCGCGAACTGATCTTCATAAAAACTATACTGGATGCATCCTTCTTCCTGGCGTGACGGGGCCATTAAATCAGCGACCAGCTTGACCAGATCATCTTTTGCCCCGGCTTTGCATTTGAACTTTCCAGCAATGATATGCATGAGTTTTCTTTCACAGTCGATGACGTAAAAAGACGATGCCCGCTGCGTTGGCAAGCACGCCTGTGATGGCAGATTCGGTGTGGTAAAGCTAGTTTTTCAAACTTGGACGCCAAACATCGGTTTCAGACATTGCCGTAAAGGGCGCAAAAAAACCGCCCCCCGCGCCGCCGCCAACCAGATAGATGGCCCCACCAAGGGCAACAGCTTCGGCGCCGGTGCGCGGCGTTGGCAGATGTTCTGCGGCGCTCCACGTGCCAGCTTCGATGTTGAGCACCCAATGGTCCGCCAACGACATGCCGCGCCCGCTGCTGCGTCCGCCCAGCACGTGGATCTCACTATTTAAGGCAGCAATAGCATGGCCCGAACGGGCGATGGGCATGGCCGGGCCTTCGCTCCAGCTGTCGTCCAGAGTGTTGAAAATGTGCACTGCAGACACGGGGGTTTCAACCGGCCCGCCGCCAATGACGTAAATATCAGAACCAATGGCAATGGCAGCCAGATCACGACTGTCGCTAAGGCCTTGTTCCAAAGTGCTCCATTGACGTTCCTGCACATCAAAAACGAACAGTTTTTCAGCATCCGGCCCAGAGCCGCCAATGGCATAAAGCTTGTGTCCGCTGGCCACCAGAGCAAAACTGGCCCGCGGTGAAGGCATGCTGGGACCTTGTGTCCAATCATCAATTTTTTGGTCGTATTCCCACATCCGCGCCGTTGGATTGCCATCGGTGTCAGAGGCATAACCGCCCGCTGCATAAAGCTTGCCTTCAAGTGAGGTCAGCCCGAAGGATTCAAGCCCGACCGGCAGATCCGCCCCAACGCGCCAACCGCCCATGCCGCTTTGATAGGTTTCGGCATTGCCCAGTGGCATCAAAATGCCAGAGCCGCCCAGCGCAAAAATTTTATTACCAAGAACCGATACGCCCAGTCCCGCCCGGCCGGTTTGCAACGGTGCGCCCGCGGTCCAGCTGCCAGCCATTGCCGGGAAGAAAGCGGTCAACCAGATCAAAAGACTGAAGATAATGGATCGACCCATTTCGCGCTCCTATAACAAGACCAGGGTAGCCAGCCCCAAAAATACAAAAAAGCCAATCACATCCGTCGCCGTGGTCACAAACACGGACGAGGCAACGGCCGGGTCTGCGCCGAACTGTTTCAGGCCAAGCGGCACCAAAATACCAGCCAGACCGGCAATCAGCAAATTGATCAGCATGGCCGCACCAATAACCATAGCCAAAGGCAAAGAGTGAAACCAGAAATAAGCGATTGGCCCCATAATCACGGCGAATATAAGGCCATTGATCAGCCCGGCTGATATTTCCCGCAAGATGATGCGGCGTACATTGGACGAGGTGATGTCGCGCGAGGCAATGGCCCGCACGGCTACGGCCAAACCCTGGGTGCCCGCATTGCCCCCCATTGATGCTACAATCGGGGCCAATACCGCCAGGGCCACAATTTTGCTGATCACCGTGCTGAACATGGCAATAACAATCGAGGCTAAAATGGCGGTCCCCAAATTGATGGCCAGCCAGGGGGCGCGGCTGCGCACGGTCTCCATGATCGTATCGGCCAGACCGGCCTCGTTCACGCCGGCCAGTGCCAGCATATCTTCGGTGTGTTCTTCGTGCAGAACTTCAACAATGTCGTCGACCATGATCATACCGGTCAGGCGGCCTTCGACATCAACCACCGGAGCAGAGGGCAGGTCGTATTTTTCAAACAAATAGGCCACGTCTTCCTGGTCCATTTGCGGCGTGACCACAGCCCGCAATGTGGACATCAGTGTGCTTAGCGCCGTATCGCGACCGGCCCGTAACAAGGTGGATACGGCCACCGTGCCGACCGGGTGAAAGGCCGGATCAACGACATAGACCTCGTAAAACACATCGGGCAGGTTGTCTTCATCGGCCAGGCGGACATGATCGACCAATTGCCCGACGGTCCAAAATTGCGGCGCGGTGACAAATTCGCGCTGCATCAGGCGCCCGGCACTGTCTTCCTCAAACTTCAGGCTGCTTTCAAGCGATGCCCGCACATCCGGCGCCAGCTTGGCCAGCACACCAACCCGAAATTGTTCATCCAGCTCTTCGACCAACTGCACCGCGTCGTCGAGTTCCATATCGGTTATGGCGTCGGCGACCTGTTGCGGGTTCAGGGATTCAACAACGTCTTCCAGCGCATCGTCGGAAAGCTCGGCCAGCACATCACCGCCAAAGGCCTCGGGCGCCAGGCGCGCCGCGGCTTGTGTCTCGTTAGCCGAGAGTTGTTCAACAACATCAGCGGCATCGGCCGGATCCAGATCATCAAGCGTTTTTTCGACGGCATAGGCATTATGAGCGGCAACGGCATCACGCACGTCATCCACCGCTTGGGTATCCACATAGACGCCGCCGGCACGATCTTCCGAGGCCGTGCTGGTGTCGCGCAAATCATTATTGTCGCTCATGGACCGGCCTCCGTCGCAATTTTGCTGGGCGTAATGGTGCGAACCATAGGCATAGACGATTGGGAAATCGAGCCATATTGCACACGTAGATGAAATTTCTATGCTTACAAGGCCATTGCGATCCTGCACCGGTCGTTGTCTAAAGGACCATATAGTGCACTGGGACGAATTTCAGCAGACGAGGGTAGCATGAACAGAAGCGTGACATTGGCCGTGTTGAGCGTCATTTTTCTTTATGGCTGTGGGCAAAATATGACCACCGGGGCACACGACGCGCCGCCAGCTCAGCCAGCATTTTCGGGTGTTTCACCGGCCGAGCTGGATTTTTCTGACCGGCGTGATTTTGACAGTGCAGAGCGTGGTTTTATCGCCACATTGGATGATGGTGCCGTCCGGGATGAAAACGGCAAGTTGGTCTATGATCTGGATGCCTATGAATTTTTGAAGGGCGATGCCCCGGCCACGGTGAATGCCTCTTTGTGGCGGCAAAGCCAGCTGAACGCCAAACATGGCCTATACGAAGTTGTGGACGGCATTTATCAGGTGCGCGGCTTTGATCTCTCGAATATGAGCCTGATCAAGGGCAAAACTGGCTGGATTATCATTGATCCGTTGATCAGCCGGGAAACTGCGGCAGCGGCGTTGGCATTAGCCAACAAACATCTGGGCCAGCGCCCGGTTAAGGCAATCATCTTTACCCATTCGCATATCGATCATTATGGCGGCGTGCGTGGCATCACCACAGCAAAGGACGTGGCCAGCGGCAAAGTGCAGATTATTGCGCCGGCGGACTTCACCCGCGAAACCGTGTCGGAAAACATTCTGGCCGGCAACCAAATGGCCCGGCGCGCCGGTTATATGTTTGGTGCCATGTTGCCCAAAGGGCCAAAAGGCCATGTGGGTTCCGGCCTGGGGCAGGGGATCAGCCTGGGTACATCGGGCCTCATTCCCCCGACCGATCAGGTCACTCATACCGGGCAAACCATGACCGTGGCGGGTATTGATCTGGTGTTTCAGATGACACCGGGTGCCGAAGCGCCGCAGGAATTCATGTTTTATATTCCACAATACAAGGCTTTTTGTCAGGCCGAAGAGATCAACCGTAACCAACATAATTTGTTGACTCCGCGCGGCGCGCAAATCCGCAATGGTCTGATCTGGAGCAAGCATATCGACGAGACCATCACCCGCTTTGGCGCGGATATAGAGGTCTCATTTGGTTCCCACCACTGGCCAACATGGGGCAATGCGCAAATTCTGGATTTCTATGAAAAACAACGCGACACCTATCGCTATATCCACGACCAGACCTTGCGCCTAGCCAACCATGGCCTGACGATGGACGAAATTGCCGAACAGATTGCCTTGCCACCCAGCCTGGCCAAAGAATTTTATAATCGCGGTTATTACGGCACCGTCAATTTCAACTCCAAAGCGCAATACCAGTTTTATTATGGCTGGTTCGATGGCAATCCGGCGCATCTGAACCCTTTACCCCCGGCGCCCCAGGCAGTCGAAATGGTGCGATATATGGGCGGCGGTGCTGCCATTTTGGAAAAGGCACAAGCTGACTTTGACAAGGGAAACTTTCGCTTTGTGGCCACTGTGCTGAATACTTTGATGTTTGCTGAACCGGACAATAAGGCGGCTGCGGCACTGTTGGCCGAGGCCTATCGCCGTCTGGCATATGGTTCGGAATCCGGTCCATGGCGGGATTTTTACCTGACCGGTGCGATGGAGTTGACCCAGCCTTTGATGACCGAAAACACCATCCAGACCGGCAATCCGGACATGATTGCCAATCTGCCGCTGGATTTGTTTTTCGACCTGATGGCGGTGCGTCTGAATGGTCCCAAGGCACAAGGCCTTGATATGAAGGTTAATTTTGATTTTACCGATACCGGCGATCAGGCGGCGCTGCATCTGAAAAATGCGGTGCTCAACACCCGTATGGGCACGCAATACAAAGATGCCAATGCCACCATTCACCTCAGTCGGGCGGATCTGAACAAAATTATGCTCAAACAAACCAGCTTTGCGGCACTGATGGTCAAGCGCAAAGTCCGCGTCGAGGGCAGCCTGTTGGACTTGAAAAAGTTTATGGGTCTTCAGGATGATTTTGAATACTGGTTCAATATCGTCCGACCATGAAGCGGGGCGGTATTTTGCGCCTGTCATTCGGCGGGTTGTAAAGCTGACCATCTCTTTTCATTGACGCCCATGATGAGCAACCAAAATGCGATCATCATTTCGCCGACGAACAGAAACCGCGCAAAGCAATATCGCTCATACGCACTTTTCCCATAATTGGCCTCTCACAGTGCGCACGTTGACTTCAAGATGCGAGTCCGCGTTTTCAAGGTTTTTCTTGACATCATGTAAAGATAATTCTAATCGATATTTTGTAAAGTTTACACGCCGTAAAGTTATGGGGCCCACATGCCGAAAATTTTTTTATTTGGGTGCCTATCCGAAAGCCACAAATATAGGTTCTGGCACTTTGTGAAAATATGGCTGAGGTATACCAGCAGGCTGCGATAAAACGGCGGTGCAAATATTCCCCCTTATTGGCGGGGCATTACCAACCAAAGCCAAAGCCGTTCTCGACCGGGCCCTGACGCCCGGTTTTGCTTACAAATACCATAGCAAAGGTATGGGCTGGGATAAGTTTCGAAAAGGCAAAATGGCTGATGCAGGTCAAGACGCTAGTTCTAAAAGCAGCAGCTTAGCTGTCGCTTCAGATACATGAATGATGCTGAGCTAAAAAACTAAAGGATAGTTCCATGCCTGAGAATAAACCTCTCGTCACACCATTAAATGCGTTAATAGACCTCATTTTATTCTTGTCGCTAATGTTTTTTGTCCGAACATTATATTTTTCAAGTATTGGGTATTGGGGCAACATTCTGCTTAACACGGTGGCGACACTTAGCCTTGCAACATTGCTTCTCCACTTGCGGGGGCAGAGTTGGAAAACCATGGGTTTGACAAAGCCCAAAAGCTATTTGAAAGTTTTGGGAATTGCCGCGGTGGCATTTATTGCCACGCTTGGCTCTATTATGTTTTTTGAAATATTCCTTCGTGACATTCTGTTTCCAGTCGTGTCTTCGCAAGCGGTCATACCTACTGAAATCCCTGAACCCTCGGCAGATCGTTTTCCCAATATGAAAGGGCGTATCGCCCTTTTTCTAGGTGTCATTGTAATTGTGTGGATTGAATCGTGCCTTGAGGAGCTTCAAGATAGAGGATTCTCACTCAATAGATTTGAAGCACTTCTTTCAAAAATTCCATTTTCAATTGTGTTTGCCGTAATCATTCAGGCCGCTATATTTGGTTTTCGCCATTTACCCTCACATGGCCTGGCTGGCGCAATGGTGGTTGGTATTATTGGGCTTGTCTTTGGAATTGTATATGTGGTTTCTGGACGGAACCTGTGGCCTTTAATCATAGCACATTGTTTTCTAAACACCATTTCAATGATGGATAAATTCTGACTTGGCTTAAGGAGTTTGTCCAAACCAAGCTATCAATGGCCACGGCTCTAAAGTTCGCTCCGGCCGCCAAAGCGGGCGCGGTTAGGCCGTAAACGATATTGAAAGCGTGAGACGGTTTCCCGCCTCTATTCTTACGCTTCAAAACATTATAAAATCAGGTGATAATTTGGTGCGGCCGAGAGGTCGTCAGGTTGGATTCCCTTGCACGTCTCATAAATTATTTTCTCAGGAAAATCAATGCATTGCCGCTATTGCGTAGAATTAATCATGCCTAAGTTGTACTTATAATTGTGCACGGGAACGCAGTGACGGCAATCCGTTTTAGATTGCCGATGGCACTGGTGTTGGTATTTGCTTTTAGTTGAAAATCTATGTTGCTTTGGACGGGATCAGTCCCATACCAAAAATATGTCGCGAAGTTCTTAGCCCCTGCGGCTCTTGCGCTCAAAGCTATGCTTTCATTCTAGGTCGGTAAACCTCTCCATTTGTGTCGTACTGGACTTAGCCATTTGACGTTCGACGGCTTCGCAAAAGGCCGGATCGAACATTCCTTTCATTCGAGGCCAAATAGCTTTGCCACCGTTGCTGCGAAGAGTAAGCGCCAAGCCTTCGACATACCCACCCAGGTCAAGTCCTAAAATGTTCTTTTGATGCTGATCAACAAATCCTTGTTCGGACTGGGTGATCCAAGCGAAGAGCCAAAAACCCCACCTCATACGCTCGGCCTCGGTAAGACTCTCGAAATCTTTTTGCCCTCGAATATGAACATCCATGAGTTCTGAGTCCTCAGACATTTTGAGCAAAATTTCGTTGTTGTGACGGATCATGCTGCGAGCGTTCTCTCGAGAAATTTCCTTTCTTGCCCGGTTGATCTGAAATGCGAGAATAGCGAGGGTCAGGATCACAGCGATGGACCCAACTATATCGCTAACAACACCAAGCTCTGCAATTGACATCGATGGATCCCCTGAAATGAGTTTCTTGTGAAACAGCTTTAGCGCAATTGCAGGGTGAGAGTAAACACCAGAAAAATTCAAGAATCTCATAACCCAAAGCCTTGTTTTCTTTGGGCCCATGCCCTCCGTTCGCAGACAAATCTAAAGTGTCCACTTCCAGCAAATTGATGATGTTGCTTATTAGGGGAGATGTCCGTTATGAGGTCATGAGGGAACGTTAGTCGAGTGTCTTAAACTCGTTCAAAGTAGGACACTGAACCGGTTTTCACATAGCTCTTATTTGTTTGAAAATATGAGGGATGGATTTCCGTCCCTCAACAAAGTTTGCAAACCAGATTATAATTCGAGAGAGGGCATGAAATATGGTGCGGCCGAGAGGTTGTCAGGTTTGTTTTCCTCTGGAAGTTTTGTAAATTATTCCCATTTACAAATCAATGTGTTCTTCCGTAAGCACACCTATTTTGTGACTATTTTTGTTCGCACAATTGTACACGGAATTACGGACAAGGTTTGCCTAGCAGGTCACCTAGGTTCTTCATAGCATCCAGCAAGATATTGCCATAGGCGTAGATTTGGTTATCACTTACGCAAAAGGGGAAATAATGCCAGAATTCTTGCGACAACTTTGGAAGCGACGTGCATTTCAATTCGCGGCGCTTTATCTCGGTGCCGCATGGGTGATGCTACAAGTTGCGGTTGTTCTCGAACAAACTTTGGAACTTCCGACTTGGATCGATCAATCAGTTCTGGTGTTGCTGATCATCGGTTTTCCGCTTGTCCTGATCCTTGCTTGGGCGCAGGGTTCACGGTCTGGCGAGACACCAAAACAATCGAAATCTCAGGCCTCACCAACCAATGTGTCAACTGAAGAGCCATCCATTGTTGTTCTACCTTTTCGCTATCGCGAGCATGACGAAGTTGAGCAGATTACAGCAGAAGGTTTGACGGATGACATCACGAGTTTGCTTACCATCATTAAGGGCGTGCGCGTGACCCCAAGGCTAGCGGTCGCCCGTACCCTCGAACCAAAAGACGACGCGTTTCAAATCGCGCGCGATATTGGTGGACAGTATGCTGTCACAGGAAGTGTAAGGCGCGATGGCGATAAATTACGCGTATCCACCGAACTTACCGATCTCGCCGACACTCAGCAAAAATGGTCGCAAAAGTTTGACCGGCCTGTAGGCGATATATTCACTATTCAAGACGAGATCGCCAAAGGTGTGGTCAGCAATTTAGGCGGCGTTATTACACGGGTTGAGGGTGCGCGCGCCTTGCTACAGCCACCAGAGAATCTACAGGCTTGGGAGTTGACCCGCCGAGCCCTGGCTGTCGTGTGGGATTGGCGACCTGAAACGCTTAATCAAGGAATGCTGGATACGCGCAAGGCAATTGCGCTCGATCCAAATTATGCTTTGGCGCATGCTGTACTGGCGATGATCCTGTCATGGCGCGCGGTGTCAGGCTGGACGAAGGCGGTAGATGAAGAACGCGAAGAAGCGGTGCGCGAGGCAGACCTCGCGGCGAAGCTAGGCTATGACAACGCCGAGGCGCTTTGGCCAACCATTAGTGCCTACTGGGCAACAGCACCCCAACGGTCGGTCGAACTGTACGAACGCTCCATTACGCGCCAACCAGACATTTTTCTGGCTGCACCGTTTGCCATCGCTCATGCAGGCGTAGCCTACGCAAGGATTGGACGCGAAGAGGAGGGCATCGCTCTGATCAACCAGTATCGGGATACATTCCCAAATGATGAAATGGGTGCCGTCTGGACGCGTGTTTTCCTAGGTTACTCTGAACTTTGCCAACGAAACTATTCGATGGTCGCCGACCTTTTGGTCAATACTAATTCGGAGTTTGACGGTATGTGCCGCGTTATGGCCTTGATGAACTCGAACCAGCAGGATGAAGCGGTTGCGGAGTTTAACCGTTGGAAAGCCGCCAACCCTGAGATCAAGCTGGATCACTACATCGAATATTTCAAAGGCTATCATGTCGATGCTTCAATTGGCGAAGAACTGTCAAATAGCTTGAAGCGGTTGAAATCTATTTTGTAGAATTGCTTTAATATTTTTACACCGCCTTAGACACTAGGACGCTGAAAAGCTAATAGCACCTGTTACCGCCTATATAGGCGAAGCTGGGCGGCGGTGAACTATGTACTAAAGCGGGAGACGGGTTCCCGTCTCTATTCTCGCGTATTCTATTATGATAAATTGGTGCCCCGCAGGGGACATAGATGGGCACTGGGTTGAGGTGGCTCAAATACCATAATTTTAGCCAACAACGTTGTTATGGTTGTTTGTTGAAGCAGCGCAGAATAGCTGTTTTCCTAGCGGCTTGGCGAACTCAAGCTACCCGGCTAATTTCTCAGCAGGCAGCTGACGCCCGCCACCCGCTGATATTTCTGTCTTGGTGAAGTTCTGCATGAGACTGTCTTTGTAATCCTTCACGCATATCGCGCGGATGGTAATGTGGGTACCCCTCCTTAATTGACGCGATCAATGCATGAGGAGTACGGGGCCATGTCTGATAGATCCCCTGATATATTTCTGGATGGGCCTTTGGGTTTCACCTATATTAAGACCGCACTGCCTATCATTTTTGTGATGGGTATGAGTGGCCTGCTTGCTGTTGCTGATGCACTTTTTCTCGGCCATTATGTCGGATCAGAGGCCTTGGCTGCGGTCACGTTGATGTTCCCGGCTTATATGCTGATTGTAGCGCTTTCGACCTTGGTTTCGAGCGGTATGTCTAGCCTTTTGGCCCGTCATCTCGGCGGTAATCGTCTATCCGAGGCGCGAGCCATATTTGCAGGCGCGCACGGCCTGGCCTTGGTGGTTGGCGGCGCGTTGATCTTGCTCTTTCTGCTCTTTGGTCGTCAAATCTCCTCTTTGGCTGCGGGCGGCTCTGATGAGCTAGCGCAGATGGGGCTGATATATCTGCGGATCACGGTGTTGTTTTCACCGCTGCTCTTTGTACTTTCCGTCAACTCCGACACATTGCGAAACGAAGGCCGGGTTGGCTTCATGGCCGCGATGAGCCTGTTGGTTTCACTCGCCAATATCGGTTTCAACTATGTGCTCATTGCTCATCTGGATTTGGGCGTTGCCGGGGCGGCCTATGGCACTGCTATGGCGCAAACGCTGGCCTTCGCCATCATCGCCGCATTTCGGTTTTACGGAGCGACCGAGTTGCGTCTCTCTGAGATTTTTAAACATAATCTCATGTATGGGTGGGGCGAATTTTGGCCCTTGGCGCCCCGCAAAGCCTGAATTTCATTGGCTTGGCGCTTGGCTCTGCTGCCATTATGACTGCACTGCAATTAGTAGACAGCCCCACATATGAAAGTACTGTGTCCGCATACGGAATCATCACGCGTATTTTGACCTTTGCCTTTCTTCCATTGCTGGGACTGTCCCATGCGATGCAGACAATCACTGGAAATAACTATGGTGCAGGGCAGTCGCAGCGGTCGAACCACAGCCTGAAGTTAGCAATGCTCACAGCTTTTTTCTATTGTGCTATCATTCAATTTTTAATGACTATTTTTGCGCCGGGTATAGGACAGGCCTTTGTGGCTGATCCCACCGTGACTGCCGAGGTAGCACGAATTTTACCTGTTATTGTCAGCATGTTCGTTGTGGCCGGTCCGCTTATGATGATTGCAACCTACTTTCAGGCGATTGGTGATGCTGATCGTGCTGCGCTTCTGGGGCTTTCAAAACCCTATCTGTTCGCGTTCCCGCTGACCTTTGTCTTGTCGGCAACCATTGGAGAAGCGGGTATTTGGCGTGCTGGCCCGATTGCTGAAGTGCTGCTGCTGGTTCTGACCATCCTCGTACTGGCACGTACGGCGCAGCGCAAAGCGCTCAGTTGGGGGTTATTTCTGGCCACAACGGAGGAAAAGTCATGAGCCGTCACCTGCCAACCGCCGCAGAGGCAAAAGAACAGGCCAAACGCCTGCGCGCGCAACTGGCCGATCAGGGAAGCGTGATCAGTCACTCAAACGCCCTGGAACTGGTGGCGCATCAAAATGGTTATCAGGACTGGAATACGTTTCATGCTGCAATAGGGAATCGTCCGCCGGACGGGTGGACACCTGGAAAACGTGTTCAGGGTTCTTATTTGTCGCAGCCTTTCAATGGCACTATTGTCGCAGTAGAAATGCTTCATCTTGGATGGTTTCGTCTGGTGCTTGATCTGGATGAAGCTGTTAATGTTGTGACTTTCGACAGCTTCTCAAACTTCCGTAAGCGTATCCGGGGTGTCGTTGGCCCCTCAGGCACTTCGCGCGAGCGGACATCCAACGGGGTTCCGCACTTTCGATTAAATATTTAACCGTTTCTTCCGTGCCTACCAATGACGTCTGGAGATATTTACATCCATAAAAACAGCGGCTCTGCCCTAGTGCGGACGTTCGGTTAATTGCCGCTTTGACCGCATAACGAAAATCAGTGCAACTAACTTGGCATGGTCAAAACGCAACCAAACGCGCCTCAGGTATAAATCTGAATGGGATTGAATAAGACTGAATTGTATAATGGTGCGCCACAGGCGACATAGATGGGCACTGGTGTGAGAAGGTTCAAATACCTTAATTCGGCCAACAACATTGTAATGATGTTTGTGTTTGAACCAAATCTTACATTGATTCTATCAGACGCAAGCTAATCACTAAAAATATGTTTGTGGTCACTTGTTGAGTCATTGCTGAACGGAAACTTCGAGTCCACACTGACTACCCTCGGCGTTGCGGCGAAGGTCGGCTAGGATGAGCGAGGCCATATCACTAACAACTAATAGGCCAAACTATACAGCACCTGCTGCCTGAGTTTTATTGATCAACATTCCTAAAAGACTGCTAAGGTCTTTACGCTGCTTTTGTGTGAGTTTCTGGCCGACAGCTTCTTCGATCTTCGGTCCATAAATGAGCCACATGCGCCTACGCAGTTCTTTGCCTTTGTCAGTTATGATCAAGTGTTTTCCGCGTTTGTCATCTGTGCAGAATTCACGTCGTAGATACCCCTCCCTTTCGATACGCTCGACTAAACGGGACACGCCATATTGCTTCAGCAGCAATGTATGTTCCAATTCGAATTGACGAATCCCTACACCCTGAACCCGTTCCAATTCTAACAAAATATCATACCAGCTCAGTGGCGGCATATCATTGTCGGCCAGAGCCCGCTCAATGCCTGACATGGCCTCGCTATAAGCACGGGCAAGTCGAATCCAAGTTTGTATTGTCGTATTTGATGGCATGGTCATAATTTAAATATAGATGCAATTGCATTGACATGCAAGAATTTTCCTATATGCATGCAATTGCATTTATATAGGAGCCATATTTATGACCAAGCTACATCTCATAAGTCACCATCTATGTCCCTACGTCCAGCGGGCGGTGATCGTCCTGAGCGAAAAGAACATTGCACATGAAAGGACCTATATTGACCTAGCAAACAAGCCAGATTGGTTCTGTGCCATGTCGCCTATGGGCCGCGTTCCCGTCCTAGAGACCGACGATACGGCTCTCTTTGAGAGCCAAGTCATTGCAGAGTATCTGGACGAGATCACGCCCGGCTCTTTGCATCCCAATGATGCCCTTGAAAAAGCGCGACATCGCGCATGGATCGAATTCGGTTCAGAAACATTGGCCGCAATAGGTGGCTTTTATAGTGCAGTTGATGCAGAGGGCTTTGAGAAACAGAGAAAGGCGCTCTGCAAAAAGTTTGAACGGATCAATGAAGAAATTTCTGGTAGCTATTTTGCTGGCGATACATTTCATTTGATCGACGGAGTATGGGGAACAATTTTCAGGTATTTTGACGTCTTTGATCGGATTGGAGACTTTGAAATTATAACTGACCTGGAAGCTGTTCAAAATTGGCGGAAGTCAATATCTAAAAGGCCATCCGTGATTGCTGCACCGCCCGAAGGATATGCGGAACGTCTCGAACAATTTCTTCGAAAGAAGAAATCTTATCTCAGCGGCCTGGCCTCACAAAATCACGAGGTCGCAAGAAACAAATAGCGCTGTAAAAAATTTTTATCCTTGTGCGACGAACGACCTCAAGGTTCGCCAAATTGACATTAGTGCGAGTAAGTTTGGGATAGTCGAAATACAATAAAACTCGCCTCAAGGCATCAATCTGAAAGACTGAACTACCCTGAATTATATTCAATGAGACTGAATAGGTTTGGTGCCCCACAGAGGACATAGATGGGCACTGGGTAGAGGTGGTTCAAATACCTTATTAGGCCAACAACATTGTAGTAATGTTTGTGTTTGAACTCAATCTTATAACGATACAGTCAGGCGCGGGTTAATCGTTGAAAATGTGCCTTTGAGGTCGTTTCCGTCCAAAGACTGCTGGAACCCTTCTTTTGGCAACAGGCGGAAATGGGTTCCCGTTGTTTGTGCAGTCAGAATTCGGTCGCAACGAAATGTACGCGGTGCATCCCGCAGATGATCAAACGCGATTACATACCAAACGGGATATTTTAGCAAAAGGTAGTGGGGTTCGATTTGCCGTTCGGACGTTACACCGCCCTCGTTTTGGTAACGTATCGCAAGCGTTCCCTGATCAATGAATGCCTGATGCAAAGTCTGCACAACATGTTTCGGAGGGGCATTGACCGTCGCTTGGACGTAAGTAGATGCCGTGACACCAATCAATATGCGGGACTTCAAGCGATTCACCTTTTTACGCTTTTCAGGCGAAAATGATGCCACCAATTGTCGCCTGACCGAACCTAGGCTGGCCAAAAACATTGGAGAGTTCATTTGCTCTGACACCGCGATGCTAATGAGAAGATCAACCGCTTCGGGGTAGGCCAGGTTCATCTGGCCAACGCCCCAATTGCGATCAAGGCGCACGCCCCCACCACGACCGCGATCGGCGTCGATGGGCATGCCCTGCTCCCGCATCAGCAACAGATCTCGTGCAATCGTTCGTTCACTGACACCATGCTGATCCGCCAGATCTTTAACCGTGCAAAGGCCTTCTTGCTTTAGCTGAATAGCTAGCAATTCCAACCGCCTTAATCTGCCATTTGAATTTGTGCGCACCATCAAACAAATAGGACGTAAAATGTCTTATTTGTCAATATAAGTGGGACGACACACAGTCACGTAACTTTAACACGCAGGAGACTAAACTATGAAAATGAATTATTTCGTTGTTGGGACAAACAACTTGGAAGCCGCGACTAAATTCTATGACTCACTTTTTGAGAAAACAGAAGTTAAGCGAGTTCCATCAACTGAAAGAATGACCTACTGGCTGGGTGAAGATTTTGCATTTGCAGTCGCTAAACCCTTTGATGAGAAACCCGCAACCAGTGGAAATGGAACAATGGTTGGTTTTGGTGTGGGATCTATCGAAGACGTAAAAAAAATTCATAAAAAGGCGATTAAATTGGGCGGCACCTGTGAGGGAGAGCCAAATCAAAAAGGGCCTCGTTTTTCTGGCTATGTGAGGGACTTGGATAGAAACAAAATATGTTTTCATGATTAAATCGCTTAACAGCCACAGATTTCACAGCTGCCTGGGTTATCAAAGCCCAGCAAGATTGGGGCTGAAGTTTTATACCAGAAGCCGCTTAACTGAGTGCCCATTTTATTGATCCGAGTATTGGCCTGAGTAAACTTGGTATGGTGCAAAACGCAACCAAATTCGTCCCAAGGTATCAATCTGAAAGACTGAATTACCCTGAATTATATTCAATGAGACTAAAAAATGTTGCCCTACAGGGGACATAGATGGGCGCTGGGGAGAGGTGGTGGAGTTATTATAAAGCCCCAAAACTAGAGCATAGAGAAAGAGGGCGTTTGACTACCCTCTCTCCCTTCAATTTTGAGATTCATCAGGTGCGATTGATAGAAACGCCGCCGTCTACCAACATGGCCGTTCCTGTTGTGAAGCTTGAAGAATCTGATGCTAAATACAGAGCGGACTGCGCAATTTCTTCGGGCTCAGCTGTACGTTTAAGAGCATGCAGGCCTTTAACAAATTCCATTGCTTCCGGTGTTTCTGCAGCGCTTCTGCCCATTGGCGTATTTACGCCGCCCGGTAGCAATGCATTCACCCTTATCTTCTGGGGCCCAAATTCCGCTGCCAGTGCTTGCGTCAGACCAATCAGTCCAGATTTAGCCGCCGCATAAGCCGCCATGCCTGGCATGCCTGCTGTATATCCAACAAAAGTTGACGTGAAGATTATGGAACCACTGCCAGATTCCAGCATTGCCGGAATTTGAAATTTTGCACCGAGAAATGCAGCGGTCAGGTTCGTTGCAATAGTTTCTTCAAATCCAGCAAGCGATACGTCCGACGTTGGCCCCATTTCGCCCATCCACCCTGCATTGTTGAATGCGATATGAAGTTCACCAAAATTCGACACTGCCGCTTCAACCAGGGCTTTCGCCGTGGCTTCTTTTTTGATGTCTCCGACGACGGCAAGGGCTGTGCCTCCGGCTTTTGTAATTTTACTAACCAACTCATCGAGCTCTTTCTGACGCCGGGCTGAAACAATGAGTTTTGCACCCCGGCTGGCAAAAAGCAAAGCGGTTTCATAGCCAATACCTGAGCTGGCCCCGGTAACAATGGCAACTTTATCTTGTAGTTTGTTCATTTGGTTTTCCTAATTTTTATTCGCTTCGGTTTCCCTGTGCGATAAAGAAAACGCCTTATTCAAACGCCATGCACTCCGTTTCTTGCTATCGAATAGAAAATCAGGAAATTAAATTTGAAAGCAAGAAACGGAGCGACAATGAAACTCACTATATTTATTGTCAGGTATTGGGTGAAATCGAGTTAGAATGATTACATTAGGAATAAATTGTCATGGCGGCTATGGAAGATAAATATACAGAAGAAAGTGATCGGTGGACCGCCATTGTTGACCGTAATGCGGATGCGGACGATCATTTTTACTATTCCGTAAAAACAACAGGGGTTTACTGTCGTCCATCCTGCGCAGCGCGATTGGCATTGCGTAAAAATGTCGCTTTTCACCTTACTTGCACGGATGCAGAAAATGCAGGGTTTCGTCCCTGCAAACGCTGCCGCCCGAATGAAGCGGCCCTTGCCGAGCAACAAGCCATTGCGATCACCATAGCCTGCCGTTTAATTGAGGAGGCTGAAGAAGCGCCAATGCTTGATGTTCTCGCGAACGCCGTTTCAATGAGCTCCTATCATTTCCACCGAATATTCAAGCGTATAACCGGCATGACGCCAAAAGCTTACGCCACGGCTCACCGGGCAAGCAAAGTTCGTAAGAAATTGCCTCAAAGCAATAGTGTGACGGAAGCCATTTATGACGCGGGGTATAATTCCAATGGTAGATTTTACGCCACGTCGTCAAAGACACTGGGTATGACGCCATCGAAATATCGCGCTGGCGGCACTGGGGAAACCATTCAATTTGCTGTTGGTGAGTGTGGTCTTGGGTCCATTCTGGTTGCGGCAAGCACCATTGGCATCTGCGCTATTTTGCTAGGCGATAGCCCGGATATTCTTGCTCAAGACCTCCAAGACAGATTTCCAGGCGCATTGTTGGAAGGGGGCGATAAACATTTTGAACAATGGGTGGCGAAAGTTGTTGGCTTTGTCGAAATGCCGCAATTGGGACTGGACCTTCCCCTGGACATTCGGGGTACAGCCTTTCAGCAACGGGTATGGCAGGCATTATGCGACATACCCCTTGGCTCAACCGCCAGTTATGCGCAGGTCGCCAGAGCGATTGGCTCACCAAAAGCTGTGCGAGCTATAGCCAGGGCCTGCGGCGCAAATGCCATCGCCATTGCCATTCCGTGCCACCGTGTCGTGCGCAAGGATGGTGCGACCTCGGGCTATCGCTGGGGCGTTGAACGCAAACGCCAATTGCTTGAGCAGGAGGCATCGTTATGATGAGCATCATTGATAAAATTGATGCTATTGACTGGCAGGAACTAGCTATTGAGATGCATGATAATGGTTATGCAATCGTTCCTGGGTTTCTTTGCGCGGAGCAATGCCAATACTTAATCGATCAATATAATAATCTCGATTGGTATCGGAAAACCGTTGTGATGGAACGATATCGGTTTGGGTTGGGTGAGTATAAATATTTTAATTATCCATTGCCGGACATTATTCAGAGTATCCGGGAAAATCTTTACCCGAGACTAGCACCCATTGCCAATCTGTGGATGAAAATTTTGAAGATCAATAAACAGTTTCCAGATAAATTTCAGGATCTGCAAGCAGAGTGCCATTCCAACGGTCAGTTAAAGCCAACAGCGTTGATTTTAAAATATGGCAGAGGTGGCTACAATACGCTGCACCAGGATTTATATGGTGAAATTTATTTTCCGTTACAGACGGTTTTTCTGTTGAATGAACCCGGCGCGGATTTTGACGGCGGAGAGTTCGTTCTTACCCAACAAATCCCAAGAGCCCAATCCAGAGCCATAGTTTTAAAACCCGGCAAAGGCGATATGATCATCTTCACTACCAACTTCCGCCCGATGAAAGGAACCAAAGGATATTATCGGGCCAATATACGCCATGGTGTAAGCGAGGTGCGCTCGGGGACCCGGCACGCTGCCGGTATAATTTTTCATGATGCCGTAAGCTAACATCATGGACTTGCTCGACGATATTCTTGATCCATCAATCAATTTACTCCCCAAAGACGGCATCGTGAATTATTACGGAAAACTGCTTTCATTACCGGATTCTGACGCTTATCTGGCCAATCTACTCAATACAATTGCGTGGAAAAATGACGAAGCCATCGTTTATGGCAAACGGATCGTAACCAAGCGCATGGTCGCCTGGTATGGCGATAAACCTTTTGAATATACCTATTCCAATACCACAAAACGGGCCTTGTCTTGGACAGAAATATTGCAGGAATTGAAAGAATTGGTGGAGCAGGTTACGGGGGAGATATTTAATTCCTGCCTGCTTAATTTATATCACAATGGCAGTGAGGGTATGGCCTGGCACAGTGATGCGGAAAAGGATTTAAAAAAGAACGGCGCTATTGGGTCTCTAAGCTTTGGCGGCGAACGGAAATTTGCCTTTAAGCACAAGAAAACCAAAGAAACAGCCTCGATATACCTGCAACATGGAAGTTTACTAGTGATGAAGGGCACAACACAATCTCACTGGTTGCACCGATTACCACCTAACAAAAAAGTTATGGAGCCGCGCGTCAATTTAACGTTTAGAACAATAGCTGATTACTAGATTTTACGATAAGCAGCTAGTTCATTGAATTGGGTGCTGACAGGAAAATTTGAGCTTTTAAAAGATACCAGAAAGCCAAGATAATTGGATTTTGAAATTCATATACATAGAGGGTGATGGAGGACTAGTGGGTGATGCTTATTCGGTTGGTTTTCTTGCATACCACGCGTGAATAAAAAGAGTTTGGCAAAATAAAACCGGCCTTTCAAACCCGCCAGTAACGATCAGCGATTCAACTTCTTGAGGGTTAAGAACGGCAATCTCCTTACCAAAGGTGCGCCGGAATTTTTCCACCTCATCAGAGGATAAATCAGAATATTTCAGCATTCTAATCCACACCTCAAACAGGCTTTTTGATGCTTGAGAAGATATATCAGAAGCCAAGTCTGCATTCACCAGAAATCCGCCCGGACGAAGTCGGACCGCGATTTCGTTAAAAAACCCTCTCCGTTTTTCTCGCAACAACTGAAAATATATATCAGTCGTGTGAGATACCCTGAGCCGTCTTGCCCGATAATTTATGTTCTTTTAAAATATAAATTTCATAATTTTTTAAAAATTTGCTTCACTTCTTTCTCGCGAAAACCAAATTACTGGGCCACAAAGCTTTTTTAAATAATTCGGTTTTGCCATCGTGTCTTGTGGCCCCAGGAAAGAGCCGCAAAAGATCCCTCCTGTAGACAGGCACTCATAAATTTTGTGCCATACAGAATTAAATTCATCCTTCGAGCAGAAGAATAAAACTTGCATCCGCCAAAACTAGCGATGCCTTTGGGTAGCTAAATGTACTGAAACTATTTCGAGATAATATGACATTACTATTCTTTTCAAGTCGTTTTTTGCATCGAGATATTGCTTCACCTTCGACATCAAATCCATACACGGTGAAACCACTGGATGCTAAGTGATCAATGTTTGACCCTGCCCCGCATCCGCAATCAATCGCAATTTTTGGACCACCAATAAGCTCAACTGCGCGCAATAAGTCGGAACGAATTTCGCTGTTTTCTGTGCTATCGTAATACGATTTACTTTGATCAGCGGTCATATTAAAACCTCTAACTGTTACTTATTCTAGGTCGGCGTCTAATCACGGGAACCTTAAATCAATATTATTTTCATGTAATAAAAACCTGGTAGTTACGAAGTAAAATATCGCCAGGGGTAAATTCAGGCCCGTCACGGTAAAAAATGATCGTAGCCCTACCATATCTTTTGGAATAAGAAGGGTAACAACAACCGTAATGGCCACAACACTAATGGGGCTCAACACTGCCACCCATTTGGGGAATATAGATTGGCCTTTAAAAATACGAACAAACAAGAACAGGGATAAAATAGAATACCCTAAAATTAGAACCCCTCCCCAATACTGCCAGTAGTCAAGCATTTTCTGCATCAACACTCCATCCCCTGACTGGATGATATCACCTACAAAGGCATAAGTTCCATGGTAGCCAGCTCCAATAGAAGCGAGGTAGGCTGCCGGGAAAAAATACATTAACGCATATTTTTTTCCGGCAGGCTTTAGTGCCAGATACACCAGGTAGGAACCAACAATATGAAATGGAAGAAAAAATACGCCCAAATAATTACCAAGTACATATGTCCACCTGGGTTTTCCAACAAATAACCCTTTTATATTGTCCAGGCCGAGTGATAAGGCTGTCTCCATCGTATTTGGGTTGTCGGACCAACCCGAAAAGAAGTCTGCAAATACACCGATTGCAGTTCCTCCTACGGCCAATAGCCCCAACAACTTAATATACATATTTGTGTTTATCGCTTTTTGTCCCATCAATTTACCTTCCGTATTTTCCATATTAATCCCCATCAGTCACAATTTCATTTCTAAAACATGTTGAAAGATGATCGATGAGTGTTCTCACTTTTGTTGAAAGATGTCGTGTGTGTTGGTAGACGGCGTAGATGCCAAAATCGGTTTCTTCAAATTTATCAAGAGCTGTTTCCAATTTGCCATCTTTTAGTGAATCACCCACAATAAATGTTGGCAACAAGGTGACGCCACATCCGGCCAGCGCAGCTTCATGAAGCAGGTCGCCATTGTCGACTGAAAAACGCCCTGAAACTGGTTGCCATGTCTTTTTACCGTCCACCATAAACGGCCAGGCTTTGCCGTCGGCAAGATTTAGGTAATTGAGACAATTATGCTCTTTGAGTTCCTTTGGCGTTTGAGGTTTTCCATGTTGTTCAAAATAAGCGGGGCTGGCGCAAACAACGCGACGGCAGTCAACAAGCTTTTTGGCGATTAAGCTTGAGCTTTTTAGCGGCCCCGTTCTGATTGAAAGATCGTACCCTTCATCAACAATGCTCACTTGCCGGTCTGATAAATAAGTCTTAATTTCCACTTCAGGGTACTTGTCAAGATAGCTGGAAAGTGCGGGCCCCAGATATTGCATCCCAAAACTTATTGGAGCATTGAGTCGTATGTTGCCGATTGGTTTTTCAGTGTGGTGGCGTAATCTCGTTTCAACCTCTTCAAGTTCATCAAGAAACTTTCTGACATATTCGAGATAACTGTAACCATTATCGGTCAGACTAACTTTTCTGGTCGTCCGCACAAGCAATTGTGTTTGCAAATACCCCTCTAAATCTTTGACGCGCTTGCTGACAACTGAATTTGCAAGGTTTAGGCGTCGGGCCGCTTCAGCAAAGCTTCCCGTATGCCCAACTGCGGCAAAGGCCTGCATGTTTGCGAGTTTATCCATTATTCTAATTTTTCGAATAGTAATTGCATATAAATGTATATTATCACTTTTATTAAATTAATCTACCTTGAACATACAAGAAAATAAATTGTAGATTAGGAGAATGAAAGTGATTGTCAAACGGCATAGAAATGAGCGTGGTCCGACCGATGCAGGCTGGCTAAAAAGCATGCATACGTTCTCTTTTGGGCATTACCATGACCCCAATCATATGGGATTTGGTCCTTTGCGAGTGATCAATGATGACCGCGTTATTCCAGGAGCTGGATTTGGTACACACCCCCACGGCAATATGGAAATAATTTCATATGTGCTCAGCGGAGAGTTAGCGCACAAAGATAGTATGGGTAATGGCTCAAGCATTATGCCGGGTGATATTCAACTGATGAGCGCAGGTACAGGCGTGACTCATAGTGAATTTAATGGTTCCAAAAAAAACAAAGTACATTTCTTGCAGATCTGGATAATGCCCAGTGTTGAAAACACCGAGCCTGGCTATCAGCAAAAAACATTTGAGCCTTCTGAAATGAAAAATACTTTTCGGGTTGTTGTGTCACCTGACGGACAAAATGGATCACTTGTCATCAAACAGGATGCACGCATATTCACCGGAAAGTTTAATGAGAATGCTGAAACTGTATTTGAGGCTCAGTCTGACAGAAAATACTGGGTTCAAATGGCTCAGGGCATTGCGCAAGTTAATGGACACGACGCAAAGGCAGGTGATGGTTTCGCCTTCACAGGTGAAGACAAAATTACAATCAAATCCAATACAAATTCGGAAATTTTGCTGTTCGATTTGCCACAATGAAAGAGACTAACATGCAAAAAGATAAAATTAAAATATTGGCCTTCGCGGGGAGTACCCGCGAAGCATCTTTGAACAAAAAACTTGTTTCCGTAGCTGCCGAGGGTGCGCGAGAAGTCGGTGCTGATGTGACAATCATTGATCTGCGAGATTTTGCCATGCCCTTTTATGATGGTGATCTTGAAGCTGCCGAGGGCTTGCCAAGAAACGCACTAAAATTAAAAAAAATGATGTGTGAACATGATGGGTTTTTGATTGCTTCTCCCGAATATAACAGTGGTTATTCTGCTGTAATGAAAAATGTCATTGATTGGACGTCCCGCCCGTCAACGAAAGATGAAGCGGCATTGAAAGCCTATGCCGGAAAAACAGCTTCAATTATGGCGGCAGCTCCAGGGGCATTGGGTGGCTTGCGTGGCTTGTATCAATTGCGGGAACTGCTCATGAATATGCGTGTCTTTGTTAATCCAAACATGCGTGCTGTTGGCGAGGCAATGCAAGTATTTAATGAAGACGGGAACTTGATGGGTTCTGATTTGCAAGCCGCAATCAGAACGTTGGGTGCACAAACTGTTCATGCCATCCACTAAATCTAAAACAGGAGAAAACCTATGAATGCGTTTACAAATAAAATGCTAACACCCCATAATTGTGTCGTGGCGTTTATCGATCACCAGCCGCAAATGGGCTTTGGGGTCAACAGCCATGACATGCAAGCCGTCAAAAATAACTCTGTTGGTCTGGCCAAAGCATGCATGCTTTTTAAAGTTCCAACCGTTTTAACATCGGTTGAGACGACAAGCTTCAGCGGACATACTTGGCCGGAACTTATTGACGCGCTTGAAGGGCAGGACAGCGTTGAACGCTCCAGCATGAATTCCTGGGAAGATGAAGGCTTTGTTACGGCGGTCAAGGCGACAGGTCGGAAAAAACTGGTCCTGACCGGACTGTGGACAGAAGTCTGCATTACCTTTCCTGCACTTTGCGCCCTTGATGAAGGGTTCGACGTTTATTTTGTCTCTGATTGTTGTGGCGGCACCTCAAAAGAAGCCCATGACCTGGCCGTGCAGCGCATGATACAGGCCGGGGCGATCCCGCTTACTTGGCAACAGACCATCCTCGAATTCCAGCGCGACTGGGCCCGAAAAGACACCTATGACGGCATTATGGATATTGTCAGAGAACATAGCGGTGGCTACGGCATGGGTGTTGATTATGCGTATACCATGGTTCACGGGGCCCCGGAGCGGGCAAAGACCAGACAATAAAAAAACGGAATAATTTATAATATTGAGACGTGATATGAAAAAGCTGCCCATCCTGTTTCTTGGCTTTATCTTTGGAGCCCTTACCATCGGGGTATTTTTTACGGTAAAGGCCAATGCGGTTGATCTTATTGTTTACAATGCCAAGGTCACTACCCTCAATTCGGAACAATCAAATGCGACCGCAATTGCAGTCAAGGATGGGCAGTTTATCGCTGTCGGAGCCGATAAGGATATTCTGGCGCTGAAGGAAAAAACCACCACTGTCATTGACGCCCACGGCAGAAGGATGATTCCTGGCCTTAATGATTCTCATCTTCATGCTACCCGGGGCGGCAGGTTCTATAATATGGAACTGCGCTGGGAGGGTGTTAATAGTCTTGAAAAGGCCCTGCAAATGATAAAAGAGCAGGCCGCCCGAACGCCAAAAGGACAATGGGTGCGTGTCATTGGCGGCTGGTCACCTTATCAGTTTGAAGAGCGCCGCATGCCTAGCATGAAAGAATTGAATGAGGCTGCCCCCGACACGCCGTTATTCATATTATATCTTTATTCGCAAGGCTTTCTTAACAAAGCAGGGATGGAAGCTCTTGGCATTGACAAGAATACGCAGCCCCCTTGGGGAAGTGAATATGTCAAGGACGAAAAAGGCGAACTAACAGGCCTATTAATTGCTGATCCCAATCCCATGATTCTTTATAAAACCATTAGCGCCCTGCCAGCTATGAACTCGGAAGAACAAATCAATTCCACACAACATTTTTACCGTGATCTGGTCAGCAAGGGACTGACGAGTGTGATTGATGCTGGCGGCGGCGGCCATTATTTTCCCAATGATTATCGAGCCACTCAAATATTAGCAGAACGGGGCGATGTCCCGCTGCGTATTTCCTATTATCTTTTTCCGCAGACGGCCCATAAAGAATATATGGATTTTGAGCAATGGATAAAAAACAACAAAGTTGACCAAAATGGCAACGCATTTCTGCCCAATGGTTATAGGCTGAAAGGGGGCGGCGAATTTCTGGTATGGTCAGCGGGAGATTATGAAAATTTCATGTCACCGCGCCCGGACCTTAAAGAAGAATATCATACGGAACTGACAAATGTTACCGAGCTATTAGTAAAGAATGACTGGCCCTTGCGGATCCATGCAACTTATGATCAATCCATCGGTAAGATTCTTGATGTATTTGAGGATGTGAATAAACGCCATCCATTCAAGAATATTCGCTGGGCCTTTGATCATGCGGAGACGGTTAAGGATACTAATCTGAAACGGATCAAGGCTCTGGGTGGCGGCATTGCCATTCAGGACCGCATGGCCTTTGCGGGAGAGGCCTTTGTTGAACGTTATGGGGCTGAGGCGGCCAAATATGCACCGCCTATCCGCAAGATGCTTGATATGGATATTCCAGTGGGGGCGGGCACGGACGGGACACGGGTGTCAAGTTATGATCCCTGGGTCTCGCTCTACTGGCTTACCTCGGGTAAGACAGTTGGCGGATTACAGCTTTTCGCATCAGACAATATCCTCAGCCGCGAAGAAGCTTTAAGGTTATATACTCGGGGCAGTGCGTGGTTTTCCCGCGAAGAACATCTTAAAGGACAAATCGCGGCGGGCCAGTATGCCGATTTTATTCTGCTGACCGATGACTATATGACCATCAAAGAAGACGCGATCAAAGATATTCGCTCGGTACTGACCATAGTAGGTGGAAAAGTTAAATACGGTGCGGCAGAATATTCAGGACTCATAAAACCGCTTCCGAAAGCTCTTCCTATATGGTCGCCAGTGAATTACTATCAGGTAAAATAATAATTCAGGGAGAAATTATGTATATTATTAGCGGACACTTCAAAGTCATGGACAACTATCGAGATGAATTGATTAAAATATCACTTAAACTTGTTCCGCTGTCTAAAAATGAGACTGGCTGTATTTCTTATGGCTTCTTTGAAGATCAATTCAGGCCGGGTCATTTTTTGTTTTTAGAAAGATGGGACAGCAGGAAGGCTATTGATGAACATTTCGAAAAAACATATTTCAAGGACTTTGCAGAGCGGTTTCCTCAGATGATAGACGGGGAGGCCGTCATTGATATTCACGAAATCAGAAATACAGAAAAACTATAATGATATTTGCACATTTTTTTAAACCACCACGATTACGGCAGCAAGAATGTCCGTCTTCATATGAAGACGGACAAACAGGATTAACAATTTCAGCGCAATTCGCGTTTCCGCCTTGCCGCCATAGTTTTCCAGTGCGTGCATCAACTCAGCCAGTTTGGCTTTATCGGTAATCGCTGCCCGGTGCTTAACTATAGGGCGGATGAGGGCATCTTTGAGTGCGAAAGTCGGGTCAGTTTGCGCAACACCAGAGGCAACGGCAAAGCGAAACACGCCCCCAATGGTTGCCCGCATTCGCCGCGCGGTTTCATAATGCCCCAGCTTTTCACGTTTCTTGAGCGTAGCCAGAACCACTTGCGCCGTAATTTCATTCATTGGCAGATCGCCAAAATCATCCATGGCAAAACGCAAAACCCATTCTTTCTTTTTGAGCGTCGCTTCTGATTTTCCCTCTTTGATTGCCTTTGTGAGGTATTTTTCTGCGATCTTCGCAAAAGTATGTTCGGTTTTATGCGCTTTGGCGTCTTTGGCTTTGCGCTTTTCATGGGCCGGGTTGATACCCTTGGCGACCATGGACTTTGCCTCATCGCGCTTGAACCGCGCTTCCATCAATGAGACAAACGGGTATTTTCCAAAACACATCAGGCCTTCTTTGCCATTCAGGCGAAATTTGAACCGCCAAAGCTTGGAACCGCTGCTGGGCGTTACAAAGAGAAAGAGGCCGTCATAATCAGTAATTTTGTAGGGCTTGCCCCTTGGTTTCAGCGCTTTGATTTTTGCATCAGTAAGCGGCAATGCCTCAATTCCCGATTTTGTGGGGGTATCTTCCCCCATGTCGCTGGGGGTATCTTAACTATCGCCCCAAAAATACCCCCAAATCCGTCGGATATACCCCCACGGCATTGGACCAGTTTGGACAAAAATATCCTGAGAACCGTTGTGTTGCAACGATTATCTGGACATTATCGGATTTAGAAAAATGAAGGTTTGGTGCGGCCGAGAAGACTCGAACTTCCACGGGTTTTACCCCACAGCGACCTCAACGCTGCGCGTCTACCAGTTCCGCCACGGCCGCACACTTGGTAGGGGGCGGAGGTATCAAACTAAATCTGTGTTGTGAAGCGTAAACTGCATGTCGCAGCGTAATCAGGCGGCCGCCGCATCAAAATCATAGACCTGGGCGGCGTCGGTGATGCTAATCGAGACTTTTTCATCCTCAATAATAATTTCGCCGCGGGCGATCGGGTGGTTATTGGCCAACACCCAGACCTCGTCATATTCACCAACTTCCAGCGGAATGACAGCACCACGTCCCATACGCAGCAATTGCTGCATAGGCAGGACGGACCGCCCTAAAATCACAGAGATTTCAATCTCGACTGATGAAAGCTGACTCACCGGAACCCCATTTATTGATTGACGCAATACTCGTTTCATGGACTTTCAGGCGAAATGCCTTTCACGAGGGTTAAAACGGCGCACTTTTTGATGAAGAAAGTTACACAACACATGTTTTGCACACCAGTTTCGGGGGCTGCCCCGGCGGTGGAATGGGTAATATCGCCTGAACCGGTCCCTTATGCGCGCGCGGTTCGGTTGATGGAAGACCGTGTTGCGGCCATTCACAAAGGCACAGCACCAGAGCTGGTCTGGCTGTTGGAACATCCGCCGCTATACACCGCCGGGACCAGCGCCGATGCGCAGGACCTGAAAGACCCGGACCGTTTTGAGGTCTTTGAAAGTGGTCGCGGCGGGCAATATACCTATCATGGGCCAGGCCAGCGCGTGGCCTATGTGATGCTGGACCTCACGCGGCGTGGCCGCGATGTGCGTGCCTTTGTTCAGGCGCTTGAGGAATGGCTGATCCAGAGTCTGGCCATGCTGGGGGTGGTGGCCGACGTGCGCGAGGGGCGTGTGGGTGTCTGGGTTGATCGGCAAGAGAACGGCGCGACGCGTGAAGACAAAATCGCCGCCATCGGCATTCGCCTGCGCCGCTGGGTCAGCTTTCATGGCATATCGCTTAACGTGAACCCAGATTTGTCGCATTTTGACGGCATTGTGCCTTGCGGCATTACCGAACATGGCGTGACCAGTCTGCAAGACCTGGGTTTGGCCCATAAAATGAATGATGCCGATGCGGCTCTTCGCCGTGCGTTTAAGCCAGTCTTTGGTGCAATTGATGAAACCGGCAAGCCACCGGACGCATAATTTGCGCCCGGTGTGTGTGCAGGTGTTGGGCTAGCGCGTGGACGGGCCGTATTGGTTTTCTTCCGGATCACTGGGCAGGAATTTGTTTGCGCCGAACACCACGATCAACCCCACAGCAGCGGCGGAAACGGCATTGGGCAGGATGATGGATTTGCTGGCCTGCGCGGCGGCAGAAAACATGCCCATAATGCCATCAGCACCAGACATGGCGGCTTGCATTTCGGCCTGACTGACCCCGAACATGCTGTTGATGACTTTGGAGAAGATCGAGCTGAGAACAATCATCACCAGCAGCACCAGAAGCAGCATCCAGCCAGATTTTCCGGCATCATGCAGGCGTTTGATCCAGATGCAGATCCATGGCCAGACCATCACCAGACCGACAAGGCCAAACAGCGCGGCCAGGGCAAATGACACCAATGGCAGAACATTCAAAACAAAGCTGATGGCAATCAGCGTAATGGCGGATTTTTGAAAGACCTCAGGACTGATGCGCCCTTTTGGGCTAAAATACAGATTACCCATAGTGTTCCCCTTTATGTGATTCTGGTTATATCGTGACGTTCATTTTGATAACCCCATCGCGGGCGCCGGGCAAGATATACGTATAATCCATATGCCGAATGGTCCGGTGCCAGTTTTGCGGCGACTGCCCCTTATTGCGCCTCGCGGCGATCCTTTCCAGCCCAAAAGCGCCCCTTACGCGCCCCTTATCTGTCCCTTAAACGAGGCTTATGGCCCCTTGTGTGATAGACAAAAAGAGAGGATGAAACGGCGTTATCCGCATGTCCCGGCACGGTGTTACAGTCTGGGGATTTCTACAACCAGTCGCGCTGGTGATGGCCATGTTTCATCGCATAAAACGGGATCGGCCGGGATGGATCGACGAGACGTTTTTGTACCTCGTCCAGCACAATGCTGGTAATGGCTGGCAGGTCCAGGGTTTTGGTTTCCTCAAAATGATACCAGGCCAAATCTTCCAACTCGCTGCTGGCCGCGCATTCGGGCAGATCGATCAGATCGTCTCCACGGGCCATGAAAAACCAGGCGTCAAAGCGCTTGGGGTGGTATGGCGGAGTGATGGCCCGCGCGGTGATTTGCAAGGCATTTAGATCAGCGCCAAGGCCGCGGCTGGTAAAACCGTCCCAGCCCTTGGGGCCTTTGTTCCTAGGGGGGGCACACGGTTTGGCCAGGATCAGGCCGGTTTCTTCGAAGGTTTCGCGAATGGCGGCTGTCCCGGCGGCCCGGGCGCGTTTGGCGGGCAGGTGACGGGCCAGAATAGACTGTGTTTGCGTAGAAAAATCGCTGGCTAGCGGCGCAAAAGCATCGCTGCGTTCGGCTTTTCCACCGGGAAACACGCATTTTGACGGCATAAAGCCGTGTCCGGCGGCGCGTTTGCCCATCAGAACTTGCGGGTTATGCGGATCGCCGCGCAGTAAAATCAGAGTTGCCGATAATCTGGGGCGCGCGGCGCGGCCTTTGCGCGGTGTATCGGCCGGGTCGGTATCGCGTTTGAACTCAGTTTTTTTCACGAACGTCTCCGGCGATGATGCTTGTTTGATTTACCACGTTTGCCATTGTGACTGTTTCCGTGGCTGCTGTCGCGCCTGTGGGCTGATTTGCCGGGCCGTGGTCCGGGTGTTGGCACGGTGAGCATTTCGAACAGCAAACCACCAGTCAGGGGAACAGCCTCCATCAATTCGGCTGTAACCGTTTGGCCCAGCGTATATCGGCCACCGGTATCGCGTCCGACAAGGGCATGGGCTTTTTCGTCATGTATAAAATATTCATTGCCCAATTGTCGGATCGGTACAAAGCCATCTGCGCCGGCCTCCGCAAGGCGCAAAAACAGGCCAAAACGGGTGACGCCGGATATGCGCGCCGAAAACGACGTGCCCACATGTTCGGACAGATAACTGGCGATATAGCGCCCGGCGGCATCGCGTTCGGCAGCCATGGCGCGCCGCTCTGCGGCGGTAATTTCTTCGGCAATGGATTTCAACTGGCTTTGTTCGGCATCCGTGGCGCCATCCGATCCCAGGCCACAGGCCCGGATCAGGGCGCGATGCACGGTCAGGTCCGCATAGCGGCGAATGGGCGAGGTGAAATGCGCATAATGGGTCAGGTTTAGGCCGAAATGGCCGATATTACGGGTATCGTAAATGGCCTGCATCTGGCTGCGCAGCACCATTTCGTTGATCACTTCGGCGTATTTTCCGTCGCGGGATTTTTGAATTAAGGTGTTGAAACGTTTGGTGGTTGCGCGCTCGCCCTTGGCCCATTTCATATCGATGGTGCGCAGAAAATCTGACAAAGCGTGTAGTTTTTCCGCGCTTGAGGCATCATGGACCCGATAAATCAACGGGACGTGCTTTTGTTCTAATGTCTCGGCCGCACAGACATTGGCGGCAACCATAAATTCCTCGATCAGGCGGTGGGCGTCAAAGCGCTCCTGTTTGGTGATCGAGGCGATCTGGCCCTGTGCGTTGACCCGGATTTTACGTTCCGTGCTTTCAATTTCCAACGGGTTGCGCTTGGCCCGGGCGATTTTCAAAGCACCATAAGCCGCCCAGAGTGGTTTCAGAACGCTCTTTAACACCGGGGCCGCTGTTTCGTCGGGCTTGCCGTCGATGGCCGCCTGCGCCTGGCTGTAACTCAGCCGGGCAGAAGAGCGCATAAGGGCGCGCAGGAAGGTGTGATTGCGTTTATGGCCCTGTGCATCAAAGGTCATCTGCACCACCATACAGGCGCGATCCTCGTGCGGGCGCAGACTGCACAGGTCATTGGACAGGCGCTCGGGCAGCATGGGCACCACTTGATCGGGTAAATAGACCGAATTGCCGCGTTTTCTAGCACCGCGATCCAGCGGTGATCCGCCGGGCACATAAGCCGCCACATCGGCAATCGCCACGGTGACCACCCATCCATCTGGGTTTTTGGGATCAGTGTCCGGGCGGGCATGAACCGCATCGTCAAAATCGCGGGCATCATCAGGATCAATAGTAATCAGGTCCAGGTCACGCAAATCTGTGCGTTTGCCCAATGTAACCGGTTTTGCGGTTTCGGCCTGTTCAACCTCTGCATCACTGAACCCTTGTGGAATGCCATGTTCGGTCAGCGCGATCAGGCTGGCAGCGCGCGGCGCGTTCACATCGCCAATGCGTTCTACCAGTTTGACCAGTTCAAGACCGCGTTTGCGCTCGCGGGTTTGCGCCACAATGACCAGATCACCATCCTCGACCTTTTCAGCGTCAAGCGGTCTTAAAATCAGCGGTTTTTTGGCTTTGCGCGTGGTCAGTGTGATCTGCACACCGTTGCCGATTTTGCGTGCGACACCGATCAGGCGCTGGTCTGTGGTCTGGTCTTGGGGCAGTTTTTTGATGATCCGGGCAATATAGCCCTCGCCATCATGTTTGACCCGGATCAGTGCCCGCTCGCCAATGCCGATGGCCGCATCACGACCGCCGGACCCCTCGCCGGGGGCCAGAATGATGGTGGGCGGCGGCGTCTCTTTATCCCAACTTGCCGGGCGGGCCAGCAATTCGCCATCAAGGTCACGGTCATAAAATTGCGCAACAAAAACATTGGGTAATCGCCCAGTTAATGCGTATTTTCGCTTGTCCTGGCGTTCAATTTTGCCGTTGTTTTCCAACATACGCAAGGCCTCTTTGAGGCCCGTTTTTTCTTTACCCGCCAGACCGAGTACGCGGGAAATATCGCGTTTGGACATGGCGTCGCCATGATGTTCCAACGTTGAAAGAATGCGCGTGCTTAGGGCCATGCGTGTGTAATGCCAAACATTTTATTTGGGCATGACCCGTGATCCAGAATGTCACTCGGCACCAATGTTGTGTCTGGCCACAAGAATTGACCTATCGCCCCGAAAGGCTGGTGCCGAATTATCTGGACGGTGTACGGCCATGCCATCGGTTTCATTCGAGTTCAGGTGTTTGACATCAATGACCGTCAAGGGGAAGGGGCCGGTTGCATGCGTTTCAATGACGATTTTATACGGCTCAGGCTTAGGGCCAGTGATCAGGATCAAACGCCAGACCTGATCAGGGGGCAAAGTGAAGTTTCCTGTGGGCTGGCCATTGATTGTTAATGTGGTGGGCAGGGCGTCCTGATCAAAGCCAAAGCCAAGGACGGCAGCATTTCGGAGCGTGGAAATTTCGGCTGTTATGATGCGTTTTTCGCCAATGGTCTGGTCGGAAATGAGGCTCAGGCCCGGGGCCTTTAAATGGCGCGGGGCGGCGTCTTTGAAGACGCGTTTTACCTCATACATACCATAAAGATCATAGGGCGCTTTGGTTGCCGGAAAGCCGGTTTTCTCAAGAAATTCTTCATCTTGCCCGCCATAAACCTCTGAAATCCACTCGGCTTTGCCAGTATCGGCATTTTCCAGATAGACCAGATTTTGCCCTCTGGGATGGCGTTCAGAGAACCCAGGAACCCGATTGCCGGCAATGGTCGCCAGAACCAGGACCAGCATTGCGAGAAATAATGCGGGGCGCGCAGATGACTTGCCTGCCCGCCAATGGGTTGCCAAAAGGGGCGTTAAGGTCAGGGTCAGCAAAACCAGTGGGACCATTTTGACATGGGACATTGGAAAATTGGCCACCACATCTATGCTAAAAAAGTTGGAAATGGCCATATAGAGCGCGCCAACAAAGCCTAGATGGGCCGCCCAGAATAATGTTTTTGATTTCAATACCAGATCCAGTCCGGCCCCAACGCAGAACAACACAGCAGGGATCAGCAACATGTATGTTCCGCCGGTCATGACCAGTGACATCACCAGCGCCAGAACAGCAAGGAGCCAGAATGCACCAAGCTGTATAGCCTTTGGCGACAGCCAGCGCCGGGTGCCTCTGCCGACAACCAAAGCGATCATGACTGCTGCGCTGAGCAGGGCAATACGCCCCGGCCATGGAAACGGGTGATCAATAGGGTGCATTTGTGACCATTTTCCCAAGGGGAATGACAACAGCCACCCAGCCAATACGGGCAGGAGGACGAGGCTGGTCAGGACAAGGGTGGATAGTGCAATGCCCTTTGCCGAAAATGGTAATTGGCGCACCATCAGGGCCGTTATCAAGAGTATTGTTAATCCTGCCAGCGGGGTATTCCACGGGGCTGGCCAGGCGATGATCTTTTTAGAAAACACGTCAAAATAGGTGCTGTCAGACTTGGCCTCCAACTGGTCAATGTCTTGACTGCCAAGCTGGCGGACCACGGCCAGTGCGCTTTGGCCGAGGTGCTGCAGACTGTTTTTGCTGAGATGGGCCAGATCATCGCGGGAGGAATGGTAAAGCGAGGCCCCGCCAACAAAGGCAAAGTTCAGCCCCGACACACCAATGTCTTTATAGACGGAAAAGTCGGTGTCATTGGGCAGGCGTTGATAAATTTCGACCGACAGGGAATTGGCTGCCGGGTGTGGTGCATTTGGTGCAAAAATGTCGATGAGTTTTTTATTGTTGGCACTGGTTTGAAACATAAAGGATGGCCCGGAAACACCGCGGGCCTCCATATTAACGGCCACGCTAATGCGTTCCATCAGGGGGTGTTCATTGGCAAACAGCTCGGCACCGCGAAGCCCACTTTCTTCGCCATCGGTGATCAGATAAACCACATCATTGTCCAGCGGCTCGCCGGCACCCAGTATACGGGCAATTTCAAGCATGGCCGCAACACCGGCCCCATCATCACCGGCGCCCGGGCCAGCCGCCACGCTGTCATAATGGGCCGTCAACATAATGGCTTTGCCGCCAGACAGGGACGGGTCGCGGCCCTTTTGTATGGCAATAATATTTTCAACTTCAGTGCAGCCGGGAAACCGCGCGCCGCAGATAAGACCGCTCTGGATTTCTGGGGTCAGGCCAAGGGCGACAAACTTGTCTTCCAGACGCTGGCGAATGCGTTTGTTGGCGAGGCTGCCTGCCGGGTGCGGAACATTTTCGGCCAGTAAATCTTCCAGTTGGGCAAACGCCCGCATGGCGGAAAACTGATCGGATGGGGTTTGCGGCCCGCGGGCTTGTGGCGGGTTAAAGGTCTGCGCATAGATCAAAACCATCGCGCCCAGCAAAGCCAGAAGCGCCAATGGATAAAGGTTTCTTTTCACGTGATTATACATTGAAGCCCCTGCCATTCCATGAGTGCGCATGACCCGGTTTCTTTGTCGACAGAAGAAAACCAATCACGCCTTACACAATGGATGCATTGAACACCCAAAATGGATGCACGGACACCTCAAATATTATGTATCTTTTTTAACCTTGGGCTTTGCCTTAGGTTTTGCCTTAGGTTTAGCCTTGGCTTTCGCTTTGGGCTTTGCCTTCGCCTTTGGTTTGGCTTTTGCCTTTTTAGGTTTTTTGGCCTTGGCCGCGACCAATTCCAATGCTTGTTCCATGGTGACCGTTTCCGGCTCTACGCCTTTGGGTAAAGTGGCATTGATCTTTTCGTATTTCACATACGGTCCATAGCGCCCATCCATCACCCGGACCGGTTTGCCGGTGTCGGGGTGATCGCCCAGTTCTTTAAGGGCCGTGGCGGCTTTGCGGGCTTTGCTGCGCTTTTCAGCCAGCACATCAACAGCGCGGTTCAGACCTATTTCAAATACGTCTTCTACTGATGGAATGTTGGCGTAGGTTTTGACGTGATGCACATAGGGACCATAGCGGCCAATGGCGGCGGTGATCATTTCGCCGTCTTCGGGGTGCGGGCCAATATCGCGCGGCAGGCTGAGCAGCATCAGGGCGCGTTCCAGGGTCAAGGTGTCCGGTGTCCAGGTTTTGGGCAGGCTGGCGCGTTTGGGTTTTTCTTCTTCGCCCAATTGCACATAGGGTCCAAAGCGCCCGCTTTTCAAGAGCACTGGCAGACCGGTATTTGGGTCATCGCCCAAGGCTTCATCCGCGGTCTGGCCGTCCTGGCCATCGGTCTTGCTTAAAGGCCGGGTGAATTTGCATTCAGGGTATTCAGAGCAGCCGATAAAGGCGCCATAGCGGCTGAGTTTCAGGCCCAGTCGTCCGTCTTTGCATTTCGGACAGATGCGCGGGTCAGGCTCGCCTTCTTCGCGTGGAAAGAGGTGCGGGCCCAAAGCTTCGTCCAGCGCGTCCAAAACGTGGGTGACGCGCAGGTCGGCAATGTCTTCAATGGCGGCGGAAAATTCTTTCCAAAAATCAGTCAGCAACACTTTCCAGTCCAGATCGCCGGCACTGACCTCGTCCAGTTGTTTTTCCAGATTGGCAGTAAATTCATATTGCACATATCGGGAAAAGAAATTCTCCAGAAACGAGGTGACAACGCGGCCCTTGTCTTGCGGGATGAAGCGTTTTTTCTCCAACACCACATAATCGCGGTCCTGCAAAACCTGCATGATCGAGGCATAGGTGGACGGGCGGCCAATGCCCAACTCTTCCATGCGTTTGACCAGCGATGCCTCGGTAAAGCGCGGCGGTGGCTGGGTGAAATGCTGTTCGGCCTTGATGTTGTCAATGCCGATCGGCGTATCTTTTCTGAGCAAGGGCAGCTTGGCCTGGCCCTCTTCTTTTTCGTCGTCCAGACCCTCCTGATAGAGGTTCAAAAATCCGGGAAACAGCACCACAGTGCCGCTGGCCCGCAAGCCGGTCTGGCCGCTCTCATCGCTTATTTCAATTGTTGTGCGTTCCAGACGTGCACTTTCCATCTGGGAGGCGCAGGCGCGTTTCCAGATCAGTGCGTAAAGTTTGGCTTCATCGCCCGCCAGGTTGAGATCATCGGGGTGACGAAAGAACGAGGTTGGTCGAACTGCTTCGTGGGCCTCTTGAGCATTTTTGGCTTTGGAGGCGTAATATTTAGGCTTTTCAGGCAGGAACTCGTCGCCAAAGCGCTTGGCAATCATCGACCGGACTTGCGAGACGGCTTCGCCGGTCATCTGCACACTGTCGGTCCGCATATAGGTGATCAGGCCAGTGTTCTCGCCGTCAATCTGCATGCCTTCATAAAGCTTCTGCGCTGTGCGCATGGTCCGGGTGGCAGAAAACCCAAGCTTGCGCGCCGCTTCTTGTTGCAGAGTTGAGGTGGTGAAAGGCGGCGCAGGGTGGCGCTTGGCTGGCTTGGCCTCGACATTGGCCACATGAAAACGGCCCGCTTTGACGATGTCTTTGGCGCGATCTGCGGCGGCTTTGTCGCCAAGCGTCAGCTTGCCCAGTTTTTTGCCGTCCAGCATAGTGAGGCGAGCCGGGAAGGGGGCTGCACCTTCGGCCAGCGCCTCGGTCTCAACGCTCCAATATTCGTCGCTGATGAATTTTTCAATGTCCAGCTCGCGATCACAAATCAGCCGCAAAGCGACGGACTGCACACGGCCTGCAGAACGCGATCCGGGCAATTTGCGCCACAAGATCGGGGACAGGGTGAAGCCCACCAGATAATCCAGCGCCCGGCGGGCCAGATAGGCCTCAACCAGTTCCATATCCACATCACGGGGCTGTGCCATGGCATCCAAAACCGATGATTTGGTAATGGCATTAAACACGACACGTTGAACCGGCGTATCTTTTTTAAGCGCCCGTCTGGCCCGCAAGGCCTCGAGCAAATGCCAGGAAATAGCTTCACCTTCGCGATCCGGGTCAGTGGCCAGGATCAGCGTATCGGCGCCTTTGACGGCGTCGGCAATAACTTTCAAATGCCCCTTGGACCGCGCACTGACTTCCCAGCTCATGGCAAAATCTTCATCAGGACGGACTGAACCATCCTTGGGTGGTAAATCACGGACATGGCCAAAACTGGCAAAAACCTGGAAGTCAGACCCCAGGTATTTGTTTATAGTCTTTGCTTTCGCCGGGGACTCAACGACGACAACCTTCATGGAGCTTTCCTTTGGATCAGCCTAACGCGTCATTTCGCAGGCAGGCGCGAAAAGAAGGGGTAACCTCGCAATTGTCAATCCACAGGGGTTCCCCAACACACAAAAACCATCTAAGAGATTAAAATATAAATATACACGTAATGCGAGAGTGTGCGATGAATACAACTCCCCAACGTAACATGGGTCAAGTTCCGCCCCGTACCAGTACAGAAACCGCCGCTTACCTTGCGGCGATTCTACCTGAACTGGCCGCTATTGCCCGAACCTCTGATTTAAAAGATTTATGCGCACAGATTGATCGGGCTGCGGTGTTGGCGCATCAGGCCTTGATCAGGCACAGGCACTAGCGGTGCCGCCGGGACCAGCACTCTTTTTGCTCTGATCTTTTTTTTGTGCACCGGCGCGGGTAATAGCTGTGATCAGAACACGTGGATCAATTGGTTTGGTCACATAGTCCGTCATGCCAGCATCCAGACATTTCTGCCGGTCGCCACTCATGGCGTTGGCGGTCATGGCTATGATTGGAATATCAGCATTGATCCCTTCCGAAGCCCGCAGCTCTCGTGTTGTCGTCATGCCGTCTTTGCGGGGCATCTGTATATCCATCAATACCAGATCAAAGGCCTGCGTGCTTAACTGTTCCAGCGCTTCAACGCCATCTTCAACCATAATGACTTCATGGCTGAAGGGTTGCAGAAAGGCATTCAGAACCCGCTGGTTCAATGCATTGTCTTCTGCGGCCAAAATGCGCAGAGGTTTTTTATTGCCAGGTGTTTTGGCTTTCGCCGGCTTGGCTTTTTTAACTGTACTGGCCGGCAGGTTTTCAGCGGTGATTGTTTTTGCCGCCAACGTGAACGTGAAGCAGGCACCCTGGCCGGGTTTGGAACAAATTTCAATATCACCATCCATGAGCTCCGCTAGACGCTTTGAAATAGCCAGTCCCAACCCGGTACCGCCAAATTTGCGCGTTACGGATTTGTCTGCCTGTTCAAACGATGTGAACAGTCGGCTTTGTGCTTCCTTGGAAATGCCAACACCTGAATCTTGTACGGCAAATGAAATCTGTGACGTGTTCTTGCTAAGGGCCTTGGCAGATACCTTCAGGCTCACTTCGCCCTCTTCAGTGAATTTCACCGCATTGGAGAGCAGATTGTAAACAATCTGGAGAATGCGCGTAATGTCGCCGCGAATCACTGATGGGACGTCATCATCAATGGTGCAAACAAATTTGAGGCCTTTATCACTGGCATTTGGTCCCCAGAGCCGTTCCAGGCGTTTTACGGCATGACGGACATCCACATCAATGGTTTCCATGTCCAACTTGCCGGCTTCGATTTTAGACAGGTCCAGAATGTCATTGAGGACTGTCATCAACATTTCACCGCCATCGTTCAGGGCGGTGATGTATTCCCGCTGCTGGTCATCAAGGTCCGAGGCCTTCAGCAGTGAGGCCATGCCAAGCACCGCATTCATCGGTGTGCGCAGCTCATGGCTCATCATCGCCAGAAACTCGGACTTGGCTTTATTGGCCTGTTCGGCCTGTTCGCGGGCTTCAAGAAGGTCGGTAATATCACGCCGTATTGAAATACATTCGGCAATGCTGCCATCGGCAGTTTTAATGGGGGATATAGTTGTATCGCCCCAAAAAACCGAACCATCTTTGGTCTTGTTCTGAATCTGTCCGGTCCAGACCTTGCCGGCATTAATGGTTGATTGAATGTCCTCGAAAAAAGAGGTGGGATGATACCCGGTGTCCAGTACTGTGTGGTGCTGTGAGAGTAACTCATCGCGGCTGTACTGTGTCTTTTCACAATAGGCCTCGTTAACGGAAAGCAATTCGCCGTCCGGGGTGCTTCTGGTGACCATGGCATGCGTATCCAACGCATGGTTGATGGCCAAAAGCCGGGCATTGGCGGCCTCGGTTTTCTGGGCTTCGTGTTCGGCCTTTTGTTGCGCTGAAACTTGCTCGGCAAAGGTTTGTTCGACCCAGCTATAGGCTTTGACACTGGTAATCAGAGACAGCACGACGGCCCCAAATACGGCAATAAACCCGCTCAGCGACATAGAGTGATCAATAAGATACGAACACAATGGCAGGCCCAACAGCATCACCACAAACGGTGTAATGGATGCCGGTTTTAAGAAGGTTGCCCTGGATAAAAAGATGCTGGAATGCACTAATGACGCATTAAAGAGAATGAAGGCATAAAGCTTTCCTTCCAAACCGCCCAATGTCCAAAGCGCAAACCCAAGAGAAATGTAAACAGTCGAAGAAAACGTAATGAAAGCTTTTGCCATGAATACCGCTCTATCAAGCGGAATGTGTTTTTCCTCGGCTTTGTATAATCTGTTGAAGATAACTTTATCAGCATATTGCGTGACCAGAATCAATAAAAACCATCCAACAGCAATGGACGCAGGTATGATCAGGGCGGCCAGGGCCGTGGAAACGACAGCCAGTCCAATGCGGCTGTTCCGGCCAGCAGCGCGGGCTTCAGCAGCATAGGCAAGCTCTTCGTACAGGTTTTTTGTATTCAGTTTTTGACGCATTAATCTGCTACCCAATTTATATTTTTTGTGAGCCTAAAGGGTAAAAGTAAAAAAAAAGCCAAGTGCGCGAAAAAAAACGATAAATCGCGCATGTTCGTCCGAGGGCAAAAAAAATTCCAGATTTGTAAAATTCCCGCTACACTTGATTCTTGTTGATGGAGGGATTGATGAGAACACGGACTTTGGGCCTGGCTTTGACCAGCATAGCATCGGTGGTTTTGGCAGGCGCGGCGAACGCGCAATCAGGCTTGCGCGCGGCTATCGAGGGCGACTATGCCCATTTAGGGGCGCTTTATACGCATTTGCATGAAAACCCTGAGCTGAGCTTTCAGGAAAAACAAACCGCCAAACGTTTGGCGGCCGAGCTGAAATCCGTCGGCTTTGATGTTACCACCGGTGTCGGGGGGACGGGCATCGTTGCGATAATGCGCAATGGCGACGGGCCGACCTTGATGATCCGTACCGATCTGGACGGCTTGCCTGTGCAAGAGCAGACCGGGAAATCCTATGCATCCACAGCCAAGGGTGCCAATTATCTGGGGGTTACGGACCTGCCGATCATGCACGCCTGTGGCCATGATGTGCACATGACGGCATTGGTCGGCACGGCGCGCCGATTGGTCGCCATGAAAGATCAATGGTCCGGCACTTTGATGCTGATTGGTCAACCAGCAGAAGAACTGGGCCTGGGGGCAGGCGCCATGCTCAAAGATGGTCTTTTTACGCGGTTTCCAAAACCTGATTACAATCTGGCCTTGCATGACAATGCCAACATGCCCGCCGGGACGATTGGTTATACCTCGGGTTATGCTCTGGCCAATGTCGACAGTGTTGATATTGAAATCAAAGGCGTTGGGGGGCATGGGGCATACCCGCATACCACCAAAGACCCGATTGTCCTTGGGGCCTATATTGTCACGGCATTGCAAACAT
Source organism: Robiginitomaculum sp. (assembly GCA_021776525.1). Lineage (GTDB taxonomy): Bacteria > Pseudomonadota > Alphaproteobacteria > Caulobacterales > Maricaulaceae > Robiginitomaculum_B. The sequence goes on from JAJFFT010000004.1 coordinate 592,831, forward strand.
TGGTTTCACGTTCGCTTGATCCGCTTGATCCGGCGGTGGTCACCGTTGGTTCATTTCATGCGGGAACCAAGCACAATATCATCTCCGACCATGCCCATTTACAACTGACGGTACGGTCTTATTCGGATGAAGCACGCGACACCCTGATCAAGGGGATTACCCGTATTGCCCAAAACCAGGCTCGCGCTTTTGGCCTTGCCGAAGATATGCTGCCTGAGGTCACCATGGAAGAAGACTATATCCCAGCGACCTATAATGATCCAAAACTGACTGCGCGGGCCATTGGTGCCATATCGGCTCAGATCGGTGCACAAAATGTCATAGAAAAACCCCCAGTTATGGGCGGCGAGGACTTTGCCCATTTTGGCCGCACTGACGATAAAATTCCGGGCTTTATGTTTTGGGTCGGGGCGGTCAACCCTCAAGTTTACGCCAAAGCCAAGGCCGAGGGGACGACTTTGCCGTCATTGCATTCGCCATTTTTTGTACCTGACTCCAAGCCAACCATTATAACCGCCGTGGATGCCATGAGCGCAGCGGCTCTGGATTTGCTGGGGGCGCAAGATGAGTAAGGCACGCCGGGTTTATTCAAATGCACCGTGGGAAAAACAGGTTGGCTATTGCCGGGCCTTGCGCAACGGGCCGCATATCTGGGTGACGGGCACAGCGCCAATTGCTGATGATGGCAGCACATACGCACCGGGTGATCCTTATGCGCAAACGGCGCGCTGTATTGCGCTGATTGAAAAGGCGCTGGCGGAGCTGGATGCAAGTCTGGAACATGTGGTGCGTACCCGCATGTTCGTGACCGACATTTCACGTTGGGAGGCCATTGGCCGGGCCCACGCCGCCGCTTTCAAGGACAATCCGCCAACCACAACCATGGTGCAGGTGGCGGGTCTAATTGACCCACAAATGATGATTGAGATTGAGGCTGATGCCTTTGTCGGCTGAGCGGTTCATACATGCTAGGGCCATGAGGTGAGAAATATGCGTATCTTGGGAATGGTTGTGGCGCTGATGGTTCTTGCCGGAGGCGTCACAGCACAAGAGAACGACTGGCGCCGGGTTGACCCGGAAAACCTGTTGATTATTGCCACCCGTCACGGCGATGTGGCGGTCGAGCTAAACCCGACTTTTTCGCCAATACACACCCAACGCCTGCGTGATCTGGCCCGCGCGCATTTTTATGATGGCCTCAGCTTTTACCGGGTCATTGACGGTTTTGTTGCGCAGGGCGGGCGCAATGAAGGTGATTTGGCGGACTGGCCGGTGATCAAAAATGAAAATGACCGCCCAGCTAAGGGGCTGGACTTTCTTCCCACCGGATCAGCGGATCTCTATGCCCCAAAAGCGGGGCATGTGGGCGGCTTCGCAGCGGTAAATGATCCTAAAACCGGGCGGGCCTGGCTGATGCATTGCGTTGGAGCCATGGCGATGGCCCGTGATACGAATCCAGATACCGGGGATGCGGAATTTTACATCGTCATCGGTCCGGGGACACGCTATCTGGACCGCAATCTGACCATTTTTGGCCGGGTGATTGATGGCATGGACAATATCCAGAAGCTGCACCGTGGAGATCGGGCTGTCGATGGTGGAGTGATCGCCGATGTGACATTGCGTGATCCCATCTTGTCCATGCGACTGGCCGCTGATCTTCCCAAAGATACACGCCCGGCTTACGACGTTATGCGCAATAACGGCAAAGCCTTCGCGGATTTTAAAACCTCAAAGCGGGTGCGCAATGATCCGTTTTTTTATCGCCGCCCCCCCGAAGTGATCGAAGCCTGTAATGTTCAGGCCCCGGCGCGCAAGGTTGGCCCAAAAGCGCAAACGCCTTGACGGCTGTTGGGCCGCTGTGCCATCTGCGCCCATGGCGATAATTGAACTCGACGATCTTCCTGCTTCTGGTGCCCTGTTGGGTCTTGATCCGGGGACCAAAACCATTGGCATCGCTGTGTCTGATACATCGCGTATTGCGGCAACGCCGCTGGAAACAATCCGAAAATCAAAGTTCATTGCCGATGCGGAACGTCTTTTTGCGCTTTATGATGATCGCTCGTGTGCTGGTGTGGTACTGGGCATGCCGATCAATATGGACGGCAGTTTGGGACCACGCGCCCAGAGTGTTCGCGCTTTTGCCTCCAACCTTTTGAAAATTCGCGACATACCTCTGGTCTTTTGGGATGAGAGGTTATCGACCGTTGCCGTAGAACGCACCTTGTTGGAGGCCGATACGCGTCGTTCGCGCCGCCGCGAGGTCATCGATAAAATGGCTGCCGCTTACATATTACAAGGTGCGCTGGACCGTCTTAGAAACGACGCGTCATAGTCCCAACAGATCAAGCGCCTGTGTCGGGGTTGTGGCGCGCAGGGCTGCGGTACGCAGGCCGTCCGATGTGAACCCTTCATTGATGGAGTGTTCCAGCAAGGTAAAAAACGGATCCCAATATCCGTTATCATCCAAAAACACGGTCTTCATGGGAAACAGTCCCAGATTACTCCAGCTGAGAACCTCGACCACTTCTTCCATGGTGCCAATGCCGCCGGGCAAAACCACAAAACCTGCGCTTTCAACGGCCATCCGGGCTTTGCGCTCGTGCAGCGTATCAACGACTTCCAGCTGGCAATCATCAAACGCCACCTCGTCCGTAGATAGAAAGCCAGGGATGATCCCCAACACATCGGCATTGCCTTTACGAGCGGCGCGCGCCGCAATTCCCATCAGGCCGATTCCACCGCCGCCATAGACCAGACGCAGGTTTCGCGTGGCAACTTCCTCGCCAAATTGACGGGCCAGTTTTGCATAAGCTGGTGATACACCGTCTCTTGAACCACAAAAGACGCAGACAGATCGCTGTTTAGGCATGGCCGTAACCTCAATTTGGACATAACATTTTAATTTGTGCTTGCACGTGGAATAGACGTAGTCTGATTCTCCGTATGAGAAAGGCCTGAGTATGTCGGCAATGCGCGGATTTATAATCGCGACGGTGATCGCAGTTTTGGCGGCGGTGATTGTAATCACCCTACAACGTTCGGGTGATGCACCGCCAACACCGCCCAGCCCGGCGGAGCAAACGCCGCAAGAGGCCACCAATGATGGTGCCCTGTTGGGGCCGTCCTTTGATATTGTCCGGGTGGATATGCGCGGCACGGCGGTGATTGCCGGTCGCGCCGAACCGGGATCGAACATCACTTTACAGGCCAATGGCAAAACCATTGCGCAAACCAGAGCCGGCAGCAATGGCGACTGGACCATCATCCTGAATGAACCTCTGGACCCTGGCGCTATTGAATTCACGCTCAGCATGGAGGGCGAGGATGGGCGCATTGTGCGCTCGGACCAGGTGGTTGTGGTCTCGGTGCCGCGTGGGCGCAACAAACGCCCATTGGTGGTCTTGGGCCGCCCTGGTGGTCCCAGCCGTGTGCTGCAAAGCCCTGACGATGACAAGGAAACCGGACCCTTGGCGCTGGAGGCCGTGGATTATGACCGTGCCGGCGGGGTGATCTTTTCTGGTCGCGCTTTGCCGGGGTCGGGTGTACGGGTGTTGGCCAATGGTCGCCTGTTGGGCCAGACGCAATCCAATGCGCAAGGGCGCTGGGTTCTTGACGGGATCGAGCCTCTGGCCCCCGGTGTTTACGATTTGCAGATCGATCAGGTGGGACCGGACGGCCATGTCACGGCGGTTGTCGCTTTGCCGTTCGAGCGCGCCAGCCCGCAAAGCATTACCGATGCACCGCCCGGTTCAGTCATTGTTCAACCTGGCAACTCGTTGTGGCGCATTGCCCGGCGGCTTTATGGGTCGGGTTGGCAATACACCATTATTTATCGGGCCAATGCGGGGCGGATCAAAGACCCGGACTTAATTTATCCAGGTCAGGTCTTTGCTATACCAGACGACGCCACAGGCGGTGGCGGCTAACATTGCCTATCGGGGGTGCTTGTCTTGGGGGCACAAGCTCCCTAATTGATTGGGATGAGCGCCGCGCACCATCACGCACAAGTTGAAGATGACGGCATCGCCTCCGGCGATGGTGGGATTGGTGCGGCCATGGTGCGGGTGTTTCGTCTGTTGGCTCGTGATGCCCTTAAACGCCAGCGCCCATTGATGGCACTGGCCATTCTGGTGACCCTGATTGGCAAGGTCTTTGCCGTGGCTTCGCCGGTATTTTTCGGCGAGGCGGTCAATATTGTCGCCGCCGCTCCCGTGGCCAACAGTGTTGGTGCACTGGTTGGGCTTTTGGCGATCTGGGCGATCAGCCGCTTTTTGGCCAGCGCATTACCACAAGTGCGCACCATGTTTTTTGCGCCGGTCAGCCAGGAGGCACAGCGTCTGGTGGCGGTTGAAGCCTTTGAACACGCCAGTAATTTGTCCCTACAGTTTCACCTGACGCGGCGGGCCGGGGCGCTGAACCGCACGATCGAGCGCGGTGCAGGTGCGATTGATTTTCTATTGCGGTTTTTGGTGTTCAATATTGTCCCGACCCTGATCGAACTGGCCATGGCGGCAACCCTTTTGGCGGTGCGTTATGGCCTCGCCTTCGCGCTGATCGCGGTTCTGACGGTGATTGCCTATGCTGTCTTTACACTGTGGGTTACCGAGTTGCGGGTTAAACAGCGCCGCGAAATGAACGAAATGGATTCCGAACTGCGGGCCAGTGTGATCGACTCGCTCTCTAATTTTGAAACCGTCAAAGCCTTTGCGGCGGAACGCCGCGAGGTCAATAAATTCAGTCTGAACTTTGGCCTCTTCAACCGTAAATACGTGACTGTTGTGCGCTCGCTCTCGGCCTTGAATGCCGGCCAGGAATTCGTCATGACCGCCGGGCTTTTCGCTGTGGCACTGTTGGCTGGCATTGGCGGGCTAAAAGGCACGTTGTCGATCGGCGATATGGCGGCGGTGGTGCTGATCCTGATGAATATTTTTCGCCCGCTAAACATTTTGGGTTTTGCATGGCGCGAGATCAAACAAGGCGCTGTGGATCTGGAAAAACTCGATGGTCTGATGAACATGCTGCCCGAAGTAGCCGACAAACCAGAGGCACCGGACCTCAATTTGCGTGGCGGCAGCGTGGTTTTTGACCATGTGGCCTTTACCCATGAAGGCCGTAATGACGGGCTGCATGATGTCAGTTTTACCGTCAAACCGGGAACGCAGATTGGCATTGCCGGACCCAGCGGCGCAGGGAAATCAACCATTTTACGTCTATTGTTCCGGTTTTATGACCCCGAACAGGGCCAGGTTCTGATCGACGGACAGGATGTGCGCGATATCAACCAAAAATCCCTGCGCGATGCCTTGGCGTTGGTGCCTCAGGATGTGGCGCTTTTTAACGACACTCTGCGTTCCAATATCGCCTACGCCAAACCGGATGCCAGCGATGACGAGATTATGGCCGTGGCCGAGCGTGCGCATCTGGGTGATTTTTTACGCGCTTTGCCGCTGGGTCTGGATACCCGTGTTGGCGAGCGGGGGCTGAAATTATCGGGCGGCGAGAAACAGCGCGTCGGCATTGCTCGCGCCATTATGAAAGACCCGGCTATTTTGGTGCTCGACGAGGCCACATCCAGCCTTGATAGTGAAACCGAGCGCGAAGTGCAGGATGCCCTGAACGCAGCCGCAGAGGGGCGCACCACCATCACCATTGCGCACCGCTTGTCGACCATTGCCGACGCCGACCAGATCATTGTGGTCAATGAGGGCCGTATCGTAGAAAACGGCACGCACGACGATTTGCTCAGCCGACGCGGACTGTATGCACGCATGTGGCAAAGGCAGATCGAAAGCGGCGAAGCCGACCTGCCTGCGGTTTCTGCCTAAGGCGCGTTTTGACGCCGGGTCAACAGATCCAAAAGGTTCAGTGCCGCTTTGGCGGCGACGCTGCCCGGCGGAAAAACATCAGCCGCACCCATGGCTTTTAATGTGGCCACATCATCGGGGGGAATAACCCCGCCAACGATAATTTTGATGTCATTGCGTTTTGCGTCATCAAGGGCGGATTTCAGTGCTGGTACGAAGGTCAGATGCCCGGCGGCCAGCGATGATGCTGCGATAATATCGACATTGTTTTGAATGCCCAATGCGGCGGCTTCATCAGGGGTTTGGAACAATGGTCCGATGGTGACATCCCAACCCAGGTCGCTAAACGCGCTGGCAATCACTTTTTGGCCCCGGTCATGGCCATCTTGGCCCAATTTGGCCACCAGAATGCGGGGGCTTCGGCCATAGACTTTGGTAAACTGTTCGGCGGCGCTTTTGGCCTGTGCCATCAACGGGTCGCCGTGGCCTTCACGTAAATATACACCTTTCAGGGCTTTGGGTTCGGCGACATGGCGGCCAAAAACCTCTTCCAAGGCACTGGAAATTTCACCGACACTGGCCATGGCGCTGGCGGCTTTAACGGCTAAATCCAACAAATTGCCGGACTGTTCACGGGCCGCCCGTGTAAGGGCCTCAAGCGCCGCCTTGGTGCGTGCTTCATCACGGTTTTCGCGCAAGGCTTTCAGGCGCGCAATCTGGTTGGCGCGTACTTTGGCATTATCAACGCTGAGCACAGGGACATCGTCCTCAACGCCTTCGGGGAGCGTGAATTTATTGACCCCGGTGATGGTTTGTGCGCCGCTGTCGATACGGGCCTGGGTGCGTGTTGCGGCTTCTTCAATACGCAATTTTGGCACACCGGCCTCGATGGCTTTTTTCATGCCGCCAAGGGCTTCAACCTCGTTGATGTGTTCCATGGCGCGGCTGGCCAGATCGTGGGTCAGGCGTTCGACAAAGTATGATCCGCCCCATGGGTCGATGGTGTTGGTCACACCGGCTTCGTGTTGCAAGAACAGCTGCGTGTTGCGGGCAATGCGCGCCGAAAAGTCGGTGGGCAAAGCCAAGGCCTCATCCAGCGCATTTGTGTGCAGGGATTGCGTGCCGCCATCGACTGCGGCCATGGCCTCAAAGCATGTGCGGGCCACATTGTTGTAGGGGTCTTGCGCCGTTAACGACCAACCCGACGTCTGGCAATGGGTGCGCAGACACAGGGATTTCGGGTTTTTGGGTGCGAAGTTATCTTGCATCAATTGCGCCCATAACACGCGCCCGGCGCGCAGCTTGGCAACCTCCATAAAGCTGTTCATACCAATCGCCCAAAAGAACGACAGACGCGGCGCAAATGTGTCGACATCCATGCCGGCGGCAATTCCGGCACGTACGTATTCAATGCCGTCGGCCAGCGTATAGGCCAGTTCCAGATCGGCGCTGGCTCCGGCTTCTTGCATATGATAGCCGGAAATCGATATGGGGTTGAATTTGGGCATATGCTGGGACGCATAGGCGAAAATATCCGAGACAATGCGCATCGAGGGTTCGGGGGGGTAGATATAGGTGTTGCGCACCATGAACTCTTTGAGGATGTCGTTTTGTATGGTCCCGGCTAGGGCTTCGGGCGGGATGTTTTGCTCAGCCGCCGCAGCAATATAAAGCGCCATAATGGGCAATACCGCACCATTCATGGTCATCGAGACTGACATCTGGTCCAACGGAATGCCATCAAACAAGATGCGCATGTCCAAAAGGCTGTCTATGGCCACACCGGCCATGCCCACATCACCCGAAACCCGTGGATCATCTGAATCATAACCCCGGTGGGTGGGCAGATCAAAAGCGATGGACAAGCCCTTTTGCCCGGCGGCCAGATTTCGCCGGTAAAACGCATTGGAATCCTCGGCTGTTGAAAAACCCGCATATTGGCGCACCGTCCACGGACGCTGCACATACATGGTCGGATAGGGGCCACGCATGAAAGGCGCAATGCCGGGCAGGGTATCGGTATAGGGCAGGCCGTTGAGATCATCCGGTCCGTAAACCGATTTCAGCGCAATGCCTTCCAGGGTCTGGCTTTCCTTACGCGTCTTTGGCGCCCCTGGTGCAGCCGTGGCATCAAGGGCCATGGTGGTGAAGTCAGGAAAAGAAAGGGTGCGGGTCATTGTTCTTCTCCGGCACGGGCATCCTCAAACGGCGCACAGAAATTCGTCGGGGCAAACGCCGGGTCAGGATTGCTTGTTCCCATGGGGCGTAACTTTGCCCCGGCCCGTGCTGCATCAAGAAAGTCCGGCAGGGAAAAGGTTTCGGGAAAGTCGGCCACATTGGGCGGCGTGGGTATCGACGCGGGCGGTGTTGGTGCAGGCAGGCGTTCGCCGTCTTCCACGAAGTTGGTGACCCCAACCAGCGTCACCTCACCGCTTTTAATGGCGTTCAGCCGTGTTTCGCGCTGTGTCGTAATGGTCTGGGCCAGCCAGCCTGATTGCGCCGCCTTGATCAGCCCGCCCCGGCGCTCAACCTCCTGAAAGGCGGCCCAGGCCGCTTCGGCCAAATCATCAGTCAGCTTTTCTATGGCATAGGCACCACCTGCCGGGTCGATAACGCGCCCGGCCTGCACTTCTTCGTGCAGCATGATTTGAACGTTGCGGGCAATGCGTCGCGCTTTGGCATCATCGGTGCCAAGGGCCAGATCATAAGGTTCAACGCTGATGAACTGGGCACCGCCGGTGACTGCAGCAAAGGCCGCAGTGCTGGTACGTAACACATTGGTATAAGGGGCAAGGCGGCTCATCATGCGCTTTGATGTACCCACATGAATACTCATGGCGCTGGCCTGCTGGCCCACATCGCAGGCGCTCATCAAACGCGCCCAGACACGCCGTGCGGCGCGCAGTTTGGCAATGCCCAGCGGCACATCTGCATCCAGCGACAGCGAAAACATAATCGCCCGCGCTGCCTCATCCGGGCTAAGGCCGTATTCTCTAAACACCTTGAAATAACTAATGCCACCCGCAGCAGCAAAGGCCAGTTCCAGCGCGTCCGAGCCGCCGGCCTCGTGGATCAGGGATGAGGTGATAATCGCCGTGGCCACTCCCGGTGCATGGTCGGTGGCCCAGCGTGCAAACGCCGCAGTGCGGTTCAGCTTTTCCGGTAAAAGATCAAAATCCATACCGTGTCGAATGGTTTGGCCCACAGGGGAAAAGCCAAGGCCGCCTTGTGCGTGCGTCAATCCCATATCTTGCCACAGTGTGACCAGCATGGCCGCATAGGCGGCATTTAAGGGTCGTGCCTGAAGAAGCACCGGGACGATGGAAAGATCCACCCCGGCCAGCACAGCTTGCAGATCGTCACGGGTGCGCACCGCAATGCCGTTTTTTCCCGTCGGGTCCAGATAAAGCAATAACGCGCTGACCCCGCCGGCGAGATCGTCCAGGATGGCCGCATTGGCCGTCGCCGGATTGGCCATAGAGAAGCTCTGGGTGATGTGCCATGGACGGTGTTGGTCAATCTTGGCGCTTATCCCGCGTACATAGGGGAAGTCACCGGGGGTGCCCGCATTGCGCGGATCATCGGCCGCGGTGCGCAACGGCCCACGGGCAATGCCGCTAGCCGTGCGGCGGATCAAAGTGCTGTCAAAGTCTGCGCCGCGCAGGGCTTTGTCAGCCAAAACGCGCCAGTCCGAAAGGTCAGGGATATCGAATCGCTGGCCCGGTTTCTGTTCTTGCTCGCTCATAAAGACATAGGGAAACCAGCACCGCCCCGGCGTCAAGGTGTGGGGCTGTAGGAAAGTTATCCTACACCTAAGGTTGTGGCATAAAATGCCTTTTTCAGAAGGGTTTCTTTATGATGACAGCAATTCAATCCAATCCTGAAAACCGCTTTATTCTGTCGGCACGCTCGGCAGAGCGTTTGGGCGGTGTCCATAAAACACTGGCCGCCATTGTGCGCCGTGCCTTGCAACTCAGCACCATAGACTTTGCCGTGCTGGAGGGGCGGCGAACATTGGAGCGCCAGAAGCTGCTTTACCAAAGCGGGGCGACACGCACGCTGAACTCACGCCATTTGAGTGGCCATGCGGTGGACCTCGGCGCGTGGGTTGGCGGCAGCATTCGCTGGGACTGGCCATTATACGAAAACATCAATCAGGCCATGCAATTGGCTGCTGCCGAGCAGAATGTTCCCGTTGAATGGGGCGGCGACTGGCAAAGCTTCAAGGACGGCCCGCATTTTCAATTGCCGTGGGAGGCGTATCCCAAATGAGCGGACTTATTGGCACCATTATCGGACCCATTGCCGGGATTATCGACAAGGCGGTGCCGGATGCGGATTTGCGCCGCCGCCTTAAACAGGAAATCAAAGCCAAGCTGATTGATCAGGAAAGCGCCCTGACCCAGGCGGCGCGTGATGTGCTGGTGGCCGAGGCCAAGGGCGAAAGCTGGATGCAGCGCAATTGGCGACCACTGACCATGCTGACCTTTACCGCCATTATTGCCAATAATTACCTGATCGCCCCCTATGTGCAGGCCTTTGGCGGCGTGGCCGTGGTGCTCGATATTCCCGACGGCATGTGGAACCTTTTGACCATAGGCCTTGGCGGTTATGTGGTCGGACGCACGCTGGAAAAAACCGGCAGCAGATTTCGGGTTGGCCAATAAGGCTGAATTGCATTAAGGCAATTCTGAAAACCATTATTGCGGGCCGGACATGCTCTCATCATTTGAACTTTTCAAAGTCGGTCTTGGACCGTCCAGCTCGCACACCACCGGGCCGATGAAGGCAGCGTTGCGCTTTGTCGGGTTTCTGGCCAAGCAGCCGGGCGGGCAGGATGTAGCCAAGCTGGATGTTCGTTTATACGGCTCGCTGGCGCTGACCGGGGCTGGTCACCACACGGATCGGGCGATTTTACTGGGCCTGTCGGGAGAGCAGCCCGAAACCCTGATGCCAAAAAAAGCCGATTCTATCATTGCGGCGATCAGTGCCACCAACGCTTTGGCCCTTGGCGGTCAGGCAGAGATAAAGTTTGATCCCCGAATTGATATTCGTTTTGAAGGCCAGACCAGCCTGCCGTTTCATACCAATGCCATGCGCTTTAACGCCTTTGATGCCCAGGGCGATCTGATCGCCAGCCGGATTTATTATTCGGTGGGCGGCGGTTTTGTGGTCGATGAGGGCGAGGCCGGGCGCAATGCCAAAAACGATGCTCCCACGGATGCCCCCAAACACCGGTTCAATAATGCCCACGACTTATTGGCCATGGCCGATGATGCGGGTCTGAGTATTGCGCAGGTGATGCTGGAAAACGAATGCATGCATCAATCCCGCGAAAAAATTTACGAGGGGCTGGACGAGATTTGGGGGCATATGCACGCTTGCATGGAACATGGGCTTGAACGCGAAGGCATGTTGCCGGGCGCATTGAAAGTGCGCCGCCGCGCACCGGGATTACACCTGAAACTGCGCGTGCAAAACCCCGACCCCAAACAGTCCTGCGAGCGTTCGGACTGGGTCAATTTGTGGGCCATGGCAGTCAATGAGGAAAACGCCTCTGGCGGGCGTGTGGTCACTGCGCCAACAAACGGCGCCGCCGGGGTGTTGCCCGCGGTAATCAATTATTATCTGAATTTTGTACCGGGCGCAGATGACGCCGGGGTGCGCACATTTTTGCTGACCGCGGCGGCCATTGGCGGGCTGTATAAACGCAATGCCTCCATATCCGGGGCCGAAGTTGGTTGTCAGGGCGAGGTGGGCGTCGCCTGTTCCATGGCCGCCGGGGCGCTGGCCGCAGTACTGGGCGGCTCGAACGCGCAGATTGAAAACGCCGCCGAGATCGGCATGGAGCACAATTTAGGCATGACCTGTGATCCGGTTGGCGGGCTGGTGCAAATCCCTTGTATTGAACGCAATGCGTTTGGGGCCAACATGGCCATTCAGGCCGCGCGGCTGGCTTTGCTCGGCGATGGCAAACATGCCATCAGTCTGGACGAAGTGATCAAAACCATGCACGAAACCGGCCGCGATATGAACACCAAATACAAGGAAACCTCGCAAGGCGGTCTGGCGGTCAATATCGTCGAATGCTGAGCGGCGGGCGGTTTTAATCCAGCTTGTTCAGCGGTACACCGCAACTGACACCAATGCCTTCCATGGATGGCTCTAACGGCACATCAAGGGCGCTAGCGACCGTGCTGGTATAGCGCATCAGGGCAACGGCGGCGACAATCTCGACAATCTGGGCATCGGTCCAGCCAATGGCGCGCATCTTGTCGGTCATATCGTCGGTAATACCGGACGGACGGCGGGCGATGGCACGGGCAAAATCGACGGCGGCATTTTCTTTGTCGGTCAGGCGCGGCGATGGATTGCCACTGATGACTTCGATGCATTCCTCTTGGGTCCATTCCTTGCCTAGAAGGGCAATCATGTGCGCTGCGGTACAATATTCACATTCCACCTCGTGAGCGGTGACAGCAAAGAAGACGCGTTTCAGCTCTTCGGGGATAGAGCCTTCACCCGCAGTCATCAGGCTAAGATCCCAAAGGGCATTGGTGGTTTCCGGCAAATACGCCAGGCCTTTTTGCAGGCCGGGGACCATATGGTAATAGCTTTTTACCCGCTCAAAGACTTCCTTAGTGCGGCCTTGCGCCTTATCGGGATCAATCAGTTTTACTCGTGCCATTGGGCTTTCCTTTTTTGGGTTTTAAGTTTCTAGAATTGACTTTTGGGGCGTCCGGTTTCCACCGGCAGCTTCTTGTTGCTCCCCCATTCCATCCATGACGCATCGTAAAGGGCAGACTTTTCGTGTCCCATCAGGGCCAGAACAAAAAGCGCGAACGAGGCGTAAATACCGCCGCCGCAATAGGTGATGACATTGTGTTCAGGCCGAATATTCGAGCCCTTCCACAAGACCTGTAAATCCGCCATGGATTTCAGGCACATGTGTTCGTCCAGATTGTCTTCGGCGGGCACATTAAAGGCGCCCGGAATGTGGCCTTTGCGATGACGTGGATAAAGTGCCGCCAGCCCCCGGTAAAACGGTGCGGGCAGGGCATCAATGATGCGGGTATCAGGATCGTCCAGCGCCGCCAGAACCTCGTCTTTTTCCACCCTCAGTGCAGGCTTTGGTTTGACTTCGTAATGGGTAGGGGACGGGGGGGGAGTTATGGTTTCAACGGGGTAGCGGGCACCCCACCAGGCCACCAGCCCGCCATTCAGCATGCGGACATCCTGGTGGCCGTAATAACGCAAGGCCCACCACAGGCGCGCCGCCCAGACGCCGCCGCGATCATCATAAATCACCACGGTGGTTTGGGGCTCTATGCCGAGCCGCCCCATCAGGGTCGCAAAGGCCTCAGGCCCAATAATGTGCGTCGGGTTCTCAGGATCAGCCAGATCTTCGTAAAGGTCGACAAAAAGCGCACCCGGAATATGGCCCTTTTCATAGTCTTCGCGGCCGGGCACTTCGGAAAAAGTGCCATCGGCATTGGCGCGCACATCAAACCGCGCGTCAATAATACGCAGGTCCTTTGCACCGAGGTTTTCGTGCAGCCAGTCTAAGTTTGCAAGATATTGGGGATTGGGAAACGGCGTGCTCATGGGGCGGTATTCCTCACGCTGATATAGGCGATAATCATTTCGCTCATGGGGGCGATATAGGCCTTGGGGTCAATATCATCCGGCTGGGTCTGCCATTGCAGGACCAGACCATCATGCAACGCCAACATCAGACGTGCGGCGGTGGCGCTGTCAATATCGGGACGGACTTCGCCGCGCTCTTTGGCGGCATCCAAAAAGCCAATAAGCGCCAGCGAACAGTGATCAAAGATCGAGGCCATGGCCTCGCGGCCCCACGCACTGCGCCCGGCCAGCGCAAAAAATTCGGTCGAAAGCAGGGTACATGACGTGCCATCCTGATGAATGGTCCAGGCCCCTTCGATGATTTGCACAATGGCATTGCGCAAAGGCACGTCCGGCCCAAGGCGCGCCGCGGTGGCGGCGGAACGGCGTTGCACATAACCTAGTAAAATTTCGCGGAACAAGGCTTCCTTGCTATCAAAATGTACATAAAGCGCGCCTTTGGAAAGACCGGCCTCGGCGGCGATCAGCGACACACTGGCCGCATCAAACCCACAAAGTGCAAAGACTTTTTGTGCGGCGTCCAACAGGCGGGCGCGGGTTTCCTGTTTTCTGATTTGCGGCAGGGTCCGATGATCCTGGTGCTCGTCCAGAAGGATATTATCAGAAAGGCTCATTATTTTGTCCTAGTGTGACCGACGCTCTGTAACGGGAAGGCATGGCAATGATGGTGCCGACATGTCTCGCTCATGATTTTTCTAACCTCTTGTCCAAGCAGATGCTGTAAAATACTAAACGGTCATTTAGTGAACGATTGGTCATTAAAAATGAGTAATCGCGATACCATGGGGAGTCAATGTGGTTTTTGAGGTGCGCTGGTCAGCGATCATGGTGCCGCAAAAATAATCCCAAGGATTACACCACTAAGGGACAATGAAGGGCTGGTTCGGCCCCTTTTTGTCCCTCGCATTGCCCTTCAATCGACCAAAAATGCCCCTTATCCGTCCCTTATAAGCCCCTAGGATGAAGCTTTTAGACCCTAATGGCCCCTTGGGTTTGGGGGGGTAATTCATCCTTATCCCCGCCTGTCAGGGCCGTCATAGAATAGGTGATTTCAATGACCGTCAGATGGCTGGTGCGGCTGGTTTTCTGGCGTCCCAAACCCGTCGGGGGCTTTGCGATGATGGGTGGCTTGTTCGTAAGAATAGGCCAGTTTGAACAAGGTGCCTTCGGCATAAGGGCGGGCCACCATTTGCAAACCGGCAGGCAGATTGCCGTAAGAATACCCCATGGGCACAGTAATGGCGGGCAGGCCGGTGCTGGGCGCAAGACTTTGGGAGTTATCACCCTTATATTCCTCGCGGCCCTTGTCCAGATGCGCCGGCGGATTGCTCCAGCTGGGATAAATCAGCGCATCCAGATGGTTCTTGTCCATGGCGTCCAGAACGTCGGCGCGATAACTGGCCCGCAAAGGGTGGTTCAAATAACGCTGGCAAGGCTCGTCCCAGTCCTCTGGGGCGCGTGTTGCGGGGAAAGGCGCAAAATATTCGAGGCCACCTTTGGCATCCGGTCCATAAAGGCCATTATCATAAACCCATTGCACATCATCAAAAGGTGCCGCATCGCCCAAGGTCTTGAGATATTGTGCCATGTCATAGCGAAAACTGGGGCAGGTGTTGCTGTCATTGATATGGTTGGGCATGTTATTGATGGCGAGCGGGTCAACGATTTCTGCACCAGCGGCGATCAGATCACGCAGGGCCTGTTCGAAAATGGCCATGACCTGCGGGTCGGCGTCTTTGGTGTTAGTGAATTCACGCAACACCCCAAGTCGTACGCCGCGAAGCCCATCCGCATCCAGAAAAGCGGTGTAATCCAAGGCTTTTTTGTCCTTGCCTTCTTCTGTGACCGGGTCCGCCGGATCGTAGCCGGCAACCACGTTAAAGATGGAGGCAACATCGCGCACGCTGCGCCCCATGGGGCCGGCAATATCGCGATCCGCAATTAACGGGATTACCCCATCGCGGCTGGTCAGGCCCATGGTCGAGCGAATGCCCACCAATGCCAGATGTGACGATGGTCCGCGAATGGAATTACCAGTGTCAGAGCCCAACCCGGCAATGGCAAAGCTGGCCGCTACCGCCGAGGCCGTGCCGCCGGACGATCCAGCCGGGGCGCGGCCAAGATTATAGGCGTTGGCTGTGGTGCCAAAGGAGGACGAGACGGTTTCGCGCGGGCTAAATGCCCATTCGGCCATATTGGTTTTGGCGACGATAATCGCATCGGCATTGCGCAGGCGGCGCACCATAAAGGCATCATCGGGCGGAATGCTGTTTTTAAGGGCAATGGACCCGCCGGTTGTTGGAAAGTCGTGAGTGTCAAAATTGTCTTTGACGACCATCGGCACACAATAAAGCGGGTTGAGCAGCGCCCCGCCTTTCAACTCAATATCAAAGGCACGGGCGCGTTCAACGGCTTTGTCATTGACCATGATGATGGCGTTCAGGCCGCGGGGTTGGTCATAGGCGGCAATACGATCCAACTCGTCTTTAATGACCGCTTCGCATGTGGTGCGGCCTTCCTCGATGGCGCGGTGCAGATCATCAATACTGGCCTCAACCACTGAAAACGGCTCCGGTGAGACGGGCGGTGTTTTAGGCGCACAGGCCACAAAAAGGGCAAAGACGGATAAAGACAATAAAGCGCGCATGACATGGTCCTGTATGGTGAGTTTACGCACTGTGCCACAAGAGCACGCCGAGGCAAAACACAAACCATTCTGTCTTGGATCAGAATCAGGGCAATGTGCGCCTATGTTGGATAGAAAAACCATGCAGGCGGGCGAAGACATGCACGCTTTGGCGACCCGGCTTTTCCCCATTTGCCGCAGCCTGACCGGTGATGGCGTGCGTGAGACTTTATCTGTTCTACAAGAGCATTTGCCAGACTTAGCCGTCCATGAAGTGCCCAGCGGCACCGCCTGTTTTGACTGGACCATCCCGCCGGAATGGAACATTCGCGACGCTTGGGTTGAAGACCCGGATGGCGTGCGCATTATTGATTTCAAAGATCATAATCTGCACGTGGTCGGGTATTCCACACCCATTGATACGCAAATGGAGCTGGAGGACTTGCAGGCGCATTTGCATTCTCTGCCCGAAGCCCCTGACGCTATTCCCTATATCACCTCCTATTATCAGGAACGCTGGGGTTTTTGCCTGACGGATCGGCAACGCAAAACACTGAGACCGGGCATGTACCGGGTCAAGATTGATGCGGACCTGAACCCCAAAGGCAACCTGACCTTTGGGGAGCTAGTCATACCGGGCAGCAGCAAGGAAGAGGTTTTTCTCTCGACCTACATTTGCCACCCCAGTATGGCCAATAATGAGCTGTCCGGTCCCATGGTGGCCACATGGTTGGCCAAATGGGTGACCGAAGCGCCCCGGCATTATAGCTATCGCATTGTGTTTATTCCAGAAACCATCGGCTCAATCTGTTACCTGTCGCGCCATCTGGTGCATCTCAAAGCCTATGTACGGGCCGGGTTTAACCTGACCTGTATCGGCGACGAACGGGCCTTTTCCTTCTTACCCAGCCGGGCCGGCGATACATTGTCGGATCGCGCCGCTGCCCATGTCCTGGGATATTTAGCGCCAGATTATCTGCGTTATGACTGGCTCTGCCGGGGCAGTGATGAACGCCAATATTGTGCCCCCGGTATAGACCTGCCGATCGCCAGCATCATGCGCTCGAAATATCATGAATACCCGGAATATCACAGCTCGCTGGATGATCTGAACTTTGTGACCCCAACCGGTCTGGCGGGCGGATTTTTGGCGGTGCGCCGGGCGCTGGAGGTGATCGAGGCCAACAAAACATGGCGCGCCACAACCCTGTGCGAGCCACAAATGGGCCGCCGCGGGTTGTATTCTACTTTGGGAACCCGCGATCCTGAAATCGCCACGCGGCTGCGTATGCACATTTTGTCGTATGCGGACGGGAATCATGATCTTCTAGGCTTGGCGGAAAAGCTGCGCACCCCGGCCTGGGAGCTGGTGCCTTTTATCGAGGAACTGGCGGCGCATGGATTAGTGGAGAATGTTGGATGAGTGACCAGAAAACCGTGGCGGTGGCTGACCATTATAATGCGGTGGTTGAGGATTATCATCTCAATTATGACGACGAGGCTCATAAAACCTTGCCGCATTATCCGGCCAACTATTTTCGCCTGCAGATTCTCAAAAAAGAAGTGGCGGCCCTTGGCGCAAAATCCATTTACGAGGCAGGGATGGGCGAGGGCACACCCTTGGCGCATATGGCAGAGATGGGGTTGCGGGTCGCGGGCAGCGATATCGCCGACAATATGGTGGCCGCGGCCAAGGCCAATTTCACCCGCCGGGGGCTGAACCCCGATGTGATTCAGATTGGCAATATTGATAAACCAGAGAGCTTTGCCAACCAAATGGAGGGCGGTCTGTTTGACGCCATGATGGCGTCCGGCGTGTTGCCACATGTGGCCAATGACGAACAGGCCATGCGCAATATGGGGGCAATTGTACGACCCGGCGGCACGGTGTTTATCGAGTTTCGTAACAAGATGTTTTCACTGTTTACCATGAACCGTTTTACTAAGGAATTCATTCTTGATGACTTGCTTGACGGCGTCCCGGCGCCGTTGCGCGATGCAACAGCCAGCGAGCTGGATGCCCGTCTGGCCACCGACATGCCGCCGGCTCGCACCACCAATATTGATGGCGCCGGGCCAGGGTATGACCTGATCCAGGCCAATTACCACAACCCGCTAGAATTGCTGGAACAGTTTAAAAAACTTGGCTTTTCAGACATGAAAATTCACTGGTACCATTTCCACCCGGCACCGCCCATGCTGGAAAGTGCCATTGGCCCGGCCTTTCGCGAAGCGGCCATGGCCATGGAATATGAC
This sequence comes from Robiginitomaculum sp., assembly GCA_021776525.1. Taxonomy (GTDB): domain Bacteria; phylum Pseudomonadota; class Alphaproteobacteria; order Caulobacterales; family Maricaulaceae; genus Robiginitomaculum_B. The sequence continues at coordinate 611,167 of JAJFFT010000004.1, forward strand.
CAGAGCTGGCGCGGCATGTTTTTGTGCTCCGCCGGTGTCGTGCAGGCGGTAAGGGGCGAAGCTTAAACCTCGACGTCCCAGTCCTTTAAAATGGCATCCCGGTCGGCACCGGGCGTGGCTGGTGGCCCGGCGATGGCCCCCGGTGTTTTGGAAAAACGTGGCGCTGGCGCAGGTTGTAAAACACCGTCGATCTCCACCAGATTTTGCCGCGCTTTGTTATGGGGGTGCTCGGCTGCTTCAACCATGTCCATCACACCGGCGGCACAGGCATCGCTGCCTTCCAAGAGGGTCTGCCAGTGGGCGCGGGGCTGCGCGGCAAAAATGCTTGCCAGTTTGGTTCGCAAATCTGGCCAGCGTTTGGCGTCAAAGGGATTATCCCATTCACTGTCGGTCAAGTTCAGCTTGTCGCGCAACAGCGCGTAAAACTGTGGTTCAATGGCACCAATGGTAAAAAATTTGCCGTCGGAACAGGCATAGGTGCCATAAAAGAACGCTCCACCGTCCAACAAATTGGCTTGTCGCTGGTCTGCATTCCACATGCCGTTCTGGCGTAACCAGTGTATCGGGGCCATCAGGCTCATCACACCATCAACAATGGCGCAATCGACCACCTGGCCGACGCCGGTTTTTTGTGCATGGGTTAACGCTGCCATGACCCCAAAGGCCAGATAAAGCGCCCCGCCGCCATAATCACCCACAAGGTTCAGGGGCGGCGCCGGGGGCTGGCCTGCCGTGCCCATGGCGTGCAGCGCGCCAGTAATGGCGATATAGTTCAAATCGTGCCCGGCTGTGTGCGCCAGGGGGCCATCCTGACCCCAGCCGGTCATGCGCCCATACACCAATGCGGGGTTGTCTTTCAGCAAGGCATCCGGGCTAAGGTTCAGCTTTTCCATTATGCCAGGGCGGAACCCTTCGAGCAGGGCATCAGATTGCGCCGCCAGAGCGCGCGCGGTTTTTTGGCCATCAGAGGATTTCAGATCCAGCGTGATTGAGCGTTTACCGCGCGATTGAATATCGGCTTTGCCGCCATCCGCCGTTTCGGGCCGGTCAATGCGCACCACATCGGCCCCCAGGTCACTGAACAGCATGGCACAAAATGGCACTGGACCCAGTCCTGCAAACTCCAGAATTTTCATGCCGGTGAGTGGACCAGACGGCTGTGTGCGATTTTCCATGCTCTCTCCCTTATTCTGGTGCGTTTATGCCGGTATGGTCATACTTCGAATCGTTGGGGGAGTGAAACCACAAAGATGGATTTTACGGCACGGATTCTCATTGTTACCCGTGGTGACGGGGTTGTCGACGAAGCTGCGACCCGGTTGAACCGCGCAGGTTTGAACACAATTGCGGCTAAAACGGATGAAGAAGCCGAAGTTGCGGCTGCTGATTTCACCGTTGAAGGGGTCATCATCGATGCACAGGGTCGTGACTTTGCGGAAGCTGTGGCTCTGACACGGCGTCTGAAAGGCGCCGCCGGGGTGCGCCCGCTCCCGGTTCTGGCCGTGGCTGATTTGAATGAAGACGCGCCGGGCGAAGAGCTGTTTGCCAGCCTGTTGCGCCCTCCCGTGCATCCGGCGCAATTGGTGGCCCGTTTGCAGGCTGCTTTGCGTGTCTCACTGATGGAAGAAGAGGCGGTCCTGCGTCGCAAAACCGTTGTGGCAATGGGTGAAGCAGAGACAGATGAGGGGGGCAACGGCACAGCCGCTGAACCTCTGTCTATCTTGTTTGTGGGTGCCGCTGCGCCGCAATTTATCGCACTGAAAAACGCCTTGGAAAAAACCGGTGCCGAAGTCACAGCGGCGATGACATCGTTTACAGCCTTTGATTACCTGCATGACCGCAGCTTTGATGCCATTGTCCTGAATGCCCTTGGGGAAAATGAGCCGGCCTTTACCATTGTTGCCGCCATGCGGCGCAATACGCGGCTGTTTCATGTTCCGGCGGTGTTGTTGGTCAATTCCGAAACGTTTACCGACATCGACGAAGCCTTTGCGCGCGGGGCCAGTGATCTTTTGGATTCGCATGTGGATGAGGCCGATGCCCGCCAGCGCATTTTGGGTTTGGCCCGCGAGCGCCAGCGCCATGAACTGACCAAGGCTCAATTTGAGGGTGTGCGCACGCCAGCTGTGGTCGACAAGGAGTCCGGGCTTTTCAATCCGTCCTTTTTTGCCCGCCATCTGGGCCGGATGACCCGCCGCGCCAAAGAGATCAACCGTCCACTTTCTTTGGCAGTTATACGGGCTGTGGCGCCGCCAAATATCGACAAGTTATATCGCGAATCGGCACAAAGACAGCTCGGCGGCATGTTGCGTCATCTGGTTCGTGCCGAAGATATGGCTTCGCGGCTTGGTGCCGGTGCTTTTGCGATTGTTATGCCGGGAACGGCCAAAGCCGCTTCGCAGATCGCGGCAACGCGCATTGAAAGCGTGGTTGATTGTACCGCCTTTGAAAGCGGTAATGAGGACCGGCCATTTCAGTTGGAACTGGAAACCCGTGTGGTCGAATTGCGCGCTCGCGAAGACGGAAAAGACTTTCTTCAACGGGCTTTGAACAAGGGCTGATCAGCCCGGTTTGGGGCGTTTCAGGCCGCGACCTTTTTTGACCGCATCATCGCCAAATTTCGCCCGGGCGCGATCCATGGCTCGCTCGGCCTTGGCGCGGCGCGGCGCTTCCGCATCCAGAAGGTCGTGCCAGCTATCATCATTATGCGCTGTGCAGAGCGACGAAAAACCTGCACCAATCAGACGAAACGACCGTGCGCCAACTTCTTTTTTCAAACAGGGTTGCAAAGCCCGATACAATACGTCGGCCAGATTGCTGGGCGGATCCAGCGGGCGTTGACGCGAAATAATCTGGTGATGGCGGTCTTTAAGTTTCAGCACCGCCGTACCGCCTGCGATGTTTTTCGCTTTGGCCTGGCGTGAGGCCCGCTCGCATTGCCGCCACAGGTGCGCCTCCAGATCATCCAGCCCGGCTATATCATCATTGAACGTTGTTTCCGATGAAATGGATTTTCGCTTCGCGGTGCGTTCCACCTTGCGCCGGTCCAGCCCGCGGGCCAAGTGCGCCAGGCGATAACCTTGTTCGCCATAACGCTTGGCCATGGCGTCTATACTGAGGGCTTGAATATCCTTGATTTTATTCAGGCCCCCGGCGGCCAGCTTGCGGGCAAAGGCCGGGCCAACCCCGTAAATAAATTGCACCGGTTTGTCGGATAGAAAACTTGCGGCTTCATTGGCGCTGATCATTGAAAATCCGCGCGGTTTATCAAGATCAGAGGCGGTCTTGGCGAGGAATTTATTACACGAGAGGCCAATGGAAACGGTAATGCCGATCTCGCGTTCTACACTTTGCTGAAAGGCCATCAAGGTCTGTACAACCGGGCCGCCATGGACGCGTTCGGTGCCTGTTAAGTCCAAAAAAGCCTCGTCAACGGACAAGGGTTCAACCATTGGGGTCAGATCACGCATCATGGTGCGCAGGCGTTCGCCCTCGTGGGAGTATTTGCCCATGCTGGGCGGCAAAATAACCGCGTCGGGGCACAATTGACGGGCTTTGTACATAGGCATGGCCGAGCGCACCCCAAAAGCCCGGGCCAGATAACAGGCCGTAGAGACAACGCCGCGTCGCCCGCGACCACCAATGATCAAAGGGCGGGTGGCCAGGGACGGATCGTCACGTTTTTCAATACTGGCATAAAAGGCATCGCAATCCACATGAGCGATGAAAAGGTTATCGGCGCTGTTGTGGCGCAATAAAAAGGTGCTGCCACAGGCCGTACAGCGTGTGTCGTCAGGTGTTATTACAAGACAGGACCGGCACCAGGTTTCAGACATGACCACCACCATCACAGAGACATGCCCATGGACTGTTATAAATGTTCATGGTATGTTCACTTTGTCATGTTTCTTTGACCGGATCAAGAGTTGTTTAAGGTTATTGTGGTTTAACAATGCTCAAGAATAAAAAATAATCGGGTTGAACAGGTGGTAGGCGCACGCGCCATGCTAAAGACTATGCCAAAAAAAATACTCATCGTCGAAGACAACGAGCTGAACATGAAACTGTTTCATGATCTGCTGGAGGCGCATGGCTATGAAACCTTGCAGACCCAAGAAGGTCTCAAAGCGTTGGATATAGCCCGCGAACACCATCCTGATCTGATTTTGATGGATATTCAACTGCCCGAAGTGTCGGGCCTGGAAGTCACCAAATGGCTGAAAGCCGATGATGAGCTGGCCTCAATCCCGGTCATTGCGGTAACCGCATTTGCCATGATGGGCGATGAGGAACGCATTCGCGAAGGCGGCTGCGAGGCCTATATTTCCAAGCCGATCACAGTCAGTACATTTCTGGAAACCATTCGCAAGCACCTGGGCTAAGGATTGCAAGCATGAGTGGACGCATCCTTGTTGTCGATGATACTGCACCCAATGTTCGGCTGCTCAGAGCCAAGCTGGAGGCCGAGTATTACGATGTGCTGACGGCAGAAAATGGACCTGAGGCCATTGAAATCGCCCGCCAGGCCGTGCCTGACCTGATCCTGCTGGACGTGATGATGCCCAAAATGGATGGGTTTGAAGTGTGCACCAGATTGAAGGACGATCCGCGCACGCGTCATATCCCGGTGGTCATGGTGACAGCGCTGGACCAGCAAGAAGACCGCGTGCGTGGCCTCGAAGTGGGGGCCGACGATTTTCTGTCCAAGCCGATAGATGATGTGGCGTTGTTCGCGCGGGTGCGCTCTTTATTGCGTCTGAAACTGGTGATGGATGAATTACGCCAACGCGAAGCCAGTGGCCGTGCCTTGGGCGCAATCAGCGACACCATGACCTGTTTTGGCGATTCGGACGCCCCGGCCAATATCCTCATTTTAGAAGATGACGAACAACGCGGCGCGCGTCTGGCCAGTAAATTGCGCGGTGCGCATAATCTGACCTTGAGTGATAATCCCCGCGAAGCAGCAGAGCTGCTCTCAAAGACGGCTTTTGATCTACTGGTGGTCAATCTTGCGGCACGCGGCTTTGATGGGCTGCGGCTATGTGCGCGTATTCGTTCTGATGATAAGGGCCGGGTCATGCCCATTTTGGCGCTGGTCGATCCTGATAATCGCGAAAAAATTGTCCGGGCGCTGGATATCGGCGTCAATGATGTGTTGTTGCGCCCCGTTGATGCCAACGAGTTTAGTGCCCGTGTGAAAACTCAATTGCGGTGTAAACGCTATGCCGACACTTTGCGCCGATCACTGGACAACAGTTTTGAAATGTCGGTCACCGACCAACTGACCGGCCTTCATAACCGCCGTTTTATGCAAGCCCGTATCGAGGATGCCCTGACCCGTCTGGAACGGGGTGTCGAGCCAGCCTCTGTATTGATTGCTGATGTGGATTTCTTCAAACCGGTGAATGATAAATGGGGCCATGATGCCGGCGACAAGGTGTTGCAGGAAATTGCCATGCGCCTGAAGGCCAACATGCGCGCCATTGATATTGCCTGCCGTTATGGCGGTGAAGAATTTGTGGTGGTGATGCCGGGTGCGGATTTAAATGCTGCGATGCAGGCCGCCGAGCGGCTGCGGGTTTCGATAGAATCACAAGCATTTAATCTGGGCGGTGCCCATGGCAGCACGTCCATCACGATAAGCGCTGGGGTTGCCGAAATGGTGCCTGGCGACAGCCATGAAAGCGCGTTGATTCGCGCCGATCAGGCGCTCTATGCGGCCAAAGGTGCTGGCCGAAACTGTGTCAGAAGCGCAAAAAAAGCCCCGGCGCAAAAAGCCACCGGGAGCTGATATTCATATAAAAACAAGGAAGAAGATCTATTTGATCTTGCCTTCTTTGAAGTCAACGTGCTTGCGAACGACCGGGTCATATTTACGCAGCACCAGCTTTTCAGTCTGGGTGCGAGAGTTCTTCTTGGTGACATAGAAGAAGCCCGTGTCGGCTGTTGAGTTGAGACGAATTTTAATGGTTGCCGCTTTAGCCATCACCGTGATTCCTTTAACCGCCGAGACTGCCCCGGCACGAGGCGCGCAACATAGTGCCCGCGCGCGACCTGTCAACCACCCCGGCGCACCACCGCAGTGATCGGATAGATCAACCCCACCACCAACAAGCCGATCAACGCTCCTGTGGGGTTGATAATGTCCATCAATGGGCCAACCAGTACCGGGCTGGTCAGCGACCCAAGCCCATACATGGTGACAATAGCGGCGCTGGCGCTGGTCATTTCGGCCTTTGTAAATTTCTGCCCGATCAGAGCCAGAGCCAGTATGTACAGACCCTCGATCAGGCCGACATAGAAAAAGAACACCAGATAGACCGCCGGCGAGTGATTTAGACCGGCCAGATACATCAGGAACGGCCCGATTATGCCGGCATAGGCACAGAGCAGCATCAGGCGGTAACGGTTGAAATGATCACCCAACCAGCCCAGCGGCATTTGCAACAAGATCACCCCCATGGCCCCGGCAGCCACCAGCAATTGTGCCTGAGTTTCGCCAAACCCGGTTCGAAATGCCCAGATCGGCGAAAAGTGCATGGCCGAGGTTTCAATGGCCCCAAACGCCAGTGCCGCGATCATCAGGCGCGGTGCCTTGGCGGCTATGGTGAAGATATGGCGGATGCCGGAACGGGTTTTTTCCGGAATATGCAAACCGGGTCCGGGCAAAAGCAATGGCAGAACACCTGCCGCGCTGATCACTGCACCGGCGATGAATGGCGACCAGCCACGCACACCCAAAATGGCCACCACCAGCCCGCCCAGACCAAAGCCTGCGGCCAGGGCAATGGAATAAAGGCCCAGCACCCGGCTGCGGATATGGTTTGGTGCCAATTGAACAATCCAGGCTTCGCTGGCAACAAACAGGATGGAGATAAAAATCCCCGAGGAGAAACGCAAGAACATCCAAAACGGGATCGAGGGCACCATCTTATAGGCCACAAAACTCATCGCCGTATAAAGGAGGCTGAACACCAAAAATGGCCGGGTTGGTACCCGCGCCAATATGGCTGGTGCAAACGGTGCGGCGATGACTGTCGAGAGCGCCCCCATCAGGGCGTTCAGGGCAATGACCGTGCCTGATCCGGTCATAAATTCCAGATTGAAGGCCAGTAATGGCAGGCTGAGGCCAAAAGACATGCCAGTGATGCTGACACAGGTAATGGCTGCCGCGGCTGATATTTTCCAGCCGGTCTGTGCGCTGTTCTCTGCGCTTTGTTGTTCCTGTGCATCCTTGACCATCATCGGCCTTTAATCGCTCTGGCCGGCAAAGTCATGGAAAATTATTGCATAGTGGCATTGCACCAAATAATGGTGGCAAAATCGTCACAGATTACTGGTCCTGGCGGTCTATTTTTCGACAGAGACCTGAAAATCGCTGTGGCAGGCTGTACAAATATTCAGGGCATCAGCCAGATCCATGGTGATCTCTTCTTTGCTGGCCATTATCATCATGGCGCTTATCGGCGCAGCATGCAGCCAGTGTTAAGGTGATGACTGACAAAAGCACAGCTTTTGACGCTTTATGAGTTTGCAGGGCCATGAGTTTTTCTCCAAAATGGCCCAAGAATTAGCATTGTCTGTGTGCAGACTCATAGGGGCGATAAGCGGCAAACCCGCACAAGCCTGTAACGAATCACAGTCTGTTAACCTGTGCTGATATTCCCTGCGCTATCATTGATGCGAATCAGGTGCGCAGGCACCACATATGTTTGGAACGTGCAAGGAAGAGATAATGAGAGATCCTCAAGACGTGATGATGAATTTGGTCCCCATGGTGGTTGAACAGACCAGCCGCGGCGAACGCTCCTATGATATTTTTTCCCGTCTTCTAAAAGAGCGGATTATCTTTCTCACCGGCCAGGTCGAAGATGGCATGGCCAGCCTGATCACTGCACAATTGCTGTTTCTGGAATCGGAAAACCCGAAAAAAGAAATTTCCATGTATATCAACTCGCCAGGCGGTATCGTGACCTCTGGTCTGGCGATTTATGACACCATGCAATACATCAAATCACCGGTTTCAACGGCCTGTGTGGGCCAGGCAGCCTCTATGGGTTCGCTTTTATTGGCAGGTGGCGAAGCGGGTATGCGTTTTGCAACCCCCAATGCCCGGATCATGGTCCACCAGCCTTCAGGTGGTTTTCAGGGCCAGGCCTCGGACATTGTTCGCCACGCCGATGATATTGTGAAGGTCAAGCGCCGCTTGAACGAGATTTATGTCAAACACACCGGTCAACCTTATGAAGATATTGAGGAAACGCTGGATAGAGATCATTTCATGACGGCCGACGAGGCCAAAGAATTTGGCCTGATCGACAAGGTTTATGAGCGCCGCGAAGGTGGTGACGACAGCAAGGACTAGAGGTTTAACCCAAGCATAGCAGAATGTAACACGGGCCGGGCCGTCAAACCGGTGGCTTGAAACCCAAACCCTAGTGTCGCATTCTTGTCACGCTTGTTAAGTGTATATTGAACCTTGTGTCAGAGACTAGCATTTAGGGTTTGAATGTTCAGGGCCTTGGCCTATCATTCAACAAGGCAATATTCGTTCCAGCATAAGGCATCGGGGCGAATTGACGATAACGGTGGAGCGTAGCGTGAGTAAATCAGGCGAAGACAGTGGCGACTCGAAGAACACGCTGTATTGTTCGTTTTGCGGCAAGAGCCAGCATGAAGTTCGTAAGCTGATTGCTGGACCAACGGTATTCATTTGTGATGAATGCGTTGAGCTGTGCATGGACATTATCCGTGATGAAGCCAAAAGCACTTTAAGCAAGTCCAGCGATGGTGTGCCAACACCGCGCGAGATTTGTGACGTGCTGAATGACTATGTCATCGGCCAGTCCTATGCCAAGCGCGTGCTTTCTGTGGCTGTGCATAACCATTATAAACGCCTGCACCATGCGGCTCAAAACTCCGAAGTGGAACTGGCCAAATCCAATATTTTGCTGATCGGCCCCACGGGTTGTGGCAAAACTCTGTTGGCGCAAACTTTGGCGCGTATTCTGGATGTGCCGTTCACCATGGCCGACGCCACCACATTGACCGAGGCCGGTTATGTGGGCGAAGACGTCGAGAACATCATCCTCAAACTCTTGCAAGCCGCAGATTATAATGTCGAAAAAGCCCAGCGCGGCATCGTCTATATTGATGAGGTCGACAAGATCAGCCGCAAGTCTGATAACCCATCCATCACCCGTGATGTATCGGGCGAGGGTGTGCAACAGGCCTTGCTGAAAATTATGGAAGGCACAGTGGCCTCTGTACCGCCGCAAGGTGGGCGTAAGCATCCGCAACAGGAATTTTTGCAAGTTAATACAACCGATATTCTGTTCATCGTTGGCGGCGCGTTTGCCGGCCTTGAAAAAGTTATCAGCCAACGTGGCAAAGGCTCTTCCATTGGCTTTGGTGCCGATGTGCAAGAAGAAGATACCCGCGAAGTTGGCGATATCCTGCAAGGTGTCGAGCCAGATGATCTGATGCGCTTTGGGCTTATCCCCGAATTTATCGGCCGTTTGCCGGTGATCGCAACACTGGAAAACTTGGACGAAGACGCCCTTGTGACTATTCTAACGCAGCCCAAGAACGCGCTGATCAAACAGTATGAACGTCTGTTCGATATGGAAGAGGTCAAGCTGACCTTCTCCGAAGACGCGTTGATGGCTGTGGCGCGCAAGGCCATTTCCCGCAAGACCGGGGCACGGGGCCTGCGGTCAATCATGGAAGCCATTTTGCTGGATACCATGTTCGACCTGCCTGGCCATGATGGCGTTGAAGAGGTGGTGGTCAATGGCGAAGTGGTTGAAGGCGAAGCACAGCCCTTGCTGATCTATTCGGAAAAGAAGAAAAAACCACGCTCCAAAGCGTCGTAAAACCAACCGATAAATTATTCTATTCTAACCCTCGTCTGCAAGGCGGGGGTTAGTTGTATTTGTACTGCGCGGCCGGTTGTCGCGACGGGCACTATAACATGACTTTATCCCCTCTTTGGGCAGGGACAATAAGGGACAGTTCGCCGTATTTAAGGGGCACTTTTTGACGAATAAGGGTCACTTTAGGGGCAGTTTATGGGGCCTGTGAGGGTCGATAAGGGGCGGTGATTGACCCTTGGCCCACTATCCACGGGATAACTTCATTAACATGTCATCCCGGCTTTCTCCCCTCGTCGTCCTACGGCTTGACCGGAGGCTCCATAAGGCAAAGCCATTAACGCTGGGATTCACTATGAACCCTCTGGTCAAGCCAGAGGGCGACGAGGGTGTGGGTTACACAATCTTATCCCATTCCGGGGCTGTTGAGGTATGATGCAGGTCAGATAGAGGCATCCCATGCTTTGAGGCTCCGCTGCGCTGCGCACCTCAGTATGAGGTTAGCGTTAAAACTATACCCTTATCCTGAGGTGCGACTGAAAGGAGCCTCGAAGGATGGAAGAACATAACCCCTCATCCCCGGCCTTGATCCAAAACCCTAAGAGAGTGATTATTTCTCAAAGAATGCCGCATTAGCCTGATAGAGCCAATAAAGGTCTGATTTTGAACTGATGGCATAGGGTGTATGAATGGAGAGCACCGGCACGCCAAAATCCACCACATCCATATTGTAATGGGACAGCTCGCCGCCCAGCGTGCCGCCGCCGCCTTTGCCGACCTTATAGGTGGCGGTTTGCCAGGGGATTCCGGCATCGTCCAACATGGCGCGAATCCAGGCGGTGTATTCAGAATTGGCGTTATTGCCTTTGCCGTAAATTTTTAAATTTACCCCGTGGCTGTGGCGCGGTGCATTGCCGGCTTCCCAGGCCGAGGGCCAGTGGGGATTGATGCCGGGATTGACATCTGTGGAGATCACACGGCTGGCCTTGAGGGCCCGGCGCAAATACGGCTCGCGATACCGCTCGCCCATTTGCTGCAAAAGGAGATCAGAATAGAGGTCAATAAAATAGGTCGAATGCGCCCCGGTATTATTGCGATTGCCCACTTCCTCATTATCAGCCAGCCAGACAAAGGCGGTTTTTTGCGGGGTTTTGGCGGATAAAATGGCGCGGATTGAGGCATAGGCCGACAGGCGATCATCCTGCCCATAGGCGGCGATCAAGGTGCGGTCAAAACCCAGATCACGCGGCGCAAAGGCCGGGACCAGAGACAGCTCGGCTGAAACCAGATCATCAAGGCCAATGTCATATGTGTCACGTAAATGAGACGTCACCATCGCCTTGGCACCGTGGTTGGCGTCTTTTTCGCGGTGCCCGATGATCGGGTCCAGTTCTTCGGCGGCAATCACATCACGGTTTTTGCGGCCACGCAGGTCCACATCCACATGGGGGGACAGGCCGGCAATCACAAAAATTGGGTCATTGGGCTTCAAACCGACGGAAATGGGGACCCGAGTGCCGTCTTTTTTGTCCACATGACCCAGTAAGGCCAGCGGAATATTGGTCCATTGATAGTTTTTAATGCCGCCATGATAATTGGTTTGAAACAGCGCAAAACCGGATTTTCCATAAACCGGGCGGCCTTTCAACTCCAACCGCGGGCTGTCAATATGCGAAGCAGAAACCCGTGCGCCGGTCTCCAATGCGTCCTGGCCAATAATGAACAAGGTCAAAGAACGGTCGCGATTATTGTCGTAATATTTTGCACCGGGTTTTAGGCTGGCCCCCACATGCCAGGGCTTAAAACCGGCCGCCCGTGCCAGTTTTATGGTCTCTTTTACGGTGGTCAGTTCGGTGCGCGCCCGGTGGATAAAGCTTTTGTAATCCTTGGCAAATTTCATGACCTGCTTTTCCTGTTCCGGGGCCATGTCGACCCAGGCGCTGGGGCAGGATTTGGCCTCGCAAGGCGGGCTGGCCTGCGCGGTAGCAAGGGGCAGGGCGCTGGCCAGAACAAGCGTGGTAAAGGCTGACCAATAACGGTTTTGGACAGGGATAGCAGGCTGGTTCATGGTGTTCTCCGATACCGTGTACTTGTGCAAAACATGATGCGGCTGTGGCCTTCGACTGGCAAGAGGACTGCGCATCAGGACTTTATAGCCTTGAAGGCGCGGCGCAGCGTTGCCACATTTTGTTCAGCCGTCGTTATGTTTTCGCTGTCATAATGGGGCCGAATCGTTATCCGCTATGTGGTCTTGGCTTGGCGGGTCGTGCCAGCATCTGTGCCAAGAATTGAGGATGAGTATTTTATGAGTGATTTCCCCCAAACCCTGCCGGTTTTGCCTTTGCGCGATATTGTGGTGTTTCCACATATGATCGTGCCGCTGTTTGCAGGTCGCGAGAAGTCGATCAAAGCGCTGGAACAGGTGATGGATGGTGAAAAGACCATTTTATTGCTGACCCAGCGCGAAGCCTCGATTGATGACCCGGAAGAGCAGGACTTGTTCACCGTTGGCTGTATTGCCAAGGTCCTGCAATTGCTGAAACTACCCGATGGCACTCTAAAAGTGCTGGTCGAGGGCGTTGAGCGCGTGGCCATTAAAAGCTTCAGCCAGAATGATGATTATCTTCAGGCCGAAGCCCATGAACTGGTCAGTGAAAAAGAAGAAGGTGCCGAAATCCGGGCCTTGATGCGCGCCGTTGCCGAAAACTTTGAAAACTACGTCAAACTCAATAAAAAGATCGCGCCCGATGTGGTGGCCTCGTTAAGTGAAATTACTGATCCCAGCCGTCTGGCTGATACGATCTCGGCGCATCTGGCGGTCAAAATCCCTGAAAAGCAAAAACTGCTGGAAACGGCGGACGTGTCTGATCGTCTGGAAATGGCCTTTGCGGCCATGGAAGGCGAAATCAGTGTCTTGCAGGTCGAAAAGAAAATCCGCCGCCGGGTCAAACGCCAGATGGAAAAATCCCAGCGCGAATATTATCTGAACGAGCAGATGAAAGCCATTCAGCGCGAGCTGGGCGACGGCGATGAGGCACGCGACGAGCTGGACGAGTTGGCCGAGAAGGTCAAGAAAACCAAGCTGTCCAAAGAAGCCCGGACCAAGGCCGAGGCAGAGATGAAAAAGCTGCGTCAGATGAGCCCGATGTCAGCGGAATCCACTGTAGTGCGCAATTATCTGGAATGGATGACCTCCATCCCGTGGGGTAAAAAGCGCCGGGCAAAAGTTGAATTGCAAAAGGCCGAAGCCATCCTTGATGAGGATCATTACGGTCTGGAAAAGGTCAAAGAACGCATTCTTGAACATTTGGCCGTGCAGGCCCGGACCAAGAAAATCAGAGGCCCGATCCTCTGTCTTGTCGGCCCTCCGGGGGTTGGTAAAACCTCGCTGGGTAAGTCTATTGCCCGTGCAACAGCGCGTAATTTTGTCCGTGTTTCGTTGGGTGGTGTGCGCGATGAGGCCGAAATTCGCGGTCACCGACGTACCTATATCGGTTCCATGCCGGGGCGGATTATCCAGTCCATGAAAAAGGCTAAATCCAACAACCCGCTTTTCCTGCTGGATGAGATCGACAAGTTGGGCGCAGATTTTCGGGGTGACCCGGCCGCAGCCCTGTTGGAGGTTTTGGACCCGGAACAAAATTCGACCTTTAACGATCACTATCTTGAGGTCGATTATGACCTCTCCAATGTGATGTTTATCACCACGGCCAATTCGCTGAATATGCCGCGCCCCTTGATGGACCGCATGGAGATCATCCGTATTCCGGGCTATACCGAAGATGAAAAGGTCGAGATTGCGACCCGCCATTTGATCCCCAAGCAATTGGAAAACCATGCCCTCAAGGACAGTGAGTTTTCCATTGATGAGAGCGCGCTTCGCGACCTGATCCGCTATTACACCCGCGAAGCCGGGGTCCGTAGTCTGGAACGGGAACTGGCCAATCTGGCCCGCAAAGGTGTGCGTGATCTGGAAAGTGGCAAGGCCGAAATTATTCACGTGACCTCTGATAACCTTGGCAAATATGCCGGGGTGCGCAAATGCAGCTTTGGTGAAACCGACAAGGAAGATCAGGTTGGTGTGGTTACGGGGCTGGCCTGGACGGAAACGGGCGGTGATTTGCTGACTATTGAGGCCGTAAAAATGCCGGGCCGGGGCCGTATGACGGTGACCGGGAATTTGCGCGACGTGATGAAAGAAAGTATCTCGGCGGCCAATTCCTATGTGCACTCGCGTGCCGCCAGCTTTGGTATCAAAGCCAATGAATTTCGAAAATCAGACATCCATGTTCATGTACCAGAAGGTGCAACACCCAAAGATGGCCCCTCGGCCGGGGTGGCCATGGCGCTGGCCATTGTTTCTGTCTTAAGCGGCATTCCCATTCGCAAGGATATTGCCATGACCGGCGAGATCACCCTGCGTGGTCGGGTGCTGGAAATAGGCGGTCTGAAAGAGAAGCTACTGGCGGCTTTGCGCGGCGGTGTGAAGACCGTGCTGATCCCGGCTGATAATGCCAAGGATCTGGAAGATATTCCCGATAACGTCAAAAACCAGCTGGAGATTATTCCGGTGCACACGGTGGCCGAGGTGCTTGAAAAAGCTCTGACCCAGCCGTTAGAGCCAGTAGAATGGGCCGATGATGAGAAGCCTGCTTTAGCTGCGACATCCGGTGAAGATGGCGATACGGACGCTCTGAGTACGCATTAAAACAACGGGTTTCAAAACCAGAACAGGTTATAAAAAGGCGGTTTTCCCAACTTTTGGGGCCGCCTTTTTTATTTATTGCGTTTTTTTCTATTATTCGTGCTTAAAAAAGCCCTGGAGCCTTTGCAAAATAAGGGTTTTGAGGCATGAATATGGTCATCGCGCCGCTGATTCGGCGTAAACCTAAATGGGGAGATACCATGAATAAGAGTGAACTAGCCGAAGCCGTCGCCGCGAAAGCCGGCATGACCAAAGCTCAAGGCGTGGACGTTGTAAACGCTTTCGTCAGCGTTGTTGAAGAATCCCTCGCCGGTGGTGGCGACGTGCGTATTCCAGGTTTTGGTTCCTTTACCGTTGCGCATCGCGCCGCAGGCAAAGCCCGTAACCCACGCACTGGTGAACTGGTCGATCGCCCAGCATCAAAACGCCCAAAATTCAAAGCTGGTAAATCCTTCAAGGATTGCGTGAACTGCTAGTCCGGCATAATTCTGCTGTTAAAAGGGCTGGCATTCGCCGGCCCTTTTTCAGTTTTACTCTTGCCCCTGCTGCGCAATCAGTCATATTGCGCCCCCTTGATTGAGGGCGATTAGCTCAGTTGGGAGAGCGCCACGTTTACACCGTGGATGTCGGGAGTTCGAGCCTCTCATCGCCCACCATTTTTTCTTGCGCTACCGCGATGCTGACGCTCGCTATATGAGCGCGGGTTTTCTTGCTCTACCGCGATGCTGGCGCTCGCTATATGAGCGCGGGTTTTCTTGCTCTACCGCGATGCTGGCGCTCGCTATATGAGCGCGGATTGGGTCTTGCCCCAGATACATACAAAAACGGCGGCATTAAACATGCCGCCGTTCTGTATTGTACGGTGAGGCGTTAGAAGCGACCTAGGTTCATGACTTTGACCCAGGCTTCAACAAAGTCTTTGCTGAATTTGTCTTCAGAACCTTCAAAAGCATAGACTTCTGCAACGGCCCGCAATTCACTGTTTGAGCCGATAATCAAATCAACCGGCGTAGCGGTCCATTTGACCTTGCCGGTCTTGCGATCATGGCCTTCATAAATGCCTTGGGCATTATCGGCTTTGCGCCATTGGGTCGAAGAATCCAGTAAATTATCGAAGAAATCATTGCTGAGCTGTCCCGGCTGGTTGGTGAAGACACCGTGGCTGACTTGCCCCGCATTAGCGTTCAGGGTGCGCATGCCGCCAACCAGAACCACCATCTCAGGTATGGATAACCTCAGCAGGGAGGCCTTCTCTATCAACATTTCTGCTGGTGATCGGGTGTTGGTATCAGCAAAATAATTGCGAAACCCGTCTGCGCCCAACTCTAGCACAGCCATAGAGGCAACATCGGTTTGTGCCTGTGATGCGTCTGTGCGCCCCGGTGTAAATGGAACCTGCACATCATGGCCGGCATCGTGCGCCGCTGTTTCAAGCGCGGCTGCACCGCCAAGGACAATAAGGTCGGCCAGCGAAATTTCGGTGCCGTCTTTTTGTGCCCGGTTAAAGCGCTTTTGAACCTTCTCAAGAGATTTAAGCACGTTGGCCAGTTCTGCGGGGGTGTTCGCATCCCAGTCTTTTTGCGGGGCGAGGCGAAGCCGTGCGCCATTGGCACCGCCGCGCATATCGGTATCGCGATAGCTTGATGCAGAGGCCCATGCAGTTCTGATCAGTTCAGGAACGGACAAACCGGTTCTTAGAATGTCCTTCTTTAGGGCGGTCACATCTTCTGCATCAACCAGTTTGTAATCGATGGCCGGGATTGGATCCTGCCAGATAAACTGCTCTTTAGGGGCCAAGGCGCCCAAATACCGCGAAGGTGGCCCCATATCCCGGTGCGTAAGCTTGAACCAGGCTTTGGCATAGGCACGCTCAAAGGTTTGTGGGTTTTCATAAAACCCTTTTGCAATTTTCCTGTATTCAGGGTCAAATTTTAGGGCCAGATCAGTCGTTAACATGATTGGCGCATGAAATTTATCCGGGTCATGGGCATCTGGAACGATTGAGGCAGCAGAGTTATCATCGGGGATCCATTGCGTTGCCCCCGCCGGGCTTTTGCTCTTTATCCAGTTGTAAGTAAACAGGTTCTGCAAGAAGTTGTGGGTCCATTCTGCCGGGCTGACGGTCCATGCGCCTTCCAGGCCACTGCTTATGGTGTCCGCGCCATTGCCTGTTCCATAAGAACTTTTCCAGCCTAGCCCTTGTTCCTCTACGCCCGCGGCTTCTGGTTCAGGGCCGACATACTTGGACGGATCTGCGGCTCCGTGAGTTTTGCCAAAGGTGTGACCGCCAGCGATCAGCGCAACGGTTTCTTCGTCATTCATGGCCATGCGACCAAAGGCTTCACGGACGGCCTTGGCGGCTTCCCACGGGTCGGGATTGCCGCCAGGGCCTTCCGGATTAACGTATATGAGGCCCATTTGTGTGGCCGCCAAAGGTCCTTTAAGCTTCCCTTTGGTGGTTTGGCGATCATGGGCCAGCCATTTGCTTTCTGGCCCCCAGTCAACATTGTCCGGCTCCCAGGCATCAACACGTCCACCGGCAAAGCCCAGCGTCTTGAAGCCCATGTCTTCCATGGCAACGGTTCCTGCCAGAATAATCAAATCACCCCAGGAGATTTTATCGCCATATTTTTGCTTAATGGGCCAAAGTAAACGGCGGGCCTTGTCCAGATTCACATTGTCAGGCCAGCTATTCAGGGGCGCGAAGCGTTGCATCCCACCATCGGCACCGCCACGTCCGTCAATATTGCGGTATGTGCCGGCGCTATGCCATGCCATGCGCACAAATAACGGCCCATAATGGCCATAGTCCGCAGGCCACCAGTCTTGTGATGTTTTCATCAACACTTGTAGGTCTTGCTTGAGCGTGTCCAGATCAAGGCTTTCAAAAGCCTTGGCATAATCAAAGTCTTGGCCCAATGGGTCAGAGGCGGCGACATTCTTGCGCAGTGGGGCAAGGTCAAGCTGGTTAGGCCACCAAAATGCGTTGGGCGTGGTTTCGCCCTGATGCATGGTGCTATGCTCCATGGCCGGTTTGTCTGCAGCCATAGCCACATTCAACACGGCGGCAAAGGCGACGCCGGTTAACAGGGTACCCCTTAAAAAATTGATTTTCTTTTGCATGGTCCTGTCCTTTTTTTCAGCAGATGAAACACAATAAATGCACGTTAAATGAATTCGGTAATAGAGTCACACGATTAAAATCGATATAAATAATCGATAATTACGATTATAAAAATAAATAGAGCACTATATTTTCATTTTACCCTCTGAAAAATAGGCCACTGGTCGTATTTTGGAACAAAGCTTGGCGCGGTCGGTTGCTGTGCTGCATCCGTGCTTTTTTCACGATATTTGCTGCGTTGGTGTTGTTGGGCACATTAAGTGATTTTGCTGTGATCATACGGTTGACGGCTGCGCGCTGGCACCGTATCTGACGGCCTCGCTGCTTCGGCAGGGAACATGAAATGAGCGGGTGTAGCTCAGTTGGTTAGAGTGCCGGCCTGTCACGCCGGAGGTCGCGGGTTCGAGTCCCGTCACTCGCGCCATTTCATGATGACATAAAAAAGGCATGGGCTTTGCGGTCCATGCCTTTTTTGTTACCGGGTGGCGGATTTCAAGTTGGGCGTTTGTGCCGTATATGACGTTGGTCAATTGTTTGTTGAACCCCACGAGGCATGTTGTGACACGCACTAAAAACCTGCAAAAAGATGCGACGACACGAGAAAATGCGGACTGGTGTCTAGAACAATTGGAACACTATGAGCAGGGCATAGTGTCCGACCCGTTGACCAATTCGGTCAATCGTTTGGGGTATCGATTGTTTCAGGCCGGACAGCGTCAGGAAATCGACACATCCAGGCTGATTGATATGGCCAAAATGCTCAGCGATGATGCGCTGGTGCGTCGTGCTGATGATCTGGCCATGCAGCATCAGGACGGCCCGATCACCCAGGTACAAATTGATGCCATGATGGCGCCTTTGGCCAATCAGGATTTTGCACGCATAAAAAAAGATGTTGAACGCACACGGACCGGCATTGTCTTTACGGCACACCCGACCTTTGCCATGTCCACGCGTTTGCGCAAAGCCGTTGCAAATTATGCCTCCGCCGCAAAGCCGGCGCAGCGCAAAAGCGCACTGGATGCCATGATTGCCCAGCGCCATGCCCCGGATGGCACCATCACATTGGACGATGAACATACGGCCTCGCGCCATGTCATCGACCATGCAAGCCGGGCCATCAATGACATCACCGTAAAAATATTCGACTGGGCGCGCCGCCACTATCCGGCACAATGGTCAACGCTGAACCCGGTGCCGATCAGCCTTGCCACCTGGGTGGGATACGATCTGGATGGGCGAACCGATATTCACTGGGGCGAGACATTTCGCATCCGTCTGGCAGAAAAGGCACAGGCGCTTGGCCATTATGCCGACGGGTTGGCGGGTATTGCGCTTAAAGAACACCAATCCGAACGCGATGATATTGTCACGCGTCTGCGCAATGCAGCTCAGTTTACGGCGCATCAGGCAGAACAGTTTAGCGGCGACCTGGATGACCCCCAGGTGGTGACCCGCGCCGCCAATACGCTGACCGAGGATCATCCAGACCGTTTGACGGGCCTTGCGTCGGTGCTCTTGGCCCTTAATGATCTGATCGCAGGTATCGGCACCGATCAGCAAAGCTGTCTGGCTTTATGCGCCTTGCGGGCGCAAATGCAGGCTTTGGGGCTGGGTACGGCGCGCATCCATTTACGGATCAATGCGGCGCAGGTGATCTCGGCATTGCGCGCTGATCTGGGGCTGGAACATGGCCGCAGCTTTACCGAGCGCACGATACTGGATGCCGCGGCGGAAAAATCCAAAACCGTGTCGCGGCGTAACATCAATGTGGCTTCAATATTTCTGGAACCGATGACGGCGCGTCGGCAAATGATGCTGTGTGCCGAGTTTTTTAAGCACATTGATGCCGATACACCTATCCGGTTTTTAATTGCCGAATGCGAGGCCCCGGCAACCGTTATGGGGGCGATTTATCTGGCCCGCCTTTATGGTGTCGAAGATTTGCTGGATATTTCGCCACTTTTTGAAACCCCTTATGCAATGGAACGCGGTGGGCGGCTGATTGAGCGCCTTTTGGAAGAGGACGAATTTGTTCAATATATTCGGGCCAGAGGACGCATCGCCATCCAGATTGGATTTTCCGATTCGGGCCGCTTTATGGGACAAATCGCGGCCAATTGCGCCATTGAACGCCTGCAAATATTACTGGCACGGGCCTTGGCCAGCAAAGGGATACGGGATGTCGAAGTGGTGGTTTTTAATACCCACGGCGAATCCATGGGGCGCGGTGCTTATCCCGGCACCTTGAATGAACGCTTTGATTATCTGATGACCCCGTGGACGCGGGCGCGGTTCCACCATGAAGCTATTGCCTTAAATGCCGAGGCCAGTTTTCAGGGTGGTGATGGGTTTTTGCATTTCGAGACGGAACATTTGGCCGGTGCAACCACCAAAGCCATGCTGCAATGGGGTTTTGCGCAACCCAAGGCCGATAAAAGCGATCAATTCTACGCCGATATCAATTATTCCTGGGATTTTTACCGCAGCATAAAAGCCTGGCAGGAAACGCTTTTCGAAGACGTTGATTATCAAATTTCGGTGGGTGCGTTTGCCGCCAATTTATTGTTCACCACCGGATCACGCAAAGCCCGCCGTCAAAGCGGGGCCAGCATAACCGGGCCCAAATCGCTGCGCGCTATCCCGCATAATGCCATATTGCAACAACTGGCGGTGCCGGTAAATGTCTTTGGCGGTGTCGGTCTCGCGGCCGGTCTTGAGGCTGAACGGTTTATTGAACAGGTCCAAAACTCCTCTCGTATGCGTGCTTTGATGGGCATGGTTCGTCGTTCACGCTCCTTGGCCAGCCTGCCGGTGGTTCGGGCTTATGGCACCGTATTTGATGCCAGCTTCTGGATCAGCAAAGCCTTTGGCGAAACTGACCCGAATATGGTGTTTGCCTGCGAGCAATTGGCCTTGCATTTGAAGGATCTGAAAATACCCACAGCAATCAGCCGTTTCAGCAATCATATTGCGGCGGATCTGGCGCGGTTGGACAAGGTGTTTTTGGTTCTAGACGGCGAGCAATATTATGAAGAACGCCATGACCAGCGCCGTACCGTGCATGCCTTGCATGCCATCCGTCTGGCGATGATCATGCGGGCCTTTATGCTGACCGCCAGCGTGCCTTCATTTTCACAGCGTCATGATTGCACACGGAGCACTTTGTTGGATCTGGCCTGCGCTTTGCAGTTTGATGATCTGGCAGACATGCTGGACGATATTTTCCCGCTGAATGATGCTGGGGCAGCACAATTACGTGACATAAAAGAACCAAGCGATGACGACGATCATGCCCTGCGCGGTTACCCGCAAATCCACACGGAGGTGATTGAACCCTTGCGACGTATTCACTGCACCATCCGTGAAATCGGTGTGGGCATTGCACACCATTATGGCGCTTACGGATGAAGACGCCCGCCGCATCACAATGATCAACGGCAGGCGCATCAAAGGTTCAGGGCATTATTTGTATTTCGCGGCCATCTGTTTGCGAATGGTATCGCGCACCTGCGCGTCGAAAGCATCATCAGGTGAGTCTTTGATCCATTTTGCCGTTAAAGGCCTGACGTTCCTTTACCAATGCGCCCAGCTTGGCCTTTTGTTCTTTTTTGCTAAGCCCTTTTAGCTCGCCGGGCAGAGAATTTTTATCAAGGCCATCCAAAGACATCTTGCCGTCGGTATAATCTTCGATCAGTTCATTGTCGCCGGTAAGCGCCTTGTTTTTCTTGCCAGTTTTGCTAGGTACCTGATGACCAAACGCGGCCAATAGAGATAAATTTTAATCTATTCTACTACGAAAACAGAACCAGAATGCAGCTAAATGACAAAAATTACGGCATACAGGCAACACGGGCATTGGCCGCATTATTGGTGGTTATTGGCCATATTCTGGCAGAGGGCAGTAAAAATACTGATTCACAGCTGTCATTTAATGCTTTCGCCAACCTGTTTCCATGGGCTGCAGGCGTAGATATTTTCTTTGTCATTAGCGGCTTTATTATGATGGTCATTAGTGCCGGGCATTTTTCAGATAAACATCAGGTTTGGCCGTTTCTGCACCGCCGGTTGATCCGTATTGTGCCTGTCTACTGGTTTTTTACAGCATTGACGCTGGTGTTGTTATTGCTTTTGCCAAATGTATTTGATTCGACCAAATTTGAATGGGGACACACCCTGTCTTCATTTTTTTTCTACCCCGGATATCGCAACGCGGCGGGATTTATACAACCCATTTTAGGCCTGGGCTGGACATTGAATTATGAAATGCTGTTCTACCTTCTTTTTGCTGGCAGCCTAATTTTACCCAAGCGTGTAGCAATCGTGGCTCTGGGTGCCATATTGATAGCTTTAGCAGCATTACACCCTTTTACCAAAGCCGGGCCATTGGCTCTGTCGTTTTGGACTAACCCCATTATGCTGGAATTCGTCTTAGGCTTGCTGGCCGGGTGGTTTTATTTAAAATCAGCGCGGTTAGCGCGCCTTCCCGCCTTTTTGCTGATGTTCATAGCCATGATGTTAATGTGGGTTTCGGGCAAGGTCTTTGGAGCTGGCTTGGGGGGGGATCTGCGTTTTGTTTTCTTTGGGGTGCCTGCTTTACTCTTTGTGTTGGGTGCTGCTTTTGCTGACTGGAACTTCTTGCGGGCATCTCTGGTGGGAAAGTTACTCGAACGTATTGGCAATGCTTCGTATACGTTATACCTCAGCCATCCTTTTGTTCTTAGCACGGTTTTCCTATTCTGGCAGCAATTTAGCATGTTTGGAGGCGTTGGTAGATATGGCTATGTGGCCATATCTGCACTGCTTTGTATTGTTTTTGCGTTGTTGTTTTTCCAGTTGGCAGAACGCCCTATGACGCAATTTTTGCGTGGCAATAAACCTCGTTAATTTAATATTTTTACTTTATTCTTTCATCTTCGCCGCCATTTGTTTGCGAATGGTATCGCGTACCTGTGCGTCAAAGGCATCATCAGGGGCTTCGGCGGCGCGCTTTTTGGCCTCTTCTTTCAAGTAGGCATCACGCTTTTTAACCAGCACTTCCATATCCGTATTCAATTTCTGTCGCTTGGCGACTAGGGCATCAAGCTTGGCTTTTTGCTCGTCTTTGCTGAGGCCTTTAAATTCCGATGGCAGTTCACTCTGCGCAAGGCTGTCCAGCGATACCTTGCCATCTTCATAATCCTCGATCAGTTCATGACCGCCAGTAACCACCTTATTGCGCTTGCCGGCCTTATAACGAAAGCTGGCCATATCGGAGGCTACCGGGGCTGCGGCCCCAAGGGCGATGCTGCGTTTTTCGCGCACTGTGGCCTGTTCAGTCCGCGAACCATAGCTCAGCACTGTGCGGTTCATGGCCTGTTGCATGGTGTCAATCTGTTCATCATAGGGCGAGCGCACTTGCCGCATGCCGCCATTTTGCGCAATCGCCAGGTATTCGCCTTCTCCCAGATCAGCGATTTCATGCCAGACCTTCGACGTATCGCTGTGGCGACCGGCCTGTACTGTATTGACGATAATATCGGTGTCGCGGGCATCGCGCAGCGTGACGGCATAGGGGGTGTCGTTCTGGTAATCCATGTGCGGCGGGGCGTCGCCCACCAAAAAGACCAGGCGCAGTGTGTTCGGGTTCTGGTCCCATCCAAGGTCGACAATGCTCTCGTTCAGGGCCTGATTGACCGATTCGGGACGGTCGCCGCCGCCCTGTGCCTTAAATTCGAGCAAATGGCCGTAAATGCCGCTCATATCATCGGTCAGATCAAAGGTTTTGGTGATATAGGCATCACCACGATCCCGATAGCCAATCAGTGCAAACCTGATACGGCCTTGCTGGCCGGGTCGGGTATCGGCAATATCATTGGCGATCGACCAGATTTTTTGTTTGGCCCCTTCGATCAGGCCGGACATAGATCCGGTGGTGTCGAGCACAAAGGCGACATCCACGTCATAAGAGGGGGCAAAGGTGCTGCTGGCGCTGGCGGGCAGGGTGGTCCCCAGCATCATGGCGCACAAGGATGCGCCGAGGAATAAATGTTTCATTGTTTTGACCTCATGCGCCCCCGCCAGGTCAGGTGTCGCGCAAGATTCTGCCGAAAATAGGGCTGATCCGTGACGATTTGAGGTGCGACCGGTCCGGCATGTCTGTGCTGCGCCGGGCAAAGCTGAAAAAACACTGTTTGCGCGACAAATCGCCCTGCATAGGTGATTGCCATTTTGGGCATACGGTTCTAGCTTCGCGATCCAGAGCGGGGGCTCATGGGATGTGAGTCGCTGCGCCAGCATTTGTGCTTAACCGCCGGAGCCTTTCATGAGCGACCTTCTGCTCGAATACCTTCCTGTACTGATCTTTCTGGCCATCGCCGCCTTGATTGCATTGGTATTTATGGTCCTGCCAGTCATTCTGGCCCCCAAAAACCCGGACAGTGAAAAAGTCTCGACCTATGAATGCGGGTTCGAAGCTTTTGATGATGCGCGGATGAAATTCGACGTCAAATTCTATCTGGTGGCGATTCTTTTTATCGTCTTCGATCTCGAGGTGGTTTTCCTCTTTCCATGGGCGGTCAATCTGAAGGCCCTGGGACCATACGCCTTTTGGACCATGATGGTGTTTCTGGCCGAACTGATGGTCGGCTTTATGTATGCGTGGCGTCGTGGCGCCCTAGAATGGGAATAGTCTCATGAGTGATACAAACATTCCTGCATATTCTGCGGCCCGTGTGGCCACGCCGCATTATGATCCCAAAAAACACGACCCGTTTCATGACGGGGTGACCGACGCGCTGATGGACAAGGGTTTCGTTATTGCCAGCGCCGACGAGTTGATCACCTGGGCGCGCACCGGCTCGCTCATGTGGATGACATTTGGTCTGGCCTGTTGTGCCGTCGAGATGATGCAGGCCGCCATGCCACGCTATGACGTGGAACGCTTTGGTTTTGCGCCGCGCGCCTCCCCACGCCAGTCCGACGTGATGATCGTCGCCGGTACGCTGACCAATAAAATGGCCCCGGCCCTGCGCAAAGTCTATGACCAGATGCCAGAGCCGCGCTATGTGATTTCTATGGGCTCCTGCGCCAATGGCGGCGGGTATTACCATTATTCCTATTCTGTGGTGCGCGGCTGTGATCGCATTGTGCCGGTGGATATTTATGTCCCCGGTTGTCCGCCAACCGCCGAGGCGCTTGTCTATGGCATTTTGCAATTGCAAAAGAAAATCCGCCGCGTGGGGGACATTATTCGATGAGCCATTCCCTTACAGATTTGCAGGATTATCTGCTGGCCGAACTGGGCACCGCCCTGACCGGCAGTACCATCAGTTTTGGTGATCTGACACTGAATGCCCATGCCGAGCAGATCGTCAAAATTCTTAATTTTCTACGCGATGACAGCCAGTGCCGTTTTGAAACTCTGATTGATATTTGCGGCGTTGATTATCCGGGCCGCGCCCGGCGTTTTGATGTGGTCTATCATTTGCTTTCCATGCGTGAAAACAAACGCTTGCGCATCAAGGTCAAGGTCGAAGAAGGCGGCACTATCCCCAGCGTGGTTGATGTCTACCCGGCCGCCAACTGGAATGAACGCGAAGCGTTTGACATGTATGGCATCCTGTTTTCCGGCCATCCCGATTTGCGCCGAATTTTGACCGATTACGGTTTTGAAGGCCATCCGCTGCGCAAGGATTTCCCGCTCTCCGGTCACGTGCAATGCCGCTATGACGAAGAACAGCGCCGCGTGGTGTATGAGCCGGTATCCCTGACCCAGGAATTTCGTAATTTCGACAATCTTAGCCCGTGGGAAGGCGCAAAATATGTGCTGGACGAGGCCGATAAAGCAGAAGATGGGGCGGGCTGATGGCTGATATCGAAGTCGAAACCGAAGGCCGTAATTTTACCATCAACTTTGGTCCGCAACACCCGGCTGCGCACGGGGTTTTGCGCCTTGTGGTCGAACTGGACGGTGAAATAGTCGAGCGGGTTGATCCGCATATCGGGCTTTTGCACCGGGGCACGGAAAAGCTGATCGAGCACAAAACCTATTTGCAGGCCATGCCGTATTTTGATCGGCTGGATTATGTGGCCCCGATGAATCAGGAACACGCCTTTTGTCTGGCTATTGAAAAGCTGACCGGGGTCGAGGTGCCACGTCGGGCACAGTTTATCCGGGTTCTGTATAGCGAAATAGGACGGCTGCTCTCGCATCTTCTGAACGTCACCACGCAGGCCATGGATGTCGGGGCGCTGACGCCGCCGCTTTGGGGCTTTGAAGAGCGCGAAAAACTGATGGTGTTTTACGAGCGCGCCTCGGGATCGCGCATGCACGCGGCGTACTTTCGCCCGGGCGGTGTGCATCAGGACCTGCCGCCGGAACTGTTGCATGACATTGGTGAATTTTGCGAAACCTTCCCCAAGGTTTTGGACGATATTGAAACTCTGCTGACCGATAATCGCATTTTCAAACAACGCAATGCCGATATTGGTGTGGTCTCCGAACAGGACGCACTGGAATGGGGCTTTTCAGGCGTCATGGTACGTGGCTCTGGCATGGCGTGGGATTTGCGCCGCGCCCAGCCTTACGAGGTCTATTCCGAGCTGGATTTTGACATTGCCGTCGGCAAACATGGCGATTGTTATGACCGTTATCTGGTCCGCATGGCAGAGATGCGCGAAAGCGTTAAAATCATGCAGCAATGCCTGAAAAAAATGCCAAAGGGTCCGGTTATGGAAACCTCTGGCAAGGTTGCGCCACCAAAACGCGCCGAGATGAAACAGTCGATGGAAGCACTGATCCATCACTTTAAACTTTATACCGAAGGCTTTCATGTCCCAGAGGGCGAAGTCTATTGCGCCGTCGAGGCCCCCAAGGGCGAATTTGGGGTGTATCTGGTGTCGGATGGCACCAACAAACCTTACCGCTGCAAAATCAAGGCACCGGGTTATATGCATTTGCAAGCTATGGATTATCTCAATAAAGGCCACATGCTGGCCGACATCGCCGCCATTATTGGCTCGCTCGATGTGGTGTTCGGGGAGATTGACCGATGAGCGGCCGTCACCTCGCCAAACAACAACCCGACAGCTTTGCCTTTTCCAAAAAAGGTGAAACCGAGGCTAAATACTGGATTGCCAAATACCCCAAGGGCAAACAACGCTCGGCGGTGATCCCGCTTCTGTGGATTGCCCAAAAAGATAATGGCGGCTGGTTATCCGAGCCAGCAATGCGCGTGGTTGGTGATCGTCTGGGCATGGCGCATATTCGCGTGCTGGAAGTTGCCACCTTTTACACCATGTTCAAATTGGAACCGGTCGGCAAACACCTTATTCAGGTCTGCGGCACCACACCGTGCATGCTGCGCGGCTCAGGAAAGCTGATCAAGGTTTGCAAAAACCGCATTGGCGAAAAAAACACCGTCTCTGCCGATGGCAAGTTTACCTGGGAAGAGGTGGAATGTCTGGGGGCTTGTGTGAATGCACCCATGGTGCAAATTTCCAATGCCGACGGCGATGCCTATTACGAAGATTTGGACGAGGCCAGCATGGAAAAATTGCTGGACGATCTCGCCGCTGGTCGCGCCGTTAAACACGGCCCGCAAAATGGCCGCATGACGTCCGAGCCTTTGGGCGGTGCACAGACCTTGATCGATAAAACACTGTATAACGGATCACGCGCCAAGCCTTTGAAAAGCATACCCAATGCGCCAAAGGCGGCCGGAAAAGCCAAGGCCAAAGCAGCACCCAAAAAAAACACAGTGATTGCTGGTGGTAAAAAAGCGGCGACGCCTAAGAAGGCCGCAGCCCCCAAAGCGGCTGCAAAAATAGCCAAGCCCAAGCTTTTGAAAAAGGCCCGTAAAGAAGGTGCCGATAATCTTAAACGCATATCCGGCGTTGGCCCCAAGATTGAGGGCATCCTCAACACGCTTGGGGTTTTCCATTTTGATCAGGTGGCCAGTTGGGCGAAAAAAGAGATTGACTGGGTTGATGAGCAATTGAAATTCAAAGGCCGCATCACCCGTGAAAAATGGATTGCGCAGGCAAAAGCGTTGATCAAGGGGGCCGGTAAATGACCTCAACCCCCACAAAAAACTCTGGCAAGATGAGTGATAACCAAATCCTTGTGGCGCTGATCACCCTGGTTGAGATGCTCACACTGGGCGGCCTTGCCATTGGATATTTCATGACCAAAGCGGACACGTGGATTCATGTTGGCGTTGCGGTGCTGGTGATTGCCGGTGTGGCCGTGGCCTATTTGAGCTGGCAGGACAATAAAGGAAAAGGTGCAGGCAATGCTTGAGGACAAGGATCGCATCTTCACCAATCTCTATGGTTTGCAGGATCCGGGGCTGGAGGCCGCCAAGAAACGCGGCGCGTGGAATGGCACCGGGGAATTTATGGCGCTGGGCGATGATTGGATTGTCGACCAGATCAAGGCATCAGGATTGCGCGGGCGCGGCGGCGCTGGCTTTCCCACGGGCCTGAAATGGTCATTTATGCCTCGCGAAGTGGGTGACCGCCCGCATTATCTGGTGGTCAATGCGGATGAGTCCGAGCCGGGAACTTGCAAGGACCGCGATCTCATGCGCCATGATCCGCATTTATTGGTCGAAGGTTGTCTGATTGCCTCTTTCGCCATGCGCGCCAATGCCTGTTATATTTACCTGCGCGGTGAATATATTGACGAACGGGTCGCCCTGCAAAAAGCCATTGATGAGGCTTATGCGGCGGGACTGGTCGGCAAAAATGCCTGCGGTTCGGGCTATGATTTTGACGTTTATGTGCACCAAGGTGCCGGGGCCTATATTTGCGGCGAAGAAACCGCATTACTCGAGAGCCTCGAAGGAAAAAAAGGCCAGCCACGTTTGAAACCGCCATTTCCGGCCAATGCCGGGTTGTATGGTTGCCCGACCACGGTCAATAACGTCGAAAGTATAGCCGTTACGCCGACGATTTTGCGGCGCGGCGCAGGCTGGTTCTCGTCCTTTGGACGTGCCGGCAATGCGGGCACCAAAGTGTTTTGCATTTCCGGGCATGTAAACACGCCGTGTAATGTCGAAGAAGAGATGTCTATCCCGCTTAAAACCCTGATCGAGAAGCACGCCGGCGGCGTTATTGGCGGTTGGGATAATCTCAAAGCCATCATTCCCGGCGGATCGTCCGTGCCGTGTCTGCCGCGCGATATTTGCGATGACGTTTTGATGGATTTTGATGCGCTTAAAGAGCATAAATCCGGCCTTGGCACAGCGGCGGTGATCGTCATGGATCAAAGCACCGATATGGTGCGGGCCATTACCCGTCTGGCTTATTTTTATAAACATGAAAGCTGTGGCCAGTGCACGCCATGTCGCGAAGGCACCGGCTGGATGTGGCGGGTATTGAACCGCATGTGCGAAGGCAAGGCCGAAATGGCGGAAATCGACATGTTGCTGGACGTTTCGCAGGAAATCGAGGGCCACACCATTTGCGCTCTTGGCGATGCGGCGGCGTGGCCGGTGCAAGGGCTGATCCGGCATTTCCGGCACGAGATTGAAGATAAAATAACCAGTTATCGCGCGGGCAAATCTGTCCACGCGGTTGCGGCGGAGTAGGGCGATGAGTGAGCTGCGCAAAGTCAATGTGGACGGCAAGGAAATCGAAGTTCCGGGCCATTACACGTTAATGCAAGCCTGCGAAGAAGCGGGCGCTGAAATTCCACGCTTTTGCTATCACGAGCGCCTTTCGGTGGCCGGCAATTGCCGCATGTGTCTGGTCGAATGGGTCGGCGCGCCCAAGCCGATGGCGTCGTGCGCCATGTCGATCAATGATTTGCGCCCCAATCGCGATGGCAGTCCGGCCAATATCCGTACGGATTCAGCGGTGGTCAAAAAAGCCCGCGAAGGGGTGATGGAATTTTTGTTGATCAATCATCCGCTGGATTGTCCGATTTGTGATCAGGGCGGCGAGTGTGATTTGCAGGACCAGGCGGTGGCTTATGGCCGTGGCCAGACCCGCTATGAAGAAGACAAACGCGCCGTAGAAGAGAAAAATATGGGGCCGTTGGTGAAAACCAATATGACCCGTTGTATTCAGTGCACGCGCTGTGTGCGCTTTATCTCCGAGGTCGCCGGGGTTGAGGAATTAGGTCTAGTCAATCGCGGCGAGGGTGCAGAAATCACCACCTATTTACAAGCTAATTTGACCTCAGAACTGTCGGGCAATGTGATTGATTTGTGCCCGGTGGGCGCACTGACCTCTCGTCCTTATGCGTTTAATGCGCGGCCATGGGAATTGCGCAAAACCGAAAGCGTCGATGTGATGGACGCGGTTGGTTCCAACATTCGCGTTGATGCACGCGGGTCCGAGGTGATGCGTATACTGCCACGCAATAATGACGACGTGAACGAAGAATGGATTTCCGATAAAACCCGCTTCGTCTGGGATGGCTTAAAACGCCAACGCCTTGATAAACCTTATGTACGTAAAAACGGCAAGCTGGTGCCGGTCCGCTGGGCTGAGGCACTGGATGTTGTGGCCAAACGCCTCAAGGGCGATCCGGAACGCATAGCCGCACTGGCCGGTGATCTGTGTGATATGGAAAGCATGAAGGCCTTAAAAGACCTGATGAGTTCGCTGGGGGTTACCTCGCTTGATTGCCGCGTTGATGGGGCCGCCATCGGTGGCCATAGGGACGGACAGGGCCGTGAAGGTTATGTTTTCAATTCCGGTATTGCCGGGATAGACGAGGCTGATGCGATTTTGCTGATCGGCACCAACCCCCGTATGGAAGCGCCGATTATCAATGCCCGTATTCGCGGTGCATGGCTGAATAATGAAGCCAATATCGGGGTCATCGGTGAAGCCGCGGACCTGACCTATCCCTTTGAGCATCTGGGCACAGGCCCGGCCGACATTGCCGCCTTTGCTGGCAAACGCGGCGGCTTTACGGCGATGTTCAAAAAGGCCAAACGGCCGATGATTATCGTTGGTATGGGGGCCGTGGCCCGGCCTGACGGGGCGCAGGTTCTGCGCGAGATCGGCAAGCTGGCGGCCACAATGAAGGTGGTGCGCGAAGACTGGAACGGTTTTAACGTGCTGCACACAGCGGCGGCACGGGTTGGCGGTCTGGATATCGGTTTTACGCCGACCAATGGTGGCACCGATCTGGCCGGGACCTTGAAAAAATGCGGCACTGGCGAGATGGATACGGTCTATCTTTTGGGCGCTGATGAAATTGACATGAGCGCGCTGGGTAAGGCTTTTGTGATTTATCAAGGCAGCCACGGCGATGCCGGGGCGCATCGCGCCGATGTTATTTTGCCGGGCGCGGCCTATACCGAAAAAGACGCGCTTTATACCAATACCGAAGGGCGGATGCAGGACGGTTTACGGGCGGTTTTCCCCAAGGGCGAGGCCCGTGAAGACTGGACCATTATTCGCGCGCTTTCGGATCATATTGATCGCACTTTGCCCTATGACAATCTTGCAGATCTGCGCGCTACGATCCGGCGGCCCGATGCAATTGCCTTTGATCCGGCCAAGCTGGGCAAATCCGGCAAGGTGACAGCCAAGGCCTTTGCCTCGCCGATCACCGATTATTATCTGACCAACCCGATTACCCGGGCCAGCGCCATAATGGCCGAATGCGCCGCCAATGTGCTTGGCGTGAAACAAGCGGCGGAGTGATAGAAATGGCTGAATTTTTGACCATGCTGTTTGATACCTCCACCGTTTTGGGCTGGACCGTTGTGACCTTGCTCAAAGTGCTTGGGTTTGTGGTGGTTCTGCTAATCTCGCTGGCGTTCATTTTGCTGGCTGACCGTAAAATCTGGGCAGCCGTGCAGATGCGCAAAGGCCCCAATGTGGTTGGTGCATTTGGACTTTTGCAATCCTTTGCCGACTTTTTGAAGTTTGCATTTAAAGAAGTCATTATCCCGGCCGGTACGGACAAACTTATCTTTATTATGGCGCCATTTTTGTCACTGGTGATGGCGTTTATCGCCTGGTCGGTGATCCCGGTGGCACCGGGCTGGGTGATCTCTGATCTGAATGTCGGGATTTTGTACCTTTTGGCGATCTCATCACTTGGGGTTTATGGCATTATCCTTGGTGGCTGGGCCTCAAACTCCAAATACTCGTTTCTGGGTGCGTTGCGTTCGACCGCGCAAATGGTCTCTTACGAGGTTTCCATTGGTTTTGTGATTGTCACGGTTTTACTCTTATCCGGCTCGATGAATCTCAGCAAGATTGTCGAGGCACAGGCCGGGGGCTTTTGGCACTGGAATGGTATTGCGCTTTCGCCGATCACTTTTGTAATGTTGCCGATGATGGTGGTGTTTTTCATCTCGGCGCTGGCCGAAACCAACCGCCCGCCGTTTGACCTGCCTGAGGCCGAATCTGAACTGGTGGCGGGTTATCAGGTGGAATACTCCTCGACGCTGTATCTCTTGTTCATGATCGGCGAATATCTGAACATTGTTTTGATGTGCTCGATGGTCACCATCCTATTTTTGGGCGGCTGGCACGCGCCGGTTGATGTGGCTCCGCTGACATGGATTCCGCCGTTTTTCTGGTTTGCATTCAAGACGTTGTTTATCTTTTTCCTGTTCGCCATGGTGAAGGCCATCGTGCCGCGTTACCGCTATGACCAGCTGATGCGCCTGGGTTGGAAAGTCTTCCTGCCGATGTCCATGGCCGCGGTTGTTCTGGTGTCCGCCTGGGTTGTTTTTGCGCAAGGGGGTGCCTGAGATGAGCGCCGTTATACGCTTTGTTCGCAGTGCCTTTTTGCTGGATTTTCTGGGTGCGTTTGCCTTGGGGATGAAATATTTCTTCCGCCGCAAGCCGACCCTGAATTACCCCTTTGAAAAAGGCCCTCTATCCCCGCGTTTTCGGGGGCAGCACGTTTTGCGCCGCTATGACAGTGGTGAAGAACGCTGTATCGCCTGTAAATTGTGCGAGGCCATTTGCCCGGCGCAGGCGATTACCATTGAGGCCGAACCACGCGCCGACGGCTCGCGCCGCACCACGCGCTATGACATCGACATGACCAAGTGCATTTATTGCGGGTTTTGTCAGGAGGCCTGTCCGGTGGACGCCATCGTCGAAGGGCCAAACTTTGAATTTGCCACTGAAACCCGTGAAGAGCTGTTTTACGACAAGGACAAGCTTTTGGATAACGGCGATCGCTGGGAACGTGAAATTGTACAAAACCTCAAACTTGATGAACCGTACCGGTAACGTCTTGAGGCATTGGAGAGCATAATGGATTTGGCAGTACTTCTTCCTGCTGTGGCGTTTTACGCCTTTGCTGGCGCCGCGATTCTCTTTGCGTTTGGCGTTGTTGCCGCGCGCAATCCGGTGCGCTCGGTCCTGTTCCTGATCATGACGTTTTTCTCGGCTGCCGGGCTTTTTGTGCTGATGGGTGCCGAGTTTCTGGCGATGATTCTCATCATGGTTTATGTGGGCGCGGTGGCGGTGCTGTTCTTGTTCGTGGTGATGATGCTGGACATTGATTTTGTCGAGATGCGGCAAGGTTTTGCCGACTATCTGCCCCTTGGTGGCTTATTGGCTTTTGTCCTGACGGTTGAGCTGATTGTGCTAGGCGCCAGCTGGAGCGTTAGCGGCAAAGCGCAAGAGTTAAGGCAAGCACCGATAAGTGGCGATACGGACAATCTGCGCGCTTTTTCCGAGGTGCTCTATACCGACTACGCGTTCTTTATCGAGGCGGCGGGTCTGGTGTTATTGGTGGCGATGATCGGTGCGATTGTGCTGACGAATTTCCACAAAAAAGGTGTTAAACGGCAAAATATTTCCGCACAGGTGGCGCGGCGCGCCAAGGACGGTGTGGAACTGGTCGACATCAAACCTGGCCAGGGTTTGTAAGGGGAATATGATGGTTATCGGACTTGCACATTATCTGGCGGTTGCCGCCATTTTGTTCTCCATCGGGGTGTTTGGCATTTTTGTGAATCGCAAAAACGTCATTGTCATCCTGATGTCGATCGAACTGATCCTGTTGTCGGTGAATATCAACTTTGTGGCGTTCTCCACGCATTTGCACGATCTGGGCGGACAAGTGTTCGCGCTCTTTGTACTCACCGTTGCGGCGGCCGAGGCTGCTGTCGGGCTGGCCATTCTGGTCGTCTATTTTAGAAATCGCGGCAATATCGCCGTCTCAGACATCAATCTGATGAAGGGTTGAGCAGGCCATGTATCTGACAATTGTTTTTGGACCTCTGCTTGGCGCGCTGATCGCTGGCCTGTTTGGCCGCATTATTGGCGACCGTCTGGCGCAATTGGTAACCACGGGCTTTCTGATCCTTTCGGCGGTACTATCGATCTTCGCCTTCAAACTGGTGGCCTATGACGGGCATGAACAACTGATTCAGGTTTTTCACTGGTTCCAGGTCGGTGATTTTCAGGCCAATTGGGCATTGCGTGTTGATACGTTGACCGCGGTGATGCTGGTTGTGGTGACTTTTGTCTCGTGTCTGGTGCACATTTATTCCTGGGGCTATATGGCCGATGATCCGCACAAGGCGCGGTTCTTTGCCTATCTGTCTTTCTTTACCTTCGCCATGTTGATGCTGGTCACCGCCGACAACTTCCTGCAAATGTTTTTTGGCTGGGAAGGTGTGGGGCTGGCCTCTTATCTACTGATCGGGTTTTGGTACAAAAAACCCGAAGCCAACGCCGCCGCCATCAAGGCATTTGTCACCAACCGGGTGGGCGATTTTGGTTTTGCGCTTGGTATTTTCACGATCTTTGCGGTGTTTGGCGCGCTTGATTTTGATACTGTGTTTGGCGCAGTTCAAAGCAAAACCGACGTGACTATCCCGTTCCTGTGGATGCATTTTAATGCGGTCGAGCTGATCGCATTTTTGCTGTTCATCGGGGCGATGGGCAAATCGGCGCAATTCTTCCTGCATGTCTGGCTGCCAGACGCCATGGAAGGCCCAACACCGGTTTCGGCCCTCATTCACGCCGCCACCATGGTCACGGCAGGCGTGTTTTTGGTGGCTCGCGCTGCGCCGATCTTTGATCTGGCCCCTCATGCCAGCCTGTTTGTCACGGTGATTGGCGGCATGACGGCTTTCTTTGCGGCGACCATTGGTTTGGTGCAGAACGACATCAAGCGGGTGATTGCCTATTCCACCTGTTCACAGCTCGGCTATATGTTTATGGCAGGCGGTCTGGGTCTTTATGATGCGGCGATTTTTCACCTCTTTACCCATGCGTTTTTCAAGGCCTTGTTGTTCCTCGGCGCTGGTTCGGTGATCATTGGCCTGCACCATGAACAGGACATGCGCAAAATGGGCGGTATTTACAAAAAAATGCCGCTGACCTGGATTGCGATGATTATCGGCACAATTGCGCTGACCGGGGTTGGTATTCCGGGCACCGACTTTGGCTTTGCCGGGTTCTTCTCAAAAGACGCCATCATCGAAGGCGCATGGGAAGCTGGTGTGGCTGGAACGTCCTTTGGGTACGAGGCCTTCTGGATCGGTATCGTGGCCGCTTTAATGACCTCATTCTATTCGTGGCGGGTGATCTTTATGACCTTCCATGGCACCTATCGTGGTGATCAGCACACGTTTGATCATGCCCATGAATCGCCCCGTTCTATGCTGGTGCCTCTGGCGCTGCTCTCTGTTGGTGCAATATTTGCCGGTGTGGTGTTTGCTGGTGATTTCATCGGCGATAAACAAGGCGCGTTCTGGCGTGGGGCCACGGTGATCGAGGCCGCTGCTGCACCTGAACATGTGGCTGAAAACGTGGCCGATGCTCATGGCGCCGTTGAACAGGGTGCTCCTGCAACACATGAAGCGGCGGCAACCGCCGAGGGCGAACATGAAGGCGGAGGCCATCACGTGCCGACCTGGGTGGCCTGGTCACCATTTGCTGTAACCCTGATTGGATTTTTGATTGCCTGGTATATGTACATTATGCACGAAGGCCTTGGGGCCCGCATGGCCGCGAACAGCCGTTTCGTCCATCCGTTTTTGTATAACAAATGGTATTTTGACGAAATCTATGACTTTGTTCTGGTGCGCGGTGCCCGCAAACTGGGCGATCTCTTTTGGAAAGGCGGCGATCAACGCGTTATCGATGGCTTTGGTCCCAATGGTTTCGCTGCGGCGACGTTGGCCGGTGCCAAACGCATCGCCAAATTACAAACCGGATTTTTGTATCATTATGCCTTTGTGATGTTGCTGGGGCTTGTGGGGTTCATTACCTGGATCCTGGTCTCTGGCGCGACGGGAGGGCATTAACATGAACGCTCTACCGCACATTCTCTCGCTGATTACCTTTTTGCCGCTGGTTGGTGCACTGGTCTTGCTGGTGTTTCGCGCCAGCGCCCGCGGCGAAGATGCCGCCGTTATTGACCGCAATGCACCCAGCGTCGCCCTGGCCACCAGCCTGATCACCTTCGGGTTGTCGATCTGGGCCTTGATGGACTTTAACATTGCCGACCCCAGCTTTCAGTTTGTGGAAAAAGCCGATTGGTTTGGCGGCATGTCCTATCATCTGGGGGCGGACGGGATTTCGCTCTCGCTGGTCGTGTTGACGACGTTCCTTATGCCTTTGTGCTTTATAGCCAGCTGGGGCGTGGTGAAAAAACGCATCACCGAATACATGGTGGCGTTTCTCATTCTGGAAACTTTGATGATCGGGGTGTTTTTCTCCCTCGATATCGTCCTGTTCTATATCTTCTTCGAGGCAGGCCTGATCCCGATGTTCCTGATCATCGGGGTGTGGGGCGGACCAGACCGGGTCTATGCGGCGTTCAAGTTTTTCCTCTACACATTGTTGGGTTCTGTTTTGATGCTGGTGGCCGTGGTCGCCATGATCCTGACCGCCGGTACCACGGATATGACCGTGCTTTTGGGTTTTGACTTCCCGGCCGGTATGCAGACATGGCTGTGGCTGGGCTTCTTTGCATCGTTCGCGGTTAAAATGCCCATGTGGCCGGTGCACACCTGGTTGCCCGATGCCCACGTTCAAGCCCCGACCGCTGGCTCGGTCATTTTGGCCGGTGTGCTGCTTAAAATGGGCGGCTATGGCTTTATCCGGTTCTCATTGCCGATGTTTCCTGATGCCTCGCAGATGTTTGCCCCGATGGTCTTCACCTTGTCAGTGGTTGCCATCATCTACACATCCCTGGTGGCGTTTCGCCAGACCGATATGAAAAAGCTGATTGCTTATTCATCGGTGGCACATATGGGCTTTGTGACCATTGGTATTTTCTCGATGAATGTCATTGGCGTTCAAGGTGCAATGTTCCAGATGATCAGCCACGGTGTGGTTTCTGGTGCCTTGTTCCTGATTGTCGGGGTGATTTACGATCGTATGCACACCCGCGAAATTGCTGCCTATGGTGGTTTGGCCAGCCGTATGCCGGTTTATGCCACGGTATTTATGCTGTTCACCATGGCCAATGTTGGCTTGCCCGGCACATCAGGCTTTATTGGCGAGTTTCTGACCATGGCCGGTGGCTATCTGGTCAGCAGCTGGATTGCCTTTGGGGCCGCCTTTGGGGTGATTTTATCGGCGGTTTATGCGCTGACGCTTTATAAGCGCGTCGTCTATGGCAGCATC
Source organism: Robiginitomaculum sp. (assembly GCA_021776525.1). Taxonomy (GTDB): domain Bacteria; phylum Pseudomonadota; class Alphaproteobacteria; order Caulobacterales; family Maricaulaceae; genus Robiginitomaculum_B. The sequence continues at coordinate 648,428 of JAJFFT010000004.1, forward strand.
ACCAATGACAAGCTGAACGATATTACCGACATGGTCCGCCGCGAGGTGATTACCTTCTCGCCGCTGGTCGTTGTCACAATTTTGTTTGGCATTTGGCCCTCTCTTGTAACTGATCTGACCGGTCCGGCTGTGGAGGCGCTTGTCGAGCACATCGCCGCCGCTGCGCCGGCCGTACAATAGGAAGACGTGATGACATCCTTTATGTCCAATCTCTCATCCATCGGCCCTGAATTTGTGCTGACCATGACGGCGCTGGCCTTGTTGGTGGGCGGGGCCATACGCGGCGAACGCGCCGGTGGCATGATCAATGCGATCAGTGTTGTGGCCTTGCTGGGGGCGGCCGTTTTGGGGCTGAAATCCGCTGGTGCCGATCCAACGCAAGCTTTTGGCGGGGCGTTAATCCTTGATCGTCTGGCGCTGTTTGCCAAAACCGCGATTTTGCTTTCTGCGGCGCTGGTTCTGGTCATCGGTTCCGGGTTTTTGAAGATCGAAAAAATCGTTAAATACGAATATGCGGTGCTGACCCTGCTGGCCACTTTGGGCATGATGGTCATGGTCTCGGCCAATGATTTGTTGACGTTGTATGTGGGGTTAGAGCTGCAAAGTCTGGCGCTTTATGTACTGGCGGCCTTTAACCGCTCGTCTTTACGGGCCTCCGAGGCCGGTTTGAAATATTTTGTGCTTGGGGCACTGTCCTCTGGCCTTCTGCTCTATGGCATGTCGATGATTTATGGCTTTGCCGGCACCACGCGCTTTGAAGGCATTGCCCAAGCCGCGCATTTGGATGCCTCGGTTGGGTTGATCATCGGTGTTGTCTTTGTGCTCAGCGGCCTGGCTTTCAAAATTTCTGCTGTACCATTTCATATGTGGACCCCCGATGTTTATCAGGGCGCACCAACGCCAGTCACAGCGTTTTTTGCCTCGGCACCAAAATTTGCCGCCATTACATTGATTGCACGCCTGCTGCTGGGGCCGTTTGCCGACATGATGGACCAGTGGCAACAGGTGCTTGTGGCCTTAAGCGTCCTGTCCATGACGGTTGGCTATTTTGGCGCCATTATGCAGCGCAATATCAAGCGCCTGATGGCCTATTCCTCAATTGCCAATATGGGCTATGCAATGATTGCGCTGGCCGCGGGCAGCCAGCGCGGGCTTGAGGCTCTGCTGCTCTATATGGGCCTCTATTTGATCACCACACTTGGCATGTTTGCCTGCATTTTGGCCATGCGCCAAAGCGAAGGCATGGCTGAAAATATTGATGATCTGTCTGGTCTGTCGCAATCGCGTCCGGGTCTTGCCCTCAGTTTCAGCCTGTTGCTGTTCTCGATTGCCGGTTTGCCGCCTCTGGCTGGCTTTTTCGGCAAGTTGTATATTTTTCTGGCGGCGGTTGATGGTGGCCTCCTGTGGCTGGCTATTTATGGTGCAGTGCTCAGTGTCGTTGGTGCGTTTTATTATCTGCGCATTGTCAAAATCATGTGGTTTGACGACCCGGCACCGGCCTTTGTTCCGTCTGGCTTTGTCTTGCCGCTGACCGCCGGTATTGCTGCATTTATGATGTTGCCGGGTGCATTTTGGTTGCTGCCAGCACTCGAGCGCTGGTCCATGGCGGCCGCAGCCAGCCTCTTTTAGGTGACGCGACCCATCAGGCACTTTGCCGTACTGGACAGTACCAATGAAGAGGCCAAGCGGCTGGGGCTGGCGGGCGAGTGTAGCCCGGTTTGGCTTCATGCCGATCGGCAAACCCACGGACGCGGGCGACGTGCCCGGCATTGGCAAAGCCCGGTGGGTAATCTTGCCGCGACCGGGCTTTATCATTGGGATGGTGCTTTAAATCGCTCGGCACAATTGGGTTTTGCCGCGGCGTTGGCGGTGGCCGATACGGCAGCGCGCTGGGTGGATGCACCGCAATCCATCAAGATCAAATGGCCCAATGATGTGTTACTGCATAACGCCAAGTTGGCGGGTATATTGCTCGAATCCGGTGTGTCGCCCAATGGTGGGCATTGGATTGCGATTGGCATCGGCATTAACGTGCAAAGCGCCCCAAAAGATCTGCCTTATGCGGCCACTGCATTTGCCGAGCATCTGAAACCCGGCGTTCAAATCCCTGCACCTGAGGTGGTTTTGCCGCAGCTGATTGAAAGTTTTGAAGGCTGGTATAAGCGCTTTATGGCCGAGGGGTTTGCCCCATTGCGGCTGGCTTGGCTGGCCCGGGCTCATGGTCTGGGACAGGCTTTGCGGACCAGTTCTGGCGAAGAAGGCATATTCGAAGACCTGTCGGTGGATGGCGCTTTGGTCTTGCGCCAAAAGGCAGGCCGGTCCATTGAGGTGAGCGCAGGCGAAGTTTTCTTCGCCGACCAGGAGGGTTAACCCATGTTGCTGGCCATTGATTGTGGCAATACCAACGCATTATTTGCGGTTCACGACGGGAAACAGTGGCGGGCGCAATGGCGCAGCGCCACCGACACCTCGCGCACCGCCGATGAATATGCGGTCTGGCTGCACCAGTTGCTGGGTATGGAAAATCTGCAATTATCCGATATTGATGCCTGTGTCATATCAACCGTGGTGCCGCAATCATTGTTCCATATGCGCAACCTGTCGCGGCGTTATCTGAAATGCGAACCGATGGTCATTGGCGAGGGCGATCTGGATATTGGTGTTACCGCGGTGATTGACAATCCGCGCGAAGTGGGGGCTGATCGTCTGGTCAATGCCGCCGGGGCCAGAACCTTTATCGATGGCGCGTTATTGCTGGTTGATTCCGGTACGGCAACAACCTTTGACCTGATTTCCTCGCGGGGGGAGTTTTTGGGCGGGGCCATTGCACCGGGGATGAATTTGGCGTTGCAGGCCTTGCACGATGCGGCGGCCAAGCTGCCGCGTATTGCCATAGAAAAGCCGCCAAAAACCATTGGCACCAACACGGTCAGCGCCATGCAAGCCGGAATTTTCTGGGGATATGTGGGGCTGATTGATACGCTGGTGCGGCGTATAAAAAGCGAATATGAAGAGCCGTTGACGGTGATCGGTACGGGCGGTGTTTCGCCGCTTTTTGCAGGGGCATCGGAAACCATTGAACGCTTTGACTCTGATCTGACCGTGCGCGGCCTTTTGGATATTTATCAACGTAATCGGGGCCAGATTTGAGTTCTCAAAACAATAAAGATCGCCTTGTCTTTGTCCCTTTGGGCGGGTCGGGCGAAATCGGCATGAATTTGAACCTCTATGGCTATGGGCCAGAGGGGAAAGAGAAATGGATCATTGTCGATCTGGGCGTCACTTTTGGTGATGCCAGCACCCCCGGCGTAGAAGTGATCATGCCGGACCCGGAATTTATTGCGGCGCGGGCCGATGATTTGCTGGGCATTGTGTTGACCCATGCCCATGAAGACCATATGGGGGCTTTGGCGGCGTTTTGGCCGCAATTGCCCGTGCCGGTTTATGCAACACCCTTTACCATGTACCTGGTCCGTGACCGGCTGGCCGAGGCCGGATTGCTGGATCAGGTGCCGTTACATGAAGTGCCCTTAAGCGGGCATATCTCTCTTGGACCGTTTGAGATGGAACTGGTCACCCTGACCCATTCCATCCCCGAGCCCAATGCGCTGCTCATTCGCACACCGGCCGGTCTGGTTTTGCATACGGGAGATTGGAAAATTGACCCTGATCCGCTGATCGGGTCGCCCACTGATGCGCAGGCTCTGATGGATGCCGGCGAAGAGGGCATTTTGGCGATGGTCTGCGATTCCACCAATGTCTTCACCGAAGGCGAGGCCGGGTCCGAGGCCGGGGTGCGCGATGAGTTGATCAAACTGGTTGGCGAGCAAGAGGGCCGGGTGGCTGTGGCTGCCTTTGCGTCAAACGTGGCACGTCTGCAAACGGCGGTCGAAGCGGCCGAGCATAATGGCCGCATGGTGTGTCTGGTTGGGCGTTCTATGCACCGGATGATGGGCGCGGCCCGCCATGTGGGCCTGTTTGCCAATGCCAAACCATTTATTGACGAGGAAGAGGCCGCGGCCTTGCCCAAAAAAGACGTGCTGTATCTGTGCACCGGCAGTCAGGGCGAGCCACGCGCCGCCCTTTCTCGTATTGCCAGTGGCTCTCATCGCCATGTGAAGCTGTCGCCGGGGGACAGTGTTCTTTTTTCCTCGCGGGTGATTCCTGGCAATGAGAAGTCTATTTTTGCCTTGCAAAATGCGTTAGCCAGCGCCGGAGTCAATGTGATCGGCGAAAAAGAGCGCCATATCCATGTCTCAGGCCATCCGTGCCGCGATGAATTGCGCCAGATGTATGCCTGGGCGCGGCCAAAAATCGCCATTCCCGTACATGGCGAACGCCGCCATTTGATTGAGCACGCCAAACTGGCCCGGGACTTACAGGTGCCGCACGGTTTTGCGCCGCGCAATGGCGATATGATTATGCTGTCCGATGCCGGGGCGGAATTGGTTGACGAAGTGCCCAACGGGCGCATTCACCGCGATGGCAATGTGTTGACACGGGCCGATAGCGGCGCTTTGCGGGAGCGTAAAAAACTGGCCTTTGCTGGCGCGATCAGTGTGGCCGTCGCGGTTGATGATGCGGGCTATATTCATTCCGGGCCAGAGGCCAATTTGTTTGGTATGGCTGAGCCGGCAGGCGGGTTTGACGCGGTTATCGAGACCTTGTGCGACGCGGCGCAAAAAGCCATCGAGAATATGCCCAAGCGCTCGCGCGGGGACGAGCGGGCTACTGAAGAAGCCGTTTTGCAGGCCGTGCGCCGTTTGGCGCCGCGCATTTGGGGCAAACGCCCCCATGTGGATGTGCTGATCCTGCCGTTATAATATGATGGAGAGGTGCCATGATTGGCCGATTAAACCATATTGGTATTGCCACACCCGACGTGGAAAAAGCCGCACAGGTCTGGGCTGCGCTTTATGGGGCAACAAAAACCCATAAAGCCTTTGACATGCCTGAGCAGGGGGTGCGGGTTAAGTTCGTCGATCTGCCGAATAGCCAGATCGAGCTGATCGAACCCTTGGGCGAGGCGTCTCCACTGGCTTCGTTCTTGGAGAAAAACCCGGCCGGCGGCCAACACCATGTTTGCTTTGAGGTCGACGATATTATCATTGCCCGTGATGATATGCGCGCCAAGGGCGCGCGCGTGTTGGGCACGGGCGAGCCGCGCATTGGCGCGCACGGAACGCCAGTCATTTTTGTGCACCCCAAAGATAGCGGCGGTGTTCTGGTTGAGTTGATGCAAACGCACAAGGAGGCGCACTGATGGGTATTACAACGGGTATCGTGACATTTATTATTGTCTGGTGGACGTCCTTGTTTTTGGTTCTGCCCTTTGGGATCAAGGGGCAATGGGAAGAGGGCAAGGTCAAAGACGGTTCTGAACCGGGCGCACCGGTAAAGCCGCAGATTTTGCGAAAATTTATCATTACCACCGGTATCGCCGCCGTTTTATGGGTCGTGGTTTACGTGATTATTGTCACCAACGCGGTGGATCTCATCTCGTTTGACTGGTTGTTTGGCGCGCCAGAGACATCGTAAAGGGAAAATAGTTGCATAAAATGATCATTTGACAATCAATTTTGCATTCATATCGAGAAATTGGGTAATAAATAGGATTATTTTTTCAATTTCTCTTGCGTGGTCTTTCAACACCTTGCATAATCTGTTTATTCGGTTGTGCTTGCTCGCACACTGATAATGCTTGATGGCGTTTCCTTCCTAATCGGCCAGAGCTTATGCTCTGGCCGACCTTTTTTTGTGTGATCGCCGCCTTGTACGTGTGGACAGGGTGAGGCGGGTCAGTCTATCACCACAGAGAATAGTGACTGACAGGAATCTTCGATGCGTCTCTCCCGATATTTTTTGCCAACTTTGAAAGAAACGCCGTCTGAAGCGCAAATTGCCTCGCACCGTTTGATGCTGCGCGCCGGGATGATCCACCAGGAAGCGGCGGGGATTTATTCCTGGTTGCCGCTGGGGTTCAAGGTCTTGCAAAATATTGAACAGATCGTTCGCGAAGAGCAAAACCGCGCCGGTGCAATAGAAATGTTGATGCCGACTTTGCAACCGGCCGAGTTGTGGAAAGAAAGCGGCCGATACGAGGCCTATGGCAAGGAAATGCTGCGCATTACAGATCGCCACAAACGCGAAATGCTGTACGGCCCAACCAATGAAGAAATGCTGACGGCAATCTTTCGCACCTATTGCCGGTCTTATAAAGAACTGCCCAAAATCCTTTATCATACCCAATGGAAATTTCGCGATGAAGTGCGGCCTCGGTTTGGGGTCATGCGCGGCCGCGAGTTTTTGATGAAGGATGCCTATTCTTTTGACATTGACGAGGCTGCGGCGCGCCGCTCCTATAACCGTATGTTCATTGCATATCTGAACACATTCTCGCGCATGGGTCTGCAATCCGTGCCAATGCGCGCCGAAACCGGACCGATCGGTGGCGATTTGTCCCATGAATTTATTATTCTGGCCGAAACCGGCGAGTCGGCGGTGTATTGCCACAAGGATCTGGTGGATATGCCTTCGCCGGGTCTGGATGTGGACTTTGATGGCGATTTGCAGGCTTTGGTGGACGAGAGCACGGCGCTTTATGCCGCCACCGAAGACGTGCATGACGAAGAAGCCTTTATGAAAGTGCCTGAGGAAAAACGCCTGAGCGCACGGGGCATTGAAGTTGGCCAGGTTTTCTATTTTGGTACCAAATATTCCGAAGCCATGAAGGCCACCGTGACCTTGAAAGGTGGCGGCGAGCAAGCTGTGCACATGGGCTCTTACGGGGTTGGTGTATCGCGTATTGCCGGAGCCGTTATCGAGGCCAGTCACGACGAAGACGGCATTATCTGGCCGATGGCCATTGCGCCCTTCAAGGTCGGTATTATCAATCTGCGCCAGGGCGATACAGATACAGACGCCGCGTGTGATCAGGCTCATCAAGTTCTGGAAAATGCCGGTGCGGAACCGCTTTATGATGATAGTGAAAATCGCGCCGGGGCCAAATTTGCGCGTATGGATATGATCGGTTTGCCCTGGCAGTTGATCATCGGCCCACGCGGCCTGAAAGATGGCGTGGTCGAGCTGAAAGAGCGGGCCACAGGCGAGCGTCAAACTCTGTCGCTGGATGCTGCGCTAAACCTGCTTGAAAAACAATGCGTGCGTTCTGAATGAGCGAAGGGTCCTCTCTTTCACGGCGTGGTGCCGCCCCGTTTTCTGCTTTCGAGCGGACCATTGCTTGGCGGTATTTGCGCGCTAAAAAGGCCGAGGGCGGTGTATCGCTGATCACCACCATTTCGTTTATCGGTATTATGCTGGCCGTGGCGGTAATGATTATTGTGATGTCGGTGATGAACGGCTATCGCAATAAAATTTTTGAAATCATGATGGGTACACAGGGGCATATTTTTGTCCAGACAACCGGCCTTGACCCGGATCAGGTTGAACCTTTGCGTCAACGGCTTTCGGGTGTGTCACAGGTGCGTTCGGCGCGTGCCATGGTGGTTGGCCAGGCGGCGGCGCTGTCCAATCGCGGCGGTGATGCATCGCTTTCTGTGGTGTTTGGGATCAAGCCCGAGGCCCTGCGCCAGATACCACTTGTTGCCGATAAGTTGGTCGCCGGAGATCTGGACCAATTTGGCGAAGGCCGTAATGGCGGCAACCAGATTGTTATTGGTGCGCAAATGGCGCGCAAGTTTGATGTCACCGTGGGTGATGATCTGAAACTGCTCTCGTTTAGTTCCAGCAATGCCACGCCGTTCGGCTCAGCGCCGCGATCGAAGCTTTACCGTATCGGGGCCGTTTTCGAAATGGGGCTGGCTGATTATGACGGCGCCTTTATCTATATGCCGCTGCAACAGGCCGAATTGTTTTTCAGTCGCCATGGCCGGCCTGATTATATTGAAATCCGCGTGGATGATCCGTTTGATACCATGGACACCCGTCTGGACCTTGCCGAGGCCGCCGGCATTCCGGTGCTGATTGACGACTGGAAAGATCGCAATCGGACCTATGTGACCGCGCTTAAAGTAGAGCGCACATTGATGCGGATGATCCTTTTGCTGATTGTTGCCATTGCGGTGATGAACATTATTTCGGGCCTGGTCATGCTGGTCAAAAACAAAGGCCGCGATATTGCCATTTTGCGCACAATGGGGGCCAGCCGCGGTTCGGCCATGCGTATCTTCATTATGGCCGGCGCAGCAATTGGCGGGTTTGGCACGCTGGCCGGACTGGTTGTTGGTATTTTGTTTGCCATTTATATTGACCCTATTCAGGACGTTATTCAGTGGGTGTTTGCGATCTTTAATCCGGGCGAACGCCTGTTTGACGCCGAGGTTTACGAGCTGGCGCGCCTGCCGGCCAAGGTCGAATGGGGCGAAGTTGCGGTGATTGCCGCCTTTGGTTTTCTGATGTCCATTCTGGTGACCTTGCCACCATCATGGCGGGCTTCGCGTCTCGACCCCGTAGAGGCGCTGCGTTATGAATAATCATTGGGGCAATGCGCAGGACGAGCCGATTTTACAGCTCCAGAACATTAGCCGGCGTTACCCGTCGGGCGATGGTTATCTGGAGGTTCTCAGCGGCGTTGATCTGGATATTCACGCAGGTGAGTTTGTTGGACTGATCGGACCGTCTGGCTCCGGTAAATCCACATTGTTGCACGCCGCCGGACTTCTTGAGAAACCCGATGATGGCGAGGTCTGGATTGAGGGGCAGGAATGCCTGTCCTTGCGCGATCACGAGCGTACAGCCGTGCGTCGTAACGGCATTGGTTTTGTGTACCAGTTCCACCACCTGCTGCCCGAATTTTCAGCGCTTGATAATGTTGCCATGCCGCTGCGCATTGCCGGTGAAGGCTTGCGTAAATCGCGCGCCGAGGCCGAACGTCTGCTCGATATCATGGGGCTATCTGACCGGCTAAAACACCAACCTTCACAATTGTCAGGCGGCGAACAACAACGGGTGGCTATTGCCCGGGCGCTGGTCAACCGGCCTCGGATATTGCTGGCTGATGAGCCAACCGGCAATCTGGACCCCAATACCTCAGCAGCGGTTTTTCAAAGCCTGTTTGATCTGGTGCGGATCGAACGCGTCGCGGCTCTGGTGGCAACCCACAATCATGACCTGCAATCTTATATGGACCGGGTCCTGGTTATGCAGGATGGCAAGACGGTGCGCATAGAGACCACCGACTAGCCCGCAGGAACCCTGCCAACGGCTTGAAAACGAAAGAAAAAACACAAAGGTAAAAAAGTGCTTGACGATGAGAACAAAACGTGAAAGAACATTTCATGAACATTATACATGGAGATTAAAAATGCGTGATATTCTCAGAGAAGCAGCTGCCCTTTCTGTTCTTGCCGGCATGACATTGCTGGTTGGTGCATGGTCTATGGTTCTCGGCGGCTAAGGAACGCGTTAAGCTGTGTAAGGAATCGCCAATGGGCTAGGGGCCTAACATGACCGACACCGCTGTTTTGCCTTTTGTGCATTTGCGCTGCCGGTCGGCCTATTCCCTGCTTGAAGGGGCCGTCGAGATTAAAGGCTTGCGCGACCTTGCGGTGCGCCATGACATGCCGGCACTGGCGCTTACCGATATCAATAATCTTTTTGGGGCGCTGGAATTTTCTGAAATCCTTGCCGAAGCCGGTGTGCAACCACTTATTGGTTTGACGCTGGCACTTGGTCAAGCCAGCACTGGCGGCACGACGACCAACGACATACGTGGCACCATCGCCCTTCTTGCGAGCAGCGAAGAAGGCTATCGCAATTTGATGGCGCTCAGCTCCATGGCTTTTTTAGAGGTTGAGCCAACTGATCTGCCGCATGTCATGTGGGAAGATGTGCAGGGAAAATCTGCAGGTGTGATCGCCCTGACGGGCGGCTTTGACGGTATTGCCAATCAACTATTGCATAACGGGCAACAGGCCAAAGCCGAAGAATATCTCGATACATTGCAGGCTACTTTTGGTGATAATTTGTTCATTGAAATTCAGCGTCATGACCGACCCGAAGAGGCCATGAGCGAGCCGTTTCTTATGGATTGGGCAGACCGTCATGGCATTGCCATGGTAGCCACGAACGAGCCATATTTTGCAGAGCGTTCGATGCATGCAGCCCATGATGCCCTATTGTGTATTTCTCAAAGCACATATTTGTCCGTGCCAGATAGGCGCCGCCTTACTGCTGAACATTATTTTAAGTCCGGTGCTGAAATGGCCGAGCTGTTCAAAGACCTGCCCGAATTGATATCCAACACGGCACTGGTCGCTATGCGCTGTCATTTCAGGCCGCATACACACGCACCGATTTTACCAAACTTTACCAGTGGCCAGGGCGTTGATGAGGCCGAGGAATTGGCACATCAGGCTCGCGAGGGGCTTAGGCAACGTTTACAGCAGATCGACCTAGCTGAACCGGAAGATGTATATTGGAAACGTCTTGAGCACGAACTCTCCATTATCAATGAGATGGGTTTCCCAGGTTATTTTCTGATCGTTGCCGATTTCATCAAATGGGCCAATGGGCAGGGCATCCCTGTTGGGCCGGGGCGGGGGTCCGGCGCAGGCTCGGTAGTCGCCTGGTCCTTGACAATTACAGGCCTGGACCCGTTGCGGTTTGGTTTATTGTTCGAACGGTTTTTGAACCCAGAACGTGTTTCGATGCCTGACTTTGATATTGATTTTTGTCAGGAACGGCGCGGAGAGGTGATTGAATACGTGCGCCAGAAATATGGCGAGGACCGCGTGGCGCAGATCATCACCTTTGGTACGCTACAAGCGCGCGTGGTCTTGCGTGATGTTGGTCGGGTGATGCAATTGCCTTTGGGGCTGGTGGACCGGTTGGCCAAAATGGTGCCCAGTAACCCGGCTAATCCTGTGACGTTGAAAGAGGCCATCGCCTCTGAACCGGGTCTGAAGCAGGCCCGCGATGACGATCAGGACGTGGCACAATTGCTGGATACGGCGCTTTCGCTCGAGGGTCTGTACCGCAATACATCCACGCACGCGGCTGGCGTTGTGATTGGCGACCGCCCACTAGTGGAATTATCGCCGCTTTATCGTGATCCGCGCTCTGATGTCCCGGCAACCCAGTTCAATATGAAATGGGCCGAGAAGGGCGGGCTTGTGAAGTTTGACTTTCTGGGCCTGAAAACTCTGACCGTCATAGACCGGGCCGTAGCCTTTTTGGCAGGCCGCGGCGTAAGCGTTGATATTGATGCTATTGCGCTGGATGACGCAGAAACCTTTGCCATGCTGTCACGGGCTGAAACCGTGGGTATTTTCCAATTGGAAAGTGCCGGCATGCGCGACGTGTTGCGTAAGGCCAAGCCCGATTGTTTCGAAGATATTATCGCTATTGTGGCGCTCTATCGCCCAGGCCCAATGGAGAATATTCCCAAATACACGGCCTGTAAGCACGGTCTGGAATCACCGCTTTTTTTGCATGAAAAAATCACACACATCACCGCAGAGACTTATGGGGTGATCATCTATCAGGAACAGGTAATGCAAATTGCCCAGGTTCTTGCCGGGTTTTCACTGGGTGATGCCGATCTTTTGCGACGCGCCATGGGTAAGAAGATCGTCTCTGAAATGCAGGCCCAACGATCACGCTTCGTGGCCGGCGCCGTCAAAAATGATGTTGAAGAAGACAAAGCGGAATACATTTTTGATCTGGTGGACAAATTTGCCGGTTATGGTTTCAACAAATCCCACTCTGCCGCTTACGCGCTGGTCTCTTATCAAACCGCTTGGCTGAAGACGCATTACCCGGTCGAACTACTTGCCGCGTTGATGAGCCTCGATATCACCAATACAGATAAACTGGCCGGGTTTGTCTTGGACGCACGTCGCCAAGGCGTTGAAGTTTGCGGACCGGACATCAACCTCAGCGATGCCGATTTTACCGTTAAAGACGGCAAAATTCTTTATGCGCTGGGTGCAGTACGCAATGTTGGCACCAGTGCTATGGAATATGTGGTTCAGGAGCGCGAGAAGAACGGGCCGTTTACGAACCTTTTTGATTTTGCCAAACGGGTTGATCCTCGTGCCGTTAATAAACGGGCTTTGGAAAATCTGGCGCGGGCCGGGGCCTTTGATGCATTAGAGCCAAACCGCAACAGGGCCTTTTCTGCGGCGGCCCACCTTCTGGCCCATGCCGCATTGGCGGCCAAAGAACGCGATTCTGCCCAAGTTGGCCTGTTTGGCGATGACGCCCCCGACATTGATCGTGCCAGCCTGCCTGAGCAGGAAGCCTGGGATGTGGATAAGCGTCTGGCAGAGGAGTTGGCCTCCATCGGGTTTTATTTTTCAGGCCACCCGATGGACGTTTTTGCACAAAATGTAAAATCCATGGGCGCGACACCGATCGTTGACCTTGCGGCCGGCATTGCCCGTGGCGGTGCTTCTTTTCGGCTGGGTGCCATCGTACGCGTTAAGCGCGAGCGGACCAACCAGCGCGGTGGCCGTTATGCGTTTATTACATTCTCTGATGCCAGTGGCGAATGTGAGGTTATGGCTCCGCCGGAAATTCTGGATAATGCGGCACAATGCCTTGTTCCAGGCACACCGGTTCTGGCCGCTATTCGTGTTGAGAAGGGCGGCGGTGATTCACGTATTCGTCTGGTAAAAATCGAGCCGCTACTGGCCGTGGTGGCGGATAGGACAGGGGATTTGCGCGTCCTTTTGAATGCCAGTGATCAGGCCGCAGCGGTGAAAGCCTGTCTTGAGGCGCTCAGAAACCGTCAGGATGTTCCCTTACGCCGGCTCAATCTGGTATTTGCGACTGAAAATGGTTGCGAAGTCGAGGTTCAGGCCGAAGGTTTGTGGCCCGCGGATGTGGCGGCGCGCCGTGCTTTAAAATCACTGGCCGGAGTGCGCGACGCCCAAGAGGTTCTTCGCCCTGCCTGATGATCGTGCTTTTTACGCTGCAACATGTGAGTTTCCTTGTCTGTAACGGCTTGCCAATGCGGTGACGTCTGCCTATAAGGCGCGCACCACGCACACAGGGGCGGGGAGCGCGGACGCATTCGGGCTCATCCATCCGGTGCCGCATTTGCGGACTGCCCTTGTGGAGGCGAACCGGAAAAGGAAAAAGAATATGGCTCTACCTGAGGTGAGCATGCGCCAGCTATTGGAAGCAGGCGTGCATTTTGGACACCAGAAACACCGCTGGAATCCCCGCATGGAACCCTATATTTACGGGGTCCGTTCGAACATTCACATTTTGGATCTTTCGCAAACTGTACCGCTCTTGCATCAGGCATTGGTCAAAGTGCGCGAAGTTGCAGCCAAAGGCGGCCGGGTGCTGTTTGTTGGCACCAAGCGCCAGGCCAGTGAAGTTGTTGCAACTTCGGCCAAGCGTTGCGCGCAATATTATATCAACCACCGTTGGTTGGGCGGTACGCTCACCAATTGGACAACCATTTCGCATTCGATCAAACGTCTGCGCGAACTGGAAAACCTGCTGGCTGAAGATGCGCAAACCGGTTTGACCAAAAAAGAATTGATCAAGCTGACCCGCGAACAGGACAAGCTGGAACGCTCACTGGGCGGTATCAAGGACATGGGTGGCGTACCCGACCTGATGTTTATCATTGATACAACCAAAGAAGTGATTGCACTGGCCGAAGCACGTAAATTACACATCCCTGTGGTTGCTGTTTTGGATACCAATTCAGATCCTGCCGATGCGGATTTCCCCATTCCGGGTAATGATGACGCCACCCGCGCCATCGCGCTGTATTGTGATTTGATCGCGGACGCAGTTCTGGATGGCATGGCTGATGCCCAAGCTGGTCTGGGTGTTGATCTTGGTGCGGCTGAAGAGCCTGTCGAGCTGGCTGTGAAAGAAGATGCCCCTAAAAAGGCTAAGGCAAAAGCCAAAGCGGAACCTAAAGCCAAAGCTGAGCCTAAAGCCAAGGAAGAGCCTAAAGCCAAGGAAGAGCCAACGGCAAAAGCTGAGCCTAAGGCCAAAGCCGAGCCTAAGGCCAAAGCTGAGCCTAAAGCGAAAGCTGAGCCTAAGGCCAAAGCTGAGCCTAAAGCCAAGGCCGAACCTAAGGCCAAAGCCGAGCCTAAGGCCAAAGCTGAGCCTAAAGCCAAGGCTGAGCCAAAGGCCAAAGCCGCCAAGAGCGACGACTAAGCTACGTAACACACGCGCCAACGCATGCCCCAAGGGTGTTGCGTTGGCGACAAAGATTGAGGAGTTCAGCAATGGCTGAAATTACCGCAGCACTTGTACGGGAGCTTCGCGAAGCAACCGCTGCAGGCATGATGGATTGTAAAAAAGCACTGATGGAAACCGGCGGCGATATCGAAGCCGCTATTGACTGGATGCGCAAAAACGGCATGGCAAAAGCCGCCAAAAAAGCCGGGCGTGTTGCGTCTGAAGGCATTGTTGCCGTTGCCGCTGATGGCACATCAGGCGCTATGATCGAGCTAAACTCAGAAACAGATTTTGTTTCGCGCAATACTGATTTCCAGAGCTTCGCTAAAATGCTGGCTGCGCGTGCCGCCAGCACCGGTGGCAGTGTGGAAGACATCAAGGCGTCCAAAACCGATTCCGGCGAGGATGTTGATACCGCTTTGACGGCTTTGATTGCCAAAATCGGCGAGAATATGAATTTTCGCCGCGCCGTTAGCCAGTCTGTGAACCAAGGCGTGGTCGCCAGCTATGTCCATAATGCTGTGGCCCCTGATCTTGGCCGTATTGGCGTTCTTGTGGCCCTTGAATCTTCTGGCGATACAGAAAAGCTGTCAGAGCTGGGTCGGAAAATTGCCATGCACGTGGCTGCAACGTCACCTTTGGCGCTTGGCGTCGAAGACCTGGACCAGGATGTGGTTGCCAAGGAACGCGATGTGTTTTCCGAACAGGCCCGCGCTTCTGGCAAGCCTGAAAACATCATCGAGAAGATGGTCGAAGGCCGCCTGCGCAAGTTTTACGAAGAAGTTGTGCTGCTCAAACAGTCCTTTGTCATGAACCCCGATCAAACGGTGGCTCAATTGGTCGAGGCCGCTGCTGAAGAACTTGGCACACCGGTCACCCTGACCAGTTTTGCACGTATGGGTCTTGGCGAAGGCATCGAGAAAAAAGAAGAAGACTTTGCCGCCGAAGTCGCCGCGGTTGCTGGAGGCTCCTGAGCCTTTTTGCTGACGAGTTTGCCTTAGACGGCAGAGCCGGTTCAGGCTAGTGTGACGAATGAATGAGTCGCGGGAGCGTGGTGTTGTGTCCGAAGCCAAGTCTGTAAGCAAAAACCCTAACGCGCCCACGTCTTATGCGCGGGTTCTGCTCAAGGTATCTGGCGAGGCCCTGATGGGCGACCAGACCTACGGCATCGACCAAAAGGCGGTGTTGCGTATCGCTGGTGAAGTCTCTGATGCGGTTAAGGCTGGCGTGCAGGTTTGTCTTGTTATCGGCGGCGGGAATATCTTTCGAGGTCTTTCCGCCGCAGAACAGGGCATGGAGCGTGCCACCGCAGATTACATGGGGATGCTGGCCACGGTCATGAATGCTTTGGCCATGCAAAACGCGCTGGAAAGCATCGGGGTGGCGACCCGGGTGCAATCGGCCATTCCCATGATGTCGGTGTGCGAACCTTATATTCGGCGGCGGGCCATTCGGCATCTGGAGCGAAACCGCACAGTGATTTTTGCGGCAGGAACAGGCAATCCATTTTTTACAACCGACACCGGCGCGGCGCTTCGTGCTGCGGAGATGGGCTGCGATGCGCTTCTCAAGGGAACGCAGGTTGATGGGGTTTATGATGCAGACCCAAAAAAACACCCTGACGCCACCCGGTATGAACATTTAAGCTATCACGACGTTCTGGCGCAGGATTTACGCGTTATGGACGCGTCCGCGGTCAGTATGATGCGGGATAACCAGATACCTGTTATTGTGTTTTCCATTCAGGAGCCAGGTCGGCTGCGCGAAGTGTTGGCTGGTACCGGGGTGTGCACAATAATCGGTGAACCAAAATAACAAAAGGGCGGGATGATGGCTGAATTTGATCTAGAGGATATTAAACGCCGGATGGACGGTGCTTTAACTGCCCTGAAGCATGAATTTGGCGGCTTGCGAACTGGACGCGCCAGTGCCGGCTTGCTGGATTCTGTTCAGGTCGAGGCTTATGGCGCATTAACACCGCTCAACCAGATCGGTACGGTCAGCGTACCAGAGTCCCGGATGATTTCCGTGCAGATATGGGACAAGGGATTGGTTCAGGCCGCCGATAAGGCAATCCGCAATGCCGGACTGGGAATTAACCCGGTTATGGACGGGCAAAACTTGCGCATTCCGATCCCGCCATTGAATGAAGAACGTCGTGCCGAGTTGGCAAAACTGGCCAGCCGTTACGCAGAACAGGCCCGTGTGGCGGTGCGCAATGTGCGCCGCGATGGCATGGATTCGCTCAAAGCATTGGAAAAAAACAACGAGATGAGCGAAGACGAGCATAAAAAAGAAGGGGCCAAAGTGCAAGCTGCAACCGATGCGGCAATCGTCAATATTGACCAGGCGCTGGCCGCCAAAGAAGAAGAAATTATGCAGGTATAAGGGCGTGTCAGAAGAGACCACCCTTCAACAGTCTCGTCTGCCTCAACATGTTGCGATCATTATGGATGGCAATGGTCGGTGGGCTGCGGCCCGCCATAAACCCCGACAATTTGGACACCACCAAGGTGTTGAGGCGGTGCGACGGTGCGTCGAGGCGGCCGGTAATCTGGGTATTCGTCACCTGACACTTTACAGTTTTTCAACTGAAAACTGGCGCCGCCCCGAAGAGGAAATAAAAGCGCTTTTCAACCTGATGCGTGGTTTCGTTGAAAAAGATGTGAAACAATTGCGCGATAATGGCGTGCATGTGCGCATTTTGGGGGCCCGGGAAAAGCTGAGCCCGGATTTGATCGCAATGATCGATGATGTGGAAAGCCAGACGAGTCATAATCATAAGCTATATTTGAATATTGCTTTTAACTATGGTGGTCGTGACGAATTGGCCCGAACCTGTCGGGCCTTGGCGCGCAAAGTCAAAGCGGGCGACCTGGACGTGGACGATATAACCGAGGCCTCAATCTCAAAGCATCTGGACACCGCGTCTGTTCCTGATCCAGAGATTATTTTGCGCACCAGCGGAGAGCAACGGCTCAGTAATTTTTTACTCTGGCAGAGCGCCTATTCAGAATTTATCGTTCTGGATGTGTTATGGCCTGACTTCACGCAGACGCATTTCGAAGAGGCCTTGCGGATCTATCAAAGCCGTGAACGGCGCCAGGGTGGGATAGAACCATGACACTTGAGTCCCCAAAAAAAAGCCGGTTTAAAAAACGTGATTTTTGGGTGCGTGTTATATCGGCACTTATTTTAGTAACTGTAACATTAGCCAGTGCTGTCATGGGCGGTGTGTGGTTCACATTGTTGGTTGTTATTGCCACCGCGGCCATGGGGCGCGAATGGGTGCGCATGTCGGATCCGGGCGCACCAAAACTGGCCTATGTGTTCGCAATTATCGGTTTGCTTATCCCTGTTATTCTGGCTAGCCAGCTTGATTGGGGTAAAGCCTTTATCGCGCTTTTTGTGGCAACAGTTATTGCCGCATTGGAGCGCATCCGCCGTGGAAACCCTTGGCGCGCTGTTGGTGGGCTATTGTATATCGGTACGGCGGTAATCGCGATACTGTATATTAGCTTTGGTCCGATTGGTGTGGCTGCACTGTTCTATCTGTTCTCCGTCGTTTGGGCCACAGATTCAGCGGCTTATCTGGTTGGCAGTCAGGTTCAGGGGCCAAAATTATGGCCCTCGATCAGCCCGAACAAGACCTGGTCGGGGTTCGCCGGTGGCATAGTCGCGGGCGTGGTTGCCGGCGGTATTACGGCGCGCCTGTTGGGCTATGACGACACAATGATGTTGGAAGTTGTCTCAATGATTTTGGCCTTGGTTTCTGTTGGGGGCGACCTTCTCAGCTCTTGGCTGAAACGGCGCTTTGGGGTCAAGGATACGGGCACGTCTATTCCGGGCCATGGCGGGGTTCTGGACCGTCTGGACGCATTACTGGCAGCAGGCATTTTGCTGGCTGTGCTGATCAGAATTTTTTGGGGCTTTTTGTTCGTATGAAAGCCGATTTGATTGCGCGCCGCATCAGTGTCCTTGGGGCGACTGGCTCTGTCGGGCGCTCGACATTAAACATTATTGCTGACCAGCGCGCCCGTAATGGCGAAGACAGCCTGCATATGGTGGCACTGGTGGCCAAACAAAATGTTGCTGATCTGTCTGCTTTGGCGCACCAGTTCCGGCCGGATTTCGTGGCCATAGCCGACACCCGGTATGCAGATGACCTCAGCGATGCTCTGTCGGGAACAGGCATTGCCCACGGGGCCGGTGATGCCGCTGTCGAAGAAGCCGCTGCCCGCGAAGCTGATTGGACTATGGCCGCCATTATGGGGGCTGCGGGGTTGCGCTCGACACTGCAAATCGCCAATCGCGGCGGGGCCATTGCGATCGCAAATAAGGAATCTCTGGTTTGTGCCGGCGCATTGTTGATGCAGACGTGCGCTCGAACCGGGGCAAAGATTTTACCTGTTGATTCAGAGCATAATGCAATTTTTCAGGTGCTTGATCCGGCGCGGCGTGATGCCATGGTACGGATTGTGCTTACCGCATCCGGTGGGCCATTTCGGACCTGGACACTGGATCAAATGAAAACTGCGACACCAGAACAAGCCATTGCACACCCTATCTGGTCAATGGGTGCCAAGATTTCAGTGGATTCGGCCAGTCTCATGAATAAAGGCCTGGAATTGATCGAGGCCTGCCATCTTTTTGACGCAAGTTCAGAGCAGATTGAGGTTCTCATTCATCCACAGTCGGTGGTACATGGTCTTGTTGAGTATGCAGATGGGTCGATATTGGCACAATTGGGTCCGGCAGATATGCGCGTCCCCATCGCCTCGGCTTTTGCCTGGCCTGATCGCATTGCGACCAATTGCCAGCGCCTCGACCTTGTCCAAATGGCGCACCTTGATTTCGAAGCACCTGATGACACACGTTTTCCGGCCCTTGGCCTGGCCAGGTCAGCCATGAAGGCGGGGGATACGGCTTGTACAGCACTGAACGCTGCCAACGAAATTGCGGTCGAGGCCTTTTTGGCTGAACAGATCGGGTTTTTGGACATTGCCGCACTGGTTGATGATGTTTTAAACGCTGGCCATCCCGATGGGGGCCCATGGCAAGGCGCGCCTAAAGATTATAATGAGGTCTTTGCGGTTGATGCTTTGGCGCGTATACGTGCCAAGACATTATTGAAGCAATATCAACACTAACCGAACGGACAGGACAAAGGTTTACACATGCAGGCCATTTTGAATACACCGGGGTTCGTTTTCTCCTTTGTTTTTGTGTTCACTCTTATCGTGTTTGTGCACGAAATGGGGCATTTTCTGGCTGCTCGGGCGCTGGGCGCCAAGGTCGATGTGTTTTCCATCGGGTTTGGAAAGCGCCTTTTCCAGCGGACTGACCGCTATGGCACATTATGGCAAATATCTTTGTTTCCGGTTGGCGGGTTTGTTAAATTCGCCGGCGATGCCGATGCCGCCAGTGTCCCTGATACCAAGGCCATTGCCGCCGCCCCGGACACTGAGGATCAGGAGGGAATATTCCACCTTCTCCCTGTCTGGCGCCGGGCCATTATTGTCGCGGCCGGGCCGTTGATGAATTTCCTGTTTGCCATCATTATTTTTTCTGCATTGTTAATGTCGTTTGGTTCGGCACGTATTCCGGCAAAGATTGATAATGTCACTCCGGATTCCCCTGCGGCTGCGGCCGGGTTTATGCCCGGTGATGTCATTATCAAAGCCGATGGTCGAAAGGTGAACAGTTTTTCCGACGTCGCGGCCATAGTTTCCATTGCCGCCAACGAACCCGTCGATTTTATTGTAGAACGCGGCGGCGAACAGACGACATTGCACGCGGTGCCCGGGTTGGTCGAACAGACTGATCCACTTGGTAACACCATCCGCATTGGGTTTTTGGGTATCAGCTCTGCAACCGGGGTTGTTCAGTTCCAACGTTATGGACCTGGCCAGGCGGTTGTGGCCGCAACGGCTAAAACCTGGAACAGCATTACCGACCAACTCAAATTCATGGGGCGGCTGCTGCGTGGACGTGGCTCAGTCGACATGCTGGGCGGGCCGTTGCGCATTTTTGCCTATACAGGTGCGGTCGGTACGGCGCCTGCAGCGGATGTGCAAAGTGCGCCCATGTCGCTGGCCATGCGGGTTGTAAACCTGATTAATCTGGCCGCTTTATTGTCTGTGGCCATTGGTTTGGTCAATTTATTGCCTGTTCCTGTACTTGATGGCGGGCATTTGTTGTACTACGCATTCGAGGCGGGGACAGGCAAGCCGTTGAGTGATAACTTACAACTTGTCGGGTTTAAGGTCGGTCTTGCACTGATCCTGAGCTTGATGGTGTTTGCTACGCTCAATGATTTGCGCTATTTCGGCCTGTTTGACAGTATCAGTAGGCTTTTTTCCTAAGGTTCGACATGATGTATTTGCCGCATATTGGCCGCCGCCTCTTGGCATGTTTGCTTGCGACAGGGTTCTCTGCCCTGATGGGGCCCGCATGGGCGCAGGCCCCTGGTGACCAGCCTTTGGTTGCGCCGCCACCGACCCAGGCCGCTCCGGCGGCACCCGCGCGCATTCGCCAGATCATGGTGGAAGGTAACCAGCGCCTGGAACCAGGGACTGTGCAATCTTATTTATTGCTGGGGCCAGGGGATGTGTTTGATCCGGCACGGATCGATTTATCCTTGAAAACATTGTTTGCAACGGGACTATTCGCGGATGTGACTATTCGCGAAGAAGACGACACATTGGTCGTCACCGTGGTTGAAAACCCGATCATCAACCGGGTGATCTTTGAAAACAACCGCGCCCTGAAAGAAGATAAAATCCGCGATGAGGTCGAGGCACAACCGCGTGCCATCTTTACCCGTGCACGGGTCCAGGCCGATGTACAGCGGATCGTTTCATTATATCGCCAGGCCGGACATTTCGCGGCAACCGTGACCCCCAAGGTGGCCGAGCAGCCGCAAAACCGGGTTGATTTGATTTTTGAAATCTCAGAAGGGCCGGTGACCAATGTGCGCCGCATCAACTTTGTCGGCAATCTGGTTTATTCAGATGCCGAATTGCGCCGGATCATCGCCACCAAAGAATCACGTTGGTACAAGTTTTTAACGTCCAACGATAATTATGACCCTGACCGGTTGGAATTCGATCGCGAAGAACTCCGCAAATATTATGGTGACAAGGGGTATGCGGATTTCCGTGTGGTTTCCTCTGTTGCAGAACTGACGCCGGATCAAAAAGACTTTTTTATCACCTTCACGATTGATGAGGGCATTAAGTACAAATTTGGCGAAATGACCGTCGAATCCCAATTGGATGCTCTGGACGTCAAAGTTCTTGAAGCCTTCGTGCGGATCAAACCGGGGGCGTTATACAAAAACCAGCGGATTGATGATTCGGTCGACTCTCTGACTTTTGCTGCCGGCGCGGCGGGCTATGCGTTTGTCGACGTTAGGCCCCAACGCACGCGTAACCGGGATACACGGACGGTTGATGTTAATTTCATCGTCAATGAAGGCCCCCGTGTTTATGTCGAACGCATTGATATTCAGGGCAATACGCAAACTTTGGACCGGGTTATCCGCCGCGAGATACAATTGGTTGAAGGCGATGCCTTTAACAGGGTATTGCTGGACCGCTCGCGTAATCTGATCCGTGGGTTGGGCTTCTTTAAAGAGGTCAATATTACTGAAAAGCCAGGCTCAAAACCTGACCGGGCTATTGTCGAGGTTGCGGTTGAAGAACAGCCAACCGGTGAATTGTCGTTCGGTGTTGGTTTTTCATCAGTCAATTCCTTCCTGATTGATGTGTCCATTACCCAGCGTAACTTCCGTGGTCGCGGCCAATTTTTACGCTTTTCCGTATCGGCCAGTTCCCGCCAGCAACAAGTTGATGTGCGCTTTACTGAACCTCGCTTTTTGGGGCGCAACCTTTCTGCGGGGTTCGAAGCCTTTAATGTTCGGTCGGACTTCATCCGCGAAGCCGGGTTTCGGACCAACTCTTTGGGCGGCAGTCTGCGCATTGGTTTCCCAACGACGGCAAGTTCGCGCCTGTTCCTGCGCTATACGGTCCGCAGCGATAAAATTACGGCGCCATCGGTTGCTTCGACAGACGTGTTTGGTAATCCGGTATTCGACAGCAATGGCAATCTGGTCACCACGTGTACGGCTTCGCTGCAGATTTGTTCGCAATTGGGGCGGCGTCTTACGTCTCTGGTCGGATACACGCTGGTTTGGGATAAACGCAACGACCCAATATCTCCGACACGCGGGTTTAATGTTTCGCTGGACCAGGAATTTGCAGGCCTTGGCGGCGATGTACGTTATGTCCGCTCGTCCTTAACTGCGGATGCTTATCGCGGTATCATCAAGAACTTCACGCTTAGCGCGCATCTTAATGCCGGGTATATCACTGGCTGGGGTGGTTCGGCGCTTCGTATTAATGATCGCTTCTTCAAAGGTGGCTTGTCGTTTCGTGGCTTTGGTATTGCAGGCATAGGGCCGCGCATTGTTGAAGTTGTCGATGATGGCAATGGCGGGACAACCGATTTGGCGCGCTCTGCGCTGGGTGGTAAAGCCTTCGCCATCGGAGCGTTGGAAATGACGTTTCCAACTGGACTACCAGAGCAGTACGGGATTAAAGGGGCGCTGTTTACCGAATGGGGAACGCTGGGCCTACTCGATTCTGTTGACAAGGTTGTTGCCGATACTTCGCGCTTTGCAGTCCGCGATAACCTTGCCATTCGCGGCTCGGCTGGGGTTTCAGTCTTCTGGGATTCGCCTTTTGGACCGGTTCGGTTCGATTTCTCGCGGATCATAAAAAGTAAAGAGTATGACGACATAACCAAATTTAGATTCAGTCAAGTAACAAGGTTTTGACCATGAAAGTTCTCATCAGCAGTGTATCTCTCGCCCTTATGGCGGCGATGGCTACAACAACGGCACATGCACAAACAGCAACTGTTGCAGCGGCTAACGTCGCCGTCATCAGTCAGGAATTGTCGGTTGCCAAATCCAAAGTCGGTATCTATGTGGCTGACCAGCTCTTACAGCTGGATAAAACCATCGATACAGAATTTGAAACCGAGCTTGCTCCCTTACGCACGCAAGCCCAGCAACTAAACGCTGAAATTGCAGCATTGTCGCCGGAAACCATCAGAACCCGTACGGACTTGCAACGCCGGGGACAGGAAATTCGCGTTAAGCTTGCAGAGCTTGGCAATTGGAAGCAGCGCCAAATGGAAGCAACCCGCCAGCAGGCTTTGCAACCTGTGCTAAGTGCTTACCAAACGGCTGTAAATGCAGTGATTAAAGAGCGTAATGTTCAAATCCTGTTGCCGGGCGAAGCCACATTATTCAGAATTGCCGATGTCGACATCACCGAAGCCGTTGTCGGCAAACTTGATGCCGCGATGACCACCACCCCGGTTAACCGGGTGCGGGTGCCACGCAAACCGACACAACAAGAACTGGCCCAAGCCCAGGCAAGACGACAGTAAACCTGTCTATGGAGGTGCAGCAGGGTGAGTGATCGACGCTTTTACCGCCTGCATGCGCCATTAGAGGCTGGTCGTCTCGCCATGTTGGCCGGTGCAAAACTGGTCCATGGTGATGATGCTCATGTTCTGAGCGATGTTGCGGCATTGGCTGATGCTGGCCCGCACACAGTCTGTTTTGTACGAGATGGCGCTCTGCTGAGCGCAGTGACCGCTCTGGATGCCGGGTTGTACTTTTGCCCGCCAGAACTGGTTGACCCGCTATTGGCCCGTGGGGCGGGTGCACTGGCTGTGCATACGCGCCCTGATGCGGCTTTTTATGCAGCTGCGGCCGCGCTGGTTGATCCATTGGAAAGTCAGGGCGAGCACAAACTTACGGCGCCCGACTCTACGCTGGAGGACGGCGTTCAGGTGGGTGACGGCGCATCCATAGGCCCCGGAGCCTATATCAGCGAGGGGACCGTTATTGGCCCTGGTGCTGTGATCGGTGCCGGATGTGTTATCGGAAAAAATTGCGCCATAGGGGCCAATGCCGTGGTACATTTTACGGTTATGGGGGACCGGGTGGATATCCGGCCCGGCGCGGTTCTGGGCGAAGCAGGGCTGGGGGTCATTGGCGGTGCAGACGGGCTGATGGATGTTCCACATTTTGGTATTATCCGGCTTGGCGATGGGGTGCGTATTGGTGCCAACTCGGCCATTGACCGCGCGGTTTTTGGCGAAACAGTAATCGGTGCGCGCAGCAAAGTTGATAATCTGGTCCAAATCGCCCACAACGTGCAGATCGGCACAGATTGCGTATTGGCCTCTTTGTGTGGTGTCGCCGGCAGCGCGGTTCTGGGCAATGGCGTTTTGATGGGCGGGCGTGCCGGGGTGGCCGACCATGTCCAGATTGGCGACAACGCCCGTATTGGCGCGGCCGCAGCCGTGATGAAAAACGTGCCACAAGGCGAAACCTGGGGCGGTCATCCGGCCCGGCCAATGCGGCAATATATGCGTGAACAGGTGGCATTGAAAAAACTGGCCCAACGCGGCGGAGGTTCACATGACCCAGGCGAATGAAACGCCCACAGGGCAAAGCATCGCCATGGACGAGGTGTTGCATTATTTGCCACACCGTTTTCCATTTTTGATGATCGACCGGGCACAGGACTTCGTGGCTGGGCAAAGCATAACCGGCATTAAGGCCGTAAGCGCAAACGAGCCATTTTTCCCGGGGCATTTTCCCGGCAATCCGGTTATGCCAGGCGTGTTGTTGATCGAGGCTATGGGCCAGTCCGGGGCCTTATTGTCGTCCAAAACTATGGATTTGCGCCCCGGCGAACAAACCATCATGTTTTTGGGGGTGGAAAAAGCCCGGTTTCGCCGCCCGGTTCTGCCTGGCGATTACTTGCGCATCCCGATCAAGCTGCTCAAAGTCAGAAGAAACATCCATTTCTATGAAGGCGAGGTTCACGCAGAACAGGGGCTTTGCGCACGTTGTATATTCAGCGCAATGGCTGTGCCGAGCGATTCATGAGTGAAACTAACATCCATCCCCGTGCGATTGTTGAACCCGGTGCGACGTTGGGGGCGGGGGTTCATGTGGGGCCGTTTAGCGTAATCAAGACCGGTGCACACATCCATGATGGAGTGACTGTCCACGGATCTGTACACATTTCGGGCAATGTAACCCTTGGTGAAAACAGCGAAGTTTACCCTCAGGCGGTATTGGGCCAACCTCCGCAGGATTTTAAATTCAAGGGCGAGGAAACACGCCTGATCATTGGCAAACGCACCATAATCCGTGAGCAGGTTAGCATGCATCCGGGGACCGCTGTTGGTCATGGCGTGACGCAAATCGGTGATGATGGGTATTTTATGGTTGGCGCGCATGTCGGCCATGATTGCGTGGTTGGCAATCATGTTGTGTTGTCTAATGGGGTGGCGCTAGGCGGGTATGTGAACGTTGGTGATTATGCAAACTTAAGTGGCCTTGTGGGGGTGCACCAATTTACGCGGATCGGACATCACGCGTTTATCGGGGCGTTGGCCTATGTATCATGCGACGTCATTCCCTATGGCATGGCCACGGGTAATCCTGCGCAATTAAACGGCCTCAATATTGTCGGGATGCAGCGTACAGGCATGGCGCGTGATGATATTCGCAAAGCCCGTGCCGCGTATAAAAGTATATTTCACGCGGACGGATCCATGTTGTTTACAGACCGCGTCGATGCCGCGCAAAGCCAATACCCGGGCAATGGACCTGCGCTGGACATAATAAACTTTATCAATTCAAGGGCACAGCGCCCTTTGTGTTTGCCCAATGAACGCTAAGCCGATACAGCCCGAATGGGCGCATTTGGGCGTGGTGGCAGGCGGCGGTGCTTTACCGTCAATACTGGCGCATGCTGCGCGGCTGAAAGGTAAGCCAGTTCATGTCGCCAGTTTGCGCGATCAGGCTGATCAGGACTGGGATGGCTTTAACACGCAAGACTTTGCACTGGATGAGATTGCGGGCATTTGCGCCTATTTCAAAGCTGCTGGCGTGGATGCGGTGACCTTTGCCGGCAATGTTCGCCGCCCGGATTTTGAAACATTTCAGGCCAGGGATCTTGGGGCAGCCCAAAATACCGCGATTTATGAGGCCGCTCATAAAGGCGATGATGCGTTATTGCGCAGTGTAATTGCCCTTTTTGAAAAGGCCGGTTTTTTAGTGATTGGCCTTCGCGAAATTGCACCGGAAAACCTGGTGCAAGTCGGTGGTGTTGGCAATTTGGCGGCGATGGAACATGCCAAAGATGACTGTTTGCAAGCTAGCCATATTGCCCGCAAAATTGGCGCAATGGATATTGGGCAAGGGGCCGTGGTGTGCCGGGGTGTGGTTATGGCCGTTGAGGCACAAGAAGGGACTGCGGCGATGCTTGAGCGTTGTGCGCATTTGCCGGCCGATTTACGAGGATCATCGCAAAATCGAAGCGGTGTCTTTGCAAAATGGGCCAAGCCAGACCAGGACCGCCGGATTGATCTGCCGGTGATTGGTGTTTCAACGATCGAGGCGGTGGCCCGCATTGGCCTCGCCGGGCTGGTGCTGGAGGCTGGGGCGGTGATCTTGCTGGAACCGGATGCAATCATCAAAGCCATCGATCGGTTGGGCCTTTTCTTACTTGGGCAACGGGGCCAGGGGTGAGCCATGGGCGTGAACCCCAAAGACCCCGTGCGGATTTTCCTGGTTGCCGGTGAGGCCAGCGGTGATGTGTTGGCGGCTGAACTGATCGAGCCTTTGCGCGACCGTTTTGGCCCAAATGTGGTGTTTGCCGGTGTTGGCGGTCCGGCCTTGGCGGCGCGTGGCATAGACAGCCTCATCGCCATGGAACAACTCACCGTTCTTGGGTATCTTGAAGGTCTGATGGCCTGGCGGCGCATCCATAAACTGGCCGGCCAAACGGCACAACTGGCCGATGCCTTTAGCGCCGATATTGTTATTCTGGTCGATAGTTGGGGCTTTACCATGCGTGTCGCCAAGGTGCTTAGGGCTTTGCGGCCCCAGGTCAAGCTGGTGAAATATGTGGGGCCACAGGTTTGGGCGTCGCGGCCCGGACGGGCCAAAACGCTGGCTAAAACCGTTGACCACTTGCTGACCATCCACGCCTTTGACGAACCATATTATGAGGGCACAGGCCTGCCCGTTACCTGTGTGGGTAATCCGGTGATCTCGCGCAATAAAAAGGGCGATGGCAAGTTCTTGCGCACAGCCTATAATATTACTCAGGAAAAAAAGGTTCTGCTGGTCTTGTTCGGCAGCCGCCGGGCAGAATTTGAACGCTTGCACGAGCCTTTTTCTCAGGCGGTTCAACGTCTGAAGGATACACACCCCGATCTGGTCGTCTTATGCCCGCTTTCCCATGCTATTGCCGTTCAGGTGAGGGCGGCCGCCACAGATGATCCGCGATTACAGGAGATGATCTTTCTGGACGAGGCGCAAAATGCGGACGCTTTTGCAGTCGCTGACCTGGCTTTGGCCTGTTCAGGAACGGTCACAACCGAGCTGGCGCTGGCTGGTATACCCATGGTGGTTGGTTATAAAATCGGCGGTTTATCGTGGTTTGTATTAAAAACATTTTTTCTCAAAACCCGCTTTGCCTCGTTGGTCAATGTGGCCTCTGATGCGATGATCGTCCCAGAATTTTTACAAGCGGACTGCGAGGCGGGCGCTTTGTCGGCGGCCCTCGGGTATTTGTTAGACGATGAAGCGCGCTATGACACGCAAAAAAAGGCGTTGGCAGACGCTATAACCAAAATGGGATCACAAGGGCGCTCGACGGCGCATAGCGCCGCCGAGGCCATACATACCTTGTGGCAGGAAAACGCCTAGCGTTTGTCCATGGCCGTATAGTCGCGGTACGGCGCGCCGGTATAGACCTGACGCGGGCGACCGATCTTTTGTGATGGATCACTGAGCATTTCGGACCATTGCGCAATCCAGCCCACGGTACGCGCCAGCGCAAAGAGCACAGTAAACATGTCAGTGGGGAAGCCCATGGCCTTCAGGGTGATCCCTGAATAAAAGTCGATATTGGGGTAGAGCTTGCGATCGACAAAATATTCATCGCTGAGCGCAATGCGTTCCAGTTCCAGTGCAATTTTCAGGATTGGATCATCACGGTGTCCGGTTATGTCCAGAACTTCATGGCAAGTGCGCTGCATGATGGTCGCACGCGGATCATAGTTTTTATAGACCCGGTGGCCAAAACCCATCAGGCGGAACGGGTCATTTTTATCTTTGGCGCGTTTGATAAACTCTGGAATGCGATCGACCGAGCCGATTTCGTACAACATGCGCAAGGCTGCTTCGTTGGCACCGCCATGGGCCGGTCCCCAAAGACAAGCCACGCCCGCGGCAATACAGGCGAAAGGGTTGGCCCCTGATGATCCGGCAAGGCGCACAGTCGAGGTCGAGGCATTTTGTTCATGGTCGGCATGCAGGATGAAAATCCGGTCCATAGCGCGGGCCAGAACCGGGTTAACGTCGTAATTTTCTGCCGGAACCGCAAAACACATGCGCAAGAAATTTTCCGCATATCCGTAATCATTACGTGGGCTGATGAACGGTTGGCCAATTGAATATTTATAGGCGCGGGCTGCAATGGTCGGCATTTTGGCGATCATGCGATGACTGGCCACCGTGCGTTGTACGGGGTCATTGATATCGGTCGAGTCGTGATAAAACGCGGACAAGGCACCAACGGCGCCGCATACGATCGCCATTGGGTGAGCATCGCGGCGAAAGCCGTTAAAAAAAGTATCAAACTGTGTATGCAACATTGTGTGATAGGTGATCGAGTGGGAAAACTCTTTCATCTGGCTGGTTGAAGGCAGGCTGCCATAGAGTAGGAGATAAGAGACTTCGAGGAAATCTGACTGTTCTGCCAATTGGTCGATCGGGTAGCCGCGATAGAGCAGGGTGCCTTCGCCGCCATCGATATAGGTGATTTGTGATTCGCAGCTGGCCGTGGATGTGAAGCCAGGGTCGAATGTGAACATGCCGGAATTTTTATAAAGTGCGCGAATGTCGATTACATCCGGTCCAACGGTTCCCGAATACACTGGTAAATCGATCTCATCCCCGGCCGGTGTCTTCAGCATTGCCTGATTGGTTTTTTTAATTTTTATTTCCATTGTTTAGACCTCATCTTTATTGTTCCGGCGCGGTTGTGCCGTGTTTTATATCCTTATGTGTCGTTCTGGGCGGTTAACGCATCGTCCATACGGGCCAGAGTTTCCTCTTTGCCCAGTAATGCACATACAGCACCCAGATCTGGTGCAGGCGCCCCCCCGGTGAGCACCGCACGTAATGGCTGACCCACTTTGCCAAACCCGACGTTTTCGTCCTCAGCAAAGTTTTGCAGAAGAGCGCCAAGCCCTTCTGCATTCCAGTTGGCGCACTCTGCCAGAGCTTCGCGCAAACGTGCCAACCGTGGCATTGCATCCCCCTTGAGCGGCTTAGCCACTTTGCCACTTAAAGGAATCGGACGCGCCCGAACAAGAAAGTACCCCTGATCGGCCAATTCGGAAACCGTTTTTGCCCGATTTTTGAGTATTTCCATAGCATTACGCACGCGGTCTTCTGTCACACCATCCAGAGGCCATGCCTTCACATGACGCATTTCGTTTAGCGTCAATTCGGCCAGACGGTCATTGTCGGCCTGTTGAATATAGTGCGCGTTGATGCTGGCCATTTTATCAAAGTCCAGCCGCGCCGGCGCTTTGTTTATCCCGCCAAGGTCAAACACCTTCAGCAACTCCTCCGTAGAGGCAATTTCAAGGTCTTTATAAGCCCAACCCAGGCGCACAAGGTAATTCCGCATGGCCTCTGGAAGATACCCCATATCCCGATAAGCCTCGACCCCCAGAGCCCCATGGCGTTTGGAAAGTTTCTTGCCGTCCGGGCCATGGATGAGCGGGATGTGGGCATAGTGCGGAATATCCCAGCCCAGCGCATCATAAATCAGGTTTTGGCGTGCGGCGTTGACCAGATGGTCATCACCGCGAATAACATGGCTGATCCCCATATCATGATCATCAACGACAACGGCCAACATATAGGTGGGCGTGCCGTCGGCGCGCAGCAGGATCAAATCATCCAAGACCGCATTTTCAAATGTTACGGTGCCCTGAACCTGGTCGTTAATGCGGGTTTGGCCGCTTTTTGGGGCTTTGAGGCGGACGACAAAGGGCTGGCTGTCCGGCGCCTCTGCGGCGGAACGATCACGCCAGGGTGATTGAAAAACCCGCCCTTCATGACGGGCTGCCTCGCGCTCGGAAGAGATCTCATCGGGTGTCATAAAACAGCGATAAGCGCCGCCGGAGTTTAGTAATTCCAGCGCGATGGCACGATGCCGCTCGGCCTGCTCGCTTTGGTATATAACGGCGCCGTCATGATCCAGCCCTAGCCATTCAAGCCCATTCAAAATGGCGGCTTTGGCCTCAGGGGTGGATCGGGCTAGGTCGGTGTCTTCGATACGCAAGAGAAATTTTCCGTCATTGGCCCGTGCATAAAGCCAATTAAACAGGGCCGTTCTGGCCCCGCCAATGTGCAGGTATCCGGTTGGTGAAGGGGCAAAACGAGTAACGACATCAGACATGTTGGGACCGCAAAACTAAATAAGGCAGGAATCAAATCTCATGCTAACATGCGCATAAGATGACGAACAGCAAGGAAGCACAGACGTCGGACGACATACTGGACGGCGCGATGAGCATACGGGTGAAGCCTCAATGGGGTGGGCATGGTTTTTCTGCGCACCTTCTTAAATATTGTGTCAAAGCAGGTTTATTTGACGTGCCAGCACGGGGCAGTTTTGCATTGTGGGCACCGTGGATATTTTGCCTGGGCGTGGCGACATATTTTTTTCCTCTTCATGAACCTAATCCGGCGCTGCCGGTATTTATTATTGCACTCAGCCTGACCCTTGGATGGGTTTTGCGCCGTTTTGATCATGCCGGGGCCGTGTGGCTGGTGTTTGTGTTGGCGCTTTTGGCGGCGTTTAGTTTTGGCTGGGCGGCGGCGCAATGGCGCAGTCATACCCGCGCGGGACCCGTGCTCAGCGACCAAAGTCGCGTATATAAGGGGGAAGGACTGGTTCTGGCCGTTGATAAAGAACGTGGCCACCGCGCCCGCTATCTTATCGCCCCCGATGCTCTTGGGCGTTTAGCGGCGGCGCAAATCCCCAAGCGCATTCGGATCAGTGGGTTTATCAATGATGCCGAACCCGGCCAGCGTGTGCGCTTTACCGCCGCTTTGCAGGCCCCGGCTTCCCCGCTTTTCCCCGGGGCTTATAATTTTGCCCGCAGTGCCTGGTTTCAACGGATTGGCGGCACCGGGTTTTCCTATGGTCATATCCATGTGGATGCATCCAGGACTGTCCAACACGGCGGGTTTCAATTGGCTCTGGCCAAAATCAGGCGCTCCATGGCGCAGGCCATTCGTACTGACCTTGGCGGGCAAAAGGGTGCGGTTGCTGCGGCTCTTGTGACCGGGGATCGCAGCGCCATTAGCGAGCAAACCGCTGATGATCTGCGTGCGTCTGGCCTGGCACATATGCTGGCCATTTCCGGTTTGCATATGGGTCTGGTTGCCGGATTGGTATTTGGACTTGGCGGCATGATACTGGCCGCAATTCCCTCGATTGGCCGGCGATTTGATGCTCGTAAACCGGCGGCGGTAATCGGTCTTCTGGTGGCCATTGGCTATCTACTCCTGTCCGGAGGGAGTGCACCAACTCAGCGTGCGTTTGTGATGACGGCTGTGGTTTTAAGTGCGGTTCTGTTTGACCGGCGGGCTTTATCCATTCGCACCATTTCCTTGGCGGCACTGGTGGTGGCGGCGCTTTCTCCTGAAAATGTAATCTCGCCGGGCTTTCAAATGTCTTTTTCTGCCGCCTTGGCACTGATCGCCTTTTACGAGTGGGCCGGGCCGCGGGTTCGGGTTTTGCCGCGTGCTGTGGGGCTATCACCATTGGCCTGGGTTTCGCGCCTCGCGGCTGTGTTGGGGGCGCTGGCCTTGACCAGCCTGATCGCCGGATTGGCCACCGGGCCATTTGCAGCTTTTTATTTTCACCGCACCGCCGTTTATGGTCTGGCGGCCAATATTGCCGCGATGCCTGTGTTCACATTTATCGTAATGCCATCCTTGCTGGCTGGAACATTGCTCGACTTTGTTGGTATGGGCGCGCCTTTCTTCGTGCTGGCCGGCTGGGGACTGGATGTGATTATCAATATCGCACATTTCACCGCACAAACGCCGGGGGCAATCCTGCACATTCCGGCGGCACCAGCCACGGTACGGGGCATTATTACCATCGGTCTTTTAATGCTAGCACTTTTGCGCAAAGCTCGCAGGATATGGGGGGCGTTGCTGATGGCGGTTGGTTTTGCCCTGTGGGCCAATGTGGACGTGCCAGATGGTTTGATCACCCCAGAGGGGGGAGCGGTACGTGTGGCCACAAAAGAGAAGGACGTTTTGATTGGCTATGGGGATATGTCTGGTTTTGTCCTTGAACAATTTGCCAGTGCTTTGGCTATGGAGCCAGATGACGCAATGCCTTTAAAGAAGGCCGGAACAACGCTGCCCTGTGATGTCAGTGGTTGTGTCACTAATCTGCACGATGAGCGTGTGCTGGTCTTTAACCAACTGTTGGGGCAACTGGCAGAGGATTGTCGCCAGGCGGATATCGTTGTTACCACGTTCAGGCCATCGGCGCGCAATGCAGCCTATTGTCCGAAAACAACGCTGATCACCCCGCCCAAGCCAGCGGACGAATCCGAGCTTCTTTTTCTATACCCGCAGGTCAGATTGGAAACGCAGCCGGCCTCAAAGCGGCCATGGTCAGCCGGAACACAAACACAATAGAGGGGGGAGAGTGCGCCGCACCTTTGAGCGGTTTCAAACCCGCCTAGTGATAGCGGCGGACCAGACCGACCAGCGTGCCTTGAACCTTGACCCGGTCGGGGCCGAAGATACGCGTTTCATATTCTGGGTTGGCGGCCTCAAGGGCAATGGTATTATTTTTCTTGCGCAGGCGTTTCAGTGTGGCTTCTTCATCATCGACAAGGGCGACAATAATTTCGCCGTTATGGGCCGTATCGGCCCGGCGGATAATCACCGTATCACCATCCAAAATGCCAGCTTCAATCATCGAATCGCCTTGTACGGTCAAGGCAAAATGATCCCCATGCCCGATCATATCCGACGGTGCGGCAATGCGGGCGGTTTCATGGGAAATGGCCTCAATGGGGGTGCCGGCGGCGATGCGCCCCAGCAAGGGAACGTCAACACTGTTGGCCGGTTCTGGCAAATCCATCGACTGACCGCTTGAAAGTCCAACGGTAAAATCTTTGATCTGTGCAGTGGCTTGGGTCTGTGGTGTTTGCATGTCTTCTGGCAGTTTGATCACCTCCAACGCCCGGGCGCGGTGCGCCAGACGGCGGATAAACCCGCGTTCTTCCAAAGCGGTAATCAAACGGTGGATGCCGGACTTGGACGCCAAGCCCAGAGCATCTTTCATCTCGTCAAAAGAAGGGGAAACCCCGCTTTCTGATAGACGTTTATTGATGAACAGCAAAAGGTCGTGTTGTTTGGATGTCAGCATGAGGTCACCTAGACGAAAAGGGAACAAAAAACGAATCTATGCCGAATGTTCTATAGATGTTCTTTTCAAACGTCAAGGCGGGTTGAGAAACGCCCTAGGCCAATAGGTCTTTCGTCGCCTGTTCTACATCCGGCTGGCGCATCAGGCTTTCCCCGACCAGCACGGCACGCGCACCGGCGGCTTTTATACGAACTATGTCTGCAGCACTTGCAATGCCGCTTTCTGAAACCAGTAAATAGTCATCAGAAATGCCCTGACCAAGCTCTTCCGTAACAGTAAGTGAGGTTTCAAAAGTCGAAAGATTGCGGTTGTTAATCCCCAACAAACTGATGGGCAGGGATAATGCGGCGTCGAGTTCTTGTGCGTTGTGCACTTCGACCAGAACATCCATACTGAGGTCCCGTGCAAGGGTAGAAAGTTCGTTCGCCAAGGCCGTGTCCAGCGCCGCCATGATCAGCAAAATACAGTCCGCCCCCAGAACGCGCGATTGCGCCACCTGCCAGGGATCAATGATGAAGTCTTTTCTAAGGACAGGCAGGGTGCAGGCGCGACGCGCGTCATCCAAAAAACTGTTTTGCCCCTGAAAATAGGGCTGATCAGTCAAGACCGAGAGACATGTCGCCCCACCGGCCTGATAGGCGCGGGCCAGTTCTGCCGGGTCAAAGTCTTCCCGGATCAGGCCTTTGGAGGGACTGGCGCGCTTGATCTCGGCAATCAGGGCAATGCTGGTATCCGTGGTACGGTTTTTGAGGGCGTGCACAAAACCACGTGGCATGGTGCAGTTTTGGACCTGCCCCAGAAGATCCGAAAGGGAAATCTGGGTTTTGCCTTTCAAGACCTCATCGCGTTTGGTGGCCAATATATCGTCAAGAATGCTCAATGTTCGTCCTCATGCGACAGACGGGCAAGGTCACTCAGCGATTGCGCTGCGGCACCGCTGTCCAATGCGTTTTCACAAAGCGTAATGCCGTCTCGGACTGTGTTCGTGCGTCCGGCCACATAAACGGCGGCCCCGGCGTTCAGCAGGGCAATATCGCGAAACGGGCCACGTTTGCCGTCCAGCAAAGCGCGGATGGCATCGGCATTTTGCGCCGGTTCACCGCCCGCAAGATCACTCTCTTTGGCGCGTGCAAAGCCAAATTCTTCCGGGGTAATATCAAAAGTCGTAACCTGGCCATTGTCCAGCGCGCTGACCCGTGTCGGCCCGGTTGTGGTGATCTCGTCCAGACCATCACTGCCATGCACCACCCAGGCCCGTTTGCCGCCAAGCTGGCGCAAGGCTCCGGCCATGGGCTCAGTCCAGCGGCTGTCAAATACGCCCAGAAGCTGGTGTTTAACACCAGCCGGATTAGACAGTGGGCCAACCAGATTGAAGATCGAGCGTATGCCAAGGGCGCGCCGTGCCTTGGCCACATGGCGCATAGCCACATGCAAGGTCGGAGCATACATAAAGCCGATATTGGCACCGGCCATACAAGCCTCGACGCCAGCCGGGCTGATCTGCATGCGTACGCCCAACTCTTCCAGAACTTCGGCGGACCCGGTTTTTGAACTTAATGCTTTATTGCCGTGCTTGGCGACGCAAACACCGCCGCCGGCGGCGATCAAGGCCGCAGCGGTGGAAATGTTATAGGTGCCTTTGGCGTCGCCGCCCGTGCCGCAGGTGTCGATGGCCCCGTCTGGGGCGTTGACGGCGCACAGGCGTTCGCGCAGGGCAAGCGCGCCCTCGGTAATGACTTCGGTGCTTTCGCCGGTAATGCGTAAACCCATCAAAAATGCACCGATTTGTGCATTTTCAATCTCGCCATCCATGATTTGCGAAAAGGCATCGCGGGCCATGGGGGCACCCAGCGGTTGTCCAAGGGCCAGTCGGTCAAGAATTGGTGTGAATTTATTCATGCTGCACAGGCCGGTTGATGGCAAACGTCAAGAAAGTTTTGCAAAATCTGATGACCGTGCTCAGAGGCAATGGATTCGGGGTGAAACTGTACCCCGTGAATGGGCCGGGTCTTGTGGCACAGGCCCATAATCTCACCGTCTTTGGTTTGCGCATTGATGTGCAGGCAATCGGGAAGATTATCGCGCCTGACAGCCAGACTGTGATAGCGCGCCGCCTCGAAGCCATCTGGCAACCCGGCGAAAACGCCACTGCTGTCATGCTGAATTGGGCTGGTTTTACCATGCATGATGGATTTAGCAGCAATAACGTCACCGCCGAAGATCTGGCCAATGGCCTGGTGACCAAGGCAGACCCCCAGTATAGGCAGATGGTCCGGGGCATTTTGCAATAGTTCAAGGCAGATGCCGGCGCGGTCAGGATCACACGGCCCGGGCGATAAAATTACCCCATCAGCACCCTTGGCCAACACCTCATCAACGCCAAGCGCATCATTGCGATGGACCTCTGTTTGGGCACCTAATTCCTGTACATAATGCACAAGATTATAGGTAAAGCTGTCGTAATTATCGATGATCAGGATCATGGGATGGGCATTCCGTACGGGTCGTGTTTTTTGCAATCTAGGGTGCCTGATCGCAGGCGGCAATGGGGCACCATCAGAAGTAACGCAGCCTTGATGTCAAAGCGCGTTTTCTTGGGGTGCCGCAAAAATTTCGAGGGATTTAACGGCGCGTGCGGCCTGGCGGCGACTAACTGGTATTTCATCGCCGGATTTAAGCACAGCCATGCGCAGGCCCCGGGCCGGCATTTTCAGTTGTTGCACATGAGGCATGTTGATGATGTGTGAACGATGTACCCGAAGAAAAGAGGACGGCAGGCGTTTTTGCAAAGCGTTCAAGCTGTCATCCAGCAAAAAAGTTTTGCCGCCTATAGTGGTCAATTCCACATAATCATCGGCCCCAGATAAACGAGCGATCGTATTGGTTTCTATGTAATCGGTAAGTCCGCGGGTTTTGATGGCCAATCGGGTGCTTTTTGGCTCATCCTTGGTGCTTTGCGCCAGAGCCTTGGACAAGGCTTTGGCCCGTATCTGCAAGTCATGCCGCTCGCGGGTGATGCGTTGCAACAGGCGCGCCTGATCAGCAAACAGCACCATGATCAATATTGCCGCCATCAGATAAAAACTGCGATCCAGAAAACTTTGCCGGTCGATCAGGATCAGGACAAAAAACGCACTGACGGCTAACAGAGTAGCCCGTGCCCCCGGCGCGTTGGTGATGGCGGGTAATACCAAAATGCCAAGCGCGACACAGCTGGCCCCAAATAAAATGAACAGTGTCTTATAATCAAATCCTGGGATCAGAAAAGCAATACAGACCAGACCCAGCGTTGCGCTGCTAAAAAACCGCCAGCGTTGGGGTAAGAAGCGTTTGGCTAGGTACACGACCATACTTATTGAAAACCCGGCGGCGCAGCCCGAAATGGCCAATAATCGCCATATTTGCCAAGGGTAAGCATAGGGGACGAACACCCGCAAGCTTTCAAAAAAGAGCTGCAAACCGGCGAATAGCGCCATTGTGGCAATGAAAACGGCACTGACTTCATCATCTTTGCCAAACGAGATCATCCCAAAATAGAGGGCTGCCAGCACGAAAGCCCCCGATGTAAGCAGTGCCGGAATGTAATGCTGTACGTGGCGCGCACCGTAGGGCGCGGCATGGGCAATATAAAGATAGTGAAACGGGCTGCGCAGTTTGATGAGACTGTGAAAATTGGCCATTCTTAGGGTGATGGTATTATCTCCAGCTTTGACCGCTGTGTGCGGGACAAAGAGGGCCACATCCAATAAGCCAACCTTTTCTGTTTGCCTGGAATTTCCAGGTGCACCATTCGCGCCTATGCGTTCACCGTTCCAGTAAATCTCGCTGCTGGCGAGCGCCCCCAGATAGAGGGCCAGAGGTTTGGCCTGTTGAACAACATCTTCGGATAGATCCACTGTGGCGCGGACCCAGATCACCCGGTTTTGCGGGTCGATGCGGTCTGTATTTTGGGCTTTGCACTGCGGGCCATTAAAGTCCGGCATGGCGGCTCCGTTTGCCGGACAAACAATTGCGCTGCGGACCATATGATAAAACCGTGTTGCGTCCTGCGCCGTCGCTGGCAGGGCAAGTGCAAACAATAAAACCACAAAACCTATCAGCCGGTCCATCATATAAGCACCATAAGTCATTGAAATTTTATTGTATATACCGTTTACGGGGTCAATGGTGCCGTTCGCCGATATGCATATGAAGACCTGAGTTTTTCACCTTAATGAGGATGAATGGAAATAAGGAGACGTATCAATATGCCTATAATTTTTCGTTTTGCGGCACTGTGTATTGCCGCAATTGTCATTGCTTTCGGGGTCAAAATACTGGCCGCTACACCGGATGCGACCCCATCAATTGCTTTCGAGCCTTATGAGTTTGTGGCCAATAACGGCGAAAGAATTGATGCTGAACGAGGGCGTTTTATGGTTTCAGAAAACCGTAATGCTGCTGATGCTCGCGATATTGAAATCCAGTTTGTGCGGTTTAAATCCACCTCTGAAAGCCCAGGTAACCCGATTGTATATCTGGCTGGTGGTCCGGGTGGGTCGGGCGTTGATACGGCGCGGGGGCGGCGCTTCCCGCTCTTTATGGCTATGCGTGAATTTGGTGACGTGATTGCCTATGACCAGCGCGGCACCGGATTTTCAAATGCGGTTCCACCCTGTGTATCAAGCTATCACACACCGCTAAGTGAGCCGCTGGTTCAGGCTACAGAGAGAGCATTGATGCACAAGGCTGCTGATGAATGCACAGTTTTCTGGCAGGAAAAGGGTGTGGATCTGGCCGGCTATAACACAGTGCAAAATGCCCTTGATCTGGACGATATGCGCCGGGCGCTGGGCGTCGAAAAAGTTGACATATGGGGGATTAGCTATGGGTCTCACCTTGCTCTGGCAGCGGTGAAGATCATGCCCGATCATATCGGAAAACTGGTACTGGCGGCCATTGAAGGTCTGGACGCCACCGTTAAATATCCGGCGCGCACAGAGGCGTATTTCAAACGCCTGCAAGCAGCGATCAATGTCGATACAGAAACCGCAGCGGCCTATCCAGACTTTGTGGCGCAGATGAACCGGGTCCATGCTCAGGTGGAAAAAACACCCCTGCATGCCACGATCACAGACAAAGATGGCAACGAGCAGAGCATGGCCATTGGCAAGATGGAGTTGCAATTCGTCACATCGTTTTTTATTGCTGATCCGGCGCGGGCATCCAACTTACCGGGCATTTATGCTATGGCCGAATTCGGCAGTGCAGATCGGATTGCACCGCTTATCTATAAATTCATGCGTGCCGAGCCGATTACCTTTACCGGTATGGCCGAGGCCATGGACATTATGTCGGGTATTTCGCCGACCCGCGCCGCGGCGGTAAAAGCGCAGGCTAAAACAGCCTCTTTGGGTGATCTTTTGAATTACCCCATGCCGCATCTGGTCGGTGCTTTGGGGCTGGATGATTTGGGAGAGGCGTTTCGTACGCCGGTGAAAACAGATATCCCGGCATTGTTTCTGACCGGGACGCTGGATGGCCGAACCTACCCTAAGGGCGCTCGTGAAGCGATTAGCGGCTTTCGCAACGGGACACAGGTGACGGTCGTCAATGGCGGGCATAACGTGTTTATGCAAGACCCGCAGATCAGTGCAATCATCCTTTCCTATATGCGCGGCGAGGCGGTCCCCACCAAAGTCACCCTGCCTTTGCCAGACTTCCCGCATTGATGAAGAAAGACAGGGTTGCAAATGGTGCGCACCAACGGGTTCATAGGCCGTCCATAACCTTTTGGTAACCATAAACGGGCCTGTTTGTTCCATGAACAGGCCCGTTTATGATTCTTTGGAAAACCGCCAAAGCCGCCTTGCCAGATTGCATGCTTTGCTGGATGCAGACGAAGCGGCGTCGCGGCCACCTTTGCGGTTTAGTTGGTTTGCAACCATTAGCGCTACGCTGGGTGCACTGGCCCTGTTCGCGGCGATCAGCAGCCTGGCCCCCTTGCGCGCTGATGCCAGTGCCAAAACCCAAAGCACATTTACATCGGCAACATTGCGGGCTGATGCAGGTGTGCGCAAAGCCAGCATTTCCAGACCTGACATTGCTCTGCCAGCCGACCTGACAACACCGCCAATATCCACACCTATGATTGCTCTGGTGATTGATGACATAGGCCCGGCGCGGGCGTGGTCAACAATGGCACTTGATCTGCCGCAACCGGTGACGCTGGCGATTTTGCCCTATACCCGCGACGCACCGCGATGGGCAGCACGGGCACAGGCATCTGGCCACGAGATTCTCTTGCATATGCCTATGGAGCCGCTGGGTCTGGAAGACCCCGGTCCCGGGGCTTTGCTCAAACGCCTCCCCACCGTGCAAAACCGCCAACGTCTGCTGGCTGCTTTATTGCGGGTGCCGGGCGTGGTTGGTGTCAACAATCATATGGGCAGCCGCTTTACCTCTTGTGCATCATGCATTGGCGAGGTGGCCAATATTTTACAAAATCAGGGTCTGATCTTTCTGGACTCGGTTACCAGCCAGAAAAGCGCTGCGGCGCGGGTGATTGGCAAAGCTGGGGTGCCGATCATCCGGCGGGATGTGTTTTTGGATGATTTGGATACACCTGCGGCCATCGCCACACAGATGAAACGCGCCGAAGCTTTGGCCCTGCGCGATGGGGTCACCGTGGTGATTGCCCATCCCAGACCGCACAGCATGGCCGCTTTGCAAGGCTGGCAGGACCGTCTGGCCGCAAAAGGCATACGCATGGTCTCGCTGCGCACCGCTCTTGTTCAGCGTCATGCCAATGCGCGCGGCGTCAAGGTCCGCTCTGTCGGCCTATAAGAGGTTATATAAAGCGCCAAGCCTGAGCCGCGGCACGAAACAAGGCCCGCGATTTGTGCACGGTTTCCATGCGTTCGGCCTCTTCATCACTGTCCAACACGACACCGCCCCCGGCCTGCACATACATGGTGCCGTCTTTGACGATGGCGGTGCGCAGCGCAATGCAGGTGTCCATATCGCCACCGGCGGAAAAATAACCAATGGCCCCGGCGTAAAGGCCGCGTTTTTCTATTTCCAGCTCGTTGATGATTTCCATAGCGCGAATTTTGGGCGCGCCTGATACGGTGCCTGCGGGAAAACCGGCAAACAAGGCGTCTATGGCATCCTTGTCATCGTCCAGATCGCCTTCGACATTGGAAACGATGTGCATCACATGGCTGTAATGCTCGACGCCGAACTGTTCGGTCACCGTGATGGTGCCAGCCTTGCAGGCCCGGCCCGCATCATTGCGGCCAAGGTCCAGCAACATAAGGTGCTCAGCGCGCTCTTTGGGATCGGCCAGAAGATCAGCCTCCAGCGCCGCATCCTCGGCTGGATTGGCTCCCCGGGGCCTCGTTCCGGCGATCGGGCGAATGGTGACCCGGTTATCGCGCACCCGGACAAGAATTTCCGGACTGGAGCCAACCACTGAAAACCCCTCAAAATTCAGATAATACAAAAACGGCGATGGATTGAGGCGTCGTAAAGAGCGATAGAGCGCAAAGGCAGGCTCGGCCAGAGGGGCGTGAAAACGCTGGCTGGGGACCATCTGGAAAATATCGCCGGCTTTGATGTAGTCTTTGGCGCGGCTGACCATGGCCCGGTAATGATCAGGCGGGGTGTTGCTGATCGGCTCTGGCGGTGAGATGCGTTCACCACTTTGATCAATTGTCCCGGTTGAAACAGGTCTCCCAAGGCGGGTTTGCAGGTTGTCCAGGCGCTGTTGGGCGGCCGCATAGGCTTGGGCTGCACTAATCCCTGAGGCAGGACGGACCGGTGTGGCCAAGACGATTTCCTGCGCAACAGAATCAAAAATTGCAACCAGAGTCGGGCGCAACAACAAGGCATCGTCCAGCCCCAAAGCATCCGGGTTTGGCTCTGGCAAGTCCTCAACATGGCGTACCATGTCATAACCCAGATAACCAAAAGCCCCGGCCGCCATTGGCGGCAGGCCTTCGGGCAAAGCGATGTGGGCTGCGTCTACAAACTGGCGCAAGGCCTCAACGGGTGCGGCATCCATGGGCTGCCAGTCCGTGTCATTGGCGCGCTGTTCGGCCACGCCGTCGCGCACCCGCCACAGGGCATCAGGGTCCATTCCGATAAAAGAATAACGGCCCCGCCAATCCCCGCCCTGAACAGATTCCATCAGGACAATATTAGGGATTTGCGGACCAAGGCGCAGCATTGCCCCGACTGGCGTCAGCAGATCATCAATAATAACACGCGTAACAATCTGTGCTTCCCCATCCGCGTGACGCCTACAAAACGCCTCGCCGGGGCCGCTGGTTTCAGATGCCAATGGGATCAGCCTTCCGGATTGTCACCAAGGGCCAGGGCCTTGAGCCGAGGATCCTGGCGTACGTTATATTGCTCCAACAGGCCGCGAAGGAATTCGGCCTGCATGTCTCCGGCCAGAGCATTGGCTATGGTCGAGCGGGTTTCTTCAACCTGACTGTCGGGCACTCTGCCCGCCGGAATAATGTTTTCCACACGGGAAATATACAGGCTCTGGTTTAACTGGCCGGGTGCCATGGCAACTTCGCCAACCGGGGTTTGGAACAACAGTGCGGCATGGCGCTGGGTCAGCGGCGGTATGTTTTGGCCGCGCTGTAAAATTGCAGATTCGACTCTGGTGCCGGGAAAGCGTTCGGCCACAGCGTTCGGCTGTTCACCCGTTTTCAAGGCTTCTGCAATTTTATCGGCCATGGTTTTAATCTCGCGTGAGCGAGTATCAATTTTCCATGCCTCAAGAGCCTTGTCGTGAATGTCGGCCAGTTCAGGTGTCTGCGGGGCCTTAATACTGTCAGTGCGAATGACATAATAATCGCCATCCGGTGTTTCCAGAATTTCAGATTCGACCGCTTCCTCGGTTTCAAACAAAGTCTCAAGAATTTCCTTTTGCCCGAAAATAGCGGCAATCGGCTCGCCCGAACCATCTCGGCCCGTTTGGTCAACCGGGGGCAGGGTCAGTAGCAAAAGACCTGTGGTTTCAGCGGCCTCTTCTAATGTGGCACCGCTGGCCCGTGCATCTTCAAAATTGCCAACCAGTTCATAGAGTTTGTCAGCAGATTCTTCTTTGATAAATTCATCGCGCAAGGTGTCACGCACATCATCCAAAGTTTTGAGATTAGCAGCTGTAATGCCGTTTAATTTCCACGCAGCCCAGGCCAGCCGACCCTCGCTCGTACCGATATCTCCTGCGGCCTTGGCGTCAAAAACTGTTTGTGCAATCTGGTCGTCCGGCGTGTCGGCTTGTGCCGTGTCTTCAAAGACAATTGGCGGGCTGAGATTAAGGGACTGGCTGATTGCTTCGGCCGTCTCTCCGGCTTGCAGGCGTTCTGTTATGATCTTTGCTGTGGCCTCATCCGGGGCGCTGAGCTGTACCCAGCTGCGGGTTTCTGGCTCAGACAACTCACTTTGACGGAACTCAAAAAGTTCTTTGATCTTGTCTTCCGGGACGTCAATTTCAGAGGCCAGATCAGTGGCAGAGATCGTCACCAAAGATGCGCCGCGCAGCTCTGGTGTGCGGAAGTTTTCGGGGTGTTCTGCCAAAAAGCCTGCAAGTACTTCGTCGGTGGGATCTTCGGGGGTGGCAATAATGTCTTCTGGTAAAACGACCGAGGTAACGTGGCGTTGTTCGCCGCGATAGTTCAGTTCGATCTGGGCCATGGATTTAGGGGCCGCAATGCCGCTGACCACCGGGTTGATGATCTGAGCACGCAACAAGTCATTGCGAACGCCCCGCTCAAACTGCTCGGGGGTGTAGCGCGCATTGGCGAGCGTAGAGCGGTATTGCTCATCGCTGAATTTACCGGTGATCGGATCTACAAAAGCTTCAAGCTTGCGAATTTCTTCGGCGATCAGCCGATCAGACATGCCAATACCCATTTGGGATGCTTTGGCATCAACCGCGGCATCATTGGTCATGCGTTGTAAGAGCTGTTCTGCCAGTCCGTAGTCGCGGGCCTGTTT
Organism: Robiginitomaculum sp.; assembly: GCA_021776525.1. Classification (GTDB taxonomy): domain Bacteria; phylum Pseudomonadota; class Alphaproteobacteria; order Caulobacterales; family Maricaulaceae; genus Robiginitomaculum_B. The sequence continues at coordinate 692,185 of JAJFFT010000004.1, forward strand.
GGTGGTGATTTTGCCCTCGCTTTGACGGATGATCCGATTAAGCTCGCGATCCCAAGCCTGTGCGTATTCCTGCACTGAAACTTTGTTAGGGCCAACGATGACAACGGCATCGCCCTGCCCACCACGGAATACGTCGCTAATCCCCCAGACCGCAAAACTGAGGATCAATAGGCCGATCATAACCATAGCCAGTGGCGACTTGGCCATGATGCGCATTCGTTCAAGCATTTGAAACTCCGGGAAAGGGCGAAAACAGCCGCGAATGTAAGCGCGCAGCACGTCTTGGGCAAGGCGTACATTTGCCCAATATCACCCATCCTGCTAGGGAGTGTTTTGACAAGCGAACGCACATGGGGATCAGGATGACACGGCGAATGTTAATTGCAGGAAACTGGAAAATGAATGGCCTGCAAAAGGCCCGAAACGAGATAAAAGACCTGATTGATCTCTTGGGTGGTCAAGCGCCAAAAACAGCCGATGTTCTGATCTGCCCGCCGGCCACACTGTTGGCCGATCTGGTGCGTGACAGTGGGCAAAGCGGTATCCATATTGGCGGCCAGGATTGTCACCAAAACCCAAACGGGGCACATACCGGCGATATTGCGGCACCAATGCTCAAAGACGCCGGGGCAAGCTATGTCATTGTCGGTCATTCAGAGCGGCGCGCCGATCATGGGGAAAGTGATGCCATTGTCAAAGCCAAAGCCGAAGCAGCACTGGCGGCGGGCCTGATCGCGATCGTTTGTGTTGGTGAAACACTGGCCGAGCGTGAAGCGGGGCAGGCTTTTGACGTGGTTGGCAAGCAGGTTGAAAATTCCCTTCCCCAAGGGGGCACCGCACAAAATTGTGTTCTTGCTTATGAGCCGGTCTGGGCCATTGGCACAGGTAAAGTGGCAACTCTGGACGATATTGCCGCCATGCACGCGCATCTTCGTGGCAAGCTGCATGCCGCAGGAGGGGACAATCTGGCCGAGGCCAGAATTCTCTATGGCGGGTCTGTTAAGCCCGGCAATGCCGCACAAATTTTTGCGCAAGAGCATGTCGATGGTGGCTTGATAGGTGGCGCCAGCCTGCATGCGGCTGATTTTGCGGCGATTGTCAAAGCCGGGCAATAGATGCAATTTGAATAGAGTTGGTAAAGTATTCTCAATACCTTAGACCCATAGTGTCCAATTGCCACTGCAATGAAGGCACCGGGGATGGTCAGTAACAAAAAATTTCAAGACGCAAAGGTTCTGTTATTTGATACGGAACCCACAAATTTGCGGGTGACGCGCGCGGCACTGTTTGAAATTGGGTTTCGCGAGATCGAATCGGTGCAGGAGTTTAAAACCTTCAGCAAGCACATCTCCCATGGCGATTATGACCTGATCATTGCCGAGGTCCATAATGCCGGCGGTGGTGTTGCAGATTTGATGAAAAAACTGCGCACCGGTGACATCGGGGTCAACCCGTTTGTGGTGACCATTACCACCAGTTGGGATCGTCAGGCCGAAAGCGTACGCCAGCTGGTCGATGCCGGTGTTGATGATTTGCTTTTGCGCCCGTTTTCAACGCGCGATCTGGCGGCCCGCTTGCATGCTGCGGTTACGGCCAGAAAAGGTTTTGTGGTGACGGGCGATTATGTTGGACCAGATCGGCGCGGCATTGCTGATCGGGATAACAGTGCCGAGTTGTTTCACCCACCCAACACGTTGAGAAATAGCGTTGATGGCGATCAGAATATTGCGGTTTCCCACAATGAGGAAATTGATGCGGCTCGCCAGAAAATGAGCCGTGAACGTATCCGTACTCTGGCCATGCGCATCATTGTGGCCGTTGAGTTGAAGGTGAATGATCCCGAAGCCGGGGCCAATATTGACCCTGAGGAAATTGATGGTCTGGCGCGCGAATTGCGCCGCCGCTTGCGCGGCCGTGGTGCACCAGATGCTATCGAGCTGGCCTCTGCTCTGGTTGAAATTACGACTGAGGCGTTAGAGCCAAATGGCGAGACCGATCAGCGTTTGCGCTTGATCAAAGAATTAGCAATGGGAACCTTTACGGCCTTCGCCGGCGGCGAGTCGCTGGAACGATCCAACGGCGAGGTAGATCGCACGGTGAATGTTTTGCGTGAAAAACTGCATGAGCAAAGCCTGCGGGACTGGCGCCGGGAACTGACCTGCGCTACATAACGCTCGAACTGGCTCACTTTTGGCCGGTTTCATTGCTTTAACCGCACCAGAGATGCCATCGCCATGACGACAGTTTTATTGACAATCCACTTTCTGATCAGCGTTGCCCTGGTGGCAACGGTACTCCTGCAACGCTCTGAGGGCGGCGCACTGGGCATGGGCGGTGGTCCGGGCAGTATGATGTCGGGACGGGGGGCCGCGGATGTGTTGACCCGTTCGACCTCAATACTGGGCGGTTTGTTCTTTTTGACCAGCATTATGCTGACGGTCTTGCCAAACATTGGTCAGAAATCTGACAGTGTGGTGATCGGTGCGCCGGTGTCATCGGCTCCGGCCAGCTTGGCTTTGCCGGGCCTTGAGCCTCAAGATGCCGTGGAGCCTGTTGCCGTTGAACCTGCGCCTGCGACGGAGTCTGCACCTGTGGTGCCGGCCCCCGAAGAAGAATAGTACACCACCGGCTTAATCACTTTTGATGTTTCATCAGGTTCGTCTGGACCAATTGGCGAATCGGGAATAAGGTGCGCGCCCATGTCGCGATATATTTTCATCACTGGCGGCGTGGTCTCCTCTCTTGGTAAAGGCCTCGCATCCGCAGCCTTGGGCGCGCTCTTGCAGGCCCGTGGTTATTCCGTACGTCTGCGCAAGCTGGACCCTTACTTAAACGTCGATCCGGGTACCATGTCGCCCTATCAGCACGGCGAGGTGTTTGTCACCGATGACGGTGCCGAGGCCGATCTGGATCTGGGCCATTACGAGCGTTTTACCGGTGTGGCTGCGGCCCAGACTGATAATGTCACGACCGGGCGAATTTACCAGACCATTATCGAGCGCGAACGGCGCGGCGATTATCTGGGTGCCACGGTCCAGGTTATTCCTCATGTTACTGATGCCATTAAGGAATTTATCCTGTCTGACGCCGGTGGTGTGGACTTTGTCTTGTGCGAAATCGGCGGCACTGTTGGCGATATCGAGGCTTTGCCGTTTTTCGAAAGCATTCGCCAGGTCGGACTTGAACTGGGGTCATCACGGGCCGCATATCTGCATGTGACCTTGTTGCCCTTTATTGCTGTAGCGGGAGAATTAAAGACCAAGCCGACACAGCATTCGGTCAAGGAATTACGTTCGATCGGTATTCAGCCCGACATATTGCTGTGCCGCTGTGAACATCAGATCCCGCAAAGCGAACGCCGTAAAATTGGCCTGTTCTGTAATGTCCAGGAAGGGGCTGTGATCCCGGCGCTGGACGCAAACTCAATTTATGATGTGCCGCTGACCTATCACCGTGAGGGGTTAGACAGCCAGGTGCTGAAGCACTTTGGCATTGCCGATGATGACGAGCCAGATTTGAGCCGCTGGGAAGAGATTTCGGCGCGCATTCATAATCCGGACGGCGAAGTCTGCATTGCCGTTGTTGGCAAATATACTGTGCTGCCGGATGCCTATAAATCCCTGATGGAAGCCCTAGTCCATGGCGGTATTGCCAATAACGTCAAGGTACGGATCAAATGGATCGAGAGCGAAACATTCGAGCATGAGGACGAGGCCCTGGCGGCCCTTACCAATGTGCATGGCATTCTGGTGCCTGGCGGATTTGGCGAGCGTGGCTCGGAAGGTAAAATCCGCGCTGCGAAGTTCGCCAGAGAGCACAACGTGCCATATTTTGGCATTTGCTTTGGTATGCAAATGGCCGTCATCGAGGCGGCGCGCCACCTTGCAAATACTGACGATGCAACGTCCAGCGAGTTTGCCCAAGATGGTACCCATGTTGTTGGCCTGATGACCGAATGGGCCAAGGGCAACGCCAAGGAGCGCCGCGGCGACAAGGATGACCTGGGCGGCACCATGCGGCTTGGGGCGTACCCGGCGCACCTGAAAAAGGGCACATTGGTGCACAGTATTTACGGTGCTGATGAGATCAGCGAGCGACATCGTCACCGCTATGAAGTGAATATCGCCTGGCAAGAGCGTCTGGAGCACAACGGTATGGTGTTCTCCGGACTTTCGCCAGATGGCAAGCTGCCGGAGATTGTCGAGCTGAAGGATCATCCCTGGTTCATTGGGGTTCAGTTCCACCCGGAGCTTAAATCCCGCCCGTTTGCACCGCATCCTTTGTTTGCCAGCTTTATTATGGCGGCCATCGCACAAAGCCGTTTGGTATAGTTGCACACAATTTTGTGCGCCTATTTATAAAATATTTGTCACTTCTTAACCTTGGCATTGCTATTGGCACTGAACTAATGTGACCACGAGTAATGCGATGCCAAATCATAATACTGTACCTGACCAAACGGCGATGGCAGATGATCATGACAGCCTAGTCTTTGGTATTCTTAATACTCATGCCGGTGTAGCCCGTCTTGATACCCAAAGGCGTTTTGTCTGGGTGAACGATACTTTTTCAAAGATGGTGGGGTATAACCCGGCCGAAATGATCGGCAAGGGCCCGGAAATATTGGACCCCGGGTTCAACACACCAGAACAGGTAGAATTCATGTGGTCCCATGTGGACACCAAAGGTTTCTGGCGCGGTGCAAATAAATATAAATGTAAAGATGGCACAACGATCTGGGCGCAGATGACTTTCCAAACGATCAAAGATGATCAGGGCCAGTCGGGTGGCTATAGCTGCGTCTGCACCGATGTCACATCTCTGGTCGATATGACCGCCGAGAAAAAACGAATGATCAGTCGGTCCGATTACACACGTGTCGTTAATCGGGTTTATGCCATCGACCGTACAGATCGGCCGCTGGACCATATCCTAGTCCGGGCACTGGACATTTTATTCGAAGTACCCTGGCTGGATGTTTTGTCTAAAGGCGGGGTGTTTCTGGTTGATCCGGAAGACGACAATGCCCTGAAATTGCGGTGTTCGCACCGCATGGGGCCTGAAATTGAAACCCGCTGCGCCAAGATCAAATTTGGTCAGTGCCTGTGTGGCCGCGCGGCACAAACCCGTCAATTGATCCATGCCTCATGTGTTGATGATCGTCATGATGTGCGCTTTGATTCCATGCAGCCCCATGGCCATTATAACGTGCCGATTATGATCGGTGATGATCTGGTCGGTGTGTTGGTGGTTTATCTGGAACACGGTTCGGCGAAAAACAAAGACCATGAAGTTTTTTTGTCGGCGTTTGCGCATGCTTTGGGCGTGATGATCGGTTTCAAACAGCGCGAAGAAGAACTGGTTGCCAAGAAACAAGAAGCTCTTGTAGCCGCAGAATTTGCCCAAAAAGCCATGGTCGAGGCTCAACAGGCTGAAACCGCCAAAAGCAATTTTTTATCGACAATGAGCCATGAATTGCGCACCCCGATGAATGGCGTGGTGGGTATGTTGCACGTGCTGAAAATGGGCGAGCTGGACGAAGATCAAGAACAAAGTGTTGATCTGGCTTTGTCCTCTGCCGATCTTTTGCTGACGATTATCAATGACATACTGGACTTTACCAAGCTGGAACATGGGGCTATGCATATGGAGCAATTGCCCCTTAATTTGGCCGAAACCCTCGGCGAAGTGGCGGCAACATTTTCGCCGTTGGCTTTCGAAAAGAACCTTGAACTTATCACCCACCTGGACCCGAACCTTCCAGAGGTGGCCCTTGGCGACCCGACGCGTTTGCGCCAGATCATCAACAATTTCATCTCAAACGCGATAAAGTTCACCCAAGGCGGCGCTATCACCATGGCGATGGATTATCAAAGCAATGAGACCAACCCAACAGCACCAGACTGGTTGGTGCTGAAAGTCACCGATACCGGGATGGGGATGAACGACGCACAAATATCAGTCATCTTTGACCGGTTCACCCAGGCGGATAATTCGATCTCGCGTAAATTTGGTGGCACGGGCCTTGGCCTCTCCATCTGTAAACAACTTGCCGAGGCCATGGGCGGCGAAATCGGTGTGAGCAGCGTCGATGGCCAAGGCAGCAGCTTTTGGGTGAAAGTCCCGCTGCTTATTGACGGCGAGCCAATGCGCGATATCGCCTGAGTGATTTTTTCTTTTTTTGCGCTATCGCGACGCTAAAGCTCGCTATATGAGCGCGTGTTTCCCGCACTATCACGGCGCTAAAGCTCGCTATATGAGCGCGTGTTTCCTGCGCTATCACGGTGCTAAAGCCTCACAAATTGCACCAGTATACCTGCACCGACGCTGGTGGGCACAAGGTCGGCTTATCCCTGTTTTCGCGCAGGGGCAATAAGGGGTAAAAAGGCCCGTTCAAGGGGCGATAACGGGCCGATAAGGGACGTTTTAGGGGCAAAAAACGGATAATATGAGGGTCATAAGGGACCATCCTGACCCTCATGCCGTTATCCTCTGGATAAAGGCTTTAATCCGCATCGCCCCCATAATCCATAACCCATAACCGCTCTATGCTGTATGCCGGATCAAGTTCGGGATGCCCCAAGGGGGGGGGATTACACAAATTTATCGCACACCCGCCCGCTTGGGGTATGTTTTAACGGCTTTGGGCGCTTGCGGGCCGCTTGTCATAAAGCTTTTGCGCCACAACCGCTTTTGCGTCATTCTGTGGCGCAGGCGAGGAAACATAATGCGTGATATGACAGCCGATGAAATAAAAACCTATGCGCAGGACGGCATCGTCTGCCTGCGTGGCATGTTCAGCGCGGACTGGGTTAACAAGCTGCGCGCCGCCGCCGAACGGTCCATGCAAAATCCGGGTGATCTGCATGTTGAACTGGCCGCCGAGCGCCAAGAGGCCGGGCGGTTTTTTCATGACACATTTGTCTGGCGTTATAATGAAACCTGTCGGTCCTGCGTGTATGACTCGCCGGCGGCGCAAATCGCCAACCAGCTTATGGGGGCCACGCGGACGAATATATTCTTTGACCAATGGTTAATTAAAGAGCCCGGTTCGGAAACCAAAACCCCCTGGCATCAGGACATGACCTATTGGCCCATAGACGGGACACAAATATCAACGCTATGGCTAGCGCTGGACCCGGTCGACAAGGAAAATGGTGCGGTGGAATATGTCAAAGGCTCGCACCTGTGGCAGCGAAAATTCAAACCGGTGAGTTTTGGCGGCGGCAACCAGTATAAAGAGGAACTGCCCGAAGTGCCCGATATAGAGGCCATGCGCGATGATCTGGAGTTTATCAGTTTTGATATGCAGCCCGGTGATTGCACCTTGCATAACGGTCTGACCATTCATGGCTCGCCGGGTAATCTGTCTTTGGACCAACGCCGCCGTGCCTGGGTGTCGCGCTGGGCCGGCGATGATGTGGTTTATAAACCGCGTGAAGGATTACAGGAAATGCCGCCCATTCCTCCGGGGTTGAAAAGTGGTGACCCGCTGGATAGCGATCTGTGGCCACGTATTATTGGTTGAGCGAATAAAAGGTCTGTAAGTCTTCTTCGGGCTTGTGCGTGGTGGCCAGGGATACCCCGACCAGCACCGGCAGCGAAACCAGCCAGCCAATATAGGAGGCGGCAAAACCCATGGGTTCGCCAATGACAATCCACACCAGTGCCGACGATCCACCCAGCAAAATACTCCAGAACGCACCACTGGCGGTTGCCCGTTTCCAGAACAATAAACCCAGCATCGGAAAGAACACGCCGGCGGCGCTGAACGTATAGGCATAAAGGATCAGCTTGACGACGCTGGGGGCCAGATAGGCGGAGCCTATGGCAATGATGCCAATAATAACCGTAGAGAACCGGGCCACACGCACCAGATCGGCATCCGAGGCTTCTGGTCTTAGCAATTTGCGATAAATATCATTGGTAAAGATTGCCACCGGGCCGATCAGACAGGAATCTGCGGTCGACATCACGGCGGCGATATAGGCCGCAATGACCAGACCCGCCATGCCGACCGGCAACAGATTGAGGATCATCATCGGGGTGGCCAGTTCGGGGTCTGAAAGTTCAGGCATCAAGATGCGGGCAAACATGCCAACAATGGTGCTGCCAATGGCGAACACTGGCCATTCAATTGGCACACCGGTGAGAAAGAACGCCCACCGCGCAGTTTTGACGTCTCTGGCCGCAACAATGCGTTGCAGGCCAACAACCGAAATAAACCAGATGGGAATGACCGAAAAGAACCAGCCCAACATGGTTTTCCATCCGGCGGCGCCCCAATCTGTCATCGACAGGGTGTTGGGGTCGGCCGCCAGTGTTTGCATCATGGCGTTCCACCCGCCAACTTTGTAGAGGCCAATGGGAACCAGCAAAAAGATGATCCCCACCATTAAAATCACCATTTGCAAAACATCAGTGTAAATCACCGCTTTGAGACCGCCCATGGTCGTGTAACCAAGAATGATTGTACCAACCACCAGGATGGCCAGGCCGAGGTCCAAATGCATGGTGACTTGTAATAATTTTCCGCCCGCAACGATCTGTCCGCCGACAAAGGCGGCCCAGGCAAAACCAATAACGATGGTCGCCAATGTGCCGGTACGTCGGTCAAAACGGGCCTCGAACAAGTCACCCGTGGTCAACCCCTTGACCTTATCGGCCCAGATTTTGACTTTGGGCACCATAAAAAATGAAGCCAGAACAATGCTTAACCCGGAAATGGCAATCAACCACGATCCCGAAATGCCAAGTGTGAATCCCAAACCGCCCATGGCGATTGAAAACCCGCCGCCCAGATCACCGGCGGCTGTGGTGCAGGTGGTTTGAAAGGTATTCATATCGCGATCAGCGGCCAGAAAGGATTCCGCGCCGCCGCGTTCTTTCTTTGATCGCATGATCGAAAACCCGACCCAGAAAAGGGCCAGAAAATAAAGCCCGATGGCCACAAAATCCAGAACCTGCAATTCTCTCACATTCTTTGCCTTGTCCAGACCAATGCCAATACCGGCATTATTGATACTGTAATGGGTCGCTCATGCCTATGATAAAGAGATAGATCATGGGGCGTTAACCGTTTTTATCTCGACAGCGTTGACTCTGACAGATTATTCTCTCCTCTAAGGCGAATCACCAAAGGGCGGGTTATGGCAAAGCCATCTGCAAATGCACCCATGGCAACACTAGGACCAGATTCTGGTTTGCGTAGCCGTGCGCCTGCAATTGCGCAGACAGACCCTAAGCCGGATAAAAAACAGCGTGGTAAAACCAACGCCCGCCGAACGCAAAAAAACAATAACGGCAATTGGGATGCCGATCCATCGGATGTATTGGCCAATACCGGGGCCGAGGCCCGTCTGGCCATTGGTATTGTGTTCTTCTTTGTGGTTGCCTTCATTCTGGTCGTCGGGATGAAGCTGGTACAGGAACGCCGCGATGCACTGGCTGATGCGGTTCTCTCGCAGGCCTTTGCAGCAACCAATATGGCCGAACAGGTGCAGACCAAGCTGACCGATGTCAAAAGCTATGCCGAGGCTTCTATTGCGGTGCTGGACAGTGTGAACGAGCGCCAAAGACAGGCCTTCGCGCGTAAATTGATTGCCGAGATAACGGCGCGGCCAACGGTAGACGGCGCAGTCTTGTTTAGCGGCAATGGGCGGGTGCGCCATGCCTCTGGGGATATTGCCGATCAATCGAGCCTGTGGGGCGATATTCCTGCGTGGGTAAGGGAAGAAGGCAAGGCTGCCTTTTGGGTGCGTAATGGCGCAACCGGGCCTCGGATTTTTGTTGTGGCCCCGGTCGGTAAAACCGCCAATGCTGAACTGTTAGCCATTGCCATTGATGGATCAACCCTGGTTCCAGCGGTTAATACCAGCGGCATTCAAAGCCTTCTGGTGGATCATACCGGGGCCGTTATTGCAGCCAGTTCGCCAACATTGTCGACCTCAATGCTGGCAAGACTGCGCGAAGAACACAAGCCCGCCACGGCGGCTGCGGCCAAGCGTACCATTAGTGGTTTTCAATTGCGCGACCCGGACGGCACCCGGATGGTGGTGGGGGCGTCCAGCCTGCTTGGTGGCATTTTAAGCGTTTATCGGATCAAACCACTCAGCCTGAATACCACCGCATGGAAACGCACGCTGACCTTCTTTGTGCTGATGACCATTGCCCCCTTGCTGGTGGCGACCGTGTTATGCGTCATCCTGTTGGTTCAGATGGACACCCTGAAAGCGGCGCGTCAGGCGCTGTCGGACAGTGAAAAACGCTTTCGTCTGGCTATCGAAGGGGCCAGCGGTGGTGTCTGGGATTGGGATTTGCCGTCCGAACAGGTGTTTGTGACCGACTCGCTGGCGCGGATTTTTAACTGGCCGAAGGGCAAAACCGTTGCGGTTTCCGAATTTATGAAGCTGGTGCATGTGGATGATCGCAAAAAGCTGCTGGCGGCGATGACATCCGCACCCGAAACCGGTGAAGTGGATGTAGAGTTTCGGGCGGCTCATTTACCCATCTGTCTGCATGCCCGCGGGCGCCCCTGGCGGTCGGGCAATGCCATGACGTCGGGGCGGATCGTCGGTGTAGCTATTGATGTAACCCAGCAAAAGGGTGCTCAGGCGCGTCTCAACGCCGCCGAAATTCGGCTGCGCGCCGCACTGGAATCGATGTCGGAATCCTTTGCCGTCTGGGATGTGAAACGTCGATTGATCATGTGTAACAGCAAGTTCAAGGATTTTTTTCGGATCGAACCGGCGCTGTTGCGGCCCGGCACGCCCTATGATGTCCTGAACGAAGCCGCAGAGCCGGCCATCAAGACTGCTCACGAAGGTACCGACAAAAATGCTATCGAGCTGGAACTTGCGGACGGGCGCTGGGTGCATTTGTCCGAACGGGCCACCCGCGATGGCGGTCTGGTCAGTATTGGCACCGATATCACCGCTCTTAAAGTGCAGGAACAATTGCTGATCGCCAAAGAAAAAGACCTGCGCGTCAGTGTTGAAGATCTGGAGCTCAGTCAGGCGCGGATCTCAGAACTGGCTGAAAACTACCAGCAGCAAAAAATTCGCGCCATCGAGGCCAACCGCTCCAAAAGCGAATTTCTGGCCAATATGTCTCACGAATTGCGCACGCCACTGAATGCCATTAACGGCTTTTCAGAAATCATGCAAAACGAGATGTACGGGCCGTTAGGCGATGCCCGCTATAAGGAATATGTCGGCGATATTCTGGACAGCGGCCAGCATTTGCTGACCCTGATCAATGATATTCTGGATATGTCGAAGATTGAGGCCGGCAAGCTGACCTTGCAGACCCAGAAGGTCTATCCGGACGAGATTATCGAACAATGCGTGCGCATTGTGCGTGGCCGCGCCGTTGAAAGCAGTTTGAAGCTGCAAACCGACATTGGTGATTTGCCAGAGATCGAAGTCGATCCGCGAGCCATCAAACAGGTGCTGATCAATCTGGCCTCAAATGCCATAAAATTCACCCCCGAAGGCGGCACGGTGAGCCTTGTCGCGTCCGCGGAAAAAGGTGGGGTGCGCATTGATGTGACTGATACCGGCATTGGTATCCCCGAAGAGCATTTGCCGCTGATTTGTAAGCCCTTTGTGCAGGTCGAAAACCAACATTCCAAGTCCCACAAAGGGTCTGGTCTGGGGCTGGCACTGTCGCAATCTCTGGTCTTGCTGCACGGCGGCGAATTTATCCTGACCAGTGAACTGGGCGTCGGCACCAAGGTTTCCGTCTGGCTGCCTCCGGTGCCAAAGGAAATCGACGACAAGGCTTCTATCTGGTCAATCAACGAGGACGAGGCTGCCACGCCGGATAAGGGCAAAAGCAGCGCAGCTTAGGTCTTGTGTGAAGATTTTGCGGGGCTAATCGTGCGGCCGTTCTCTGGTTTTTGACGGTTTTCTGGGTCGTTGCGGCGGTGCCGACGGGCGCCGACTGGCCGCAGCAATAACCTGGCGTCGGGTTTGCGGGTCCAGATCCCGTAAGATGTCCAAAATGATCATCTGGCCCATTTCCTGTGCCTGGGTGTCCAATGTGCGAAGCCGCGCCAATGTGGCCTCGACCTTTGCATCGTCCAATGGATCAGCGGCCAGTAATTTTCCCAGCTCAATGCGGGTTTTGCGGATGTCGCGATTTAGCTGCTGGTGCGGTCTGGCGGCCTGGCGCATTTTACGGATCGCAAGGCGGCGCTCGTCCTTGGGTAAGGCCCGGATAAAGACCCGCGGGTTGAAGCGAAAATTCTGTGGCGCGCCGACATGGGGCGGGGTGCGCAAATCCGATGGGCGCGGCGCCGGGGGCTCATGAACCGATGTCGCCTGATGGCGCATATTGGCCACAAACATGCCGCCCGCCGCCCCCAAAACCAAAAGGTTAAGGGCCACAGAAACCAATAATGCAATGCCAATGCCGCTTTTGGTAAGGCTCATGTCGTTGAATCCTCTGTATAAAACGACAGCTCCTCTGAACCAAAAGCCTGGTTCAGAACCTCAACCGAGCCACGTTGGTTCAGCGCATAGCTGTATCCGGTATAACCGCCTGCGAAGCCGCAGACCAGCAACAGTGCCAGCGCCGCCCCCATGGCGGGGAGGGACGTTTGTGGAAAAACCATCAAAAAAGAAAACCATTGGCGTAGTTTGTCTGGTGCTTGCGCGGCATTGAAAGAGTCGATGATGCGTGCGTCCAGGGCGGCGCTGATGGTCTGCACAGGGGCGCGGGCCAAAGTCGCATCTATGTCCTGTTCGCTCTGCAAAATGGGCTGGGCAATGTGGGGGTGTTGGCGTGCAAAGTTCTCGGCGGCGCCGCGCATGGTATCCGGCCAACGCGACAGCGCGCTGCCATATGTGCGTGCGGCACGGGCAAAATCCTTTTCTGTCATCATGGTGTCCATCATATACCTCACGTTTCCAATAATGTTGTGGCTTGATCAGCCAGATGCAGGCGCAGCCCTTTGCGCCCTCTGGCCAAGAGCGATTCCAACGCGTCGACGCTGACTTTCATGACGCCGGCGGCGTCTTTATTGCTCATTTCTTGTAAATGGCACAGGCTCAAGGCAGCCCGCTGGCGCGCCGGTAAAGCCATCATGGCGGTTTCGATCTGGGCGCTTAATTGAGCATTCATGATGGCCTGATCGGGTCGGGGACCGTGCTCGTCTTTGCGTTCAATCACCTGATCAGTATAAATTTCGCGGCGACGGCGCAGCCGATCATAGCACAAATTGATCGCCACACGGTGCATCCAGGTTTCAAACCGGGCTTTGCCCGGGCGCCATTTATGAGCGTGCTGCCAGACTTTCATAAACACCTCCTGTGCCACGTCTTCTGCCTCGGTGGCATCACCTAGCATATGCCGGGCCACGGCCACCATTTTGGGCAAATGGTTGTGGACCAGCTCAGCGGCGGCACGTTGATCACCTTTGGCGATGCGGACCACCAGCGCCGTATCCGGGTCATCAACCGCCCGGTCAGTGTCTGGCCCGCTTTTGCTGCGCATTGGTGCTCCTGCCTTGATGGCCAGACGATCAGGCTGTTGGCTCCAAAGGCCAACAGCCTGATCAGACGTTTTAATGTTTACGGTACTTCATCATCGGTTTGGGTGCATTTTTTACTTCTTCACGGGTGATCTGCCCGTCCTTGTCCAAATCCATATGGGCGAACATCGGGGATTCAGCCTCGACAAATTCAGCCCGTGAAATACGCCCATCCTTGTCTGTATCCATTGCCGCACCGTGGTCTTTCATTTTGCTGCGGCGCTCTTTGTGGCGCATGTCGCGATCATCAGAGGTTAAATAGCCATCCTTGTTGACGTCCATCTTGGCAAAATGTTGCTGTTGGGCGGCGCGGTGTTCTTCGGCGCTGATTGTCCCGTCACTATTGCTGTCCATATGGGCAAAAAGCGGCGATGGTTTGGCTTCAAATTCGGCGCTTGAAATCTTGCCGTCATTATTGGCGTCCAGCTCAAGCTGACGGTCAGCATGGCGCTCGGCACGGTGCATTTTACGTCGGGTATGGTGTTTCATACGACCCAGTTTCTTTTCCGTATCGACCAGATAACCGTCTCCATCACGGTCCAGCTTATCAAACATTTCGGTGCGGTGCGCTCTGGCTTCCGCGCGGGTGACAATACCGTCGCCATTGGCATCGGTACGGTCAAACATGGCCTCTGGGCCGTGACGCATGCCCATCGGGGCATTGGGGTGGTCCGGGCGGTCCGGACTGGCCAATGTTGTGGTGCCGATCACGGTACCGGCAATCAGAGTTGTCAAAAAAATGCGTTTCATGGTGATGTTCCTTTATGGCGTTAAACCCAGCATTATTACAAACGGCCCAGCGCCCGTGATCTGTCGCGGTTTTACATTAAAAGTTGTTTAGAAATCAGTTGTACGTTTTCCTGTGCCTTGTTCAGCTCTTTTTCCATGATTTCAAACTGTTGTGCACCAATGCGGCCAGCCAACAGAGCCTGTACCGGACCAGGAAATGGCGGCGCAAGGTCGGATGAGGGCAGGCACAGGCGTAAAATCTGCAACAGGCTGGATTGAAGGGTGCTGGCCGCATCCAGGCGTTCGGTAAGACTGTGCGGGTCGCCCGGCTGTGGCTGAGCGTGCGCCCTGATCCGTAAAAACTGGCTCAACAACTCGGTTTCGATCAGGCCACCGGGGGCGTGTTTCAAATTCCAGCACGTGGTACTGGGAAATTCATCGCGCAACCGGTCCAGCATTTTGGCAATGTCGGTGGCCATCATGGCCGTATCGCGCGGTTGCGCCAGAACGCGGGCTATATGGGCATTTACTGTTGCCGCAAAGTCGGGCGAAGAGGCCGCCACTACCCGCGCCCGGCCAAGCGCCAGAATTTCCCAGGTCCAGGCCTTGTCTTGATAATAGGCGGTAAAGGCGGGCCAGTGTACGGCGACCGGGCCGGCGCGGCCCGAAGGGCGCAGTTTCATGTCGATGGCGTAAAGTGCGCCTTCAGGGGTTTGCGCGCTAAGGGCGCTGATCAGGCGTTGGGTGAAGCGTGAAAAATATTGTCCCGGCGGGGCTTTTGCGGCGGCCATTTTGGATTGGCGATAAAGGGTAAAGAGATCAAGGTCCGAGCCTTCATTCATTTGCATGGCCCCCAATGACCCCATGCCCAGCACCACCCATTCCCCCGGCGGCGGACCATAACGGTGGTGCATTTGTGCCGCACAGGCATGGGCCAGTGTATCAATGGCGGCGATCGCCAGGGTGCTGTAACTGGCAGCGGCAATGGCCGGGTTGGCCTTTCCGGTCAAAATTTGCACGCCAATGCGCAAACGTTCTTCCAATGCTGTACGCCGGGTATCGTTCAGCAGGGTTTCAAACGCAGGATCGCCTGTGGCACAGGCGGCAATGCGGGTTGCCCCGGCTTTTGGATCATCGCCCAAGGGGATGGAAAACCCAGGGTCCAGCATGGCGTCCAGTATGCTGACTCGGTTGGAAAACGCCCCGGCCAGACGCGGCGCGGTGTTGAGCAGCGACACCAGCAATTCAAGAATGGCCGGACGGTTACACAACAGCGCCAGAGGCTGTACGCCGGTATTCAGGTTTTCAAAGAACCGCGTAAAAATCGCAAAAGCGTGATCGGCATTGCCGGTTTTTGACAGCGCGTCCACCAGATCCGGGCCAAGCCGGGTGAGCAAGGCTCTGGCCCGGTCAGAGCCCGTGGCGCGGATCTGTCCCCCATGCCAGGCGCGCATCCGATCCAGAAATGCGTGAGGGTTGTCAAAACCCTTGGCCCGCAAGGTGGCCAGCGTCGCCGGGTCATCTTCGACACCGGTAAAAACCAGACTTCCCGTATGGGCGGCCAATGGCTCGCTTTGCGGGAACAGTGCAAAATACCGGGTGTGGACCTGTTGGAAAATGTCCTGCATCTGTGAATCAAAAGTGCTCAGGTCTTTGGCCCCGATCAAAGCGGCAATGGCGGCGCGTTTATTGGGGTCTTCGGGCAATATATGGGTTTGTTGATCACCTAACATCTGGGCGCCATGTTCGGCGCGGCGCAAGACGCCATAATTCTGGATTAACTGTGCGGCGGCCTCTGGGCTGATATGCCCGGCATCGCGCAACGCGTTTAACGCCGTACAGGTTTGCGGGTGGCGCAGGCTTTTGTCGCGTCCCCCCAGGATGAGTTGTTGCGTCTGGGTGAAAAATTCGATCTCGCGAATGCCGCCCCGACCCAGCTTGACGTCATGGCCAGCCGCCTCAAACCCGCTTTGGTGCAGGGAAACGTGGATTTGCCGTTTCATGGCATGAATGTCTTCAATGGCCGCAAAATCCAGCGATCGCCGCCATATAAACGGGTGTAACTCTCCAAGAAAGGCGTAGCCGCTAGTGCGGTCCCCGGCGCATATCCGGGCTTTGATCAGGGCGGCACGTTCCCAGTTTTGCCCAACGGTTTCATAATAAATCAGCGCGCCGGGGGTCGACACCACAGGGTTGGTCGAACCGGGGTCCGGGCGCAGGCGCATGTCGGTGCGAAACACATACCCATCCGCGGTTA
The DNA here is from genome assembly GCA_021776525.1 of Robiginitomaculum sp. Classification (GTDB taxonomy): domain Bacteria; phylum Pseudomonadota; class Alphaproteobacteria; order Caulobacterales; family Maricaulaceae; genus Robiginitomaculum_B. Next base: position 708,705 of record JAJFFT010000004.1, read on the forward strand.
CCGCGCCCATGCTCTGGACCAGGGCGCGCACCAGCCGCGCGGTGATGCGGCTGGGGTCTTTGCCTAGCCACGGCGCGGCCGTTTGCGGGTCAAAGAAGATTGTGAAATCCACATCCGAGGAATAATTCAGCTCGAACGCACCATATTTACCCATGGCGATAATAAACAGGCCGGGCAGGGGACCGGTGGTCTCATCCTCTGCCAATGGCGGAATCCGTCCCCGTGCGGCCAGTCCGCGCGCGCCGCCCCACAATGCCGCCTGCATGGCGGCATCGGCAAAGCGCGTCAGTTGCGTGGTCACCTCGTCCAGTCCCCACACCCCGCCAATGTCAGCCAAAGCACAAATCAGGTGAATATCGGCCTTGGCCTGGCGCAGGGCCTTGTCCAGGGTTTCCAGTGCACCGTTGTGTGCTGCGTGCCTCACCTGGGCCAAAACGGTTTCGCACAGGGTTTCGGGGGCGCCGTTTTGCAGCGCGGCCAGGGTTTGCGGGCGGCGCTGGATCAGGCCGCGCAAATAAGGCGCATGGTCGCTGGCCAGCGCACAGAGTTGTGCAAAGGGTTGGTCAAGTCGGGTGCTGAAAATTTGGTGGCTCACGTACCAAGATTGCCCGAAGTCAGGCCCAAGGGAAAGGCCAGACTCTAGGTCAGTGTCGATGTTTTGTTTTTGCGCATTCGTGCGGCCGGAAATGCCATGGCGATATGCAGGCCCGGATTGCCGGTGGCGTGGTCGCCGGCGCCATCATCAATGATCAATTCAGCCCCGTGGGCTTTGGCCACCGCGAAGACCAGCGCCAGCCCCAGTCCACTGCCGGATTGGGTGCGGCTTTCTTCGAGACGGACAAAGCGTTTGAATACGGCTTCGCGTTTGTCTGCGGGGACGCCGGGGCCCGTGTCGGTGACCGAAATGGCCACCTTGCCATTTCTTTGCTTGCGCAGGCGCAGCGCCACGGCACCGCCTTTGGGGGTGTATTTCAAGGCATTGTCCAACACATTGGAAAACGCCTGTGCCAACAGGCCCTGATCGGCACGAATGTGCAGGCCGTCTTCGATTTCTGCCGAAAATTCCAACCCGCTGTCTTCGGCGACCGGTTCAAACAACTCGGCCAGATCATGCATCAGCGGCGCCGGGTCAATTGCATTATAGGTTTCGCGCTGTTCTCCGGCTTCCAGACGGGCAATGCGCAAGACAGAATTAAAGGTTTGCAACAACTGGTCAGCATCATCCAGGGTACTGTGCAGGGCTGCTTTGGCTTCGCGCGCGTCAAGGTTCTCGCCGGTCCGTAATTGCCCTTCCAGTCGGTTGCGCATCCGGGTTAAGGGCGAGCGCAGATCATGGGCGATGGAATCGCCGGCATGGCGGGTGGCCGCCATCAGCCGTTCAATCTGGCTAAGCATGGCATTGAGGTTTTCGGCCAGCTCGTCCAGTTCATCGCCGGTGTTGTTGCGCGGTGCGCGGCGTTTTAAATCCCCTGCCATCACGTCGCGGGCCACGTTGTTTAACGCATCCAGACGCGAAGCAAAGCGTCGGCTGATCAATGTGCCGGATATTAGTCCCAACGCCAGAACCAGCCCCGCCGCAATCCAAACCGAGCGGGAAATGCGGTCCACCAAAGCGGATTCTTCTTCCGTATCGCGGGCCACCAGCAACATGTAATCACCGGGAAAACGGATCAACGTACCTCTGGCGCGGTGGGTTTCGCGGGCTTGGGTTTCGGGATTATAGACCTTGTAGGTAAAGCGGCGATTGGCACCGGGCTTGGGCATGGCGCTGGGCAGTGCACTTAAATTGCCCGACACAAACTTACCGCCCGGACGGGTGAAAACATAAAGATACGGATCGCGCCCGGTGCTGTGCTCGACAACAATTTTATTGACCGCATTGATGCCGCCTTTATTGAAGGCCGACTTAAATTCGGTGATTTGGCGGGCTAGCAACAGATCGGTCTGGCGCGTGAACACGCCAGCCGTACTTTCATAGACGAACGCCAGAAGCGCAAATGCAGATAGGGCAAAAAGTGACGCAGCCAGAATGGTAAAGCGAAATGTGGTTGTCCGCATAAAGGCCGGCAGATGGTTCATGCCTGCAATCGATACCCGGCACCGCGTACGGTGTGCAAGAGCGGGTGGTCAAATTCCTTGTCTATTTTGCTGCGCAAGCGGGAAACATGCACGTCGATAACATTGGTTTGGGGGTCAAAATGATAATCCCAGACTTTTTCCAGAAGCATGGTCCGGGTGACAACCTGTCCGGCATGTTTCATCAAAAATTCCAGCAGGCGAAACTCACGCGGTTGTAAAAGAATGGTTTGTCCAGCGCGTTTTACGGTCCGCGCCAAAAGGTCCATTTCCATATCGCCGACATTCAGATGGGTTTGCACCGCATCAGGATCACGGCGGCGGGCCTGGGCCTCAACGCGGGCTAACAGCTCGGCAAAGGCATAGGGTTTGGTCAGATAATCATCGCCGCCTGCCTTCAAGCCTTCGATGCGGTGATCCACCTCGCCGAGTGCCGAGAGGAACAGAACAGGTGTCTTTTCGCCATCATCACGGAGGATTTGCACCAGTGTGAGGCCATCCAGGCGCGGCAGCATGCGATCAACAATCAAGACGTCATAATCTGAGGTGCGAGCCATTTCCAGGCCGATTTCCCCATCAGATGCGTGATCGGCCACATGGCCGGATTCGCGCAAGCCCTTTTGCATATAATGGGCGGCTTCCAGATCGTCTTCGATTATAAGGATACGCATGCTGCTGTGCCTTTTGTTTAATCTTCGTCGGTTTCTTTCTCGTCCAGACGAAGCGCGGTGAAAAGTTGACCATTGCGGTTTTGCACCAGGATACGGATGGCCTTGCGCCCGGCTTTGCGTGCTGCGGTCACCGCACGTTCAAAGTCTTTGGGCGCGTTGAGATCCGTAGAGCCTGCAGCCAGAAGCGCGTTGCCGGCACGAATGCCTTTCTTGAACGCTGTTCCGTCTCTTTCGACACGCTCGACCAGAACACCCCGGTCTTCATCAAGGCTCAGCCGTTCGCGATCCTCATCGCCTAGACTGCCCAGTTCCAGGCCAAATTCGTCAATTTCCGGCTCGATAGGGTCATCGCTGGAATCTTCACCAATGCGCTCTGGGCGCTTGCCAATGGATACCGTCAGATAACGGCGTTTGCCGTCACGCAAAATCTGGAATTTGGCTTTTTGACCAACAAACAATTCGCCAACTTTACGGGTTAGGTCACGAGAGTCCTCGATGGCCTTTCCGTCCAGTTTCAAGACAATGTCGCCGGTTTTAAAGCCCGCTTTATCGGCTGGGCTGTCGGCATAAACCTTGGCCACCAGAGCGCCTTCACGTTCCTTCAGGCCCTCACTGTCGGCCAGGTCACGATCAATGCTCTGGATGTTGACGCCAAGATAACCGCGGGTAACCGAGCCCTTGTCGATCAGCTCACGCGTGACCTTGTCGGCAACCCGTGCTGGAATGGCAAACCCGATGCCGATATTGCCCCCGGTGGGAGAGAGGATTTGCGAGTTAACGCCGACCACATTGCCGTAAAGGTCAAAGGTCGGGCCGCCGGAATTGCCGCGATTGATTGATGCATCAATCTGGACAAAATCATAGGCACCGCGGCCGATTTCGCGGCCTGTAGCGGACACAATACCGGCGGTTGCTGTCCCGCCAAGACCAAAGGGGTTGCCCACAGCAACCACCCAGTCCCCGACGCGCAATTTAATATCATGGGCAAAGGACACATAGGGAAAGTCTTTGCTGTCCTCGATTTTAATAACGGCCAGGTCGGTCTGTTGGTCCCGGCCAACCAGTTCAGCATCAAATTCGCGGCCATCACCCATGGTTACGGTGATTTTAGAGGCATGTTCAACAACATGGTTGTTGGTCACCACATGGCCGGTCTTGGAAATCAGGAAACCCGAACCCAAAGCGCGACCTTCACGCGGGCGTTGTGGGCCACTGCGGCCGGGTTGCTGACGTCTGAAAAAGTCACGAAATTGCTCTGGCAATTGATCGAGGCCTTCAGGTAATTGTACGTTGGGGGCTTTTTCGCGGGTTTCGACATTGATACTAACCACGGCCGGGCTGATTTCTTCAATCAGGTCAGCAAATGAGGTCGGTGCCCCAGGCGAAAGGGCCGCCGCAAACGGGATGGGTTTGGCCGGTGCGGCGGTGGCCGGACTTGTGGTGGCCAGGGCCAGCGAACCGGCAAGGCCGATGGCCAGGGTCATCCGTGAAAGTGCGTGGAGCAGCGCGGTGCTGCGGATTAGCCTAAGTTTCATCAATACTATCCTTCGTTTTGCCCAGCCACCCGATGTGGGGCAACATCACCCCTGATGGCTTGCACGTTTCTTACCAAAATATTACAGATCAGCAATGTTTAGTTGGTGATCCTATGCCAATGTCCGGACGCATGAATTTCCAGACAATGCCTTATGAACCGGGCATTTATCGGCGATTTGCATCAACCGTTGCCGTTGGTCATCGCTTAATGGACCATCCAGCGTGATGGTCCGGGTGAAAATATCAATCAGCCCCGGTTTGTGGTCCTGGGCATCATGATTTTCGTCACAAACGTCGCGTGGTCCCTTTTTGTGGGTCACGGTGGCACTGACTTTTTCCAGCGGCCAATCCTTGCGATTGGCGTACATGCGCAAGGTAATGGTGGTGCACGACCCCAGCGCAGCCGAGGCCAGTTCCATTGGGGTTGGTCCGGTATCGTCGCCGCCCAATGCCTCCGGTTCGCTGGCCATCAATTGATGCTTGCCAATGGAAATGGCGTTTTGATAGAGGCCTTTTCCCGTCTCGGTTACCTGGATTGTTTGCTGTTTGTGTGTGCTCATAATGATGTCCTCTAGCCCAGCTGACGGCTGGCAATTTCATATGAATTTGGTGACAGGTTCGGCGTATTCAAGATCTCTTTGATGGTGCCCTGTGCCAGCGCAGAGCGCCGTGGTTCCAGCTGTCGCCAGCTTTCATAAGCCCCCAACAACCGTGCGGCCAGCGCCGGGTTGAGCGGATCAATGGTCCGAATTTGCTCGGCCAGCAACGCATAACCACTGCCATCCGGGGCATGAAATGCCCCCTGATTGCCTTGACTGAACACCCCGACAAGGGCGCGAACCCGGTTTGGGTTGTCATGGGTGAAATCATCATGGATCAACAGGCGCAGGGTGCGGGACAGCGCATCGGCCCGCAGGGACCCGGCCTGTACCATGAACCATTTATCCAGCACCAGCGGGTTGCCTTTCCAGCGCGTATAAAACGCGGCCAGGGCTTCATCAAACTGCTCTGCACCGCTGCGGTCCAGGGCGATCAATGCGGCCAGACTGTCGGTCATGTTATTGGCCTGATCAAAAGCCACTTTGGCCAGTGCACCGCCTTCATCCGGGCCAAGGCGGGCCAATACCCCCAATGCGGCGCCATGCAAGGCACGGCGCCCGGCACCTTCGGCATCCGGGCTGAAGCTGGCATTGGTTTTGGTGCGGATAAAGGCGTCCAGCAGGGCCTCTTTTTGGGTTTTGGCAAAGGCACGCAAGACCTCTTCGCGGGCTGAACGTATGGCGCCGGGGTCCGCGGGGCTCATGTGTTGAAAGACGTCAGATTCCGCAGGCGGTAAAATTGCCAGCGCCGCAAAGGCCGGGTCAATAGCCTTATCTGACACCAGCGTACCAAGGGCCGCCAGATAATCAGGATCAATGGGTGCGTCACCACTGTTCGCCAGATCAAGGATAACCTCAAGGCCGTAACCCTGGGCCTCTTCCCAGCGGCGAAACAGGTCCGGATCAGAGGTCATCAGGCGGGCGCGGTCTTTTGGTGTGCGAGTGTGTTCCAAATGGACAGGGGCAGAAAATCCACGCAAAACCGAGATCAAAGGTCTTTCTTCAAGCCCGATAAATGCCCAGCTTTGCCGGTCTTTATCCAGAACCAGAATCCGCTCGTTAGGGCCAGGTTTTGTCTCGCCATCCAGTGTCATAGGCAATGGACCGTTCTGACCAACCAGACCGGTGCGAATCGGCATGGGCAAAGCCTGCTTGTCCGATTGCCCTGGTGTGGGCGGCGTGTGTTGACGCAGGGTCAGGGTCAGGGTGCCGCTTTGGGCGTCCCAATCTTCGGTCGCCGCGACATGCGGCGTGCCGGCCTGACTATACCAGGCTTTGAAATGCGAGAGGTCTTTGCCAGATGAGACTTCGAAAGCGTTTAGGAATTGCTCGATCGTGGCGGCGGTACCGTCCAGGGTTTCAAAATAATGATCCATGCCTTTGGCTAAGGCGGCATCGCCGATCAGGGTTTTGAGCATGCGGATCAATTCCGCGCCTTTTTCGTAAATGGTGGCGGTATAGAAATTGTCGATTTTCAAATACTGCTCGGGCCGTACCGGATGGGCCAGAGGACCGGCATCTTCGGGAAACTGGCGCGAGCGCAAAGCGATCACATCCTTGATCCGGGCAATGGCATGGCCGCGCATGGTGCCCGAAAACTCCTGATCGCGAAACACCGTCAGGCCTTCTTTCAGGCACAGTTGAAACCAGTCACGACAGGTGATGCGATTGCCGGTCCAATTGTGAAAATATTCATGGGCGACGACCGATTCAATGCGTTCAAAATTACCATCTGTGGCAGTGTCGGCATCGGCCAGAAGAACCGACGAGTTGAAAACATTCAGGCCCTTGTTTTCCATGGCGCCAAAGTTGAAATCACGCACGGCAACGATCATGAAAAGGTCTAGGTCGTATTCACGGCCAAACACGTCTTCGTCCCACTTCATCGAGCGTTTTAGCGCATCCATGGCGTATAGGGCACGGGGCGCGTCCCCCGGATCGACATAAATACGTAAAGGGATGACGCGGTTTGACATGGTGGTAAAGCTGTCTTCGATCATATCAAAGCCGCCCGCCACCAGCGCGAACAGATAGGCAGGTTTGGGAAAGGGATCCTGCCATTGTGCAAAATGCCGCCCGTCTTTTTGCGCGCCAGAGGCGATCAGATTGCCATTGGACAAAAGTGTTGGAAATTCCTCTGCCGGGGCGCAAATACGGGTGGTAAAACGGCTCATCACGTCGGGGCGGTCGGGGTAGAAAGTGATGCGGCGAAAGCCTTCGGCCTCGCACTGGGTACAATATCGCCCGGCCGACATATAAAGCCCACTCAATGCCCGATTGTCTTTGGGGGAAAAGCACGTTTCGATCACCAGCTCAAATGCATCGGGCAGGCTGCTCAAGGTCAGAAGCTGATCATCATGGGTATAGGCGCTTTCGCTTAGCGCCTGGCCATCGACCGTAATGCCGAGCAGTTCCAGGTTTTCGCCGTTCAGCACCATGGGCGCGTCGGCGACCCCGGTACGGCGCACCGTCATTGTGGACCGAACACGGGTGGCATCCGGGTGCAGATCAAAGTTCAGATCTGTGGTTTCAATGGCGAAAGGAAAAGGCGAGTAATCAGCCAGCCGGATCGGCTGTGGGGTTTCGGTACGCATGATGGAGCTTCCTGATCATTAGAGTGTTTGATTCTAATGTAGGGCGCGCCGATGTGTTCGTCATCCGCTTTGCTAGCTCAAAAACATCGGCAGGCCTTCGACATTCTTCACATGGGGGCGATACTGGTCTGCGTCATAGAGCGTGTCCACATCGGCCTGACGGATACCCGTCGTGGAAATATCGGCCGGTTGCATACAATAACGGCCGTTTTCAATAGCCGTCATTAAACCAAATTCACGCCGTTCAATATGCTGCATGGCCATGGCGGCAAAGTTCTTGGCGACCATTAAATCCAACGCATCGGGCGCGCCGGCGCGCACCAGATAGGCCAGATTTTGCTGCATATTCTTGATGCCGGTTCGGGCCAGCACTGCTTCGGCAATGTGTGCGCCAATACCGCCCAGCTTTTTATGGCCATAGGCGTCGGCTTCGCCGCTTTCCACACGTCCGCCATCGGCCAGCATGGCCCCTTCGGAAACCAGACAGACCGCGTAATTAGATGAATTGGCGGCGCGATCAGCGGCCAGATAGTCCGCGACATTATCCAGATCAATCGGCACTTCGGGGATCAATACCCGATCCGCGGCGCATAGATAACCGGTGATCAGTGCCGATTCGCCGCTATGACGGCCGAAAAGTTCGACAAATAAAATGCGTTCATGGCTGCCGGCGGTCGAGCGCAGGCGCGTGATCAGCTCGACCGAGCGACTGACACAGGTGGAAAAACCAATGCAATAGTCGGTGCCAAAAACATCGTTGTCCATGGTCTTGGGGATGCAGATGGTGGGCGCACCCTCGCGGTGCAGACGTGCTGCATAAGACAGGGTATCATCACCGCCAATGGCGATCAGCACATCCATCTTCAGGGCATCCAGCACTGATAGGATATGCGGTGTGGTGTCGACAGTTTGTGTGCCATCTTCAAACGCATATTGGCCTTTGAGAAAGCCGGGCAGTTCGCTGTCCTTGACCTTAGCGGGATTGGTGCGTGAGGAATGCAACATGGTGCCGCCAAACCGGTCAATGCCGCGCACTTTGTGGACATCCAAAGGCATCAGACAGGCATCAAACGAGGTCGGATCATCAAGATTATAATTTAAAGGACCGGCCCAGCCACGGCGAAATCCGGTGACCCGGTGATTGTTGGCGGTGGCCAGATTGACCACTTTCTTGATGACAGCATTCAGACCGGGAACATCACCGCCGCCGGTTAAAATTCCAATATGCATTGTAGTTCCTCTGTCTGTTGTGTGTTCTGTGCTCTCTAAAACAATGACCCCGAAAATCCCATCGAGGATTTTCGGGGCTATGCCGTAAAGTCGTTCGTTTGGTTTTGGTGCGCCCCCCAAACACCATGGCATTTTTGGGGGGCGCAGATCATGCCCTTGGCTTACCAGCCACAGGTGCGATCTTTATTTTCTTCCTTCAAATACTCCATCAATGGGGCAAAATATTCAACAATGGCCGAACCATCCATTTGCCGGGTGCCGGTGAAGGCTTCCAGCGCGTCTGGCCATGGTTTGGATGCTCCCATTTCCATCATCGCATTAAAGCGTTCGCCAACCTCTTTGTTGCCGTAAATGGAACAACGGTGCAGCGGGCCTTCCCAACCGGCCTGCTCGCAAGCCGCTTTTTGGAACTGGAACTGCATGATGAAAGACAGGAAGTAACGCAAATAGGGCGTATTGCCGGGAATGTGATACTTGCCGCCCGGGTCAAAGGCGTTTGCCGGACGGTCACCCGGTGGCACGATGCCCTGATATTGTTTGCGCAATTCCCACCATGCGGTGTTGTATTCTTCTGGGGTTACTTCACCGGAAAAGACTTTCCAGCGCCATTTGTCCATCAGCAGGCCAAACGGTAAAAACGCAACTTTATCTAGCGCCCTTTCCATCAACAGGCCTATGTCCTTGCTCGCGTCGGGGATTTGGCTCTCGTCCAAAAGGCCGATCTGCACCAAATATTGTGGCGTGATAGAAAGCGCGATAAAATCACCGATGGCTTCGTGGAAACCATCATTGGCCCCGCTTTGATAGAGCGGCGACTGGTTTTTATAGGCACGCTGATAATAGTTGTGGCCCAACTCATGGTGCACGGTGTTGAAGTCTTCGGCATTGACCTTGGTGCACATTTTAATGCGAATATCATCCGCGCCGTCTAAATCCCAAGCCGAGGCATGGCAAACCACGGTGCGGTCGCGCGGCTTGGTGATCAATGAGCGCTTCCAGAAGGTGTCAGGCAGCGGGTCCATGCCGAGCGAGGAATAAAACCCTTCGCCTGTCTCGACCATTTTTTTAGGCGTGTATTTGGCCTCTTTCAAAAGTTCGGTCAGATCATAATCAATGCCTGCGCCTTCCGGTTTGGCGATTTCATAGACATTGCCCCAGGTTTGTGCCCACATATTGCCCAGGATATCGGCGCGTATTGGCCCGCTTTGTGGCTGGACGTCATCGCCGTAATTTTCGTTGAGCTTGGCCCGAACATAACAATGCAGCTGGTCATATAATGGCTCGACCTGTCCCCACAGGCGGTCAACTTCCTTGGCCATGTCTTCGGCGGGCATGTCATAGCCCGAAAGCCACAGCTCGCCGACATCTTTGAAGCCCAGCTCGCGGGCGCCTTCATTGGCAATTTCGACCATGCGGGCATATTTGTCATGCATGGAAGGTGCAGAGGCCATGCGCCATTTTTCCCAAATTTCCTTAAGCTTTTCCGGGTCGCGCTCAGTCCCCATCATCACTTCCAGATCGTCCAGTGCAACCTTCTCGCCGTCAAGATCAATGGTCGCCGAAGAATAGGCGCTGTCCAAAAACGTGGTAATTTGTGACAACTCCTGGGCGGCTCCGTCCTTGGAGGGCGCAGGTAGGGTCAGGCCTTGGCTGATGATTTTCATCTTGCGCGCCAGATCGCCCTCTAGCGGCAAATCCTTAAAGCGTTTGGTGCCATTGGCATATTCAACGCCCATTTCAGTGGCTTCGGCCCCGACCCGTGCGGCCAGCCAGTTGGTGTCATGATTGATGAAGTTGGCCTGCATCCAGAACACGTGGGCGGCATATTCACCCATATCTGCAAACTTGGCTTCTGCTTTTTTGACGAACGCTGATGCGTCGTCGACTGTAGCTGGTCCGGCGGCTTTGCCGCCTTGATCACCGTTTTTGGCCGCTTCAAGAACCTGTCCCGAACAGGCGGTGATTAGCAGTATGGCGCTGGCGCCTAAAAGTAATTTTTTCATGGCATGTTTCCCCAGTTTCTGCGCCGATTTTGACGCTTGACTGATGCGAAGTGTAGCCCGATCGCCGGGGCCGTCAATGCGGCCAATCATTACCATGTCAAACCTTGACGCGCAGGCGTGGGCGGCGCACAAGGCGCGACGAACATTTCAGGAGTAATGCGCATGACCGTCAAGGTCCGTTTCGCCCCCAGCCCGACCGGGCAATTGCATGTCGGCAACATCCGCCCGGCTTTGATGAACTGGTTGTTTGCCGCGCAATCGGGCGGCGTCTTTATGCTGCGTATTGATGATACCGATGTTGAACGCTCGACCGCTGCGTTCGAGACGGGCATTTTTGATGACATGAAATGGCTGGGCCTGACCCACGGGGAAACCGCGAAACAATCAGAGCGCTTTGACCGTTATGGTGCTGTGGCCGAAGACCTGAAAGCCCGTGGGCTTCTCTATCCGTGTTTCGAGACCGCTGATGAGTTGGACCGCCAACGTAAAATCCAGCGCAGCCAAAACAAGCCGCCGGTCTATAACCGCGCCGCGCTCAGCCTTAGTGATGCGGACCGCACCGCGCTGGAGGCCGAGGGCCGTCAGGCCCATTGGCGCTTCAAACTGTCGGGCGATGCGGTGCGCTGGGACGATGTCATTCGCGGCGAACAAGTCATTGAAACGGCATCCCTGTCCGACCCGATCCTGATCCGCGGCGATGGGTCCTATCTTTATACGCTGCCCAGCGTTGTCGATGATGCTGATTTTTCAATCAGCCACATTATTCGCGGCGAAGACCATGTCACCAATTCAGCGGCACAGATTGAGATATTCCGGGCCATTGGTGCGTCCGCCCCGGCCATGGGCCACCACCCCTTGCTGGTTGGTGCGGACGGGGACAAGCTGTCCAAACGTCTGGGCACACTGTCGATTGCCGGCTTGCGCGACGAAGAGGGGATCGAGCCGATGGCGATCCTGTCATTGCTGGCCAAAATCGGGACGTCTGACCCGGTGGAAATCCGCCGTGATCTGGCGCAATTGACCCAAGAATTTTCGTTCGGGAAAATTGGCCGTGCACCGGCTCGGTTTGACCCAGACGAGCTTAAAACGCTGAACGCCAAATACCTGCACGAAACGCCTTATGAGGATGTGGCCGAGCGTTTGGCTGCGATGAATGCCGATGGCGGTGCAGAATTTTGGAACGCAATACGTGGTAATATCGAAACCCTGGCCGACGCGGCGCATTGGTATGGTGTGGTCTATGGCGACATCGCTGCGGTGATTGCCGACGAGGATGCCGACTATATCCGGGATGCAGCGGCGCATCTGCCCGAAGGGGCTTTGGGCGCGCAAAGCTGGTCCGACTGGACCGCTATCTTGAAGGAAAAAACTGGCCGCAAGGGGCGTGGCTTGTTTCTGCCGCTTCGCCTGGCGCTGACCGGGGCCAAACACGGCCCGGACATGGGCGCTGTACTGGCCTTGATGGATCGGGACAGGGTGGTTGGTCGCCTGAACTAGCCTTCTGGCGAATACAGGATTTCGCCATCTTCTTTATAGACGGCCTTTTCGGGCCTGCGCTCCAGCAGGGCCAGAACAGCTTCTGAGGGACGGCAAAGGGCAACGCCCTTGGGCGTGCAGACCAGCGGCCTGTTGACTAAAACCGGATGATCCAGCATGGCGTCAATCAAGGCCTCATCGGTTATGCCCTGATCCAGCAAGCCCAGCTCTTTGGCCGGGGATTTGCTGGTGCGCAAAGCCTCTCGCGGGGTCAGGCCGGCAGCCGCAAAGAGCGCCTGTAACATGGGCTTGGTCCAACCGGCCTCAAGATAAGGGATCACGTTGGGCTGGTAACCAGCAGCCACGATCAGGCTTAAAACATTGCGCGATGTACCACAGGCCGGGTTGTGGAAAATTACGATATTCATGATCAGGCCTCTGATACAGCAAAGTGTTTCTGTGTGGCGTTGGCAAAGGCAACCAGAGAAAGCATGACAGGGACTTCGACCAAAACACCAACAACAGTCGCCAGTGCTGCACCCGAATGCAAACCAAACAGACCAATGGCCACAGCCACCGCCAGTTCAAAGAAGTTTGAGGTGCCGATCATGGCGCACGGTGCAGCGATATTAAAGGGAACTTTCCATGCCCATGCGACCCCAAAGGCCAGGGCAAAAATGCCATAAGACTGAATCAGCAAAGGCACAGCGATCAAGGCGATCAGCAGGGGTTGTTGCAAAATAATCTGTCCCTGAAAGCCAAAGAGCAGTGCCACAGTGGCGAGTAGGCCCAGCATGGAAAAAGGTTTGAGCTTGTCGGTAAACGCATGAACCGCGTCATTGCCGCCACTGCGTAATAAATAGTGGCGGGTTATTACACCGGCGCACAACGGGATGACCACATAAAGTGTGACCGATAACACCAAAGTTGCCCATGGTACGGCAATGTCTGTAACGCCTAACAATAAAGCAACAATTGGCGCATAGGCAAACACCATGATCGCGTCATTGATGCTGACTTGTGCCAGCGTATAGGTGGCGTCACCGCGGGTTAATTGCGACCAGACAAACACCATGGCGGTGCATGGCGCAGCGCCTAACAATATCAACCCGGCAATATAATTGTCGGCATCCTCGGTCGGGATCAGGCCACTAAAGACACTCTTGAAGAAAAACACGCCCAACGCGGCCATAGTAAAGGGTTTGATCAACCAGTTCACAACCAATGTAATGATCAATCCTTTTGGCCGGTCACCGACGCGTCGCAAACTGGAAAAATCGACGGCAATCATCATCGGATAAACCATGGCCCAGATGAGGATGGCGATCACCAGATTGACGTGCTGATATTCCAGACCAGCAAACACCGTAAAGAATTCAGGGATCAACTGGCCAAGCCCTATGCCAAGCAGAATACACAGGCCAACCCAAAGGCTCAAATAGCGTTCAAAGAGAGACATTTAGATAAGTTCCTTTATCTGTTGCGATGTACTGTCTGCAATTGCACTCAGAAAAGTCTGAATAGGTTCAAGCGCCGCTGTGTTCAGCGAATAACAGACATATGGGTGTTCAATCTGGCCGGTGACGATGCCGGCAGCCTTGAGAATGCGTAAATGCTCTGATGTTGTGGAGGCCGCCAGATTGACGGCATCAGACAGATCACAGCCAATGCACGTCTGCTTTTCCAACAAAGTAAGTATGATCTGTATGCGGGCCGGATGCCCCAGTGCTTTGGCCAATATGGCAATGTCATTGGTCTGCCGGCTTGTCATGGCGGTGGTAGCTTTTGTATGGGGCACAGCTTGCTTCTTTCGTATTTCGTCGAATAACGAATAGCAAGGGTGAGCTTAATGATCAAGCATGAAATTCAGATGTAATTTTAGGCTGTCTTTTGGGTCGCGCTGTCGGCCGCGGCCTCGTTATTGCGATGCCCCTCAGCCGCAGCGCGTGCGATAGACGTAAACAATTGCCGCGCATCAATGGGTTTGGGGACGTATCCCGTCATGCCCGCTGCGATATAGCTTTCGCGGTCGCCTTCCATAGCGTTTGCGGTCATGGCAATCACCGGGGCGTTTTTGTTTGGTCCATTTCCGGCGCGTAATTGTTGTGTTGCGCCAATACCGTCCAGTATCGGCATTTGAATATCCATCAGCACCAGATCAAAGACCCGGCTATTCAATAGCTCCAGCGCAATCGCCCCATTTTCTGCATGGACCAGATCATAAGGGAATGGTTTTAACAGGGCGCGCAAAACCTTGAGATTGATGGCATTGTCTTCGGCCACCAGAATGCTGAGTTTGCGGGCGCTGGCCGCCGTTTTGGCTTTGGATGGTTCCTTGATGGCCGGGGCGACGCACTCCGCCGCGCAAAAGCCAAGGGTAAAGGTTGAGCCTTTTTCCTTTTCGGATGTTACGGTCAAGGTACCGCCCAGCAAAGTGGCCAATTGCCGTGAAATGGTGAGGCCAAGGCCGGTGCCGCCAAAACGCCGGGTAATGCTATCATCCTCTTGTTCGAAGGGGTTGAACAAACGCTCCAACTTGTCGGCATCAATGCCAAGGCCGGTGTCTTTCACCGCAATTTCCAACTGTGCCTCGCCGTCGCGCAGGCCGATTTGGCGCAAAACCACGTCTATCTGTCCGTCTTGCGTAAATTTAATGGCGTTTGAAAGCAGGTTAAAGAGAATTTGGCGAATGCGCGTTGTGTCAGAATGTATCCATTGCGGGGCGTTGTCTTCGATATGGATGTTCAGGGTCAGTCCCTTGTCACCGGCGCGCGGTGCCCAAAGAGTTTTGGCTTGTTCGAGCGAAGCGCGAATATCAAAATCTGTGCACTCGACAGTCAATTTACCCGACTCAATTTTGGACAGGTCCAACACATCATTCAATATATCCATCAGCGTCTCACCGCCGGTGGTCAATGTGTCGACATGCTCGCGTAACTCATCTTCCAATTGCATGGCATCCAGCACTTGTGCCGAGCCTAAAATTGCATTCATAGGGGTGCGTAATTCGTGACTCATCATCGCTAAAAAGCGTGATTTGGCCTGATTAGCTTTTTCAGCTTTGATCCGGGCGCATTCAGCGCGCTCTATCAGCCGGTTTTTCTCCTGCGCATTGGCTTTCATGGCCGCGGCGGCGGTGCCAATGGCACAGGCTTCAAATCGCGCCGAGCGGGCTTCGGGCAAATAGACGTCCAGATCGCCTTTGGCCAATGCAGACATAACCCTTTGTAAAAAGCGGATAGGGTCGGCCACAGAGTGACCAACCAGAACTGACAGCCCGGTTGCCAGCATGGCGGCAGCCAAGATCAGCAAAACGGTCCAGGCCACGGCGCCGCGTCTCTGATCTTGCAGGCCAGCGATAAAACCGCTGGCCTGTTTGTGAGCGACAATGTTGATTTCGGTCAGGTAATCACTCAGCAAATCGCGGGACAGCCAGCTTTCGCGGCTGCTGCGCTCGATAATGTCTTTTCTGGAGCCGCTGGACAGGGCTTTCATCATGCGGGCGTTATGACGTTTCCAGTCTAAAAAGTTGACCGTGGCCTCGCGGGGCAAATTCGGGTCGCCCAGAAAACGGTCTTCGATCAACAGTAAATTGTCCAATATGCCTGCGCTGACCTGGTCAATTTTATTGTTATAGGTCGTAATGGCGTTCAGGCTGCGCGTGGTCAGTGCCGTTTTTAAATAGCCATTCAAATCAGAAACGTCGACTTCGATTTCCAGCACGGCATTGCTGACCACGAGGGGATGGTCTTCAATCCTTTGCCCGATACCAATGACCTGGTTGAAATGGTTAAGTGTGACCAGTCCAAGAGCACTCATCAATATGATGATGGCTAAATTGACGGCAAGAATACGTTCAAGAATGGTCCGGTCGTTAAACCATTGTACAAGCATAAGCGAGCCCCTAAAGGTGCGCATCAGCCCAGCCAGATTTACTCGTCCCGAAGGCTATAATGCCGGATGAAGAATAAACAATTGCTTATCAATTTAGTCTATTTACACATTAAACCTATAGCTTAAAAGACATAGACCCTGATCAGTCTGGGCGTGAACCAGCCCGATCTAACATCAGGTAATAGGCCTGAATGCCGTGGGCAAAATCCTCGACATTCATGCGTTCGTTCAGGCCGTGAATGCGGGAGAAATCACTGCTGTCGAATGTAAATGGCGCAAAGCGGTATATATCGTCGGTGACAATCGAAAAATAGCGCGAATCCGTGCCGCCCAACACCACATTGGGGGCAATGATGGTGCCCGGAAAAACATCTGAAACCACACTTGCCAGCCAGGCATAGGGGCCTGTGCCGATCTGTGAAACCGGCGATGGCTCGGTCCCCTCTGTTCCCGCAAAGGAAATTTCAATGGCCGGGTCGTTAATGGCCGCTTTGACATGGGCGATCAGGCTGTCGACGCTGTCACGGGCATGAATGCGAAAATTTACATAGGCGCTGGCTTCGCGTGGCAGGGCATTTTCCTTGAAACCGGCATTGATAATGGTGGGCGCTATGGTGGTACCCAACATGGCGCGCCCCGATTGGGATTTCATCATTTTGGTTTCGACCATCGGTCCGAACAGCCATAGATTGGCAATGGCCATGCGCCCCATAAAGGATTGTTCCGAGGCTGTGGCCCGCAGCATTTTCTTCAAAACTGGATCCAGTTTTTGCTCGAACGGATGGGCCTCGACTGCGGCGATGGCGCGTGACAAGGCACCAATTGATGTGCGTGTTGGCGGGGTGGATGAATGGCCGCCTTTGGCCGTTGCGGTCAGGATCAGGGTTACATAGCCTTTTTCGGCGACACCGATGCGGGCCACAGGGCCTTTCGCATCGGGCATGCCGGTGGTGATGGCGCCGCCTTCATCAATCACGGCATAAGGGTGGATGTTTCGGTTTTTGAGCGTTTGGGCAATGGCTTTGGCGCCGCTGCCCAGCACTTCTTCATTGTGGCCAAAGCCAAAGATCAAAGTGCGGGCGGGCTGGTATCCATCCGCCGCCAGCCGGTTGGCGGCCTCCAGAAGGCCAATCAACGAACCTTTGTCGTCAATTGCGCCGCGCCCCCAAACAAATCCATCGGCAATGATGCCGTCAAACGGTGGTTTATCCCAACCGGAATTTGGTTCTTCGCTGGCCGGAACGACATCTTGATGTGCCAGAAAAACAATGGGTTCCAGTGTCGGGTCACTGCCTTTCCAGACGCTCAGTTGCGCATAAGAATCGACGGTTTCTGTGCTGACCGCGGCATAAAAGTCCGGGTAGGTTTCTCGCATCCAGGCTTGCAGTCCCAAAAAGGCCTCTGGGTCGAAATCGGCGGGGTCCTGTGTGGATACTGTGCGAAATCGCACGGCCTGTGCCAGATGCTCGGCGGCGGTGGCCGGGTCAACGGTGATCAACGCGATGGTTGCGCTGCTGGTCTCAGGGGAATCGCCAATCTGGCTGGTCCTGAAAAGCACAACTGCAACAATGAGCACAAGCGCGGCAAGACCGGCCAGCATAATCCGTTTCATAATTTTTCCCCAAGCCAAGACATTAGATTTGCCTAACCTAGCCAGAGAAAACCGGAACGAAAAGGGGAAAGATGGTCTGGTGTTTTATGTGGTCCATCTTTCCCCTTTGCGTTTATTCTTCGCCGCGTTCCAACAATGCGCCCTGGGCTTCGGCAATATAGTCGCTGACCAGCGGGCTAAAAGGCATTTGCGCCCGGTCTTTCCATGCATCTTTATCGGCATACATGTTGCCAAGGCTTTGGGTTATGCTGGCATCACCCTGGGTAAACGCGCCGATCAGGGCGTTCCATTCTCTGGCACACTGCAAGGCCTCGTCGCTGTCTGCCGGGGCCTGTTGCTCGGCCAGGCCTTGTACGCGGGCGATCAGGTCTGACCATTGTTGGTGATAGTCCTGCAATTGCTCTGGACTGGTGCCACGGCTTTTAATTTTTTCAAGTTGTTGGTCATCAAAATAATCCTTGTAGACCGTTTCATCGGGATAGTTTGCCATTGTGATACTCCTCATGATTTGACACAGAAGATCCACACTTAGGGGTTGGTCGGTTTCCAGTCGGTCGGCGGAAATTTGCAAAACTTTCAAAGCGGCGAGCGTTTCATCGCGTTGATTTTGCAGTTGTTTAATCTGCAATGTAATCATGTCGCGAAGGTCGATGCCGCCTTTTAGGGCCTTGCCAATCGTGCGCAAATCTAATCCGGCCAGTTTTAATGCGGTGATTTTCATCACTTGCGCAATATCATCACCATTATACCGTCGGCGATTATTATCCGGGTTTCGGGCCGGGTTAATGAGGCCCAGAGACTCGTAATGCCGCAAAGCCCGCACGCTGATTTGCGCACGTTTGGCTAATACGCCAATCGACAGGATTTCACCGCTCCCTTGCATGGTCTTCTCCTTTCCAAGAGGTCACACCATGAATGCTGACGCTGCGTCAGGATCAAGGGGATATCTGTAGTTTTGGGAATTTTCTCATTGAACCGTGCGAAAGCATGGGCCATTGAGAGAAAAAGGGTAATACAAATGTCTGAACACCTCGCATCCATTTTGGACCGGCTGGAAAAGCTGGTGGCCATTGATACGCGCAATCCGCCGCGCGCCATGGATGGTGCACATCCGTTGATCATCACATTGCGCGATGAATTGCCAGGTTTTAACGTTGATGTGCACGATATGGGCGAGGGCTGTATTCAGGTGCTGGCCAAACGCGGCACCCCCAAGGCCCTGATCAATGTCCATATGGATACGGTGCCAGATGCACCCGGTTGGACCCATTCGCCCTTTACCATGCAACGCGGACAGGATCGTGTGGCCGGGCTTGGAACATGCGATATCAAGGGCGCGGCGGCCTGCGCGATAGAGGCGGCACGGCACAGCGATGCCCCGGCCGCGTTTTTGTTTACCACCGACGAAGAACACGGCGCTGGCCTGTGCGTCAGCGAGTTTGCGGCCCGTGATCACGGCTTTGCGCAAGTCATCGTGTCCGAACCAACTGGAGCCAAAGCCGTATTTGCACACCGCGGCATTGCCAGCTTTGATGCGAAGTTTGCTGGTACTTCCATGCACGGCAGCGATGCGCGATGTGTGGATGAAAGCGCCATTTCACGGGCCGCAGACTGGCTTGCGGCGGCGGCTGATCTGGCCCGGGCCAGCGAGCGCGAAGGCGGCGTATTACCGGGTGTGCGCTTTAATGCGGGGCGCATCGAAGGCGGCATCAAACCCAATATTTGCGCGCCTGATTGCGCGGTTCGTTTTGGGGTGCGTCCGGGACCAGAACACGCCATTGCCGATGTGGGCCGCGCCCTAAAGGCACTGGCCCCGGCCGAGCATTGGGCCAGTTTTGATATGGTCTATGCCTTGCCCGCGCTTTCCCCTGATGACCAGGCCGGCGCCTCGGCGCGGAGCTTTGCGCTGGCATTAGGACTTCCAACTGGTGCGCCGGTAGATTTTTGGACTGAGGCGGCGCTCTTTGCGGCCCACAACACCCCGGTCTTTGTGTTTGGACCGGGCGATATAGCTCAGGCCCACACCGTGGATGAATGGGTCAGCCATGAACAATTACTGGCGGCCTTTGCGGTTTATAATAAGGTGTTCTGTGGCGATGACTGATTATTTTGATGCAGAGGCCAAACAGACCCGGCAGGTTGTTCGCCAATTGCTTTTGGGGATGAGCGAAGGGCGTGAAGTGCGCGCTTATTTGCAAAAATTCTCCGAAATGGATCGTGCCCGTTTTGCCATTATCAAAGTTGGCGGCGCTATTTTGCGTGATGAAATGCCCGCTTTGGCGGGGGCTTTGGCATTCTTACAAAAACTGGGTCTGGCCCCGATTGTAGTCCATGGTGGTGGTCCTCAAATTGATGCTGCACTGGACAAGGCCGATATCGAAACGGTGCGCCATGATGGACTGCGGGTGACCACTGATAACGCCATGCAGACCATCGCCCAAACTTTGCGTGGTCTGACATTGGACATGTTACACGCCATTCGAGCCAAAGGCGGCCATGCCACCGCCATCGGGTCCGGTGTGGTGCAGGCGACTTTGGTTGACCCGGATAAACTTGGCCGGGTGGGCGCGCCGGCCGGGCTGGATTTGCGCAGCATTCATGATGCGGCTGATGAAGGCTCTATCCCGGTTTTGACTTGTATTGGCGAAAGCAATGATGGGCGTTTGGTGAACATCAATGCCGATGCGCTGGTTGCCGCCCTGACCAAAGAGCTGCGTCCTCAAAAAATCATTTTTCTGACAGGAACCGGGGCAATTCTGGATGGCCAGAGTGCGCCGATTTCCTTTATCCATCTGGCCAATGATTATGACCGCTTGATGGGCGAGGACTGGTTAAACGGTGGCATGCGTCTGAAGTTACAGCAGATTAAGTCTTTGCTGTCGGACCTGCCCTTGGGGGCGTCGGTGTCGATCACCCGCCCGGCCGCCTTGGTCAAAGAGCTTTTTACCCACGGTGGTTCAGGAACACTGGTGCGTTTGGGCGAGCCGATTTTAACCCTCACCGATAAAGCTGCGCTTGATCTTCACAAACTGACGACTTTGATCGAAGGGGCTTTTGGGCGGGCCTTGAACGGCACCTTCTGGACCAACCTCACGCTGGATAGTGCCATTATATCCGAGCAAACGCGCGCCGCGGCGGTGCTGAGCCCGTTGGCAAAGGGCGCGCTTTACCTTGATAAATTTGCCGTCAGCGAAGAGGCGCGCGGCGAGGGCCTTGGCGCTGCGGTCTGGGCCGAAGTTATTGGTGCGGCGCCTGTGTTGTTCTGGCGCTCACGTGCGGATAACAGCTTTAACGCCTTTTATCATGCCAACGCACAAGGTTCGGCACTGGTTGGCGCATGGCGGGTGTTTTGGCGGGGCACCAGCGATTGGGCATTCATTGGCCAGCAGGTCGAGACAATAGCCGCGCTGTCACCATCATTTGCGGACCAAAAGGACGACAGCGCATGAGTGCGGCGCGCACCATTGGTCTTATCGGCGCGCGGGGTTTTGTCGGCGGCGAACTGTTGCGCCTGATCGCGGGCCACCCGTACCTGACATTGGATTATGCCTCATCACGCCAACAGGCGGGATCGGCCATTGAGGGCATGAGCGGGAAAAGTTTTGAAACTTTGACCCCCAAAGACGCGGCGGCGCGCGGCGCTGATCTGGTGTTTCTGGCACTGCCCAACGATGTTGCCGCCCCTTGGGTTGAGATAATTTCTGATAGTGCGCCAAAGACCCGTTTTATTGATATGAGTGCCGATTATCGTTTTGACCCAAACTGGGTTTATGGCTTGCCAGAGCATAACCGCGAGGCTTTGCGGGGTGCCAAAACCATTGCCAATCCGGGCTGCTATGCCAGCGCGGCACAGATCGCTCTTGCGCCAATGGCGGCGCATCTGGCAGCCCCGCCGGTGATTTTTGGCTTATCAGGCTATAGTGGTGCAGGCACAACGCCATCGCCGCGCAATGACCCGGCACAGCTGGCCGATAATCTGATGCCCTATGGTCTATGTGATCATATGCACGAGCGCGAGATCAGCCACCAACTGGGCACGCCTGTGCATTTTATGCCCCATGTTGCAGCATTTTTTCGGGGCCTCTCGGTCACCGTGAATATGTGTTTCAAAACCCCGGTTTCTGCCGCCGATCTACGTGCCGCCTATGATACAACGTATGAGGGCGAGCCCTTTATCGCGGTCATGGGTGATGCCCCGCAGGTGCGCAACATTGTCGGCCGACAGGGCGCGCAGGTTGGTGGTTTTACGTTGAGCAAGGATGGCCAGCGGGCCGTGGTGGTCTGTGTGCTGGATAATTTGCTCAAAGGTGCCGCATCGCAGGCCATGCAAAATCTCAACCTGTCTTTTGGATTTGCAGAAGATACAGGACTAACTTGAGGACGCTATGAAATTTACCGGTCTGGATTGGGGCATTGTTGGGGTTATCCTGTTGGCCATTATTGCCACTGGTCTTTTTCTGAGCCACCGGGCTTCGAAAAACGCCGAGAGCTTTTTTTTGGGCGGGCGGTCAATGCCCTGGTGGTTGCTGGGCACCTCGATGGTGGCCACCACCTTTGCCACCGACACGCCCAATCTGGTCACCGGTCTGGTGCGCGAAAACGGCGTGGCGGGCAATTGGGGCTGGTGGGTGTTTTTGATCACCGGCATGATCAGCGCCTTTGTCTATGCGCGGCTCTGGCGACGCCTTGGGGTGGCCACTGATCTCGAATTTTATGAGCTGCGCTATAGCGGCAGACCGGCATCATTTCTGCGCGGGTTTCGGGCTGTGTATCTGGGGTTCTTCTTCAATGTTCTGGTGATGGCCAATGTCACGCTGGCGCTGATTAAATATGGTAATGTGTTGTTTGGCATATCACCGGTATTGATCGTTTTGATCGCCGGAACCGCCACCGTGTTGATGAGCGCATCGGGAGGCTTATTGGGGGTTCTGGTCACAGACTTTTTTCTGTTTATCATCTCGATGATCGGCGCTATTGCGGCGGCCTATTTTGCCGTCAATCACGTCGATGTTGGTGGTTTGGAAGGCCTGATGCGCAATGCGTTGGTGTTGGAAAAACGATCTTTCCTGCCCGATTTTTCTGACCCCAATCAATATGTCCCGCTATTTCTGGTGCCGCTTTTAATGCAATGGTGGAGCGCTTGGTATCCGGGGTCCGAGCCTGGCGGCGGCGGCTATGTGGCCCAGCGCATGTTGGCCGCAAAGGACGAAAACAATGCCGTCGGTGCAGCCATTTTGTTCAATGTCGCCCACTATGCCTTGCGCCCCTGGCCATGGATATTGGTGGCGCTGGCATCCTTGGTGGTGTTTCCCGATCTGGCCAGTCTGAAAGCCGCTTTGCCCCATGTGGACGAGCGTCTGATCCAGAATGATCTGGCCTATCCGGCGATGTTGACCTTTTTACCCAGCGGGCTTTTTGGTCTGGTGGTGGCGTCTATTCTGGCGGCCTATGTCTCGACCATGTCGACCATGCTGAACCTTGGCTCGTCCTATATGGTCAATGACGTTTATGGGCGTTTCATTCGACCGGGTGCAACAGAGCATGACAAGGTTCGCGCAGGCCGTATTGTGATCGTCGTGTTGATGGTTGCGGCGGCATTTCTGGCGCTGGTTCTGGACAGCGCCATGCAGGCCTTTCGCCTGTTGTTATCGGTTGGCGCAGGGACGGGTTTGTTGTTTTTCCTGCGCTGGTTCTGGACGCGGATCAATGCCTGGAGCGAGATAGCCGCCATGGCCCTGTCGCTGGTCACCGCCGGGTATCTGGAGTTTTTTGGATCACCCGATTTGCAAATATGGCAGCGTTTTGCATTGACCGTCGGCCTGACCACAATCGGCTGGATTGTGGTCACACTGGTATCGCCGCGCAATACGCCCGAAACCTTGCGCAAATTTGCCGCGCTAACGGCCGCTAACAAAGGCAAAAATCAGGCTGATCATACCATCAACGCCGAACTAAAAACCGGGCTGTGGGCGGCGTTTTATGCCACCATTGGAGTATATGCCCTGATGTTTGCAACAGGAAGCGCGCTATACGGCCAATGGGGCCTTTTTGGGGTGTTGTTGGTGACCAGTGTGTTGTCTGGTTTGGCAACCTTATGGGCGGTACGGCGGAAACGCTGACATCGGTTGGGAAAACGTACAATCCCATTTGGGGCATTTTATTCCAAATAGGGCGATTTAATGTGATAATTTTGCACAAAAAATCTTTTTTTGTAGTTTTTACGCATATTAGCACTTGCGTAACCAAATCAGGTCGCTAATAAGCCTGCAACGCACATCGTTGTGCATTGCAGCGAATATGTGCCTTGTGGAGATAAGTTCGTGAATACTGACACGAAAACATCAAGAGCAAAGACAGCCGTTCTGACGCACGTCAGAGACGCCTATACGCTCGTATCTCTCGTACTCGTAAGCCTAATTATTGTAGCCGTCCTAACAGGGGCGGGGAACCCGGGATAGCGTAAAGTAAAACACGCGTACCCTGGCCCCGCTCTCGACGAGAAGCGGGGTTTTTTATTGCGCCTAAACAAGGATTGAACAACCAATGTCACAGAAGAAGTCAAAACGCAGCGATGCCATCGTCAAAGGTCCGGCCCACGCGCCGGCCCGGGCGATGTTGCGCGCTACTGGCTTTGAAACACCGGATTTTGATGCGCCGATCATTGGCGTGGTCAATACATGGACCACGGTAACGCCGTGCAACATGCATCTGGATGCATTGGCCGCACCGGTTCGTGACGGCATTCGTGCCGCCGGGGCGCGTCCTGTCGATTTTAATACGATCGTGGTGTCCGACGGCGTGACCATGGGGGCCGAGGGGATGCGGGCCTCGTTGATCTCTCGCGAAGTGATTGCCGATTCCATCGAGCTGGTGGTGCGGGGTCACTCGCTGGATGGGGCGATCATCCTGGTGGGTTGTGACAAAACCATTCCGGCGGCGGCTATGGCCCTGGCCCGGATGAATGTGCCGGGTCTGATTTTCTATGGCGGCTCGATCATGCCGGGCCACCGTGATGGTCAGGATTTGTCCATTCAGGACGTATTCGAGGCGGTTGGCGCCGAAGCCAGCGGCACCATGAGCGAAGAAGAACTGGGCGAGATCGAGCGCCATGCCTGTCCCGGCGCCGGGGCGTGCGGTGGCCAGTTCACCGCCAACACCATGGCCATGGCGATGAGCATGCTGGGGCTGTCCCCCATGGGTGCCAACGACATTCCGGCCATTCACAAGGATAAAAACAACGCCGCCCATGCTTGTGGGCAACGTATTGTGCAACTGGCCAAAGATGATGTGTGTGCCCGCCAGTTCATCAATGCGCAATCTTTGACCAATGCCGCATTGGCCGCGTCGGCGTCCGGCGGCTCCACCAATGCGATTTTGCACTTGCTGGCCATCGCCCATGAAGCCGGTGTTGATTTTGATATTGAGGCGTTTCACAACGCCGCGCAAAATGCTCCGGTGATTGCTGATCTGAAACCCAGTGGCCAATATCTGGCCAATGATCTGTTTCTGGCTGGCGGTACGCGGTTGTTGGCCTCGCGCCTGCGCGATGCTGGCCTGTTGGGCGACACCCCCACGGTCAGCGGCAACAGCCTGTTTAAAGAGCTGGATGGGTTGGACGAAACGCCCGGTCAAAAAATTATTTTCGACGTCGCTACGCCCTTAAAGCCCAGCGGCGGGTATCGCATTTTGTACGGTGATATTGCCCCCGAAGGCGCTGTGTTGAAGGTTTCGGGCGGCGCAGATCAGGTCTTTGAAGGCCCGGCCAAGGTTTATGAGAGCGAAGAAGACTGCTTCAACAGCCTGCAAAGCGGCGGCATAGCATCTGGTGATGTTGTCATCATCCGCAATGAAGGTCCCAAAGGTGGACCGGGCATGCGCGAAATGCTGGCCGTTACCGCGGCATTGGTGGGGCAGGGCATTATCGACGATGTGGCGCTGATCACCGATGGGCGCTTTTCCGGGGCCAGCAAAGGCTTTGTTATTGGCCATTGCGCCCCTGAGGCCGCCAAAGGCGGGCCGATCGCCTTGATCCGCAATGGCGACATGATCCGCATCGATTCTGCCGCGCGGCGCATTGATATTGATGCCGACCTTGAAGCGCGCCGGGCCACATGGACACCGCCAACACGCAAGTATTTCGGCGGTGTTTTTGAAAAATACGCACAACTTGTTTCATCAGCGGCCAAAGGGGCCGTGACCACACATTTTCATACGGAGAAAACCAAATGAGTACTCAAAACGAGGCAAAGATTGCCATTATCGGTTATGGCAGCCAGGGCCGCGCCCATGCGTTAAACCTGCGTGACAGTGGTTTTGATGTTGTTGTCGGGGTCCGCGAGGGCGGTACCGGGCATAAACGCGCCACCGAAGATGGCCTAAAAACCGCCAGCCCGGCCGATGCCACCAAACAAGCCAGCCTGATTGCGATCCTGACCCCGGATCTCAGCCATGAAGAAATTTTCAAGGACAGCATTGCCCCTAATCTGTCGGCGGGTGACGCGGTATTGTTCGCCCATGGCTTCACCATCCATTATGGCCGCGTTGTGGCCCCCAAAGAGGTCGATATCATCCTGGTGGCCCCCAAGGGTCCCGGTGATCTGGTGCGCCGTGAATATGAACGTGGGCGCGGCGTACCGTGTCTGTTTGCGGTCCATAATGATGCCACGGGACGCGGCGCGGATCGGGCGCGGGCCTATGCCAAGGGTATTGGCGGCGTTGAAGGCGGTGCCATCCAAACCAGCTTTGCCGAAGAAACCGAAACCGATTTGTTTGGCGAACAGGCCGTGTTGTGCGGCGGCGCAACCGAGCTGGTCATTGCCGGTTTTGAGACATTGGTTGAAGCCGGTTATCAGCCCGAAGTAGCCTATTTTGAGTGCATGCACGAGCTGAAACTGATTGTTGATCTTCTCTATGAAGGCGGTCTGGCCAAAATGCATGAGTTCATTTCAGAAACCGCCATTTATGGCGATCTGACGTCGGGACCACGGATCATCAATGATGAAACTCGTGCCCGCATGCGCGAAGTGCTGACCGACATCCAGAATGGCAATTTTGCGCGCGAATGGATCCTCGAGAATCAGGCTGGCAAGCCTCGTTATAAAGCGTTGATGGAAAAAGACCTCAATCACCCGATTGAAAAGGTCGGGGCCCGTCTGCGCAACGATATGGCCTGGCTGAAACCCGGCGCCAACTAAGTTTAACAGACCGATATATCCCAAAGGATAGGACAATGACCGCGATCCCTAACACACTTCAAACCGAAGCTCCGGCTCAGAATACACTCGCACCCACGGGTGCCGAGCTGGTGGTATCCGCGCTGCGTGATCAGGGTGTGGATATGGTGTTTGGTTATCCGGGCGGTGCCATCATGCCCCTCTATGATGCGCTGCCCGGATCCGGATTAAAGCATATATTGGTGCGCCATGAGCAGGCGGCGGCCTTTGCCGCCGATGCCTATGCGCGGGCCACGGGCCGGGCGGGTGTGTGTTTTGCCACCTCTGGGCCGGGGGCGACCAATTTGCTGACTGGCATTGCCAATGCCTATATGGATTCTGTACCCCTGATCGCCATTACAGGGCAGGTGCCAACAAGCGTTTTGGGCACCGATGCGTTTCAGGAAATTGATATTTTCGGCATGGCGTTGCCGGTCGTTAAACACAGCTTTTTGGTCCGCAATGCCGAGGATATTCCTCAGGTAATTGCCGAAGCCTTTGAAATCGCGACTTCGGGACGTCCGGGGCCGGTTCTGATTGATTTGCCCAAAGACGTTGCACAAAGCCGCATGCCTAAGCCGCGTGCCGTCTCTGTGGCAAAAACGGTGTTGCGTGCCCCTGATCCGGTTGCGATTGCCGAAGCCGAAACCCTTTTGAAACGTGCTAAACGCCCGGTTTTGTATATTGGCGGTGGTGTGGTCAAAGCCGGGGCAGGTGATGCCTTGCGGCGCTTTAACATGTTGGCCGGTATTCCGGCTGTTTCGACCCTGACCGGGCTTGGGGTGTTGCGGACCGACAGTGATGATTTTTATGGCATG
This sequence comes from Robiginitomaculum sp., assembly GCA_021776525.1. Lineage (GTDB taxonomy): Bacteria > Pseudomonadota > Alphaproteobacteria > Caulobacterales > Maricaulaceae > Robiginitomaculum_B. The sequence goes on from JAJFFT010000004.1 coordinate 736,426, forward strand.
TTGGGTATGCACGGCTCAAAAGAAGCCAATATTCTGGTTCAGGAATCAGACCTGTTGCTGGTTTGCGGGGCGCGATTTGATGACCGGGCCACAGGAAAATTGGACGGCTTCGCACCGGGTGCAAAGGTCATCCATCTGGATTGTGATCCGGCAGAAATCGGCAAATTGCGCGATGCCGATGCAGGTGTTCAGGGCGACTTAAAAGCCTCGTTGGAAGCCTTGTCGGTTGGCATTTTGGATATTTCTCCATGGCGGGCCAAGGCACAGGATTTAAAAAAGCGCCACAAATTTAATTATAATGCGCCAGGCGCAGGTATTTTCGCGCCGGCCTTTCTGGACGAGTTGTCCCGCACCGCAGGCGATAATTTTGTGGCGACTTGCGATGTCGGCCAGCACCAGATGTGGGTCGCCCAGCATTGCCGCTTTTCCCGCCCCGAAGCGCACCTGACCTCGGGGGGGCTGGGGGCTATGGGGTACGGTATACCCGCCGGCATTGGTGCCAAGCTGGCCCGGCCAGATGATTGTGTGGTGACCATCACCGGTGATGGCTCGATCATGATGAATATTCAGGAACTGGCCACCATTCGCCGTTACGGCGTGCCATTGAAAATTGTGTTGTTTGACAATTCTACACTGGGGCTGGTGCGCCAGTGGCAGGAGCTGTTTTTTGACGGCAATTACAGCGAAGTTGACCTTTATGACAATCCTGATTTTGCGGATGTGGCCCGCGCCTTTGGGGTCGAGGCCTTTACTGTATCGCGCCGCGAACAAACCAGTGCCGCCATTGAGCGCCTATTGCGCACAAACGGGCCGGTTCTGGCCCATGTGCGCATTGATCCGCGCGAAAATGTCTGGCCGCTGGTGCCGCCCGGCAAGTCCAATGCAGAAATGATGGAGCGTAAATCATGAACACGCAAATCTTACACATCGAATTTGAACCCGCAGAAGGCGCAGTTTTGCGCCTCATCGGGCTTGTCGAACGGCGTGGCTATGACGTGCGCAGCATCAATCTTCCGATTTCGTCGGAGGGCCGGATGAACCTTGATCTGGGTGTCTGCGCTCGTGATAACAACCGCGATATCGGCGTGCTCAGGCGCCAGATTCACCGCCTGATTGGCGTACGCCGTGTGCTTGGTGGCATGGAACAAACAGAATTATGCAATGGAGGCCAAAATGGCTAAAGGGAAAACACAGACAGGAACAGGCAAAAAAATAGCCTTTTTTGACACCACATTGCGTGATGGCGAACAGGCGCCGGGATTTTCCATGTCAGCCGAAGAAAAACTGATGATGGCGGCCACATTGTGTGATCTTGGTGTTGATGTGATCGAGGCCGGTTTTGCCGCAGCATCACCCGGTGATGCCGACGCCGTAAAGCGTATTGCCGCCGAGGTTTCTGGTCCGGCCATATGCAGCCTGTCGCGGGCCACCGAAAATGATATCAAGGCCGCTGGAGAAGCGCTAAAACCGGCCAAGAAAAGCCGCATCCATATTTTTCTGGGGACCAGCCCCATCCACCGCACCGCTAAACTGGACATGAGTAAATCACAGGTGCTGGCGGCTATTGAACGTTCGGTCAGTATGGCTAAATCGCATTGCGATGAGGTTGAGTTTTCTGCTGAAGATGCGATCCGTACCGAGCGTGAGTTTTTGGTCGAGGCCCTTGAATGTGCGGCGCAATCCGGTGCGCGTGTGTTAAACGTCCCCGATACGGTCGGTTACACAACGCCCGATGAAATCTATGACCTGTTCAGTTTTCTGATTGCCAATGTCCGGGGGGCTGAAAATGCGATTTTTAGCACCCATTGCCATGACGATCTGGGCTTGGCTGTGGCCAATTCTCTGGCTGCGGTGCGAGCCGGGGCCTTACAGGTTGAAGGTGCCATTAACGGCATAGGTGAACGTGCAGGCAATTGCGCACTTGAGGAGGTGATGATGGTCTTTGCAACGCGCAAAGACCAGTTCGGTGTAGACATAGATATCGACACCACCAAGATTTATCCTGCCAGCCGGATGCTGTCTAAAATGACCGGCAATCCGGTGCCACGCAACAAGGCTATTGTTGGCCGCAACGCGTTCGCACACGAAGCCGGTATTCACCAGCATGGTGTACTGAACGATCGTCGTACCTACGAAATTATGACCCCCGAAGACATTGGTCTGCCGGGTAATGCTCTGATCCTGGGCAAGCACAGTGGCAAGCATGCCCTGGCGGCCCGGGCCAAAGAGTTGGGCTTCGAGATTGATGATGATCGGCTGGCCGCTGTGTTTGTTTCGTTCAAAGCCATGGCTGATCAGTTTGGCGAGATTGCCGATGCGCAATTGATCGAACTGATTTCGGGCGTCACCGGGTCTGAAAGTGCCGTCTGGAGCCTGAAACGCGTTGAAATGCGTGCCGCTTATGGGGCGCAGGCCGAACCGTTTGCACGGGTCGAGCTGGAACATCCGGCACGTGGACTGGTCACTGATATTGCCACTGGGGAAGGGCCAATCCATGCGGCCTTTAACGCGGTACAACATATCACCGGTCTGAGTGCCACAGTGGAAGAGCTGGAAATAAATCATGTTGGTGCCGAAGGGAGAACCGATTGCATTGCCGATGTTTTGCTCCGTGTTGAAGGGCAAAATTTTCGTGGTCGCTCGCGTACACGCGACGTGATCCCGGCCGGTGTTGAGGCCTATGTGGACGCCATAAACCGCGCCGCCGCATCCTTGAACCGCGATGCCTTTGGACATGAGAAAAAGGCCGTTAAACCGGCCGATGCACAAAATGCGGCCTGAACAGGCCAACGAAAGAGATCAAGATTATGAGTATTACAGAAGCACAATTCATCTGGCGTGATGGCCAGATCATCCCCTGGGCCGAGGCCACAACCCATGTTCTAAGTCATGGCCTGCATTATGGTACGTCCATGTTCGAAGGCATTCGGGTCTATGATACCCCTGAGGGGCCTTGCGGATTTCGTCTGACCGAACATGTCGCCCGGTTATTTTCTTCGGCGCGGATCTACGCCATGGATATTCCCTTTGAAGAAGCCGAACTGGTCGAGGCCTGCCGTGAAATTGTGCGCGTGAATAATCTTTCCAGCGCCTATTTGCGTCCCATTGCCTATTTTGGTTATGGCGATATTGGCGTTTCCCCAAGCGACGATACGCCGGTCAATGTGGCCATTGCGGCTTTCCCCTGGGGAGCATATCTTGGCGAGGCTGGCCGTCAAAACGGTGTTGATGTGTGTGTGTCGTCGTGGCGCAGACCGGCACCGGGCACCATTCCCATGGGCGCAAAAGCGGCCGGGAATTATCTGTCAGGCTTTTTGATTTCCCGCGAGGCCAAACGCAATGGTTATGCCGAAGGTATTGCGCTGGATGTCGATGGTCGCTTGTCTGAAGGGGCGGGTGAAAACCTCTTTATCGTCAAGGGCGAAACACTGCACACGCCGCCAGCTTCATCCTCAATCCTTAGCGGGATTACCCGCGATTCGGTGATGACACTGGCCCGGAAAATGGGCTTGCGCGTCCGTGAAGAACCTTTGCCGCGCGAAATGCTCTATGTTGCGGACGAGTTGTTCTTTACCGGAACTGCGGCGGAGATTACGCCCATTCGTTCCGTTGATGGCACCAAAACCAAAGCCAAAGGCTGTGGTCCGATCACACGGGCTTTGCAGGACCAGTTCTTTGGCTTGTTCAATGGGACAACCGAAGATACTGAAGGATGGTTGGAGCCTATCGGCAGTGCAGCAAGTAAGGAAACCGCCCATGTCGCCTAAATCCCTCTTTGAAAAGGTCTGGGACAGTCATCAGGTCTGTAATCAGACCGAAGAGCAACCGGCGGTTCTCTATATTGACCGGCATCTGGTGCATGAAGTCACCTCGCCGCAGGCGTTTACAGAACTGAAAGAACGTGGCCTGAAATTGCGCCGCCCTGACCGGACGTTTGCAACCATGGATCATTCCACGCCGACCCTGCCTTTGGGGGCGGATGGTGCGCCGGTTTATGCCAGCGAAGATACGCGTTTGCAGGTCCAGGCTTTGCAGGATAATTGCGCAGAGTTTGGGATCGAGCTGTTTGGCTGGGACAGTCCCAACCGCGGTGTCATCCACGTGATGGCACCCGAACTGGGCCTGACATTACCTGGCATGACCATTGTCTGTGGTGACAGTCATACGGCAACTCATGGGGCGTTTGGGGCTCTGGCCTTTGGCATTGGCACCACCGAAGTCAGCCATGTTCTGGCCACGCAATGTCTGTTGCAACGCAAGCCAAAATCCATGCGTGTGACCATCAATGGACGCCTGCACCGGGGCACCAGCGCCAAGGATATGGCGCTGGCCGTCATTGCCGCATTGGGGGCCAGCGGCGGTGTGGGCCATGTCATCGAATATGCAGGTGATGCGGTAAAATGGCTGGACATGGAAGAGCGCATGACCCTGTGCAACATGACCATAGAGGCCGGGGCGCGGGCTGGCATGATTGCCCCTGATGATGTGACCTATGCCTGGCTGAAGGGCCGTGATCACGCCCCCAAGGGCGCGGATTGGGATAAAGCGGTAGAGAACTGGAAAACGCTGAAAAGCGATAATGGTGCCGTGTTTGATGCAGAGATCACGCTGGACGCACGCTTTATGGCGCCAATGATTACTTATGGCCCGTCGCCGGATCTGGGCATGGCTGTGGACAGCCTGACCCCGCATCCGTGCAGCGATGTGGAACAAAGGGGTCTTGATTACATGCGCTTTACGCCGGGTCGCCCGATCATGGGCGAAAAGGTTGATGTGGTCTTTGTTGGTTCGTGCACCAATGGCCGGCTTAGCGATCTGCGCGCTGTTGCACAGGTTTTGCTGGGTCATAAGGTCCACAAGGACGTGCGTATGCTGGTTGTGCCGGGCTCGGAACAGGTGCGCCTCGAAGCCGAACGCGAAGGCTTGCATGAAATTTTTGAAAAGGCCGGGGCCGAATGGCGCTTGCCGGGGTGTTCCATGTGCATTGCCATGAACGGCGATATGGCCAAGCCTGGCGAGTTGGTTGTGTCCACCTCGAACCGTAATTTTGAAGGCCGCCAGGGTAAGGGGGCGCGCACGGTTTTGGCGTCGCCGGCCACTGCCGCAGCCAGTGCAATTTGGGGCCAGGTCGCCGACCCGCGCCCATTTATGGAGGCCCCTCGTGTCGCGTGATAAATTTACGACTCTGAGATCTAAAACACTGGCACTAGCCCAGGAAAATATTGATACGGATCAGATCATTCCCGCACGGTTTTTAACCACCACCAGCCGTAATGGACTGGGCCGGGCAGCGTTTTATGACTGGCGCTATGACGAGAGCGGCATGGCGCGCAATTCCGATCCCTTTGCGGGAAAAGATAATGGTGATCATCAGGTTCTGGTTGGCGGTGCCAATTTTGGTTGTGGATCCTCGCGTGAACATGCCCCCTGGGCGCTGCGTGATTTTGGATTTCAGGCGATCATCAGCACCAAAATCGCCGATATTTTTAAAAGTAATGCTTTGAAAAATGGTATCATTCCCATTGAAGTTTCTGACGATATTCACAAGGACCTGGTGACGTCGCCGGGGGCCGAAGTGGTGATTGATCTTGAACGGTGCGAGATATCCCGGCCGGGCTTGTGGACTCAAAGCTTCGAGGTTGAAGCCTTTGGGCGGCGCTGTTTACTGGACGGCGTTGATCCTTTGGGGTTTTTGCAAGGATGTGACGATGAAATTACCCGTTTTGAGGCGCAACACACATGACACATAACATCGTTCTTCTACCCGGCGATGGGGTTGGGCCAGAAGTGACCAGCGCCGCTGTTTTAGTGCTTGAAGCTGTGGCCGATCAGTTTTCACTGCCGCTGAGTTTTACCCAATACGATTTTGGCGGTGCAGCCATAGACGCCTGCGGCGAACCTCTACCTGATGAGACGCTGGCCGCCTGTCGGGATGCCGATGCGATCTTTCTGGGGGCGGTTGGGGGTCCAAAATGGGGCGTCAACACTAAACGCCCTGAGGCCGGTCTTTTGACGCTACGGTCCGAGCTTGGTTTGTTTGCCAACTTACGCCCGGTCAAGCTGCATCCGGCACTGGCGGCGCATTCGCCATTGAAAGAAGAACGTATCAAAGGCGTTGATATTCTTATCCTGCGCGAGCTGACCGGCGGCATGTATTTTGGTGCAAAGAAGCGCAGCGGTGACACCGCCAGCGACCTTTGTGAATATTCCAAATTTGAGATTATTCGTGCCGCTCGTGTTGCTTTTGAGGCGGCGCGTGGTCGGCGCAATCATGTCACGTCGATCGACAAGGCCAACGTGTTGGAAACCAGCCGTTTGTGGCGCGAAACGGTTATTGCTCTGCACGAAAAAGAATACGCCGATGTTGAACTGCGCCATGAATTGGTGGATTCGGCGGCCATGAAACTGATTACCAACCCTGGCAGCTATGATGTGATCCTGACGGAAAACCTGTTTGGCGATATCCTGAGCGACGAGTGCTCGGTTCTGGCCGGCTCTATCGGCCTGTTGGGGTCGGCCTCTTTGGGGTCGGGCAGCCTGGGGCTTTATGAACCCATCCATGGTTCAGCTCCCGATATTGCTGGGCAAAACATCGCCAATCCGATCGGTACGATTGCCAGCGCCGCCATGATGTTGCGCTATAGCCTGAAACAAACAGAGGCCGCAGATACTGTCGATAGCGCCATTTTTGCTGCGTTAGATGGTGGCCAACTGACGTGTGATCTGGGCGGCAAACTCAGCTGCACCCAAATGGCCGAGGCGGTCGTTGCGCATTTGAAAAGCTAACGCTTCGGTCTGCCGACATACAGTTTGAAAGATTGGCGTGGGTCATTCGATCAAGGCTAAATTTAGGTATTATAAGGGCACGGCATTATTTCATTTGCTCTGCCTCACTGACTCGCACTAGTTTATCTGTCAAAATGTGATCTGTGTGGGGACGTCAATGAAGTATAGTATGCAGGCTGTCGGGACATGCCTCTTATGTGCATTTGCCATGGTTTTGGTTCAGCCGATTGCTTTGAGCAGTTTTGGCAATGGCCAAGCACAGGCAGCTTCAAAACAAAAGGCTAAAAAGATCAAGGCCCCGCGCAGCAGGAAAAGACCAAGCCTGTCTTTTCGCCCGGAAACGTCGCGCCAAAGCCCCAAATATAACGGCAAAGTCGGGGTGTTACAGTTTCGCGATCGGCGCGGCTTCAAGTTTTATGGCGGATCGGACGAGTTTTTCGCGGAGCCAACGCTGGATGCGTTAAATACAGCGTTATTTCTTGGGACCAAATCAGGGCGTGCCTTTACGCAGGTTGTGCAGGTGCCGTTGCAGCCTGCGGCCCGGTTAAGCCGCCAGGAACTTAAAGATATCGCCCAGCAATATGGGCTGGATTATATTTTATTGAGCGATCTGACGACGTTCACGCTGTTGCGGGAAAAAATGGCGGTTAAGAAAAAGGGGTATGACTTTACCGTTAAGGTTCGGTTCGGGCTGTTTGGCCAGCTGATTGAACCCAAAAGCGGGGCTGTATTATGGGCCGAGCCTGTGGTGCGCGAGATGGGGCAGCTCAATATTAAACGTAAAACCAAGGCGGAAGATTACGGGCAAAGCTCTGTGGATGCTGTGAGGGCCGTCATGTCGGATATGGCTGTGTCTATTCATGCCATAGGTTTGGAGGTGCGCCAATGAGATACGTCGTTCAATATTGCATGCTGTTTGCGCTGGCGGTGGCGGTCGCTACCCCGGTGCAGGCCAAAGGCACGTTTCGCAAATCCAAAGGGCAGGAAATTCACTATCGTGAAGCCAGCTCCTACGCTCATATAGCTGATAAACGCGATATTTTTATTGGTACCGAGTTTTTGAGTAAGCCGGAACAAAAGCGCCTGTTGGGCCATGAAAGCGGCAAATATGCGGTTTTGGAAGTGGCCATTACCAATAACAGCCGGTTCCGCCTTTATGTGAACGGGATCAACTTTGTGAATGCCGATGGTGGAAATGCCGTTTCGGCCATTGCACTGGATGCGGTGGCGCGCGCCATTGGTCCTTCGGGCAGTGGTAATAAAAAAGGCCTGCAATTATCGATATTGCGAAACAACCTTAGCGAAAAAAGCCTGCTCAGCCGCGTGGTGATCCCCGGTGAAACCATACAGGGATTGGTGTTTATGGATGCCAAATTGAGCCGTAAAAAAGATGCCCAGCTGAACATAGACATTCAAAACCTTAAGCGCCTTGTCTATCTGGATATTCAAGTGCCGGTGTCAAAATGACAACGCCTGCACCTCAGGAGCCGCGGCCACAACCCGCCGCGTTAAAGCAAGTGATCCTGATGACCGTATATTTGGCAGCCTGTGGGTTCGGGACACATTTATTACGGCAAACCAACTTACCAGATAACCTGATCAAAGATGGTCTGGTGCTGTTTCTGTCATTGGGTTTGATGTTTCCTGCCTGGCGCTATGGCGTTTTTTCGCCGGCGATTGGAACCTATGTGGGCTGGGTGCTGTTGGGCGTTGCAGGAGCGTTTTTATGGGGATGATAAGAATGCCAAAACTGAGTTCAATTTTTCTGTGTACGGCGGTCATATACATGACGGCTCTCGCGCCAGCTCACGGGCAGGAAAACCTGACACAGAGCCAGATTGACAGGCTAAAAAGGTTTGCTGACCGTGTTGAAAGAAATGAAAAACGCGATACTGCCGAAGTCCGCCGCTTGTTTGAGGAAGAGGCCGAGATCGTTCGAAACCGGGCTCGTAAAAAAGGTGACCTTTGGTATAAAGAGGGCTTGGAGGATTATGACCGGGAGGACTTTCAGCGTTTAGCCCAACAGCTTGATGTTTTGCACACGCTGGAAAAACTGGATTATTCAAAAACACGGGGCATGCTGCCCATCCTCGCCAAGCGCATTATCGGCCTGGACATTGTCTATAAAGGCAAGGTCGATAAAGCAAAATTCATCTCCAATGCAACCATGAAAAATATCGCCAAAGAAAACTTTCGCGATCAATTGATGGGCAATCTCTATGGCACCTATATGAATGCCATGGCCGAGCCAACGCCCGAAGCGGCTCGCGCCAGAATGATGAATTTTCGCGATTCCATTGAAAGCATGGCAGCCACCGATAGTGTGGCCATTGATCTTGAAACCCAAAAAATTCAGCAAGAGATGGATCACTTTATTGTGTCGTTGATCCCGGGCGTAGGTGAAGCCCTGGCGCTGGTTGAGGCCTACCATGGTACTGATGCGTTGGGTAAGAAGCTAAGCTGGGTGGATCAGGCCATGGCTGTGGTTGGCGTTGTCGGTGCGGTTGGTGATGTGGCCAGCGTTGTCAAAACCGTTGGGAAATTTCCAGCAAAAGCCGGACAGACCATAAATCTGATGTCTGGCTATATTGGGGATTTATCGGCGGCGGAAAAGTCCTTTATAAAAAGCAAGTATGGCGAGAATGCCGTAGAATCTTTGCAAAATATGCGCAAGAGAATGAAAGGCTTGCGCACGCCTAAGGGCAAGGGTGCCGAAGCCATCGTCGATCTGGTCGACCCCAAAGGCATGCAGGTGGCGCGTATCTCCGCCGCTGAAAAGACCGAAGCGGCAACAAAGCTTAGCAAAGTTCCCCCCGATGAATTGCTGGCCTTGAAGACCAAGGCCACGATCGCTGTGGAAAAGGAAATGCCAAATTTGAGTTTCGAAAAACTCTCCAACCCATCCTTGATGACCGAACTTGATTATCGCAATTTTCAGAAAAGTTTTGGTCTGGATGACGTGCAAATGGCACGGATCAGGGAAAACCCGAACCTGCTGGTTGACACTGTTGAACAATCCACCGGCGTGCCGTTTGACAGCCTGAAAGTGCAAGCCAATGCCACCAAACGGGGTGAATATGCGGTTATGCGCAATACTAGTGCCTATGGGTTGAACGACTTGAAGGCCGGCAAAGCAAAAGCCAAACCGCTTTTTGTAAAAAGCAAGTCCGGGGTCGGCGGTGCTGTTTATAGTGATCAGGAATTTAGTAAAATCTCGCGGCAACTGGATGCGGCTGAACGCGCCGGGGGCACGGTACAAATCAGTAAGCTACGCAAAACAATAGAGGCCAATTCTGCAATGGCAGAGAGCGTCACCCACGCAAAAGAAATTGCCGGTCTGGAACGTAATCTTGGTGCCCTGAATAAAGTTGAAAAAGCTGAAGAAGCCGCCGCTCTGCAAAAGCGCATTGATCTTTTGAAAAGCACACGCCGGGCAGAAGAAAGCAGCATTGTCGACGGAAAAACCCTTGTTGGCGTTATGACCAAGGATGACAAGGGTAACGCCATGCGCTCGGTCATGCTCAAAGACAAAAAGGGCGATCTGTTTGATGTGGTGAGCAAACAGCCGATAACGGGCGAGGCCAACATCATTAAAAATGCGGATGGGTCCGATAAGGTCTTGTCTCGCTTGGTGGACAAACGTGACGGGAAATTTTTTGTCGGCGATTCAGACCCCCACATCATTGCGCTTAGTGAAAACGGCGTTGGCAAATCCCTTTCCTTTGATCCCATTAACGGCACGGCATCAAGACGGGCAAAGGAGTATATCAGCGAGATGTCATTGGAGCATAAGCTGGCAGGGCGCGAACCTGTTATCTTGCATGAAGGGCAGGTGCGTTATGTGGATCATTTGCTGGATGTCGACAAGGAGATGTTTGTCATCGAAAACGGGGTCATGCGTGTCATCAAGGATAGCGATAGTCAATTGCGCCCCTTTATCCATTCGCGCAGGTTAAATGGCAATGTCAGCAATGTTGACCCCCGCTGGAAATGGGGAAAATGGACGCCAGAGGGAGGGTTTCAGCAATGAGTGCTTTTCGAACATTGGCCTTGTTTCTTGCCCCTTTAATCCTGCTTAGCACCCATGCCGATGCGGCGCAGGCTCAGCAGAGCATTGCCCAGCTTGAGACAGAATATGATGGGATCGATATCCGGCTGATTGCCATGGATGACTTTATCCAAACCGCCCGCCGAGAAGGTGCCGATTTAATTGCCTTGGCACGCGCGATAACCGTTATGGAGGGGCTTGAGGGGCAGTTGGTAATCTTGCGACAAAAACTGAACGCCCTGCGCGCCGAAGAGCAGCTCCCCGAGGAGCCAGATGCTGGTCAGGATGAGCAGATAGACGATGACGGTATCGATGCGCAGGATGAAGTCCCTGGCACCGGAGACGAGATCAATCTTACCGGCGGTGCAGATGGGGTGGATGATGCGGGCGACGAGCTGTGGGATGCCCTTGTTGCAGACGCCGACGCCAACCCCGGTGATTATGACTATGAGGCGGAAAATACCGAAGTGGTCACCACCGAGGACGAGGGTGATGACTGGGATAGCGTTGATGAAATCGACGGGGATGTCGTTGGCTATGTTGATGAAAACCAGATCAATGCCATGCGGGACCAAATGGCGCAGCAGTCTGAGTATGATAAGAGCCGGATCAGCGCGGATGCCCGGCAGAATTTTGCACAGGTTCAGGCAGAGCGTGAGGCCAGAGCCATTGAAGCGGCACGAAAACGTGCCGAGTTCGCAGCGGCCATGCAAAACCTGGCAAACGAATTGAATGGTGTTGCAACGGCGGCCAATCAACCAACCTATACACCGCCCAGCAGTGGCAGCGGGTATTCCACATCGTCCTCATCCAGTGGTTCGTCCGGCGGCGGGATGACGAATGCGCAATATCAGAGGTTGCTGAAACAGTGCATGGACGCCAAATACGCCAAAGCGCGCAATTCGGGCTTTCCGATCATGGATCCGAACGGGCCACGCATCCAATGTGATGGAGAAATCCGCCGTCAAATGCTGGGGGGCAGCAGACCCTCGGCCAGCAATGGTTCTGTCGTCCGTAGCTCTGGCGGAGGTAGTCCGCCTAAAGTTCGTGGAAAACCTAGGGGACAAAACGTTTCCAGTGAAGAATGCGCGTGTTTTAACGCAGGTATGAGTGCGAAACGCCAGGGTGAAAGTTCGTTTAGTTGGATTAAAAAAATAGGCTGCGGTGAAAGATTTGATCGAAAAACCAGTAGAGTTTTCGGTGCCTATAATCATGGATACCATTTGGGGCACAGTGCAAAACCTGATGTTTATTTAGTTTGTTCCAAAAATTAATTGGGGTTGGTTGAGTGGCCCGGCCTAAATTTCTTTGGTGCCGACGCGTCCGCCTACCAGTGTATGCAAAAAGGCCAACCAGACGAAGTGAAATACATGATTAAGGTCGACTGAAGGCACATAGCTTTCCCGGAATATTCCCGATTGCTGCTTGCCGGGTCATGTGGTCTATTTGGCCAAAGGTCAGGGGGTAAGGCTATGGTTTATGGTATGCGTATTCTGGCGGTGCTGTTTGTGTTTCTGGTCCCACGCCTGACACAGGCGGATACTGTGCCTGCTGCAAAGCCCCCCAATATTATCGTTATTATGGCCGATGATCATGGCCAATGGGCCTTGGGGGCCTATGGTCTGAAATATATTCAAACCCCTAATCTCGACTGGCTGGCACAAAATGGGGTTTTGTTTAAAAATGCCATGTCGGTGGCCCCGGTCTGTTCCCCGGCGCGGGCCAGTTTCTATACAGGAAAAATGCCGTCCCAGCATGGGGTGCACGATTTTCTTTCCGAAGAGAAGCAATTCAATGCCAACTGGCTAAAGGGGGAAACCCTTTTGTCTGAGCATTTGCAAAAAAGCGGCTATCGCACGGCGCTTTTGGGCAAGTGGCACGCCACTACTGACAGCGCTGTTAAACAGCGCGGCTTTGATCGCTGGCTCAGCTATGATGCGCGCCGCGCAGGCTGGCAGAACCAGTATGCGCATCAGGGCACGGTGTATTTTTCCGATGATGGCAAACCCTTGGCGCAAACTGGCGTCCAAGGGCGGTTTCTCACCGAAGAAGCCATCAAATTTATGGACAGGGGTGATCCGCGCCCCTTCTATATCAGCCTGAATTTTGTCGAGCCGCATTTTCCCTTTGCCGGACTGCCTGAACGGCTGGTGGATAAGTATCGGGCCGTCGCACAGAAAGTTTACCGGGCCGGTGATGCGTCCGATTTACCAGCCCGCATGGCGGGCAATCTGGTGCCCGAAGATCACGAGGAAAAGCTGGCGCAATATCTGGCCGCGGTGTCGTTGATCGATGATCAGGTGGGCCGTCTGATGGATGCCTTGCAAGGGCGCGATGCGCTCAAAAATACGATTGTTGTTTATGTGGCTGACCATGGTTTGCTGGTCGGCCAATACGGGCTTTATGGCAAAACCAACGCCACTGCCCCGGCCAATTTTTATGAAGACACAATCCGTATTCCGCTTATTTTCTACGGGCCTGAACGCTTTATGCGGGCGCGTCAGACACGCTTTGAAATGGTGTCACTCATCGATGTCCATACGACCATCCGCGATTTCGCCACGGGTGGTCAGCAGGCCATTTCAAACTATGGTCCCGGTCATTCCCTGATGCCGTTATTAAAAGGCGAGCGCCGGATCGACTGGCGGCAATATAACTATGCTGAACGGGGCAATTTGCGCATGGTCACCAATGGTAATTGGAAATTGGTGCGCGCCTATCAACGGGACCAGAACACCCCGCCGGTGGATACATGGTATGATCTGGCCAGCCCTATGGCCGAGCGCCATGCCACCGTGCCACCGCGCCCGGCGCTGGCGTCAAAACTCGCCGGGGCGCTGGAAAAATTCTTCACGCGCTATGAGACCCCGGAGCATTCCGGACGGCGCATCTGGGACCAGCCTTATCCCAATGCCCGTGTAAAGCGCGAGATGGAGGCCGAAAAAGCGGTTGGCGAGAAACGCGATAAAGGCAAATGAAATACGTGTGTCTGGGGTTGGGGACGGGGCTCGTATTGGCGGCGTGCCAGCCTTTGGTTCAAACCCCAAAAACTGTTGCACGCTGTCTGACCTCTGATCTGGCCCCCATAACCTTGCCCGGTGGGACGGCGGTGATCGGATCTGACACCGCCTATGTTGAAGAGGCGCCTGCACGCACTTTATCAGTGGCCGGCTTTTCCATTGACGCAACCGAGGTTACCAATGCCCAGTTTTCGCGCTTTGTTGAGGCGACGGGTTATGTCACTCAGGCCGAAAAAGTGCCTGATCCGACACTGATCCCCCAAGATGCCCCACCATATCTGTTCCTGCCAGGTTCTGCGGTGTTCAAAACCGCCACACCCGACAAACCCTATTGGTGGTCTTATGTGCCGGGGGCTAATTGGCGGCATCCCGAAGGGCCAAAAAGCACAATTGATGGACGCGCCCATTTTCCGGTGGTGCAGATCGCCTTTGGCGATGCGCAGGCTTATGCCCAATGGGCGGATCGCCGCCTGCCGCGCGAAACGGAATGGGAATATGCGGCCAAGGCCGGGGCGGCGACGCTCTATCCCTGGGGCGATGAGCGCGTGCCGGATGGCCAACACAGGGCCAACACATGGCAAGGCCTGTTTCCAATGGATGATCGGGCCGAGGACGGGTTTGCCGGGCTTGCCCCTGTGGGGTGTTTCAAGCCCAATGCCTTTGGGCTTTATGATATGATTGGCAATGTCTGGGAATGGACCGCAACACCCTATGTGCAAAACGAAGCTCAATTCTCATCAATCGAACCTGTGTACACCATCAAGGGCGGGTCTTACCTGTGTGCTGATAATTACTGTCGCCGCTATCGTTCCAGCGCCCGCCAACCGCAAGAGGCTGGCCTTGGCAGCAATCATATTGGCTTTCGCACGGTTACGCTGAGCAATGCTCGGCCTTGAGGGCCAGTCAGCCAAAAGCCACTGGAACAAGAAACATTGCCAGCACAAATAACAGCGCGATGGCCATCAGATTAAGCAAAAACCCGGCCCGCGCCATATTGGGAATGGTGATCATGCCCGAGCTAAACGCGATGGCATTGGGCGGCGTGGCAATGGGCAGCATGAAGGCGCAACTTGCCGCCAGCGTGACCGGTACAGCCAGCAGCAATACATCCTGATCCAGTGCTACGGCCAATGCCGCCATGACCGGTAAAAATGTGGCAATAGTGGCCAGATTACTGGTCAGCTCGGTCAGAAAAATAACCAGAGCCGTGGCCCCAAGAACCAGCAGTGCAAAATGTATGGCCCCCAGGCCGGAAAGCGTGTTGCCCAGCCATTCGGCCAGCCCTGAACTGGACACAGAGGCGGCCAGGCTAAGCCCGCCGCCAAACAGGATGAGAATGCCCCAGGGCAGCTTGGCCGCCTGTTCCCAGGTGAGCAATGTCGGCTGGTCCTTGTCGCCGCTGGGCACCACAAACGTCAGTATGGCCGCGAAAATCGCAATGCCCGCATCAGACAGGCCGGATATGCCGGTGATGGCGGTGATGGGTTTGCGAAACGCCCAGGACAAAGCCAGTGCCATAAAAATCAGCGCAATACGCATTTGCGGCGCGCTTATCAGACCAAGCTCATCCTTGAGGGCTTTAAGGTGGTCACGGGTTTTTTCGCTTGCAGTAAAATTCACAGGGTATGCAAAGCGGGTCAGGACCAGCCAGCCTAACGGCAACAGGACAGCGCTGACCGGTACGCCAACCAGCATCCATTGGGCAAAGCCGATCTCATACCCATAAGTCTCGTTCATGAAACCTGCCAAAAAAGCATTGGGCGGCGTGCCGACCAAAGTGGAAACCCCGCCAATCGTGGCCCCATAGGCCAGTCCCAAAATCATGGTAATGGCAAAGTTGCGGTGTTGGGTTGGGCTAAGGCCTTCAACCGACTGAACAACCACCGCGACAATGGATGTTGCAATGGGAAGGAGCATCAAGCTGGTTGAGGTGTTGGAAATCCACATGCTGATCAGCGCCGCCGCCAGCATGATGCCGCCAACCAGTGCGCGGGCATGGGTGCCGACAAGGCGAAAAATATTAAGGGCGATCCGGCGGTGCAAATCCCAGCGTTCTATTGCTTTTGCGACAATAAAACCGCCCATAAAAAGATAGATCACCGGATTGGCATAGGGGGCCGAGGTGTCACGTATGGTGTTGATGCCCAAAAGCGGAAAAAACACCATAGGCAACAATGCCGTAACCGCAAATGGCACCGCTTCGCTGGCCCACCATATCGCCATCCAGGCGGCCATGGCGGCGGTGTGCCGACCGGCCAGACCAAGCTCATCCGGGGCGAAGAATACGCCCAGAATAATCGCGGCGACCGGCCCGGAAATCAGCCCAACGCGTTGGTAAAGCTGGCGCGATCCACTGGCCGCGCCGCTCATAAGTTACCCTGCTTTGGTTCTGGCAATCCATTCATCAACGCGCCGCTCCAATATGGTCAACGGCATGGCACCGCCGCCTAAGATGGTGTCGTGAAAATCGCGAATGTCAAATGTGTCGCCAAGTTCGGCTTCGGCCTTGCGGCGTAATTCCTGGATTTTCAACATGCCAACCTTATAGCCTGTGGCCTGGCCAGGCCAGACAGTATAGCGGCGCACTTCGGCGCGGGCCTGTTGCACGGGTGCAGCGGTATTGGCCAAGAAGAAATCAACGGCCTGTTTCTCGCTCCAGCCTTTTGTGTGGATGCCTGTATCAACGACCAGACGGACGGCGCGCCACATTTCGGAGCCAAGGCGGCCAAACTCTGACAAGGAATCCTGATAGGTGCCTGGCATCTCTTTGGCCAGCCATTCCGAATAAAGCGCCCAGCCTTCGGCATAGGCGTTAAAACCGGCCTGGCGGCGAAATGTCGGGATGTCGGTCAGTTCCTGGGCGATCGAGATCTGCATATGGTGGCCGGGAATGCCTTCGTGATAGGCAATGACTTCCAGCTCACGTTTTGGCATGGCCGTCATGTCCAGCAAATGCGCGTAATAGGTGCCGGGTCGAGTGCCATCGGGCGTGCCGCTGGAATAATGTTGTGGTGCACCGGCCTGTTCACGAAAAGATTCAACGCGTTTTACAACCAGATCGGCCTTGGGAAGGATGCCAAAATAATTGGGTAATTGTGTTTTAATTTTCTCAATGGCGGCTGTGGCGTCCTTGATATAGCCCTCTCTGCCTTCGTCATCATTGGGATAATAAAGCCGTTCATCGTCCTTGTTATCGCGCAGGAATGAGAAAAATTCGGGCAAGGTGCCATCAAAGCCAAATTCATCTTTGACGACTTCCATTTCACCGCGCAAACGTGTCACTTCGGCAAGGCCGATCTCATGAATTTCATTAGGGGTGAAATCGCTGGTTGTCTGGTTGGCCAGACGTTCCTTGTAATAGGCCGTGCCATTAGGTTGTGTGCTGACCCCATGGGCTTCGGGTGTGGCATTGACCATATCTTCTTTTTGCCAGGCGATCAGACGTTCATAGGCCGGTTGCCAGTCATTGATCAGGGCGGCACGAATGTCGGTGGTCAATTGATCGGCTTTGGCCTGATCAATTTTTTCTTCATCCAGCAGTTTGGCAATTTTTGCGGTGGCGTCGGCCCAAATGGCGCTGTCTTCTCCGCTATCATCAAACGGTGCGCCTGTGATGATTTTGGTGGCTTCAAGAATGACTTGATCGAAGGCGTAGCGCGGCGGATGTATACCAGCTTTGGCATTGTCTTCTGATTGGTCAATCAATTGCCCCAAAGCCCGTGCCGAGCCGGAAATCCGGGACAGATAATTGTCCATGTCTTTGCCTTCGGAAACGCGGTGAAAGGCAATCAGCAATTGTGGGAAAAAGCCATGGACCGCACCCATTTGTTCAAAAATGTACTGGTTGGTGCGAAACGGCAAGGCCGCTTCGGATTGTTCGGCCTGATAAACCCAGATGTCATAAGAGGTCTTGGCCTCTTGCGTCAGCTTGTCATAGTCAAAGTCTCTGCGCATTTCCGCAACGCTTTGGCGTTGCCATTCCAATTGCCGATCTTGTGCCTCGATCGACAAATCATCGATTTTATCCTGATCGGTGTCACGCCCCAAAAAGGTTTGCTGGATCGGGCTGTCGGCCAGTTGCTCTTCAAATTTGACCTCAAACCACTCGTTCAGGCGTTTAGTTTCTGCCTGCACTTCGTCTTGCGTATATTGCACTGCGGCCTTTTGGGCCGGCTCGGCCGGGCCAGTGGCGTTTGGTCCACAAGAGGTGAGGACAAAAATGGTGGCAAGGGCGGTTAGAGTGGTTTTCATGATGACAGCTCCCGGTCGTTTTTATCGTTAAACGCGAAAGAGCAGGTTTTACACAGACCTGCAAGGCGCAGCGGCTTTTTATGACTGAATTGCAATGATTCTCATGTCATTGACGTTGGTCAGGGTCGGCCCGGTAATAATCAAGTCGTCGAGGGCTTCAAAGAACCGATAGGTCTGGTTTTTGTCCAGATCGTTAAGCAAGTTCATGCCACAGCTTGATGCGCGCGTTAATGTTGTGGGTGTTACAAAAGCCCCGGCATTATCTTCGCTGCCGTCTATACCATCTGTGTCGCAGGCCAATGCGATGATGCCCGGCGCGCCGTTTAGCCCCAGCGCCAGCCCGGCCAGATATTCAAGATTACGGCCACCGCAACCGTTTTTATGGCGCACAGTGACCGTGGTTTCGCCGCCCGAGATCAAAAGAGTCTGCTGGCCGTGTTTTTGTAAGCTCAGGGCCAGCTTTGCGTGGGCGGCACCAATGTCCCTGGCTTCGCCTTCAATGTGATCCCCCAAGTTCTTGACTGTCCAACCTGACTTTTGGGCGCTGTGGGTGACACAGTCCAGTGCGTCTGCCGCTTTGGCAATAACACTATGGCGTCCCGGCACTGAACCCGGTTTCGGGGTTTCGTTTGCAGGGTCAAAAAGTGCGGCTGTGATAGTTTTCTCATGAGGCGTGCCGTACTGCTCGATGATGGTTCTGGCATCGGCCAGCGTGGTCGGGTCGGCAATGGTTGGCCCAGAGGCAATGGCCGCCGGGTCATCACCGACCACGTCTGAAATAATGAAAGTCTGCACATCGGGTGTGCCGCTGATCGCCGCCAGCCGTCCGCCCTTGATGGCAGAGAGGTGTTTGCGCACGCAATTGATCTGGGAAATCCTTGCACCGCTATGCAGCAAATGGCGCACAACATCCTGTTTCTGCGAAAATGATATGCCGGGTGCTGGCAAGGCCAATACCGAGGAACCACCACCCGATGCCAAAAAGATCAACCGGTCATCCGGGGTGCAGGCCTGCGCCATAGCCAGCATGTTAAGGGCGGCGTTATTGCTCTGCATATCAGGCACCGGGTGCGCCGCGCTGATAACCTCGATTGTTTCGTCGGGGAGGCGGCATTCATGACCGTAACGGGTCACAACCATGCCGCGCAGCGGATAATCGAGCCTCCGCTGGGCAATCTCGGCCATCGCCGCCGCAGCCTTGCCGGCCCCCAAAATCAGTGTTTGCCCTTTCGGGGGCATTATCGGCAGAGCCGGTGGCAATGCCTCAGCCGCGGTTACGCTGTTGACAGCTTGCTCAAAGATCGTTTTGAGGAAGGTTTTGGTCTGTGTGCAAGTACGTGTCATGCCGGTTGAAACTGCCTCTGTGCTTCTTATTTGATGTACACGCGTGGCGTGCTGTTTCATCAAAACTTAAAGATGACTCGATCATGACAGCAGTGACAATTCAAGAACGGAGTTTTTAGAAAATATGTCTTTGCAAGAGAAGGATAGAAACGCATTGTTGCAATTCACACATTAAAACAAGGGGATATTGTGACAATCTCGCTGTGCTATCAATGGTTTGTACGTTTTAGCGCAAAGCTTTACGGTAAGGTAATGCATACATTTTTGTGAATTTCCTTGACCTGAG
The DNA here is from genome assembly GCA_021776525.1 of Robiginitomaculum sp. Classification (GTDB taxonomy): domain Bacteria; phylum Pseudomonadota; class Alphaproteobacteria; order Caulobacterales; family Maricaulaceae; genus Robiginitomaculum_B. The sequence goes on from JAJFFT010000004.1 coordinate 756,161, forward strand.
GGGGGGCTTTCATACAGTTTCTCTAATAAAGCAAAGTCTGATATACGAATCCTGGGGGAGATAGGGGACGTAGTTCGCACCAAAGGAGACTACAACTATGGCTGAAGCAATTGGCGAAAAAGCGCTAAGCAACGCTAAAAAAATGACTATCATCTGCACCAAAGGTTCACTGGATTGGGCTTATCCGCCCTTCATTCTGGCAACGACAGCCGCAGCAATGGACGTCGATGTGACCATGTTCTTTACGTTCTATGGCCTGCAGCTTTTACAAAAAGATCTCAAGCTGAAAGTCACCCCATTGGGTAACCCAGCGATGTCCATGCCCATGGGCGGCATGCATATGTCCATGCCAAACATGGTGGGTATGATCCCAGGCGTGACCGACATGGCCTCTGTGATGATGAAAAATCTGATCAAGAAAAAGGGCGTTGCCTCGATTGAAGAGCTGCGCGAAGCTGCAACTCTGTCAGACGTGCGTATGATCGGTTGCCAAATGACCCTCGACCTCTTTGAGCTTGATAAGAAAGACATGATTGACGAGATCGAAATTGGCGGCGCGGCCACTTGGATGGAAAGCGCTCTGGAATCTGATATAAACCTGTACATGTAGTATATGATCAGAGACGATTAAAAGAATAAGACGTGAAGGATAAAAACATGGCTGATGAAGTACTCGACGCAAAAGGGCTGAATTGCCCACTTCCCATTCTGAAAGCAAAAAAAGCACTGAACGGTTTGGTGGATGGTAAAACTCTTGAAGTTTTATCAACTGACCCGGGTTCGGTTGCAGATTTTGAAGCATTCTGCCGGGCAACCGGGAATGAGTTGGTCGAACACAATAATGATGGCGACATTTACCGCTTTTTGATCAAGCGCGTCGCCTAGACCATACCCGGTTTCGTGTGCCTGTGGCGTGCGAAGCCGGATCCGGTACCCTTTGTGGTGCCGTCATAGCCGATAGCCACGCGGGTTTCGGTGTTTATTGGTGAGCTTACAACCGGGGAGGGGACTATGGCTCGAATTTCAAGGAAGCTACTGACGTCAGCAGCATTAGGTGCGTTGGCGTTTTCGACTTTTGCTGTGCCTGTGGCACAAGCAACGGAAGGCTATTTCCAACATGGGATCAGTGCCCGTTCAAAAGCCATGGGTGGTGCCGGCGTTGCCGATACACGTGATGCTTTTGGTGCGGCAATCAACCCCGCTGGTGCTATTGATTCAGGCGATATGATTCAGGTTAACCTGTCTGCATTCAGCCCGGTTCGTCACTTTAAAGGTACAGGCCCTGGCGGTTTTGTTCCTGCGGGCGACTATAAATCAGGCTCAAACTTGTTCCCTGTTCCTGGTTTCGCCTACAGCCGTAAACTTTCTGACAAGGTTGGTTTTGCTTTGACCGCTGTGGGGAATGGCGGGATGAACACCAGTTGGGATCGTGAGCTTCCAAACCCTGTTTGTGGATCTGGGCCTTTTCCTGCACCAACAGGCGTCTTTTGCGGCGCAGGAACGGGTGTGAACCTCAACCAGCTGCTGGTTTCCGCCAATTTTGCCTACAAGGTCGCTGATATGCTGACCCTTGGTGTTGCCCCTGTTTTGGCAATCAACCAATTTGAAGCCCGTGGCCTGGCCGCTTTTGGCGGCGTGTCGGCCAATCCGGCAGCTTTAACTGATAACGAAAGCGAATTTTCGACGGGTCTTGGCTTGCGTGTTGGCTTCCAGATCGATGCCACGGATTCATTTCGCATCGCTGGTACGTATCAAAGTGAGCTGAACATGAGCCGCTTCAAAAAATACGAAGGCCTGTTTGCAGATCGCGGCGATTTTAACATCCCTGAAAACTACACCATTGGTGTTGCTTTTGATGCGACGCCGGATTTCACAGTGGCCATCGATTATAAACGGATCAATTATCAATCCGTTGGCTCTATTGGTAATTCGTCTCGTATTCCCAACCTGTTTGGTAATCCGGGGGCGGCAGGTTTTGGCTGGCAGAATATTGACATTATCAAGTTTGGTGCGGAATGGCGCCAAAACGATCAATGGACATGGCGTGCCGGTATAGCCAAAAATGAAAACCCCATCGGCACTGACGATGTAACTTTGAACATACTGGCGCCCGGTGTGATGAAAACGCACCTTACGGGTGGCTTCGAATATAATCCAAGCCAGAAGCACAGCTTCGAGTTTGCGTTTATGTACGCGCCAACGGCCAAGGTGTCCGGTATTGAGGTGACGCCATTTGGCCCCAACCCAAACCGGACTATCGAGCTGCGCATGAAGCAGTGGGAAGCCACTATTGGCTGGAAAATGAAATTCGGTAAATAAAAATACCAAATACCTCCAAAAAGCCGCTTTGCATCCTGCAAGGCGGCTTTTTTCTTGCCTTTATAGGTATATTAGCTTAAGCGCATATACTCGCAAAATTAAAAGCATGTTATCGTGTTGGTATTAACAACACCTGCATCTAGGTGTGAGCCTGATAACAGAAAAAGGAATTCATAATGGCTCTGGGCGTTCCGCATTCCAGAATTCCGATTTTGCGGGGAATCGTCGATTTTTTACGCCAGAGAATATGGCTTTTCATCGCCTTCATGCTTGGCAGCATCCTCTATTTCTTACCTGTCCCCGAAGGCTTAGGCCGCGAAGGACAGCTTATCCTGATTATGGTGATTGTTGCGGTTATTTTATTTGTTACCGAGCCAGTGCCGCTACCCGCCGTCGCTTTGTTGATTATTGTGGGGCAGGTCATTTTACTGGAAAAACAGTCCAGCGATGTTGCACGCTCTTTGATGAGCGATTCGGTGCTTTTTATTATGGGCTCGTTGATGTTGGCGGTCGGCATCATTAAACAGAAGCTGGATAAACGTATTGCCTACCTTATTGTCCGTGTTACCGGGACAGGCCTGTTTCAGGTGAGTTTAGGGATAACCGTTGTTTGCGGCGTCTTGTCTTCAATCATTGGCGGACACACCGTTGCGGCAATGATGCTTCCGGTGGCTTTGACCTTGATAACGCTGACCAAAGAGCACACACGCAAAGTATCCGGACTGGCGGCGGTGTTGCTTCTCTCCATTGCCTATGGATGCGCCATAGGCAGCATCGGCACGCCCTCTGGCGGGGCCAGAAACGCGATTATGATCGGGTATTGGCGGGAATTTTTCTTTGAGCCGGATAATCCGGTCACGCTTAAATATCTGGTTAGCTATCTGGACTGGATGAAATATGCATATCCCATTTTCTTGATACAATTGCCGTTTGTAACCTGGATCTTGTTTGCGGCCTTTAAGCCGGAGCACAAAACTTTACGCCGCGCCGTGGCCAAATTGCGTAAACAGATCGAAGCACAGGGGCCGATTAAGGGCGGCGATTGGGCGGCGATCATCATTTTTTTACTGACTCTGGCCGGGTGGATTACCCTGTCCGACGCTTTGGGGTTAGGCATCGTCGCGATCCTGGGCAGCGCCCTTTTTCTCATTGTCGGACTGGTGCGCTGGAACGATATGAATTCAGGCGTTAACTGGGGCGTCGTACTGATTTATGCGGCGACAATCTCTTTGGGTGTAGAGATGAAGGATTCCGGGGCGGCCGAGTGGCTGGCTGTCAGTTTTCTGGATGTACTTAAACCCTGGAATCTTGACCACGGCATGCCCCTATGGGTGGCCTATACCGCGCTGACCACACTGGTGGCCAATACCATGTCTGCAGGGGCGGCGGTGGCGGTTTTGGGGCCGGTTACTCTTCATACCGCGGAACTGGTCGGTGAAAGTCCTCTGAAACTCGGTTACATAACAGCCATATCGACGTCGTTTGCATATTTCACAGCGGCGGCTCAGCCGGCGTTCGCCATCGTGTATGCCTCAGGGTATTTACGGACTCGCGACTTCCTCAAAGTGGGCTGGCGCATGGGTCTTCTTTCAGCATCTATTCTTTTATTAGCGGCGCAGTTCTACTGGCCTTTGCTGGGGGAATGAATATTGAGCAATGATTTTCAGCCCGGTTGTATTTCTGATATGAATACCAGAGGGAGATTCGCGCATGCTGGCGGATAATGCCATCAAAAAATTTATCAATTTACGCACCCTTGGTCATTTTATTGACGATCGGCGCTGGCTGTTTGTGGCGTTTATTATCGGCGCTGCATTATATATTGCGCCGACACCTGAAGGATTGAGCCGTGAAGGCCAGACCGTTCTGGTCATTTCTGTTGTTGCCGTCATTTTATTTGTTACTGAACCGATACCCTTGCCCAGTGTGGCTTTTATGATTGTCATTGCCCAAATTACGCTGATGGGCTTGGAATCAAGTGAGGTAGCACGCTCTCTGATGAGTGATTCCGTGCTTTTCATCATGGGATCATTGATGCTGGCCGTGGCTATCGTTAAGCAAAAATTGGACAAACGCATCGCCTATCTGATTGTCCGGGCCACCGGCACGGGCATTTATGCGATTTGTGTTGGCATCAGTTTCGTGTGCGGAGTGTTGGCATCGATTATCGGCGAACATACCGTTGCAGCCATGATGTTGCCAGTTGCGGTAACCCTGGTGACCTTAACCTCAAACAACCCAAAAGAGGTCAAAGGCCTTGCGGCGGTTCTGTTGTTCTCGATTTCATACGGTTGCGCCATTGGTGGTATAGGAACGCCATCTGGCGGAGCGCGAAATGCCATTATGATCGGGTACTGGAAAGATTTTTTCTATGATCCAACCAACCCCGAAACCCGCCAATTTTTGGTCGATTATGTAACCTGGATCAAATACGCCTATCCAATCTTTCTGGCGCAATTGCCGTTGGTGACTTTTATCTTGTTTGCGGCCTTTAAGCCTGAACGCAAAACCCTGCGCCGTGCCGTTGCAAAATTGCGCAAACAGATTGAATTGCAAGGCCCCATGAAGGGCAGCGATTGGGCCTCAGTTGCCATTTTTATGGCCACGCTGGTTGGCTGGGTGACCATGTCTGAAAGCGTTGGTCTGGGGACCATTGCATTGATGGGGGCCGTGTTCTTTTTGGCTGTTGGTCTGGTGCCCTGGAATGATATGAATTCAGGGGTCAATTGGGGCGTCGTCTGGCTCTATGCCGCGACAATATCCCTTGGCGTTGAGATGAAAGCTTCGGGAGCCGCTGAATGGATAGCCACCAGCTTTTTAGGTTTGCTGGGGCCGATGAACATGGACCATGGCTTGCCTCTTTTGGCCGCCTACACAGGGCTGACAACTGTGGTAACGAACACCATGTCTGCCGGTGCGGCTGTGGCGGTTCTGGGGCCGATTGCTTTGCGGACGGCGGAAATTGCCAATGAAAACCCGCTGCACCTTGGTTTTATTACGGCCATCTCATCATCTTTTGCGTACTTTACTGCGGCTGCGCACCCTGCATTTACGATTGTATACGCCTCCGGATACTTAAAAGCCTCTGACTTTTTTAAGGTTGGTTGGCGAATGGCAATAATGTCCGCAGCTGTGTTGCTGTTGGCCGCAAAATTTTACTGGCCCTTGCTAGGCCTTTCATGAATATTGATATCCATGGAAAGGGGTAATTGATGCTGGAAAATGAATTCGATAGCGACTTACAGGATGATCTTGGGGCGCGTTTTCAGATTCTGGTCTGTATTGACGGCTCGGATGAATCCTATTCCGGATTGCGTTATGCGGTGCGGATGGGGTCGGACAACAGTGCCGATCTGACCTTGCTTTATGTGCGCCCTGTCGACCAGGGGTTGCGCTCGGGCGGGCTGCAAATGCGTGTGGCACGTGAAAACATGCTTAAATGGGGCGTGCAATTGCCCGGCACCAAAGCCCTCAAAAAGGGCCGCGATATGCTGGTCGAAATGGGCTTTATGGCCGACGACTGGAAAGAACAGGTCGTGCATACCGATGTTAGTGGTGACCCGCTGGGGGATAACACCACGGTTTATCGCAATGACGAGGGTGCAAGTATTTCTCTAAAACTTCTGGTTTCCCCTCGTGTGGACCGCGGCATTTTAGATGAATGTGAAGTGGGCAGCTACGATATCACTATCATTTCCATGTCTGAAACCGCTGAAGCCAAGGAGCATGCGGGTTATATCTCGCCGGCCACAACCTTCACCGTTGCGACCCAGCATCGCGGTACGGTTCTGGTGGCCCGCGAGCTGGAGGAAGATCACGGCCATTTCATGTGCGTCGACTTTACTGACAAGGCCGTTCAGGCCGCCGTCAAAGATGCGCAAATCGCCGCTCGGTGCCATTGTCCTGTGCATCTATATTCTGTGGCTTCCAGTGAAGAGGAACGGGAAACCGCAATGGATGTTGTGGCCGGGGCCAAAGCCGCCATCGAAGCCGAGGGGTTGAGCATTGCGGGAGAGAGTATTGGCTTGGGTGATCCGGTAGAATGTATTGTCGGCACCGGGCGCAAATACTCGCTTATCGTTCTTGCTGATACCAGTATTAAGGGGCTTCGCCGTTTCTTCACCACGTCGGTGGCTTATGAAGTGCTGCAAAAGGCTGCAAATTCGGTGATGATTGTTCGCTAGGTTTCACTTTTCTGGTGCATATTTTCAGTTGATATTCCCGCGCAATATGGCAGTGTTATATTAGAAGTACCGAATAAACGGTATGGGGAGCGAAATCGTGAACGCAAATCCGTTTGCAACGGTTAAGGAAGATGTGGACCTGTCGCCCGAAGTGGCTGACGAGGTTAAAAATACAACCTGCTATATGTGTGCCTGTCGGTGCGGCATTCGTGTGCACCTGAAAAATGGCAAGGTGCGTTATATCGAAGGCAATCCCGATCACCCGGTTAATCAGGGTGTGCTGTGCGGCAAGGGCTCTGCCGGGATTATGCAGCAATACTCCCCGGCCAAGCTGAAAAAGCCGCTTTTGCGCGTCGGTGAGCGCGGCTCTGGCGAATTCAAAGAAATTGAATGGGACGAAGCACTGGAACTCGCCACAAAATGGCTGGGCGATGTGCGTGCCAAAGACCCCGGAAAATTGGCGTTTTTTACGGGTCGTGATCAGAGCCAGTCTTTTACCGGCTGGTGGGCGACGCAATATGGCGCTCATAACTTTGCCGCTCATGGGGGCTTTTGTTCGGTCAATATGGCCGCTGGCGGGCTTTACACCCTTGGTGGTGCGTTTTGGGAATTTGGCGAGCCGGACTGGGATCTGACCAAATATTTCATGCTGTTTGGTGTGGCCGAAGACCATGACAGCAACCCGATCAAAATTGGCCTGGGCAAGATGAAAACCCGCGGCGAAGCAAAGTTCGTTGCGGTCAATCCGTCACGTAATGGCTATAACGCCATTGCGGACGAGTGGGTGGGCGTGCGCCCGGGCACGGATGGTTTGTTTGTCTTCGCCATCATTCACGAGCTTCTTCGCGCCGAAAAAATCGATTTTGCCTCACTGGCACGCTATTCCAATGCTCCGTGGCTGGTCATTGACGAGCCGGGAAAACCCGATCACGGCCTGTTTTTGCGTGATGCAAAAGGCAATCCGCTGGTTTGGGATTTAGCCAAGAAAAAAGCCATCAACGCCATGGGGCCGGATGCCGATGCCGCCCCGGCCTTTGCCGGTGCGCGCACCGTCAAAAAGCGCAATGTGGTGCCGTCCTTTCAACATCTGGCGGCGCGTTATCTTAGCGATGAATTCAGCCCCGACGCCGTGGCCGACACCATCGGTGTGCCCGCCGACACCATAAGGCGCATTGCCGCCGAGATCGCCCATGTGGCCTTTGAAGAAGAAGTGGTGGTCGAACAGCCTTGGGTGGATGCCTGGGGCCGCAAACACGATAAAATGATTGGTCGCCCTGTATCGTTTCACGCCATGCGCGGCATTTCTGCGCACTCGAACGGTTTTCATACCTGCCGCGCCTTGCATATCTTGCAAGCCTTGCTGGGTTCGGTCGATGTGCCGGGGGGCTGGCGCTATAAGGCACCATTTCCAAAACCCATCCCGCCGGGGGTGCGCCCCGCTGGACCCGCTGCCAATCCGGGCGAGCCATTAAAAGGCCCGCCTTTGGGCTTTATCAAATCCCCCGATGATCTGATCGTCGATGAGGATGGCGCGCCGCAACGGATAGACAAGGCTTATTCGTGGGAGCATCCGTTATCGCTGCACGGCATGATGCACATGGTGCTGCACAACGCTGCTAATGCGGACCCCTATAAGGTCGATGTCTTGTTCATGTATATGGCCAATATGGCGTGGAATTCGTCGATGAATGTGCCGGGCACGCTCGACTATTTCACCGCCAAGGATAACGATGGGGACTATAAAATTCCCAAAATTATCTATTCCGACGCCTTTTGGTCAGAAACCGTGCCGTATTGCGATCTGATTTTACCTGACACCACCTATCTGGAACGCTGGGATTGCATCTCCATGCTGGATCGGCCGATCTCGTCGGCCCATGGGGCAGGGGATTCCATTCGCCAACCGATTTTGAAGCCAGAGGGCGATGTGCGCCCGTTCCAGGATGTGTTGATTGATCTGGGTCATCGTCTGGGGTTGCCGGGCATGACCAAGGATGATGGCAGCGCCACTTATCCCGGTGGCTATGTGGATTATATGGCCAATCATGAACGGGGCAAAGATTCTGGCATCGGGCCATTGGCCGGTTGGCGGGGCAAGGATGGTAAAGACCAAGGCCGCGGTGAGCCCAATCCAAACCAGATTGACCGTTATATCGAAAACGGCTGTTTTTGGACGCAAAGCCTGTTGGATGAACAGCTTTATTTCAAACCCTTCAACCAAAGCTATCTGGAGCACGCTACGGCAATGGGCTGGATCGGCCATGCGGACCCGATTGTGTTCCAGCTCTATAATGAGGATTTGCAAAAGTTCCGCCTCGCCGCGCAAGGCCATGGGGATAAACAACCGCCAGAACAGCATCGGGACCGTATCGAAACCTATTTTGATCCACTGCCCATCTGGTATATGCCGTTTGAAGAGGCCGAGGTGGACACACAGCAATATCCATTGCACGCATTGTCCCAGCGCCCCATGCATATGTACCATTCCTGGGGCTCGCAAAATGCCTGGTTGCGCCAGATCACATCGGCCAACAAGCTTCATATACATGTGGATACGGCGGCGCAGTTTGGCATTGATGATGACGACTGGGTATGGATTGAAAGCCGCCATGGTCGGGTTAAGGGACAGGTGAAGCTGATCACCGGGGTTAATCCGCAAACCGTGTGGACATGGAACGCCATTGGCAAGCGCAAAGGGGCATGGAATTTGTCTGATGATGCGCCCGAATCCAATAAAGGCTTTTTGCTGAACCATATTATTTCCGAAGTGCTGGCCCCCGGTAAAAACGGCCAACGCTATTCCAATTCTGACCCGGTGACCGGGCAGGCGGCATGGTTTGATCTGCGCGTCAATATTACCAGATGTGCGGCAGGTGAGGCCGGCTTTACCGAACCGATGTTTGAGGCCTTCCCTCGTGAGCCTCATGCCGACCCAATCCCGCCGCTTTCGCGGTATGGCGCGGACCTGAGGGGTGCGCCAACTGGTAAAAAGGCCGCCGAAAAGGGCTGGGTTGGCAATCGTCATGAAAATGCGACCAATATAACTGGCCTTAAAGATGGCAAGGGCAATCAGACCAAAGGGGATGCCTCATGACGCTCTTGCCACAGAACCCGTCCAAGGTGAAACTTGGCCTTGTTATTGATCTTGATATCTGTGTGGGTTGCCATGCTTGCGCGGTCAATTGCAAGGAATGGAACACCTCTGGCAAAATGGCGCCGTTAACGGACGTAGACCCGTATGGGGCTAAGCCGGATGGTGTGTGGTTTAACCGCGTGCACACTTTTGAGGCGGTGGACGAGGCGGCGGGAACATCACGCACTGTGCATTTTCCGCGCTCGTGCCTGCATTGCGATGATGCGCCCTGTGTCACCGTATGCCCCACCGGGGCGTCTTATAAGCGCGATGAGGACGGCATCGTCCTGATCAACACCGACATTTGCATTGGCTGTAAACTGTGCTCGTGGGCCTGCCCTTATGGGGCGCGCGAATATGATGAAGACGAAGGGGTGATGAAAAAATGCACCCTGTGTGTCGATAAAATCTATAACGAAAACCTGCCCCCCGAGAGCCGTGTACCGGCCTGCGTCTCTACCTGTCCGTCGGGGGCGCGCTCATTTGGTGATCTGGGTGATCCGGATTCCGATGTGTCCAAGCTGGTCGCCGCCCGTGAAGGTTATGCTTTGATGCCTGAACAAGGCACCAAGCCAGTGAACCGCTATCTGCCACCGCGCCCAAAAAAAATTGGTGATGAAGTGGCTCCGCGCCTTCTTGACCACCATGATGACAGCGCCGATGGCGCTGGCCTTTTGGCCCGCTGGGTCGACAAGATCCTAACGGTATAAAGTGAGGAACAATCATGCATCCGGCTAAATCCGTTATCTATTTCACCACCGCGTCCGGCGCTGGCTATGGCCTAATGGTCTGGCTGGCGGTGATGGGGGCTTTCGGCTTCATTCCGGCAGATCGTCCCTTTGGGATTGTCGGCTTTGGTCTGGCGTTCTTTTTAATCATCAGCGGGCTTCTGTCCTCAACCGGGCATTTGGGTCGGCCAGAGCGGGCCTGGCGCGCTTTGTCGCAATGGCGCTCGTCCTGGTTGTCGCGCGAAGGGGTGGCGGCCATTCTGGCCTTTGGCCCCACCGGGCTTTACGCCCTTGGCTGGGTGGTCTTGGGCCAAAACACCGGACCAGTCGGTCTGATTGGCATTGCCGGGGCTTTGATGTGTCTGATCACCGTTTATTTCACCTCGATGATTTATGCATCACTGAAGGCTATTCCTGCGTGGAGCAATCGCTGGACTTCGCTTGGTTATCTGTTGATGGCGCTGATGAGTGGTGCGGTGTTGATCCTGGTTTTGCAAACCATAATGGGCATTGGAAACAGCATGGTGGCGCTAAAGGCTAGTGTTGTGCTGATTGCACTGGCTGGATTGGTTAAGCTGATGTATTGGCGCTCACTGCGCAATAGCGAGCCAGAGAGCACAACTGAAAGTGCGACCGGGCTTGGCAAATTTGGTCAAGTGCGGATGATTGAAAGTCCTCATGACGAAGATAATTATCTGCTAAAAGAAATGGGTTTCCAGATTGCCCGGCGCCATACCCAAAAACTCAAACGCTTTGCTTTGGCTTTTGGCTTTATTGTGCCTTTGGCATTGGTTGCCATGATTTCAGCGTTGGGTATGCCCTACGCTCTGATCCTGAGTGTCAGCGCCTTAATCTCTGGGATTGTTGGGCTGGTGACTGAACGTTGGTTGTTCTTTGCCGAAGCCAAGCATGTGGTAACATTGTATTACAATCGGTAGGTTTGCTTTATATGCAATGTTGATGGCCAATAGGTTTCAGGCGTTGCAGAGGGTTTCATAGCCACGCGGATTGACCAGTGTAGCCGTGCGCACGGATGGCTGAATTATAAATTTCCAGAAAACTTACGATTTTAAACACGGTATTCTTTTGCATAAAATAATTCATGCGTGCCTGTAGTCCGTATATAGAATTTCACAGGTAAAAATTCAGAAAAAAATATGTGTATAATGCAAACAATGCAAAAAAAAGTTTGTAATTGAATTATTTGTACGGCAAACACTTTGAAAAAAAATCTAACAAGTGAAATGTTCCTAATACATTGGCATTTTACGGCAGAATGTGAGCCATTTATATGATTTAACGGTCTATTTACCTGACTCATTCACCTTGTTTGATAGTGAATAAACGGGCGGAAGGTAAACAATGTCTGGGCAAATCAAAGTTGATAACATGCATGGATACGGCGCAAAGGGGCGACGTTTCTTGCAAAGCGTTGCCGTTGCGGCTCTACTCATTGCGACGCCGGGCTTGGCTTTGGCCGACGGTGATCCTGACGAGCAGATGATCGCCATGCAGCAAAAGCTGGAACAGGCTATGGCCGCAATCCAGCAACTCAGCAGCACAGTGACGTCCCTGCAAAGTGAGCTGGCCAGCCAAAAAGTCGCCACCACCAAGACAACATCAAATGCCGACATGATGCTGGAACTGGACGAGCGCGTTGAGGAATTAGAAGACACTGTCGATACGATCGATAGCCGCGTTGGCAGCCGTGCGGTCGCCAATGCTTTTGATGCGACCAAGCTGGATATCGGCGGGTTTGTTGATATTGCAACAACATTGGCGATTGGCGAGGATAAAACCGAAGCGGCCTTTAACCGCGAAGTGTTTGAATTGCTGGTCAAGGCCAAACTCGGCAATAGCTGGGATCTGTTTGTGGCGCAGGCCTTTATTCGTAACGCGCCTTTGCGGTTCTCTGATCCGGCCGGGCGGCGTTCGCCCTTCTTTGCCAATAACAACTCTCCGGTTGTTACCGACACAGTGATTGCCTGGGCTCAGTATTCAAAAAATGACATGTTTAATGTGCAGTTCGGGCGCTTTATCACGCCGCACGGCATTATCAATATCGAACACTTTCCAGCCAATTTGCTGGACCCGGAACAGCCGCAATTCCTGCGCCCGTTTCCTGGGCAAACCATTTTTGCCAACTTCTCTGATGGTTTGAATGTTCATGGCTCAAAATATGTGGGCAATAACAAGTTTAGCTATAACGCCTATGCTGCGGCCTGGGCAGGCAATTCCAGTAATATCAATGTGGGCGGGCGTTTGGCTTATTCCTTTGAGGATGCAGGGCTGACCTTTGGTCTTAACGGAACCTATGGCGACCGTTCCAGCACGCGTGATGCGAACTTTGCAGTTCTTGGTGCCGACGTGCTATTCCAAAAAGGCCGCTGGACCTGGAAAAATGAGGTCTATGTCACGGATGAGGAAAATGCACCCAGCAAGTACGCATTCTACACCATGCCGGCATATAAGCTGACCGACAAATGGACCGCTTTTTACCGGTTTGATTATCTTGATACCGGATTACTTGGCGGCGAAAGCTATGAAAATGCAGTGGGTTTGACGTTCCGCCCGATATTTAATGCGCATTTGCGCGGTATTTATCGCTGGCGACATGCAACACGAGATGCAGGCATACCTGCGGCCGATACCCACGTCTTCCAACTGTCCACAACCTTTAACTTCTAAGGAGCGAAACAATGCGAACTCTCTTTTCAAAATTCGCTCTTGCAACAGTAACGGCGGCCGTTTTGACAATGATGTCGACACCGGCTCTCGCTGAAAACTTTGCCATAGTCGTCAATGCCGAAAATGGTTTCTCTGGTGATCAGGGCACACTGCAAACGCAGATCAAGCGGCTCTATCTTAAAGAGCAGTCGGCATGGCCGGGCGGTATCGAATCCATTCCATTTGGGCGGGAAGAAGCGTCACCGGAACAAATGGCCTTTGAACAGTTCATCCTTGGTATGAGCAGCGCCGAAATTCAGGGGCACTGGCTGAAACTGAAGCAAATTCGTGGTGAAACACCGCCGCGTGGCATTGGTTCAGCCCGTATTCTGGCGCGCCAGATCGGTAAAAATCCAGGCGCATTTGGTGTAGTTCTCTCCAGCGAGGCGGCTGCGATCGCAGGCGGTAAAGTTCTGTTCGAATTTTCTGGGAACTGAACTTTATCAAACGCTTAAGCCAGTCATTGTGAGGCAAAATGCCAATATCTAAAATTGTCCAGAACCTGCCGGTACTCGTCAAGGTTTCTGTTTTGCTGGCTTTTATCGCAGTGTTCTCCACTGGCTTTGGTTTAGCTTTGCGCGCCAAGAACACCGCCATAAAAATTGCTGTTGTCGAGCAAGGCCAGACACTGGACCTGCTGCAAAGTGCCCGTAATGCCGCCAAGGCTTTTGGCGATATGAAGTACTGGAATGCAGAACTGGCCAACAGTTTGCAGGACGATTCAGTCGATGCCGCCGCACAAGCCAAGGAGCGCCTGTTTGCTGAACTGGATGCTTTGCAGGGCTATGCCCCGGATATCGCCGATACTGTGCGGACCAAAGCGGATGAGATCGAAGAATTATCGCTGTCCGCCATGGATGAATTCATCATGGATGAGCGCAAAGCCGGTAACACGTTCATGACCGAAGCCAGAGAACGCGTTGGTGCCGTCAATAAAGTTCTGGACGCTTTGACCACGGATTTAGAGGCACAGGCCGAGTCTGCGCGTCAGTCAGCCTTACAGGCCTCCAGCTCGGCGCTAAATCTTTCTATACCAGCCATGCTGGGCGTTATGGCCGCATTAGCCGCGGCCGGGTTCGGTCTTTACAGCCTTGTGGTCATGCCGATTAAGCGTATGACAGCAGCCATGTTGGTGCTGGCTGATGGTGATGCAACGATCAAACTGCCTGCCGAGGGGCAAAAAGACGAAATCGGTAATATGGCCGGTGCCGTTGCCGTGTTTCGAGAAAACATGATCGAAGCGGAGCGATTGCGCGGCGAGCAGCTGAAGCTTGAAGAACGCTCTAAAGTTGAAAAAGTGGCCGCCATGAATCAGCTGGCCGATGATTTTGAAGCTTCGGTTACAGAAATGGTTGATACTGTTGCGTCGACGGCGGGACAGATGCAGGCCAGCGCGCATGATCTGGCCGATACGGCGCGTTCATCGGGACAGGAAGCCCACGGCGCCGCAGAATCATCACGCGAATCCGCTGATAATATTGAAATGGTCGCGGTGGCTACCGAGGAACTGAGAAGTTCTATTCAGGAAGTTTCAGAACAGATTTGCAGCTCCGCAGAATTTGCCCAAAGCGCCGCCGGTGCCGCACGAGAATCCAATACAGTCGTTAAAAGCCTCGGTGAAGCCGCTGCAAGGATCGACAGTATTGTTCAAATTATTCAAGATATTGCAGAGCAAACGAACCTGCTGGCGCTGAATGCCACTATCGAAGCAGCACGGGCTGGTGATGCCGGACGCGGCTTCTCTGTTGTAGCCTCTGAAGTCAAAGGCCTGGCCGAGCAAACCACCAAAGCCACCCAAGATATCAGTACCCAGATTAAAGAAATTCAAGGCGTCGCACAGGTCAGCGTCGACCAGATCGGCGAAGTCGCCAAATCTATTGGTCATATTGAAGAACGGCTGGCCACAGTCTCTGCTGCGGCAGAAGAACAATCCGCCACCACAGGCGAGATTAGCGAGAGCATTCGCCGCGCCGCCGAGCATTCCAAGCAAATATCGGACTCAGTCACACAATTATCTGACGCGTCCACGACAACAGAAAGCACCTCGGTCGAAACCCATGAAGCCACCGTGGAAATGACTCTGCAAACCGAAAAACTGGGCGCCGAAGTGCGCGAGTTTGTTACGCGGGTTCGTGGCGCTTAAGCCATACAGACACGCCTTTGTTTCTTATAAATTGAACCATTATAGACCCGCCTGTGATAGGGGGCATAAACCCGGTTTATTCCCGCTTTATGCGCAAGAGATAGGGACGGGATGGCCTAATTGAGGGACAGAACAGGGCCTCAAAAGGGACGCTTTAGGGGCAATTAAGGGAAAATAGGAGGGGGCATCAGGGACAAAACTGTCCCTCCAATGGGCATTGGTGGATAACGCGTTATTATTCTAGGTGGGCGACGCATTCCCATAAGGAAAAGTGCCTTAAAATAAAGGCCATATAGTATTTTCAAATGCAGGATATGGCGCACTTATCCAACAGCGGTACCATTGGGCTAATATTCACCACCTGAGAAGCGCAGTTCATTCGTTGATGAAGACGAGGCAGACCCTTGATCAGTCTGCACCCTCGGCCTTTGGTGGGAGCGCGCCTGCATCAGCACGCCCACTGAACAGGGCCACCAGCGTCGAGAGCAAAAACAGGACCGCGTGGGCCGTATTCATGGCTGTGGGAACCGTATAGGCCCCCAAATCGGGTTTCCAGGCAAAAAATGCGAAGATGCTAATCAACAGGAGGAGCGGCGAGAAGAGCGCCATAAACCGTGGGTAGAGGGTCTGGCCACGCAGAATTTGCAAGACCCAGATGATCGAAACCACCACAATGACAACGCGCAGGACATTGACCAAAGGCTCATTTAGAGAGGCCATGGCCTCTAATAAAGCTGGCTGAGCCTGATCATTGGCGATGGCCCCGGCGGTCAAGGCCAAAAAGGCCCGTTGGCCAATCCAGACCGCGCCAACCATAAAGCCATAACCACCCATCAAGGTGACGGCTCTGGACAGGGCCACACCGCCGGGTTTGAGCATCTGGCCAATATGCCAATAGCCAACCAGATAGAGCGGGGCGCTGAGGATCGCCAGATAATGTCCCTGGGTCAGACGTTCAAGTGGAATGTTGGCCATCCAGGCATAGTGCGGATCGGCATAGCCACCACTGGCCGAAAATTGCAATAAAAACTCCCCGGTTCCGACCAGAAGGGCGGCCAGAAGACCCACCAGTCCAGAAAGAACAAGCAGCGATTTATCCGACATTATATTCATGACCTCAGCCCCAGTTTTCCATTGACCCAATAGACCATCACCCCCCAGATCATCCCATGTGCGGCTATGCCAATGGGCATGATGAGAAAGGCCATCGTGCCGTGCAGATTATAGAGCCGTCCGGGTGCGCCGGTGCTGACCCCCAATGTGGTGAATAAAAGGCCCAGTACGGCCCCAGACAGCCAATAGGTGAGGGCGCTGCCCTTGCCGGGCAGGCGCGGCATCAGGCGTAACAGGGCGATATTCCACAGCCCCATGACCACCGGCAGACCCCAAAGAAGAAATTGCGGTGGAAAGGCCTGTTCCGGGCGCATCATCATGGCAACGCCCAACACCACAAAGGGAATAAGAACGGCCGGAAAGGACGATCCGGCAATGAAGGCCTTCATGGGTTGCGCTGGGCTCATGGTTGGCCCGCAATGTTCAGCGTACCATCAATGGCCGGGGTGTCGATGGTATGATCGCGGCCATCCTGAAACCTGACCCGCACGGTTTTAACGCCCTGAGCGGTGCCCAGCCCGAAGATCAACGTGCTGGATTGATCCGAGCCTAATCCTTGACCGGGTATGCGCTGTTTGGTCAGCACGCGCCCGTCATCAAGGGCAACCTGAACAATGGCATTGACCGATGACGCCGTATTGGGCAGGCGCACTTTCAGCCAGTGATTGTCACCGCCTTTGCTGAGGTATGTGCGCGCCGGGCCCGTTAAATTGGCCCAGACGAGGTCTGGCCAGCCATCATCATTCAAATCACTGACCAGTGGGGTGATGCCATAATGGTTGTTTTTGGCGCGGCTGCGCTTTTCTACCGGGTGAAACGTGCCGTTCTCGTTCTGCAATAACAACTTGCCGGGATATGTGGTGGCCAGAAAATCAGGAAAGCGGGCATAATTTTGGGCCGCCAGAATATCTTCGCGGCCATCAAGGTCCATATCGGCAAAGACAACACCCCAGCCAAAGCCGTACCGGGCCGCATTGGCTTTTCGGGCGGTATCGGAAAATTGTAAATTACCGTCATTGTGAAACAGCATGTAATCGGCGTTAAAAGGCTGGTCCTTATTCAAATCGCCGCGCACCATGGGGGCTGGCATGGTGTGGCCCACATTAGAGAAATAAAGGTCAATCAGGCCATCATTGTCATAATCACCGGCGGCAACGCCCATGGGATAGGAAAAGACCGACGGGTTGGGGATTGGCGTAAAATGCCCTGTGCCATCACCCGCATACATTTCCACATGGCCAGTGTCCTGGGCAATGACCAGATCGCTGTCCAGATCATTGTCCAGATCAACAAAAACTGCGCTGAAGGTGTTGTGTTGGCGATACAGACCGGCTTCGTGCGTTGCATCGCGCCAGCTATTGTCGCCATTATTGATGTAAAGTGCGCTGTAGCCACCATAGGGCTTGTTGAAAATTGTCGTCCCTTCGACCAGATCATTGCGAATATAACCCGATGCGTAAAAATCGACCCAGCCATCGCCATTCACATCACCCAGTGCAATAGATAACGGTATGGTGTTGGCTTCGGGCATGACCCCTAAAAAGCGCGACTGGTATTTCTGTGGCCCGCTTTCATAAAGCCAGATACCACTTTCGCGGGCCACGAACAGGTCGGGCCGACCATCATTATTGATGTCGATACTGGCGGCGCCCATGGTGGCGTCATTATCGTCCTTGGGGGGCAGGGTGTCGTCGATGATGTTGACAAACTGCCCGTCTTTTAGCTGAAACAAACCGTCATTCTGGGCCTCGCCACCACCCAGAAAAACTTCGTCGCGGCCATCGTTATTGATGTCGAGCGCCGCTGCGGCCATAAACGGTAACGAGTTTTTCAGGTCAGCGGTATTGCGATAATCCAGCTCTGCACGGGTGAAGCGCAAATCGGTCTGGCCCTGACTTTGCCATTCCTGTTGCCAGATATGCAGTCCGAAAATTGGCAGTAATAGTGCGACAATGGCCCAGCCGATAAAAACTGCGGCTGCGGTGACAGCACAAATATGGATCGTCAGTCGGATATGTTTATGCATTTTGCCCCTCAAAATCTGAAGCAATATGAGGGGACGGCCATAGAGATATGTCAAGTGCACTCACTGGTTTATGTGGTAGCGCGTTGATCCCGTTAAGTGCCTTCATTTTCTATAAACCATATCGGCCGTATATATAAAATGCACGTGTAGGTAGAGTTTGTTTGTGGTGATATAAAATAAGCGTTGAGACCGTTACATGAAAGTTTCCAGACAGGGTCATAAAGCCGATGTGGACATAAAGCGCGTCACGCATGCGGCGAGCGACAGCCATTCCATTATTGCGATCACTGATGCAAAGGGCATCATTATCTACGTCAATCGTAACTTTATGCGCCTGTCAGGTTATGGGTGGGATGAACTGGTCGGCTCGACACATGCGGTGGTCAATTCGGGTGCCCACCCGCCAGAATTTTTCGACAAATTGTGGGCCTGTATTTCTGCCGGAAAAGCTTGGCGGGGTAACATCCAGAACCGTGCCAAAGATGGTGAATGCTATTGGGTTGATACCACCATTTGCCCGACATTTGACGCGGCCGGTGAGATCGTCGGCTATACCTCTGTGCGCACTGATGTCACGGCTTTGGTCAAAGACAAAAACCGGCGCAAGATCGAAGCAGAAAATGCGGCCTGCCTGAACGCCTTATATGAAATACCTGGCGAGACGGGCGATATTCAGGCGTTTTTAAACACGGCTCTGGACAAGTTAATGTCTGTCTCCTGGCTCAAGCTAAGCGATAAAGGCGGGATATTTCTGGCCGACCCTGAAAGCCGGGAACTGCACCTTTTAGGTGCGCATAATCTTGGCGATCTGGAAACCAGATGTTCCCGTATAGCTTTTGGGCATTGTTTATGTGGCCGTGCTGCACAGAGCGGCGAAATTCAATTCGCCAGCTGTATCGATGATCGTCATGACGTGCGCACAGACAAAATGGAGCCTCATGGGCATTATAATGTTCCACTGAAGCACGAGGCCGAGCTGTTGGGGGTTCTGGTGGTCTATCTGGGCCATGGGGCCAAGCGGTGCCCACAACAGGAGGCATTTTTACAGACATTTTGCTCTACGTTGGCGGTGATCATCAGGCTTAAACAAAAACAAACCCGTTTGAAAGACGAAGTCGAGCGTTCAACCATGTTGGCCCAAAAGGCCCAAAAGGCCAGCGAGGAGGCCATGCAGGCCGCCGAAGCCAAAGCCAATTTTCTGGCCACCATGAGCCATGAGATTCGCACTCCGATGAATTCGGTTTTGGGCATGTTGTATTTGATGGAAGAGAGCAATCTGAACGAGGAACAGCGTGAATACGCGGCCATTGGCAAAAGTTCGGCCGACAGCTTGATGCGGATCATTGATGATATTCTGGATTACAGCAAATACGAGCAGGGGAGTTTCTCTCTTGAAGACGTCCCGTTCGATTTGCGCAGGTTTTTCAAAGAAAGCTTGGATTCGTTCCAGGCCCCGGCGCAAGCCAAAGGCCTGGAGCTGGATTTGCGCATTGACCAGAGCCTGCCATCGCACATTGTTGGTGATCCGGCACGGCTGCGCCAGATTGTTACCAATCTGGTTTCCAACGCTCTCAAATTTACGACCCATGGGCGGATCGTGGTCGAGGTTGAAAACATCTGCACGGCAACAAACCCGCAATTATCCATCAAAGTCACAGACACAGGGACCGGCATTGCACCGGCGGCTATGGAGCATATTTTCGAACGCTTTATGCAGGCCGACACCTCGATCACTCGCAAATTTGGCGGTACAGGGCTGGGGCTGGCCATCTGCAAAACGCTGGCATCGGCAATGGGCGGAGAGATTGGCGTTGAGACGGTGCTGGACGCCGGCAGTACATTTTGGGTGCGTCTGCCGCTCGTCGAGGCGCCATGCATGGTGCCCGACATCGAAGAAGACGATGACGAGGCCGATATTGACTATGTTCTGCCGCTCAACGTGCTGGTCGCGGAGGACAATCCGCATAATCAGTTCTTGATCCGTAAAATGCTAGAAGCCAATGCCCACCAGGTCACCTGTGTGGATGACGGGCTAAAAGCCGTCGAACTGGCCGCCACCGTGCAGTTTGATGTGATCTTGATGGATGTGCAAATGCCGGTACTGGATGGTCTCAGTGCGGCTCGTGAAATTCGAAATCTGCATGCACCTTATGGCACCGTGCCGATCTATGCTGTGTCGGCCAATGCGTTGGGCAAACATCATGCACAGAGCAAGGCTGCGGGTATGGATGGGCATATCAATAAACCAATCCAGCCCGTCGAATTATACGGCGTGCTGGACCAGATTACCCGTGAAAAGCAAGACTATGCCCCATTGCTGGCAACAGGGTCAGGCTAGGCTTATTCCTCGCGCATTTTATCGCGCAGGGCGCGGAACTCGTTTCCTTCATACCAATTGGGCCAGACACCGCTATGGCTCATGGTTTCGCCAACTTCATAAAGAATGCTGCTGTCTTCGGCGATACCGGAAAGGTCCCAGTCGCTGGAATATTCATCAGCGGGCTTGTGATAACGATCGGCTGTATAGCCCGTAACAAAAGCTTCACCAGCTTCCTTGCCACCATTGCGCAGATCAACACCACCAGAGCCATAAATCATTGGCACGCCTTTTTTGGCCAGACTGATATGATCCGAGCGGTAAAAATGCCCGGCTTCCGGGGTTTGGTCGGGCACCAGATGCTTGCCGTGACGTGCCGCTTTTTCTTTTAAGATGTCTTCCATTTCCGATGCGCCAAACCCAACGACTTCCATGTCGGTCGAGCGCCCCATGGGCATCAGGGCATCAATATTTATGCCGCCAACAATGCTTTTTAAGGGCACAATAGGGTCTTCGGCAAAATAGGCGGATCCCAACAAACCCGATTCCTCGGCTGTCACAGCGACAAACAAAATCGAGCGGTCCGGAGGCGTTTCCTGATGCACAAAGGCATCGGCAATGCCCAGAATGGCGGCAACGCCGGTGGCGTTATCAACGGCGCCATTATAAATGCCGTCTTCGCCTTCGGGGGCGTCTTTTTTGCCCAAATGGTCCCAATGCCCCATATAGAGCACATATTCATCCGGGTTTTTGGCGCCCGGCAGAACCCCGGCAACATTGCGCGACACCAGATGCTTGATTTTAGTTTTGACGACACCAGAGGCTTTGGCACCAGCCATAACCGAAGGGGTAAACCCTTTGATGGCGGCGCTGTCCTTCATGGTCTGATAATCGCTGCCGCTTGCTGCAAAGAGTTTTTGCGCGGCCTCATGAGAAATCCACCCTTCCAGCTTGGTGCGGTTGGCACCACCGTCGGGGCGTTCCAGATCGTATTGCGCACCGCTCCACGAGCCTGAAACCACTTCCCACGGATAACTGGCGGGGGCTGTTTCGTGCACGATAATGGCGGCGGCGGCACCCTGGCGTCCAGCTTCTTCGAATTTATAGGTCCAACGTCCGTAATAGGTCATGGCCTTGCCGTTAAAAAGCGCCTCATCAAGGGTTGCAAACCCCGGATCGTTGACCAGCATAACAACAGTTTTGCCGGTCACATCTATGCCAGCATAATCATCCCAGTCATATTCCGGGGCAACAACACCATAACCAACAAAAACGATGTCGCTGTCTTCAAAATTCAGGTCTTCATCAATGCGTTTTGTCCAATAGATCGCGTCGCTGCCGGCCGGGACGGCCAGTGCTTCGCCATTGACCGAAAAATTCAGACTGGATGCGGCTTCGTCCAGTGTGGCTTCGACCAGAGGCACGCGCTCAAAGTATGAGCCATCCACAGCGCCTTTCAGGCCGATGCGGGCCATTTCATCGGCAACCCACTGGCTGGCGGCAATCCCGCCGGGTGTGGTGGGGGCACGCCCTTCGTATTTATCGTCAGATAATTCAGCAATGCGTTGCGCCAGTGCCTCTTCGGAAACCACAATTTCGGGGCTGGCCTCGGCAATAATGCCCGTTGTCTTTTCTCCGGTTGGCAAAGGGGTCGGGTCTTGAATGGTAGACTTGTTTGCTGCGGGCTTGGCCGGTTCGGCCGCGGGCGTGCAGGCGGACAGAATCAACAGGCTGCTGCCTGCCAACAAAGTTTTCTGGATAAAGGATGGTGTCATGGCGTTTCCCCTGCATGATTGGCTTGAACCTGATGTGTGGCTACCTTTGTGACCTTGACCAGTGCTTTGGTCAAGAAGGACTGGTGTAAGCGTAATTGGCGGCATAGGGTATAAAAAAAAATGGAGACCCCCATCATGAAGCTGATCAAATCTATTTTCGCCGCCAGCGCCCTGCTGACTGCTGCATCTGGCATGGCCCATGCCGATGAGACCGCCGACAGTGCCAAAGCACTGATTGAAAAAGCACAGGCCAGCACCCTTGGCTGGGATCTGGTGGAAAGCCTGACCACTGAAATCGGCCCGCGTCTGGCCGGGTCCGATGCCGAAGCTCGCGCCCGGAACTGGGCCGTGGCCAAGCTCACCGAACTGGGCTTTACCAATGTTCATATCGAAGAGTTTGAACTTGAAGGCTGGCGGCGCGGCGAAATATCGCTGCATGTCGGCGACCCATATCCGCAACGTTTGGTTGCTACGGCGCTTGGCGGTTCGATCGGCACGCCGGTCGGCGGGATCGAGGCTTCGATTGTGCGCTTTGAAACCGTCAAGGCACTCAAAGACGCTAAAATCGGCTCGCTGAAAGGCAAGATTGCCTTTGTGGATGAGATCATGACCCGTACACAACGGGGATCGGGATATGGCGTTGCCGTGCAAAAGCGCTCGTCGGGGCCTTCTCTGGCGGCTGAACGCGGCGCGGTGGCGCTGCTTATTCGTTCTGCGGGAACTGATTATCAGCGTAATGCCCATACGGGCGGCTTGCGTTATGACGATGCACAGCCGCGCATCCCTGCGGCGGCGCTTTCCAATAATGACGCAGACCAGCTGGCGCGCCTTCTGGCCCTCAAAGGCGACATTACGCTGAACCTGTCGATGAGTTCAAAGCGTATTGGCAAGGTCACTTCGGGTAATGTTGTTGCTGATGTGGTGGGCAGCGAGTATCCGGACGAGATCGTCTTGCTGGGCGCGCATCTGGACAGTTGGGACGAGGGCACTGGGGCCATTGATGATGGGACCGGTGTTGCCATTGTCACTGCGGCGGCCAAACTGGTGGCCGACCAGGAACAACCCAAACGGACAATTCGCATTGTGCTTTTTGGTTCAGAAGAACCTGGATTGATCGGGGCCAAGGCCTATTTGGAGGCCCACAGGGATACGCTGGACAAAATCATTATGGTTTCCGAATCAGATTTTGGTCCGGGTCAGGTCTGGCGCATGGATACGGGCATTGCCAAGGCCGACGAGGCCAAGGCCGATGCCATATTGCAGGTATTGCGCCCGCTTGGCGTATTGCCGGGCGATCGTACGGCCTCTGGTGGTTCTGATGTATCGGTGCTTTCGAGCGCAGGTGTACCGGCGATCTCTATGGGGCAAAACGGCTGGGACTATTTTGATCTTCACCACACACCCAATGATACGCTGGACAAGATTGATCCAGAGGATCTGGCGCAAAACATTGCCGTCTATGCGGCATTTGCCCTCATGGTGGCCAACACCGAAGGCGGCTTTCATGCTCCTGAGAAAAATACAGATTAACACGAGGGAGCCTTTCTCATGTCTGATACAAACGCCGTAATTCTGGACGCCAGCCCCGGTGGCCTGGCCACCGTGATGATCAACCGTCCGGACAAGCACAATGCCTTTAACAGCCAGGTGGTCGAGCAATTGGCCGATGCCTTTGAAACTGTGCGCACCTCAAATTGCCGGGTGATGATCCTGCGCGGTGCGGGCAAAAGCTTTTCTGCGGGGGGCGATCTGGAATGGATGCGCGCTGCGGGTCATTACACCAAGGCTGAAAACGAGGCTGACGCGCTAGGACTGGCGCATATGCTCAAAAAGCTAAACGAGCTGCCGATGTTGACTATTGCCAGCGTCCAGGGCGCTTGTATGGGCGGCGGTTGTGGTTTGGTGGCGGCCTGTGATGTTGCGGTGTCGCGCTGTGATGCCAAATTTCGCTTTTCCGAGGTTCGTCTGGGACTGATCCCGGCAACCATAGCGCCTTATGTAATTCGTGCCATCGGGCCGCGCTGGGCCAATGCTTTATTTGCCACTGGCGAAGGCTTTAACGGTGATTACGCTGAAAAAATGGGGCTGGTGCATTATACCGTGGACGACGAAAACGGTATGGAAAAAATGCTGGAAATGCTGGCCAAGCTTGCCTTTCAAACCGCGCCAGAAGCCGTGGCTGAAAGCAAACAGCTGGTCAATGATGTTTTCGGGCGGCCCATCACCGATGATCTGATCCATATGACGGCTAAACGCATTGCGGCGCGCCGTGCCTCACCCGAAGGCAAGGAAGGCCTGGCGGCTTTTCTTGAAAAACGTAAACCAAGCTGGGCGGAATAAGTATGCACGATACAAGCCTGTCTTCATCACTGACTCTACCGTGTGGGGCAGTGTTGAAGAACCGCCTTTGCAAAGCGGCCATGACCGAAGGTCTGGCCGATGCGCAAAACTGTGCCACCAGTGGGCATGAGCGATTGTACCGGCGTTGGGGCGCGGGCGGCATTGGTATGATGCTGACCGGCAATGTGCAGATTGACCGACGTTATCTGGAACGCCCTGGCAATGTGGTTATTGAAGGCCCGCAAAGCGATGCGCAATTGTCCGCCTTGTCGCGTTGGTCGGCGGCTGCCAAGGAAGACGGTTCGGCCATCTGGATGCAGATCAGCCACGCCGGGCGCCAAACCATGAAATATGTGGCCAGCGAACCGGTTGGCCCCTCGGCGGTGCCGGTGAAATTGCCGGGCGGCATGTTTGGTGCGCCCCGCGCCCTGACTGCCGACGAGATTGACGACATTATTACGCGTTTTGCGCATACGGCACAGATTGCCAAAGAGACTGGCTTTGACGGTGTTCAGGTCCACGCGGCCCATGGGTATCTGTTGTCAGAGTTTCTCAATCCACTGACCAACAGGCGCACCGACGACTGGGGCGGTTCTTTGGAAAACCGGGCGCGTTTGCTGCGGGCGGTGATTGCCGCTGTACGCAAAGTCGTGGGCGCAGATTTTCCCATTAGTGTGAAGTTGAACTCATCGGATTTTCAAAAAGGCGGCTTTGATTTTGCCGACAGCCAGACCGTGGCTGGATGGTTGCGCGAAGATGGTGTCGATCTTCTGGAGATTTCCGGTGGCAATTACGAACAACCGGTGATGATGGGAGCCGAAGGGCTGGAGCCTGTTTTCGAGGATGGAAAAACAGAAAGCACCAAAGCCCGCGAAGCCTATTTTCTGGATTATGCCCGCCAAATGCAGGCCGCCGACACACCGCCATTGATGGTCACTGGCGGGTTTCGTACGGTTGATGCCATGCAAGGTGCAATCACCGATGATGGTGTTGATGTGATCGGGTTGGGGCGACCATTATGTGTGGATACCGATGCCCCGCAAAAACTGCTGAGCGGTGAGGACCAGCATTTGACCAGCTGGGAAAATATCTTGCGCATCGGCCCGGGCTGGCTTGGGCCGCACAGTTCAAATGACAGCATACGGATGATGAATGGCTGGGGCGTTCAGGCATGGTTCTGTTTGCAACTCTTGCGCATGGGGGCGGGCAAGGCGCCCAATCCGCGACTGGGCGTGTTCCGCTCGTTTTTGAAATACCAGTCCGGCGAAAAGAAAAAAGCCAAGACAATGAAGGCTTAGAATAAAGCCATCCACCCTATCCTGGGAGAGAATGATAATGCGTATTGTTGCGCTTGCGATTGCGATCTTCGCCATGGCCCATCTGGCCGCTGCTGCACCGGATGCACCGCCTGATTATCAGGCGATGATTGCCGATCTGGCGCACAAGCCGGGCCTGATTACGCTTTATCAGGACGAGGCGGCGGGCAAGGCTTATTTCTCTTTTCCCAAATCGGCCAACGATGACGGTGTCCTTGGGCGTTATATTTACGTCAATGCTTTGACCGCCGGTCTGGGCTCTAATCCGGTTGGCCTTGATCGCGGTAATGGCAGCGCACCGGCGCTGGTTGTCCTGCGCTTGATGAACGGCCAATTGATTGTCGAGGCACAAAACACGGCCTTTCGGGCCAGTGCGACACGCGCTGCCGAGCAAAAGTCAGTACATGATTCCTTTGCGCGTTCAATCCTGTGGAGCGGTCCGGTGACGGCCACCTCCAAGGACGGGCGTGTGCTGGTTGATATGACCGGTTTTCTGGTCCGAGATGCCTCTTTGGTGGCGATCCAGTTAAAAGACGCCAAGCAGGGCGGTTTCACGCTCGATATGGCGCGCTCAACGCTCGACACGCGGGCATCCTTGGCGTTTCCAGACAATCTGGAATTTGATGCGGTGCTGACTTTTGCCTCCACCGATCCGGGACCGGAAGTGCGGGCCACCGCGGCAGTCCCTCAAAGCGTGACATTGGTTCAGCATCATTCTTTTATCAAATTACCAGGTGACGGTTATCGCACGCGCCGTTCTGACCCGCGTGCAGCCACCATCCCGGTGACCTATGCGGATTATAGCGCGCCATTAAGTGCGCCATTGGAAGTGAGGCTCGCACGGCGGTTCCGGCTCGAGAAAATCAACCCCGGCGCGGCGCCCTCCAAAGTCAAAAAACCAATTGTCTATTATGTCGATAATGGTGCACCTGAACCGGTGCGCAGCGCCCTGATGGATGGTATTGGCTGGTGGGCTAAAGCCTTCGAGGCGGCGGGTTATATTGATGCGTTTCAGGTCAAGGTGCTGCCCAAAGGCGTACACCCGCTGGATGCCCGCTACAACGTGGTGCAATGGGTACACCGTCATACCCGTGGCTGGTCCTATGGCGGCGGCATTGCCGATCCGCGCACCGGTGAAATGATCAAGGCCATGGTAACGCTGGGCTCATTGCGTGTGCGCCAGGACCGACTGATTTTTGAAGGGCTTTTGGGCGCGCAAAAAACCGGCAGCGGTGATGTGGATGACCCGGTTGAGCTGGCGCTGGCGCGCATACGGCAATTGGGCGCGCACGAAGTGGGGCATACGCTGGGCTTTTTGCATAATATGGCCGCCAGCACCTATGGTGATCGGGCTTCGGTGATGGACTATCCGGCCCCTGAAGTGACCGCCAATGATGACGGTACGCTGGATGTCTCCCGCGCCTATGGTGTCGGCGTTGGTGCATGGGATTTGTTTACCGCCCGATATCTCTATAGCGAAGCACCCAAGGGCGAAGATGAAAATGCTTATCTCGAAAAGCTGGTCCGCGATGGTTATGCTCATGATCTGCGTTATGTGGCCGACCGGCATGCCCGTCCCGCCGGGGCCGGGCACCCGTTTGGCAATCTGTGGGATACGGGCACTGACCCAGTGGCCTCACTGGCCAATGTCATGAAAGTACGGGCCATTGGCCTGTCGCGGTTTGGGCTGGATAACCTGCAAAACGGGCAACGTCTCAGCGACCTTCAGGCCGCTTTGGTGCCGCTTTATCTTTATCATCGTTATCAGGTCGAGGCAGCCACCAAGCCCATTGGCGGCTTTGATTTTGTCTACGGAATGAAGGGTGATGGATCGCCCACGGCAAAAATGCTCTCACCGGCTTATCAGCGCGCCGCGTTGACTGAAGTACTTAAAACCGTTGACCCGGCGGCACTGGATATTCCGGATCGGGTTTTGGCGCTGTTGACCCCGCGCGTTGAGGGCGAGAATTACAGCAAAGAAATGTTCAAACCAGCCAGCAATCCGGCCTTTGATGTGGCTGGCGCGGCGCAAGTCTCGGCGCGCATCACGTTCTCGCATTTATTGCATCCGGCACGGGCGGCACGTCTAATCGAATTTTATCGCCGTGATGCGGCAAATCCATCGCTGGATGAGGTCCTGACAATCACGACAAATACGGTTTTTAATAGCCCCAAGGGTGAGAGCGCACGGCTGCATATTTTGCGCCAAGGTGTGCAGGTGCAGCTGGTTGATGCGCTGATCGCGCTGGCACGTGATGCGCAATCCAGCGCCGCTGTGAAGGCCCGGACCGAACAGCATTTGCGCGATCTGTCAGGGCGTTTGTCGCGCCGCTATAAACCCGTCGACAAAGCCATTTGGGCCATGCTGGCAGGCACCATCAATCGCTATCTGGATCGCACCGAAGCCCCGGCAAAGGCCAGCGCAGCGCGTCTTGAAACGCCGCCCGGATCACCCATCGGTATGAATGCCGGCGGATGGGAGGACATGTGCTGGTTATGCCAGCCATAGGCCTTATGGCGTGGTGGCCAGTATATCGGCGGCGAACTTTGCAATATTAAAGCGCGCCCCGCCATTATCATCAAAACCACGGCGGATGATCACCATATTACGTGCTGGAATGATCACCACATATTGGCCGCGATTGCCCATGGCGGCATAGCTGCCTTTAGGCAGACCAAGGCGCGGCCCAATAAGCCAGAATTGCGCCCCATAACCGGGGATTGGCTCGCCATTGGCGCGGGCTTTGGGGGGCTGACTTGGTGCCGGTGTGGCCACATACTTCGCCCAGCCTTTGGGCAATAATTGCTCGCCATTCCAGCGCCCGTCAGCCAGATATAAAAGCCCCAACCGACCCAGATCACGGGCTGTGGTCCAAACCTGGCTGGAGAGGACAAAGTCGCCATTCCAGTCGGTTTCGGGCGTGGTGTGCATCATGCCCAGCGGCCACAATAACCGCGTAAAAGGGAAAGCCAGATAGGCCGCATCATCATTCATGGCGGTGCGCAAAGCGCGCATGGACAACATGGTATCGTTATTGGCGTATTTCCAGCGTTTGCCGGGAGGAGCCTCGAGGCCACCGCGCCCGGCATTATCAACCACGCGACCGCCGCCAAAATAAATCGCATCGGTGCGATTGCCACGCTGGTTTGAATCAAGGCCGCTGGCCATATGTAAAAGGTTTTGCAAGGTGATGGCGGCGCGGGGATCGCCTGCACTGCGCCATTCAGGCAGGTTTGCAGGGGCGTCCACATTGATCAAGTCGTCCTTGACGGCAATACCCAATATGCTGACCGCGATGCTCTTGGCCACAGACCAGGTGCGTTGCGGCGTGTGCATATCAAAGCCAGCCCGATAACGCTCGGCAATGATCTGGCCATCATGGATAACCAGAACGGCAGTGGTTTCTGTGCCTTGGCCATACCGCGTGCGATCAAAGGCGCTTTTGACCGTGGCTTTAAGGGCTTTTCCGGCGGCGCTGTCGGTCAAATAAGGCCGGGCGAGATGGTCGCCCTGCGGCCAGTTTTGCGTTGCGTCATACGCCGGAGCATCAAGCGCCAGACGCGGTAGAATTGCCCCCACGTCGGCCTTGGCCCCAACCGGCAATTGCGTGCAGCCAAGATTGGCCCGCCATTGCGCGATACGCGGCGGCATGTCATCGGCAAAACGCACTGATACACGTTTATGGACACGATCAATCATTGGTTCGGGCAGGGCGGCAAAGGCTTTGCGAAAATCAGGGTAAATGCGATGCAACTCATCGCCTTTGATCTGGCTCAGGCCACGTCCGGCATTAAAACTGGCGGCGCACGTAAAAGCGGCGGCATAGCCGGCGGCTTGGGCATTCATGGTGCGCGGTGTTTCATCGGCAAAAGCCGGGGCAACGCCTAACGCCCCCAATATGATCATCTTGGGAAAAATGCGCATTGAAACCTCGAATAAAACCTGTGTGTGGGTTTATGGCATAAAACAGCCGCACCGCGAACCAAGGATTGAACCCGCCACATAATTGAACCTGCCACATAATTGAACCTGCCACATAAATGTAACTGATTGCCCTTGGTTTTACCTGTCTGAATGCCATATATCAGACAACAACAGGAGCATTCCCATGGCCAAACAAGACCCGATTGAACTTTATTTTTTCCCAACCCCGAATGGCTGGAAAGTTTCCATTGCCCTGGAGGAAATGGGTCTTCCTTATGAGATGAAACCGGTGATGATCGGTCAGGGGGACCAGTTCAAACCAGAGTTTTTGGCGTTTAGTCCCAACAACCGCATGCCAGCCATCATTGACCCCAATGGCCCGGACGGCAAACCCATCTCGGTGTTCGAGAGCGGTGCGATTTTGCAATATCTGGCGCGTAAAACTGGCAAGTTTTATGGCAAGGACGAGCGCGGGCGCGTCGCCGTGGAAGAATGGCTGATGTGGCAAATGGGCGGGCTTGGCCCGATGGCCGGACAGGCCCATCATTTTCGCGGCTATAGCGAAGAAAAAATTACCTATGCCATTGATCGTTATACCAATGAAGTGAACCGCCTTTACGGGGTGATGAATAAACGCCTTGAGGGACGCGATTATCTGGCTGATGACTATTCCATCGCTGATATGGCCTGTTGGGGCTGGATTTTCCCCCACGAGCGTCAGGGCCAGGATCTGAATGACTTTCCAAACCTGAAAGACTGGTTCGAGCGCCTTAGCGAACGCCCGGCTGTCAAAGCGGGCTTTGCCCTGGGGCTGGAAATGCGCGGCGACTTGACCCAGGACAC
Source organism: Robiginitomaculum sp. (assembly GCA_021776525.1). Classification (GTDB taxonomy): domain Bacteria; phylum Pseudomonadota; class Alphaproteobacteria; order Caulobacterales; family Maricaulaceae; genus Robiginitomaculum_B. The sequence continues at coordinate 787,050 of JAJFFT010000004.1, forward strand.
CGAAGCCAGCAAAAAAGCCAAGGCCGTCTTGTTTGGGCAAAAGGCACAGGAATAGGGGCTGTATTTAGACGTCTTACAAAATATTAATTTGGCCATGAATGCCTTCTAATGTAGGCACAAATATATTAAACCAAATATCGTAATCATGATCTTATAATGGAGAATTATACAATGATATTAAGGTTACGTGTATTGGTGAATATATTTATAGTTTCCGTTTTTTATATTATGAATACTATGACGGCGATTGCGTCAATAAATACAGAGATGGAGGCCACTGAGGAGCTAACGTTATTTAATAAAATACTTAAAATGGATACTGCGGCTTTTGATGCCTTTAATCATTGCAGTAACCCAGAGCAACTTGCAATCCATGAAAGTTATTTTACAAAGAATGTAGAATTTTATCATGATACTGGCGGTGTTACATGGAACCGTGATGATATGATTGCTAACACCAGAAAATACGTCTGCGGCCATTATAATCGTGTATTAATAGACGGTACTCTGTCGGTTTATCCGATTAAAGATTTTGGAGCTATAGAGAAAGGCACACATAAATTCTGCCAATTGGAAACAGGTGCGTGCGAAGGTTATGCAGACTTCATAATAATTTGGCATAAGCAAGATGAAAAATGGCTAATTACCCGCGTGTTGAGTTTTGGCCATCGCGTCGTTGAATAACTATTGTCGTTTTTTGAAATGAGTGTGTTACCGTAAGCCTGATACACCTTTGCATGCGTTGGCCCATCAATAAAATTGCAAAATAATACAGGAGGCTATCATGACGTATCTGCTGGCAGCTAAATTATGCGCCGTTTTTGTAGTTGTACTTGGCACTATTGCCGTGTTCGCGCCATTAAAAGTGGCGCACAAACTCAGTCTTGATGCACTGGATAACAGTGCGGCGGGCAAGACAGAATTGCGTGCAACCCTTGGTGGCTTATTTTTGTTTGTGGGGGTGTTTGCGCTTTATTTGAACAATCCGCTTAGCTATGCAACGCTTGGCGCTGGCTGGCTGGGGGCGGGCGTCATCCGCACGGTCATGATGTTCCCCGATAAAACTGTGAACCGTCTTACATTCCTTTCCATTGCCATTGAATTATGCGTCGCCTTTTGGCTGTTTATGCCATGGGTGGACGGCAAAATCTGAATGGCCAAAGCCGTTTCAGCTATATTGGCCATGGCGGCATTGGGGCTTGCTCAATGCGCGGTGCGTGCGCCGCAAGACATTGGCGCAATTTATGACCCACCAATGGTTTGCGATGCTTGTGAACAATGGAACCTGCCACAAACACCATTCAAGGTATTTGGCAATGTCTATTATGTTGGCACAAAGGGGCTGTCTTCGATCCTGATCACCGGCAAGGCCGGTCATGTATTGATTGATGGTGCATTGACCCAAAGCGCCCCGTTGATCGTGCAAAACATTGAAACACTGGGGTTTTCGATCAAGGATGTGCGTTTTATTCTTAATTCCCATGCCCATTATGATCACACAGGCGGTCTGGCGGCCTTGCAAAGGCTAAGCGGTGCCGTTGTGATGGCCAGCGCCCCCAGTGCCAAGGCGTTTTTACGGGGCAATGTCATGGAGGATGATCCGCAATTTGGGTTCGGTCCCAAAGGCAATGCCTTTCCCGCCATGAAGGATGTGCGCGTTATTGCTGATCAGCAGGTGGTGCACCTCGGCGATATTGCCCTGACCGCACAATTTACACCCGGTCATACACCGGGCGGCACCAGTTGGACCTGGCAATCATGCGAAGGAAAAACCTGTTTGAATTTTGTGTTTGCCGATAGTCTTAGCCCGTTTTCTCCGCCAGAATATCGCTTTTCAGATCAAGGCGGTCTTCAGGCGGCGCTGGCCCACAGCATAGCGCGTATAGCGCAATTGCCATGCGATATCATGATGACCACTCACCCGATGTTTTTTAACATGGCGGAAAAAGCAGCATTGGCGCACAAAAACCCTACAAAAAACCCGTTTATTGACCCAGATGCCTGTGCGACCTATGCCGCAAAAAACAAAAACAAGCTGGCCAGAAAACTCGCCAAAGAAAACCAACCATAACTTTGCGCGCTAGGCCTTGCTTGTCGGCCGTTTCGCCCCATACACTGCCCCACCACCAAACGTATAACAACCATCAGGGGCGGAAATGAAAACCAGCATCAAAGCATTACTCATCGCAAGCGTATGCTTGCCATTGGCGGCCATGGCCGAAGAACAAGCCGCAGAACCGGTGATGGTACTAAAGGCCGCGCACATGATCGACACTGTTGCCGGCAAACGCCGCGACGATGTCATGGTCATTGTGCGCGGGGACCGTATCGAGCGCGTTGGAAAAATTGGGGATGCCATCCCCGAAGGGGCCAAAGTAGTAGACCTTGGCGATAAAACCATTATGCCGGGGCTGGTCGACAGTCATACGCACATGACTGGCGCGCCATTTTACGGCTATGAAGGCCTGAAAGTTTCGGTGCCGCGTTCCGCGTTATACGGGGCCAAGAATGCGCGCATTACCTTGCTGGCCGGGATCACAACAGTACGCGATGTTGGTGCTTCGGGGTATAGCGATGTGGCGCTGCGCGATGCCATCAATGATGGTGATGTGCCGGGGCCGCGCATGTTGGTTGCCGGAACCTCACTGGGCATGACCGGCGGGCATTGCGACAGCAATTTATTGCCGTCTGAATATCACCAAAAATCCGGCGGTGTTGCCGATGGCCCGTGGGCGGTGCGGGCCAAGGTCCGCGAAGTGATTAAATATGGTGCCGATGTCATTAAATTTTGTGCCACCGGCGGGGTGCTCTCCAAAGGCGATAGCCCCGGTGCTCAGCAATATTCCTTGGAAGAAATGACGGCGCTGGTCGAAGAGGCGCATTTGCACGGCCGCCGCGTCGCCGCCCATGCCCACGGTACGGACGGTATCAAAGCCGCGATTCGCGCCGGCGTAGACAGTATTGAACATGCCAGCATATTGGATGATGAAGCCATCAAAATGGCCAAGGAACATGGCACGTATTTTTCCATGGATATTTATAATGATGATTACATCCTCTCGGAAGGCCTGAAAAACGGCATGTTGCCCGAATCCATTGAAAAAGAAAAAGCCATTGGCCTGACCCAGCGTCAAAGCTTTCGCCGCGCCTATAAGGGCGGTGTAAAAATGGCCTTTGGTACGGACGAGGGGGTCTATCCGCACGGCGATAATGGCAAGCAAATGGCAAAACTGGTCGAATGGGGCATGTCACCCATGGTGGCCATTCAGACCGCGACCATGGGTTCGGCAACGCTTTTGGGTATGCAGGATGACATTGGGGCCATTACGGCGGGCCGTTTTGCCGACATTATTGCGGTCGATGGTGATCCCTTTAAAGACGCCAGCGAATACACCCGCGTGACCTTCGTCATGAAGGGCGGCGAGGTTTATAAGGGGAAATAGGGCGCGATGAGGCGAAGCGTGCTTTATCTTATCTTACAACCCGGGGTCGCCTTTGTGTTGGGGGTGCAGGGCGACATAGTCGGCCTTGATCTGGCGTGAGGATTTGCGCCCTTCGTCATGGCACCAGCCGGGTTCTGCAAAGATATAAAAGAGGCGCTCTTTCAGGCTCAGGCCCTTTTGCGAAGCATCTTTGATGATGCCTACATATTCGTGGGTGGCGACGCGCAGGGGATTAAAGGTACCCAGATCGCTGACCAGTCCGTAACGGGGTGCATCATCGGTGCGTTCGGCCACAAAGGTGCCAAACATCCTGTCCCAGACAATAAACACGCCGGCATAGTTTGAATCCAGATAACGCGGGTTGTTGGCATGGTGCACCCGGTGATGCGACGGGGTGTTCATAATGGCCTCGAACCAACGGGGCGTTTTGTCGATCATTTCGGTATGGAACCAGAACTGATAGATCAGGTTCAGTCCGTAACAAAACCCCATCAACAACGGGTGAAATCCCATGAGTGCAATGGGCACAAAAAGAAGGACGCCGCCAGAGAGCAACCCCGACCAGGTCTGACGCAGGGCCGTGGTCAGATTGTAATGCTGTGACGAGTGGTGGATGACATGGGCCGCCCATCCCCACCGGCTACGATGGTAATAACGGTGGATCCAGTAATAGGCGATGTCGATGAGCACAAAGCAGGCAATGCCTGTGACCCAGTTTATCGGCAATTTTGCCGGCGCAATATTATACGCGGCCAGTAACAACGCCACCGAAACAAAGCCCAACAAGCCGTCAACAACCGTGCTGCCAACGCCCATGAGGACACTGGTCGCCGCGTCCTTGCTTTCATATTCGCCGCCTTTGCCACGCACCTTAATCAAGATGATTTCTGCAATAATCAGTAATACAAAAAACGGGGCTGCCAATGTGGTGATCGGCGTGCCTTGTAAAAACTCAGGCATGGGATGAGGCCTCCTTGGAGTGGTCAGCACTGGTGCTGATCAGGCTTTGGGCATTGGTACGGGCCGCGGCATTGGCGAAAATAATCTTCGTGCGCGGCCAGGTGAAATCATTAAGGGCAATGCTCAATTGGGTATCTTCACCGCTTAGGTCTTTGATGGCTTTGGGGGCGAGCACCCTGACCACCATACGGTCACCAAAGGCGCGGACCAGAACCGGCGGTGCACCGTTCTGCATAAAGACCAGCGCAGATTGTTGGTCTTCGCTCAACACAATGCGTTCAATGGCCTGACCCTCGAAATGCGCATCCATGGTGTCGCGCACCGGGGCTTCGTCATCAAAGCGCACCAGATGCTCAAGACGGGTCATTTTGATCAGCACCACCATAATAATAATGGCGACCAGGGATGGAACCAGAACAATAATATAATCATGCATGGGGGCGTGGTCCTTAGCTCATAAAGCCTAAAATGCGCTCTATGGTTTTCCCATAAGGCGGAAACAGCATGGAACGCCCGTTGATTTTGGACTGGCGGAACGTAGCCTTGGGGTGAGAGAAGGTCAAAAACCCGTCATGGCCATGATAGGCACCAATGCCGCTGTCGCCAACACCACCAAACGGCAGGTCATTCTGGGTGATGTGCATCAATGTGTCATTGACCGCCATGCCGCCAGCCAGCACTTCGCTGCTCATCCGTTCAACCACAACATCGTTGTCCGAGAACACATAAAGCGCCAGCGGGTGCGCACGATCGCCCACAAAATCAATGGCCTCATCAATGCTTTCATAAGGCACGAGAGGCAAAAGCGGGCCGAAGATTTCTTCTTGCATAATGGCCATATCCGGCGTCACATTGGTCACCAGTTTTGGGGGCATTTTGCGAATGTTACTGCTGGTTTCGGCTTCTTCGGGGTAAATTTCTATGATGTTGGCGCCTTTTTTGCGAGCATCATCGATCAGGCCGTTCAGGCGGGCGTAATGTCCCTCGGACACAATCGCCGTATAGTCATCATTGTCGTGAATGTTCTTATAAAACTTGCGGCAGACCTTGGTCAGCTCTTTTGCTGTGGCCTCGATCTGGTCCTTGGGTGCCAAGACATAATCCGGTGCGATGCAGGTCTGGCCAGAGTTCAGCAATTTGCCCGACAAAATACGCTCTGCTGCGGTTTTTAAGGGGTATTCATGGTCGATAATGGTGGGCGATTTGCCGCCCAGCTCCAAGGTCACCGGGGTCAGGTTTTTGGCCGCGGCTTCCATCACAAAACGCCCCACCTTGGTCGATCCGGTGAACAGCATGTGATCAAAATTCAGTGTTGAAAACTCTTGAGCCACGGACGCGTCACCGGTAACAACGGCCACCAGGTCTTCATCAAAAATATCGCCCAACAGCTGTTTGGTTAGCTCCGAGGTGCGTGGGGTCAACTCGGACGGTTTGATCATCGCCCGATTACCGGCGCTAAGGGCGGCGATCAACGGCGAGATGGCCAATTGGAACGGATAATTCCACGGGCTGATAATGCCCACAACGCCTTTGGGCATATAGCGCACTTCGTTTTTCGCAGGTTTGAATTGCAGTGCCACCGGGCGCTTTTCAACCTTCATCCATTTCTTCAAATGCGCCCGCGTGTGTTTGATCTCGGTGATCAGCGCCGCAATGTCTGCAAGCCGGGTTTCGACCTTGGACCGGTGCCCAAAGTCTTCGGAAACCGCTTCGGCAATTGCATCGGCGTTTTCTGTGATCATCTTCGCCAGCGCCGCAAGGCGAGCATCGCGAACCTCAATCGACGGATTGGGCTGAGCACGAAATGCATCGCGCTGTTTTTGCAAGAGAGAGTGCATGGATTTTTCCTAAAGAAAAAAGTGAACAACGTTCATTTAATCAGAACGCGCCGCCCGCGCCAAGAGGGAAGCACGCGCATCATTGGCAAAATCGGTAAAAACACCGTCGACGCCCAGATCAAAAAAGAAATCAAATTCGGCCTGCGCATTAGCAAAAACCTCTGGCAACATGTCCGAACGAAACGTCCACGGGTGGACTTTTAGACCCGCCGCATGCGCCGCCTCGATAAAGCCGGTGGAGCTGCCATCTTTATTGGCCAGCAAAGCCTTGGACGGCCCCACACCATTCGCATAGGTGGCAATGTCTTTCATGTCGACGCCCTCGGCGCTTTCCAAAAGCATGATCAGCGGCAGTTCGGTTTTGGCCCTTAATGAGCGCAAAATACCGTCTTCGAAGGATTGAATAAACACCGGCGAGCCGGGGGTGTCCCAACCATGTTTGGCCAGCTCGCCCAGAACCGCCGTTTCAAAATCATAACCCAGCGCAGAAAAATACGACGGCAGTTTGGTTTCCGGGTAAATGCCCACGGGGCTGCCACTCATAGTGGTGCGCCCATGGGCCAGTTTGATCACTTCGGCAAAGGTCAGTATCTCGAATTTGCCATCGGCGGCATGGCTGCGCGATGCAAAAGCTTGGCGGGCCCGCAAGGTCTTGATTTCGGCCAGAGTAAAGTCCTCGGAAAACCAGTCTTCGCCCTCATGACCGTCTTTGGTGGTTTTGCGGTCAGCAAATTCGGGGTGGTCGGCCACATTGGTGGTGGTCGACAAATAATGGTCGTGGCGGGCGATCAAATGGCCGTCTTTGGTAAAGACCAGATCCGGCTCGATATAATCGGCCCCCATGCGGATGGCCATGTCATAACCTTCGCCCGTATGTTCGGGCAGATATCCCGGCGCACCGCGGTGCGCAATGACCAGCGGCTGGGCGGGTTTTGGATCGGACATAGGCTTATCCTTTTTCATGGGTGCAGCTGTGGTGGTTGTCGGCTGACAGGCGGACAGTATGCCCCCCGCGGCCAGAACCGAACTGGCGGCCAAAACCCGCCGCCGTGTTATTGTGATAGTCATAAACAAATTCCCCTTATGACGCAGGCTAAGCCAGTTTGCTGTATTTTCGCAAGCTAGTGATCAAAATTGAGCGGAATTTTGAATATTTTAGATCTTATCACGAGGAGAGGATTTTCTTCTTCTCCTTCTCCCTTGGGGAGAAGGTTGGGATGAGGGGCTTGTGGGTTGAATATGTTGTTGAGGTTTTTTTAAGGCGCTACCCCCTCACCTTATTCCTCTCCCCATAGGAGAGGAAACACCGCTATAGATTTTGTACTCTATATATTCTCGCTCCCCACCATCACATAAATGCGAAACCGCTTGCGGATATGCGCGCGTCTCGTTATTGCTTTTACCATAAAAAATTGGTCGCAATCTAAGGGCAATTGTCCCTTGTATTTGGAGTATACGGGATGAACGCTCCCGACGGGTGGACGCATAAAGATGGGGTTCCGCCAACTGACACCAACGATCCGGATTATTTTCATAAAGTGGTTGATTGCCAATGGGCCTGTCCGGCCCATACGCCGGTGCCGGCCTATATCCGCCTGATCGCGCAAGGGCGCTTTTCGGACGCCTATATTATGAACCGCGAATCCAATGTGTTTCCGGGCATTTTGGGCCGGGTGTGTGATCGCCCGTGCGAGCCGGCCTGTCGCCGCGACCGGGTTGAGGACGAGCCGGTGGCCATTTGCCGCTTAAAACGCGTCGCCGCCGATCACAAGGACGATATTACCGACCGTTTGCCCAAAAAGCCCGACCAGACCAATAGCAAGCGCATTGCACTGATCGGCGCTGGCCCCGCCAGCTTTACCGTGGCCAATGATCTGGCGCCGTTGGGCTATGAATGCACCATATTCGAGCGCTTTGACGTGCCGGGCGGTCTGATGCGCACCAACATTCCGGCCTTTCGCCTGCCGCAAAGCGTGCTGGATGAGGAATTGGGCTATATTCTGGATATGGGCGTTGATCTGCGCCTAAATACGCCGGTTTCAAGCATGAAGTCCTTGCTGGACGAGGGCTATGACGCGGTGTTTGTCGGCACCGGTGCGCCCAAGGGCAAGGAACTGAACCTGCCGGGCCGTAAAGAAGGCGCAGGCAATATCCATATTGGCATTGACTGGCTGGAATCGGTGGCCTTCGAGCACACCAAATCCATTGGCAAAAAAGTGCTGATCATCGGGGTGGGCAATACCGCCATGGATTGCTGCCGCACCTCGCTGCGCCTTGGCTCGGATGATGTGAAGGTGATGGCGCGCAAACCGCGCAGCTTCTTCAAGGCCTCACCCTGGGAGCTGGAAGACGCCGAAGCCGAAAATATCGAAATTATGGTCAACCATTCGCCTAAATCCTTTGTGGTTAAGGGCGGGACATTGGTCGGCATGGTGTTCGAGACAATGGAATACACGCTGGATGAGAAGGGCGGTATTACCGGCCAGAACGTCACCGGCGAGGTGGAAATCCCCTGTGATGATGTGATTTTGGCCATTGGTCAGGAAAACGCCTTTGACTGGATCGAGCGTGATGCGGGGCTGGAGTTTGGCAAATGGGATATGCCGGTGGTCGATGAAATGACCTTCCAGTCTACCGAGCCGCGCGTATTTTTTGGCGGCGATGCGGCCTTTGGACCCAAGAATATTATCTGGGCGGTCGAGCACGGCCATCAGGCGGCAATCTCGATCCATCAGTTTTGCAAAGACCGCATGGTGACCGGGCGTCTGGCCAATGAGGTTCGACTGTCCAGCACCAAAATGGGCATGTTTGAATGGCGCTATTCCAACAGTTTTGACGGGGCAGAGCGCCGCACCATGCCCCATGTGGAACTGACCAAACGCTTTAAGGATTTGGGCACTGAGGTCGAGCTGGGCTTTACCGCTGAACAGGCGGCCACCGAAGTGCAACGGTGTTTGAATTGCGATATTCAGACGGTGTTTGACGCACCTTTGTGCACCGAATGCGATGCCTGTATTGATATTTGCCCTGTTGATTGCTTGACCATTACGCCGGATGCCGATGAGGGCGCTTTGCGTGGTGCGCTGGAAACTCCGGCGACCAATACTGATCAGGCCTTGTTTGTTTCTGATGCATTGCCCTTTACCGAACGGGTGATGATCAAGGACGAAAACATCTGCCTGCATTGCGGCCTGTGTGCCGAACGCTGTCCCACTGCCGCGTGGGATATGCAGGAAAGCAAAATTATCATCCACCATGTCGAAGATATGGCCTAAGGAAATTACCCCATGAGCAGCATCAATGATTTTGTGATCAAGCTGGCCAATGTGAATGGCACCGGCTCGGCCAGTGCCAATGGCCTCCTTATGAAGTCCATTTTTCGTATGGGCGTGCCGGTGGTCGGCAAAAACGTGTTCCCGTCCAATATTCAGGGCCTGCCGACCTGGTATGAAGTCCGCGTCACCGGCGCTGGTTATGGCGCGCGCTCTGGTGATGTGGACATGATGGTGGCCATGAATGCCAATACCTATGCCCGCGATATTGCCGAGCTGCGCCCCGGCGGCGTGCTGATTTATGACAGCACCTGGCCGCGCCAGCATGTGCTGTCGCGCACCGATGTGACGGTGCTGGGTGTGCCTTTGGCGCAAATGTGTAATGCGGCCTTCAAAGTGGCGCGCTCACGCGTATTGATGAAAAACATGGCCTATGTCGGGGCCGTGGCGGCGCTTCTTGATGTCGATGTCGAGGTGATCCGCACACTGGTGCGTGAAATGTTCGCCAAAAAGCCCAAACTGGTGGACCTCAATATGCAGGCCATCGCGCTGGGTTATGATTACGCGATGGAGCATTTTGAATGCCCGTTGCCGTTCAAAGTCGAAAAGCTGAATAAAACCGATGGCAAGATTATGATCGATGGCAATACCGCCGCCGGTCTGGGCTGTGTCTATGCCGGGGCCACCGTCGGCGCCTGGTATCCGATCACACCGTCCACATCCTTGATGGATGCGTTCAAATCATGGTGTGAAAAATTTCGCGTTGACCCCGAAACCGGCGCGCATAATTACTGCATTATTCAGGCCGAAGACGAGCTTGCCGCCGTGGGCATGGTTGTGGGGGCAAGCTGGAATGGGGCGCGTTCGTTCACGCCCACCTCCGGGCCGGGTATCTCATTGATGAGTGAATTTATTGGCTTTGCCTATTATGCCGAAATCCCGTTAGTGCTGTTTGATGTCCAGCGCGTCGGGCCGTCAACCGGCATGCCAACCCGGACCCAGCAATGCGATGTGCAAATGTGCGCCTATGCTTCGCACGGCGATACGCGTCATATTCTGCTGTTCCCGGCCGATCCCGGCGAATGTTTTACCATGGCCGCCGACGCCTTTGATCTGGCCGAACGCTATCAGACCCCGGTGTTTGTACTTTCCGATATTGATATCGGTATGAATGACTGGATGGTTGACGAGCTGCAATGGGATGATGCCCGCCAGCCCGACCGCGGCAAGGTTTTAAACGCTGAACAGATTGAAAAATTGGACAAATTTTACCGCTATCGCGACCCTGATGGTGATGGCATTCCATATCGTACCTTGCCGGGCACCCACCCCAAGGGCGCGTATTTCACCCGCGGGTCAGGCCATAATGCCGATGGCGCCTATACCGAAAACGAAGCCGAATATCAGGAAGTTCTAGACCGTTTGGTGCGCAAATGGCGCGGCGCGGCAGACCATGTGCCAGCGCCTGTTGTAAAAACCGCAAAGGGCGGCAAAGCAAACTGGGGCATTATCGCTTATGGCAGCTCTGACTGCGCGGTTTTGGAGGCTTGCGACACGCTGGCCGCCGAGGGCTTGCATCTGGATTATATGCGGGTACGCGGTTTTCCGTTTAATGATGACGTGTCAGATTTTGTCATGGCTCACGACCATGTGTTTATCGTCGAGCAAAACCGCGATGCCCAATTGCGTGGGCTTCTCTTGCTGGAAACGCAAATCCCCCGCGCAAAGATGTTCTCAATCCTGCATTACAGCGGCGAGCCGCTGACCTCGCATTTTGTGCACGATCACATCAAGGAAATGGCCCGCAAGGAGCAAAGCGCATGACCTCGTTTGCCAAACCGAATATCAAACTCAAAAACGCCAAGCATAATGCGCTGGGCCTGACCCGCCATGATTATGAAGGGGCCATGTCGACCTTGTGTGCCGGCTGTGGTCATGACAGCGTGACGGCCTGTATGGCCAAGGCGTTTTTCGAACTTTCCATCGAGCCACACCGCGCCGTGAAAATTTCGGGCATTGGCTGTTCATCCAAAACTACGGCCTATTTTCTGCGCGAAGCCCACGGCAATAATACCGTACACGGGCGCATGCCTTCGGTGGCCACCGGCGCGGCGGCGGCCAATGCGGGCCTGACCTATATTGGCGTTTCTGGCGATGGGGATTCGCTCTCCATTGGTATGGGCCAGTTTGCTCACGCCATGCGGCGCAATGTAAACATGCTCTATATGCTGGAAAACAATGGCGTTTATGGGCTGACCAAGGGACAGTTTTCGGCTTCGGCAGATATCGGCAGTAAAAGCAAAAAGGGCGAGGTAAATATCGCCCCACCTATTGATCCTGTCACTCTGGCACTATCTTTGGGGGCAACGTTTGTGGCACGGGCCTTTTCGGGCGACCGGGAACAATTGGTGCCGCTGATCAAAGCGGGCTTAAAACATAACGGCTTTGGCCTGATCGATGTGATCTCACCCTGCGTCAGCTTTAATGATCATGTGGGATCCACCAAAAGCTATGCCCACACCTATAAGTATTATCACCCGGCAGTGCATGCCGACTATGTGCCGATGAGCGAGGAAATTCAGACATCTTATGCGGCGGGCGAGGCTGTACCGGTCGAGTTGCATGACGGTGGCAGCATTCTTTTGCGCAAAATCGACGAGGACTATGACCCGCGTGATCGCGGTGCCGCCTATGCACAGATTACCGAGCGCGCCGCGCAGGGCGAGATTGTCACCGGGTTGTTGTATCTTGATGAAAGTCAGGACGATATGGCGGCAGTTAACAAGCTGACTGACCGGCCATTGAATACGTTTCCCTATGACGAGTTATGTCCGGGGGCTGATGCGCTGATCGAATTACAAAAGGGCTTTCGTTAACAAAATTTTGGAGCACCATCCTTCGAGGCTCGGCTATGCTTCGCACCTCATGATGAGGGCTCAGCCTCATCTTGAGGTGGTGCGTAGCGCTCTCGAAAGGTGCCAAGCGGGATATGGAGCCGTCTGACAATCACCTGTGCGCAAGAAAAACTTTAACTCTGCCGTAAATTTGCCAGCATTTACCCTTTTCATCTGTCACAAGAATCCTATTTAATTATTGTGATGCCAGTTTATGGTGTTCAGATGATGGATAATGGACGTGAGTAATCAAAAAGCAATGATGTCGGGTGATCGTGACGATCATGATAATGATGACGGCCCGCAAATCGGCGTGGTCGAAAAAACCCGTACCCGGACCAAACGCCCCTCCATGTATAGGGTATTGTTGCTCAATGACGATTACACGCCGATGGAATTTGTCGTCGATATTCTGGAACAGATTTTTCACAAATCTCGCGATGAAGCCGTCGCGGTTATGCTGAACGTGCATCAAAGCGGCGTTGGTGTGTGCGGCGTCTATTCGTTCGACGTTGCCGAAACCAAAGTGGCACAAGTGGCAATGATCGCCCGCGAGCATGAACATCCTTTGCAATGCACTATGGAAAAAGCCTGATTTAACCCAATACGGAGTCCCTTTTGCCCTCATTCACCCCAGCCCTTGAAGAAAGCCTGCAACGCGCCGTCGCCTATGCGAACGAGCGCCGCCACGAATATGTGACGCTGGAACATTTACTTCTAAGTCTGCTGGATGATGAGGATGCGATTGAAGTATTCAAGTCCTGCGAAGCGGATATGGAGGCTCTGCGCGACAGCGTCATGGGCTATGTAGACGAAAACCTGCAAACACTGGCGGTTGAAGACCACAATGGCGATGCGCGGCCCACGGCCGGATTTCACAAAGTGGTGCAACGGGCCGTCATTCACGTGCAATCGGCCAATCAAGACGAGGTTTCCGGCGCCAATGTTCTGGTGGCGCTTTACGCGGCCCGCGAAAGTCATGCAGTATTTTTCCTGCACGAAGTGGACGTCACACGTTTTGATGTGGTGCGTTACCTCTCACATGGGGTTCCCAAGGGACAGGAAAGCCCGCCAATTTCTCTGTTCGATGAAACCGAAGAGGAAGACATTGCCACGCCAAAAGAACCAACGGCGCTGCAAAGCTATTGCGTGGATTTGAACGAAAAGGCCAAAGCTGGGGATATTGACCCCCTGATAGGGCGTGATGCCGAGGTCGAACGTTGTATTCAGGTCCTCTGCCGGCGTCGCAAAAACAACCCGCTTCTTGTGGGTGATCCGGGTGTTGGTAAAACCGCGATTGCCGAAGGTCTGGCGCGCAATATTGTCGAGGGTAAAACCCCGGAAGTTCTGCGCGATTGCACGATATTTTCGCTCGATATGGGCTCATTATTGGCTGGTACACGCTATCGCGGTGACTTTGAAGAACGCCTGAAGGCTGTGGTCAAGGAATTGGAAGACACCGAAGGCGCGATCCTCTTTGTTGATGAAATCCATACGGTGATTGGTGCCGGGGCCACGTCCGGCGGGGCTATGGATGCCTCCAACCTGCTTAAACCGGCGCTGCAATCAGGCAGTCTGCGCTGTATGGGTTCGACCAGTTATAAGGAACACCGCCAGCATTTTGAAAAAGACCGGGCTTTGGCACGGCGCTTTCAGAAAATTGATGTGGTGGAACCTTCCGAAGAAGACACGGTCAAAATTCTGGTCGGCTTGAAGCCATATTTCGAAAAATTTCACGATGTGCGCTATACGCTGGATGCATTGAAAATTGCTGTGACCTTGTCATCGCGTTATATCAATGACCGCAAATTGCCCGATAAGGCCATAGATGTGATTGACGAGGTGGGGGCCGCTCAACGCCTGTTGCCACCATCACGGCGCAAGAAAACCATTAGCGTCAAAGACATCGAAATCATTGTCGCCAAAATCGCCCGCATACCGGCCAAATCAGTCTCCAAGAATGACCAAAAGGCTTTGATGAACCTCGAGGCCGATCTGGCCCGTGTGGTGTTTGGTCAGGACAAAGCCATTGGTCAGGTGGCCTCGGCCATTAAAATGGCCCGCGCAGGTCTGCGTGAACCACTTAAACCCATTGGGTGTTATCTGTTCTCTGGTCCCACCGGGGTCGGCAAGACCGAAGTGGCGCGGCAATTGGCTTCGGTCATGGGCGTCGAGCTGCTGCGTTTTGATATGTCAGAATACATGGAACGCCACAGCGTCGCGCGCCTGATCGGTGCGCCGCCGGGTTATGTGGGGTTTGATCAGGGTGGATTGCTGACCCAACAGGTGGACCAGCATCCGCATTGTGTTCTGTTGCTGGATGAGATCGAAAAAGCCCATGCCGATGTGTTCAATATTCTCCTTCAGGTGATGGACAACGGCACGCTGACGGACAGCAACGGCAAACGCGTCGATTTTCGCAATGTGATTTTGATCATGACCACCAATGCCGGGGCCGCGGATGGTGCTAAAAATTCCATTGGCTTTGGCCGTGGCAAGCGCGAGGGCGAGGATGAAGAAGCCATCAAACGCCTGTTTGCCCCCGAATTTCGCAACCGACTGGATGCCACCATCCCGTTCGCGTCACTGGGCCAGGACACCATTGGCCGGGTGGTTGAAAAATTCATGCTGCAACTGGAATTCCAGCTAGGCGAGCGCAATATCAGTTTCGAGCTGACCGATGCGGCCCGCGACTGGCTAGGCAGTCATGGTTATGACGCAGCCTTTGGGGCGCGCCCGCTGGCCCGCACCATACAGGAACACGTCAAAAAACCGCTTTCAGACGCGATCCTGTTTGGCGAGTTGAAAAATGGTGGTCTGGTGAAGGTCGATATCGATCTGGATGATCGTGAAAAGCTGAAATTTGATATCTTCCCCGAAGAGCCTAAACGCAAGCGCCCTGCACAGCGTAAAAAGAAACCGCGCACTAAAACCAAGGCCGGTTAACGTGTCGCTCAGCCTGTGTCTCATGCCGGGGCGTTATTGCGTGGCGCGACTGGCCGCCAATGCGGACCTGCCGCCGGGTCTTCTGGTGGGCGAGGGCTTTGTATCCGTGACCCGCACAGCGGACGAGTTGTCATTGGTCTATCCGCAAGGGCGTGTGGACAATCCGTCAAAATGCGAAACAGACTGGGTAGGGTTTCGGGTTGAAGGCGTTCTTGATTTTGCGCTGGTGGGTATTTTGGCCCGGCTCAGCGGTGCTTTGGCCGATGCGGGTATCAGCCTCTATGCACTGTCGACCTATGATACGGACTATCTGTTCGTGAAGGCTGATCAGGAAGTTGCAGCCCGCGCGGCCCTGTCCAAAGTTGCCAATATAAGACCCTAGCCGCCGGGTACGCCGCGAATGGGGCTGTCGATAATCTCCAGCGAGTTTTCAAAAGGTGGTGCCAGACGACCTTCCTCTTCTATGATGGTCTCCAGATTTTTAATGCGCTGTGCCGCATCAGCAGCCAAATCTGCGTAAAACAGATTAAACGGGTCGGGCTTAAAGCGTTGACCAAAGCTCAAAGGTTTGCGTAAAGCGCGCGATTTTGGCTGTTCGACAATCAACACACCACCCGTGCATTGCGCGCTTGTTTGCGCCGCCATCGGGGCGGGGGCCGTGCCCCATTCAAGGCCGGTTGCGGCCGCGCCGCCCTTGTGCATTGTTTTGGGGGCCAACTCTGTGCTTGTGCTGCCCAAAACGGGGTTCACACAGGCCAATGGGCGGCCTGCGGTCTGGCGCAGTTGTCCCTGGGCATTCCAGACCATGCTGCGCTCGGTAAAACGCGTGATCTCCAGTGTTTCATTAGGCGTGAAGGCGCCATAAGTGATGATACAGCGCGCTTCATTGCTGGTTTGACAAGGCTTTACGCCCTTAATCTGTGTATCAAACAGGTCCAGTGGCACCGCCTGGTCCAGCACATAGGCGGCGGCCAGACGCTCGCGCAAATATGGATCGTAAAACCGGTCCTGTAACAGACCCAGAATGTGCAGCCCGCCTTGCTCTGTACCCGCTAGAATAATTGGCCCCTTGCCATCTGTATTGGCCAAAAACGCATCAAAGGCATTTAAGACATCCCGATAGGCCAGTGCGCGCGCCCCGCGGGCATCGCTGCGCACTGTTAAAAATGAAAAAAGCGATGCAGAGCGGTAAAGCGGCACAGAAACGCTGCCAAGGTTTTGAAACGGCCCAGCCCAGTTGGGTATGGCGGTGCGATATAGCCGTTCCAGCGGCTTGGGTGCGTCAAGCGGTGTATTCCACTCTTTACCACCCCAATAGACGGTGGGGGTGACCACGAAAATACTGACCCCATCGCCTTTATGAGGCGGTATCGCCCACGCGGATGCATCAGCATAATCAGGGGCTGTGGGGGGCACGTAGGTTTGAAACGGAATGCGTGGATCGTTTAAAAAACGGAATAAATTATCGCGGGACAAAAAGGCAAAGGTGCTCAAAAGCAGGACAAGCGCCACGCCGCCCAGCAGGGAAAAGCGGATGATTTTGTCTTTAGGCATATTCATCTTTCAGCTTGATGTCCGAATCAGATCATAATTGCGACACATGGTTCTTGTACACTCAAGGCCAGAGTGGGCTTGCGTGACGGCGATCATGCCCCATTTATAAATAAAGAAAAGCCCGCCGGTGAGAATGATGCCAACTGATAATGATGAAAACAAGGACCAGGTCACACTGGTCAAACCACCCAAACATCATGGATTGCTGTTGTGGCTGCGCAACAGTTTCCTGACCGGGATTGTGGTTTCAGCTCCCATCGGGGCGACAATCTGGCTGGTCTGGAGCTTTTTGCGCTGGGTCGATGGGCGGGTCGTGCCTTTGATCCCCAAAGAATATAACCCAGAAACCTATCTGCCGGTTGCTGTGCCGGGGCTGGGCCTGTTGATTTCCATTGTGGCGCTGACCTTTTTGGGGGCCATTACAGCGAACTTTTTTGGTCGTTCGCTGTTGAGTTTCGGGGAACGATTGCTCGAGCGTGTGCCACTGGTCAGCAGTATTTACGGCACCGTCAAACAGATTGTGCAAACGATATTATCGCAACAGGATCAGTCTTTTGACAAGGTGGTGTTGATTGAATACCCGCGCAAAGGCACGTTTGCTGTGGGGTTTGTTTCGGCTCCGGCGCAAGGCGAAATTGCCAAATCTTTAGGTGAAGGTGTTGTGGGTGTGTTTATCCCCACTGCACCAAACCCGACCTCTGGTTTCTTGATTTACGAGAAAAGCGAAAATCTGATCTATTTGGATATGCCGGTCGATGCCGGGGCCAAACTGATCCTGTCCGCCGGGCTGGTCTATCCAAACGGGGCCGATAATGGCACCAAGGATCAACCCGATGAGAGTAAGCGCACCGCCTGATCCTGTTCAAACAGATAGAGCAATTGGCGCAAAGCCGCGCCGTGCTTGCCGACCAGATCAGGATCATTTTGAGCAATCAGGCGTGCCTGCGCGTTGGCAACTTCCAACAACTCTGTATCGCTCTCCAGCCGGGCAAAACGATTGCGCGGCAGGCCGCTCTGGCGCATGCCCAGCAAATCGCCCATGCCCCGCAATTTCCAGTCGGTTTCTGCAATCAAAAAACCATCATCGGTGCTGCGCAGTGTTTCCAGACGCTTGCGCGCAGTTTCGCTCAACGGGGACTGGTACAGCAACAGGCAAGATGATGGTCGAGCCGAACGGCCCACACG
Source organism: Robiginitomaculum sp. (assembly GCA_021776525.1). GTDB lineage: Bacteria > Pseudomonadota > Alphaproteobacteria > Caulobacterales > Maricaulaceae > Robiginitomaculum_B. The sequence goes on from JAJFFT010000004.1 coordinate 805,142, forward strand.
GCCGCGCAACTGGTGCAATTGCGCCAGACCAAAACGCTCGGCCTGTTCGATCACCATAACGCTGGCTTCGGGAACATCCATGCCGACCTCGACCACCGTTGTGGCCACCAAAATCTGTATGTCACCGTTCTTAAAGGCCAGCGAAAGAGCTTCCTTGTCCTTGGCGGGCATGCGTCCGTGGATCAGCCCTATACTGTCCCCAAAGCGTGCTTTGAGATCATTATAGCGGTCCTCGGCGGCGGCCAAATCGATCTTGTCGCTTTCCTCGACCAGCGGACACACCCAGTATCCACGCCCGCCATCATGGATCAATTGCCCAAGGCGGGTGATGACGTCTTCCAGTCGGGCCAACGGGATCACCCGGGTTATCACGGGTTTGCGCCCCGGTGGTTTCTCGTCCAGTTTCGACAGATCCATATCGCCATATACCGCCAGCGCCAGCGTGCGCGGGATGGGTGTTGCGGTCATCACCAGCAAATCAGGCCGGGCTCCTTTGGCACTGAGCCGCAGCCGGTCCGAAACCCCGAAACGGTGCTGTTCGTCAATGATCACCAGCGCCAGATTGTGAAATTCAACACCTTCCTGAAACAGCGCATGTGTCCCGCAGACCACATCGGTCTCGCCGCTTTTAAGGCGGGCCAAAATATCTGCACGACCTGCACCCTTATCGCGCCCGGTCAGCACGTCCAACGTCATGTCCGCGCCTTTGAGCAGCGGTGCCAAGGATAGTGTGTGCTGGCGCGCCAATATCTCGGTGGGGGCCATAATGGCGCACTGTCCACCGGCTTCAACGGCGCGGGCCGCCGCCAGCGCCGCCACAAAGGTTTTACCGGACCCGACATCGCCCTGCAGCAGGCGCATCATGCGTTCTGGCACCGCCATATCGGCTTCTATTTCGGCAAAGACGCGGGACTGTGCACCGGTTGGGGCAAAAGGGGCTGTGTCCAATATGGCCTGCACTTTGCGGCCATTACCGGTTAAGGCCATGCCCAGCACGGCGCGGCGGTGGGCCCGCACCAGTGCCAGTGCCAATTGCCGTGACAACAACTCATCATAGGCGAGGCGACAGCGGACCGGGCTTTGGTCTTCCAGCACGTGCAGATCAGTGGGGTGGTGCAGGGCCACAAGGGCTTCGCGCCATGCGGGCCAATGCCGCTTTTCCATCAGGCCGGGATCAATCCATTCTTCCAACTCTGGCGCGCGCTCCAATGCGCCGGTAATGGCTTTGCGCAGGGTTTTGGCGGCCAGCCCTTGGGTCATAGGGTAAACCGGCTCGATGGCGGGTATGTCACCGCTTTGCGATAATGGGACAATATAGTCCGGGTGCAGCATTTGGATTTCGCCGCTAAAACGTTCCACTTTACCGCTGACGATACGTCTTTCGCCCGGCGGTAATTGCCGCATCAGATAATCCGGGCGACCGTGAAACCAAGCCAGAGTCAAAAAACCACTGTCGTCAAAACACCGCACCCGATAAGGCAGGCCGCGCCGCGGCGGCGGGTTATGGGCTTCGACTTCGACATCAAAGCTGGCAATCTGGCCATCTACGGCCTGCGTAATGGGCGGCCGCGAACGCCGGTCAATCATGCTGACCGGCATCATGCACAACAGATCAAAAACGTGGTTGGCACCAAGCTTTTCCAAGCTTTGTGCAACCTTGGGGCCAACGCCAGCCAAAACATTGGTATCAGCAAAGAGTGGAAAGAGGATCTGTGGGCGCATAAGCCTTTATAAGGCGAAAACGGGGCCTTGGGCCACTGTTTTTGCGTTCAAAATGTGCGCAGCAGTTTGATCCGCAAGGAGACTTGCTCTGGACTGCCAAAGCGGCTTTTGGTTAGAGGGCTTTTTTTGGCCATGCCGCGCAACAACCCGAAATTCAGACTGGAGCCAAAGCGCCAATGATTGCCCAAATCATGCTCGAAGATCGCGCCAATGGCGCTCTCATAAAGGCTGGCTTTGGTTTGAAAGGGGCGCAATCCTGTGGCTACGGCCTGATCGGGCGTAACGCCAAAATAGGTCTGCAAATGCTGTGCTGATCCCCATTTCAAGCGCACATAAGGCACTAGCCGGGCTTGCCGGCTCAGCTCCATCGTATAGCCGGTTTCCAGATTGAATGTCTGGCCGTGCGTGACGCCGGATATATCGGTAAAAAACTCACCGGACATATAGATTTTATAAAGCGAGGCTCCGATAAACAGCCCGCCATCAATGCGCGTATCGATCTTACCCAAACCGGCAAGCAGATCAGGCAGATTTGAAATGCGCCGTCCCTGTACACCGCGGATCAACGCCCCGGCGCGCCACAACCGGTTATTTGCCGCAATGACGCCCAACGTGCCGTTTTCAAAGAAAAACGTGCTTTTCCACGAAAGTTTCAGGTCCAGATCCAGATCCAGCGCATAGGCGTCGGCACCTGCAAATTCTGGTACAAGAGCAAACCCCGCACCGTAACGGCCATGCCAGCTATTGTTCTTCTCGCCAAGGTCCAGTTCCGCCGCTTCGATGTATACGGGCGGTCCGGTGGGCGCAGAACGCACATCATAAGCCAGAGCCAGTGTCGGCGTAAGGACGGCCAAAGCGCAAATAAGGCATTTTACAAACACGGCTTATTGGTCCGCTTTCTTAGTGGAACCCAGGGCATAATGCACTTCATAGCCGTCATGATCTGACAAATCCCGACCGTCCAGTTGTTCACGAAAATTACGTTCGATAAACACCGGGCGCAGCAGGGTAGCACTGCCGGAGCGGTAAAACTGCTTGTCATCTGTCAGATAGAGCACTTCGGAGGGCAATGTCTCGCCGCCCAATACACAATTCATGCCTGTGGTTAAACAGGTCTCCGCCGCATCCAGAGCGTTTATTTCTTCGCGAAAATACTGATACCGCACCGGTAATTTAGTGTTGAAATCCCCGGCCAGGATCAGGGGGGCGTCCATGTTGGTGGTGCGGCTGAGGAATTTGGCCAAAATATCCGTTTGTTTCTGGTGGGCCCGCAAACGCACAGCGCCCGGTGCCTTGGCTGAACGGTTCGAGTTGAAATGCGAGGTTACCAGATTGATCGGCGTATCCATGCCCGGAATGCTGATCTCGGTCATCACGATGGCTTTGTTGGCCAGACAGTCCAAACCGGCGCAGGCCTTGCCGCCAAATGTAGTGAATACTGGGTTTTTGATCTCATAATCACTGAGAATAATCAGGCCGCTGCCCATAAATTTTTGTGGCTTCAGGCGCTTGGTATAAGACCGCCCGCCTTCGACGCCCCAGGATGTACCTCGCGCTAACTTGCCGGTTTTGCGGCCTGGCCCGCGGACAACGTATTTATACCCACTTTGTTCAATGATCACATCGCAGCGTGAACCAAAAGCCTCTTGCAGGACCACAATATCGGGTTGGGTGCCCTGGGCGCGGCGTTCTTTGAGAATTTGCGCAATACGGTTCAACCGTGAGGTTTTGTGCCGCTTTACAGGGCTGGGCAGTGCATTGATATTATAGGTCAGGATGCGCAGGGTCTGTGGCATAACTGTGGGCGCGCTTAACGCCGCCGAAGGCACCAGCACCAGAGGGGCAAGGGCAAACAACAGTTTGCACCAGCGTATGGAGAAACGAGCGTACATCATGACTTCCAAAGGTGAGGCATCATTCCTGACTTGAGTTAAAACTTCAAGAGAGTCACAGTGAAACAGAATGACAACATTTAGTCATTTGATTTGCGCGAAATTAGGCTTATAGCGTGCGCCATGGATATTCGAAAAAAACGTATGTTGTTCAGATCCTGGCACCGTGGCTTTAAGGAAATGGACTTGATTCTGGGCAGTTTTGCGGATCGTCGGCTGGAAAGTCTTGGACCGGAAGAACTTGACCAGTTTGAGGCCATTCTTGATGCAGAAGATACCCCCCTTTATCAATGGATTACGGGCAAGGACGCCATGCCCGACGTTTTTAACACACCAATTATGACAGAAATATGTGATTTTGCGCCTTTGGCGGAAATTCTTCGCAAAGGGCGGAGCGGCTAGGCATGAGCGAACAGATCGGCGATCTGGCGCAGGTTTTGGTGCAAATTGCCAAGGCACCGGGGCGTCTGAACATTGGCAGCGCCCCAGAGGGGTATGATGCCTTGCTGTTTTGCGATGCGGCGCGGGTACGCGGTGACTTGAGTGTTTTTGTGGCGCGTGATGATGCGCGTGCGGCATCGTTTGCCAGCGCCTGCGGGTTTTATGCCCCTGATATTGAACTGTTGCGCTTGCCGGCATGGGATTGTCTGCCTTATGACCGGGTTTCACCCGCGCCGGATTTGGCGGCAACACGCGCCGGTGCCTTGTGGGCACTGGTTCAGGATGAACAGCCCGCAGCGCGGATGTTGATCACCACCATCAATGCCCTGACCCAGCGTGTGCCGCCGCGCGACGCATTGCGCGATGCGGGGTTTGTGGCGCACACCAGCGCCCGCATCGGTATGGATGCCCTGACGTCGCATTTGCAAATCAATGGCTATGCCCGTGCTGGAACCGTGATGGAACCGGGTGATTATGCGGTACGGGGCGGGGTGGTTGATGTATTTCCGCCGGGGCAGGTCGAGCCCGTACGGCTGGACTTTTTTGGTGATACCCTGGAAAGCGTGCGCAGTTTTGACCCGCAAAGCCAGCGGTCAACGCAGACACTCAAAACCGTCACATTGGCCCCGGTCAGCGAGGTTTTGTTGACCCCGGATACTATTTCCAGATTTCGGTCCGGTTTTGTGCGCGAATTTGGCCCGGCGCAGAATGATGCTCTTTATGATGCTGTCAGCGCCGGTGCGCGCCCGCAAGGGGTCGAGCATTGGCTGCCTTTGTTTTATGAAAACACCCAGAGTGTCTTTGATTATCTGGGTGCGGCACCTTTGTTTGTGCTGGACCATCTGGCCAGCGAATCCCTGTCAGAACGTATGGACATGGTGGCGGATTATTATGCCAGCCGTCAGGACAGCGCCGCGCAAGTTTCGTCCGCTTCTTTTGCGGCACCGGCCTATCGGGCCTTGAAACCCGATGCGTTATACTTGGACGAGGCGCAGTTTGAAGCCAGTGTAAAACCTTTGGATGTGCGCCAGTTCTCTCCCTTCGCCGTGCCGCCGGGCGCGGGTGTGGTGGATGCAGGGGGTAAAACCGGGCGGGTTTTTACGGCCGAACGATCAACGTCCAACACAAATGTTTATGATGCGGTACGCGGGCATCTAAATACCCTGCGCAGTGCGGGCAAAAAAGTGTTGATTGCCGGTTGGTCAACCGGCTCAGCGGAGCGTACTGCCGGTGTTTTGGAAGACCATGGTGTCACGGGCATCAAGGCTATTGAGGTTTTTTCAGAATTTGGCGCTTTGCCTGCAAAGGCCATAGGCAGAGCCGTTTTGCCGCTGGATCACGGTTTTGAAACCGGCGATTTTGCGGTTATAGCCGAACAGGACATTCTTGGTGATCGTCTGGCCCATGCGCGCCGTAAAAAACGCGCCGCCAATTTTATTGCCGAAGTGGCCAGTCTGCACACCGATGATCTGGTGGTTCATGTGGATCATGGGATTAGCCGCTTTGCGGGCTTGAAAACCCTCGACATTGGTGAAGCCCCTCATGATTGCCTGGAACTGCATTATGCGGGCGGTGACAAGCTGTTTCTTCCCGTAGAAAATATTGAGCTGTTATCGCGCTATGGATCGGAATCGGCTAATGCGACGCTGGATAAGCTGGGCGGTGCAGCCTGGCAGGCGCGCAAGGCCAAGGCGAAAAAACGTCTGCGCGATATGGCGGGTGAACTGATCAATATTGCTGCGGCTCGTGAAATGCGTACTGCGGATGTGATCACCCCGCCGCAAGGCGCGTGGGATGAATTTTGTGCGCGTTTCCCGTTTGTCGAAACCGAAGATCAGCTATCCTCTATTGCTGATGTGCTGGCTGATTTGGGCAAGGGCCGCCCTATGGATCGGCTGATTTGCGGTGATGTGGGCTTTGGCAAGACCGAGATTGCCTTGCGTGCCGCCTTTGTGGTGGCCATGACCGGGCGTCAGGTGGCCGTGGTCGCACCGACCACCTTGTTGGCGCGCCAGCATTATAAAACATTCAAAGACCGCTTTGCCGGCTGGCCAGTGAAAATCCGGCGTTTATCGCGACTTGTGCCCGCCAAAGAGGCCAAAGCCACCCGCGAAGGTCTGGCATCGGGGCAGGCCGATATTGTCATTGGCACCCACGCGCTTTTGGGCAAGCAGATCAAGTTTCGTGATCTGGCCCTGATGATCATTGATGAAGAACAGCATTTCGGGGTGCGCCACAAAGAACAATTAAAAGCCTTGCGCGCCGATGTGCACGTGCTCACCCTGACGGCAACGCCAATCCCGCGCACCTTGCAAATGGCACTTTCTGGCATACGCGAGCTGTCGCTGATTGCCACGCCGCCGGTGGATCGTCTGGCGGTGCGTACCTATGTCGCCCCGTTTGACACGGTCACGGTACGTGAAGCCCTGTTGCGCGAGCGGTTTCGGGGTGGGCAAAGCTTTTTCGTGGTGCCGCGTATTTTAGACCTTGATGAGATCGAGCAGTTTTTGCGCGATAGCGTCCCCGAAGTTAGCTATATTGTCGCCCATGGCCGCATGACCCCGGCCGAGCTGGAAGACATTATGACTGCCTTTTATGAAGGCCGTTATGATGTGCTGCTCTCGACCACGATTATTGAATCCGGCCTGGATATTCCCACCGCCAATACCCTGATTGTGCATCGTGCTGACCGTTTTGGCCTGTCGCAATTATACCAGCTGCGCGGCCGCGTGGGGCGCTCTAAAGTGCGGGGATATGCGTACCTCACCATCCCTGCGAAATTCAAAATCACCAAAACTGCCGAGGCGCGCCTCAAAGTGCTTTCGTCGCTGGATACGCTGGGTGCAGGCTTTACGTTGGCTAGCCATGATCTGGATTTGCGCGGCGGCGGTAATTTGCTGGGTGAAGAGCAGTCGGGCCAGATCCGCGATGTCGGTGTCGAGCTTTATCAATCCATGCTGGAAGAAGCCGTCGCCGAAATGAAGACCGGCACCATTGAAAGTAATTCCGAATGGACGCCGCAGATCAATACCGGGGTTAGTGTCTTGATCCCTGAGCATTATGTGCCGGACCTTGATGTGCGTCTGCAATTATATCGCCGCCTTGCCGGGGCCGACAGTCACGAGGAACGCGAAGCCTTTGCCGCCGAGCTGATTGACCGGTTTGGACCTTTGCCCGAAGAGGCCCAGCATTTGCTGAGCGTGATGCAAATCAAGGCGTTGTGCAAAAAGGCTGGGATCGAAAAGGCCGATGCCGGTCCCAAGGGCGTTGTGCTGACATTCCGGGGGGCGGCTTTCGCCAATCCGCTGGGGCTTGTCGAATTGATGGGCCGACCGGGCAATGCCTATAAGTTGCGCCCCGACCAGAAACTGGTCATGCGCGGCAATTGGCCCCAGCCCGTACAGCGCTTGCGCGGTGTAGCCATGGCGGCGCGCGAAATTGCCGCTTTGGTGGATTGATTTGCGCGCATTGTCCTAGACAGGCGCAACGGACAATGTGACGATAGTGAACAGTGTTCAAAATGTCTAAGGAGTGCCCGCTTTGTCATTACCACCTATTCTCAAGGACCGTTTGCGCCTGCCATTGATCGGCTCGCCAATGTTTATTCTTTCTGGCCCGGAACTGGTCATTGCCCAATGCAAAGCCGGTATCGTCGGCGCATTCCCGTCTTTGAATGCGCGGCCCATTGAACAGCTGGATGACTGGCTGGTGCAAATTAAAGAAGAACTGGCAGCCTATGATGCCGCCAATCCCGATGCGCCTTCGGCCCCTTTTGCTGTAAACCAGATTGTGCATCGCTCAAATGCCCGGCTCGAAGAAGATGTGGCCTTGTGCGTCAAGCACCAAGTGCCAATTGTCATCACGTCTTTGGGGGCGCGGCCAGAGGTGTTTGAGGCGGCTCATTCCTATGGTGGAATATGCCTGCACGACATTATCAACAACCGTTTTGCCCATAAAGCCATCGAGAAGGGGGCCGATGGCCTGATCGCGGTGGCTGCCGGGGCCGGGGGGCATGCGGGTCCTTATTCGCCGTTTGCACTCATACAGGAAATTCGCGACTGGTTTGACGGCCCACTTTTGCTGTCTGGCTCTATCTCCACCGGAGATGCCATATTAGCTGCTTTGGCCATGGGGGCTGATCTGGCCTATGCCGGGTCGTTGTTTATCGCCACAAAGGAAGCCCGCGCCCAACAAGAGTACAAGCAGATGGTGGTCGACAGCAGCGCCGCAGACATTGTCAATTCATCCTTGTTTACGGGTATTCATGGCAATTATTTGGCGCCCTCCATTCGGGCCGCCGGGTTGGACCCGGACAACCTGCCCGAGGCCGACCCTTCATCCATGAACTTTGGTTCTGGCGGCTCGTCCGATGCCAAGGCCTGGCGCGACATCTGGGGATGCGGCCAGGGTATTGGTGCTATCCATGACTTGCCATCGACGGCCGAACTGGTGGCGCGCCTAAGCGAGCAGTTTGCCACTGCCAAAGCGCGGATTTGCGCCTAAGCATCCAGCATGATTGTCAGCTCATCAAGTAACGCAATACGGTGAAGCTTCAACTCTTTCATGGTTTCGCGGCTGCGATCTGTTCCGCGCGATTCGATTCGATGAATACGGCGGTTCAGATCGTGGTATTCATCGAATAACTTAGAAAAGTGTGGGTTGCCGGTTTTCAGCTCATGGATGAGATCAGTTTTTTCCGGGAATTTCTGGGCCAGTTCGTGCTGAACGTGTGACATGCGTTTCCTCCTCTATGCATGGCAAGACACTACCGCACCTGATCCATGTATGGCATGCGGCAAAATCACTCTTGACGACTGTTGCTTTATGTCTCTTAGGCTATGTTTTGGCTGTGGTTAGTCGTCCAGGCGAGGCAGCGTACAACCGTCTTCAATGCCCGGCTCAATAACCCAGGTGACGCTTCCCGTGTTGTGTACAAAAGTTCGTTTTGCACACACGCTTAAATCTTCAGCCGAAGGTTCTTCGCCAGCCAGTTTGGACCAGCGTATACCGCCGGTAATGAGCAAATCAAAGGTCGGTGCTTCTTCAAGGGTTGCGCTAAGCTCAACAATTCGCGTGCCATTGGGTTCAATGGTACATTGACCGGGGCCTTTGGCCTTGGGATGAACACAAAGAATTTGATTGGTTTTGTTGATCACGCCAACGCGCGGCGTTGTGGTTTGTTTCCGGTTTTCCTTATAGAGGTTCCTCTCTAACGGGATATTGTTAAGGGTGTTTTTACTCTGGTATATGTCACGTATGGTTTTTGCTGAGGTGAGGTTGAAGCTATTTTTTTCTTTGTCAGACATGACAATGCAACCGCTTTCTAAACCCTTTTTCGTGTTGGAAAAGATATTAGAAATCAGCGGAATATACCCCTCAATCCCAGGCTGTGCTGCATCGCGAAGTATCAGTAATTCTTCCCAAGCTTCGGCAGTGTCCTGGCCCAGGTCAATGGCTCGGTTTTGAGCCTGGTGGGCTTTGCGATACCTTGCGATATCACCATCATATTTCAGACTGTGAGCTTTGGCTTCTGCCAACGCGGTTTTGCGTTCTTCTTCCAATGCCTGACATTGTGCGGGGTCCGGAGCGGGCTTTGTTTCTGGTTCTGTTTGGGGGGCAGGTGCGGCAAAGAAACTCTTCCAGTCTGCGGGTAACATATCCATTTGCGCGATACTGTTTTTGTATCGTTTAACGCCGCGAGACAGGCGCTCATCCAAATCTTCCGAACTGGCATTGGTGCATTTGGCTTTTGTGTAGTCCTGCATCAATGCAAAACCGGTTTGCAAAGCTTCAAGTGCTGCAACAGCTGAGGGTTTGGCCTGGTCGCGGGCCTCCAGAACATCTGCCCACAGAGCTTTGATTGCCTCATCATCGCCGCCTGCGTCACGCGCTAGCCCAAGACGCTCATCGAGGGCCTTCGCGGCCTCATCAAAGGCGGCGCGGCTAGTGTTAATTTGTTCCTGCGAGTGTGTTATGCCGGGGGTCAGTTGTTCACACATTGCGACGTCCATTGGCGCGTCTGTTTTAGGTGAACATGCTGCCAGGATAAACAGCGTTGCAAAGAGAGGCGAAAGATTTTTAAGCATTACATCGTCCATCATGTTTTGGGTTGGGCGCTCTGCCCCATAAGTTGCTGAGCTTTCCAGTGTCGCCGACATAGCGAAATATATTGGTCATTACCACCGATATGTATCTGGGCGCCTTCTTGCACGGGCTGGCCATCTTCATCAAGCCGCATCACCATAATGGCCTTGGCCCCACACCAGCAAATGGTCCGTATTTCGCGCAATTGATCAGCGATGGACAGCAATATTTCGCTACCTGGAAACAGCTTGCCCTGAAAATCAGTGCGCAAGCCATAACATAAAACCGGAATCTTCAGATCGTCGGCAATAGCGGCCAGTTGCCAGACTTGTTCCGGCGTTAAAAACTGTGCTTCGTCAATCAGCACACAATCCAGCTTAGCCTGGTTATGCAGGTCCGTAATTTTGCCGCACAGATCGTCATCCTTGGTAAAGACATAAGCATCCTTGGCGATGCCAATCCTGGACGCTATACGGCCTTTGCCGGCCCGCTGGTCCACCAATGCGGTAAACAGACACGTGCGCATGCCGCGTTCTTCATAATTGTGGGCGGCCTGTAATAAAACCGTGGACTTGCCCGCATTCATGGCGGCGTAGCTGAAATAAAGCTTGGACACATATTCCCCCTGTAAGCAGCCCGTTTGGGCCACTTACAGTTTAAGGGCACATCCTAGTTTTTGAAAGCAAGTTTGTCTTTGGGCAATGATTTTACATTGTCCTTGACGTTGCGTTCGATCAGCAGGCGCCTTGGGTCAAGAAGAACGAAGGCTGGCCGCTCATCCAGATCAAAGGACAAATCGGTACTGGAACCGGTGATATGCACTCTTTCCAGCTTTATCCACTGATCACCAAGGGTCTCTTTTGGATCCTTGGTGTAAAACCCAATTTCAACCCATTCGTCGAGTTTTTCGCCCTCGATCTCGGTCACCGAGGTTTCCTTGCCATCGTCCTCGGCGGCGATTTTCTTATCTACTTTTGCCGTCAGGCTGACGGTATATCCGCCGGTCGCATTGGGTTTGATGGTGACGTCACCATCATATTCTAAATCCCAGAAGGTAATGCGGTCCCAGTAATCAGTGATCAGTCCCTGCCATTGCGGGCCAGCCGCAGCGCGCAGGGCATCGACCAACTCTTTGGTGGTTGGGTAGGGCGGGCCTTTGGACCCGAACTCTTGCAAAAAGCCGCGAATGGCGCCCTGCATCTTGTCTTTGCCCATATAGTGTTTCAGGCCCCAGAACACCCAACTGGCCTTGTTATAGTCAAGATATTGTTGTTGCTCGGCCAGTGCCAAAGGTGGCTCTGTATCCCGATCAGCCGTACGAGACGTCAGATAGGCCTGAATGGCGCGAACTTCCAGAACACGCCTGGCTTTTTGCCACCCCAGCGCCTCTTCATAGGCGGTCATGGCGGTATTTTCAGTCAGACCCTCGGAAAGAACATTAAAGCCCTTGGTGTTGGCCGGCACAATCTGGTGGGCAAACCATTGGTGACCGATTTCGTGCATCACGACATAGGTTGCCAGATCAAGGCTTTCATTATCCTCTGGATTGCCAGGGTCCATCACAAAGCCAATCCGTTCGGAGAATGGGATCGTGCCGGCAAAGGATTGTGCAAATCCGCCATAGGGAAATTCCAGAATGCGAATCTGATTATATTGATATGGACCATAGGTCTTAGTGTAAGTGCTCAGCGAGACCTTCATGGCCTTGATCATCAGCTCAATATTATAATTGTGAGGCTGGTGATAATAGATCGCCAGAGGAATATCCCGCCCATTGGGGTTTTCCCAGACGTCACGTTTGACGGTATAGTCCGCCGAAAGAAACGAAACGAAATTCAGGATCGGGTTGATCGCCTGATAATCGCGACAGGCTTTGCCGTTTTCCTCGTATTCGCGGACCATTTTACCCGGCGCAATGGGGATTTGCCCCTTGTCCGTGCAGATTTTAGCCTTGAAATCCACATAGTCGGATGACGGGCTGATAAAGTGCCTTTGCCGCGCTGTCTCGTCCGTGCGATCGGCACGTTTTTCAAGCTTAGGCAGGTCATATTTGCGACGCTTGTCGGGGTTGGTCAGGCGATTATCTTGTACACCAATCTGCGGCATGGAGGCAAAATTATTGACAAAAGTACCATTGTGCAAAATCGGCTGCTCATCGCCCAAAGTGCTGGCACGAATGAAGGTTTCAAAACGCATCCGGGTTTTAGAACCTGGTGCCAATGGTGGCTCAAAGCGATAAATGCGTGTCCCGTAATTGTTGATCTCGTCGATATTTTCCCTGTCGGTGACCTGGTTGGCTCCGTCAAGTTCAAGGCGGCGATTATCCTCCTTCTTTTGTACGGGCATATTGATATAAATGTCTTTCAGTGCCGCATCCGTGGTGTTTTCGACGATATATTCGCCTTTGAACACAGCCGTTTTGTCTGACGGGTTGATGGTGATGTCCACATTAACTGAGCGTATTTTGGGTTGCGGTATGTTGAGTTGGTCGCCAAGCAGTTTTTCCCAAGCGACCTGGCGCAGCTCGCCTTGTTTTTGTGTGCGAAAATTATTGTTTTTATAGGCCTGATAGATCACAAAACCCGACCCGACAAAGCTGAACAGGAAGAGGGTTGCCAAAAGTGCCGACGGGGCATTCAGGCGTTTTCCTACTGTCTTGAGACGGCTCTGCAAGCTGCTTTGTAATCCGCGCCGCCACAACCAGATGCTCAACACAGCAAACAAGGCTGCCAGAGAACCCCAGTACAACCCAAACCACTTAAAACGGATCAGGCTGGCAAAGCCGTTGATTTCAGAAAGCCGTCCCGAAGACATGTCCCCGTACTCCATCAAGGGATGCGAAAAGGGCAGGCTGCCGATGATGAAGAAGAAAAAGATAACCAGCGCACCAGAGGCCAGCATGCCCAGCACGCGGTTCGGCATAAAATTCTGGATGAACAGGGCCAGAATACTGAACAGTATAATGCGCGGGGCAAACGACATGAAGGTGAACTTCAGATAAGCAGCTAGGTTTACCGGGACATCACCAATGGCTATTTGTGCGGCCATACCAAAGGCAATGCCAATAACCATGATGGTGATCGTAATCAGAATCAGCGCAACCCATTTGCTGGCCATAAGCGGCCAGTTTTTAACGGGGCTGGCATCCAGAATTTCGGTCATCCCAGACGTGTTATCTCGCCAGATAATTTCGCCGCTAAAGAATACCATTATAATCAGAAGGGGGATGGCCAAAGAGCCAATGACCGTCTGGATCATCTGCAGGCTGGTCGGCAAAGAGGGGCTGGGCAGAAATTCCATCTGCACATAAACTGTCAAGCCAAAGAGTGCCACCGCCAATAAGGTCAGGATAATAAAGGGGATGCTTTTGACCGTTGTTACGTATTCATAACGCAGGCGTGTCAGGAAGGCCCCCAGTGGTGCCTGACGGGGTTTGACGGGGTGCAGGACAATGCGGCCTGTGCTGGTTTGGTCTTCAACCTTGTGGTTTTTGACTTTACCGCTCGCTAGGCCTCGTCTGAACAGACCAAAGCTGGCAAATAACAAGGCAATGCCAACACCACCCCAGACAAGCCGGTTCAAGCCAATATAACCCGTCAGCGGCGACATCCGGGTATTTTGTTCGGCTGCGGGCCAAAACTCTGTGGTAATGGCCAAGGCGTTAGAGCCAAAAGGATCGGCCAGAGATGTGACAAGATCAGACGCATCCTGACCAACAAAAAAACCGCTTATGGTATAGAAGATAAAGAGGGCTACCGCGCTGACATAGACCAGCGAACGGTTGCGCGTAATCGCGGCGACGGCGGTGAAAAGTCCGCTGATCAACAAGGTGTTGATGGCGATATAAACCAATGATGGTTGCAAGAAATAGAGTGGATTGATCGGGCCCAGTGTTTCCTTGTCGATCCACGGCGCAAACTGTCCGGCAAAGAGGCCAAGCACAGCACCAAAAATGCACAAGAATGTAGCTATATAGACGCCAATCATACGCGATAAGGTCATGTCGCGCGTGGTGACGGGGGTGGCGTGCACAATTTCCAGCGTTTTATAGACGCTGTCGCGCATGACGCCGCTGACGACAAAAATGGCCCCAAAGAATATCGAGGCCAGGCTGAGAACCGAGACTTGCAAGGCCAAGGTGATGGCACCGTTGGCTTTGACCTTTTCTCCGGCGCTGGATGAGATGGATATGGCGTCGGTCGACATGACCAGCGCGCCAATGAGAAACATGATGACAATGGTGATCCAGAACCCGACTTGTCGGGTATGGAATTTTATCTCGAAACCTATGAGCTTACTTAACATCATTCGCCCCTAAACCATGCGATACAGGTGAGCGAAATAGGCATCTTCAAGGTTGGGGTCATCCGCCTCGAAACCTGCCTCTGGTGCAGAATCAGCCAGAACGCTGATAATGACGCCACCCATAAGCAGACGGGTGGAAAGCACTTTGTGTTTCTCTTTTAAGGCATCCACATCGCCTTTTTCGACCTTTTTGCGCCAGACCTTGCCATTGATTTTGGCAATCAAGTCTTCGGGTGCACCGCGTGCCACAATCTCGCCTTCACCCATAATGGCCATGTCCGGACACAAATCGCGCACGTCATCCACAATATGGGTTGAGAGGATAATAACCTTGTCTTCCCCGGCCTCGCTGAGGAGGTCTAAGAAGCGTTGGCGCTCAAAAGGGTCCAGCCCGGCCGTAGGTTCGTCGACAATGAGTACTTTCGGGTCTCCAAGCAGCGCCTGAGCAACGCCAAAACGTTGCCGCATTCCGCCGGAATATGTTGCCACGGCCGCGCCGCGCATAGTCCACAAATTAACCGCGCGCAGCAATTCTTCAACCTGTTTACGGCGCTCTTTGGCATTGCTGACGCCTTTCAAAATTGCCAAATGATCCAAAAGAGCCAGGGCGCTCATGCGTGGATACACACCAAAATCCTGTGGCAAATAGCCCAGAGTTTCGCGCATAACCTGTGGGTTTTTGGAAATATCTGTGCCGTTCAGCGTAATGTTTCCTGCGTCGGGCTGTAAAAGCGTGGCCAGGGTGCGCATCAGTGTCGATTTGCCAGCCCCATTGGGGCCAAGCAGGCCAAACATGCCTGGTTTCAGATCAAGAGAGACATCCTTGATGGCTTGGATTTTTCCAAAGGATTTTGAAATGTTGGAGATACTGATCACGCGACAACCCCGCAGTTAAACCGTGCGGTGGTGGTCCTGATGCTGACTCAACATCCGCATGATACTCGATAAAAAAATATTGTTATGCGATAAATTCATTATCGACAAGCAATAAAGCATATTTTTCGAAATTTTAGGGTGAGGGTGCACTGAGACTCAGATGGGGATTGGCCTGCATGCTCCGGCACTGGCTGTGCCGGTTTGCCTGTATTGGCAAAAAAAGGCCGTCTGCTCTGAGCCGCGACAATCCTGATATCCGAAGGTTTGTTTGCGGTTGCGCGTCAGAGGCGACGGCCACAATATGTCTATACCACAAAACGCCTTCGTATGCACGTGCCATAAGGGACACTGCATTTCATGCACTAAGCGCTTGTGAAAACCTTGGCATTGCGCTATGTCCGCGCGCTTGGCGGAACATATCCGCTTAACGAGATTCTCATTGATAAAAAGGATAGGTCTTATGGCTGTCCCCAAAAGTAAAATCACCAAATCCCGCCGTGGCATGCGCCGCAGCCATGATCGTCTGGCCGCTGCTACATACATCGAAGACAGCGATTCTGGCGAACTACGTCGTCCGCATCACATTGACCTGAAGACCGGCATGTATCGCGGCAAGCAGATCCTTGATCCCAAGGACTAAGGTTTGATCGGTCTTTAGGCCGTAACGGCTAGCGATCGTTTCGATCTGCAAAATTATAGATTAAGCACATTGGCGCGCAGAGCAGATATGGCTCGTGCGCCAATTGTTGTGCGCCAATGCTCGCCCACGGCGCATTCAGTGCCGAAATGCCTACAGCGCGCTTGCCTGCTATCATAATGGCGTTTTTGCTTGCCTCGGGCTGATAATCACCATATCCGGCATGATACGCACTACGGAGGGCATCATGGCCGGAATTGAAGATATTATTGCACGCGAAATTCTCGACAGCCGGGGTAACCCGACCTTAGAGGTTGATATTGTTCTGGAAGACGGCGCAATGGGCCGCGCCGCAGTGCCTTCAGGGGCATCCACCGGTAAATACGAGGCCGTAGAGCTGCGTGATGGCGGCGATCGGTTTGGTGGCAAGGGCGTTCAAACTGCCGTTGAGAATGTTAATGTTGAAATCTATAACGCCATTGGCGGCATGGATGGCAAAGATCAACGCCGCATTGATGAGGCGCTGATTGCACTGGACGGAACACCCAATAAAAGCCGTCTTGGCGCCAATGCCATTCTGGGCGTATCTCTGGCCGTTGCGCGGGCCGCTGCACAATCTCAGGACACGCCGCTGTACCGCTATATTGGCGGGGTGAATGCGCGCATGCTGCCAACGCCTATGATGAACATCATCAATGGTGGTGAACATGCCGACAACCCGATCGATATTCAGGAATTTATGATCCTGCCTGTTGGGGCAGAGAATTTTTCCGAGGCTTTGCGCATGGGCGCCGAGGTTTTTCACGCCTTGCAAGGGCGACTTAAAAAAGCGGGCATGAACACCAATGTTGGCGACGAAGGTGGTTTTGCCCCCAATATTGGTTCGGCTTCTAAGGCGCTGGACTTTATTCTAGGGGCTATTGAACAGGCCGGTTACAAGCCTGGCGAGGACGTTGCCTTGGGGTTAGATTGCGCTGCATCTGAATTTTATGTGGATGGCCGCTATGAGCTAAAAGGCGAAGGGTTGAGCCTTGATGCTAAGGGTATGAGCGAATATCTGGCCGATCTGTGCGCGCGGTATCCGATTATATCCATCGAAGACGGGCTTGATGAAGATGACTGGGATGGCTGGGCGACATTAACCCGGATGTTGGGCGACAAAGTGCAATTGGTCGGTGATGACCTGTTTGTCACTAACCCGGCTCGTCTGGCCCGTGGCATAGACGATAATGTGGCCAATTCAATTTTGATTAAAGTGAATCAAATCGGTAGCTTAAGCGAAACACTTGATGCAGTTAATATGGCTCACAGGGCCAGTTATAGCGCCGTTATTTCGCATCGTTCTGGTGAAACTGAAGACACATTTATTGCTGATCTTGCGGTCGCGACAAACTGTGGCCAAATCAAAACAGGGTCCCTGTGCCGTTCGGAACGTCTGGCCAAGTACAACCAGTTATTGCGCATAGAAGAAGAGTTGGATGATATGGCACTCTATGCTGGTCGGGATACTTTTTCAGGGGCATAAAGGGCCATTAAGGGGCGCTTGGGTCACTTTTTTTCATGAATATTTGAACTTCCTAATATTAGGTGCTATGCATACACATTCCCGTATAACGGGTACGCAATATTCATAATGTCGGGGAGGACATGAAATGAACCTTAAATCAACAATGCTGGCCGGGGTGTTTGCGCTTTCAATGTTTAGCGCCAGTCCGGTTATGGCCGATATGGCTGATAAAGCACTGGGCGATTGGGTGCGCAGTTCAGAAAACTGGATCGTCAATTTTTATATGTGCGGCGATAAATTGTGCGGCAAGGTAAAATCTGGCGAAGGCGTGGACAAGAAAAGTGGCGGCCCGGTTGTCGGTGTGGACATGCTGTTTGATCTGGAAAAGGTCGACGAAAACCGCTGGAAAGGCAAAATGTATGACCCCAAAGGTGGTGGTCTTTATGCCGGTCACGTTAAAGTGCTGGGTGACAACACGGTCAAAATGTCTGGCTGCATGGCGAAGATCATGTGCCGGTCAGAGACCTGGGAGCGTGCTTCAGCATCCGCCGAATAACGTTTTATCACATGATAACGAAAAGCCCGGACATGTTCCGGGCTTTTTTGTACCTGCTCAGGTGTTTTCCACCGCTTTCTAACGGCTTTTTTACTATTTGCCTCCACGGTGTCTAAGCGCCAGAATTGTGCGCAAAACAAAAGCCGGATGACGCAGAACGCGCGGCGGTGAATGGTTGGTGATGACGCGTTTCAAACGGCTGCTGCCCATAGTGGGTTTTGCCTGGGTTATTATGTATTTTGCCTTTCACGCCCTAAGCGGCGAGCAGGGCATGCGTAACCTTATGGTCTATAAACAACGTGAAAGTGTTCTCAATCAGCAATTGGTCCAGCTCCAGGAATGCCGTGCACGCTATGAGCGGCGTATAGCAATGTTGAGCGATGAGAATCTGGACCTGGATTATCTGGAAGAACGCGCCCACGCTGTGCTCTATCTCGCCGATCCAAAAGACATTGTTCTGACATTGCGAGTCGATGACAGCCAAAGTGCGGCGGGGCAATCGATTTGCGGTTCTGGTCAGGCCTCATAAGCCTTCTTATTGTTCCGCTGTGCCTCTACAGAAGCGCTCAATAAACAAAGAGCAGACACCACAAGGTCTGGCTATGGCTTGTGTCGGCCATGTCTCTAGGTTAGACACGATTACATATATCATTTAATTCACGTGTGTAATAATGGCAAACAGCTCTCGAAAAACATCGTCTGCTAAGGCGCAAACGTCTGGCAAGACCAATAAAGCGGAAATGCTGGACTACTATCAGCAGATGTTGCTGATCCGGCGTTTTGAAGAAAAAGCCGGGCAATTGTATGGCATGGGGCTGATTGCCGGGTTTTGCCATCTCTATATCGGCCAGGAAGCCGTGGTGACGGGCATGAAAGCCGCCATTATTGATGGTGACCAGATGATCACGGGCTATCGCGACCACGGCCATATGTTGGCTTTGGGCATGGATGCTGCCGGGGTTATGGCCGAGCTGACCGGGCGTGTTGGCGGTTATTCAGGGGGCAAAGGCGGCAGCATGCACATGTTTTCCGTCGAGAAGAACTTTTACGGAGGGCACGGTATTGTCGGGGCGCAGGTGCCTCTGGGCACGGGGTTGGCCTTTGCTGATCAATACAAGGAAAACGGCAATGTCAGCCTGACCTTCTTTGGCGATGGTGCCGCCAATCAGGGCCAGGTCTATGAAAGTTTTAACATGGCCAAGCTGTGGGACCTGCCGGTGGTGTTTGTTATTGAAAACAATCAATACGCCATGGGCACCTCGATAGAGCGCTCCTCATCGGAAACCCATTTATACAAGCGCGGGGCCAGCTTTGGCATCCCTGGCGAAGAAGTGGACGGCATGGATGTGTTGGCGGTGCGCGATGCCGGTCTGCGCGCCGTAAAACGCGCCCGCGATGGCAAGGGGCCGACCATTCTTGAAATGAAAACCTATCGTTATCGGGGCCATTCGATGTCTGACCCAGCGAAATACCGGACCCGCGAAGAAGTCAATGAAGTACGCCAGCACCATGACCCGATTGATCATGCAAAGGCGCGAATTTTGGACGAAAAATGGGCTGATGAAGCCGACTTGAAGGCCATCGACAAAGAAGTGCGCGCCATCGTTGCGGCCGCCGCAGACTTTGCTCAGGATAGCCCGCAACCAGATCCCAGTGCGCTGCTGACAGATATTTTAGCCTGAGGATGTCATGATGGACCAGTTTCACCTCGCCCAGATCAATATTGCCCGGATGATGTTTGCCCCCGAGGCAAGCGAAATGAAGGGCTTTTACGGGGCATTGGACAAGGTCAACGCCCTGGCCGATCGGGCCGACGGCTTTGTATGGCGTCTTCAAGGTGATGGCGGCGATGCGACGGACTTTCGGTTTGATGGGGTGGGCGCCGAGGATTTGCTGATCAATATGTCAGTCTGGCAGAGCGTCGAAAGCCTGAGGGCTTATATTTACCAGACTGTACACGCCAACATTATGGCCCGGCGCGAAAAGTGGTTCGCGCATATGGACAAGCCTAATTTGGCGCTGTGGTGGGTTAAGGCGGGGCATATACCCACCCTGGCCGAGGCACAAAACGCCTTGCGATTATTGGAAATAAACGGGCCCACCGCCGCGGCCTTCACCTTTGATTGTATCTTTGACGATCAAGGCCAACGTTTAACGCTGCCGCCCATCCAGAAGCTGTGTGCATAAGGTTATGACCATGACGATGAACCCCAAAGCAAGATTAACCCGTGCGGGGGCGCCTTTATGCGCTGTTGCGCTGGCTCTTACGCCAAATATGGCGCTGGCCGGAAAGCTCAGCGGCGAAAAAATCAAGGATGGCGTGACATATAAGGTGACGGTTTGCACACGCCCTGAACTGCCAAAAATTAAAGGCAAGACCAAAGAGGGTTATCGCACAACCCATCTGGCCTATGACGCCTATACGGCCGCGCAACAGGTTTTTGCGGACTGTGTAGAGCGAGAGGCCAGCGAGGATTTGCAAGCCTTGCGGGAAATTGTTTTTGCCGGTGGGCAGGAAGAAATTGCCCGATCTCAGCGCGATATTGACGCTCTTAAGGCCGATCTGGATGCCTTGAAGGCAGAACTGGAACATAAAACAGAATAACCGCGTTGCGCCGATATGGCGCAAATGTTTTTCGAATGGAATTGAACACGATGCCAACGCAGATCCTTATGCCCGCCCTTTCCCCGACCATGGAAGAGGGCACGCTGGCCAAATGGCTGGTCAGTGAAGGCGACACCATTTCGGCCGGTGATGTCATCGCTGAAATCGAAACCGACAAGGCCACCATGGAGGTTGAGGCGGTTGACGAAGGGGTGCTCGCCAAAATCCTGATTGCCGGGGGCAGCGAAAATGTCTCGGTCAACACACCGATTGCCATCCTGATCGAAGAGGGTGAGGAGGCCGGTGATTTATCGGCCTTGTCCGCCGTCGAGCCAGAAACAACCTCAACAGCATCCCCTGATGTTACAGTTGATGCGGCGCCAATTGCCCCTGTGGCCGAGCCTGTTATGCGGGCTTCTGACCCGGCAATCCCTGATGGCACCGCAATGGTGCCGGTGGTTCTGCGCGACGCGCTGCGCGATGCCATGGCCGAGGAAATGCGGCGCGACGAGCGGGTGTTTTTGATGGGCGAAGAGGTCGCTCAATATCAGGGTGCCTATAAAGTCAGCCGTGGTTTGCTGGACGAATTTGGCCCAAAACGGGTGATTGATACGCCGATTACTGAATATGGTTTCGCCGGTCTTGGTGTTGGCGCGGCGTTTGGTGGTTTGAAGCCTATTGTTGAATTTATGACCTTTAACTTTGCGATGCAAGCTATTGATCATATTCTTAATTCAGCAGCAAAGACAAGGTATATGTCGGGTGGGCAAATGTCATGTCCCATCGTTTTTCGCGGACCCAATGCAGCGGCCAGCAGGGTGGGCGCACAGCACAGCCAGGACTATGCGCCATGGTATGGCCACGTGCCGGGGTTGATCGTAATTGCGCCGTATGATTCCTCTGATGCCAAGGGGCTGTTAAAGGCCGCCATCCGTGATCCCAACCCGGTGGTGTTCTTAGAGCACGAGCTGATTTACGGTGAAATTTTTGATGTGCCTGACGTCAAGGACTGGGTACTGCCGATTGGCAAGGCCCGCGTGGCGCGGCAGGGCACGGATGTGACCATTGTCGCCTATTCGCGCATGGTGGGCTACGCATTGGAAGCGGCCGATATTCTGGCCGGCGAAGGTATTGACGCCGAAGTGATCGACCTGCGCACTATCCGCCCGCTGGACATGGAAACGGTTCTGGCCTCGGTTCGTAAAACCAATCGTCTGGTCACAGCCGAAGAAAGCTGGGGCTGTATGGGTGTAGGTGCCGAGATTGCCGCCGCTGTGACCATTGGGGCTTTTGATTACCTTGATGCGCCGCCCGCCCGTGTGCATCAGGCCGAAGCCCCGCTGGCCTATGCCGGAAATTTGGAGGCGCTGGCTCTGCCGGGCGTTGATGACATTGTCCGGGCTGCCAAAGGGGTGTGTTACGTTGGCTAATGCCCCGTCTCATATCTGGATTGATGGTGCCTGCCATTGCGGTGCCGTGCGTTTTGCTGCGGCTTTGCCCCGTGAAGCAGTTGCGCAGCAATGCAATTGCTCGATTTGCGACAAAACTGGCTTTTTGCACCTGATCGTCCCCAAAGACCGCTTTGCGATCCATCAGGGCGAAGATAATTTAACAGAATACCGCTTCAACACAGGAACGGCGCGCCATTTGTTTTGCAAGACCTGCGGCGTAAAGGGGTTTTACGTGCCCCGATCAAACCCTGATGGCTGGTCGGTCAACCTGAACTGTCTGGACCATGACGCATTCACTAAAATTACGATTGAACCCTTCGATGGCCAACACTGGGAAGCCAATGCGCAACGCTTGGCTCACCTTGCCTAGGAAAACATGATGCCAATACAAATTCTGATGCCCGCATTATCGCCCACCATGGAAGAAGGAACTTTGGCCAAATGGCTGGTCAAAGAAGGTGATGAAATCAATGCCGGTGATGTGATCGCCGAAATTGAAACCGATAAGGCCACCATGGAGGTCGAAGCCGTGGAAGAGGGGGTTTTGGCCAAAATCCTTGTCCCCGGCGGCTCGGAAAATGTTGCCAT
This sequence comes from Robiginitomaculum sp., assembly GCA_021776525.1. GTDB lineage: Bacteria > Pseudomonadota > Alphaproteobacteria > Caulobacterales > Maricaulaceae > Robiginitomaculum_B. The sequence goes on from JAJFFT010000004.1 coordinate 827,806, forward strand.
CAACACAGTGATCGCGCTTGTTTTGGAAGAGGGCGAGGATGCCTCGGCGCTTGATGGCGCGGATGTTTCTGCGCCTGCGCCTATCCTTCGACAAGCTCAGGATGAGGCTGAAATTGATAAGCCTCAGCCTACAAAGCAAGTCATAAGCCCCTCTCCCCAAGGAGAGGGAGTTCCTGTACAACCTGCCGCGTCTTCCCCCTCTCCTGGGGGAGAGGGTCGGGGTGAGGGCGCGCCCCGCATCAAGGCTTCGCCGCTGGCCAAGCGGCTAGCTAAGGAAGCTGGGCTGGACCTTGCCTCCATCACTGGCACTGGACCAAATGGCCGGATTGTCAAACGCGACATAGAGAACGCACCCTCCAGTGCCGCAGCGCCAGCACCTAGCCAGGCAGCGCCGCAAGTGCTCGGCGGCTTTGATCTTGTGCCGCTGGACGGTATGCGCAAGGTAATTGCCGCGCGCATGACGGAATCCTTTCGTGATGTGCCGCATTTTCCGCTCAACATTGATTGTAAGCTGGATGCGCTCTTGAGCGCTCGTAAAGGCATAAACGAAGCGGCCGCCGAAGACGGCATTAAAATCTCGGTCAATGACTTCATCATTCGGGCCAGTGCCCTGGCACTCAAAAACGTGCCCGCCGCCAATGCCAGCTATACGCCCGAGGGCTTTAAGTTGTGGCACGATGTGGATATCGCCGTGGCAGTGGCCATAGAGGGTGGTTTGATCACCCCGGTGGTCAGACAGGCACAAGACAAGGGCCTTGCCGCTATCTCCGCCGAGGTCAAGGATTTGGCGGGCCGCGCCAAGGCGCGCAAACTGATGCCCGAAGAGTATCAGGGCGGCACGTTTACCATCTCGAACATGGGCATGATGGGTATTAAATCCTTCGCCTCGATCATCAACCAACCACAGGCCTGTATCCTCTCTATTGGAGCCGGCGAAAAACGCCCCGTGGTCATTGGCGATGAATTGGGTATTGCTACCATGATGACGGTGACGCTGACCTGTGATCACCGGGTGGTTGATGGGGCCATCGGCGCGTCCTTCTTGAAATACTTCAAACGCTATATCGAAAACCCGGCTTTGATGCTGTTATAAGGTTCTCATAATGTCGATCTATGCAAAATTGCATGCCTGTTCCGCCATGAGTCGTTCTTGCGAATGTCATATTGGCCCTGTATCGGCGCATCAGGATTGGATTTTGTAATGGATATGGCCATGTTGGATCTGTTTATCGCGTCTTTTGTTACCCTGTTTGTGGTGATTGATGCCTTGGGCGTTGCGCCTATTTTTGCCACGCTGACGGCAGGTTCCAGCGTGTCGCACAGCCGGTCTATGGCTATTCGCGGCACCATTTATGCGGGCGGTTTGTTGCTGGCCTTTGCCTTTGGTGGGGAATGGCTGCTTTCGCGCATGGGCGTTAGCCTGGACGCGTTTCGCACCGCTGGCGGGCTTTTGATGTTGCTGATGTCCATCGAAATGCTGTTCGAAAAACGCCAGGCGCGGCGGGAAACACGCGCCGAAACCATGTTAGAAGATGAAGACGGCCCAGAAGACATTTCTGTCTTTCCGCTGGCTATTCCTCTGCTGGCCGGGCCGGGCTCCATTGCAGCTATCATGATTTTTATGTCGCAACAGCACGATCACCCGCTGGCACAGCTTGTGGTGGTGGGTGCCACGCTAACCAACCTTATTATTGCCCTTATTCTTATGCTGATTGCGCCATGGCTTTTGCGGGTGATGGGCCACACCGTGGGAGCGTTGATCACCCGGGTGTTTGGCGTCATTTTGGCGGCGCTTTCCGTGCAGTTGATCTTTGACGGCATTAAAAACGTGTTTTTTGCCTAAGGGAAAACCTATGAGTGACCAGCCGCAATACAGAGTTCGGCTTGCCGATCTGGTCTTTCCGGACCAGACCAATCATCAGGGTGATATGTTTGGCGGCGCGGCTTTGGCGTTTATGGACAAGGTGGCATTTTTGGCCGCTGCCCGTCTGGCGCGGCGCGGCTTTGTCACCGCCGCGGTCGAGCGTATGGATTTCAAGGCGCCTGTGCTGGTGGGTGAATTGGTTGATCTGGCGGGAGAAGTGCGCAGCGTCGGTAGAAGCTCGATGAATGTGCGTGTCAGCCTGTGGGCGGAAAACCTGCTGACTGGTGAACGCCGCCTGACCACCCAGGGCGATTTCATCATGGTCGCCACGGACCGTAAAACCAACAAAGCGCCACTGCCGCCGGTGCCGGATTACGCCTCTGGGCCAGCAAATGTGACCCGCACGAATGAGTTGGTGTTTCCGGGCGATACCGATCATCGTGGGCTATTATTTGGGGGCCGGGCGCTGAATTTGATGGAAAAGGCCGCCTTTGTCGCCGCCAGCCGTCATGCACGATGTTCAGTGGTGATGGCCGCCCTCAAGGAAATAAACTTTGCCGCTCAAATTCATGTGGGCGAGATGATTGAAATTTCAGCCCGCGTGGTCAGTGTGGGCCGCACCTCCATGCGGGTGGCGGTGACCCTGTGTGCCGAGGACTTGCAAACCGGCGCGCGCAGGCAAGCCACAGAGGGTGAATTTATTATGGTTGCCCTTGGCGAAGACGGTCGGCCTACAGCAGCACCACCTTTGGGATAGGATACATTAAGATGGCTTCACAAGATTATGATATTATTATTGTTGGTGCCGGTCCCGGTGGATATGTTGCGGCCATACGTGCGGCGCAATTGGGCTTAAAAGCCGCCATTGTTGAGCGTGAACATTTGGGCGGAGTGTGCCTCAATTGGGGGTGTATCCCAACCAAGGCGCTGTTGCGCTCTGCCGAAGTTTTCGAGCTTATGGAAAATGCAGCCTCTTATGGTCTTAGCTGTACCAAGCCGGATTTTGATTTACCAGCAGTGGTCAAACGCTCGCGCCAGATCGCTGGCCAACTTTCCGGCGGGGTGAAATATTTGCTCAAAAAGCACAAGGTCACGGTGATTGATGGCACGGCACGGCTGGAAAAAGGCACATCTGCACCAAAGGTCATTGTCAAAGACAAGGCCGGCAAGGATAGCACCTATAGCGCCGCTCATGTTATTCTGGCCACCGGCGCGCGGGCGCGCACAATTCCAGCGGCAGGTCTTGCCCCGGAAGGCAAGTTTATCTGGACCGCACGCGAGGCCATGACGCCGGATGTGATGCCCAAATCACTATTGGTGATTGGATCGGGCGCAATCGGTATCGAATTTGCCAGCTTTTATAACGCCCTTGGGGCCGATGTAACCGTGGTCGAGATGATGGACCGGGTATTGCCGGTCGAAGATGCCGAGATTAGCACCCACGCGCAAAAGGCCTTTGAAAAAGCCGGTATGAAAATCCTCACCTCCGCGCAGGTGGAAAAGGTCACCCCCGGCAAGGGCGCCATCTCCGCCAGCGTGAAAACCAAGGACGGCAAGGTACAGGAGATTGCAGCAGAGCGCATCATTCTGGCCATTGGTATTGTCGGCAATGTGGAAAATCTGGGGCTAGAGGCTTTGGGCGTAAAAACCGACCGTACCCATGTGGTGGTGGATGGGTTTTCGCGCACTAATGTGCCCGGGCTGTATGCTATTGGCGATCTGACTGCGCCGCCATGGCTGGCGCACAAGGCCTCACACGAAGGGGTGATCTGCGTTGAAAAAATTGCCGGCAATAACTCCCACCCACTGGATCACGGCAATATACCAGGCTGTACCTATTGTCGCCCACAAGTGGCCTCGGTGGGCCTTACCGAAGCGGCTGCTAAGGCCGCCGGGTATAAGGTCAAGGTGGGGCGTTTTCCTTTTATGGGCAATGGTAAGGCCATCGCGCTGGGCGAGGCCGAGGGCCTGATCAAGACCGTGTTTGACGCCAAAACCGGCGAATTGCTGGGCGCGCATATGATCGGCGCAGAAGTCACCGAACTGATCCAAGGCTACACCGTCGCCCGTACGCTGGAAACCACCGAAGCCGAGTTGATGGAAACGGTGTTCCCGCATCCGACCTTGTCGGAAATGATGCATGAAAGCGTGCTCGATGCCTATGGTAAGGTTATTCACACATAGGATAGATGGTTATACTTGCATGATCATAAGATCAAACCAAGATTTAGTTTTTTTGTAATAAAGAAAATTTTAGTATGCCCGATAAAATGGCATATAAGGCGTTATATACAAATTTTCTATACATGTTTAATAGCTAATGTTCGTGCCGATTCATCATTAATTAACGGTGATAAGTGCTCAATACGGTTGTAATATTTTTATCTAAGATTGATATTCTATTGCACGGGGACATAGACATGACACGAAATGTACGACTGACTGGCGTAGAGAAATTTTTCGATGATGATCAGATCATCGTGAGCAAAACAGGCCTCAAGGGGCGCCTAACCTATTGCAATGACATTTTTCTGAGCATTGCGGGTTATAGCGAAGATGAATGTCTGGGCCAACAACACAGTATGATCCGGCATCCTGATATGCCTCGGTGTATATTCAAACTGCTGTGGGACACAATTCAGAACGGGCAGGAAATCTTCGCCTATGTTCTCAATCGTTGTAAAAATGGTGACCATTATTGGGTCTATGCCCATGTGACGCCCAGTTTTGATGTGTCCGGGAACATTATTGGTTATCATTCCAATCGCAGGGTGCCAGACAAGGCCATTCTGAACGAGGTGATCATTCCCCTTTATGCGTCTTTAAAGGCCGAAGAGGATAACGCCACTGATCGCAAGGTCGGACTGCAAAACTCAACTGAAAAGCTGCTGGATACGTTGAAACGCCAAGGCATTGAATATGACGAATGGGTTCTGACCCTGGGTCGCCCGCAAAGCAAAATTGCCGCGTAATCATATCGCATTCAACGAACACGCCAGATCACAAAGGGATGCCGTATTATGTTTGCCCACAATTCAAAGAACTCAATTTCTAAAGCACTTGAAACTTGCAAAGCCGTAGCCGCAGGGGATTTTGAGGCGCGTATTCTCAACATTACCGAAACCGGAGAATTGGGCGAGTTGATGCACGTGATCAATCTGCTCATTGACCGTACCGATGCGTATATGCGCGAATCCAAAGCTGCACTGCAATATCTCAGCAAGAATAAAACGTTCCGCCGTATTGAAGAAAACGGCATGGTCGGCAGCTTTTTGGAAGCCTCGCAAACGATCAACAGCGCAGTTGATTTTGTTGAAAGTAAAAACAAGCAATTTATGAAAATGGGTACGTCTTGCGAAACCCAGATGCGAGACGTCGTCAATTCTATATCGGCTTCAGTATCCCAGTTGAATAACGCCACAAAAACGCTGGATGTTGCATCTGAAAGTGCCAATGACCAATCGGTAACGGTTGCCGCAGGTGCCGAAGAGGCTTCGGTCAATATGAATGGTGTGGCCGGTGCAACTGAAGAATTAACCAGCGCCATTAGCGAAATCAGTCGGCAGGTTCTGCAGTCATCAGATATTACGGCTGACGCCGTTGTTAAGACCTCGGCAATGGGCGAACATATTGGTTCTTTGGCCAATGCTTCGTCGAAAATCTCTGATGTGGTCCAATTGATCACCGATATAGCCGGACAGACTAATTTGCTGGCACTGAATGCGACCATAGAATCTGCACGGGCCGGCGAGGCTGGAAAAGGTTTTGCTGTGGTGGCCTCTGAGGTAAAAATTCTGGCTGCTCAAACGGAAAAGGCCACAGAAGAAATTTCCGGCCAGATTGGTGCTATCCAGGACGCCACCAATGAAGCCGTTGTGGCCAATGAGGCTATCAGTAAAACCATTTCTCAGGTGAATGAAATTTCCACCTCGATTGCTTCGGCTGTCGAGGAACAGGGCTCGGCCACTCAGGAGATTTCGCGCAATGTGCAAGAGGCAGCAACAGGCACAACAGATGTCAGCCAAAGTATAACTCAGGTACAAAATTCGACACAGGAAACCAAAGAAGCCACGCAACAGGTGATGCAGTCATCAGAGGAATTAAGTCTGCAAGGCGAAGCCTTGCGCGGTATGCAGGAAAGAATGTGTACGTTTCTTGGCGGCATGAGAGAAGTTGGATAAAAATGGGCCAAAGATGCCGTGTTCTATCTATGAAATTATCGGCTAACATACCGAATTTCTTACATGTGTTCCCGGTATAGGTTCAATAATTCAAAAAATTCTCCAAATGCACGAAAAACTGTGTTAGGCTACTTAGCGTAGAAGTATAGTGGGGCGTAAACGTGTCGGATGAGGAAGCCGTAGAGGTTTCAGGCCATGTTAAATGGTTTGATCCCGTTAAAGGATATGGGTTTATCACGCCAGAAGCCGAGGGTGGTGATGTGATGTTACACATCTCCACTTTGCGTCAGACCGGGCGCAATGCTGCGCTAGAGGGTGATAGGGTTGTGTGCACGGCTGTCCGCGGGGCAAAAGGGCTTCAGGCTCTGGAAATTCTTGATTTTATCGATGATCACCCCAAACCAGAAAGCTTGTCTGCGGAAGAACTGGAGAGCTATAGCTCGGCCGTTGTAAAATGGTTTAATCGTTCAAAAGGCTATGGTTTTGTCAACATTGATGGGGAGAGCGGCGATATTTTTATCCACGCCGAAGTCCTGCGCGAAGCAGGCATGGCCGCGCTGGAACCCGAAGATCGGATTTATGTACAGTGGATGGCAGGCCCCAAAGGGCGTGTGGTCACCATGATCCGCATGGCTGCCTGATCTTAGGCCCTGGCCCTAGGCATCCTTACGAAACCCCAAAGCAATGACATAAGTCTCGGGGCTGCCCGAACGGCTGGACTTGGGTTTGACGTGTTTCACCTGTTTAAAGTGAGTGCGCAACAGCTTCAGTAATTCGCCCTCGGCACCGCCTTGAAACACTTTGGCAACGAAGGCTCCGCCGGGGCTGAGTACCTCAATAGCAAAATACGCGGCGGCTTCTGCCAGTGCCACAACACGTACGTGGTCTGTGGACTTGTGCCCGGTTGTATTGGCTGCCATATCCGACAATACAAGGTCCGTAGGGCCGCCAAGAACCTTGTTGACCGCCGCCGGGGCAGCATCGTCCATAAAGTCCATTTTCAGGAAGACCGAGCCATCCAGCGGTTCAACATCCAGAAGGTCAATGCCGGCGACACTGTGGGCACCGCGTTTGATGGCCACTTGTGTCCAGCCGCCGGGCGCTGCGCCCAGATCTACCACCCGCGATCCCGGATGGATCAATGAAAAGCGATCATCCAGTTCAATCAGCTTAAAGGCGGCGCGAGAGCGCCAACCTTCATCCTTGGCGCGTTGGACATACGGGTCGTTCAATTGCCTTTGCAACCAAAGCGTGGAGGATAACTTTCGGCCTCGTGCTGTCTTGACGCGCTTGCTAAGGTCGCGGCGTCGCTCGCCGGACCCGGTTTTCGCGCCTTTAGAGCCTTTCCAGCGGCGTTTATCGTCATCCGCCATGATTGTGTCCCCCCGCAGATGGTTGGCGTTGTGCCGCGGCCCTGCGTCTGGCCCTGCGCTGGTCTGATCCCATCATACCCAGCAATAATCCCTCGCGCAGCCCCCGATCGGCAACGCGTATGCGCGGCGCTGGCCAGACATCCTGTATAGCGGCCAGAATTGCACAGCCGGCCAAAACCAGATCCGCGCGTTCTTTACCGATACATGGCTCCTGGGCACGCTCTTCTAACGATTGGGCCAACAGGCGCGCAATGGCACCTTCGGTATCGCGGCGGCTGAGCCAGATACCATCAACCTTGGAGCGAATGTAACGTGGCAGGTTCAGATGCACGCCGCCCAACGAGGTCACCGCACCTGATGTGCCAACAAAGTGTACATTGCCGTTTTCAAACAGGTCATTGAATTCTTCCGCCCCGTTAAAGGCGGCAATCTGTTCGCGGGCAAACGTACGCATATTGCCGAACCAGACACCGCGTTCCTCATCGCCTTCAGGAAATTGCTCGGCCATATTGACCACGCCCATGGGCAGGGAAATGCTGGCTTTAACCTGATGCGGCTCGTTCTGGCTGTTCATGGCTCTGCGAAAATCCAGCCAGCTCAGCTCGGTAGAACCGCCGCCAATATCAATCACCAGCGCCGCATCACAGTCTTTATCCAACAGGTCTTCACAGCCGCGCACCGCCAGTCTGGCTTCTTGCTCTGTGGAGATGGTTTGCAGGCGCAAGCCCGTCTCTATGCGCACGCGGTCAAGAAAATCTGTACCATTGCCTGCGGCCCGGCAGGCCTGTGTGGCGACGCTGCGCACCCGGCGCACGCGGTGGCGTTGCAACTTTTGGGCGCATACTTTCAAGGCTTCCATAGCCCGGTTCATCGCCGCTTCGCTCAGTACGCCATTGGCGCCAAGACCTTCACCAAGGCGCACAATTTGCGAATAGCTGTCGACAACTTTAAAGCCGTCCTTTTGGGGCGTGGCCACCAATAGTCGACAATTATTTGTACCCAGATCCAACGCCCCATAAAGCGGGCCACCCCTGGATCGTGTCCTCGCTGACGCCGGTTGTCGCCGTTTGTTGCGGCGCTTTCCTTTACGAGCAGAAGACGGCGCAGTGCCGTCTGCCATAATATCATTCCTTCGGGCACGGGTGGCCAAACGGCCATGGTGCCACAAACCCTGTTGAGGTGATCGCCAGTACAAGATTGGCCACCTGTTCGTTGACCAGCATAACTCCGAAACAGTGTTTTCCCAACTTTAAGTACAGTTCCCCCTGCGCATGTGCGGATTTGCCCATCCCCGGTGGGGTGAAAATGCGCTATAGGGAAGCCAAAAGGAATCGGAGATGCTTTATGGACCCGGCTAATATCTATGCGGATCCGCGCACGGAAAATGCGCGTGACGATTTCACCATTGATCAAAACTGGTCAAATTACACAGCGGAACAACACGGGACGTGGGATATTTTATATGCCCGACAGATGGAGTGCCTGCCCGGGCGCGCCTGTGATGCGTTTATGGACGGCATTACGGCGTTAAATCTGGGCCGTGGCGGCATCCCGAATTTTGAAGACATTAATGCCGAGCTGCTCAAGCTGACAGGCTGGACGGTGGTTGCGGTGCCGTGTCTGGTGCCTGATGACGTGTTTTTCGAACATCTGGCCAATCGGCGTTTTCCAGCCGGAAATTTTATCCGTCAGCGGGATCAACTGGATTATATTCAGGAACCGGACGTTTTTCATGATGTCTTTGGCCACGTGCCTATGCTGACCGACCCGGTGTTTGCCGATTATATGGTTGCTTATGGTAAAGGCGGCCTGCGCGCCGGCGGGTTTGATCGCCTCAAGGCTTTGGCTTCGCTGTATTGGTATACGGTCGAGTTCGGCTTGATCAACACGCCCAAGGGCATGCGCATTTATGGCGCGGGAATTGTCTCGTCCCACGATGAATCAGTGTTCTCGCTTGAGGCCCGTTCCCCGAACCGGATCCACTTTGATCTGGAACGCGTGATGCGCACCGATTATTTGATCGATGATTTCCAGCAAACCTATTTCGTTAACGCCTCGTTTGACGAACTGTTTCGGGCCACTGTGGATACAGATTTTGCGCCGCTCTATGAAAAGCTCAATCCGTGTTTTGACTACACGGCTACGGCGGCGCTGGAATCCGATCGCGTCTACACCCGTGGCACCCAGGAATATGGCCGTGCCGGGGGGCGTAAACGCGGCATCAAACCGGTTTAGAGCGGCGTCTATTTTTGCCCTAAAATCGTGTATTCGCCGCCCTGTTCCAGTGCCTTTTTATAGGCAGGACGGGCGTGAATGCGTTTCAGGAAGGCCTTGAGGTTTTTACGTTTCTTACCCAGTCCGGCGCGTCCTTCAATGGCTTCCAGCGGGAAGCTGAGCATAATATCAGCGCCACTGATTTCATCGCCGACAAACCAGTCACTTTTACCAAGCTCGTCCTCAAGATAATTTAGATGGGCCTCAATCTGGGGCATAACAAAGGATTGCAACGCACCTTTGGCGATGCCTTTGGCAATCGGGCGGGCGAAAAACGGCATGGGACGGGTTGGCAGCACATCAAAGACCAGCTTCATCAGCATGGGCGACATCAGCGAACCTTCGCCGTAATGCAGCCAATAGCGATAGCGTAAATGCTCTGGCGTGCCCGCCTTGGGGGCGAAAATACCCACCTTTTCGGTCAGATATTCTATGATCGCGCCGGTTTCGGCAATCACCTGACCGTCATCGGTAATCACGGGTGATTTGCCTAACGGATGCACTTTTTTAAGTTCTGGCGGGGCCAGCATGGTTTTGGTGTCGCGCTTATAGTGCTTGATTTCGTATTCCAGCCCCAGCTCCTCCAGCAGCCATAAAATACGTTGCGAGCGTGAATTTTCCAGGTGATGAACAATAATCATGGGGTTTCCTTTATTGGGGATTTGTCAGGGGACGAACGCCGAGTAAATCTGTAATGGACGAGCATAGATCAGAAAAATGATCCAATACCAGATCTGCGCCTAGTTCTGATACGGGTGGGTCGCTATAGCCATGGCTCATCAAAATAATGGGAATGCGCGCGGCGCGGGCGCTGTTCAGATCGGCAATGCTGTCACCAATCATGATGGATTGATCTGGTGCAGCTGGCGCAATAGCTGCCAGTACATGAGCAGCATCTGGTTTTTTGGCACTGACGTTTTCCGGGCACATGATGGCATCAAAACACCGGGTCAAATCAAAAGCCTGCAACACCTTCAGGGTCAGGGCTTCGGGCTTGTTGGTGCAAATGCTCAGGCGCGCTCCGGCCTCTGACAAAGTATCAAGGCAGGTTATAGCCCCGTCAAAAACCCTGCTTTTTTGGGCAATGTTGGCACTATAATCTTCCAAAAAGTGTGCCAGCCGTGCGTCAACGTCGCTGGAGTTAGGTGTAACACCGCCTTGGGCAAAGGCGCGTTCGATCAAGGCGCGTGCACCCTGGCCAATCAGCGCGCGCACCTGTGTGGTGTTGATCTGTTTGACGCCTGACCCTGTCATGCAGACGTTCAGCGCCCGCACCAGATCAGGGGCGGTATCAATCAATGTTCCATCAAGATCAAAAGTCACGCAATAGCCTTTTAAGGGCATGGTTTTCTCCTAGCCCTTGGGCCTCATGACGCGCTACATAGGACCAATACGGACGATTCTATGAACGAGGTTATCTATGCCCCAATTGCGCGGCGCTGTCATCTTGGCGGCAGGCCATGGAACGCGGATGAAAACCGCATTGCCCAAAGTCTTACACCCCCTTGGCGGCCGGCCGATGTTTTCCTGGGCTGTGGCTCTGGCACGTGAGGTCAACGCGGCACTGATCTGTGCTGTGGTGAGCAGCAAATCAGGCCCAGTTGGGCAATTGGCGGCGCAGGATCTGGGCGGCGGCGCGGTGATGGTTCAGGATCCGCCCCAAGGTACAGGCGATGCGGTGCGCATGGCCGCTGGTGTGCTGGAGGGCTTTGAAGGCGATGTGGTGACGCTTTACGCCGATACGCCGCTGATCCGTGCCGATGCGATTGAGCAGGTGTTTAATGCCCTTGGCGATGATGTTGCACTTGTGGTGCTTGGTTTCGAAGCCGCTGATCCTGGCGCTTACGGGCGCCTGGTGCTGGCCAGAGATGGAACGCTGGAGGCCATTGTCGAGGCCAAGGATGCCAGCGAAGAGCAAAAAACCATCACCTTGTGTAATTCAGGTGTAATGGCCGCGTCATCAGATTTGTTGTTCTCGCTTTTGGACGAAATCACCAACGATAATGCAAATGGGGAATATTATCTGACCGATATTGTTGCGTTGGCACGGGCGCGCGGTCTGAAGGTTGTCGTGGTCACCACGCCCGAAGAAGATGTTATGGGCGTTAATTCACAGGCCGAGCTGGCCGCTGCAGAAGCCGTTTTTCAAAGTCGTACACGGGCGTCATGGCTGGCAAGCGGGGTGCGCATGGCTGCGCCTGATACTGTGTATGCGTCATGGGACACCAAGATTGCGCCAGATTGTGTTGTTGACCCTTTTGTCGTGTTTGGCCCCGGTGTCCGATTGGACGCAGGCACACATGTACGCAGTTTTTCTCATCTGGAGGGGGCAGCCGCCGAGGAAAATGTCTCCATCGGGCCATTTGCACGCCTGCGCCCCGGCACCGCATTGAGCGCCAATACCAAAGTTGGTAATTTTGTTGAAACCAAAAATGCCAAAGTTGGCGATGGCTCAAAAATCAGCCATTTGTCTTATGTCGGTGATGCTATTATTGGCGCCGGTGTAAATATCGGCGCGGGTACCATTACGTGTAATTACGATGGCTATGACAAGCACACCACGGTGATCAAGGCGGGGGCGTTTATTGGCTCGAATACGGCGCTTGTGGCACCGGTCAGCATTGGTGCGGGGGCGGTGATCGGTTCGGGCAGTGTGATCACCCGCGATGTGTCCGATGATGCGTTGGGCGTGGCTCGCGGCCGGCAAAAAGATATTGAAGGCTGGGCAGAGGCCTTTCGCAAAAGGAAGACGCGATCATGAATGGTGAAACACCAAAATCCCATGCGGCACGGGCGGCGCTGGATTACGTAAAAGATAATATGGTTCTGGGGTTGGGGTCTGGCTCAACGGCAGAAATATTCCTCGAACTATTGGGGTTGCGCATTGCCTCGGGCCTGAAGGTTCAGGGCATACCCACATCAAAACGCACTGCCGAAGTGGCCGAGGAAGCCGGTATTGAATTGCTGTCTATCGAACACGCCGACCGGATTGATTTGACCGTTGATGGGGCCGATGAAATCGGGCCAAAATTTGCTTTGATTAAAGGCGGCGGCGGATGTTTGCTGCGCGAGAAAATCATCGCCAATGCGTCGGATCTGATGGTGGTTATTGCCGATGAAAGCAAACTGGTTGAAACCATGGGGGCATTTGCCTTGCCGGTCGAGGTTGACCGTTTCGGATTTTCTATCACCGCGAAAAAAGTCTTTGATGTTTTGAAACAAGATGGCACGTCTCGTCCTGATGTGGTGCTTCGCGAAGACAAGAACAGCGGCAAGCCTTTTATCACCGATGGGGGGCATTACATACTGGACTGTGCCTGCGGCGAGATCACTCATCCTGTGAAGACCGCGGCGCAGCTGTGTGCCGTGCCCGGTGTTGTCGAGCATGGTCTTTTCATTGATATGGCGCGCGTGGTCATTATTGGCGGCGACCACGGTGCCGAAATATTGGAGCGCTAAGTCATGAGCGATACGAAAGACCATGTGGACCTGTTTGTCATCGGTGCGGGCTCTGGCGGTGTGCGCGCCGCACGTATGAGCGCCCAATACGGTGCCAAGGTGGCGATTGCCGAAGAATTTCGCATTGGCGGCACCTGCGTTATTCGGGGCTGTATTCCTAAAAAGTTTATGGTCTATGCGGCCGGCTATGGCGAAGGCTTTGAAGAAGCAATGGGCTATGGTTGGCAGGCCGACAATATACGCTTTGACTGGACCACGCTTATCGCTGCCAAGGATCAGGAGATCGACCGGTTGTCCGGTATCTACCGGCGCAATCTGGGCAATGCCGGTGTGGTTATGTACGAAGAACGCGCCGAAATTACCGGGCCTAACACAGTAAAACTGGTGCCTAGCGGCCGCATCTTTACCTGCGGTAAAATTCTGATCGCCACCGGTGGCACGCCGCGTAAATTGGGATTTGAAGGCGAAGAACACACCATAACCTCAAACGAGGTGTTCCACCTAGATGCCATTCCAAAACACATTGTGATCAATGGCGGCGGCTTTATCGCTTGTGAATTTGCCTCTGTTTTTGCGGGGCTTGGGGTGAAAACCTGCCTGATTTATCGTCGCGATACAGTGCTGCGCGGCTTTGATGATGACATTCGCACCCATGTGCATAACGAGCTGATCCGTCAGGGCGTGCGGGTGATTACTCATGCCAATATCGATGCCGTTAAAAAGACTGGCGAAGATTTGCAAGTGTCGCTGGATACTGGTGTAACCATTGATTGTGATCAGGTGATGATGGCCACAGGGCGCGTGCCGGCGACTGACGGCCTGGGGTTGGAGACAGCCGAGGTTAATTCCAGTCGCAATGGCGCGGTAATGGTTGATGAATTTGGCCAGACCAATGTGCCGGGCGTTTTTGCCGTTGGCGATGTCACTGACCGCATTGCTCTCACGCCAGTAGCCATTCGCGAAGGCGCAGCTTTTGCCGACAGCGAGTTTGGTGAGCGTAAGCACAGCTTTGATCACCGTGATGTCGCCAGCGCAGTTTTTACCCATCCGCCGGTTGGCAGCGTGGGGTTGAGCGAACACGATGCCCGCGAAGAATTTGGCGATATAGACATCTATAAATCGGCCTTTCGGCCCTTGCGCCACACACTGTCGGGTTCGGCAGAAAAATACATGATGAAACTGGTGGTCCGCAGCGACAATCAGGTGGTTGTCGGCGTACATCTGGTTTCAGATGCAGCCCCGGAAATCATTCAAGTGGCGGCCATTGCCGTCAAAGCCGGTCTGACTAAGGCTGAGTGGGATGAAACCTGCGCCGTCCACCCCACCGCAGCCGAAGAACTGGTGCTCATGCGTGAAAAGTACGTGGAGGCGCCGCTTGAAGACGGCGAAGTTCTCTAGCGTCATGCGCGTCGCACATCTGATGTCTGCCGACATGTTACCCGACAACCCGGATCGCCGTGTTGATGGGTACGAGCATGATTTGCAATTTGGCGCCTTGCAACGGGCCGGTGCGGCACATGATATTTCGTTTGAAAGTCTAGTCTGGGATGATCTTAAGGCGCGCTGGGCGGACTTTGATGCAGTCATAGTCGGCACGGCCTGGGACTATGCCGACAAACGCGACGCGTTCTTTGAAACGCTGGCACAGATTGATCAACAGACCAGATTGTTTAACCCACTCGCTTTGATGCGCTGGAATGTCGATAAAATATATTTGCGGGAGTTGGCACAAAAAGGCGTGCCAACAATTCCAACAATATGGGCTGATCACGCCGATGAAGCCACCATTGCCAACGCATTTGATGCACTTGGGTGCGATGATCTGGTGATCAAGCCGCGTATCGGGGCAGGGGCCTGGCGTCAGGCCCGCCTGAAACAGGGTGCGGTCCTACCGGCCGCCGATGATCTGCCGCCGGGCGTATGCTTTATCCAGCCGTTTTTGCCAACCATTGGCGAATATGGCGAGGTTTCGATGCTTTATTACAATGGCCAGTACAGTCATGCGGCTCTTAAAAAGCCCGAGGCCGGGGATTACCGAGTTCAGTCGTCCTATGGCGGGTTCGAGCACACGCACACCCCGGATGCCGCCGAGCACGCCGCCGCGCAAAAGGTTATGGAGGCCATGCCGCAAATGCCGCTTTATGCGCGTATTGATCTGGTGCGTAATGTGCAAAACCAACCGGTGCTGATCGAAGTTGAAATGATCGAACCATACCACTACCCCGAGCAAGGCCCAGGTTTTGCAGAAAATTTGATTACGGCCTTGTTGGCGCGTATGTCTTAATCCCAATAAGGGGGGCGCATGAAAGCCTATAGTCAATATTTTCTGGACAAATGTACCGGATGGCGCGTTCTGGCCATGTTTCTGGTGTTCGCGGTCTACAGTTATCCGGCCATGGGGTTGGGGCCGTATTCGAAATTGCCGGGGCTTTATGGTGCGCCGCCATTATCCACGCAAAGTTTTATTTCCGGGGCCGAGGCGGTGGCTATGATTGGCCGGCTTGGCGAAGATGGCATACGGGTAAAGTGGCTGTTTCTGGCAACAGACATCCCGTTTATGCTGCTCAACACATTTATGTTCAGTGCTTTTCTGGCCTTCGCCGTGCGTCGTCTGTCCTGGGTCGAAAAAAACTGGAGCCGTGCGTTAATTGCCCTGCCTTTAGTGTTTTTGATGGTGGATTTTACCGAAGATGTTTTTCAGGCGCTGTTGCTGCTTACAAAATCTGTGCCCATCGGCACAATTGAAGGCGTTTTAACGGGCGTAAAACTTTATATCTATTCGGGTGTCGGGATAATAAGCGTCCTTGCGGCCGCCATTGGGGTGTTTGTCTGGCTGATTGCGGCTGTTACGCAAAAAACATAACAGCCGCAAACATGTCGATACAGGCTAAGCCTTAGCGATTACCATCACGATCATTATTGTTTTCATTGTCGTTTCCACCACCAGCGGCTGCTGCGGCTACGCCAATGGCTAAAATCACGCCGCCGGCGATCAAAAGACCGCTTCGCATGCCACTGTTTGCAGCGCCGTCTTCACCGGCGTTCAGCATATAGGCTTGTTGGCGAAGTGGGACGCCATTGAGTTGCAACGAGTTCAACCCTTTTGCATTCATGGACAGGTCAAGAAAGTTGATGTCGCGGGCGTTCACGGCGAAGCTGCTGCGTTGCAGGCTTGGCGCGTTGGCGGCATTGCGCATTTGCAGACGCAGGCCAGAACGAAAGCGTTCTTTGGCCGGTTGTTTTTTGCCGCCCAATGCAAATGTCAGATAGGTGGTGGCGGCAAAGTCATTGTGCTGACTCAAATCTTGCAAAGACTGACTGCCTACAAATAATGGACCCGCAAATGCTGGTGTGACGCTGGTGATTGCCAAGGCGAGTGCCAGTGCCGGTTTGATGAGTGTGTTACGCATGTTTTTCCCTCATTTTTATGTTTATCCACAAAAAAGAGACGGCACGGTGTGATAAAAACCTCTATTGGCTAAAAACTTTCCAAAAATGATGGTCTGGCTGTCGCTTCTTATTTGCGCCGATGGTGCTTTGCCGTATAGAGCGCGCTTTAGTATTTGACCTTAAACTTTACAGGTGCCTCCCATGACCAAGTGGTCCCCATCCAGCTGGCGCGCAAAACCAGCCATGCACATACCGGATGATTATCCGGATCCAGCCGCTTTGACGGACGTAGAAGAGCGCCTGTGTGCTGCGGCGCCTTTGGTGTTTGCCGGGGAAGCTCGTGCCTTGAAAAAGGAATTGGCCGAAGCGGCGCAAGGCCGTGCCTTCGTGCTTCAGGGCGGTGATTGCGCCGAAAGCTTTAAAGAGTTTTCCGCCGACGGTGTGCGCGACATGTTTCGTGTGCTGATGCAAATGGCTGTGGTTTTGACCTTTGCGGGTGGTCGCCCGGTGGTGAAATTGGGCCGTATTGCGGGACAGTTTGCAAAGCCACGCTCATCACCTGTGGAAAACCGCGACGGGGTAACGCTGCCCAGCTATCGCGGTGATAATATCAACGCTATGGCGTTCACGTCCGAGGCCCGCGTGCCTGATCCGGAACGCCTGATGCACGCATATAACCAGTCTGCGTCTACCCTGAATTTGCTGCGGGCCTTTGCTTCGGGTGGCTATGCACATCTGGGTAATGTGCATCAATGGACACTGGGTTTTGTTAATCGCAGCCCGGCCGGTGCGCGCTATGGTAAAATCGCCGACAAGATCAGCGAGACACTGGAATTTATTGATGCGTGTGGCATCACCGCCGAAAGCGCCCCGCAATTGGCCGGGACCAGTTTTTACACCAGCCACGAAGCCCTGCTTTTGGGCTATGAACAGGCCATGACCCGCGTCGATAGCACGTCGGGCGACTGGTATGACACTTCGGCGCATCTTCTGTGGATTGGCGATCGCACACGCCAGGTTGATGGTGCACATGTCGAGTTCTGCCGCGGCATTAAAAACCCCATTGGTATTAAATGTGGCCCATCACTGGCCCCGGATGAGCTGTTGCGTCTTCTTGATGCGTTGAACCCGCAAAACGAGCCGGGCCGCATTGTCCTGATCAACCGCTTTGGTGCGGGCAAAGTCGAACAATATCTGCCGGCTTTGGTTCGTGCTGTCGAAGGCGAGGGCCGGGTTGTGGTCTGGTCCTGTGATCCGATGCATGGCAATACGCAAAAAACTGGCAATGGTTATAAAACGCGCCCCGTCAGTGCCATTTTGAATGAAGTCAGCAATTTCATGCAGGTGCTGAGCAGCGAAAATGCCTGGCCCGGTGGTGTGCATTTTGAAATGACCGGCAATGACGTCACCGAATGCATTGGCGGTGCCAACGAGATCACCGAAGATGACCTTTCTTCACGTTACCATACGCATTGCGATCCGCGTCTGAACGGCGAACAGGCACTGGAACTGGCATTTTTGCTGGCTGAACAGATCAAGGCACAACGCGATCAAGTGGCGGCTGCGCAATAGACCCTAGCTAATTTTCTTGGCCATATCCATGACTGCCATCACGGTGCGCCAGTTGCGTGCAGTGGTTTTCGTACCAAGACACGTGTCGACTTTTGCTGCAAGTTTTGAGCGGCCGATTCCAGCCGGAGCATAGAGGTAAAAACAGGTTTTTCCCAAGTGAAACTCCTCGCTCTTGTCGGCCAGATCAGAGAGTCTTGGTAAATCGGGGCATTGAGGTGCTTCAGTAGGAAAAAAGACGTGCATGTGCTTGTTTTCTGATATTTTGTCTGTGAAGGGATTATCTCGGATGCTTTGATCAAATGCCGTCTTGCTCAAGACCAAAACAAAAGGCTTGAAGCCATAGTGGTCGTTGATTGCGGAAGATATTTGCTGGCCTAAGAGTTCAGGGACTAGGTTTTGCCCAGAAAAGACAACATTGCCACTCTGGATATAGGATTGGACGCTTTTCAAGCCCAGATCGTACAAAATATCTTTTAATCCCTGCATCGGTAGACGGTTATGGCCGCCGACATTGATCCCGCGAAAAAGGGCTATCCAGATGTTTATTGCTTTGGCCATAAAATCATATTGGTACATCGAAACAGCGCAATGGTCTTGTTGTCGCTGGCACGTAATATCTTAACGTCCCAGACTTGTGTGGATTTGCCAAGGTGAACCGGTGTGCCAACGCCCTTGATCACACCCTCGCGGGCGGTGCCCAGATAATTGGTTTTTAGCTCAATCGTCGTAAAGCCACTGGCCCCTTTGGGCAGGTTCAGCACATTGGCAAACCCCGCAACAGTATCGGCCAGCGCCACCACTGTACCGCCGTGCAAAAAACCGTTCGGGGCCATGTGGGCCTTTGTGATTTCCAGCTCGGCTTCAACATGGGACGGGTCAATGTTAGTGAATTTGATCCCCATGTGACCCGGGAACATGTCTTTACCAGCGGCATTAGCTGCATCCAGCGATTGCTGGTCCGATACAAATCCTGAAAAGCCTTCCACAAGATCAGCCCAGTTTGACCAGCATTTTTCCGGTGTTGCCGCCTGAAAATAGCTTCAGAAAGGCCGTTGGGGCATTTTCAATGCCGTCTTCCACCGTTTCCTGCCACTGGACTTTACCCGAAGGAACCCACTGTGCCAGATCGGATACAAAATCACCCAACATGTCCTGATGATCCGAGACGATAAAGCCCTGAACCTTGAGGCGTTTGCCAATAATATTGAACAGATTCCATGGGCCGGGCTTAGGCTCGGTATCGTTATAACCAGAGATCATGCCGCATACGGCAATACGTCCAAAATCACGCATGGCGTCCAGCGCCGCAACCAGATGATCACCGCCAACGTTTTCGAAATACATATCGACGCCTTTTGGCGCAGCAGTTTTAAGGGCTTTCATCAAGGCGTGTTGATCCGGGTGGTCCTTGTAAAGAATGATCTCATCAACGCCCAAGGATTTCAGCCATTCTCCTTTTTCCTTAGAGCCGACAGAACCCACAACCGTGCAGCCTTTGATCTTGGCAATTTGACAAACCAGAGAACCAACAGCACCAGCAGCACCCGAAACAAAGATGGTTTCGCCTTCTTTAGGCTCCAATATGCGCAATAAACCAGCATAGGCGGTCAGGCCCGGCATACCGGCAACGCCCAAAAAGGCTTGTTCAGGCAGTCCAAAAGTTTCCAGCTTTTGCAAGCCTTTTCCATCGGACACAAAGGCCTCGCGCCAACCATTCATGGAAAGCACCAAATCACCTGCGCTGAACTGGGCATTATTGGAACTGATCACTTTGCCAACGGCGTGGCCTTCCAAAGCCTTGCCAATCTGAAAAGGCGGCACATAGCTTTTGCGATCGATCATCCGGCCGCGCATGTAGGGGTCAACCGACATCCACAGGTTTTTGACCAGCAATTCACCCGCGACTGGATCAGGCAGCTCTACGCTGGCCAGCTCAAAGTTTTCGGCTTTTGGCATGCCGTCAGGGCGACTGGCCAGATGAATTTCGCGGCTGGTTGTGGTCATAGGGCATTCCTTTTGGTTAACACTGTTCACCCAACCTTAACGCGCCGATTTGGGCTTGTCGAAGGGCAGTGTAACTTTTTACCGTTTATTTTTTTAGTGGACGGTTATGGAACGCCTGAACCAAATACCCATGCCAGTCTCACGCCAGCAGGCAGAAGCAGTACGCCCAGTAAAGACGGGAATACAAACAAAATCAGCGGCACCACCAATTTGGCAGGGAGTGAGAGAGCTTTCTCTTCAGCATAGAGCATGCGTTTGTCACGCATATCGTCGGCAAACACTCTCAATGTGGCACTTAAACTGGTCCCCATTTCTTCAGACTGGCGCAACATGGTGACAAAGGCGCGGGCTTCGTTCAGGCCTAACCGGTCGGCAAACCCCGAAAGCGCCTCAATGCGCGAACGCCCGGCGCGAAGCTCTAGGCTCATAATGCCAAGATGGGTGTTGAGATTAGGATAGCGCCGGCCAATTTCTTCAGAAACGCGCCCGATACCGGCATCAAGACTGAGGCCAGCCTGCACGCAGGCGACCATCAAATCCATCATGTCGGGGAAGCCGTTACGATATTCGCTTTGCAACTTGTTGAAACGTCGGTCTAGCCAGAAGCCAGGGGCGATATTGGCCATCAGGGCCACAAGAATGGCGGGTATTAAGGGGCCAGAAAAGGGCAGGCGGTTCCCCATAAAGGGCCAGGCAAGCATCAGCGTGGCCAAAGCCCCGATCAGCAGTAACAGCCGCGCACCATAATACCAGTACGGTGCGTTTTTGGACATATACCCGGCGTGCATCAGGCGCATGCGAATTGCTGAGTTTGCCTTTTCTCCCTTGGGGGATACCACTTGACCCAGATCTTGAACCCAGGACAGGCGCCGGGCTTTGGTCCTGTGTTTATGCTGTGCATCCAAAGGGGCATCATTGGCCAGCCGTTCGGCCAGTCTGGCCCGTTTATTGGTGATGTTTTGCGTGCCCAGCATCAATGCCGGGCCAAGAATGGCACCAATTATCAATAACGCCAGGGTCAACGGATCAGAAAGCAGTGTTTGCATCATTCAAACCTTGAAATTGATCATTTTGCGCATCACCAGATTACCCATAATCATCCAGACCATAAGGCCGGCCAAGCCAACATGGACGGCGCGTTCGTGGATCACATCACCATAAAATTCTGGGGACATCAGTTGCAAAACCAGACCCACAATAAAAGGGGCCGAGGTCAGGATCATGGCTGAGGCGCGCCCCTCGGATGAGGCCGCATTGATTTTCAGGCGCATTTTCTGGCGTTCCCGTATGGTCGAGGCAATCACGGCCAAAAGTTCAGCCAGGTTACCGCCGGTGCGTTCCTGTAAGCGTACGGTGGCGGCAAACAGGTCAATGTCGGGGTTGCCGGTACGGTCCGAAAGCCGCCCCACAGCCTGTGACAGAGATGAGCCGTAGGAAATTTCATAAGAAACGATACCAAATTCAGAACCAACAGGGTCCGGCATTTCGCGGCCAACAAGGGCTACGGCGCTGGGTACCGGATGTCCGGCAGAGAGCGAACGGACAATGATTTCCAGCGCATTGGTGAGTTGCGAGCTGAGGTGCTTGGAGCGCTTTGCGGCGCGCCTTTTGAGATAGAATAACGGTAGGACCAGCCCAGTAAAAGCCGAAGCGGCGAGAGCCGTGACAACATTATGTGTAAAAAAATACGCCCCAAGCCCACCAACCAGGAACAGGGCTGCATCAGTAATGGCCCATTCCATGGCCCGAAACGGCAGGCCGGAACGCATCACCAGCGTGTTGAACCAGTGAAAAGCCATGGCAAAATCACCGCTCTCATCAAGGCCGCGGGATTTGCGCATAACAATCAGGGCTTCATTGCCTGAATTGGTGCGTGCCTCGACACGCAAACGCTGGTTGACAACGCGGCTGGACCGGGCGCTGCTGACCAATCCAAATACAGCTTGCACAGCCAAAAAGCCGGAGCCGAAAATCAGCACATAAACTATCTCAGCGCTCATCTGTTTAACTCGCGGTTCAAAGGTAGGGACGGGTCAAACCAGCTGGTGTCATAGCTTTGGCCACGGGTCAGCATTTCATCCAGACATTTAGGCCGCAAACCGCTGGCCCGATGTTCGCCCTGCACTTCACCATCCGGGCCCGTACCGGTGCGTTCATAAAAGAAAATTTCCTGCATCTGTATCACGTTGCCTTCCATGCCGGTGACCTCTGTGACCGAGACCACTTTGCGCTGGCCATCGACGAGGCGCGTGGCCTGAACGATCAAGCCAATAGCCGACGCGATCTGGCCGCGCACAGCATCTTCGGAAATGTTCATGCCGCCCATGGCGACCATTTGTTCAAGACGTGTGATGGCATCGCGGGGTGTGTTGGCGTGAATGGTGGCCATAGAGCCTTCATGGCCGGTGTTCATGGCCTGCAACATGTCAAAGGCTTCTTCGCCGCGGACTTCGCCCAAAATCACCCGGTCCGGGCGCATGCGCAAAGCGTTTTTGACACATTCGCGCTGTTTGATCTCGCCCTTGCCTTCAACATTGGGCGGGCGGGTTTCCATGCGGGCCACATGGGGTTGCTGCAATTGTAATTCGGCGGCGTCTTCGATGGTGATCAGGCGCTCGCCGTGGCTGATCGACGAGGAAAGCGCATTCAGCAGTGTGGTTTTGCCAGAGCCGGTGCCTCCGGATATTACAGTCGTTATGCGGGCCTTGACCGCGCCCAGTAAAAAATCAGCCACACAAGCGGGCATGGCCCCAAAGCCAACCAGTTTCTCAACGGTCAAAGGTTGTTTGGAAAACTTACGGATCGAAACCAGTGGACCGTCCACAGCGATCGGCGCAATGGCCGCGTTAAAACGCGAACCATCGGGCAAACGTGCATCAACCATAGGATGAGATTCGTCCACCCTGCGACCAACCTGCGCCACAATACGGTTGATAATGCGTAATAAATGATCATCATCAGCAAAGCTGACCGGGGCCAGTTCCAACTCGCCGCCGCGTTCAATATAAACCTGTTTTGGGCCGTTGATCAGGATGTCGCAAATGCTGTCATCCTGCAAAAGCGGCTCGATCGGGCCAAGGCCAGTCATTTCATCAAACACCGCATTGGCAAAGGTCACCACCTCGGCGGCATTCATGGTCAGGCGCTCCTCGCGGACAATGCTGACGACCAGTGCGTGCACTTGTTTGCGTAAAGACTCGTCGTCCAATTTGTCCAGATCGCTGAGATCAATCTCATCAATCAGCTTTGAGTGAATGCGCAGTTTGGCGCTGAGAAGGTCATCTTGCGCGGTGCTGGGTTTACTGCCTTTTTTAGATTCAGGTTTTGGGGCCAGTTTGGCGGGCGGAGCATCTAATGGGGCAAGAGGCGTTTGTGCCACCGGTCTGCTGTCAGCTGATTGTGGTTGTCTGGAAAAACGCCCCATTACGATGCCAACCTTATTCTGTTTGCCACATCAGGGCAGACGGCCGGGGCGTTTAATATTTCGACTAAAGACTGAATGTCCTTGGGTATTTTACTCTTGGTGCTGGCCATGCCAATTGGCAAACCATAATTAACCGCTTGAGCTGCACCGTCCCAATCTGAACTGATGGCGCCGGAGGTCTTGCGGCCCAGTGCCTTTTGCGCGTCAGCAATTGATATGGAATGGCCAAATACCCGTTTTGCCATGCGGTTCAAAATCAGATGCAGATGATCACCGCTTTGGGGGGCATTGGCTTCGATATTCTGGGCCAGATCACGAGCCGCGTGCAATGCCGGAACGGTCAATTCAGAGACAATGACCAAGGCGTCCGAACCACAAACCACATCCATGGTCCAGTCTTGCATCCAGCGCGATATGTCGATGACCACATGATCATAAATGTCGCAGCAAACATCCAGCAAACGCCCGACCGTTTGTGCATTGATGGGCTGATAACCAAAAGGATCACGCCCCGCCGCCAGAACATCAAACCCGCCATCATGTTTTGAGGCAAAGGCCTCGATCAGGGCGTCATCAATGCGTTCAGGATCAGCGGCAACATCGCCAAGGCGTAAATTGGCAGGGGTATCAAGGTAAGCAGCGCATGCGCCGTCAACAAAATTCAGATCAATCAGGGCGACGCGACCATGACTTGAAAGCCCGGACTGAAGCTGAAACGCGGTTTCTATGGCCAGTGTGGTTGCACCGGCCCCGCCAACGGCAGACATAAACGACCATACCTGGGCATTGTTGGTTGTGTCATCGTCGCGGTGCATGACCGCATTAATTTGGGCCAAAAAGGCGTCGGTGGCAAAGGGAAGGGGGACCACATTGGTGGCTTGCAACGCCAACAAGGCCTGTACAGCACCAACAGACAATAATTCACCGATGACCAACACCGGGGTATGCGGTGCCAATGTACCCAACTCGCGCAGCCAGGCGATCAGCCGGTCTTGATCCCCTGTGGGGGGCTCCAGAAGAACAAGATCCGGCTGGTGCTCTGCCTGCCACGGCAAACGGGAACAGTCTTTGGCGTCGTGAAACTTTAACGAGAAACGGTTCTGCGATTCCATGGCCGACTGCACGGCTTGTGCAGATGGCCCCAAGAGCGCCAGAACATGTGTCTGTCGTCCAGCGTCTGGTGTGTTCATATGATCTGTGTCGCGCATGGGGCTATTCTTCGCTGGAAACTTCAGAAGTGTGCATTTTGACCGGCTCAACGCTCTCATTGGCGTTGTAGCGCTTGATCGCCAGTGTCAGGCGGTCACTGGACGCGGGCAGTGCGCCGTCGGCATTCATGTGAGCGCGAATGTTGGCGCTGACCGTGTTTTGCGGGGGCATGCTGGTCGGGGTGCTGGCACAGGCGCTGAGCGATAAGGCCAGAAGTCCGATACCGAATGTGTAGGTGTTTGCCATGATCAGCTCTTTTCATTTTGCGCCATAAGGCGCGGGAAGGGGCGTTCGGCCACAGGCTTGGATTGAGGCGCAGGATCAGTCGGTTGTGGCGTGTTATTGGGTTTGCTTTTCACACGGCCTTGCAAAAACAGATCGGCTTCGGATGGCGCATTGGTTTTGGCCAGTGGCGATTGCAAATCGTTGATATCGTCAACGGGCAGGACCAGATGTGGGGTAATCAGGATGACCAGTTCGGTTTCATTTTTTTGAAAACGGCTGGACCGAAACAGCGCACCCAGAACCGGGACATCGCCGAGCCACGGCGTTTGTCGCGCCATATTGGTATATGATGACTGGTACATGCCGGCGACTGCAAAGCTCTGTCCGTCGCGCAGCTCGACCGTGGTGTCGGCGCGACGCACAGTCAGCGAGGGGATCTCCACCCCTTGAATACGAATGGCATTGCGCTGGTCCAACTGGCTGACTTCGGGGATGACTTTCAGGTTGATGAGGCCGCCGCCAAGCACAGTTGGGGTAAAGGCTAGGCCTATACCGAATTGGCGAAACTCAATGCTGATATTGTTATCACGATTGGCCACCGGAAAGGGAAATTCACCGCCAGCAAGAAAGCTTGCCGTATCACCGGACAGGGCAATCAGATTAGGCTGTGCCAGAGTGCGGATGATGCCCTTCTCTTCGAGCGCATTCAAAAACAGGTCAATATTGGTGCCGCCAATGCTGGTGTTCACCGCACCGGATGTATTGGATGCCAAACCACCCACCAAAGAGGCGCTGGTGGAGAAGGAAAACTTGCCGACCTTTTGCAAGAGCGAGCCAAGCCCCATTTCCTTGATAGCGACTCGAGAGGCCTCGATAAAGCGAACTTCCAAAAGGACCTGTTGCTTGCCCATAATGGCGATGCCGTTGGTGACCGCGTCCGGGGCATAACGCTCGGCCAGTTCGGCGGCGCGGGCGGCGACCGGCGCGCTTGAGGCTTTGCCCGATAAATATACCCCAAAGGCGGCGGCGTGAGCGGTGATTTTCTCGGCCGGTAAAACCAGTTCAAGGTCGCGTTGCAGGCTGTTTATATCATGGCCAACGCGCACTTCGACAATATCAACCAGACGGCGTTTCTTGTCATAGAGCAAAACATTGGTGGCCCCGATGGATTTACCTTGCAGGTAGAAACTGTGATCTGTCATCGGGAACACATCCGCGATCTTTGGGTGCGAAACCACAATAGTGGCAAAGTCGGACTGGGTGTTCAGGACCGAAGATTTAGCCACGGGGACAGTGATGTAGGAATTCTGGTAATTGCCAGCATCAATCGCATGGACTTCGGCCCGAGCCGGGGCGCTGTACAGGGTCGCTACACTATAGGCCAGTATAATGGCTTTATGCATTATTGAACGTTTCATGGCTGGTTCCCCCCATCCAATGCAGGCTCGTTGCGTGCAAAGGTCTTTGCCATTTTGGCCTTACGCCCCTGTGTGATGGTTATGATGGGCACGCTGATGATCTCGCGGGCCTCTGGTCTGATCACCGCAATTTTGGTCTTGGGGGCATAGGCTCTGCGCCGTATGGTCCCGGCTTTTTTGGGTGCGCGCTGGGCAGATTTCAAATCCGCGATCGTCACCTGCCTGGCTTGGGCTGTGGTTTCGGATCCGGCCCGGCGTAATGTCAGGCTAAGACTGCCCAGATTGGCGGCCAGCGCCAGACGTTGCGCATCATGGGTGCTGACCTCAATGGTTACTGTTTTGGCTACTCTGGTTTTTTCTGATGTGGCATCCGCATTCTGGTCGACGCCTAGAACCCGTACATTTTGGACAATCAAATCAGAAACGGTTCTTTTTACATCGCTGACTTCACCATCCAGAGCGCGCACCAGAACCACATCGACGCTGTCGCCGGGCAGAACAAACCCGCCAACGCCACTGGTCTGATTAGTCCGAATGGCAAAGGCCCGCATATCGACGCCAATTTGCAAGGACAAAGATTGCCGTTGCCCTTCGCCGGAAACCTTGAAGGCCAGCACAGGCTCGTTTTGTGCCATGCGAACCAGCGCAGAGCGCCAGGTTTTGTTGACCTCTGCAAAAGGGGCCAGCGAAGAGAACGCCCCTTTGGGGATGCTGTCTTCGGGCCATTGTACAATTTTGAGTGCGTCCTCTTTGAGGGCATCGCCAAAGCCTATTTCCCGGGCCGCGATGACAATCGGAATTGTTTGCGTCACCGCAACACTTGCAGGTGACGGGGCTTGCGCCTTGGTGTTGTTGATCATGCTGCGTACAATAAATACAGCTGTCACACCAAGTAATGCAGATGCACCGATGCTGATAATAGTCATAAAACGCATATTTTCCCCGCCTAATATTATTGCTGTGCAAAAACACAATTTAATCATTGAGGGTTTTTATACATATAACTATAAAAGACGTAATAATAGTTGATGTTGAATTGTTTTAATAGTTTAATTGGTGTTTATTCAATTATATTTTTAATATCTGATAAATTCAGATCGTTCGTGAAACAGCTTGTTAGGCATGTGATCTACGTTTTTCATGGTCTAGTATGCGGTTTCTAATTTTTATCGTTAAACCGGTTTCATCAACAGATTACACACCGGGCAGATGCCCTGATATTGATGGAGAATTCACCATGGCAAAGACAGCCAAAACAACCGCAGCCAAGATCGGCGCACAAATCGAAGCCCAGGGCAAAGATGTTGCTCATAAAATCTGGCTGGCCGGCGTAGGCGCCTATGGCCGTGCCTATACCGAAGCCCGTGACGGTGCTTTGAAATTGAATGCTGGTTCTCACGAACTGTTCGAAGACCTGGTCAAACGCGGCGAAGTTATCGAAGGCGATGTGATCACGCGCATTTCATCCAATGAGCGTCTGTCCACGGCCAGCGCCCGTGTTGCCAAGGTGGCCGGTGCCGCCAACCGCATCCAGAAAAAACAGCGCGATCGTCTGGAAGACCGTATGACCCGTATGCGCAGCGCTTTGGGTTTTGGTAAAAAGAGCAGCAAAGTCGACGCTTTGCATGCCAAAATTGACCATCTGGAAGAAGAAATCGAAGCATTGCGCAATGACACATTGGCCAAGAACGCCAAGGCTGCTGATAAAAGCGTTGCCGATCGTCTGGCCCAGCTGACCGGTGAAATTGAAGCGATTGCCAAGGCCAATGCGCCAAAGGCTGCGCCCAAGAAACGCGCCCCGCGCAAAACAACTGCCAAAAAAGCTGCCCCGAAAAAGGCTGCTGCTAAGAAAGCGGCTCCTAAAAAGGCCGCTGCACCCAAAGTCGTCGCCAAGCCAGTTGATACAGATAAAAAAGCTGCTGCGTAACTTGAGATAAAGACGGGAGGCCTTGTTGCCTCCCGTTTTTTCTATTCGCCAACCTTCTGATCATAATAGGCGATCATGGCCTGCATGATGGTGAAGCCGTCTTCACCCATATGCGGCGCAACCAGCGCCATAACCTGAAACACGGTTTTATGGATCAGGTCGCTGGGCACAGTATGACTGCCTTCGATCATATCTAGGCTTAACCAGAAAGTCAGAGCCGACAAAATCTGATCTGTGATCACCTCATTCATACGAGGTCCCAGAAATAATACATTTTGCTGGCATAATTCGTCCAGCAGGACGTGAATGGTTTGGCGTTTTTCGGCCAGTAGCGCCCGAAATTTGATGGCCAGATCAGGGTGGCGGGCCAAAAGTTCACCAAGGTTGCGATAGAAAAACCGGAAGTCGAAAATCTCTTCGAGGATGATGTAATTATAGACCCAATTGTCTTCGATGGAGGTGATTCGACCACGAGAGCCGCGCAAAATGATGCGCATTTCGTGTTCAAAATTATCAAACAAGGCCCTGATAATCGCATCTTTGCCTTTGAAATGGTAATAAAGATTACCCGGAGACATGTCCAAGGCATTGGCAATATCAACGGCGGATTGTCCGGCCTCGCCCTCCTCATTAAAGAGTGCCAGGCTGGTTTGGAGAATGCGGTCGCGAGTTTTCATGATGCATCTGTCCTGACGCCGGGTTAGTTTGACACTGTAACAACAATATGAAACGATTTTATACAAACCACAAAAGCGCGAAAATACAAGCGGCTGGTGATTTCAATTAATAGGGGAGGCTGTGAAGACATGGCAAAAACTACTGGAAATATAGGCGCAGAAGCAGCCCATAATACCACAGCCTTAAACCCGATGATGGGTGTCAATCGTCAGGAATTACTGGGCGCGGTTGCTATGTTGTTGCGTCGAACAGGCACCAGCCCAAAAGCCTCGGCCAAATATGCTGGGCGTATGGCCAAAGAGAGCATGGACATTGCCCTTGGCAAGTCTGACCGCGCACCGGACCCGCGTGATCGGCGTTTTCAGGATCCGGCCTGGACATTCAACCCGTTTTTCAAGCGCGGCTTGCAGGCTTATCTGGCCATGCAGGATAATCTGAACGTCTGGGTTGAAGATTTGAAACTCGACGAGCTGGAACATGCCCGGGCGCAGTTTGTAATGGGGATGATTATTGATGCCATGGCACCGACCAATTCTTTGGCGGGAAATCCGATGGCGCAAAAGCGGGTGATCGATTCTGGTGGTCTATCTTTGGTCAAAGGATTGAAGAACGTTTATGACGATATGACCAAGAATGGTGGCATGCCATCACAGGTTGATAAACGCCCCTTTAAAGTGGGCGAAAATCTGGCCAATACACCGGGCAAGGTGGTCTGGAAAAACGATCTGATGGAGTTGATCCAGTACACGCCAACCACCGAAAAAGTCCATAAAATTCCTTTTTTGCAAATTCCGCCGCAAATCAATAAATTCTATGCCAGCGATCTGGCCCCTGAAAAAAGCGTTGTGCGGTTTTTGCTCTCGCAAGGCATTCAAACGTTTATCGTCAGTTGGGCTAACCCACAGAAAGAAAACGCCCATTGGGGATTAAAAGATTATGTAGACAGCCTAATTCAGGCCAGCGAAGTGATCGCACAGGTCACCGGATCAAAGAAACTTAATGTCTCTGGCGCCTGTTCAGGCGGGATTACCACCGCGACATTTGCCAGCACGCTGGCCGCCGCCAATGACAAACGCATTAACGCGCTGACGTTTCAGGTCTGTGTCTTGGACCCGCGCCGTGATGATAGCGAGCTGGGGCAGATTGTGTCCGAGAAAAGTATCGAGATTGCCCGGGCTTGGTCGCGCAATAAAGGCATATTAAAGGGTGACGATCTGGCCCGTATGTTTGCCTGGATGCGGCCAAACGATCTGGTCTGGAGCTATGTCATCAATAACTATCTGATGGGGCAGGATCCGCCCCCGTTTGATGTTCTGTTCTGGAATGCCGACACCACCAACCTACCTGCGCAGCTGCACTCTGACTATCTGGATATGAGTGTCGATGAGCCGTTTGCTAATCCGGGCGAGGTCGAATTTGCCGGACATGTTGCAGACCTGCGCAAGGTCAAGTGCGACACCTTCATTGTCGCCGGTATCAAGGACCACATCACCCCATGGAAGGCGTGTTATCGGACAACCAAATTGCTGGGTGCCAAGAACATCAATTTCGTGTTGTCCAATTCCGGGCATATCCAGTCATTGCTGAACCCTCCGGGTAATCCAAAATCCAAGTATTTTTCCAATGCAGACCTTTCCGGTACAGCCGATGAATGGGCCGCCGCAGCAGAAGAAAAAGCCGGCTCCTGGTGGGTGGAATGGGCCGAATGGCTTAAAAATCATTCTGGCCCCATGAAGGTTGCACCAAAGGAAGTCGGCACAAAAGCCTTCCCGCCCTTGGTTGACGCACCGGGTGAATACGTGTTCGGCTAGGCATATTGCCGACTCAAAGGAGGCCCTATGGCCAGAAAGAACGAACGTCTGAGTATCCGTTATGAGACGATCGGTAGTCAGGTTCTTCGCGTTGCCCATTGGCGCGCCGAGGTGGACACTGGTAAAACGCCTTTGCTGTTTTTCAATGGTATAGGGGCAAATTTGGAATTGTCGCTGATGTTGGGCGAAATGCTGCCCGATCGCGATGTACTGACCTTTGATGTCCCCGGTGTCGGTGAAAGTCCGGCGCCGCTCTTGCCTTACCGTCCCTGGCAATTGGCCCGCACGGCGCGCAAGCTGGTCGATCTGTATGGCTATTATAACGTTGATGTTATGGGCGTTTCCTGGGGCGGCGTAATGGCCCAGCAATTCGCCATCCAATACCGCAAACGGGTTAAACGGCTCATTTTGGCGGCCACCACCACCGGCATGACTATGGTGCCGGGCAAGATGGCGTCAATTTCAAAAATGACCAATCCGCGCCGCTATGCCGACCCGGACTTTATGATGCGTAATTTTGAAACCTTGTACGGCGAAGAAGGTGGCGACGAAGCACAGGATTTTGTTACGGCGCTCAGGCCACCCAGTCCGCGCGGCTATATGTTCCAAATGCTGGCCTTTGTTGGTTGGACCAGCCTGCCATTTTTACGGCTCTTGAAAATGCCAACATTGATTCTGGCCGGTGATCGCGACAGCATTGTGCCAATGGCCAATGCGCATATTCTCAACTTTGCTTTGCCGAAATCGCGGCTGCACGTGATCAAGGATGGCGGGCATTTATTTTTGATGTCGCGAGCCGATGAAACAGTGCCCGTGATACAGGATTTCCTGAACGAGCCTTATGACGTTGATCTGGCCGATATTCGCCCAGGCATCCAAACGGCTTAGTATCTGTAGACAGAGCCTGCATTTTCATGCCTGCGCCGGGGCTTATTTGACCAAAAAACAGCCCAGCTCCGGGGAATAACTTGCCGTCGAGCGCGCCAGCCCCATGGGGGCTTTCGCAGTGATGGTGTTGTTGTGCTGTGCAATGGTCAACGCACTGATGTCGTCGGTAAAATCACCAAGGCAGCTTTGCAATTCCCGCTCGCCAATAAACCGGCACGAACAGACTTGCTTGGCGCTATAGGCCGCGGCAAGTCGTGCATAAGCCGCTTGATCTTTCAGGCTAAATTGCCACACACCAGCGGCCAAAGCCAATAAACCAGCGGTCAGAACAAATAACACTTTGACGATTTTCATGCTTCACCTCTAAGATAGGCTAGCTTAAAGGGAGATCAGGATGACAATCAAGACGCGGGTGTTCAGTTTATGCGTTATGGCTCTGATGCTGGGCGCTCCGGCGCTGGCCGATGGTTTGGTTCCTCTATCGCCGCAGCCTGCCGGTCTTGATTGGCCCCAAAAAAGCTGGGCCGTGGGTGCTTTGCCCGATAATGCACGTTCGGACGTGCTGGCACTGGTTGATGATGCCATGGCACGAAACCTGGACGATGTTATGGGCGAAACCCGCGCCATTGTGGTGATTCACAAAGGTAAAGTGGTGTTAGAGCGTTATCGCGATGGTTTTGATGCCACCACCAAACAGATCAGTTGGTCGATGGCCAAATCCTTTACCTCAGCTTTGGTCGGCCGGGCGGTGGATCAGGGGTTGATTGATGACATTGATGCGCCAATGCCGGGGCCGTGGGCGGCAGATGACCCACGCGCCAAAATCACCTGGCGACAATGGCTGAACATGGTTGATGGTTTGCAATATCATGAAATAGGCGAACCCGATCTGGCGCAAAATGACGTTGTTCAAATGATGGCCGGGTCGGGCCGCTTTGACGTTATTGCTTATGCAAAAGCACTGCCTCTGGCCTATACGCCGGGAACGCGCTGGAACTATTCCACCGCCGGATTCCACCTGATTGCCAGAGCCTTGCAGGGGTTAATTGCCGACAAGGCACGTACACCGCCGCCGGCACCGCTGGCGATGATTGATTATACCCAAAGTGCTCTTTTTGGCCCGCTTGGAATGGATGCCCGGATTGAATTTGACCGGGCCGGAACATTTATGGGCGGCTCGCTGGTCTGGGCCTCGGCGCGCGATTATGCCCGGTTCGGGTATCTGTATTTACGCGACGGGGTATGGGGTGAGCAACGTCTTCTGCCCGAAGGTTGGGTGGACTTTTCGCGCACCAAAACCCCGGCTGATAATGCCACGGTTTACGGCGCAGGCTGGTGGATCAATGCGGCAGACTCTAATGATATTCGACCCAAAGGGCAGGGGTCGGCTTTGGGGCCGCGCGATGCCTTTTCCGCGCAAGGCCATGAAGGACAGATTATCTGGGTGGTGCCATCGCGTGATCTGGTCATTGTACGTCTGGGCCTGATGGGCAATGGCGGCGAGAGTTGGCCGGCGCTTTATGACTGGGCGCAAAAGGTAGCTATGGCGTTTCCAATTGAGTAGGCGGCGCTGTATTTTGTCGGTTTTTAATCGTCTGCTGGATAGAGTAACGCATAGGACCGATTGTAAATTTTTTGCTGACCAAAGTGTCGACAACAACCCATAGCATGATGCCAATAATGGCTGATGATAGAAACCAGACACCGATCATGGCGATTATTTTGAAAATACCGCCAAGAATACTTTTGCTCATAAATATCCAGACAAAAAGCCCCAAAAACCAAAGCTGAATGGGAGCGGCCAGCAATTGCGCCAGGGATGGGTTGCTGGAAAAGTTGGCGAGCAGAATAATAACAGGGGTGGCAATAATAGTGCTGGCATTGTTGGCTGTTATAAAGAGAATGGCATGGCCCAAAAGCGTAATCTTGGGGGCAATAGCTTTGAAAAAGAAAGAAAAAATTATAACCGTAATGATATTCAATGGCGTGGTAAACAGGTTGAACCACCCCTGTAGCGCGGTATTGATTTCTTTAATAGTAAACCCTTCTTTGGCTAACAATGCTGTATAATTTGCCCGTGTTGCATCATCGGTGATGACTGTAGCAATAGTCATCGTATCATAAGATTTCATCAAGGTGAAAAGAATGGTCTGGATGCCCAGAAAAAAAACAAACAGGCGGACTTGCCCAAGATAGCTACTTTTTTCGTCATGTAGGGCATCTTTGGCAACATGAACGGGATGTAGAATTAAATCGCGTACAGTCGCCAAAAGCCGCACATCAAAACCTATAAAAGTATCGAATAACTGCTTGATCTCTGGCCCACGTAAAGTCTCATCGTGGTTTTTGTTTTCAATTGTTTTGAATTGATCTGACATAAAGCCCCCCATGCTTTCATTTGATACTCTAGTGGTAATACCCCTGAAAAACCAGACTGAAAGAATTCGTCATATTTCTTGTTGTGCACCTGCATTGCCGTGTCTGTTCGCCAATGGCAGAACAGCTGCACAGCATTGCGTAAAGGCGGATCATGCCCAAAAAATTACGAATTGGGATTTCAGGTGCGGGGGTTTTTGGCGGTCACCATGCGGCCAAACTGGCGGCGCATCCGCGTATAGAGTTTGCCGGGGTTTATGACCCGGAACACCCCGAACGTGCACAGGCATTGGTTGATGTTCATGGCGGCAAGGCTTTTGCCAGCCGGGACGCAATGATCGCTGCGGCTGATGCCATTATTGTTGCCAGCCCCGCCAGTGTGCATTTTCGCCAAGCCATGGATGCGCTGGAACACGGCCTGCACGTGCTGGTCGAGAAACCACTGGCAACAAAGCTTGAAGATGCCCGTGAAATGGTTGCTATGGCTGAAAAACAGGGCGTTATCTTGCAGGTTGGCCATCAGGAACGTTTTGTCTCTAATGCCATCGGCCTGTTTGATATTCCGGAAAATCCGCTCAGCATTGAGGCCCATCGCGTGGCCCCATATTCGCTTCGTGGTACGGATGTCAGTGTCACATTGGACCTGATGACTCACGATCTGGATCTGGTGAATTTGCTGGCTGGCGGCGAAGCAAACGACGTACGCTCGGACGTGCATACGGGACCCAGCGGCCATATTGATGATGCACGCGCAGAAATCTGTTACCCCAGCGGCACCAAGGCCAGTATTCACGCCTCGCGTGTGGCCCCTGACCGCCAGCGCCACATGCGTATTGAATACCCTTCTGGCGTGGTCGAGATCGATTTTTTTAACCGCTCCTTGAAAAATGGAACACCATTTGCGCTCAACGCCGGCTTTGCCGATGAGCCAGAGGCACTCGACAGTCTAGGGGCTGAGATCAATGCCTTTGCCTGTGCCATTTTGGATGGTGGACAAGTGCCGGTCTGCGGAATTTCCGGGGCTAAGGCATTGGCGCTGGCCTTGCGCGTCGACAAGGTCGCCTAAGCGACTTAAAAGGGCGCCATGACGCGCACACTGACCATTACAACCGCCCAACTTAACCCTGTTATGGGGGATATCGTGGGTAATTGCGCGCTGATCCGTGCGGCGCGCGCACAGGCCGCTAAGGACAAGGCAGATTTGGTGGTGACACCAGAGCTGGGTGTACTCGGCTATCCCCCTGAAGATCTGGTGCTTAAACCCTCTGCGGTGGCGGCGTGCCGGGCCGCGGTTGAGGAATTGGCGTTAGAAACCACCGATGGCGGCCCGGCAATACTATTGGGTACGCCATGGATGGAGGATGGGGCGCTTTATAATGCAGTCCTTCTTTTGGATGGAGGCAAGGTCGCGGCGGCGCGCTTCAAGCATGAATTGCCCAATTATGATGTGTTCGATGAAAAGCGGGTGTTTAGTGCCGGCCCCATACCAGAACCTGTTGATTTTCATGGCCTGAAACTCGGCCTGCCGATCTGTGAAGATATCTGGCTTGAGGCCGTGCCACGCGCTTTGGCTGCGGCCGGCGCAGAAATATTGCTGTGCATCAATGGCTCGCCGTTTCGGCGCAATATTCACCGTTTTCGTAATGATTCATTTTTGGCCTGGCACAAGGATGTTCGCCTGCCTTTGGTGTTTATCAATCAGGTCGGCGGCCAGGACGAACTGGTCTTTGATGGCGGTGGTTTTTCCTGGGATGGTCAAGGCAATGTGGTCCAGCGGGTTGCTGCCTTTTCGACCTCCATCCAGACCACACATTGGCGGCTTGGCGATACCGGTTGGCAATGTGAGGCCGAACCTCTGGCCCCGGTTTGCGAGGGGGTAGAAGCCGATTGGCGGGCGCTAACGTTGGGGCTAGGTGATTACGTCAATAAGAACCGCTTCCCCGGTGTTGTCCTTGGGCTTTCTGGCGGCGTAGATTCGGCCATTTCTGCGGCGCTGGCGGTTGATGCACTTGGCCCGGACCGGGTCTGGTGTGTGATGATGCCATCAAAATATACATCTCGTTCCAGCCTGGACGACGCGGTGGCCTGTGCAAAAATGCTGGGTGTGCGCTATGACAGCATATCTATCGAGGCCGCAGTGGATACGTACGGCCAGATGCTGGGGCCACTCTTTGCCGGGCGTGAGGCCGACACCACCGAAGAAAATCTGCAATCGCGAGTGCGGGCCGTGACCCTGATGGCGTTATCAAACAAGTTTGGTCATATGTTGCTGACGACCGGCAATAAATCCGAAATGGCGGTTGGATACGCGACGCTTTATGGTGATATGTCGGGCGGATATAACGCGCTGAAGGATATTTATAAGACCGAGGTTTTTAATCTTTGCCGTTGGCGCAATGACAATTTTCCGGATGGGGCGTTGGGGCCGCGCGGGATGGTGGTGCCACAAACCGTGATCGACAAGCCGCCTTCGGCAGAGCTAAAGCCCGACCAGACGGATCAGGACAGCCTGCCGCCTTATGAGGATCTGGATGCTATTTTGCACGGCCTCATTGAAGAAGAAGCCGATGCCGCCAACATTATTGCCGGTGGTTATGCCCCTGACATTGTCCGCCGGATTGAACACCTTCTATATCTGGCAGAATATAAACGTCGTCAGGCCCCACCGGGTGTGAAAATCAGCCGCCGAAACTTTGGGCGGGACCGACGTTATCCAATTACCAACCGCTTTCGGGATAAGACATAACTTATGGCTATGCACCCACTTGAAACCACAAAGGCGAATTGATGTTTACCTCACTTCTGATTGCCAATCGCGGTGAAATCGCCTGCCGAATTATACGCACGGCCCAGCGGATGGGGATGCGCACCATAGCCATCTATTCAGAGGCAGATGCCAATGCTTTACATGTTCGTGAAGCCGACGAAGCGGTTCTGATTGGCGCGGCGTCCGCTACAAAAAGCTATCTGCGCATTGATGCCGTGATGGAAGCTGCTCGCAAATGTGGCGCTGAGGCTATTCATCCGGGCTATGGGTTTTTGTCTGAAAATCAGGAATTGGCCGCAGCCTGCGAACGTGAAAACATTATCTTCGTAGGCCCCTCGGTGCAGTCCATGCGCCTGATGGGCCTTAAAGACGAGGCCAAGCGCATTATGGAAGCCGCCGGGGTTCCGGTTACACCGGGGTATCATGGCGAAGACCAGCGCGATAAAACGCTGCTGTCCGAGGCTGACAAAATTGGCTACCCGGTGCTGATCAAAGCGGTGGCTGGTGGCGGTGGGCGCGGCATGCGCCGGGTGGACAGTGAAGACGCTTTTCTGGATGCCTTGGAGTCGGCACGGCGCGAGGCCAAGTCGGCATTTGCTGATGACCGGGTTCTGGTTGAAAAGTTTATCGTCAATCCGCGTCATATTGAGGTGCAGATCTTTGGCGATCGCCGCGGTCGCATTGCCCATTTTTATGAACGTGATTGTTCGGTGCAACGGCGCCATCAGAAAGTTCTTGAAGAATCGCCAGCACCTGGCATGAGCGCCAAAGTCCGCACGGCCATTTGCGCCGCAGCTGTCGAGGCGGCCCGCGCCGTGGCCTATGAAAATGCCGGCACGGTCGAATTTATTGTTGATGGGTCGGGGCCGCTGCGTGCTGATGGTTTCTGGTTCATGGAAATGAACACCCGTTTACAGGTCGAACACCCGGTCAGCGAAGCGATCACCGGATATGATCTGGTTGAATTGCAATTGCGTATCGCCGCGGGTGGTTCAGTGCCGGAACAAGACCAGATCGCCCAACGCGGACATGCCATCGAAGCCCGCCTTTATGCCGAGGATCCAGCCAATAACTATATGCCGTCCACAGGCCTTCTGACGCATTTTGTCTTGCCAACCGGGCGTAATATTCGTGTTGATGCGGGTTATGTAGCTGGGGATCGGGTCAGCGAGCATTACGACCCAATGCTGGCCAAGGTAATCGCGCATGCGCCGACACGAGAACTGGCTATTTCTGCCCTGGGGTCGGCAATGGCGGGGGTACAATCTTGGCCGGTACACACCAATGCAGGCTTTTTAACACGCTGTCTTGCTGAACCAGACTTTATCAAAGGCGATGTGGATACCGGCTTTATCGAGGCGCACGATGATGTTTTGCACGGGATGCACCAGCAACCGGCGTGGAAGGCTTCTCTAACGGCACTTGGCACACAATGTTTTAGACCTGATACGTCTGGCGGACAATCACCTTGGCAAATGCAAGATGGGTGGCGGTTAAACCAGCCGCAAAACCTGGTTCATGCCTTTTCAGATGATGGGGAGACATTGCGGGTCAATTTAAAGCATCAGGGGGAGAATAACTGGCGCCTGACCTGCGGTGAACTGGCTCTGGGTGTACACAATGTGCACTGGTCCGGGGATGGTATCGTATACGCACTGGATGGGGTGGTGCACCAGACGCAGATCATGACCCTGGCCACGGACATGGTGACTTTTGATAATGGTGATGCCTGGGCATTGGAAAAACCAAACCCGGACGCTGCTATTTTTGATGCCGAGGCCAGCGCCGTCGTTCGCTCGCCTATGCCGGGCAAGGTGCTAAGTGTGTCAGTCCTGCCCGCAGATACCGTATCCAAGGGACAGGTGCTTATTGTGCTGGAAGCCATGAAAATGGAACACGCGCTGAGCGCACCCGCAGATGCCGTAGTCGAAGTAGTATTGGTGAAACCTGGTGACCAGGTCGGCGACGGTGATGATCTGATCCGCTTTGAAACGGCTTCCTAAGGCGCAATTCGGCGCAGCTTTTGCAAAGCTCTCCTCAACGTTGATTGGATTGCACCAGATTGGGGCATATTTCAGGAGTTGAAGTGATGACGACGCCGTTAATTTGTGATTGGACCAAGGGAAATCGCAGGGATTTTCGCAAAAAACCCACATTGTGGGAGCACAGAGTGCACGAGAGCCCGCTTTTTAGTGATGAGCGGTTGATCGAACTGATCGAAAAACACCCACGCGACCTTGCCGATTTTTGCACCATGAATGAGGGGTCAGATGACATGGCCTCTTGGCGTGGCGGCGATCCGGGGGATTATAGCGGCGAGGAATTGTTAGATGCTGTGCGCAATGGTCGCTTGTGGATCAATTTACGCAAAACCTTCAATATCCATGACGAATATACTGTGTTGCTGAACAGCATGATTGGCGAGCTCAAATCGCTCAATCAAAATTTCAACCCGGTTCGGGTTATGGGCGGGTTGCTGATTTCTTCACCAACAGCCGGTGTACCGTATCATATCGATCGGTCTGATGTGTTGTTGTGGCATATTCGTGGGCACAAACGGGTTTGGGTATATCCGGTTGATGAAGAAACCATGCCTGAACGTGAGGTCGAAGAAATCTTGCTTCACGAACACAATGATGATGTGCCGTATAATGAAAGGTATGACGCCAAGGCTATGGTCTTCGATCTGCAACCGGGACAGGCCGCAACATGGCCATTGCATGCGCCGCACAAGGTCCAAAATTCTGGGGATATGAACGTCTCCATTACTATGGAATACTCGCCGTTTTCGACGATCATGCAAAATGGGGCGCAAATTACCAACGGGATATTGCGTCGCAGACTTGGGATGAACCCCAAAATTGATGATCAGGGTTTTACCAACCAGTTTATGCGGTTCGCTGCGTCCAGGGCGCTTCGGAAAATGAAATTGGTCAAGGCTAAGTCAGCAGCAAAATCGGGATATTTGTTTAAAATTGACCTTGAGGCAGGGAATTCAGTTCGCGAGTTTGATGAGCAAAAAGGTGCGGCATAAACTCAAAAAAATAAAGGCTTGTGACAATCGGACCAACAAGTTAGAACCCTGTCTCTGGGATGCCGGGGGTATATCAGGAGTTAACTGAATGTCCGCCCACACAATTTTTCTTTCTGCACTTCTCTATTCTTTTGTGACGTTGTTTGCTTTGCCCAGTGCAGCGCAGGATAACTTCGATTCTGATGCGTTGTTACAGGCCGCCAAGGATGATTTACAGGCCCGCCTGGCAGCACATGATAATGATACGCGCTTTGCCCTGCGTGAACGTATTGACCTGTCCGGCGATGACCATCTGAGCATTGAGTATGTGTTTGACCCTGCCAAGCCTGTGGGCGAGCAATGGAACTTGTTGCACCCCAGCGAAGCCGAAGATGCCGAGGCTCGCAAAGAGATCATCAAAGATCACCTCAAACAACAAAAGCGAGCCGCCAAAAAAGGCGGTGATCAGGGTTTTGAACCGGATCAGGATGCCGTGGTTCGTAAACTCAGTGAGACGGTCGGGGATGCCCCTCAATTCGTGCGAGTTGACGGGGATGCTGCGATTTATAGCTTCCAACCCAAAGGAGATGGTTTGTTTGGCTCGCATGACAAAGAGGGTGACAAGGGCAAAAAGAGGAAAAAGTCCGCTAAAGCTACAAAAAGTACCGATTACCTTCGTGGCGAATTTGCAATCAGCAAAGTCGGCAAGCACTTTGCTTGGATTCATATTTATACCATTAAAAGCTTCAAGCCAGTGGCTGTGGCCAAGGTCAAAACATTTGATTTGACCACACAATTTGCGCCAGCTTGGGACGGCGGTCCCCTGGTCATCACGCGGCAGGAAGTCAAAGCCGCGGGCTCGGCAATGTTTAAGAAATTCAACCAACACAGCCTCTCCGTTAAATCGGACTTCCAAAAACGCTGATAGACGGCTTTTTGTTATCGGGGAATCTGTCATAGACTGTGTCCATGGCTTTGCACTTAATCAAACTCTGCGTTGGTATTGATTCTCTGGACCAGCTCCAAGGGCTGTACACGATGCGTATTAAGGCACGTTTGGCCCGTGGTGCGCGGCCAAACCCCTGTCACGTGACACGCATGACGCCCCGCCGCGCTGCCGAAGTGCTGGATGGTGGTTCGCTTTATTGGGTGATTAAACGCGTGGTACAGGCACGCCAGAGAATAGAAGCACTGGAAGAGGTGATCGGTGATGATGGGGTTCGCCGGTGCCGTCTTGTGCTGGGTCTGGACCTTATTCCAACTGAGCCACAACCGCGGCGTCCCTTTCAAGGGTGGCGGTATTTAACAGCTGCAGATGCTCCCGCGGACTTGACGAAAACCGGCGGTGGCGCAGAGCTGCCGGGGGAATTGCGGGCACATTTACGTGAAATCGGGGCCTGGTAATTTATCCACCGGAGCCTTTCGTTAAACGTTCAGTAACCATGTTGGCGCAGTTAAGGGGCATGAAAAAACATACCTTCAGTCTTGTTCTGGCAACGGCCTTACTTTTGGGTGGCTGTTCTGCCTTGCCGTTCGGTCATAAAGATAAAATGCGTGCTGCGCCCCGCGCTTCGGCAGATGTTGATCCGGGATTGAAAATCGCCGTTGATGTGGTGATGTCGCGCTTGCGTGATGCAGAACAGAGCGATTTACGTCAGGTTTCTGAGGCTGCGCCTGAAATATTCCAGTTGGCGGCGGCGCTGATGCCTCCTGCACAACGCGGGGGCAGGGGAAGCAAGCGGGCGCACTACACCAGCAGCTTTGAACAACCCAATACTTTGGGCGATATCCAACGCCGCAGCAAAGGCGCAAGCTTTGCTGCCAATACGTTGGGTGCCGCGATGAATGGCGCACAGGTCCATCGCGCCTCGTACAATGCGCACACAGCCCAGGATATTACGCCTGCACCGTCATTGAGTAATGCGCGCAGTTTGATGCATGCAATTCATTTGGGCAGTTATCGTACCGCCGCGCGTGCTTATAAAGGCTATGCACAAATCAAATCGCAAACCAACGGGGCGCTGGCCGGACTGGACCCACGAGTTGAGCGCGTTGATCTGGGGCCTCAAAAAGGTATTTATGAGCGCCTTAAAGCCGGACCTTTTGCCAGCCGTGCCGAAGCGCAGGCCAAATGCACACAAATCCGCGCCACTGGCGTATATTGCGCCCCGGCGGATTTTACGGGCCGGGCTCCGGGCTGAACTCAGCCTCTGTTACGGTTTGATTTCCTGAATATCGAAAACCTGATTCTCAAACTCACCTGAACCCAGATAGCTGATAAAGCTGGTCCCGGGCGTTGAATGTTC
Organism: Robiginitomaculum sp.; assembly: GCA_021776525.1. Taxonomy (GTDB): domain Bacteria; phylum Pseudomonadota; class Alphaproteobacteria; order Caulobacterales; family Maricaulaceae; genus Robiginitomaculum_B. The sequence continues at coordinate 869,965 of JAJFFT010000004.1, forward strand.
CAGCGGGATTTCATAGCGCACATCTTGTTTGTCAGCATAAAGCGTAATGTTGCCAAGTTCACCCAGCGTACGGCCACGCTCATCACTGATCACCAGCTTGCCATATGGTGTTGCTCCGCCATGACGGAACAGGGTCACAAACACGCTTTGCGGCCCGGCGCGACGCACTTCGGTGATCTGCACAGTCATAGGCATGTATTTGGCGCGCACAAACACTGGTAAAGACAGGCCCCAACGCGGGCCCTTGCCGTTGACCCGGTCTGCATCAATGCGGATGTGCGTTAATTGTTCGCTCTTGATCGGGTTTTCCGGTGGCAGCACAACATATACAGCGCGGGTTTCATCAGGCTTCAGAGTGAAAGCGTTGGGCCACATTTGTAAACCGGCTATCGGCACCGTCGCCGGTCCGTAAGGGGCAGGGTATAACAGGCCGTCATTGCCCTGGGCAATGGCCGTCCACCCAGTGGAAATTGTTAGGGTGTGATGACCGCTATTATGGACTTGAATCTCTCCGGCACGGACCTCTTGGGTCAGGACCAGACGCGATGGATTGGTGGTCACATCGGTTAATCCAGTACGTGCAAAGAGCAAAACCGCAGCCAGACAGAGTGTAAATCCGGTGAAGTAGCGCATAATTGCCTCACGAAGAATGATTCGGACCAGATCATCATGCAAACCGTATTGAATGAAGATACCGTTGAGAATCCATCCGGGACAGATGAAAAATCTGTGCACATCATTGTGGTTGGCAATGAAAAGGGCGGGGCAGGAAAGTCTACTGTGGCGGTGCATCTGGCACTGGCACTGATGCGTATGGATCAACAGGTTGGGGTGATTGATCTGGATACCCGCCAACGCACATTTACCCGTTATATGGAAAACCGTGCCCACTGGGCAGAGGCACAGAACCTGCACCTGGCCATGCCGCATATTGCCCCTGTTGCGGCGGGAACGGCACGTGATCTTGATAGCCGCGACGAGGAAGAAACCCAAAACTGGCGCACAGCACTGGCCAGTCTGACCCCGTCGTGCAGCTTTATTGTTGTGGATGCGCCGGGCAGCGATACCTATTTGTCTCGTCTGGCCCACGGGGATGCCGACACGATCCTGACGCCCATCAATGACAGCTTTGTGGATTTTGACCTGCTGGCCAAAACCGCCAATGGCGATTTGTCCCGTGCCAAGCCAAGCCTTTACAGCGAAATGGTCTGGACGGCCCGCAAGAATAAGGCCCTACGGACCCGCAAGAGCATTGACTGGGTGGTCATGCGCAATCGGATGAGCATGATCAATGCCCGCAATAAACAGCGTGTCGGCGAAGGGCTGGATACATTATCAAAACGCCTTGGTTTTCGTCTGGCTCCGGGCTTTGGCGAGCGTGTCATCTATCGCGAATTATTCCCCTCTGGCCTGACGCTTCTTGATCTCACAGATCAGGGCAGCGCCATTCAGTTTTCCATGAGCCATGTTGCGGCGCGTCAGGAATTACGGGATTTATTGATCGTCTTAAAGCTTAAGGCCTTACAAGGTGCGGCATTCTCATTCTGAAAGCGTATGCGGCGGCAGAGCGAAACAGGATTGGCCAACAGTATTGAGCTGGGCACAGACTTGGCGGGCGTCAACAGATGTCAGCCCTAAAAACCGGGCCCGGTAAAGCGGCGTGCCATTGCGCTGCCCCTCAGTGATATGCCCCTCATTTCCAGTCAGGTGGTCTACGGTTATGTCTTTGATGTGATGTAGTCTTTTTTGGGCTTTGGCCTGAGAGGAGAACGCCCCGACCTGTACGCCCCAGGTGCCGCTCGGCATGGCCATGCTGACGGTCTGGATTTTGGCGGGCCGTGTGGCCGGAGCAATTGGCAATGGCCGTGTTTCTATGGTGTCGTCAATGACAATCTGAACGCCGCGCCGTTCGGCGCCGCCCTGACTGGTTTCACCGGGCAGTCCGGCAAAGAGCACAGGCGTCTGATCGTCCAGATCTGCCGGGGGCGGTGTAGTGGGGGATTGAGTGCTGGTGGCGCGACGATCCAGTTCTTCAAAGGCGCGTTCCAGTAATGTTGTGGCATACGAATCGCGTTTGGCCCCGCTTGCCCCGCCAAAGACCACCACGATCAGGCGCTCGCCATCGCGCTCGGCGGTGACGGCAATGTTATAGCCAGAGGCATTGGTGAAGCCTGTTTTTAAGCCATCAACGCCTTCAACACGGCCCAACAATGTGTTGTGGTTGTTGTGGCTGCGGTTATTCCAGACCAGCTTGCTCAGCGAAAAATAGCGATAAAATTGCGGAAAATCATGGTGGATGCGATATGCCAATACGGCCATATCCCGCGCCGTCATCACCTGACGGGTGTCGGGCAGGCCAGACGCATTAACAAACCGGCTGTTTGTCATGCCCAGCGCGCGCGCTTTTTGGGTCATTTGTGTCGCAAATTTGGTTTCTCCGCCGCCCAGGCGCTCTGCCAGAACAACGGCGACATCATTGGCGCTTTTGGTCACCATGGCACGGACGGCATCTTCAACGCTGATGGTGGCATTGGCTTTCAGGCCCAAACGGCTGGGGCGGGCGCGGGCAGCCTTGGGCGAGACCCGTAATGGATCATCCCAGCCCAGTTCACCGGCGGTGATGGCGTCGAACACCATATAGAGGGTCATTACCTTGGTCAGCGATGCTGGGTGGCGCAGTTCGCTTGCATGGCGGGCGTGCAATACTTCTCCAGTGGCCTCAACCACCGCAATGGCTGCAAAGCGCTCTGGCGGCGTTTTCGCCACGGCTGTTGAGGCCAGGGTCAAAATGACCAGTATGGTTTGCACCAGTGTGCGCATGGGCAGTGTCTCTTGCATTATTGAACGTGCAAAACCTAACCCGGCGACCTTTCCAAGGCGTAAAAATTAGAAAATTGTGCATCGCACAATAAACTTGACGCAAGTGCGAAGTAACCTTATTTTGTGCTGGTAATTTCGGGCGCTTATTATTGCCCATAACATGTGCTGCAAAAGCCAAGCGCAACACCATCAGGAATACGAAATGACAAGCCAAACCAAAACCAAAAAAGCCAAAACAGATGCCTTTGAGGATACGATGAACACTGCCGTGCGTACGGCGGGCGAATTCGGCGATCACCTGAAAGCCAACACTGATGCGGTTATGGAAAGCCTGACCATTGCCGGACAAGGCGTCGAGGCCATCAATGCTGAAATGTCTATGTATGCAAAAACCAGTCTGGAAAATGGTGTTGCAACGGCTCAGGCACTTGCCGGTGCCAAGAGCGTACAGGACATGGTTGAGTTGCAGGCCGATTATGCAAAATCTGCCATGGAAGCATATCTGTCAGGTTTGACGACTTTGACGGCCATGAGCACTGAATTGTTTAAAAGCGCCACCAAGCCGATCAATGATCGTGCTCAGGATGGCATTAAGCTGGTGCAGGGCATACGCTAAGCCTATCAGCTTTTAATCTACGAAGGCCCGGTGCGTTTGTACCGGGCTTTTTTATTTGGCCAGTGCCACCATGCCGCCGGGCAGGCTGGTCATTTGGCCGGCCAACTCCAATTCCAACAGGGCCGCGGCGCATACCGCCGTGGGCAGGGCGCTGATCCGGATCAATTCATCGCGCGGCACAGGGCTGGGGCTCAGCAATTGCAACAGTATTGGCCGGGCCTCGTCGACGTCATGATCATCGGGCGGCGTATTTTGGGGGGCAGCGAACAGATCGTCTTGTTCGTCCAGCTGTGCCGGGCGCCGACCCGCCAGCGCGTCGGCAACATCTTGCGCTGTTTCGGCCAATAACGCCCCGGATTTAATCAATCCATTGGTGCCTTTACAGCGCGGGTCTAGCGGTGAGCCTGGCGTGGCCATGACTTCGCGTCCTTGTTCCAGCGCATAGCGGGCAGTAATCAGCGAGCCTGAACGCACCGCAGCCTCGATCACCAATACGCCAAGTGCCAAACCGGAAATAATCCGGTTGCGCCGCGGAAAGTCGCGGGCATTGACCCGGTGGCCCAGACGTCGTTCAGAAACAACGGCCCCGTGGCGCATAATCTCTTCGCGAAGATCTGCATGTTCTGGTGGGTAAATATGGTCTACACCGCCCGCCACCACGGCAATTGTACCGCTTTGCAAGGCGCCATGATGTGCCGCGCCATCTATACCGCGCGCCAGGCCTGAGACGACGATAAAGCCCAAATCACCCAGCTCAGCGGCCATCTGGCGGGCCATGCGCATCCCCGTGGCCGAGGCATTGCGTGCACCGACCATGGCGCAGGCCGGTTTGGCCAGCAGGCTGACATCACCCAGAACGGAAAGCACGGGCGGCGGTGGATCAAGGGCTGCAAGCGCCTGCGGAAAATCTGGATCACACGCGGGCAGAAGTACACCGCCTAAATTCTCTAGTGCCTCAATCTCATGTTCGGCCATGTCCAGTGTCGGAATTTTCAAAGGATCAACGCGGCCACCGCGCCGGGCCAGTTCAGGCAGCGCAGCCAGCGCACTTTGCGGGTCACCAATGCGATTGATCAGGCCGCGAAAGGCCACGGGGCCAACCTGTGGGGTTCGTGCCAGACAGAGCCAGGCAGCCAGTGCGCGCGGTCCAAGCGATTGGCGTGTGGTCATTCTTTCTTGTCGCCAAAACGCGGTTCGGTGCCATTCATCATGCGCATAATGTTGGACCAGTGACGGATGCTGACGACCAGCGCCATCAGACCGCAATACATGGCAATGTCAGGACGGCCAAGCAATAGCGCAATGGCCGGGGCGCTGTTGACCGCCAAGAGAGCCGCCATAGACGAAATCCGCACCAGCGCAGCAGTCAGCAGCCAAATGGCGGCACAGGCCACGCCCAACGGCCACAGGGCCACAAACACACCGCCAAAAAATGTGGCGACGCCTTTGCCACCTCGAAAACCCAGCCAGACCGGATAGCAGTGGCCCAACAGCGCCGCCGCCGCCGCAACAAGCCCCATATAGGGGTGCATGTAATGGCTGGCTAAAACATAGGCCGCCGCAGATTTACCGCCGTCCAGAACCAGTGTCGCCAGCGCCAGATCTTTGCGCCCGGTGCGTAAAACATTGGTTGCGCCAATATTGCCTGAGCCGATGTTACGAACATCACCCATGCCAAACCAGCGCGACAGCAACACGCCAAACGGAATGGAGCCAAGCAAATATCCGCCGCTCAAGGCAATGAAAAGCAATATAGAGGTCATAAAGGGCCTGTTGTGTTTTCTGTTCAGGCTTGACCATAAAGGCAAGTCCGGCGCTCCGCTAGGGCGTGCGCACCGCAACACTGGTTGCACCGCGAAGATCGCCACTGCTGTCCACCAGACGCAGGGTCAGGCGGTGCAAGGCTGGATCAAAGGTGATCGGGCCCGTTGCCGTCACAAAGACCGCATAAAAAACGGTCTGGTTGTTGGTGATAACAGATTGGACGCTTGTGGATGCCGGTGCCAGGCAGGCCCCGGTTTCATCTGTCATGCACAAAGTAATGGCCAGGGGCAGGGCCGCACCGTCGTCGCTAACATTTGCAGTAATGGTGCCACTCTGCCCGATATTGATGGCCGACGCGGTGAAAAAATGACTGCCGGAATTGGATGGCAAATGCACAATGCCGTCATTGCTGGTGGTGGCCAGATTGGCAATCAGATCCGCTGATCCCCCTGTCGCGTTTGGGGAGAGGTGCACCGTATTGGTCCCCAAAAGATGCGCCGCCGGAACGGTATTGGCGCAATCAAATACCAGATAAATATCCGTGCCGGTGATCAGGGCATTGTCCGGGGTGATGCTGAGCACAAAGCTCTGGCTTTGGCCGGGTTGTATGTTGACCGGCATATCTGGTGTGCCGGTCGGGGCATTGGTGGCGGGGTTGGTGGTTTGATAGCTTAGGGTGGCTGCAAGCCCGGCAGGCAGAGCGATGGAACAGTTTTCGGCGGTTTGTGTCGTGTGTGCATTGATGATGCTGGCAAATACCGTCACGGCTTGATCTGCGGCGAAACTGCGCGCCACCGGCAGGGTTGATGCGGCGATAGACGAATCGGCCGGGCAAAACCGTGCCCATTCATGCAGGTCACGTTCTTTGAGAATGGCCGAGAAGCCACGGGCTTTGGCAGGGCCGCATATCCCCGACAATGTCGAGTTGTTATCCGTGTATTCAGCCTGCAATACCGCTTTGCCTGCGGCAATGAACGGGTTGAGGTCGGCGCACCAACCCTGATCATCACAGTCTTCGGTCAAGGCCCAGTCAAAATCACCAACCAGTTCTGCCACCTGGCCATTGTCGTTTTTCAACCCTATTGAGAGGCCACGGCTGTGGGCCTGTTCCGCCAGCCAGCGGTTAAACGTCAATTGATCAGCCGCGGTTAACGCAAAGCCGGTGTTTTCTTCAAAGCCAGCGATATTGTCCGGCTCTATGCCGTCAAAACCCTTGGCGGCACAATCATCAAAGCGGGCTAGAAGAATGGGTCCAAGAAGGTCGATACGGCGAATATCCACCCATTTTTCGCCGGCCCAACCATCATAGTTTTTGCCTTTAAGGGCGGCGGCATAACTGGATGCATCGGGTCGCCAGCTTTCCCATGAACCAACACTGATATAGCAAATGACGCGCTTGCCCTGTGCATGCAACATCGCCACGGTTTGGGCACTGGTTTCTTGTTGGTCAATATCGATAATGTCGACCGGGCGGGTGAAATCAAAAGGTTCAGAAAGTTGCCAGTCCCAGCTTTGGCTGGGGGGCGGCACCCAAATGCTCTGCGCCCGCACTGGAACGGCGTGCACCGCCAAGCCGCAAACCAATACAAAGCACAGTAAAATTGACCAGTGTTTCATCTGCACCAGCCTAGCCAATAATGTGTTGAGATTTTGGCCAGGCCGCAAATTATGCCGCGATAGGGCCAGCAGATCGTACATCCGGGTCAACATGGTCCGTATATTTGGCGAAGTTGTCGACAAACATTTTGACCAGCTTGGCGGCCTGCGCGTCATAGGCATCCTTGTCCACCCAGGTGCCGCGCGGGTCAAGAATGGCACTATCAACACCCGAAACAGAAACGGGAACCTCCAGGCCAAAATTCTCGTCTTTGCGGAATTCTGCGGAATTTAGCGAGCCATCAAGCGCCGCCGCTAGCAAGGCCCGCGTCGCCTTGATCGGCATGCGTTCGCCCGTGCCATAGGGGCCACCGGTCCAGCCGGTATTGACCAGCCAGCAGTTCACATCATGCCGGGCAATCAGATCGCGCAGCAAATTACCATACTCGGATGGATGGCGCGGCATAAAGGGTGCTCCAAAACAAGTGGAGAAGGTGGCTTGCGGCTCGGTGACGCCTTTTTCCGTACCGGCAACCTTGGCCGTATAGCCGGACAGGAAGTGATACATGGCCTGGCTGGGGCTCATGCGAGCAATGGGGGGCAGAACGCCAAACGCATCGGCGGTTAGCATGATAATGTTATTCGGGTGTCCGCAACGGCCCGTGGCGCTGGCATTGGGGATCGCAGTCAGGGGATATGCGCCGCGGCTGTTTTCAGCCAGGCTGGGGTCATCCAGATCGAGGCTGCGATTGTCCGGGTCCATGACCACGTTTTCCAAAACCGTACCCCACATCTTTGTGGTGGCATAAATTTCCGGCTCGGCTTTTTCCGAGAGGCGGATCATTTTGGCGTAACAGCCGCCTTCAAAATTAAACAGGCCGTTTTCAGACCAGCCATGTTCATCATCACCAATCAGGGTGCGGTCAGGGTTGGCCGACAATGTGGTTTTACCTGTGCCAGAAAGACCAAAGAAAATTGCTGAATCGTCGTCGCCAGCATTGACCGAACAATGCATCGGCATGATTGCCTTTTTAGGCAGCAGATAGTTGAGGATCGAAAAGACAGATTTTTTGATCTCGCCCGCATAAGACGTGCCGCCGATCAGCACCAGGCGCTGGCTCATATTGACGGCGATAACGGTTTCAGAACGCGTACCATGGCGTGCCGGGTCAGCTCGAAAGCCCGGCAGGCTGATGATTGTGAACTCAGCCATGAAACCTTGCAGGTCTTCAGTGGCCGGAATACGCAGCAAATGGCGAATAAACAAAGAATGCCACGCAAATTCAGTAATGATGTTCACCGGCAGGCGATGGTCCAAATCTGCACCACCAAAGAGTTCCTGAACAAAGAGTTCTTTGTCGCTCATATAGGATTTAAAATCTCCCCAGAGAACATCAAATTGCGATGGGGTCATAGAGACATTTTGATCCCACCAGACCGAATTTTCTGTTTCGGCATCGCGGACAACAAATTTATCAGTGGCCGAGCGGCCCGTATGCTGGCCAGTTTTAACGACCAGAGGGCCGTGATCGGCAACCTTGCCTTCACCGCGCCGGACGGCTTCTTCATAAAGGCTGGCATTGGGCCAATTCCAGTTGAGCAATTGCGCTTTTTCAAGGCCAAGGGCCGTTAAGGCCGCCTCGTTAACATGCGTGCCTGTGTGCTTCACGATCCGCTCCATTTATGTCGATAATCTGCTGCCGTTTCAGATGCGCGCACCGATACGCGTAAACAGCCCCCAAGTCCACCATTAGAATGTATGCAAAGGCCGTATTTGTAGGCGGCAAAGCGGCGCACCCGGCGTAAGCCTTGCATTGCAGGGCAATATTGCCGCATATTGTATCATAGAGGGGCAAATAACAGATGATCTGGTGCACATATCAAAATGCTATGCTAGACGCACCCGTCGGCATTGGGCAGGCAGCAATCCGACGTTATTTTCCGAAAAGTTTAAAGGCCAGAACTACGTATGACTGATTTACAACCAACACCGACGGATAGCGGTATGCCGCGCCGTTTGGCAGATTTTGAACTCCTCAGTGACGCGCTTGATTACGCCGCACAAGGAGCCGCGGGTCTTAACTTCTACAGTGCCCGAAACGGCCTTGAAGAAGTCGTTCCTTATGCCGACCTGCGCAAACGCTCTCTTGATGCCGCGCAACGTATGTTGGCCGCCGGTCTGATTGCCGGTGATCGGGTTGCCATTATCGCTGAAACAGATGCGGAATTTGTGGTGACGTTCTTTGGTTGTGCCTATGCCGGACTGATCCCGGCTCCCTTGCCATTGCCTGTCGCCTTTGGTGGCAAGGATGGGTATATCGCGCATCTCAAACGTATCATGCAGGTTTGTGGTGCACGTGCCGTATTTGGCCCGGCCTCGCTGGTTGAATGGATTGAAGACGCTGCCCAGACCCTTGATCTGGCGTATGCAGGCGCCTTGAGCGAACTTAAAGCCCACGAGGGCGATGACGCCAATCTGCCGCGTGCCAAACCTCAGGATATGAGTTATTTGCAATTTTCATCTGGTACGACACGTTTTCCACTGGGTGTTGAAATTACGCATGAAGCGTTTATGGCCAATGCGCGTGGTATTTGCCGCGATGGTTTGAAAATTCGTGAAGGCGATCGGGCCTGTTCCTGGCTCCCGTTTTATCACGATATGGGTTTGGTTGGTTTCTTACTGGCTCCGATGGCATCCCAGCTGAGTGTTGATCTGTTGCCAACGCGTGATTTTGCTCGCCGCTCGCTAGGCTGGTTGAAAATGATTTCCGACAATCGTGCGACCTTGGCTTACAGCCCTTCTTTTGGGTATGAATTATGTGCTCGCCGGGCGCGCACTGCCAATCTGGAGAACCTTGATCTGTCATGTTGGCGTGCTGCCGGGATTGGTGGCGATATGATTCGCCTTCCGGTTCTGGAACGTTTTGTCGAATGCTTTGAAAAGGTTGGCTTTGATGAAAAGTCATTTGTAGCCAGTTATGGGATGGCCGAAGCCACACTGGCAATCAGCTTTGCACCAACCGGTGCCGGGTTGGCCTTTGACCGTCTGGACCTGAATACCTTGGACAGCGAATCCCGCGCCAAGACGACCACAGCGGGCAGCGGTGCACCGCAGCGTTCTTTTGCCTTGTGTGGCGGGCCATTGCCGGACCACAAAATAGAAGTACGCAATGATGCCGGCAAAGCTCTCGATGATGGTCAGGTTGGCCGGATTTTTGTCACCGGGCCGAGCCTTATGAAGGAATATTATGGCAATGCTGGTGAAACCGCCTGTGTATTGACCCCTAATGGCTGGCTGGATACCGGCGATCTGGGCTACTTCCGAGACGGGCAGATTGTCATTACAGGTCGGGTCAAGGATTTGATTTTGGTCAATGGCCGCAATGTCTGGCCACAGGATCTGGAATGGGCCGCGGAAAGCGGCAATGATGTTTTGCGCGCCGGTGATGTTGCCGCGTTTTCCATTGATGACGGCGACGGCGAAAAGGTCGTCCTGTTAGTGCAGACCCGCATTTCAGACCCGGAACGGCGCAATTCACTGCTCAGTGGTATCGAGGGCTTGGTCAGTGCAGAATACGGCCTGATGGCCAAAGTGGTCAGCGTACCGCCGCACAGCCTGCCGCAAACCTCGTCTGGGAAACTCAGCCGTATCAAGGCCCGCCAGATGTATCTGGAAGGTGCCTTTGAAAAGGCCCGCAAGGCCAGCCCACAGCACGCTTCGGGCAACGCATGAGCCAAGCCAGACCACTGGTTGCGCTAACTGGTGCGACCGGGTTTTTGGGCCGTTATCTGGTAGAAAGTTTGCACGCCAAGGGTTGGCGCGTGCGTGCGATGGTGCGCTCGTTGCCCATCCATGAGCAATTGGCACCATACCGGCTGGAACTGGTTCCAGGTGATTTACGCGATGAGGCGGCTCTGAGACGGCTGGTCACCAAGGCTGATGCGGTTATCCATATCGCCGGAGCCATTAAAGGCCATGCGGACAGCCTCATGCAGACCAATTATGGCGGCACAAAACGTATTGTTGATGCCTGGCGCAACCATGCCCCGAATGCCCGTTTTATCAGCGTATCATCTTTCACGGCGCGCGAAGCGCACTTGTCGGCCTATGGCGCCAGCAAACGAGCCGCAGAAGAAGCGGTGATGGCCAAGGACGGCAACTGGCTGGTGGTGCGACCACCGGCGATTTACGGCCCGTGGGATCGCGAAACATTGAGCATTTTCAAGGCGGCACGCCTGCCTGTGCATCCCATGTTAGGCAGCAAGAGCGCACGGCTGAGCCTTATTCATGTGCGCGATGCCGCAAACGCCTTGTGTGCGCTGTGCAATGAAGGGCCTCAGCAGCAATTGCTGGAACTGTCTGATGCCGTGCTGGAGGGTTACAGCTGGTCGGAAATCGTTGATGCAGCTTGTGCGTCTGTGGCGTGCTCGGCGCGGCCATTCCATCTGCCGCCAGGGCTGGTGGTGATGGCGGCAAGTTTAAACGGCAAACTTGCGCGACTTAGAGGCCAGGTCAGTATCTTTGATGAAGGTAAAGCACGCGAAATTCTACACCCGGACTGGTCGGCCAGGGGAGCGCATTTGGTCCCAGAAAATATATGGGTGCCTGAAATTTCATTGCAGGACGGTTTTGCAGAGACAGTAAAGTGGTATCGTGCCGCGGGCTGGCTATAGCGTCTTTTCATAGACGCGGTAGGTTTTATATGCCTTGCCGCCCAGCGTTTCAATCATCCGCTTAACCGGCTCGTTATCTTCCAGAATCCATGACATTTCGACGCGCTTGATGGGCGATTCATAAAGATCTGATTCCAGAGCATAAATCAGCCGGAAGGGCAGGATTTGCCCCAACACGCCATCGCTGAATTTCTTGCGCACCCCCATCAACAGAACGCGTGCAGTGGACGGGCGCGAAACTTTCAACCGCCAGATCAATTTCAACCAGCCAAAGGGCAACAGGCTGCCTTTCAGATCGCCAATCACATCATTGACGTCCGGCAGGCAGACAATAAATGCTGCCGGTTCGCCATCAATATCGGCAAACCATGCCAGTTCCTTGCGGATCAGGGGCCGCAATTCCTTGGCCATGTGGTCAATCTCTTTTTCGGTCATCGGAACAAAGTTCCAATTATTGTGCCAGGCTTCATTAAAAATGCTGACGATATGATTGATGTCCCGATCATAGTTTTTCATGTCAAACATGCGCATGGAGACATGGCCGCTGCGCCTTTCGGCCATGCGGCGCCATTTTTCCGGGAACAGAAAATCAGTACCCCGGATATAGGCCAGCAGGTCTTTGGCCTTGGAATATCCGGCGGCCTCAATATATTTGGCCATATAGGCCGGATCGTGAGACATCAGCATCATCGGCGGGGTGTCGCGGCCATCAATCAACAAACCGACTTCTTGATTGATAGACAGATTAAACGGACCCTGTATGGTTTTCATGCCCCGTTTCTTCAACCATGCAGCGGCAGTATCCAACAGGGCTTTGGTCACCTTTGGGTCGTCAATGGCCACAATCATGCCGAAATGGCCGGTGGTCGGGTCATTGGCCTCTAGTGATAGTTGGTCAATCTGTGCACTGACCCGCCCCACAGCTTTGCCGTTTTGCCGGGCGATCCAGTATTGGGCCTCGGCGTGCTCAAAAAACGGGCTTTGTTTTGGGTCCAAAATGCCCAGGCGTTCCATCTTCAAGGGCGCAATCCAGTTGGGATCATCACCATAAAGCACGGTCGGCAGGGCAATGAATTCACCAAGGCCAGCCTTGTCGGTGACCGGTTCAATAACAAGATCAGTATTCATTCTAGTTTTCCAGCCGCAACAAGACCCAACTGCCCCCTAGGGCAAAGAGTATCGCGGTGGCCCATGCCGATGCAAACATCGGAACGATATGAGCCTGTCCAAGGGAGAGCAAAATACCATCCATCAACAAAAAGCTGAACCCGGCGATCACCGCAAAGCCCAAATAGCGCGTTGTGGTGCCGGACCGGCGCAGGCCCGCGGCAACCGGGGCAGCCAATAACAGCATGATCAGCGGCGAGAACAAGGTCAGATAGGCCTTTTGTAATTGCAGCTGGTAATAATCACCGGACCGCGAACCGGCGGCGCGCCCTTTGATCACCTTGCGCGATCCCGATGTGGAGATGCTGACCTCAGGATTGGCCAGTTCCAGAACTGTGGAGGGGCTGAGCGCTGTATGCCAGTTCATGGCCGACATGGAAAATGTGCTGGAGGCCCCGTCATTGCCGATATAGCGATCAACGCCGCTCAGCGTCCAGGACCCATCGCCTTGCCAGTCTGCGCTTTTGGCTTGGATGCGTTCGGAAATCTGTTGGTCTTTATCCAGAGAATATATTGTGATGCCTTCCAATCGGCGCCCGCCATCAAGGTGGGTTTTGATACGGATCACGCTATAGGTTGTGCGCGCCCAAACTTCGTCGCCGGGATCGGCCGTCTCTGCCCCGGCATCGGGGTCGGTGCGTTCCCACCAGGACACAAATACCTTGTCAGCACGCGGCACAATCTGGTCAGACAGAATAAAATAACCAATGCCAATGGCCAAGGTCAGTGGAACCAGCATGAATACGGCGCGATAGGGGGTTTGGCCTGAACCCCGAAGGGCGATCATTTCGCTGTTCTGTGCCAGTGAAAAAAACGTCAGTGCGGCCCCCAAAAGCGTGGAAATTGGCACCAGATGTTGCATAGTCACAGGCATGCGCAACACGATGTATTTTAAAAATCCGAACAAACCTTCGCCGCGCTCGATAATGTCGGTTGAGGCCCCAAGCAGGTCAATCAGCTGCATCAGCGCAGTAAATGACAACAGCACCCAAAACATTTTGAGAGCCATTTGACGGGACAGATAACGGGACAAAATCATAGGGTTTGCCCCGTTTTTTCAGCACGAAAGCGCTTGGGGATCAGGCCTTTGATTTTTCCTGCGGCATAGTCAAAGAATTTATAGACATGGCGCAATGGCATGCCCTGGCCTTGTCCTTTTGTGAAAAAGAACAACCAGCTGCAAAACAGGCCAAAGCCCGCACCCAAGCCCCATAAAGCAGGCCCCGGGTTGATCAATTGCAAATCGCCAAACCCTTCCAATAATTGGATGGATTGGTGATAGGCGATTATAATCACTCCGGTCAGGGCAATGCTTTCCCAGCGCGGCGTGCGTTTGGCCGACAGCCCCATGGGAATTGCCAATAGAGGCAGGAAAATCAATGAAAGGCCGCGCACGAGGCGAGCATGAAACTCAGATTTTAACCGGGCGCGGCGATCTTCTGGCCCCGGCAAAGCGGCCTCGTTCCAAAGTTCGTCCAAGGTCATTTCCCGCTCGCTCAGCCCTCGCGGGCGAAAAAGCGGTGCGTCGGCCGAATAACCCTGACTGATGTCCAGTGAACCAAACGCCAACGCAGTTGTGCCACCGGCGTCACTGGTGGGCATGGTGATGCCGTCTTTAAGGCTGAGCACGAGCTTCCCGGCTTCTTTGTGGGCAATCAATTCACCGGTTTTGGCGGTAATGGCGGTTTCTACCGTTTTTTCGCCGCTTTCGTCTGGTGTGATTTGAAATACAAAGACACTGCTGAGCTTTCGCCCTTCCGGCCCGACTTCAAGGGCGCTGAGTCGCAGGCCATTGCCGGTATCAATAAAAGTACCGGGGATGACCTGTGCATCCCAGGGTGAGTTGATCAAGGCGTGCTTGATGGCGCTGAACGCATAGCGGCTATAGGGTTGCACATAACCAAACAGTGTCACGCTGATCAGTGCCAGAACTACGCCGACGCCAATAAACGGCACGGCGATACGCTGGATAGAAAGACCACTGCCTTCCAGAGCATCCATTTCGTTTTCGGCACACATGCGTAAAATAACCGACAGCATGGAAAAGCAAAACGCCGCCGGTAAAGCCAGGCCCAGATAATGGGGGATTAGATTGGCCGCCATGGCGAACACCATGCCGGCACCGCCGCCGCGCTCGGCAAGCAATTCGAACAGCCTGACCAGACGTTCCAGCAACAGGGCCGCCATCACCACAGCCAACGAGACCATCAAAGGCTTGGCCAGCAGGCGCAGCATATATGTATCGACCAACAGCCAGCGGTTCTGACGTGGTTTTAACGCTGTCCGTCGGGCAGAGATAAGGTCGGATTGGCTAGGCGCAGAACTCAAAATAACGACCATGGCATGTTTTGAAGAAGCGTGAACCTAGAAAGGGTAGGGGCATTTGGCAAGGTCTGCCCCTGTTAACCTACAGTGTTAGCCATGAGACAATAGTGCCTGTGCCACACGCTTTGTTGGGGCGTTGAAGCCGGCAAAGCGGTGCACATCAAGGGCAATATCCCACGTCTGATCGCGCCGTGTGATAGTATATTCGTGCCAGCATCCGGGCTGATAGCCTTTGTCTGGGCGCACAGACAAGGATGCCACACCCATCACCGGCACCGGACCTTGGGGGCCGGGTAATGCATGCATAGAGGATTGATGCGTATGACCATGCAAGATCAGCTCTGCCCCGGTTTGCGCAATAATATCCGCAAGCTGTTGGTGATCTTCCAGCCCCTTATGAGGTTTTTGAGGCCCGGCGGGTGGGTGGTGCAGGGCCACTATGCGACATAAATTCTCCTTTTGGGCCTGGCTCAAAATATCACGCAGCCGCTCACGCTGGGCCTCGCCCAGACGCCCACTGCACCAGCCAACAGGTGTGGCAATTGACGATGACAGGCCAATCATCAGCACATCTTGGCGACGTTTGACGTAAGGAAAGCGCGCCTCGTGATCTGGATCGTCGCCGCTCATATAAGCGGCATAGGCATCCAAACCTGTGCGGGTTAGAGCGCTGTCGCGCATCCGGTCATGATTGCCCGGAATGGCGCTGACGCTTTCGGGTGTTCCCAATGTGCTCAGCCAGTGGGCGGCGCGTGTATATTCATCGGGCAAGGACAGGTTGACCAGATCGCCGGTGACCAGAACATGATCCACCTGGCTGGTTTGCATATCGCTGATCAGATGATCGGTGACTGCTTTGTCGTGGATAAAGCGTCGTTTGCCAAACCAGGACAGGGCCGAAAAGAAACGCTTGTTCAGCATTAAAGCCGGATTTGCACAATCTTTGGCAAAAGTCGGCAAATGGATGTCAGAGACATGCGCAAAACGAAAGGATTGTGTCATAACAATAAAATAATAGTCCTGATGACTGGTGACAAACATTGCCACACACTGGATAAGAAATTAAGTGGTCCAGACCCTAATGGCGAGAAGAGCGTAGATTGTGAAGCCGATCCTGTCATCACCCCTAAACCGTATCGGCGTTGTGCAAAACCCGTTCAGCACACTGAACCGCAAACGTTACGGCGTTCACCATGCGGCGGATGATGATCCTGATATTTTTGTTGAACAGGCCGAGCGCACTGAAGACATTAAACAGATTTTAGAGGGCTTTCGCGATCAAAACATTGGCACGGTGGTAATCGATGGCGGCGATGGCACAGTGCGCGAAGTGCTGAGCCAGTGCCCGGCCGTATTTGGCGACGATTTGCCAATGTTTTGTATTTTGCCATCGGGCAAAACCAATGTTTGTGCCCACGACACGGGAACGGCCCGATATAAGCGCGAGGCGTTTAGCCGCCTGTTGGCGCTGCGTGGACAGGACTTAGAAACGCGCCATATTCGCCGCCGTTCGGTGCTGGGTATTGAGTGGGAAGATGGTTCTCATACCCCGGTCTATGGCATGCTGGTGGGATTTGGTGGTTATCGCGAAGCTACAAATCTGGCGCAGACCCATGTGCATTCCAAAGGCCTCAATCACAATGCCGCTGTGGTGATGACCATCCTCAGCTTTTTTTACGGGGCGGTGTTTGGTAAAAACGATCAGGGGGTTCGTGCTGGCGAAGATATACGCATTGCCTTTGACGATGTGCCAGCCATTGATGCCCCGCGTTTCGGCGCCATTTTCACAACATTACAGTCTTTTTTGCTGGGTGTCTGGCCGTTTTGGGGCGATGCCTCGCGGGCCATTAAATGGTTGGATATTGACGCCCCGCCGCAGCGCCTGCTCGGGGCCATTCTGGCGGTCTTTATGAAGCGCCCCAAGCCCTGGATGGCAAAGAGTGGTTATCGTAGCGGCAGTGCCAATACATTGCATATCCAAACGCACAAGCCGTTTATTATTGATGGGGAGACGTTCGCACCCGGACCAAGCGGGCAATTGCGCATCACCAGTGACTTAACAGTAAAATTTATTGCGCCATGACCCATGACCTTGATGATCTGGACCGCTTTATCGATGCGGAATTGAGCCAGCCGGTCATGAAGGAAGCCCAGTTTCTGGCTGAAAAGATTGCCAGCGAAATGGGGGATCAGGCACTGGCTGTGCTGTTTTATGGGTCTTGCCTGCGCACAGGCAACGGTGCCGGCCTGATGGATTTTTACATTCTGACACGCGATGCGCAGGGGTATGGAGATGGGGCTTTGGCCCGCGCCGCACATACCGCAGTGCCGCCCTTTGTGCGCTATTTCAAATGCGATTTTGAAGGGCGGCAAATCCACGCAAAAATAGCCGTCATGACTCTGTCCTGCTTTGAGGGTTTGGCCCAGCCTGCGGCACGGGATATTTCAATATGGGCGCGTTTTGCGCAGGCTACGGCTCTGATTTATGCCCATGATGATGCCGTACAGCGCACGGTGCATGGGGCAATACGTGCCGCCATTCTGACCGCCATAAACTGGGCCGTGTGTTTTCGCCCCAAAGCGGGGACGGCCGGGGATTATTGGCGTGCCTTGTTTCGGGCGACCTATGCCGCAGAGTTACGGATTGAGGATCAAAGCCGCGCTGATCTGATTGTCGAACTTGCCGCAGATCGTTATGACAACTTGTTTTTACCGGCACTTGGGGCTGCGGGCTTTATGCCTGAGCCTATAAAGGATGGCACATACACGGTACCAATGTCCGACACGCACAGACGCGCCATGAAACGTACATGGATTGTGTGCCGTCTGGTGAGCAAAAGTGTTAATCTGGCGCGCATTCTAAAAGGCGCTGTGACCTTTGATGGGCGCGCTGATTATGTGGCCTGGAAAATCAACCGGCGTACCGGTGTCACCTTGGAGCTTACACCCTGGCAGCGGGCCCACCCGTTGCTGGCGGCTCCACAGCTTCTGCTTCAACTGCAGCGGAAGAAGAAGCTTCTGAAGCGCCGTTAAGCTGGGCGTGGCCATTGCCTTGCAGGTCTTCTGCATAAGCTTTTTTGCTGTTCGAGAGGGTGATAAACCCAAGTTCTTTGCCAATCTTTGTGCAGACATCAACCGCCAAGGCAATTTGTTCTGGCGTGTGGGCGGCGCTGATGGACGAGCGTAACAAATACCAGCCATAAGGGGTCGCGGGTGGAAGCGCCAGATTGGTGTAGACCCCGGCGTCCAAAAGGCCATTCCACAAGGCAATGGCCTGTTCAGGGTCTTTCAGGCGAATGGCGACAATCGGGCTAAGGGTTGGGCCAAGGTCGAAGCCTGCACCTTTCAGACCGTTATAGAGCTGCGTTGCATTATCCCACAATTTTTTACGTAATTCTGTGGCCCCGGCAATCCGGGACAGGGTTTTTCGTGCCGATGCAACAACCGAAGGCGGTGGGCTGGCCGTAAACATGTATGGGCGACTGACAAAACGGACAATATCAAGGCCAGGTAAGTTGGACACCAGAAAGCCGCCAACGGTGCCGATGCTTTTTGAAAACGTGCCGGTGATAAAATCAATATCATCCTCAAGACCTTCGTGTTCGCAAAGCCCGCGGCCTTTATCGCCCAGCACGCCAAGGGAATGCGCTTCGTCAATCAACAAGTATGCGCCGTGCTTTTTCTTGACTTCGACAAAATCCTTAAGGGGGACCATATCGCCCAACATCGAATAAATGCTTTCGATCACAATGATCTTGCTGCCGGATGTGCCTTCCAGCCGTTTGAGCTTGCGGTCCAGATTATCGGCATCATTATGGCGAAAACGGATGACCTGAGCATCGCTCAGGCGGCAGGCATCATAAATGCTGGCGTGGCTGTCGGCATCAATCAGCAAATAATCATCACGTCCGGCCAGCGCCGCAATGGCCCCGAGATTAGCCTGATAGCCGGTTGAGAACAGGATGGCCGAGCGCATGCCGTAAAATTCGGCCAGCTCTTTTTCCAGGGCCTTATGCCCGTCATAACTGCCATTGGCGATGCGCGAACCAGTGGTGCCGGTCCCTTCGCTTTTAAGGGCATCAATGGCGGCATCGACGGCATCTTCGTCAAATGTCAGGCCCAGATAGTTGTTGGTCCCCATCAAAACAGTGCGCTTGCCGTTTAGAATGGCTTCGGTTGGGGAGAGGATTTCTTCAAATTCTATGTCGGCCGGGCTTCGGCCCATGGCCGTCAAGGCCGCGTGTTGTTCCTGCAGGGGGGCAAACTTATCGAAAATACCACTCATATCAGGCAGCTTCCTTTTGAAGAATATCTATGGCTTTGGCTAGGTCAGACAGGGTTTGCACTTCGGCAATACGTTCCATCGGGATTGAAATATCAAAACTGTCTTCGAGGTCAAAAATGAAATCCATAATCGCCAGAGAATCAAGACCAAGATCACGGGTGATATTGGTATCGGGGCCAAGCACAGCATTTTCGCCAGTGCGCACGCGTAGCTGATTCTTGATTTCCAGCATGATTGAATCATTGCTGGTGCTTTTTGATGCTGATTGTGGTGATGTCATACCAATACTACTCTGCTCGCACTGCTTTGCATAAAGAACGGACCCAAAAGACTAAAAAAGAGCAGAACCATCCTCGCTAATTCATGGTGGTAATCAAAGGGTATCGCCACCAGCCCCAATATCCGAATTTCTTTCCCCTAAAGGGAAATACAAGAATGTCAAATCCCACGTGCTGTTGCCTATTATGAAAGAAATTTTATATAAAAGTCCAGTCAAATAAGGTTGCAGAGTTTAACAGGCCCAGGCGGCACAAAAAGGCACAGACCAAAGAGGACAAAGGTATATAGCCACGATATTGCCACTTTTTGCAGCTTTGAGGTCCTGATTTTGCCTCTATTCCAAGCTTCAATGGTATTTACAGTGCTGCGTTCCATTTGTCTGTCATTCACGGTAATGGTTTGTGGTTATGGTACGGAGTTACGTGTTTATGATCAGATATGGTAAATCTGCGTTGGCCTTTGCAGTAGTGGCTTTGGCATTTGTATCGACCCCGGTACTTGCTGCGCCGGTACTGCCCACTGCGCTTGAGTCGGCTCTGGCCGATGCTGAAACCCGCGCAGATGCCTTTGGTGGGGCCCGGTTTTATTTCCAACGTAAAATTGTTCGGTTTGGCAAAACGTTTCTAATCAAATCCTACAACCCGGCCGGCCCAGAGGGCCAGCAATGGGCCATTGAAATCCCCGATGAAAATGAAGACCCATCTGCCTATGCCAAACAAGTACGCAAGCATGCCAGAAAAAAAGATGGTGCGGATCTAAAGCTGCTTATGGAGCCTTTGCGCGAACGCTTGGGAAAAGGTGTAAGTCTGGAGCGTGAAGATGAGCAAGAGATTGTTTACAGCTTTGAAATTGCAAACGAATACTATGTTAGCGGCGAAGGAAAAGGTGCAGGCATCGCCAAATATATGGACGGAAAAGTCGCGGTTAGCAAAGAAACCGGCATGATAAGCTGGGTGCATTATGTGGCGCGTCAGCCATTTCGCCCCATTCCCATAGCCAAGATTAAGCAGTTCGATATTTATCAGGAGTTTGCACCGGCTTGGTATGGCGGTCCAATGGTCAAGGTTCTGGAAAGAAACAAAGTCGCCGGTACCGCGATCATCCGTAAGATCAAATTTGATGATGTGGTGACCAATTATGATTTTCGGCCACTGCCCAAATAAACTGCTCCAAATAAACAGATCACGGTAAAGTTGATCCAGATCAATTGCGAGCCGACCTTTTCATTGCTATATCAGTGCCATCGTATCCGAAGCCAATTTTCCTAAATCCAGCAGGACAGGGGGGATTGGCCGCAGTGAATGTTTCACCGCCGGGTCAAAATGGAAACATTTTGATCTCCCGTGCTTGGAAAGGATGACGCGATGTTACAGGACGCCTATGGCCGTTTCTTTGAGTATTTGCGCCTCTCAATTACCGAGGTTTGCAACTTTTCGTGCACGTATTGTCTGCCTGACGGGTATCGCAAGACAGTCGGTCCGGGTTTTTTGCGGATTGACGAGATAACACGCCTTGCGCGGGCCTTTGCCGATCTTGGCACATGGAAAATCCGTATCACCGGCGGCGAGCCAAGCGTGCGCAAGGACTTTACCCAAATTATCGAGGCGCTGGCCAATACACCCGGCGTGCGTCGTCTGGCCACCACAACCAATGGCTATCGTCTGTATCAAAATGCCCAGAAATGGCGTGATGCGGGCTTGCAGGCCATAAATGTTTCGGTGGACAGTTTCCAACCCGACGTGTTTCACCGTGTCACCGGCCATGATCGGCTGGACGAAGTAAAGGCCGGTATCGAGGCGTGTCTGAACGCTGATTATGACGCGGTAAAAATCAATGCGGTTCTGCTTAAAGGTATTAATGATCAGGACTTGGACCTGTTTCTGGACTATGTGAAAAACCGGCCAGTCAGCATGCGCTTTATCGAATTGATGCGCACTGGTGATAATGTCGACTATTTTGATCGTTATCACGTGCCCGCCAGTGTGGTTTCCAATGCCCTGGAGCAACAAGGCTGGGTCCGCAAAACCCGTGAACAAGGGGCCGGCCCGGCGGTAGAATATATCCACGCAGATTATGCGGGGTCTATTGGCTTGATCGCGCCTTATTCAAAAGATTTTTGTAAATCCTGTAACCGTTTGCGGGTTTCTGCACTGGGCAAGCTGCATTTATGCCTGTTCACCGAGCTGGGCATGGATTTGCGGCCGTTTTTACAGGCCGATGATCAGCAAGAAGAATTAAAGCTGTTTCTTGGCAAATCCCTGCAATCCAAGGCCGTCAGCCATTTTCTGGATGAAGGCGTTACCGGTGGTAATCACCGCTTTGCCGATATTGGGGGCTGAGATGGCTGATCAATTGCCGCGCGCCTTTCACATGGCCGATGTTGGTGGCAAAAGCCCCAGCTTTCGCCGTGCATTGGCTATGGGCCGCATCCATGTGGGCGAACACGCGTTTGACCACATTAAAAACGGTACATTGCCCAAGGGTGATGTGCTCAAAATCGCAGAAATTGCGGGCATAACCGGGGCCAAGGCCACGGCCACCATTATCCCGCTCTGCCATCCTTTACCGCTGGACCACGTGGCGCTGTATCTGGATCTCGAGCCCAAAACCAATTCAGTGGCGGTTTATTGCATCGCGGCGGCCTACGCCAAAACCGGGGTAGAGATGGAGGCGCTGGCCGGGGTCAATGGGGCGTTGTTGACGCTTTATGATCTGACCAAACCTGTTGAACCGGCTTTGACCATTGCGGACGTGCGTTTGCTGGTCAAAGAGGGCGGCAAAAAGGGCCGCTGGGTCTGCCCCGAAGGGGTGCCGGATAGGGTGGCCGGGATATTGCCTGAAACCCATGACCGACCTTTGGATGGGATCACAGCTGCGGTAGTGACCTTGTCTGACCGGGCGTCATCAGGCGAGTATGAGGATAAATCCGGGCCAAAATTACGCGCCGCGCTGGAATTTTTGGGCGCGGTGGTCACCTCCGCCGACATTCTGCCCGATGATGAAGATGCCATTGCAGCACGGCTTAGTGTTTTGGCCGATGCCGGTGATGTGGATCTGATTATTACCACCGGCGGTACGGGCCTGACGCCGCGCGATGTGGCGCCCGAAGCCATTGCCCGTATTTGCGGCAAAACCGCGCCGGGTATTGGCGAGGCCTTACGTGCCGCCGGGTCGCGGCATTTGCCGACCGCTTGGTTGTCGCGCTCAATCGCTGCGGTGCGTGCCAAAACCCTGATTGTGGCACTACCCGGATCACCCAAAGCCATTGATGAAAGTATGGATGTCTTGAAGCCATTTTTGCGTCATGCAGTGCGGCTGGCCAAGGGAAGCAAACATCAATGCAACCCCAGGCCCGGTGGCGCATCATGATTTCTTATGATGAGGCACTGGCTCTGGTCGCAAAGGAAAGCGAGCTGCAACCACACGAAGCCATTGCGCCTAAAGACACTTTGGGGCGTGTGTTGGCCAAAGCCATTACCGCCACCCGGTCTTTGCCGCCCTTTGATAACACCGCCATGGATGGGTTTGCCCTACGTGCTCAGGACAGCTTTGGCGCGCCGGTTAAATTGCCAGTGGTCGGCAGCTTCGCCGCCGGAGATGTTCCAACTACACCTGAGCAGGCCGGTGCGATCGAGATCATGACCGGTGCCCCCATGCCCGATTGGTGCGATTGTGTGGTGCCGATAGAAAATGTCGATGTGCAGCGCGCCGCAGATGGCGTGCCTGTCGCGGTAACTATCAAAACCCCGATCCCAAAGGGACAACATATTCGCCGCGCCGGCGAAGACGTGCAGGCCGGACAGGCGCTGGTTGGTGCCGGGACACGTATTACGCCCGAAATCCTCGCAGTGCTGACCGCTTTGGGGCTGGATAAGGTGCAGGTGACGACCCGGCCCGCGATTGCGCTGATCGGCACCGGGCAGGAAGTCATTCGCGATCCGGCGCAGGATTTGAACCCTGGCCAGATCTATGACAGCAATACGCCCTATCTGCGGGCCGCTTTGCATCGCGAAGGTTATGCGGCAACGGTGATGAATGGTTCGCCAGACGATACAGACGGTTTTTTAAACGCCATCAAAGCCGCCGGGGATGCCAAGATCATTATTTCCACCGGTGCGGTCAGCATGGGGCGACGCGATTTTGTGCCTGAGGCGCTTGCCAGACTTGGTGCGCGCACAGTGTTTCATAAAACCGCCATACGCCCCGGCAAGCCGATCCTGTTTGCGCGCCTGCCCGATGGCGCATACTTTTTTGGCCTGCCGGGCAATCCGGTTTCTGCCGCCGTTGGACTGGCATTTTTTGTTATGCCTTTGTTGAACCGTCTGTGTGGTGTTTCGGCCGCATCAGCTACCCCTGCTGTGCTGGCCGCTGCGTTTAACAAGAAAAAAGGCCTGACGATGTTTGCCAAGGCCCGTTTGGATGGTGATCAGGTCACGGTCTTGCACGGCCAGCAATCCTTTCGTCTGGCGCCATTATTAGAGGCACATGGATGGGCCATTTTGCCCGCCGCCGCCGAAGCCATGCAGGCCGGTGACCCGGTCGGCTTTCAACCGTTTTAGAGGAGCGCACCTCATGAATGATGTGATCATACAAATGTTTGGGGCGTTTAGGCCCATGGGTACTGATATTCGCCTGAGCCTGCCCGTTGGGGCCACAGTTGTTGATGTGCGAAAAGCCTTTTCGGATAAAATTCCGGGCGATTTGCATGACCTTCTGGCCGTCAGCCGCTTTGCCGACGAACGCGCCATACTGGCAGAAAATGCGGTCCTTCCCGATGGGGCAAAACTGGCAATTTTGCCACCCGTTTCAGGAGGTTAAACATGACTGTTCATGTTGAAGTGCGTGGTGTAACACAAACCCCATTGGATCCGGCTGAGGCACTGGCCTTTGTCGAAGCCCCCGGCCATGGTGCCGGAGCATTGTTTTTGGGTGCGGTCCGAAATCGCAATCAGGGGCGCGACGTCAAGGGCGTCAGCTATGACGTATTTGCACCGCTGGCCGAACAGAGCTTTCGCGAAATCTGTGCCGAAGCCCAGGAAAAATGGGGCGCACATTTGCGCCTCTTTGTGGTCCACGGAAAAGGCCGTCTTGATGTTGGTGGGCTGAGCATTGTTATCGCGGCGGGCACACCACACCGGGACGAGGCCTTTCGTGCCTGCCGCTATGTCATCGAAGAGATTAAAAACCGCTCGCCGGTCTGGAAACAGGAACACTATACTGATGGCGACAGTGAATGGGTGCAGGGCCATGCCTTGTGCCAGCACGGCGATCAAACACATACGCACGCCCATGGCTAAGCTGGGCGGACTGGTGTTGGCGGGTGGTGCCTCGCGGCGCATGGGCCGCGACAAGGCGCACTTGTCCGTGCAGGGGCAATCCCTGACGCAGATTATGGTGAGCAAGTTGCGTGCCGCCGGATGTGACACGGTTATGGTCTCTGGCCCGCACGGCATTGCCGATATTTATCCGGGGCAGGGTCCTTTGGCTGGCATTCATGCCGCTTTCGCGCATATGGATGATGCCGAGGCGATGTTGATCGTGCCGGTGGATATGCCTGCGCTTTGCGTGCGCAGTCTGCACGCCTTGGGCGAAACGCCCGGCGATGCGGTTTTATACAAGCACCAGTCCCTGCCCCTTAAGCTGGTTCTGAACGATGAAATACGGTGCCGTCTTGAGGACATTCTGGCGACGCCGGACGGGGATTGGTCTATCCGTAATTTTGTCCGTGGACTGGGCGCACACATGCTGGACCCGGAAGTGTTGGACAGGGTTGAACTGACCAATCTCAATACGCCGGACGATGTTAAAAACTGGGAGAAGTGCCGTGAAGCTGAAACTTGAAATGGGTGCGGTACAATGCCGGATCAGCCGCGAAGAAGCGCAAAAACTGGTTGCAGAGCAGGCCATCAATGAGAGTATCACCTTGCCGGGCGGGGCCAGTTATGTGGTGGCCATCGGGGCAATGGACGATTTGCCAATGCCACAGTTCTCGTTCGATCCGGCAGGCCCGAATTTTGTGTTTTATATCTCCACCCAAGATGCCAAACGACTGGCCGGTGAGCCGATGAAAGAGGGCATTCAGGGCATGTTCGAACAGGGCTATTTCTCTATTGAAGTGAATGTCAAAGACTTTGCCAAAAAGAAACCCAAGTCAGAGGCCTCATGAAGCGGTTGGGTCTCATTGCGCTCCTGGTTGGGGCACTGGCCATTATCGTTCCGGGTTTTTGGGGTCGGGACAAAGCAGACGTGCACATAGCCGCAGCCAGCAGTTTTGCACCGTTTTTGATGGGCCTGCGTGATGACATCGCGCAGCACTGTCAGATCAGTATCGAGGTCAGTGCCGGTTCCAGCGGTATGCTGGCCGCACAAATACAAAACGGTGGGCCGTTTGATATTTTCTTTTCGGCGGATGATATACGCCCCCAAAGCCTGATCAAGAACGGCAAGTCAAAACATGCACAAACATACGCCTTTGGGCGGCTGGCCTATTGGGATACGGGCAAAGGGGATATGGATACCCGGCCTTTGGCGCTGGCAGACCCGAAACTGGCCCCCTACGGACAGGCCAGCGCGCAAAGTCTGGTGCATTTACGCCAAACCCGAAATGTACCGACACAAACCGTGTGGGGACGCAGCGCCGCGCAAGTGTTTCAGTTTGTCGCCTCGGGCGCGGCGCAGGCCGGGCTGGTGCCGCTCTCATTGTTGCGTTTGGGGGTCATAGCCGAGGACCAGTACACACTGGTTCCCCAAGACTGGTATAGCCCCATCCGTCAGGATGTAGTGGTCCTGCATCCTTCCGCAGGCGCGGACTGCCTGATGGACATGGTGCTCAGTCCACGCATACAGGCGATGATGGTCAAGGCCGGGTTTGGGACGGCGTTATGACCGAGGCCATGATTGAACCGGTTTTGCTCAGCCTGCGACTGGCCAGCGTCACAACACTGGTTTTGCTGGCCCTCTGTGTGCCCTTGGGGTGGGTATTGGCGCGTGCCAAGGGGCATTGGCGACCTTTTGCCGAGGCGTTTTTAACACTGCCACTGGTCTTGCCGCCCACCGTATTGGGATTTTATCTTTTAGTGTTGCTGGGACCAGAAGGGCCATTTGCCCCTCTGCATCTGGTGTTCTCTTTTTGGGGACTGGTGGTCGGTTCTGTGGTGTTTTCCCTGCCCTTTGTCTTGCGCCCCATCCAGAGCGCCTTTGAAGCCATACCAGACAGTCTGTTGCACAGTGCCGCCAGTCTGGGGGCGGGGCCTTGGCAGTGTTTTACAGAGCTGGCAGTGCCCATGGCCCGGCGCGGCATCATCAGTGCCGCCATATTGGGCTTTGCGCATACATTAGGTGAATTTGGCGTGGTGTTGATGATAGGCGGCAATATTGCCGGGAAAACCCGTGTGCTTTCGGTGGCGATATTTGATGCGGTCGAGCGGCTGGACTATGCCACCGCACACGGCTTGTCTTTGGGCCTGTTGGGATTTTCCTTTGCCATATTGCTGGGGCTGTCATGGCTAAACGGACGGGCTGCGCGGCCATGAAAATCGACCTCACCGCCACCAAAGGAGCCTTCACTCTAAAAGCAAAGGCCGATTGGCCAGACAGTGGCACAACGGTGATCGCCGGGCCGTCCGGTGCTGGCAAGAGCAGCCTGTTACACGCGATTTTGGGGATTGATCGGGCGCAAGGCGCGGTCATGTTTAATGGCGATGCCTTGCAGGATAACAAGACTTTTGTGCCGTTGCACAAAAGGCGGATGGCCTGGGTCAGCCAGCATGATGACGTCTTTGCTCACCAAAGCGTGCGTGAAAACCTGCGCTTTGCAGAGCGGTTTGCGGCGCCCGGTGGCATGGAACTCAGTGAAATTGCGGAGCGGTTTTCGCTAAAAGGCGTGCTGGATCAAAATGCCGGCACATTGTCGGGTGGACAGAAACAACGCCTGATTTTGGCGCGGGCGCTGTTGTCCAACCCGCGTCTATTGACGCTGGATGAGCCGTTTGGGGCGCTGGATGCCGAAGCTCGTCATGAATTGTTGGGCCTGTTGCAAAGCCTGTGTGTGGAACAAAATCTGCCGCTACTGTTTGTCAGCCATGACTTTGATACGCTGACCAGACTGGCCGATCATATGGCTTATATGGAAGATGGGCAGGTGGTCGCCCAAGGCGGTCTAAACGCCTGTTTGCTGGATACAGCACTGCCTTTTCGTTATCGTGAAGATGCCTGTGTAATCCGCCGCGCCAAGGCCACTGCCTATAACCGTGATCACGGGTTAAACAGGCTTGATCTGGGCGGTGCTGACCTTTTTGTGCCGGGAACAGCGATAGGTAAAGGCATGGACGTGCGGTTACGCCTGCGCGCCGGTGATATCAGCCTGAGCCGCAGCCACCATCAGGACAGCAGCGTACTGAACATATTGGCCGTTGAGATTGAGGGCATAGAACATGCGAACCAGACCAAAGGCGCAGGCCTGTCACCGGGGCTGGTCAATGTCACGGTGTCCCTGCATGGGGCGACCGTTCTGGTGCGGATTACAGAAAAATCCGCCCGCGCACTGGCCTTGAATGCTGGTGACCGGGTGTTCGCCCAGATCAAGGCCAGTGCACTGGTCGGCGGGTGAGGTTTACAGCGACGCTATAATGTCTTTCATCATGGCGCGGACCTTGCCGGCGGTGTCTTCCAGCGCCGGGTTTTCTACGGTTTGCATTGAGGCCACCGGGTCAACGCCGGACACTTCAACCTTGCCGTTTTCCAGCTCCTGAACAATGACATTACACGGCAACATGAGGCCGATCTTGTCTTCGGCCTGAATGGCCTGATAGGCCATTTTAGGGTTACAGGCCCCAAGGATCAGGTAGGGGCGGATCTCTGCGCCGATTTTTTTCTTCAAGGTTGCGGATACATCTATTTCAGTCAGTACACCAAAGCCATGTTCGGTGATTACAGCACGGGCGTGGTCAGCCGCTTCGGTAAACGGCAGGTCCAGGGTTTTGGAAAAATAATAGCTCATGACGGTCTCCCTTATAGTCTCTGTCTGGCATTTATTAGATAAGCCTTATATAGTGCATTTCAATACCAGTGCTAGGCGGAAATGTAATGAAACTTCTGGACATGATGCGCGAGCGGGCAGCCAAGGAAGACAGCTATTTTCAGGCGGCCTTGATGCGTGAAGATGTCACGCGACTGGAAAAAATGTGCGCCATTGCCAAAGCCTGCGAAACCATGGCGCAATTTGAAAAAGACGGTTTGTTTGTAGGTTGGACACAGGGCGATTTACGCACTGGCGAGCTGAAAGAACCGCTGGCGCCACTGATGGCTGCCATTTATGCCTATCAGCATGGCGATCAAAGCGCGGCTGCGGACGACGCTATCCTGGCCGCCTGGGCCAGCTTTAACCCCCAGCGCATGAAGATTTTGGTGCACTGTCTCTGATCGGGTTTATTGCCGAGAGGTGACGGTTTTAACCTCCAAAAAGCCGGCCAGGCCCCAAGGACCAAGCTCACGGCCAATACCCGATTGTTTGAACCCGCCCCAACTGGTCTCGGGCGGAATGGCCACCGAAACATTATTATAAATATGCCCGGCTTCGAGCTGGGCAGCGACCCGTTCGGCGCGCTCATCGTCTTCGGTGACAATACTGGCGGCCAGGCCGTATTCGGTGTCATTGGCTTCTGCAATGGCTTCGGCCTCATCGGTAAAGGTACGCAGGCACAAAACCGGACCAAAGATTTCCTCCTGCCAGAGGCGTGAGGATTTAGGCACATCAGTATAGAGCGTTGGTTCAACAAAATATCCGGTGTTGAATTCTGCCGCCCGGCCGCCGCCAATAACACAGTTCAGGCCTTCTTCGCGTGCAATGTCCTGATAGCCGGTGACCTTGTCGTATTGTGGTTTCGAGGCCAGCGGTCCCATCGTCATGTCAGGTGTTTGCGGTGTGCCAAGCACGACGGCCTGATATTCCCCGATCAGTTTTTCGGTGAGTTGGTCTTTGATGCTTTCATGGACTAGAAGGCGGCATGTGGCATTGCAACACTGGCCGGAATTGTAAAATACGCCTTCGACCGCCAGACGCGCCGCCAGGTCAAGATTGGCATCTTCAAAGACCACAATGGGGGATTTTCCGCCGAGCTCCAGACCGACGTTTTTAACGTCCTCGGCGGCGGCTTTCATGATGTGTTTGCCGGTGCGTGTGGACCCAGTGAAGGAAATCTTTCGCAGGCCGGGATGCTCTGACAAGGCCGCGCCGGTGATGGCACCCGTACCATTGACGACATTTATGACACCGACTGGCAGTCCCGCTAGCTCAGCCGCTTTGCCCCAAAATGTGTCGGTGAAGGGGGTGATTTCGGATGGCTTAATAACCACGGTGCAGCCCGCAGCCAATGCCGGACCCAGCTTCCACGCGCAGATCTTCATGGGGAAATTCCACGGCAGGATAAAGCCCACCGGACCCATGGGTTCCAGCCGTGTTGAGGAGCGATAGCCCGGAATGTCATAGTCGACAGGCGTTTGACGTTTTTCGTCCAACTCTTCGGCACGATCGGCAAAATAATTGATGCAATCGACACTGCCGCTAATATCAGCTTCGGCCTCGCCGCGCGGCTTGCCGCAATTGGCCATTTGCATGATGACTAGATCTTCGAAGTTATCGCCAATAGCGGCGGTCATTTTACGCATATAGGCGGCGCGTTCAGACCCTTTGAGATTACTCCAACCGGGAAAGGCTGTATTGGCGGCGGTAACGGCCTTGTCGACCAGTTCGGCGCTGGCTTCGTTAAAATGACCTATGGGCTGTTCGGTGCAGGGGTTGATGACGGCAATGCGTGTGCCGGTTCCTGCTTCCCACTGGCCGTTGCAGAAATTCTTTTCGATGATTACGTCGTTCGCGCCCATGAGAAACTGCCTTTTTGATATATAGAGAACTGTTGCGGTTAATCATGCCAAGACAGGCGGGGGCAGGGCAAGGCAAGAGATGCAGATAAGCGCAGGCTTTGGCAAAATTTAGCGTGTTTGGTGCTGATTTCTTGCGTTCTCGTCCAAAAAAGCGGTATAAGGCAGCATGAACTTTGCGTTCTGGCCCCCGAAGGGCAACGCCAGGTATTGATTATTGGTATTGGGGAAAATCATGACTTTTGTACGTTTCTTGTTCCGTGAAGGCTCACCATTTGTGTTTTCAGTTCTCATCGTGTTGTTTTCATTGCAAAACATTCCGCTTCTTTCCCTACCGGAAAACGCCATAGGCATGTTCATTGTAAGCCTGTTTTCCTTGACTTATCTGTCCATGCAAATGGGTCTTTCGGCCTTTGCACGGGTGGGTAAAGACGGCCCGTTGGTCGATCTGTTTTTGTCGCTGATCCCGATTATCACCCTGATTGTCATCACGGTGTTACAGGTTGTTGGCAAACTGGACCTGACAATGTTTCAAATGTTGGGCCTTGGTACAGCGGCGATTGTCACTCTGATGGATATCATTTTCAACACGCTGATCCTGTTCAAAATGAACCGTCTGGCCAGCGATTTCGTTCAAATGCAATAGACCGATCAGGGACAGGTGCTGCCGTTCCAACCGGGTTTTGGCCGGCACTTGCCACCACTTAAGCCGTAAAGCGATTGTCGGCTCAAACAATAGTTTGGTGCGCAGGGTTGTGTTGGCCGAGCCGGGCGCGGTGTATTCACTTTGCACTGTGATGAGCGCATACGCATGGTGATGGTGCAATTGGAACAGGCGTTGTTATCCTTGATCAATTGCAGCAAAAAAAGCCGTGTGTCGTCTCCGGGCACCCGCCAGGTATGGCTCCAATTGCGTTGCCCTGTGTTGGTTTTGTTGACAAAACGCCATTTGTCCCAGGCGCTGGCCCGTGTGTAGGAAAATCCTTCAAACCCGAAACCGTTGGACATGATGTCCAACGTATATGTTCCCGGTCCCTGGACCGCTATTTCCTGATGAAACATGCGCGCACTGGCCGATTCATAAACTGTCCAGTTGCGTGTATCGTTTAAGCAATGGAACAATTGGCCACTGGTTTGCTGTGAAAGCGCTGGTGAGACCGCGCACAGTCCAAGAATGGCCCCGATAATGATCGACGTCTTTGGCACAAAAGTCATTGTCATAGTCCCCTTTCATTACCGGCGCTGCGTGGTCGTTATTTATTATAAACCACAGCACTGTTCCAATAGACCTTCAGGCATTGGTGGTTCCAGGAATTGCCGTGCTCGACATAAACAGCCCGGTCTTTTTCCCGTTTTTCACAGGCGGCCATGCCTTGCGCGCGATAGCACCAACCCATGTTTGACCCGGTACTGGAATTGCCATTTCGGGCAATACTGCGGGTATAGCCATAAGGGGCGGCACTGTTATAATTGGCACGCATATTGGGGTTGGTGACAAACACATATTCGCTGGTGCTGCAACCGGCGCTGCCTTTTGGCACGCGTACGGATTTGCGGTAGATGGTATACCAGATTTTGGCTTGATCCACCTGAGCGCTGGCGGCGGGAACGAATATTTCACTTCCCATCACTGCCCCAAGGGCAATGGCCGATAAACATAAAGGTTTGATAATACGCATGACAGTCTCCGTTGTTTAAGTCCCTGTCCAATACCTATTTCACTGTCGCATTGTTCGATATTAGCATTCATGCGTATATTGGTGGTGTAACAACATAAATGAGCTATGAATGCCCGACTTGAAGACAATGCGCGTTCTAATTGCCGAGGACCACGCCTTGGTGCGCCAAGGCATGGCCGCCCTGATCGAGACTGAAGTGAGAGAAGTGGTTGAGGCAAGCGACGGCGACCAGGCCTTGTCTTTGCTAAAATGTGAAGCCTTTGATATGGCTTTGGTGGATATCGGCCTGCCCAAACGTACCGGCATGGATGTGCTGCGTGAAGTACGTCAACGCGACATTGCCGTAAAAATTGTTATTTTGACCGGTGATATGGAACGCTATTCACCGGCTGCCGTTTATGATGCCGGTGCGGATGGGTTTCTTTATAAAACTGCCGATGCGGACCATTTTATGGCCATTGTTGAGGCCGTGGCCCGCGAAAGAAAATTGCCGAGCAATGGGGACAAAGATGGCCACAAGGCCCACAGCGTGGCGCAAATGCGCGACAGTCTGACCGCGCGTGAATTACAGATTGTCAAACTGGTTGCCGAGGGCGGCAGCAATAAGGATGCGGCTGCGGTTTTGTGTATCAGCGAGCATACGGTGCGCAAACACCGTGAACACATTAACCGCAAGCTGGAGGTATCTTCACCTACCGCCTTAGCCGCTTTTGCCATCAAGGCTGGCCTGATCTGAACCATTATCAACGCCCTGATCCTGATAGGCCCGCAACAGCGCTGCCAATTGGTCCGGGTCAATGGGTTTGGGCAGAACATGAAGGCCAAATGTGCGAATATTATCCAGTATGGACGGCTCGGTCGCGCCGGTAATGATGATCGCCGGGACATCTTGTTTCATGGCCTGGCGTATTGCGCGGACCACACGCAAGCCATCAGTGCGAAACAGGTGAAAATCGACGAGCAACAGGTCAGGGGTGAAGCCCGATGCAATATGCGCCATGGCCTGATCCAGATCATAGGCCAGTCTTGTGCTACATTGCCAACCGCTGAGTAAAGCCTGCATGGCGTCCAGAATATCGGGCTCATCGTCAATCGCTAAAATGCGCATGCCCGGTGTCGGGGTTATGTTTTGCGTACTGTTTGATGCGCCCAGTGCCGGGCCGGTCTTGTGGTCGTGGTGTGGTATGCTCAATTGGAAATCGCTGCCTGTGTTCGATGTTGCGGCGATGGTGACTTTCCCGCCCAATTGGCGTGTAAATTCGTTGACCACGTAAAGCCCCAACCCATAACCACCATGGGCGCCGGGTTCTTCATCGCGCAGTGAGACATAGGATTCAAATATCCGGCTGACGTCTTCTTTGGCCACCCCGGCACCATCATCTGATATGTTAAATGTCCACCCGTTTGGCCCCGATTGGGCACGAACGACGACCTCGCTTCGGGCGGCTTTGACGGCATTGTCGATCAGATTGCGTAAAACCCGCTGTAACATGCCCTGATCAGTGACCAGCGTGCCCTGTACGTCCTGAAATGTCAGGGTGATGTGCCGTTTTTCAGCTTGAATGTCAAAGTCATTGGCGATCTGTTCAAACAGGTCTGAAACATCAACCGTGCGCCAGGTCGGCTCAATGGATTTGGTTTCCGCATGCGCGGTATCCAACGTGTCTTGTAATAATGATCCAAGGTTTTTGATCGAACTGCCCTGTTTTTCTATTAAACCGGCAAGCGGGTTGTTGCCGGCCTTGCGCCTCAGAGCGGAATTGAACATGGCCAATGCGTGCAGGGGCTGGCGCAAATCATGGCTGGCCGCTGCAATAAACTGTGCGCCTTCCAGCGCGCTGTTTTCTGCGCGCGCTGCCGCCGCCTTAAAGGCACGGGTCCGGTCGTGAACTTGTTTTTCCAGATCAAGGTTAAGCTTTGCCAGAGCGTGCGAGGTTTGCTTGGCATCCAGAAACGCCCCTTGCAGGCGCAGCATCAGGGCATAGGAATACCCAAGGCCGAGCACCAGAACACCAAAGGGGGTCATATCAAAGCCATAGGCATGATCGGTATATATGACGGCATCGTTCAGGGCGGTCAGAAAGAAAATGAAGTTCGAAACCAGGATAACGGCGGCCCCCGGTTGTTTGTGGCGCATGGCGGCGATGGTAAAAACCAGACTATAAAAAATAGCCGCAACGTTCAGGGCGATCGAGAAATTCCGGGTGTATGTATAAATGCTCTCTGGCGTGACCAGAACAAACGCCGCCATAACAAAACAAAATGCAATAATGGCGCGCGACAGTTTTTTGGGAAAATAGTCCGGAAAGGCCGCGCGGAAAAATTGTAAATACACACCCGGCGCGGCGTAAAGGGTGAAATAAACGATCTTCAAGTCTGACCAATAGGGAGATTCCGGGTAATAAATATGAAAATACGGAATAATGCCCGATATCCGTATGACAATGATGAAACACAAAAGGCTGAACCATAAATGTACCGGCCCATTGGCCTTGTCTCTGCGGTCAGCCAGGTAAAAGATCAAGTGAAACAATCCAATAGAGAATAGTATGCCCAATACCAGTACGTAATAGAGTGACATGGAATCGAGCTTGTTTTGTAAAATTGCCCGGTCCCACAGGGTTATCGGGTGACCGGGGCCGCCATAGGCATGCGAGAAATTCGCCAGTTGCAAGACCAGAACGCTTTGCCCCGCGCGGGCCGGAAAAATGCGTGATGTATAATTGGGATGGTTTTCTTTGGGGTTGTTCGAGATCGCCCCATTGCCGCCGACCAGAACATCATCAACATACAAACGCCAGACCGCATTGGGCGAAATCAGATGAAATGCCAGATCCCGATTGTACGGGGGCAGTTTGAGGCGCATCCGATATGTGGCAACCCCGCGGGAATGTTTAAAACCCGGTGTATTTTCATTGTTCCACCGTCCCGGCATGGTGACCAGGTCACCTTTATAACGGGCATCAAACTCGGTTGGGCCGACCAACTCGCCCCAGATGACCTCCCATTGTCCGGCCAAGATGAGGGGGCTGTCCTCGATAAACTTCCACTCCGGGGCAAACAAAATCCCGTCTTTAACGCGTTCGGGCATGGTCCGTGCCGGGGCAGTGCACAGGCCGACAAACAGCACAGAAAGGAAAAATGCCCGTATCATTCTTAGGAATACCTGCCTGACCAATGGGTAGAGAATACACCCTAGCCATTAAAACGTCCAAACGCACGCCCGCCAATACGCAAGATGTCGTATGCGCCAGACGGGGTTGACGCGCATAACCGGGCGCGCATGATTGCGCAAAATATGAGGAAAGGAAGACGATGATTGTCAGAACATGGCATGGGCGCACGTCATTAAAGGATGCGGACGCCTATGAGGAATTTATGCGGGTTCGGGCCGCGCCGGACTATGCGTCGGTTGAGGGGCTGGTGCAGTTGTTTTTTACGCGCCGGGATGATGCGGATTGCGCACACTTTTTACTGGTGACGGTCTGGAAGAATATGGACGCGGTGAAGGCATTCGCCGGTGATGATCCCAGTCTCGCCAAATACTATCCCGAAGATGATGCATATCTTTTGGAAAAGGAAACCCATTCCCTTAACCACCAGGTATTTTTTACGCGCTGATTATGTAACCGCCAGCTCTGCGGCGTGATGGCGCAAATGGTCATCAATGAAACTGGTAATAAAATAATATGAATGGTCATAGCCATTTTGCATTCGCATAGTCAGTGTTTGCCCGGCGTCTTTACAGGCACTTTCAAAAATTTCAGGGCGTAATTGTTCGGTTAGAAAATTATCGGCGTCGCCTTGATCAATCAGGATATGTGCGGGGCTGGGCCGTTTGGCGACCAGTGCGGCGGCGTCATAGTCCTCCCACAGGCGCTGATCATCGCCCAGATAGCCCGCAAAGGCTTTTCGTCCCCACGGCACCTGCATGGGCGCGCTGATCGGGGCAAAGGCCGAACAGGTCTTGAACAGGCCCGGATTTTTCAGATGCAGGGTCAAAGCCCCATGACCGCCCATGGAGTGACCGCTAATGCCGATTTTTTGTGCATCAATTGGAAAGTTCTGTGTCATCCATGCGGTTAATTCGTCGCGGATATAGGTTTCCATCTGAAAGTTTTTGCCCCATGGGCTTTGGCGGGCGTTCAGGTAAAACCCTGCGCCTTGTCCAAAATCATACGCCGCGTCATCGGGCACCTGATCGCCGCGCGGACTGGTGTCAGGGGCGATCAGGATCAGGCCCAGCTTGGCGGCCATGCGTTGTGCCCCAGCCTTGGCGGTAAAATTATCTTCGGTACAGGTCAGACCGGACAGCCATACAAGGGCCGGGCTGGGGCCGTGTTTGGCTTGCGGCGGCAGAAAGACCGCAACGCGCATATCACAGTCGCAGGCATCCGAGCGATGTGTATAAACGCTCTGCGTGCCGCCAAATACTTTGGTTTGGGAAAGTGGCTGCATCAAAATTCCACCACACTGCGGATGCTTTCGCCGGCATGCATCAGATCGAAAGCGGTGTTGATTTCCTCCAGTGGCATTTTGTGGGTGATCAGGTCATCAATATTGATCCGCCCGTCCATATACATATCAACAATACCCGGCACATCGGTGCGCCCACGCGCCCCGCCAAAGGCTGTGCCGCGCCATGATCGCCCGGTGACCAATTGAAATGGCCGGGTCGAGATTTCTTTACCAGCCCCGGCGACGCCAATAATGATGCTCTCGCCCCAGCCTTTATGACAAGCCTCCAGCGCGATGCGCATAACATCGGTATTGCCAATACATTCAAAGGTATAATCTGCACCGCCGCCGGTCAGTTCGACCAGATGCCCGGTTAAATCGCCTTTGACATTGGCCGGATTAACAAAATCGGTCATGCCGAATTTACGGGCCATGGCCTCGCGTGCCGGGTTCAGGTCAACACCGATAATTTGCCCGGCGCCAATCATTTTAAGGCCCTGAATAACGTTCAGACCAATGCCGCCCAGACCAAACACAATGCAATTGGTATTCGGTTCAACCTTGGCCGTATAGATCACCGCGCCGATACCTGTGGTCACCCCGCAACCGATATAACAAACCTTGTCAAAGGGGGCGTCTTTGCGAATTTTGGCCAGACTGACTTCGGGCAGAACGGTGAAATTTGAAAACGTGGAACAGCCCATATAATGCAAAACGGGCTTGCCCTGATAGGTAAACCGCGATGTGCCATTGGGCATGACGCCCCTTCCTTGCGTTTCGCGGACGCTTTGGCACAGATTGGTTTTGGGATGCAGGCAATAATCGCATTCGCGGCACTCGGCCGTATAAAGCGGGATGACGTGATCACCAACCGCCAAAGACGTTACGCCTTTGCCAATTTCGCGCACTATGCCAGCCCCTTCATGGCCTAAAATGGCCGGAAAGGCCCCCTCAGGGTCTTCGCCCGAAAGGGTAAAGGCATCGGTGTGACAAATGCCCGTGGCCATAATCTCGACCAGAACTTCGCCGGGTTGTGGCCCGTCGACGTCCACCTCGTCAATGATCAGAGGGCTTCCAGCTTTGATGGCAATGGCGGCGCGTGACTTCATGGTAATCCCCGTGTTTCAGTGGTTGACCAAATATCTTAGATCAAGTTGCGCGTTTCTCAACAGAAGAAAAGCGCCCCATACGCCTATTTAATCAGGCTGGCGTTTCTTCTCTTGACGTATTATATTTGGATATATTATATCCGTATATAAGCCCATACTGGACTGGCGTCATTGCACGCATTCCTGTTGATATTGTTTGGCACAAAATTGTGCCAATTCGGGGGGAGTCGATCACAAACCCACCCGGCTTGCTCAATGATATGACTAACAAAGGCATTTTATGCGTTCTCTTGGCCCGTTATCACGAATTTTTCTGTTGCTGGTTGTGCTGGTCCTCGCCGGGACCGCCTTGGTGGTTTTTACCGCGCCTGAAACGCCAAAAATACTCAGCGTGCTGGACGAGACTAACGGCCCCGTTCTGATTAAGAACGTTCGGGTTTTTGACGGGGAGAACCCGGCGCTCATCACCCATGCCGGGGTGTTGATTGAAGACGGTACCATCGTTGACTTATTTCAAAGCCCGGCATCATTGTCGAAGGCTTTTCCTGACCAGACCACATTGACCGTTATTGAAGGCAATGACGGCGTTCTTATGCCGGCTCTTATCGATTTTCATACTCATTTTGGCATGTCTTCGGGGCGGCCGCCCTGGGATTCCTCCATCTTTAACTTGTATCCTGTTCAATACGAATATGACGCCTATTTATATGCCGGTATAACCAGTGTGGTTGTCGGCAGCCCCATTGTCGAACCATTCTTTGGCAGTATTGAAGGCGGGCCAAGGATTTATACGGCAAGCAAAATTATCACCGCAAAAGACAGCCACCCGGTACCCATGTTAAAGTCCTTGGTGCCTTGGCCATTGCGTAACATGGCCATCAAGAACACCGTTCTGGAAATTGGCGACGAACAAAGCGATCCGGGGCGCGTACAGGCATTATTAGAGAATGATACGCACCATACTAAAATCATCATTGATGGGGTTATCCCACCCGGCATACCAAAGTTGTTAGCCGATGATGTTGCACAGATTATTACCGCCAGTCATGCCCGCAATAAACCGGTTTATGTTCATGCTGCTGACCCGATTGACGCTTACCAAGCCGCCAAAGCTGGCGCTGATGTTTTGATGCACGCGCCATATCAAGGTAAATTTGATGAGGAAATGCTCGACTTTTTGTCGGCCAGCCGGACGCCCGTGGTCACTACGACACAAATCTGGGAATGGATCGACCGGGGCATCAGCAAACAGCCTCCCTTCACACCGCTGGAGCGGACCTTAATGGCGCCCGGTACCTATGCGTCGCTGAGTGCAGATTGGACCAAAGGGCTGGACAGTCTGGGGAAGGGCGTCTTTTCGCCCACGTTTGCCCGCACAATCGCACCGCAGTTTCATGATAATCTGCGCAGCAATATTCAGGCGATGATCGCCCATGATGTTGTCATGATTGCCGGTACAGATTATGGCGTGCCGGGACTGACACCCGGGGCGTCTTTAGTGCGGGAATTACAAAATCTCAGTGCCCTGGGCATACCCAATCTTAAAGTGCTGCAAATGGCGACATCCATACCGGGCAAATTGCTGGAACCCGATGGGCCCGCATTAGGTGTGGTCCGGCAAAGTGCCTTGGCCGAACTTATACTGCTCGGCGAAAACCCGGTCGAAAACTTGGGCGCGCTGGACCGGGTGAGCGTGATCTTCTCCCAAGGAAGAATAATCAAGCGCGCTGTTGCGCTTAGGCGTGATACTGACGAGTGAACACGATCGGCTTTCTGCCTCTATATGATGAAAAGGGTGGGGCGTTAGCACTATCCACTCTCAGTCCATGGCGAGCAAATACGATCTTGGGGGGAATAACTTTGTGTTGCCAGTTCACGAAAAACCTCAAACCATGGAAGCCGTACAAAAGCGATTATTAGAGGCCCCCGGATTTGATGCGTACTTGCCCGGTTTTCTTTTTAATACGTTGGCCCAGATCAAGGAAGATTTTGCTTAAGGCTGGACGTTTGCAGATACCACTCCCGCGCCCCATTTCAGGGGTTGAAAGTTTGCGCGCCAATTGCGCGCCAGTAAGCATCTTTCAAAACCGCTAACCCATAGAAAAGAATGGTGCACCCGACAGGATTCGAACCTGTGACCTCTGCCTTCGGAGGGCAGCGCTCTATCCAGCTGAGCTACGGGTGCAATCATGGTCAATGTCATGACATTGTGCCGGTGCGCGTGGTGTAGCGCGCCATGCAGGTGATCTCAAGCGCTTTTCGCTGTGGAGGAGGGCGTGTCCTGATTGTTGTAGGTCAGGGCCAGGAACACGTCTTCCAGATCGGGTTCTTCGGTCTGAAGGTCGGCAATTCGGATGTTGGCCGTGCGCACTTGTTCAATCAGATCCGCGACCGATTGTTGGCCAAACTGATAGGTAATGGCCAGCGATCCATCATCACGAATGATAGCATCGTAGGCGCTAAGGTTTTCTGGCACGACGGATAATGGCTCGATGGGGTCGATCACCAGGGTCTTGTGATCAAGACGTTTTAGAAGATCATCCTTGCGCTCACAGGCGACGACCTCTCCATGATTGATAATGGCAATCTGATCACATAATTCCTGCGCTTCTTCGAGGTAATGGGTGGTCAAAATGATGGTTGAGCCACGGGCATGCAGCTCGCGCACATAATCCCACAGTTGCCTTCGTAATTCGATGTCAACGCCTGCGGTGGGCTCGTCAAGCACCAGGACGGGCGGATTATGGACCAGCGCCTTGGCGATCAGCAGGCGGCGCTTCATACCGCCCGAAAGCTCGCGTACATAGGCATTGGCTTTGTCGGCCAGCCCCATGGCGTAGAGGATTTCCATCGAGCGACGTTCCCGCTTGGGTACACCATAAAACCCGGCCTGAAACTCGAGGCTTTCCAGCGGCGAGAAAAATGGGTCCATGTTAATTTCTTGTGGGACAACACCAATGGCGGCGCGGGCCTGGCGTGGGTCTTTGTCGATATCAAAATCCCAGATCCGGCCAATGCCTGATGTCTTTTTGGTCAGGCCGGCAAGAATGTTGATCAGCGTGGACTTTCCGGCGCCATTGGGGCCCAAAAGCCCAAAAATAGAGCCGCGCGGGATTTGCAGGCTTACACCTTTAAGCGCTTCCATGGGCGCGGTCTTGCGCCGGCCGGGATATGTTTTGCGCAAATCCACTGTTTCCAGAGCGAAATCAGGTGTTGTGGTGATAAAACTCAATGTATGTCCCTCAATACGAAACGTTGACCTTGGGCCTGTGCTGCATAAGTATGCATTAGACAGGCAAACGGCAATGCGGGATTCGCAAATGACAACAGCTTCGCAACAAAAAGGTCAAAATACTGACCTTCCGCCGCATAAAACGGTATATGTTGATACTGACCGCATAGCCTGTGATGGCGGCGGTGGTGCTTTGGGCCATCCCAAGGTTTATTATGATCTGGATGATAAGGGCGAGGCCCATTGTTTTTATTGCTGTGCGCATTTTATCCGCAAGGCATAACCATTTTAACCACGTTGATCCGCGATCTTGAACAGGCCACCTGATGAGGGCGCAGGCTTGTCATGGCTGTTGCTTGAATTAGTGCGGGTACGGGACCGTATAAAGTCCGTGTGATTCATCACCCACAGTGGCCAGATACAATGCATCCCTGCCCGGAATAACAACCGAAATATCTGTCACAACTGAACCGTCATGCCCGGTATAAAAGACCGGCGTGCCTGCGTCCGGGCTAAGCGCCAGAATGCTGGTTTCTTTTGAAACCGGCATTAAGCCTGACGGTAAACGCAACAGGATATGTTTGATCCACGGGGTTTTGTGAATTTTATCAATTGTTGCAGAGCGTTGTTTAAGCATGCCAATCCATATTCGCCCCTGGGCGTCACGGTCCAGGCCATCGGGCATGCCCGGCAGGTTTTCCAAAACTGTTTCGGACTGGTCCGCTTTGGGACCGGTGAGATATAGGCGTAATAATCTGAACTTTACGGTCTCGGTGACCAACAGGCTTTTATCGCGACCATCTTCGCCGGTCTCTACCAGGATGCCATCAGGAAAGGTAAAGTTCTGGGCCACCACTGAGGTTATCCCGGTATCCATATCATAGCGCCAGACCTGGCCGTTTTGCCCAAGGGAAATGGCCTCGCGAAAGGTGCCGCCGCCGCCCATGCTGGGGGTGCCATAGGCAAAGGGCTCGGTGAAATAAATTCTGCGCCCATCGGCGCTGACGTCAAGGTCATTACAAAAGGCCAGGGGGCGGGCGGTGCTACCTCGTGTCTTGTTTTGATCAAGACGCGGGGCATCGCCATCACGATAAACAATCGCTTCGCCGTCGGTTTTGGGTAAAACAGGCACATCAAGCACCAGTGGAACTATAGCTTTGGTTTGGATATCAATACTATAGAGGCCAACCCGTTCGGCCGAAGGGTAGTCTTCTCCATAGAGATATGAGGCGCAAAAGTATATCACATTGTCATCGTCTGGCGCGCGGCGCGCGCCGGCAGGCATAAGGGGGGCATCGACAAACCGACGAGCCGTTTTAGAGGCCAGATCAACCTCCCAGAACCATCCATCAATGGCTGAAACATAGGCCAGTGTTTCGTCCGCGTTGAACACAACTTCATCATAAGGGGGCAGGTCCATGGCGCTTTTTCGGGCTGATGTCGCGATATAGTCCGCGCCGGCTGTGACGTCTGTAATTGATGACGGGACCGGACCAAATATAACCGGTTTGCCAACTTTCACGGCTTTGTGTGGTGTGCTGATCACCCATAAAGCGGCAATGATAATGCCCAAAGTAACAGCAAAAATTTTCAAAATGCGCATTTTTGATATTCCCCCACGTGGTGGTGGTTACCATAGCCATGAGCCGGTAAAAGAGTAAATAGGTGAGGGGGGGCATTTTACTTGTCATATAGAGAAAAGTTACTGTAATCAATATGATGCGTGTATATTCCATCTAAATGCATTAGCGCTATTTCCTCCTTTTTTGCGCACACGTTTTAGTGACGGAGGCCCGTCACCATAAGACGTTTGAGTCTGTTGAAATATGATGTTCTCTTTCAAAGTAGACGGCGCAGAATACCTATACGCGTGTGCTTCTTATTGACAATCGATATATATTGATAAACAATAATTTCTGCCTCTTAGCTGCGCTTTAGAACCTGCATGGAGCTTATTGATGGTTGACACATTTGAAATGACATCACGCCCCATTCTAAAGTCCAGAATAGCTGGTTTGCTTTACTTGGCGGTTATAGCAGGGGGGCTTTTTGCTGAGATAGGCGTGCGCCAGCAACTCATTGTTGCAGGGGACCCATCGGGTACAGCTCTAAACATATTGGCCAATGAAAGCTTGTTCCGTGCCGGGTTGGCCATCAATCTTGCCTACCTGCTCTGCAATATTCCATTTGCTGTCCTGTTTTTCGAAATTTTCAAGCCTGTAAACAGTATGTTGGCACGGCTGATGATGATGGGGATTTTAGTCACAACAGCTATCGAGGCGGCAAATCTATTTCATATGCTGGATGCACTTGATCACCTCACCGGTTCTTTTCAAACGGGACTGACGTTGGCACAGCGCCATGACCTTGCATATGCCTCCTTACAAGGCTTTGCTTCGGGCTTTGCCGTGAGCCTCGCCTTCTTTGGGGGAGTCTGTCTTCTCTATGGCTGGCTGATCTTCGAATCTCGTTTTCTTCCAGGACTTATCGGCGTGCTTATCACGCTTGCGGGCATCTGTTATCTCATCAACAGCTTTGCTCTATTTCTGGCACCTGAATTCGCACAATCCTTGTTTCCATATATTCTGCTCCCCAGCTTTGTTGGTGAATTGAGTCTGGCGCTATGGCTGACCGTGATGGGTGTGAAAAGTGCTCATGCTTCGCCGTCTAAAAAGAGGGGCCTTTGATGTCACAAGTCACGGCTG
Organism: Robiginitomaculum sp.; assembly: GCA_021776525.1. GTDB lineage: Bacteria > Pseudomonadota > Alphaproteobacteria > Caulobacterales > Maricaulaceae > Robiginitomaculum_B. Next base: position 913,552 of record JAJFFT010000004.1, read on the forward strand.
TTCTCGACTTGAAAGCGCCCATTGCAACATGGCGGCTCTGGCTGCTCAGGGCAGGTTATTTATTGCTTACCGTCGGTATGGGAACACAGATCATTCCCGTATTCTTTGACCATCAACCCGCGACTCTTGACGAGGGAATCGTCAACTCCATGCTACTCGCCATGGTCATCTTGTGCGCGGTCGGGCTCCGCTATCCACTAAAAATGCTCCCCATTCTGTTTTGGGAGATAATCTGGAAAACGGCATGGCTGTTGACAGTTGCGCTACCTGAACTGCAGAGCAGTGAAATAGATGAAAACACGGCTTCGGTCGCCTTCGCGTGTGCGCTTGTCGTCATCGTTTATGCTGTAGTGCCGTGGGATTATGCCTTTCGGACTTATGTCGTATCGAAACGCGATGCTTAAGCTCATTGCCCAATCACATTTCGCCGCCCCGTCGAGGGTGCATTTTCGCACTGCGAAATTAAAGAATTAGTGCGGATCGATAGGCCAAACTTGAACCGCACTTGCGCTCATCTAGCAAGGCTTGCCATCGCGATAGCGCAAGAAAAAATGGTGCGGGTCGGCAGACCAAACTTGAACCGCACCAAAGGGCGCGACTGCGCCCCGGCGACCATTCGCCGCCCCGTCGGAGGCGCTCCTTCGCGCCGCGAGACAAAGGAAATGGTGCGCCATAAGCAATAAAACTACGAACTGGCAGATGGTGCTTTATATTGATTCCAATTGCAATGTTCGTGAGTCTTATCGTTGATTTATTTGGGTTATTTTCGAACGCACCACAAGGCTAACCGGGTCAGTAATGCACCATAACGCAAGGTATGTGCAATCAGGTGCGCTTGTACTGATTGTCTCATTTCATATGAACACGGACAAAAGCGCATAGGTTCGGCGATTGCTCAAACTGCCAAGCGATGATTTTGGTTTTCGTTCTTTCTTTTTCATAAACCCTGCGCCTGAAATTTTTGAATCAGCAAAAGGTGCATAAGAGGAAATGCCGAATCCGAATGCGGGTTCAGTATACGGCAAGTTGTCCACTTTCATATGAAGATGGACATGATGAACAAAAACCCTTTCTTAGCACAGCCCTAAATCAGACCCATAAGCGCTGACGGGGTACAGAGAGAGCAGAAGAGTTGCTGGGGCATAAATACGTTTCATGATTTTTCCTTATTTCACAAATGCAGGTAGGATTCTATCTGCGGTTTTCTGCAGGGTACTAGGCTCTCTATCGTGAGCAGTGGCCACAACCATCAGATCAAGTTCCTCGATCAGAATGATAAACTGGCCCAAACCTCCCTGAGCATTTGCGCTGAAATAGCTTTTATTGCCGTATTTCAAATCTACATTCCACCAGAAATAACCGTACCCATAATTAGAGACATCTTTGCCGCCGCCAAAGGGGTCATCATCGCCAGTATAAAGGATCCTGCTGGTTGCTTTGGCGATAAAGGCTGCTGGAATCAGTTGTTCGCCATTCCATTTACCGTTGTTGCTGACCAAGGTGCCTACTTTGACCATAGCGCGCGATGTCATCTTCGTGCGCCAACCAGCTTCCGGCAGGCCATTATAGTGAGTCCGCCAGCCATAATTCGTGATGCCCATTTTACCGAGGAGTTCGTTTTTAATAAAGTCTGCGGCTGTCCCCGGTACAGCAGTCTCAATGACCGTCATCACCAACATTGGACCCGTACCATATAAAAAGCTCTGAGACTCTGCGGTAATAGGGGCACTATGCTCAAAAATCGTCTGAACTAGACCTTGGCCCTTTAACGGGCCGGGATTGTCCTCAAATTCTTTCCATTTATCACCGCTGATGCGAATCCCTGTGGTCATGGTCAATGCTTGCTGTAAGGTGATTTTCTCTGCACCGTCAGCGAATTTTGCCCGGTCTATGTCTTTAAGGAAACTAACAAGGGGTTTATCCAAATCGGCCATGGTTAGATACCCCAACTGGATTGCTCGACCTAGCGCCAGACTGGTGTAGGATTTAGTTGCTGACGCTTGGAAATGGGGCAGATTAATACGGCCACGATTATAGTAGGATTCGAAAATGAGCTTGCCCTTATGCGCGATTAACAGGCTATCGAAGTAACCATGTTCGTTGTCGGCAATCTCCTGCGCCAACTGCAAAATCATGGCTTTATTGCCGCTATCGACGCCCAGTTCGCCCACGACAAGCCCGTCTTTTCTGTCCACCGGCGCTGTATCAATAAAGGCGTTCTCGAGATATGGAATATCTCTGAATGACAACTCCGCCTCGGCGACTGTGGCCTCTGGTGCGAGGCCTTTAGTTTCTTCGGCACTTGCTGCGGCAACGCTGCTGAAACCGCTCAATATTGCGACAGCAATTAAACTTTTGAATTTTAGATTGATGGCCACATTAATCTCCTAAAACATTCCATTATAATTTCTTTCTGTAAGTTCTTTAGCGGCCCGGACGGCTGGCTTAGCTTGTTCCTTCGCCCTCTCGCGTATCAGTTGTTGCTCCATGAAACCCAAAATTGCCGCGATTCCCAAAAGAAAGTAGTGGTGGCGGTTTTAAGTGTGATCACATGCATTGATCTCTCTTTTTTAATAACAACATCATGTTGCACGACGGTCGTCGTAATGAAAGAAGGCTTACGATAGATGTCGTAATTGTAATGGGCTGGTAAGAATAGGGGCGATCCAGAACATGCATAGGGAAATATGCCCCATGGAACGGTGAGTTGTTAAACTCTTGAAATACGCAATTGTTTAATAATAACCCCAATAATACAATAAAAATTTGATGTACCCCTAGATTTGTAGACGCCTTGCAAGGTAAAAATGTAGCAAGGAGATTTACATGTCAGGACTGAGATACTCCGAGGAATTTAAACGTGAGGCTGTGGCCCAGATCACCGATCGAGGGCATTCGGTTAAAGCGTGTCCGAGGGTTTGGGTGTTTGTACCAAGTCGATTTACGACTGGGTCAAGCGCTATGGTCACAGGAACCGGAGCGCCGCCTTGTTGATGCCGGGAGAGCAGAGACCCGTCGTTTGAAGGCTGAGCTGGCCCGCGTGACCGAGGAGCTCGACATCCTAAAAAGGGTGAGACGGATCAGGAAATGGTCCGGGGGATCATTTCCCCGACGAACGCGCACTTTGCCAGCGAGTGCCGGTGAAGTACGCCTTCATCAAGGCCAATCGCCGGACTTTTTCGGTGCGCTCCATGTACCGGGTGCTAAAAGTTCACCCAAGCGAGTTTTACGCTGAATGTTGCGAACAACCCGCTCCGATGGCGATTGCTCGCTATTACGTTTCTGTCTCATCTTATCCTCCGTGAGATCAAGATGAACAAAAACCCTACCTTAGCACAGTCCTAAATCAGGCCCATAAGCGCTGACGGGGAACAGTTGCAATCAAAAAAACAGAAACCTATGTTGGTGAGTGGCATTCCCATCCTTGGGGGAATGCCATACCATCAGGTCGAGACTTGAAAACATGGCAGAAAGTGCTTTTCCAAGTTCAAACTACCCTAGTTTTTGGAATTACAACTCCAAGCGAAATTGGGTTTTTCATGGGAAAATTCCAATCAGGTAAAGGGGGGAAACCCAAAACCAAAATCACCCGGTTAGAAAGCCAAATACTCTTAAACGAAGAAGTTCCCAAATGTAGGTGGATCCAGTTTATGCTAAAATAAGGCCTCCCAAAAGTTCAATCACATATGGGAGACTTACAAATGACAAAATGGGTGGCCTTGATAAGGGTTGGGTGTCTGTTGCGCCGAACACGTTTGGTTTGGCTATCAAATCGTCTGGTTTGTTATGAATTGGGATTGAGCATTCCGTTTTTTGGTACCCTCTAGGTACCCTGCTAATATTTTCAGAATAACTCTCAATCAGGTGCGATGGTAAAATATTGATAATAAAGCGATATTTGGTGCGCCCAGCAGGACTCGAACCTGCGACCCGCTGATTAAGAGTCAGCTGCTCTACCAACTGAGCTATAGGCGCGCACAAAATGGTGCACCCGCACAATATCGCTGGGCCATTGATTTGCAAGGGTTGTTTTTGGGGTAAGCGTAAAGGGGCGTAGTCTAGCTGGCCTTACCGCTGCGCATTTCGCATTCACGCAGCAACATGCCCAAAACACTATATTTTGATTGTGCTCGGCGAATGATCTCATGAAACGGTAAGCTGGCGATTGAGGTGCCCAGGCTGCACAGATCGCTCATATGTTGGTTAAGTAGCAACCGCAGAGCCTGATCACTTAAATTGTTGAGTTGGGGCATGTCCTCGGCTTCGCGTTCTATGCGATCCAAGCGTTCGTCAAGAGATTCCATTAAGTGCTCACAAGATGAAAAGAGGTGTCGTCGTTTCCTGCGGACTCAACAACAAGCAGGTAATGTATGGTGCTGTGTAGACACAATATTGATAATGAAAACCTGTCCAATTAGACAGGAAAAATATTAACGTTTTGGTATGGAAATAGTGCTCAGATTAGTATTTCAAGCTTGCGAATGGCCTCAACAACGGCTTGCAAACGCGTTGGCACCATCATTTTTTTCTTAACATTTTCAATGTGGTAGTGGACGGTTCGTTCGGATATACCCAAAAGCTGGGCGATCTCCCAATCTGTTTTGCCATAGGCAACCCAGCTGAGCGTTTCACGCTCCCTGTCTGAGAGCCCGCCTTCGGGGGCCTTGCCGGGTTGTTGTGAGTCGCTGCAAAGCGCGCAGGCTCGACGGTAAAAGGCCAATATGGAGGTTTCTATCTCCATGCGGGCGATCGTATCGATGCCATTAAAGTCTCCCGCAACCAGCATCAGGGTCGGCCTGCCGTTTCGACCTTTCAGAGGGAAACTGTAGCCCTTATGGATGCCAAATTTCTTGATGTGCTGGAAAACTTTACGGCCGCGTGAGGTCCTGAATTTCTGGTTGTATATCTCTTCCAGCGGTGCCGGTTCGCAATCCTGTTGAGCGGTTCGGAACAATGGGCTGACAAACAGGCTTTTGGTGGCAAAATACTCATCCAGAAAGGCATCCGGGACGGTGCCTAAAATCAGATTTTCACGCCAGTCGTTTTTAACGACCCTGACTTCAGCCAGCGCAAAGGGGCCAAGAGACATGGTCTCTAGATAAGCACGAAAAATTTCTACCAGCGCTGATGAATCCTCGGCATGGATAAGCTCCAGAACAACGTCTGGCAGACAGGCATCGCGGCGTGGTGCTGCGGCGCTCATGCGCTTCCCTCCAGACTATAGACTACCATAATTCAGGCTTTTAAGCAAAAATGTCCTAGTCTGGCTCGGATCCAGGGGCCAAGGTGAGGTGAAGGCCGCTGAATTCCGGCCGCATTAAAATCTGACAGGACAGCCGCGAATTTTCCTTCACCTCAAAGGCTTCGTCCAGCATGTCTTCTTCTTCTTCAGTTGGCGGGATCAGCTTGTCGCTCCATGCGGTATCAACATACACATGGCATGTCGCACAGGCACAGGCGCCGCCGCATTCTGCCTTGATGGGCAGGCCGTAATCACGGATCACTTCCATGGCACGCCAGCCTTCAAGCGCGACCAGTGCGTGCTCTGCACCGTCTTGTGTGGTGACATTCAGGATGATTTCAGGGTCTTGGTTTTCAGTGCTCATAATAGCGAGTTAGTACGTGCATCTGTGATGTTCAAGGTGGTCAGCCATCTCCATAACAGCCGAACGTATATCACGGTTATTTCACGCCTAGTTTTTGCTGAAGGTTGGTGGACGAGGTGGTGTATTGAAAACGCAGTTTGGCATCCGGGTGGACGTAACGAAACGCCTGTTGTGCCATCAACGCGGCTTCGTGAAAGCCCGACAGGATCAATTTCAACTTACCCGGATAGGCATTGATATCACCAATGGCAAAAATGGTTGGCACATTGGTTTCAAATTTTTCTGTATCCACCGGGATCAAATTGTTTTCCATGGCAATGCCAAAATCGGCCACTGGCCCCAATTTCATGGTCAGGCCAAAAAACGGCAACAGGATGTCGCACGAGACCTGAGCTTCGCCATCGGCGGTTTTCATGGTGACAGCTTCCAAAACGCCGTCTTCACCGTGCAGGGCTTTGATCTGGCCGGTATAGAGCGTCATGCCGCCAGCGGCGACAAGGGTGCGCATTTTGCTGACACTGTCTGGGGCGGCGCGAAAGTCCGGGCGGCGGTGGACCAGACCTAAGGACTTGGCCAAAGGGCGCAGGTTCAAAGACCAGTCCAGCGCAGAATCACCGCCGCCTGCGATCAATATGTTCTTGTCTTTAAAATCTTCCATATGGCGCACAGAGTAAAACACGCTTTTGCCTTCAAAGGCATCAAGGCCGGGTATGGGCGGTTTTTTGGGTTGGAACGACCCGCCACCGGCGGCAATCACCACCACCGGGGCATCTATGGTGGTCCCCATATCCGTGGTCAGGCGCCATTTGCCATTATCGCGTTTTTTTAGATCAATCGCCATCTGGCCCAGATGGAATTGCGCGTCAAACGGGGCGATCTGTTCCAAAAGGTTTTGGGTCAGGTCATCGCCGGTCAGAACCGGAATGCCCGGAATATCATAAATCGGTTTTTCCGGGTATAATTCGGCGCATTGCCCACCCGGCCGATCCAGTATGTCGACCAGATGCGCCTTGAGGTCCAATAGGCCCAGTTCAAACACGGCAAACAGGCCAACCGGGCCGGCGCCGGCAATGATTACATCGGTTTCAAAATGGCTGCCCGGTGTCTGGGCCGTATAGAGTGGTGTGTCGGTCATGGGATTCCTCATCTGCCTGTGGTGTTACGGCGCAGGCCAGACAAGATCAAGCATGTTTCAGGGTGTGTGACACAGAGGTCCAATCATGACAGGCGGATTGCCGCTTTGTGGACTTGTCAGGCGCGCCACATTGTATAGGTTCCCGCGCAAAGCAAAGAGAAGCCATCTATGACACATTATCAATCGGATCCACGCCATAATACTGGCCCTGAATGTCGCTCCATGGACGAGGTTCGCTATGAAATCGACCGGTTGGACCGTCTGTTGGTGGCCATGGTCAAGGAACGTCAGGACTATATGGATGCGGCGGCCCGAATCAAAGACAATCGCGGCGCAGTGCGCGACGAGGCCCGGATCGAAGATGTGGTTCAAAAAGTGTTGGTTGCGGCCAAAAAAGAAGGTCTTAGCGACCAGATCGCCGAACCGGTGTGGCGCACCATGATCGAGCAATGTATTGCCTATGAATTTTCACACTGGGATGCTTTGCGCAAAGCCTGAAGCCGCGTTTTATAGGTGTGGCTGTCAATAAAGTTCAGCGCCGCATCAACACTGTTGCGCATATCCCCAATAGCTATGGCTCGCGCCGTAGGCCCATTGGCATTCGCCTGTTCGGCCGTTTCACATGTGGTGGCCAGGTCATGGGCGCCAATGCTGCGCGCTGAACCTTTTAATGAATGTACCGCCGAGGCCCAGCTTTCGGTGTCCGTATCCGGTTCCAAAAGCCGCATCCACATCTCAACTTGTTGGCGAAACATCGCAAAGACTTCGGCTTCCAGATCCTGATCACCGCCGCTATAGCGGCGCAGGTGTTCAAGATCGATGGCAGGTGTGGTAGACATAGGCAGGCCCGTTCTTTGGGTGAATGCTCTGTTCAGCTTGGCTTCAGGTTGGTTAATTTAGTCTTAGGGTAAGGAACTGGGGTTCGCTAAACCACCCATAAATCTCTGTAAGGAGGCCATTATGCGTACACAAATTTTTCTCACAACCGGAATGCTTGGCTTGTTATTAAGCGCCGGATTGCCTGCATCTGCGGCACTGGCAGATGAACCAGTCCGTGTCGAAGCGCCGCGCATGGCGGTTCATAACGGTGATCGTGTGCGGCAGAATCACCGCAATAATCGCAATCGTAACAATGGGAACCATCGGGCCAATAACGGTCGTCAGGGTAATCAGCATGCGAATAACAATGGTCACCGAGCCAATAACGGTCGTCAGGGTAATCAGCATGCAAACAACAACGGTTACCGAGCCAATAATGGCGGTCAGGGTAACCGACACGTGAATAATAACGGCCATCGGAACAATGGTAATCGCGTCAACCATAATGCGGGCAACGGCAATGCGTATGCCAACCATGGTAACAATTCATACCGCAACACTGCCCGCCATGAACGCCGCGAAGCCAGGCAGGGCCGCCGCCACGAGCGCCGCCATGCACGCAATACCTATAATGGCTATCGCGGCGAGGCGCGTCATAACCGTCGCCATAACCGCGTCGAGAACCGTTACCAACGGCGTTACTCAAATAACAACCACTATTATGGTGGGCAGAGCCATTCGAACTTTTCTATAAACCTTGGGTATGGCGGGTCGCGTTATGGCCGCAATTATTACGGCAACCGCTATGGCTATCCCTATTACAGCAGCTTTGATCTGTACCCTTGGTGGTATGGCGATAGCTATGGCTATCGCAACCGTACCGGCTATCGCACGGGCTACGGACACCGTGGTCACTCGAACATTTATTGCACCGATCCCTATCACCAGAGCTATGGCTATAACTGGGGCAATAATTATAACAACAAATACGCCTATAGCAGTTACACAGATGGCACCTATGGGGGCGGAGACGTCCGCGATTGTCACAGAGAAACCCAGCGCGGCGTTTATGGCCGACGCTCGGCGATCGTTTCATCCATGGTCTGTTTCAGTCCAGACAGCGGTGATTATTACGAAACCGGTGCGCAGACCCTGGTCCGTTACGTTTACTGATCAGGCCTAAGAACGACTATTGTGCGGGCGTGATGGCGAATGTCGCTGACACGGTAATCCGGGTGGAAACCTGGCCCGCAGCAATAGGGGTTGGTCCATTACTGGCCGCACTGTCCATACGGGCATAGGCCATACGTGGCACAGGGCCACCGGTGGATTGTTCACGTAATTCCTGTATTGGCCCCAAACGAACATGGGCGCTTTGCGCATAAAGATTGGCTTTGGCCAACAATTCCGCAATGGCTTTTTTGCGGGCTTTGTCTTTCGCGCTTTTGGCGTTTGATAACCCGAACGATATGCCGCCAATGGTATTGGCACCTGAACTGACCAGTGCATCAATGGCCGGGCCAAGGCCGCCCAAATCGCGGACGACGGCACTGACCTGATTGGACACCCGATATCCGGTAATGCGTTGTTCCTGACGAACGCCCTGTTTATAGGGGCTGTAGATCGGATTGACGTTAAGTCCGGATGTTTGAATATCGCGTTCCTTGACCCCGGCGGATTTCAAGGCCGCAAAGACCCCGTTCATTTGCTTGCGATTGCTGGCCAGTGCGGCCATGGCGGTGTTGGACTCGCTGACCACGCCGGCGCCGATGTTCGCCAGATCTGGGGTGCCTGACACTTCACCAACGGCTTGCAGATATAATTTACCACCATCGGATTGTTCCGCACAGGCCGGGCTTGTCAGGGCCAGGGCACAAAGCCCAATCAGGGATACAAGTTTCATAATAAACCTCTTTTGCTGTCGTACTTATGGTGCAATTGCGTACACCGCGCAAACAGATGCGGTTACGGTTTGCGGCACGCGATCAGATGGCAGGTTCAACGCATCAATATCGGCCTGGGTGATGGTAATGGTTTTGCCGTTTCGCATCTGCGTTGATGTTACCATGTCCGATTCCATGGGCGGTGCAGCCATGGTGCGATTACGGTTCATATATTGTTTGGTGACGCGTCCGGGCTGCGACGTCCATTGACCAAGGCACGGACCATTGCCTTCTTGTAAAACCATCAGATTGCCCAAAGTGGCACCGGCGGCCTTGGCACTGGCTTTGGCGCGCAATGAGGCGTCTTCAACGGCGGCTTCATAGGCCTGGCGATTGATTTTCGCGGTGCGTTCCAAATAGACGCGCAAACGCGACGATTGTTCAGGCCCCAGGGCCAACAGCGCCGCCCGCGCCGCACCGGATTTGTCGACATCCAACATGGTGACACTCAGCGAGACTTTGGCGGCGTATCCATCAACCTTGTCGGCGCGGGTGTTTTCAACACGGCCGCCATCGCGTTCGCGATATTGTTTGTAATACGGCTCGACCGTAACCGAACTGGTGATCCGTGAAGCATCTCCGGCCACTTTTTTTACCGTTTCATAGGCGATGCGGGCGCGTTCGACCGCCAACTGCATGGCCTCCTCTGAACGGGTGCTGGTTTCGCGAAATTCAACCGAAAAACTGGCGCGGTTTGGCGGCACTTCCAAATGCGCCCGGCCCATGGCCTCGATCACCGGTTTTTGGGTCCAATAGGGCTCTTCAAAGACCCGGTCCTGTGCAATGGATTGCCCGGTTATGGATAAGGCGGCAATGCCGGTAAGGAAAAATGTTTTCATGATCAGCATCCGTTGCTCAAATATGATTCGGCCCATCATAACTGATGTTCACGCTGATACGCTAATCCCGATTATGCGGCCTTTATAGGGCAACGGTCCCTTATTTTCCCTCAAGGGGGCAATCAACAGGCCCTCAATGGTGATTTTTTGCCCCTTAAACGCCCCTTGAACGACGCTTTTTACCCCTGATTGCCCCTGAACGTTGCGGGGATAAACGTGCTTTATGCTCGCCAATAGGCTGCCCTGTAAAATGGCTCAATTTATCTCGTGCAGAACCATTAGTTCTTTAAGTGGTGATCCAGAAACCTGAAGAATGTATGCACAGGTGTTTGCGCTGGGCTTTGCCTCGCACACCATGGCGCTGGCCGGGATAGGTCATTATTTCAAAGGGAATGTTCTTGGCCTGCATGGCCGTATCCTTGGTCTAGGGCGGTTCGGTTGTTGGGTCAGGGTGATATCCAAAATCTTTACACACAGATATCATCAAAAGGAATAATTGACCAAGGCCACACAGCTAAAAAGCAATGTGCAGATGACACGCAGCCGGACCCTTTCGTTACGACGCGCGGCGGGTTATAGACCGGTTCCTGACCACCTATGGGGGCCTGTAGCTCAGTTGGTTAGAGCCGACCGCTCATAACGGTCTGGTCGTAGGTTCGAGTCCTACCGGGCCCACCATATTCTTTGCGCTACCGCAATGCTGGCGCTTGCTGCTTGAGCGCGGTTTCGTGGCGCGACAATGTGCATTTCAATTAATTCAAAAAAACATTGGCGGCGATGCTGCATATTCTGTATGCCCTAACCATAAGAAAAAAATCACAAGCAACCCGTCAGGGCTGAAATTGTGACGCGAGCAAACGTAACAAGAGCCGTGCTTATATGGCCACAAGGCAAGAGCGCGGAACTGGCCTGTGCTCATTTAGCCAATAGGCTTATGGCACGTAATAGGGCTCAACCGAATGCCTAGGGAGGGTGCCGAAAGGCTGCCATCAAACCGTGATGAAAGATAACTTACCGGCGCCGGGCGCGCCAGATATCGATATTGCCCGGGCGGCGACCATGCGCCCTGTATTGTCTCTCGCCAAAGAACAATTGAACATAGATGCTGACGCTTTGGTCCCTTACGGCCACTATAAAGCCAAGCTGTCGCTGGACTATATCCAAACACTCGACGATCGTCCCAAAGGCAAATTGGTGCTGGTCACAGCGGTCACCCCAACCCCGGCCGGCGAAGGCAAGACGACCACGAGTGTCGGCCTGAATGATGGCCTGAACGCCATTGGCATCAACGCCATGGTTTGCCTGCGCGAACCTTCCCTTGGCCCGTGTTTTGGGATGAAAGGCGGGGCAGCCGGTGGCGGCCGGGCGCAAGTGATCCCGATGGAAGATATCAACCTTCATTTTAATGGCGATTTTCATGCTATTACTGCGGCCCACAGCCTGCTTTCGGCCATGTTGGATAATCATTTGCATTGGGGTAATGCGCTGAATATTGATCCGCGTCAGATCAGCTGGCGACGGGTGGTCGATATGAACGACCGGGCTTTGCGTAACAACGTTATCGGGCTTGGTGGCCCGGTACACGGCGTGCCGCGCGAGAGCGGTTTTGACATTACCGTGGCCTCAGAAATTATGGCAATTTTCTGCTTGGCGACCGACCTTGCTGATCTGCAAAAACGCATTGGCGACATCATTGTGGCGCGCACCCATGACAAAACGCCGGTGACCGCCCGTGATTTGGGGGCTGACGGGGCGATGACCGTATTGCTTAAAGACGCGCTGGCACCCAACCTAGTGCAAAGCATCGAGCATAATCTGGCCTTCATCCACGGTGGGCCGTTTGCCAATATTGCCCATGGCTGTAACAGCGTTATGGCCACAAAAACCGCCTTATCACTGTGTGATGTTGTGGTTACCGAAGCCGGTTTTGGCGCAGACCTTGGGGCCGAGAAATTTCTTGATATTAAATGCCGCCATTCGGGCCTGCGCCCTGATGCTATTGTGCTGGTCTGCACCGTTCGGGCAATGAAAATGCAGGGTGGTGTCGCCAAGGATGCGCTGGCGGTATCAGACCCGGCCGCGGTCAGGCGCGGCTGCGTCAATCTTGTGCGCCATATTGAAAACATGAAAAAATTTGGTGTTACACCGGTTGTGGCGTTGAACCATTTTGTTGCCGATGCGGACGAAGAAATCGCCATCATCAAAGAAGTGTGTGATGCAAATGGCGTGCCCATGGCGGTTTCGCGGCACTGGGCGAAAGGCGGGGCAGGGGCTACAGATCTGGCGCAGGCGGTGATGGCGCAAATGGATGAAAAACCGGGCGACCTCACCTTGCTTTATCCGGACGACGCGCCTTTGAAAGAAAAAATCGAAACTGTTGCCAGCGCCATCTACCATGCCGGTGATGTCTCCTACAGCGTTCCGGCTTTACGGGCCTTGGAAGACTTTGAAAACCTAGGTTTTGGACACTTACCGGTCTGTATCGCCAAAACGCCATACAGCTTTTCATCCGATCCGTCTTTGTTGGGTGCGGCCGAAGGGCATACATTGGAAGTGCGCGAAGTTCGGTTGTCGGCTGGCGCCGGGTTTGTTGTTGCCGTTTGTGGCTCTATCATGACCATGCCGGGCCTGCCTAGAAAACCATCGGCGCTGAATATCAGGCTGGATGATGACGGACAGATTGTCGGTTTATCATAGTTTGCCGCCTTGGTTATTATCTGCCGATAGGAACATTTTAATGAGTGCTCAAATCATAGATGGAAAAGCCATTGCCGCCGCTTTACGGGCGCGCCTTGGTGATAATGTGGCGCAGCTTAAGATCGCACATGGCCGGGTGCCGGCATTGGCCGTGGTGCTGGTTGGCGATGATCCAGCCAGTCAGGTTTATGTGCGCAACAAAGCCCGCCAGACACAAGAAATGGGCATGCGCTCAATCGAGCATAAACTAGATGTGGGTACGCCAGAGAAAGCATTGATTGCCCTCGTGCAAAGCTTGAACGTCGATCCTGATGTAGATGGCATTTTGGTGCAATTACCTTTGCCAAAACATATCAACGAAGCCACGGTGATTGAACAGATCGATCCGGCCAAAGATGTTGATGGCCTGACCGAAGCCAGTGCCGGACGGCTGGTGCTGGGTAAGCCTGGTCTGCGTCCGTGTACCCCGACGGGCTGTGTGTTGCTGGCCCAAGGTGTGTTGGGCGATTTGACCGGGAAAACTTGTGTCATTGTCGGGCGCTCAATTCTGGTCGGTAAACCGGCGGCGCATCTGTTTTTAGAACAAAACTGTACCGTGACCATTGCTCATTCGCGGACCAAAGATTTGCCCGCTTTATGTCGCACCGCAGATATTTTAATTGCCGCAGTGGGCCGTCCCCAGATGATCAAGGGTGATTGGGTAAAACCAGGGGCCTGTGTTATAGATGTGGGCATCAATCGGGTCGATGCGCCCGAACGCGGGGCAGGTAAAACCCGTCTGGTCGGGGATGTGGACTATGATGAAGCCGCCCAAGTCGCGGCGGCCATAACCCCGGTACCCGGCGGGGTTGGCCCGATGACCATTGCCTGCCTGTTACGCAATACCGTGCTGGCCGCCTGCGCCCGAATGGACTGGCCGGTGCCGGAGGGTATTTAATGGCTAATGGCTTTGTGCATTGGGGTGATAAACAAGCGTTGATGTTGATCAACCAAAGCCACAAAGCCGGCGAAAGCCTGACCCATGCCTTGCGATCATTGACCGATGTTTTTGGCTATATAGATGAGCGCGCCATTACGCCCTTGATGCAGACCTTTGCCCTCAGCCGCGCCGAAATATTGGGGGTGACTTCCTATTATGATGACTTTCGCGATACGCCGCCCGCTCGCCATGTCATTCGCCTGTGTCAGGCCGAGGCGTGCCAGGCCGTGGGGGGGCGAGAACTGAGTACGCATCTGTTTGCCAAGACCGGGCTGGCGCTTGGGGAAGCCGCAAAAAACGGACAGGTGGCACTGGAAGCTGTTTATTGCCTTGGTCTGTGTGCCAATGGCCCGGCTGGACAGATTGACGACAAACCCGCGGTGCATCTTGATGCGGCAATCTTGGACGCCAAACTTGCGGAGCTGGACCAATGAACGCGCAGGTTTTCATCCCGGCGGACACTCTGGCTATTGCACTTGGGGCTGATGAAATCGCAGCCGGTTTTGCCGCAGAGGCCAAAGCGCGCAGGCAGGATATCGAAATTATCCGCACGGGTTCACGCGGGCTGTGCTGGGCAGAACCTCTGGTCGAGGTGAATACACCCAAAGGCCGGGTGGCCTATGGCAATATTGCGCCAGGCGATGTGGCGGGGTTGTTTGAGGCAGGTATTCTCAATGGCGGCACACACAAGACATGCCTTGGGCCAGTGGATGACATGCCTTATTTGAAGACCCAGCTACGCTTTATCTTCAAAAATTGCGGCCTTTATGACCCTTGCGATATTGACGCCTATCTGTCTCATGGGGGCTTTGCTGGCGCACGTGCGGCGCTGGCCCAAAAGCCTGAAAATATTGTTGATGAGGTTGAAGCATCAGGCCTTCGAGGTCGCGGCGGCGCCGGATTTCCAGCGGCGATTAAATGGCGCACGGTTTTGGGTGCATCAGCAGAACAAAAATATATCGTCTGTAATGCCGATGAAGGCGATAGCGGTACCTTTGCAGATCGATTGATCATGGAGGGTGATCCGTTTCGCCTGATCGAAGGCATGTTGATTGCGGGTCTTGCCGCTGGTGCAGATAAAGGCGTCATTTATTTGCGTTCTGAATACCCCTTGGCTCGTAAAGTACTGGAAAAGGCCATTGCAGTGGCAGAGCAGCAAAACTGGTTGGGCGCAGACATTCAGGGCAGCGGTAAAGCCTTTGAAATCAGTGTTTTCTTCGGTGCGGGCTCTTATGTCTGCGGCGAGGAAACCGCGCTTTTGGAAAGCCTGGAAGGTAAACGCGGCATTGTCCGTTCAAAACCGCCTATCCCTGCATTAGAAGGCCTGAATGGCCAACCGACGGTGATCAATAATGTCATCACCTTGTGCGCTGTGCCGGACATTCTGGTCAAGGGCGGGGCCTGGCATGCGATGCTGGGCGTTGGGCGGTCCACCGGCACCATGACCTTCCAACTGGCCGGAGATGTTAAATATGGTGGCCTAATTGAGGTGCCTTTCGGACTGTCTCTATCTGAGCTGATTTATGGCTTTGGAGGTGGTACCCGCTCTGGTCTTGCGGTTAAGGCGGTGCAAGTGGGGGGGCCTTTGGGAGCGTATCTTCCCCCTGAACAGTTTGATACACCAATGGATTACGAAGCTTTTGCAGCCATCGGTGCCGGAATTGGCCACGGGGGCATTGTGGTCTTTAACGAAAACACAAATATGAGGGCGCTGGCCCGTTATGCCTTCGCCTTTTGCGCCCATGAAAGTTGCGGAAAATGCACGCCGTGCCGCATCGGATCCATGCGTGGCAAAGAGTTACTGGCCGCAGATCATCCCGACCTTGAACTGGTGCATGACCTTTGTGAGGTCATGGTGGAGGGATCGGCCTGTGCCATGGGGGCTATGACGCCGATCCCGGTGCAATCGGCGATTGCACATTTCCCGGACGAATTTGGCACACGTACAGCACAGGCGGCGGAGTAAAGGTCATGGGAGATCTGAAATCACAGGACCTTGGTACGCCGTATTCGTCTTCAAAAAATGACGTCCAATTGACCATTGATGGCAGTGAAGTTTGTGTGCCTGAAGGTACATCCATATTGCGGGCTGCACGGCTGACCGGGTCAGATATCCCCAGTCTGTGTGCCACCCAGAGCCTGAAATCCCTTGGGTCTTGTCGTCTGTGTCTGGTGGAAATTGACGGGCGCAAAGGCACACCGTCTTCGTGCACAACACCAGTGGCACAAGATATGGTGGTGCATACTGAAACGCCGCACCTGAACCGGATTCGCAAAGGCGTGATGGAGCTTTATATCTCGGACCATCCGTTGGATTGTCTGACCTGCGCCACCAATGGCGATTGCGAATTACAGGACATGGCGGGCCGTGTGGGTCTGCGGGATGTGCGTTTTGGTCTTGAGGGCGATAACCATCTGGACGCCCAAAAAGACGAGAGCAACCCGTATTTCACCTTTGATCCGGCCAAATGTATTGTCTGCGCCCGCTGTGTGCGTGCTTGTGACGAAGTGCAGGGGACATTGGCCCTGACACTGGATGGGCGCGGTTTTGACACGGTGGTCAGCGCCGGCGGAACGGATTTCTTTGACAGCGAATGTGTGTCCTGTGGGGCCTGTGTGCAGGCCTGTCCGACCGCGACATTGATGGAAAAATCCGTGATTGATCTGGGTCTGCCGGACAGGGTGGTCAAGACCACGTGTGCTTATTGCGGGGTGGGGTGCTCGTTTCGAGCCGAAATGAAGGGTAACACGCTGGTGCGTATGGTGCCCGACGAAGACGGCAAGGCCAATCACGGCCACTCCTGTGTCAAGGGCCGCTTTGCCTGGGGCTATGCCACTCACCCGGACCGCAAAACCAGACCGATGATCCGCGACCATATCACGGACGACTGGCGCGAAGTTAGTTGGGATGAGGCCTTTGCCTTTGCCGCCGGGCGTATGCTGGCCATCAAAGACAAATATGGCCCCGGAGCCATTGGCGGCATCACGTCATCGCGTTGCACAAATGAAGAGGTCTGGTTGGTTCAAAAAATGATCCGCGCCGCCTTTGGGGGCAATAATGTCGATACTTGCGCACGGGTGTGCCATTCGCCCACTGGCTATGGTTTGAAGCAAACCTTTGGCGAAAGTGCCGGCACCCAGAATTTTGACAGCGTGCGTCAGGCCGATGTGATTATGGTTGTTGGGGCCAATCCCACCGAAGCCCACCCGGTATTTGGCTCGGCCATGAAAAAGCGCCTGCGCGAGGGGGCAAAACTGATTGTGCTGGACCCGCGTAAGATTGAGCTGGTCAGCGCACCGCACATTCGTGCTGATTATCATTTGCCGCTGAAACCCGGCACCAATGTGTCGATGATCAATGCCTTTGCCCATGTGATTGTTACCGAAAACCTGTTGGATGAGGCCTTTGTCGCAGAGCGTTGCGACACAGCATCTTTCAAAGACTGGTGTGCTTTTGCGGCGCAAAGTGAAAATACACCTGAGGCCGTGGCCGACATTACTGGCGTAACGGCCAAAGACATCCGCGCCGCCGCTCGTCTTTATGCCAGCGGCCCCAACAGCGCCATTTACTATGGACTGGGCGTGACCGAGCACAGCCAAGGCTCGACCATGGTAATGGGCATGGCCAATCTTGCCATGGCGAGCGGTAATATCGGTCGCGCGGGCGTTGGTGTGAATCCGATGCGCGGCCAGAACAATGTGCAAGGTTCATGCGATATGGGTTCATTCCCGCACGAATTTGCCGGATACCGTCCGGTCACAGATGATGTAACGCGGGCCAAATTTGAAAACGAATGGGGCGTTACATTGGACGGCACCCCGGGCTTGCGCATACCCAACATGTTGGACGAAGCCTGCGCCGGAAAATTCAAGGGTCTGTATATTCAGGGCGAGGACATTGCCCAAAGTGATCCCAATACCTTGCATGTCGAGGCGGCATTGCGCGCTATGGACTGTATCATTGTGCAGGATTTATTTTTGAACGAGACGGCGCGTTTTGCTCATGTGTTCCTGCCGGGCACGTCATTTTTGGAAAAAGACGGCACTTTCATCAATGCCGAACGGCGGATCAACCGGGTGCGCCCGGTCATGCCGTCACCAACGGGCATGGCCGAATGGCAGGCTACGGCGGGGCTAAGCGGGGCTATGGGATATCCCATGGACTATGATGATGCCTCGCAGATCATGGACGAAATTGCACGCCTATCCCCGACCATGAGCAAAGTCAGCTTTGCAATGCTGGACCAAAAAGGCTCGGTGCAATGGCCATGCACAAAGGACGCGCCGGACGGTACGCCGATCATGCACGAGGGCGAGTTTGTACGGGGCAAGGGACTGTTCGTACTGACCGAATTCACCCCGACCACAGAGCGCGCCAACCGCAAATTCCCACTTCTGTTGACCACAGGGCGATTGCTCAGCCAGTATAATGTTGGCCAACAGACCCGGCGCACGGAAAATTCGCGCTGGGCAGAGGAAGATGTGTTGGAAATTCATGAATCCGATGCACAAATGCGCGGCGTACGCACGGGTGATTTGGTGTCTATTCAATCGCGCAAGGGTGAAACTACATTGCGTGCGCGAATATCGACACGGGTCCAGCCGGGCGTGGTTTATACCACGTTTCACCATCCGCTTTCCGGCTCAAACGTGATCACCACTGAATTGTCTGATTGGGCAACAAGCTGTCCAGAATACAAGGTTACAGCCGTTCAGGTGCATCCGGCTAATCACCTCTCTGATTGGCAGAATGAGCACAAAAAAGAACCCGGTCCGGTCATTATCAGCACAGCGGAATAACCAACATGACCGCGCGTGATGCAAACCAGATTGTCAATGCAATTCGTCTTGGCCCGAATGGGCAAGAGACGCTGCAATGGTGTGCACCAACGGAGGTTCCCATCGGCATGGTTTATAATAAGACCCCTCATGCGGTGATGATGGCGACGCCGGAGGACTTGCACGATTTTGCAATTGGTTATGCGCTGGCCGAAGGGGTAATCAACCATGCAAACGAGATTGAGGACGTCATTGTCCTTGAGTTGGAAAACGGCATAGAGTTGCATATACAGATTCCGCAAAATCGCATGGAGAGGCTGGAACTTCATGGTCAAAGGCGGGCACACTTTGGCCGTGCCGGATGCGGTCTGTGCGGTGTGGACCGTCTGGAAGACGCTATACGACCTTTACCCAAATTACCGGATACGTCTTTGCGGCTGGCTTATCAAATGGCTGGCCATGCCGCACAAAAGCTGGCCGACCTGCAACCACTGCGCCGCAAAAACAAGAGTGTGCATGGAGCAGCTTGGGTCAATGCCGATGGTGATATCGCAATGGTTCGCGAAGATATTGGCCGCCACAATGCGCTTGATAAAATGATCGGGGCCTGTGCGGTCAAGAGCACCTCGTTTGATGAGGGGTTTGCACTTCTGTCCAGTCGTTGCACGTTTGAGCTGGCCCAAAAGTGCGCTCTGGCAGGGATATCTGCACTGTTGACGTTATCAGCGCCTTCGGCCAGTGCCATAGAAACAGCTAAGCGCGCTAACCTGAGTTTGGCGTCCTGGGATCGCCGCAGCGGTACGCTCGTGGTCTTTACCGGTAACATATGGACGACCTGAACGATTTGGCCTTATCGGCTCTTGAAATTTGTGCTCATTCATGAACTTCTGCACGTCTGTTATTGAGTGAGCAAACTATGACCCTTCCCAAAACCGGGCACCTGTCCGCCAAAAAACAGAACATCGTGAAAACGGTCAATGACCACCTCTATCCCGGGCGCATAAAGCGGATGTTTGAAGGCGGCATAGACTTTATCCCGGGTCGGCGCGAAGGCTATCAATATTGGGACGTGGACGGGCACAATGTGTTTGATCTGCATTTAAACGGCGGCACGTTTAACCTGGGGCATCGTAATCCAGACCTGATCGCCGTCCTGAAAAAAGCACTCAAGGACTGGGATATTGGCAATCACCATTTTCCCTCCGAACCCAAGGCAAAATTAGCCAAAGCCCTGATTGCGGCTACGCCCGGCGATATGCGTTATGTGGTTCTGACCCCCAGTGGCAGCGAGGCCAATGATATAGCCATCAAATCAGCTCGTTTTGCCACGGGACGGCGTAAAATTGTGGCTCTGGATGCAGGCTATCATGGGCGCACTGGCCTATCTGGTGCCGCAGGTGATGACGAAACGGCCCGGTTTTTCTACAGTCATAACCCGGACGAGTTTATCAAGGTTCCTTTTAATGACCTGGATGCCATGGAACAGGCATTGCAGGGCCGCGACGTGGCGTTGGTGATGATGGAGCCTATTCCCGCCACCTGTGGCTTCCCGCTTCCAGAGGACGACTATCTGCCGGGTGTAAAGGCGCTTTGTGAAACCTATGGCACCCTGTTTCTGGCCGATGAAGTGCAAACGGGCCTGGGTCGTACCGGACATCGCTGGGCGGTTGAGGCCTGGGGCGTTGAGCCAGACATGCTGGTTACTGGCAAAGGGTTGTCGGGCGGTTTATACCCGATGGCGGCACTGGTGATGAGTGAACAAGCCGGCGGCTGGCTGGTCGAGAATGGCTGGGGGCATGTATCCACATTCGGTGGCTCTGATGTGGGTTGTTGTGTGGCCATTGAGGCCCTGCGCATAAGCCTTTCTGATGAAACATTGCACAATGTAGGTGTCCAGGCCGAATATTTACGTGACGGTCTGGATCGCCTTAAACCGCGTTTTCCGTTCTTTACCGGCATTCGCCAAAAAGGACTGGTGATGGGTCTGCAATTCAGCGATAGCACCATGGCCTATGGCATGATGCGGGCGCTTTATGAAAATGGCATTTGGGCAATTGCCGCCGGGTTTGACGATACCACATTGCAATTTAAACCTGGCTTGCTGGTCGATCGGGCCTATTGCGATGAGGTGTTGGTACGTTTTGAAAACGCTTGTATCTGGCTGGTCAATAATCTTGGTGACCTGATCACTGGCGGCACACCAGATGCTGATGATCCAGAGGTGCAGTCTGCACAGGCGCTGGCGCAAAAGGCACTGGAACAATGGGGGCTGGAAAAAGCCGATATAAAATTGCTGAAACACCGCGAAAACACGGTGTTTATGATCACAGATACCAAAGGTGTGCACACCGCTTTGCGTGTGCACCGGGCCGGATATCACACCGATGAGGCTTTGCAGTCCGAGCTTATGTGGATGGAGGCTTTGCGTGCGGATGGGATTGAAACCCCGGCCGTGATCCCGACGCGGGACGGTAAAATGCTGATCACCGTCGCCCATAAAGCCGTGTCTGAGCCACGCCAGTGCAGCATGTTGTCCTGGGTCGATGGACAGGCTTTTGATGATCTGGGCCGCGTGGAAAGAGGCGTCAAAAATGAACTGATCGAGCGTTATACCCGGTTGGGGGAACTGGCCGGCAAACTGCATAATCAGGCCGAGCAATGGGAACCGCCAGATGGTTTTACCCGCCATGCATGGGATGATGAAGGCTTGTTGGGCGATCACCCCTTATGGGGACGGTTTTGGGAGCACCCGGTTCTGACCGATCAGCAAAAAGACCAGATACAAAAGGCGCGGCTGGTTCTGCAAGGATTGCTAAAAGAAATTGGTAAAGGCAAGGATTGCTATGGTCTGATCCATGCGGATTTTCTGCCAGAAAATATTCTGGTCGAAAATGGCAAACTGAACCTTATTGATTTTGACGATAGCGGCTATGGCTGGCATCTTTTTGAGATGGCGACGTCGCTTTTTCCGCAAGCTGATCAGCCGTTTTTTGACGACCTGGTTGCGGCCTATGTCAGTGGGTATCGTACCCAGCACGCCTTTTCCGAAGACCATCTGGAGCTGTTGCCAGCATTTATCATGATCCGTGCCTTTACGTATCTGGGCTGGCTGAAAAGCCGTCAGGGCAGCATGCAGAACGCTGATCGTATTGCCCAGAAACTGGGCGAAGTGCTGAGCGAATATATTCCGGAACTGATGCAGGAATTGACCAAACCGCAACGCATTGGTGTCGAAATTCTGCATTTCATCAATAAACTCAAAACACTATCATGAGGGTCGTTTCTCGTCATGTGTGATACACAGGTTATTTTGCAAAACGGTGCAACGTATTTTGCCAAGAATAGCGACCGCGAAGCCAGCGAGCCGCAGGTCATTGTGCGTCTGGCCGCTGTTCAGAATGACCCGGCCACTATCGTGCAAACCACCTATATCCCGGTTACACAGGTGCCAGACCGCTATGGTGTGATCCTCTCCAAACCGGTCTGGATTTGGGGCGCCGAAATTGGCGTCAATGATCAGGGCGTGGTGATCGGTAATGAAGCCGTGTTTACACGTCAGGTTCGCAAAGCCGGACAGGCTTTGCTGGGCATGGACCTGTTGCGCCTGGGGCTAGAGCGAGGGCAAACGGCACCGGAGGCCCTGCACGCCATTACCAGTCTGTTGGAGGAATACGGGCAGGGCGGCCCGGCCGGGTTTCGCGACAAGGCCTTTCGGTATGACAACAGTTTTATTATTGCAGATGCGCGCGAGGCCTGGATTTTGGAAACCGCGGGCAAAAGCTGGGCCGCTAAAAAAGTTAAGACCTATGGCGCCATATCAAATCGGCTCAGCATTGGTGCCCCGCACGACCTTGCCAGTAACGACATTGGCGAGGCAGATTTTGCCAAAACTCACGATACACGGTTTATGGCCTTTATGGGCAAAGCTTATGCGCGTCAAAAACTGAGTCTAAGCTGCTTGCACGATCTTGAGCGCAAAGAAAGCGCATCGCTGGCTATGATGGCGCGCAATCTGCGAAGCCACCAAAATGATCGGGCGCGTTTTGCCAGCCACGGTAATGACGATGTGTGTATGCACGCCGGTGGGTTGACCCGGCCTAGTCAGAGCACCGGATCGATGATCGTGAAAATACAAGCCAGCAAAGCTCCACAGGTGATGGTTACCGGTACGTCTGCGCCATGTTTGTCACTGTTCAAGCCCATTGATTTTGACAGCACACAGCCCTTTTTTGCGTTTCAGGATGGCGATCAGATGGCAGATCAAAATCTATGGCATGAGAACGAATGGGTGCACCGTCGGGCACTGTTTGATCGCGGTTTTGCCGATGAATTGTGCACCTCACGTGATGAGGTTGAAACCCGCATGATGGCCGTGTTTGAACATAATTTACCAATGAATGCGGCCCATGAACTGGCGGCGGACTGGCATAGGCAATGGCAGGCAAAGGCGCGGGAACAAGTGCCTGATCTATCCCGGTTTTCTGCTTATGGTCGGTATTGGCGCAAAATGAATGCGCTGGATGGGATTAACTGGCCTTGATCCGTTTGGTGCTTAGGCGTTCCAACCATGAAGGGGACAGGCGTGAAAGCAGATGCGCCAAACGTGCGCCCTTTGCGACAGGCAGGAAATCCCGGCGGCGCATGGCCGCAATAACAATGCGATTTGCCGCCTCATCCGCTGAAATTGCGCCCTTGGCTTCGGCTCTTTGGTGGGTCGCTTTTTTGCCGCTGCCGCCCAGGGCATTGCTGCCGATCTGTGTCTCCACATAAGACGGGCAGACGATTAAAACGCCAAGACCCCGGTGGCGGTTTTCGGTGCGCAAGGTTTCAAAAAAACCGCGTATGGCATATTTGCTGGCGGCGTAGCCAGAACGCATTGGCAGCGGACAAAAACCAGCCACACTCGACATGGCAATAAACTGCCCTTTGGTCTTCAAAAGCTCCGGCAAGGCTGCTTTGGCAATGTTCACCGCCCCAAAAAAATTGACCTCCATGACTTTGCGGATAACGGACAGGTCTGTGTCTTCAAAAAAACTGAGATGGGTCAGGCCGGCATTGGCAACGACCACGTCAATATGCCCAAAATGTGCCAATGCCTCTTCGACCGCATGGGCGCAATCGGTTGGTTCAGTGACGTCGCAGGGACAGACCAGAACATTGGCCCCCAGATTGCGACAAGCATTTGCAACACTGTTGGCTCCGGCCTCATCAATATCCAGCAAGGCCAGATCATGCCTGAGGGCAGCATATTGTCTGGCCAGTGCAGCCCCAATGCCACTGCCGCCGCCGGTGATGACCACGGTTTTTGCGCTCATGTTGATGCCTCACTTTTCCTGTAACATTCAAAAACCTCAGCCGTGGTCATGGTCGGCTGAAAGCCGAATTCAGACTTCAACGCGTCATTGGCCAGAACCGGTCGATAACGTAAAAAATCAACGCCCTCAGGGCCGCGTGTCGATAGTTTTAGAGCTTTGAGAACCTTGAGAATGAATTTCAATACCCCGGCCGGGAGCGGCAGATAAGGCTTGCCGATACGCCGGGCAACCTCGCACAGGGGTAAGGCGCCATCCCCGGCAAGATTGTAAATGCCGCTTTTGCGTTCCAGTATCCCTTTGACGATGATCGCCGCCACATCATCAACTAATATCATCACAAACGGGATGTCTGACCCTGAAATGCCGACAACCACAGGGCCTTCAAAAACCGCACTGACCGGGCTATGCACACGAGGACCAAGTATGGTTCCGGGCCGTAAGATCAACTGGCTCAATTGTGGGGCTGTGCGGCGGTATTCAGCCAACATTTCCTCGACCAGGCGCTTGTGATGCGCATAGGCAAACTCTTCATTGCCCCGAAGGGTGTCGCCCTCGCGCAAGGGAACAGGGTTCGACGCGTGATAGCCATAGGCCGCACCACTGGACAAGCAGATCACCTGTTGCACTTTGGCGGCAATTGATGCCTCGATGATATTGCGGCTGCCTAAGACATCGACGCGATATTCCATATCCCGCGAGCTATCATTACCTGGTGAAACAATAGCGGCCAGATGAACCACACTGGTGATCGCATATTGGCGGAATAGTGTTTTAATGTCTGGATCGCATATATCGCCAACCACATATTCAATATCGCCAATCTGGTTGCCAATATTGGTCTTGTGAATGTCCAGCGCAACAATCTTGCCAAAGCGATCTCTCTGCTTTGACATGGCTTGCAGCACCTTTGTGCCCACCAGACCGCCAGCGCCGGTGATCAGGACATTCGGCTTTTGTGCAGACATCAGAGTTTATCCTTCTGGTTCCTGATGCATGGCTTTAAAGGTTTCAAAACCCGGCGCCCAGATGTGTTCGACCGGATCGACATCCAGATGAATAACGGCGCAATTATTGCTGTGAATGGCACGTTCTAGTGCCGGTTTCAGATCTTCGGACTTGCTGACCCGCTCGCCATGGGCCCCCATGGCTTCGGCCAGTTTGTCAAAGGCAATCTCCCCCAGATCCGTGTTGATGGTTTCCTGTGGTGACAATATGCGGTTCTGCATCATGCCGGTGGGGTTTAAGGCCATGCCCTGACTAAATTTGACCATGCCCCATTGTTTGTCGGCCACTACAAGGAAGATCACCGGCAGTTTGTTGCGCACCGCAGTTTCTATTTCCTGCATATGAAAACCCATGGCACCATCACCGATAACGCAATAAACCTGACGTGCCGGGTAAGCGACCTGTGCGCCCAGCGCCTGACCAACCCCGGCCCCCAGCATGCCAAATTTATAGGTCATTAAATGCGCGCCGGGGGTTCTGATTTGGTGAAATGAGGTGCCCCAGACAGCCGTATTGCCGCCATCAATGGCAATAATGGCATCATCATCAAAAACCTCCTGACAAATGACCGAGATTTGGAACGAATGCAGCGGCACATCCACCGCAGACATAAACATGATGGCGGCTTCCCCGTTTTCGGTTTTGGCTTTGTGATAGGCCTGCACGCGGGTTTCGTGCTCAGAGCCCGCGCGGTTAAGTTTGCGGCGTTCAAATTCAGCAATCAGGTCTGCTAGAAAGGCCTTGGCATCGCACAAAATGCCTAGTTTTACGGCTTTGTTCAGGCCTAATATCTCGCTGTCGCAATCCACATGGATTAAATCCTGATCCTCTGGCTTGGCCCAATACGGGGCTTTGCCCCACCAGTCGGTTTCGCCAAACCGTGTCCCAAGGGCCAGTACGACATCAGACTCATTGCGAATTTTATCAACCATTTCGGTGTGCATAAGCGGTACGGAAACCGCACGGCGTTCGTCGATACAGGATCGGCCACCCCAACTGGTGGTTACCGGGGCCTGGATCATCTCGGCCAGTTTGGCCAGTTCTTCGCTGGCCCCGGCATGCAGAACGCCTGACCCGGCCTGTATCATTGGCATTTTTGCAGTTTCCAACATGTCTGCGGCCTGTTGAACCTGTGACGAGGACGGGTGCACAGCTTCGGTCACTCGGTATTGGTCCGGGGCCATCAGAGGCGGTATGGTGGCACTGCTGGGGGAATTGATTATATCTTCTGGGACGGTCACATGAACCATGCCCGGGCGCCCCTGATGAGACAGGCGAAAGGCCCGGCGCATCATTTCGGGGATGCGTGTGAAGTCATAGGCCGCCCCCGACCATTTTGCGATTGGTTTGATCGCGCTGACCTGATCAAAATATTGGAAGGTGCCCCCACGATCCGGGCCAATAATACCGGTTCGGCGCCAGCTGGTAATCAGCAAGACCCGATTACCTTCGCCATTTTCGGTCACCACGCCAGGCAGAATGTTGGCGACGCCCGGACCACTGGAGGCAATACAGACGCCCAGCTTGCCAGTCAGGCGCGCATAAGCCCCGGCCATGTGTGCGGCGCTGCTTTCGTGGCGTGGTGTCACCAGGCGGATGTCATACTTTCTAAGGGCCGCCGTCAGTTGCACATAGGTGCCGTCTATAATCCCAAAAACTGTATCAACGCCCTCGTTTTTCAACATTTGGGCAATCAGGTCGCCGCCAGTTTGATCGGTCATGATATGTGATCCTTTTGTGGTGTTGATGTGTTTATTCCCATGATCATGGTCAGCAGGCGCTCTAATTGCCCGACGGCGCGCTCGACACTGACATCAATGGTTTTGCTCAATTGCTCAAATTCCAGTCGGGCGATCAGTCCCATCAGTAGATCCGCGTCCACCTCAGGGTCCAGCGAGTTACAGCGCTGGCAAAAAATCAATGCTGGCTGTCGCATGTTATCGCGGTAAGCACGCACCCGCTTTGCCAACACTTCATCCATCCGGGGTTGATGGAAAAAAGCCAGTTCAAATGCAATTTCGTCACGTTGACGGTTTTCCGGCAGGCATAGAAAGTTGGCGGCTAGATGGGCCAGTTGGCTAATGGCCTCTGGCGCGGCTTGTCCGTTCTCTATGGCTTCTAGAATGGCATAACCCTGTTGCCATAACGCGCTAATCGCCGGTGGGACGTGCTCAACATAATGATCAAAGGCCTGAATAATCAGATCCGTCTTGCTGGAAAAATAATATGTGGTCAGGGCCGGGGAGGCCGCAGCCTGTTTTGCCACTTCGCGGTGGCTGAGGCCTTCCAGACCATTGCGCGCAATGACTGTGATTGCGGCATCAAGAAGCGCCTCGCGGGTTCGTTTTCCGCTTTGTCGTTGTGCGGTTTGTGCCATCTGGTCCTCTGGTGTGTGTTTGTTGTACGTTTGTACAATAAACTGTTTGCACGAGCAAGCGACGTGTGACAAAACGTGTAAAACTGCCTGAGAAATGCGTGTTATATTATTGTAAAATAAGAAAAAATTTTAATTACGTCGTGGCGTTATTGTCTGGACGCAGCTTGCGAGTGATCTGAAACTGTTAAGGGGAGAACAGAAATAAATGCCCCGCTGCGCTGTCCATCCACCCATGTCCGCTCTTTCGTGACCAGAATATTGGCTCCATCAGAGCCTAAATCCCATAAATTACCGCGCAGAAAGGCTGTCACCCCATGGCTTGCGCCAAACGAACGCATACGTCCCCCAAGAGCGTAGGTGATCCAGGCTTCTCGCTCGCTGAGGCGGGTTTGATCTTTTGGGTTGGCATCGTCAGGCCAACCGGTTGTATAGCCCTGCCAAGGTGTTTCCCAGACATTTGAGGGTTGTAAAAATGCGGGCACGGCCATGATCTGCACATTTTGTTCGGCCAATGCTGCATACGTGTCCGGGTGCCAGCTGTCGGCACAAACCAGAACGCCCAGGCGTCCGTGCTCTGTCTCAAATACGGGCAGACGTTGTGCGGGGGCTGCAGCAGTAAACCCGGCTTCATCGGGAATGGGATGCACTTTGCGCACCGGTTTTGGGTCAAGCCGTCCATCAGGATGAAAAACAAACCCGGTATTATAAAGGGGCCCTGAACCGGCCATCAAAACGCCGTCTCGGACGTGCGGATCCGGCAGAACGATTGACCCGCCGCGATAGTGATAGCGTAGGTTTTGGCGAGGCTTGAGAATATGCCGCTATAATCTGCCGCCATTTGGGCGGCCTGCATACGGAATACGGCGGCGGCAAACTGGTCTTTTTCATTTGATTGACGTAACGCACGCGAGAAGCGGATAGGGTGGCGGGCGATCAACCAGGTCATGGCCGTATCTGTCTTTGTCGCGAGGAACCCTCGTGCAGGGGCATTGGCCGCGACCAGCCATGTGCCTATGTGTTCCGGAAACACGACAATAGAGCCAGCGGGCATGGCCCCATTGTCGCGGGCGGTTTGAAGATAGTTTTGTAAATGATTGCTAAGGTGCTGGGCACTTTGATAGTGCCGCTCATCCAACCAGGGCTGAATGGCCACCAGTGCGGGGCCATGAATGCGGGGCAGAGCCTGTTCCAGATGCAGGTCTGTATCAACGGGCAAATTGGCCGGGCGCATAACCAGCATCCAGACAAGGGGCAGGACAAGCAATAGGCTGAGCAGTAAAGCGATACGCACTATGATCCCTTTATAATCCCTTTGATGAAGAGGTTCAGATGTTCACTGATTTATTTCGGCTTTGCAAGGCGACAAAAGCCTTTGGTTCTGTTCGTACATGACTGTTCAGTCTCGAAGAAGGCTTTGAATTCTGGCCCGTAAAACGGGAAGAATATCTTTTTCAAACCATGGGTTTTGTTTAAACCAACGCATGTTACGGGGGCTGGGGTGGGGCAGTGGTAATTGTTCGGGCCAGTAGTCTTCCCAACTTTTGACCGTTTCGGTGAGGTTCCTTTGCATGACCTTGCCCAAATGCCATTGCAGGGCGTATTGGCCAATCACCAGTGTGGTTTTGATATTTGGCATGAGTGCCAATAATGAGGCCCGCCACGCCGGCTCACATTCAGATCGGGGGGGTAAATCCCCGGATTTCCCAGTACCCGGAAAGCATAAACCCATTGGCAAAATTGCAATTTTGGTGGCGTCGTAAAATATCTCTCTGTCAATCCCAAGCCAGGACCGCAACCGGTTGCCAGAAGGGTCGTCAAAGGGGATACCCTTTTCATGTGTTTTGCGGCCGGGTGCCTGACCGGCAATCAAGACCTTGGCCTTTGGGTTGATCTGCAAGAGCGGTTTTGGGCCAAGTGGCAAGCCATCGCACAAAGTGCAGGCCCGCACCCGGCTGACGAGCTCTATTACTGTGTCTGGCTGTTGGCTTTGCGGCATAATTGGCCCCTAGAAGTAATAAAGGATGAATTGGTTATTTATTCTTTCGCTCTCGGTAATCCATTACAGGCATGCCGCCAATCCCCCAATCTTCCATATCTACTTCGTTAATGATCACAAACGTGGTGGCGGGGTCTTTGCCCAGCACGTCAACAAGTAGGTTAGTAACACCCTTGATGAGATCAGATTTTTGTTGTGGCGTAACGCCTTCTCGGGTGATTTTTATATTTACATAAGGCATGACTCTGTGTCTCCTTTATGGGGTGCTTCTCTGTAGAGTGGGTTGAGGTATTGATCGTTCGAAATGGAAGACCTTGGAGATAATTAGCCAGCGGTCACGGACCATTATCAGGGTTAGAAAATCAGTAAAATTCTTATCGCCAATTGTGCACCTTAGGCGCACGCGCGCGGTCTTTGGTCCGGCAAACTCGATCGAGTCTATATGGTCCTGACGTGGTTCCTTGCGACTGGCTGGCGAAGGCCGTTTTGCAACAATCGAAAAGTACTCATCCATCGTGTGATGGACGAGCACGTCTTCGGTTGCGCACACATAAATGGCCTTTTCGTGAAACGCAAAGCGCAGGCGCTTGACGTCACTGTGAAATAAACCATCGCAATACAAGCGTAACGTATCGATAACGGCGTTAAATTGCGTGTTCATTGCCAAGGCTCCTGAACAAATATGTGTGGTTGGCGGGTTATGCCGCGTCTTTGATCAACCCTTCGGCGATCATAGCTTTGCGCACAGCGGGGCGTGCCTTCATGCGCGCCACAAAGGCTTTGACATTGGGCCAACGTCCCAAATCAATGTTGGTGGGCGCAGTCCACGTTGCCACAACAAATGTGTACAAGTCAGCGACACTGAAATTGCGACCCAGAAGGTATTCGCGGCCATCTGAAAGCAGATCTTCAATATAGCCCATGCGCCGGTCAATCTTAGCCAGAACAGCGTCCCTGGCAGCACCTTCTGGTGGGGTGTTGGAAAAAAGAGGGCTAAAGGATTTGTGCAGCTCGGATGCCGTAAAGCTCAAATATTGTAGCATACGCGTACGTTCCAGCGTTGCTTGTGCGGGGGCCAGCCCGGCATTTGGGTTTTGGTCGGCAATGTATTGCAAAATTGCCGGGACTTCTGTCAATATCTCATCGTCGCTGAGGGCAAGTGCCGGCACATATCCATTGGGATTGATTGTGGAATAATCTTGGCCCGAGCGGGTTGTCTGGGTTTGTACATCAACCAACTCAATAGAAAAGTCTTCGCCTGCTTCAGTTAGGGCGATATGGACGGCCAGGGAACATGAGCCGGGTTTGTAATAGAGTTTCATCACTCTCTCCTGTGCTTTCACATAACCATTTACGTGAAGCCAAGATTTAAGGATGTCGATTTCATTTGTAACCCTGGTATGCATAAGATACCAAATTATTGAGTTTCCTCTAGGTAACCAAAGGTAAGTCATGGCTCTCAGAATGAGAAAAAACCAAAGCCCGCCGCATCCATACCCGTGTCCTTTGACAGAGTGTATGCGTATTATCGGCGGGGCCTGGACACCCAATATTCTATGGAATCTGCGCGGCGGTCCAAGGCGCTTTAGCGAGTTAAAATCCGATATACCCAACGTATCGTCAAAGGTACTGACCACACGCCTGCGGGAATTAGAAACAAAACATGTGTTGATCCGCGAGGTCAAACCAACGTCACCACCATCTGTGGAATATTCATTATCAGAGTTTGGTGAAGAGCTGATCCCGGCCATTGAGGCCATAGCTGCGGTTGGCCATAAGATCAAACGTAGCCGAAAAAATAATCATACACCTGCCCTCGATTGAGGGGGCATTGCATAGCAGAATAAGAGGGGTAGTGGCGGAGAGGAAGTCCGCCATATATGTGTTCATGATCTCCCGTGGTTGCCCATAAAAACGTTATTATATAAGCGATATTCCATAGTTCCAACCATGTCCTTGTTCAGCACTGTACGCTTGCGTTCCCATAAAACCGCGTTATTATTTGGTAACGGTTATGGTAACGAAGGGGTTATGGATGCCCAAGAAACTCAGCAATGCCTTAAAGCCAATGCAGGTAAAAACCCTTCCGCACGGTCGGCATACCGATGGCGGCGGTCTGCAATTACTGGTCAAGAAAAGCGGGGCGCGGTCTTGGGTGTTTAGGTTCATGCTGGACGGCAAGTCCCGCGATATTGGACTGGGAGCAGCAAACGGGCCGGACGCTATTACGCTGGCCGATGCCAGAGACAAGGCAATTGATTTGCGACGGCAGGTACGCTCTGGCATTGACCCTATGCTTGAACGGGCCAGATTGGCCGCTGAGGGCGAAGCCAAGGCTCAGGCGGCGCAGATTGCCGGAATTACCTTCAGGGCCTCTGCAGAGGCGTTTATTGAGGCGCACAGCGACCGCTGGAGCAATGCCAAGCACCGGGCGCAATGGCGATCAACGCTGAAAACCTATGCTTACCCGGTCATGGGTGATTTGTCGGTTGGTGATATAAAAACAGAGCATGTTTTAGAAGTTCTGGAGCCTATTTGGAAAACCATACCTGAAACTGCAAGCCGGGTGCGTGGCCGGATTGAAAACATACTGGACGCCGCCAAGGTACGCGGACACCGCCAAGGTGAAAACCCGGCACGCTGGCGCGGTCATCTTAAACACATCCTACCAGCACGCTCACCAGAATCACGCGGCCACCATCGCGCTTTGCCTTTTGATGGCATACCTGCCTTTGTAGCCGCTTTGCAAACAAGGAAAGCCATGGCCGCACTGGCGCTGGAGTTTGCCATATTGAATGTTGCCAGAACTGGCGAAGTTATTAAAGCAACTTGGGATCAAGTAGATTTGCAAAAGGCGATCTGGACCATTCCAGCGCGAAATATGAAAAACCGAAAACAACACCGCATTCCCCTTTCCAGCCGGTCCATTGATATTCTGAACACCACAAGGGCACTGGGCGGTGATTATCTGTTTGCAGGAGACAAGGGCGGCGGGTTATCGAATATGGCCATGTTACAGCTGGTCAAACGAATGGAGGCAGATTCTACTGTGCATGGATTACGCAGCAGTTTCAAAGACTGGGCTTCGGAAACTACAGGGTTCAGCAACATGGTCAGCGAAATGGCCCTAGCGCACACCATCGCCAATCAGGCCGAAGCAGCCTACCGGCGCGGCGATCTGTTCGACAAAAGGCGCAAACTCATGGAGGCATGGGCGCGCTATTGCACCAGCCCGGTTGCTGAAAAGGATAATGTTACCCCGATCAGGGCGGGCAGTGCTTGAGTAGTGCAGGGCCATTTATTCGGGCGGCCCTTCATTCCATTGGAAAACCACACTTGCCTTGGGGCAATGCAGAGCCAATATCTACTATGACGGGGATAGGCAGGCCAGCCGACAAACGCGAATCCCACGCGCTTCCCCGCTTTCACTTGGGAGCCGCAAGGGAGGCGGGATATGGCGCAAGCTAGACCCGACAATACATCAAAATTGACGCCTATAAATGAGGCACGATTAGAGCTTTTTCTTTTAGTAAAAGAAAACCTACAAGCCGATGACCCTGCGCCATGGCGTAAAGTGAACCAACAAGAAATTGACTGGAATGCACGCGGTGATGCGGATGGCTATACGCTAGGCGTAAAACAAAACACATTGGCAATGGGCCTCATGAAACGCGCCCTTTTGCTCGGCGATCTAACAGCATGCTATTATGAAGATGGGCAGGAACATGATCTGCCAGCTTGGATTTGGGAAGAAGTACGCGGCATTGATGCCTCAATATTGGCAATCAATCCTCTGTTGCCTGATCAATGGTGGAGCCTGTCTGGCAGGAAGATTTACCTTGGCAAAGATGCGCTGCGTCAATGGCTCAAATCCATAAACTGGAAAGCAATTGAGCGTTCACCAGACATGCCAGCTCCATTTGATGTTGCAGACAAACCATTATTGATCACAGTGCGGGATTTGCCAAGCAGGGTATATGTTTCATTGACAGAGGCGATGAGTTGGGTGGCCTTTGGAATGTCGCTTGATCATATGCGCCTTGAATATGCTTCAGTGGGTTATGATTCTGAGAGAGAATTGTTGGGGTCCAAGTGGCAGGAAAAACTCAAAGATGCGCTGAACCGACTTATTGAAAAGGGCTTGTCAGGCGAGGTTGGGTTTGTCGGCAAATATGTTGATCATATGATTGATCATGGTCAGGCGGCACGCTCTGAGAGCGCAAATATTGAGCCTCTAAAACTCAATGATTATGCGAAATACGACAGCCATACGGGCGGTTTGCAGTTTGGGAATGGTCTGGCCTGGATACAGGAAGGGGATCACTCGTATTTGGTACCAAGTGCACGGGATGACGGCTTTCGCGATGTGAAGGTGAAACGCGAGGGTTTGATGCGTGAATTTTCGAATAGCAGCCGCGATTCAAAACCAAAGAAAAAAAGGGGTCGAAAAAAAGGCAATGGATCAATGGACATTGCAGATGAGCCGTTCATTCAAAAAATGCGCGTTCTAATTGAAAGCGGCGAGGCCAATTCCCCCCATGGAGCCGCTGTCATGGTTGCGCCAAAGGCAAAGGGAGCAAGTGAAGCAAGCACTATAACCCGATTGGCAAAGCGGTATCGTGATCAGAGTAAAAATTGGAGTTAAATAGAGCGTAATAAATTCGCTCCGAACTTCTCTATTTAACTTTGATGCATGGCGTAATGTAGCCGCCTAAATACCCTCCCGACCGCACACATTCTGTTTGCGGACTAGGAGAAAGACATGCAACCCCAAGCATTAATACTAGAACAGCAGACCAGCCCGGTTCTTGCCTATAGCGTCAATGACGCCTGCCGCATATCCAGTTTGGGCAGGACTTCGATTTACGCCCTGATAGCGGCAGGCAAGCTGCAAATTCGCAAAGTCGGCAAACGAACCTTGATCCCGGCAGAGAGCCTGCAACGGCTTATCAATGAGGGGGTGAAAATATGACCCCGAAAAAGCCAAACCCCGCCGTGCAGGGCGGGGCAGGACGTGAATTGCATGGCAGCGCATCACTACCCCCTGATAACCCAAACACTCGGGAAACGCAACAGAGGCCATTCCTGACCCATCGCAGTGCAGCACTGGCCTTGTTGAATGATTATCCTTCTTTGTCACTCAAGGAAGCAGGGTTTTTAGGGCATGTTGCGGTCACGCCCATGTTATCCGAAAAGCAGGCGCATTGGCTGGATAAATTACTAGTCAAGCACAAATTGCCAGCCTTGGCAAAGGGGCAAGGCCATGGATGATCGCGCAAAGGCATATCCAAACGCACCGGGTCACAGGGGTATTGACACGTCGATTGAGGCGGCGGCGGTAATAGCCCCAAAACTGGGCCGATTGCAGGCATTGACCTTGCAAGCGATCCGTCTTGCTGGATGCACTGGCATAACCGCCCATGAGCTTTGCGACCGGCTTAAGATGGAACGAACCTCCATACAGCCCCGTATCAGCGAATTACGGCGCAAGGGCCTGATAACGGACAGCAAAATGCGCAGGCGCAATGCCAGTCGCGTCAGTGCGATTGTCTGGGTTGCAGGGGGTGAAAATGCCCGGATTTAACGCCCGGATTGAACCTTGTTTGAATCTTCACCGGAATGTCAGTTTCAGTGAAGTTTCAAACTATGGGGCATATAGCGAATGCCATAAAAAACAGTCGCTTGCGCAAACTGGCACGCTTCATGCTATTAAATACCCTAATATAAGTGTGCCACCATATTCCCCTCACACGCCAACAGAGCGGGGTGGTGCCCGCAATCTGGCAAGTAACACAACAGACGCATTGAGCGTTCCCCATGTCGGCAAACTGATTGCGGCAACAGCCTTTGCCAGCCATATAGGCCTGCCCTTCACCCGGTTTATTACCATTCACTGGGAAAAGGCGGGAATCCCCTTGGAAGGCATTGTGAAGGCGACCGGTCGCTATATTGATTTGCTGACCAAGGCGCAGGCGCGACATGGCCATGAAACAGCTTTGGCCTGGGTGCAGGAAGGTGGACACGGCAAAGGCGGACATGTTCATATTATGGCCCATGTCCGGGCTTGCATGGTCAAACACATTAGCGGCTTAAACCGTAAATGGTTGCGGCTTATTACCGGCCAGCCTTATGTGGCGAGCGTGATTGATAGCAGGTCTATTGGTGGGCGGCTTAATATCGAAAACAGCAACCCCGCCACGCATCAATCAAATTTACAAGGTACGTTGGATTACGTATTGAAAGGCGCAAATGCCAAGGCTGTTAAACAATTTGGCCTTACCCTGATTGAGGATGGCGGCGTTTGTATCGGCAAACGGTGCGGCATGTCGCAAAACATTGGCCCCAAGGCCCAGTCCCGCACTCAGGCATGGCAGGCATTGCAAAGAGAGACAGGGCCAACGGGTTTATTGCCAGCACTTATTACACGGGGAGACCAATGAGCGAAGGCTTGCCTTTAGTCATTATGCGGGTGCGTCGCTCAGCCCGTGTGTCGGTACAGATCAAGCTAACCGTGTTCAAAGGCCAGCCAATACTGGAAGTGCGCAATTATTGGCGGGAAAAGGACGGGAGTTGGCGGGCAACGCGCAAAGGCCTCTCATTAGGCGTGAAGCATATTCCTGCGCTGGCGGATGCCTTGGCTCAGGCTGAGACTATAGCGCGATCTATGGGCTTGTTGCCAAACAATGATGGCGGTTAAGAGGTTTTGCACGATCCTTTTTTACGCGCACTACGCGCGCGCGTATAAAGGCCATCTCTGTGAATAGGTGCTATATAACAATATGTTGGTAATGGATTATGGAATAAGTTTGAAGTTTTCAAAATCGGTAAAAATGTCAAATTTAAAACTTGCCATCCTCGCAATGCCTCTTGGATATGGCCCGAAGGCGTTATAGCTTTTCAAGTGTGTTGTTAATTTTTTTGATGAGCCTCAAACCATTCTCTGGCGCGGGCTTGGGCCTTGGATATATCGGCGGGGGTCATTTTTGCGGCGATAATATCACGAGCGCTAATGGCGTTTTTAAGGCCCTGTGTTGCTGCAAGATTAAACCAGAAATGTGCCTCTACATAATCCTGTGGGACACCTCTGCCAGTGCCATACATAACTCCAAGATTGAGCTGTGCTTGTGCAGCGCCTTGCTCAGCCGCCTTGCGATACCATCGGACCGCCTGCGTATAATCTCGTGTAACGCCTTGGCCAGTGCCATACATAACCCCTAGATTGGTCTGCGCATCTGCAAGACCTTGCTCAGCAGCTTTGTGATACCATTGGATCGCTTGTGCATAATCCTGAGGTGTACCTTGGCCGTTATTATACATGACTCCTAAGCTGTATTGCGCGTCTGCAAGACCTTGCTCAGCAGCTTTACGGTACCACGAGAC
Source organism: Robiginitomaculum sp. (assembly GCA_021776525.1). Lineage (GTDB taxonomy): Bacteria > Pseudomonadota > Alphaproteobacteria > Caulobacterales > Maricaulaceae > Robiginitomaculum_B. The sequence goes on from JAJFFT010000004.1 coordinate 950,422, forward strand.
GGCTTGTGCACCATCCTGAGGCATGTTTATGCCTTCGCGATACATAAGGCCTAAATTATACTGCGCCACTACACCGCCCTGCTCAGCGATAAAGCGCACCCATCTGACGGCCTCTGCGTCCGATCCCTCTTGATAAGCCGCAAGGGCAAACTCATTTGCAAATTCAGCTTTCGCCTTGGCTTGCTTGTATAATCCTGAGGCTTTGGATGGGTTTTTTGGGACACCAAACCCATAAAAGTAATGATAGGCCAGCCTGTATTGTGCAGTTATGGAGCCTTGTTTTACGGCCTTGAGGTACCAGTCAACAGCTTTGGCATAATTCTGCTTTACGCCATGCCCCTTGTCATACATGAGGCCCAGATTGAATTGTGCGTACTGGTTGCCTTGTTCGGCAGAAAGCCGAAACCATTTGAACGCTTCCTTATAATCCTTTGCAGGCCCGTCACTGCCATCGCGATAGGCTATCCCCATTTTGAGTTGCGCTTCTGCATCTTTATGGTCGGCCATACAACGCTGGTATTCTATCCAAGCGTTATTAGGCAGGGCGTTCAGGCCAGCCACACTGTGAGCATTGTTTAGCGGACTATCACCACAATTTGTTGCAAATGCGGGAATTGGGGTTGCTACCAAAGCCAGAAGGGCAATTACAGCGCCATTCATTCGCAACATTTTCACACCTCAGCCTTTCCCCATGCGGAAACATTACCGCAAATGCTTTGATCCGCAAAATCCAGCGATTTTGCGCACTGGCTCTGATTTTATCAATTTGGGGTAATAACAGCAATTGCAGTGCCATACGTGGGTAAATACCCAGCGGGTAGAAAAATCATTTTTGGGAACGGTTATGGTAACAATGCAGGATTATATAAAATATACAATAAAAACAAAGGGTAATGGCGGAGAGGAAGGGATTCGAACCCTCGAGACGGGGACACCGCCTACTCCCTTAGCAGGGGAGCGCCTTCGACCACTCGGCCACCTCTCCGTCGGCGTGGGTATATTCAAGTTACTCAAGGTTCAAGTGTTTTATCCGTATGGACTGAAGTTTATTCATGTGGCGGTGTCCAGCTGGGTATCGCGCCTTGTGTTCTTTACCTTTGGTTTAGCAAGAGTTTTAACGTGATCTTGAGCGTAAGCGTCCATGATTAAGCCCGAAAAGAAGGGTGAACCAATGTCGGCCAAACGTGAAGAACAACAGCACCAGAACGAAGCGAAGGTCACACCGGCAAGGCAGACTTTGCCACCAATGGCTAAGATTGCTGATTCCATACCTGATATGGGCCGCATCCTGCCAACGGTTCATATTCGCCGGTCACGCGTGAACAAGACCATCGCCATTCGTATATTCCAAAGCATTGATGCTTTGCTGATCGCCGGTGCCGCTGTTGTCGGATGCCAGGTGGCGAGTGGTGCACCTTTGGTCCAGACCGCTTTTGGCATTGCCGCACCGTTTTTGTCTTTGCCATTTATCATGGTTTGGGGCATGGCTGCTTTTGGTGCGTATCGCTTTGATCTGGCAGAAAAGGCCAGACGCCGCTTGGCCACGACAGCCGGCACAACCATCGCCATCGCCTTGTTCTCTATTGCAATCGCCCGGCTGATCGGCATGCCTCCGGTTGCCTTTTCATTGTTGATGCAATCAAGCGCCGTCGCGGTGTTGGCATTGCTTGTCGCCCACGCTTTTTACAATGGTCTTGTTCGGCATTGGTCACATTCGGGGGCGATGGCCAGTAATGTTGTCATTGTTGGTGCAACAGATAATGCGCGCCGCTTAGTGCGCCAAAGTGCACAATGCAAAGAGTTGAATGTCATTGCGGTGTTTGATGACCGTGCGTCGCGGCGTCCGGGCAATGTCGAGGATGTCCCGGTGGCTGGTGGGATCAAGGATTTACTGGCCTGGGATGATTTACATACGATCGATAAAATTATCATCACCGTTTCATCGACCGCATCGAAACGGGTCAATGAACTGGTCGACCAATTACGGGCTTTGCCCCAGGAAGTCGTGTTGTTTATGGACATTGAAGGCTTTAACCCGGAACAGGCCCGCCTGACTGAAATCGCGCGTTCTCCTATGGCTTATGTGTCCGGCGCACCGCAGGATGAATTGCGGATGTTTGCCAAACGTTTGCAAGACGTTTTCTTTGCCACGGGGATGTTAATTGCCTTTGCCCCTGTCATGGCGTTGGTTGCGGTGCTCATCCGTCTGGATAGTCCGGGACCAGTGTTGTTCAGGCAAAAACGTCACGGGTTTAACAATCGCATTATCGAGGTGTTTAAGTTTCGCTCTATGGCGCAAGGCAGCGATAATGGGCCGTTAAAGCAGGTGCAGAAAAACGATAACCGGGTCACCCGTATCGGCCGGTTTTTAAGACGCACCAGCCTGGATGAGTTGCCACAGTTGTTTAATGTTCTGGGCGGCAGCATGTCGCTGGTTGGGCCGCGTCCACATGCCGTGGGTATGCGGACCGGAAACATTGAAAGCTGGAAGCTGGTGGCGCATTACGCGCACCGTCACCGGGTTAAGCCGGGCTTGACGGGCTGGGCCCAAATCAACGGCTCACGTGGCCCGCTGGATAATGCTGAGCAAGTGCGCGAACGGGTACGTCTGGATATCGAATACATTCAACGGGCCAGTTTCTGGTTTGATCTGATGATCATGCTCAAAACTGGGCCATGCCTGTTGGGTGACAGCGAAGCAATCCGCTAGCGCCGGTCCAAAGCCCGTATTATTGCCTTTTGTGAACGCCTCGCGTAGAGGGTTGCTGGGGGCAAGCACATGACACAACAAACTTTACCGCAAAAAACACGCGAATACGATAATCACCCGATCATCGACGGAAAACGCTGGGGCGCATATAATCATCGCCCCGACGATATTGTCATCTCCACATCTTATAAGGCCGGCACAACATGGATGCAGACCATTGTGGCCAACCTTCTATATCAGGATGGCAATTTTCCGATGCCGGTAAGTGCCATGGCTCCCTGGCTGGATATGGGCCTGCCACCCCTAGATGAGATCATTGCCGGTCTTGATGCCCAAACCGGGCGTCGGTTTATCAAAACCCATTTGCCACTGGATGGCATACCGTTTTTTGAAGGTAACAAGTACATTGTTGTTGGGCGTGATGCGCGCGATGTGTTCATGTCGATGTGGAACCATCATAACAACTATTCCGAGATGATAAGAGGCGTCATCGCAGAGTTTGAACAACAATCCGGCCGCGATTTTCCAATGGATTTCGAAGACATACACGCCTTTTGGGACGCCTGGGTGTCAAAAAGCTGGTATGACTGGGAAAGCGATGGGTTTCCCTATTGGTCGCATTTCCACCACATCAAAACCTGGTGGGATTACCGGCATCTTTCCAATATCCATTTCGTACATTTTTCCGATTTGCTCGATGACCCAGCCACACAAATTCGCGCCATAGCGGGCTTCCTCAATATTGAGATTGAGGAAGACCATTTTGACGGGATCCTGCAACGCATCTCCTTTAAGGATATGAAGAAAAACTTCGTTAAAATCATGCCTGAAGCCGATGGTATTTGGCGTGGCGGCGGCAAGACCTTCATGAATAAAGGCACCAACGGCCGCTGGCGTGATGTGCTCAGCAAAGCTAATCTGGACCAGTATCAAGCCGTGATGAATAACGAGCTGACGCCGGACTGTGCTCAATGGTTGGAAAATGGCGGCCAAGTATAGGGGATTAAGTGCTGGCACGGCAGTTTATACGGCGTCATACGCGCGGCATGGCAGGTGAGTTATGGAAAGAATTTAGTGCATTGAATAAACAATTACCTTAATTTCAATGGAAAATTTTTAAAAACTCACTAAATTTTTCCCGTTGTTGTTGAAAGTGCCAATTTTTTCTATTATATTTATGCAGGAAGATAAAGAGCGGGTGTTATATGTCTGAATCTCTTCCATTTATAAATTCAACTGGACTAATTGATAAGATACTTATCAAAATAAAGGAGGCAAAAACCCCCGAAAGATATACTCACGATTTTCAAGGCACGGTTCTTGGTTATAGTAGTGGGAGCGCAAGGCCGTTCATCCCGCTTCTCAAAAACTTAGGATTTTTACATTCGGACGGTAAGCCAACAGAATTGTACCACCAGTTTCGTAATGATAGCCTGAGTGGCGCTGCTATGGCTGCAGGCCTAAAGATAGGTTATGCGCCGCTTTTTAAAGCTAATGAATACGCTAACAAGCTTACAAAGGAAAAGCTCAAGAGCCAAATAATTCAAATTACGGGTCTTTCATCAACAGCTAAAAGCGTTAATACGATAGTAAGTACGTTTGAAGGCCTAAAAAAATATGCTGACTTCGACGCCTTGTCAGATGAAGTAGCCGTCAGTGATGATAAGGATGTGCCGGATGCGTCTTATAAAGAAAGTCTTGGCAACAATCAAGGAGATGCCCTGCCAGTTTTAGCGCAAGGTAGGGGAATGAATTTATCATACACCATAAATTTAAACTTACCCCAAAGTAAGGACCCTGAAGTCTTCAATGCAATATTCAAGAGTTTGAAAGAAAATTTATTGAGCTAGGAATATGCCAAAAACCGTAGATGATATATTACGAAATTTTGGCATGGCGAATTTACTTGCTGAGGCGTCACTGAGTGAAGTCGAAAGAGAGCATTCTATAGATCTGGAAAGAAGTTTTGGTGATACGAATCTAGATGAGACGTATTTCCCCCAATTCGATGAGAAGATCAGATCTCAAGCTGCCAAAATGGCTGCTCATTACGAAATTTTTTATTGCCTCGAACAAACTATCCGTTTGTTGATCAGTGAACGTTTGTCAGAATATGATGAAGATTGGTGGGATACGAAGATACCGCAACAAGTAAAAACCGAAGCTAAAAAGCGTCATGAAGACGAAGTCAATAAAGGGATAACGCCACGATCTTTCGATTTAATTGACTACACTAATTTTGGTGAACTATCTGTTATTATTGATACTAATTGGGGGGATTCTTTCAATGACATTTTCTCAAGCAAAGCTGCTATTCGATCGGTACTATCGATGCTTAATACTTTGCGGGGCCCAATAGCACATTGTGGAGCTCTTGCAGATGATGAGATCACCCGTCTACATTTAACTCTTCGTTCTTTGTTCCGTCTAATGGAGTGACTAGAATTACGTTACACCAAACAGGCCCCTTTCTGAGCCTGCGTCGACACCTCGCCCGTTCCTTCGACATGCCTAGGATGAGAGCAGGCGAGGATTTAATCTGCTAATTCCTGACTCCCGCTTCTGCTCTTTCTTTTCAATCTAAAACCCAGCTCATGTCATCTCGGGAAAAAGATAGTTTTGTTCGGGACCCATGGGCATTGAATGTGCATACCCCAAAGGCCTCGCGAAAACGTGTTTTGTTGCTTGTCAGTGATCTGGCCTATGGTGCGGCGAAATTTGGGGCAATCGGGGCGCACCATGAACTTTCTTAAATCCATATACGTTATGGCGTTTATAATGTTTGCACTTGGCATCAGTATTTACGCAGGCATGAGGCTGGCCAAAGGCGGCGACATTTTGGCATGGGGCGGCGTATTGCTGGTTGCTGCGCCCTTCATGATCAGATTGAATTTGCTCTTGCTTTTGAAAGATACCGCCCGGACCAGTGCGCGTTTTCCCATCTTTATTGCTCTTGGCATTGTCGGCATGGGCATGAGCTTTTATGCAGGCATGAGCGGCGCCGGTATGCAGGCCTTTGCACTTGCGCTCGGCGGGTTTGTTGGGTTCCTGATTTACAGCTTTTGGTATTCCTCTTTCACGGGACGCGGCAGTGGCATGTTGAAACCCGGCCAGACGCTGGCGCAATTCGTGCTGCGCAATGTTGATGGCGAAAAAATAAACTCGACAGATTTACGTGGCCGCCCGCATATTTTCATGTTTTTTCGCGGCAATTGGTGCCCGCTCTGCATGGCGCAAATTAAAGAGCTGGCCCAAGCCTATCAACAAATCGAGGCCTGCGGTGCCCGTGTGGCCTTGGTGGCCCCCCAACCGCATCGAAATACCAAGGCCTTGGCCAAAAAGTTTGATGTGGATTTTGATTTCTATACCGATAAAGGCAATAAGGCGGCGCGTATATTGGGTATCGCCAATGCCTGGGGGACGCCGTTTGGCATGCAGGTTCTGGGTTATTCCAGCGAAACGGTTCTGCCGACAGTGATCATTACCGACCCGGACGGCGTTATTTTGTGGGCCGATGAAACCGATAATTATCGTGTTCGGCCAGAGCCTGAAACCTTCTTATCGGTGTTGCGCAACCACGGATTTGCCCCGGCCTAAAGGGCATCGGGCTGGTTTGCGGGGTGCGCCGCGATAAACGCGGGGTGAGTAGCGCATGTTGCGTCAATGTTTGCTATTATTGGATAGGGCGTTAAATCGACCTTGAACCTTCGGGCCGCGAACACTTGCGGGATCAGGGTGCATTCGGCCAGTCCGGGCATATCGCCAAAGCAATATTGGCTGCGGTTTTGATCCGCCTTGAGTGTGGATTCAAGCGCCGCAAAGCCATCATTGATCCATCGTGCAATCCACGACAGAACAGCATCCTGATCAGCGTGAAAATCACTTTTCAAGGCGTTGAGAATACGCAAATTATTGATCGGGTGTATATCGCACGCCACCAGTGCGGCCATGGCGCGTACACGGGCGCGATCATAAAGGTCTGTGGGGAGCAAAGCTGGATCAGGCCATTTTTCCTCAATCCATTCCAGCACGGCCGGGGATTGGGTCAGTGTATGCCCTTCTATGGTCAGGGCCGGTGCCAGCCCTTGCGGGTTGATGGCCAAATAGCCCTTGGATTTATGTTCGCCTTTGAGAAGATTAACCGGGATATATTCAAACTCTACACCTTTGAGGTGCAGTGCAATGCGTACCCTGTGCGAGGTTCCGCTGCGGTAATAATTGAATAATTTGATCACCTGAATCTCCATGCAGAAAAGTAGTTGCATTTGTTACTAATTGGACGCATCTTACCGTCAAAGACTGGCGCACACATGCGCTTTTTTGCGAGATGGAGCAAGAGAATGGCAGATCTGTTTGAAAACCCGCTGGGCACGCGCGGCTTTGCGTTTGTCGAGTTTACCTCTGAAAACCCGGATGAACTGGCACTGTTGTTTGAAAACATGGGTTTTACAGCCGTGGCCAAACACAAAACCCGCGATGTTATTCGCTATCAACAGGGCAAAGCCGACTTTTTGCTGAACCGCGAAACAACGGGTCAGGCCAGCGCCTTTCAGGGGCTGCACAAAGGTGGTGCCAATGCCATGGGGTTTTTGGTTGATGATGCCAAAACAGCCTACAAAGGGGCCGTTGAACGCGGCGCAAAGCCCGCCGGTGGCGGCGTTTGGACCGACGCGCTGCCTGCCATCGAAGGGATTGGCGGCTCTTTGATTTATCTGATGAGTGTTGCAGATCGTGATGCTTTTTACGCCAATGAATTTACACCGATTGCCGGCAGCGCTGATAACGGTAATGATCTGGGTTTCACCTATATCGACCATTTGACGCACAATGTGCATCGCGGCCAGATGGAATTTTGGGGCAAGTTTTACGAAGACGTCTTCGGCTTTCGCCAAATCCGCTATTTCGACATCGAAGGTAAATTAACCGGGCTGATCTCCAAGGCCATGACCTCAGCAGATGGAAATATCCGCATCCCCTTGAACGAATCGCGTGATGACAAATCACAAATCGAGGAATTTTTGCACGAATTTAATGGCGAAGGCATCCAACACATCGCCATTGCCTCTAACCAGATCTTTGATTCCGTTGATGGCCTGTTGGCCAATGGTCTGGATTTGCAGGACACACCAGACAGTTATTTCGAGTTGATTGACGAACGCCTGCCCGGACATGGAGAGGATGTTGCAGAATTGCGCAAGCGGCGCATTTTGATTGATGGTGCACCAACCGAGGGGCAGGGCCTGTTATTGCAGATTTTCTCTAAAACCGTCATCGGGCCGGTGTTCTTTGAATTTATTCAACGCAAGGGCAATGAAGGTTTCGGCGAAGGTAATTTTCAGGCCTTGTTTGATTCCATTGAACTTGATCAGGTTCGCCGTGGAGTCATCTAGGCGCTATGCAATGGGTGTAACACCATATGTTGGTTAGCGAGCGCGATATTGAGACCTATGAACGTGACGGCGTCGTGTACTTGCGTGATGTCTTTGACGAACAATGGGTTTCGCTCTTATCGGACTGGACAGAGCGGGCGATGGCGGCCCCAGGCCCGGACGCAGAAGAGTACACCAGGGCCGGGAAGCCGGGGCGCGCCTTTAATGATCTGGACTTGGCCCGGCGTCATGACGGGTTTCGCGACTTTGTGCATCACGCGCCTGCGGCGCAAATTTGCGGAACGATAATGCGCAGTTCAAAGGCCAACTTTTTCTATGACCAATTGATTGTCAAAGAGCCCGGCACCAGCGAGCGTACACCATGGCATCAGGACCAACCCTATTGGGCCGTGAGCGGGCGACAGGTTTGTTCGATCTGGTTGCCGCTTGATCCGATCTCAAAAGAGGTCTGTGTGCAATATGTTGCGGGCTCGCACCATTGGCCGGCACACAACCCGCATCATTTTAAGGACGATAGTCCATATGAAGACACGGGCTTGCCAGAACTGGCCGATATTGATGCCAATCTGAGCCATTACGATATAAAAACCTGGGATATGCAGCCCGGCGATTGTCTGGTCTTTCAGGCGATGATTGTTCATGGCGCACCGGGCAACCCTGCTGATACGCGCCGCCGGGCTCTGGCGACGCGCTGGACGGGGGACGACGCACGGTATTATCTGCGGGGCGGCGAAGTAGGGATACCCACACGTGACCCGGGGTTGGCAAATGACGAGATAATGGATTGCGACGATTTTCCAGTGATTTGGCGCGCAAACCCTGAACCTTTAACCCCAAATGGAGAGCACCATGTCCATAAACCTTAAACGTATTCATCATGTGGCTTATCGTTGTAAAGACGCCAAACAGACCGTCGAGTTTTACCAGCGGGTTCTGAATATGGATTTTGTTCTGGCGATTGCCGAAAATGAAGTGCCATCTACCAAAGCACCCGATCCGTATATGCATATTTTTATGGATGCGGGCATGGGTAATGTTCTGGCGTTTTTTGAACTGCCAACGCAAAAAGAAATGGGCCGCGACCAGAACACCCCGGACTGGGTGCAGCACATTGCCTTTGAAGTGGAAAGTGTTGACGCATTGATGGAGGCCAAAAAACAGGTCGAGGCCGAAGGTCTGGACGTTGTGGGGCCAACCAATCACGGCATATTCAAGTCCATTTACTTTTTCGATCCGAATGGACACCGGCTGGAACTGGCGGCAAACACCCATACACCAGCGCAGATGGACGAGCTGCACCGGGTTGCCCCCGATATGCTGGAAGAGTGGGCCCGCACCAAAAAAGCGCCGCGTCATGCGGCATGGTTGCACGAGCAGGACTAGACATTGCTTTTCGATATAACATTACTGGCGGCTTGCGACTTCCTTGCGGAAGTTTAATTCACCTTTCTTTTTAGTAACTTGAGAACATTTTCGGCCCAGTGCAACTGATAGGCAACAGTTATGCACAGGGTCAATTATTATGCTTCATCCAAACACGTTATTGTGGTCTTCGGCTTTATCGCTTCTTTGGTCACCCGTTTGGATAAACGCAGCACAGGCACAAGACGCCAATGACGAGGACGGGGTTGCTTCATGCCCCGTTAAGTGCGAGCCGACCCCGGAAACGTCCAGTGCGGTAACGGCATATCAGCCAGACTTTTTTTCCACCTATAACCCGGTCACGGCGCTGGATATGGTGCGCCAGGTGCCGGGATTTTCAATCAGCAATGGGGAACAGGCGCGCGGCTTTGGTGGCACTGCGGGCAATGTCCTTGTCAACGGCGAACGCCCCAGCACAAAATCTAATAATCTGGAAGAAATCCTTCAACGCATCGCGCTCAGCCGGGTTGTGCGCATTGAATTGATCCGTGGATCCATGCCGGGCATCGATATGCGCGGGCTGTCTCGTGTTGTGAACGTTGTGTTGTGCGAATGCAGCGAAGGCGGGCAGGGGACTTTTAATGCAAAGAGCACATTGCGCGGCCGGCGCATTTTTTTTACGGGCGAAGCTACATACGCCCTGCGCCTCTTTGATGCTGACGTGACGCTCAGCCTGCAACGTAATGGCAATGGCCGCCGGATAAAAGGGTTTGAAGATGTGCGTGATCAACTTGGTCAGTTGACGCAACGTCGTGACGAACAGGCCCAGGTCTGGTTTCGGGAGTGGCAGCCAACCTTCTCCGTTGAGAAAAAGTTCGAAAATGGCGATGCTCTGCGCTTGAACGGAAAATACTGGAACTGGATGTGGGATTTAAACCTGGTGAGGCAGATTAGCGTTGAACAAAACAGTGCGTTAGCGCCCGGTGGGTTCGACTTTGTTAAGGCGGATAATAAAGGCTATGGCTATGAAATCGGAGGCGATTATGAACGCGCAATATCCCCGAACCGCTCCGCCAAGCTCATCTTTGTGAACACCCTGAGGGTGAATAATTTCTTTGATACATCCGACGATTTTTCGGCTGTTGGTTTTACCCAGGGTTTTCAGGTTGATGTTTCAGAACGCCGCAAAGAAACAATATTGCGCCTGCTTTATGATTGGACGTTAAATGGGCGGCATACGGTTCAGTTCGGAACCGAAGGTGCCTTGAATTCAAGACTGGCAGGTACGGATATTTTTCAAAACCTTGGCTTAGGGTTTGTTCAAATTCCGCTCCCCGTGTCCAATACAAAAGTCAGCGAAAAACGGGGCGAGGTCTTTGGGTCATGGGTGTACACCCCCACATCAAAGCTGACGTTGGAATCGGGCCTGCGTTACGAGATATCTGAAATATCGCAAAGCGGTGATGCCAGTCGCAAGCGCACCTTCAAATTCCCCAAACCCTCATTCAGTGCGACATGGAATGTTTCGTTAAAAGACCAATTGCGAGCCTCAATGGAGCGTAAGGTCGCCCAACTGAACTTTGGGGATTTTGTTTCTAGTGTCAATTTGACCGACTCGCTAACCAATGTCGGCAATCCTGAACTGGAGCCGGATCGGACCTGGGCCTTTGAAACATCATGGGAGCGCCGCTTTGGTGCAAAGGGTTCTGTAAACCTGAAATATCACTATGACTGGATCAGTCAGGCGCAGGGCCTCGTGCCGATCAATAACACCTTTGATGCGATCGGTAATCTGGGCAATGCTACGCGCTGGTTTGTTAATGTGCAGGCGCGTTTGCCCCTGGATTCTATTGGCCTTTCCAATGCAACATTGGACGCCAATGTCACAATCAAGGATTCGTCGGTCATCGACCCCGTGACCGGGCAGTCGCGCATCATCGGTGATGAAGAGCCTCGAAGATGGTCTCTGGATTTTCGCCAAGACCTGAATGCAATCAAAATGGCATGGGGCTGGAATTATCAAAATGGGCCGACCTTTAAGCAATTTCGCCTCTTTGAAAAACGAACCATAGATCGCGGATACGGAAACCTGGACGCCTTTATAGAAACCACACGCATTAAGGGCATGACGATAACCGCCGCCGTGGACAATATTCTGGAACAGAAAAACAAACGGACGCGTGTGTTTTTTGACGGCTCCCGAGCCAATGGCATTGTGGCCAGCACGGCTGTGCGCACCCGTGAAACTGGTCGTGTTTATTCGATCACTGTCAAAGGCACGTTTTAAGGTTTTACGCGCCACGGCGGATCTAGGCGGTTTTTCCCAGCAAAATAGAGGCAGATTTTATTGCCCGATGGGTCGTACAGCCAGGCTTCACGCCAGAGCCAGCTTTGGTCCTTAGGCGAGGATATAAATGAGGTGCCTTTGCTTTTCAAAGCCTCAACCATTTGATCAAGGGCGTTTGCGCTGTCCAGCTCCAGATATATTTTCGGACAAGGGCCTTCAGGTGTGGTCTTGACGTGCGACAGGGACAAAGTGGTTCCACCTTCTGGCGCCTGAAGACGCGCATAATCGGCGCTATCGACAATCAGTATAAACCCAAGCTTGAGATAGAAGTCACGGGTTGCCAGAAGATCAACAGCGGGCAGTGTGATTTGGTTCAGCCTCATGATACAGGCTTTACAACTGGGTCATCCTCATTGCGTTCTGCCGGGTCATCACTCAGATATTCGACAAATTCAAACTCCAGACCCGCAGCGTCAATATAATAAACATTGCGCCGATACCCCATGGTTTGCAGGGCCACACTGGGCGCGTATCCATGTTTGCTTAACCGTTTTACCAGCCGTTCAATACCGGTGACGGTAAAACCAAGATGGGCCAACCCTTGCGCATGGCCTTTAAGGTCTCGCGGATCACCGACGCCATTATCATTCAGCGTTATGAAGGTGTGATCATCGCCAAAGTGCAACCAGTTTCGCAGCTTACCCGACCATTCAGATTGCCCTTCAGAGCGGACACGCCAGTGTGGAAATGCACATTGCAAGAATGAAAGGGTTGGTTGCATGTCTTTGACAACAATATTGGCATGTTCAAGGCGGATCATAATGCGCTCCATATATAAAGTATAAACTTTATATAATGGCGCTTGATTAGCAAAGATAGTGCTTTATAAAAGAAAAATGCCCACGATCAAAAAAAATGCCAAGACCTCTCAACGGGACCCCCGTCAGGCCATAATGGATGTGCTGAAAAGGCAAGGGCCACAGGCAGCTAGCCAACTGGCAAAGCGCTTTGATGTCACGGCGATGGCGGTGCGTTTACACCTCTATGCGTTGCAAGACGAAAAAATGGTGGAAGCTTATTCCCGTCCAAGCGGACGCGGTCGGCCAACCAAGCTGTGGCAATTGACGCAAAAGGCACAACTAAAGTTTCCGGATGCACATCAGGAACTGGCCGTTGATTTGATGGCACATATGCGTGCTCAATTTGGCGATCAGGGGCTAAACGATATTATCGACCGGCACAGTGCGGTACAGATCCGCACTTACGGCGCAGCCTTAGCCGATGCCAAGAATTTAGACGATCGCGTTCAGGCGCTGACAGCACTCAGGACGGATGAAGGCTATATGGCCACGGCGTCACGCGATGGCGAAGACTGGCTGTTCATAGAAAACCATTGCCCGGTCTGCGCGGCGGCCCGGTCGTGCACGCGCCTGTGTGCAAATGAGCTGGATGTCTTTACCAAAGTCCTTGGTCCACAGGCACGGGTAACGCGCGAGGAGCACATGCTCGAAGGCTCCCGGCGCTGTACCTACCGAATTAGCACTGCATAGGCGTTATGGCTTGCGGAACCGCAAAGTCATGCGGTCAGATTCGCCAATCATGGTGTAATGCTCTTTCTGGCTCTCATCCTTGCCGCGCAATGATGGGGGCAGTGTCCATACACCGCCTTCATAATCGGCTGTGTCGTTCGGGTTGGCGTTGATTTCGCTGGTTCCGTCCAGAACAAAACCACCATTTTCGAACATGGAAATCACATAGGACTGTTTTAGATATCCCTTGTGACCGCTGGTGTCATATTCAGCCGTTCCATAGTCTTCTTTGGCCCGGTGCTGCACGATGCCAACAATACCGCCGGGTTTAAGAAGTGCATAGCTGTCGGCAATCGCGGCTTCAAAAATAGCCGGGTCAAAGCGGTTCAAGTGATGAAGTGCACGAATATAGATCACCGCATCCATTTTACCCTTTGCATCATCAGGAATGGCATCAAACAAAAAGGCACCTTTAACGGCGGCATCTTCCGGGCCATTCTGGGCTGCTTTTGCAGGGTAAGTATTTGGCCAATCAAGGCGTTCCTGGCGTTGTTCATCAGTCATTTCACGGTCAGAGTAAGTCATAAAGGCTTCGCCCAGCTTCATGCCATAATTCAAGCCATACCAGCCGCCATCGGGGCTGACATAAGGCAGAAGGACACGCGTATACCAGCCACCGCCGGGGAGAACTTCGACAATGTTGGATTTCGGGCTGAGGTCAAAAAACGCCATGGTTTCTGCCGTATGACGAAACCCGTCACGGGCGCGGTCTTTTTCACGGCGTGGATCGGCCAGCACAGCATCCAGCTTGGCCGCATCAAAATGGGCCTGTTCGGTCATTGGCATGCTTTCGCTTGTCGACGCGTCTGCTTGAACTTCTTGGTTTTCCTGAACAACAGCCTGTTGTGGGTTGCACGCGGCGAGGAATATCACCGACAATGCTGCACCGTAAAAATACTTGCTCATGGGGTTCTCCAATATAAAAAAATGACCAGTTGGGATTGTGTTATCGTGAATGCACTACGGCGTACAGCCAGATCACCCACTCGTTATCAACCCTATGAAGGTTGTGGTTTATAAGCTTTCAGGCGGAACCGCTGAATTTTACCGGAGGTGGTTTTGGGCAATGCTGCGGTAAATATAATTGACCTTGGGTATTTATAGGGTGCTATCGTCGCTTTGACGTGGTCCTGCAGCCGTTTCACAGCCTCGGGTGTGGCGGCAATGCCATCGTGCACCACCACATGCGCTTGCACGATTTGTCCGCGCTGTGCATGCTCAACCCCTATGACCGCGCATTCAAGAACATCAGGGCTGCTCAGCAATGCCGCTTCAACCTCTGGTCCGGCAATGTTATAGCCCGAAGAAACGATCATATCGTCATCACGCGCTGCAAAGTGAAAATACCCTTCCTGATCCTGGGTGAACAAATCTCCGGTGACATTCCAGCCATCACGGACGTATTCGCTCTGGCGCGTATCATCCAGATAGCGACAGCCCGTTGGTCCACGTATGGCTAGTCTTCCCACATCACCGCGCGGTAATTCTTTCATGTCATTGTCGACTATTTTGGCCTGATAACCGGGCACGGGTTGTCCCGTACAGTTGGGGTGCGCATTGCCAAATTGATTGCTGATAAAGATATGCAACATTTCGGTCGCGCCGATACCGTCGAGCATGGGTTTGCCGGTTTTGGCTTCCCAGTCTTTATAAACCGGTGCCGGCAATGTCTCACCTGCCGATACAGCGGCGCGCAAGCTGCTAAGATCTGCGCCTTTATCCATGGCGGCCAGCATAACGCGATAGGCGGTTGGCGCCGTAAAGCACACCGTTGCCCGGTATTTCTCTATCATCGCAATCATGTTGGGCGGCGAGGCATTTTCCAGTAATGTTGCCGCCGCGCCAAAACGCAAAGGAAATATTGCTAGTCCGCCCAGACCAAAGGTAAAGGCCAGCGGCGGCGAACCAATGAACACATCATCGGAGGTTACGCCCAAAATGTGTCGGGCATAGCCATCAGCGACGATGAGCAAATCACGGTGAAAATGCATGGTGGCTTTGGGTGAACCTGTGGTGCCTGAGGTGAAACCCAAGAGCGCCACATCATCACGTCCGGTCTTTACGGCTTCATAACGCACTGGTTTTTCCAGTGCTAAACGGTCCAGCTCTGCATCATGGTTTGAGGTGCCATCGAAGCCGACAACACTGTTCAGTGTGGCGCTGGACTTTGCGCATTTGGTGAGCTCGTCCATCAACCGTGTATCGCAAAGTGCGTGTGAAATTTGAGCCTTATCAATAATTGCGGCCAACTCTCCGGCTCGCAGCATGGGCATGGTGTTGACCACCACGGCTCCGGCTTTTGTTGCCGCCAGCCAACAGGCCACCATAGCTGGGTTATTGGCCGACCGGATCAACACACGGTTGCCGGGTTTTACACCTAGATCATCAACCAATGCATGGGCCAGTCGATTGGTCCAATCGGTGAGTTCTTTATAAGTTCGCCGCCGCCCATTGCCAATCAATGCCGTATGGTCACCAAAGCCCTTACCGACCATGGTGTCGGTCAGTTCGACTGCGGCGTTTAAGTGCTCAGGGTAATCATAATCATCGAGTATCAGATCAGGCCACAAGGCTATATCTGGTAAATTATCGCGGGTGAATGTGTCGATATGAGCGGATAATCCAAGCAAATGTTACGCTCCTGCGTATTTTATTCCCACTCGATTGTGCCGGGTGGTTTCGAGGTAATATCATACACTACACGGTTAATGCCACGCACTTCATTGATTATTCTTGTCGACATCCGCCCCAATACATCATGATCAAAGGTAAAATAATCGGCGGTCATGCCATCGGTGGAGGTTACGGCGCGTAAGGCCAGTACATAGTCATAAGTGCGCTCATCCCCCATCACGCCGACGGTGCGCACGGGCAACAACACTGCAAAGGCCTGCCAAATGTCATCATAAAGCCCGGTTTTTTTGATCTCGTCCAAATATATGGCATCGGCCTTTTGCAAGATGGCAACGCGTTCGGGCGTAATCTCGCCGGGAATACGAATGGCCAGACCTGGTCCTGGAAAGGGATGACGGGCCACGAATTGCTCGTTCAGGCCCAATTCGCGCCCCAAGGCGCGCACTTCGTCCTTGAACAGTTCTCGCAGGGGTTCCACCAGCTTCATTTTCATGCGCTCAGGCAGGCCGCCGACATTATGGTGTGATTTGATGGTCACCGACGGGCCGCCATCAAAAGAGACACTTTCGATCACATCCGGGTAGAGGGTGCCTTGCGCCAAAAAGTCTGCGCCGCCAACGGCGCTGGCTTCACGATCAAAAATATCAATAAACAGGCCGCCGATGATTTTGCGTTTTTTCTCTGGGTCGGAAACCCCGGCCAGTCTGTCCAAAAACTCATCACCTGCATCCACAGAAATAAGCGGGATATTGTAATGGTCGCGAAACAGGCTGACCACTTCGTCGGCTTCGTTGGCACGCATCAGGCCAGTATCAACGAACACGCAGGTCAGCTGATCACCAATGGCTTCGTGCAGTAAAACCGCCACAACCGATGAATCCACCCCGCCAGAAAGGCCGCAAATGACTTTGCCTTTGCCCACTTGTTTGCGGATTTTGGCGATCTCTTCAGCGCGAAAGGCAGCCATGGTCCAATCGCCCAAAAGGCCAGCAATACCATGGGTAAAATTACGTAAAATTTGCGCGCCGCACGGGGTGTGCACCACTTCGGGGTGAAACTGCACCGCATAGATTTTGCGTGCCTCGTCGGCAATGGCCGCATAGGGGGCGTTCTGCGATCTGGCAATGACGTCAAAGCCACCGGGCAGGCTTTCCACCCGGTCGCCATGGCTCATCCAGACGGTTTCAACGGGCGAAAGGCCGGCAAACAACGGACTGTCTTTGATAATCTCAATCTCGGCGCGGCCAAACTCGCGGCTGTCGCTGCTTTGGACCTTGCCGCCCAACTGTTCACAGATCACCTGTTCGCCATAACAAATGCCCAAAATGGGCACATCCAAATCAAAGATCGCCTTGGGCGCGCGGGGGCTGTTATCCCAATGGACCGACGAGGGGCCACCAGAAAGGATCACCGCCTTGGGGGCAAAACGGTCCAAAAAACCATCGCCCAGCCGGTTATAGGGGTGCACCTCGCAATAGATGCCGCTTTCGCGTAAACGCCGCGCGATCAGTTGTGTAACCTGGCTGCCAAAATCAACAATCAGAACGTGTTCGTGCGGGGTGCTCATGCATCTCTCTCCAACAGAGCAACAAAAAAGCCATCGGTGCCGATGCGTGCCGGGCTAAGGCGTAAAGCCCCGTCCGGGGTTTCGCAAGGCAGTAAAGCCGCCTTGCCATCTTCGGCCAACAGGCCGCTTTTTTCCATATTCTGCAACACCGGGGCAAAATGGAAATCTTTATGAGTTTCTAGAAATGCGGCCAGCCGGTCTTCGTTTTCTTCCATAAAGACCGAACAGGTCACATAGACCAGATGCCCGCCGGGGCGCACAAAGGGGGCAGCCTCGGTCAAGACGGTGTCCTGTTCGCGCTGGCGGCGTTCCAATTGTTGTTCGGTCAGGCGCCATTTAGTGTCCGGGTGGCGTCGCCATGTACCGGACCCGGTGCAGGGCGCATCAACAAACACCACATCCATTTTACCCTGGTGCTCGTCAGGTATGCCCCCATCAACCGGGTTGCACACCTGTACATTGCGCACTCCGGCGCGTTTGGTGCGGTGGTAAAGCGGCTTTAACCGGCGCGCATCGCGGTCATAAGCATAAAGCTGGCCGGTATTGTTCATCAGGGCGCTTAAGGCCAATGTCTTGCCGCCGCCGCCGGCGCAATAATCCATCACCTGTGCACCGCCGATATTGCCCGCCGCCGCCGTGACGATCTGGCTGCCCAGGTCCTGCACCTCGACCCAGCCCTTGTTAAAGGCCGGAATAACGGTCACCGCAGGGGCCTTTTTGGCCGGGTCTGGGGCTTTGATTTGCGCGGCATTGTTCAGGATCGGCGCGGCTTTGGCTTTGACTGATTTTAGCGCCGATAAGGCTTTTTCAGGCGTGGCCTTTAAGGCGTTGAGGCGCAAATCCACACTGGCCCGCTGACCAAAGGCGCGGGCCTCGACCGCTGCTTTATCGCCAAAGGCGCGGGTCAGTAAGGGCAAGACCCATTCCGGCACATCGCCGCTTGTATCACTGTCCAATGTGCTTTCTTTTGCAAGGAGCGTTCGTTCCTCGTCTGTCAAAGCCCCCGGTCCGTGCGGCTCTTCGGCGGCCCATTCGCCAAGGGTTTCTATTGGCGTTTGCCAAAGAAAGTGTAAGGCCCCCAGCACCAGTGCGCGGGGGTTGTCTTCGCCCATCTGTGTGGCCAGTGACGCCCGACGGCGCAACACATCCAGACAGAGGCCGGAAATCCACGCCCGGTCCTTGGACCCGGCATAGCGGTTTTGGCGACCCCAATCGGCAATGGCGGTTTTTAAGGGCACCCGGCGGCTGGTAAAATCATCTAAGATTTCCATCGCCGCCGTTAATTTACCGCTTTCTCTCATGTACTCAGTCCTAATTCGCGTTGTTTTTTCTTGGTCAGGCCCGCCGCGACAATGCGGTGCGAGTCGGATATATAGTCTTCAAGATCGTTTCGGCTCAGCCCCGGCACATCATAATGCTGTATCCACAACATGCCGCGCGACGCCAGATATGGCGCCGGGCGCAGGCCCGGCTGGTCTTTGAGCATTTCAAAGCCGATATCAGAAACTTTGAAGGTGATCCCCAATGTCTCGGTCTTGGTCCACCCGGCCACGGCAAACATTTTTCCGCCGACTTTCCAGACATGTGCGCCGCCCCATTGCACCACATGGGTGGTGGAGGTGAGGGCGCCGCAAAAGGCGTTATAGGCCTCTAGGTCCATTTATGAGGGCGCAGAATAATTGGGTGCTTCGCGGGTCATGGTCACATCATGCACATGGCTTTCGCGCAGGCCTGCCCCGGTAATGCGGATGAATTGTGATCGTTCCTTAAACTCGCCAAGGGTGGCCGCGCCGGTATAGCCCATGGCTGCACGAAGGCCGCCGATTAACTGGTGCAATATGGGGCCGACCGGGCCTTTATAGGGGGTTTGCCCCTCAATGCCTTCGGGGACCAACTTCATGCTGTCCTTGACTTCTTTTTGGAAATAACGATCCGCCGATCCGGCACTCATGGCGGAAACAGAACCCATACCGCGATAGGATTTATAGGACCGCCCCTTATAGAGGAACACATCGCCCGGGGTTTCATCAGTGCCCGCCAGAAGCGAGCCAACCATGACCGTAGAGGCCCCAGCGGCCAGCGCTTTGGCAAAGTCCCCAGAATATTTTATGCCGCCATCGGCGATAATCGGTGTGTTCGAATCCTGCGCTGCCTTAACGGCGTCCATAATGGCTGTGAGTTGGGGAACGCCAACACCTGCGACCATGCGCGTTGTGCAAATGGAACCAGGCCCAATGCCGACCTTGACCGCATCAGCACCCGCGTCAATTAGGGCGCGCGTGGCGTCATAGGTGGCCACATTGCCAGCGATGATTTGTGCGTTATTACTCTCACGGCGAATGCGGGCCACTTGTTCGGCAACGGTGATTGAATGGCCGTGGGCGGTGTCGATCACAATAACATCAGCGCCAGCATCGATGAGCGCCTGAGCACGTTCATAACCTGCATCACCAACGGTTGTTGCGCCGCCGACCAGCAGGCGGCCATGGGCGTCCTTGGCTGCATCAGGGAAGGCGCGTGCCTTCTCGAAATCCTTGACCGTGATCAGGCCGCTGAGTTGCCCTTTTTCATCGACAATCAAAAGGCGCTCAATACGGTTTTTGTGCAACAGCGTTTTTGCTTCTTCCGGGGATACGCCTTCGCGGGCGGTGACCAGCCGGCGCGTCATCAGATTGGAGACCGTCTCGTTAAGGTCATCAGAAAAGCGCACATCACGATTGGTGATGATGCCAACCAGGTCATTGGTTTTTGGGTCAACAACCGGAATGCCGGAAATGCGGTGTGTGCTGGTCAATGCTTTCAGCTCGGCAAGACTGGCATCAGGGTGGATGGTTACCGGGTCGATCACCATGCCCGATTCAAACCGTTTGACCTTGCCCACTTCGCTGGCTTGTTCTTCGATGCTTAAATTGCGGTGAACCAGACCGATGCCGCCAGCCTGAGCCATGGCAATGGCCAGCTTTGCTTCGGTGACTGTATCCATGGCCGCTGATAACAGGGGCACATTCAGGTTAATCGTATTTGTCAGCTTCGTTGCGACATTAACTTGCCCCGGCAAAACCTTGGATGGACCGGGTTGCAAGAGAACGTCGTCGAACGTCAGCCCCTCGCGAATCTGCATGGGGGTCTCCTTCTCTCTTGCGAGCGCAGTTTAACCCATCAAATGCACAAGGGGAAGGGGGAAGGGTGTTTTGCCCTATTTTTTATCGCCGTAAAAAATGACCCATGTACAGAAATCATCAGTAAATTCCACAAAAGAATGCTTCGCATGGGCTTTGACATAAATCATATCACCGGTTTTAAAGGCTTTGCGGGTGCCTTCAAATTCAAACACGCCAGAACCAGAGACAACGACGTAGATTTCATCGCGATCATGGGGCTTTTGGCCATCTGTTCCGTTTGGTGAAAACAGCAACGCAGTCATAGGGATGTCATCCCGGCTGGCGGCAACAACAAAAGGCAAGCCATCAGCGTCACCTAAAAGATCGCGGACCGCGTTCAGCGGCAGGACAAACCCCGGTTGATCTTCGTCTGTGTTAGGAATTTCGGATCTGTCGGCATTCATGATGTAATATCCCTCAAAATTTTGGGGTATATGTACTGAATTTGCGCGGCGGTACAATCACAAAAGAGTGTGGAAGGGCCTATTTTACCGTAAATGCTCAAAAATGATGAAATGAGGCCCAAATGTCTAAAGATATCTGTTTTTTGGTATCCAGCCTTGTGCGAAATCCACAGCTTCTTTAAGCGAAAACAGGCTGCAATCCGCTTGCCCGACCTTGCCCGTGCACAGGGTCGCGCTTTTCTTTGCAAAAGACGCACCCAATGCTTCAAAATCATCATCGCGATAATCAAGCCTTGGTATGGCGACCCATTGCCGTTTGTTGTCCACAACCATGGCCGCACCGCCGGATAAGGTTTTGATGCCACCGGCGCGATGTTCACCCAGGTGGAAACAGGTGCAGTTTGCATAACCGGTCCCTAAAAACAGCACTTTTGCATCAGCCTCATAGAGGCGCGCCAGTGGGGATTGTTCTCCGAACTCGGCTGCCAGAGCGGTTATGGTGACAATATCTCGCGCATTTTTGCCAATGGCTGCAAACGAATAGCTGGGATGTTCATTTCGCACCGCTTGGGGCATGGTGCGGATGACGTCGTTAATCGCACCCATATTGAGGCTTGGTGTTGTTGCTGCGATATAAGGGGACATAGTGGCACGGATTTCATCATGCCATTCGGCGGGCACTGGCGGGGATGTCCAGTTTACGGGGTCGGTGTTTTGCGCGCTGAATGTGGGCACGCAAATCAGGCCATTATTGCCAACACTTTGGACCATTGCTTCGGCGACGCTTTGCGCACCATTGGGGACCCATCCCAATGTAGACAAAGAGGTGTGAGCCAAGAGTACATCACCGTGTCGCACGCCCAGCTCATATAGCTTTTGCGGGATGATATTTGGCGCTGTCATGGTTTTGATTTTAGCGGTAACCGCAGTTTCATCAGACATGAGAGATGCTTTCACAGAGATCAACAAATTTGGGCACGGTAAATCTAGGTTTTACCTGTAGAATGTACATCATCCAATTGACTTATGCTGCAAATTCGCTTCATTGGCGCGGCTTCCGGTAAATTGAAGATTTGAGAAATATTATGCATACTTATCGCACCCACACTTGCGGCGAATTACGTAAAGAGCATGTTGGTAAAAAGGCCCGTTTATCAGGCTGGCTGCATCGCAAACGTGACCATGGCGGCCTGTTGTTTGTTGATTTACGTGATAATTATGGCGTCACACAAATTGTGCTTTTGCCGGAAAATCCGCATTTTGCTACATTGGAACGCCTGCGCGTGGAAAGTGTGGTTTCGGTCACCGGCGAAGTGGTGGCGCGTGATGCTGACACCATCAACACAGGCCTGCCCACAGGCGAAGTGGAGATGCATGTCTCTGACATGGAAGTTCAGTCCGAAGCCGCTGAATTGCCTTTGCCGGTTTTTGGCGAGCCGGAATACCCCGAAGATATTCGCCTGACGCACCGTTATCTGGATTTGCGCCGCGAAACCCTGCACGCCAATATTTTGCTGCGCTCACGGATTATTTCCTCAATTCGCCGCCGCATGATCGAACAGGATTTTACAGAATTTCAAACCCCGATCCTGACCGCGTCCTCACCCGAAGGGGCGCGGGACTTTTTGGTGCCATCGCGCATTCATCCAGGCCAGTTTTATGCGCTGCCGCAGGCGCCGCAACAGTTCAAGCAATTGATCATGGTGTCGGGCTTTGACAAATATTTCCAGATCGCACCGTGTTTTCGCGATGAAGACAGCCGCGCTGATCGCAGCCCCGGCGAGTTCTATCAGCTCGATATGGAAATGAGTTTTTGTACGCAGGAAGATGTGTTTAACGCCATCGAGCCTGTGCTGCACGGCGTGTTTGATGAATTTGCCGGGGACCACGTTGTGCCCAAAGAAGCGTTTGCGCGCATTCCATTTGCCGAAGCCATGTTGAAATACGGCACGGACAAGCCCGATCTGCGTATTCCTTTTGAGATTTGCGATGTGTCTGACCTTGTCTCCCGCGAGGATGTGACCTTGGGCGTGTTCAAAAAAATCGTTTCGGGTGGCGGCGTGGTTCGCGCCATTCCGGCACCGGATACGGGCGATCAGGCGCGCAGCTTTTTCGATAAAATGGACAGCTGGGCCAAAAAAGAAATGCAGGCTCCGGGTCTGGGGTATATGCGCTTTGTCGAGGACGATGGTGCGCTGACGGCCACCGGGCCGATTGCCAAATTCTTCTCTGGCGAAGCACTGGCCGCTCTGGCAGAACGTGCCGGGATCAAAGCCGGTGACGGCCTGTTCTTCTCGGCAGGTAAAGAAGGCGATGCGGTTAAATTGGCGGGCGCGGCACGCAGTAAAATTGGCGCAGACTTGGACCTGATCGACGAAAACATCTTCCGCTTTTGCTGGATTATCGACTTTCCGATGTTCGAGTGGAATGAAGACGAAAAACGCGTCGACTTCTCACACAATCCATTCTCTATGCCTCAGGGCGGTATGGAGGCATTGCTGGAAAAAGATCCGCTGGAGATTCTGGCCTATCAGTATGACATCGTTTGTAACGGTGTAGAGCTATCGTCTGGGGCCATTCGGAACCACCGCGCCGAAGTGATGCTCAAAGCTTTTGAAATCGCAGGCTATGGTGCCGACGTGGTCGAAGACAAATTTGGCGGCATGTTGAACGCATTTCGTTATGGC
The DNA here is from genome assembly GCA_021776525.1 of Robiginitomaculum sp. Lineage (GTDB taxonomy): Bacteria > Pseudomonadota > Alphaproteobacteria > Caulobacterales > Maricaulaceae > Robiginitomaculum_B. The sequence continues at coordinate 974,213 of JAJFFT010000004.1, forward strand.
GCACCGCCCCACGGCGGCATTGCACCAGGTATTGACCGTATTGTGATGTTGCTGGCGGGCGTGGAAAATATCCGCGAAGTGATCCTTTTCCCGATGAACCAACAGGCACAGGATCTGATGATGCAGGCGCCAAATTCAGTATCAGATGCACAACTGAAAGAGTTGCATATCCGTGTGGTCGAACCGCCCAAGCAGAAAAGCTAATTCTTTCCGGCTAGCTCTTTTTCCTTGTCGGCACTTTGTAGTGCATCCTGAGCCTTGGCGAGGGAGCGCACGGCCATATCCAGCGCCCGCTGTGCCCGTTTATTCTGCACGTGCAAACCGTCAATGGCACGCTGTGCGCGTTGTATGGCGCGTTGCTCTTCGCTGCGTACATCATCAAAATTAGGCCAGGAAAAAGTCTGGCCGTCGCGCTCGATGACTATTTTTGAAACTTCACCGTTATTGAGCGCACCGATGAGTGCTATGCGTGCTTTTTGGATCGCATAGGAGGACTCTTTGGCTGCTTTCTTTGCTGCATCAGCAATTTTTCTGCGGTCATCATCAGATAAGTCAAAGGTGAAGCTGTAATCATCCTCATCTTTGCGTTCGCTATAGGTCCGTTGAGCCCAATTGACATCTTTACAAAGCTGGATGCTTAATTTGCGCGGCAATTCTGTGCTGGCACTGCCACAGGCGTCGTCAAGCTGGTCCTGTTTGAGGCCGGAAACTTTGGTCAACTTTGCGCCGCTAAGATTGGCCATGGAGAGGTTGGCCTCATTAATGTCGGCATGGCCAAATTCAATGTTGGATAAATTGGCGCCTTCAAAGTCAACATTGGTCAAATTAGCACCATCAAGACGGGCTTTAACCAAATGCACCCGGCGCATGCTGGCATCAGGCATTTCTGCGCCTGAAAGGTCCGCATAACTTAGATTACTGTGATCAAAAACCGAGTCAGGTAATTTCGCGCCGATGAGGCTGGCATGACTGAGGTTGGAATTGAGGAATTCTGCGTCCGCAGCCTGTACGCCGTTTAGTGTGGCATAAGCCAGATTGACGCCCTTGGCATCCACATCATCCATTTTTGCACCGGTCAGGTCACAGCGCGCAAAATTTGATCCCTGAAGGATCGCTTCGCTGAAATCAGCCCGTTCAAAAATCGCTCTGCCAAAATTAGCGCCCGTGATTTTGGCCTCTGTCAGGTTTGCACCAGTAAAGTTTGCACGGGGGAAGCTGGCACCACGCATGGCGACGCCAGACAGGTCCTTTCCGGATAAATCGCAATCGGCGCAGACCCCGCCAAACCCGATCAGGCGTAATAAGTCCTCTGTGGCATAAGCCGTTGCCGTTCCACCAACCATTGCTGTGAAGCTAAGAAAGAGAGTGCAAAGGTGACGTTTTATCATGTGGTTAATCTCGGTTTATGAACGTTCTGTCTCTTTAATACGCTTAAAAATGCTCTGTCACGACTTAAATTGCCGTAATTCTAGGGTCACGCGCTTGTAATGTTATGGGGCAAAGCGCCACGCTGGTCATTATCAAGGCAAAATGCCATGGTGGTGCACATAACGTGCATTGCCTGTGGGGGTCGCTTTTATGCTGGATGAAGTTCTTGAAGCGGAAATACTAAAAATTCTGGGACAGCATAGCTCGGTTCTGGGTGTCGAGATCGCCGAAGCGCTTGGGAACCGGTATTTTGAGATTTGGCGGACCTGTCACAACAGTTCAAAAATTTACTCCACGCCATTTGGGCATTATTATTTGCGTATTGATAAAAAGATTGAAGGACTGGCACGTTTAAGCCCCTCAATACTCAGAGATTTTCTGACATATACCCGAATTTCTACGCTGGATAATTTTGAAAAAGCGATTAGTGATGCGGAAAGCTCCAGGTTGGAGCATGTGCGTATTTCAGATGAAAAACGCGAGATTGCCCGCCAGATCATCGCGGAAACTCTACCCGAAGATGTTATCGCCCACACGGGAATTCTGATTGCCGGTGATGTCTGCCGCAACATGGCTCATCTGGTGCCCCGGCCAGAACGTTCGACAGGCAAGCTTGTTCGTGGGTCTGATATAGATCTGATTTTTATTATTGAAAATGACGGCGAACTTAGAGGCGAGATCGAAGGGCGCATATCAGAGGCCAAAGCCATCTATCTGCAACATCCTGCCTTGCGTGAGGAGTTGGACTTTGTGGTCAATACGCTGGATCACTATCACAAGGCGTCATGCTTTAAGGGGGTGCATGATATGATTTCCTGCAAGGCAGCTCTTGAAGGCCAGTACTTGGCTGGTTCAAAGGAAATTTTGAAAAAATCCACCGATATTTTGTTGCGGGCGCAAATTCCCAGAAAAGTAATCAAGCTAACAGAGAAGGCGTTCTCAGATCGCTTGCGCGCTATGGAGCGCCTGCGCAAAGACCCCGACGTCATTGGTCTGCCCAAAGAGCGGCGCCTGTTTTATTACTCTGATGAAATATGGGAATTTATGCTGAGCTGATTTCAGCAGGTGATGGCTTTGCCGACTAGGACTTAAGGCTCTCAATAGAGATCGCATCATCTGCTTTGGTTCCTGCCCCATGGATTTGCTCAGGGGCTTTGGCATCGGTATGAATATAATTATACAGCATACGTCGCACCGCTGTTTCGTCGCTAAGACGACAGGCGGCATCAAGTCCATTCAGCGTTAAAGCGACCTGGTTGCGATCAATTTTACCGCGCGCCAGGGCAACTTGTTTGGACCGGGTGGCCTCAGCAGTTTCGCCGGGGGCCAGCAAGGCTTCAGAGATTTTTTCTCCTGCGCGAAGCTTGGTAATAACAATTGGGATATCGACATTCGGCCGCAGCCCCTGACTGGTGATCATGCGCCGCGCCAAATCTGCAATGCGGACGCCGGGGCCCATGTCATGAAAGAACAGGCTGCCGCGACTGCCTTCATCTTCAAGGCCGATTTGCAAGGCTTCCAGCACCAGAGACACCGCCTCGCGCTCTGTCATGAAATACCGTTCCACTTCGGGGTGGGTGATCGTGACGGGCAATAGGCGCTCAATTTGGTGGGCAAAAAGCGGCACAACCGAACCCGATGATCCAAATACATTGCCAAACCTGACAATGATATGGCGTGTCGACGACTTACTATCCATATCGCGCGAGCGGCACAGCTCTTCGGCGATTTTTTTGGTTGCACCCATCATATTATGGGGTCTGACGGCCTTGTCGGTGGAGATCAGCACCATGGCCTCAGCACCAAATTCACGCGCTGCATCAGACGTGTTGCGTGTACCCAGTACGTTCGTTGCCGCGCCTTCGGCCGGGTTTTCTTCAACCATGCCAACATGTTTTAGCGCAGCGACATGAAAAACAATTTCGGGGCTTTCGTCTTTAAAAACCTGATGAAGGCGTGCTTTGTCGCGAACATCACCAAGCACGACGCGCCGTTGAAGATTGGGTTGCAGCTCGTCCAGCGTGCCGCGCAGCGTGTAGAGGCCATATTCATCATGGTCATAGGCGACAAGAGAGGCGGGGGCGGAGGCCGCTACGGCACGCGACAGAGCAGAGCCGATTGTACCTGCAGCACCGGTAATGAGAACGCGTTTTCCTGCGAGTTGTGCACCAAGGGAAACAAGTTCAACTTCTTGTTCTTTACGCCCAAGAATTTCTTCGGGATCATAGGTTTTACGCGAACTCACGGGATACATTCCCCCCATTTTCCCGGTGTAACCGGACTGTTGCTACACCTCGCATCACGACGGTGCATACCCTAGATTAGACGCTCGGTCCAGTTTGTACCTCAACTCTATGTAATATAATAAATAGTTCTTGCGCAAAAAGAAAGGGCTTTAAGAATTTTCTCTAGAGAGTATTTTAGTAATGGTTTCGCGAATTGAACTTCAAAAGGCGAACGTTTTCACGATAAGGCAACGTAAATATGACGGCGCAACCAATCGTTCTTCACACTCGGTCAGGAAACAAGCTCCGTATTGGTAACAGCATGCCGTTATCAGTTATTGCGGGGCCGTGCGCTTTGGAAAGCCGTGATCACGCTCTGGAGGTGGCAACAGCCCTTAAGGAAATTGCGAATCGCCTGAATATTACGATGGTTTTTAAGACCTCTTTTGACAAAGCCAATCGCACCAGCGCCAGTGCTGGTCGCGGCGTGGGTATGAAAAAAGGTTTGCCTATTTTGGCTGAAATACGTGAAATGCTGGATATGCCGGTTTTGACCGATGTGCATTTGCCCGAACATTGTGCCCCTGTTGCCGAAGTTGTTGATATTCTCCAGATCCCGGCGTTTTTATGCCGCCAAACAGACCTTTTACTGGCCGCAGCCGCTACGCCTTGCGCAATAAACGTCAAAAAAGGCCAGTTTCTGGCCCCGTGGGACATGACCCATGTTGTTGAAAAACTGCGCAGCGCCGGAAACCCCAATGTTATGGTGACTGAACGCGGTGCCAGCTTTGGCTATAATACGCTGGTCAGCGATATGCGTGCCTTACCCGTTCTCAAGCAAACGGGCGCGCCTGTGGTGTTTGATGCTACACATTCTGTTCAACAACCGGGTGGCCAGGGCGGCTCCTCTGGCGGCCAACGTGAATATGTTCCCGTTCTGGCTCGCGCAGCAGTGGCGATTGGTGTGGCCGCTGTGTTTATCGAAACTCATCCAGACCCGGATAATGCCCCGTCCGACGGCCCAAACATGGTGCCCTTGTCAGAATTTGAAGCCCTGATTCAGGATTTGATGGCATTTGACCAATTGGCAAAAGCATAAATCTTTTATGGACGATTGCCCCTGGGATGGTCGAAATAAAAAAACCTGTTACAATGGGTAGGTAGAGACACCGTCGCCCACGAGGACATTGTGACGCCAAATACAACATTGACGCGGGCAAAGGGCGGCCATCACCGCAATGAGGGCCAATTGGACCCGGTGCGGGTGGCCATCGCCGACAAAAATCCACTTATTGTCCGCGGTTTGCGCTCATTATTTGCCGAGGATGGGCGCATAGAAACTGTTATTGCGGCAACGGATGGTGAGTTGTTTCTGGATTGCGTCAACCGGATGGACTTCGATATCGGTATTATCGGCTGGGTTATGCCATTTTGCGATGGTGAGGGGGTTCTAACCGCCCTACAGGACAAAGAAGAAGCGCCACGTATTATTGTGTATACGGGTGATATGGGGGCCGGGACACCTGCCCGTGCGATGGATCTGGGGGCCGCCGGGTTTTGTTCAAAAACGGAACCACCAGAGCACTTGTTGGACATCATCATGTCGGTTGCGGGGGGGCAAATGGTGTTTCCGCTAACCCGTGGACGGCAAACAGACCCTATGCAGACGCTGACGGCGCGTGAAGGGCAGATTTTGCATGCACTGTGTGATGGAAAAACCAATGCACAGCTTGCGAAAACCTTTGGCGTTTCGCCCAATACAATCAAGTTCCATCTGCGCAATTTATTCGAAAAGCTAGACGTACAAAGCCGCGCTGCGGCCGTGGCCATGTGTTTGTCCCGATAACCACCCATATGGGTGGGGCTATACCTACCCGTAAGATATTCAGACCCTACCTCTCCTGACCGGGACACAGCATCGCTTCCTCATTAGGTATCGACATGCATCGACACCACTATCCAGGGGAGCATTATGGGCGACACGACCAAACAGTCATTACCTGCTGATTTTGCGTACTCCTTACGCAAGGTGACAGAAATGGCCGCGTGTGCTGCGGCGGAATGGATTGGCCGCGGCGAGAAAGAATGCGGCGACGGCGCTGCGGTTGCCGCCATGCGTACAATGCTCAACCAACTGCCGATTGATGGGCGTATTGTGATCGGAGAAGGTGAAAAGGACGAGGCCCCCATGCTCTTCAATGGCGAGCATGTAGGGACCGGTGGTCCTGCATTGGATATCGCCGTTGATCCGGTTGAAGGGACAACATATCTGGCCAAAGGGCTGACCAACGCTATGGCGACGATCGCCGTAGCTCCCAGAGGCACAATGTTTGATCCAGGCCCGGCCTTTTATATGCGCAAATTTGCCGCCACGCATGCGGCCAGCGATAAGGTCGACCCCACAGCACCAACTCGTGAAATCCTGACAGAGCTGGCACGCGCCCTGGAAAAACCTGTCGAACAGCTCAAAATCTATGTTCTGGAAAAACCACGTCACAGACGACTGGTGCGCGAAATCAACGAGACCGGGGCGCGAACCGTCCTTTATCCCGCAGGTGATGTGGCCGGCGCCATTATGGCGGCTTTGCCCGAAAGTGATATCGACGCGCTTTTGGGAACCGGCGGTACACCAGAAGGGTTGTTGACGGCGTGCGCGATCCAGGCCCTTGGCGGCACGTTCTTAGGCAAGCTCGACCCGCAATTGCACACCGAAAAAAAAGCCGTTGATGAAGCCGGTCTGGATATCAACCACTGGATGGGGCTTGATCAATTGGTACACGCTAATCAGGTGGTGTTTTGTGCCACAGGAATTACTTCGGGCCTGTTGTTTGATGGGGTAGAGGAAACGCGCAATCATTTTCGAACACAAACACTTATGTTGTCCGGGCAAACACAAGAGCGGCAATTGTTGACCAGTTGGCTGCCGCGACAGGAAGTGGACACGTTGATCAATGCGTCTGAACCATATGGCGCACCAGTAAAGTCACTGGGGAGGGGCTGATATGCCTAAGAATAAAAAACTTAACCGCCCCATCATATTGGGCGTGGTTGGCGACAGCGCGGTGGGCAAGACCACCTTGTCCAAAGGCATCGCCAAAATTTTGGGTGAAGACCGTGTGACGGTGATTTGCACCGATGATTATCATGCTTTTGATCGCCAGGAGCGGGCGAAAAACGGCATTTCGGCGCTGGACCCCAACGGCAATTATATTGACATACTGGAACAGCATTTGGCGCTTTTACGTGAAGGCAAGCCAATCCTGAAGCCCATTTATAATCATGATCATGGCACGCTGGATCGCCCGGTTCATATCGAGCCAAAAGAATATGTAATTGCCGAAGGTCTGCTGGGCTATACCACGCGGAAAATGCGCGATTGCTATGACGTGAAAATCTATCTTGATCCGCAAGAAGAATTGCGCCGCCGCTGGAAAGTTGGGCGCGATACCACCAAGCGCGGGTATAGTGAGGCTCAGGTGTTGGCATCGCTGGATAAGCGTAAAGCAGACAGCCCGGCCTTCATTCATCCACAACGTATGTTTGCCGATATTATTATCCGCTTTCAGGCCCCACCAGGCGAAGCGCTGGGCGAGGATGTGCATCTGGATGTGTTGCATATTTTGCGCCCCACCTTGCCGCACCCGGATTTCACCAAAGTGATCGAGGCCAGCGGCAATGGCATGTTATCGCTGGAACTGACCCGTGATAACGGCAAACCAGTCGATGTTTTAGAGATAAATGGCGCGATATCGGATCGCCAGGCCACCCGAATCGAGGACTATTTGTGGGGCCAGATCCCGGAGGCCAGTTACTTACGGGAAATGGTCGGGCGAATTGCCGGTCCGGTGCGCAGCCATCCGCTGGCCCTGACGCAATTGCTTGTCGCCTATCACATGGTCAAAGCGGCGCTTGGTGAACACGCGCTGTAACAGGGAAAGACGAAACAATGACAGCCTCGCATAAAGACATGGCCAATGCCATTCGCGCACTTTCGATGGATGCGGTGCAACGCGCCAATTCCGGACACCCCGGCATGCCCATGGGCATGGCGGATGTGGCCACCGTGCTTTTCAGCAAGTTTTTAAAATTTGACGCCAAGGACCCAAACTGGGCCGACCGGGACCGCTTTGTGCTGTCGGCCGGACATGGCTCCATGCTGCTCTATTCGTTGCTCTATTTGACGGGCACTGAAGGCTGGTCGCTGGAAGACTTAAAAGACTTTCGCAAATTGGGCAGTAAAACCGCCGGTCACCCTGAATACGGTCATGGGGCAGGGATAGAAACCACCACTGGGCCATTGGGTCAGGGACTGGCCACCGCCGTAGGCATGGCGTTTGGCGAAAAAATGCTTGGCGCCCGTTATGGCGATAATCTGGTTGACCATACGACTTATGTGATTGCCGGCGATGGCTGCCTGATGGAAGGCGTCAGTCACGAGGCCGCTGGTCTGGCTGCGCGTCATGACCTTTCCAAACTGATCGTGCTTTGGGATGATAATGATATCACCATTGATGGATCGACCGATATCTCCACTTGCGAGGACACGCTGGCCCGCTTTACCGCCTATGGCTGGTCGGTGCGCCGCGTCGATGGCCATGACCCGGATGCGATCGAGGCGGCGATAGCCGCAGAGCAGAAAAGTGACCGGCCATCGCTGATCGCCTGTAAAACTATAATTGGCTTTGGCTCGCCCAATAAAGGCGGTACTTCGGGTGTGCACGGCGCGCCTTTGGGCGATGAAGAAATTGCGTTGGTGCGTGAAAAACTCGGCTGGCCCTATGCGCCTTTTGAAATTCCAGACACCGTTCTGGAAAGCTGGCGCGCCATTGGCGAGCGCGGCGGCGTGACCCGTGAAGACTGGATGGCCCGGTTAGAGCTTAGCCCCCAATCGGAACGCTTTGTTCAGGAAATTGCCGGCACATTGCCGGCGGGCTTTGATGATACGGTCAATCTGATCAAACGTGATTTTGTTTCGGATTCCAAAAAAATCGCCACGCGCATCACCTCGAAAATGACGTTGGACGGATTGACCGTGAAGGTACCGGCCATGTTGGGCGGATCGGCCGATCTGACCGGCTCGAACGGCACACTGGCCACCGGCATGACGGTGGTTACACCCGAAGAGGCCAACGGCAATTACATTGAATACGGCGTGCGCGAATTTGGTATGGCGGCGGCGATGAACGGCTTTGCCCTGCACGGCGGCTTTATCCCATATGGCGGCACGTTTTTGGTGTTTGCTGATTATATGCGCCCGGCCATTCGCCTCTCGGCCTTGATGGGGGCGCGGGTGATTTATGTGATGACTCACGATTCCATTGGCCTTGGTGAAGATGGCCCGACCCATCAACCGGTGGAAACGCTGGCGTCTTTGCGGGCCATACCAAATTGTTTGGTGTTTCGCCCCGCCGACGGGGTAGAAACAGCAGAATGCTGGGCACTGGCACTAAAAGCCCATGAAACACCCTCTATCATGAGCCTGACCCGTCAGGGACTGGTGCCAATCCGTGTAGAGCACACGGATGAAAACCTTTGCGCCAAAGGGGCTTATGTTTTGTTTGAGCCAGATGCAGGCCGCGATGTGACGCTGTTGGCGACCGGTTCAGAAGTCGAGATTGCGGTGGCCGCATCAGACGCATTGGCCAAAGAAGGCATAAATGCCGCTGTGGTGTCTATGCCGTGTTTCGAGTTGTTTGCTGCGCAAGATCTGACTTATCGGACCAAAGTGCTGGGAACAGCCCCGCGTGTGGGTATCGAAGCGGCCATAGAACAAGGTTGGGAGCGTTGGCTGGGCGATAACGGCGCTTTCATCGGCATGGAAGGTTTTGGTGCATCGGCACCGGCCACCGACCTTTACAAACATTTCGGCATTACCGCCAAAGCAATGGCGGATGCCGCCAAAACACTGATTTCCGGGGAATAACAGACATGGCTCGTATATCTCTACGTCAACTGCTCGACCATGCCGCTGAACACGGCTATGGCCTGCCAGCCTTTAACGTCAATAATATGGAACAAATTCAGGCCATTATGGCCGCTGCCGCTGCCGTAGAAGCGCCGGTAATCTTGCAAGCCTCAAATGGGGCACGCGGCTATGCTGGCGATGTGATGTTGCGTAAGCTGATCGAGGGTGCCGAGATAATGTATCCCAACATCCCGATCTGTGTGCATCAGGATCATGGCAATAATCAATTGACCTGTTTTTCCGCCATTCAGAACGGCTTTTCATCAGTGATGATGGATGGCTCGCTGGAAGCCGATGGTAAAACCCCTGCCTCTTATGAATACAATGTCGGCATCACCAAAGCGGTGACCGAGGTTTCCCACAAGGTGGGCGTCTCGGTCGAAGGCGAGCTGGGCTGTCTTGGCTCCTTGGAAACCGGCGAGGGCGAGAAAGAAGATGGCCACGGCTTTGAAGGCAAATTGTCTCGCGATATGTTGCTGACCGACCCGGTACAAGCCAGTGACTTTGTTGGCAAAACACAAGTCGATGCGCTGGCCATTGCCATGGGCACCAGCCATGGGGCGTATAAATTTTCGCGCAAGCCCACCGGCGATATTCTGGCCATGGATGTGGTCAAGGCCATCCATGAGAGACTGCCGAACACACATCTTGTCATGCATGGCTCGTCATCGGTGCCACAAGATTTGCAAGACATAATCAACGCCAATGGCGGGGATATGCCGCAAACCTATGGCGTACCGGTTGAGGAAATTCTTGAAGGCGTCAAATACGGCGTACGCAAAGTGAATATCGACACGGATTTGCGTCTGGCCGCTACCGGGCAGGTGCGCAAAATTCTGAACGACGACAAGGCACAGTTTGACCCGCGCAAATACCTCAAGCCGGCTCGCGAGGCCATGCAGGCCTTGTGCAAGCTGCGCTATGAGCAATTTGGCACCGCAGGCTGGGCTAGCAAAATCAAACCCATCACGCTGAAAGATATGGCAGCGCGATATGAAAGTGGGGAATTGGCCCCAAAAATCAGCGGCTAGACCTAACGGCTAGCCTCTCACGATCTCGATAAAGGAGCTTCCCATGAGCACGAAAACCTATGACGCAGGTGTCAAGGATTACCGGCTGACATACTGGGATCCCAATTACACACCAAAAGAAACCGACCTTCTGGCGTGTTTTAAAATCACCGCCCAGGACGGCGTTGATCGTGAAGAGGCCGCCGCCGCTGTCTGTGCCGAAAGCTCAACCGGCACCTGGACCACCGTATGGACCGATCATTTCACCGATATGGACCATTATAAAGGCCGGGCTTATCGCATCGAAGATGTGCCGGGTGATGATACGTGTTTTTACGCCTTTATCGCTTATCCCATTGACCTTTTCGAGGAAGGCTCGATCACCAATGTGCTGACCTCTTTGGTGGGCAATGTGTTTGGGTTTAAGGCCATTCGGGCGCTGCGGCTGGAGGATATTCGCTTCCCATTGGCCTATGTCATGACCTGCGGCGGCCCGCCAAATGGCATTAATGTCGAGCGTGACATTATGAACAAATATGGACGCCCCATGCTGGGCTGTACCATCAAGCCAAAGCTGGGTTTATCTGGCAAAAACTATGGCCGGGCGGTCTACGAGGCTCTGCGTGGTGGTTTGGATTTCACCAAGGATGATGAAAACGTCAACTCCCAACCCTTTATGCGGTGGAAGCAACGCTTTGATTTTGTTGCCGAAGGCCTGAACCAGGCCGAGGCAGAAACCGGCGAGCGCAAGGGGCATTATCTGAATGTCACCGGGCCGACCATGGAAGATACCTACGAGCGCGCCGAATATGCCAAATCGCTGGGCATGCGCATTATCATGCACGATTTTTTCACCGCTGGCTTTACCGCAAACACATCGCTGGCCAATTGGTGTCGCGATAACGGTATGTTGCTCCATATTCACCGGGCCATGCATGCGGTGGTCGATCGCAACCCCTATCACGGCATTCATTTTCGGGTGTTGACCAAATGCCTGCGCCTTTCGGGCGGCGATCACATGCACTCAGGGACAGTTGTAGGCAAGTTGGAGGGCGATCGCGAGGCTACGCTTGGCTGGGTCGATCTGATGCGCGACAGCTTTGTGCCGGAAAACCGTGCAAGAGGTCTGTTCTTTGATCAAGATTACGGCACCATGCCTGGCATGTTGCCGGTCGCTTCGGGCGGTATCCATGTCTGGCACATGCCGGCTCTGACGGCCATTTTTGGTGATCAGGCGGTATTCCAGTTTGGTGGCGGGACGCTGGGCCATCCCTGGGGTAATGCGTATGGCGCCGAGGCCAACCGCGTAGCGCTGGAAGCCTGCGTACAAGCGCGCAATGAAGGCAAAAATCTTGAACGCGAGGGCAAGGATGTCTTGCTAAATGCCGCCAAGCACAGCCCGGCATTGGGTGCGGCGCTGGAAACCTGGAAAGAGATCAAGTTCGAGTTCGATACCGTCGATAAACTGGATGCTGAGGCTTAAAGGAGCAAGATCATGGATATGACCATTCAAAACTACCCCTCGCGGCTGGATAATCCGCAAAGCCTAAAATTTGAGACGTTTTCATATTTGCCGCCGATGAGCGAAACGCAAATTATCGCGCAGATCAAATATTGTTTTTCCCAGGATTGGGATTGCGCGGTGGAATATTGCGAGCTGGAACGCGCCATGGATGATTATTGGTATATGTGGAAATTGCCCATGTTTGGGGAACGTGAGCCTAAGAAAATCATGCAGGCGTTAAACGATTGCTGCGATGCGCAACCCGATTGCCTTGTGCGCTTTGTGGCGTATGACCGCAAACGCCAGAGCCGGGGCATGCAGTTTGTGGTCCACAAAGGCGGGTTGTAAAATAATGTTGTCATCCCGGACTTGATCCGGGATCCGTAGGGCCTAGGGTCTGGCAAAAATAGGCCCGGATAGCCTAAAGGCTTCCGGGGTGACACGCCAAAGCGATAGGAACGATCAATGACCAAAGACATCATCATATCCCCCTCTATCCTGTCGGCGGATTTCGCCCGTCTGGGCGAGGAAGTGGCCGCCATTGATGCCGCCGGGGCTGACTGGATTCATGTGGATGTGATGGACGGGCATTTTGTGCCCAATATCACTATTGGTCCGGACGTGGTGGCGGCGCTTCGCCCCCATTCAAAAAAAATCTTTGATGTTCATTTGATGATCGAGCCTTACGAGCCATACCTTGAGGCCTTCGCCAAGGCAGGCTCGGACTATATCACCATCCATGCCGAAGCCGGTGTGCATCTGGACCGGGGCCTGCAAGTTATTAAAAGCCTTGGCAAAAAAGCGGGCGTGTCTCTATGTCCAGCAACGCCCGTGAGCGTACTTGAAAACGTGCTGGACAAGCTCGATCTAGTTTTGTTGATGAGCGTTAATCCGGGCTTTGGTGGCCAGAGCTTTATTCCTCAAAGCGTTGAAAAAGTACGACAACTCAAAGCCTTGATCGGTGATCGCGATATTATAATCGAGTTGGATGGCGGCATAAAACCCGCAACTGCGCCCGCCGTTATTGCCGCCGGTGCCTCCGCACTGGTTGCGGGCTCCGCCGTCTTTGCCGGTGGCACACCTGCGCACTATGCAGCAAACATCAAGGCCATCCGCGATAGTGTGAAATGACGCCGTAAGAAGACATAATTATGGCTCTCAAACACACACCGATCTGTAATTTTGGCTGGCAGGCCCCGGATTTTGCCTTGCGGGACACGGACGGTAAACACCATACCTTGCAAAGTTTGTGCGGGCCAAAGGGCCTGCTCATCATGTTTATCTGTAATCATTGCCCCTATGTGCTGGCGATTGTTGATCGACTTGTGCGCGAAGCAAAGGCGGTTCAGGGGCTAGGCATTGGCGTTGCGGCGATTATGCCCAATGACTGGACCGTTTATCCAGCCGATGCGCCGGATAAAATGGCTGTTTTTGCCAAAGAGCACGACTTTACCTTTCCCTATCTGATTGATGCAGAACAAAGTGTGGCTCGCGCTTATGATGCTGTGTGTACGCCAGATTTTTTCGGCTTTGATGCAAATTTGGGCCTGCAATACCGAGGGCGTCTGGATGCATCCGGGCGCAATGCTGCGCCCCCTGATGCCCGGCGCGAACTTTATGAAGCCATGCAAATGATCGCGGCGGGGCAGGGTGGTCCACGCGATCAAACCGCGTCCATGGGCTGTTCGATCAAATGGAGATAAGTCTCATACCTTTACCCACGATATTTTCTCATGTTGAAACACCTCGCCGGGCGGGCCTTGTGGGGTCATGGATTCAGGGTTGTCAAAGGCGCCAACATAAAGGTGGGTTTCGCCTGCCCAACGTTCACCCTGATAAAAAAGCGGCGTACCGCAACAGGCGCAAAACCCCCGTTTTACGCCGGGTGAGCTGGTGTGAGTGGCGTATTCTTTGCCTTGCCAGATGACCTGATGCTCCAAAAATCCGGCAAAGGTGGAAAACACAGCGCCGGTATAATGGCGACAATCCGTGCAATGACAAATGGAAACAAATTTTGGTTTTCCAGTAACAGTAAAGCGCACAGCGCCACATCCACAACCGCCGCTCTGAGTATCTTTTTGCATCGGTGCAATCTAGCTTTTGGAACAACCTATAGCAATAACATTTATGGACAGAACGGCCCGCATGATCAATCTCAGTCCATGGGCTGTTCGATCAAGTGGAGAGCGTAAAGCTTAGCCCTTAATCGCCATCAGGGATTTGACGAATACTCCCAAAAAGCGCTCCGGGACATGCGTGGCATCCGGGAACAGATATTTCATCTGTGCACCATCCGGCAAATGCGCGTCCTGGGTGTCCAGCATGGCATCATCATAATTGCCTGGCTCTTCGGAGAACCCAAGCTTCATACGAAACAGGATTTTTGCTCGCAAGGATTCCGGCAACCAGTGAAAAAATGGCGCCCGGAAATGTGGCTCTATTGGAAACCAAAAATACGGTGCTTGCACATAATAACGCGGGGCGATGCGACGCACTTCCTCGGCAAAAGCTTTCATATTTGACCAGTCACCAACATGTTCGATCACTGAGTTGGAATGCACCAGATCGTAAGAATTATCCTCGAATTGCGGCATGGCACAGCCAGAGCCTTCGAAGGATCGAAACATTGGGTCAGAAACCGGCTCAGCCGATAAATTGATCAGGTCAATGCTGACATTGCGCTCTTGCAGCAGATCGCCAACCGCGCTCCAATAGCGCACCTCGCCACCAACATCGAGAATGTGACAGCTTCCCTTTTCGGCGATCACCGCATCAATCAGGCGAATAATGTGTGCAAAGCGTTTGCGACGAAACGTATTGGCCGTCGAGCCGGGATCAATGGAAAGTATCGCGTCAGTCATGTGTGCCACCCGTTTTTATTTTGGGGCACCCTGTCACAACACTCTGAATTTCAAATTAACGGCTCTAGACTTTGTTGGCCTCATAAAGCGCGATGGCAGCGGCGGTGGATACGTTCAGGCTTTCCATCTCCTTGCTGATGGGTATGCGCGCCAACTGGTCGCAATGCTTGGCGACATTGGGGCGCAGGCCTTTGCCTTCGGAGCCGAGAACCAGACACACTTTATCGGCCCCCTTTAGCGCCTGGCTGATTGTGGTGCGGGTTTCCCCGGCCAGGCCGATGCTGAACCAGCCAGAGTTTGCCAGATCCTCTAATGTGCGCGCAAGATTGACCACGCCGATATGTGCTATGGTTTCGATGGCCCCGGTGGCGGCTTTGGCCAGAACACCGTTCAGAGGTGGCATGTGGCGCTCTTGCGCGATGATGCCCAGCGCCCCAAAAGCGGCAGCAGAGCGAAAAATGGCGCCAATATTGCGTGGGTCGGTTACGCCATCCAGTATGAGTAACACCCCGCGCGGACGATCCAGAATGTCATCCAGCATTGCGCCGGGCAGGGGGCGGGTTTGCAACGCCAAACCCTGATGCACTGCGCCCTCTGGCAGCAAAGATGAAATCTCATGAGCGTTAGCCGGTATGCTGTCCTGTCCGGCTGGGACGTGGTGCATTGCGTTTTTGGTGGCATATAGCTTGGTGATGGCGCGCTCTGGGTTGTTCAATGCTGCGATAACAGCATGGGTTCCCCACAACCAGAACAGGGAATCTGAGTTCCCCGGAGCATTGGTTTTACGCGCTGATTTGAAGTTTTTTTTTGTACGTTTCACGGACCTGCCTTAAATGATGAAATTTCTTGATTTTGGCGTTGCACACCGTATCGACAGTGTCTATACATCGCCGTTCAGGATTCTGTATTAAGTCTTCGTTGTTTCTGCCCATCTGTTAGGGCAGGGGGCGGAGGCTGTTTTTTTGATGGGAGAATAACGCACATCTTTGCCGTGATGTGAAGCGGTCCTCTACAGAGGCTTTAATGCCAAAGTTTATGGAGGGGTGGTCGAGTGGTTAAAGGCACCAGACTGTAAATCTGGCCGCGAGAGCGTACGCTGGTTCGAATCCAGCCCCCTCCACCACTTCACATCAGGATCAGGGCAAGGGCGCAGGCAAGGCGGGTATAGCTCAATGGTAGAGTCACAGCCTTCCAAGCTGAAGATGCGGGTTCGATTCCCGCTACCCGCTCCAGCGCCTTAATCTTGGGCAGAGGTTTCTAAAAAATTGTTCATGGTGCATCCATTCAGGCGACATTACGCATCTGGATAGTACCATAATCAAAATTTTGGAGACGTGTTATGACGAAAATGAAAATATTTGCTACGACTATCATTACAAGCTTGGCGCTGACTGCGGGTTCCGCATCGGCAACGGATCGCTATGATTCGCGCGAGCTGGTTGTCGAGCACATGACCGGGACTGTTCATATTCGCACGGGGGCAGGTTCAAAGATCAGTGTAGATCTAGACCCTGGGGCGGGTGTCATTGATGCCCCTGAGGTCAGCTTGCGTAACGGCGCGGTTCTGGTGCGCGGTAAAAAGTATCGTAATATGAACTGCTCAACACGCAACGGCCATGTCAAAATGTCTGTTGGGCGGTATCTGCCGGGTAGAAAAAAACACCCTCTTGAAGATTTTCCAACCCTGACGGTTTCTGTGCCGCGCGGCACGTCATTGGAAATCGGCGGTCGTATTTTTGGTGAAGCCGAGGATTTTTCCGAAGCCGAAGTTCAGGTCAATGGTTGCGGTAACTTCACTATCAAAGGTGTCAGCGGTGATCTTGGGGTTCAGGTCAATGGGTCCGGCGATTTTGTTGCGGGCGACGTTGGCGGCGATGTTGATGCGCAAATCAATGGGTCTGGCGACATGTTGATCGGTGATGTTGCTGGTGCAGCGAACGCTCAAATCAACGGCTCTGGCGATCTTGCAATTGGCGAGGTTGCTAGCGGTCTGGATGCACAAATCAATGGTTCGGGCGACATTGTTGTTGCCTCAGCTGATGGCGTGATTGATGCCAGCATTAACGGCTCTGGAGACATTAAAATCAACGGTGGTACGGCGACACCGTTTCATGCCAGAATCGCAGGTTCTGGTGATGTGGCTTTCCAAGGCCACGCAAATGGAGTAAATGCGCGCGTGATTGGCTCGGGGGATATCACCCTGAACTCTTATGAAGGTGAGTTTCGCGCCAGTAAACGCGGCGTGCACGTACGAAACAAATAAAGACTGAAGCGCCCGGGGAGTTCTCGGGCGCTCCACAATATGGGAAGTTGAAATGGCTAAAGAGAAATTTGAGCGCAACAAGCCGCACGTAAACGTTGGCACGATTGGTCACGTTGACCATGGCAAGACGACGTTGACGGCGGCGATCACCAAGTATTTTGGTGAGTTTAAGGCGTATGACGCGATTGACGCGGCACCTGAAGAGCGTGCCCGCGGCATCACCATTTCAACGGCCCACGTTGAGTATGAGACGGAAAACCGTCACTACGCGCACGTGGATTGCCCAGGTCACGCCGATTATGTGAAGAACATGATCACCGGTGCGGCACAGATGGACGGTGGTATTTTGGTGGTTTCGGCTGCTGATGGCCCTATGCCCCAAACCCGCGAGCACATTTTGCTGGCCCGTCAGGTCGGTGTGCCGGCTCTGGTCGTTTACATGAACAAGGTTGATCAGGTTGACGACGAAGAGCTGCTTGAGCTTGTTGAAATGGAAATCCGCGAGCTTCTGTCTTCTTATGATTTTCCGGGCGACGATATTCCGATCATCAAGGGGTCTGCTTTGGCTGCCCTGGATGACAGCAATAAAGAGATCGGCGAGAACAGCATTCGCGAGCTGATGGCCGCTGTTGATGATTACATCCCAACACCGGATCGCCCAGTTGATCAACCCTTCTTGATGCCGATCGAAGATGTGTTCTCAATTTCGGGTCGTGGTACCGTGGTGACCGGCCGTGTTGAGCGCGGTGTTGTTAATGTTGGCGACGAAGTTGAGATCGTTGGCATTCGTGACACCACCAAGACGGTCTGTACCGGTGTTGAAATGTTCCGCAAGCTGCTTGATCGTGGTGAAGCTGGTGACAATATTGGCGCGCTTCTTCGTGGTATTGACCGTGAAGGTGTTGAACGTGGGCAGGTGCTTTGTAAGCCTGGCTCGATTACACCGCACACCAAGTTTGTTGCCGAAGCCTACATCCTGACCAAGGATGAAGGTGGCCGTCACACGCCGTTCTTTGGTAATTATCGCCCACAGTTTTACTTCCGGACCACGGATGTTACCGGTGTTGTGACCCTGCCTGAGGGCACGGAAATGGTCATGCCTGGTGACAATGTGAACGTCAATGTTGAGCTGATCCAGCCCATCGCCATGGAAGAAAAACTCCGCTTTGCCATCCGTGAAGGCGGCCGTACCGTCGGCGCCGGCGTGGTCAGCAAAATTATCGAATA
>JAJFFT010000005.1 GCA_021776525.1 Robiginitomaculum sp.
CGAAAAACAATCAAGCATTATTTATCGTAAAACAATGAAATATACGTAATAAACGATAATGTTTGTGATGAAACATATCGTAACGCATTGAAAACAAGTTATATTCAGTTTTTCAAGAAATATGCAGTTTTTTTAAAAAAAATATCGCTGGAGAAGGGGAAAGCTGGCCTTACCGCTTGCCTTGACGTGAACGTAAAGGGCTAAACTATGTCCGCAGGAGGAATAATGCATGTTTGATTTAGCGATTCGCGGCGGGACCATCGTCGATGGTAATGGTGGAACGCCGTTTAGCGGCGATATAGCCATAAAAGATGGCAAGATAGCACAAATTGGCGAGGTTTCTGGCTCTGCCACGCGTGAAATTGATGCCCAGGGCGCGATTGTTACCCCCGGCGTGATTGATGTGCATACCCATTATGACGGCCAGGCGATCTGGGACGCTGATCTGGCTCCATCGTCCTGGCACGGGGTGACCAGTGTTTTAATGGGCAATTGCGGGGTTGGCTTTGCTCCTTTGCGTCCAGGTGATCAGGACCGCCTGGTCAGCCTGATGGAGGGGGTAGAGGAAATACCGGGCACCGCCTTACACGAAGGTCTGGATTGGCGCTGGGAAAGCTTTGGCGATTATATGGACCGGCTGGACGATATTCCTCACGCCATCAATGTCGCGGTGCAAATTCCCCACGACCCGGTACGTCTGTTTGTTATGGGCGACCGCGCCGAGGCGCGCGAAACCGCAACAGACGAAGATGTAAAGGCCATGGCGGCCTTGGTACACGAAGGATTGAAAGCCGGGGCCTTTGGATTTTCAACCGGGCGTACGGACACACACCGCACATCCGAAGGGCATGATACTCCGGCTTCTATTGCTGAACGGCGCGAGCTGGAAGGCCTGGCCTCGGCGTTTCAGGGCCTGTCTTACCGTATCTTGTCGGCGGTTTCGGACTTTGACATGCATGATGGGCCAGAACGGTTTGACCCCGAATTTGATATTCTGGAAACTATGGCCCGCATTGCCGGGCGTCCGATGACCTTATCGACCATGCAACGGTTTTTGTATCCCGAACAATGGGAACGCATTGCCGGACGTGTTGAGCAGGCCAATGCCAATGGTCTGGATATGCGTATGCAGGTTGCGCCGCGCGGGGTGGGTGTGTTGCAGGGACTGCGCACAACACTAAACGCGCTGGTCGGTAAACCCAGCTATCGTAAAATCATGGATCTGCCGTTCGAAGAAAAGCTGAAAGCCCTGCGCGATCCAGATATACGTGCAAAAATCCTTGGCGAAGAACGCATTCGGGTTTCCGATGTTGACCCGGCAGCACCCCCGCAAATTGATCAGGTGCTGGATAATCTAGATTTTCTGAGCGCCCGGATGTTCCCGCTGGGGGATCCACCTAATTACGAGCCAGCCGAGGAAGATTCCATTCATGCCCGCGCACAGGCGCGCGGTGTCAGCGTGTTGGAAGAGCTGTATGATCAGATGTTGCAAGATGATGGCGAAGCCATCATTTACTTCCCGATTTTCAATTATAATGACGGCAATCTGGACACCGTACACCGTATGATTACGCACCCTGCCTCGCATTTGGGGCTGGGCGATGGCGGTGCGCATGTGGGCACCATTGTCGATAGCGCCTGGTCCAGTTTCTTTTTGTCCCATTGGACCCGCGATCGCAAACAGGGCAATGGGCTGCACATCCCAATCGAGCGCGCCATACAGATGACCAGTGCCGATCAGGCAGACTTTTTGGGCATTAAAGACCGTGGCCGTTTACAAACGGGTCTGGTGGCGGACATCAATATCATTGATATGGATCGTCTGTCCGTGCGCCGCCCGCACATGATCTATGATCTGCCGGCCGGTGGTCGTCGCCTGGTGCAAGAGGCCCAAGGCTATATTGCCACATTGGTGGCCGGTGTGCCGATACTTGAAAATGATAAATTGACCGGGGCAACGCCCGGCAAGTTGTTACGCGCCGTCTAAACAAGACGGTCAGGTGCAATTTTCGTATATTTATGCTACGCTTTTTTATCTCGGGATAAGGTGACAATTATGAAAAGGCGCAACTTTCTGGCTAATGTCTTAGCCATGTCAGCCTTGACCAGCCCTTCTGTGGTTTCAGCTCAAACATCTGTTGAGCGCTTGAAGCTGGTTATTGTTGGTGATGGTGCCGTTGGCAAAACCAGCGCCCTGATGTCTTATTCAACCAACGTTTTTCCAACAGAATATGTGCCTACGGTTTTCGATAATCGGAATGCTCATGTACAGGTTGATGGGGCGCCTGCCATTCTTGGGCTTTGGGATACGGCAGGCCAAGAGGACTATGACCGTTTACGCCCTTTGAGTTACCCGCAAACAGACGTGTTTATTATCGCATATTCCATTATGTCACGGTCCAGTTTTGACAATGTCACCAGTAAGTGGGTGCCAGAGATCCGTCGCCATGCTCCTCATACGCCGTTTCTTTTGGCGGGCTTGAAGAGTGACTTACGAAAAGCATCACTTAACGGGCCTGCTGACGTGCGTATCTCAACGGCAGAGGGGATACAAAAAGCCAAAGCCCTAGGAGGAACATACCGAGAGTGTTCTGCATTAACACAAACGGGCTTAAAGACGATGTTTGATACAGCTGTTCGTATAGCGCGCGGCGTAAAAGTGTCGAACCCACCGATATACCAGTTCAAGGTGAAGCCGGTTTTGCCCAAACGCAAAATAAATATCAAAAAGCTGCCTACCCGGTATTCAATACCGGGTAGATAGTCTTATTAATCTACGATCTTGCTTCAATCACTGAAGAACGACCATATAGCTGCAACCAGCGCATAGCCAACGAGGGTATAGGCCCCATCAATGTAGGCCATACGTATTGGGTATGTGCCATAAATCCAGCCATAGGCGGTGGTGGTGAGTCCAAAACAAACCGCCGCGATAAGGCCATATTTAACAGCGGTCATGAGCGTGCTGACGTTTAACCATTTGAGCAGCAGGCCGATGCCGATGGAAACTATGGCGACATTCAGAACCCCAAGCCCCATAGCCATTGCGGGTTCAAAATTGCCTTGGCTTTCTTCTGTATAGCCCATTAGGGCCATCATTTGGTCCATAAACAAAACGCCGTACCACAGATAACCCAGCATAAAAAAGGCAACACTGGCAGCCAACAGGCCAAGTACATTCAATCCAAAAAGTTTGGGCATTGGTTTCCTCCCCATTATGTGGTGCGCGCCCTTGTCAGCGTCTCACCACCCCATTAGTCAGGTCAGCACATGGGCGTCCCCGATGCCTAAACTAGTACAATGTGCGGTAATATCCTAATCGGAAAGACAAATGAATCGTATCCTGATCACTTCGGCACTCCCATATATTAACGGAATCAAGCATTTGGGAAACCTGGCCGGTTCTATGCTTCCCGCCGATATTTATGCGCGCTTCTCGCGCATGAAGGGCCGCGATGTCTTGTATACTTGCGCCACTGATGAGCATGGGACACCGGCCGAGCTGGCCGCGGCCAGCGCCGGGCAAAGCGTCCGTGAATATTGTGATGAACAGTTTGAGGTACAACGCAAAGCCTGCGCAGGCTTTGATCTGTCCTTTGATTATTTTGGCCGCTCGTCCAATGCCCCAAATGCACGCCTGACACAGCATTTTGCCGACGTGTTGGAAGATAATGGCCTGATCGAAGAGCGAGTTTCCGAACAGGTTTATTCGATTGATGACAAGCGTTTTTTACCGGATCGTTATGTCGAGGGCACATGCCCGCATTGCGCCTATGAAAAAGCCCGTGGTGATCAATGTGATGATTGCGGCCGGGTGCTGGACCCGGTCGAGCTGATCGAACCCTATTCAACAATTTCAGGCTCAAAAAACCTGGAAGTGCGCGAAACCCGGCATTTATTCCTGCGCCAGTCCAAAATGCAGGCCCGCGTGCGCGACTGGGTGGAAAGTGCAACGGACTGGCCGCCACTGGCCCGCTCGATCGCCTTGAAATGGCTGGACGAGGGGTTGCTGGATCGTGCCATCACCCGCGATCTATCCTGGGGTATTCCGGTCTTGCGCAATGGCCAGCCACGGCCAGGTTTTGAAAACAAGGTGTTTTACGTCTGGTTTGATGCGCCGATCGAATATATTGGCGCCAGTGTCGAGCGCGCCGAGGCCGGCGAGGGCGATTGGGAACATTGGTGGCGCACCGACAAGGGCGCAGATGATGTCACCTATGTGCAATTCATGGGCAAGGACAATGTGGCTTTTCACACGGTCAGCTTTCCGATCACTTTGCTGGGCTCAGGCGAGCCATGGAAAACCGTTGACAAGTTGAAGGCCTTTAACTGGGTCACCTGGTATGGTGGCAAGTTTTCGACCTCGCAAAAGCGCGGCATTTTTATGGATCAGGCACTGGAGCTGGCCCCCTCTGACCTGTGGCGCTGGCATTTGATGGCCAATGCCCCCGAAAGTGCAGATGCGGCCTTCACGCTGGAACACTTCCAGTCGGTGGTCAACAAGGACCTGGCCGACGTGCTCGGCAATTTTGTCAATCGCATTACCCGCTTTGCAACCTCAAAAATGGATGGTGTGGTGCCCGCCGGTGGTACGCCCGGCGCATTGGAAACGGCACTGGCCGCACAACTAAAAACCCGCCTTGCAGCCCTGACCGGCTATTATGAGGCCATGGAGTTTCGCAAAGCCATGGCCGAAACCCGGGCCATTTGGGCCATGGGCAATGAATATCTGGCCGAGGCTGCGCCGTGGACCGCGCTGAAAACCGATGTGGATGCAGCGGCGCTCAGCGTGCGTACGGGGCTGAACCTTGTAGCCATTGCCGCCATAATTGCACAACCCGTTATTCCGCAGGCGGCGGCCAAAATTCTTGATGCGATGGGTGTTCCGGCGCAAAACCGCAAATGGCCAGACGCCAGTGATGATGGTCTGTTGAACGCTTTGCCGGTTGGCCTTGCTTTCACGCCGCCGGATGTCTTGTTTGCCAAGATCGCCGACGAGGAGATCGAGGAATGGGGTACACGTTTCGGCGCTGAAACATAAAAAAAACCGCGCCGGTTATAAGACCGGCGCGGCTCAATTCTAATGATGCGGTACAGGTTTAACTGTCGCTTGCGGCATCGTCGGCATTGGCGTCATCCATCATCTCGCCGCCATCATCCATCATATCAACGGCCGGGGCTTCTTTGGTGTAGAAGGCAACCGTTTGCTTGGCGATTTTACCATGCTCGACAATAAATGTGTCTGATCCGTACAACATAGAGCCATCAGCCATGGCCCAGGTCCATTCCACATAGACCATTGGATCTGCGATTTGGGTTTTGGTCACGCTAAAGGGGGCTTCGGACTGGTCACCGCTTTGCATGGCTTCTTGCAGACGGGCGCGGACATTCTCTGCGCCGGAATAAACCCCATCGGGGGTGATCAGCACGGCATTTTCGGCATAATCGCTCATAACTGCGTCAATATCGCGTGCGATAAACGCATCCGCATGATGAGAGGTTACGGCCTCAGCACTGGCATAAGCACTCTGACTATCAACAGCCCCATAGGCGTTGCCTGCTTCGCTTGGCGCCAACTTCATATTCAGATAACCGGCACCCAAAGCCGCCAGCAATAATCCCATAATTCCACGTAACAGCATAATACTTCCCCTTTTAAGCCTTGGTTCTAACACAATTCAGCCATACGAAGCGAGAGAATTAGCGCGGGAGGCGAAAAAAAACGTTACGCACTCGCCCGACGGGTCGTAATGTCTGGATCGTAACGAGGAAATTGTGCATGCTGGGGACGCGGCCTTGCGCATTTTGAACACAGATAGAGAAATGTTTTCACGGGCTGGATGAAAATGGGTGATGTATTATGGCGTCAAAAGCATTGGGATCATGGAACGGTAAGTCCGGCGCGCCGGATATGAAGCGTGTGGGTCCGAAAAATCCAAACCTTCCTTTCCTGCCAGAGGTTTTCGGCAAAAAACTGCGCCGCGAGCTGAAGCTGGACAAGGTGGCCAAATCGGCCCGCCGTACGGGGCTGGCCACGTCTGATACCCAAGTGGGCGAAATCATCGAACAAAAAGTTTCAACCAGTTTGAACGGTATTCACGAAAAGGGTCTGGGCAAGTTCGAGGGCCGCTTCAAGCATCTCAAAGGGATGGTGTCCCGATATGCCGGAGCCTTTGATACCGAACCTCTGGAAACTGCGCTGGAAGGCACTATCCACGAGATTGAGCAGGAAACCCTGCGCCACGGCGCAACATTGGAACGCCTGCGTGACGAGTTTGAAGAGGCCGACCGTCATTATCAGGAGTTTCGATCCACCCACGGCCTGACACGGCCGCCCAGCCTGTCTTCCGGTCTGGCCGGTGCCTTGCCGATCTTTATCGTGATGATGGTGATCGAAGCCGGGGCCAATATGTTCTTCTTCAGTCCTGGCAGTGATTTTGGTCTGTTGGGCGGATTTTTCTATTCATTGGTGATCAGCGTTTTGAACATTGGCGGAGCGGCCTTGTTTGGCTATGCGTTTTTCCGCTGGTTGAACAGCCGGTCATTGTTCCGTAAAACGCTGGGCGCTGTTATGGCGCTGGTGTTTGTGGCGTTTTTGCTGATCCTGAATGTGGTTGTCGGATTTTATCGTTCAGCCTTTGTGGCGTTTGGCGGCGAGGGGCACGAAAACCTGTTGCAAACCGCTATCGGCCAGATCATGGCGCTGGATTTCAGCCTGTTGGACGAATTTTCCATTGCCATGATGCTGATCGGGATCACACTGGGGGCGCTGGCGTGCTCCAAGGGGGCACGGGTTGGCGATGCCTATCCCGGTTATCACCGGGTTTATAAGTTTCGCGAGGATTACCGCCGCCGTTTTGAAAACGAGGCTGATGTTCTGGCCGAGCATTTGGCTAATTTGCGCGATAAAGCCCTCAGCGATATTGAGGACTTTCAGACACAGGCGCGCGAATCTATTGCACCATACCGTGAGATTGGCAAGGAAATCAGCGAGCTGATGTCCAGATTTGATGCCTTTGAATCGCATCTGGAAAGCGTCGGTAACGACGTTCTTGGCTCGTATTACGATGCCAACGGGCTGGCCACGACCGATGGCAAATCCGGGCATTTCAAGCATCAGTGGGTATTGCCGGGTAAATTGTTTGCTTTTGGCGAGCCGAATGCGCGCTTTATCAAGCTGGCTGGCGATTCTGTGCTGGGCGAGATTATGAATGAAGGCCGCATCCAAAGTGCCATGGACAAGGCCAAGTCCTTGCGGACCCGTGTTCTGGACACGCTGAACCGGATGGAGCACTTGTTTGTGTCCCAACAGGGTTCTTTGTAAATGGCCATGAGACGCAGGCGTTCGCGTTCGTCTCTGCGGCTGGGTGTGGTGTTGTCCTGGGTCGGGGCGGTTGTGGCATTGTCCGCACTGGCTATGGCAGGGATCGGACTGGCAGGTTTGCGCGCCGATCGCGCAGGCCAGGATGCACAAACCATGTGTGCCGGTCACCAGCCACGTGAAATTGTCGCCTTGTTATTTGATTCCAGCGACCCGCTGAACGATTTGCAACGGATCAAGACCCGACAAATACTGGACGAGACATTAAGCGCGGTCCCCAAAGGGGCGCGGGTGGATGTTTATATGGCCACAGCCGAAGCAGGGCAGTTGGCACGCCCACTGTTCAGCCGGTGCAATCCAGCTAGTCCCGATGGCTCTGCCGGATGGAGTGAAAACCCTGGCCGCATGCAGGATTTGCGTCGCAGCCAGTTTTTAGAACCGCTGCAGCAGGCGCTGGCGACGGCTCTGCGGGCCAACCCGCGCAAAACCTCACCTATACTTGAAACCATTGCGGCGGCCAGCGTGCAATCCTTTGACCGTGCACGGCCAGGCGATACGACGCCTTCAACGCACTATACAATGGTTATTGTGTCTGATTTTTTGCAAAACAGCGCCGTGCTGTCCCATTATCGGCATTATCCATCCATTGAAGAATTTGCAACAAAATCTGGTTGGGTGAGTACATTGCCAAGATTAGAGCAAGTTTATATCAAGATGATTTATATTAATCGGGCAAATTCACTGAAGCGGCAAAATAAAGCGCATAGAAACTGGTGGTGCGAATATTTCAGGGCGCGCGGCGCAGCGCAGTGCAATATAGAACAATTGTAAAATTGTTCGCCCAAAAGTTGTTCTTGGCACACGTCACACGGTTGTATTTTTTAAAATTGTTCTCATTTTTGGGGCATGCCATGGCCAAGCACAATTTATTCAGGTAATAGATAACTCTGGGCACCTCACTATAATCGCCTGGGGTATGTTATAACGACTTGCGTACGTTTTTTTTTGCGCGAACATTTAAGGGGGTAGTAATGCGAGGGATTGGCATTATCCTGATTTTAATCGGGTTAGGCGCTATTGGTATTAAAGCCGCGGCGAGTTATGCAGGCGTTGATC
Source organism: Robiginitomaculum sp. (assembly GCA_021776525.1). Classification (GTDB taxonomy): domain Bacteria; phylum Pseudomonadota; class Alphaproteobacteria; order Caulobacterales; family Maricaulaceae; genus Robiginitomaculum_B. The sequence goes on from JAJFFT010000005.1 coordinate 8,438, forward strand.
TGTCACCATATTTTGGTATGGTTTTTGATCAGGCGCGAGGGTTGATTGCAAAGTATGGCGACTATGCCGACTATGGTATCCGCGGCGCGGTTGTCCTGTTGGGTATTGTTTTCTTGCTTCTTAATTCTGGTGATGACGAATAGGTCAGAGTGCCGCATGTAAGGCGCTTTGATTGCGTCTTATTGCATCACGATAATTATCGACCAGACCTCCTAAAATCGCATCCCAATCGAATGTATGTGCTGCGTTCACGGCCGCTTGGCCGAACGCAGCACGTCGTTCGGGGGATTGAATAAGCGCGCCCAGATGTTGGGTGAAGGCGTCATGGTCTCCAAAGGAGGCCATGAAACCGGTTTTGCCATGCAAGACCAGCGATCGGCTGCCTGTGGCTTCGGCACAAACACACGGCACGCCGCTGGCCATGGCCTCCAGCGTAACATTGCCGAACGTTTCAGAAATGCTGGGATTAAAGAAGATATCAGCCGAGGCATAGGCACGGGCCAGCGGCTCGTCAGATAAATGCCCGGTAAAGTGGGCCTTGGGCAGGCGTTTTTGCATGCGCGCCCGTTCCGGCCCTTCACCAACAATCAGGACTTTGTGGTCCAACCCCTGTTGTTCCAGCGCGCGGATAACTTCAACAAAGAAGTCCAGGCCCTTTTCCAGCACAACGCGACCCGTGAACGAGATCACCACATCATCATCGGCAAAGCCGATGCTGCGCCGCCATTCCAGATCACGCCGATCGGAGTTAAAGCGATTGCAATCGACGCCGCGGCTCCAAATGCGCAGGTCTGATTTGATGTTTTCTTTTTGCAATTCCTCGATCATGGATTCAGAAGGCGCGTAAACCTGATCACACAGACTGTAAAAATGGTGCAGGTATTTGTTCAGGGGCTTTTCCAAAAGCCCGATACCGTAATACCGCCCATAGGTGTCAAAACGCGTATGGAACGAGGCCACAACAGGGATGTTCCAGCGTTTGGCCAACCGAATGGCCGACGAGCCGAGCGGGTCGGGGGACGCGACGTGAAAAATTGTTGGCGCAAAGGCTTTTAATTTGGCGCGCACGCCCGGCGTAATGCCCAGCCCCAGCCGATATTCAGACCGCATGGGAATGGGGACCGAGATCGCGGAAACCAGCGTTCCATTGTGTTCAAACGCAGCTTCTTTGGCGGTGGGTGCGACCACCATCACGGCAATGTTCTGGCGTTCCAGAAACGCCACAAGACGATTCAGGGCGCGCGCTGGCCCATCCATGGTATAATTATAATTGCCGGCAAAGATGGCAATCCGTGGTTTTGTGGTCATGGAGTCATCTCGGCTCATACGCAATGTTCCCAGCCTGATTTACAGAGAATTGTGGCAACAATAGTGCCGTTTCTATGGTTTGCGGAATATAAGTATTGTTGCCGGTTTATGCCAGAATATTGCTGCACTTGCTTTGCATGTGGGTTCTGGGCTTGAACCGGGCGGTATTCTTTTCCATATGGTGTGTATGACCCAATCCAGACCCAAGCCTCAAATCGTTTCGCTCACAGATGCCGCCGCAACGCGCGTCAAAGAGATTATGAAAGAGCGCGGCAAAGGCTATTTGCGTGTCGGCGTTGCCAATGGCGGCTGTGCCGGCATGGAATATACGATGGATTATGCGGATGCCCCGGCAAGGCTGGATGAAGTGGTCAGCGACAAGGACGTCACCATACTGGTTGACGCCTCGGCGGTTCTGTTTTTGCTGGGTGCAAAGATTGATTACGAAACCACGGTATTGCATTCCAAATTTGTGTTTAACAATCCCAATGAAACTGATGCTTGTGGGTGCGGGATCAGCGTCACGATCGAGCCTGCGCAGGCCGTCTGATTTTCACCTAAACCGCCAACGCACTGCTGCCATGACCGGCAGCCAGATAGCCACTGCTTTGCATTTCATTCAGCCGGGATGCGGTGCGTTCAAACTCAAACCCGCCCGTGCCGGCCTGATATAGCGTCTCAGGTTTTGTCGCGGCGCTGATGATCAGTTTGACCTGCGCCTCGTATAAGGCGTCAATCAAAGCCACAAAACGCTTGGCGGCGCTTTGCTGGACATCATCCAATATCGGTACATTATCCAGAACGATGGTATGAAATTGCCGCGCCAGTTCCAGATAATCTGCGGCACCGCGGGCTTCGGTGCAGACCTCATCAAAAGACAGACGCGCCACGCCCCCAGCGGTCTTTTGCACATCCCAATGACGTCCTGCCAGACTGATCCGCCGGGCGTGGTGGGTTAAGCCGGCGGTTAACTGGGTAAAGCGTTCGTCCATATGGGTGCGGGTCTGGGCATTCAGTGGCGAGAAATAGGTTCTGTCCTCGCGCAATTTCCCCAATCGAAAATCACGCGCCGATTCCAGTGCGTGAACGGCAAGGCGGGATTTTATCTGTTCGATAAACGGCACAAACCGCTGGCGGTTCAGACCATCTTTATACAGATCATCTGGTGGGCGATTGGATGTGGTGACGACCACCACGCCGTGCGCAAATAATTGCTCAAATAACCGCCCCAACAACATCGCATCGGCAATATCGCCTACCTGCATTTCATCGAAACACAAAAGCCACGCATCGCGCGCGATGGCTTTGGCTATGGGGGCGATGGGGTCATCGCCGGCACCGCGCACATAATCAGGGTGCTGGCGTCTGGCGCGCTCGTTCAACGCCCGCCAATCGGCCAGTGCGGCATGGGTTTCGAGCATGAATTCGTGAAAATGCACGCGGCGTTTTTTGGTAAAGGGCACGGTGTCGAAAAACATGTCCATCAACATGGATTTGCCGCGCCCCACACCGCCATACAAATATACGCCTTCGGGTTCGGGCGCAGGGCGGCCAAACAGGGCATGGCGTTTTTTGGGTTGCCAGTTTCGCAAACGGCCTTGCAGGACACTGAGCATTTGCGCGGCGCGTTCCTGCGCCGGATCGGGTTCCAAAACCCCTTCGGCAACCAGTGCCCGCCATCTTGATATTGGTGTGTCCATGAGAAAAGTATGCACGCAAATGGTGAAAAAGCGATTGCCGAGCTTGGTCGCTAGCGCAACGGCACGCCCAGTTCGCGGCGGATTAGGCGTTTGCCGCGTGGGTCATTGCCCAGAAAAAAGCGCCACTCGCCGGCTTTGTTTTTCCAGAACAGGGCTGGCACTTCCATATTCCAGCCATTACGCGCCATGATCTGGCCCAGTCGGTCGCGCACAATGCGCCCCCATTCCAGACAGGCACCGCGTTGTTGGTTGGTTTCGGGTGCTGGCGGCACGCCGTAATTAAAATAATAGGCCCCTTCGACGTCGGACATCCAACGTTCATAAATCGGCCACTCGCGGGTGCAGGCCAGATCGGCAATCACCGCCCGTTCGGGGGCCGATGACAGATTGCGCCGGGCATAAAGGATCACCCGCGTATCCACGCCGGCGGCATGCAGGTCGTCAAACTCGGAAAGCTCGTAGGCGATGCAATCGGGGCACGAGCGATACCCCACCTTATAGAGCACGGCGCCATCAAGGCCGGGCGAGACCCATGGGCCGTGTTCCAGTGTGTCGCTCAGCTGGTCCGCATCAATGCGCAAGGTCTGGGGTGTTTTGGGTAATAGCACCCCTGGCACCGGGGCGCGTTGGTATTTGGCCACATAGACCAAACCCAGCAAAAAGAGGGAAAATACGAAAACCAGTATCAGAGTTGGTGTGCGCAACATTCGTCTATCCTTTTGGCGTTTATCCCTCATTACATGCAAATTGTTGTCTGGCTAGGCCCTGTGTCCACCGGTTCTGGCCAAAAGTGCCGGATTTCGCACGGTAGGTGCTTGCACACAAAAAGCTTTAACGCTATGTCCGCGCTAGAAGTAGGGAAGTGCATTTGCATTTGGGGCCCTGCGGTTGTCAAACGACAAGATGGGATATTCATTATGAGTATGGAACTAATGCTGGTCATTGCTGCCGGCTTTCTTGCGCTTATTTACAGCGCGGTACAAACACAGGTGCTTCTTAAAGCCAGTGCTGGCTCGGAAAAAATGCAGGAAATTGCCAAGGCTATTCAGGAAGGCGCCAATGCCTATCTGAAACGCCAATACACCACCATTGGTATGGTTGGTGTGGCTATTCTGGTCATCATTTTCTTCCTTTTGGGTTGGGAAGTGGCCTTGGGCTTTACCATCGGCGCAGTGCTTTCCGGTGCCGCCGGTTTTATCGGCATGCTGGTTTCTGTGCGTGCCAATGTTCGGACCGCCGAAGCGGCCCGTAACAGTTTGTCCAAAGGCCTGGACGTGGCATTTCGTGCCGGTGCCATTACGGGCATGCTGGTTGCCGGCTTTGCACTGATCGGTGTTGCCGGATATTACGCCATGCTGATTGGCCCTATGGGCTTTACCATTACCGACCGTACCGTTGTTGATGCGCTGGTGGCGCTTGGCTTTGGTGCTTCTTTGATTTCCATTTTTGCCCGTCTTGGCGGCGGCATCTTTACCAAAGGTGCAGACGTTGGCGGCGATATGGTTGGCAAGGTTGAAGCCGGTATTCCCGAAGATGATCCACGTAACCCGGCCACCATCGCCGATAACGTTGGCGATAATGTCGGCGATTGCGCGGGCATGGCTGCTGACCTTTTTGAAACCTATGCGGTGACCATTGTGGCCACCATGGTTCTGGCTTCGATCTATTTTACCGGCTCTGCCGAAATGATGTTGTTGCCGCTGGCCATTGGCGGGGTCTGTATCGTGACCTCAATCATCGGCACCTTCTTTGTCAAACTTGGCAAATCAGGCAATGTCATGGGCGCGCTCTATAAAGGCATTATTGCTGCTGGCCTGTTGTCTGTTGGCGCGATCTATCTGGTTATCCAGAACGTTCTGCCCAATGGCTTTGGTGCCATTGAAGGCGCATCAATGACCGGTATGGACCTTTATAAGGCCGGTCTTGTTGGTCTGGTTGTGACCGCATTGATCATCTGGGTGACCGAATATTACACCGGCACCAACTATCGCCCGGTCCGTTCGATCGCCAAGGCATCAGAATCCGGTCACGGCACCAATGTCATTCAGGGTCTGGCTGTCTCGCTGGAATCAACGGCACTGCCTGCACTGATCATCATTGTTGGTATTATCGTCACCTATAATCTGGCTGGCCTGTTTGGCATTGCCATTTCCGTGACCACCATGCTGGCTCTGGCTGGTTTGATTGTGGCGCTCGACGCTTTTGGTCCGGTCACCGATAATGCCGGTGGCATTGCCGAAATGGCTGAACTGGACGCTTCGGTTCGCGATACAACAGATACGCTGGACGCTGTGGGTAACACCACCAAAGCCGTCACCAAGGGCTATGCCATTGGGTCTGCTGGTCTGGGTGCTCTGGTGCTGTTTGCGGCCTACACCGAAGATCTGGCACATTTCTCGGCTGATGCAGACAAGTTCCCGTTCTTTGCGGGCGTTCATGTCGACTTCTCGCTGACCAATCCATACGTGATTGTTGGCCTGCTCTTTGGTGGCCTGTTGCCTTACCTGTTTGGTGGCATGTCGATGATGGCTGTGGGCCGTGCGGCCACCGCCGTGGTTGCCGAAGTGCGCCGCCAGTTTCGCGAAATTCCGGGTATTATGGAATATAAAGCCAAGCCTGATTATGGCCGCGCTGTGGATCTTTTGACCAAAGCCGCCATCAAGGAAATGGTTGTTCCGTCCATGTTGCCTGTGCTGTCCCCGGTTGTGCTGTTCTTTGCGATCAGCATGTTTGCAGACAAATCAGCGGCGTTTAGCGCGCTGGGTGCAATGTTGCTGGGTGTGATCGTCAATGGTCTGTTCGTAGCCGTTTCCATGACCGTTGGCGGCGGTGCCTGGGACAATGCCAAAAAGTACATCGAAGACGGTGCACATGGCGGCAAAGGCTCCGAAGCTCATAAAGCTTCCGTGACCGGCGATACAGTTGGCGATCCTTACAAGGATACTGCCGGCCCGGCTGTGAACCCTATGATCAAAATCACCAACATTGTGGCTTTGCTGCTGTTGGCGGTTCTGGCGCATATGTGATGGGATGAAGATTGTCTCTGCGCTGTCATAGCCGGGCGTGTCCCGGCTATCCAGTTCTTTTCGTGTTGATCTGGATTACCCGAATAAATCGGGTCATGACAATTGAAGAGCTATTACGCAAAACTATTAAAACCCCGGTCCGATGGATCGGGGTTTTTAATGTAAAAATGAACAATAAAAATTGTAACTGCTCATAAATTATTCCTTAGCCAATACATTACAATAGCAAAAATAGTAGCACCAATAATGAAAATTCTAACTAATTTAGCATCTTTAGCTTTCCGTAAGTTCTTCTGAGCTTCGGCAGCTAACCGATTCTTTTCTTCCTGTTCAACTTTTACCAATGCAGCTTTCTTGCTTTTTTCAATTTGTTCAAGTCGTTCGGTTTCAAGAAGTTCAGATTTTTGAATTTCTTTATCTTTTACGATAAGGATTTCAAAAATTGCTTCCACTAAATTGTCGTTTATGTTTGTAAATTTCATATTTCGTAAATTACGAATTTCTTCGCACAATGTTTCGTTGTTATAAACAACTTCAGAGTGATTTTTCTCTAGGCAATCGAAGGCACGGTAATCTAAATATGCATTTCTATAAGCGGTAGTATAATTACCTTCATTTCTGTAATCAGTATGTTCAAAAATTATTTTGTGAAAAACAAAGCACAAGGTATTAGTATTTTTTATGGTTGCAAAAATTGCGTATGTTTTTTCTTCTCTAAATCTCGGGTAACTTGGGCCATCGTGGTTGATAATAATAGATGATTCCATTTTTGTATTAATATTTGCGGTAGAAAATTTAACATCCAATTTGGTTGGTTGTGCCTCTAATACGTCACGCAATTGGTCAATAACTTTCTTTTGACTAGGATCAGCAGAAGTCCCAATTGCTTCTTCTGTTTGTTGTTTAGTCTCAATTTTCTTTTCGATATCCATGTGATATTAGCCCTATATTCAAGTTTGCAAATACAAAAAAAGAAGACGGTTTTTAAGCCGCCGCGAACCTTTGAACCTTGATCTTTTCCTTGCTCTGCCCGGCTTGCCACAAATCATATTGCATTTGTTGTTGCAGCCAGCTTTCGGGGCTGCCACCAAAACCTTGAGAAAGGCGGATGGCCATTTGCGGGGAGATGCCAAGGCGACCATTGAGCAACATAGAGAGGGTATTGCGCGACACGCCAAGACCCTGTGCGGCTCTGGTCACGGTGAGGTCCAGTGGCTCAAGGCATTGCCGCCGAATAATTTCGCCGGGGTGGGGTGGGTTGTGCATTAGCATGGTTTGATTTTCTTTCTAATGGTAATCCAGATAGTCAACATCGAAGACGTGACCATCTTGTATACGAAAAATAATGCGCCAATTGGCGCGTACAGTTACGGCCCAAAAGACCGCATATTCGCCCTTCAGCTTGTGCAGTCTAAACCCGGGCAGGGCCATGTCCTCCGGAGTCGTTGATGCATTCAGGCGGGCCAGAATATCGCGTATAATCACACGATGATCGGCGTGAATACGGCTTTCATCACCACGTTCGAATAAACGTCTCAACGCTCTATTTTTAAAACTGCATATCACAGTTGTATGTAATATGTATTATTACATTTGTCAATATAAGATTCAAAGAAGCACTTGTCGCATTTCAATAACGGATCATGGAAAAGGGGGCTATTGCCGTCTTGGGCCGCCAGCCCCGCCCGGCAGGTTCTGATTGCCGTTGATTGTGCCCTGGGGCAGGCGTCCAACACCGCCCAGCAATTGCTGCATGATCGACAGTTCGCGGCCACGGGTCGGGGTTTTGCGTCCCACCATAGAGACCACGCGGCCATCTTTGATGGTATAGACAGAGACGTCGTTAACGACACCGTCATCGGTAAAGGCCACGGCGGTGATGGTGCGGGTGGTGGTGCGCGGACGCAAATAGCCCAGCTGCTCGCGCAGCTCGGTCATGTAATACCATTTGCTCTTTTCAAAAACGCCAGTGGTCGACGGATTGCCGAATTTTGACAATACAGTGGTTTTGGTGTCCACCCCGGTTTCGATGTCGCCCGGTGTTTCCTTGCTGGTCACATACCCATGATTGCGTGATACGGGTGTGCAGGCACTGGCCAGTGCAAGTGCACAGGTGGCCAACAGCAATTTGGATGGTGAAATTCGCATGGATATGTCCTTGCCACTAGAATGCCCGGTTGACCTAAACGTCATCGTGCATAAGTTCAACCCTATCACGCAATCCGGGCAAGAATGTGACTGTATATGACCCTGTTTTCACGATTATTTTCGCGCAATAAAACCAAACCCAATGGCCAGAAACTGTATGAACAGGCGCTGGCGGCTGCGCGCCGGGTGGAATTTTACCAGTCCGGCGGGGTTCCCGATACGGTGGACGGGCGCTTTGATTTGCTGGTCATTCATGTCTGGCTGTTGATCCGCCGCTGCAATGCACTGCAGGCACAAGCCCTGGGACAGGAGGTTTTTGACGCCATGTTTGATGATATGGACAATGCCCTGCGTGAATTAGGGACCAGTGATACAGCCGTGGGCAAGCGCATTAAGGACATGGCCAAGGTCTTTTATGGGCGCGTGAAAATGTACCATGATACGCTGGAAGGCAATGATTTAACGTCATTAGAACAAGCGCTTGCGCGTAATGTGTTCGAAGCGGCCGAACATCCAGAGGTGCACAGCGCACCCCTGGCCGCTTATGTGCAAAAGGCCGAACAGGCGCTGGGCACCCAGGACGTTGAGGCGCTGTTGCATAATGGTCCCTGTTATCCGGCATTTGCATAGTCGGCCATGTCGGTTATCGTCGCGCGCGAAAGCGGGGCGCAGACCCGGCGATTTATGTTTGGGACGGACATGCCAAAACGTGTAGTACTTTCCATTGATGCCATGGGCGGCGATGCGGCTCCGGCAATTGTCATAGACGGCGTACAAAGACTGGCCAAAGCGCATGGCGATGGCACGGTCGGTGTAATGCTGCACGGCGATTCGGCGCAGATAGAGCCGTTATTGGCCAAAAACAAAGCTGCCGCACAGATCAGCGAGCTGCGCCATACCGATACCTTCGTGGCCATGACCGACAAGCCCAGCCAGGCCATTCGCAAGGCCCGCGGCTCCAGCATGTGGAACGCCGTTGAAGCGGTTAAAACCGGGGAGGCCCATGCCTGTGTCTCGGCGGGCAATACCGGCGCGCTGATGGTGCTGTCTAAGGTATTGTTACATATGGCGCCCAACGCGCATCGCCCGGTGATCGCAGCCAGCTGGCCAACCGTCAAAGGCACGTCGGTGGTGCTGGACGTGGGGGCCAATGTTGAATGTGCTGCATCACAACTGGTTGAATTTGCCATTATGGGCGAGGCCTTTCATAACGCACTGCATGGCAGTGCATCGCCCAGCGTCGGCCTGCTCAACATTGGTACCGAGGATCTGAAGGGTAATGGCGTTGTTCGCGAGGCCGATGCCTTGATCCGCCAGATCAATCTTGATTTGAATTATCTGGGCTTTATTGAAGGCGACGGCATATCGCTGGGCGCCGCCGATGTGGTGGTTACGGACGGGTTTACCGGCAATGTTGCACTGAAAACCGCAGAAGGTACCGCCAAGCTGGCCGCTGAGTTTTTGAAACTGAGCCTGAAACGATCGCCGCTTACCATGTTGGGGGCATTGTTATCACGCAGCGCCTTCGCCGAGCTGAAATCACGCATGGACCCGCGCAAGTTTAATGGCGGTGTTTTCTTGGGGTTGGGCGGCGTTGTTGTTAAAAGTCACGGTGGAACAGACGGTTACGGGTTTTTCAACGCCCTAGGGGTGGCGTTGAACATGGCGCGTTCTGATTATGCGGCGCGCATTGCCGTCAACCTTGAAAAGCTGGCCACAGGCATAACAAAAGCTAATGAGGCCGATACGCCCAGTCAGGAAAGTACCACGTCATGAGCCGCTTTCGTTCCGTTATTGCCGGGATTGGGTCTTACCTGCCCGAAAACGTTATGACCAATGATGATCTGGCCAAAAAAGTCGATACATCGGACGAATGGATCAGGCAACGCACTGGTATCAAGCGCCGCCATATCGCCGCCAAGGGCGAAAATACATCTGATCTGGGGACCGAAGCGGCCAAACGCGCCCTTGCCGCCGCAGGCCTGGAGGCTGGCGATATGGATTTGCTCATCGTGGCCACGGCAACGCCTGATCTGACCTTTCCGGCCACTGCAACAATGATTCAGGCCAATATCGGCATGGTCCGCGGCTTTGCCTTTGATCTGAATGCCGTCTGTTCGGGTTTTTTATATGCCTTGGCCACGGCCGACAGCTTTATTGCACGTGGTCAGGCCCGCAATGCGCTGGTCATCGGGGCCGAGACGTTTTCCCGTATTCTGGATTGGGAAGATCGCACCACCTGTGTGCTGTTTGGCGATGGCGCCGGCGCCGTGGTGCTGAGCGGTGAGCCGGGCGCGCCGGGCATGGGTGAGCGAGGGATTATCCATACCCATTTGCGCTCTGATGGGCGCTTTGAAGACCTTCTTTATGTTGATGGGGGGCCATCAAGAACCCAGACCGTTGGTCATCTTCGGATGAGTGGCAATCAGGTGTTTCGCCACGCCATTACTAATATTTCGGCGGCCATTGCCAAAGTTCTGGACGATGCCGGCCTGACCGTCAGCGACGTAGACTGGTTTGTCCCTCATCAGGCCAACCAGCGTATTTTAGAAGGCATATCGCGCCGTCTGGGTTTGCCAGAAGAGCGCGTGGTCTCAACAGTTGCGGAACAGGGCAATACATCTGCGGCCTCGATCCCGCTGGCATTGGATACGGCATCAAAGGATGGCCGCATTAAAAAAGGCGATCTGGTGCTGATGGAGGCTTTGGGTGGTGGTTTCACCTGGGGCGCCGCACTGGTCAGAATGTAGATTAATCACAGACTTTATAGTTAATTCTTCTAAGATACTGTATTGACGGCGTTTCCTTTGGCTCTTAGCCTAAGGATAAGGGAGAGCAGAACCAATGCCAAAACAAAGAAATGATAAAACGCTGACCCGGGTTGATCTGGCCAGCGCGGTTGTCCGCGAAGTTGGTTTGTCACGACAGGATTCAGCGGAATTTGTTGATACGATTTTGAACAAGGTTGCCGACGCGCTGGTGCGCGGCGAAAGCGTCAAACTATCTTCATTCGGGGCTTTTCATGTGCGCGATAAAAATCAGCGCATGGGTCGTAACCCCAAGACCGGCGAAGAGGTACCTATCTCTGCACGTCGGGTGGTGGTGTTTAAGGCATCGCAGGTCCTTAAAGACCGTGTGGATGCCCACAACAGCACACAATAGAGGCTGTTAAAACGCAGGAGCCTACGCTGGTACATAAAAGCCCCAATGCCTATCGCACGATAAGTGAAGCCGCGCAGGAAGTTGGCGTACCGGCGCATGTGCTGAGGTTTTGGGAAAGCCGTTTCTCACAAATCAGCCCTATGAAAAAGGGTGGCGGGCGGCGTTATTACCGACCGGACGATATTGCTTTGTTATCCGGCATCCGGGCTTTGCTTTATGATGACGGCTTGTCCATCAAAAAGGCTCAGGTTTATATCAAAAAGACTGGGCTGGCGGCCATTATGGCCCGTGCTCTCAAACCAGAGGCACAGGCGGCTGCGCCTATTGAAGACGCGGCGGAAACCATCGACGTTGAAGCCCCGGCCGAAACGGTCGCCGCTGAGGCGGCGCAAAACGTGGATGATGGGGCATGCGAGCCAGTGAACGCCCCTGATGATCAGGATAATGAAACCAAAGCAGAGACCCGAGAGCGCCTGACCAGTGCGTTGGACCGGCTGCTCAAAGCCCGCGCATCTCTCGATGAAACGTTGGAAAAGCATTAGACGGCATTGCCTCGCGCAATAACCGCTCTTATAAAGCGGCCTTCGCGGAATTTCTATTCTGCGGGAATGTCGGAGCGTGGCGCAGCTCGGTTAGCGCACCGGTCTGGGGGACCGGGGGTCGTAGGTTCAAATCCTATCGCTCCGACCATTTTCCCTCATGTTTATATTGCACTGCAATTTACATGGTACGTTTGTGTTGCGGAATATCAACTTCATACTCGAAATGCCGTGGATTTTATACTTTTGAGCCTAAGTCGTTCTTAATGCGCGTGGATTCACGGGCGATTATTGGCCTCGCCAAGTTGCGTTTTTTGTCAGCCCTCGTGGCTTTGTAACGGTAGCGGGTGTAAAGGTTCGCTCAGGCCTTTGGCGGCGTGGCCGTTGTGCTCGATATTCCTGAAGGTATGTGGAGCCAGCTTACCATGGGCCTTGGTGGCTATGTAGTCGGCCGCACGCTGGAAAAACAGGGTCAAGCATCAATATCGGTGGGAAGAAATGATCCAAGAGTCGATATTAGGTCAATCATTAACCTGCGCTTCTCACCGGTTGTCTCATCAAGTGATTTAAGGACGGCGAGGGCATCGTTGGCTTTTAAATTTCTGAGTTCAGCTAAAGGTTCCAAAGGGTCATTCTTTCCCCCGTCTTCAGACGGGGGAAAGAAGAAATGTAAAGGCTGGTCAAGTTGCTCAGCAATATTCCAAAGGCTGCTTCCAGAAACCCTGTTTGCTCCGCGCTCATATTTCTGAACTTGCTGAAAGCTGACGCCAAGCGCTTCCCCTAATTGGGTTTGAGACATGCCCACAAGAGTGCGAGCCACTCTTATTCTTTTCCCAATCTCTTGGTCCAGGTCTCGTAGTTTCTGACTTCTCGCCATAAAACTCTCGTTTTTGTCAGGTGTGTTCTTGGTCGCCATTATCGACTACGGGGTCATTAGTAGCTAATTCACCGGTAGCAACGTTCCGCATTACAATTTGGTACCTGTGCGAATAAAGCTTATTGCAGGCATCGTTTAGGATTACTGCACGTCTTGATTGGTCTGAGAAAGCTACTGTAAAGTCACCGTCCTTCGGATAAATAGATATTCCTTCCCAAGTGATGCCATCCATCTCAAACTCGTGAAACACCCAACCCTCATCCATAGATGCAAAAATAAAATTTGTTTCGTTTCCTGCATGAAAATCACCAGACCCTTCGCCAGTGTATACCCGATGTGCTTTGACTAACTTTCCGTTCAGCACCTCTGCATAAGGGTAAACTCGAACAGCAATATGCCGAATGTCAGTTCCCGTAAAACCAAGGTTTTTGAACGTGTTTATATTACCTGTCATAGCTTATTTCCTTTGCTGATGCTACTGATGATATTGTTTGAATCTTGCTGTTGCTTCCAGAAAGCAACAAATCCCGGATGCTTGTATGAAGATGCAATTAGCTCTTTTTGAAGCGCTATCGCAGCCTCTTTATATCCCAATTTCCACAAGCACCTGCTGAGTAGGTCTTTGGCGTTCCTGCGCTTTTTGCCTTTAGTACCCTCAAGGACTGTAGCTGCGGACCGCCACGATGCCATAGCCTCGCCATATTGGCCCAACTGTTCTAGAGCCAGCCCCCTTAGGAAGTGAGCCTTGCCCTTTAATAGGGTATTTTCTCTGTTGGACCCGTTAGCTTTTGCCATTTCAATGTCAAGCAGTGCGGAAGATACCTCAGCAAGGGCGTGTTCTGGAGAATTTCCCTTTAATGCTGTGGTGGCCGACAGCAGCTTCATTGAAGCGGCCTCTCTATAACGAATGTCATTTGCACCATTATCATCGTTGTTTGCTCGGAACCTTCTGGCCTCGTCGATAAGGAGTTTCGCAGTAATATAATTCCCGTTAAGGATTTTTATTTCGGCTATTTTTTGGACTACAGAAACGTAAATTGCTCTGTATCTCAGGTTTCTAGGGTCGTTTTCATATACTTCTTTCATCATGTCAGAAGCATAGTAGAGGCGATCTAGTGCCTGTGTTGTATTCCCGTTATCGATTTCAATTTTTGACAACTTGAGCAACGAATTGGCTAGATATTTTTTTCTTAAAGAATTGGTTGGTTGTTCTTTAATAAGTTTTTCGAAAATCTCGATTTGCTGTTGATTTGAATGTTTTGCTTCAGAAAACTCCCCAAGTTCAAGGTATGCATCAGCCTCCCAGCCAAGAAATTGTGCTTTATCCTTATAAGTGGCAAACCCTGAGGTTATGGTTTTTATGTCCAAAATTTTGAGGGCATCTTGTATGTCGCTCAGAGCGGTTTTGGGATCTCCAGATTCGAGCTTTACAATCCCATAATTGACAAGGGCATAGGCGACTTCAACTTTATATTTTATGCTCGTTTTATCGCGAGCTGCCAACTCTGCGCTATAGGCTTTATATGCTGAAAATGCCTTCTCTGCCTGTTTCAGATCCCCTTTACGATAAGCTGCATTTCCAAGCCAAAAAGCAGATTGAGAATGTTCGAATATCACCTGGCTATCGCTTGGGTGGCGCTGAACAAGTTCATTTGTAAACGTGTTTGCCAGCTGAAATGAAGTGATGGCCTTGTCAGGATTCCCAACTTGATCATGGGCATTTCCGATGACATGCAGTAGTTTTGCTCGGCGAGATAGCTCACTATCTGTAAGTGAATTTGGGGGTGCTGATGAAAGCGCTATGAGGGCGCTTTCACCCAACTTGGCGATGTGTTCTGAGCGCACGTTTTTTGGCAACTCTTTTGACATCTCAGAAAGGACGGCCTGAGCAAATAGGTTGGCATTCTGGGCCTCAATTTTGTGTTCTTGAGCGGATTTGTTGAGCGAATAGCTTGCGCCTATAAATACAACAGCAAGCGATGCTGCGATGGCCGTGAACATGGTTTTTACTGCTGAGAAGGGAGGTGGAGTCTTTAGCCCAGTGGCTTGCAATATTCTTCTAGCGGCACGTATATAACTATCGTCTGTACCGGATAGGTCGCAAATATATGAAGGTGTAGGGGCCTTTTTAAGGCGGCCATTTTCTCCCATGGAGGTTAATAATGCAGCTGGTAAAGCATTTTTATTCGGCGCTTCATTCTGACACGTAACCCGGATAGGAAGTATATTGGTTCTGGGGCTTTTTTTAAGGAAGCCTTCGATGTTGAGGCTTACTGCAATAGATTTGACACTTGAGTGTGAGCACAAAACAACAAGATGGGTTATGTTTTCAGGTATAACCTGATTGCGTTCTTTAAAGTCTAAATCGGAGGACGCCAGTTGAACAAAATTTTTATCTGGAGCCATAGACACCATTTGCGCATACAGCCTGTGGGCTAGCCTCACATTCTCTGATGAAAATGTAATGAGTATTTTTGATTGCATGTTCATTACGAATTACTTCCATTCTTCTGAACGGGTATTTTTTCTGGAACAATATGGTGAAGCGAGCCGTTTTCAGCTCTGACTGAAACGAGCTGAAGCATTTTTCTGGCCAAATCAGCTCGTTCTTCAGAGTTTAGGGTATGGGCGGTATAGAGGATTTCTGCGTATGCAATATCGAAGTCAGCAAAATCCCCTGGATGCCTAATTTGAAAAGAGGAAAGCGGTAAGGACGGTATGTCAGAGATGGCCAACAGTTCGGCAAAGCTTGGCTCGCCTTTATTGAGCATATCCGTTAACCGCTTCTCACCGAAGTGGTTAAGAAGTTCACGTTCGGCTTTGACGCCGCGAAACAAGATCATGCTCGCTAAAGTTTTCGCAAAGTGGTGGTTCAACGAAAATTGAAATTCTGACCCATTTTCCCCGATAATCATCTCCCCCGAGAGTGCCTATTGAGCTAATAACGTACATTTAGCCCAGTACTCTTTTTACAGGGTGTTTGAAAAAATACAACCATAAAGAGAATTTTATGGCCATCACGGTCAAAAGCTAACGGTGTAAGCCTAGAGGGATATTCCCCACAGTAAGAGGGCCAGTGGCAACAGGATAAAAGCACCATAAACCAGCAGCATTGTCACAATGGCCGCGCGGTCTACGGCCGTCATTATGGCGCCGGCTTGTTCCAGTGTGTCGCCTGGGTGAATGATGACCGGAGCGGTTTTAGACGTGGTACAAATGACCACATCCACGCCCATGCGTTCAGCTTTGGCAATGGCGCGCAGGCTGACCGCTTTACGGTCTTTGTTCCGGCGTCTGTAAACCTCTATTCCGATTTCCATAACGGTATCATATCATAACCCAAAGGGGCGGGGATAAGTCCGTAAAAAATTTCACACTTTGGCTCAAAATCGCGTGTTTTTGAAGCCGGAAAAGTATGAATTACATGTTGTTTTCATTGGTTAAACTACGTGTCTGGGGGACCGGGGGTCGTAGGTTCAAATCCTATCGCTCCGACCATTTTCCCCCATGTTTATATTACACTGCATAAACGACTTAATGTATTTATAGCTTTCAGGCTTTACCCGCTTAGACGCCGTGGACCTGATCGGTTCAGCACAAGGCTTCTTGTGGGTTTGTGTTTTTCATCCTTCGAGACTCTCTGCGTTCGCACCTCAGGATGAGGCGGAGTTAATAATATAGACCTCATGCTGAGGTGGCGCGTAAGCGCCCTCGAAGTATGGAGAAACTATACCCCAACCCGCCCGGTGTGGGATAAGGTCGCACAACCCACATCCGCGGCGCCCTCCGGTTTAACCGGAGGGTCCATAGCGAATCGCTACGACAATGGCTTTGCTATATGGGTCCTCTGGTCAAGCCAGAGGACGACGAAGAGAGGGGGCAGGCTGGATGAAACGCCAAAGGTCTTATCCCGGGGATAGACCCTCAAGGGTCAAATTGACCCTGTTTTACCCCTCGTGCTTTCCCTTGTTTCCCCATAAATGGTCCCTTATTGCCCCTAAATTACCCCTTAAAATGCGGCTTATGACCCTTTTTGCCCCTGCCAGAAACGGGGATAAACCGTGCTTATCCGCGCCGCCGGTCAAGGCCTTAGACTGGTGCAATTTCAAAGGCCGTTCGACAAGTTGGCCTTGCCTGCGCCGCTAGAATAATTGAGATTACGCACCTTCGTTGGCTATCACAAAGTGCAGTTCCGCCATGTCTCATACCCGTTCGCAAAACCCAATGCCTGCAAGGCGTTCTATTGCGCTGTGGCTTTTTATTGTCACCGCGTTTCTGGTCGCCATGATTGTGGTTGGCGGGGCAACACGGTTGACTGATTCTGGTCTTTCCATAACGGAATGGAAGCCGGTGACCGGGGCCATTCCGCCGTTAAACGCCGCGGCGTGGCAGGCCGAGTTCGAAAAATATAAGCAGATACCCGAGTATAAGCTGCAAAACAGCACGATGAGCCTGGCTGATTTCAAAAATATTTACCGGTGGGAATGGGGCCACCGCCTGTTGGGGCGCCTGATCGGCTTTGTGGTGTTGATCCCGATGCTGGTGTTTGGGGCGCGGCGGCAAATCCCATCATGGTTATGGGGGCGTTTATTGCTGTTGCTTGGCCTTGGGGGCGTGCAGGGCGCGCTGGGTTGGTGGATGGTGTCCAGTGGCCTTGGCGGGCTAGAGGACCGCATCGACGTCAGTGCCTATCGGCTGGCTGTGCATATGGGCATGGCGTTGATTATTCTGGGCATCGCCTTTTGGACGGCGCTGGATGCGCATGGCGGGCCGGGGCGCAATGTTGCCGCATCACCAATACGCAAGCTGGCCTTTGGCTTTGTGGGCCTGATCTGGGTTCAGGCTTTGCTGGGGGCTTTTGTGGCCGGGACCGATGGCGGTTATATCAATAACACCTGGCCGTTAATGGATGGCGGGTTTGTGCCTGATGCCTATGCGGCGTTGTCGCCATTGTGGCGCAATATATTTGAAAACCCGGCGGCGGCACAGTTTGATCACCGGCTGGGGGCCTATCTGGTCTTGGGTTTTGTCGGCTTTATGGCGCACCGGGCGGTTAAAACCGGCGATGCGGCCATACGCGGCGCTGTACGGTTGGTGGCGGCATTGGTTGGTGCACAGGTGTTGTTGGGCATCTGGACCTTGTTGATGGTCACACCTGTGCCTTTGGGTATCGCGCACCAGGCGCTTGGGGCGCTGGTCTTTCTTGGTGCTGTGCGTCTGGCCTATATCAGCCGCTAGGGCGCACTGGCGTCGGCTTTGGCCGGGATAGTATCCAGAACCACCAGGGCGATGCGGTTTGTGCTGTCATCAGCCACGGCAATCAAGCCAGCGGAAAACCCGGCTCCACCAAAAGAGCGAGCAGACAGCGCCAAAGCGCCCGGATTGGCGGCCCCGGGTGTGCTTAGCGCCTTGGGCGTTAGAAGATCATAAAGCGGCAGCAGGTTTTCATCATAAGCGTGCAAATTGCCCGCAGCAGGGTCTGAAACCAGGATCACTTTGGTGCCGGCATTGTCGGCGACAATTACCTGTCCCGGGGCGCTTTCAACGCCTGAAACCATGCTGATGCCATTATCCACTGACAGGCGGAACAACCCGCCTTTGGCACCGGTGGCCATGGCATTTGTGCTCGACGCGGCACAGTTGGAAATGGCAACAGCCAGTTTGCCGCTTTGCAGTTTTTGCGCGCTGAGCTGTGCGTTGCCGTTATCGCTGAGGCTCCAGACGTCCAGCGTTTTATCGGCATTGCCGATCAGAAAGGCCGGAGCCTTGTCGCCGGTCTTAACCGTACAAACAGTAGTAATATTGCCGTCTGGCAGGCCAGAAACAGGCAATTCAATCAATTGCCCACGGGCATCATCAACGATAAAGGACAACAGGCCGCCATCATCTTTGAGGGCCAAAACAACGCTGGTTTCAAGTCCGCGCAGGTTAAACCCCGGATGCGCGGCCAGTGCGGTAATTGTCGCGCCGGACCAATTGCTGTCTTCCTTGCCTTCAATATCGACAACTTTCAGGCCCCCGGCCTGTGCGGCGATGATCAGGCGGCCTTCCCATGGCACAGTGGTCACCGGAACAAACGTGATGGCGTTGACATGATCATCAAACGGGCCAAGTGAGGCCGAAGCAAAGACCTGTGCCCCCGGCCGTACGGCGGTGTCGTCTGTTGGTGTGGTTTGCGGCTCGCACGCGGCGAGGGCCAGAACACCAAGGCCAAGGGCCAGGCTTTTTACGAGCGCGCCGTGTCCCACGGGCCGCGCACCGCCAGCGTCAGGCCGCTTTGTTGCAGATTGAGATACAGGGTTTTTCCATCGGGTCCGAAACATGTTCCACAAAACTCATTATGTTGTTTCAGCGCAGAGCGCGCCAAAGTGTAAATGCGACCATCAGGGGTGATGCCGCGGATGTAGTTATCGCCTTTGCCGTCTTCACAGGCAATCAGATCTCCCCATGGGGCGATGGTCAAATTGTCAATGTATTCCATCACAGATGGGTCGGGCGATTCAACAAAAAGCTGCAGCCGTCCTGGTTGGCGGCTTTCCAGAGGTGTGCCTTCGACGGGTGAGGGCACATAGCGCCAGACCTGCCCGACCTTGGCTGGGCCGCCATTGGTGCAGGTGAAATACATCTCGTTTTGCCCAAACCAAATGCCTTCACCGCGTGTGAAACGTGCCGCGCCGTCATCGAGGCCACGCACTTCAATATCATTGTCGGGGTTGTCGACCGCGTCCAGATCAACCCATTCGGTATACATCCATTGGCCAGAGGCAATTTTGGCACCCTGACTTTCCGGCCAATTACGTAAATCTCTGGAAGGCTCGCCAACAATAGCCAGCGCCTGTAATTTTCCGCCTTCGTGCAATTTGCCAGGCACATCAGGTAGAAACCGGTACAAAAGGCTGGGCTTGGGGCCGCTGTCCTGGGTCATATAAACAATCGACGAGCGCGGATCGACACAGGCGGCTTCGTGCGAGAAACGCCCCATGGTATGTAGCGGCACAGCCTTTTGCAAGCCAGAATCAGGATCGGCCTGTACCTCGAAGGCATAGCCATGGTCTTGGGCGCGCCCGGCTTTTTGATCGGCCAGCAAGGTGGTTTCCTCGCAGGTGATCCAACTGCCCCATGGGGTCAAACCACCAGCGCAATTGTTATATGTGCCACCAAGCGCCAGATATTGCTGTTCCACTCGCATGCTGCCTTCGTCAATAACAAGGCCGGTCACGCCGCCCGCCAATTGTCGCCCTGATCCGCCATGGTCATAAAGTTTGTCCTGATCAACAAGGCCAAGGCGTTTGTCGCCACGGCCAAACGGGCTGATCGCCTGATTGACCGGCGGCAGTTCGCGCAGCAGATCGGCGCGGGCAATTTCATGATTGCGCAAGAGCAGCGTCTTGCCGTCTTTTGTGGCGAAGGCGGCCATGCCATCAGGGTCAGCGGGGACCAAAAGGCCATCGCTCATTTCATCGCCCATGCGCGACAGGATTTTGTATTCAAAACCTTTGGGTAAATCCAAAACGCTGTTTGGGTCGCTTTTTAAGGGGCCATACTGGTCCGTTGTCATTGCAAAGGACTTTACCGCTTTGGGCGAACAAGCCGCCAAAGCAGCATAACCGGCAAAGGCGCTGGTGACACTGGCGCGGGACAGAAAGGAACGGCGGGAGATTTTCATTGTGCGACTCGCAAGAAAGATGGGGCTTGGCCTAATATTGGTTTGTATTGTGACAGCATTATGTACGCCATATTCGAAAGGCAGGCAAAACAGAATTTAGTTGTGAAAATCAATTATCGCACTAGGGTCATGCAACCACTTGGGTCTTAGCGTCGCAGGGTAAAACGAGGAACATCACAATGAAAATCACGGCTCGCCACATGATCATTGTCGCATTCAGTGCGCTCATCTTTGGGCAGGGGACCATGGCGGCTGAGCCAGAGAAGGACAAGGCCGAAAAAGAGGACGCAATTCCCAAACCGACAAGCTTTGTAACCAAACACAAAGCGCGTTTTAACGGCCAGTCGGTTGAATATACAGCTACGGCAGGTGAGACATATTTGCGCGATAAAAAGGGTGAGCCAAAGGCCAGCATTTTCACCTTTGCCTATACCAAGACCAATCTGGCCGCTGGCGAAGTGCGCCCCGTGACATTTTTGTGGAATGGCGGGCCGGGATCGGCCTCAACCTGGCTGCATATGGGAACATTCGGGCCAAAACGGGTTTCGGTGCCCAGCAATGCTAAACACGCCGGACCGCCGCCATATCCCGTGCTGGATGCCCCTAAAACCATACTGGATGTGACTGACCTGGTGTTTATTGACCCGGTTGGTACCGGGTTTTCGCGGGCATTGGGCGAACATAAAGGCAAAGAATTCTGGGGTCTTAACGAAGATGCGCGCTCGATGGCGGAATTTATTCGCACCTGGGTGACGCAGAACGGACGTTGGAATTCACCGCGCTTTTTGCTGGGCGAAAGCTATGGCACCACCCGCGCCGCAGCCGTTTCCAAATTGCTGGAAGGCGAGTTTATGATGAGCCTGAACGGCATTGTGTTTGTTTCGCAAGCGCTTGATTACCAGGGGTCATCGCCCTATGTGGACAACAATTTGATCGCCCATGTGACGTATTTGCCGACCATGGCTGCGGCGGCCTGGTATCATGGCAAGGTTAGCCCCAAACCAGAAAGCCTGGAAAGTTTTCTGGTCGATGCACGGGCCTTTGCCACGGACGAACTGTTGCCAGCACTCTTTAAGGGTACGGCGCTGGACGATGAAACCCATGCCCGCATTCGTGACCGTTTGGCCTATTTTACAGGGCTTTCTCCGGCCTATATCGAGCGCGCCAAATTGCGCGTTAACGGCTTTCGTTTTGCCAAGGAATTATTTCGCGACGAAGGTTTGGCTGTTGGCCTTTTGGATGCACGCTACACCACGGACGAGATCGACGATCTGTCCGCTGACATAGATGGAGATGCGGCCAGTATTGCCGTATCCAGTGCTTTTAAATCTGCTTTGATGGACTATATGCATGATGATCTGAAGGTTGATTGGGACCGTATCTATCTGGCCCCGGCTGATGATGAACTAAACAGCCAATGGCGGTTCCGCGACGTACCCGATGGCCAGTCTTATGAGCCAATGTATGTCAATACGGCCCATGACCTGTCGGTAGCACTGCGCCATAATCCGAGCCTTAAAGTGCTCGTAAATTCAGGATATTATGATCTGGTGACGCCGTTTTTTGATGCCGAATACACCTTGAACCGCCACGGTATCAAGGCCGACCAAATTATCTATAAATACTTTGGTGGCGGGCATATGATGTACGTTAACGAGCCGTCGCGTGCGCAATTGTTAGGCGATACACGAGAGTTTATTATGGCACAGATTGTGAAATAAGTCGCAATAACAGGGTGTTAGGTGGTATTGGAAAACTGATCAAAGGCAGCCATGGCTTCGACACTGGTAATCACGGCCGGGCCACCGCCCATGGATGCGGCAACCATGACGGCCTCCAGCACTTCTTCGCGGCTTGCACCCAGCTCATTCAGATTACGCGCATGTGCGGCAAGGCAGCCATCACAGCGGACAGCAACGGCAATACTAAAGGTGATCAGTTCTTTGGTCTTTTGATCCAAAGCTCCCGGCTTAAGGGCATTGCCCATGAATTGGGAAAAACCCCTCATGGTTTCCGGCGCGTCTTTGCGCAAAGCACCAATACCGAGGCGCATCTCCTGAGCCATTTTTTTATAATCTTTCATGATGTTTCCTTATCGAGCAACATCCCATCATCTTTCATCACCACATAAATGGCCGGGATAACCAAAACCGTCAGCAGCGTTGAGGACGCCAAACCAAACAAGAGCGATATCGCCAGCCCTTGAAAGATTGGGTCAAACAAAATTACCACAGCGCCGATCATTGCGGCCACGGCGGTCAAAAGAATGGGCTTAAAGCGTATGGCCCCGGCCATCAGCAGGGTTTGGCGCAAAGGCTGGCCAGGTTCGTGTTTGTGACGAATGAAATCAACCAGCAGGATGGAATTGCGTACAATAATGCCGGCCAGCGCGATAAACCCGATCATCGAGGTGGCCGAAAACGGCGCCCCGAACATCCAGTGGCCCAACATGATGCCGATAAAGGTCAGCGGCACTGGCGAGAGTACCACCAAGGGCACGCGGAAGGACCCAAACTGGGCCACCACCAGAAAATATATCCCCATCAATGCGACCATGAATGCCGCGCCCATATCGCGAAACGTGACGTAGGTCACCTCCCATTCGCCATCCCACAAGATGGAAATTTTGCTTTCATCTTCGGGCTGGCCATAAAGGCTGACCTCTGGCACTTCACCATGATTGATGGTGCTCCAGTCATAGTCCTTGACCCGCTGGCCAATGGCGGCCATGCCGTAAATCGGCGCTTCGAACTGGCCGGCCAATTCGCCCAAAACCATTTCCGCAAAGCGGCCATCGCGGCGGAAAATTGGATAACTGCCCAGCTCTTCGCGCATACGGACCACATCACCCAGCTCAGCAATACCGCGCTCGCCGGGAATGGCGTTCGAAGGCACCGGCGTGGATAATATCCGCTCGGACGGGGTCAGGTCATGACGGGGCAGGGCGATGGTGATCTCGGCCGGGTCGCGCCCTTCACCGCGATAGGAATACCCCACCGTGCGGCCATTCAGCAATAATCCAATGGTGTCGTATACGTCGCGTTCACTGACCTTAAAAAATTCCAGATTATCTTCATCAATGCGCACTTGCATACGGGGCGCACGCTGGCCCATGGAAACGTCGACATCGACAATATAGGGCACATCACGATACATTTGCGCGATCGCTTCTGCGGCCTCTCGCCGGGCCTTTGCCGTTGGTCCGTAAACTTCGGCCAACAGGGTTGATATGACCGGGGGACCAGGCGGAATTTCCACGACTTTCAGAGATGATCCCGGTGGCAAGTCTATGGACTCTAGCTTCTGGCGGGCTTCCAGTGCGATGTCGTGGCTTTCGCGTTTGCGCATCCCCTTGGGGGTGAGGTTGATTTGTAAATCGCCCAGTTCTGCACTTTGGCGCAGATAATAATGGCGCACCAGACCGTTAAAATTAAAGGGGGCCGCCGTGCCGCCATAGGCCTGCATGGAGGTCAGCTCTGGGATGTTTTTCAGGCGTTCTGCGGCGGCAAATAACACCCGCTCGGTACGCTCCAATGAGGTGCCTTCAGGCAGATCTACGATGACCTGAAATTCGGACTTATTATCAAATGGCAGTAGTTTGACGGTGACTGATTTAGTGGCAAACAACATCAGTGAGGACAGGGTCAGAACGCCGACAATAATCAGGAAGATCACGGATATGCGCCGTGGTCCCATCAGCGGGCGGGCGACACGCATATATAGCTCGCCCAACGGTCCGATCCCCACATCATGGGCCAGCTGGGCGGCGCTTTCGCGGCTGGCCACTTTGCGCATCAACCACGGCGTTATGGTCATGGCCACAAAGAACGAAAAAATCATCGCCGCCGATGCCACCGCCGGAATAGGGGCCATATAAGGCCCCATCAGGCCAGAAACAAACAGCATGGGAAGAAGCGCTGCAACCACGGTCAGGGTGGCAATAATGGTCGGGTTGCCAACTTCGGCCACCGCCTCAATGGCCGCATCAACTCGGCTGCGCTTGTCTTTCATGGCCCAATGCCGGGCGATGTTTTCAATAACCACGATGGCATCATCGACCAGAATGCCGATCGAGAATATCAACGCAAACAGGCTGACCCGGTTAATGGTATAGCCCAGCATTTTTGCGGCAAACAAGGTCAGCAAAATGGTCGTTGGAATGACCACAAAGACCACCACGCCTTCACGCCAGCCAATAACTATGGTCACCAGAATAACGATGGAAATCGTTGCCAGCGCCAGGTGAAATAACAGCTCGTTGGCTTTTTCGTTGGCGGTTTCACCATAATCGCGGGTGATGCTGGCCTGTACCCCTTCGGGGATCAGGCGTCCTCGTAAATTCTCCAATCTGTGACGCACATGTTCGGCAACCACAACCGCATTGGCGCCCTTGCGCTTGGCTATGGCGATTGAAACGGCTGGCCGGGGGGCAAAGTCGTTGGCGCGCTCAAAAGTCCAGACGCGCTGGTCTTTGATCTGGCCACCAACTACGATTGTCGCCACGTCCTGCACATAGACGGGGCGGCCGTCGCGGGCCGTCATCAATAAAAGGCCGATATCGGGAATGCCTTGTAAAGACTGCCCAACCTCGACCGTCAGGCTGCGATCATTCTGGCGCACTGTGCCAGCCATAAACGAGCGGTTGGCGCCTTCGATTTTGGCAATCAATTGTTGCAAGGTGATGCCATAAAGCGACAGTTTTTCCGGGTCAGGCTCGATGCGGACCTGATCGGCCCGCCCACCGGTGATAAAGCTGAGGCCCACATCATCGGTTTTGACCAATTGCGCCCGTAATTCATCGGCGATTTTATAAAGTGCGTTGTCGTCCCATTTATCCTCTTCGCCGGGTTTGGCAAAAAGATTGATCACCACAATCGGAACATCGTTGATGCCGCGCCCGATAATCAGTGGCTCAGGGATCGAGACCGGGATTTGATTGATATTGGCACGGATTTTTTCGTGTACACGGACAATGGCATCATCGGCATCGGTGCCGGTCAGAAACCGCGCCGTGACCAGCACACCGTTATCACGGGAGCTGGAATAGACGTGCTCGACGCCTTCAATCCCCTTGAGAATTGTTTCCAGTGGCTTGGTAACCAGCTCAACCGCATCCGGGGCTTTGAGGCCCGCAACATCGATATGCACATCCACCAGCGGGACGCTGATCTGTGGCTCTTCTTCGCGGGCAATGGTCGCAAGCGCGATCAGCCCCAGTATGACAGAGGCAAAGAGAATAAGCGGTGTTAAGGGCGAGCGGATAAACTGTGCGGTCAGCGCACCGGATATGCCTTTTTTGAAAGGCGTGCTCATGGGGCGACCAATTGATCGCCATCGGAAAGCCCGGTGAGGATTTCCAGCGCAGGAACCAAATTATCATTATGCTCAAGCGTGGTGCCGATGCCCCGTTGAACCACCACATCCTTGGCATCGCCTCCCTTTTTGACGCGCACATAATCCACACCAAAACGGGTCGAGACAAAGTTTGATGGAACCAGTATGCGCTCGCGCTTCACGGTGGACACCCAGACACGGACCCGTTCGCCAACGAAATAGTCGCCAAGGCCTTCGACTTGCGCATCAGCCAACACCCGGCCATCTTTGATCTGTGGATAGACCTTGATGATAGTGCCGGTACGGCTGGCCGCGTCATCAACCAGCGAGGCATCGACGCGCACTGTATCACCCTTGTGCATAAACCGCGCGTGACGTTCGGGCAGGGCCAGACGCAGGATGTAATTCTCGGCGGCAATCATAACCAGCGGCTCGCCAGGTAAAATGACTTCTCCGGTCGCAACCGGCACCGAAAGTACCCGCCCGGAAACCGGGGCCAGCACCTGACCCTCGCGCACCTGTTGCGAGAGCACATTGCGGTCGGCACGGGCTGATTTAAGCTGGTTAGAAAGCACATTGGCTGCTGTGGTGGCTGTATCAAGGCGCGATTTGGGAATGATCCCGCGGGCAAACAAATCCTTGGCCCGGTTCAATTCTGTATCGGCATTGGTTTTTTGCGCGGTCAGTGCGCGCATGCGGGCGTTAATCGACTGGATCCGCAAGGCCAGCTTGCCATCGGTGATGACCGCGACGACCTGTCCTTCTTCAACGGGATCGCCTTCGGTCAGCACCAGTTCAGCCAGCGTTCCGGCCAGGCGGGCGCGGGCCGGGGTGACCTTTTGGCTTTCCACTGTGCCAAACACCGCTTTTTGATCGGCTATCTGGGAAAGGCTAACCGTGTAGGTTTCGCTGGCCTGTGATTGTTCCGCAGCGGCCAGCAGAGGTAAACACAATAGAGAAAAGATCATAATCGAGCGCAACATTGTGGTGCCTTTCATCGAATCTGAGGTCTAGGATAAGGGGATTCGCGCCTCACCGCTTGTATATTAGTAATGACTAATATGAACACAAGGTTTGGAGCTGCGCAATGAAATGCGGTATTATAATACCCAAGTGTAATTAGCTGGTTTTTATAGCATAATTCCAGAATTATGGTTTGACGCATGGCGTAGCTGCGGCTATACGGCCCACTCGTTCACACAGACCAATATGGGTTTGTGTCAAAGTCATGCATGGCATTGCGCTGATACTTGTATGGCAAAGTAAGGAATACATTATGAAAACCTTTTCCGCAAAGCCCGCGGAAGTCGAAAAAAAGTGGATCCTGATTGATGCAGAAAACGCCGTAGTTGGTCGTTTGGCATCTTTTGTGGCCGCCCGACTTCGCGGCAAGCACCGCCCGGATTACACACCCCATGTAGATTGTGGCGACAACGTCATTGTTATCAATGCCGATAAAGTTGTGTTCACCGGCCGTAAGCTGGATGACAAAAAATATTACTGGCACACCGGTCACCCGGGCGGCATTAAAGAACGCACGGCGTCTGCCATCCTGAACGGTCGTTTCCCGGAACGTATTGTCAAAAAGGCTGTGCAGCGCATGTTGCCCAAAGAAAGCCCACTGGCCCGTCAACAATTGTCCAACCTGAAAGTTTACACAGGTGCAGCGCATCCTCATGAAGCGCAAAAGCCTGAAACCGTAAACTTTGCCGCGTTGAATTCAAAAAACAGCAGGAGCGCCTGATATGGCTGATGAAATCCGTTCGCTGGAAGACCTCAAAGCGGGCATGGCCGACGCCGGCGTAGAAGCCAGCACCGATGCCGGTGATGATGTCGCCGAAGTCGTTGAAGTGGTTTTGCCCGATCCGAAAATTGATGATCTTGGCCGGGCCTATGCCACGGGCAAGCGTAAAGACGCCGTTGCCCGTGTGTGGATCAAGCCTGGTTCAGGCAAGATCACCATCAATGGCCGCGAACAAGAAACCTATTTCGCTCGTCCGGTTCTGCGCATGATGTTGCAACAGCCTTTCGAGGCCGCTGAACGTAAAGACCAATATGACGTCATTGCCACGGCAAAAGGCGGTGGTCTTTCTGGTCAGGCTGGCGCTGTGCGTCACGGTATTTCCAAGGCCTTGGTGTTCTATGAACCGGCTTTGCGTCCACCACTGAAAAAAGGTGGATTCCTGACCCGCGATTCGCGTGTTGTGGAACGGAAAAAATACGGTCGTGCAAAAGCCCGCCGGAGCTTCCAGTTCTCCAAACGCTAAACGCAATCTCTGTTTATTACGAAAAACGGGCACCCGATGGGTGTCCGTTTTTTTATGGCCTAACTTTTAACTTTTACATAGCGGCCGGGCGCGTCTTCGATCACCGGCAAATCACCATCGCCGGGGGTTCGCGCCGGAATTTTTTTGCCGGACTTTGTCTTCAACCAGCTGTGCCAGTCCGGCCACCACGAACCCTTATGCTCGACGGCCCCATCCATCCACTCTTCCACTGTGTCGGGCAAAGCGGTGTTGGTCCAGTGCTGGTATTTTTTAGCCACGGGCGGGTTAATCACCCCGGCAATATGGCCAGAGCCGGACATCATAAAGCGCACCTTGCCACCATAGAGCTTGGCGCCGCGATAGACCGATTCATAGGGGGCAATATGGTCATCGCGCGACGATTGCACATACATGGGAACGGAAATTGATCCAGGGTCCAGTTTAACACTATCCAGCACCATCTGACCCTTGGCGAAGGCGTTTTGGTTGTAAAATGTGCGCAAATAATAAAGATGCAGGGCCTTTGGCATGCGGGTTGAATCGGCATTCCAAAACAGCAGATCAAAGGCCTTGGGGCTTTTGCCCAGCATGTAATTGGAAATGACGTTTGACCAGATCAGGTCATTGGCGCGCAGCATGTTAAACGTCTCGGCCATGGCAGCCCCGTCCAGCACACCGTCGGCCTCGTCCATGCGTTTTTCAACCAGCGCCAGTCCGGCTTCGTCGCAAAACACCAATAAATCACCGGCTTTTTTAAAATCAGATTGCGCCGCAAAAAACGTTGCCGAAGCAATGCGTGTGTCTTTTTTGGCGGCCATATAAGCCAAGGTCGAGGCCAGCAATGTACCCCCAATGCAGTAACCGACGGTATTGATTTTGGTTTCACCGGTGGCGGCGGTTATGGCCTCCAGCGACGCAAAAATACCGCCCTGCATATAATCTTCAAAGCCTTTGTCCTTTAAGGATTTATCGGGGTTTACCCAGGAGGCCAGAAACACCGTATAGCCCTTGTCCGTAAGCCAGCGGATCATGGATTGTTCAGGGCGCAGGTCTAAAATGTAATATTTATTGATCCACGGCGGGAAGATCACCAATGGTCGTGTGTAAACGGTTTTGGTGCTGGGCGAGAATTGCAAAAGCTGCATAATCTCGTTCTCATAAACAACTTTGCCCGGGGCGGTGGCGACGTTTTTACCGATTTCAAAGGCTTCGGTGTCGGTTTGGCTAATTTTCAGGGACCCATCCCCCTTTTTCATATCGCGGGCCAGATTCTCCATGCCTTTTTTCAGGTTTTCGCCTTTACTGTACATGGTTTCGCGCAATACATCGGGATTGGTCATGGCAAAGTTTGTGGGCGCGAAGGCATCGGTCATTTGCTGGGTGAAAAAGGCCACTTTTTTGCGCGTTGCGGGGTCAACATCTTCGGCACCGGCGACCAGACCGTTCAGCCAGTTGGCGTTCAACAGATAGGTTTGCTTGATCAGGTCAAAGACCAGATTTTCTGACCAGTCTGCCGAGCGCCACCGCCGGTCACCCGGTGCAGGCTTTACAGTATCTTCACTGGGCTGGCCTGCGGCACGTTTTAACGTGTTGGCCCACAACGTACTATAACCCTGCCACAGCGCGCCTTGGGCTTTGAGAATTTGTTCGGGGTTGCTGGCGATTTTGCCAAACACTTCGGTAAAATCCGGGGTCAGGCCAAAAGGGTCTGGATCCGGCGGGTCTTGCGGGGCCGCCAAACCCGAAAGCGCACCGCTCATGGCGTCTTGTGCCTGGGTGCCGGCGGCCATCATGGTTTTTGAGAAGGCTTCAAAGGCTGCCAGACCTTCGGCCATCATGTCATCGGCGTCTGACGCGTCTTTCTCATCGGCTTTTGTGTTTGAGGTTTCTTTTTGGTGTTTGTCTTTTTTTGATACCATGAGACCCTCTAATCGCTGTTTCAATGGTGGCATATCCGGACCGTCGAGTGTAGTAAGAAACCAAATGTTTTTTCGACTCAAGCAGCGAAGCCTAGCCCATGAACGCTCGTGTCCTTTTTCCCGCTCTTGTCGTGCTGGTTTCGGCCTGCCAATCCTCCATTCCCTTTTATACGAAATCGGCTGAGGACCCGGAATGGTTCAAGGCCAAGGCCGCCGAGGCCGATGCCAAAGGGTATCCGGCCACCCGCGCTGTACCACAGCGTCCAACAGGACTGACCACGCCGCAAGACCGGGATGCACAAATCGAAGCCTTGGAAAAAGCCGGTGCAGAGGTACAGTCCAGTCCACGCGCTGCCTTGGACAGTGATGACCAGCTTAACCCCGAAAGTTTTTCGCGCGACGCGCAAAACGAAACAATAGTGCCGCCATTGGTTGATGATACGGCGCGCCCTCAATAGGTTGGATTGGTTATGAATACCCAGTTTCACCGCATACGCCGACTGCCCCCTTATGTGTTTGAAACGGTCAACGCATTGAAGGCTAAATTAAGGGCCGACGGGGTTGATATTATTGATTTTGGTTTTGGCAATCCGGATATGGAAACGCCAGAACATATTATTGAAAAACTGGTGGAAACGGCGCGCAAGCCACGCACCAACCGGTATTCGGCCTCGCGGGGTATTCCGGGCCTTCGTGCCGCACAGGCGCGTTATTACGAACGTCGCTTTGGGGTTAAGCTGGACCCGGATACTCAGGTCATTGCCACATTGGGGTCCAAGGAAGGCTTTGCCAATCTGGCTCAGGCGATATCTGCGCCGGGTGATGTGATTTTGTCGCCCAATCCGTCTTATCCCATTCATCCGTTCGGGTTTTTAATCGCCGGGGCCAGTATTCGCCATATTGATGCCACTGATGCTGAAGGGTATTTGCGGGCCATAGATGCGGCGGCGCGCCATAGTGTGCCACGGCCGTTGGCGGTGGTGACTTGTTTTCCATCCAATCCGACGGCACAGACCTGTGATCTGAAATTCTATGAAGAGGTGGTCAGACTGGCGCGACGTTACGAGATGTTTGTGCTCTCCGATCTGGCCTATGCCGAAATATATTTTGGCGACCCGCCGCCATCGGTGCTTCAGGTTGATGGGGCAATGGACATTTGTATAGAGATGACCTCGCTCTCAAAAACCTATGCCATGGCCGGATGGCGCATGGGGTTTGCCGTGGGTGCGCCGCGGCTTATTTCGGCCTTAACGAGGGTTAAGTCCTATCTGGACTACGGGGCTTATACGCCGATACAGGTTGCGGCCTGTGCCGCATTGGACGGGCCGCAAGATTGCGTTGCACAAATGCGCATCACCTATCACAAGCGCCGCGATGTGATGGTGCAGAGTTTTTCCCGCGCCGGATGGGATATTCCACCGCCCGATGCATCGATGTTTGCCTGGGCGCCGTTGCCCGAAAAATTTGCAGCCCTTGGGTCGCTGGAGTTTTCAAAACGCCTGATGCAAGAGGCCGGTGTTGCGGTGGCTCCGGGTGTGGGCTTTGGCGAATATGGTGAAGGCTATGTGCGTTTGGCCCTGGTGGAAAACGAACAAAGGATCAGACAAGCAGCACGAAAACTAAAAATTTTCCTGGATGATGCGCAAAACGCACATCCGTCATAAAGGTTGGGGACAATGAGCACATCACAAAACAGACTGGACCGCAGCATGGTTTTTGCGGCCGCCAATGTGGCGGAAAAGGCGGCCATTGCCGCCTATGACTGGATTGGGCGCGGCGATAAGGAAGCCGCCGATCAGGCCGCAGTGGATGCCATGCGTACGGCGCTAAATGCTCTGACTATGCGCGGCCGCATTGTGATCGGCGAGGGCGAGCGCGATGAAGCACCCATGCTTTATATTGGCGAGGAAGTCGGCAACGGCAAAGGCCCGGAAATTGATATTGCTCTGGACCCGTTGGAAGGCACAACACCCACCGCCAATGGCATGACCAATTCATTGGCCGTGTTGGCCATGGCACCTCGCGGTGGGTTGTTGCACGCCCCCGATACTTATATGGAAAAAATCGCCGTGGGGCCGAACTTGCCCAAAGGTGTCGTCGATCTGGATAAATCTATCGAGGATAATCTGACCGCACTGGCTCGTGCCAAGGGAATGCCGGTCTGTGACCTGGCCGTTTGCGTTCTGTTGCGTCCGCGTCACGAGGAGGTTGTGGCGCGCATTCGCAATGTCGGGGCGCGGATTTCCTTTATTACTGATGGCGATGTGGCCGGGGTGATCAGCACCACAGACCCAATGACCGGTATTGACCTGTATGTCGGCTCCGGCGGCGCCCCGGAAGGTGTGCTGGCCGCGGCGGCTTTGCGTTGTGTCGGCGGACAGATGCAGGGGCGTCTGGTGTTTCGCAATGATGACGAACGTGGCCGCGCAGAACGTACCGGGATTACCAACTTTGATCGTAAATACGACCTGCATGACCTTGCCGGTGGACAAGACATTGTCTTTACCGCAACCGGCGTAACCTCGGGCACATTGGTTGATGGCGTGCGCAAGGAGAACGGGATTGCCCAGACCCACACATTGTTGCTCAGCACCATGGAAGACGCCTGGCGGCGCATGCGCGGCCGGTTCACGGTGTAATGCATGGGTGACAACCCCATAACGCCATTTCTGGGCGTCACACGCTCGCTTAGCGGCAAGGTCTGGCGTGCGCGCTCCAAAGATGCGGACGAGGCTCTGGCCCGTCGGTTCTGCCAGCATCTAGACGTCCCAGAGGCTTTGGGGCAGGTTTTGGCATCCCGCGGTGTTCAAATCGAAGATGGCGCACAATTTTTAAACCCAAAATTACGGGACAGCTTTCCCGATCCATCTTCGTTTAAGGACATGGACAAGGCGGCGGGCCTTATTCTGGATGCGGTGTCCGAGGGGCAAAGCATCAGCGTATTTGCAGATTATGATGTCGATGGTGCAACCTCGTCATCCATGTTGCGCCGCTGGTTACGCGATATGGGTTGCGAGGCTGGTCTTTATGTGCCGGACCGCATCAAAGAGGGCTATGGGCCGACGGTTGGCGCGTTTGAGACACTAAAAAGCCAAGGCGTTGATCTGGTTATTACGGTGGATTGTGGTGCGGTTTCCACCGAGCCATTGAGCGCCGCGCAGGGTATGGGCCTTCGCGTGATCGTGCTGGATCATCATCTTATGCCCGCCGACACCCCCATGCCGCCAACGGCCGCTTTGGTTAATCCTAATCGCCCGGATGACACATCAGGGCAGGGCATATTGGCTGCGGCCGGGGTGGTCTTTGTTTTGCTGGCCGCGTTAAACCGCGAAGGCCGGGCGCGGGGGTTGTTTGCAAACCGTGATGAGCCAGACCTGATGGCGCTGGCCGATATTGCCGCATTGGGTACGATTTGTGATGTGGCGTCTTTAACCGGGTTTAACCGGGCACTGGTGGCGCAGGGGCTGAAGGTGATGTCCGGAACCCGTCATGCCGGGATCCTGGCGCTGGCCGAGGCCGCCAATGCTGAGCCGCCCTATGGCACCTATCATGCGGGTTTTGTGCTGGGTCCACGGATCAATGCTGGTGGCCGTGTGGGCGAGGCCGATCTGGGTGCTCGCTTGCTCTATAGTGATGATCCGGCCGAGTGCATCGCTATATCCGCCTCGCTGGACCGTTATAACGCCGAAAGACGCGACATTGAACAAGCGGTGCAGGAAGAGGCGCTGCGCGCCATAGAGGCCCGTGGGGCAGGGGATGCTGTGATCGTTGTGGCGGGCAAGGGCTGGCACCCTGGCGTTATCGGGATTGTTTCTGGACGGATTAAAGAGCGATATGGGGTTCCTTCCATTGTGATTGCCCTTGATCCCAAAACCGGTGAGGGCAAGGGGTCGGGTCGTTCGATCACCGGGGTCAATCTGGGCGAAGCCATTGGCGCGGCGGCGCGCGCCGGCGTTATTGAAAAGGGTGGTGGTCATGCCATGGCTGGTGGTTTGTCCTTGCATGCCGAACAGGTGGATGGTTTTCGCTCGTATTTAATCAAGACCATAGGCGAAGACGCTAAACAGGCCGCCGCCGGCCGGGCGCTGAAAATTGATGCACTGATGAGCGCACGCGGCGCTGACCGCGCTTTTGTGGACGAGCTGCAACAGGCGGCCCCGTTTGGTATGGGTAATCCGGAACCATTATTTGCCTTTGGTCATATGCGGGTGCGCTGGGCCCAGGCGCTAAAGGGCGGGCATGTGCGATGTACGCTGGAAGATGCCAATGGCGGTGCCAGTATTAGCGGGATTGCTTTTCGTGCAGAAGACAATGGCTTCGCACAAACATTGTTGGCTCAGGATGGCCGTATGGTTCATATTGCAGGCAAGTTGAAAGCCGATAATTATCGTGGCCGTAACAGCGTGGATTTGCGCATTGAAGATGTAGCCATCACCGATGAAGCCGAAAACGATGGTATGTGAAAAAAAACATCAAAAGCGTGCGAACTGGTCTTGCGAAAATGAGCCTGCGCCGATATAGCTCGCGCCTCGAACATGTGGGCCCTTCGTCTATCGGTTAGGACGCCAGGTTTTCAACCTGGAAAGAGGGGTTCGATTCCCCTAGGGCCTACCATGTTCGGTATTATTCCTTTAAAATCAAATAACTACATGGCACGCGATTATTATATCGCGGGGTGTCGGTCTGACGGTTCGTCTGCTCTGGGCCACATGATTTTTGGATGATCTGAATGAACAGGTCACGTTTTATAAAAATGCGTGAAATTAAAGCCAGAGGTGCAGTAAAATACTGCACTTTTTACATGGCAGATGAGCCGTAATCCTGCAAAAGTACGGCGTAATGCAAAGCTAAGACACAAAAAAGCCGGAGATAACTCCGGCTTTCTCATGATCAAAATATTGGCCAGATACGGGTCTTAGTTTGACCGTGGCTGATTGGTACGGCCACCGCGGTTTTGAAGGTCGCTAGCGGTTTTCTTGGCGAGAGCTTGTTGCTCTCTCCAGCGTGCCTGGCTGAGGCAGATTTTTTTAGCAAAGCGAGAACCGGTGACGTGGGTGCGTTTACAGATAAGACGGTCGCCATCAATTTCGACGACTTGTGTATTCGCAGATTTGGAAGAAGCCACTTTATTGCTTGCTGGCACGACCGTGCTGGTCGCAACGCCAACTTCAGCAGACGACGGCAGGACGATAGCCGCATCGCTGGATTGGGTGTTTTGGGGCGTGGCGCATGCTGCAAGCAAACCGATCGTGCCAAGCATCAAAGGCAGGTGGAAAATTTTCATTATCGTAACTCCGACAATTAAGTAAAAAAAAGAACATTTCCCGCAACTACCTTGGAGAAAATGGCGCTGAGGGCGCGCAAAAAAAAGAGACGCCACAAGTTATACTTGTAGCGCCTCAATTTTTTTATGTAAATGCTCGCCCTTCACGATAGCGACGAGCTACCGTGAAGATGCGATAAACGACCTATAAAGAGACGTTAACACCCATAAAGAGGAGACGACCAACGGAGTCGTAAACACCTGGGAAGGTATTACCGTTGCCGAAGCCTGCACCAACTGAGGAGCTCAGAGGTGGATCAACATCAAACAAATTGTTGATACCAGCACGGAACGCCACGTTTTCTTTCATGCGCCATGTAGCCGCAAGATCGATATAGCTTTTTGAGCTAAAGTGATCGTTGATCGTGTTGGTGATGCCGGCGTCCTGGTTAACAGAACCGAAATAACGCCATGTGGTGGTCACATCGACATCAAACGGAGACTGCCAAGTACCCATCAAACGGTGACGGTATTCTGGGTTAGGAGTCCCGCAATCGCCGCCATAAAGGCCCTTACAAGCAATAATGCCACTACCTGGGAATGACTCGGTGTCGAGTTTATCCAGAATGGTAGAAACATAGTTGAATGTCATGGAACCAGCATTGCCAAGGTCGACATTGTAGGTTGCAGCAATATCAATACCTGACGTTTTCAGGGTTGCGATATTCACTGATGTTGCAGTGATGCCACCAGTGCTGCTGTCGATCCACAAGGAACCAGCAACGTCACGTTGGATCAGGTTACAGAATGCTGCATCACCAGTGTTCAGGCAACGCTCAAACGATTCTGTAGGAGCAATGCTTGAAATGGTCTGGTTCACTTTGATGTCAAAGTAATCAACCGAGATTGACAGACCTGGGACCATGCTTGGCGTCAGGATAACACCCAAAGTGTAGGTATCTGCAACTTCTGGGTTCAGATTTGGGTTACCACCTGTGATCTGATTGAACTGACCAGCGGCATTATCAGGGATATTGCCGTACTGTGCAGCGGTAACGCCTGTGTTGGCACATTCAGCCAATGAGCGGAACGGGTTGGTCCCGGCGCAATCATCAAATGAACCATCAGGGTTTTGTGCCAGGTCAAACAGACCTGTGTTTTGTGCAGAGAACAGCTCGATGATGTTCGGTGCACGCACAGCGCGCTGATACTGACCACGGAAACGGATGTCGTCGATCGGAACCCATGAAATGCCAGCGGCATAAGTATCGGAAGTAAATCCGTTTTTCACGCCATTGCCGTTCACAGTGTAATCCGAGTAACGATACGCACCGTTAAAGCTCAACTCTTGAGCCAATGGTGAGTCTGTAACCAGCGGGATTTGTGTTTCAGCATAAAGCTCAAACAAGCGGGTTACGCCAGCAACAGGAAGCGTTGCGCCGCCCACACCGGACAAACCACCACCTGGTGTTGCAGAAATCGCATCAGGTTTTCTGGCCAACTCGTCTTTGCGGAATTCGTAACCAACCAACAGTTGGGCACCAGAATCTGCAAACGGGCTTTTGACGCCATAGTCGGTCAAATCACCCTGGACGTTACCACCCAGAACTTTTTGCTCGGTAAAGCCATTCACGAAAGCATCCTGTTGGATGAAGTTAATGGCTTCTTGGGTCACAGCACCTGGAGTAAAGATGTTGTACGGTACGCAACCAGCATTACCAGATTCGCAAACCGGGTTACCATTGCCATCAAGAACAACGTTAAGAGCATCGTCAAGATTTGCAATTGAGAAGTCATTTTGCGAAATGCTTGTCAGGTTGGTACGTGAGAATTGACCAAACACATCATAGCTGAAGTTATCGCCAAGATCGCCGCGGAAACCACCAACCATGCGCCATGTTGTCAGCTCAATGTTGGAATTCCGGCCGCCACCTTCAACGTTACGTTTCAGGATCAGGACGTTCGCATCATCTGTAGGACCAGAGCAGTCCAGCACATCAAAGAATGAGCCAGGACCAGAACCCAGGAATGGGTTGTCACAGTTGACAGGACCGTTGACAGCAAATGTACCCGTAGGGGCGATTTGTGCATCGGTCTTGTTGTTAGCGAATGTAAAGTCAAGATAAGCTTCAACATTGTTGCTTACGTCATAACGCGCCAGCGTTGTGAAGTTAAAACGCTCATTCGGACGTTGGAAGAAGTTGAATGGGTTAAAGTTGAAGGTTTGCTCAGGTGCGCCAGTAAACGGAACAAGCTGACCGCTTGGTGTTTGGAACGTATCTGAAAAGTTATCCAACGAGAAGAAACGACCGGTTGGGGTGGTTGAAGAACCAACACAAGCGATGCCTTCAAAAGCCGCAGCATTGCCGGAAAGACCAAAGGCACAACCGGAAACGTCCCGTGTGCCTTGTTCAATAGCGTTTTGGTTTTGATAGCTAAGATTAGCAGTTACATTGCCACGGCCATCAGCAGAGTTTGCACCCATTGTGACAGACAGTGAAACGTTGCGGCCGTCAAATTGGCTGCCACCTGGGACAGGTTGCAAAGAGCCTTTAAGAACGTTTTGGGCAAAGCTGTTACTGTTGCTGTCCTGATTGTAGCTGACTTGTGCATCAACTTCGATGCCTTCAAAATCACGCTTCAGGATAAAGTTTGCAACACCGCCGATGGCATCAGAACCATACACAGCAGATTGACCACCGGTCACCACATCAACGCGCTCAACCAGAGCAGCAGGGATAAGGTCAAGGTTAGCCGGTGAAGAGTTTGGCGAACCAATAGGAAGACGTTTGCCGTCGATCATCACCAAAGTCCGGATTGAACCCAGACCACGAAGATTGATGTTTGACGTACCAGAAGCGCCGTTTGAAACTTCACTGGTTTGACCAGCAAAAGCCTGTGGCAGAATGTTCAGCATGTCTTCGATGCGAACCGTACCACGGATCTTGAGTTCTTCTGATGTGACTTGAGTAATCGGGCTGATGGCAACCAGATTGGACTGTTTCAGGCGCGAACCTGTAACGATGATCGCTTCTTCTGTTGCGCTCTCATCGTCTGATTGTGCTAGTGCCGGGCTCGCGAGAGCGCCTGCAATAAACGTGGACGCCAGTAGCGCCCCCCGCAATGTATGTGATTTCACTTTAAACCTCCAAAAATGTTGAGGGCTGTACCCCTTCCACCGGCCATATCTGAGTCACCCCAAATGCAGACGCAGCA
Organism: Robiginitomaculum sp.; assembly: GCA_021776525.1. Lineage (GTDB taxonomy): Bacteria > Pseudomonadota > Alphaproteobacteria > Caulobacterales > Maricaulaceae > Robiginitomaculum_B. The sequence goes on from JAJFFT010000005.1 coordinate 46,863, forward strand.
AGAAACGCGGCTCCCCTTTCCTTCCCAGTCAAAATCGTTACCGGATTTTAACCTGAGATTGGGCGACTAATACGCACGACAAGACCAACCGTCAACAAGTGCGCATGAATGGCATGAAGAAACGTACAAGCCGTTGCAAAAATGACGCAATCCGACGAGGCGTACCATTTTTGGGTTAGGTTTTAAGGCGGGAATCCCCTATAGGGCGATGACGGTGCTACAATGACGTGTATGACCCGTTGTCAAATGTGTTTGGTTTGCGGCGGTGGGCTGTATTTACGATGAAGCACGTATTAAAATGTACTTTTCTGCATCCGTTTCCCGCCCTGGTGCATCTTATATCTGACGGCACCGAAGCCGCATAAAAATGGAGAATAAAAAATGGAGTTAGGATTACTGGTACCGCTGTCGCCGTTTATTATGGTAATCGCAATTGTATGGTTCGTCTCTCAGGCACGTGCCAGATCGAATGAGGCTGTTCAGAAAACAGTGCAAAAAGCGATTGAAAAAGGCGTTGAGCTGACCCCTGACACAATCAAGGCGATGGGTGTGCAGCCCAATCGGGAACCCAACAGTGACTTGCGTCGTGGTTTGATTCTTATTGCAACAGCACTTGGTCTTGTGGTTTTAGGCTATGGAATAGGTATTGCTGACGGTGATGAAGAAGCGACGGCTATTTTGTCCAGTATTGCGGCTATTCCAGGCTTTATCGGCCTTGCATTGATCGGCATGCACATCTTTGCCAATAAAAAGCCGTCAGACTAACGATCGCTTGGGGCACGCAAGATGGCTGCAAATGATATGGAACTGGCCGGACTTGTCGCGGCAACGGGGGACCGGCGTGCTTTTAGCCAGCTGGTCGTCCGTCACCAAACACTGGTCCGCGCGATGTTGACCCGTATGACAGGCAATCATGCACTGGCTGATGATCTGGCACAGGATGCGTTTATCAAGGCCTATCGCAAAATTGCCACGTTTAGCGGCAAAGGTAGCTTTAAAAGCTGGTTGTGTCGCATAGCCTATACGGAGTTTTTGCAATCGGCACGCAAACGTAAGGCTGCTGCTGCAGCACTGGAGCGATATAAGGCGCACCAGGACATTGAAGAGCGGCAACAAAATTGGGATGCTGGTGATGCAATGGATCTTGACCGGGCCTTATCGCATCTCAGCGAGGTGGAGCGTACAGTGATTGTGTTGTGTTTTTCCTCGGGGATGAGCCATAGTGAGGCGGCCGAGGTGACCGGATTGCCCTTGGGCACGGTTAAGTCGCATATTAACAGAGGTAAGGCCAAAATGCGTGCCTTGCTCGAAGAAAAGGAGGCTGTGCAGGTATGATGACCCCTGAAGATGGATTTGACGCTCGACTTAGTGCTGCCTTTGATCGGGCGGATGCTGAAATTACGCCGGATGAGAGCTTTACCAGACATGTTGAGACACGCCTGGGGCTGGCTTTGAACCCACGAACTATGGTGTTGGGCGGGGCCGGGGCCAGTGGTTCGGCTTTGGCGGCAAGCCAGATGGAGCGTCTGGCTGATGGTTTGCAGTTTGACAACGCATTGCTGACACAATTTTTTGATCTGGTTGGCACGCAAAGCATAGTTGCTGTGGTGTTTGCCCTGGTGGCTGCTACTTTTATCTATGTTTTGCCCAGCAGGCGCGTTTGACCGTTATTACGTGGTTGCCGTTCGGGAAATGTGAGGATAGGTTCAGCCGCCAGCAAAAAGGGCGCAATTGGCGCCATAAACAGCCACAGGTTCATACGCAGTGTCAGATGTTTTTAATGAAGTTGATGAGGAGCTGCGTCGCGACAAGACGCAGGAGCTTTTCACCCGTTATCGCCCGCTTATGATTGCGGTCACACTGGCCATTGTGTTGGGGGTTAGCGGTTATAAAGGCTTGGAATATTATCAGGCACAGGAACAGTCACGCGCCGCCGAGGGCTTTAATCATGCGGCAACCCTGCTTCAGGTTGGTGATGTTGCTGCGGCCGAGGCGGCTTATGCGCAATTTTCCAAAGATGGCCCCAAAGGGTATGCGGCACTGGCCTTGATGGAACAGGCGGCGATTAAGGCGCAAACCGGCAAGCCTGCCGAGGCGGCACAACTCTATTCACAGGCGGCTGATGCATTCAGCGACCCTCTGTACAAGGACCTGGCAACTTTGCGGGCGGTTCTGGTTGTCGCAGATTCGCTCGAACTGGCGGATTTGGAAGCCAAGCTGTCTTTGCTGACCGGACCAGGGCGACCCTTCCGCTTTACGGCACGGGAATTACTGGCGGCTAAAGCCTTTGAAGAGGGCAATCTGAACCGCGCGCGTGAAGACTACACTTATCTCTCTATGGCGTTAGATGCGCCAAGCGGGGCGCGTAACCGTGCCGCACAGGCGTTGGCTGTTCTTGGCCCGGCACCAAAAGAGGCCCAGCCGCAAGCCGTTCAAGCTGATGAGGAAAGCACACAATGAAACGCATTGTTTTGGGGTTTTGCACCCTGATGCTCTTGGTTGGCGGCTGTTCAACCGTTAGCAAGGTCATTCCTTTTGTTGGCGGTAATGATGACAAGGACAAGGCCAAACAGGGCGCTTTGCCTGATGAAGAACAACGCATATCTATCCTGACGTTCGAACAGGCTTTACAGGTTGATGACGGCGCGGCGGATACGCCTATTGTGCTGCCTCAGGCCTATATCAATGCGGACTGGTCACAATCGGGCGCGTTTCCCAGCCACGCCCCACAACATCTCAGCGCCGGCGACGGGCTTGAAAAGGTCTGGAAGCACAGTATCGGCAAGTCCAGCTATACCAAAGGGCGAATAGTCGCCCCACCAGTGATCGCAGGTGGTGTGCTCTATGTGCTTGATGCTAAGGGGATAATTCGCGCAATTGATACGGAAAGCGGCCAGACAAAATGGCGCACGACTGTGCTGCCAGAACGAAAAGTTCTGCCCAAGGAAGATCGCCGTGGGCGTTTTGGTGCCGGGTGGCGCGGTGTTTTCAAACTGGGCTTCAATAGTGGCCGCGAGGGCTATGGCGGCGGTTTGGCTGTTTCTGGCGGGCGTTTGTATATGGTTTCAGGCTATGGTCTGGCCGCGGCGCTGGATGTTAAAACCGGTGATGAAATATGGCGGACTGAAACGCCTACACCGATTCACAGCGCCCCCAGCCTGGCCGAAGGGCGGATGTTTGCCGTCACCCAGGACGATGAACTTTATGCCTTTGATAGTGATACGGGCGAAGTGCTATGGACGTTTCAGGGCATTTCAGAACCAGCTCGTATTCTAGCGGCATCAAGCCCATCTGTGTATGGCGAAGTTGTTGTTGCGCCGTTTGCCTCTGGTGAGCTTGTTGCGCTGCGGGTACAAAACGGCCGCAATATGTGGTCCGAATCTCTGACCCGTCAGGCGGGCATGACGGCTTTGGCGTCCTTGAACGATATTGCCGGCGCCCCTGTGATCTTTGACCGTACCGTTTATGCCATCAGTCATTCAGGGCTTCTGGCCGCTGTGGATATGCGTTCTGGTACACGTTTGTGGAGCCGACAGGTCGGCGGCATAAACATGCCTTGGCTTGCTGGTGATCATTTGTTTGTTGTCACCAATGAGGGACAGGTTTCTGCCTTGTCCCGTCATGATGGCCGGGTGCGCTGGGTGCGTGATCTGCCGCGTTATCGCAAAGTCAAAAAGCAAAAAGGACGGATCAGCTGGGCCGGACCGGTTCTGGCTGGTGGTAAGCTGGTTCTGGTGTCCTCGCGGGGTAATATTTTGCATCTTTCGCCACAAACAGGTGAAACCGTTGCCGAAGCCCGCTTTAATGACGCGTTTTTTATCGCCCCCATTGTCGCGAACGAGAACATTTACCTGCTTTCCGATAATGCAATGCTGTACAAGCTGCGCTAGGTGATGCTGGCGCATGTTGCGCTGTGGAATTTAAGATGTCTTTGAAACTGGTTATCACCGGGCGCCCGAATGTGGGCAAATCGACACTGTTCAATCGTTTGGCCGGGCGCAAACTTGCGCTTGTCCATGACCGGCCCGGTGTGACACGGGATCGCCGTGAAGGTTTTGGCCGGTTTGGCGATATGGATTTGACTCTGGTGGATACCGCTGGGCTGGAAACCGCCAAAATCGGTCTTGAGGCCGATATGCGTACCCAGACCTTGCACGCGGTTGGTGATGCCGATATTTGCCTGTTTCTGGTTGATGCCCGCACCGGTATTACACCTCTGGATCAGGTTTTTGCCGAAATCTTGCGCAAGTCCGGTTGTCCTGTTGTTCTGGTGGCCAACAAGACCGAAGGCCGGGCCGGTCGCGACGGCATGTTGGATGCGTATTCGCTGGGCCTTGGTGAGCCAGTGGCCGTATCCGCTGAGCATAATGAGGGCATGGGCGAATTGTTTGTCGCCATTGTGGACGCGGCCAAGGTGGCCGGTCTGGATAGCGAAGAACAGGTCGACGAAGACGATGAGGCCGGAAAGCCATTGCGCATAGCCGTTATCGGTCGCCCTAATGCCGGTAAATCGACGCTGATCAATGGGTTAGTTGGCGAGGAAAGGTTGATCACCGGGCCGGAAGCCGGCGTAACACGGGATTCGATTGCCGTGGACTGGTCATGGGATGGGCGCCCGGTGCGCCTTGCCGATACGGCGGGAATGCGCAAGCGGGCCAAGATCACCGATCATCTGGAAAAAATGGCTGTGAGTGACAGTCTGAAATCCATCGTTTTTGCCGAAGTCGTTGTGGTCGTTATGGATGCCCTGTCGCCGTTGGATAAGCAGGATTTGCAATTGGCCGATCTGGCTGAACGCGAGGGCCGGGCCGTGGTCTTCGCAGTGACCAAATGGGATTTGGTGCGCGATAAGGCCGAGCTGTTGGCGCACCTCAAAGAGCGTCTGGCGCGTCTGTTGCCACAATTGCGCGGCGCACCACTGGTCACGTTGTCGGGGTTGACCGGGCGGGGGCTGAAACGCCTGATGCCTGCTATCGAAAGCATTCACAAAGACTGGAATGCGAAGATCAAAACCCGTGACCTGAATGACTGGCTGAAATCCATGACCCAGCGTCACCCGCCGCCCGCCGTCCAGGGGCGACGCATCAAGCCGCGTTATATCAGCCAAACCAAAAGCCGCCCGCCAACCTTTGTATTGATGTGTTCGCGTGCCAAGTATTTGCCTTCGGCATATAAACGCTATCTTATCAATGGGTTGCGCGATGATTTTGATCTGCTTGGCGTGCCGATTCGGTTGATCGTCAAAGCGGGTAAAAACCCTTATGAAGATAAAAAGGACGACGGATAAAACCGCCTGGCCGGTCAAAACGTCGCATTGGCATTTACGGTAATATAGAGCACAAGCGCGCTATGGACCCTGCACACAAAAAATACGCTCTGGCCGAGGTGCCACGCTATACCAGCTACCCGACGGCCGTACAGTTTACGGACGCTATTGGCGAGGCCGATTACCGTTTGTGGTTGTCGCAAATTGTACCGGGTGAGCCGCTCTCGCTTTATGTCCATGTCCCGTTTTGCCAAAAAATGTGCTGGTATTGCGGGTGTCACACCACGGTGGCCCATACCTATGACCGAGTTGGTGTATATGCGACTGATCTGATCGCCGAAATCGACCTGTTGGCGGCGGCTTTGCCCGTCCATCATGGTGGTCTGGCCCATGTGCATTTTGGCGGTGGCAGTCCAACATTGCTCAGCGATGGGGACTTTGCCGCCATAACGGCCAAAATTATCGCGGCCTTTGGGGCGCGCGATGACATGGAACTGGCGGTGGAAATTGACCCGCGCACCATGAATGCACAAAAAGCGGCGGCGCTGGCCAATGCCGGTGTAACGCGGGCCTCGCTGGGTGTGCAGGATTTTAACAAACATGTGCAGGAAAAAATCAACCGCATACAACCGTTTTCCCTTGTCAAACAAACCGTTGAATGGTTGCGTGATGCGGGCATTGGCGCCATCAATTTTGACCTGATTTACGGCTTGCCCGGGCAAAGCGTTGACGATGTCCGCCGCAGTACAGAACTGGCATTGTCTTTGCGCCCTGATCGCCTGGCGGTGTTTGGTTATGCCCATGTGCCCTGGTTCAAAAAACATCAGGAAATGATCAAACAGGAAGACCTGCCAGGCATGGAGGAGCGTTTTGCCGAGGCCCATACGGTGGGGCAGGTTTTGCAAAATGCCGGATATGTGGCGGTTGGGTTTGATCATTATGCTCACCCGGATGATGCCATGGCCAAGGCCGTGGGTTCTGGCGCGTTGCGCCGTAATTTTCAGGGCTATACCACCGATACGGCGGATACGCTGCTGGGCCTTGGTGCGTCCTCAATCGGGGCCTTGGGGCCGGGTTATGTGCAAAATGCCCCGGCAATGGATGCATGGCGTAATGCCATACACGCCGGGCAGTTGCCGGTTATCCGGGGCGTTAAACTGGACGGTGAAGACGCTATGCGCCGGGCCGCAATTATGACGATGATGAGCGCGCTGGAACTTGATCTTGCCGCCCATGCAGAGGCTTTTAACGCGCCGATAAATGCCATGGATGATGCGCTGGAAAAACTACTACCGCTGGCCGAAGATGGTCTGGTGACCCTCTATGACCGTCGTGTCACGGTAACCGAAGCGGGACGGGTGTTTGTGCGCAATATTGCGGCGTGTTTTGATACCCACTGGCAACCCAGTGCCAAGCGGCATTCGCGTGCTGTTTAACCCTGTTCCGCTTTCCAGTCGGTAAAACTGATCCATGCGCCATTTTGGCTGCACTCCGGGCTGCACAGATCGACGACCAATGGGACAATCTCTTCCGGGGCGGGGATGGTTTGAGGGTCTTCGCCGGGCATGAATTTGCGCCGCATGGCAGTGCGCATGGGGCCGGGGTTGATGATATTGACCTTTAAAGGCAGCTTTTCCACCTCTTTGGCGTAACAGGTCACCAGCGCGTCCAACGCCGCCTTTGAGGCGCTGTAGAGCGCGAAAAAAGGCCGAAAATTTTGCGATGCCCCGGATGAGATAAACATTGCTCGCCCTGCTGGCGCGGCGCGCAGCAATGGGTCCATAGCCCGGATCAGGCGCCAGTTGGAGGTGGTGTTGACGCGCATAACCTCGTCCCAGATCTTCGGGTCCACATGGGCTGTGGGGCCAACCATGCCCAAAAGGCCGGCATTGCCGACCAGAATATCCAGATGCCCCCAGCGTTCGGCAACAATGCCGCCTAAGGTATCTATGCTGTCCAGATCATTAAGGTCAGCAGGCACGCATGTGGCGCTGCCCCCGGCTGCCGTGATTTCATCATACAGCTCTTCCAATGCCCCCTGTGTGCGCCCAAGGGCGATGACATGGGCCCCACGGGCCGCAAGGCCAAGCGCAATGGCGCGGCCGATACCCCGTGTTGCACCGGTGACCAGGGCAATTTTGCCCTCGAAATTCTGCTCGTGTGACGTCATGAAATGTGGACCTTATGCAACCTCGGATAACAGCGACAGCTGTTTGGCCTTGTCGGCGTTGTGGTGTTCATAATCAGATAAAGCGGTGGGGTATTCCCCGGTGAAATAATGATCGGCATAGCTGGGTGCCTCGCCCCGGCGACGCTCTTCTCCCATAGCCCAATAGAGGCCGTCAACGGATAAAAAACCAAGGCTGTCGACTTCAAGCATCTCAACCATTTTTGCGTGCGAATGCTTGGCTGCCAACAGGCGTTCGGCATCGGGCATGTCTATGCCATAAAAATCAGGGAAGCGGATGGGCGGGCTGGCCGAGCGAAAATGAACCTCACTGGCCCCGGCTTCGCGGACCATACGTACAATTTTTAGCGACGTCGTGCCGCGCACAATAGAATCATCGACCAGTAATACCCGTTTGCCCTTGAGCACGGCACGGTTGGCGGCATGTTTCAGACGCACGCCCATATCGCGGATTGACTGGCTGGGCTGGATAAATGTCCGCCCAACATAGTGGTTGCGGATAATCCCAAGCTCGAACGGAATATTGGCCCCTTGGGCAAAACCCAGTGCCGCCGGTACGCCGCTATCGGGGATCGGGACAATCACATCAACGTCGGCCGGATGTTCGATGGCCAGGCGCTGACCCATGCGCTTGCGCACCTCATAGACGCTCTTGCCGTCAACGATGGAATCGGGACGGGCAAAATAAACAAACTCAAACAGGCATGGTCGGGGGCGCACTTTGGCAAACGGGAAATAGCTTTTAATCCCATCTTTGGTCATCACCACAACTTCGCCGGGTTCGATGTTGCGCTCGAACTGTGCACCGATCATATCCAGCGCACAGGTTTCCGAGGCCAAAATTGGTGCGCCGTCCAGACGGCCCAACACCAGTGGGCGAATGCCATAAGGGTCACGGGCGCCGATCAGTTTTTTATTGGTCAGGGCAACCAGTGCATAGGCGCCCTCGATTTTCTTTAACGCATCAATAAAGCGGTCGACCAAGTGGGTGCGCCGAGACCGGGCCACCAATTGCAACACCACTTCGGTGTCCGAGGTTGATTGGAAAATGGCTCCGTCGGTGACCAAAACCTCGCGCAATGCCCGCGCATTGGTCAGATTGCCGTTATGGGCCACCGCAAAACCGCCGGATTTCAGATCAGCATAGAGCGGTTGCACATTGCGCAGCGCCGTTTCGCCTTGCGTGGAATAACGCACATGTCCAATGGCTGCGTTGCCGGGCAGGCGTTTGGCGACGTCCGTGCCGCCGAAATTGTCGCTGACCAGTCCCATATGCCGTTCGGAATGAAAATGCGTGCCGTCATAGGCCGCGATGCCGCAAGCCTCCTGACCACGGTGTTGCAAGCCATGCAGACCCAGCACCGTCAGAGGCGCGGCATCTTCCAGACCATAGACACCAAAAACCCCGCATTCCTCGCGGGGCTTGTCGTCAATGGGGTCGATCAATAATGAAGGCCAATTTTGAGGCTCATCCCGGATCATGACGTTAGTCCCCGTTGCCTTTGCGCGAATCATTGGAAGTGTTTTCTGTCGATGTTGATATCAGCTGGTCCAGACTTTGGCGCTCGCCGCGTGCATAACCCTGGTCGGCATCCTTGGTCCCGGTCTTGCGGGCCGGCTTTGGCGTAGGCCCGGATGTAGCGTTTATCCGGTGCTCGTTCACTGGGGCGGATGCGGGGGCCAGAGCCTGCAAAGCCCGCGCCGTGGCGTTGATGGCCGGATAGAGGCGGGCATTAACCAGCCAGCTGGGCATACGATCCCGCGGGGTCAATTGATTAAACAGGATCAGTGCCAAGCCAAGCAAGGCAATGCCGCGCACTACGCCGAAAATAAACCCGGCGCTGCGGTCCAGCGCCCCAACGTCTGATCCACCACGCAGGCGTGCTGTGAAATGATGTGTGACCAGGGTCACGGCCATATAAACCAGAATAAACACCCCGGCGATGGTAAAGGCATCGGCCGCCCATCCGGGGGTGATCAGACTGCGCATGGGAATTTTAAAGACTGGATATGTGAAAATGGTGGCCATGGCCGCCAGAACAAAAGCCGTAACGGACAGGGCCTCGCGCATAAAGCCACGGGTCAGCGCCAGAATGCCGGACAAGAATAACAGGCCAAGCGCAAAAGCATCAAAAGCGGTTACTGCGGTGCCGTCCAAACCCTTACTCCCGGGCTGCAACCGATTCACGTGTATCGATCAAGTCTATAAGATCGCTTAATTTGACCATTTTCGCAATGGTGCAACCAAGATTACGTTCAGCTTTTTCTGTATTACGGCCAAGTGGGCCAACGGCGTGCTTGAAGCCCAGCTTGTTGGCCTCCTTCAAACGGGCCCCAATACGCGAGACCGGGCGGATCTCTCCGGAGAGAGCAATTTCCCCATAAACTACGGCTTTAGGGGGCAGTGGCAGGTCCAGCGCCGAGGAGATAAGCGCCGCCGCCACGGCCAGATCAGCGGCAGGTTCAGAAACCTTCAAGCCCCCGGCAACGTTTAAATAAACGTCCTTGCCGCCAAAACTAAACCCGCAACGGGTCTCTAAAACCGCCAGAACCATGGCCAGACGGCTGCTGTCCCAACCAATAACCGCACGGCGGGCCGTGCCAAAAGCGGCTGGGGCTACCAGAGCCTGAATTTCGGTCAGTACCGGGCGTGTGCCTTCGATCCCGGCAAAAACCGCAGTTCCGGTGGCGCAATCCTCGCGCCCGTCCAAAAACAGGGCCGAAGGATTGGTAACCTCACGCAGGCCGGCATCTGACATTTCAAACACGCCGATTTCATCGGTCGGGCCAAAGCGGTTTTTCACCGCGCGCAGGATACGGAACTGATGGCCGCGCTCACCCTCGAAATAGAGCACGCTGTCGACCATGTGTTCGATCACCCGCGGTCCGGCGATCTGTCCATCCTTGGTGACATGCCCGACCAGTACCACGGCGCAATTTCGTTTTTTGGCAAAGCGGGTCAGTTCCTGCGCACAGGCGCGAACCTGGCTGACTGAGCCCGGGGCCGCACCCAGCGCATCGCTCCACAGGGTCTGGATAGAATCAATCACCACAAAGTCAGGTTTTTCGTGTTTAAGAGAATCCAGGATCGGCCCCAACGCGGTTTCGGTGGCCAACATCACATGGGCCCCTTCAAGGCCCAGTCGCCGGGCCCGGCTGCGCACCTGATCTATGGCCTCTTCGCCTGAGACATAGGCGACTTTGGCACCATTTTTCGACAGTGCCGCTGCGGCTTGCAATAAAAGCGTGGATTTGCCGATGCCGGGATCGCCGCCGATCAACAGTGCAGAACCTGGAACAATGCCGCCGCCGCAAACCCGGTCAAACTCGGCAATGTTTGTTTGCATGCGCGGCAAAGGCGGCTCGGTGCTTTGCAGGTCGTGAAAGGCAATGCCGCGCGAAGATCTGGGCCGAGCTTTGGGTTTAGTGGATACAGGCCCGCTATCCGCACTTTCCTCAACCAGAGAGTTCCATCCGCCGCACGCCTCGCAACGTCCGGCCCATTTGCCGTGGCTGGTGCCGCAAGATTGACAGACGAAAAGCGTGGCAAGTTTGACCATAGTGACTCACATTCATAATGTTCACTATATGTTCTAATTTATTCTGACCCGTTATGCAAGGCCTTTTAGGACTAGCGCGCCAGAACCTTGATCGGGCCGTTTTCGCTGCCCGTCACGAATTGTTCGACATAAGGGTTGCCGGAATTGTCGACATCTTTGGCTACGCCGCGCCAGATAATCTTGCCTTCATAAATCATTGCCACATCATCGGCGATTTTGCGTACGGAATTCATGTCATGGGTGATGGATACGGCGGTGGCTCCAAGGGCCGTGACCTGACGGCGGATCAGATTGTCAATCACATCTGCGGTGATCGGATCGAGGCCGGTTGTCGGTTCGTCAAAAAATAAAATCTCAGGCTTGGCGACGATGGCTCTGGCCAGACCGACGCGTTTTTGCATGCCACCGGACAGCTCGGCCGGGCTTAACCCCATGACATCGGCACCCAAATTGACCTGGTTAAGCGCGGCCTCTGCGCGTTCTTTTGCAGGCTTGCGCGCCACGCCATCCGCATAGAGCAGGCGAAAGGCGACATTTTCCCAGACACTGAGCGAATCAAACAACGCACCGCCCTGGAACAACATGCCAAACTTGGACATGACTTTGGCGCGTTTGCGCGCCGACAGGCGGGTGACGGATTTACCATCAATGCAGATCGAGCCGCTGTCCGGACTGATCAGCCCCAATATACACTTCAACAGTACAGATTTACCGGTACCCGAGCCGCCAATGACAACCATGGAACGGCCGGGCATGACGTCCAGATCAACCCCGCGCAGCACATGGTTGCTGCCAAAGGATTTGTGTAGGTCGCGAATAGATATTTTGAGCGGTTCAGCGAGATCAGTCATGTTAAACAAACAATGTGGTGAGAACGTAATTGGCGGCAAAGATCAATATGGCGGCGCTGACCACGGCATTTGTGGTGGCCCGGCCAACCCCCTGGGCGCCGCGTTTCGAACGATAGCCGTGATAACAGCCCATCAGTGCGATAATAAACCCGAATACGGCGGCCTTGATCAGGCCCGACACCACATCCCACTGGGTCACAAAATCAACGCTGTTGCGAATATAGGTGGCACCATTGAAGCCCAAAATCTGTGTGGAGACAGCCCAGCCGCCCATAACCCCGATTATATCCGCAACCAGCACCAGTATGGGCACCGTTATGATGGCGGCCAATATGCGCGGCCCAACCAGAAAACGAAATGGATCGGTGGACAGGGTTTCCAGCGCGTCGATTTGTTCGGTGACCCGCATGGCACCAATTTCTGCGGCCATGGCGGCGCTGACCCGGCCCGCCAGCATCAAGGATGCCAGTACCGGTCCCAGCTCGCGGGTGATGCCCAGCACCACGATGTTGGGCACAAATTGTTCGGCGTTAAAGCGCGCCCCGCCCGTATAGATATTAAGGGCCAGTGCCGCGCCGGTAAACACTGCGGTCAGGCCGACGACGGGCAAGGAAAAATAGCCAATACGCAAAAGCTGTGCGCCTAACTGGCTCCAATACCAGGGCGGCATCAATGCAGCCACCACCCCGCGGCGGGTGAACAGGGCAATCGCCCCGGCTTCACGGGTGAGGGCCAAAACAGCGTGACCAAGTATTGCCAGCGGGTTCATGCACCCCATCCTTTGTATTCGCGCACAAAACGGGGCCCAAGCCCGGTGAGAAGCGCATAGGACAAGGTATCGCTGGCCAATGCAAGCGCTTCGAGGTCATCTCCCAGCAGGCAAAGCATATCGCCGGGATTGGGTGGTTGGGGCAGGGCGCTGATGTCAAATACGCTCAGATCCATGGAAACCCGGCCAATAACCGGGACTTTGTGGCCATCGATACGCCCAAACCCGCCAGATTGCGCCGAAACAGGCAAGCCATCGGCATATCCGATGGCAGTGGTTGCAATAGCCATATCGCGCGGGGCAATAAAGCTTGCGTCATAGCCGACACAATCACCTTTGCGCAGAGTGCTGACCTGCAAAATCGGGGCTTCGATACGGGCAACAGAGGCCAGTTGCGGCCCGCTGTGAACCAGAGGGGCGCCGCCATAAAGCGCGATCCCTGGCCGGGTCAGGTCAAAATGAAAATCCGGGCCGTGCAATATGCCAGCCGAACTGGCAAAGGATGCGCGAACATCGGCAAAGGCATCACGGATTGCCGTAAAACGGTTAAGCTGTGTCCGGTTCATCGCATGGTGCGGATCGGCGGCGCAGGCCAGATGGCTCATGACCAGGGTAAGGTTTAATCCCTTTGCCATGGCCACGACATCGTCTTGCCATCCAAGGCCCAGACGGTTCATGCCTGTATCGATATGCAAGGCCGCCGGATCGCTTCCCCCGGCCTCGTGCCACAAGCTGACCTGTTCAGGTGTGCTGAGGATCGGGATCAGGCGTTTTTGGCGCAAAAGCGGTGCTTCGCCATATTGCACACCATTCAAAATGAATATTTCGGCATCATGACCCAGAACCTGACGGGCCATCATGCCTTCGCTGACATGGGCGCAAAAAAAGCTGGTACAGCCAGCCTTTTCCAGCACTGGCGCTATGCGTTCCAACCCCAATCCATAGGCATCGGCCTTGATTGCCGCCCCGGTTTTTGCGGCACCCGAACGCTCTGCCATCAGCAGATAATTCGACCGCACAGCATCCAGATCAACAATCAGGCGCGGCAACGAGGGCAGGGGCGCATCAACATTCATAGGCGACTATAACAACCGCCCTGTGGTCTTGCCAAACGCCGCCCTGTAAAAAGGGTCAATAATCGTTATACGGGCACAAGCCTTCACCGACGCCTACACTGTAATCGCCTTTGGAAAAGCGATAGGTTTTCCGGCCTTCGCTATTGCCTTCTTCGAAGGCTTGTCTCCAGCCCTTCAGGCCACATTTGAACCGTGTGGTTTCGGCCATGGGGTGGTTGGCCGGTGTCATGTTATAGGTGCCAAACTGATAGGCCTTTTCGTAACACTCGCAGGCAGATTTTGGCCCGCCGCCTTCCAATTGTGTGTATTGGGCGAAGGCCGTGCCACTGGTCATCACAAACAAGGCTGCACTGCTGGCCAGCGTTAATACAAAACTCTTTTTCATCACAGGCTCCATAATACTCAAACCGATAGTATTGGCGTTCCGGGTCTAAAACAAGGCGACAAATTGACCAATGCTGGGCCTGTATCGTCGGTTCTGTTTTTAGGCCAGACGCGCCCCATTGGGCATGGCCTGATCAGGTGAAAACAATACGATATGCCCCTGATCATCGGGGTATCCCAGCGTGAGCACTTCGGACATGAATTTACCGATCTGGCGCGGCGGAAAATTGACCACAGCGGAAACCTGTCGCCCAACCAGATCGGCACAGCTGTAATGTTCGGTGATCTGGGCCGAGGATTTTTTAACCCCCACGCCGGCACCAAAATCAATCACCAGCTTGTATGCGGGCTTGCGCGCCTCTGGGAAGGCATCGGCTCTGATGATTGTGCCCACACGAATATCAACGGCCAGAAAGTCATCAAATGTTATGGCCGTTGCGGGCGGTGTATCTGGGTCGTGGGTCAGGTGCATTGAACGTTCCTAATGCGTACTGTCATCATAGCGGCCATCGGGGGCCAGATTGCCAAACTTGGTCAACGAGTCATGGAATGACAGATCTACATTACCAATCGGACCATGGCGTTGTTTACCAATGATCACTTCGGCCCGGCGGCGAATTTCTTCCATTTTGACTTTCCATTCGTCATGCTCCGGGGTGTTATAGGATGGCTCGGTCCGGCCCAAATAATAGGCCTCGCGATACACAAACATCACCACATCGGCGTCCTGCTCGATGGAACCCGATTCTCGCAAATCCGAAAGTTGCGGTTTTTTATCTTCGCGCTGCTCGACCTGCCTGGAGAGCTGTGACAGCGCAATCACTGGCACGTCCAGCTCTTTGGCAAGAGATTTAAGGCGCTGGGTGATCTCGCTGACCTCTTGCACGCGCCCATCCGAGCGGCGTGATTCGGCGGTTACCAATTGCAGGTAATCCACGACAATCAGGTCCAGACCTTTTGAGGTGCGTTTCAAACGCCGCGCCCGCGCCGCCAAAGCCCCAACAGGCAGGCCGCCAGTGTCATCAATATGCAGCGGAATGGCATTTAACGCCGCTGCGCCGTCCAGCAGCTTGTCAAAATCACCCTCGCCAAGTTCGCCCCGGCGAATGGTCGATGACGATATACCCGTGTGTTCGGCAATCAGGCGCGTGGCCAATTGTTCGGCTGACATCTCCAGGCTGAAAAACGCCACCACACCGCCATCGGTGGTATGGCGCATACCGTCCTTGACTTCATACTTGTAATTTTTGGCCACATGAAAGGCGATATTGGTGGCCAAAGCGGTTTTACCCATGGATGGACGCCCGGCAATGATGATCAGGTCGGATTTGTGCATGCCACCCAATTTGTGATCCAGATCAGTCAGGCCAGTGGACACCCCAGACATGCCCCCATCGCGCTTGTGCGCAGCGGCGGCCATGTCCATGCTTTCTTTCAAAGCTTCATTGAAAGGGCGAAAACCGCGCGAAATACCCCCGGTTTCGGCCAGGCTGAACAGCAATTGTTCGGCATCTTCGATCAGTTCGGGGCCAGATTTCGGCTCCACCGGGTCAACCGCTTCCTTCAAAATGCTATCGCCAATGCGCATCAGGTCACGGCGCAAGGCCAGATCATAAACCAGACGCGCATATTCCGGGGCATTGGCCGAGCTGGCGGCTTCGCCCAGAAGCCGCGCCAGATATTCAATGCCGCCGATTTGCGCCAGCCCTTCATGGTGTTCCAGCGTGGTTTTCAGGCTGATGGCATCAGCCAGCAGGCCCTTGCCAATGGTTTTGGCGATGGCGTCAAAGATTTGCCCATGCACCGGATCATAAAAATGATCGACCTTCAGATAGTCGGCGGCCCGAAAATAAATCTCGTTATCAATCAGCAAGGCACCCAACAGCGCCTGTTCGGCCTCGATATTGTGCGGGGCAGAACTGGTACCATCGGGTTCGTTCGGAGGTGTTTGGTGATCTATGGCCATAGGCTTATGTAGCCTAACCACGCAGGCACGGCGAGGGGGAAACACCTTGCCTTTGTTGTTTTTCACAGATCATTTTATGCTGTGAAAAAGTACTGTGGCGTGCCGCTTGATAAGCTATTGGTAACGTGTGGAAAAGTTGTTGATAAAGTGCGACGTCCTGTGAATGAATCCAATGCAAGCCTGGACACTAATTGTTTAATGACACATGGCGGCTGTTATCATTTGCCGTTTTGACGGACCGTAAAATTTGATCAAGATCGTTTCTTGATAACATACGGCCGTTTACGATAACCATTTCAATTGATTTTGTTGCGCTGATATTTTCCAAAGGGTTGTCTCTTAATAACACCAGGTTTGCTTTGAAGTCTGGACTGATCTCACCGGTGTTTGTGTGCATCCATTTCGACGGAATTGTTGTGGCAGAAGCGAGCACGTGTGAAGGTTGCATCCCTGCCGTGTTGAGTGCTTTCATTTCGTCGTGAATAGAAAACCCGGGGACGATGACCGGAACATTGGTGTCTGTTCCGACCATAATTGGAACGCCTTTTTTCAATAGGGCATCGAGTACAATATGCTGTGCTTTGCTATAAGCGTTCCAATAGACCACACTTTTATGGCGTTTTGTCTCGTCCCATTCATTGGGCCACCGATAGATATTGACATCAGGCAACCAACCAATGCCCCTTGATGTAATAATTGTTCCCTCGGTTATTCCCGGGTTTGCATATTGAAGCTCACTCTCGCGAAGTACCTTGTGCAAATCTATTTTTTGTTCTGGAAAGCTATCGATCAGCATCAAAGTTGATGTGACGTATTTTTTATTTTGGAGGAGCCGTTCTGCAACATCATCACTTCGACTGGCAACAAACTCTAAGAATGCCTCAGTAGTCAGGTTTGTATACCCCCCGAACTCTCGATCAAGGGCTTTCATTAACTCTTCAATATGCGCGGTTCCGATCTGATTGGAGTCATAAAATTCATTCAGGCCTACAGCCATTGGAATATGGCCAACCATTGTAATTGACTTTTCTTTTGCCGCATGACTGACATTGAAATAGCTCTCTTTATCAAGAAAGCTGCTGGCTTTAATGGCATCATAGCCAACGTCCTTAAAGGATTGAACAGCTCTATTGACCTGGTTTTTAGATCGCACGATGACTTTATTTTGTGTCCAGCCTACAAAAACGCCTTTAATAAGTCCAAATGTTGCCAGTTGGGGAGAGACCACATACATATCCGGGCCCAGTCGTTGACCGTCAGCAATTTGCTTTTTCCATCGCAACATATCTTTGCTGCCATTCATATCTCGAATTTGCGTGACGCCATTGGCAACAAATAAAAGTAAATCGTTCTCACTTTCCCATAAATGGGCGTGCGAATCTGTAAAACCGGGAACGAGAAACATACCATTGCCATCAATAATTGGCGTATCGACAGCACGATTAACATTTGCGCCCACGGAGATGATTTTGCCCTGATCAATCAGGACTGTTTGGCCGCTCGTAAAAGTGGTTGATGATGGTGATAAGACATTGACATTGGTCAGAGCGTAACGTGTCGGGGTGTTTTGTGTCAGGTTGAGTGTGGCGAGCTGCGTATGCCCCCCATACATTTTGCTCAATTCACGATCCATAAAAATAACCGTAAACAAAGATGCGACAAACCCAAAGAGTATAATTCTAATAAGCCATTTTATCATTTTACGTGCTCCATCCCTTTATCTAGTCACTGTCAAGATTGTGATTACAGAGTCATCTAGACAATGTCAAGATGCGGGGGTATTGTAAACACGACATTCCATAAACCTGGATCTAAAATAGTGATCAAAAAAAATTACCACCATGGTGACCTGGCGACCGTATTGCTTGAAGCGGCTGAAAAAGAATTGTCAGAAAGCGGCATAGAAGCCTTTTCTTTGCGGGCCGTTGCCAAAAGGGCATGTGTTAGTCACGGAGCGCCTGCCCACCACTTTAAGGATATCAAGGGTCTGCTGACAGCACTTGCGGCAATAGGGTATAAACGTTTTGTGCATTCCCAACATTGTTATCAGAATAAAGCCCAGTCAGATCCACAATCACAGCTTGTTGCCGCAGGATTGGGCTACATTGACTTTGCAGTGAAAAATCCTGCGCTTTTCAGGTTAATGTTCTCATCAGAAAAACCTGATCGGGACAATGCACGGTTCTCCGCAGCGGCTAATGCGGCATTCGATAAACTGGTGGATGATAGCCGGTCATTTTATGGCGTTGATCCCTATAAGGACCGAACCGCCATGAAAAACGTTATGGCACTTTGGGCGATGGTCCACGGCTTGGCAGATCTAATGATTGCCGGTCGCTTGGAACGTCCCATGGGATTTAGCACAATGACACGAGCTGAACGAGATTCAGAACTTGCACAGATTATCTTAAGGACAATAGTTTGAACGAGTTTGGGCCTCAGGTTCAGAAGCGGTTCCCGACTACCCACAAAAAAAGCGGGCCTCAATGAGACCCGCTTTTCTTATAACTTAGCTGCCGAAAAAATCAGTCTTGGCTGGCTTCTTCGTCTGAACCTTCGGCGTCTGCATCATCCGCAGCGTCGTCGGCTTTGTCAGTGGCTTCCAGCTCGATCTCGGATTCGGGATCAAACATGGCCGCGGCCTGTTCTTCGGCCATTTCTTTATCAGCTTCGCGATCTTCATCGCGGGCCGCATCAATGACGTTTTCGCCTTTGGCCTGTCGTTCGGCTTCATCGGGGGTACGGGCTACATTGACACCAACAGTGACGAACACTTCGGGGTGCAAATTGACGCGTACGTCGTGAATGCCAACGGTTTTGATCGGGCTGTGTAAGACAACTTGCGAGCGGCCAATGCCATCACCCATGGCTTCGGCAATGTCTTTGGCCGAAACAGAACCATAAAGGTGACCCGATTCGCCGGCCTGGCGGATCAGGGTATAACGTTCGCCGTCCAGATCCTTGCCTGCGGTTTCCGCATCAGCACGTTTTTCTGCATTGCGGGCCTCGATGGCGTCGCGTTCGCGTTCAAAACGTTCAATATTGGCCTTGTTGGCGCGCAATGCCTTGCCTTGTGGCAAAAGGAAGTTGCGAGCAAAGCCGTCTTTGACGGTAACCACGTCGCCGATAGCACCAAGCTTTTCGACGCGTTCAAGAAGAACGATATCCATACCGGCCCCCTATTTCACAGCGTAAGGCAACAGGCCCAAGAACCGCGCGCGTTTGATAGCACGAGACAATTGGCGTTGCTTTTTAATGGAAACGGCGGTGATCCGTGAAGGAACAATTTTACCGCGTTCGGACATATAGCGTTGCAGCAGTTTAGGATCTTTGTAATCGATCTTTGGGGATTTGTCCGATGAAAACGGGCAAACCTTGCGGCGACGGGCAAACGGCCGTTTTGACGGCAGATTGGTAATATTGGTTTTCATGGCCCTAGTACCTTTCGTGGCGGCGTTTGCGCTCTTCGCGCTTGACCAGGATGGGTGATGGATCTTCGCTGAACTCATCGACGCGGATGGTCAAAGTGCGCAGGATATCTTCGTTGATCCGCAATTTGCGTTCCATTTCCTGAACCACTTCGGCGGGTGCATCAATGTTCATCAGGGCGTAATGGCCCTTGCGATTTTTGTTCATGCGATAGGCCATGGAGCGCAAGCCCCAATATTCGACTTTGGCGACCTTGCCGCCATTGTCTTCGACGAAGGACGAAAGCCCTTCGGTAATGCTGTCCACTTCGGTCGAGGAGATATCCTGACGCGCAATAAGGACGTGTTCGTATAAAGGCATAGCTTTCCCTTTTTCTTGGCGCGGCGCAAAGACGGACAGGGTATGTTCCGCTTCACGGTGGCTCTTTAACAACAAATCAGGCCCTGTGCCTGACTTTTGCGCTGATAAAGACCGCGTCCATTAAGGCGGCGCACTATAGGGGCAAAGCGAACCCTGACAAGGGCTAAGTGCGACAAAACGCATATGTGCTCAGCATTGTTGGCATATTCACACAGGCGCGGATTTGCTATAACGCTAATCTCAGGATTAACAACCGAGGGGCGCGCATATGGCGATCGCTTTCACCTTTCCCGGTCAGGGCAGTCAAGTCGTGGGCATGGGAAAGGATCTGGCACAGACGTTTTCGTCTGCAAAGGCTGTTTTTGACGAAGTCGATGAGGCTTTGGGCGAAAAGCTCTCTACCACAATCTGGGAAGGCCCCGAAGCGGCCCTGACCCTGACTGAACACACGCAACCGGCCTTGATGGCCACATCCATGGCCGTGATGGCTGTGCTGAACAGTGAATACGGTATTGATGTGCAGGCCGCATCTCATGTGGCCGGGCATTCGCTGGGCGAATATACCGCTTTGGCCGCTGCCGGGGCGATCAGCTTGACCGATACGGCGAAATTATTGCGCCATCGTGGTCAGGCTATGCAGCGCGCTGTACCAGTCGGGATGGGCACTATGGCAGCCTTGTTGGGGGCCACTGAAGAACAGGCGATCGCATTGTGCAATATTGGCAGTGAACACGGTGTGTGCGAGTTGGCCAACGATAATGCGCCGGGCCAGGTGGTCATATCGGGTGCGACGAACGCCATTAAAGCCGCCGCCGATGCTGCCAAAGAACACGGCGTCAAAAAAGCGGTGATTTTACCGGTGTCCGCGCCATTTCATTCGTCGATGATGGAGCCTGCCGCACAGGAAATGGCAGAGGCGCTGGCAGATGTGGCCATTCGTACGCCGATTGTACCGGTGGTCACCAATATCGAGGCCGCGCCGACCATCAATCCACAAACCATACGCCGTCTTTTGGTGGAACAGATCACCGGGCGGGTCCATTGGCGTCAAAGTGTGGCTTGGATGGTTGGTAACGGTGTCGATACATTTGTCGAGCCGGGGTCTGGCAAGGTGTTGACTCTTCTGGTGCGGCGTATTTCCAAAGAGTCCAAGGGCTTTGCGCTGAACACCGCCCCAACAATTGCAGAATTTGCAACGGCATTTAATGCCGAAGCCCAAAGTTAAGGTCAGAGTATGTTTGATTTAAGTGAAAAACGGGCGCTGGTCACCGGCGCAACGGGTGGTCTGGGCGGCGATATCGCACGGGCGCTACACAAAGCCGGGGCGCAAGTGGCATTGTCGGGCACGCGGGCCGAAAAGCTTGAAGAGCTGGCCGCTGAGCTTGGCGGCGAACGGGTTGCGGTCCTGCCCGCCAACCTTAGTGATGCGGACAGTGTGGATGCGCTGCCGGGCCAAGTGACAGATGCGCTGGGCGGGCTGGATATTCTGGTGTCAAACGCCGGGCTGACCCGTGATGGCCTCCTCATGCGGATGAAAGACGAAGATTGGGATTTGGTCCTCAAAGTTAATTTGGAGGCCTATTTTCGCCTTTGCCGGGCGGCCATGCGTGGCATGATGAAGGCCCGTTGGGGGCGCATTATCGGTATCACCTCTATTGTTGGCGTGACCGGCAATCCGGGACAGGCCAATTACGCAGCATCAAAGGCCGGTATGATCGGCTTTACCAAAGCTATCGCCGCCGAAACTGCCAAACGCGGTATCACCGCCAATTGTATCGCGCCAGGGTTTATCACCTCGCCAATGACCGACGCGCTGAATGACAAACAACGCGAAGCGATTTTAGGCACCATTCCGGCTGGTAAACTGGGCTCGGGCGATGATATTGCCGCCGCGGCGCTTTATCTGGCATCAAACGAGGCCGGTTACGTCACCGGCCAGACCTTGCACGTCAATGGTGGCATGGCGATGTTCTAGCGCAGATTACACGCTTTTCTCACGTCAGCGCTTGGCGCAGTGAAGAAAAGTATGTTAGGCGTCGCCGCAGACGCATATAATGCGGATATTTACACCATGCGCCCGGACGGCGTACACTTAAAATGAAGCCAAAACAGAAAGAAGGGCACGAGCATGTCAGACATTTTGGATCGCGTAAAAAAGATTGTTATTGAGCACCTCGACGTTGAAGACGCCAAGGTTACCGAAAGCGCCAGCTTCATTGATGATCTGGGCGCAGACTCGCTCGATAATGTCGAGCTGGTTATGGCCTTCGAAGAAGAGTTCGACATCGAAATTCCTGATGATGCCGCCGAGCACATCCAAAAAGTCGGCGATGCTGTTAAATTCATCTCAGAAAAGACTGGCTGAGCCTTTTAGCGGGTTTTCCTGATGACCGAGAGACGCGTTGTCATAACTGGTTTGGGCCTCGTTACCCCTTTGGGCAACGGGGTCGAGACTTCTTGGGCGGCGCTGTTGGCCGGGCAATCAGGTGTTGGCCCGATCGAGAATTTTGACACCTCGGATCTGAGCTGCAAAGTCGCCGGTTATGTGCCGCGCGTTGATGGTCGTGGCGGCGGTCATGCCGACATGGTTGGGGCGTTTGATCCTGATGCGGTAATGTCAAAACGTGATCGCAAACGTGTCGATGAATTTATCCTTTATGGGATTGCGGCGGCAGACGAAGCCATCAAGGCCGCGGGCTGGACCCCCAAAGACGAAGAGGCGCTGGAACGCACCGGCGTTTTGATCGGGTCGGGCATTGGCGGTCTGCAAACTGTTTATGAAGCTTCGCTGACCATTCATGAAAAAGGCGCTCGCCGCCTCAGCCCGTTTGTGGTCCCCTCCATGCTCATCAATCTGGCCTCAGGCCAGGTCTCTATGCGCTATGGATTTAAAGGCCCGAACCATGCCGTGGTCACGGCCTGTTCCACAGGGGCCCATGCCATTGGCGATGCGGCCGAATTTATTCGCCGTGATGATGCCGATGTGATGATTGCCGGTGGGGCAGAAGCTGCCATTTGCCGCCTTGGCATTGGTTGTTTTGCCGCCTCACGGGCGCTGTCCACTGCCAATAATGACGCCCCAGAAAAGGCCTCGCGTCCCTGGGATGCGGACCGTGACGGGTTTGTCATGGGCGAAGGTGCCGGGGTAATGGTTCTGGAAGAACTGGAACACGCTTTGGCCCGTGGTGCCAATATCATTGCCGAGGTTAAGGGCTATGGCCTGTCTGGCGATGCCTATCACATCACTGCGCCAGCGCCTGATGGCAATGGCGGTTACCGGTCCATGAAAATGGCCATGAAACATGCCGGCCTTGACCCCAAGGACATTGATTACGTCAATGCCCATGGCACATCGACACCGTTGGGTGATGAGATCGAGCTAAAAGCCGTCGAGCGGATGTTTGGCGATCAGGCAGAAAATCTGGTGATGTCCTCTACCAAATCCTCTATCGGGCATTTGTTGGGGGCCGCCGGTGCGGTCGAAGCGGCTTTTTGCGCTCTGGCTATACGCGATGGGGTCTGCCCGCCAACGCTAAATCTGGATAACCCGTCGGTGGACACTAAAATTAACCTGGCCCCGCACAAGGCCGTGAAAAAGCCAGTACGCGCAGCCTTAAGCAATTCCTTTGGTTTTGGTGGGACCAATGCTTCATTGGTGCTGACCGCGTATCCGTGAACCAGAGCAACGACACACCAAAAGCTTCGCAAACGGACAATGCGCCAGCCAAAAAGGCTGGCAAAGGCGCCTTGGCACGTAAGCTCCTCATCCTTTTGCTTTTCCTGCTCATTTTATTGGGTGCGCTTGGCGGTGGTCTGTGGATCATCTGGCAGGAAAAAATCGTCAAGGCGCTGGCCGCACCCGGCCCATCAATGCAGGTCCAGACCTTTACAGTGGCCCCTGGGACGGGAGCACGCGCCATTGCCGAACAGTTGGGCGCCAAAAAGCTGATCAGCGATCCTCTGTTGTTTCGCATCAAGGTTCGTCTGGCCGATGAAGGTGTGACGTTGAAGGCAGGGGAATATAAAATTGCCGCCCATGCCAGCATCAATGATATTTTCGATAAACTGCAAAGCGGCAAGATTGTTCAACATGCGGTGACTGTCCCCGAAGGACGCACTGTGCGCGAAATTGTCGAAATCCTTCGCCAAAGCGAAGTTTTGAGCGGCGATATTACCGTTGTGCCCGATGAAGGTATTTTATTGCCCGAAACCTATGCGGTGACCCGCGGTGCAAGTCGTACAGGCCTGCTCAGCCGGATGCAGGCCGATATGGGCAAGGTGCTGGATCAGGCCTGGGCGGGGCGCGATAAAAACCTGCCTTTGGCCAACAAGCAGGATATGCTGATCTTGGCCTCGATCGTCGAAAAAGAAACCGGCATTGATGGCGAACGGGCCCGCGTCGCCGCCGTATTCGTCAACCGATTGCGCCGGCCCATGCGGCTGGAAAGCGATCCGACGATTTTGTATGGCCTGAATGGTGGCCGGCCATTGGGTCGGGGGCTGCGGCGGTCTGAAATTGATCGTAAAACCGCCTGGAACACCTATCAGATTGACGGCCTGCCACCGACACCGATTTGCAGCCCCGGGCGCGATGCAATACTGGCCGTAGCCCATCCAGCGCAAACAAAGGATTTGTACTTTGTCGCCGACGGTAACGGCGGACACGTGTTTGCATCATCCTATCGGGCGCATTTGCGAAATGTGGCACAGTGGCGCAAGATTGAACGGCAACGCAAAAGGGCCAAGCGATGAGCATTTCCAGCATGACCGGTTTTGCCCGTATTGAAGGCGCGCATGAAGGCTGGACCTGGGTCTGGGAAGTACGCAGTGTCAACGGGCGCGGGTTGGACATTCGCATGCGTTTACCAAACGGCTTTGAGGCGTTGGAACCCATTGTGCGCACCGCCGCCAAGAATGCGCTGAGCCGCGGCAATATTCAGGTCAGCCTGCAATATCAACGCGCCGAGCAAAGCAATGATCTGGTGGTTCACGAAGATACCGCACGTCTGCTGGTTATGGCATTGCAGCCGCTGGTCGATGACGGGCTGGCAAGGCCGGCCAGCGTGGGTGGATTATTGGGGGTGCGCGGTATTTTGGATGTGCCGCGCATTGGTGATGATCCACAATTACACAGCGATGTTATTGAGGCCATGGGCGGCGGCGTGGTTCCGCTGGTCGATGCCCTTATTGCGGCGCGGGCCGCAGAAGGCGCACAGACCGCGACCGTGATTGCCGCAGCATTTAATTCAATCGAAGATTACGTGGGCAAGGCCCGTGTCTGTTCCGGGGCGCAGCCCGCCGCGATTAAGGCAAAGCTGTTCGAACAGATAACCACATTGTTGGACGGGCAGGCACTGGACCCGGAGCGGCTGGCACAAGAGGCCGCGATGATGGCCGTCAAAGCCGATGTTTGTGAGGAACTGGATCGTCTGGAGGGGCATATTGTTGCCGGGCGGGCTTTGCTTGACCAGGATGGTGCGGTTGGGCGTAAACTGGAATTTCTGTCGCAGGAATTTAACCGCGAAGCCAATACTTTGTGCGCGAAATCGTCTGATATGGCCTTGACCGATATCGGTCTGGCGCTCAAAACCAAGATTGATCAAGTGCGGGAGCAAGCCGCCAATGTTGAATAAACCACGCGCCCGCCGGGGCTTGATGTTGATACTGTCCGGGCCTTCGGGGGCCGGAAAAACCGTGCTCACCCGTTTGCTTCTGGCCGAATATAAAGACATGGAATTGTCGGTATCAATGACCACACGCGTGCCGCGCCCCAGCGAGGTCGATGGCGAACATTACCACTTTGTTGGTGAAGATGCTTTTCGCACGATGGCGGAAAATGGCGAGTTTTTGGAATGGGCCGAAGTGTTTGGTGCCTATTACGGCACGCCGCGCGCCGCCGTTGAAGACGCTCTGGCTAATGGCCGGGATGTTCTTTTCGATATTGACTGGCAAGGCGCCCAACAACTCAAACAATCCGCCGCCAGTGATCTGGTCAAGGTTTTTGTTTTGCCGCCAAGCCTTGAAGAGCTTGAAGCGCGTTTGCGTAAACGCGATCAGGACAGCGAAAAGGTGATTACCGACCGCATGGCACGCGCCCGTGATGAGATCAGCCATTGGGGCGAATATCATTATGTAATCGTCAATGAAGACGTCGAAAAATCAATGAATGATTTGCGCGCCATTCTGGCCGCCGAGCGGCGTCTGCGTAAGCGCCAGCCCTGGCTGAATGATTTTGTCCGTAATTTAATCCAGCCTTTTTGACACGTTTTACTTTGCGTCCAAAGTGAGTAAATAAACCTCAACCGACTGGGTGTGGGGCCGCGGGCAATGTTGTCCCTTATTTGACCCTGCAGATGTCCCTTTTTACCCCTTATGTGCCCCTTATTGTGCCTTTAACGGTCCTTTGAATGGGTTTTTTTTGGCCCTTTTACACCCTGAAAAACGGGGATAAATGGGGTCTATGCCCCCTTCAAAAAGGGGGCATATGATTGAGCCATTTATAGGCGTCCGGGTTACGTCCGTATGGCCTTCAAGAAGGTCATGCGGGCGAGAATGGCCAGGATCGGTGCGATCATAAGCGGGGTTGCCAGCATATCAGCCAGACTTTCTGGCAGCGCAATCCAGGCCAGTGCATAGCCCAAGCCAGAGAGGACAAGCATCCATCCTGCAAAGCGTTTAAACGATTGTCTTTGTGAGAAACGCTCTGTGTTCTCCTTCAAAGGTGCCAGCTTTTTTGGAAGGGCATTACCAATAATGATCATGTAAGTGCCAATTAAAACGGCAACCAGACGATCAGAACTGCTGTTCTCGATAATATGGTAATGCTGGGCGATGATCAGCCCCAAAGACCCGCCCAGTATCAGTCCGGCAAAAGATATACCGCTCATAACGCTCTGTTGGCTGCCTTCAAGAAGGTTTTGACAGGCTTTTACACGTTGCAAAATAAAAATTCCCAGCCAGGCCACAGGCAAAAATCCTATGGTCAGCGCCCATTTGGCACTGCGTTCTGGATCCAGCATCCACATCCATGCGCCAAGACCAATGACCAGCAAGGTGATGATCGGGGCCAGTGCAGCAAAATTTTTTGATTTGATCATGATGGTTGTCCTTTTTTAGTGTCAGGCGCTGTTTCGGTGTTGAGTTCCAAGCCTATGGCGCTGGAGAAGGCCAGCAAGGCATCTTCCAGAACCGACAGTTTCAGCCGGTAAATGATCGATTTGCCATGCTTGCTGGCGTCAACCAGATCTGCATCACGCAACACTGCAAAGTGTGCCGACATAGTGGGCTTGGAGACGGAAAAATGCTCTGCCAATTCTCCGGCGCTCATTGGCTTATCTCGCAAAAGCTGCAAGACGTGCCGACGGGTCGGATCCGAAAGTGCTTTGAAAACCTTGTTCATGAATAGATAATTAGCTAAACATCTAAATGTTGTCAAGCCAGAGCACGGTTGTCAAAATTTAAGGCGTAACAGGTTGTAATTAAAGTAAATCACAGACCCTTGGCCTGACGCCAGAGGCGCGCCAGTGCAAAAAAATCTTGCGGGGGGAGGGTTTCCGGGCGGTCTGTCGGGTCAATTTTAGCTGCGCTCAGCCAATCAGAAATATCAAGGCCCGTGGTTTTTGCGATAGATTTGAGGCTGGCGCGCAGCATTTTTCGGCGTTGGCCAAAGGCCGCACGGGTGACCTGTTCCAGCGCATCAAGATCATCAAAACGCTGGGCCGGGGCTTTGGGGGTTAAATGCACTACAGCCGAATCAACTTTCGGCGGTGGGCTGAAGGCTTCGGCAGGGACGCCAAACAACATGTGCGCATCGGCAATGGCGGCGGTCAGGACCGCCAGACGACCATAGGCCGATGATCCGGGCAGGGCGACAACGCGTTCGGCCACTTCGCGCTGAAACATCAAGGTCAGCGACGACCAGAAGAGCGGCTTTGCCGTGAGCCAGCCAATCAGCAATTGCGTGCCGACATTATAAGGCAGGTTGGAGACAATCTTTAATGGGTGCTCGGCTTCAACCTGGGCGCTCATGTCGGTTTTCAGGGCATCCTGATAGATTACCTGCAAAGGTGCGCTGCTGGCTTCTGCAATCTCGTCCAGTATTGGCGCAAACCGTGTGTCCATATCAATCGCTGTGACGGCGGCCCCATGTTCCAGAAGGGCGCGGGTCAAACCGCCGGGGCCGGGACCAATTTCGATCACCTGATCGCCGCTCTCAACGCCGGCGGCGCGGGCGATTTTGCGGGTCAGATTAAGGTCAAACAGGAAATGCTGGCCCAGTGATTTCTGCGCGCGCAGTTTATGGCGTTCGATGCAGGCGCGCACCGATGGCAGGTCTTCAAGCGTTGTCATGGGCTTGCCTGTGTGCGCTCATTGTGTTGGCGGCCAAAAGCGCCGCGATCAGGCTGTCCGGGCGCGCTATACCCTGGCCTGCAATGGCAAAACCAGTGCCATGGTCGGGTGAAACACGAATAAAAGGCAGGCCCAACGTGGTGTTGATTCCACCATGAAAATCAAGGGTTTTGACCGGGATCAGCCCCTGATCATGATACAGTGCCAACACCGCATCATAGGTTGGGCGGGCGTCATCGCGAAAAATAGCATCCGAGGCAATCGCATCTGTGATGTCGATACCCTGGTCACGCAAAGCAGTGGCGGCGGGGTTGATAAAACGCACTTCTTCATCGCCCATGGCACCGTCTTCACCAGCATGTGGGTTCAGACCACACAGCGCAATACGGGGATGCGTTATGCCAAAATCACGACGCAAAGACGCATGTAAAACCTGGGCGGCATCGATGATATTGCCTCGGTTCAAGGCACCCGGAACGGCAGACAGCGGGATGTGGACCGTGACCAGCGCCACACGCAGGCCAACGGCGCTCAGCATCATGATCGGTCCATGGGGCGTGGGCCAGTGATCCGCCTGTTTTGCTAATGCCCCTAAGAATTCGGTGTGGCCGGGGTGGGCAAAGCCGCTCTTGTAGAGCACGGACTTGGCAATCGGGTTGGTGACAACGGCGCTGGCCTCGCCAGACAGGGCACAGTGCGTTGCTTGTTCAATCGAAGCAATAATCGCCGGACCGTTAGCGGGGTCCGGTTGCCCGGCATGAACGGCGGCGGGCAGGTCCAGCGGTAAAACCGGTAAGGCGTTGGGCATAACGGTGCGCGCCTCGGCGGGGCGGGATATTTGGACTGGCTTTGGCAATTCCAGCGCCTGTGCCTGATCGCAAGCCAGTGCCATATTGCCGATCAAAAAGAACACAGTTTCGCTTTGGTGAAGGCTTTTCCAGGCGCGTGCGGTAATTTCCGGGCCGACGCCAGCCGGGTCACCCATGCTCAGTGCAATTGGCGTGGTGTGTTGATTATGGATGGATTTCAACGGTCGAATCCCGCCGTAAATCGCGCAAATAACGCCGGGAAAGCATGGCAAGGCGTGTATTGATCAACTGGTCGGCAATTTGCTCATCAGAGGGAATGCCGGCGCCTTCCGCATAATGCTTGCTGCAGACCATAAAGATCATTGCCCCTTGTGGGTTTTCAACCGGTTTTGATGCTTGTCCGGGTTGAAGACTGTCCAATACATCCCGAACGGCCGGGGCAAGCTCGCTAATCGCGACATCTTCAAAAACATTGGTGAATGCGCCTGAAATGGCCTCTTTAATGTCCTGGGCGTCGTCACAGGATTGAACTTTTTTCATGTAGGATTTGAGGGCATCTTCCTGACCGGTAGGGGCAACAATCTGGCGAAAATTGATAACCTGAGGGGCACCGCCATCTTTTTTGTCGCGCATGGCAATAATATAATACCCGCCCGGCACTTTGATGGGGGGCGATATGGTGCCGGCCTGCATGCCATCAAGGACAGTTTGTACTTCTTCGGGCAAGTCGGCCTTGTGCACCCAACCGACGTCGCCGCCTTGGGACGCTGAGGGGGCAGAGGAAAACTGTCGTGCCACAGCTTGAAAAGGCGCGCCGCTCTGCATTTGCTGGATCAGCGACAGGGCGCCGTTATAGATCACCGGGTCCTGCTCTGGTGAGGGGGATTCCAGCAAAACCTCAGAAATCAGGTATTGCGGTTTCGACAGGGCGGCTTCCATGCGCGATTTGGACTGGGCGATCTGGTTGTTGCTGACCCGAACCCGCGAACCGTAACGCCCATTTACCAATATCTGCCAGGCAATCTCTGACCTGATCTGGCTTTCCAACGTTGTTGGGGAAATGCCTGACTTGATCATGTCGTTTTTCACATCCTCTATGGTGAGGCTGTTTTGACGTGCCAATCGGCCAATGGCTTGGTCAATTTCGCTTTGCTCGACAACAATATCAAATTTTTGGGTTTCCTGTAATTGCAGACGTTCTTCGATCAGGCTTCGCAAGGCTTGTTGTTGAACACGCAGCAAGGTTTGTTCGTCCGGCTTAACGCGGCTGGATGAAATGATCATCCGCATGCGTTGGCGCACATCAAACGTAGAGATCACTTCATCATTAACAATGGCGGCGACACCTTCGGCAGCTTGGGCCAAAGCGGCGTTTTGTCCGGTACAGCAAAGTACCAGAGCCATGAATGACGTGAAGAACAGTTTTTGGACGACCATAAGGATATTTCTTGTCAGAAAATTAGGGCAAAATTTGGGCTAACATACTGGAAAGAGTGCGAAGCGCAATCGCTGTGGCTGTACCCGCTAGCGCGAGCCAAACGAGCCAAGTGTCACCAGCGTGAAACGGACCCCAATAGACGCATTCGGGGTCAGTGTTCTGTCTGTGGTGTTGTTGTTGCGATAGGTGATTTCCAATGAAGAACAATCGTCTTTGTAAATCAGCCCCAGATTGATACCGGTGGCGCGTTTGGCGGCCAAATCACGGGTTGCACTGCCCATGATGGACCAGTGTTTGGTCAGGCCCAACGTGGCCCGACCTCGGATTTCTTCGGTGGGCCGCCCAGAGGCGATCGTATCATCAAAGTTCAAATAACCAACCGAGGCATTGAGGCTGTGTAAAACACTGCCCAGTGGGCCAAGTTGTTCTTTTTTCAGGCGTAATGACAGGTCTGTTTCAATGCGTTGTACGCTGAAATTATCCTTGTCGAAACGAGCGTGGGCGCGAAATTTCAAGGACTGTCCGGGCGAAATTGAAAACGTGCTGACATAGTCAGATGTCTTGCCACGCAGGCCCGAAGCCAGTGAGAAATCAGTATTAACCCGTGAACGGAAGACTTGACCTGCCAACAGTGAAACTTCGCCGTTTTCGCCCCACCGTCCAGAGATGCGGCCGCCGACATTGGCCCGCAAGCCACCCTCCCAGCGGTCAAACCCCGAAAAACGATTGGTGGAAAACAGGCTGGTGCCGTCAAACTCTACTGCAATGCTGTCTTCATTGGGGAGAATCGATTTCTCTGTGGCAATGATATTGCCACCGGCATCTGTCGAAAAACTGGTGAATGTACCAACACCGTCGCCATTGGGACTGGCGGCAAGTTGAACAAGTGGTTCAATTGTCCAGCTGACATTGCGGCCGGGGCGGAAAAACGGCCAGCGAAAATCAACACCGACCACACCCAAAGCCCGCGCAAGCGAGCGATTATTGGTGCCAAGGTCAGCAAAGAAATCTGTATTATGAACCTGATAGAGATCTGTCCGGCCTTGGGCAAATGGACGCAACACCATGCCGGTTCTGGAAACCATCCGGCGTGACCAGTCCAATGACAAAGAAGCCCGGCGGCTGTCTGTGCCATCAATCCGGGTCAGGGTTGCCGTGTTGGCCCGCAACAGAGCCTTGCCGCCAAAAAATGGGTCTTCCAAACGTTGGCGAACATCAAAAAGCGGTCCAACAATAGGGAATTGGTCGTCCACATCGCCAGCGCGCAGGCCCTGAAAGCGAATAATGCCGCCCTGGGCAAAGAAGTTTTTGCTTTGGCCCTGGGTGTAAATCTGGTTGTTAAGGCGCAGGGAATTGGTGCGATAAATGCCCCGTGTTATGCGTTCTCCGACCAGGTCATAACGGCGTAAATACAGATCATCTGTTACCCCGGCGGCGCCAAAGCCCCAATCCCATTTGTCTGAAATTTCAAATTTACCAGAGGCAAAAATGTGGCCACGAATATCGCTATTGCCAAATTTAGTGCCCTTGCCGTCGAAGTCGCGCTCATAGGTGGTGCTGCCTTCGACCTTGATTTGTCCGTTATGAAAATTACGGCGCAACTCGCCCTGCATAAGCGGGTTCAGCTTGGTAAACACTCTCGGCGTAAACGTGGCATCCGCATAGGGGCCAAGCACTTGATAATAAGGCAGTTCGAGAGAGACGCCATATTTTCCGGATTGGCGAATTTGTGGAAACAACAAGCCGGACCGTCGCCCGGATTCTGGATCAGGATGCGAGAATATTGGTGAATAAAATACCGGGATACCTTTTACCTCAAGCACCGCATCACGGTAATTGATCATTTTGGTGTTTTGGTTTTGCACCACTTTTCTGGCCCGCAGCCGCCATGTTGGCTTGTGGGATTCGTCGCCCTCTTTTGCGACACAAGCGTGGCAGGCCGTGTAAAAAGCTTTGGTCAACGTGTTGCGGGCGCCGTCTTTGGAGTGTGTGGCCTGTGTTGCGCCAATGGTGGCATTGTTGGCCAACCGCGCAAAAAAGGCGAGCGCCACAGCCGAGCTTAGATCGTCGCTCAATTCCATTTCTTCGGCGAATTCGACCGTTCCATCGGTATCGACAACAACCACATGGCCAATGGCATGAATGCGTTTGGTTTTTTGATAGTAATATAGCGTGTCGGACTTCAGAATGCGGTTTTCAAAATGCGCCTCGACATTGCCACGAGCGATATAGCGCTCGTTCTCTGCATCATCGATCAGCTCGTCGGCTTGTAACAGAACCGGGGGTTGTTCCTGGTCCTTGGTAGTGTTTTTGGTGTCGTCCTGTGCGTATGCCGCTGGTGCAACAATCAAGGCAATAAGCAGGGCCGACAGCGCACTATACAAACGTAGGGACGTTGAACGGTTTGGGCGAAACTGGAGTGGAAAATGTCCCATGGGCAGTGTATTGCGTCCTCTTATTCCAAACCGGAAACTCTGTTTAATCCGGACACCGTTTGCCTGGCCAGCTTCTCTTACGCGTTGATCATCAACCGAGCGTACCCGGTCCATTAACTATGGCGATCTTCTAAACGAACTCGGGTTAGGCGTCCATGGCTGATCGCTGTATTTTACCCTAACCATCCTCCAAAATGGTGATCCGGGCCAGGCCCGCCAGAAATACAAAGACCGGCGCCGCCCATATGGCCACCACGGGCGGCAAAACCTGTGTCGCCCCAAGGGTTTGCAAAAGGTCACTGGCAAAATAAAGCGCAAAGCCCGTGGCACCGGCGCTGATTGTCAGGCGCAGGGCACCGCCCAGACGGACCAGTTTGAA
The DNA here is from genome assembly GCA_021776525.1 of Robiginitomaculum sp. GTDB lineage: Bacteria > Pseudomonadota > Alphaproteobacteria > Caulobacterales > Maricaulaceae > Robiginitomaculum_B. The sequence continues at coordinate 80,122 of JAJFFT010000005.1, forward strand.
TGAAAACGCAGCGGCGATAAGCGCCATTGCGGCCAGGGTCAGTGGCAAGGACAATAGCTGGTGTAGTTGCAAGGCATAGCGCCGCGTGCTGAACCCAGCTTTTTGAGACTCTGCAATCATGTCGGGTAGGGCATAAATGGACAACGATGAAGCCCGAACCGAATCGCCTAATAACGCCGAGGGGGCAGTTCTGGTCGGCAATGCCAGTGTGTCATAGCGTTTTGTTTTATCATAACGCGATGTATCCGTGGCGTTCTGTAGTTGCCAGAAACCGGGCATCAAAACGGCTTGCTCAGCGTCAATGCGGTGTTGGACTTCGGGGGTGCCATCGTCCAGAAGCCTGTAATAATAAAAAGTTACGCCAAAAAGTGTTGAGGTCTGCGCGGAGACATCCTGTGCTCGAATAACCACAATGCCGTCGTCTACGGCTTCGCGAAACCACAAAGTTGTATTGACCTTCTGGCTGCTGTCATCGCTTTCTACGTCCAGTAGAGAAATGCGGATGCGTTCAAATTTGGCGTTCATATCTGCGGCTATAGGGTTGAGTGCACTGGTGCTCAGAACGCCGAGCAACAGGGCAATCAGCACTGCGGGCATGGCAAATTGCCAGGCCGACATAGTGGCGGCGCGCATGGCCACCAATTCGCTGCGCCGGTTCATGCGAAACATCACCCACATCACCCCGAACAGAACAATAAAGGGCAGAGTTTGTTCAATCATGCCGGGCAGCTTTAACGCCGTAAGGTGCAGAATTTGCAAGGCGCCGACATCCGGCTGTGCATCCATGCGTCGGGATAATTCCACATAATCAACCACAAAGACCAAAGAGCCAATAACACTGGCCGCCAGGGCAATGCCTTTGGTGATCTCAACAAACAGGTATCGAAACAACAATAAGATCATGTGGCCACCATCCGGCCCGCAGGTTTGCCCAGCCTGCCTTTACTCAGCGTCATCCATAAACACAGCCCAGCCACAAAAAGCGGCAGTGCGTATTGTACAACGTTCAACGCCGGAATTTCTGCCGCCACGGCCTCGATTGTAAAGCCCAGAAGGCGCACCAAAAGGGCCAAGGTTCCGACCGCCAGCAAACGCCGCCCATATCCCATGCGATTGTAATCGCCGCCCAGTAAGGCCACCAGCGCCATCAGCGCCATCGTCAGATTATAGAGCGGCGCGGCCAACCTCGTATGGCCTTCGGCGTAGAGCGCATTGGCGTTCTGACGGTCCCAGTAATTGCTGGGGTCGGGATGAAACAGCTCGCCCAGATAGCGGTCAGAACGTTTGTAAATCAGCTCGCCCTGCGGTTTGATCACGCCGCGCAATTCAAATGTTGTCTGGGTGAATTCCAATATTTCCAGCGCGCCATCACTGGTCAGGCTTTGCCGGGTTACATTGCTGAGCGTCAAAGCGGGGTTGCGCTGGGTTTGCACAAAAACACCGCTTTTAGCAAAATAAGTCAGCGGCTTATTCCGATCACGACCATCGTGAATCATAACATCATGCAAGACGCCGTTCTCAACATCTCTGGCAAAGATTGTCAGGTTCAATGCCGGGGAGACAAACTCGCCGGGGCGTACAATCGACGTGGCCAGATCAGAACGCACATCGTAAATGGTCTCGCGCATGACGCGATAGGCGGTTGGCTGGACCCATGTGTTGATCAGCATATTGAACAGGACGGCCAGGGTGGCAATACGCATGACCGGCGCGATGACCGCCCACCGTGTCATACCGCCGGCAAAGGCGACCATATATTCATTATCGACCTGCAATCGATGCACTGTATAGGCAACTGCAATGAACAGCGAGAATGGCAAAATAATCGAAATCAGTTGCGGCAATGCCAACAGAGTAATTTTCAGATAGGCCAGAAAACTGGCCTGATCATCAACAATGATATCAAGCGCGGTCAGGCTTTGGGTGAGCAGGGCCAGTGCACTTAAAACCAGTGTGGTCATCACCAGCGGGCGGAAGGTTTCGCGTATAAAATAACCTTGCAGTGTTTCCATACCAGAACCAGAACCGAGATACACACACACCGTTTCGGTGTGATGCCACTGCCGCGCAGCGTCTCTTGCTGATATGGCTTCGGCCCGGCGAAAACAAGACCTGTATAGCAAACCTTGCCTTTAATTGTGAAAGTCCTAGGGTCGTTCCATTGCATATGGGGTAAGGTATAATGAAGGTCGAATTTTCCAGTTCTGTAAAATATGAAGGCGCCGTAGCAGCGCCGGTCTTTGTCGATAACCGTCACAGCCTTGGTGCCGACGCGCTTGATAAAGCCAGCGCCGGGGCCATTAGCCGTGCACAAAAAGGCTCGCGCTTTACCGGCAAAGCGGGTCAAGCTATTGAAATTAAAGCGCCATCGGGCGTTGATGCGCAAACCGTGGTTCTTGGCGGGGCCGGTGATCGCGATGCCGCTGATGCGCTGTCCTGGGAGGCCTTTGGCGCGCGCGTGCTCAAAGCTGTACAGATGAGCGGTGCCAGCGTGCTGGAATTTGATATGCGCGAACTTGATGATGCGGCCTGTGCACGGGTGGCATTTGGAGCGCTTCTGGCGGCCTATCGGTTTGATAAATATCGCACCACGCTGGCGGATGATAAAAAGCCATCGATCACATCCATTCGGGTGATTTGCAGTGATTCGGCGGCGGCCAAAAAGCTGTTCGCCCCCTTGAATGAAACTGCCGCCGGGGTTGTGCTGGCGCGTGATCTGGTCTCGGAACCAGCCAATGTGTTGCACCCCGAAGCCTTTGCCAAGCGAGCTCAGGATCTTGAAGAGTTCGGCCTGGAAGTTCAAATCCTCGACGAAAAAGACATGAAGAAGCTGGGCATGAATGCGTTGCTGAGTGTTGGTCTGGGATCAAATTACGGCTCAAAACTGGCGGTGATGTCGTGGTTTGGTGCCAAGGATCGCAAAGAGGCACCTTTGGTGCTGGTCGGCAAGGGCGTCTGCTTTGATACCGGTGGCATCTCGCTCAAACCGGGTGCCGGTATGTGGGACATGAAAGGCGATATGGGCGGCGCAGCGGCGGTCACCGGTGCTATGCGCGCGCTGGCCGGGCGCAAAGCCCGCGCCAATGTGATCGGCATTATTGGCCTTGTTGAAAACATGCCCGATGCCGCGGCAACCCGGCCAGGCGATATTGTCACATCGGCAGATGGGCAAACCATTGAAGTGCAAAACACCGATGCCGAGGGCCGTCTGGTTCTGGTTGATGCTCTGTGGTACGGCCTGCGTTACAAGCCTAAGCAAATCATCGATTTTGCAACACTGACCGGGGCGATTATCATCGCGCTAGGCCATGAAAACGCTGGTATTTTCTCCAATGACGATGCGTTGGCTGGGGCGCTTGATGCGGCGGGTAAATCCTCTGGTGAAACCGTCTGGCGCCTGCCGCTCGGCGCTGGTTATGACAAGCTGATCGACAGCAAATACGCCGATATGAAGAACATTGGCGGACGTGGTGCCGGCTCGATCACGGCGGCGCAATTTCTGCGCCGTTATGTAGGCGAAACCCCGTGGGCGCATGTCGATATTGCCGGCACCGCCTGGAAAGACAGCTCAGACGATCCACGCGAACCCACCTGGGCCACTGGCTTTGGGGTGCGCCTGATGGACCGTTTTGTCGCCGAACAGTGTGAAGGCTGAATTGGCGGCGACCGAACATTGGTTTTATCACCTTGAAGGCAGCACATTGGCGTCCGCTTTGCCGCCACTTCTGGAAAAGGTTCTGGAACGTGGCTGGCGGGCGCTGATTTGTTCGGCGGACAAGGACGCGCTGGGCGAACTGGACCGGCATTTGTGGACCCATAAACCGGACAGTTTTTTGCCCCATGGCATCAGTGCCGAGCCGCGCGCCGCCAACCAGCCGATATTATTGTCTGATCAGGGCGAAAACGAAAACAATGCCCAGATTGTTATTCTTGTGCACGGGGCCAAAACCCCTGATCTGAAGGACGTCGAGCGGTGTATCACCATGTTTGACGGTGCGGATGAACAGGCCTTGGCGCAATCACGTCGCCGCTGGAAAGCCGCCAAAGCTGATAATGCACCGGTGTCTTACTGGCGCCAGGACGCCAATGGGCGCTGGACCAAACAGGCTTAAATTCGTCCATTGTAATGCACGTGTCCCTGGTGGGCATAACCGGGGCTAATCCCCACATTTTGCAGGGGCAATCAGGGTCTAAATGCTGTGTTTATGGGACGTTTCAGGGGCAGATGAGGGTCACTTTAGGGGTCGTTTATGGGGCGCCCAAGGGGCAATAAGGGACAGCTTTTGACCCTCAAGACTCTATCCTCGGGATTACCCTTCCCGTTGCGTTTTGGCTCACCCTTCTCTTCGTCGTCCTCCGGCTTGACCGAAGGACCCATAAGGCAAGGCTCTATGTGCATGAATTCCCTATGGACCCACTGGTCAAGCCGGAGGGCGACGAGGGGGTGGGTTGCCTAAACTTATCCCCCACTGGTGGTCTTGGGGTATGATGCACGTCAGATGGAGGCCCCCGATACTTCGAGGGCGCGCCGCGCCACCTCAGCATGAGGGCAGAAAATAAATAACCACGCCCTCATCTTGAGGCGCGAGACGTAGACGAGCCTCGAAAGATGGAGAAACGCACAAAGGTCCTCAGGCGTCAGGCCCGGGGTCCAAAGGTATGTCTCGGATAGCCCTATAATGGAGCATCATCACTTCACAAGAAAGTCATGCGGTGTATCTGTATTGCGTCAAAGCTTTGCGCCATAATGCGCGCTGGGAATCATAGGAACAGACATCCGTTATGGCCTTTGCAGAAGACAGCGCCCCGTTTGATGATTTGCGCACCCTGATCGCCAATTGCCCGGCGGCCGATGAAGACGCCCGGGCGCGTGCCTTATTGCGTCAGGACCAGATTGCCCTGTCGGCGGGTGGCCTTGGGCGACTTGGCGAGCTGGCGGTATGGATGGCGGCGTGGCAGGGGGGCGATGCGCCCCATATCAACCGACCCATGGTGGCGGTTTTTGCGTCGTCCCACGCAATCGCCGCCAAGGGCGTTTCTCGTTATGACAGCGCGCGGGCCCGTGACATGACCGACCATGTGCTGGGCGGGACGGCAGCAGTCAACAAAATCGCAGCTGCCGCCGGATCAGGCCTGAAAGTCTTTGAACTGGCGCTGGAAGAACCAACCCCCGATATCACCCAATCAGCGGCTATGGCTGAGCGCGAATGCGCCGGCATCATGGCCTATGCCATGCAGGTTCTGGAAGAAACGCCCGATGTTTTGTGTCTGGGTGTGGTTGGTGCCGGATCAACCACGGCGGCCGGGGCCATGGCATTGGCACTTTATGGCGGGACACCGGCCTTTTGGGCGGTGGCGGGTTCGGCTGTTGATGATCCGGATATGTTGGCCGCCAAGGCCGAAATTATCGCCGCGGCGGTGGACCATCACAGCGGCAATCTGGATGACCCTATGGAGGTTTTACGCCGCCTGGGCGGACGAGAAATGGCCGGTGTGGCCGGGGCTATTCTGGCGGCGCGGCACCAAAATGTACCGGTTATACTGGATGGTTTTGCCAGTTGCGCGGCGGCGGCGGTGTTGCACCGCATTGCGCCTGCATCCATTGATCATTGTCTGGCCGGGTCGGTGACACCGCGCGATTCCCACCGGGCCATTCTGGACCGGTTGGGCAAGCAACCCATACTCGATTTGGGGCTGGGTTTGGGTGATGGTTCGGGCGCGGCGCTGGCAATCAATGTTCTGCGCGCCGCGATTACCTGTCATAATGATCTGGGCCAAAAGGCCTGAATTTTTTTCTCATTTATTATCGGAGACTTCCGCATGAAACTCTATACCTCGGATATGGCCCCAAACCCGGAACGGGTTCATATGTTTATGCGCGAAAAGGGCATTACCGATATTGAAAAAGTCGCCATCAATATTATGGAAGGCGAGCATAAAACCCGTGAATACCGGGCCAAAAGCCCGTTTGCGCAAATCCCGGCGCTGGAGCTGGATGATGGGCGCATTTTGACCGAAAGCCGGGCTATTTGTCGGTATCTGGAAGGCCTTCATCCTGATCCAAACCTGTTTGGTGAAACCCCCGAAGAAACCGCCTTTATCGAAATGTGGGATCGGCGGGTCGAATTTATGTTCCTGCTGCCGCTGGCCTGGTGGATCCGTCATGGGCATCCGGCCTTTACCGCGATTGAAAAGCAAATCGAGGAACTGGCCCCGCGCGGCGAAAAGACCTTTCGTTATTTCGCCAAAGTGCTGGATAAGGAACTGGAAAGCCGTGATTTTATCGCCGGTGATCGTTTTACCATTGCTGACATTACCGCCTTTGCCTCAATGGGTTTTGCCCGTGTGGCGCGCTGGAAACCCAATGCCGACGACCTGCCGCATCTGACCGCATGGCGTGGCCGCATGCTGGATCGCCCCAGCGGGCAGAAAGCATAAAGTCTGGGCGTTGGCGGGTTTTACCCAAACGGCTTGTCGATTGAGGGAGAGAGGGCGCTAAACAGTTTTGGGCCTTCATTGGTCATGTGCAAACAGTCTTCCAGGCGCACCCCAAATTCACCAAAAATATAAATTCCAGGCTCGTTTGAAAAACACATGCCGGGGGCCAGCGGCGTGGTTTCGCCGTGGACAAAATTCACCGGTTCGTGCCCATCAAGGCCGATGCCATGGCCAAGACGGTGCGACAGGCCGGGGGTTTTGTATCCCGGGCCGTAGCCCTCTTGTTCGTAATAGGCGCGTACAACATCATCAACCTTGCCGGCCGGAGTGCCAATGGCCATGGTTTCCAAGGCCAGTTCCTGACCGGTCTTGACGGTATTCCAGACTTTGCGTTGTTTTTTGGTGGGTTCACCAAACACGAATGTACGTGAAATATCAGATTCGTAATCATGCACCGCACAGCCGCAATCCATCAAAATAATCTGGCCTTCGTTAACCGTTTGCGGCTTGCCAGATCCGTGCGGATAGGCGCTGGATTGACCGATCAATGTCATCGAAAACTGCACTTCACCGCCAAGCGCACTGGTGGCGGCTGTCATCATGGCGGTTACATCCTGGGCGCTTTGTCCGGCCTCGATCTGGCCATAAACTGTGCGATAGGCGGCCATGGTGATGTCGCTGGCGGTTTGCATCAGGGCCAGCTCGGCATCTGATTTGAACATCCGCACGCCGCGGGTGACGCTCATGCCCGATACGGTTTCAAAGGCCGGTGCGGCGCGCCCTATGCCGTTGGACACAAAGTGGCGCACGGTTTCCTCGATCGCCAGCTTGCCGCCGGTCAGGCCCCGATCGCGCAACACACCGGCCACCAGATCAAACGGGTTTTCATGCTCGTTCCAGGTGCGTACGTCATCGCCAAAGGCCATGCTTTCGCGGATCGAAGGTTCTTCGAAATAGGGGGTGATGACCGCCATATCGCCGTCTGCGGGGATGACTGCGCCGGTAAAGCGCTCGGATCGCCACCAGCGAATGCCGGTAAAATAGACCAGTGCTGATCCGGCTTCCAGTATGAGCGCCGCTATGCCCTGATCACGCATCAGGCTTTGGGCCTTGGCGACGCGGGCCTTGCGCTCGTCAACGCTGATTGGCTGGGCGTTTTTGGCCATATTGGCGGGGGCGGCGGGCGCATCTTTGTCGGTCGCTGTGGCCCCGGCGCAGGCGCTGAGCACACCGCCAGCACCAATCAGTGTCAGAAGTTCGCGTTTGTTGATGCTCATATTTGTAACCATCCTAATCATTCGGGCCGGGGGCAATACGGCTGCGGATCCAGTCCACCAGTGTATTGTTATCCAGCATTTGCGCATAGGCCTTGTCCATAAAACGATCAAGGCTGGGGGGATCGGCCAGCAAATCCATGCGGGTGCGGATTTCCATGTCCGGGTCGAGTTTCTTGACGATTTTGGCCGGGTTTCCGGCCATCACGACATTGGCCGGGACGTCGCGGGTGACCACAGCGCGGGCACCGATAATACTGTTTTGCCCTATGGTGACGCCTTTGCCGACAAAAGCCCCATCGCCCAGCCAGACATTGCGTTCCAGCACCACCGCTTTGGCATTGTCGTCAATTTCTGTACGGTCATAAAGCCCGTGCCAGTCGCAATCGCTGATTGTGGCGTCATGGGCCAGCATACAGCCATCACCGATGGTGATTTTTTTGGCGGCCAGAATGCGGGTTCCGCCGGTGATCAGAACGCAATCACCGATTGCAATCTCGCCATTTTTTTCAGGTGCCGCCCAAACGGTCAGACGCACCGGTGCATCGGCCGAGGCAATAACATGCAGGGCCTTGCCAGCGCGCACACCGCGCCCAAAAAGGTGCACATGGCGCGGGCCAATGAATTTGGCATGGGGGCCAAGGGCATCGAAGCGCGGGTGCACAAAGCGCGCCGTCCACCAGTCCCAAAACCGGTTCTGGGCATCGTATAGCCATTTGGGGCGGGCATCGCGGCGCATAGAGAATCTCCTAGAGCGTGTTGTGCCTGTTTTGCCAACGCCGCACAACTGAGCTAGCCTTCATACCCTTTTAACCATGTCCCTCAACACGGCGGTTACGCCTTTGCGTTATTCTTGACGTATGAAAGCCACAGCACAAAAAGCAACAAGCCGATTTGCAGGATTATTTGGCAAGCGCCCACCGGCGCCCAAACCAAAAGTCAGGGCCAAAGCTACCAAAGCTGCCGCTGATACTGCGCCGCGTCATCATCGCCTGGGGCATGGGTTTGACGGGCCACCTGATCTGGTGGCTGCGGAGCTGTTTTGGGGCAGAGGGCGATTGTGGCCGCGCGATGAGGCTGGGGAAAGCGTATTGCCATGGCAGGCCGCCGAAGGGGCTAATATTGGCATTTTGGGCGCTGGATTGGGGGCCTGGGGCGAGATAGTTGCCAACCGTGTGCCAACAGCCACGGTGTCAGAATTTGACTGGCGTTCCGATGTATCCCGCTGGCGTGTTGCGCGGGCGCAGGAAATGGCAGAAAACACCAGCTTTATAGAGATTAATCTAGGCGTACTTTTGCCGCCGGCTGTGCGGTGCTCGTGCGTTTTGGCGGTTGAGCCGATTTTGGCGCAGGCCGGCACGGCGGCATTGCGCTGGTCCCGTATGGCATTAGAGGCCGGCGGCACCTTGATCCTTGAGGAATTGACGACCGACACCCAGGTGCCACCCAGCCGCGAGCTTAAAAACGGTTGGATGACCCGGCCCGGTGCTGATTCGCAATGGCTGAGGCTGGATGAACAAGAAAGCCTGCTGCGTCGCAACGGTTTTATTCTGGGAAAAATCAAAGAACGCACCGGAGCACAATTGCGGGCCTTGCAGTTGTCATTAGATGAGGCAGAGCAACGTCTGGAGCCTTTGAATGAGGCAATAAAACATGCGCCCGAGCTGAAAATTGTGGCGAATCATTTCAATTGTGAGCGAATGTCAGCAAAAAATCGCCTGAAGGCACTTGAGAATGGGGCGCTGGCGGTTTATCGAATAGAGGTCATCAAACCGCGTGCCGATGAGCTGATATAACAATAACAAAAGCTCTGACGCCCGCAGCCGCTAGTCGGCCAATGCAGGAAAGAGCAAGCCCATGAGTATTTTTGAAAATGATGCGTATCGGCATCATGAATCGGTTCATTTCTTTTCAGACGAAGCAACCGGATTACAGGCCATCGTGGCCATCCACTCCACCGTTCTGGGGCCTGCTCTTGGCGGGTGCCGTGTGGTCAATTATGCCAATTCATCTGAGGCACTGGAAGACGTTTTGCGTCTGTCGCGGGGCATGAGTTTCAAAAACTCGCTGGCCGGGCTGGAATTGGGCGGCGGCAAATCAGTGATTATTCCGCCCAAAAGCTGGGGCGGGGATGCGGCGCACCAAGGCGAAGATCGCGCCGCGCTGTTTCGTTCTTTTGGCCGCGCCGTGCAATCGCTTGGCGGACGCTATATCGCCGCCGAAGACATGAATGTCAGCGTCGAAGACGCCGAAAACATGGCCCAGGAAACTGACCACGTTGTCGGTCTGGACGTCAGTCATGGTGGCATGGGCGATCCATCGCCACTCACCGCCGAAGGGGTGTTTTTGGGCCTGCGCGCCTGTGTGCGCCGTGCTTTTAATGCGGACCAGCTGGATGGTTTAACCGTTACAGTACAAGGGCTTGGTAAGGTCGGTTGGGATGTTTGCCAACAACTCCATGATGCCGGTGCCAAACTGATTGTTGCCGATATTGTGCCGCAAACCACCGCCAAGGCCGCTGATCTGTTTGGGGCGCAAGTGGTCGATACCAATGCAATTGTCACCATGAAGGCCGATGTGTTTGCGCCGTGCGCGCGCGGTGCCGTGATCAATGACGAGACCATCAATGCGCTGGACGTCAAAGTCATTGCAGGTTCGGCCAATAATCAGCTCAGCCGTGACGCACTGGGCAAAACCCTGATGGATCGCGGCATTATTTATGCCCCTGACTACGTGATCAATGCCGGCGGCGTGATCAACATCGCGCCCGAAGCCAAGGGGCAGGTCAATCACGAATGGGTCAGCCAGAAAATCAAGGCCATGGAAGATATTGTCGGCGAGATTGTTGATCAGGCGATCAAGGAACACCGCCCCACCAATGATGTGGCTGACGAGATTGCCACACGGCGCATTCTGGACAAACGCGATGCCGGCAAAGCCTGGCAACCCGATTTTGCCAAAACTACGCCTTTGCGCCAAAGCGCGTAAAAGCCTGTTCCAGTTTTTGTGCTTCCATGCTAGCCATGGTTGCATCAAAACCGGAGCGTACTCTTGAGCGGAGCTGGATTACTGATTGTTGGTGGCGCATTTGTTGAATGGGCCATTAGTAAAACCTGCGACCATGCGGGTGTTTCGGCGCACAAAGCCCTGAGCCAGCGCCTGCGCGAAGGCAAAATCGAGCCAAACCACGATATAGAACGCGCCGTTTTGCGGGCCCATTATCAGACCCTGCACTTTATTGTCTGTAATGGCATGAATGACGGCCTGCTTGATGATTTTAACCCCGGCGCCGGTCAGGCCCGCAAGCTCTTGCGTCAACGCCTTGCCAACATTGACAAGGCCAAAGCCGATGAGCTGGCCAGCGCCTTGTCGGATGATTGGCAAAGTGTCATCGGGCAAAGCTTTGACATACCCACCAGCGCCAAAACACCGGGCGCGGCGGCCCGTGCAATCCCGCAAACCCATTGTGATGCCGCCCTTGGCGAATTGTTGTCGATGACACAATGGACCGACCCAGAAAGGGTCGATGTTGAGGACCTTGTGCGCGACGAAAAGCACGGCTGGGCCATCGCCTTTTGCGGCTATCTGCACCAGGGTTTGAAAGACAATGGCGCCTTTACCGCCATCTATACCCAATACCAGTTGGAAGGCATTGCCCGCCAGAATAAAGAAATTCTGGCCGTTATGGCCCCGTCTCCTGATCTGCAATCGGCCATGGATGCAATGGCGCAGGTGTTGGAAAAGGTGCGCGATACGACCACAAAAACACATACGGATGTGGTGGAAATTAAAGCCATGATGCAGCAAGTGTTGGCCGGTCAAAACTTAATAAATGAAAGCCAACAAATCAGCGTCTTGATGGAACAAGTGGAGACGTTAGAAAAATATCAGTCGAAGACCAAAGACCAACTCATGGGTTTTTTGCAATATGCCCTGCCGCGCATGACCATCACAGATGGGCAGATTACCGAAAAACTGCCGGATTTGTTTGCGGAGGTCCTTAAAAACCTTGAAGATATGGCTCGGCAAATGGCGACGCCCAGTAATGATCCTCAGGTCTTGCAAGATTTGCGGGTGCAAGTCTATGAATTTCTTGAAAAATATAAGATTGACAAGGCCAGAGACGCTTTGGCCAAGGCCCGAAAAAAACGCCGTGAACAGGCCGAAGCGGCGGCCCGGGACGAAGCGGAGCTGTTGGTGGTTGAGGCCAAAATTGAAACCACAGCCATGAACACCATCACCGCCATGGACCTTTATGCCCGCGCCGCCATGATGATCGACCCTTATGACTGGGGCCAGGCTTTTAGGTGGCTATTGCGCGGCGCCGATCTGGGCTATCAGCGCGGAAAATTATCCGGGGAACGGCATTTTCTCGATAAGGCCATAACGCTTTTTGAACAGGCCTTGGCACTGACCGGCGATCCAAAACACGCAAGTTGCCCCCTCAAAGGTAGAGAAACAGAATGGGCCGGGACCCTGAACAATCTGGGCAATACGTATAAGATCCTTGGGGAACGCGGTGGTGATGCCATGTTGGACAAGGCGCTTACCGCCTATGAGCTGGCCTTGCAGGAATACACTCAGGATAAGGTGCGGCTCAGCTGGGCCACGACCCAGAACAATCTGGGGGAGGCGTATCGGACCCTTGGGGAACGCGGTGATGATGCCATGTTGGAACGAGCGGTTGCTGTCTATGAGCTTGCCTTGCAAGAACGCACGCGAGAAAAAGTTCCGCTGAACTGGGCTGGTACCCAGAACAATCTGGGTGCTGCGTGTTTGATCTTGGGGGAACGCGGTGATGATGTCATGCTGGACAAGGCGGTTACCGCCTTTGAACTGGCCTTGCAGGAATACACGCAGGAGAAGGTGCCACTGCAATGGGCCATGACCCAGAACAATCTGGGCAATGCGTATGCAACGCTTGGGAATCGCGGTGATGATGCCATGCTGGCAAAGGCAATTATTGCTTATGAGTTGACCTTGCAGGAATACACACAGGACAAGGTGCCGCTGGACTGGGCCGGGACCCAGAACAATCTGGGCAATGCGTATCAGATCCTTGGGGAACGCGGTGATGATGCCATGTTGGACAAGGCGATTACCGCCTATGAACTGGCCTTGCAGGAATGGACGCAGGATAAGGTGCCGCTGCAATGGGCCATGACTATGGAAAATCTTGGTCTGGCGTACTGGTCTCAAGGCAAGAAAAAGAGAGCAGAGCGGTGTTTGCGTGATGCGCTGAGCGTTTTTCGGTCATTGGGTGCGCCATACTATCAGAACAAGGCAGAGAACACGTTGCGCCAATGGGGTTTTGATCCGGATCAGGACTGATGGGGGCGGGTTTGGGTGATACACCCCCATCCTGTCACCCCGGGCGCCAGACCCGGGGCCTATAGTGAAGTTGAGCGGCACAATGGGTCCCGGATCAAGCCCGGGATGACAGGTTTAGGTTCGGAGGCCTAAAGGAGCAGCACGATTTCGCGCCCCGCCTCATCTTCTCTTGTCGTCGTGCTCCGGCTTGGCCGGAATATCCATCTGGTCAAGCGACTATCGCAAACCGTATCAATGGACCCTCTGGTCAAACCAGAGGGCGACGAGTGCGGGAGGGTGCGCGAAATTACCGTACACGAGCCGTTTTGGTATAGTTTCGCCAGATGGAGGCGTCCCATACTTCGAGGCTCGGCCCAAGAGGTCCTCACACCTCAGCATGAGGTCCGTAGTTTTCTCATTCCTCATCCTGAGGTGCGACTGCAAGGAGCCTCGAAGGATGAAGACGCGAAAACCCAGGATGCCCGGACGTAAACCCGGGGTCTAAGGGCCAGTGTGAAACCAAAAAGCGGGCCGCATTGCGGCCCGCTTCTCGTTTTTGGGGGGGGGAGGAAAGGGGGGCGCCCCTCTTAGACGGCGCGTTTGCGCATGTGTATGGCCCCGGCGATAAAGCCGCCGGTGACCAGCAGACCAAACCAGAAGTGAAGATTGGCCAAGGTATAGGTCAGGCCCTGCCACTGGATGCCGCCCATGACGACTTTGAGAATGTCGCGTGGGCCGTCTATGTCGTAATTGGCGCTCATATATGCACCATCCTGCCAGGCACCCATGTGCAGGCCGATCCAGCTGCCGATCTGGTTTGAGTTAAAAAACATGCCTTCAACAACAACCAGAACAACGGGAACCAGTATGGCCCACAAAAAAGGCATGCGTGCGGCGAAGGACGAGACAAACAACAACCAGGCCAACAGGGGCAAGGCCCACAACATCCACAACAGGTAATGGACCAAGAAGCTGAACCAGCTGGAGATCATCAGGCCCAGCGGCCACAGCGCCGCAGCCGGTCCGCCCTGGACAAGCATCAGCACGCTGAAATAGAGCGCAATGGTGATCTGGGCGGCGATAACAATGCCCAAAAAGGCCAAGGGTGCAATGATCAGCGGCGTGAAAAACTTGGCCAGCACTTCCTGCCAGTCGGAAACCGGCATGGATTTCCAGAACAGGATAGAGCGGTCACGGCGTTCTTCGTAAAGCGCGCCCAGCAAGGAAAAGAAGATAACAAACGGGAAAGCGATCCACGATAATCCAGTCGTCATCCAATAAAGCAGAGTCATGCCGGCCGGCATTTCTTGCGGGTCTTCTTCTGCGGCCATGTTCATGGCATCCGCAAGGCTGTGTATGCCTTCATTTTCCATATTGCCCAGGTAAAACGTGTTTCCCAGACCCAGAGTTGAAAGAATGACCAGCGCCAGCGTTATGCCTGTCAGGATCAGCGGTACATAAAAATAGCCGTTTTTCCCGTCCAGGGCTTCGCGTTTTACCAGAGCAGAAAAGGTTCTCATTGCTCGTCTCCCGTCATCGTCGCCACGAATATATCGGCCAGTCCAAGGCGGCGTGTTTCGCCCAGTTTAGCCAGTGTTTCGCGATCCTTGTTTTTATAGACGCATGTAGTTTTGCCAAAGGTGGTGCCTTTGGAAATGGGGCCCAGGGCCAGCGCCTCTTGCTCTTTGCCCGGGGTGACCATCACTTCGGTGAATTGCTGGGTGAGGGTATCCATATTGGCTTCGAGAAAAATCTCTCCATCCTTGATGAACATCACGTCGGTGAGGATATGTTCGATCTCGCCGACCTGGTGGGTGGTGATGATGATGGTGCGACTTTCGTCGAAATATTCTTCCATCAGGCTTTGGTAAAATTGTTTGCGAAAGATGATATCAAGGCCCAGCGTTGGCTCGTCCAGAACCAGAAGCTTGGCATCAATAGACATAACAATGGCCAGGTGCAGCTGGACGATCATTCCTTTGGACAGGGCCCGGATTTTCCGGGCCATTGGCACTTTGGTCCGGGCGAGAAAGGTCAGCGCCTTTTCATGACTGAACCGGGGATGTACGGATTGAACGAATTCCAGAACTTCTTTGACGGTCATCCATTTCGGCAGGGTCGCAATGTCTGAAATAAAACAGATGTCTTTCATCAATGCGCCGCGTTGCCGTGCGGGGTTAAGCCCCAAAACGCTCAGCTCGCCCTTATATGACGACAAGCCCAGAACGGCATTCAGCAAGGTTGTTTTGCCTGCGCCATTGGCGCCGATAACACCGACAATGCGCCCAAGCGGAATGTCAAAATTAACGCCTTTCAGGGCGTGAAATTTGCCAAAGCTCTTTGATAAATTGCGGGCCCGGATAACCGGGGGGGCTTCTTGTGTCTCAGCCATCTTTGCGTCCCTTCTTGTTGTTTTTATTATCGAGCAGCGTCGCAGCATCAAAGCCTAGCCGCGAAATCGTTTTGAGAACCCGTGGCCATTCTTCGCTTAAAAAACGCGTCCGTTCGGCTTCCAGCACCTTGGCTCGTGCACCTTTGACCACGAACATTCCCAGTCCGCGGCGTTTCTCTACGAAACCGTCCATTACCAGCTCCTGATAGGCTTTTGAGGCCGTCAGCGGATTGATTTGCAAATCCATCGCGACATGTCTGACAGAGGGAAGGGCTTCACCTTCGGGCTGTGCTCCATCCATTATCGCGGCAACGACCTTGTCCTTCAGTTGCCGGTAGATCGGCTGATGATCTGTCCATTCCGGCGTCATGTTGGCTCCTTTGATAAACGGCTGTTCCCGCAGATATGATCCGCTCTCTTGTCTTTCCTGCCCAACGGGCATGGTTCAAAAAAACGGATCAGTGCTCAGCCTTGTTGCAGTTATAGTGTATTGGTTATGTAACACACTGCGCTCGAGTATGCAAGGGCGTGCAGACACTTTTTTCTCATGGTCTGATAAAATGGGATCAAGTTCGCGCTCAAAAGCTAAGGCTTGCCGTCGCGATAGCGCAAGAAAAACAATGTAAATTCGCGCTCATTTAGCGAGGCTTGCCGTCGCGATAGCGCAAAGGTAAATGGTGGGCGATACTGGGATTGAACCAGTGACCTCCTCGGTGTGAACGAGGCGCTCTCCCGCTGAGCTAATCGCCCGCGCATTATGCACGCAGTCCTGCGAGGCCGCGTCTATAGGCGGGGGTAGGGGATCAAGTCAAGCAGTCAGGCTGTGAGGCAATTAAATAATGGCAATCGGTCATGGCCCAAGAATGCAAACCCAGGGGAGTTTGCTTTGGGTGTTCTCGTCTTCCGTGGGCTTGAAGGTGTCTGGGTGGTCAAATACGCCAAGGTGTATATGGACCATATCGGGTAAGTTTTCGCCCTGATACGTCATGGTTGATCCACAGGTTTTACAAAAGCCGCGATAAACCCCGTCTGATGACTCGTATTGGTCTAGGTGCTCACCCATAAAGCGTACTTGGCTTTTAGGGTAATCCACAAACACGGCGACCGGAGCGCCCGTGTGTTTGCGGCAGTCCTTACAATGACATGCCACAATCGATGAGGGGGTTCCCGTGGCCTCTAACCTAATGTTTCCACAAAGACATGAACCTTGGTGTTTGGTTTTCATGGGTGGTTGTTCAGTCTATTAAACAGCGTATGGCCATGACGGCGCGGCCAAGAATACGTGGCCGCTGTTCGGGGAATATGGTTTCAAAGCGCCCCGGATCACCGGCTGGTTCAAAGCGTTCCGGTTGATCACGCCAGCGGCGGACAAGGACGTGGCCCTGCCATTCGAAAAGATAGAACACCCCGTCCTGCATCGGCCCGGTTGTGCGATCAAAAATAATTGTTGTGGCGGGCGGGAAGGCGCGGCTGATGGCGGGGTCATCACAATCCAGCGCAAAGGGGGCATCGGCCTGAACCGAAGCAGCAAGATGGCGAATAGGGGCGGCTTGTAAAATTGTTCCCGGATTGGTGTTGCGTGGCCAGGGAAAAACCGGGACGTGCAGGATTGGGGTGGCAAAATAGCCGACATCGGTAATTGTATCCGTGGTATTGCCGTTGCTGGCGCCATTTTGTTGACCATCAATCAGCCACAGGCGCCCAACCTCCAACGCCGAGGTCAGCCGCTCCAGCGCGGCTTCGCGCGGGCTATGGCTGCCGTTTTCCCAATTGGCGACGGTTGGCTGGCTCACCAGTGCCGCTTTGGCCAGGCGGGCCTGGCTCCAGCTGCGCCGGGTTCTGGCTTCGCGTATACGGTGTCCAATGTGTTTCATATTCCCCCCTTAAGATGCACCCTAACTTATAATTAAATATTTGTAAAACTTATAACGTGCAATTTTTCTGATATTTTGCAGTGTAAGGAGTAAAAATGCCTCATATTTTGTCAAATAGAGAAAATTTTACGTATTAAGGGCGTTTCAAGGTCGGCAAAATCAAAGAAATCGTTAAAATTTAGCGATTATTTGACGAATGGCTCTTGACGTTCATGTTTTATAGGCTAAATTTATAACAGAAATTCAGAAAATTATGCGGGCCACGGCCTGCGGACGAGGAGTTATAGAAATGTCAGGTGATTACTGCACAGATGATGGTGCGCGCCGGATTAAGGCTAAGATTGAAGATTACTGGCGTGACCGCGGCTATGATGTCGATGTTGCATTGGTCGGCGCAAGCTTTGTTGCTGCCATGCGTTCGGCACGTACAGATGTACGTTCCGACATGGTCAACGGTTTGCCACGCCACCGCAAGGCGGCCTAAGCCACTATCCACCATCCAATATCTGCCTTCTGGTGGATTAATGAGACGAACACGAAAAAGCCCCGGAGTTTCCGGGGCTTTTAGTGTTTGACTAAGCGCCTTATGTAAAATGCCCAGCAGTGTCTGCCCGGGTATATTATTGCTGGTGTCTTATCAGCCGTTTCGCTGGAACGGATAAAAACCTGTGCCCAAATTCAAAATGCTGCACAATTCATCAAGTGCCGCCCGGCCTTCGACCAGCAATTGTGGGTCGGCCAGATCAGCCGGGGCCAATTCTTCGCGGTAATGTCGACTGATCCAGCGGGTCAATTTCGTATAAAGCGCCTCGCTCATCAGCATATCGGGGTTGGCGGCGGTGCGTTCGGCCTGGCTCAGAACAACCCGAAGGCGTAAACAGGCCGGGCCACCGCCATTGCGCATGGATTGGCGCACATCAACAAAATCAACACGGCCAATGGGGCCGTTACCGGTGACCAGTTTTTCACAATATCGGGCTACCGAGGGGGTGTTGGCGCATTCGGATGGGGCGACCAGCACCAATCGCGGCTCGCCGGGCATGGCGATCAGCATGGAATTAAACAAATAAGACGTGATCGCGTCACGCAATGGCACCTCATCCTCGCTCACGGCAACAAACTGTGGCTCAAACAGGCCATCTGCGGCGCGCCTGATGGCGTCCAGCGTCTGTTTGGTGTCGGCAAATGCCGCGTCGTGGAAAAACAAACAGGTTTTGGCCCCCACACATACGACATCATTGTGAAAGGTGCCGGCCTCGATGGCGCGCATGGACTGGCGTGCAAACACCACCCGGTCAGCGTTCAGGCCATGGCGTCGCGCCAAAGCCTGATTGGCCTGCAATGTCTGGCGGGCCGGGAATTTCAGGTTCTCTTCAAATCCGGCCAACCGACCATGGACAAACAGCTCAATTCCGGCGCTGCCATGGTCGGCGCACAGCCGCACGTGGTTGGCGGCACCTTCATCGGCAAAGGCTTCCTGGGCGGGCAGGGGATCATGAATGGCAAAATGCTGTTCATCTGGAAAGGCCGCGCGCAAGGACCGCGCCGTTTGTGGCCCTTCAATCGAGCGGTGCAACATGGTCACCAAATTGGCGGCGCTGGCGTGTAACCGGCCGTCATGTGTGTCGGCTGAGGGGCTGATGGTGGCGGCATTGGCAGCCCACATAAAGGCCGATGATGCGGCGGCGCGTAACAGGTCCGGTGCGGTTTTGGCCGCACTTTCAATGACCTGAGCATTATTGCCTGTAAAGCCTGCATCATGCAGCAGCGGCAGAAAAGGGCGCTCGTGCGGCGGCAGAACCCCTTGCACCATGCCTGCGTCATGCAGGCGCTTCATTTTGGCGAGACCCTGCAAGGCGCCTTCACGCGGACGAGAGACTTGCCCGGCATTCTTATCGCTGGCCAGATTACCCGCCGACAACCCACCATAATTATGGGTCAGTCCGACCAGACCATCATAATTGGCCTCTATTGTGGTCATGACCCACCTAGTCCCGGCGCGGCAATAGCCAGGGGTGCATCGGCGATTTGGCTTGCCATTGGCCAGGCACAATAATCGGCCGCATACCAGGCACCGGGGCGGAAATTGCCGCTTAAACCCGGTCCGCCAAACGGCATGGTGCTGGCCGCGCCGGTGGTTGGGCGATTGAAATTGACAATACCGGCGCGAATGTCGCGCACAAAATTGTCCCATAGCGTCGCATCATCGCTGATCAAACCGGCCGATAGGCCGTATTTTGTATCGTTTGAACGGCTGATGGCCTCTTCAAAGCTGTCGGTACGATAAATCTGGAGCAGCGGTCCGAAAACCTCTTCATCCTCGACCGTGGCATCATTCATTTCCAACAAAGAGGGGCTGACGGCACAGGTTGACCAGTCCAGCCGTTTGGCCTCGCGGATCGCTGTGGCCCCGGCGCGAAGGTGACTGGATTGTGCGGTGAGGGTCATATTGGCTGCGGCTTTTGAAATCAACGCCCCGGCAAAGGGATCAGGATCGCTATTCCACGGGCCAAAGCGCATGGTGTCGATACTGGCGGCGATGGCTTCAATAATGGCATCGCCTTTGGCCCCGGCCGGAATATACAGCCGCCGGGCGCAGCTGCACCGTTGGCCCGTGGTTGCATAGGCCGAATGCACCACCAGATTGGCGGCGGCGGCGGTGTCTGCAACATCCCAGACAATCAGCGGATTATTACCACCCATTTCCAGTGCCAGAATAATTTCCGGGTGTCCGGCAAACTTTTTGTGAATAAATGTGCCGGTGGCGGCCGAGCCGGTAAACAATACCCCGTTCAAGGTTTCATTATCCAACAGCGCCGCACCGGTATCGCGCGCACCTTGCACAACGTTTAAGACGCCATTTGGCAGGCCGGCTTTTTCCCACAACCAGACCATAAAGGCCCCCACGGCCGGGGTCAGCTCGCTGGGTTTAAAGACCACACAATCGCCGGCGATCAGGGCCGGAACAATATGGCCATTGGGCAAATGCCCCGGAAAATTATAAGGCCCCAATACCGCCATGACCCCGTGGGCGCGATGGCGCAATTGGACCCGGCCAAAAGCGGCATCATTGCTGGTTTGGCCGGTGCGTACCTGGTGGGCATCGATGGAAATACCAACCTTGCCAACCATGGCACCAACTTCGCCGCGGGTTTCCCAGATGATCTTGCCACTTTCGCGGGCAATCAATGTGGCCAGCTCTTCCTTGTGGGTTTCCAGAAGCTCTTTATAGCGCAGGGCAATTGCTGTGCGTTCGTCCAGGCTTTGGCGGCTCCACGACGTAAAGGCCGTGCGCGCCGCGCGATAGGCCTCATCAACCTGTGCCGGGCTGGCGCTTTGTCCCTGCCACAAAACCGATCCGTCTGACGGGTTTAAAGAGGTGAGGGCCGGGCCATCACCCTTGATCCATGCGCCATTGATAAAATTACCGGACTGCCAACTCATATTATATTACGACCCGAACCTGGTCGTCCTCCTTAACCTGTAAAGCCTCCAGCACCTGTGCCTCGGCGATGAAGTGATCGTCTGCGATGTCAATATTTGCCGCGCAGGCCCGAAACCCCTTGATGGTGTCATTCGACAGGCGGGCGCGCTGTGTACCGCTCTTGCCGGTTTTAATAGGCAGAAGGCGGCTTTCGCGCAATGTGCGCAAACTGTCGCGCGGCGCAGAGACCAAGGGACCACCGTCAAAAATGTCGATGACGCGATCAAAGGTAAAACCTTCGCGTTCAAGAAGAAGCTTTGCGCCCACACCCTCATCATGGACTTTACCGATGACGGCACGTGCTTCATCGGGCAATAAGTCGGCATAAATCGGGTATTTGGGCATCAGGTCCAAAATAAACTGTTTGTCTGTGGTCCCGGACAAAAAGTCTGCTTCGTTGAAATCCATGTGAAAGAACTTGCTGGTTAATTGTTCCCAAAATGCAGAATACCCGGTGTCGTCAACCACACCGCGCAACTCGGCAATAATGGTCCGGCCAAAGCGTTCGGGCTGGGCCGCCATCAACAAATAACGGGCCTGAGAAATCAGTCCGCCTGTGCCGCCGCCGCGTGCATCAGGGTGGACAAACAGTGTGCCGACCTCGGTGCTGCCGTTATATTCATTGACCAGTATCATCACATCCAGATCAACGCGCCGGTTGGCCGCCGCTGAGACCTGGGTCAGGCTGAATACGCGAAAATTGAAAAATGGTTTGCTGAGTCCGACGCCGACTTTTACCGCTGATGTGCCGACCACCTGACCGGTTGTGGTGTCTTCCAGAACCAGAAGGTAACCTTCTTCGCTGGGGGTGTTGATGTCCGCCTCAAAGCTGTCCAGGGATAGCCCGACGCGACCTTTTAACAAACCCGGATCGTCCGGCAGGCTGGTAAAGCCGGGGCCTGACAGTTCTGCCAATTCCACAAAAGCGTCAAAATCTTTTTCTTCGATTGGGCGAACAAGATACATAAGCGAATCCAGTAAAGTTATCAGGTTAAACTCTTAAGCGATTTGGCATCAAACTCACCAGAAGCAAATTTCAGCAACAACACCGCGCTAAGCTGGGCGCGTTCTACAAAGCTGGACAAAATGGCAAACTCTTCTGCTGAATGAATGCTGCCGCCACGCACGCCCAACGTATCCACATTGGGGCAACCGGCGGCCCACAGATTATTACCTTCACAAACCCCGCCAGTATCACGCCAGCGTATGCTCAGGCCTAATAATGCACCGGCGGTACGGGTCATTTCAAAAAGGGCCGCATTGGGTGGTGCCATCGGTTTTGGCGGGCGGGTGAACCCGCCGGTAAGCTCGGCGGATATCCCATCCAACGCGTCTACATCACGGGTAATTCGCTCAAATTGGGTCATCACCCAATCCGCATCTTCGGGCAGGGTGAGGCGTACATTAAAGCGAATTATAGCCAGATCTGTGACAATATTGCTGGGTCCACCGCCATCAATTTTGGCCGGGTTAATGGTCAAGCCATCTCTGGCACCGGTTAACACGGCCAACGCCTGTACGGCTCTTGCTGCGGCCACCAGGGCATTGCGGCCCAGATGGTGTTCGCGGCCAGCGTGGGCGGCTTTGCCACGCACAACCAACGCAAAATTACCTGATCCCTTACGCGCCCCGGACAATGAACCATCGGCCAGAGCAGGCTCGTACGTCATGCCCAGATCAGCCAATGCGCCATATTTTGACAATAACGCCGCCGAGGCTGGCGAGCCGATTTCCTCGTCCGGGCTGATGACCACCGTATAGCCAAGATTGTCTTTGTGCGGGCTTTTCTCGAGCGCGCGTAATGCTTCGAGCATGACCAGAAGACCGCCTTTCATATCGGCGGTGCCTGGACCGTTTATGGTGTCATCATCCAGCATTCGCCAGCTCTGAAAGGCATGATCAACACCAAACACTGTGTCGTAATGGCCGGTCAGGACCACCTGCACCGGGGCTTTGGGGCGTTGCCGTACGACCAGTGACGGGGCAAAAGCGCGGGCGGTTTTCTGCCCGTCGCTTTGAACCTCGACAATTTCAGGCAGATCAACCGTCTCTATTGCGCCGTCCAGATCCGCAAACGCATCGACCAACAATGCACGCTGGCGATCCAGTCCGTCGCGATTGGTGCTGCCTGAATTGACGCTGGACCAGTCTTTGACACGGGTAATCATGCGCGCCTCGTGTCGGGCAATGCCCTGTACGATCGCTTGCTCCTGGTCTGTCAAATGTGGTTGTTGGCCTGACATATAATCAGACCGCAGCCAACGCCTGTTCCAGATCAACTAGTAAATCATCAGCGTTTTCAATACCGACAGAAAACCGCACCAGACCGGATGTGTATCCCTGGGCCTCGCGGGTTTCCAATGGAACCCCCGAATGGGTTGTCGAGCCGGGGTGGCACATCAGGCTTTCGGTCCCACCAAGGCTGACCGCCAGTTTGATCATTTTCAAAGCATTGAGCATTTTAAACGCCGCGTCCTGCCCGCCTTTCAGATCAAACGAGAAGGTCGAGCCGGCGGATTGTCCCATGCGCGAAAACCGTTCTTTTTTGACCGGATCGTCGTCCAGATGGCCCAAATAGCGGACTTTTTCTACTTTTGGGTGCGCGGCCAGATAATCCGCACAAACCTGAGCATTGTCGGCCGCTGCATTCATCCGCAATTTAACGGTTTCCAGCGAGCGCATCAGCAACCAGCAGGTATGTGGATCGGGGACCGCACCAAACACGGTGCGCACCGAGCGAATCTTGGCAATGACTTCAGACGAGCCAATAGCTGCTCCGGCAATCAGATCAGAATGCCCGCCGATATATTTGGTCAAAGAGTAAAGCAGAAGATCAACGCCATTGGTGGTGATCGGGGTTTGGCCAATGGGGCCAAGCAGGGTGTTATCGACCATAACAACGGGACGGGTGTCCTGTTTTTTGCCAAGATCATCAGCCAGAGACACGCATAGGTCGAGGTCGACCAGAGCAATCGTCGGGTTGGCCGGTGTTTCGGTATAGACACAGACCACTTCGCCCATGGATGCGGCCTTTTCAAAGGCGGCGCGCACCTCTGCATCATCCGCATCGGCCATGAAGGAGACGCTTTTGATGCCAAATTTCGGTAAAAAATCCTGCAAAAACATTTCGGTAGGGCCGTAAAGCGGGCTGGAATAGACAAACACTTTGCCCGGTGCGGCATAGGCCATCAGGGCCGTGGTGATGGCGCCCATACCGCTGGCAAAAGCAAGCGCATCTTCGGCACCATCAAACAAGGTCAGGCGGTCTTCCAGAACTTCCAGATTTGGGTTGTTGATGCGGGTATAGGCCAGACCCGGATCCTTGATATCGCCGGGTTCGGCTTTGCCGCGGGCCAGGCGAAAATAGGCCGCGCCATGCTCGGCCGAGCGAAACGCAAATGTGGAGGTTTGAAAAATTGGTGGCTTGATGGCGCCTTCAGACAAATGCGGGTCATACCCATAGCTCATGGCCAGGGATTCAGGTTGCAGATTGTGGTTGCCGATTTTGCGTTTGCGATAAGGCTTGTCTTGCTTGCTCATGAGGATCTCCAGATTTTTATTGGCTTGAGATCAATAGGTCCCGACCCTTAGGCCTGTTGTTGTGATCTTGTGCTAATTTGCACCTGTTTCCCGGTTTTGGAAAGCGTGTTTTTGCGCAATGCCTGATGCTTTACCAGCACGGGAGCAGGGGACACAAAAAAACGGCCCAGCGCGAGGCCAGGCCGTTTCTTGATCGTGTAAAGTACGAAGACTTAACGTACTTTGATGAACACCGCAGAGCGGCGGTTCAGAGGTTCGCGTGCACCATCAGGTGTTTGCACGGCGTTCTCTGTTTCACCTTTGTAATCGATGGTGATCAGACCAGAGTTTACACCGCGGTTGACCAGCTCGCCACGGACAACTTCCGCACGGCGTTTGGACAGACCAACGTTATAGCTTCTGGAGCCAGATCTATCAGTGTAACCGGTCACCGTTGCCAGCGTTACGGTGCAACGTTGTGCACGAGCCGCTGCGGCTGCGATTTGCTGATGAGCCTCAGGTGTGAGGTCGGATTTATCCCACTCAAAATACACCGTCAGAGCCACATCATTACACACACGCGCCGGAGGTGGTGGCGGAGGTGGAGGAGGTGGTGGAGGCGGAGGTGGTGGCGGCGGCGGAGGTGGCGGCGGTGGAGGTGGAGGCGGCGCACCAAATTTGTAGCGGAACTGAGCCATGACATCGTGCGATGTGTAGCTGCTGGCGCGAATAATGCTCGCCGCTGGGCCACTAAAACCGTCATATTTCTGGCTGCCAACCTTGAAATAGCGATAGCCAAGGTCAAAGGCCCAGTTACGATTGAAGTTGTAGCCAATACCCGCCAACAGATTGTAAGCGAGATCAGATTTAGCGTCTTTCACGGCACCAACAGCGGATGTTGGCAGACCGTCAAATGTGCCGATGGCACTGAGGTGGTTGCGCGCATAACCGACACCGGCACCCAGATAAGGGATAAAGTTACTGCCTGTATCGAAATCATAAATGATGTTGGTCATCAATGAGGTTGAGCTCATGTCCGATGAACTGTTGGATTGATTAGCAACCGCACCAGTATCATTCCAGCGTTGTGTCAGATCGAAATCGACGCGCCAGTTGTTTCCAAAATCATAGCCAAGACCAACGGTTGGGCGAAGTTCGCCTTTGGCGTTGACTTTGCCGTTCAGACCGCCGGAAAGATTAGAGCTTTCCAGGCTGCCATAGCCGGCACCGGCACGTACATACCAGCCTTCGTCACTGGCATAGGCTGCTGAGGTTGCGCCCAGCATTGCTGCGGTCGCGACCGCAGATAGAAGTAATTTCTTCATATTCCCCTCCCGAGGCTGCCCCTCGACATAGATGACACAATGCTCATGCCAACAAACTAACCGAGCATAATACTATAGCCGGTCAACAACGATTCCTGACCAGGTATAATATGACTAATGGATCAGGCATAAAAACACCAGTCACAAACGTATAAAATTACCATAAAAATTCTTTATCGGTGACCCTGTTGTTCAAATGCAACACTGGGCTGTGCAAAGTAATCTCAGGATTAACTGCCTGCTTCTTCTTGCGAAGAAGATTTAAGGGCGCGCGCCACCTGGGGCGGCATGTAGTTCTCATCGTGTTTGGCCAGCACACGAGTAGCGACAAAAATGCCGTCTTCGTTTAATTTGCCCTCAGCGACAACACCTTGTCCTTCTCGGAACAAGTCCGGCAAAACCTTGTCATAGTGCACCAGAACCGTGTTTTCAAAATCAGTCACACTGAATTGAACCTGCAATCCCTGGCCGCGTGAGACGCTGCCTTCTTCAACCATGCCGCCCAGGCTGAGTTTTTTGTCTGGTCCGGGGGCCTGTTCAGCCAGTTCTGTCGGTGAGTAAAAATATGAAATGCTCTGGCGCAGGGCCGAGGTCACCAGAAAAGCCGCCGCCACCAACAGGGCGCCAGCCAGACCGATCGCCATCAAGCGGGAATTACGTTTTTTAGGTTTCACGGCGAACCCTCATATTTTACCACACATACAGTCTAGCGGGTTTACCCAAGGTGTCACTAGCACACGGCATGCGACATTTTGCCAAAATACATTACCCGGGGTGCACAGGTGAGAAATTACCGTTAGTACAGTGCGCATGAGTGCTGAACTTGGATTATTGTCGCTTCTTCTGGCTGTGGGCTGTGCCATATTGCAAAGCTTTGCGGCCTTTCGCAATGATCCGGACGGGGGCGCATTGGCGGTCAGCGCAGCGCGTGCTCAGGCGATTGCCGCATCGGCGGCATTTTTATTCCTGTTGGCAGCTTTTGCCGCCTCTGATTTTTCCGTCAGTAATGTGGTGGCCAACAGTCATTCGTCCAAGCCGATGTTTTACAAAATCTCTGCCGGATGGGGCAATCACGAAGGCTCGATGTTGCTTTGGGCCTTGTTGTTGAGTGTTTATGGCGCGTTTTTCGCACACTTTCAGGGTAGAGCCACACCGGACGGGCGCTTTGCCATGGGGGTTATGGGGCTGCTCAGCACTGGGGTGCTGGCCTTTATCGCTCTGGCATCGAACCCGTTTTTACGACAAATCCCGGCCGCCGTTGATGGCCGGGGGCTTAACCCGCTTCTTCAGGATCCGGGGCTGATCATTCATCCGCCCATGCTGTATCTGGGCTATGTCGGTTTTGCGGTGCCTTTCGCTATGGCTGTCGGGGCCTTGGCCAAGGGACATATTGATTCTGACTGGGCGCGCCGTGCCCGGCCATGGATGCTGATCGCCTGGGGGTTTCTGACCTGGGGAATCGCTCTGGGCTCCTGGTGGGCTTATCGGGAACTGGGATGGGGTGGCTACTGGTTCTGGGACCCTGTTGAAAACGCCTCTTTGCTGCCATGGCTGGTGGGCGCGGCACTGGTGCATTCCACACTGGTATTAGAGCGACGCGGCGGCTTTCCGGGCTGGACGGTATTGCTGGCGATCATCACCTTTTCGCTGAGCCTGATTGGCACGTTTATTGTGCGTTCTGGTTTGTTGACCTCGGTGCACGCCTTTGCCGTCGACCCAACACGCGGGCTGGCTATTCTGGCATATTTGATCGTTGCAATCGGCGGGGCCATGGGATTGTTTGCCTGGCGTGCCAAAAGCTTTGAAGGTGATATTCGTTTCACCCCGGCCTCACGCGAAGCCATGGTGCTGATCAATAATCTGGTGATGAGTTCCGCCGCAGCGGCAATTTTTCTTGGCACACTCTATCCGCTGCTGATTGATGCGCTTGGGGCATCACCGTTATCGGTGGGGGCGCCTTTTTACACGGCAACGGCGATACCATTGTTTATCATTGGCATGGCGGCCATGGGGTTGGCGCCATTGGCCATGTGGCGCAAAGGCACGTTGATGCAGGCACTGGGCCAGAGCCGGTTTGCTTTGGGCATTGCGGTGGCTGGCCTGGCGCTGACTGTTGCGTTGAAACCCGGCAGTATTATGGGGCCATTAGCGGTTGGTGCGGCATTGTGGGTTGGTGCAGGCAGCGTAACACACGGAATTCAAAGACGAAAAATGCGCTGGACACTGGACCAATGGGCGATGGTTTTGGGCCATGTTGGGCTGGCAATTGCGGCCATGGGCATGGCGGCAACGGCGCTTTTCTCTACAGAAGTCAGTAAAGCCGTAAACCCCGGCGATACGGTTCGTCTTGGTACAATTGTGGCCCGTTTCGATGGTATTTCGGCAGTGCGCGGACCAAATTTTACGGCGGAACGCGCTACGATCAGCCTGTTGGATGAGAACGGCAAAGTTACGCGGACGCTTTACCCCGAACGGCGGTTTTATCCAGCCAGCGGCATGCCTACGACCGAGGCGGCCATCGCCTCAAACCCGCTTGGTGACCTGCACGTCACGGTCTCTGCACTCACGGAAAAAGAAGGCCAGAAAACCGTTATCAGGGGGTGGGCTATGCGGTTGTTTAATCGCCCGCTGATCGGCTGGATATGGACTGGTGCAGCGTTAACCGGGTTGGGCAGTCTGATCGGTGGATTTGGTATTGGCTGGCGTCGCCGCCGCCGGCAAAATCAGGCACAGGTATCTGCTCCTCTGGGCGCATCATGAAAGTGGCGCTGGTCATTCTTGCCGCAATAATTTTGGGTGCCGCGGGCGCGCCGGAACGCCCGCTTGATGATGCGGTGCTAGAAGCCCGCGCCCTCGATCTATTCAAAGAATTGCGTTGCCCAACCTGTGTCGCCCAGTCGATACATGATTCGAACGCCGATATTGCCATTGACCTGCGCGCCCTTGTGCGCGAACAAATCGCTGCCGGGCAAACCAACGCGCAAATTCGCGACTATTTGGTACTGCGCTATGGTGATGTGATTTTGTTGCGCCCTCCGGTGAATAACGCCACCTTGCCCTTGTGGCTGGGGCCATGGCTGATTTTTGCGCTGGGTGGCTTTCTTGTGTTCTTGGCGCTGCGGCGTCACCGTACCGCACCGGATTGATCCGATGAGCCGCCAGACGTTTGATCCCATTGGCCTGCGCGCCCAAAACCTGGGGTGTGATCGTGGTGGCCATCCGGTTTTCCGGGGCGTGGACTTTGTCCTCTCTGCTGGTGAAGCAATGATTTTGCGAGGCGATAACGGCGCCGGAAAAACCAGCCTGTTGCGTCTGATCGCCGGCCTATGCCCCATCACCGAAGGCGAATTACACCTCCGCGAGATGGAACATGGCTGGAAAAGCCGGGACGCATCGGGCCTGATTGCCTGGCAGGGGCATGAAGATGCCCACAAAAGCGCGCTCAGCGTTCGTGAAAATTTACGCTTTTGGGCGCGCTTGCATCCTGATGAGCTGAACATCGAGGCCGCTCTTGATCGTGTTGGCATTGCCGCTTTGGCGGATAATCAGGCGGCACAGCTTTCGGCAGGCCAAAAACGCCGTCTGGCATTGGCGCGTCTTTTGATACAAAACAAGCCATTATGGTTGCTGGATGAGCCAACCGCCGCGCTGGACGCCAAGGCGGCGACCATGAGCGAGGATCTGATCGCCGGGCATCTGCGCGCGGGCGGCATTGCCATTATCGCCACCCACAGCGCCTTTGCGCCCAAAGGTAAAGTCAGCGCCCTTAATCTGGTGGCGGCACCATGAGTTGGACCCGCACATTTTTGGCTGTTCTGGCGCGTGACACCGCTGTGGCGCGCCGTGCCGGGGGCGGATGGGCACAGGCCAGTGTATTCTTTTTATTGTTTGTTCTTCTTGCCGCTTTTGCCATTGGTCCCGAAACCCGCGCTCAGGGGCCGATTGCCCCGGCACTGGTCTGGCTGGCGGCGGTTCTGGCCTCTCAATTATCTCTGGATCATTTGTTTCGCGCTGATCTGGATGATGGTTCGCTGGATATTCTGGCCACGGCTGGCGCACCGTTAAGCGCCATTGCCGCGGGCAAGGCGACGGCGCACTGGCTGGCCAGTTTCGCGCCGGTCACCTTGCTTTCGCCGTTGGCCGCCCTGATGTTGGGGGCCAAACCTGATGTTTTAATACCTTTGATGGTGTCGTTGGCCATTGGCGGGCCGGCCTTTGTGTTTTTTGGGGCCATGGGGGCTGCACTGGCGGCCGGGCGTCATGGCGGCGGCTTGCTGGTTTTGTTGCTGTCCGGGCCATTGCTGGCACCGCCCTTGATCTTTGGGGCAGGGGTTATTCGGACCGGGGCGCTGGACAGTCCGGACTTGAAACTGTTGCTGGCCAGTTCATTGATGGCTTTGGTGTTGTCACCGCTTATCTGCGCCGCGGCCTTGCGCGTCCATCTGGAGTAGGGTTTTTAGAACCATGTTTTCCTATTTTGCAAACCCGGAACGTTTTCAAAACCTGGCCAAGTGGCTGGTGCCACCCTTGGGTGTGCTGGGCCTGTTGGGCATTGCCATTGGCTTTGGTGGTGGGTTGTTCTTTACGCCGGTGGATTACCAACAGGGTGAGGCTGTACGCATGATGTATGTACATGTGCCGGCGGCCTGGTTGGCGTCTTTTGCTTATGCGTTTATGGCAATGGCCAGCCTGATCAGCTTTGTCTGGCGTCATAATCTGGCCGACGCAGCGGCCAAAGCGGCGGCGCCGCTGGGGGCGTCCTTTACCTTTCTGGCACTTCTGACTGGCGCCTTGTGGGGCAAGCCCATGTGGGGGGCGTATTGGGTCTGGGATGCGCGTCTGACGTCTATGTTGGTAATGTTGTTTTTGTATCTGGGCTATATGGCTGTGCGCAATATTGTGCCCGATGAGGCACGGGCCGCACGTCTGGCGGCAATTACCGCCATGGTCGGGGCCATCAATCTGCCGATTATTAAATTTTCCGTGGACTGGTGGTCCAGCCTGCATCAACCGTCCAGCGTCTTTCGGGCCGGTGGTTCGGCCATCGACAGCACCATGTTGTGGCCGTTATTGATTGGCGCGCTGGGCTATACGGCATTTTTTGGCTGGCTGGTTCTGGTGCAAATGCAAACCGAGCTGGACCGACGTAAAATCGCCCGCCTGCAACGGCGTATGGCCGGGGGCCGGGTTTCCCGCCCTGAAGCTGCGCAAAGGAGTCTGGGCGATGACTGAGCTGTTGGATATGGGCAAATACGCAGGTTTTATCTGGGCCTCTTATGGGGTTTCCATTGTGGTTATTCTTGGCTTGATGGTTCGCATTCTGGGACAACGCAAAGCGGCAAAGGTGCAATTGCGCGCCCTTGAAGACAAAGCTGAAAGTGCCAATAGCCAATGAGTATCCTGTTTTTAATCTTGGCCACAGTGCTGGTGCTTTCGGTCACCGCCATGGCGGTTGCTGGTGCGGCTGGTCGCAAGCGTTTTTTATGGACCGTTGCAGTAATTTTTATTGTGCTTGTGGTGGGCAATTATGTGTTTTTGGGTCGGCCAGACCTAACCCGGCCCAGAGCCGCCAGTCTGGACACATTGCAGGCGCGTGCGATGGCTAAGATGGATGAAACTGCGGCCATTCTGGAACGCAGCCCCAACGCTAGCTTGGAAAACTGGACCGAATTGGCCAACCAATACTGGGCCATGGGGCGTCCCGACAAAGCCGCCGGGGCGTTGGGCAATGCTGCGGCGATTGCGCCGACGCCAACCGAACGCGATGGTTTTCTGGGGGGGCAGGCTCAGGCTTTGGTGACCGCCAACAACCGACAGGTTGGCGATCAGGCACTGGCTTTGTTTAGCGGTATTTTAGAGCGCAATCCAAATGATCTGCGGGCGCTTTTCTTTCTTGGCCTTGCGGCGGAACAGGCAGGCGACAAGGGCACAATGCAGACGTATTGGGGACGGATTATCGAGATCGCCCCCGAAGATACGCCGTGGCGCAAAACGCTGGAGGCGCGTATCGGCCAGATTGGCCAAAGTCCTAGCCCGCAAAAGGCCATCGCTGGTCTGAGCGCCGACGAACGCACCATGGTCGCAGGGATGGTTGCCCGGCTGGCAACGCGTTTGGAGAACGAGGGCGGTTCGGCTGCAGATTGGGCCAAGCTAGGTAAATCCTACACCGTTTTGGGGAAAAACGAGGCAGCCATAGAGGCCTATGACAAAGCCATTGCCCTGGCCCCGGATGATGCGGCGTATCAAAGCGCCAGATCTGCTTTGACCGATACCCCGTAAATATGTGCGCGCAATACGGGTTCAATC
This sequence comes from Robiginitomaculum sp., assembly GCA_021776525.1. Taxonomy (GTDB): domain Bacteria; phylum Pseudomonadota; class Alphaproteobacteria; order Caulobacterales; family Maricaulaceae; genus Robiginitomaculum_B. The sequence continues at coordinate 112,044 of JAJFFT010000005.1, forward strand.
ATCTTTTGACCTGGAGCAACCTCGTCGAACTGGCGGGTATTATGGCCGCGGGTGGGGCACTAAACCTGCCCCTGAAAGAGAGGTTCTTTCCCGGCGCGCTGGCCCCGGTCGTTCTAGATATCAGCCAACAACGTACAGCGCGGCGAATGCATTGGGGACTGGTCCCAAAATTTTGGAATAAGCCGCTGGAAGACAAACGTTTTCCCACGTTTAATTATAACAGCAGGGCCGATGATTGGCTGGAAAAGCCCAGCTTTCAAGAGGCGATACGTCACCGCCGTTGTATCATTCCGGCGACCTATTTTGTTGAACACACAGGTCCCAAGGGCGCAATGCAAGCCGTGCATTTTGGTCGCCTGGACGGCGCGCCTTTTGCCATGGCCGGTGTGTGGAGCAAATGGGCCGGTCAGCACAAAGGCGAGGCGGTGAAAATGAACACATTTTCTATGCTGACCACGTCGGCCAATGGCGTGGTTGAACCGGTGCATCCCAAAGCCATGCCGGTGGTCCTGGATTGGGATGATATCGACTTGTGGCTCAGCGGGCCGTTCGACAAGGCCGTAACGTTGGCACGGCCTTGTCCCGATGATGTGCTGATCCGGCTGAAGGACTAGTCTTTCAAAATATACTTCACACTGTCCAGATCGCCGTCGGTTTTGGCGGGTTTTATGTCCAGCACGTCGGCCACCAATCCATAGACATTCACATTGTCAAAAGGTTCGGCCGTAAGGCCGCTTTTGAAGGCCGGGCCGTTGGCGATAAATGTGCCATACATGTCATGAAAATGCCGGTCATAGCCGTGCATGCCTGTGGGGGCATGCTTGTATTTTGAGGTCAGTGAGCGCGCAAAGATCATCCAGCCCGGCTCTGCAACGACAAAGATATCGCCGGTGCGGTCGTCGTTATTGACCTGCCAACGTTTGGGTAAATGCTCGCGGCGGTAAACCTGCAGATTGGGATTGGCATTGGCCAGCTGGTGATAGACCTTATCAATATTGGCTTTGTCTTTGACGAATAAGTGCATATAGGGGCCACCAGAGGGACCATCGCGGCTGGCAAATTTGGGTGCCATAACGTCATCCAGACTGATGTAATCGTCCAGATAAATAAGGGCGTTTTCTTTGACTTTCGTCATGCCATGATCGGACACAATGACCAGGTTAACGCGGTTTTCCATGCCCAGTTTTTTGATGCCGGCGACCAGATCGCCAATATGCTTGTCGACGGCTTTGATGGCGACGCCTTCTTCGGGGGTTTCGGGGCCGTACCGGTGTTCGGCACTGTCCACATCATGAAAATAAAGCGTGATCAGGCGGGGGCGGTCTTTTTCGGGCATAGACAGCCAGTCCAGAACCTGGGCGATGCGTTCTTCCTTGGGCTTGTTATGCTCATAGGGAAACCAGTGTGTCGGGCGTTTGCCGGCAATCTCTGCCTCTGAACCCAGCCAGAACATTGCCGCCGTGGTCAGGCCCTGTTTTTCGGCGGTGACCCAGATTGGCTCGCCGCCCCACCATTCGCTTTCCCCGTGGGTGCCGCGCTCCATCAATCGTCCGGTTTTACGCGAATAGGCCAGGTTGGACGTTAAACCGGTATGTTCGGCATAAAGCCCGGTCGCGATCGAATAAAAATTCACAAATGTCACGCTGGGCATGACCGGGATCAGGCCTTGGGCCCGAACGCCGCCCTTGGCCAGTGCCCGCAGGTTAGGGGCCGGGTGACGGTCAATGGCATCCCAGCGCAAACCGTCAATGCCGATCATCACCACAATGGGGGCGTCTTTTGCCGCTTTGGCTTGTTTTACTGGCGTTGGTTGCGCCGGTATCGTTGATACAGCGGGCGGCGGAACCGATCCGTTGTCCTGGCCGTATAATGTGGCACAGCCCGAAAGGGCCAAAGCCGCCGTTATAACCAAAGCAAATCTACGCATGTCCCGAATCCTTATTTTCATTTTGTCGTTCTAGTTGGTTTTAACACCCTGTACAGGTTACAAATGCATCATATTACATCCGAAAAACGCCAAAATTTGTGTCCTGCGCCGGGGCGTTTTTGCTGACCGAGAGGGCCAGCCCCAGCACCCGGCGGGTGTCGGCGGGGGCAATGATGCCATCATCCCAAAGCCGTGCGGTGGAATAATAGGGCGAACCTTCTGCTTCATATTTTTTACGGATCGGGGCGGTAAAGGCATCTTCGTCTTTATTGCTCCACTTTTCACCGCGGGCCTCCATGGCGTCCCGTTTAACGGTCGAGAGCACGCTGGTGGCCTGTTCGCCGCCCATCACCGAGATGCGTGCATTGGGCCACATAAACAAAAACCGTGGGTCATAGGCGCGCCCGCACATGCCGTAATTACCGGCACCGTAAGAGCCACCAACAACAATGGTGAATTTCGGCACATTGGCGCAGGCCACGGCCATCACCATTTTGGCGCCGTCCTTGGCAATGCCGCCCGCCTCGTATTTGCCGCCGACCATAAAGCCGGAGATATTTTGCAAAAATACCAGTGGGATAGAACGTTGACAGCACAATTCTATAAAGTGCGCAGCCTTTTGGGCCGATTCAGAAAATAAAATGCCGTTATTGGCCAAGATGCCGACACGTTGGTCATAAATGCGGGCAAACCCGGTGATCAGGGTTTCACCATAGAGCTTTTTGAACTCGTCAAATTCGCTGCCATCGACAAGGCGGGCAATAATTTCGCGGGCATCAATTTGCGAACGGGCATCGCGCGGCACAATGCCGTTCAGCTCCTCTGGGGCAAATAGCGGCTCGTTAGAGGCCTGCACATCGGCTTTGGTGTTTGGTGCATCCAGGGTTTGTACAATCCGGCGCGCCAGAAACAAGGCGTGCTCGTCATCATTGGCCAAATGGTCGACCACGCCGGATTTACGTGCATGGACATCGGCCCCGCCCAAATCCTCGGCTGAGATAATCTCGCCGGTGGCGGCTTTGACCAGCGGTGGCCCGGCCAGAAAAATTGTCCCCTGATTGCGTACAATAATGGTTTCATCCGACATCGCCGGAACATAGGCCCCGCCTGCGGTACATGACCCCATGACCACGGCGATCTGGGCAATGCCTTTGGCGGACATGATGGCCTGATTATAAAAAATCCGTCCAAAATGTTCGCGGTCCGGAAAAACCTCGGCCTGATGGGGCAGGTTGGCGCCACCCGAATCGACCAGATAAATGCACGGTAAATGGTTTTCCAAGGCGATTTTCTGGGCCCGTAAATGCTTTTTCACGGTCATCGGATAATAGGTGCCGCCCTTAACCGTGGCATCATTGGCCAGTACCATGACCTCGCGGCCCTCTACACGGCCAATGCCGGCAATCAGTCCGGCACCATTGATGTCGCCGCCATACATCTCATGGGCCGCCAATGCCGACAGCTCTAAAAACGGTGTGCCGGGGTCCAATAAATGCTCGACCCGTTGGCGCGGCAATAACTTGCCCCGGCCCACATGCCGATCCCGCGAGCGTTTAGGTCCGCCCAGCGCCGCAGTTGCGGTCTGGGCGCGCAAAGTCTCGACCAGGGTTTCCATGGCTTTGGCATTGGCGGCGTAGTTACTGCCTTTGGTATCCACATTTGAATTGAGGATGGTCATTATTGTTTTCCTGTCCGCATCAGACTCACCATAACATCTAAGGAAGACTAAAGCAGGTCGCGGGCCTTTGCTCAATCTTTGACCGGCTTTCCCAAAGACCAACAACACATGCGGAGAAAAAGATGAGCGATACCCCATATCAGCTGAGCCAGAACGGGCCCGTCGCCCGCCTGACGTTAAGCCGCCCAAATAAACGTAATGCGTTAAACGCCGCCTATTGGCGTGATTTGCCGGGCTGTATTTCTGATCTTTCAGCCGCCGGTCAAACCCGGGTGCTGATTTTGGATGCCCAGGGGCCGCATTTTTGCGCCGGGATTGATTTGGCTATGTTTGCCGGCATGTCCGGTTCGACCGATAATGCACAGACCCGCGAAGCCTTTACCTATGCGCTGGCGCAAATGCAAAGTGGCTTTGATGCGCTAGAGGCGGCGCGTTTTCCGGTGATCGCCGCCATTCAGGGCTGTTGTATCGGTGCCGGTGTCGATATGGTCAGCGCCTGTGACATTCGGCTGGCCACCCGCGATGCGTTTTTCAGAATTGAAGAGATCAATGTGGGCATGATGGCCGATGTCGGCACATTGCAACGCCTGCCCAAAATGCTGCCTCTTGGTATCGTGCGCGAATTGGCCTTTACCGGCAGCACGCTGGATGCCGAGCGGGCACATACATTGGGGTTCGTCAACACAGTGTATGATGATCATGCATCGGTGCTGGCCGCTGTCAAAGAAATGGCGGCACAGATTGCTGCCAAGCCGCCGATTGCTATTGCCGCCTCAAAAGACTGTATCAATCATGCCCGTGATCATGGGGTGGCTGAAAGCATGCGGTATATGCGCGCTTTGCAGGCCGGGGTATTCAGCCCGGCAGACATTTTGACCGCGGTAACCGCACGGGCCGAGGGTAAAGTGGCTGAGTTTGCAAATCTGAAGAGTACAAAGAGAGACTAATGATTGCGGACGCCGCCCGGATGGGCGTATATTACTGATATAGAGCAAGGCGTTATTGCGCCGCAAGAGATGAGCCATGGCGACCGCGACTCCTCTGATAACCGCTGAAGATCTGGCTGGGATTTCTATCCTTGCCGATGCGCCCAAAGGTGCGTTAAAGGCCGCGGCCAAAGCGGTGGAATGGTTTTCACTGCCGGGTGGCCGACCGCTCTTTAATCCGGGCGACGATGCGGACAGTATTTTTTTTCTGCGTTCCGGCGTGCTTGGTGTGTTCAGCACCGCCGAGGACGGGACGCAGGATTTTGTCGGTCATATTCGGGCCGGGGAGCCGGTTGGCGAAATGGCGTTCTTAAGTGCGGCACCGCACACCGCTGCGGTCTTTGCCATGCGCGATTCAGAACTGATCCGCCTGCCGCGTGCCGCCTTTGATAAATTGATCAAACGTCACCCCACATTGATGCGAGCGCTGGCACAAATGATGGTCACCCGCATGCGGTTAAACCGCCGCGAGCGTTATGGCAGCGCCAGCGAGCCCAAAGTTTTCGCCTTGCTGGCCACATCGCCAACTATAAACTGTCTTCACGTGGCCAATATGCTGGCCGAGGCTCTGGGCAAACTGGGCCGCAGCTCAGTGATCGTCGGGCCAGAGGCCGAAGACAGTTCCAGCGAATGGTTCGACCAGCTGGAACGCTCTCACGATGTGGTTTTGCTGTATTCACCGGTGGCCGATACGCACTGGTTTCGCCTGTGTTTACGCCAGGCTGACCGGTTGTGGATTTTGGCGCGGCCGGATGCACACCCGTCCGAGCCGCTTTTACCGCCGGACCGCTCACCGGCGCGGATGTTTCGTTTGGTTGACGTTCTGTTGCTGCACAATAAAGGCGCGCGCGCCGTTTCGGATGGTTGTGACTGGAAACGCGCCGCCAATGCCGAGCGTGTTTTTCATTGGCAGCAAGGCTCAAAAGAGGATGTGGCACGTATTGCTCGCACGGCGGCCGGGCGCTCAATCGGGCTGGTTTTGTCGGGGGGCGGGGCGCGTTCCTATGCCCATATTGGCGCTATTCGGGCGCTTGGTGACGCAGGTATAGCCATTGATTTTGTCGGTGGCACCTCGATGGGGGCAATTATCGCCGCGGGTCTGGCGCTGGGCTGGGATAACGAGATGATGGAGCGCAATATCCGCGACGCCTTTGTGCATTCAAACCCTTTGAATGATTATACCCTGCCGGTTGTGGCGCTGACCCGTGGGCGCAAGGTCAACCGACGATTAGAGCGATTTTTCGGGCAAACCCAGATTGAAAACCTGGATATTCCATTCTTTTGTATCTCCAGTAATTTAAGCACCGGATGTGCCACCATCCACCGTGATGGTTTGTTGCGCGAGGCTCTGCGGGCTTCGATTGCCTTGCCAGGTGTCTTGCCGCCGGCGGTTATTGACGGCGCAGTACATGTGGATGGGGCCGTGATCAATAATTTTCCCGTGGATGTTATGGCTCATTTACATCGCGGTATAACGGTTGGCATTGATGTGGCCCGCGAGAAGGGGCTGAATGCTCAGGATTTTATCAATCCACCTGGATTTTTTGGCTGGGTTTTGGCCAATGGCCTGCAAGAGGCCCCGCCGATCGCCAGTCTGTTGATGCGGACGGCGACGCTGCCCCATGGAAATTCTAAACATGCTCGTGACGCTGTTGACGTGCTGGTTCTGCCTGATGTGACAGAGGTGGAGTTGCGTGACTGGAAGGCTTATGACACGGCGGTCGAGGCCGGGTATCTGAGCATGGTCAATGCCTTAAAGGATGGGGCCAAGGCGCGCCTATCCCACGGATAGTTTTACTTTAGGATAATATCCTAGCTATCAGAAATTTCTGGACAAAATGATTGGTTCCCCTTGATATCCGGGACGGTCACTGTGACGCAATCATCCTGAATTATGGGTTGGGGTATGGGTAGGGAGTCGGGCAGAACATCGCGCCGCTGGTTTAGGCCTTGTGGGGCCAGGTGCAGCGGTTGTTGAGGCGGGGTCTTGGTCCTGTTGATCTGGCCACCACGGTTCAGGTCAGCGACAATATTGATGGCCACCGGGGCCTTGGCCAGGCGATGGCGATAAACCTGCACATTTTCCAATATGCGTTGCACATAATTGCGGGTTTCAGAAAACGGGATGGTTTCCACCCAGTCGATCGGATCGGTATCAAAGCGGGGATCGCCATATTCTTTTATCCAGCGGTAGGCGCGTGAGCGTCCAGCATTATAGGACACCGCCGCCAGAATGTATGAGCCGTCAAACTCTTTCAGTAATTCTCGGATATGGCCGGTGCCCAGGCGAACATTATATTCCGGGTCCGAGGTAAGCCAGCTTTTGCGATACCGTGTGCCCATGGCCCGCGCCGTTATACGCGCCGTGGCGGGCATAAGCTGCATCAGGCCCTGCGCCCCAACCCGGCTGACCGCTTTGGGATCCAACTCGGTTTCCTGGCGCATCAATGCTAACAGCAAGGCCTGATCAACCTGCAAGCCGTCGGGCAGCGTAATGACAGGCCAGGCGCTGTCTGGCAGCACTTCACCACGACGCAAAGCCGCCTTGGCGGCGCGCATGGCGGCGCGCTTGTGGCCCATTTCGTTGGCCAGGTCGGCCAACATGACATGATCAACCGCTCCGGGCAGAATATCATCCAGATGATAGGAGAAGGTACGATAAAGCGAGGTGCCACCGCTGAGACCTATCAGCTTTAACGCCTGAACCTGTAAATTGCTGTCAAACTTTGCCCGGTCCGTTGCCGTGGGAACCGGATCATGGCCAAGATCCAGAATTTTACCATCCAGTTTTTGCGCAGCCAGTTGCCCGTAATATGTAAAATCATGCTGTGATGCTTTTTGCCAAGCGGTTTGCGCGGCATCGCTGGCGCCCATGGCCTCGTGGGCGCGGCCCATCCAATAATAAGCCCGGGCCAGCGAAACCGGTGTTGATACGCCATCTTTCAGGGTGGTAAAGTGTGATAGAGCTAGGATCGGATCTTGCAGTTTTGTCAGGGCCAGCCAGCCGGCCATAAATTCGCCTTCAGCGAAATTTGCACCTCGTGTCAGGCCATGATGTGCAACCAATGTATAGGCCGTGGCATAATCACCATCCTTGATGGCCCGCCGGGCCAGCAAGTGGCGTTCCAGCCACATCCGTTTGGCCGCAGACGCATTTTGCGATCCTTCGGGGAATAACAGCACCAGTGCGATGGCTTCATCACCAAGGCCGTGGCGGCGACGCCAATAGGCGCGCTCATAAAGCAGGCCGCCATCGTTCTGATCGGCTTTGGGGACATGTCGCACCGCTGCATCAATGCCTTTTTGTCTGCGCATCAGTTTATAGCGCGCATTGATCAGTGCTTTATCTTTGCCGTGCAGTCGGCTCAGCATACGTGAAGCCGAGGCGCGGTGGCGCCCCCAAATCATTGCATCGGCACGCGCCGCATGGTCTTCGGCGGTTAGCATGTCCCCGTACTGGCTTAATATCCGGCGTTCTTCGTCTCTGGTCAGGGCGTTGGCGCGCCAGGCCGAGCGAATTTGCGCCGCGGTTTCAACCTCAAACCCACCGGCTTTCAAGGCACGGGCAAAGGCCAGCTTGCCTTTGCCGGTGATTGGCGGCCAGGCATCAAAATATTTAATGATGAATTCCGGCTCCATACCGGAATCATTGATCTTTTTTTCGGCCTCAATACGTATTTTGTTATGCCGGGGCCAGCCTTTAAGGGTTTCAACGGCGCTTTTCAGCTCAAAAAAGTTGGCATGACGGTCGTCAACGGCAATCCGCCAAAGCAGTAAATCCCGCCCGGACTGGGTTGTGATTCCGGCGCGAAACCCGCGCACATCATCCCAATGGTCCTTGTCGGCGGCTCGCATGGCTTTGCGAAAAAAGGTATATTCAGCACCGTCGGAAATCGGGCCAATGGCACGTACCGCAGGCTTGCTTGATGGCACCGGTTCCGTGGCCAGTGCTGCACCGCTTAGCAGTATGGTCAATATTGACCCTATGCGCAGAAGTTTGATCATACTATATGCTCGTCAAAGCCTTTACAGGTTCGTGCGCTACATTAGCGCAAAAACCTCAATAGGTATTGAAGACGCTGCGCATAAAAGGTCCGGGCAATGTTTTACGGCTCAATTACAGCATTGGTAACACCATTTCACGACAATTCACTTGATGAATCTGCGTTTCGTGAGTTTGTGCGTTGGCAATTGGCGCAAGGCACCCATGGCCTTGTCCCCGGCGGGACGACGGGCGAAGCACCGGTGCTGAGCGCCGCCGAGCGTCGCCGCATTATTGAAATCTGTCTGGAAGAAAGCGGCGGCAAAGCCCCGGTGATTGCCGGGGCCGGGTCAAACGTAACCGCAAAGTCCTGTACCATGGCGGCCGAGGCCAAAGAGCTTGGCGCCGATGCGGTTCTGGTGGCGGCCCCTTATTATAACAAACCCTCTCAAGAGGGGCTTTACGCACATTTTGCAGCCATTGCCGACATTGGTATTCCGGTTATTCTTTATAACGTGCCAGGACGTACTGTTGTCGAGATTTCGGTTGATACCATGGCACGACTGGCACAATTGGAGATGATTATCGGGGTCAAGGATGCCACCGCCGATATGGGCCGCATTGCCGACCAGCGTATGCAGTGCGGTGCAGACTTTATTTTGCTATCGGGCGATGATTTTTCGGCGCCGGGTTTTGCCGCCTACGGGGGGCAGGGGTGTATTTCGGTCACCGCTAATGTTGCACCGCGCCTGTGCGCACAATTACACAATGCCTTGCGCGCGGGCGATTTTTCCACGGCGCGCACCATCAATGAGGCCTTACAGCCCTTGCACCGCGCTTTGTTTGCCGATGCCAGCCCGGCGCCGGCCAAATATGCCTTGTCGCACATGGGAAAAATGCGTGATGAACTGCGCCTGCCCATGACCTGCGCCAATGAAGCCGCGCAACAGGCCGTGCGTGAGGCGTTGGCCTTGCTTGAAGGTCGGGGACAGTAATGGCAGTCAAAAAGAAAGATACAGGCCGCAAGGTGCTTGCGGATAACCGCCGGGCGCGGTTTGATTACCACCTTGAGGAAACCTTTGAGGCCGGGATTATGTTGACCGGTACTGAGGTAAAGTCATTGCGCGGCGGACAGGCCAGTATTGCCGAATCTTATATTGCTGTTGCCGGTGAAGAGCTGGAATTGATCAACGCCAACATACCAATTTATGAAGCTGCCAACCGGGAAAACCATCACCCGACCCGGCCGCGCAAATTGCTGATGCATCGCCGTGAAATTGATAAAATTATGGCTGCGGTGCGTCGCCAGGGGCGCACCATCGTTCCGCTCAAGCTGTATTTTAATGACCGTGGGTATATCAAGCTGGATCTGGCGATCGCCATTGGTAAAAAGCTGCACGACAAGCGCACAACCAGCAAAGACCGGGACTGGAAAAGAGATCAGGGCCGCTTGATGCGGGATCGTGGCTAGAAGGCTAGCCTTTAGAGATTACTGGCACTGTGGGATGGTCATTCCGGCGGGCAATATGGTGCTGTGATCGCCGCAGGCGGAATTGAGCTGGCGCTGGTTGATGCGCGCCCCGGTCAGATTGGCTCCGGACAGGCAGGCTCCGGCCAGATTTGCACCGGTAAAGTCGGCATAGCCCACATAGGCACCGACCATATTGGCCTTGGATAAATTGGCATTGATAAAGCTGGCGCGGGTGAAACGGCCCCCAAACATATTGCTGACCGAGAGATCCGCAGCGGCAAAATTGCTGTGATCCATGGTCGACAGGCTAAGATCGGCCTGACGCAGGCGCGCCCCGTTCAAAGTGCGGTAGGGCAGGTTCTGATAAGACAGATCAGCCTGGAACAGATTGCATCGCGCGCAGTTCTTGGTGCCGCTGCGTACGCGCTCTATCTGACTGGCATTTTGTGCGAAAACAGTTGTCGCATAACCAAAAACGCCAAGTGTGATCAATACCGTCGCAAAACGTTTCATAATTCATATCCCGAAAAACCGTGTGCCTGATAAAGCACAAACCGGTAAGGATATTATGAACACCCGGTGGTGGCACCGCAAACATCGCATTTCAGACACGTGCCATTACGGACCAGTGTGAAATGCCCGCAATCCGGACAGGCATCGCCGGTATAGCCGCGTGCCTGTGACTGGCGGCGCACATCGGGCATAAAATCAGGCGGACGCGTGCCGGCGCTAACACCAACGGGACCGCTGTGCTCGGCGGCGGTGTCGCCGCTTTGAATAAAGGCCGTGCGGGTTTCAGTTTCTGCCACTACTTCGAGGTCGCCGTCCTCATCTTCGCGCGCTTGCGGGCTGAGCATAACGACGTTTTCCGGCAATTGCCCACGGGCAAAACCCTTGGAAATATAATCAGATACATCGCCTTCTTGAATTGTTTTGTCGGCCGAAACACCCTTGCCTAATCCGTCAGACAGGCCTGGGTGCACATGGGCCAGATCATCCCGGCCGAGATAAGACACCGCCAGCTCGCGGAAGATATAGTCCAGTATGGATGTGGCGTTTTTGATGGAATCATTGCCGGTGACCGGGCCTGCGGGTTCGAACCGGGTGAAGATATAGGCATCGACAAATTCTTCCAGCGGCACGCCATATTGCAGGCCAATGGAAATCGCGATGGCGAAATTATTCATCAGACTGCGAAAGGCGGCACCTTCTTTATGCATATCGAGGAAAATTTCGCCCAGCGTACCATCATCAAACTCGCCAGTGTGCAAATAGACTTTATGGCCGCCAACGGTGGATTTTTGGATATAGCCTTTGCGTCGATCGGGTAAACGCTGGCGTTTGGCCTGCATTTCGACCACGCGTTCGACTACTTTTTCCACCACACGTTCGCTTAACACACGGGCTTTTTCGGGGGCGGAGGCCGATACGACATCTTCCAGAGCGTCCATATCATCATCATTGAAGACGCTGGAGCTTAAGGGTTGCGATAATTTGGAGCCATCACGGTAAAGTGCCACAGCTTTCAGGCCCAGGGTCCAGGCCTGGTGGTAATTGCTGGCGCAATCTTCGATGCTGGCATCGACCGGCATGTTGATGGTTTTGGAAATAGCGCCTGAAATAAACGGTTGCGCAGCCGCCATCATGTGCAGATGCGCCTGGGCGCTGAGATAGCGCGCACCGGTTCGTCCACAGGGCGTGGCGCAATCAAAGACTGGCAAATGCTCGTCTTTGAGGTGCGGCGCACCTTCCAGGGTCATGGCCCCACAGCAATAAATATTGGCAATGCTGATCTGTTCCGGAGTGAAGCCTATGGCCTGCAACAGGTCGAGATCAGGGTTGTCCAGTTGTTCCTGTGTCAGGCCCAGCCCATCGCGGCAGAAGCCGTCACCCAGCGCCCAGCGGGTAAAGACAAAACGCAAGTCAAAGGCGTCTTTAAGGGCGTTTTCAATCTGCTGGCGCTCGAAATCTGTAAAGCCTTTGGCTTTTAGTGCCTCCCAGCCCAGCTCCGGGGAGCCTTCCAGCGTGCTGTGGCCGGTTGCATAGGCACACATCTCAGCGCTTTGTTCTTCATCATAGCCAAGCGCGTCCAGGGCTTCGGGCACGGAACGGTTGATGATTTTGAAATAGCCGCCACCGGCCAGTTTCTTGAACTTGACCAGTGCAAAGTCCGGCTCAATGCCCGTGGTGTCGCAATCCATCACCAAACCGATGGTGCCAGTTGGGGCAACGACGCTGACCTGTGCATTGCGGTATCCGTACAGCTTGCCGGCGCTCAAAGCCTCTTCCCAGACAACGCGGGCGCGTGTTGCCAGTGTGTCAAACGGACAGGCTTCGCCATCCAGGGCCAGAGGCGCCAGATCAAGACTGTCATACTGGTCCAGTTCGCGCACGCCCTGCGCAGCCAGCGTGTGATTGGCAACCACGCGCAAAGTAGATGTTTTATTGGCGTTATAGGCCGGGAAGGGGCCCATTTTAGCGGCCATTTCTGCGGAGGTTTTATAGGCGGTACCGGTCATCAGGGCGCTGATATTGCCTGCGGTGGCACGCCCTTTTTCGGAATCATAAGCCAGACCGGTAGACATTAACAGGCCGCCCAGATTGGCGAAACCCAGTCCCAGAGTGCGGTATTCGTGCGAGCGCTGGGCAATGATTTCAGACGGGTATTGCGCCATGGCTACGGAAATTTCCAGCACAATAGTCCATATCCGGCACGCATGTTCAAAGCGGGCGGCATCAAAATCGCCATTATCATTGACAAATTTCTTCAGGTTCAACGAGGCCAGATTACACGCCGTGTCATCCAAAAACATGTATTCAGAACACGGGTTCGAGCCGCGAATTTCTTCGGTTTGCGCACAAGTGTTCCAGGCGTTGATGGTGTCGTGAAATTGTATGCCGGGATCAGCGCAGGACCAGCCGGCGCGGGCAATCTTCTGCCACAGGCCGCGGGCTGAAATGCTTTTGTGAATTTGATTGTTGGTGCGGCATTTCAAGTCCCACATACCGTCTTCATCAACGGCGCGCATAAAACCGTTGGTGACGCGCACGGAATTGTTGGCGTTCTGGCCCGATACGGTTTGATAGGCTTCGGAATCCCAATCGGCATCAAAAACCGCCAAATCCAGCTCGTCCATGCCCAGACGGGCCAGACGCAAGGCCTGATCAATGGCACCATCAGGCACACCGTCGCGCCTGGCTTTGCGAATTTCGCGCAACAGGGCAGCGTTTTTGGCCGGGTCAAAGCAATCATCCTCATCACCAGAGCACTGGACACAGGCTTTGATGACGCTGTCGAGGCGTTTTTTAAGGACTTTTGAGCCGGTGACCAAAGCGGCCACTTTGGCCTCTTCATGGCGTTTCCAGTCGACAAATTCTTCAATATCAGGGTGATCGGCATCGACAATGATCATTTTTGCTGCGCGCCGCGTGGTGCCGCCCGATTTTACCGCGCCGGCGGCCCGATCACCAACCCGTAAGAAACTCATCAGGCCAGACGAAACACCGCCGCCGGAAAGTGCTTCTCCGGAGCCGCGCAAGGTAGAGAAATTAGTGCCAGAACCAGAGCCGAACTTGAAAATTCGGGTTTCTCTGGCCCACAAATCCATAATCCCGCCTTCACCGACAAGATCATCTCGCAGGCTCTGGATAAAGCAGGCATGGGGTTGTGGGTGTTCATAGGCTGTGGTCGAGCGGTGCGCCTTGCCGCTTTTCTGATCAACAAAATAATGGCCTTGTGCCGGCCCCTCAAGGCCATAGGCCCAGTGCAGGCCGGTATTAAACCATTGCGGCGAGTTGGGGGCAGCCATTTGATTGACCAGCATGAAACGCAATTCATCATAAAAAGTGCGGGCGTCGCTTTCCGCGCTAAAATAACCCAAAGTCCAGCCCCAATACGTCCAAGTGCCGGCCATACGGTCAAACACCTGCTTAACGCTGGTTTCTGCGCCAAAGGTGGCGTCATCATCGGCTTTGCGGCGGCGTAGCCAATCGGGCATGCCGGCTTCGTCTATCGATTGGGTTTTGTCAGGCACGCCGGCTTTGCGCAGGTATTTTTGTGCCAAAACATCAATTGCGACCTGTGACCAATTGCTTGGGGCCTCAATATTCTCAGCTTCGAAAATTGCTGTGCCATCGGGATTGCGAATTTCGCTTTTGCTCTCCCTGAAGGTTATGTCGTTGTAAGGTCCTGTTTTTGCATCTGTATAACGACGGTCGATTTTCATGGCTTGGACTCCCCTGTCTGGCAACACGCACTGTGGGGTCAACGTCACAGAGCCAGACATTAAATTACAGTCTGATCGGAGTCGTTCATGGCGCGCAAGATTTTTTTCAAAGTCCGGGTGTTTTGCCGCACATGTATGTTGGTAACGTCTGTCCCAAGAGAAAAAAATAATGATAATTCTGGTTTGTATGTGAACTTTTAACTTTCTTGTTCTAGCGTCTCACGCAGAGAAAAATTCCGGGGTAGTTCGTGATTACATCTCAGATCATTAAGCGTATGGATGTCGTCGTTATTGACGACTCTCAACGCATTCGTTCGCTCATGGCGGCGCTGTTGCGTGATCTGGGCTGCCAGTCTGTGGTGCCTTACGAAGGCGTGCAAGATGCCTGTCGCGGTATCGAACGCAACAGACCAACCATGGTCTTGTGTGACTGGAAAATGGCCGAGGCAGATGGGGGCGTCTTTCTGGACCGTATCCGAGCCCATAAGGATGATAATATTGCCACAACACCGGTGATCATCGTTACCGGCTTTGGCTCGCGGGATATTTTAACCGAAGCCATGCGCAAAGGCGCCACTCAGTTTCTGGTGAAGCCGGTTGTGCCGGTCGAACTCATCAAGAAAATGGGATTCGTGTACACCGATGACCGGCAAATGGTGCGTCGTAATGGGCGTATGGTTTATATAAAGCCGAAACCGGCCCCCAAAGTAAAAAAAGTGCAAGGCGTGCGCGCCGACCCTAAAGACCATCTGAAACGTCCTGCACCGGTGACCGCCGCGCAGTCTGATTCTGATGTGTGGGAACTCTGATCTGACCTGACCCTAGCGGCTGTGCAGCCTATACTTCGCCGAACATATGATTCGGTAAGAGGGTGAACATGCGCGCCACAGAAGGGCTTATTCTGGACGAACCTATTGATGACGCGCTGTCCAGCCGTTATCTGGCCTATTCCTTATCGACCATTACCCAACGCGCTTTGCCGGATGTTCGCGACGGCTTAAAGCCGGTGCATCGACGTATCTTATATGCCATGCGCGAGCTGAAACTTGATCCAGAGTCCGGTTTTAAAAAATGCGCCCGTGTGGTTGGTGATGTGATTGGGCGGTTTCACCCCCATGGTGATCAGGCTGTTTACGACGCATTGGTGCGTCTGGCGCAGGATTTTGCCCAGCGTTACCGTCTGGTCGATGGGCAGGGCAATTTCGGTAATGTTGATGGCGATAGCGCCGCGGCCATGCGGTATACTGAATCGCGCCTGACCATTGCTGCACGATTGCTGCTCGAAGGCATTGCAGAAGACACGGTTGATTTTCGGGCCACATATTCCGGCGAAGATGATGAGCCAGTGGTTTTGCCGGCAGGCTTTCCCAATCTATTGGCCAATGGCTCGAACGGTATTGCGGTGGGCATGGCGACTTCGATCCCGCCACACAATGCCGCCGAATTGCTGGATGCGGCGGCTCATCTGGTGAAGTTTCCGGGGGCCAGTATTGAGACCCTGATGAAATTTGTACCGGGCCCGGATTTTCCAACCGGCGGCGTCATTGTCGAACCCGAAGGTGCGCGTGCCCAAAGTTATGTCACCGGGCGCGGCGGGTTTCGTTTACGCTCGCGCTGGGAACGCGAAGATCTGCCGCGCGGGCAATGGCAGATCGTGGTGACGGAGATCCCTTATCAGGTCCAAAAAGCCAAGCTGATTGAAAAATTGGCTATGCTGATTGAAACCAAGAAGCTTCCTTTATTGGGCGATGTCCGCGACGAATCGGCCGAAGACATTCGGCTTATTCTGGAACCGCGCAGCCGCACTGTTGATCCTGATGTTTTTATGGAATCTCTGTTTGCGCTCAGCGATCTTGAAGTGCGTATCTCACTGAACCTGAATGTCCTGGGGGCCGATGGCACACCGGGCGTATTGTCGCTGCGTCAGGCCTTGCAGGCCTGGCTGGATCACCGCCGCGTGGTATTGCAACGGCGCAGCCAGGCACGGCTGCGCAAGATCGCCACACGTCTTGAGGTGTTGTCTGGCTATATTATTGCGTTTTTGAACCTCGATGAAGTAATCCGCATCATCCGCGAAGAGGATCACCCCAAGACCGATCTGATTGCCGCTTTTGATCTTAGCGAAACACAGGCCGAAGCCATTTTGAATATGCGTTTGCGCTCCTTGCGCAAACTTGAAGAAATGGAATTGCGCCGCGAAGATGAGGCCTTGCAGTCCGAGCAAGCCGCGCTGAACGCACTGTTGGCCGATGATCAGGCACAATGGAAAACCATCACTGCCGAGATCAAAGAGGCCAAAGCTCTGTTGGGGCCAAAAACCGAGGGCGGTGCCCGGCGCAGTGGTTTTGCCGAAGCCGCGCCACAGGACCGTAATGCGGTCCTGGAGGCCATGGTCATCAAAGAGCCGCTAACCATTGTTTTATCTGAAAAAGGCTGGATACGGGCGCTCAAAGGCCACGGGGTTGATGAGGCCGACATTAAATTCAAGGAAGATGACAAGGCGGCCTTTGTGCTGCCAGTGCAAAGCACGGACAAGCTGGTGCTCTTTGCCACCAACGGCAAAGCCTACACCCTGCCATGCGATAAACTGCCGGGCGGGCGAGGGCATGGTGACCCCATCCGATTGTTGATTGATATGGACGAAAGCCACACACCGATTGCACTTTTTGTGCATGAAGCCGGGGCCAAGCTGCTGGTGGCGGCAACCACTGGGCATGGCTTTATCTTGCCCGAAGATGCGGTCATTGCCCTGACCAAAGGTGGCAAGCAGGTACTGAATGTCAGCGGCGCAGTCGAAGCGATCTTGTGCATTCGGGTGAGCGGGGACCATCTGGCTGTGGTCGGGGAAAACCGTAAAATGCTGTGCTACCCACTGGGCGAGGTTAATGAGATGTCTCGCGGGAAAGGCGTTAAATTACAAAGCTATAAAGATGGTGGGCTGGCCGATGTTATCACCTTTGCAGAGGAAGAGGGGCTGAGCTGGACTGATCCGGGCGGGCGTTCCATTGCCTGCAAGGATTGGCGGAGCTGGCTTGGCAAGCGGGCTCAGGCCGGGCGCATGGCCCCGCGCGGATTTCCGCGTTCCGGTTTCTTTTCACCTAGAAAACACTAGCCCTCGCGCCCATATATGAATTACCATCATATCTGGGGACAATTCGGAGAGATTATCCATGCTCATTTTTTTAGGCATTATCGTTGTTATCGGCTTTTGGCTGGTGGCCATTTACAACCGTTTGGTGGCCTTGCGCCAAACCGGCAATCAGGCCTGGTCTGATATCGATGTCCAACTGAAACAGCGTTATGACCTGATCCCCAATCTGGTGGAAACCGTCAAAGGCTATGCCAAGCACGAAAAAGAAACGCTGGAAGCGGTGATCAATGCCCGTAATGCCGCGATGAGCGCCGGCACGGTGGCTGATCAGGCGGCGGCGGAAAACATGCTGACCGGAACTTTGAAAAGCCTGTTTGCGCTGGCCGAGGCCTATCCTGATCTGAAAGCCAACACTAACTTCTTGCAATTGCAGGCCGAAATTTCCGACATCGAAAACAAGATCGCTGCGGCCCGGCGCTTTTATAATAATGCAGTGGCCGAGTTTAATACGGCGCAAGAACAGTTTCCTGCCGTTTTACTGGCCAAACAATTTGGTTTTTCCATGCGCGACTTTTTTGAAATCGCAGACAGTGAACGCAGTGCGGTCAATACCGCGCCTTCGGTTAAATTCTAGAACGCGGGGAGGGCGCGTATGGGCGCCTACGGCCTGCGCACACAAATCTGGAGCAATAACTGGAAGTCGATCGCGCTTCTGGCTGGCTTTCCGTTTTTACTGCTCTTACTGCTCTATGGCATAAGCGTTCTTCTTTACGCGCTTGGTGGTCAGGGTGGACGTGTAGATGTCGCCATGGAACAGGCTTTTTACGCACTGCCAGATTATTTGCCCTTTGCCTTTATCGGTGCGGCCATTTGGTTCGGCGTGGCCTGGTTGTTTCACCAAAGCATTATTGACGCGGCCACCGGGGCGCGCGCCATCAGTCAAAAAGACAATCCAGACCTTTATAATATGCTGGAAAACCTGTGTATTTCACGCGGCCTTACCATGCCGACCTTGCGCTTGATCGAGACGCCGGTGCGCAATGCCTATGCCTCGGGCCTGCGCGAGGGGAAGATGTCAGTCACCTTGACCCGTGGCCTGATCGACGCGCTGGACCCTGACGAGCTTGAAGCGGTGATGGGGCACGAATTGACCCATATTCGCAACCGTGATGTGCGTCTGCTGGTGATATCGGTGATCTTTGTCGGGGTGTTCAGCTTTGTCGGTGAAATGCTGTTTCGAGGTATGTATTATACCAATCTTGGCCGCTCAAATCGGCATCGGCGCAGCGGCGGGGGCAATTCGGGGGTGTTGTTGCTGGTGGCCTTTGCCATTATCGCATTGTCGTGGGCTTTGGCGGTTTTGATCCGGTTTGCGCTGTCGCGCCGCCGCGAATTTCTGGCTGATGCGGGGGCGGTGGATCTGACCCGTAATCCGGATGCGATGATCCGTGCTTTGCGCAAAATTTCTGTAAATGCCGACATGACCGGTACGCCGCGCGACATCAAATCAATGTGTATTGAAAACCCCGCTGCGTCGGGTGGCCTTGGTGGGTTGTTTTCCACCCATCCGCCGCTGGACAAACGTCTTGAGGCCTTGGTGATGATGGGCGGGCGCGACCCCGGACCTGCCGTAATCGCGCCGCCAGAAAGTCAGCCCGGCCCTCAAAAAGGTCCGTGGGGCTAAACTGTATTAGCCAACGATTTCATCATCGCTGAAAAAGAACGGGATTTCTTCGGCTGCGGTTTCTGGTGCGTCGGAACCGTGTACGGAATTGGCTTCGATGCTTTCGGCAAATTCTTTACGGATAGTGCCTTCATCGGCGTCTGCTGGATTAGTGGCACCCATGACTTTACGATAGGTAGCAATGGCGTCTTGGCCTTCCAATGCCTGAACAACAACCGGGCCGGACATCATAAAAGCAACCAGATCGGCAAAGAACGGGCGCTCTTTGTGGACGCCGTAAAAGCCTTCGGCTTGCTCTTGTGTCAGACGAATGCGCTTTTGCGCAATAATGCGCAGGCCAGCGGCTTCAATTTTGGCGTTAATGGCGCCAGTTAAATTACGTTTTGTGGCGTCGGGCTTGATGATCGAAAATGTGCGTTGCGTGGCCATGAGGCTGTTCCTTGCGCTGGTGGTTTCGTTTTGATTTGGCGCGCCTATAGCAGTACGCCCGTTTCCTGTGAAGGCTCTTTTGTGTGCTGACTTGCATGCTGGCCTTTTCTTCGTGCTAACAAACCCTCATTATCCGCAAAATTTTTTTGAGAATACTGTTATGCTTCACATCAATAATCTGGTTTGCAGGGTCGAGGGGCGGCTACTGATTGATAATGTCAGTTTCGCACTGTTACCTAAAACCCGCATGGGGTTGGTGGGGCGCAACGGCACCGGAAAATCAACATTATTGCGTGTAATCAAGGGCGAGATGGACGCGATTTCCGGCGAAACCCGTATCCGCAAAGGGGCCCGTATGGGGGCCGTGGATCAGGAGGCCCCCGGCGGCACACAAACGATCATGGATTTCGTGCTCAGCGCCGATACCGAACGGGCCGCATTGCTGGTGGCCGCCAAAACCGAAGCCGACCCAGAAACAATCGCCCACATCCAGACCCGTCTTGCTGATATAAATGCGTATTCTGCTGAGGCCCGTGCCGGGACAATTTTGCACGGTCTTGGGTTTACATCTCAAGAGCAGCAAAACCCCTGTTCCAGCTTTTCTGGTGGTTGGCGGATGCGGGCCTCATTGGCATCGATGTTATTCGCTGCGCCTGATTTATTACTTCTGGATGAGCCGACCAACTATCTCGATCTGGAAGGGGCTATTTGGCTGGAAGCTCATCTGAAGCGTTTTGCGGGCGCCGTGCTGATCGTTTCGCACGACCGGGACTTGTTAAACTCTTCTGTGCACCAGATAGCCCATCTGAACGCCGGTAAGGTCACCCTATATGAGGGCGGCTATGATTCCTTTGAAAAGCAATTGGCCGAACGCCAGCGCCTCGATATGGCTATGCGTGGTAAACAAGAAGAAGAGCGCCGCCGCCTGCAGGGGTTTGTGGATCGCTTTCGTTATTCGGCCACCAAGGCAAAACAGGCGCAAAGCCGGGTCAAGCGGCTCGAAAAAATGCGCCCCATCGCCACTATTGTTGAAAACCCGGTGGCCCCCTTTGATCTGCCTGGCCCAAAGCGGCCCATGGCCCCGCCGATGATCCGTTTTGAAGATGCCAGCGTCGGGTATGAGCCGGGCAAGCCGATTTTGAGCAAGCTCAATTTGGCCTTTGATCCGGATGACCGCATTGCCCTTTTAGGTCGTAATGGTCAGGGCAAGTCCACCTTTGCCAAACTGATCGCGGGCAAGCTGGACGTCATGAATGGGCGTATGAAGCACCACAAGCGCATGCAGGTGGCTTACTTCGCCCAACACCAGTTGGACGTGCTTAACCCTGCCGAGACGCCCTATACGCACGTGTGCGCCCTGATGGAGGGGGCAACAGAAGCACAAAGGCGGTCACGACTGGCGCGCTTTGGCCTTGGGGTGCAACATGCCGAAACCCCGGTTTGTGATCTTTCGGGCGGTGAAAAAGCGCGCCTGTTGCTGAACCTGATTGCTTTTAATGGCCCGCATTTGCTGATTTTGGATGAGCCGACCAACCATTTGGACATGGACAGTCGTGCGGCGCTGGCCGATGCGCTGGATGCCTATGAAGGTGCGGTCTTGTTGATCAGCCATGACCGCTTTTTGATCGAGCGCAGCATTGATCGTCTGTGGATCGTGCAAGATGGCACGGTGTCTAATTATGATGGCGACATGGATGATTACCGCTGCCAGATGGGCGAAAAAGAGCGCAAAGCCCAGACACCGGGCAAGGTACAGGCCGGTTTGGCCATACGTCAGGCCAAGGCCGATCGGCGCGAAGCCCTGGCCCCCATGCGCCGCAATATTGCCCGCCTTGAGGCGGAGATTGAACGCCTGCGTGATGGCGTAACCCAGATTGATGCGGCATTGGCCAAGCCCGAGCTTTATGAGCGCGACCCGGAACAGGCCACGATTTTTAACATGAAGCGCACCCGAACTTTGAAACGTCTTGATGAGATCGAAAATATGTGGCTGGTCGCACAGGAAGATTACGAGCGCGCCCGCAACCAATAAACCCAAATTGCACTATTGTACGCGCCTTGCCGTGTGCGCGAATAAGTCTGTTTTATCCCTAAAATGGACAGGGGCAATAAGGGGCAATATTGCCTGTTTTAGGGTCAGTTAAGGGTCGATAAGAGGCAATTAAGGGGTAAATGCGGGGCAGGCTAAGGGGCAGCTAAAGGGGTGATTGACCCTTAAGCACGCTATCCACGGGATAACCTTGCCGGTTGTGCTTTGGCTCACATCCCCTTCGCCGTCCTACGGCTTGACCGGAGGACCCATAGGGCAAGGCAAGACGCGCATGGATTCACTATGGACCCTCTGGTTAAACCAGAGGGCGTCGAGCGGTGGGGATTGTAACCTTATCCCACACCGTGGCGGTTGGGGTATTGTTTTGCCATATGCCGTATATCAAAAAGTGTTTACGGCGCTGTCTTTGGCCAGGCCAGCCGTCCGACATTGGCAGCGTTCAAGGAGCTGATATAAAGCCAGCCATCGCCCGGTTCCATGGCACCGGTGGTCAAGGGATATCCGCCGGCGGGATCTTGCAGGACATTAAGGACGTGACCATCAAGGCCAAAATTGAGGACAAAGCCATAATTGACGGCCTTGGGCCGCACAGATGCGGGCAATCTTTGTACGACTTTGCGTAAAACCGGTTTGTCCGACAGATTATCCAGCGCGTCGGCGCGTGGGCTGGTCAGGCCCAGCCAGAACGAGCCATCCGGGGCACGGTTCAGATTATCAGGAAAGCCTGGTAAATTCTCCAGCATAGCATCCACCTGGCCGGCTTTGCTGCCGTTCAGCCAGATACGTTTGATCGAATAGCTGCCTGTTTCGGCCACCAATAAGCAGGCATCATCGGGGCACATGGCGATGCCATTGGGAAAGGTCAGGCCGTCCAGCACTGTTGTGACGCTTTTATCCGCCGGATTATAGACCAGAATGCGGCCATCATTACTGTGCTCCATCAGGGCCAGCAAACTGCCTTGCAAGGTGCCGCCAGAGGCTTTGGCACCAAACCGGGTCGAGGCATCAGAAAAGAAAATGCGGCCATCTTCGGCAATATCCAGATCATCGGCATAGCCAATGGGGCTGCCATCACTGGTCTTGTCGGCCAGAACGGTGACTTCGCCATCCGGTGCAATCGACAACAGGCCGCGATAGGCATCAGCAGCAATCAAATTGCCCGCATGGTCAAATTCCAGGCCCAGAGGGCGCCCGCCGGTATTGGCAAATTCGGATGCGGTTTTGGTGCGCGGATCAATGCGCATGATCGCGCCATTATGCAGCGCCGTAAAAATGAAAAGCTGGTCATCAAGCATGCGGGCGGTAATGTCTTCGGGTCCATCACTTTGGCCCAAAGGGATCGTATCCAGATTAGCCAGTTTTGTATTGGCTTGCCATTGGCCCTGATAACCGGGCGAGGTGGGGGCGTCCCAGGATTGCGGGTCAATTGAAACCGGCCATAAAAATAAATAAGCTAGGCCCAGCGCGATAATAATTCCAAAAACTCTGAGCAATGTACCCATAACAATCCCTTTCCCCGTTATGCAGGGAAAGGGATCATTTTTGTCTGGCTATGGCAAGCAGGATTTAGCCTGCATCCTTGATGGCGGCATCCAGCAAGGATTGTAATTTTTCAGTATTGGCACCGCTGATAAAGGTATCGCCAATAATAAAGGCAGGCGTACCATCAATGCCCAACTGTGCAGCCAGCGCAAAGTTTTCGTTCATCAGGGCTTCGAAAGATTGTTTATGCGTTTTCATGTCGGCGCGCATACGGGCAACATCCAGCCCTACACCGCCGGCAATTTCGTCGATGCGTTTATCGTCAAACCCGCCGCGAGAGTCCATCAAGGCGAAATGGAAGGCGGCGTATTTTTCTTCACCCTGAAGGCGTGCCGCCCATGCCGCAGCCGAGGCAAGGCGTGAACCATTGGAGCGGCCTTCCAGAATAGGAAAGTCTTTCATGACGATTTTGATCTTGCCTGGATTTTCCGCAAGGCTGGCTTTCAACCATTTGGAAGCGATTTTGCAAAATCCACAATTGTAATCAAAAAACTCAACCATGACGAACGGGGCGTCATCGGGGCCAATAACCGGGTCAAGTTTAGAGCCGTAAAGCGCATCACTGGCATTGCCCATGGCGGCGCGTTTGGTGGCCTGTTCTTCTACACGGCGTTTTTCCTGCAGGGCGTAAAATGCTTCTTCAACCATTTCAGGACGCGACAAAATTGCCGTGCGCACGTCACTTGCCGATATCTCTGTTGTGCCGCCAGGGGCAAGCTTGCCCTGTGTTCCGGCTGCAAAATAGCCAGCAGCACCGCCCGCAAGTGCGCTCACGATCAGGGGCAAAATAAGGGTGGTGGTGAGATTATTAGACACAGAAAACTCCTCATAAGAAACAGGTACACGACCGATGGTCTGTCATGCCGGGTTTTTATGCTGATGGAAAGTAAATATCGCGTGTTTAATGCCGTGGGCGACGCTGGCGGCTCTGGGCAATTTGCCTGCGGATACGGGGGTCCGCAGCAATGACCAGTGTAATGTCATTGGCGCGGCGCCATTCAGGGGTGCTTTGCGGCAGCTCGATGGTGGCCCGTTGGGCAAAGGACAGCGCCCGCAAATAATCGCCCATGGCATAGGCCTGTTCGGCGGTGGCCAGTTTGGCCAGTGCCAGCTTATCCTGACGCTCATAAGACACTGATAACTCGTACCAGCCAAAGCTGTTGCCGGGTTCCTGCAAAAGCAGTCTTTTCAGGTGGCCAACGGCGGTTTCGATATTATCGGCCCGGTCTGTGGCAATCAGCGCCTGGGCAAGGTTAAGCCTCAGCAAAGGCGAATCCGGGCGTAATTCAACAGCACGTTGATGGTATTGTACCGCCTGATCGGCCTTGCCGCTTTCGAACAATACCTGGCCATACAGTTCGTTAAAATATGGGTTTTCGGGTTCTTCGGCCAACAGCTCGCCAATTTGCTCCAGCGCCTTTTTAGTGGATGCAATCTGATAATTTGCAATGGCCCTGGCATAACGTGCTGGCTGGCTGGTGTCGGTCTCGGGATACAGGTTGAACGTGGTTTGTGGAGGCTTCAAGAAACCAACAATTTTGGCCTGAATCATTTTCAGCTTGTGCAAGTCTTCGGGGCTGTCTTCAACATCACGATAAGGGGAGCTGTCCACTCTGGTTTGCAGCGCATTGATCCGTGCCGAAGACAATGGGTGGCTGAGAAAATAGGGGTACCGGGTGGCCCCGGAAAATACCTCATTATAGCGAAAACGCTGGAAAAAATTCAAAAGCCCTTTTCCGGACTGACCAGTGGCCTCCATAAAGTTTTCTGCGGCCTGATCTGTTGCGGCCTCAAGTACCCGCGTATAGGCAAAAAACGTCACAGCGCCATTTTTTTGTGCGCCGCTGATGATCACGGCGGCGGCATCAGGCGCGCCCGCTACGGCGGCTAAAATCCCCAGACCCATGGTCAGGATCATCGGGCGCGAAGCTTTTTTAATAGCATCATCTGAACGCGCCAAATGGCCACCGGCCATGTGACCGGTTTCGTGGGCGATCACCCCGATCAACTCATTTGGGGTTTCTGCATTGGTGATGATGCCGGTGTGCAGGAACATGTTTTGGCCACGGGTCACAAAGGCGTTCATGCTGCCATCATTGATGATGTGGATGTTGACGTCCTGAGCGCGAAGACCAGCCGCCTCGAAAATCGGGTTGGACCAGTCGCGGGTGACCGCTTCAATCTCGGCATCGCGAATAAGGCCCTGAGCCAGAGCCGATGCCGGGAGAACCAGCACAGTGATAAATAAAGCAAAAAGGGCGCTGAAAACGCGCATTACGATCTCCTTTTGCCCCCTCAGACTATGTAGGCCTATATTGTCCATAGCGCAATATGGCTCCCCATTTGCGCGAGGTCGTCGTGGGGCACCTTGTGTGTTGCAAGGCGCCCCACCGACGGTGGTTATCCGCTAAAGCGGCGTGACCACCAGCTTTTCTTGCCAGAATCAGCAGTGTCGTCGTCCTTGGCCGCTGCCTCAGGCGCAGGCTTGGTGCCGCTAGCCTTTGGTTCAGCGGCTGTTTTTGCTGCTGCGGTTTTGCGCGGGCGGACTGCGCGCCGCTTTGGCTTAACATCGGCTTCGGCGGTATCCGCTTTGGCTTTTGCTTTGGGCTTGGATTTAGCCTTTTTTGGTGCCGCAGTCGTTTTCTCAGCAGCGGCCTCAACCGGTGCAGCCGCAGCATCATCCGATTTGGGTTTGCGCCGACGACGCACTGCGCGCTTTGGCTTCTCATCAGAGTCTTTGGTGGCTTCGGCTTTTACCTCGGCTTTGGGGGCCGTAGTCTGCGTTGTGCCAGCGTCCTTTGACTGAGGTTTACGGCGACGACGGACTGGGCGTTTGGGCTTGTCATCTGCTGCGGTATCGGCTTTGGGAGCCGGGGCCTTAGCTTCTGCCTCAGCCGCTGCAGCCGGTGTGGGCTCTTCATTGGCGGGTTTACGACGACGACGAACCGGACGCTTGGGTTTGGCATCGGTCGTGGCGTCGGCATCAGCCGTAGGGGCAGGGGCTTCGGCTTGAACCTCTGGTGCAGGTGATGCGGTTGTTTCGCCTTCGGCCTCAGCATTGCGGGGCTTGCGCCGACGACGCCGTGGTTTGGTTGGCGCTTCGACGGTGTCGCTTTTGACTTCGCCTTTTTGCGCATTTTCTGAAAGCACAGGGGCATCACCGTTTTGCGGCGTTTCTTCACCGACATTATTTTGTGTCTGTGCGGTTTGCGCGTTTGCGCCGCCTTTGCGTCGTCCACGGCCACCGCGTCTGCCCCGCCGACGTTTTTTGGGGGCTTCTTCGGCATTATCGTCAGTGTTCTCAGTGGTGGTTGTGGTCTCTGCGACCTCTGCGCCAGTGTCAGCGGTCTCAGCTTTTTTGCCACGGCGCTGATTGCGGCCCTTTTGGCCCTGATCAGCGTCCTGATTATCGCTTTTGCCACGTTCAGAGGATTGTCTGCGCGGTGCTTTGGCTTTGCCTTTGCGACGCTCAAGAACCTCAATTTCAAAGTGTGGTGGGTGCATGGCCGCGTCAGCATCAATGAGCAGACGCATATCCAGGTCGCTTTCCATCAAAGCCAGGAAATCACGTTTTTCATTGAGCAGGTAAAGCGCGACTTTGGTTGGAATGGTCAGGCGTACTTTGGCGGTCTGACCTTTCATGGCTTCGGCTTCGAGGGCTTGAAGGGCCGAAAGAGCGGCCGATTCAACCGAGCGTACAACGCCGATACCATCGCAGGTCGGACAGACCTGGGACGAACCTTCAATGACGCTGGCCCGGCGGCGCTGGCGGGAAAGTTCCATCAGGCCAAAGCCGGAAATGCGTCCCATCTGGACCCGCGCCCGGTCGCGTTTTAGCGCGTCTTTCATGCGTTTCTCGACGGCACGAACGTTTTTGTTTTCGTCCATGTCGATAAAGTCGATGACCAGAAGGCCAGCCAGATCGCGCAGGCGCATTTGCCGACAGGCTTCGTCGGCGGCTTCCAGATTGGTTTTCAAGGCCGTGGCTTCGATGTTACGTTCTTTGGTGGAACGACCGGAATTGACGTCCACTGCGACCAGAGCTTCGGTCTGGTGAATGACCAGATAGCCGCCAGATTTAAGGCGCACATTGGGGTCATAAATGGCTTCCAACTGTTCTTCGACCTGATGCTTCAAAAAGATCGGGAAAGTGCCCTTATACTGTTTCACCCGTGCCGCATGGCTGGGCATCAGCATTTTCATGAAGTCATGAGCTTCGTGATAGGCGCTTTCGCCTTCGACATAGATATCTTCAATATCCTTGTCATATAGATCACGGACCGCACGGCGGACCAGCCCGCCTTCTTCATGGACCAGCGCCGGGGACATGGCAGACAGAGTGTTTTCGCGAATGGTGCTCCACAAGCGGCCCAGATATTCATAATCACGGCGAATTTCGACTTTGGTACGCTTGGACCCGGCGGTGCGGATAATCAGGCCAACACCCTTGGGCAGGTCCAAACTTCCGGTCACAGCCTTGAGGCGTTTGCGATCCGCCGCATTGCTGATCTTGCGGGAAATGCCGCCACCACGTGCGGTGTTGGGCATCAAAACGCAATAGCGGCCTGCCAGAGACAGATAGCTGGTCAATGCGGCGCCTTTATTGCCACGCTCTTCCTTGGAAACCTGAACCAGAAGAACCTGGCCCGGCTTGATCACTTCTTGAATTTTATACCGGCGCAGCTCGCGTACCCGGCGACGGCGGCGGCGTTCGGCGGCTTCTGCGGCGATGGCGGCTTCTTCTGCGGCATCTGTATCATCGTCCAGATCATCGTCTTCGCCGTCACTGGCCTCTTCGTCGGCAGTGTCGTCATCATCCAGCTCGTCTGAGGCTTCGCTTTTGGCTTGTGCGGCGGCTGCCACAGCTTCGGCAGCTTCGGCGGCTTCTTCCTCTTCTTCCTCGAGGCGCAACAGCTCTTCGCGGTCTTTGACCGGGATTTGATAATAATCGGGGTGAATTTCGTTAAACGCTAAAAAGCCATGGCGATTGCCGCCATAATCCACAAAGGCGGCTTGCAGCGACGCCTCAACGCGGGTGATCTTGGCCAGATAAATATTACCGCGAAGCTGTTTTTTGCTTTGCGATTCGAAATCAAATTCTTCTACACGGTTACCGTCTACGACCGCGACCCGGGTCTGTTCCGGGTGAGCGGCGTCGATTAACATACGTTTTGTCATAAATTTTCTCTTGCGCACCTCGCCTGAACTTTGTCAGGGCAATGGGTGCTGATTCTGTGCATATGCGCGTGCGTATGCGCGCCGTTGGGGCGTTTTTTACGTGCGATAAACGGTGCAGCAATGTGCGCATAGCGGTTATATCCAAAGTGGCACGCGTGTTTGGTGCCAGTGCGTATAAGGGCAGCATCAATTGCGCCCAGACGCGGTGTTCGTTTGCCGAGGTGCCACATAATGCACCCCGAACGTGCGCACCATGCACCAATGTCCGGATAAAGGGAAGTGCCTGCGTGATGATCTTAACAGCGTCAACCAAACGTCAATGGTAATAGTCTATGACCAATGGCATACGGCATGTTAAAAGGCTGGGATAAAGTGGTGAATCGAATGCACTTCAATGTGATAAAGGCATGTCTGGGCGTGATTGCTCTTTGTGTTATGGCCCCCTTGGCCATGGCCAAATCGCCTGTGGCTGATGTCACAAATGTGCGTTTTAGCGGTGATGCGGCGCAAACTCGCATCGTTATTGAAACCCGTGAAGAGCTGGATTACCGGCATTTTTCCTTGGCCCAGAACGGTTTGCGGCTGGTGGTTGATATGCCCGTTGTGCAATGGCAGCTCAAGGGGACGCCTGCGCCGGTTTTGTCGGGTGGCGGTGATGGTTATGGCGCCGTCACAAAATATCGCTTTGGACAATACTCTCAGACCATTTCGCGACTGGTCTTCGATTTGAGCGAGCCGATGGATGTGGAAAAAGACTTTTTCCTCAAACCAGCACAAAATGACGGCCCTTATCGGCTGGTGTTGGATTTGCGCAAAATTGACCCCATCGCTTTTGCCTCCGAGGCCGGTTTCAGCGCGCCTTTTACACCGCGCCCGGTACGCACGGCCCGCGCTCAGACCAACCCAAATGTAACGATTACCAATGATGCTGTGCCGTCTCACAAACGCTATACGGCCTTGCGCAGGGCCCGCAAGGTGATTGTTATTGATGCCGGGCATGGGGGCCGTGATCCAGGCACTGTGGGCAAGAAACAACACGAAAAGAACGTCAATTTACGGGCCGCCAAGGCTCTCAAAAAACGCCTCGAAAAGTCTGGTAACTACACAGTGCGGCTGTCGCGGATTACGGATGTTTATGTGCCGCTGGTGGACCGTGTTCGCTTTGCCCGCAGTCAAGAAGCTGATCTTCTGATCTCTTTGCATTCTGATGCGGCAAAAAACACCAAGGCCCGCGGCGCGTCCGTCTATACACGCATTGAATGGGCCGGCAAGCGTACCAAAAAAGAGATTATGCAGGGCGACCGCTCGATCATCGGCGTGGATATTGCCAGCGCCCGGCCGGGTGTGGATGATATTTTGCTCAACCTCTCGCAACGCCAGACCCAGAATGAGTCGGCTATTTTTGCTGAGATTTTGACCCCGCGTCTGGCGCGCGTCGGGCCAATGTTGCCAAACTCGCACCGCGATAAAAACCTGTTTGTCCTTCTGGCACCGGACGTACCGTCGGTGCTGATCGAAATGGGATTTTTATCCAATCGCTATGATGAGGCCAATCTTGGTTCTGATCGCTATATGCGCAAGCTAATGGGCGCAGTGGGCGACAGTGTTGACGCTTATTTCAAACAAACCGCACGGTTGCACGCCTCGCGTTAAGGTATTTGGTGTGGCTTAACCGCTTGCCCCTTGTGCAGAGTAACAATTATGGTCGCCTTTTGATCATGCTCTTGCCATAATGGGGTTGGAAATTCGCTCTGGCATAAATCTGCTGGCGATCACGTTTGGCGATAGGGTAGTGTATTGGCCATACAGTTGAAAACATTGTGGATTTGGACGGCACGTTTGTTTGCTCTTGGCGTGGTGCTGGCTTTTGCCGGGGCCATTGCGGTAACCGTTTATGTGATTCGGGTCTCCGCAGACCTGCCAACTTATGAGGCTTTGGAGAATTATCAGCCCCCGGTGATGAGCCGTGTGCATGCCGGTGACGGTAAATTGATCGCCGAATATGCCCGTGAACACCGTGTGTTTGTGCCCCGTGATGCGATCCCTGATTATATTATTCAGGCGTTTATTTCGGCCGAAGACAAGAATTTTTACAACCATAACGGTCTGGATGTACGCGGCATTGCGCGGGCCATACTGGCCAATATCAAAAACAAGATACAGGGGCGCCGTCTGGAAGGGGCCTCGACCCTGACCCAACAGGTGGCCGAAAACTTCCTGCTCAGCACCGATCAGCAATTCAGCGCCAAAGTGCGTAAAATGGTGATCGCTGTGCGCATGGAAAAGGTCTTCACCAAAGACAAAATTCTCGAACTTTATCTCAATGAAATTTACCTGGGTAACCGCTCCTACGGGGTTGCGGCTGCGGCGTTGAATTATTTTGGTAAACCACTGGACGAACTTTCATTGGCCCAGATTGCCTATCTGGCGGCTTTGCCCAAAGGCCCGGCCAATTATGACCCGGTGCGTAAAAAAGCGCGTGCCGTGGCGCGGCGCAATTGGGTTCTGGGCCGCATGGCCGTCAATGGTTATGTGACCGAAGATATGGCTGCTGCGGCCCGTGATGAAGATCTGGTGGTCACCAATCGCCTTTCGGGTGCCACGTATCTGGCCGCTGAATATTTTGTCGAGGAGGTCCGCCGCAAGGTCTTTACCATGTATGGCGAAGACCAGCTTTATGATGGTGGCCTGTCGATCCGCACGACGTTGGATACCCGCCTGCAACTGGCCGCGCGTAATGCTTTGCGCGCCGGGTTGGAAGAATATGACAGCCGCCACGGTTATCGCGGTCCGCTGGCGCATCTGGAGACACTGGACGACTGGTCCAGCGCGCTGGCCGAGATAAAGTCCATCCCAGATGTCGATCCAGCCTGGGTGATGGCTGTGGTGCTGGATACAACATCCGAAGCAGCGCGTATTGGACTGGTGTCCGGGCGTATTGCGCAGATCCCCTTAAGTGCCCTGGAATGGGCGCGTAAACCCCGACCAGAGGCCAAACTGGGTCCGAAAATCAAAACACCGTCCGATGTGCTAAAATCTGGCGATGTGGTCTATGTCGAGGCGATCAAAGACACCGACAGCGATTATAATTTGCGCCAGCCCCCAAACGTCAATGGGGCGATCATGGCCATGGACCCTCATACCGGGCGGGTTTTGGCTCTGGTTGGCGGCTACAGTTTTCAGCAAAGCCAGTTTGACCGTGTTGTGCAGGCGCGCCGTCAAATCGGCTCGGCGTTTAAACCCTTCGTCTATGCCGCCGCACTGGACCTTGGTTATACGCCGGCCAGTCTGGTTCTGGATGCGCCGTTTATTGCTGATGGAGGTGGTAACACACGGTTTTATAAGCCGGGAAATTATGCCGAAGGTAAATTTTACGGCCTTTCGACTTTACGTCTTGGTATCGAAAAATCACGCAATGTGATGACCGTGCGGCTGGCCCAGCAAATCGGCATGGAACCGATTGTTGATATTGGTGTGCGCACCGGTATTTATGATTCTCTGGAACCGGTTCTGGCCATGGCATTGGGGGCCGGGGAAAGCACACCGTGGCGCATGATCGGTGCCTATGCCAGTATCGTCAACGGCGGCAAAAAAATCGTACCGACAATCTTGGACCGGGTGCAGGACCGCAATGGCAAAACCATTTATCGCTATGACGAGCGTGATTGCCCCGATTGCAATGTGCCTGCCTGGGGGGATTATGGACAAATGGAGCCGGCTTTGCCTGAAACCCGGCCTCAGGTGTTGGATCCCGTGACGGCATATCAAATTACCTCGATCATGGAGGGCGTGGTTCAACGCGGCACCGCGACCCGCTTGCGTGCTGTGGGTAAGCCACTGGGCGGTAAAACAGGCACCACCAATGACTATAAAGATGCCTGGTTTCTTGGGTTTTCTCCCGATCTGGTGGTCGGGGTTTATGTGGGCTTTGACAATCCGGCCACATTGGGTCGTGGCGAAGCCGGTGGCCGTGTGGCTGCGCCAATTGCCCGCGATTTTCTGATCGATGCGTTGAAAGACGCGCCTAATGTACCGTTTCGTATTCCTGAAGGGGTGCGGCTGGTACGGGTTAATGGTCGCACGGGCGAACTGGCCCGCCCCGGCGAGCCGGGATCTATTCTCGAAGCCTTCCGTCCGGGGACCGAGCCAATGCGCAGCGAGCAAGGCGTGCGCTTGTCCATTGGCCGTGGTCAGGCCGGCGATGAGGATGACCAGACCGACGAAGAGGAAGATGATCTTGGCGGCTTGTATTGAGAATGTCTGACCGCTAATCCTGAACCCCGCTCAAAAAACCGATTCAACAGTAACGGAACATCATTGCCATGCGCGCTGAATTGCAAACCCATGCCGATAATATCAAGCAGTCGATTGAGCTGCTGAGGAGGCGTCTTTGACTGGGATAGCGCACAAAAACGCCTTGATGAATTAAACGCCCGCGCCGAAGAGCCGGGGTTTTGGGACAGCCCGATGGCTGCGCAAAAACTGATGCGCGAACGCAATCGACTGGAAAAAGCCATGGACGACGTGTTGGCCATGCAAAGTGACCTTGATGACGCTGTTGAATTGGCGCAAATGGCCGAAGATGAAAGCGATGAGGACCTCGATAAAGAGGTTGGTCAGGCTTTTGAAGAATTGGGCAAGCGGGCCCGTACAGCCGAGCTGGAGGCGCTGCTCTCTGGCGAAGCAGACGCCAATGACGCATTCATCGAAATTCATGCCGGGGCCGGGGGCACAGAAAGCCAGGATTGGGCCTCGATGATGCAGCGCATGTATATGCGCTGGGCCAATGCCCGTGGTTATAAGGTCGAATTGATCGAGGAACAGGCCGGGGAAGAAGCCGGGATCAAGTCCACCACCATGCTGGTCAAGGGCGAAAACGCTTTTGGCTGGGCCAAGACCGAATCCGGCGTGCACCGTCTGGTGCGTATTTCGCCATTTGATTCCAGCGCCCGACGCCATACCAGCTTTGCCTCTGTCTGGGTCTATCCGCTGGTCGATGACACGATTGATATCGAGATCGAAGACAAGGACGTGCGGACCGACACCTATCGGGCCAGTGGTGCCGGTGGTCAGCACATCAACAAGACCGACAGCGCCATTCGTTTGACCCACATACCCACGGGCATTGTGGTGCAGTGCCAGAATGATCGCTCGCAACACAAAAACCGTTCGACCGCGTGGGATATGCTGCGCGCCCGGCTTTACGAGCGCGAGCTGGAAATTCGTGAGGCCGATGCGCAGGCCGAGGCCGATTCCAAGTCAGAGATCGGCTGGGGTCACCAAATCCGATCTTATGTGCTGCAACCCTATCAAATGATCAAGGATTTACGCACCGGCGTCGAAACCTCGAATACCGGGGCGGTTCTGGACGGTGATCTGGATCCCTTTATGGCGGCCGCTTTATCGCAACGTGTGGGCGGCGAGGATTCGGCAAATACGGAATGATAGAGAAGCGTCGCCCGGCGGTTTTCGTGACCAGCAATGTTTATCGCGCACCGGCCTGGGGCAATAATCACCCGCTGGCCATTCCGCGCCAAAGCGCCATGTTGGATCTGTGCGAAATGCTGGGCTGGATGCCAGAAAGTGACCTTTGCCAAACCGGCATGGCCACCGACGACACCTTGTTACGCTTTCATCAAACAGACTATCTGAACGCCTTTAAGGCTGCCTGTGATGCAGGAAAAGTCAGTCGCGATGTGCGCGAAAAATATCACATAGGCACGATGGAAAACCCGATTTTCTCCGGCCTTTTCGAGCGTGCGGCGACAACTGTTGGTGGCTCAATTCTGGCGGCGCAATGCGCGCTGTCGGGCCAGATTGCTTATCACCCATCAGGCGGTACCCACCATGGACGGCCAGACAGGGCCAGCGGATTTTGTTATTTCAACGACCCGGTGTTTGCACTTTTGACGCTGCTGGATGGCGGTGCGGACAAGGTGCTTTATGTTGATCTGGACGCCCACCATGGAGACGGTGTGCAGGCCGCTTTTGATGCTGACCCGCGTGTTATGACAATCTCGATACACGAGGAAAATCGTTGGCCGCACTCCGGTGCGCTGGATGATCGGGGCGGCCAGGGTAACGCCCGCAATATCCCGGTCCCCAAAGGTTTTAACGATGCGGAACTGGCCTTTGTAATGGATGAAGCCGTATTGTCACTGGCGGCGCAGTTTAACCCTGATGCGGTGGTGATCACTTGCGGTGCCGATGCGCTGGCCGGTGATCCACTTTCTGGTATGGCGCTGACTAATGGTGCGTTATGGCGCGCCGTTGAACAGCTTGTCTGTATCGGCCCGGCGGCTGTGGTGCTGGGCGGCGGCGGGTATAACCCATGGACGGTGGCACGGTGCTGGTCGGGCCTGTGGGGCGTGCTCAGCGGGCGTGAATTCCCTGATGTATTGCCGGAGGCGGCACAAGAGATGATGCGTACGCTGGATTGTGACCTGATTGATGAAGACGAGGTCGAGCCACACTGGACCAGCACCTTGCGTGATAAACCGGGGCGGGGTGATGTGCGCGAAGCGGTAAAGAATAGTGCCGCAACTCTCAGGCGTTGATCGGATTATTGCAGGCGCAGAACGATCTCGACGCGGCGATTTTTGGTACGGCTGGCCTCGTTCTTATTACTGGCGAGTGGGCTGAGCGGTCCAACCCCTGCGGGTTTAAGGCGGCTCTGTGCAATGCCGTGCGTACCGATCAATGATTGCACCACCGATGCGGCGCGATTACGCGATAAGGCCATGTTGTAATCATACCCACCGGTGTCATCGGTATGACCGACAATATAGAAATTCTGGGCGGGCGTTTCTTTTAGATAGGTTGCAATGATAGCCAGTGCCGCATCGGATTCGGGCTTTAACGCGGCGCTGCCGGTATCAAAATAAATGTCATAAACGGCGGCTTTACCGTCGGCGGCAATGGCGGCGCGCAAGGCATCCAGATCCAGCGTCACCGTGCCGGTTTCCATGGGGGCGGTATGCAGGGTGTCGATGATATAGAGATTTTTTGTGCGACCGATCATGATCGCCAGATATGTGTCCAGATCGCCATCATGGCGTTTTGCGGCCAGATAATAATCGGTAAATGTGCCAACTGTGCCCTGATTGGTATTGGCAACCGGTTGGTTGTTCAAAGTGTATTGGCGATACCGAAAGGCATTTTTGTCGGGCTTTGAAAGATCACGCACCGTGCGTGTGATCTGGTTTTTGCCTTTTTCGCGGGCCGCAAGGATTTCAAAGCCAGCGGCGCGTAACTCATTTTGATAGCTGCGGTAAACTTCAAGGCCGGTTTTCTCCGGTGGTTTTCGTAAAATCCGGCTTTGCAGCGTGCCTTCAACGGCAATGATCTCGCCCGCATCGGTATGTCCCGTCGCGATATATTCCGTCTGGAATTCGGCGTCATATCGCCCGACCAACTGGCTGTCTTTGAACGCAGACAAGGTCTCCTGCGCCATCACGGGCGTTGCAAGAATAAGAATAAATCCAGCGATAAAGTTGTGCATTGTACGCATAATGTTCCCCAACACTGCGCAGGTATTATAGCCTAAAGGCCGCGCTTTTTCAATGCACGCTCGTTTTTGCCAATAAAATCACGAGTGATCGGCACGTCATCGCGAAGATGCGATAAAATAAGGTGAAAATTCATGTTGGTGCCGTATTTGAAGCCCAATGCCACACCCGTGAGGTAGAACTCCCACATGCGACAAAACCGCTCATCATATAGCTCGCGAGCCTCATCCCAATGGGCCAGGAACCGTTCCAACCAGTGCATAATGGTATAGTGATAATGTAGGCGCCAAACCTCGCAATCATCAACCCACAGACCGGTGCGTTCGACCGATGCAAAGGCTTCTGAAATAGACGGCGAGTAGCCACCCGGGAAAATATATTTGCGGATAAAAGCGTTGGTTGCCCCCGGCGGGTTTTGCCGTCCGATAGAATGGATCAGCGCCCGGCCACCTGGTTTCAGGAGCTTTTGCACGGTCCCGAAATATTCATCCAGATGTTGTGCGCCGACATGTTCGATCATCCCGACCGAGACAATGCGGTCGTACTTTTGAGTGACTTCCCGATAATCCTGATATTCAAACGCGGCGCGATCGGTCAGGTTCATCTCTTGGGCGCGGGCATTGGCTACACGCAGTTGTTCTTTGGCCAGTGCAATTCCTGTAACTTTGACATCGGCAACTTGCGCGAGATAAAGCCCCATACCGCCCCAGCCACAGCCAATGTCCAGCACGCTCATGCCGTCTTTCAGGTCCAGCTTTGCGGCGATGAGGCGTTTTTTGGCCAGTTGTGCTTCTTCTAAGGTGTCTTTTTTCGGGTTGACGAAATACCCGCAAGAATACTGCATGTCGTCGTCCAGAAACATCCGGTACAGCTCTTCGGTCAGGTCATAATGGTGCGAGGCATTTTCGCGCGATTTGGCAATCGGATTAAATTCGTGCAGGCGTTTCAGGGATTTGCGTACCCGGCGCACTACGTTCTGGATCGGGTGCTTGGACATATTTTTGGTGTTCATCACCATTAAGGTGAGAAAGTCCAGCAGCCTGGCCCCGTCTTCAAAAGTCAGCGTGCCATCCATATAGGCTTCTGCCGCGGCAATATCGGGCTTGAAAACCAGACGGGTATAAAGCTTTGGGTCATGAATATGGATGGTAACTTTTGGCTGGTCTGTTTCACCGGTGAAGGTATGTTGCTTTCCCTGATGATCAATGACGCACAATGTGCCTTTGGTAATCAATTTGTTCAAAAGTGTAGAAAGAAGACGCATGCCAAGGCCCCATTGTTAAATGCGTCGGCACCTTAGCGGTGTTGTGCGCATTTGTGCAGGGGGCAACGCAATTGTGAAGTGCTATTTCACGGCAGTGTGTATGGCCGATGCGAAATCTGCCGGTGCGGCGCTCAACATGCCGGCATTGGCAGTATCAAAAAACGCGGTGATATGGGCATCAATATTTTTAACCGGCACCCGGCGCAAAGACGCCTCCAAATCATATATAATGCGCGGCGGTGTGACAAAAAAATCTCCGGTGATCAACACTTCGCGCAGGCGCTCATTGCGTGCGCCTTCCAGGCGGACAAAGGCGTTTACCGTGCCGCCCATGCCGGTATGACTGCCCATCAATACACCGGCTTCGCGGGCCGGGTCATCAATTTCGGCGACAAAGTCGTCTGTGCCTATTTCTTCAGTATAAAGAGTTTGTGCGCGGCGTTCTTCGGCCTCGGTCACCTCACCCCATTTGGCTGCCAGCCCTAGTCGCTCTGTAAAGCCGCTAACCAGAGCCTGTTCCAACGTGTCCATGTCGGGCGTTTGATCGCCCAGCAAGGCCCGTAAACAGGTCACCCGATCGGCGGCACTGTCCAGGTTTTTACGCTCGACTTTGGCCTTGGCGACGTTGAGCGCCGCAAACATGGTCTTTGGATCAAGATCGACCAGAACCGTGCCCTGATAAATCACCGTGTCGCCATCAAAAAAGCCGCCGGTGCCGGAGATTTTTCGCCCGCCCACTTCAATGTCATTGCGGGGCCGGTAATTGGCCTCAATGCCCAGTGTGGACAGGCCAGCCGCAGCGGCTTCGCAAATCATCATGGCGGTGTTGCCTAGGTCCCCAAGGTTGAGGGATTTGCGCCGCATGACCAGCGCCCAGCCCAATTGTCCCTGGTCCAGATAAATGGCCCCGCCGCCGGTGATGCGGCGCCCGATCTCGATACCCCGTGCCGCACACTCGGTTTTATGGATTTCCTGGCTCAAAGCCTGATGTCGCCCCAACAGGGCCACAGGCTTGAAATGGATGAAGCGGATAGTGTCAGGGATTTCACCGCACCTGTGTGCGTCGATCATCGCCTGATCAAAGGCGATGTTCTCCCGGCCAGTACGCAGTCCCGTATCAATAATGCGAAAAGGTGGGTGGGACATGGCTTAATAATCTTCTAAGTCATCGCCTTCTTCGTAAGTTTCGCCGGGTTTTTGCATATCCAGTTGCGAGCGTATGCGGCGAATATCAACATCTGCCGGGGCAAAGGGATAAGAGGCGATGTCGGATGGTGGACTGTCGCCGTAAGGACGGTCACAGGCCGATATATCTTCGGCAAATTTTCCGGGACAACCCGATGTGCGAAATGCGGTGCCCGCATCAATAACGCTATCCAGTTCGGCTTGCGCCAGACCAAAGTCAATCACCCGGCCTTCGCTGTCAAACTTCATTTTTTCAACACGAATGCCATAATAATCAATCATATAACGTGCCAGTTGCACCCGGCGCCATTGATCGCGGGGGGTGGCCGGCAAATGGTCCATCAATGATCCTTGTTCGGGATAGAAACAGAACATGTGGCTGTGGCCACCAAGGTCGACAAGCTGTTGCACCAGTTCCAGAATTTCAAATTCGGTTTCGCCCATGCCGACAATAATGTGCGCGCCAAACTTTTGTGGTCCAAATATATCGCGGGCATCCATCAGGATTTCCCAATATTTCTTCCAGCTGTGGGGCGATTGCACGCCTTTGCCACGGGTGCGGTCAAAAATTTCTGGCGTGGCGGCATCCAGCGCCACGGTGAAAATGTCGGACCCCATATCGCGCAAGGTTTGTACGTCTGAACGCGCCATGGTGGTGGGATTAGAGAGGATCGAGATCGGAATGGCATCCGGGTCCACATGGTC
Source organism: Robiginitomaculum sp. (assembly GCA_021776525.1). Lineage (GTDB taxonomy): Bacteria > Pseudomonadota > Alphaproteobacteria > Caulobacterales > Maricaulaceae > Robiginitomaculum_B. The sequence goes on from JAJFFT010000005.1 coordinate 150,950, forward strand.
GGTCCAGGTTTTCAGGACACTGACCGTATCTTCGTCGGAACGCGGATGCGTGATCATCGAGATGCACATGCGGTGAAACGGACTGTTTTCCGGGTCTTGGCCGACAATCTGGGCGATTTTGCTCATCGGCACGCTGGGCCAGTCCACACGAATGAAATTGCGATCCGCGTAATCCCGGTCGGCTTCGCGGTGGCGGGCCAGACCACAATAGGCGCAATTGGCGCGGCAGCCTTCGGGATAGGTGAGCAGGATGTTGAGGCATCGCGTGCATTCGCAACGGTGCATTTTGCCGGGCATGATCCCCAGAGTTAGTGCCGCAGCAGTGGACAGCTGGACATATTCCGGCGAGGTCATATTGGGCGTTTGGATATTGTTATTGGGCAGATACAAGCCTTCGGGGCGGGCGTCTGCGGCTTTCACCCGACCACCATTACGGGCCTCTTTGGGGGGCTTTGCCGGGGCGCGTGGTTCCATCACGTCAAAGGGGTTAAAATCCAATCCGTCGGGTCCATTTTCACCGGGCCCTGCGTTTTCTGGTTTCAAACAGCTCATAAATCGCGACTCCTTAAGGTCAACGGCATGGTATCATGCCGCCCAATATTCTGAATAGGCAATCCAACTGGCCCGCAGTTGATCCGGGGTTGGGGTGTTTTCGTTGGCATAAGTACTTAAAATTTCATGGCGGCGTTTCAGTGCACGTGCCAAAGATGCACCAAAAAGATCGTCCAAATCCTGTTGGTAATTCTCTGGTGCGTCCAGATCGCTGTGTAACCAGTCTGCGGCGGCTTCGCCGGCCAAACGGCCCGACATAACGGCGGCATTGATCCCGGCCCCGGTAATCGGGTTGGTCAGACCAGCCGCATCTCCGGCCAGTAAAACCAGGGTATTATTCAAAAACCCATAGGGCTTTAACATGCCGCCCGCGGGTATGGCTCCGCCAGTGTGGTTTAAAACTCTCGCACCTATACGGCCCTCTTGGATCAGGCGTTCATGCAGGGAAGACAGAATGTCTTTTAAGCGCGCCTTGTCGCTGGCCACCACCCCTAGGCCCAGATTGGCCGTTTCCCCCTTGGGAAAAAGCCAGGCATAGCCACCACGTATATCTGCATTCAAAAATATATCTGTAGATTCAAAGGGTTTGAGCAAGGGGACGCTGATCTGGCGGGTTTCCAAAATATCCTGATTAGTCGAGCCAATGGCTTTTCCGGCCAGTGAGTGGGGGCCATCGGCACCAATGATCACTTTGGGAGCAATGCGGCTTTTATCAGCCAAAATAACAACGCCATCCTTGGTGATCTGGCGGACATTGACGCCATAGTGACATATAGCACCGGCCTTGCGCGCCTCTTGTGCCAATTTGGCGTCAAAATCGGCACGGTCGATCATGCGCCCCGGAAAGTCCGCCATAAGATCGGGCGTACTATTCTCGACCATTGTCAGCATAGAAGAGATGTTTTGCACATGGCAGTCGCGCAAGTTATTAACCATGTTTTCGATTAACGCGGGCACAAATTCAGCGCACTGAACGGGCGTGCCGGGTGTTTTTTTTCGTTCAACGGTTAAGGTTGAGAAATTATTTTGCGCGAGCGCAATGGCCGCGCATGAGCCCGCAGGCCCAAGGCCAAGAACCAGTATGTCCGGGGCTGTGTTCATCAAGCGGCGCAGGTTGCCGACACTTGGGCAGATTCGCTGCCGCCAATTTTAATGGCGCAGCAAGCATGTTCTTGATGGTAGGGGCGGCCAATGGCGTTTGATACCGCCACGGCTCCATCGGCGGGAAAGGCAATGCCATCAAGGCCAGCCATCACAGCGTAGGAATCGGTGATGCGTTTGTGCATGCCAGGCGGACGGGCACAGCCCAACAAGACCTGACGGTCTGGAAGGCGCTGGCGTGCTTCCAGGAAGATGCGCCCTACATCAGAGGTGGAGGGCGTTTTGAATGTGCCGGGTTTGGCGTAAAACGGCATGATCACCACCAGCACCAATGCGTGCACGTCATAACGGCTGACAATATCCAGGGCGTTTTCTTCGCCCAATATTTCACCGTAATGCAGGCCCACGACAATATGCGGGGTAACTTTCAGCTTGGTCGAGGTCAGCGCAGCCAGTGTCGCTTCGAAATCATCCACCGGGCGGTCGAGTTTATAGACCTGCTCTATTGTTTCTTGCGCGCCGATGACGTCCATCATGGCCGAATCGACACCAGCCGATTCCATACGCTTGGCGGCGGCTTCATCCAGAAGGGCGGTATGAATGGCAATTTGCAGATGGGGGAAGTCCGTTTTCAGCTTCTCAACGACAGGAAGGTAGCGTTCATATTTGATTTCATTGCGTTTATTCGATCCGCCTGAGAGCAAAAATCCTTGCAGGTTTTGCAGTACAACCATGTCACGCACCTGGCGGTCCAGATGCTCGGGTTTAACTGCTGGGATCATCGGTTCCAGAATTTTTTTCTGGCAATGATCACAATTCAGCGCGCAGCCACCAGCGGTGATGGAGAAGGCGGGGAATGAATTTTTCCCACAGCCGGAAAGCTCGGACGATTCGTACTCTTTAAAGGTGGGCGTGGAAAACCGAATGGGTCGGGCCAGCGACTGCGCGGCGTTATCTTCAAATGAGCGAATGAGGTTCGCGTCCAGCTCAGCATCTTCCAGCGCTTCGATTTGCAATATGCTTTGTTGCCAATTCATATGTTTCCCTCTTCACCGCTATTCAATATGCGAATTTTCTAATATACAGTCTGACAGCATGTTCCCATCATCGCAAGAGGTTTGCTTTTTTCATGAAATATCTATCGGTCATACAGCATACGTCTGCCGAATACCTGGGTTTGATGGAGGATCATCTGGAAGGGCGGCGCATCCGTTTTAATTATGCGCGTCCTTTTACTGAAAAAGGTAAGCCACCAGAGATCAGCACCATCGGTGATGGTCTGGTGTTGCTGGGTGGCGGCCCGTGGGGCAGTGCCGGGGGGCGCGATGTGCCAACATTGGCGGACGAGGTGACCTTGACTCGCGCGGCATTGATGACCGGTCTGCCGATTTTGGCCTTTGGTCTGGGGGCGCAAATTCTCAGCTTGGCCGCAGATGGCAGCGTTGATGCAACGCCGCTGGAATTTAAGGCTGGCCATGCACGTCGTGTTGAGGCGGGGGCCTTGAATGGCTATCTGCCTGAACGCTTTCCCCATGTCACCTATATGCGTGATCGTCCGGTGCCGCCCGGTTATGCCAAAGTGTTGGCCGAAGATGAAGAGGGCCATGCGGCGCTGTTTCAAATCGGCGATAATGCCTTTGGCTTTGCCGGGCATCCGGGCTTCAAACTGGCCATGGCCGAAGATCTGATCATGGAATTTGAAGAAGGCCCGGTGGGCGAAACCAAAGACGCCTTTGCCAACCTTCGCGGTATGAAAACCCAGATCGAAGATGCGCTCGTACCAATTATGACCGGGCTGATCCAACTGACCGGCTGGATGCGCTGAGCGGTATCGCTTATAGTTGCCGGGCTTTTTTCTGCAATTCTATTGGCTAAATTTTCACCCCACACCAAAAAGATGTATGTTTGATCTTGCATTCATTAGCACATTCTAATATTCTGCTGAAAACGAGGCAAAGTGCCGCAGGGGAGAAGTCCCAAGAGCACCGCCCAAAACAGGCCACGCAAAGCGGGCCGCCGGAGGGAGAGAAGACAATGGCTGATAAGCTGATGATCATCATGGCTAATACCGATCCACGCAATGGCGAGGAATTGGGCGCACCAATATTTCAGGCCACAGTGGCCGCTGCCATGGAATATGAGGTCGAGGTGATTTGCACTGCAACGGCTGGCCGGTTGATGAAAAAGGGCGAAGCCGAGAAGATGTTCGTTAAGGAAGGCTCTCCCAAAAGCGTCTATTCCTTTATTCAGGATGCCCATGAAGCTGGGGTCACATTCTATTGCTGCTCACCTAATCTCGATTTGTTCGACATGACGACGGACGATTTAATCCCGGAATGCAAAGGTATTGTTGGCGGGGCCTACCTCATTGAAGAGGTGATGGAAGAAGATATCAAGGTCCTGACGTATTAAGCCTGTTCATTAGAGGAAGACACCATGTCTCATTCTGCCAGCTCCCGTGTTCAGGAATTTATCGGCGATCCGTTTGCCGAAAAATCGCTATTGCCACAGGAAAAACTGGAAGAGATTTTTACCGATATCCAGTCTGACCTGCGTTTCGATCACGAGCTGAACGGCTGTTTGAATTGCGGGATTTGTACCGCCACGTGCCCGGCCGCGCACTATTACGATTTTTCTCCGCGCGAGATTGTCCAGTTGTTGTGGACCGAAAACCTGGATGGCATTTATGATGCCATGCAGGAAAAAATCTGGGCCTGTGCACAATGTTATACCTGTGCGGCGCGCTGCCCGTTCGGCAATTCACCGGGCGGCTTGATCATGATTTTGCGCGAAACGGCCATCAAGCATGGCATGGAAAGCGCCAAAAATGTGCTGCGCCCATTTTCGCGGGTGATGTTGAAGCTGATCTCAACAGGGAACCAGCTTTCCCCGGATATGATCAACCCCGAACACTTTGCCGACTGGGGCCCTAATATTTCAAAGGTTGATGCGCCGCTGAAACTGTTGCGCAAGGCCATCCCGATGCCAACCCTGAACACCACGGAAACGGCCTGGGAGGTGAACTTAAAAACCTCTGTCGAATTGTACACCATCTGGGAAGAAACCGGGGTTTTGGACCAATTGGAAACTGTGGACGAAAATCTCTTCGATGTGATCATCGATATCGTCGATGAGAAGAAAGAAGACTGGGAAGACTGGAAAGACGAACAGGACGATGACGACTGATCGTCGAACCCGATAAGGAGACCATAATGGCCACCAAAGACACAAATAATGGCGAACGCTTTACCGGACACGGGTCCGAATGGCGCGATTCCGATCTTTCCAAGGAAGACGCGTTGGTCGCCACGGCATGGATCGAGCAAAGGATCAACAAACGCTCTATGTTGACCAATAAGGATCGCGTCCATGATATTCGTGATGTGATGTGGCAGCTGGAAAAAGACGGCGAGATCAAGGTTCACCGTATCCACGACGAGCACGAGCCGGTGATGGCCAAAACGCTCTATGGCTGGGACAAAAAAATCCCTACAAACCAGCTCTGGCACCATAAATCTTGCGGTCAATGCGGCAATATTCCGGGCTATCCAGCGTCTTTGCTGTGGCTGATGAACATGATGGACATCCGCTATCTGGATGAAACTGATCAAACCTCATGTACGGCATGGAATTACCATGGTTCTGGTATTGGCAATATCGAAAGCCTAGCCGCCGTATTCTTGCGTAATTTTCACCAGGCCTATGTTTCGGCCAAGGCCGAAGGCAAACCGGAGGGGTATTATTACCCGCTGGTGCATTGCGGCACGTCGTTTGGCAATTACAAAGAAGTGCGTGAATATTTGCTGCTTTCTTCTGAACTGCGTGAGCGGGTTAAGAAAATCCTCGGCAAATTGGACCGCCTGGTGGATGGTAAATTGCTGATCCCCGAAGAAGTGGTGCATTATTCAGAATGGACCCATGTGATGCGTCACCGCATTAAAGAGCATCAGGTGATCGATTGCTCTAACATTCGCGCCACCATTCACCCGGCTTGCCATGTTTACAAAATGGTGCCGCAAGACGTCATTTATGATGATGATGTGCTGAACGGCGACCGTGTGGCGGTGTCCACCGGCATTATCGAAGCACTGGGCGCGCAGGCGATTGATTATTCTACATGGTATGATTGCTGCGGTTTTGGTTTTCGCCACATTATTTCCGAACGTGAATTTACCCGTTCCTTCTCGATCGACCGCAAAATCAAAGTGGCCGTCGAAGAGGCCAATTCTGATGTGATGATCGGCCACGATACTGGCTGCATCACGACGCTGGATAAAAACCAGTGGATTGGTCAGGCCGAAGGCAAGAATTATGACCTGCCAGTGATTGCCGATGTGCAATTTGCGGCACTGGTTTGCGGCGCGCACCCTTACAAGGTTGTGCAATCGCATTGGCATGCGTCTTCTACCGAGAAGCTGTTTGAAAAACTAGGCATCGACTGGCGTGCCAAAAAAGCCGAGTTCGAGGACTATCTGAAACAGATCGAGAGCGGCGGCGAGCAGGAAAATCTTTACGACCCACGTCGGCGTATTACCGGCGGCCCTGGCTATAAGAAACAAGAGCAGATCACATGAGCACTAAACCGATTTTGATTGTTGGCGGTGGCCCGGCCGGGCTAGCCGCTGCGCATTCTCTGGCCAGCGTTGGCCAGAAATCCATCATTGTTGAAAAAGAAGATGCCTTGGGTGGCACGCCGATCCTTTCCGGCTATGCCAAACTGGTCCCCAGCGGCGAATGGGCCAAGGATGCCATTGGTGGCATGGTGGACCGGGTGACCGGCAACAAGCTGATCACCGTGAAAACCGGCACGACTGTGAAAGAGTTTTCGGGCAAGCCCGGCAATTTCTCGGTGAAATATAGCGAAGGCAAGGGCAATAGCGTCTCTTCTGCTGTTTTGTGTACCGGCTTTACGCATTTTGACAGCATCAATAAGCCCGAATGGGGTTTTGGTACGTATCCTGATGTGGTGACCACCACGCAGGTTGAACAGATGATTTCATCAGGGCAGGGCGTGCGTCGCCCATCCAATGGTGAAAAACCAAAACGCGTGGCGATATTGCTTTGTGTTGGCTCTCGTGATCGCCAAATCGGCCGCGAATGGTGCTCGAAAATCTGTTGTACGGTGTCGGCCAATCTGGCGATGGAAATTCGCGAAGAACTGCCTGATTGCCACGTCTATGTTTATTATATGGACATCCGTACTTTCGGCCTTCTGGAGACCAAATATTACTGGAAAAGTCAGGAAGAATTCAAAGTCAAATACATCAAGGCGCGGATCGCCGAGGTGACGTCTGATGGCGACAAGGTGATTGTCAAAGGCGAAGACACATTGGTCAAACGCCCGATCACCATACCGTTCGACATGGTTGTGCACGCCGTGGGCATGGACCCCAATGTGGATAATATGCTGTTGTCCTCGATCTTTGACGTCAATTTGGAGCCAAATGGCTTTATTGATCGCCAAAACTCCTATGGTGGCATGGGGGCAAGCTCACGCGAGGGCGTATTTGTCGCCGGGTCTGCAACGGGCCCTGAAACCATCGATGATTCCATTGCCCAGGGTCAGGCCGCAGCGTTTAGCGCGCTGGCCATCGCCAATGGTCAGATGGCGGCGGCGGAGTAATCAGCAGTGCTTTCTTTTTTGAACAAATCAAAAAAGGATGCCTCAGGGGCAAGCCAAGAGGCGCGCCCTGCGCTGGAGCTGTCCGGACCAATCCTGCAACAGGCCTTGCAACAGGCGATTGCCGGATGCGAGCCGATGGGTGGGATTGAGCGTTATATTGATGCGTTGAAGTTGAAATCCACGTTGTTTCAAGACGCCTTGCTGAATGGCGGCGTAAAGAACCTCACACCAGAAGCTTTTGGCGGGTTGTGTGTGTTCATGTCGACCGTGCGTCGCCGTGTGGCACCTTATCTTGAACCCGAAACCTTTACAGCCGTCAGGGGGGCGCTGGCGACCCTTTTGGACGGTCGCGAAGATACATCGAATGCCAATGAACGGCTGGCCATGTTTTGTGAGGCCTTTCCTCAGGATAAAAAGCACCGTTGGGTACGCGATCTGGCGGCAGAAGTGCTGCATAATGTTGACCCCGAGCGCTATCCCCTGATGACCCGCTGGATGTGGGATAAAAAGGCCAATACAGGCGTTATCCGAGAGATCTGGTTCGATGACCAGATCGACCATATGACGCTGGATGTTCCGGACACCTATCTGACCTTCATTACCCTGCGCGAAGAACTCAGCCAGTACTTGACCGAAAATGGTATTTTTCGCGATGTGCTGACCTATATCGACCTTTTATGCGCCCAGATTTATGCCGATTATATCTGCGCTCAGGGTGGGTCGTATTTGCGAACCGACTTTGCCTCGCCGCAAGACCCTATGGAATACACGCGTCGGCTGTTGGGGCTGGACGGGATTAAGGCAAAAACCAACAAAACCCGGCTGAAATCCATCGACGGCACAGCGTTTGTGCTGGATGACGCTAACCTCCTGCAACAGAACTGAGCAATCATATGGCCATTCATGAAAAACATCTGATCCGCCCGGAAAACCTGAAAACCCATGATAATCTCGTGATTGATGGGGTGGATGTTTCCGGGCATTGGAGCACGTTTATCGAAACCCGGGTGGTCACCGATTATAACGAGCAATTGCAAGAAGAAATCGCCGCGCTGCCAGGCGGTGAATATATTCACCGGTGTTGGCAATGCGGCTCGTGCACTAATGCCTGCACTGTCAATGCTATCAACCCCGAATTTAATCCGCGATACTGGATTTACCTGATCCGTATGGGTATGGAATCTGAACTTCTGCGCGATAAAGAAATTATCTGGCAGTGCGTTTCATGTAACAAATGCACCTATGCGTGTCCCCGCGATGTGGTGCCCGAAGGGGTGATGAAGGCCACGGCCCACTGGCTGGAAATGAAAGAGCATACCGCCCCGTCTAATTCGACAATTTTCGACGAGGAATTCACCCGCCAAGTGGTGCAGACTGGAAAAATCGAAGATGGCCGTATCTTGATGAATTTTCTCAAAAATTCCAAACAGCCCTTATTCCAGGACTGGTTGGTCGAAATGGTCAAAAAAATGATCACCAATCTGCCGGTCAAATATCTGATGGGCATGGGATGGGCCACGGTGTTCCAGCCCAAGACCAAACGCTGGGGCAAAGCCCGCGCCGCCATTGAAGAACACATTGCCGAGGAAAAGGCCGCCGAGCGCGCCGCCCTTGGTCTTGATGCCGCCGAATAAGAGGAAAATAAAATGCCCGAACGTAAAGAAAAATACAAAAAAGTTGCCTATTATCACGGCTGCGCGCTGGAGGGGACGGCCCAACCGTACAACACCTCGACCCGCGCGATTGCCAAAAAGCTGGACCTGGAACTGGTTGATATTGAAAACTGGAACTGTTGCGGTGCCATGGAGGTCAAAAACGTTGACCCGGAAATTCAGACCTATCTGTCTTCACGGGTGATGTCGCTGGCTCATAACGGCATGGGCCAGGATGTGGTTATGGCCCCGTGTAATGGCTGCTATCATAATCTCAAAAAAGCTGAATACGATATTGCCAATAAGGAAAAATCTCGCGAAGTCGTTGAGAAAATTTCTGCAAAGGCAGAGCACCCAACCTATGAGGCCGGGCAGGTGGAAACCATCCACGCGCTTGACTGGATTAAGTTTGGCTATGGCGAAGATGAGTTAAAAGAAAAGATCAAAGGTGGCCTTAAGGGGCTGAAAGTCGCCAACTATTACGGTTGCATGTATACGCGCCCGCGCCATATTTTCCCCGAAAAAGATCAGGGCGGCGACAGCGAAAGCACATCAAAACCGCACTATATGGACGATCTTTTGGCCATAGCCGGTGCCGAGAATGTTGAGTTCCCCCTCAAAACCGCGTGCTGCGGCGGGGCGCATACCCTGTCAGACAGTGACACCTCGACCAAGCTGGTTTTAAACATTCTCAAAGCCGCCGAGGCCGCCGGAGCCGATGTTATCGCGACCGAGTGCCCGACCTGTCACTCAGGTCTGGAAATGCACCAGATCCGCGCCTTGAAACGCATGTCGGCCGAGACAAATGTCAAGATTGTATATTTTACGCAATTGCTGGGTCTGGCTTTGGGCCTCAGCGCACGTAAGGTCGGCATTCATGAAAACGTGTCTAATGCCATACCCATGCTGAAAGCCAAGAAAATCGCATGAGAAGTGTTGCCGATATTGGAAAGGCGCTGGACGCGCCTTTACCGGAAAGCGACCCGGCCGCTGCGGCGACGTTTTTGCTGCATTCGGGCGAAGAAATATTGGAACACTGGCTGCATGCGCACGATAAGGCGCCAACGGACGAGCAAAAAGAAGGCTTTCGCATTCTGGCGCTGCATCGTCAGGGTGCCAAAGGCGAGCCAAGCTTTAATGCCTGCCGGGAAACGGCCCGCGAACTGGTATATCACTATAACCTGATCACGCTGGACCCGGCCAACAAAGATATGCCGCAACGCCTCTCGATGATGCGTTTGGTGGCCAATCATTTGTATCTGTTTGTCAGCGGTAAAATGGAAGTTGACGGACTGGGAGAGTTTTGTTGCTCTTCCAAGCCGATCCGGTTAAATTCGGCTTAAATCACAAGACAAAAGGATTCTCACCATGCCAGACGTTCGCGGTTGTCACTTCCCCGAAGACCTTCTCTATGATGTGGAAAACCACATTTGGGTAAAAGAAGAGGGTGACGGCAAAATTAGATTGGGCATGACCGCTGTGGCCACTGCTATGGCCGGTCAACTGGTGGCCTTTACCCCCAAAAAGGTTGGCCGCAAGGTGAAAGCCGGCCGTTCGTGTGCGACGGTTGAAAGTGGCAAATGGGTTGGCCCGGCAAAGTCACAGGCTGGCGGCGAGGTTCTCGCCTCTAACGAAGCTTTGGTGGCAAATCCAAGCCTTGCCAATGATGACCCTTACGCTAACTGGATGGTGGAGATTGCCGCCGAGGACTGGGACAGCATTAAAGGTAATTATACCTCTGGCGCCGATGTCGCCGCGCCCTATGAAGCCAAAATGGAAGCCGACGGGTTTGCAGGCTGCGAGTAAACGCCTCAAGGGTTGAGTTTGTAAAAGCGCAGGGCGGAAACCCTGCGCTTTTTTTCTTGTGTCATATCATTGCCAAAGATCATTATTATATTCATTGATAGGAATGATGTGTTTGAGGGTATGAAGATGAACAAACGGATTTGTGTTCTGGGCGGAGACGGGTTTTGCGGGTGGCCAACAGCACTGCATTTGTCGAAAATGGGTCACGAAGTGACGATTGTAGACAATTTATCGCGTCGCAACATTGATAACGAGCTGGAGGTTGGCTCTTTAACGCCAATCGCACACATGGGGGTTCGCCTGGCTGCGTGGGAAGAGGTTTCGGGCCGTAAAATCTCTTTTCAAAATTTTAATATTGCCAAGGATTACGACCGGTTATTGTCGTTGATCAGCGATTTTAAACCCGACGCTGTAATCCATTTCGCCGAACAACGCGCCGCACCGTATTCGATGAAATCCTCGTATCACAAACGCTATACTGTTGATAATAATTTGAACGCCACAAACAATATTCTGGCCGCCATTGTCGAGGCCGAGGCACAAGGTACGCATGTTATACATTTAGGAACCATGGGTGTTTACGGCTACGGCACCGCAGGTATGAAAATTCCCGAAGGCTATCTGCAAATCAAAGTTGAGACAGACGAGGGCGAAAACGTCACCCAAGAGATTCTCTACCCGGCCAATCCCGGCAGTATCTATCATTTGACCAAAACCCAGGACCAGCTGTTGTTTGCCTATTACAATAAAAACGACAGTATCAAGGTCACCGACCTGCACCAGGGTATTGTCTGGGGGACACAAACCGAAGAAACCCGTTTGGACGAACGTCTGATCAACCGGTTTGATTATGATGGGGATTATGGCACGGTGCTGAACCGGTTTTTGATGCAGGCAGCAGTGGGACACCCGCTGACCGTGCATGGTACGGGCGGCCAGACGCGGGCCTTTATTAACATCCAGGATACCGTGAAGTGTATCCTTTTGGCCGTGGAAAACCCGCCAAAGACGGGCGAGCGGGTGCACATCATGAACCAAATGACTGAAACGCATCGGGTGCGGGATCTGGCTCAGTTGATTGCCGGTTTAACGGGCGCAAAAATCGCCAATGTTGATAACCCTAGAAATGAAGCCGCCGAGAACGAACTGCATGTTAAAAACGATAATCTGCTCAGCCTGGGGTTAAACCCAATCACACTGGAAGATGGCTTGTTGCAGGAAATCGCAGAAATTGCGCGCAAATATGCGGATCGTTGCGATCAGGATAAAATCCCGTGCGTCTCCACGTGGACGAAATAGCCGGCAGATTTTATTTGCGATTATTGGCGCAGCGTTGCTGCTTAAGGCCCACCTAGATTTGCCATAAAATCTCGTAACAATTTGCGCAGCGCCTAATATTTGCGCCCTCACATACCAAACAAATGCCCCGCCCTTATTATTCCTTTGAATGCACAGGATGGTCGCGCTAAGCTGTATTCAGAGAGCGAAATGGGGGTCGTATGCCAATATTTTCACGCCGTAATGTCCTGATTGGCGCGGCCGCAATAGCAGGCGGAGGCTATTTTCTGACCCGTAAGAAAGACGTGCCAATTGGGTTTGACCTTAGCGAGCAGGAGTTGGCCGGGGCCCGCAACCTGCTTGGTGCGCATCCAGCTTTCGATAGTCATGCCCATCCGGGCCGCACCTTTGTAAAAGGCGCTAAAGGCTTGCCTGCAAAGCTGAAACTCTATCAGGCGCTAGGCACTTTTGAGAAAAAGGCTGTGGCCGATATGCAGATTGGCGGCATGGCCGCAGCTGCCTTTGCAACGGTTTCAGATTTTTCAGTTCTTGATGTTGGGGACCACGGTCTGGCTGTACGCCGACCGTTTGAAGACGGCGAGGCCTATGCCCATTATCAAGTGCAGATCGCCAATCTGAATGCCTTGGCTGATACGGGGCTGGTACAGGCCTTGTCTCGGCCGAGTGATGTCTTGGCGGCACATAAAGCGGGGCAAACAGGGGCCTGGTTTACCGCAGAGGGCGGCGATTTTCTTGAAGGGCGCACTGATCGTGTCGCTAGTGCTTATGAGGATGGTATCCGGTCAATCACGCTCATGCATTATCGCACCAATGCCCTTGGAGATATTATGACCAAGGATCCTGTGCACGGTGGACTAACCCAAACCGGTGCCGCCATTGTAAAGGCCATGAATGATGCTGGTATGGTGGTGGATGTGGCGCATGCCTCAGAAGATACAGTGCACGGGGTGCTTGGGGTTTCTCGTGCGCCGGTTCTGTGTTCACACACGCACATATTGGGCGATCATGCGCCGGCCATTCCCCGGTTTATCAGTGCTGATCTGGCGCGCGAGATTGCCGCGCAAGGCGGTTTGATTGGATTGTGGCCAGCCGGGCTGGGCATTACCACCTTGTCTGACCTGATCGACCGGGCCTTTGAGCTGATTGATCTCGTCGGGGTGGACCATGTTTGTCTGGGGACCGATATGGACGCCAATTATAAACCGGTGATGGAAAGTTACCGCAAGACGCCGTATCTTGTGGGCGGCTTGATTAAACGGGGGCTTGGTCCCGATGACACCATGAAGCTCATGGGTGGTAACCTTATCCGGCTGTGGAGCGATGCCATTGCCCAAGGGGGCCGTGCATGAACCGCCGTGCCATATTGCGTCATGCTCTGGCTGGCGGTGCACTTGCATTGCCTATGACTGCCTGTTCAGTGGCCAGTGAAGGGGCTTTGCGCCCAGATTTTGATCAAAAATTACGAGATCTAGGGTTAGAGCTGCCAAAGGCACCAACACCGGTCGCGACTTATGTGCCTTACCGGCGCGCTGGAAACCTTTTGTATATTGCTGGTCAGGGGCCAGCCCTAGGCAGTAATGGTGGTGGCAGAGGGACGCTAGGCCAGGGTTTAAGTATAGAAGAAGGGTATGCTGCGGCTCGCTCTGCAGGCCTAAATGTTCTGGCCCAAGTGCATGCGGCACTTGGGACGCTGAATACGGTGCGCCAATGTGTAAAGCTTGGCGGTTTCGTAAACTCTGCGGATGATTTTCATGACCAACCCAAAGTGATCAATGGTGCATCTGATTTGTTTGTTGACATTTTTGGCGAAGCTGGAAAACACGCCCGCTACGCCGTGGGTGTTAATACCTTGCCCTTTAACGTAGCCGTCGAAATTGAAACCGTATGGGAGGTCTGGCCTTGAAAAGGCGTGTGTTATTAGGGGCGCTTATGGTGGGGCTGGCGGCTTGTACAGCGCCAAGTATGCCAACCCGAAGCGCAATAGAAACCTTCACCGTGCCCGGCGCCCATGTGTTGGGGCCATATTCACAGGCAGTGCGAGCGGGTGATTATGTGTTTTTATCTGGCGTGATCGGTTTTGATGCCCAGACCAATAAAATGGTGAAGGCAGAAATTGAACCCCAGACCCGGCAAGTGTTTGCCAATATTTCAGAAATCCTGGAGGCCATGGGGCTGGGCTTAAATAATGTTGTTAAAACATCCGTTTATTTGCGTAATCCGGAAGATTTTGGACCGATGAATGTGGTCTATAGCAAATATTTCACAGCGCATAAACCAGCACGTTCTACCGTGCCAGGCGTCGATTGGGGCAGCCCGGATGTGTTGATTGAAATCGAAGTCGTGGCTTATGACCCGCCTCGGTAATGAGCAATATCGCCATGTTGCATGGCGTGTAATCTACTCTACAGGCCCGTAAAAACACTGGCGGATGGGGAGGGATTCGAACCCCCGAGACGCTCACACGCCCGCTGGTTTTCAAGACCAGTGCATTCAACCACTCTGCCACCCATCCGCGCTGGCAGAGGGCTAGCAAGGCTGGCGCGTTGCCGCAAGCCATCGTCTGTAATTAGCGGTGGATTTGGTCACAATTCAGTAACCATGGCGTTTAACCCAAGATTCAGCGCGGTACGCTAAGGTCACCCAATAATAAGAGCCGGAAAACCGGCACATCAGGGGAGGTGGCGCTAAAAGTGTTGCCGAATTAAGGAAAGCCAGAATGGTGCCGTTTAAGGATAAAAGTCTTGTTTCTTGGTACACAACCACACGGGTCGGGGGCATGTTGCCGATAAAGTCCATTCGTGTTTTGGGCACCATGGCGGTTCTGGCCATGGTTAGCGCCTGTAGTACGGGCGGGGTAAACCTTTCTGCAAATGGCAGCCGTTGGGGCGCACCCATCAATGCACACGTTCGACTGGGTCACAAAAAAAACCGCAATGATGATGGACGCTATAACCCTTCGCCGTCACCTGCGGTGGCCGGTTCCGGCGCACACCAGAAAATTGGCCGCCCTTATCAGATTTCCGGCCGTACCTATGTGCCGGCACGCCAGGATGATTATGACCGCACTGGAGTAGCGTCATGGTACGGGGCAAAATTCCATGGTCGGAAAACCGCCAATGGCGAAGTCTTTGATATGAACAGCCTTAGCGCCGCACATACAACATTGCCATTGCCTAGTCTGGTCCGTGTGACCAATCTGGAAAATGGCCGCTCTATTATCGTTCGGGTCAATGACCGGGGGCCTTTTGTCAATAACCGTCTCATCGACATGTCCAAGGCAGCGGCGCAGGAACTGGGGTATACCCGTCAGGGGACAACGCGGGTTCGGGTGCAATATGTTGGGCCAGCAGTTAAAAACCCAGGGCGTAGTCAGGCCCAGGTGCGCCATGTTTCGTCGCGCCCGCAACAGGCCGATGCCTGGTCGCAACCCGTACAAAGAGCCGTGCCTCAGGCCGCATCATATGACCCACAACAAGGATGGCCGGACGAGTCGAAAGACAAATACCCAATCGCGCTATCGCGTCCACGCATTGCACAGGGCGGTTGGTTCGTCCAATTGGGCGCCTTTGGGGACCGCAATAAAGCCCAAAGCATAGCTTCGAACCTGCGCACAGGCGGCAATGCCAGCGTCCAGACCGCATGGATCAATAACAAATATATTCACCGTGTTCTGGTCGGGCCATATCCGGGCAAAGAGGGAGCAGAGCAACAGCGCTATGAGGTGGCCAATGCAGGCTATCCAGAGGCGCGGGTTACAGAACAACGATAATTTGAGACAACGTTGGGGAACGGGGTGGAGAAAGCGGGTTCGACGGGGAGGTCGGACCCGCTTTTTTATGCCTCGATCTGTTTAATGGCTTCGGCGATACGTTCCGCTTGGGCGTGAAGCACTTCCCGGTCGGCCGGATTACCTTTGCCGTGACGATCGAAAGGTTGCTCCTTAAAGCGCGGGATTATATGAAAGTGCAGGTGAAAAACGGTCTGCCCGGCCGCTTCGCCATTGAATTGTGTGATAATCAGACCATCTGGATCAAAAGCCTTTTCAACACCGATGGCGATTTTTTTGACGCGGATAATGGCCTGCGCCAAAACCTTATCATCGGTATCAATCAGATTGCGGCCGGCATTTTTAGGCAGGATCAATGTGTGGCCGGGTGATTGCGGAAACAGGTCCATAAAGGCCAGCACGTGGTCATCTTCATAAACTTTGCAACAGGGCATGTCGCCACGTAGAATTTGCGCAAAAATATTGTTCTGATCGTACGCACCGCGAATGTTCACCGCTCACTCCTCCATTTTGTACTGACCACCATTATCATGGGATCATTGACATCTGGATGTGGCATAGTGCGCGCAATGAGGCTAGCGCCTGGCATGCAAGATCACCGGAACATCTGTAAAACCCAGAACAAAGTTAGAGGCAATACGAACCGGTTCGCCCACCATCTCAATATGCTCAAAGCGTTTGATGATTTCTTCCCAAAGAATTTTGATTTGCATTTCGGCAACGCGATTGCCCATGCACCGGTGAATGCCAAAACCAAAGGCGATATGTCGCCTTGCCATGGGGCGATCAATGATAAACGCGTCCGGGTTTTCAATCATCTCTTCGTCGCGATTGCCAGAGGCATACCACATGATGACTTTGTCGCCCTTGCGAATGTGCTGGCCTTGGAACTCTATGTCTTGTGTGGCGGTGCGGCGCATATGGGCCAGCGGTGTCTGATAGCGAATAATCTCGGAAACCATATTGGGGATCAAAGACGGATCGGCCTTAAGCTTGTCATATTCGCCTGGAAACTGGTTAAGTGCCACAACGCCGCTGGAAATTGAATTTCGGGTCGTGTCATTGCCGCCGATGATCAACAACATCAGGTTACCCAAAAAATCCATCGGGTCGTTGATCATATCTTTGGTGTCGGGGTCGTGGGCTAGAAGAGAGATGAAATCAAACTTGCGCGGCTCAGCGGCGCGCTCGTGCCAAAGCTTGGTGAAATAGGCCAGACATTCCCCCAATATACGCTGGCGTTCTTCCATGTCGGCGCCTTGGACACCGACAGTCTCGCTGGTCGTTGCCACATCGGACCAATAGGGTAGCAAATGGCGGTCCTCAAAAGGAAAATCAAAGAGTGTGGCCAGCATCTGCGTTGTCAGCTCGATCGACACCAGATCAACCCAGTTGATAGTTTCGCCTATGGGCAGGCTGTCCAGGATGTTGCAAACGCGCTGCCGGATAAGGGATTCCAGTTCGACCAGACGCGCAGGTGCAACAGCCGGCTGAGCGGCTTTGCGTTGTTCATCATGAATTGGCGGATCCTGAGCGATAAAATTTGTTGGTGTAAAATTCGGGTCAGTATCGCCAATGACAATATCCCGTTTCGAGGAAAACACCGTATGGTTGGTATCAACCGCAACAATGTCTTTGTATTTTGTTATTGACCAATAGGGGCCAAAATCGCTCTTGGGGCAATAATGAACCGGGGCGTCGCGGCGCAGGCGTTTGAAATATTCACCATGACAATTGTTCTGAAATAATTCAGCTTTGGAAACATCAAGCGTTTCAAGGGGCAGCGCCCATGGGTCCGGTATATCGGTACCTTCAAGTGTTTTGATTGTTTCTGTCATGTGCCCCTCCATCAAGGGCACAGTTTAATCGCATAATGGACAAAGCAACAAGGAATTCCGAACGCTGCATACTATTTAAGTCGCGTTATCTTTGTGAACACGGGTTGATCATGCGACGTCTGTAACGATCAGGTCATTACCGCAGATGCGCCGTAACCGTGCCACCTCTTCGCTGTCGGCATTATCTGGAATGGTGCAAAAATTTTGATAGTCTTCGCGTGTGCTTTTTACGCTGCTCCATGTGTGGTTCAAATGGGGCATCGGCATGTCACCACGTGCGCAATGGGCGCCTATGACGCTGAAGGCTTTGACGGCCATATAATAAGCGGTTTCAGTAAGATTTGCCGCGTCCGTATCGGCGTCTATATCTTCGCGTTTGTAATAGACGATAGGGCCGGCATCGACTTTGGGCCAGATAACGTGTCCGGTGGCGCCATAATGGCGGGCATTATCACGTAATGCATATGCCACAGGATGAGCCCCTGGGTATTCTGGCGGCCCCGGATGGACGTTGTAAGGCTCTGGTCCAAGTGTGCAGATAACGTCTTCAGGAACGATGACGCTGCAATTAAAAGTGATAAGACGGGTTGTGGTCTCTCGGCCTGCCAGTTTTTCTCTTAGGCCCTCAATATCAAAAGCACATTCGATGTTGAGACTGGGGTTCTGTCCACGGAGGTAATTAACCAGAAACGGGGCTTCAACAGGTTTCGTGAGAATAACAATGCGATACGTCAAATCTATCTCCATTACGGACAGACAAGTTTGATTCGCTTAAAAAACGGTAAGGGCCTCAGATATAACGGCTGACCCACGCGGCAATAACATTGGCCGCGTAACGTGCATCATCGGCACTGGTCAGCAAATGGTTGGCACTGTCCAGCGAGACAAAGCTCTTGGGATGTTTGGCCCGTGCGAATATGTGTGCCGCGTTTTCAATACCAACGGTTTGATCCGCCGGAGCGTGTAGAACCAGTATTGCACGCTTCAGGTCGGCGATATCTGCATCCAGATTATGGGCACGAACATCGTCCAGAAAATGTTTCTGTACGCGAAAGGCGCGCCCGGCCAGTGTCACTTCGGCTTCGCCGGATTTCTCAATATCGCAAATCGCTGGCCCCAGGTTATGTAAGACATGGGCTGGGTCGGCGGGGGCGCCGATGGTGGTGACAGCGCGTACGCTGGGCAGGTGCTTGGCGGCGGCCAATACGGCTGCGCCGCCCAGGCTGTGGCCGATGATCAACGATGGAGCGGCAACGCGTTTTTCCAGCGCCAACGCAGCCTGGCGAAGATCGGCGATGTTCGAGGTGAAGTTGGTGTTGGCAAATTCGCCTTCTGAATGCCCCAGTCCGGTAAAATCAAAGCGTAGAACCGCAAACCCGGCCTTTGCCAGCGTGCGGGCGATCAGGCGTGCCGCCAATATGTCTTTGGAACAGGTGAAACAGTGTGCGAAAATAGCCGCGGCACGGACCTCACCTTCGGGTTGCTCCAAAAGTGCGGCCAAAGGTGTGCCATTGGCACTGTCGAAGTCAAAACGTATCGAGGGCATGGCTAATCTCCTGTGGGTTTCACAGATAGGCTGTCCTGATCTTTGCGAAAAGGGGTCAGCCCATCAAGAGCAATCACATCTTGTTCAACCATGGCGCGTTCATGGTCCAGATATTGGGCAACCGCTTCATGCAGGCCCGCATCGCCAAACCAGTGCGCCGAATGAGTTAAAACCGGTGCGTATCCTCTGGCGATTTTGTGTTCGCCTTGTGCGCCGGCTTCGACGCGGGCCAGTCCACGGGCAATAGCGGCCTCGACGGCCTGATGATAGCACAGCTCAAAATGCAGGCCCGGCCGTGGATCGCTGCGCCCCCAATAACGGCCATAAAGTGCATCACCGCCAATAAAATTGAGCGCCCCGGCAATCCATTGGTCATCCTTGCGGGCCATGATCAGTAATAACTGGTCTTTCATGCGTTGGTGTAAAAGCTCGAAAAATTCACGGTTAAGATAGGGCCGGCCCCATTTGCGTGCGCCGGTGTCCTGATAGAAAGCAAAAAACGCGTCCCAGTGTTCGGATTTTAAATCATCGCCGCTCAGGTGAATAATCTCGATACCATCCTGCGCCTGTTGGCGTTCTTTGCGCAGGTTTTTACGCTTGCGTGACGACAGGCTGGCCAGAAAGTCATCATATGAATCGTAACCCGGATTGTGAAAATGATATTGGACATCAATGCGGTGGGCAAAGCCCTGTGTCACAAGAGCGTCTATATCGTCGTCCTGTGCAAAAGTGACGTGGACCGACGATGCATTGGTTTCGAACGCTGCGCTGCGCAGGCCGGTCGCCAGAAGGGCACGTATTTCAGCATTTTTGCCCAACAAACGTGGCCCAGGCACCGGCGTAAAAGGTACGGAGGCCTGTAATTTCGGGTAGTACTGCCCGCCGGCGCGCTCATAAGCATGGGCCCAACCATGATCAAACACATATTCGCCGAGGCTGTGGCTTTTCAGATAAAGCGGCACAGCCCCAACCAGTGTTCCGGCCTCATCTTCGGCAATCAAATGCAGGCTTTGCCAGCCCGATTGTTCGCTGACACAGCCGCTTTCTTCCAGAGCTTGTAAAAATGCCCAGCCAAGAAATGGATTTATTGTGGACGGGTCCGGGTTGGCCAGTGCGTCCCACCGGGCCGGTGCAATGGAGGCGAGGGCGGGGACAAGACGTAACGCATAAGACGACAAGGCTTATTGCACCTCGAAAATCGCGTCGACTTCTACGGCAGACCCAAGGGGAAGGTTCGGACAGGAAACAGCGGCTCGCGCATGGCGGCCAATATCTCCAAACACCTCGACCATCAGGTCAGATGCCCCGTTAATGACGTGGGGAATATCTTCAAAATCGGCGGTGGCATTGACAAACCCGCCAAGGCGCACGACCCGGGTGATGTTTTCCAACTTGCCATCCAATGCCGCATTGGCCTGGGCAATCAAATTCAGGGCACACAGCCGCGCAGCCTGTTGGCCGGTTTCAACATCCATGGTTTGTCCCAGTCGTCCCTTGACCAGACCATCAGGCCCAAAGGCGATTTGCCCGGAGATGGTCAACAGCGATCCAACGCGCACAAAAGGGACATAGTTAGCCACCGGAGCTGCCGCTTTGGGCAAGGTGATTCCGAGTTTTTTCAGGCGAGCATGAATGGCGGGCATAAGATTCTCCAAAAAGGTTGTGCGGACTTTAGCTTGACTTGACGTGTACGTTAACGGGCAAAAGGAACGCAATGGGGGATATCATGCACGAATCGCACTGTGTTCAAAAAGAAATCAAGATCACAACACGCAAGGGCGCTGTTTTAGCGGTGACCCTGTATATGCCCAAAAACCCCAAAGCCGGTGTTCTGATCTCTTCTGGGACCGGCTATCCCAAAGAATTTTATGCCCAGTTTGCACAATATGGCGCGTCGAGGGGCTTTGCGTGCCTGATTTATGATTATCAGGGCATTGCCGATTCTGCCCCGACCGATATGCGAGATTGCAGCGCAGATTTTCTCACTTGGGGTACATCAGATGCGCCGGCGGCGCTGGATGCGTTGGTCAGCCAAATGGACGGTGCGCCGGTCTTTACGCTGGGGCATAGCTTTGGGGGGCAATTGGTGGGGTTGATGGATAACCACCATAAGGCCAGAGGCCATGCCTTGGTTGCGGTAGGCAATGGGCATTGGCGTGGACATCGGGCCGGTGACTGGTGGATGGAATTTGTTTTCTTCTTTATTTTGGGGCCATTATCGCTGGCACGCCATGGATATTTGAAGGGCCCAGATTTTTGGCCTGGGGCCAGCATGCCGGCCACGGTGTTTTTGCAATGGCGCAAATGGTGCCTGAGCAAAAACTATTACTGGGACGACGTACAAGATAAACTGGGCGGCGCACATTTCGATATGGATGGCGCGCATATGCGCCAATTCGCCTTTACGGATGATCCAGTTGTAAACCCCAAAACCGAACCATTTACCAAAGCGTGCTATCGCGGCGCCAATTATGATACGCGCTGGATCAGCCCCGACGAGATCGGGGTTGAGAAGATCGGCCATAGCAGCGCGTTCTCTCGTCGGGCGCGAAAATTCTGGGCCATGCCGTTTGACTGGTTCGAGCGTTTAATAACCTGAACAAACCCCGCGATTTGTATTCATCACGCGTTCAGGCAGGGAATCATAAGTTCATATTCGAGATCGGGGCCGTCATAACGTCCCTCGCGCGGTTCCGGTTTCTGGTTGTAACAAACCCAGCCCAGCGCCGGTTTCCATGATGGAGACCGGCGTTTCTGGTTTCTGGGTTTATGACCTAGCCTCTTCCCCAAACCAAAAACCTGCGATACATGGCTTAGGATGTTGTGAAAACAAAAGAGCCTGACCATGCGTGTTCTTTGGACCCCGAACGATGAACAAAAAATGACGTGCCGTATGGGACGTTTTGCCAAGGATGTGGCGGGCATTGATCCGACAGATTCGGATGCCTATGCCCGGCTTCATGCCTGGTCAATTGAAGACCCGGCCCGGTTCTGGCGCGCGATCTGGGATGTATGCGCCATTAAAGGTGATCCGGGAAAACGTATTCTTGTTGATGAAGACCAGATGCCGGGCGCGCAATTTTTCCCCGACGGTCTGTTAAACGCCGCAGAAAACCTTTTGGAGCGCGGCCACCCAAAAGATCAGGCGCTGGTGTTCTGGGCCGAAGATGGTCGCCAAGAGGTCTGGAGCCGATCACAGCTAAAAGAAACCGCGGGACGTTATGCCGCCGCCTATCGGGCGCTGGGGGTGCGTGCCGGGGACCGGATCGCCGCCATTATGCCTAATATGCCGCACACTATTGCGGCCTTTATTGGCGCAGCATGGATTGGCGCGGTGTTTTCGTCTGCATCGCCGGATTTTGGGGTTAGCGGCGTTACGGACCGGTTCGGCCAGATCGAGCCAAAAATTCTCATTGCCTGCGATGGTTATCGCTATGGTGGAAAAATCTTTGACGTGGGCGGCAAGCTGGGCGCCATTGTTGAAAATTTGCCAAGCATTGAGCACGTGGTGGTGGTCCCCTACGAGGGGACTCAGGCCGATTTTAGCGATGATGATCGTTTTATCAGTATGGAAAAATTCCTAAAAATAGGCGAGGGCGGCGGCGTGCCTTATAAGGCATTTGGCTTTAATCATCCGCTATATATTCTGTTTTCTTCAGGCACGACCGGCAAGCCAAAATGCATTGTTCATTCCGCCGGTGGTGCGCTGATCCAACAGTTCAAAGAACACCAATTGCATTGCGACAATGGCGAAGGCAGTCGGGTTTTCTTCTTTTCAACCTGTGGTTGGATGATGTGGAACTGGCTTGTTGCCGGGCTGGGTGTTGGCGCCACAATCTTGCTTTATGATGGATCGCCATTTGCCATGGACGGCCGTGTGTTGTTTCGCATCGCGGATCGCGAAAAGGCGGATTATTTTGGCGTTTCGGCAAAATGGATCGATGCGGTTCATAAATCAGGGCAACACCCGGCAGCAGAAAATAACCTCGGCGCCATACGTATGATTGGCTCAACAGGATCGCCATTATCGCCCGAAGGCTTCAGCTTTATTGCCGACGAAATTTCAACCACCGCCCAGATCGCCAGTATGTCGGGCGGCACTGATATTGTTTCCTGTTTTGTGCTCGGCAACCCGTTGCAAAGCGTCTATGAGGGAGAAATTCAGGGGCCGGGCCTTGGTATGGCCGTCGAGATTTGGGACGACGATCATGCGCCGGTGATCGGCCAAAAAGGCGAATTGGTCTGTGTAAAACCGTTTCCATCCATGCCTGTTGGCTTTTGGAATGATGCCGATAATGCCCGCTATAAAGCTGCATATTTCGAAGACTATCCCGGCATCTGGCGTCATGGCGATTGGGCCGAGATTACCAAACATGGCGGGGTGATTATTCATGGGAGATCTGATGCCACATTAAACCCTGGCGGCGTGCGCATTGGCACGGCCGAGATTTACAATCAGGTCGAGCAAGTGCCGCAAATACTGGACAGTGTCTGCGTTGGCCAGGACTGGCAGGACGACGTACGGGTGATCCTGTTTGTGGTGCTGCGCGAGGGCGTTGCCCTTGATGAAGCTCTGATTAAAGAGATCAAAGGTAAAATCAGAAAAGGCGCAAGCCCCCGCCATGTGCCGGCCAAAATTATCGCGGTGGCGGATATTCCGCGCACAAAGTCCGGCAAAATCACCGAACTGGCTGTGCGTGATGTGGTCCATGGTCGGCCAGTAAAAAACCAGCACGCACTGGCAAACCCGGAAGCCTTGGCTTTGTTTGAAAAATTGGAACAGCTGCAAACCGCATAATGCCCTGCGTCTCTTTGTGTTCTTTACGCCCCGCGCATTTGTGTTAGTGCTGGCCCATAAGAACAGGGGATCAGCATGGAAACATCAATTATCATTGCGCGTATTTTGGGGCCGCTTTACGTGGTTTCGGCCTTTGGCTGGCTGTTTAATCGCAAGGTTTACGGTGATCTGGTCGAGGAATACGTGAACCATCGCGGTTTGCTCTACCTCTCGGCGGTTCTGGCCTTTCTCTTTGGCGCAACCATATTGACTATACACAATGTCTGGGTTGCCGATTGGCGGGTGATTATTACTCTTTTGGCGATGATTGGGTTGATCAAAGGCCTCAGCATTCTGGTCTATCCGGAAGTGTCAGTGCGTCTGGCCAAGGCAATATCCTCCAACATGGCCGCCATGACGGGGGCGTTTTCGCTGATATTTGCTCTTGGGGTTGTATTAACCTGGTTTGGCTATTTCGCGTAACGCAAAAAGCGCGCTATAGATTGCCCTGCTTCGAGGGGCGCCGCGTGATTCTGAACTGATCACAATGGCTGAGACGCACCCTTGGAACCTGATACGGGTAATGCCGGCGAAGGGACGGGGCGCCTGTTTGCGCTCTCCTTGTCTGTCATGCCCACCAACGCGCGGGAGCACATTCATGAACAAGCACGCCGGAAATTTAACCCCTCAGACCGTTTCTACCGGGCCACTGCCTGCATCGCGCAAAGTGTATACTTCGCCAAAGGGTGCGCCGGACCTGCGCGTGCCGCACCGCCAGATTGACCTGCATGAAAGTGCAAACGAGCCTGCGGTGCGCGTTTACGATACCTCTGGGCCATACACAGACCCCGATGCCAGCATCAATGTGGATGCCGGTCTGTTGCGCCCCCGTACGAAATGGATCAAGGCACGCGGCAATGTTGAGGAATATCAAGGCCGTGACGTGCGCCCCGAAGATAATGGCAATGTCGGTGAAAAGCATCTGGCGCGGTCATTCCCCCATCAGCACCAGCCCTTACGCGGTACGGGTGATGGGCCGCTGACCCAATTGGAATACGCCCGCGCCGGGATTATCACCAAAGAGATGCATTTCGCCGCCGAACGCGAAAACCTCGGCCGCAAAGCCGCCGTTGAAGGCGCGGCGGCACGCATCGCGGCGGGCAACAGTTTTGGTGCGTCCATTCCAGAGTTTATCACGCCTGAGTTCGTCCGGGACGAGATTGCACGGGGCCGCGCCATCATCCCCGCCAACATCAATCATGGTGAGTTGGAACCGCAGGTTATCGGGCGTAATTTTCTCGTAAAAATCAATGCCAATATTGGCAATTCGGCGCTGGGGTCCTCGGTCGAGGAAGAAGTGGAAAAAATGGTCTGGGCCATCCGTTGGGGTGCAGACAATGTCATGGATCTTTCCACCGGGCGCAATATCCACAACACCCGCGAATGGATTATCCGCAATGCGCCGGTACCGATTGGCACCGTGCCGATGTATCAGGCACTGGAAAAAGTGAACGGCGTTGCCGAAGACCTGACATGGGAAATTTTCGCCGATACCTTAATCGAACAGGCGGAACAGGGTGTTGATTATTTTACCATCCATGCGGGGGTGCGTCTGCCCTTTATTCATCTGACCGCAAGCCGGGTCACCGGCATTGTCTCGCGCGGTGGCTCGATAATGGCCAAATGGTGCCTGCACCATCACCGCGAGAGCTTCTTGTACGAGCATTTCGAAGATATTTGCGATATTATGCGCACCTATGATGTGTCGTTCAGCCTTGGCGACGGCCTGCGCCCGGGGGCCATTGCAGACGCCAATGACGAGGCGCAATTTGCTGAACTGGAAACTCTGGGGGAGTTGACCAAAGTGGCCTGGGCCAAAGGCTGTCAGGTGATGATCGAGGGGCCAGGCCATGTGCCGATGCACAAAATCCACGAAAACGTCACCAAACAATTGGATGTTTGCGACGAAGCGCCGTTTTACACGCTTGGGCCACTGACCACTGATATTGCCCCGGGCTATGATCATATCACTTCGGCCATTGGCGCGGGGATGATCGGCTGGTTTGGCACCTCAATGCTGTGTTATGTGACGCCCAAAGAGCATTTGGGCCTGCCGGACCGCGATGACGTCAAAGTCGGCGTGGTCACCTATAAACTCGCCGCTCACGCCGCTGACCTGGCCAAGGGCCACCCGGCGGCGCAAATGCGCGATGATGCGGTCAGCCGCGCCCGCTTTGAGTTTCGCTGGGAAGACCAATTTAATCTGTCGCTCGATCCCGAAACCGCGCGGGATTATCACGACCGTACACTGCCCAAGGAAGCCCATAAAACGGCGCATTTTTGCTCCATGTGCGGGCCAAAATTCTGCTCCATGAAAATCACCCAAGATGTGCGCGACTATGCCGCCAATATGAGCGAAAACGAAAAAGCTGACATCGAACGCGGTATGGCCGATATGCGTGAAAAATTCATCGCCGGCGGCGGCAAGGTCTATGTGGAGGCCGGAGAGTAGGGGCCGGGATTACACATAGGCGGCAAACTTGAACCTTTTCTCGCAACAAAACCTTTGCGCATTGGCTGGACTGCGGTTAGCGTAGCAGTTGAAAGAAATGGGGAGTTTTAATCATGAAAAGACGTGAGTTTTTGTATGGCGCAGCCGCTGTTAGCGTATTGGCCGGGTGTAAACCAAAAGGTGAAGCGGCGGCACCGGCGGCAACACAGACTCCGTCCTGGATGAAAGATGCCACCGCCCATGGCAAAATGATCGCCAGCGGCGAAATGAGCGCGCTGGAGCAGGCCGATCTGGCTATTGAACGGGCGCAAAAACTTAACGAAACCCTGAACTTTATGGTCACGCCAACCTATGATCAGGCGCGCGTTGAAGCCGTTACAGATTTGCCCTCCGGGCCGTTTTCCGGGGTGCCGACCCTGACCAAGGACTTGCAGGAGACCACCGGCGTGCGCACCGCCTATGGCTCACGCGCTTTTATGAAGAATATACCCGATCATGACCACCGCTTTGTCACCGCCATGCACGAGGCCGGGCTGGTCTCCATTGGCAAATCGGCAACGCCGGAATTTGGCTTTTTGCCAACCACGGAACCTTTGGTCTTTGGGCCAACGCGTAATCCGTGGAACCCGGCGCACAGCTCCGGCGGATCGTCCGGTGGTTCGGCGGCCGCCGTTGCCGCCGGTGTGGTGCCGATGGCGCAGTCATCAGACGGTGGTGGCTCGATCCGTATCCCGGCCAATTGCTGTGGCCTGTTTGGGATGAAGGCCTCGCGCGGGCGCTGGCCGGATTCCGACGGCACAGATTGGGAACTGACGGTCAAAGGTTTCGTGTCGCATTCCGTGCGCGATTCGCAAACCGCCATGGCAACAATGGCCGCCACTGACAAAGGTTTGCCCGCACCGGTTCTGGCTGATGGCACGAAGGCTGGGCCGTACAAAATTGGTTTTGCCACGCGTAATGGGTGGGGCGATGAGGTTCATCCGGATTGTAAAAAAGCGGTGCTGATGGCCGCCAAAACCTGCGCCGAACTCGGCCACCATGTGGAAGAAGCTGCACCGGCTTATACCGCAGCGGCGTTCAACGATGCTTTTATGACGCTTTGGTCCTTTGGGGCCAAACAGGTGGTTGGCAATGTCTCCAAGGCGCTGGGCGGCAAGCCGGTGCCTCAGGATTTGCTGGAGCCATTCACATGGTGGCTCTATGAAAAAGTGGCGGACAAAGACCCCAGTGTTTTGGAGGCTGTCTATGCACAATTTGCCGCAGAACAGGCCGCATCGCGTGTGTTTCACGAACAGTATGATTTCTTTCTGACGCCGGTTTTGGGCGCGCCGCCGATTAAAATCGGTGCCATAGACCAAAGCAAGGACCTGGATGCACAATTTGAATGGATCCAGCCTTATGTGGCCTTTACGCCCTTTGCCAATGCCACCGGGCATCCGGCCATGTCGGTCCCCACATTGTGGAATGATGACAACCTTCCGGTTGGTGTGCAGTTTGAGGCCAATATGGGCAATGAAGCCAATCTGTTCGCCTTGGCCAGCCAGATTGAAGAGGCCGCTCCATGGGCGCACCGCTGGCCCGAGCTGGCGCTTGTCTAACGCACAACAGGGTTAGAGGCATGTTGGCAGAAAACCTGATGTTGGCAACCGCAATGGTTGTCCTGACCTCGCTGATTCATTTGATGGGACTTACGGCGCTGATCTGGATGATGCGTTCCACCAAGGCCACGGATCAGGCGAGGGTCAGCGTTTTGCGGTCCAGCGCAATTATTCTGATGGTTGTATTGGGCATCTTTGCCGCACATACAGTTGAAGTCTGGCTTTATGCGCTTTTGTACTTTGAACTGGAACTGTTCTCGACCTTCGAAGCTTGCCTGTATTTCTCGACCAGCGTGTTTACCACGGTTGGGTTTGGCGATCTTGTGGTTGGACCAAGGTGGCGGTTGTTAACGGCGATTGAGTCGGCGAACGGGTTTTTATTGCTGGGCTGGTCAACGGCATTTCTGATTAGCCTGACCGGACGGATGCGGGCGCTGGAGCACTCTTGGCTGGAAGGCAGTGAAGGCCAAGACTAGGCTTTTTTACGCTGTTTTTGCGGATTGACTACCGCGTAATAAGGCTTCCACAACGTAATTGTCACGGGAACAAGAATGTTCAGGATAAATGCGGTCAGCATCAGGGTGTAAAAAGCTTCGGTGTTGAGAATTGAGTTTTGCACATAGGCAATGTCGATCACAACAAAGGCCAGTTCAGCGCGCCCCAACATGCCTAAGCCCACCAATATACTGCCTTGCCAGTTCATGCCGCTGGTGAACCGGGCGGCTATGGATGCCGATAAGACCTGGGCTAAGAAAACACTGCCCAACATCAGGCTGATATGTGGGATGACCGAGGCCAGGATGGCCCAGTCGAAAATAATCTTACTGCCGAGTTCGACAAAGAACACTGGGCCAATCCAGGAAAAAGCGACATTATCAACAATGCGCCGGGTGTCGGCATAGGAGCCTTTGGCATCTTTGCGGCCAAAATATTCTTCCTTGAGTATCAGACCGGCCATATAGGCACCGATGGCCGGGTGAAAGCCAAATTCATGAGCTAACAGTCCGACCAGCAAAGCCAGTAATAACACCGTCAGAGTGGAATGACGGCCAAAGGCAAGTAGGTGACGGATGCCAAAAGTCCGGATCAATGGGACGTGGCGCAACCAGCCCTTGACCTTATGTGGAAACAACCCGGCCCCCAGAATGGAAACCACTACAAAAAAAGCAATGGCCTTGCCCGTTATCAACACAACGCTGAGTATATTAACCGGGCCTTGCCCGCTGGCGATCGGGACGATAATAGCCACCAGCGCCAGCGACGCGATGTCGTCCAGCACGGCAGAGGTCATGATGCGTTTTGCCGCAGCGGACTTGTGCAAACCCAGGCTTTTCAAAGAGACCATGGTCAAAGAAACTGCCGTCGCTGTCATGGTCAGGGCGCACATCAGGGCAATGCTGGTATCTTGCCAGAAATAGTCCGCCACCAGATATGCAGCCAGAAAGGGTGCAACGGCACCAAAAAAGGCTATGCCCCAGCTTTTCTTGATGCTCGAAATAAAGTTTTTAGTGTTTTCCTCGAACCCCAACGCGAACATTATAAAAATAATACCCAGCGTGGCCAGCCCGGAAATAAAGTGGTCACTTTCTACCGGCATAATGCCGGTATTGACCATCAAAGCGCCCAAAGCCAGGAACCACAAAACAGGTGTCAGTTTGGTTTTTCGGGCCAGAATATTGGCCACGAAAACAGCCACCCAAATCAGCGCCAGAAGATTGAGTGATTCCATGTTTCGGCCCGCCTGTGGTCAAATGGTTATGGGGTTATCGCTTCTTTGGTCACAAATTCCAGAATGCCGCGCATTTTGAGTAGCGCCGGCGTGGTGGCATCCAGCCCATACCATGCCCCCAGTTTTTCAGGGTTTAAAAAGGCGATCTGTGTTTCATCGTTCTGGCTCCAGACCAGAACTTTGACGGGCAAGTCCAGGCCAATGCGCGGATCAGCCTGAATAAGCGGTGTACCCAGTCTGGGGTTACCAAAGATCAACACTTCTTCGGCCGCCAGGCTTTGCCCGATCTTTTGAGCACCGGCGGCATGGTTGACCCGTGCAAAAACGGTTGCCCCCTTTGCCGTTACGGCTGCTTCCAACCGGTCCATGGTTTGGGCAACGCTAAATGGGCTGGTTTTTATGATCAGTTCATTTGAGGCGGTTTGTGGAGCCGGGGGCAGGCAGGCCATCAAAAACAGGCTAAAACCCAAAGCAATCAACACGCGCATGGCCGCACTCCATATTCAAAGAATTGATGTAAGCTTACTCGGGCCGGGCACGCAGGGCCAGTGCGGATTGATCAAAAAGGGCGCGACGAATTGGCCAAACCCAGTTTTCACGTGCCGGAGAATAAACGCCAAATTCTGCTGCAAAATCAAAGGCACACCATCCCATATTTCGGGCTTCGGCGGCGCGGCGTACAGCACGAACCCAGTCGGCGCGGTCTCGCATATTGGTGGCTTCTGTGGCTCCAAATTCACCGAGCCAAACAAGCTGGCCCCGTGATTGCCCCAGCGCTGCGGCGCGGTCAAATTCGCGTCTTAAATGACGTTTCTCTGCACGGCTGCCCCAGGGACGACCGGCCGGCGGAGCGCCGTCAAACCATGTGGCGCCCTGGTGGGTGAATTTATAAGGGTCATAATAGTGAAAAGTCAGGACCAAACGAGGGTCAGCAGGCGCATTGTACCGCGCCAATCCATCAATACTGTTCCAATTATCGCCGCCCATAATAATCCACCGGTTCGGATTACTTTTGCGTACGGTCTGGTACATCTGATCAGCCAGGTTTTGCCATATGGCACCTTGCAGCTTGTCTTGTGGTTCGTTCAGCAATTCAAAGATCACCGATGCGGGGGCATTGGCGTAATAGCGGGCGATCTGATCCCAGATCGCGACGGCTCGTGGTCCATGGACTTTGGGGTCTGTATAAAGGGCCGCATAATCATGAAGGTCGATGATCACAGATAGACCAAAGCCGCGCGCCTGAGTGATCACCGTGTCTATGCGATCAAAAAATGCCTGATCAATCGTATAGGGTGCCTGCATTTGCGCATGATGGTTCCAGGCGATCAATACCCGCACGCTATCAAAACCAGCCAATGAGATACGTTGCAGGTCTTTGCGGCGTATCGTATAGCCCCATTCCCCTTCGTTGGGCGCATTCAGCGCATTGGCAAGATTGACACAACGCATGGCCGGGAAGGCTGTGCTTTGTGCCAGCACGGGCCGTGTGGTTGCCGACGTGATAAGCAGCAAAAAAGCCAGACATATGTGTCTCAATACGATCATGGGCCGTGTTTATCACCATGGTCTTGATATTTTGCCAACACGGTTATGGTGGTTGCCGCTATGCCCGCACACGGGTAAGACTGGTGCATATATTCTGATATTCTGGCAGGGCTGATGTTTACAAAAATTCTGATCGCCAACCGTGGTGAAATTGCTGTGCGGATCATTCGCGCCTGCAAAAAGCTTTCGGTTCAATCCGTTGCCGTTTATTCCGATGCGGATGCCAATTCACTTGCGGTTGAGTTGGCCGACGAAGCGGTTTGGATTGGCGCGGCGCCAGCGGCGCAAAGCTATCTCGATAGTGATAAAATCATCGCTGCTGCGAAAACCACCGGCGCTGAGGCGGTCCATCCGGGGTTTGGTTTTCTATCGGAAAATGCAGCATTTGCCCAACGCCTCGAAGCAGAAGGCATCGCCTTTATTGGTCCCAATGTTACCGCCATCGAAATAATGGGCGACAAGATTGCCTCCAAAGAATTTGCCAATAAAGCCAAGGTCAATACCGTGCCAGGCCATATGGGATTGATTGAAACGGCCGAGGAGGCTGTGAGCATAGCCAAACAGGTTGGCTTTCCAGTGATGATCAAGGCCTCAGCAGGCGGCGGCGGCAAGGGAATGCGTATCGCCTGGGACGCGGATGAGGCTTTTGAAGGTTTTACATCGGCCCGCAATGAAGCGCGTACGGCTTTTGGTGATGAGCGCATCTTTATTGAGCGTTTTATTACCGAGCCGCGTCATATTGAAATTCAGGTTCTGGGCGATAAATACGGGCATATTATCCATTTGAACGAGCGTGAATGCTCGATCCAGCGGCGCAATCAGAAAGTTATTGAAGAGGCACCATCGCCGTTTCTGGATGAAAAAAACCGCGCCGCAATGGGTGCACAGGCCATCGCGCTGGCTGCCGCGGTCAATTATGACAGTGCCGGAACTGTCGAGTTTATTGTTGATAAAGACCGTAATTTCTATTTTCTTGAAATGAATACACGCCTTCAGGTCGAACACCCGGTAACTGAAATGATAACCGGCGTTGATCTGGTCGAACAGATGATGCGTGTCGCTTCTGGTGAAAAGTTGGCTATGAAACAGGACGATATTGGTATTGATGGCTGGGCGCTGGAAACCCGTATCTATGCCGAAGATCCATATCGCAACTTTTTGCCGTCTATTGGACGCCTGAACAGATTTACACAACCCGCGCAGTCCGATGCCGTAAGGCTCGATTCCGGGGTGCGCGCTGGTGATGATGTGTCAATTTTTTATGACCCAATGCTGGCCAAGCTGGTTACGCACGGTGCGGATCGGCAAAGCGCCATTACGGCTATGGAAAGTGCGCTGGACGAGTTTGATATTGCCGGTGTTCAATCCAATATTCCATTCTTGAGCGCAGTGCTTGCCCAAAAACGCTTTCAATCGGGGGCTATCACGACGGCCTATATCGCCGAAGAGTTCGAGGGTGGCTTTGACGGCGTACAAACTAGCCCCGGTATGCGACGTGTTATGTGTGCGGCGGCGGCTTATATGTGTCTGACATTGTCTGAACGCGCCGCCCATATCAGTAACAGAATGACACCACCCGCGCCTTTGCCGCTGCACTGGGTGGTTCTTTTGGACCGCGAGGCCAATGACGTGGAAATCCGTCTTCATGAGGGCGGGGCTGAGGTTAGGCTTAATGGAAAATGGCATGACCTGCTGAGCGACTGGAACCCGACACAGCATGTCTTTCGCGGCACTTTGGATGGGACGCGGTTTGCTTTGACGGTGGACAATGAAACCGAAGGCTATGTGCTGCGTTATCGCGGGGCACAGGTGAGGGCCATTGTCTGCTCGCCACGCATTACCGAGTTGCACGCCATTTTGCCTGAAAAGGCCCATGCAGATACCGGGCAACACATTCTCAGCCCGATGCCAGGGCGGATCGTTCTGGTGGAAGTCAGTGAAGGGCAGGAGGTCAAAACCGGTGAGCCGGTCTTGGTTGTTGAGGCGATGAAGATGGAAAACATTATCCGTGCCGAACGTGATGGGGTGATCGATACGATCCATGTTGCCGCAGATGATAATGTTGCGGCCGACGAGGTGCTGGTCAGCTTTGCCTAAGGCAATAAAAAGGCAAAAAACCCCGGTACGCATCCGTACCGGGGCTTATTAAATCAAAATTTTCTAATATTCAGTTCTTTTTTGTACCCAATGCAGCATCAGCACGCACTGCGACCGAAGGGGCCGCTTTTGGTGCTGCCGGGGCCGGGGCTGATGGTTGTGGTTGGGCTTTTCGCGCGCCGGTCGGGTCGTTGTCGTGATGGCACTGGCCTTCAAAATAGGCACCATTTTCCATCGACAGAGTGGAATGTACAATATCACCTTCAACGTGCGCCGTAGAGGCCAGTTGTATCTGGCGGGCCCGTAATTTGCCGATAACTTTGCCGCGCACTGTGATTTGTTCGGCGTGGATTTCACCTTTAACAACGGCTTTTTCGCCAATGGTCAAAGACTGTGCACGGATATCCCCTTCGACGCTGCCGTCAAGTTGGACCTCACCCTGTGTTTTGATGGAACCGGTAATAACCAGATCGGCACTGAGGATGGATGGTGTGGTATTGCGTGTCATGTTTTTACTCATACCAATTGGATTTGAGGCAGCAGGAGCCGCTTTGCGGTTGGAATCATTACCCTTGTTGAACATAAAGACCAGCTTTCAAAAACTTTTGAGGATCATAAGGTTTCCCTTTGAACCACACTTCATAGTGCAAGTGAACGCCTGTACTGCGTCCGCTTGATCCCATGCTGCCAACTTGTTGGCCGAATTTGACCTTTTGGCCGCGTTTAACCTTGAGCTTGGCCATATGCCCATAACGAGTTTTAAAGCCAAAGCCGTGATCAATTTCAACAAGCCGCCCATAGCCGGCTTTCCAGCCTGCATAGACAACTGTTCCATCTGCTGTTGCGGTGATCGGCGCTAGGCGAAATGCCCCAAAGTCTTGGCCAGAATGATGCGCGGCCCGGTGTGTAATAGGATCTACGCGGGTGCCAAATCCGCTTGTGCGCCTGTGAGGAACGCTGATTGGTTCGCCCAATGGCACTTCATGGACCATGGTTTTGAGTTGTTCTTCCTTGGCTAGACGCCCCGTCAGACGTGCAACGCGGCGCGTAAAGTCCTTATCCAGTGACAAGGCTTCGCCAAATAATTGTGTCTCATTTAACGCAATCAGTGGCCCGCCAGCTTTACTGTCGTCCTGAGCGATCATGTCATCAAGGTTGAGGCCGGTCATGGCCAGAACGGCTTTTAAGCCTTCAATGCGGGTTTCTGCTCGTTCTTCGGCTGTGCGCAGAATTTGACTTTCTTGTTCGTGCAGCCATGCCATACGGGACAACGGGTCTGTGCTTTTAGAGCGCGTTGGCTTGCTGGCGGCTGAGAAGTTGCGGGACTGGCGCGGTGTTTGGTCTTCTGTAACGGCATCCATCACCAGAGTGCTGACGCCACTGTCGCCGGGCAGTAATGTGTCCAGCGCAGAACTGTCAGGCTGATCAAGCAAGAGCTTCAAAGTATCAAGGCGGCGTTCGATATCATTGGCGGCCGTGGTGAACGCCGTTGTGCGATTGTCCAGAAGGGCCTGTGTTGAGGCTTCTTTGGCGCGGGCCTCTGCAACCAGTCTTTGGAAGTGCATGCGGCTGGCAAATGCCTGACGAGATTGCGAAGACAGCAGGTGGCCACTGAGGAACACGCTGGCACTGGCATAGCCAAACCACAGAACCAGCACCATGGCTGTTCCGGTTGCTATAATTTGTGCGCGGGTGCTCAATGAGAGATAGCGGACTTCCCCGTTGCTGCGGTGATAAATCTGCCGCTCAGGAAAAATATGCTCAAGAACCTCCCGTGCCCTTTCCAGGACGCGTGCGATCATCCGATCCCCCTAATTTTCGTAATTACCTGCGTTCGTCTGGGATAAAAGCGGATTACCAGTCTGATTTCAATACTAAAATCATTAACAATCATCTATTTTACGGTTTATGGTGCCATTTCAGGGCAGTTTTTTGCATATTCCCGTCTCAGGGGAGGAAATTCTCGTAATACCCGGCACTTAACCCGGCCATTTCGCGGGCGTTATGGTTAAAGGGTGGGCGCAGGCCCGCGGGCAGGTATTCTCTAACCAGGCTCTGAAAGTATTGCTGCGGCTCAGCTTTTTTTGCAACGCAAATCCGGTTGAACCAGTGCACGCCCTTGGCAACATGCCCGATTTCTTCGTCATAGATAATGCCCAGTATTGAAGCACTGTGCGTGTCGCCAGCGCTGTTGAGTCTTTCGATCATTTTTGGGGTTACATCCAATCCCCGAGCTTCCAGCAACATCGGGGCTATGGCCAGACGGGCGGCCAGATCGTTTTTGGTGTTAAGAGCGGCTTCCCATAGTCCCTGATGGACCGGCATGGCCCCATAATGACTGTTCAATTCGTCAAGTCGTTTGGTGATCAGCGTAAAGTGTTTGGCTTCATCCCCGGCTACATTAAGCCAGTCTTTGGCAAAACTGTGCCTGTCTTCATTGGCCAAAGCCACATCATGCGTAAACCGCGCGACCATATCCAAGGCCAGATCAATGGCGTTTAGTTCAATGTGGGCAATGGCGTGTAACAGCGCGATGCGCCCTTCTGGCGTACCAATGCGCCGTCGGGGGACAGCGCCTGGTGCGACCATATCCAACTGTTCTGGCCGTCCGGGATTGTCTGGGGGTACGGGGCGGGTGCCTAGTGGAGCAAAAGGAATGTCTCCTTCGTTCCAGTCCTGCACCAGAGCCAGCGTTTGCGCCGCCTTTTGCGCGGGCGAGCATTGGCGCAGTGCAGATATAGTTCGGCTAAGTATATCAGCCATTCAAGGTTTGAACTTCGGATAATACGGCATCGACATGGCCTTTGAGCCGAACCTTGTGCCAGACCTTGGCAATGGTACCGTCAGCCTTGATCAAAAATGTCGCCCGCTCACAGCCCATATATTTTCGGCCATACATGCTTTTTTCGATCCAAACGCCATAAGCCTTGATGGCCTCTAGGTCTTCATCAGCAGCCAGAGCAATTTTCAACTCATGTTTTGCCTTGAATTTGTCATGTTTTTGGACACTGTCTTTGGATATTCCAAGGATTGATGCACCTGCTTTTGCAAAGTCCTCAATTTTTTCGGAAAACCCAATGGCTTGTGTGGTGCAACCAGATGTGTCGTCTTTTGGATAGAAGTAAAGAACCAGTGTTTTGCCTCTAAAGTCATTCAGGGATACGCTGCCTCCGCCATCGCGGGGCAAGGTAAAGTCGGGGGCAGGTGAGTTCTCTGTGGGGGACGCGCTCATCATAACTCCTCATAAAGTAAATGGGGCATAGTAAGATGGTGATAATGCCTAAGTCAGCCAGTTGGACAAGAGTTTTGTGAGCGATACCCCTAACCAAACTCAGAAGAACCTGTTGCAGCGGTTGTTCCCGAAACGCCACGCACCGCTTTGGCGGGCCACATTTATGCATACGCTGGAATTTTTTGCGCTGATTCTGGCTCTGGTCTTTGCAATCAGCGGTGGTTTGGCCTGGCGCTTGGCACAAGGCCCTGTTTCGCTGGAATTTTTACGTCAGGATGCACAAGCGGCACTGGTTGATGTGTTTGAAGGCGGGACGGCAACCATTGGAACGCTTCAGGCCAATTGGTCACCGCAAGAGCGCACCATAGTTTTTGCGGCCCGTGATGTTCAGGTCCTGGGTGAGGATGGCGGCGTTCTGGTGCAAGTGCCGGAATTCAATGTTGGTTTGACCGCCCTTGGGCTGTTGCAAGGCAAGGCCTTGATCCGGCGCATTGTCGCCATTGGTGGTGAATTTTCTTTTGTGCGTAAAGCCGATGGGCGCATTGGCGCTGGCCTTGGCCAGCCGGACAAAATTGCATTCAACCGCTCATCGAACAGAAAAAAACAAGATGCGGATACCAAAACCGGGCTGGCATCGCTTCCCAATGTGCTCAATCGCCTGCGAGTTCTTGAAATGCGCGACGCGACTTTGCGCTTTGTTGACGAGCGTTCCGGCGTGGACTGGGTCGCGCCGCATGCTGATATTCGCTTTGTCCGTGATGGCAATGTGTTGAACGCCAGTGCCTCGGGGAAGATCGAAAGCGCCTCTGGAACCGCTATGGTATCTATTGAGGCTTCATCGCGAGATGATTTCTCGCGCATGAGCGCCGAATTGACCATAAACAATGCTGTTCCGGCGACTTTATTGCCTCAATCTGGTGGCGCTTGGACATGGTTGAGCGGCTTGGATGCACCCTTAAGCGCCCAGATTTCCTTTTCCACGACGGATGAAGGCTTGCTGAAGGCCGCAGATGGGCATTTACGCCTTGCCAGCGGCGTTTATCGTCGCGGCGACCGTGCGCTACCTCTGGATAGTGCTGAGGTGGTTTTTGCTTTTGATCCGATTGATGGTGCCGTGAGTGTTCAGTTGGCTGAGTTGCAATCTGGCCTGATCAGTGGCTCTTTGAAGGGGCGGATAGCCGGGCTTGATCCGGCGCGCCTGGCGGTGGGAGAACAGGTTGGGTTTGACCTGGCTTTTGAAGACATCCGCTATAATCCGGGTGATGTTCTGGTGGCCCCACTGGATATCAATAGTCTCTGGCTGAATGGGTATTATATTCCGGCGTTAAAACAGGCCGAATTCAAAAGTCTGGATATCAGCATTTTTGACTTGTCATTACATGGTACAGGCGCCCTCTATTTACCCGGTGATGGCCGCGGCGAAAATGACCCGTTTCTGTCGCTGAATGCGCGTAGCGAGGGGCAGATCACCCCGACGCAGATTTTGGCACTCTGGCCAGTAAAATTTGCTTTTGGTGGACGTGACTGGATTCGCCGTAACGTACTTAAAGGGCGTATTCATGACATTGTTCTGGATGCCCAATTGCCACAACGGGCGTTGCAGGCCCCAAGGCTTGATAACGACATGCTGACTGTATCCTTCGCATTTGACGAGGCCGTTTCACATTTTGTTCATTCCATGACGCCGTTACGGAATGGCGAAGGGACCGGGGTCTTGCGTGGAAACCGGTTTGATCTGCGTATGGACAGTGCCCGTTTGCTTAATATGGAACTGACCAAAGGATTTGTTGATATTCCGCGGCTTAGCCCCAAAGGGGTGGTTGCACATTTTGGCGGTCATGCTGTTGGTCCTTTAGGTGATGTGGTCAAACTGCTGGACGAGGAACCTCTTGAATTCGTCAGTAAATATGGATTGTCGCCGGACGTTATAAACGGGCAGGGCGAGATAGATTTTAGTATTTCAAGGGCGATGCGTGTGTTTGTTCCGCCAAAAAATATAGATTTTACGGCCACTGGAATGTTTGAAGACATTCGCGTTACAGGCCTTGTCTCTGGTCAGGACCTCTCGAAAGCCACCGCAACATTCAACGCAACCCCCAAGGGATTGGTGGTCAAGGGCGAAGGGCGTCTGGGGCCTGTGCCCGGCGACTTTATCTGGCATGAGATATTCTTCCCCCAAGACGAACCCCGCACTCAATTAGAGATCAATGTGGTTACCAATGAACAAGTGTTTGATGATTTGGGCATTCCAACACGGCTGTTTGTTGATGGTCCAATGGGCATTCATATGAAAACCGTTGGCGAAGGTTTGAATATTCAATCCGCTACTCTGGAGGCCGATTTAACCGCGGCACGCCTGATGTCGCCCGGCGGCGATTGGGAAAAACCAACAGGCCAGAGCGGTAATGCCGGGCTGGTTATCCAGCGCCGTGGTGATGGTGGGTATGATATAAAAGATTTTAAGGCCATTACGGATGGGTTCTTACTGAACGGTGATTTGAGTATTGCCGCCAAAGGTGGCGTGCAAAGCGCACATATCAGCAGGGCCAGCATGGCAGGGTTGTTTGATTTTACAGCCGATATTGAACGCAGCGATGCCGGGGCTTTTGTGCTGAGCGGTCATGCGCAATCTCTGGACGCGCGGGGCTTTGTTCGGGGGCTGACGCAAGGCGCAAGCACCAATTTAGGTTTTGCGCTGGATGCGCATATCACCTTTGAGCGCGCTTTGGTTTCGGATGCCATGACGCTTCAGGATGGGAAAGTTGACTTCAAAAGAGGGCTGCAAGAAGTTGAAACATTGGACTTTAGTGCAAAAACACCGAGCGGAACTGCGGCATTTTCCATCGCCCCGGACCCGGACGGCCATCGCCAATTAAAAGGTCGTGCCGATGATGCTGGGCTGGTCATTGAAGCCCTTTTTGGTGCAGACAGTGTCAACGGTGGCGTTTTACAAATTGATGGCGTTCTGGGTGACGAGGAAGGTCATAATACCAGGTTGGACCTGACGATGGACGATTTCAAGCTGGGTAACGTTCCTGTCATGGCGCGTATGCTATCTCTTGGGTCGCTGACCGGAATTGCCAATACCATGAGCGGAGAAGGTATTGGGTTTCGCAAATTGATGGCGCCTTTGGAATTTGAAAATGGCACCTTGAAAATCGGGGCTTCACGGGCAACTGGACCGGCTTTGGGCGTAACTGTGACCGGTACAGTGGATCTGGTCAAAAAAACTATGGCATTAAATGGTGCTCTGGCACCAGCATATTCAATCAACTCCGCTCTTGGGAATATTCCCATTTTAGGCGGGGTTCTGGTTTCGCGTAAAGGCGAAGGTGTCTTGGGGCTATCATATAAAATTCAAGGCCCGTTCGAAGCCTTGCAAGTGTTCGTAAACCCATTATCGGCCCTGACGCCGGGGGTGTTTCGGCGTATTTTCGAAGGTGGG
Source organism: Robiginitomaculum sp. (assembly GCA_021776525.1). GTDB lineage: Bacteria > Pseudomonadota > Alphaproteobacteria > Caulobacterales > Maricaulaceae > Robiginitomaculum_B. The sequence continues at coordinate 191,092 of JAJFFT010000005.1, forward strand.
AAGCCCAAGGTTTCACCAAGCCCTGAGGCTAGCCCGCACGCGCCGACTGAAAAGCCTAAGAGCTCTGATGTGGTGACGCCAACACCAGAAGAGACATCAGACGGCGGGGAGCACTAAAGCGTGTTTTTTCTTGCCCACGGATAGTTTCAGATTTTCCTGACCGGTAAAGTCACCGGCACCGATCTGTGTCTGCATGTCCGTTACCGGCTTGTCATTCAACTTCAAGGCTCCGGCTTTGATGTGGCGTTTGGCTTCGCCGCGCGAGGCCACCAGACCAGCGCGTTCAAACAAAGACATTAACGACACACCATCAGCCATTTCATCGGCGTTAAGCTGTACCTTGGGCAGATCACCGCCCGCTTGCCCCTGCGCGAAGGTGGCATGGGCGGTCTCTTGCGCGCTTTTTGCGGCTTCTGCGCCATGCAAAAGCGTGGTGCATGCATTGGCCAACACGATTTTGGCGCTGTTGATGTCGGCCCCTTCAAGGGCCTGATATTTGGCAATTTCGTCCAGCGGCATATCTGTGAACAAGCGCATAAAGCGGGCCACATCCGCGTCCTCGCAATTACGCCAGAACTGCCAGTATTCATAAGGGCTGCGCAGGTCTGCGTTCAGCCAGACGGCCCCGTCGGCGGTTTTGCCCATTTTTCCGCCAGATGCCGTGGTGATCAGCGGCGCAGTAAACCCAAAAGCCTTTTCGTCATCGCGCTCTATGCCATTATGCTCGACCTTGTATTTGTGGATCAACTCGCGGCCATTGACGATATTGCCCCATTGGTCGGACCCGCCCATTTGCAAGCGGCAGCCATAACGCTGGTTCAGTTCCAGAAAGTCATAGGCTTGCAACAGCATGTAGTTGAATTCCAGGAAAGTCAGTTCCTGTTCACGGTCCAGACGGCGCTTGACGCTTTCCAGTGCAATCATCCGATTAATCGAGAAAAACCTGCCCACATCGCGTAAAAAATCAATATAGCCGAGGCCCTCAAGCCAGTCGGCATTATCGACGATAATGGCATCGGTCGGGCCATCACCAAATTTCAGGAATTTAGCAAACACGCCCTTCAGGCTTTCTTTATTGGCGTTGATCTGTTCGGTGCTCAGTACCGGGCGAGATTTGTCTTTGTCTGACGGATCGCCAATTTTTGTTGTGCCGCCACCCAGCAAGACAATGGGACGCCCTCCGGCCTGTTGCAGACGGCGTAACAGCATAATCTGTACCAGCGACCCGACATGCAGGCTGCTGGCGGTGCAATCGAAACCGATATAGGCGCACAGACTACCTTTTTGTGCGGCCTGATCGATGCCGTCCAAGTCGGTTGCCTGATAATAAAAGTCACGCGAAACAAGATTGCGCACAAATTCTGATTTATACTGGTCCATAAGGCCTCTACCGGATAAACTGAACATGCCTCTTAGCAGGTGTCTGGCTTTGTCGAAAAGTACAAATTTGAGGAAATCACATGCACGCCATCGGTTTAATGAGTGGAACCTCACTGGATGGTATGGATGCGGCTCTTCTAGAAACCGATGGAATGCGTGTGTTGGACTTTGGCCCAGCTCTCACACTACCCTTTGATGCAACCACAAAATTCTTACTGCAAAGGGCCGTTGAAGATGCGCTTGAGTGGCGTTTTGACGGTGATGCACCAAACAGCTTTACACCTGCGGCCTCGGCTCTGGCACTGTGTGCCCAGGATGCTGTGCAGGCTGTATTAAACGCGGCCGCCCTGGATGCCGAGGCTGTTGATGTGGTTGGGTTTCATGGGCAAACGGTCCTGCACCAGCCGCCAACTACACGAAAACGCGGAAAAACGTGCCAGATCGGTGATGCTTGTGCCCTGTCGAGCGCCATAGATATTCCTGTGATTTATGACTTTCGGTCAATGGATATGGCGTCCGGCGGGCAGGGCGCGCCGCTGGCACCGGCTTATCATCAGGCTTTGGCTGTGGACCTGCCCAAGCCTGTCATGATCTTGAATATTGGTGGGGTGGGCAACCTGACTTGGATTGGTGAAGATGGGGCCATGCTGGCTTTTGATACCGGGCCGGGCAATGGGCCAATTGACGCATTGATCAGCAAGGCCGGTGCTGGAGAGATGGATCGGGGCGGGATAATCGCGGCCAAAGGCCAGGTCAATGAGGCCAGTATAGAGACCTTTCTGGCGGCAGATTTCTTTTCAGCACCACCACCAAAATCTCTGGACCGCTGGGACTTTGATGCACACATGGTTGCCGATATGAGCCTAGAGGATGGTGCGGCGACGCTCACCGCATTTTGTGCAGCCACCGTTGCACGGGCGATTGACTGGTTGCCAGCACCGCCAAAGCAAATTCTGGTTTGCGGTGGCGGGCGGAAAAACCCAACGCTGATGGCTGCTTTGCAGGCGCGCACGAAGGTACCGGTTTATCCCGTCGAGGAAAACCGCTGGCGTGGTGATGCATTAGAGGCCGAGGCCTTTGCTTTTCTGGCTGTGCGGCACATGTTGGATATGCCGATCAGCTGGCCAGATACAACTGGGGTTGCGGCCCCGATGCGCGGTGGTCGTCTTGCGCAATCGACAACAGCTATATTCTAGCGGCGGCCTTTACGAGTCTGTAAAAATTCTTCCAAAGATGGGTCAACCATGCCGTTCTGGCGGAAGTCTAAATAGCTTTCGACTTCGGCTTCCAGCTCTTCTGCGTGGTTTTCAAACAAATGCCCGGCACCCTGAATAATCTTATGGGTCAGGACCGCACCTTTTTGAATGCGAATTTTTTCTGATACGCGTTCAATCTCATCAGGTGGACAGATGCGATCTGCCGAACCATAGGCCAACAGGCCAGAAGTCGGGCAAGGAGCCAGAAAGCCAAAATCATACATGTTCATGGGCGGGGAAACGGAAATAAAGCCGCGGATTTCCGGGCGGCGCATCAATAATTGCATGCCGATCCAGGCCCCAAAGGAATGCCCTGCAATCCAGCACAACGACGCATTGGGGTTTAGCGCCTGCATCCAGTCGAGGACTGTGGCAGCATCCTGTAACTCGCCCTGACCGTGATCATATTCACCAACGCTGCGGCCGACGCCGCGCAGGTTAAAGCGCAGAACCGCATAACCACGGCGTTTGAAAATATCATAAAGGCCCGTTACCACACGGGTATTCATAGAGCCGCCGCCCTGTGGGTGAGCGTGAAGAATCATGGCCAAGGGCGCATCTTCGGCATCCGCAGGAGAGTAATTGCCTTCCAGGCGACCTTCCGGTCCGGGGATAATGACTTCAGGCATTGTGGTTTAATCCTGTAACGTATGGGTTTAATAACATTGTTCTATAGTGGGTAATAGGTATGGCTTGTGCAATGTTTTTCAGGTTTCATGTGGTTTGTAATCTTGACTAGTTTAGTGGGTTATTGCACATTTTTGTTTCGGACCCGTTATGCGCGCTATACGCAGCGCCAGCAGGTTTGGCGCCTTCTAGCATAGGGTCGGCGCGCATGCGAGACAGGAAATGAGATTTAACCATGAAGTTAAGTGCAAAAGGGCGTTACGCCGTGATGGCATTAGCCGATTTGGCGTCGATTAAAGAGCAGGGGCCGGTTACGCTGGCTGAGATTGCCGAGCGCCAGGATATTTCCATCTCTTATCTGGAGCAATTATTTGCCAAACTACGCCGCTCAGGCGTGGTCAAAGGCGTGCGTGGTCCCGGCGGTGGGTACCGCCTGTCGCGCCCAGCCTGCGAGACCAGCATTGTTGATATCATTTTGGCCGTTGACGAACAGATTGATACGGTGGCATGCGATCGTAACTCTAATGTCGGGTGCACCGGCAAAACTGGCCGATGTCTGGCACATGACCTTTGGGACGAGCTGGGGCGACATATCTATCTTTTCCTGAGCTCAGTTACATTGGATGATGTGTTGAACCGCCGGGTATTGGGAACCGCTGGCGGTGCGCATTTAATGGAAAGCATGCATCAAAAATGACTGTCTATCTTGATTATAATGCCACGGCACCTCTGCGTGATGAAGCGCGCGAGGCCATGTTGGCAGCATATGGGGCACCGGGAAATCCGTCCTCGGTTCATCAGGCTGGTCGCCAGGCGCGCTCAAAAGTCGAGCAGGCCCGGCATACGCTGGCGCGTGCTCTGGGTGTAGCCACTTCGGATGTTATCTTTACGGCGGGCGGAACCGAAGCCAACAATCTTGGGCTATTGGGGTTGGCCAAGGCCAATACCTGCACGGATGTACTGCTCAGTGCGATTGAGCACCCGTGCATTCAGATGGCGGCACAAAACACCGGCTTGCCCATCCACACCATAGACGTGACTGGCGATGGCGCACTCGACCTTGCCGCGTTACAGGGTGTTTTAGATCGTTTGGATAGTGATTCCCGCCCGCTTTTGGCACTGATGATGGCCAATAATGAAACCGGGGTTTTACAACCGGTTGAAGAGGCGGCAAAGCGGCTTCACAAGGCCGATGGTCTTGTTCATGTGGACGCGGTTCAGGCGTTTGGCAAAATCCCGGTTAGTCTGGCCAGTATTGGTGCGGACAGCTTGGCCGTTTCGGCTCATAAAATTGGTGGTCCCATGGGGGTTGGTGCTTTGGCGCTGACTTGTGGAACCCAGCTTAGCCCGCGCAATCTTGGCGGCGGACAGGAAAGTGGCCATCGGGGCGGTACAGAAAACGTTCCCGGCATTATTGGCTTTGCTGCGGCGGCAACAGCCGCGATTGATGATCTGGACCACAATGCAGACATGCTCGCGCTTCGTGACCATGTGCAACAGCGTATGTTGGTGCTGGCCCCTAATGCAGTGGTGCTCGGCGGCCATGCGCCGCGTCTTTGTAACACCTTGAGTATTGCAACGCCCGGCTTTGCTGCCGATATACAGGTGATGAGTATGGATTTGGCGGGTTTTGCCATTTCGTCCGGCTCTGCGTGTTCGTCTGGCAAGGTGAAATCCAGCGCCGTTATGGTGGCCATGGGGCTGTCTGATGCGTTGTCATTTTGCGCCATTCGTATTTCGTTGGGGCAGACGACACGACGGCAAGATCTGGACGCATTTGTAGATGCCTGGGGTGAGGCATTGGCGCGCATCCAATTGAAAGAGTGTGGATAATGGACGGCGTAAAAGACAGCATTGACCGGCAAACGGTTCAAACTGCCAAAGGGCTTGAGTCTGACAAGTATAAATATGGCTTTGTCACTGACGTGGAACAGGACTTTGCACCCAAAGGGTTGAACGAAGATATTGTCCGCTATATTTCCGCCAAAAAAGACGAGCCGCAATGGTTGCTGGACTGGCGTCTTGCCGCCTATCGTCGTTGGCTCACCATGGAAGAACCAAGTTGGGCGATGGTCAATTATCCCAAGATTGATTATCAGGATATGTATTATTTCGCTGCCCCCAAAAAAGAGGGTGAAGGTCCTAAAAGCCTTGACGAAATTGACCCCGACATTCTGGCCACTTACGAGAAGCTTGGCATACCCTTGCGAGAGCAAGAGGTATTGTTGGGCGTCGAAGGGGCTCCCAAAGTTGCTGTGGATGCGGTGTTTGATTCTGTGTCTGTGGTCACCACTTTTCGTGAAGAACTGGCCAAATCAGGGGTGATTTTCTGCTCGTTCTCTGAAGCCGTACACGATTACCCTGATCTGGTCCGCCAATATTTGGGCACCGTCGTGCCACCGTCGGACAATTTCTTTGCCACATTAAACACGGCTGTCTTTTCGGATGGCACATTTGTCTACATCCCCAAGGGTGTGCGCTGTCCGATGGAGCTGTCCACGTATTTTCGTATGAATGCGCAAAGCACGGGCCAGTTTGAGCGCACGTTGATTATCGCCGACGAAGGGGCTTATGTCTCGTATCTGGAAGGCTGCACCGCCCCTATGCGCGAAGAAAACCAGCTTCATGCTGCGGTGGTCGAACTGGTTATTCTCAAAGATGCCGAGATTAAATATTCCACCGTACAAAACTGGTGGCCCGGCGATGAAGACGGGCAGGGCGGGGTCTATAACTTTGTCACCAAGCGCGCAGATTGCCGCGAAGAACGCGCTCGCGTTTCGTGGACACAGGTCGAAACAGGATCGTCAATTACCTGGAAATACCCGTCCTGCATTTTGCGCGGTGATGAAAGTCAGGGTGAGTTTTATTCCGTGGCCATCACCAATGGCGCGCAACAGGCCGATACCGGAACCAAAATGATCCATTTGGGCAAGAATACCCGCTCGCGTATCATTTCAAAGGGCATCTCTGCCGGGCGTTCCAATAACACCTATCGGGGCTTGGTCAGCGTGCACCAAAAAGCCGCCAGCGCACGTAATTTTACCCAGTGCGACAGTCTGCTTGTGGGGAATGAATGCGGTGCGCATACGGTGCCATATGTCGAGGTGAGAACCCCGGATGCGCAGTTAGAGCACGAAGCCACCACCACCAAATTGTCCGAAGAACAATTGTTTTATTGCCGCCAGCGTGGCCTTGATGCAGAAGAAGCGACGGCTCTTTTAGTCAACGGTTTTGCTCGCGATGTATTGCAGAAACTGCCAATGGAATTTGCCGTTGAGGCGCAGGCATTGGTGAAAGTCAGTCTGGAAGGAAGTGTCGGATAATGTCAGGTGAAAAGCAGAAAAAACCCGTTTTGAATATCAATGACGTGCCGTTGATGGATTTTGGCCATGGCGAGAAGTTTGCTGCCAAGCTGGGCCGTTTCGGTCCGGCGCTGGGCGCGAAAAACCTTGGCTGTATGCTGACCGTTGTACCGCCCGGCAAGCGGGCTTTTCCGCATCATGCACACCTGATCGACGATGAAATGATGTATATCATTGAAGGCACAGCCGATTATCGCTTTGGTGATCAAACCTATCCGGTTAAAGCGGGCGATATGCTGGGTGCGCCTCCGGGTGGTGCCGAGGTGGCGCATCAATTGATCAATACCGGTGATGCTGACCTGAAATATCTGGCATTTTCCACCAATGGCGAAGCTTCCGTTGTGGTCTATCCAGATTCAAATAAATTTGTGGCTTCTGCGGGGATTCCGCAAAACGGCTCGCCTCGTGATGCAGCCTTTCGGCATTTGGGCTGGCTGGGCAAAGGCACGGCTGACTATTTTGATGGTGAAGAATAATGATTGAAATTAACGACCTTATTGTCGGTGTTGAGGGACTTGAGGGCAATATTCTCAAGGGCTTATCCTTGAATGTTCCTGCCGGTGAAGTGCATGCGATTATGGGGCCAAACGGCACCGGTAAATCGACGCTGGCCAATGTGTTGACCGGGCGTGATGGGTATGTGGTCCGGGGCGGCACCGTCTCTTACCTGGGTGAAGATCTGTTGGATATGGAGCCTGAAACACGGGCTGCCAAGGGTATTTTTCTATCGTTTCAGTATCCGGTAGAGATCCCCGGTGTACCGGCAATGACATTTTTACGGGCGTCATTGAATGCCCAGCGCAAGCGGCGCGGCGATGATGATCTTTCTGCGCCAGAGTTCTTGAAACTGGCTCGGGACAAGGCCGCTGCTTTGAAGGTCAAAGCCGACATGTTGAAACGCCCGCTGAATGTCGGGTTTTCTGGCGGCGAGAAAAAACGTATGGAAATTCTGCAAATGGCGGTTCTGGAACCGCGTTTTGCCATTCTGGATGAAACTGATTCCGGCCTTGATATTGATGCCCTAAAAATTGTTGCGCAGGGGGTTAATGCCTTGCGTGGGCCGACACGTTCCATGCTGGTGATTACCCATTACCAACGCCTGCTGGACTATATCAAACCCGATGTGGTGCATGTGATGTCTGGCGGCAAAATCGTCGACAGTGGCGGCCCGGAACTGGCCCTGAAACTCGAAGCCGAAGGCTATGATGCCTATGAGGGAGCCGCCGCGTGAGCACGACCCCACAGCTTCCGGCAATTGAGGCCTTGCCGCACCGGCGTATGGAAGCCTGGAAATGGACCGACGTGCGCGCTGCACTGGCCAAACCTATACAGTCCGAGAGTGCATCCAATACGCCGCTGAATACGCCTGATAGTGCGGTTGTCTTGTCTTTTGTTGATGGGCGTCTTGCCCGGCCACCACAATGCCCGGCTGGCGTAACATTCAGCGAAAATAAAGCTGCTGGCCCGCTCAACGATCAAACTATGCCATCTTTGGCTCATGCCATGGCGGCGCAGCATTATGCAATGCATATTACGAGCGCAGTTGATACACCGATTGTCCTTCGGTTTACAGGGCAGGGGTATTGCACTTTGGCGGTGACTTTGGATGCAAAAGCCGCTGCAACAATCATTGAAGACCATGGTTTAGCCAATGGTTTTGCCAATACGGCATTATCTTTTGATCTGGGCGAAACAGCCAGTCTGACCCGTCTTATCCACCAACAAAGTGGCACGGGGGCGGTTCATGTTGTGCATGCGGATATGACTTTGGCGCAGGCCGCCAATGTCGATCAGTTTTCTCTAAGCTTTGGGGGCCGTTTGGTGCGCCTTGAAACACAGGTGAAATATAGCGGCGTACAGGCGCAAGCGCGTCTGAACGGTGCCTATTTGCTGGATGGTGATTTCCACAACGACCAGACCTATTACGTTGACCATGCCGTAGAGCATTGCACGACGCGGCAATTGGTGCGTGGTGTCGTAAAAGACCGCGCCAATGGCGTTTTCCAAGGCAAATTTTATGTGGCCCGCGGCGGCCAACATACAGATGCCAGCATGAACCATGATGCATTATTGCTTAACGCCGGTGCGGCAGTTCATGCCAAGCCTGAGCTGGAAATTTATGCCGATGATGTGGCGTGCGCCCACGGTAATACATCGGGTGCGTTGGACGATCATGCCTTGTTTTATATGCGCCAGCGCGGCCTTGATGAAGCGCAGGCCAAAACCCTGTTGATCCGCGCTTTTCTGGGGGCGGCCTTCGATGATCTGCACGACGAGGCCTTGCGCGATATGATGATGGTACCGTTGATGAATTGGCTGGAGAGGGCGTTATGAGCGCATCTTTTTTGCAAGCCCCGGCCAGCTTTGACCCTTACGCTATTCGCGCCGAGTTTCCGGTGCTGGCCAGACAGGTTAATGGCTTTGATCTGACCTATTTGGACAGCGCCGCGTCGGCGCAAAAACCGGCCTGCGTGATAGATGGTATGGCCGACCAGATGCGCAGCGCCTACGCCAATGTGCATCGCGGCCTGCACACCATGGCCAATGAAACGACTGAGGCGTTTGAGGGCGCGCGTAAAACTCTGGCTGGCTTTTTGAATGCTGGGCAGAGTGATGAGATTATCTTCACGTCAGGCACCACCGAGGCCATCAACCTTTTGGCCTCTGGCATAGGTGCAGATTTGCACGAGGGCGACGAAATTATCCTGTCCGAGATGGAGCATCATTCCAATATTGTGCCGTGGCATTTTTTGCGAGAACGTAAGGGTGTGGTGCTGAAATGGGTGGCGCTGCATGACGATGGCCAATTGGATATGCAAAGCTACGAAGCCGCATTTAGTGCCAAAACCAAGCTGGTTACCCTCAGCCATATGTCCAACGTCACCGGCGTTATTACTGATGCCGAGGCACTGGTTAAGATCGCGCACGATCATGACGTGCCGATCATGCTGGATGGCTCTCAGGCGGCGGTGCATTTCCCGGTCGATGTGCAGGCGCTGGATGCGGATTATTATGCGGTGACCGGTCACAAACTTTATGGCCCAACCGGCATTGGCGCGCTTTATGGCAAGGCTGAACACCTCAAAAATTTACGCCCTTATCAGGGGGGCGGTGAAATGATCGAAAGCGTCAGTAAAGACAAAGTGCTATATGGCTTGCCCCCGCACCGCTTTGAGGCCGGTACACCGCCCATATTGGAAGCCATCGGTCTGGGGCTGGCGCTTAACTGGATGATGGATCTGGATCGTTTGGCGGTGGCCGAGCACGAAAACGCGCTGGCGGCGCGAGTCGTTGATGCCCTGACCCGTTATAATGATGTGCGTATTATTGGTGACGCACCCGGCAAAGGCGCCATTGTATCCTTTGATGTTAAGGGCATGCATGCCCATGATCTGGCGCAATTGATGGACAGATACGGCGTGGCTGTGCGCGCCGGCAATCATTGTGCCGAGCCTTTAATACAACGTTTTGAGGCCACATCGACCTGCCGGGCGAGCTTTGCCGCCTATAATACCAGCGAAGATGTGGATCGTTTTATTGAGGCCTTTGACAAGGCCAGAGAATTTTTGTCGTGATGGAGAATACCGTGGACAAACCCGTCCGAGACACCATTGATTTATCACCCCCCGCCGAAGCGCCTAGCGAGGATACGGGGTCTGGCCTGCCGCAAGAAGAGCTGGACCGGCTGACCGAAGACCTGATCGCCGCGTTTAAAACAGTGTTTGACCCGGAAATTCCGGTGGATGTGTACGAATTGGGCCTGATCTATAAGGTCGATGTGTCCGATGATCGTGATGTTGATGTGGACATGACCCTAACCGCGCCCGGCTGTCCAGTGGCCGGGGATATGGTGATGTGGGTAGAGAATGCAGCGCGATCAGTGGCCGGCGTTCGTGATGTGAAGGTCAATCTGACCTTTGATCCGCCCTGGGATCCCTCGCGTATGTCAGACATCGCTCGGTTAGAGCTGAATATGTTCTAGCCCTGTAGCGGGCTACCTGTAATTGCGTAAATCCCTGTGAAGGCGTATTATTGTCTGGTTTTGCAACTGGAGGTAACAGGTGATGCGTGCTCAAATGAATGCTCGTAGTGGCAGGTGGACCGTTTTTTTTCTTACAGGTCTTGCCAATCTGGCGCTGTTTTTATCGGCGGCGCACGCCGCACCGCAGATCAAACCGGTGCAGAACGCTATTAAGGCCCCGACATTAAATACTCAAACGGGCGCGTTTCACTTTGAAGCGGCGACGGTGCTTCCTTCAAAAGTTCAGGGCCAGGTGATGTCCTCTGGCGTGCAATGGACGTGCAAAGGCAATGTCTGCACAACCCGCGTAAAATACCCAGGTTTTGGTGTAAAAGCCTGTCACGCACTGGCCTTGCAGATTGGGCAAGTCCGTTCGTTTCGTTTGACCAAACAGCCACCGACTCTGGTGCCTATTAAGGGTTATCCGTTTCGTGCGGATAAAATCGCAAAGTGCAATCAGGGCATTTCAGTTCCAAAAAGCACCACGTTCAATTCGCGTCTTTCCTCACCCGTAATTGGTGGTGTTGCTGTATTGAACACCGGGACAATTGGGTCTGGCACACAGGCTGGGCAGGCGGCAAGCCGGGCCGGTAAAATTGGTGAAGCCGGCAATCGCATGAAGCAAATCAAGGAACTGGAACGCTTGAATGATCTAGGAACACCCGCTGATCAGGCCATGGGCCGCGGCGCGGCAGGGCGACAGGATTGTTCCCATAGTGCAAACCGCGCCAAATGCCTGCGTGATAACATGAATGCAGGCAATGCGCCTGCCGGGCCATCTGGCGGCTCTATGCGCGACTGTATTATGGGGTCAAACCCGCAAAACTGTTTCAACAGTGGGGGCGGCAAGCGACCGGGGCAATTGAATGCCGGTCCCAGCGATCCACGCGGCCAAATTAAAGATCCTAGAGGTGTTGCTTCCGGCGACTCTGACCAAGAACCGGTTGGTGTATGGATACGCGGTGGATCACGTACTGAGAGACGCGGCGATCAAGGCCGGACAGAATATACCAGTGAGTACAGGCATAATACCGATGGAACCACAGATACAGTTTATGTCCGCACAACCTATAGGGAACGCGAAACCCAGTCCGATGTTGTGCTATTTGAGCGCGTGACAAAGACTAAAAGGAATGCACGTGGTGAAATTATCGAGAACAGTTCAGACGCCAGTGACCCTGATCGCCCCTATGAAATGCGTTCCCCTGCGCCTGATACGCCACCTGATTCTGATCCAGCTGGCCAGTCTGCGCCTGATACGGCAAGCGGCGGCGCGCCGGATAATTGCAACCGCGACCTGGTAACCGGCAGATGCAAAAACCCACAACCGGACCCCAAGGGGGCAACCTCGCAACCGGGACCGGGCGGTGAAAATACCGGCGGGATACTGGGGCGCAACACGCCCAAAACCGATATTGGTGCAGCGATCAATTGCGGGGACGTCAATAATGACGCCTGCAATCGTGCTGGCGTTGGGTTGAATAATGCAGCCAGACCATTGGATATGAAAGACCCCGGGCCAGCACCCGGTGCAGCCCCGCATTAAGGGCGGCGCACGTTAGAAGGATTTTTTGAGAGCATCCTGTTCTGCTTTGCTCAAAAATAGGCCCAGTTTGGATCGCCGCCAGAGCACGTCTTCGGCGCTTTTGGCCCATTCATGCTTAATCAGATAATCCAGTTCTTTTTGATAAAGGCCACCACCATAATGTTTGCCAAGGCCGCGCAGGCTTTTGGCTTTTCCCAAAATGCCGGTGATCCGGGTGCCATAGGCATGGACCAGTCGGTCACGCAGGGCATCTGGCAAAAACGGGTATTGCGCCGCGATCTGTGCATCAAAAGCCGCCAAACCGTCTGGGACGTCACCGCCGGGCAGCGCCGTTGTGCCGGTCCAATGGGGCGCGGTATTGCCAAGCCGCGGCGCGATCTTATCTACGGCTTTTTCTGCCAAGGCCCGAAATGTGGTGATCTTTCCACCCAATACGGTCAGCACCGGGGCGCCGTCTTGTTCGCCTGATAGGTCCAGATGGTATTCGCGGGACAATTTTGAAGCGTCCAGTTCTTCGTCGCCAAACAACGCCCGAACCCCGGAGTAAGACCAGATAATGTCATCTTTTGTGGTCTTCTTTGCAAAAAAAACGTTCAAGGCGTCCAACAGGTACTTGCGCTCTGCATCGTCCAGTTTGGCGTCATAGGGATTACCGGTAAACGGTGTGTCCGTTGTTCCAAACAATGTAAATTTACCCTGATAAGGCAAAGCAAACAGCACCCGTCGGTCAGCGTTTTGAAATAAAAACCCACGGGGTCCGTCAAACAGTTTGGGCAGGACAATATGACTGCCTTTGACCAGACGCATGTGCGAAACGGCCTTGGCCTTGGTGCAGGCGTCCATGGCATCAACCCACGGCCCGGCCGCATTGACCAAAGCACGGGCCTGCCATGTCCTGGCTTCGCCATTTATGTCGCGGGTTTTAACCTGCCAAAACCCGTCTTTGCGGGTGCAGGCCGTCACCGTCGTACCCACGGCGATATGGGCACCGTGTTCTGCCGCATCCATGGCATTGGCAACCACCATGCGGGCATCATCGGTACGGGCATCAGAATAGGCAAAGGCACGCCCTCTAGGCTGGGCCAGCGTTTGCGCCTCGACACATTGCCCAAGGCGCAGAGCACCGGAACGCGGCAATGACGATCTGCCGCCCAAATGGTCATAGAGCCATAATCCCGCACGGATCATCAGGGCCGGTCGCATGTCGGCATTATGGGGCAGGATCAGACGCAAAGGCGTCACCAGATGCGGGGCGATGGTCAGCAAACGCTCGCGTTCTGCCAGTGCTTCGCGCACCAGCGCAAATTCATTATATTCAAGATAGCGCAGGCCACCATGGACCATTTTTGTGCTGGCCGATGATGTGGCCCCGGCCAGATCGCCTTGTTCACACAGAACGACGCTGAGGCCGCGCCCAGCGGCGTCGCGGGCAATGCCGGTGCCGTTTATGCCACCGCCAATGATCAGAATATCTTTTATGTCACTCATCCGTCTCCCTTGGCTGATTTTTTTGTTCCTGTCAGCCTTTCATCTGTTAGAGTTTGCAAAAAACAAGGATTATCACGCAATGGGGGCAAAACGGGTGATTTTATCGGGTGTTCTGATCGCAAAGACTGGCGATCACCAGATCATTGAATCCCATTTACCAGCGCATATCCGTCTGACCCGGTCCGAGACAGGGTGTCTGGCCTTTGACGTTGCACGTGATGCCGATGATCCGTCGCTTTATATGGTCGAGGAAATGTTTGCGGACAGGGCCGCTTTTGAGGCACACCAAAGCCGGGTCAAGGCCTCGGCATGGGGCAGGGCCACGGCCCATATGCAGCGCGATTACATAATCAAAGAACAGGGAGTTTAAAAAGCTTTGAGCGATAAGAAGGCCATTTTGGCGATCGACCAGGGGACAACCTCCAGCCGGGCAATCGTATTTTCGCTGGCGGGCGATGTTATTACTGTGGCGCAGCGCGAGTTCGCGCAAATTTATCCGAAACCGGGGTGGGTGGAGCATGATCCTGAAGAGATCTGGGACAGCACCTGTGCGGTGATTACAGAAGCCCTTGATGCTGCCCGTGAAGAGGGGTGGCAAGTTGTTACCAGCGGGATCACCAATCAGCGCGAAACGACGATTATCTGGGACCGGGTGACCGGCCTGCCGATTTATAATGCCATTGTCTGGCAGGATCGGCGCACCGCAGATTATTGCGCTGGGCTGGCCGCAGATGGGTATGAGGCATTGATCAACGCTCGAACTGGTCTTTTGCTGGACCCATATTTCTCGGCCAGCAAAATTGGCTGGATACTGGATGAAATACCGGGCGCGCGGGCCAGAGCCGAAGCGGGCGAGTTGGCCTTTGGAACAGTTGAGAGTTTTTTGCTCTGGCGGTTAAGCGGCGGTGTGCATCTCAGCGATGCTACAAATGCCTCGCGGACCAGCCTTTACGACATTCACCGGGGGAGTTGGGACGAAGAATTGTTGGCGCTTTTTGAAGTTCCGGCGGCGCTGTTACCTGCGGTCTGTCCCAATGCCGGTAAATTCGCCTTGATTGCCCAGGGACAACCTGGGGCAGGCTTGCCGATCACGGGCATGGCCGGGGACCAGCAGGCAGCGGCCATTGGTCAGGCCTGTTACCGACCCGGCGCGATGAAAGTCACGTTTGGTACGGGGGCCTTTATGCTGGCCAATACTGGCGGCGAGGTTGTGCAGTCTGATCATCGCTTGCTCAGCACGATTGCCTGGGAAATCGAAGGCGTTCGCTCTTATGCCTTGGAAGGCTCGATCTTGTGTGCAGGGTCAACCCTGCAATGGCTGCGTGACGGGTTGGGGGTTCTGGACAGCGCAGCAATGAGCGAAGAGATGGCCACTTCGGTTGACGATACGGGCGGTGTTTATCTGGTCCCGGCTTTTGCTGGTCTGGGCGCGCCCTGGTGGGATGCTGAGGCCCGCGGTGCTTTAACCGGTCTGACACGGGGAACCAGCGCAGCCCAGATCGTCCGCGCAGGACTGGAGGCTGTGGCCTATCAGTGCGATGATTTGATGGACGCCATGAAGGCTGATGGCATTGCCCCAAAGACCTTGAAAGTCGATGGTGGTATGACGGCCAACACCTGGTTAATGCAGTTTCTGGCTGACATTCTTGATGTTCCGGTATCAAAACCGAAAATCACAGAAACCACGGCCTTTGGCGTGGCAATGCTGGCCGGAATTGGTGCGGGGCTTTTTGAAAGCCTTCTCAGCATTGATGATATTTGGCGCGAGGATGCCAGTTTTACAGCGCAGATGGATGGGGCGCATCGTCAGGCCTTGCTCAAAGGCTGGAGTACGGCATTGGGCCGGGTTCGGACGAAATAAGGCGGCGAATAACCGGCCTCTATCGTTTTTACTTTGATTTATGTC
Source organism: Robiginitomaculum sp. (assembly GCA_021776525.1). Lineage (GTDB taxonomy): Bacteria > Pseudomonadota > Alphaproteobacteria > Caulobacterales > Maricaulaceae > Robiginitomaculum_B. The sequence continues at coordinate 206,678 of JAJFFT010000005.1, forward strand.
TTTCGGGGTGAACGCCGTTCACTTATAGTCGCCTAAACGGCCAAAAGACGGAGAAGCCTTGTGGGACAGAACATGCAAGAATTTGACTATATTATCACCGGTGCGGGGTCTGCCGGGGCCTGCCTGGCCAGCCGCCTGACCGAAGATCCAGATGTCAGCGTTTGCTTGTTGGAGGCCGGTCCGCGCGATGACCGTGCCGCGATCCATACCCCGGCGATGATCGTTGATGCGATCTATTCTGAGGATCTGAACTGGCACTATGACACGGTTCCTCAAAAAGAGCTGAACAATCGCGAACTTTACTGGCCGCGCGGCAAAACCCTGGGCGGATCATCCTCGATCAATGCCATGGTCTATATTCGTGGTGGCCATGTGGATTATGAAGCCTGGAAGGCCCTTGGGGCAGAGGGTTTTGGCTGGAATGATGTGTTGCCTTATTTTCGCAAATCCGAAGACCAACAGAGCATTCAGGATCAGTTCCACGGCCACGGGGGGCCGTTGTGCGTCTCGGACCTGCGTTATATCAACCCGCTGAGCGAGGCTTTTGTGCGCGCCGGTGTTGAGCGTGGCCTGAAGAAAAATAATGATTTTAACGGCTCTAACCGCTTGGGCGTTGGCCCATATCAAGTGACCCAGCGTGACGGCAAACGCTGTTCCGCCGCCGCCGGGTATTTGAGCCCGGATGTACAGGAACGCCCCAACCTGACTGTTATGGTGGAAACACTGGCCACAAAGGTGCTGATGGATGGAACGCGCGCCAGTGGTGTACGCGTCAAACACAAGGGTAATGAGCACGATATAACGGCCCGCCGTGAAGTGCTGGTCACCGGCGGAGCGATCAACTCCCCGCAAATCCTGATGCTGTCTGGCATTGGCCCGGCCGAGCATTTGCGCGATATGGGCATCAGCGTTGCTGTTGATCTACCCGGCGTTGGTGAAAACCTGCAGGATCATCTGGACACTGGCGTTGCCTTTACGGGTAAAACCACGCGGGCCTATTCCTATAATATTCGCTCGCTGCCTAAGCAAATGGCCGAAGCCGTACGCTATCTTTTTACGCGCAAGGGGATGCTGACTTCAAACGCTGCTGAAACTGGCGGTTTTGCCAGTACCCGCGGCGAGGGCGAACCTGATATTCAGTTTCACTTTGTCCCGGCCATTGTCGCGCCCAAAGACGAGCCGCGCAGTAAAATTTACGGGATAACCCTGCATTCTTATGTTTTGTACCCGGATTCGCGCGGCACCATACGGCTGGCCAGTACAAACCCCGAAGATCATCCGCTCATCGACCCGCAATACCTCAGCAAGGGGCATGACCTGCAAACCCAGATTGATGGCGCAAAAATGGCGTTGGATATTTTACAGGCCCCTGCGTTTGATGATGAACGCAAAGACCTGCATGCCCCGCAGAACATGCCAAAAAATGACGCGGAATGGGAAACATTTGTGCGTGAAAAGGCTGAAACCCTTTTTCACCCTATTGGAACCTGTAAAATGGGGGCCAAAAAGGACCCCATGGCCGTCGTTGACCCTCATTGTCGGGTTTATGGAGCCACTGGCCTACGTGTCATTGACGCCTCGGTTATGCCGCGCCTGGTTGGCGGGAATACCAATGCACCAACGATAATGATCGCAGAGAAAATTGCAGACCTGTTGAAAGCGGGGGGATAAAAAGCCAATAGGTGTAATCCATTGGCCTTATTCGCCCGCCCGGTGAAATCAGTTCCTTGTTGTGATTTAGATATGCCATAAGTGCAGGCAAGGGGATGTAAAGAATTGTTATGGTTAACGAAATTTTCGTTTCTGAGCATAACATGCTTGGCGCTGGCCGGGTGTGTTCATCCGCCATGGCGGGCCAAAAGCGACCCTTTGGAGCCGATGAATCGCGCGGTCTTTGCCTTTAACACGGTCGCCGACAAAACCGTTTTAAAACCCATTGCCAAAACCTATCAAACCATAACCCCAAAACCGGCGCGCAAGGGCGTGCGCAATTTTCTGGATAATCTTCAGTCGCCGGTAGTTTTTGTGAATGATGTTTTACAGGGCAAGCCCAAACGTGCGGCAAAAACTTTGGCCCGCTTTGCCATCAACACCACGGTGGGCGTTGGTGGCATTTTGGATGTGGCCAAGGCTGCGGGCATTGAAAAGCACTATGAGGATCTGGGACAAACCCTGGCGCACCATGGGGTGCCGTCCGGGCCATATTTGGTCTTACCGCTGTTTGGTCCCAGTAATGTTCGCGATCTGGCCGGGTTGGGAACCGAGTTGGCTGTTTCGCCGCTCAGCTTTACGCGATTTAAAGGCAAACAGACGTTTGGCCGGGTTCGTCTGGCGCTTAACACTATGGATCGCCGTGTTGAAACCTTGCAGGAGATGAAAACCATCCGCAAAAACACGCTGGATGAGTATGTCAGTATCCGCAGCTATTATCAGCAGCTCAGAAAAGATGCGATTGCTGATGGCGTGGTTGATATGGACGAACTGCCAGATTTTGACCTAATTGAGTAACCCCACGGCTCTGCTGCTTCGATAGATGCGCGCATAAAGATTGCGTGAGCACCATGGGCAAAACGGTCCCGTTCAGTCATCATTCATCTTCGATCTGCTTATGAGAAGGCGAATGAGGCCAACAGGGCAGGCAAAGGCATGAGCTTTTGACAAGGAAAGGACGCGACCCTCCGTGTATATTCGTACCCCAGCCCTGATCCTGTTACTGCTTGGCCCGGTACTCAGCAGTTGTGCCAGTGCGCAAAACCGCACGAGTGGTGACCCGTTGGAACCTCTTAATCGCGCTTTTTTTGGTTTGAATACCAATATCGACAAAGCCATTCTGATCCCCGCCAGCAAGACCTATCGTGCCATTGCGCCCAAACCGGCACGTAATGGTGTTCGCAATTTTTTACAAAACCTGCGCAGTCCGGTCATTCTGGCCAACGATGTGTTGCAGGGTGAATGGAAGCGGGCAGGCCAGACTGTATCGCGTTTCGCCATCAATACCACGGTTGGAGTCGGCGGTCTGTTCGATGTTGCCAAGGGGGCCGGTATTGAAAAGCACAAGGAAGATTTTGGCCAGACCATGGCCAAGGCGGGCATCAGTTCGGGGCCATATCTGGTTTTGCCTTTATTAGGCCCCAGCAGCCTGCGTGACGCCTTTGGACGCCTGCCAGACCATTACCTGACGCCGCTGGCCTATACGCGTTTTGATGGCAAAAACACCTTCACGACGGCGCGGCGTGTCGCCAGCGTCACTGACAAGCGGGCGCGGTCGCTAAAAGCGGTTAAAAAAATGCGCCAAAATGCCTTTGATGAATATATCAGTGTGCGTGACCTTTATTGGCAAACCCGTAAAAATGCCATTGCCAATGGCCAGCTTGAAGTCGAAGAGCTGCCAGAATTTGATATTAGTAATGCCCAGCCCGCCCCCATAAATGGAACCTCCCCATGACAATAAAACGTAAAATCCTTGCTGCAATTCTGGCCTTGGCATTGCCTTTGGCATCGCCTGTTCTGGCCTCTGAGCAGGCCGTAACTTTTGTGCAAAATAATGTCTCCAAGGTCTTGCAAGTTCTATCTGACCCAGCTTTGGGCGACGTGCAAAAGGGCAAACTATTCTCCGAGGTCATTACGCAGGTAACGGACGTGGATGTCATCGCCCGTTTTGTGTTGGGGCAATATGCCGCCACGGCCAGTACGCCGGAGTTTGAGCGTTTCGCTCGTGTTTTTCGCGGTTATGCTTTGGGGGTATATCAGTCCGAATTGAGCCGTTTTGGCAATGAAGTCCTTGAAGTTCAAAGCGTCCAGGAGCGCAAGCCGGGCGATAGCGTTGTGTTGACCAGAATTTCTGGTGGAGCACTCAGCAAAAAGTCACGTGATGTCAAATGGCGGGTGATCACCATCAAAGGCACGCCGCGTGTGGTGGACATTGAGATATCAGGTGTTTGGCTCAGCCAGCATCAGCGGGCGGAAATTACCGGCATCATTACCAAAAACGGTGGTCAGATCAGCGCGGCCACGAAAATGCTCTGTTCACAATCCAAAACATGCACTGTGACAGGTTGAGTAGCCCCTAAAGCTTGTAGCCCGCAGGCAAAGGCGGTGCCTCGCGCAGAAGCACGATTGAGATACGCCGATTGCCTGGCATGAAAGGATCATCGGGGAAAAGCGGCTCTGAGCCAGCTTTACCGGTAACCTGATAAATGCGGTCTTCACGCAGGCGGTTTTCCTGCAGGAATTGTCGTGCCGCGTTGGCGCGGTTGAACGAGAGGTCCCAGTTGGAATAGCCGCTGGCCGCCGATGGTGAAGCATCGGTGTGGCCGTAAATACTGATCCGGTTAGGCAGGCGGTTGATGATTTTGGCCACCGAACGCAACAAGATCATTGTATGTGGACGCAAATTGGCAGAGCCAGGTTCGAACATAGAGCGACCTTCCTGATCAACAATCTGGATGCGCAGGCCTTCGGGCGTTTGATCAACGATCAGGCTTTTGGACAGTTCGGCAAGCTCTGGCAGGTCTTGCATGGCCTGGCGCAAGGATTCTGCCGCAGAGTTGAAAGCCATTTCTTCGCGTCTGGCCATGGCCTGTTCCAGCGCATTTTTCGAGACTTCGTTACTGGTTGAGCTTTTTTCTTGGAATTTATCGCGACTGACATCAGGCGCTTTGGGTGCCAGCTTGCTGACCAGCGCCGTCGTGCCTGAATTACGTGAGCCGTCTTCACCAAGCGCCGTGCCGCCCAGAATGCCACCAGCCCCGGATTTGGATTCGCTGATGCTGGCCGGGGCAAAATAATCCGCCACGCCGCGTTTTTGCTCTGGCGTGGTGGTGTTGATCAACCACATCAACAAAAAAAACGCCATCATCGCGGTTACAAAATCAGCATAGGCCACTTTCCATGCGCCGCCATGGTGGCCGCCGCCTTGAACCTTGATCACTTTTTTTATTATTGGCCGCTCGTCTGACATTGTCTTTCCACCATAAATTTCATGGGGAAGAGAACACCAAAGCGGTTAATTTCAGGTGTAGGGGTGAAATTATTGCGGTTTCAGGGTCAGGACTTGTGCGCCCGGTGGAGGTGCGTCGGGTGTCCAATCATCTCGAATTTGCATATATTCACCCTTGGCCCAGCTGTCGGCCATATCGCGATAATGTTTGGACAGAACCTGGCCAGATTGGCCGGGCGCCGACATATAAAGCGAGGCATTCATGTCTGAGAGGTCATAAATGGCCCGCATGCTGGGGCCCCACGGGGCGTCAAATGTGCCGGCTTTGTATGAATAATGGGCCACGTTTGGCGTTGAGCCATCGCCGCCAACCGGAACGCGCACAGAAAAGAAATTTTTCAGAACAGGAACTTCGCCAAACAGGGGATGGGCAAAGACGGCTTCATGCGCATCGCCCCACCGCCATTTTTGTGGGTCGTTTCCATAGGTGTCCAACAATCGAGTGGCGGCTGTGTCAAAGGCTGTGCCCGCTAAGATTTGGCAGGTTTCAATCGCCGTTGTGCCAATATCATCGCACCACAAGGCATTAGAGCCACGCACGACGCGTTCCATGAAGCCGCGACGCGGTGTCCAAAAACGATCAAAGTCTTCGCCAAGGTCATCAGCATAAACTAGTTTTGAAAAAGCCCTCAGCCAGCCCGAATACACCAGACCTTCGGGGCGGCCTGGGGTGAGGTTGCCATCCCAGCTGACCAAGATGTCGCGCAATTGCTGCCCCGACTGGGTTTCTGGCTGTGTTGCGGCAATCAAAGGCAACATTCTGCGGGCCAGATCAGACACGGTATCCATCTGCATGGCCTTAAAGCTTTCAATGGTGTGCTGGGGGCGGGCCTCGATATTTTCGACTATCCTGCGGATGCGGTGAAAGCCATACCACTGATCGGTGATGTGATAGGGATAGCTGTCCGGGACAATTTTATTGTTGGCCGTTGCCACATAATGACGACCGGGATTGAGGGTGCGCGGCAGACCCTCATAGGGGATTTCACTGACCCAGTTTCCTTGCTCATCACGAACCGGAACACGGGCCGGTGCAATGAAGCCAATATTCCCGTTTACATCTGCAAAAACCATGTTTTGCTGAGGCATCTTAAAGCGATTTAGATTGCGATCCAATTGCTCAAAACTGTTCGTGTCGATGTTGTCATAACCAATGGCCGGGGTGGTGTCGTCTTCGTCATCCAAAGTGGTGTAGAGGATAACGTTTTCATCCTCATTCGCCATTTCCCCCACAGCGCTGAACCATTTTGGGTCGAGCACAGTACCACCCATGGCAAAGGCAATATCGACCACCACATCCGCACCGCCCTTAACCCGAATGGTTTCGGAAATGGTCGTGGTTTTCAGACCATCGGTTTTGACCCGCTTCAGATCTGATGTGTCTGGACCGGTATTGGTAAAGCCCCAGGCGATATTGCGATTGCGCCCCAATGTTACATAGGGTGAACCGGGAAGGGTGACGCCAACGACCATCATGTCAGGGGTGTTCAGACGTGCATAATACCAGATACCGGGGGCGGTCAGCGCCAAATGTGGGTCATTGGCCAGCAAGGGCATGCCGCTGGTGCTCATCGTGCCATCAACAACCCAGTTGTTGGAGCCTTTGATTTTTTCGCCCATTGAGGAGCCAAGTGCCGGTGCTTCGGCTTTATCTAATTCTTTGACCACCGCCGGGTAAACCGAAGACATGTCTTGCTGACGTAAAGCAATTGGGGCATCTTCGGGGTAGGGCGGCAGGAATTGTGCCAAACGCTCTTCGCCCAGGATTTCCTTTAATCGTTGTTGCCCCGGTTCTTCCAGTGCATCCCCGGCCAGGCTGTACGCCAGTACTTTGAAAACGGTGAGTGTATCGGCGGGGACCCAGGGTTCAGGTTTGGCCCCTAAAAACAGATATTCTGCTGGTGGGACATAGCTTTTATCAGTGATAATGGCATTGATCCCTTGCGCATAGGCGGTCATTGACGCTTGCACAGGCTCGTCCAGATAATCCCAGGAGGCCTCGGCGGCACGGCGTAGACCCAATGTGCGCATTTGCGCATCAGTCTTTAATGTGCGCTTGCCGATCAGTTCAGAGAGGCGACCGCTGCCAAAGCGGCGGCTCATGTCCATTTGAAACATACGGTCCTGGGCATGGGCAACGCCCAGCGCATAAAAGACGTCATGGCGATTAGAGGCAAAAATATGCGCGATACCCCGGGCGTCGCGGGCAATATTCACCTGAGAGGAGAGGTTTGTTAAGGTTAATTCTCCTTTTACTTGCGGCAAAGCGCGCTGCAATCGCCAGTAAATGCCACCGGCGCCAAGGACTGTGATGGCAATTATTGCGACAAGAGACCAGCTGCCCCAGCGTAAAACGGTTTTCATTGTGTACTCCTACCCCTAATCTGCGGCCAAGCTAGCAAAGTCATTGAGAAGGGCAAGGAAAATGGCAAAGTGCGCATTTATTGGTTTAGGGGTCATGGGGTACCCCATGGCCGGTTTTTTGGTCAAAGCGGGGCACGATGTCCGTGTCTGGAACCGCTCGGCAGAGAAGGCTCAGGGCTGGGCTAAGACCTATGGCGGTCAGGCAACAGACACAATTGCCAAGGCCGCGGCGGATTGCGATATGGTTTTTGCCTGCGTCGGCGATGACCCCGATGTCCGCGCCATTGCCACGCCGGCTTTTGAAGCGATGAAACCGGGCGCAATCTTTATTGACCACACAACAGCGTCAGCGGCGCTGGCCCGTGAACTGGCAATCGAGGCTGACATTCGTAAACTTGGCTTTATTGATGCGCCGGTATCGGGCGGTCAGGCCGGGGCCGAAGCCGGGCAATTGACCATTATGTGCGGTGGCCAGTCAGAAGATTACGCTAAAGTGAAACCTGTTATGCAGGCTTATGCCAAGGCAATTACATTGATGGGCGAGGCCGGGGCCGGGCAATTGACCAAAATGGTCAACCAGATTTGCATTGCCGGTGTGGTGCAGGGGCTGGCCGAGGGGCTTCATTTTGCACGGCGTGCCGGACTGGACGGTGAAAAGGTGATTGAGGCGATATCCAAGGGCGCGGCGCAAAGCTGGCAAATGGAAAACCGTTATAAAACAATGCTGCAAGATGAGTTCAATTTTGGTTTTGCGGTGGATTGGATGCGCAAGGATCTGCGTATCACACTGGACGAGGCCCGCCATAACGGAGCCAGATTACCCGTCGCGGCGCTGGTTGATCAATTTTACGCGGATGTGCAGGCCATGGGCGGTGAACGCTGGGATACCTCCAGCCTGATTGCCCGGTTGGAGAAAAACGAGGATTGAGGCCACTTTTGTCAGGCCGGCACGAAATATACTTTTAAAATCGGAACTGCCAATGCCTACTCGTAAAGAGCATGGTATATTATTGCTAAGAAACTATTTATCGGCTTCCTCTTGGTTTTTGGGTGGCCCTTCTAGCAAATATTTTGGAACGTCATTGCCGGTTATGGCTCGTAGTTTTTTAGAAATTTTTGTTATTTCCAAAAACTCTTTCTTAGTTAGTGTGTCCTGTTTTTTCTCAATCTCTTTATCGCTTTCTTCTTCTAATTCTCCGGTGATGACATCAATGGTATTACCATTAGATATTGACGTCATTACCTTTCTTATACCCTTTTCTAAGGTAGTAAGCCTCTCTCCATCGCCTTCGCCAATAAAAATGTTGGCAATATATGTAACAGCTTCATCTTCTTTTTCTTTCGCATGACGTGCTAAATCTTTACTCAACTTTTCATTTTTAAATCTCCCACTTTGTAGGTCCTCTGCGTAGATTAGAAGTTTTTGCCCTTCTTGTATGATTTTAAGCACTTCCTGCAAAACTTTGCAGATGAGAATGATGCCAGCAGATGATGCGGCTAGTATAGATAGTGGGTCAGTGTTTGAAAGGGCGAGTAATTTGATTGTCTTGTCATCAACGTTAGATCCATTGAGAATGAACCTTAAACCTTCTTCGAATAATTTTTGATCAGCTACGTAGTTTTTATATGATCCATCATAGTTTGGCGAACTTAAGGTAAATGCCAAGTAGGCCATGTTGTCGCAAAATATATTGGTGGCGCCTAACTTCTCCAATGTATTCAATAATGATTTTGCAGTCGTTAAACTTGTTTGAAATTTAGAAAGTAAAGCCTGATACTCGGTGACCAAAACTACAGGTGTAAGTTCATTAGAACGTTCGGATTTTTCGATTTTATCAGATAGGTGATTTGGTAGTAACTCTTCTAAACCAGAATTTTGTATAATTTCAATGTCAAATTCTGTTATTCCCGCACCACTTTCTGGTTGTAATAGAAGCGCCAACTGCTCCTTGGCTGTACTATAACTCGATTGGAATTGTGGTTGGTTTGGCTGACTTGCCATTTGGGATATTGATTGATGAACTGTTGTTAACGAATTTGAAATTTGATCAAAATCATATTCTTCAAAAAGTTTTTCTAAGACGCTGTATATAATATTTAAGTTCAAGATATGGCTCCAGAATGTAGATTTATTTATATATATATACGTCAGCAGAAAAATACAAACGTACACTGGTGTCCAGTTGGCTCTATAATTACGTTTTTTAGTAGGCGTCAAAAAACGCGCCGAGCTTGGTGAATTCATCATCGCGGCCCGAGGTTTTGCGCCACAAAAGGCCGATGTCACGGGCATTGCTGTCTGGCTCTAATGGCACCAGGGCCAGATCGCTGAGGCGTGCCAACCCGGCATCAATAGCCATTTGCGGTAAAAGCGTGATGCCCAGTCCCCCGGCAACCATTTGTGTGAGCGTCATGAGCGATGTGCCTTCCAGTCCACGCTGTCCCGCATGGCCCTTGAGAGAACATGCAGAAAGTGCGTGTTCGCGCAGGCAATGGCCATCGGCAAGCAATAACAGTGGCTCATCAGCAAAATCAGCCGACGTTACACATTTGTATCCGGCCAGGCGGTGCGTTTTTGGGCAGGCAAGCATAAAGGGATCTGAAAACAGGTTGAGGCTGGAAAATTCGTCGCTGGGCCAGGGCAGGGCCATCAACACCAGGTCAAGGCGCCCCTCGCGCAGCCCCCCCAACAGACGTTCAGTCTGGTCTTCGATCAGGATCAGGTCCAGATCAGGCAAAGCGCGGCGGATGTCTGGCAATTTATGCGGTAATAAATAGGGCGCGATGGTGGGGATAACACCCAGACGCAGAGGGCCCGATAAGGGGCCACCACGTGAAGCGGCCAGGTCTTTTAAGTCCTCGGCATCGCGAAGCAGGGCCTGCGCCCGTTCCAGAACTTCGAGGCCCAGGGATGTAAGGACAACGCGGCGCTTGGTGCGTTCGGCCAGTTTTGCGCCAAGGCTGTCTTCCAGTTCTTTAATACCGGCAGAAAGCGTTGATTGGGTGACAAAACAGGTCTGCGCTGCTTTGCCAAAGTGCAATGTGCGCGCCAGAGCAACAAAATAACCAAGTTGGCGAAGCGATAGGCTCATAAATCGAAAATTCCATTTAATTCGATCAAAACATATCGTTTCACAAATTTAATGGCAATGCCTATATTGAATGCACAAACGCTATTCAAGGAGTGGCATTATGAATACAAAAATCAATATTGGCATGAGCGATGCAGATCGCGCCGCCATTGCCGAAGGTCTGTCCCGGCTTCTTGCCGACAGCTATACGCTCTACCTTAAAACCCACAATTTTCACTGGAACGTCAAAGGGCCAATGTTCAACAGCCTGCATTTGATGTTCGAGGCTCAATATACCGAGTTGGCTTTGGCCGTGGATGAAATTGCCGAACGCATTAGGGCGCTGGGCATACCTGCGCCCGGATCATATCGCGAATTTGGTGCATTGACTGGACTGGATGAAGCCAAAGGCGGCGAAAAAGCCATGGACATGGTGGCCACTCTTGCTCACGATCACGAGGCTGTTTCGGCACGCGCCCGCAGTATTTTTAACGTGATCGAGAGCGCCAACGACCAGCCCAGTGCAGATTTATTGACCCGGCGTATGGATATTCACGAAAAAACCGCCTGGATGCTGCGTTCCACACTGGAAGAATAAAGCCAGACTTGTCACAACCTGACCAAACCTGTTTTCAAAAGGAGATCACCATGATCGATAATCAACTGCCAGACGTAACCTTTAAAACCCGCGTGCGTAATGATGCTTTGGATGGTGATAACCCATTCGAGTGGAAAGACGTGACCACCACTGATTTGTTCAAAGGTAAAAACGTTGTGGTATTTGCGTTGCCGGGCGCTTTTACACCGACATGTTCGTCAACACACCTGCCGGGTTATGAAGCCGCCTTTGCAGACCTGAAGGCCCAAGGTGTTGATGCCGTGATTTGTATTTCGGTTAACGATGCTTTCTCGATGTTCCAGTGGGGCAAAAACCTGGGTGCGGAAAATGTCTTCTTGCTGCCTGACGGCAATGGCGAGTTTACCCGCAAAATGGGCATGTTGGTCGACAAGTCCAATCTGGGCTTTGGGTATCGCAGCTGGCGTTATTCCTTCTATGCCGAAAACGGCGAAGTCAAAAAACTGTTTGCCGAAGAAGGCTTCTCCGACAATTGCGGATCGGATCCGTTTGAAGTCTCAGATGCCGGCACCATGCTGAATTACCTGAAAAACCGCTAAGACACGTCTTGGTTTTGATGACTGTAAGGCCCCGGGTTTATGTCCGGGGCCTTTTTGCTCACCTGTTTACTGCCCCAAGTGGCTGTCATGATAGAACGGGCAGAATTTGCGGGTTGTAAACCAGACGTTTTATCGTCAGATCACTTTGCGAACTTCAGACAGAAATTCAGTAATTCCGCTACGCAGGCTTTCGCCTTTTTGAGATAGTTCGGCTGATGCATACAGAACCTGGGCAGCAGCCTCGCGAGTCTCACCAACGGCCAAGCCAACAGAAACGATATTAGTGCTCACTTCTGAAGTTCCGATGGATGCCTGATTGACGCTACGGGCTATTTCGCTGGTAGCGGCGCTTTGTTCTTCGACAGCGGCGGCTATGGCGGTAGCAATTTCGTTTACGGTATTTACCGTACCACCAATGCTGTTGATTGACCCAACTGCTTTTTTACTGGCTTCTTGAATACCGGCAATGTGTATTCCTATTTCCTGAGTTGCCTCGGCAGTTTGACTCGCCAGAGCTTTCACTTCTGAGGCAACAACAGCGAAGCCTCGCCCGGCGTCACCTGCGCGCGCTGCTTCGATAGTGGCATTGAGTGCCAGCAAATTGGTCTGATCGGCAATGTCATTGATTAGAGACGCGACCTGACTGATCTTTTGTGAAGCCGTCGCCAAGTCAATTAGGTCCTCATCTGATTTTTGTATTTCCAGAACCGCATCAGATGTGACCCGCGATGATTGCGAGACTTGTTGATTGATCTCGCTGATCGAATTGGTCATTTCTTCGGTGGCTGCGGCAACTGAGCTGACATTGACTGAAGCCTGCTCTGCCGCCGCAGTGATCCCTGTAGCTTGTTCACTGGCGGTGGTTGTCGTGCCTTCCATTGTGTTAGCTGAGGCCTCAAGTTCGGTCGCAGCAGAGGCAACGGTGTTAACGACTTCTTCAATTTGGGTTTCAAAATTATGGACAACCGTAGTGAAATTATTGACCCGGTCTTCCATGGTGGACATGGCCGTGTTCACGATGCGGCTTGCCTCGGCAAAGCTTCCTACCATTCCTGTTTCAGAGATGCGTCGGAAATATTTATTTTCTGAAACATATTGCAAGGAGGCCATGGATTCGCGCACATAGGCGTCGGTGCGATCAATGAGCCGGTTAATGGCATGCAATAATCTGGCGGCGTCGCCCTTTTCTGTAATGTTGATAATGCGCGCCTCGAAGTCTCCATCAGCGACAGCTTCACAGACGCTAATAGCCTTCAAGGTAGCTGATTTGTATTGGTTGAGTATCATGTGATTGATCTTTATTTCCCGATCGATTGAATATGGACCCTTTGCCCGGATAAGGCGTTGCATGCCCTTGAAAACCTCATGATTTCCTGCGGCCTTGCGCCTGTTATCCGAACAAATTGTCTCATACCATTTTGATCCTGTTTATGGGTTGATGACCTAGAGTCTGGCCACAAATTCATCATAGGGCATGTTCTTTTCTTGCAGAAGGTTTTGGATCATTCCGGTGGAGTGACTGAAGTCATTCTGACATGAAAAGAGCGAATTTCGGGGATAAACGACCAAAGGAGTAAAGCAGTATATCGACCTCCATTCCGGCGCTGATAGGGAAGAATTATCTCTGCCACTGATAGGGTCTGTACAATCGTTCAACTTGATGAGGTGTGGCCAGTAAAAACGGTGACTTTGCGCCTTTGTCGCATTGCGAGGCGGGCGCGAGCGCGCTAGAGCTAAGGTCAATGATTCCTCTAACTGGAGACCCCCATGGCCCGCAAAAAAATCGCCCTCATAGGTGCCGGTATGATCGGCGGCACACTCGCCCACATTTGTGCCCGCGAAGAACTTGGTGACGTTGTCCTGTTCGATATTGCCGAAGGCGTTCCGCAAGGTAAGGCGCTTGATCTGTGCGAAGCCAGCCCGGTCTTTGATCGTGACAGCCATGTCACCGGTGCACAGGATTATACGGCGATTGCCGGGGCCGATGTCTGTATCGTCACCGCCGGTGTGGCCCGCAAGCCGGGCATGAGCCGCGATGATCTGTTGGGTATCAATCTGAAAGTCATGAAATCGGTGGGCGAGGGCATTGCCAAACACGCCCCCGACGCCTTCGTGATCTGTATCACCAACCCGCTGGATGCTATGGTCTGGGCCTTGCGCGAATTTTCAGGTCTGCCGACCAACAAGGTTGTTGGCATGGCTGGCGTGCTTGATTCATCTCGGTTTCGCTGGTTTTTGGCTGAAGAGTTTGGGGTGTCTGTTGAAGACGTCACCGCCTTTGTGATGGGCGGCCATGGCGATACCATGGTGCCACTGGAACGCTATTCCACTGTGGCCGGTGTCCCGGTGCCCGATCTGGTCAAAATGGGCTGGTCCACACAGGATAAAATCGACGCCATCGTCAAACGCACCCGTATGGCTGGCGGCGAAATAGTCAAATTGTTGGGCAATGGCTCGGCCTATTATGCCCCGGCCGAAAGCGCCGTGGACATGGCGACAGCATACCTGAAGGACAAAAAACGTGTTCTGCCATGCGCCGCATACTGTGACGGCGAATTTGGCGTTAAAGGCCGTTATGTCGGCGTGCCGGTGGTGCTGGGTGCTGGCGGTGTTGAACGCATCGTTGAAATATCACTCAATACAGAAGAAAAAGCCGGGTTTGACCACTCACTTGGGGCCGTTGAGGGCCTGATCGAGGATTGCATCAAGCTCGACCCATCTTTGGGATAGCCTCCTCTCCTTGGGGAGAGGATTGAGGTGAGGGGCTTGTATTTAGCCGTTCCACCAGAAGGCATTACCCCTCATCCTAACCTTCTCCCTTAGGGAGAAGGGACCACTACCCCATCGCCTTGGTGCGCTCATAACAATGGTAATCTGTGGTGCAGAAAGTAAGCGGGGCTGTTCCCAGTTTAGGTTTCTTTTAGGCTTATAGTTGCGTCTCAAAGTGGTACTTAAATATATTCATCACGGAGTATGAATGGTGCGTCTGTTGGGCAACTGGCCCCATGTGTGATGCATATCAATACCTTCATTTGGAAATATTTGTATTTTCCACTTGTGTAAGTTCATAATTTATGTAGTTCTTAGCATGTTGTTCATTTGGGGGGGTAAAGAAATGAAGATTTTAAACAGTAATATTAAAATTCAAGCATTAGTCTTGTGTGCACTTTTTACGATAAGCGGATGCGCGACCACTACAAAAGTTGCAACAGTTAGAACAACCGATAATGATTTAACTTGTGAGCAGATCAAGGAACAGGATGTCCAATTAGATGTTGTTATGGATGAGGCAGATGATAATAAGGAAGTAAATACAAAAAATGTAGCTGCTGCAGTATTTTTCTGGCCAGCTCTAGCGACAACTGTAATAAGCGCTAACAAAGCAGAGAAGCTAGTCGAGAAAAGACGGAAGAGGTTAAATGACCTGTACCTAAAAAAAGAGTGCGAATAAGAATAAAATTCTGCGCATCATGAGTTTCCATAAATGAATCTAAGCTTGTTCTGGGTGGATTGGCTGCATTGTTGATCAAGTCTGAGGAGGTTAGCTGCTCCAAGTAGTGGGCCTGCCTAGCCCATCGCCTTGACGCTTTCATAACTATGACAGTCGGTGGCGTGGTCATTGATCATGCCCACCGCCTGCATAAAGGCATAGACGATGACCGGGCCGCAAAATTTGAAGCCGCGTTTTTTGAGGTCTTTGGCGATGGCTTCTGAAATGTCGGTTTTGACCGGTGCGTCTTTGAAATCGCTCCAGGTGTTCTGGATCGGCTTGCCGCCAACAAAGTCCCACATATAGGTTGAGAAGTCTTCGCCGCGCTCCATCATGTCGAGAAAAATCTGTGCGCCATTGATGGTCGCCTGGCATTTCAGACGGCTGCGGATGATGCCCGGATCATTCAGCAAACGCTCCATATCGGCTTCGCCATAGCGGGCCACTTTCACCGGATCAAAATTATCAAAGGCAGCGCGAATAGTCTCGCGTTTGCGCAATATGGTGATCCAGGCCAGTCCGGCCTGCATGCCGTCCAGGACCAGCTTCTCCCACAAGGCACGGCTGTCATATTCGGGTACACCCCATTCCTCGTCATGATAAGCGCAATAAAGGGCATCATTGGGGGGAACCCAGCCGCAGCGGTTGATGGTCATGACACTGTCTCCGGCAGCGTTAGGGTCAACGGCACACCATCAGCGATAATCAGGGTACAGGTGTCCAGCGCTTTTTCCAGCCGGTCTGTACGGATCAGCGCAAGTGCCTGTTCAGCACTGGCAGAGGAGCGCACATCGCCAAGTCGTGCCTCGCCGGCTATGATGAGAGTGCCAGAGGCCGGGGCCGGTCCATCAAAGCTGGCCAGCGCCATGCGTTTGCGGATGGTGCCGCGCCGTTTCATGCGGCTGACCACTTCTTGCCCCACATAACAGCCTTTGCGATAGGCAACGCCATTTTGCATGTCCATATTGATGTCCGAGGCAAAAAGCTCTTCCATTCCAAAGTCGATCCCCTGGTCGGGAACACAGGCGGCGATGCGGTCAGCCTCATAATCCGGCGGGGCGAAAGGCAGGTCCGTGCGTTGCACAATAGCCCGTGTGCCAAGATGTGGTGCGCGGGGATCAGCAAAGCCGTTATCGGCCCCCAGCGCCACCACAAGCTCGGCGCCATGGTCTTCAATATCAACATGCGCGCGCAGGCGGAACATCTGCAGGCGTCGCATCAGGTCGTCAATCGTTTCGGCGTGCACGTCCATCCAATAACCGCCAGCATCGCGCTTTGTGATAAAAAACGTGTGCAATACCTTGCCCTGAGGGCTGAGAAGGGCGGCATACAAAATACCTTGGGTTTCAAGGCGCATGATATCATTGGTGATCAGGCCTTGCAGGAATTCACAGGCATCTTCGCCGGTAATGGCAAGGATGGTGCGGGGGCGGGGGGGTGCGTAAAAGGTCATATGGGTTATATTCGCCTATCGTTTGGTTTTCGCAAGGCGAGTCGGTGAAAATGGCTGAGAATTATGATCTGTTGATCCATGGCGGCACATTGGTCAATCATGATGGCGTAGGACTGGCCGACATTGGCGTGCGCGACGGCAAGGTCGTTGCCATAGGTGATTTGGCCCGCGCCGACGCCGATGAGCGTATTGATGCCAAAGGTTTGCACGTCCTGCCGGGGGTGATTGATACCCAGGTGCATTTTCGCGAGCCGGGTCCAACCCATAAGGAAGATCTGGAAAGTGGTTCGCGTGCAGCGGTACTGGGCGGCGTGGTTGGGGTTTTTGAAATGCCCAATACCAGCCCCACCACCTCTACGCCTGATGCATTGGAACATAAGTTATCTCTGGCCAAAGGGCGCATGCATTGCGACCACGCGTTTTACGCCGGGGCGACCAATGACAATGCCAATATATTACCCGATCTGGAACGCATTCCGGGGTGCGCCGGGGTTAAGGTATTTATGGGGGCCTCGACCGGATCTTTGCTGGTTGCCGACGATGCCGGGTTGGCCCGCGTTCTGGCTACGATTTCGCGCCGCGCCGCGTTTCATTGCGAGGATGAGGACCGTTTGAACACGCGCAAGTCTCTGGCCCGTGCAGGTGACTGGACATCACACCCCGAAGTGCGCGACGCCAAGGCGGCCTTGCTGGCCACCCAACGGCTAATCCGTCTGGCGCGCAAGGCGGGCAAGCGCGTGCATGTGCTGCATGTTTCGACAGCCGAGGAAATGCTTTATTTGCAGGCCCATAAAGACATTGCCACCATTGAGGTCACACCCCAGCATCTAACTTTGCGGGCACCGGACTGTTACGAGGCCATGGCAGGCCGAGCACAAATGAACCCACCCATTCGCAGCAATGAACATCGCACCGCCCTGTGGACGGCCCTGAAAACAGGGCTGGTGGACGTGATTGGCTCGGATCATGCGCCGCATACGCTGGACGAAAAGGCGTTAAGTTATCCGGCGTCGCCGTCAGGCATGCCGGGGGTGCAATATCTGGTGCCGATTATGCTGGATCACGTCAATAAAGGCCGGCTTAGTCTTGAACGCTTTGTTGACCTGACCAGTGCCGGGCCAAAGCGTATTTTCGGCCTGGCGGGTAAAGGGCGCATTGCGTCTGGTTATGATGCTGACTTCACCCTGGTTGATATGCAGGCCGAACGCCAAATCGTTGATGCCGACAGTGCCAGTAAAAGCGGCTGGACGCCGTTTGATGGTAAAACCGTCACCGGCTGGCCTATGGCGACCATTATTCGTGGGAATACGGTGATGCGCGACGGGGTCGTGATTGCACCAGCGAAGGGCGAGCCGATATTGTTCGAAGAAGCCCTGTAAACCCCCGAAAATACGGGCCAGCTCACTGAGCAGACATATATCGTTTGCCGATAAGGAAAAAATGCGCTATTCCCCCTATGGGGGTCAGGTTAAACCTGACAGGAGAAAAAAATGAAACATATTATCACCACAACAACTCTAATTTCAGCCATGGCGTTTTCGGGTGCGGCTTTTGCATCTTCCATGGATGCAGACTTGCAGGCGCTTTGCCAAAAGGATAGCGATAACACCGCACAAGGGTGCAGTTGTACTGTTGATTTGGTCAAATCCAGTATGGAGCCAAAATCCTATGCTGTTCTACATGCTTTGGCGACTACCGACGATAACAGTGAAGAGCGCAATACCAAGCTGGCGGCTCTGTCGGCGACACCAGAAGATATGCAAGGTGTGGGCGAGAAGTTTCAGTCTCTGGTTGGAGACATCAAGGCAAAATGTAACGTAACCATCGAAAATTCGGACGGTGAAGGCGAGGGTTAGACGCTGTTTTCAAAGAAGACCACAGCTTAGTAAAAAGGCCGGGGACGTATACCCGGCCTTTTTTACATCTTTTGCCCGGCCTTGCTTTAATTGGCCAGACCCTGGCGCATGGAGAATTCGCCGCGGCGGACACGGGCCGGCAGGCGGTTGGCCATTTCGGCCACAACGTCTTCGCCGTAAACATCAATCAGGTCTGCAAAAGCAGCAAAAATTGCTGATGTTGCAATTTGTTCCGGCGCACACCCCCGCGTTAATGCCGTATCCCAGGCATCCAGAATAAGATCCAGTGCCTGATCTTTTTGCTCGTTCTTTGGTAATACTTCCACAGCTTCGCTATTGGCGCGCATTGGCCCCACCCCTTAAATTACCCATTCACCTGTCCGGGCGGTTTTTCGCCTCTTGACGGTCTCAGGTATAATTCAATGTAGATAAGGATCTGCTAACGCGGCGGATAAAAGTTTTCCTTGTTCTGCTTTTCGTTGTTTTTGCGCCTCAATTTGGCGCACAGACCGGGAGGAGCAGCGTGGATAATAGTGCTTTTCCTGGCGATATCCGTGATTAAATGCGGCCACCAGATCATCGCGTTCATAGGCGGACAATTGCTCGATTTGCAAGAGTTCGCTCATTCGACCACGCCAGCTCTGATCTTGCAGGCCTGAACACGTGACAGTCAGATAATGCATAGCGCCCAGAGTATCGGCCAGTAACAAGCGATTACGCGTCGTATCGGGTGGCCGATTGATCGCCTCCTGGGCACTAGAGTGTGTGGCCAGAGGCATCGCCGAAAAGACCGCTATAATGATTATAGCGGCCCAGCGGGGTCTAGACATAATAGCGGCGGACGCTGGTGAACGACCAGATAAACGCAAACAGCCAACCAATAAGGGTCCAGCCCAGTAATAAATTAAGTAAAAAAATCGCACCGGCATTGTGATGGCCGCGAATAAGCGCAATCATCCAAGGCAAAAAGTAGAGCAATAGTGGAATAAGCGCGAATTCCATCGCGGACCTCCAGTTTCTATTGCCCCTCAGCCTTTACAATATAGGGATTTGCATGGCTCGCGTAAAGGTGAATGGCTCGTGTTTATGCTTTTGGTTAAGCTTTATATGGGACGCCAGCATTACGAGGTTGTTATGCGGACATTGATTTTTACGCTCTCTCTTTTAGGAATAATGGTTGCGCCAGCTTTTTCAGAGGTGCCACAAACGCTTAAAAAGGACTGGCCAGATACCGATTTTACGCAATCGAGTATTGAATTATCTTCAATTTTAAGCGGCGGCCCGCCCAAGGATGGCATTCCATCCATTGATCAGCCCACATTTATTCCGGTCAGTGATTCGGACTTATCGGAAAGCGAGCCGGTGATCGGGTTGGTGGTCAATAAAGTTGCGCGGGCTTATCCACTGCGCATTTTGACGTGGCACGAAATTGTCAACGATGAAATTGGCGGGGTCCCGGTGATCGTCACATATTGTCCCTTATGTAACTCAGCCGTTGTTTATGACCGCCGGTTCAAGGGCGCGAAAGGGGCACCGACTTTTGGAACATCTGGCTTGTTGCGAAACTCAAATCTGGTCATGTATGACCGGGGCAGCCAGACCTGGTGGCAGCAATTTACCGGTGATGCTATTGTCGGGCGCTTCAATCAAACGAAGTTGAAAACACTGCCGTCACGCTTGGAATCTTTTGCAAACTTTAAAAAGCGCTTTCCAAAGGGCGCGGTATTGATCCCCAATGATCCCGCGGCTCGGCCTTATGGCCGTAATCCTTATGCGGGGTATGATACAGCCGTAAAGCCGTTTTTGTACCGTGGTGATCTGCCCAAGAATATACCGCCGATGTCGCGTGTTGTGGTGGTGGGCGATACCGCTTATGAGCTGCGCTTTATTCGGGAACAAGAGGTGCTCACCGATGGGGATGTACGCCTGACCTATGAGGGGGATCACGCCTCTGCACTGGATGCGGGGCGAATTGTCGATAGTCGCCCCGTCCCTGGTGTTTCAGTGCGCAAGCGAAATGCGCAAGGTATATGGGACGAGGCCCCCTATGACGTTACCTTTGCCTTTGTGTTTCATGCCTTTAAACCCCATGGCAAATGGAGGCTCGCACCATAAAAAGCGGTGTTGGTTTGATTTTTTGTTGCGCTGCGTCATTTGACAATTTATGTCCATTGCATGGAACACGAAAACAGAACCAAGGCCCCCGAAGGCTATGTGCAATGGTCGGCCAAGGACCGCTTTGAAGATCGTAATGGACCAATTTTTGTCCATAAGGGTCGCAACCCGGAACCGGGGCAGGGCCTTTTAAAATTCTACGCTGAACAACGCCATTGTAATGGTGGCGGTGCGGTGCATGGCGGCATGTTGATGACCTTTGCCGACAGTGCCTTGTTTGCCATTGCCCGGCGTGCGTTTGAGGGTGATCACGGCGTGACCGTGACCATGAATAATGAATTTGTCACCGCTGCCTGGCCGGACAACTGGATTGAGGCTGATGGTGAACTGGTTCGCAAAACCAAATCGGGGCTGATGTTCGTGCGCGGTAAACTCTTTTGCGGCGAGAAAACCATATTGCTGTTTTCAGGCCTGTTAAAGCGCATCAGTATTTAACGACACAGGATTATTTTTGGCTTTTTATTTCCACCCAGTTTGGTTTGGGATTGGCCAGTTGTGCCTCGATGGCGGTGCGGTGTTTGGCGGCATTTTGCTTCATGCGCACTTCACGCTTGGCGTATTCTGTTGTGCCGCGCAAATCATCAAACGGCGGGGTGGTGAAGAAGGCCTCGCTGGCAAAACCCAAATTCAAAAAGCGGTCGATCCATACATAGGCCGCTTTCTTGTCGCCTTTTGTCAATTGCAATAATATGCCAGTGCGCAAATCATCGCCCAAATTATAGTCCGTCGCCTTATCGCGACCAAAATAGCTTTCCAATTGATCCACGAATAGTTCCGCATCTGCATCGCCATTCTCTTTGAAGATATAGGCCAGAAAACCATACCTAATGGCAGTGTATGGGATTACCTTGCTCTCTACCAGTTTGGTGTCCGTAACATATTTACGAAAGCCGGGATACGCGCCCTTGAGGTCTCCGCTGGCAAATAAAACATAACTCATACCGGGATTATCCGGATGCTCGCGGGCCAAATGCTGCGCACTCTCTTTTTGCCCGCGCAAGAATAAAGCAAGCGCAAGATCATCTGGCTGTTTTGATACTTTCGATACTTCGCTGTACATGCCCAAAGCAAAATACACATTGGCAAGAGCACCCTGTGATGTGTCATTTTCAGGATTAAGCGCTAGTGCATCCATATACAGACTGTGGGCGCCAGCAATATCGCCGTCTTCATAAGATAAGCGCGCCAAATTTTGAAACCCAAACGGGCTATCCGGGTTCCAGCGCACATTATCGCGCATCGTCTTCCTGGCCGCTTCTCTGTCCCCCACCTGTAATTGAGCATAGCTAACATTATTAAGAATAACGGGGGAAAGCGGGTCAAGCGCCAGCGCTTTTTGTATAGTGGCCAAAACCTCATGGTTGTTCGCCCGATTGACGGTTGCGTTGACTTTTCGCAAATAGGCATCCGCATAGTTCGGGTTTGCCGCAATGGCGCGGTCGGCGAATGCGACCGCTTTTTCATATTCATTTTCATTTATTGCCAAAAGGGCCGCAGAAGCCAGGCTTTCGGCGGAATTCGGGGCTAATGCCAAGGCGCGCTCTACATGGGGTTTGGCGAGGCGTATGCTCTCGATTGTCTGCATATCCGTATAGTTATCCATCAACAGATACGTATCCGCGAGGCCGGAATAGGCCGGGGCAAATTCGGGGTCGAGGGTGATGACCTGCTGAAAGCCTGTTTTGGCGGCCTTTAATGGTCCCGGCTTGCGTTTGTTCAAGTTTTGTCGGGCCCGCAAATAAAGCTCATAGGCCTCCAGATTTTCGGTGCGCGGCGCTTGTTTGGCCGGGGCGAGGGATAGTTTGCCTTTCAGCTCGCCCACAATCGCGGCGGCGATTTCGTCCTGAATGGCAAAAATGTTTTCCGCCGTTAAGGGCCGATCATAGGTTTGTGACCACATATGTTCGTCGGTTTTGGTGTCGATCAATTGCGCGGTAATGCGCAATGTGGCGCCGGCCTTGCGGATGCTGCCTTCCAGGATATGCCCCACGTTCAGGGCCTTTGCGATCTCGCCAGTGCTGGCTTTGCGGTTCTTGAAAGCAAAAGCCGACGTGCGTGACGAAACCTTCAGGCCGTCTATACGGGCCAACACGTTCAGCAATTCCTCGGAAATGCCATTGGCGAAATATTCCTGATCTTTATCGGACGAAAAATCCTCAAACGGCAGTACGGCGATGGAGGGCGTGGTGCCTATGCTCGCATCCTTCGAGGCTCCCCCCAAAAGGTTTGGGCCTCGCTCCTCTGGATGAGGATTGGCGTTGCCATTATCTATCACCTCGTCCTGAGGTGCCGCGTCTTTCGCGGCCTCGAAGGGCGCAGGCGCAGGCCGCGTCCCCTGCCAGATGACCAGTGCCGCCACCAGAACCAACCCGCCGATAATTACATAATCCAGCGTCCGTCCGGTTTTGGCGGTAACGCTCTCGCCTTCGTCCACCGTCTCTGTGCGCTTTACCCCCTCCGGCGTCATCTCAAATGCCCAGGCGAGCAGCATGGCGATCGGAAAGCCAAGCAGCAGCAAGCTAACCACCAGCGTGTCAAACCATGGCGGCAGGTTCATGGCATTTTCCAGCGCCCCGGCCACCTGCATCAATATCCAGCCGACCACCGCATAGACCCCGGCGACGCGGAAGATATTACGACGGCGTAGTTCCGTCAGGATTTCGGTCATAGAAGATGTTCCATTAGCACGCTACCACACTCTAGGCGTTCTTAGCGTGTTTCGAGCGACCCATGCAACATATAAGAGAAATGCCGCCTTGGGATGCTCAATCCAGTAGTTTTTCGCGCAGCAATTTGTTCACCGCTTGCGGATTGGCCTTGCCCTTGCTGGCCTGCATCACCTGGCCAACAAACCAGCCCAGCGTTTTGGGCTTGTCTTTGACCTTGGCGGCCTGATCCGGATTGGCGGCGATAATATCGTCAATCATGGCCTCGATGGCACCGGTATCGGTGACCTGTTTCAGGCCACGTTCTTCCACGATAGCTGTGGGCTCGCCGCCCTCGGTCCAACAAATCTCGAACACTTGTTTGGCAATTTTCCCAGAAATAACATCATCAGAAATCATCCCGACAATAGCTTTATTGGCGGCGCTGGACACCGGACAATCGTTGATCTCGACATTTTCCTTGTTAAGTTTGCCAAAGACCTCGTTCAGAACCCAGTTGGCGGCAAGTTTCTTGTCATTGCCGTCGGCTACTTCTTCATAATAGGCGGCTTTTTCACGGTCGCTAACAAGTACGCTGGCGTCATAGTCCGACAGGCCAAAATCCTTCACGTAGCGGATTTTTTTCTCGTCCGGCAGTTCTGGCAGATCCGCCGCTACATTATCCAGCCATTCCTTGCTGAGTTTTACAGGCAGCAGATCGGGATCGGGAAAATAGCGATAATCATGGGCATCTTCTTTAGAGCGCATAGTCCGGGTTTCGCCGGTATCGGTGTTATAAAGTCGGGTCTCCTGATCAATTTCGCCGCCGTCTTCCAGTATTTCAATCTGACGACGGGCTTCGTATTCAATGGCGTGTTGAATAAACCGCATGGAATTGAGGTTTTTAATCTCACAACGCGTGCCCAAATCACCGCCCGGACGCCGCACAGAAACATTCACATCGGCGCGCAAATTACCCTTTTCCATATCCCCGTCACAGGTGCCCAGATAACGCACCAGAGCGCGCAATTTACGCACATAGGCGGCGGCCTCGCGGGCTGAGCGCATATCCGGCTTGGAGACGATTTCCATCAATGCCACGCCGCAGCGATTGAGGTCCACATAGGTCGCATTGGGGTCAAGATCGTGAATGGATTTTCCGGCATCCTGTTCCAGATGCAGGCGTTCGATGCCCACAGTAATGGCTTCGCCATCGCCCAGTTCAACCAGCATTTCGCCTTCACCAACAATCGGGTGGTAAAGCTGGCTGATTTGATAGCCTTGGGGCAGATCGGGGTAGAAATAGTTTTTACGGTCAAAGCGCGAAAATGCATTGATTTGGGCTTTCATGCCCATGCCGGTGCGGACGGCCTGTTCGACGCAATATTCATTCAAAACCGGCAACAAGCCGGGCATGGCGGCATCGACTAAAGACACTTGAGTGTTTGGTTCTGCGCCATATTCCGTGGCAGCACCAGAAAACAACTTGGCCTTGGAGGCCACTTGCGCGTGAATTTCCAGCCCGATGATGATTTCCCAATCACCGGTTTCGGTGGTGATCCAGTCAGATTTGTCGGCGACGCGTTCCGCAGTAAACATTCTTCTTTCCTTACCACCATTTGCCGGGTTTGGCGTTAAAGCCAGCGGCGCGTTCCAGTGCACCACCAACGGCAAAGCAGGTTTCTTCATCCATGGCTTTGCCAATCACTTGCAGGCCCAAAGGCAAGCCAGAACTGTCCAGACTCGCCGGGACAGATATGCCAGGCAGGCCAGCCAAATTGGCGGTCACGGTGAAAATATCGTTCAGATACATTTTAATCGGGTCGTTGAACTTGGCGTTGATGCCAAAAGCGGCACTGGGCGCCGTGGGGGTCAACAGGGCATCACATTGCGTGAAAACCGCGTTAAAATCTTCGGCTATACGAGCCCGTACCTTTTGAGCGCGGATATAATAGGCATCATAAAACCCAGCAGAGAGCACATAGGCACCGATCATAATGCGGCGGCGCACTTCTTCACCAAATCCCGCTCCGCGACTTTTTTCATAGGTTTCGGTCAGGTCAGCACCGTCAACGCGAACGCCGTAGCGCATGCCGTCATAACGGGCCAGATTGGACGAAGCCTCGGCCGGGGCGATGATGTAATAGGCCGGCAGCGCATATTGAGTGTGCGGCAGGCTGACATCGACAATCTCGCACCCTTCGGCGCGCAGCCAATCAATGCCGTCGGCCCAGATCTTTTCAATCTCGGCGGGCATGCCTTCGACACGATATTCCTTGGGTATGCCAATGCGCAGGCCTTTTAGCGAGCGCGTACATGCAGCAGCAAAATCTGGCACATCAGCATTGATCGAGGTGGAATCCTTGGGATCATAGCCGGACATAGAGCGCAACATAATGGCCGCATCCTCGACCGTGCGGGTAATGGGGCCAGCCTGATCCAGCGAGGAGGCAAAGGCCACAATGCCATACCGTGAACAGCGTCCATAGGTGGGTTTAACGCCCACTGTGCCAGTAAAACTGGCCGGTTGACGGATCGAGCCACCGGTATCAGTGGCCGTGGCCCCAAGGCACAGGTTTGCCGCCACAGCCGCCGCCGAGCCACCAGACGAGCCGCCGGGGACCAAGGCCTGGGTTTCGCCATTGGCGCGCCATGGATTGACCACCGGGCCAAAGGCCGAGTTTTCGTTCGACGAACCCATAGCAAACTCGTCCATATTGAGCTTGCCCAGCATAACCGCGCCGTCGCGCCACAAATTGGCGCTGACTGTGCTTTCATAAGGCGGCGTAAAATCACCCAGGATTTTACTGCCTGCTGTGGTGCGTACACCCTTGGTGCAAAAGAGGTCCTTAATGCCCAGGGGAATGCCGTCCAATGGGCCTGTTTTGGCGTTTGCCCGGCGTGCGTCCGAAGCATCAGCCATGGTCAGCGCGCGCTCAGCAGTGGTTACCAGATAAGCATTCAATTGCCCGGCTGCGCCCATGGCGTCCAGATGTGCCTGAGTTAGCTCTCGTGATGAGAAGTCTTTTGCGGCCAGCCCTTTGAGGGCGCCGGCAAGTGTCAGATCGTTCAGGGCGCTCATTATTCCACTGCCTTGGGCATGACAAAAAAGCCCTCTTCGGTGCGCGGCGCATTGGCCAGCACATCATCACGAATATTGCCGTCATTGACGATGTCCTGGCGGACTGGTGTCGATACATCCTCGACCGAGGCCATGGGGGCTACGCCTTCCACATCGACCTCGTTGAGCTGTTCAATCCAGTGCAAAATACCGTTCAGTTCGTCGGCGAGTGGCGCAAGGCGTTCTTCGGCCACCTCAAGGCGGGCCAGATGGGCAATCTTGCGCACAGTTTTTGCGTCAACAGACATGGCAAATCCTTAAAAACCTGTGCAAGTCGCTGGCGTAACAAAGCCAGACTAAAAGGGCAAGTGATTGCTGTGACCGGAGACAGCTTGCGCATTCTGCTCAGTCACGCTAGAGGGTCTCTTTGCATGACCAAACGCTATAAAGATACCTTCACCGGGCCACACTTGTTGGGCATCGCCGGGTTAAACCGGCTGGAGGTGGATTCGCTTCTTGATAGCGCCGCAGGATATGTTGCGCTTAACCGTCGCCGTGACAAGCACCTTGATGTGTTAAGCGGCCGTACGCTGGTCAACCTTTTCTTTGAACCATCGACCAGAACGCAAAGCTCATTCGAGCTGGCCGGCAAGCGTCTGGGGGCTGATGTGATCAACATGGCCATCAAATCCTCATCAGTGGCCAAAGGCGAGACCCTGATTGATACTGCGGTTACCCTGAATGCCATGCACCCCGACTTGCTGGTGGTGCGCCACAGCGCCTCAGGCGCGGCTGCACTGCTCAGTCAAAAGGTTGATTGCGCGGTCATCAATGCCGGGGATGGTGCGCACGAGCACCCAACACAGGCGCTTTTGGATGCTCTGACCTTGCGGGCGCATTTTGGTGATCTGGCCGGGTGCAGAATCGCGATTTGTGGGGATGTGGTGCACAGCCGTGTGGCGCGCTCTGATATTACACTGCTCACCCTGATGGGGGCCGAAGTGCGCCTTTGTGCGCCGCCCACCTTATTGCCGGGCAGTGCGCACGAATGGGGTGTCGGGGTTTTTCACGATATGCGAGAGGCCCTTGATGGATGTGATGTGGTCATGGTGCTGCGTTTGCAACGCGAGCGGATGACCAGTGCCTGTGTGCCCTCGACGCGTGAATATTTTCGATATTATGGTCTGGATCGGGCCAAGCTGTCGCACGCCAAAAAAGGCGCTTTGGTTATGCACCCGGGGCCGATGAACCGGGGCGTGGAGATTGATTCAGAAATTGCGGATGATCCGAAAACCAGCCTGATTACTGAACAGGTGGAATCCGGTGTGGCGGTGCGCATGGCGGTTCTGGCAGCATTGGCCGGAGGCGCATCATGAAAGCCCGTAAAACGCCGCCCTTTGTGATTTCAGGCGCCCGGGTGATTGACCCATCCAGCGGACGCGATGGCATTTTTGACGTTCTGGTTAAAAATGGACGGATTGCCGCAATTGATAAAACGATTGCAAAAGACAGCGTGGAACGTATCGACGCAACCGGACTGGTGCTGGCTCCGGGGTTGGTGGATGTGTTGGTCAAAACCGGTGAGCCGGGGGCTGAGCAACGCGAAACCCTGCGCTCGGCTGGTAAGGCGGCGGCGGCAGGCGGGGTCACCACACTGGTCATATCGCCGCAAGCTGAACCAGCCATCGACGATCCAGCCATGGTGGATTTTATTTTACGCCGCGGTAAAAAACGCGCCGCTGTGCACATTGTTCCGGCAGGCGGTTTGACCAAGGGCCTCGGCGGCGACACGTTGGCTGAAATTGGCCTGATGGGCGAGGCGGGGGCAGTACTGTTCTCTAATGGTGATCAGGCCATTGGTAATGCTGCTCTGATGCGCAATATCCTGACCTATGCCAAAGGTATGGATGCCTTGGTGAGCACAAGGCCTATTGAGCCGGATTTAAGCGCCAATGGCGTTATGAATGCCGGAGATTACGCGTCGAGACTTGGGCTGAAAGGCCTTCCTGCTGTGGCAGAACAGATTATGGTTGAACGTGATATTGCGCTGTGCGAAGCCTGTGGTGGGCGATTGCTCGTTGACCAGCTCTCGACCGGCGCGGCATTGGATGTTGTTCGCCGGGCCAAAAGGCGCGGCGTTCGTGTGTCCTGCACCGTATCCATTCACCATTTGACCCTGAATGAGTTGGATGTCGGCGATTACCGGACCTTTGCACGCCTTTCACCGCCCTTACGCGCTGAGTCGGACAGGTTAGCCCTTGTGGCTGGGCTGGCCGATGGAACTATTGATGCCGTTGTTTCTGGTCATGATCCGCGCCCGGCCGAGGAAAAACGCCTGCCGTTTGCCGAAAGCACGCCTGGGGCCATTGGTCTTGAGACTTTACTCAGCGGAGCTTTGTCACTGGTCCATAATGATGAAGCTGGTCTGTTGGATGTGATGCGCGTGTTGACGGCTGGTCCGGCTCAAATGCTTGGCATGTCTTGCGGAACGATTACAGTCGGTGCGTCGGCCGATCTGGTGGTGTTTGACCCGGACAAACCCTGGGTTTGTGATGCCAGCAAGCTGCGCTCCAAATCAAAAAACACGCCATATGATGGCCGCCGCATGCAGGGCCGGACCGTCATGACTTTTGTGCAAGGCGTTCGCGTCCACTAGCTCATTATCAATTTGTCCAGGCACAAAAAAAGGGGCCAGCTTTATAGCTGGCCCCTAAATTGTGTACGCAGAAGACCTGCGGGCGACAGAGCTTAGAAGCTCTTACGCACTGATACGCCGTATGTGCGTGGTGCATTCGGGTACGCATTGATGGTACCGGCTTGCACAACACCAGGGAAGGCGCTGGTATAGAACTTGTCGTTTGTCAGGTTGCGAGCCCAAACACGAACGTCCAGACCATTTTCCCATTCCACACCGGCACTGGCGTTAACCAGGCTTACTGTGCGGCGTGGGGCCAGAATTTCGACAACCTGTACACCACTTTCATACTGGTAATCACCGCGAACGAAGGCGGTGATGCCGCTGTCGAAAGTGTGTGTGTATGTAGCAGATGTTGCAATGCTGACCGAAGGAATGCCGGCAGGTTTTTGACCGGAACGGTCAACAATGGTGCCACCAGCACCCGGTGCGTTGACAAAGGAGTCGTAAACCGGGTCAAGCAGGGTCATGGCAAAAGTCAGTTTCAAAGGATCGATCGGCACATAGGTTGCGTCGATTTCAATACCTTGAGTGGACTGTTTACCAGCATTGCTGAGCACAAATCCGGTACCCAGGAAGGTATTGGATTGGAAGCCTTTGATGGTTTGATCAAAGACCGCAATGTTTACTGCGCCGCGCTCGAAACGAGCTTTCATGCCCAGCTCAAACACGGTGGCTTTTTCTGGTCCGGCAAAACGCGTGCCGAAGCTCTGATTGGACAGGGCCAGACCGGCACCGTTGATGGCAGCGGTATCGCTGACAAACGGACGGCTATCCCGAGACAGGTTCCAGGATGACGCTTTGAAGCCCGTGGCGGCACTACCATAAACGCTGACATTGTCAGTTGCGTCAAAAGCGGCGCGTGCTGTCCAGGTCAACTTGCTGTCGCTGGTTTTTCCGCTTTCAACAGAATTTGGAAAACCAAGGAACGGTGGCAGGAACTGCAAAGCCTGCAGACCCAAAAGCGGGTTTTGTGCAGGATCAGAAAGATCCAGTGCGCCAACACCAGCGGCTACATTAGCCTGCAAGCCGCCAAAAGCGACTGCGCCTGGAATGCCACCCAGAGCCGGGCAGGCCGCAGTGCCAAGAACGGCACCAACATTAGCTGGCGAGAAAGGCAGGAAGCCCAATCCACAGGCCGCCGCAATGTTGGGGAAGTTACCCGCAACACTGGCAAGAACCAGTGAATTAAAACCACCAGCGCCAGCAAGATCAACACCAGAAAATGGCTCTGTTACCAGAGCATTCCCGGTTACGTTCTTGCTATCGTCTGTATAGTTGAGGCCACCGGTCAGTGTCAGACGGTCAGTGACATGAAGGTCAAGAGTACCGTAAGCGGTGAATGATTCATCGTCCTGGGTAAAGTTATCAAATAACCCGGTGCCATTGGCAAAAAATGAACCAGGAGCAAAGCCATTGGCCGCTTCGATCAGGGCCAATGAAGAAGGGCCACCAGCCAGAATATCAACGTAAGAGCGGAAGGCACTGCCGGCAACAATCGTATCAGCAACTTTCACATCTTCGTTGAAGTAATATCCCCCGAACATCCAGTCGACGGTGTTATCGCCAGTCGACGTAACGCGAAGTTCCTGCGTGAACGTATCGATGTTATTGTCCAGGCTTACGTCGCTGAGAAGTTCCAGCGTTGTAAAGTCGGCATCGTATGTCGCGCCACTTTTGTTGCTACGATAGGACGTAATGGATGTTACGGCAAAGTTATCGGCCTCATAGTCCAAATGCATAGATACGCCACCGTCTTTAACGGTGTTGCGTGGGTCTTTATTATAGAAGGTATTATATGCAAATGGATCAGATGGGTCGGCCAATTGCCCGCCAAGTGCCTGAATGGCCCCTGCGGTTGGTCCATTTTGGAAGTTGGTAACCGTACAGCAGACTTCGTCGATTTTGTTGTAATCAGCAATGAAGCGGATATCGAGATTGTCATTAGGCTGGATCAAAAGCTGGCCACGTACGTTAAAGCGATCGCGCTGATTGACCTTGGTCAGGCCAAGGGCGCTGTCGGAAAAGCCGTCACGTTTGTTAATGCTGCCGCCAATGCTGGCTGCGACATTGTCAGACAACGGGCCTGACAGATACGCTTTGGCTAGGCGCAAATCCAGATTGCCGGTGCCAAGCTCAACATAACCGTTGCTTTCAAATGATGGTTTAGCTGTAACGATGCTGATCACACCAGCAGAAGCGTTTTTACCAAACAGGGTGCTTTGTGGGCCGCGCAGAACCTCAATGCGGTTCAGTTTAGGCAAGTCACCAATTTGGGCGGCGGAACGAGAGCGGTATACGCCATCGATAAACACACCAACGGATGGCTCAATACCGGCATTGTTGGCACCGTTACCAAAACCACGAATAATAAAGTTGGTATTTGCAGAGGTCTGCAATGTGTTGACCCGCAAGGACGTTGCTACTGATTGCAAATCGGAAATGTCCAGAATTTGCGTTTTCACAATAGTGTCTTCGGTGGTCACTGTAACAGCAACAGGTGTCTGCTGGAGTGTTTTTTCCCGCTTGGTTGCGGTGACGACGATCTCGTCTTCCATTTGCGCAAACACAACGCCTGGCATAGCAAAGGATGCGACCAATGCGGTGGTGGCAATGGCCTTTAATTTAAACTTAGTCATACTCTTCCCCTCGAAAATAGCGATTCAACACGCATTGCGCCCATCACACCATTTTGTGAACGGCGCGTCCAGTGCTGTTTTGGGGAATTATTGCGTCTATTTGGAGAATTTGGCTAAAGTTTACAATCAACATGCTTAATTTTGTCGACTTGCGCACGAATTTCCGGGAACCAACCTTTTACGCCTAAAAACGCCAGGCATTTTTCCTGGAAGGATTTAAACCGACCATCCTGGTCCAAGTCGCTGAGAACGCTGTCTACAGAAATTTCCTCTGTAGACATTCGCACGCCACCGCCAGCAACCGTATCAAGGACGATCAATCTGTCTGCGCCGGCCCCCCATTGTTGCCAGTTTGGCAGGGTGCCGTCCATACCGCGCCCTGGTTTTCCATGGGTCGCAAAGGCGGCCCAATACGACATCATGGTGCGGGACAGGACATCTCGCTCTTGTGCCGTATCTTTTGGGAATATTTTTCCACCGCCGACGGGGAAGGTGGCAAAGCCATTAAACACAAAGGGCAGTTCCATGGCGTGTCCGGCGCCTAACAACAATGAGAAGTCAGTCCCCAGAACAGAACCTTCTTCGTCCCAGTCAAAACGGTAGGCGTAAAGGTCTGAGGGGCCATTCGCTTTGAGGCGGCGCGCCTGTGTATCAACAGAGCGGGCACGCCACATGGCGCTTTCGTATTCTGCCTGCAAAGCATATTGGTTGGCATCTTGAGGGCGAGGCAGAAACCCTAGGAATTTTTTCACCAATTTTGGGTTCGTGACGTTAAAGAGTTTGGTCTCATCGCGATTAGTCCCGGTTATGACCGGAACAATATCAAAGCCCGGATTGTCCAGAGCCGCTTCAAGGCTATCAGCTTTGAGCAAAATCCCATCAGCAATGATCAATGGGGACCCAGGTTCGGCTGAGCCGTTTTCTGCGGAGCCGTCATCTTCCTGGGCCGCGATATAAACATCTTTTGCAGAGGCGTCGCGCAAAAATGCGGCCATATCCGGCGCGTTCAAATCAGCGGGCGGGTTAAGATTGCCTACAAGGGCGCGGGCACCTTTATAGGCCCAGCCTGATCCCTTGGGCACGCCGTTCTCTGCGGTTTCCATTGTGTGGGACGTGAAATAACCGCTTTGAATGATTGCACCATGGAACAAACCTTGCGCACGGGGCAGGGCAATCAGAGTGGCCACATCATGGCCCCCGGCAGATTCGCCAAAAATAGTGACACGGTCAGGGTTGCCCCCAAAGCTGGAAATATTCCTTTTGACCCATTGCAGAGCTTCGATCATGTCAAAGTTTGCAAAGTTGGGGCTTTGATCAGGGCCGCTGAGCGCCGTTTCGCGCAAAGCTTTGTGGGCAAACCATCCAAAAGGTCCAAGGCGGTAATTGATTGAGACAAGGATGACATTATGCCGGGTGGCCAGGTATTGGCCATCATACTGGCCTCCATACCCCCATACATTGCTGCCGCCATGGATAAAGAACATGACTGGAAGGCGCGCATCACCAGAGGGTAGGGCGTCTTTGGCCAGGGCCGGAGACCAAATATTGAGTACCAGACAATCTTCATTACCAACCAATGCACCCAAATCATCATACACATCGGCAGACCGGGCGCGTTGAACACAGCGCACGCCGGGGTTCAGAGTCTCTTTGATTCCTTCCCAAGGGGCCGCAGGGCGAGGCGCACGCCAGCGCAGTTCGCCGACCGGCGGCGCGGCATACGGGATTGCGGCCCATTGATAGGCACCCGCCTGTGGTGTGATCGATCCGACAATGTCACCGGTATCAATCGTCCGCAGGGTTTGCATGTTTGCAATTGGTGGCTCAGGGGCTTTTGGCTTGTTCTGGCAGGCCGTGAGGCCGAGGCCGCCGAGCGTCAAAAAGGCGATAAGCGTTAAAAAGCGCATGCGGTTTTTCCCAAAATCAGGCTCAAAATCTGGACGGGCACCATGCCCAAGCGTAATTTTTTAATTGCGAAGCATGCGCATAAAGAGGTGCGGTGCTGGCTTGTCAAGACACATTCAGGTGACGAGAGGCTAAGACTGGCAATTTTGGGAAGCGTCAAAATGCACGAATACAAGGGCTGTCGGCACGCATCATTTGAACGGGTAAGGTGTGGTTAAGTTTGATGAATCAAATGTCACCGAAAACCTTTGTTTTTACAAATAAAAAATCTTCATTACTTTAACTTATTCGAAACTGTAAGCGGGAAAAATCCCTCATGTGGCTTGGCCATGAATGGTAATAATGAACTCGATCCTGGAAGAAAAACAAGGACGAGTTTTGAATTTGGGGAAATGAAAATGGCGTTTACAGACGTTGAAGTACAAGAAGCTCATAACGCGGTTACAGGCTCACCGGAAGCTGAGGATCTGAACCGCCTTGGTCTGATCTATTCGTCCGGTGAAGGGCAAGAGCTGGATCTGGTTGAAGCGCACAAATGGTTTAACCTTGCTGCGGTTCTGGGCTTTGAAACAGCCAAGACCTACCGTCAGGAAGTGTCGGATCAAATGGATTCGCAACAAATTGCTCAGGCACAACGCGCGGCACGGAAATGGCTTCACGGTCATAAATGCTAAGCGACGATCTGTACGTTTGTGGGTTTAAGGCCCACTGACGACAGGAAGAACACTGCTGGAATTTCCGGGGTAATAAGACACCGAGAAATTGATCGGCAGTGCGTCGCGAATGTATTGCTGCATAAACAGGTTGATGTTGGCAATGCCCGAACGCGGGACAAAGACCACATCGCCACGGCGTAGAGCCATAAGGTCGCCTCTTGCGCCTTTGTGCAGGACAGATTTCAGATCGACGGTTTTCATCATCGGCCCACCATCGGGGTGGCGGCGAATAAGAATGATTTTTCCGGTTTTTGCGGTCGTGCGCAGGCCCCCGGCCATCATAACGGCTTCCATAACACCGATCTGACCAGGCAGCTCAAACATGCCGGGTTGTCCAACTTCACCGCCAACAAATATTCTTTGCGACCCAAATGTGCGCGGCGTGATTTCGACGCTGGGGTCAACCAATTGGTTGGACAGTGCAGTGCGCAAGCGCATTTTCAATTGTTCAATTGTTAAATTTGCGGCCATGACCGGCGGCGCCAGTGGCATTTGCACGCGGCCATCAGGGCCGACAAGCAATAGTCGCGAGAGCTCAGGCGCAGAATAAACGATAATGTCCAGCTGGTCACCGGGCAGTAATCTGTATTGCGGATCCGAATCGCGCCAAGTGCGAAAACCGGCGCGGGTGGCCTGTTCGGTGTTGGAAGTATGACCATTTTGGCCCGCAGAGGCCGTGTTGTAACCGTATGATCCGCCTGTCGGGTAACGGCTATAGCCGCCACCGCTGGCGCAAGCCGTCAAAGCCAGCATTGTGGAAACGGCAATAAATGAGCGTTTTTCGGGCGAAATCACAGCATTTTCCTGTTCTTGCGAAAATTTACCTAAATCTTAATGAGAATGGTTAGGAATTGTTAAACACGATGCCTGAATGATAGCGATTAACGTCAATAAAGCCCAAATAGATTCGATGACACAGTATTTTACCCCGCCACCTAACCACCAGCCTGCAGCTGCTGCGCGCACCAGCGGGTGGGCCGGGCTGTCCGGCGTTTCCTTTTTTGAACTGCTGTCCCGCCTCTGGGCGCGCAAATTTTTGATGCTGGCCATCTTCGTTGTGATTTTTGGGGTCGCGATGGCTGGGGTTATGACCCTGAAGAAAAGCTATACCGCGCGGGGACGGATACTGGTGCAGTTTGGCGAAGAGTACATTTACAACCCGATCGTGGGTACGGCAGGGCAGGGTACGGCGTTTTCTGCTGATCAGATGATACAGGCGGAAGTTGGTTTTATCACGGCCGTAGAGCTTAAAGAGCGGGTACTTAAAAAAATCGGTTTACGCCGTCTGTACCCCAAATTGGCATTGGAACTGGAACTAGAGCCTTATAAACGCGACCTGATCCATGGTGCGGCCCTGCATAATCTGGAAAAAAGCCTGGCGGCCTATACTGCGCCGAACCAGCCATTGGTCAGCGTTTCATTTCACCATGAAAACCCGCAAGTTGCCCGCGATGTTCTGGATGCTTTTATAGAAGAGTATCAGATATACAGACGCAAAATTCTACTTGATGACGGAAAAGGCGGTTTTGAAGTTGAGCGAAAATCCTCGGAAGAATCATTGCGTGATGTCAATTCAAAGCTGGAAAAGTTCCTAGTTCAAAACGGTATTGGTGATTTTGTTGCAGAACGTACAGCACTGAGCAATCGCATTGCCATTTTGCGCGATCAACTTCTGACCGCTCAGGCGCGCCGGCAGGAGATTCAAAGTGCTCTGGCGGTGACCGATACACGGTTGCTGCAAACCCCAAAGACTGTCGAGCAATTCACCGATGATGCCAGTACCGGACAATTGGCAGCATTAAAACTGGAGCGCGAGCAATTGTTGGCCAGGTATCTGCCGCAATCCAGTCCTGTTCAGGAAATCAACGCACGGATATCCCGGACTGAGAAATACCTTCAAAGCGGCTCCAGCCAGAGCACAGGGACCAAACGGACGGGGGTCAAT
Organism: Robiginitomaculum sp.; assembly: GCA_021776525.1. GTDB lineage: Bacteria > Pseudomonadota > Alphaproteobacteria > Caulobacterales > Maricaulaceae > Robiginitomaculum_B. The sequence goes on from JAJFFT010000005.1 coordinate 242,868, forward strand.
ACCATCTATCAGGGTTTGCAGACCAGCAAGCTGACCCTAGAGGCGGAACAACAGTCCACTGCGGCCAAGATTGCTGTTCTAAAGTCCCAGATTTCGACCATCAATGCCCGGCAAAGACGCTTTCAGGGCTTGTTTCCAGAGTATCAACGTCTGGCCAGCAAGGCCCGGATTATGGAAGAGAATTATGTGCAATTTGCGTCGCGCGAACAGGAATTGAAAACCAGACGTAATCTGGCGGCGCTGCAATCCGATAATATTCGGGTTATCGAGCGCCCGACCGTGCCGGTCAAAGGCAAGTCCATGAAAAGACCGGCGACTATTCTGGCCTTTCTTTTTGCGGCCTTTACGGCTTTTTGCGTCGGTTTGTTCTTTGCGCTGTTGGATATTGTTCGCACAGGTACTAGGCCAGCGGCGCGGGCGCAGCATACACAACGCGCACAGCCGCATAAACACGGACAACGTACTTCGCCGGGGCACCGCCCCCCACCGCCACCGGCGCAACATGTTGCGCCGTCCTTTCCCTATATTCAGACTATGGACGATAGCTCTGGAGCAGAAGGGCATAATGGGCAAAAACCCGATGATGGCCTGCCGGTTCTAGGCAATATTGCGGCCCGCATTTAATCCTGCCCAGATGAAATACTTAACGAGGATCGCTTTCGGTTACATCTCGTTAACCAAGATTGTTTTTACTGAGATCATGGATTCGAAAGATCAGTATCTATGATTGATTTACGTCAAGAGCTTTACGGCCTGTGTGGGGTCTATGAACAACTGGCGGCGCAACAACGCGGCGTGGTTATTCAGTTTATGGGCCTGCAGTCCGGAGCCGGCGTATCGACATGTGCGCGGGCTTTTGCGCGGCTGTTGGCTCCGCGGCAAAAACGCGGCGTCTGGCTGTTTGATCTGGACTTTTATGCCAACACACATTTCAAGGTGTTTTCCAGCGCCAAGGCACAATCGCTTTACGGCCCTCTTGGTACGGCCTGTGATGCAACCATGGGTAATGCGTCATTGTTCTGGCGTATACAACCAGAACTGGTCCGTGAAGACGGTCGCAAAGCCGGGGATCGCTATTATTTGAATATGCATCAGGTCGGCAATCACAGATTGTATGTCAGCAGGTTTCGCAATGATTTACTGCGTGCCAAACAGGATGTGCATTTGTGCCCGGCTAAATCTTACTGGGCCAATATACGCAAAAATGTCGACCTGACGATTATTGACGCGCCGGCACTTAACCGTGGACGCGGTGGGCTGGTGACGGCGGCTGATACAGACGGTGTCGTGATCGTCGCACACCCGGCCGAGGCCGGTGCCCCGATACAGCGCATGCGCCAGCAAATTGAAGGGCGCGGCGGCCGTTGCCTTGGTGTGATCTATAACGCGGTACCGCGGCAAGGTATGGGGCCGGCACTTCATGCAGCTCAATAACGAAATGCTTTAGCCAGTCCAGAATTTCTTAAGACCGTTCTGGCATAACCGCTCCATGTCACACAAAGGCTTCTATATACATTCGCTCGATGGCCTGCGCGCCATAGCCGTTTTACTGGTCTTTGCGGGCCATGCCGGATTTGGTCATATTGTCCCCGGTGGGCTTGGCGTGACCATATTTTTCTTTTTGAGTGGGTTTTTGATCACCACTTTAATGCGCCGCGAGTTCGAGCAAACCGGGACTTTGAGTTTTTCAAAATTCTATATGCGCCGCGTCTATCGGATTTTGCCGCCCTTTTATCTGGTCTTTGCACTGGTCATCATCCTGGCATTGGCGGGTGTTTTACAGAACAATATGACCTGGGATGCGTTGGTTGCGCAGGCCCTGCAAATGACCAATTATTACCTGATTTTCGGCAACCCTGAACATACCGCGCCGGGCTTGACGGTGTTGTGGTCTCTTTCGGTTGAAGAGCATTTTTATCTGCTTTTTCCTTTGGCCTTTACGTTGATGGCGGTGCGCTTTAATCCATCTCGCATGGCCGCGATTATTGCGCTCTTTTGCGTGCTGGTGCTGCTCTGGCGGGTATATCTTGTGGTCGGCCAAGGGGTGCCGCAAGTGCGGACTTATTACGCCACCGATACCCGGATTGATTCGATCATGTTTGGTTGCATCATGGCATTATGGCATAATCCGGTGGTCGACCCGTTGGTTATTAAAAGCAAAGCCTTGATTCTCTCCTTGCTGGCTGGCGCTGGTGCTATCATGTTGTTTTGTCTGCTTTACCGCGATCCTGCATTTCGCGAGACGGCACGATACAGCCTTCAGGGTGTGGCGCTGTTTCCGGTGTTTTATTTTGCCATCACCAAAAGCGATTGGCAGTTGTTTTCCTGGCTTAACTGGGGTGTCATGCGCTATCTGGGAAAGGTGTCCTATACCGCTTATCTAATCCACCCAACGGCTATCGCTCTGGCGGTTTCATTCTTTCATTCCGAAAGCATACCAGTGATGCTGGTCGGCTTGGCGCTTACATTGGGTTTTTCAAGCCTGATGTACCATTTTGTCGAGCGGCATATGTCGGCGCTACGGGCCAAGCTTCATCCATAACCAAGCGGATAATCTCCACATCTTATTAACCATAAAGATTTCTATTAGACGCAATGGCGTACGTGCGCCTATTCAGGATTTCTCATGAGTTTGGTTTACGACAATGCGCCGCGACAGCCCTTTACCCTGGGGCAGGTGAGCGTGTTTCTGGAACTCACGGCCTTATTGGTCTTTTTGCTGATTTTTTCGGGTGGTTTTTTTGGCCCCCTGATTGTGGAAAAGGCGGCGGCTGATGATCTGCCATTTATCAAGCAGATCTATTATCTGGTCTATCTTGCCGTTCTTTTTCTTGTTCTTAGCAGGCCATGGGCCGTTGCCAACGGCATGTTGCGCAGCTTTTTATTGCTTTTACCGGTCTTTCTGGCTTTGGCCTCCAGCTATTGGTCGATCGCCCCGGCTGATACATTCCGCCGTGCTATAGCTTTGATGCTGACCACCATTTTTGCGATCTATCTGGCCTCCAGACTGGATTGGGCAGGCCTGGTTGAATTGTTGGCGACATGTTTTGCGGTACTGGCGGTGATGAGTTTTTTTCTGGCGCTTCTGGTGCCCTCCAAGGGCGTTATGCAAGAAATATTTCCGGGGGCCTGGTCCGGTCTGTGGTACGAAAAAAATGATCTTGGAATGAATATGGCCAAATGTGCACACCTAAGCCTGTGCGCCATGATTTTCAGGCCACAAAGACGATGGCTCTGGGGGATCATCCTGTTATTGGCGACAATACTGGTTTTGCTATCCACATCAAAAACCTCACTGATGGCTCTGTTCCTTGGGCTGGGCGGAGTGGGGGCTTTATACGTCTTTAAGCGCAGCCCCTTTATTGGCATTCCGATGCTTTATTTTGGTGTGATATTTGGCGGTGGTCTGGCCCTGGGGATTGAATACGCGCCCAAATTTATGTTCGGCTTGATCGGCAAAGACCCGACGCTGACCGGACGCACCGACATCTGGGCAGCCTTGTTTGCCCAGATCAAGGATCACCCCTGGCTCGGGCATGGTTATGCAGTTTTCTGGCTGGATGAAACCGGGCCGGCATTCTGGGTGCGTCAACGGACCCAGTGGTTGGTGCCAACGGCGCATAATGGCTGGCTGGAAACCTGGTTGTCTATTGGACTGGTCGGGGTTTTGTTATTTGCGCTCAGTTATATCAGTGCAATCATCGCGGGGCTGCGCGGTGTGCTGCACGAAAAAGCTGCCTATTGGGGGCTTATATCAACACTGGTTTTCTTGCTGTTCTCTCTGTCGGAAAGCAACATCTTGCAGCAGAATAATCTGGGCTGGATCGTCTTTGCAGCCACGGCGGCCAAACTGTTTGGTGCGGGTCCAAAGCAAGAAATCAAAGGGCAGATTCACCGTAAAAACGTGGCTCAAGGCCTTTGAACCAGAACAGCTTGCCAAGGCCCTGTATGGCACGATCCAGTGTATCTGCCTGGCCTTTGGCACCAACAAGGCGTTTGCCGAGATAAAGGCCTCCAAAGGCTAGCAATTGCCCCAGCCCAACGCCCATCCAATAGAGCACACCAAAGATTTTGCGATGCTGCCAACAGGTTTGCGTTGGTCCCTGACCAAAGGCAAAGGCCTTGGCCAGTGAAAACGACAATGTTGCGCGGTCGGGCATGATCTCTTCAAAGACCAGTGCATTGGCGGCCCACGCAATCACTGCGCCATGAGCCTGTGCATGAGAGAAAAGTGCGTCGTCCTCGCCGCCGGTTTCATTTTTTGAAGCATCGAATACAGGCGCATCGTTAAAAAATTTCGCCCGTTTCAGCAAAGAATTGCCGCATCCGTAATACTGATCAATCAGGCCTGATTGCTCTGGCCCTTCGCGGGTAAAGCGCGCCTCGATATAATCCTTGTGGGCGACATCACCCTCGACCGTACCGCGCACCGGCCCAAAGACCAGATCGGCATTGGTTTGTGACTGGACCTCCAGCAAAGACTTTAACCAGCCTTCTGTTGCCACCTCATCATCATCCAAAAAGACGATCAACTTGCCTTGCGCAAGGCTCAGGGCCGCATTGCGGGCGTTGGCGACGCCGGGTTCCGGCTCATGCCCATAGACGATAGCGCCGCGTGTGCTGGAGGCCAGTGCGTTGACCACGTCTCTGGCAGACCCTTGTGGGTCATTATCCAACACCACAATCTCGATCAGGGCATGATAACCTTTTTGCGCCAACACACTGTTGACTGCCCGGCGCACCCGATCGGGTCGCTTGAACGTTGGTATGACAACAGAGACATCGGGCTTCATGCGGCTTGTTTGACCTCCGTCAATGAAGAAAATGCATCACCCACGGTCTGTACGTCACATCCGGCTTCTTTAACCGCGGCGCACACCGCGTTCAGAAGTTCTGGCGTGCAGCCCCATTGACTTGGGGTGTCACGAACATCGTGGGTATAGAAGATCAGCCAGCCTGGCCCGGATTTCAGACCATCAACAAATGACAGGGCGGTGTCCCGGTCCTCCAGTGTGCCTTCTATGGGCACAGCATTCAGTTGGTGCGCATCGGCATAACGCCGGTTTATGCCAGCCCGCACACCGCGCAAGTTTGCATAATGCTGGCCCAGCAAGTCTTTGGCGCGCGGCGACACTTCGCCATAGGGAAAGGCAAATGAGGCCGGGCAGGCGGGCGCCCCCAGAGTGCGCAGGTATTTCTGATTACGGCGAATTTCGCGCTCAATCACCACCGGTGCGTTGATGGCACAATCGATATGGTTTTCTGTGTGGCAGCCAATTTCATGACCGCGGGCGATCAAGGCGCTAATGTCCTGTGGGGTAAACAGATCACCCAAATGGTTTGAGGTGTTCTCAAATCCGGCACTGGCGTAATACGTCCCGCGCCAGCCATAATTTTCAAGGATTTTTGCACCGGTTGTGGCGGCGCTGCGTGGAAAGTCATCAAAACTGAAGCTGACAACAAAACGATCTTGCGCACAATCAATCGGCTTGCGTGCTGCAAAGCGTGTCAGGCGGCGTTTTAAGGCGCTGATGATCCCGTCAGAGGGCGTGTAGGGCGTGTTCATGAGAGAGCCTTTGCATACCAGCTGGAGCGCCATAATTTTAGCGCCACAATCCGCAAACGAAGCGGCAATAGACCGCTTTTGTCGCGGGCCAGCGCAGCCAGAATGGGGCGAAAGAGTGAAAACCCGGGAATTTTACGCAAAAACTGCGCGGCTTTCCAGCTGGGCAAAGTCTGCGCCAGATCCGGGTGGCGTTGTACAAAACGTGCGTAATTTGGTGCAGAATCCTTGAACCTGCGCACCAGAGTATCGGCGCTTTCCAGGCCTAAATGGCGGGCCGGATTATCAATGTGGATGATGGCATGGGTTTTTGCGGCGCGGGCGGCCCATTCGACATCTTCCCAGCCCCAGCCTGAAAACCCATCATCAAACGGGCATTGGTTTAACACTGAGCTTCGGACCAGAAGGTTGGATGTGCACACGTGCTTGGCTGCATTTTGCGACCGTATGGCCGCCGGCAGGCAATCAGAGGTTTGCGAAAATGCCTGATGCAGGGCCAGTGCCGGTTCTACAGTCTCGATTGGTTGGACGCTGAACCCACCAAAGGCGATGTCCGGGTTTTGAGTGTTGGCACAATCAAACCAGTTTTGTAAAAACTCTTGGTCCTCGGGCATCATGTCAGCGTCCAGAAACAATACCCATTCACCGCGTGCCGCTTGGATCAGTGCGTTACGGGCCGCAGAACGGCCAAGGTTTTTCTGTGCGCTGATCAATTCTACCGGCAAGGCCGAGGCGTTGATGGCAGTGCTCATACGCTCGCTTAACGCCGGGTCACCGCTGCCATCATCATACAAAATGATCTCGATATGATCGGGGGCTTTCTGGTCAAGGCTTTGTAATAAGGTTTGCGGATCATCCTTATAGAAGGGGATAAGAACACTGATGGTGACCGGTGCCCCAGTGTTCCAGGCGTTATTGGTGACCGTCCGTGCCATTGGCGTTTGCGCATTCATGAGGACAGCACCTCGCCGCGATTGCGCAGACGGTCTAGCGCATGGAGCGCATAGTCTCGGCAATTGGCCAGATTAAAGACATAAGCGGCCAGCCCATAAAACACCGCGCCCAAACCGGCCTGGGCAAACAACAAGGCCAGCGCAGGCCATTGCGTGGGCCACGGGACCAGCATAACCCCGCCAGCCATAACGAAGCAGGCGGCCAGTGTCTTGGCGGCGGCTTTATAAGGCAAAGGCAGCGGAAAATACCGGCGGCCGACAATGGCGCTCAGCACCATGCCGGCAAAATAGGCGATCACTGTGGCGATCACTGCGCCTTGCAACCCCAGACGGGGCAGCAGGATGATATTCAAAATAATGTTCAACACAGCCGGAAACGCCATCACGGCGGCCATAACACCGGTACGCTTGGAAAGCGTGAAGGCCTCGTGCAGATAATACGTCATAACGCCATTCATCAAACCGGCCAGCGCGATCCATGGGATGATTGTGGCGGCTTGTTCACGAAAGGCCGGGCCGGTCATCACAGCGGCCAGCGGGGCGGCGACCAGCGCCAGACCGGTGGCGGCCGGAAACGTCAACAGCGCCATAAAGCCAAAGGCTTTGCGGGCCATTTTGCGCGCGTCTTCCAATCCGCCATGTTCCAGCGCGGCAATGGTCAGCGGCGCAGCCGCCATACCGGCCCAGACAAAGATAATATCCAATGTGCGATTGGCGAGGCCGTAACCAGCGGTGTAAACACCCACAGAGGCGGTCCCCAGATAACCGGCGATTAAAAATCGATCCGCAGAAGAAAGCGCATATTCCAGCACAAGCGAGAGAGAGATCGGCAGGCCATAAAGGGCAAAGACTTTAAGCTCGGCCGCGGAAAAACTGCCGCCTTTGGCACGAACAAGCATACGCGGCAGATCAAAAGCCAGTGCCATGCCCGCAGCAAGGGCTATGCCGGCAAATGGTCCAGCGGCGCGCAAGTCAGTGGCCACGACCAGTAATATGCCCAGCGTGAAACCGGTGGTGATATGAAAGAACTCGATCAGGCTGTAGCGAGAAACCTCACGGGCGGCCCGGCGCGCCTGCATGGTCAAATTTAAACCAGCCCGTAAAATCGCCGCGGCCAGGGCAAAGCCCAAAATGGTCTGAAAGGTGGCGGAGAGCGGCAGTAACATAATGCCAAACCCACCCAATATTCCGCAGACAACCGCCAGCACGGCCAGCGCGCCATAGGCACTGGTCAATTGGCTTTGCAGATTGCCCTCGGCTTCGGCGCGGGCGTAAAACCTGGCCATGGCGGCTTCGAGCCAGGTAAAGAAGATCGAGTGAAAAAACATCATGACGGCCATGGCCAGGCCATAGCGTCCGTAATCTTCCGGGGTGAGCAGACGGGTCAGCAGAAAAATGCCGCCAAAACCGGCCACCGCCTGAGCGATGTTGACCGGCAGATACCCAAGAAGATGGCGCCAAAGCATGCTTTGTCCTTAATTTTTTGCGCGCTAGCGCGTTGTTAGGATTTAGATGCTATGACAAACGCACTAATGCCTCGTGAACAAAACAGACAAAATCTCAAGGGCCGTAAAACGTGGACGTAATTGTCAAAAGACCATCGGAACTGACCAATGCCGAGCGCGACGCATGGCGCGCATTTCAAGCGGCGGATCCGAATTTGCACAGCCCGTATTTTTCTGTGGAATTTGCAGATGCCTGTGACCAGGTGCGTACGGACACGCAAGTTGCGGTATTGCGCGTCGATGGGATGCTGAAGGGTTTTTTCCCGTTTCAGCGCGGTCCGTTGGGCTATTCCTTGCCACTGGGTGGACCGTTGAGTGATTTTCACGGCGTTATAACCGAGGTTGGGTATGCTCTGGATCTGAAGGCAGTAATGCGCACCGCAGGGATTAGTGTGTATCCTTTCAGTTTTGTTCCATCCGCACAGGCCTGTTTCTCGCCCAACTTCAATGCACAGGAAATGTGCCATACGGCGAACCTCGAGAAAGGGTTCGAGCATTGGTATGAAGGGCGCATGAGCGTTTACAAAAAAAGCCTCAAAAAGCATGAGGGCAATGCCCGGCGCATGGCCAAACACCATGGCGAGCTATCTTTTACTATGGACGATCGTGACGGCGATGCTTTTGATACGCTGTTGGCGTGGAAAAGTGCGCAATACGCTGCCACCGGAATATTTGATGTATTCTCTGTGCCATGGACCAGCGCATTATTGCGTGCGCTTTGGGAAACACGCAGCGCGCATTTTGCAGGGCAATTATCGACTTTGCGGGCTGGGGGAACACTGGTCGCCGCACATTTTGGTATGCACGGGTCCAGCGCCGCGCATTACTGGTTTCCGGCTTATGACCCTGAGTTCTCAACCTATGGGGCAGGTCACGCTTTGCTGTTGCGGATGATGCAGGGGCATGCCGAGGCGGGCATAGATAAAGTGCATCTTGGGGTTGGCGATTATCGTTACAAATTACAGTTTGGCGGCGAAACCACGCCTGTGAGCAGTGGTGCCGCGTTATCACCATCGCTGGCGGCATTCATCAGGCAAAGCGCGGTAACCGTACAACGCGGGTTCGAGGCTTTGCCAATGGGGCCGGTGTCTCGACTGCCGGGCCGCGCATTGCGCAGGCTGGACCGGACAATGGCGTTTCGCCTGGCCTGATTAAATCAAGCCTGACTAAATTATGCCTGACTAAATTATGATTGCCGCGGCGGTGCGACCAGTGCCGCAAGACCGAACCCAACGGCAAGGTAGCACCATGCACAATGCCCATAGAGCAAAAGCGTACCGCTTTGCGCTATACCTGGCTCGCCGCCCAAACATAGGGCCAAATGCGCAAATGGGTTCTGGTAAATCACCGCCATGGAAATGCATGAGGCAATCAGTGACAGGACTGCGATAAAGCCGAGCCAATAGCGCGGGTCGGCACCGCGATGAGGTAAAATAGCCCGTAAAACGTGTGAATTCATTTTATACCTGCCTGCGAATCTGTTTATTAAATTGTATATTGGCGCAAATTCGGGCGTTTGCGAAGGGCTGTTTCAAGGATTGCGACATATTAGCGCAATTGAATATATGTGACAGTTTAGACCTTGAGAAAACGCCCAAACAAGGGTTGATACATTTTGAAATGCCGTGACCGGTCACGGTGGAGCAAGGGGAGCCTCATCATGAGCAACTCTACTGCCCGAAAGGGTATGGGATTGGATGTACTGACGCTGGGCGTGTTCTTGAGCATATTGGCACTGGTGAGTTTGTTTCTGACCGCCAAAACGCACGACCCATTAATGAAAGTGCATGCTGTTATCCTGCTTGGCGCTTTTGTCTTGGGCATTGCAGCCCTGTTTATGCGCGCCGCGAGTGGATTGAGTTTTGATCAGTCAAAATACGAAGAAGGCATTATCAAAGCCGGTATTGTCGCCACCACATTCTGGGGCATTGTCGGCTTTCTTGTTGGCGTTATTATTGCTTCGCAACTGGCTTTTCCAAACCTCTTGTATTTTGAGAATATTGGCTGGCTGAACTTTGGGCGGCTGCGCCCTGTTCACACCTCGGCGGTGATTTTTGCCTTTGGCGGCAATGCGCTGATGGTGACATCATTTTATGTTGTTCAACGCACCAACCATGCGCGTCTTGCCGGTGGTGTCTGGCCCTGGTTTGTGTTCTGGGGCTATCAGCTGTTTATTGTTCTGGCCGCAACCGGTTATGTCAGCGGTGTCACGCAAAGCAAAGAATATGCTGAACCGGAATGGTATATTGATCTCTGGCTGACCATTGTCTGGGTTTCTTACTTGCTGGTTTTCCTGGGCACGCTCTGGAAACGTAAAATCAAGCATATTTACGTGGCCAACTGGTTTTATCTGTCGTTTATCGTCACCGTGGCGATGCTGCATATTATCAACAATATTTCCATTCCGATTGGCCTGACCGAGCACAAAAGCTATTCGCTGTTCTCTGGCGTTCAAGATGCCATGACCCAATGGTGGTACGGCCATAATGCCGTGGGCTTTTTCCTGACTGCCGGGTTCTTGGGCATTATGTATTACTTTGTGCCCAAACGTGCCGAGCGGCCCGTATATTCTTACCGTCTGTCGATTGTGCACTTCTGGTCGCTAATCTTCATTTATATCTGGGCCGGCCCGCACCATTTGCACTACACGGCGTTGCCAATGTGGGCACAAACACTGGGCATGACATTCTCGATTATTCTGTGGATGCCGTCCTGGGGTGGGATGATCAACGGCCTGATGACGCTCTCTGGTGCCTGGGACAAGCTGCGCACCGACCCGGTCATGCGTATGCTGGTGGTCTCGGTGGCCTTTTATGGCATGAGCACATTCGAAGGTCCGGTGATGTCGATCCGCGCGGTCAACTCGCTGTCACACTATACCGACTGGACAATTGGCCACGTGCATTCCGGTGCGCTGGGCTGGGTGGCCTATGTCAGCTTTGGCGCCCTATACTGCATGGTACCATGGGTGTGGAAACGGGCGCGGCTCTATTCCAACGATCTGGTTGAATGGCATTTCTGGATTTCGACAATCGGGATTGTGTTCTACATCACATCCAGGTGGGTCAGTGGTATTAAGCAAGGCCTGATGTGGCGCGCCTAAAACAGCTTTGGTTTCCTGGAATACTCCTTTGTGGAAACCGTCGAAGCCATGCACCCGTATTACATTATTCGGGCTACCGGCGGGCTGTTATTCCTGATCGGCGCCTTGATTATGGCGTACAATTTGTGGCGCACCGCACGCGGTGATGTTCGCAAAGGGGAGGCGCTTCCTGATATGCCGCCGCTTTCCATCGCTATACCGGCTGTGAGGTAGGGAGAGAATTATGGCTTTTAAACATGAAGTACTTGAAAAAAACTCTCTGCTTTTAACCCTGGGCATACTGATTGTGGTGTCCATTGGTGGGCTGGTCGAGATTGCTCCGCTTTTCTACCTCTCGAGCACGATCGAGAAGGTTGAGGGCATGCGGCCCTATACGCCGCTGGAGCTGACCGGGCGCAATGTCTATGTCCGCGAAGGGTGTTATCTGTGCCACAGCCAGATGATCCGCCCCTTGCGCGACGAAGCTGAACGGTATGGCCATTACAGTCTGGCCGCAGAGAGCATGTATGATCACCCATTCCAGTGGGGGTCCAAACGGACCGGGCCTGATCTGGCTCGTGTCGGGGCCAAATATTCAGATGCCTGGCATCTGGCTCACTTGAATGACCCACGCGCCGTCGTGCCGGAATCCGTTATGCCGCCCTATAAATTCCTGAATGACAATATTCTGGACGGGCGGACCATTATGGCAGAGCTGAAAACCAATCGTATTGTTGGTGTTCCATACAGTGATGCGCAAATCGAAGCCGCCAAAGCGGACCTGGCCACTCAGGTGGATGAATATGCCGACGATTATGATGGGTTTATGGCCCGTTATCCCGGTGCGAATGTCCGCGACTTTGACGGCAATCCAGAGCATCTGACCGAGATGGATGCATTGATCGCCTATTTGCAAATGCTTGGCACCTTGGTTGATTTTTCAACCTATGAAGCCGATGCCGAAGAAAACCTGCGTTAAGGGAGAAAGCTATGTCATATGAAGATGTTGCCGCATTCGCGCAGACCTGGGGGCTGGTCTATTTCGCCATATTGTTTGGCTTGATTGTTCTTTACGCTTTATGGCCGGGCAATCAGAAACAGTTTGACGAAGCTGCGCGTATTCCTCTTGAAGACGGGCCTCTAGATGATGAGGAGGGCAAATAATGTCAAAACGTCCAGACGTTGATGACCATTCCGGTACGGAAACAACCGGCCATGAATGGGACGAAATCAAAGAACTGAACACGCCATTGCCGCGCTGGTGGCTGACCATCTGGTTCGGCTGCATTGCCATCGCTGCTGTCTATATGGTGTTGATGCCATCTTGGCCTCTGCCATGGGCAGACACCTATATCAAAGGCCTGCGCAACTATTCAGAACGTGCTACTTTTGAAGCCGATATGGTCAAACTGGCCGCATCGCGCGGCCCGGACGAAATTCGATTGGCCAATACAGCACTGGATCAAGTTGAAAGCGATCCTGAATTGCTGAACTTTGCCATGGCGGCAGGCAAATCCGCCTTCGGCGATAATTGTGCCACCTGCCACGGTTCTGGCGGTGTCGGGACCAATGGTTATCCGGCTCTGGTTGATGATGTCTGGCTGTGGGGTGGGTCGCTGGACGATATTCAGTATACGATTACGAATGGTGTTCGCTCGACCGGTGACGACACGCGGTTTTCGCAAATGCCGGCGTTTGGTAAAGACGAGTTGCTGACCAAAGATGAAATCAGCGACCTTGTCGAGTATGTGACTAACCTGTCCGGCGGCGAGGCCGATGCAGCCGCGGTTGGTCGGGCTCAAATAGTTTTTGCTGATAACTGCTCGGTTTGTCATGGCGAAGATGGCACAGGCATGCGCGAACTGGGTGCGCCTAATCTCACCGATGCAGATTGGCTTTATTCAGGCAGCCGTGCGGCAATATTGGAAACAATTACCAATAGCCGCAACGGTGTGATGCCCACATGGTCAGGCCGTCTGGAACCTTGGACGATCGAAGCATTGAGCATTTATGTTCACTCACTGGGCGGCGGTGAATAACACCGCCCTTAAAATCGGCCGTGGAGGCCAAATTGGGTAAAACCACGATTATAGGAGGCTCGCCGGGTAAAAATGGCGGGCCTCAATCGCCTCAAAAACGACGTGCTGCGCACGGCGTCGAGAAGATCGACGTCACGGCTGTAAACACGCCAGAGCACCGTGAGCTTTATCAAAAACGTATCCCAATTTACCCAAAATTGGCCCATGGGTTCTTTCGCAAAGTCAAATGGGCCTTTCTGTTTATTTTGCTGGGTATCTACTACATTGTGCCGTTTATCCGTTGGGACCGGGGGCCGGGTGCGCCGGACCAGGCCGTTTTGGCGGACTTCGCCGGTCGTCGGTTTTATTTCTTCTTTATCGAAATTTGGCCCCAGGAAGTCTATTACATTACTGGCCTTTTGATGCTGTCGGCCTTTGGGTTGTTTATGGCGACATCTTTGTTCGGCCGGGTCTGGTGCGGCTATGCCTGCCCGCAAACCATCTGGACTGACCTTTTTATCGCCTTCGAACGGATGATCGAAGGGGACCGCAATGCACGGATCAAGCTGGCACGACAGCCCATGCGCGGTAAGAAACTGGTCAAAAAAATACTCAAGCATACGGTATGGCTGCTGATTTCTCTGCTGACCGGTGGTGTGTTTGTGCTCTATTTTCATGATGCGCCAACCGTCGTCCGTGGTTTTTTCACTGGCCATGCGCCAATGTCAGCTTATCTTTTTACGGCCATTTTGACTTTTACTACCTATTCGCTGGCCGGGACGATGCGCGAACAGGTCTGCACCTATATGTGCCCCTGGCCACGCATTCAGGGGGCGTTGACAGACGAAGACAGCTTCGAAGTGACGTACCGCGATTATCGTGGCGAACCACGTGGTCCCCACAAAAAGAACGACAGCTGGGACGGGCGCGGCGATTGTATTGATTGCAAAATGTGCGTGGCGGTTTGCCCGATGGGCATAGATATACGTGATGGCGACCAGCTGGAATGTATCAATTGCGCGCTGTGTATTGATGCTTGCGATTCTGTGATGGAAAAAATCGGACGCCCCAAAGGTCTTATTGCCTATGATACGGCACGTAATCGCGGATTGATCTCAAAAGGCGAAAAGCCGGTGTTTCGGATTTTTCGGGCCCGGACTGTACTTTATGGCGTTCTGGTCGGCGGCATTGCCGCGGTTATGTTGTATGGTCTGGTTACCCGTTCGACGCTGGAATTGAATACGCTGCGCGATCGCAGCCCTACCTTTGTAAGGCTTTCCGATGGTTCTGTGCGCAATGGCTATACACTGAAAATTATCAACAAAGCGTCGGAGCCGCGTAAGTTTCAAGTTTCTGTTGAGGGCATTGATGGCGCACAGCTCAAAGCCATTGGCCTGAAAGGTGATGGAACATCCATTGCAGTCAGCGCCGAGCCGGACAAGGTACGGACCATGAAAATTTATCTGACCGTACCCGCACAGACGGTCAAGTCCTTGAAAGAGTCCACGCCGGTTTCCATCTTGGTACAAGAGGGTAATGGTGGTGAGCATGCCGTCAATAAAACGGTATTTTTGTCAGGAAAGCGATGAGCAAGGCTGAATCATTTCAGATTAAAGGCTGGCATGTCCTGGCCGGGTTGATTGCGTTTTTTGGGGTAATTATTGCCGTCAATGTGATCTTTATTACGCAGGCCACACGCACTTTTCCGGGCGAGAGCGTTTCGCACCCTTACGAAAAAGGGATCCGTTATAACGAAACTCTGGAAGCGCGGGCACAAACCCAAAAAGAGGGGTGGAAAGCCAGCATTTCCATCGCTGAGAACAACACTGTTGAGGTGCAAATCGACAACAAAGAAGGGCCGGTTGATGGCCTTGATGTCTCTGTACGGTTGTTCTGGCCGGGCTTGCCTCATGCAGATCAGAACTTGAAACTGCTGCCCAGCGGACCGGGGCAATATCGTGCGAAATTGCAGGCAGATATGGCGCAACAACGTACTATGGAATTTGAGGGACAGGCGGTTCGAACGCGTGACGATCTGGTTTTCCCGTTTAAAGGCCGGTTATGAGCATTAGCGACACAGAAGAAAGTCGCGGTTGTCCCACAATGGGTGGGCCGGTGGCCCAAAAAGGTGCCGCTGCGGACCCCAGCGCCTTTGTCAGGCACGAAGACGACGGATTATCGCATCTGGACTTGCTGGTCCGCGGTGCGCGGTGCGCCGGGTGTATCTCGAAGATTGAAAAAGGCGTCAACGCCATTGCCGGCGTGCAGACCAGCCAGTTGAACCTCTCAACCGGCAAGCTTACGGTGGGGTGGGTGCCTGGCGCGGCTGATCCTGGCATCATCGCCCGCACTGTGGCGGATCTTGGGTATCAGGTTTCGCCTTATGATCCAGGTGAGGCCGAGGAAGAACGTGACAAGCAAGGGCGTTTCTTACTGCTCTGCATGGCAGTGGCAGGGTTTGCCGCCATGAATATCATGTTGTTCTCGGTTTCCGTCTGGGCTGGCTTCTCTGGCGAGATGCAAGAAAACACACGCTCATTATTTCACTGGGTATCGGCATTGATTGCCTTGCCGGCGGCGGCCTTTGCGGGTCAACCATTTTTTCGGTCTGCCTTTGCCTCATTGCGCAAGGGCAAGGCCAATATGGATGTTCCCATATCACTGGCGGTCTTGCTGGCCCTTGGGGTCAGTCTTTACGAAACCATCACCGGCGGAGAGCACGCCTATTTTGACGCAGCAGTGATGCTGTTATTCTTTTTGCTGATCGGGCGCTGGCTGGATCATCGTTTGCGTGGCCAGACCCGCCTTGCGGCACGCGAGCTGTTATCTTTGCAATCGGCCACTGCCAACCGTATCGAGGCTGATGGCAGCGTCCACGCCGTACAGGCGCGCGATATTGCCCCCGGCGACACTATTATTTTGTGGCCCGGCGACCGGGCTCCCGTGGATGGCCAGATTACCGCCGGGCGCTCTGACGTGGATATGGCACTGGTCAGCGGCGAGAGCGCGCCGGGACTGGTGGAGAAGGGCGACTTTATCCGTGCCGGTATGGTCAATCTGACGGACAAGCTGACGGTATTGGCCAAGGCCCGCACCGAGGATTCATTGTTGGCAGAGCTGACCCGTCTGGTCGAGGCTGGTGAAACGGCCCGTGGCAAGTTCGTCAAACTGGCCGACCGCGCTGCACAGGCTTATGTGCCGATTGTCCATACATTGGCTGTTTTGTCTTTTGTCGGCTGGATACTGGTTGGGGCCGGGGTGCATCATGCGGTGCTGATCTCGGCTGCGGTCTTGATCATCACCTGTCCGTGCGCGTTGGGGCTGGCTGCACCAGCCGTACAGATCGTCGCTGTGGGGCGGTTGTTCAAGCGCGGCGTGCTGGTCAAAGCCGGGGATGCACTGGAACGCCTTGCCGAAATTGACACTGTCCTTTTGGATAAAACCGGCACATTGACGCTGGGCAAACCTCGGCTTGTTAATGCCGCAGACATCAACGATGAAGCCTTAGAACTTGCCGCCAAACTGGCCCGCACCAGCCGCCATCCCTTGTCGCGTGCTCTTGCTGATCTGGCGGGGCCGGGTGCTGTGGCCAAGGACGCCACAGAGACCGCAGGGCACGGCGTTGAAGGGCATGTGGATGGGGTGCGCGTGCGTCTTGGCCGGGCCGACTGGACAGGTGTTAATGATGCAGACCAGCAAGCCAGCGGTTTGTGGCTGGTGGCCGAAGGCCGCGATCCTGTGCATTTCATTTTCGAAGATGCCTTGCGTCTTGATGCGGCTGATATGGTGGCCGGCCTTATGGCACGTGGCTATGACGTCGAGATGTTGTCCGGTGACCGCAAAGCCCCGGCGCTTGCCGCCGCTGCAGATGCGGGCATTAAAAACGTCTCTTTCGAGCTAACCCCACAAGAAAAAATCGCACGCGTAGAGGCACTGGTCCGAGATGGCAAAACCGTTTTGATGATTGGTGATGGCCTCAACGATGCGCCGGCTTTGGCCGCCGCCAATGTTTCCATGTCACTGGCCAGCGCCGCAGATGCCAGTCAGGCCGCCGCCGACATGGTCTTGCAGGGTGAAAAATTGCTCCCGGTCCTGACGGCCATTGATATATCTCGCGCCGCACGTGGCCGCATTTTGCAAAACTTTGGATTTGCGGCGGGCTATAACATGGTCGCGGTGCCTTTGGCGGTGTTTGGTTTCGTCACGCCGATGATCGCCGCCATTGCCATGTCGTCCTCATCAATCATTGTGACGTTGAATGCACTGCGCCCATTCAAGAGGCACACACCGTCATGACCGCACTGATCTATCTTATCCCGGCGGCATTATTCTTGGCGCTATTAGGCCTTGGGGCTTTTATCTGGACCGTTAAATCAGGCCAGTATGACGATATGGACGGTGCCAAATGGCGCATCTTTATTGATGATGACCAGGATGATCACATACCAGATTGAGGGGACTTATTCCTCGATCAGGCCAACCATCTCGCGATAAGCGTGCCATGTGGCATGACCCATGATTGGGAATACAAAAATCAGCCCCAGGAATGCAAACGCTAGCCCAAAGGCGGTGTAAAGCGCGATCAGCCATGCCCAGACTAGCATTGGACCGGGGTGCGTCATGACCATGCGGATGCTGGCCGAAATGGCCGTTATGGCATCTACATTGTGTTCCAACAGGATCGGGATGGACAGGGCGCTGATCGAAAACACAAACAGCGAGATAACCAGGCCGACAATGGTTCCAATACTGGCCATAGTCAGGCCTGCTTTGGTGCTGAACACATAAGAGGTGAAATCTTGCAAGGCCAGCGTATGTCCGTGCGAGAAGAGCGCAAACAACAAAAGTGCCACTTGCATCCAGATAATAAAGGCGAGGGTCAGTGCCAGCGCCACATAGGCCAATTGCCGTGGTTCGGCAAAGCGGGTGGGGATAATGACAGATAGGGTGAGGGGCTTGCCCTCTTCATCGCGGCGTGAAATGGCATACAGGCCGACGGCTAAAAGCGGTGCCATCATAATAAACCCGCCTGCAGCAGCGGGGATTAGCGCTGCCCATCCCATTTTAAACAGCACATACATCATCAACAGGCCGCTGGCGGTAAAGGCGAAACCATACCCCAGCGAATAGACGGGGTGGCGTAAAACATCGTCCCAACCGGCGCTGATCCAGCGCATGGGAGAGCCCATATTCGGCGCTTTCAAGGTCAATTTTTCCATATGACGTATTTCTTTTTTGTCTGCTGGTTTATTCATGCTCAAAAGCCCCTCATGAGTTTTCCTAGCACAAGTGATAGCAAAAAAACTTGCAGCCTAAAAGCATCTCTCTAAAGTGAACATTGTTAACTCGATACGCAGGGGCAAAAATGGCACGCTATAATTTCGATCTGACGGGCAAGGTTGCCTTTGTTAATGGGGCTTCGCGCGGTATAGGCGCGGCGGTGGCCGAAGGGTTGGCGGCACGCGGTGCGCATGTGATTTGTGCCAGTCGTAAGCTCGAAGGGTGCGCGGCGGTTGCCAAAAGTATCACCGAATCAGGTGACAGCGCCGAGGCAATGGCCTGTCATGCGGGCCATATGGACCAGATCGAAGCGGCCATACAGCATGTTCGCGACACCCATGGCCGCCTTGATATTCTGATCAATAACGCCGCAACCAACCCGTTTTTTGGCCCATCGGCCGACACCCCCGAAGGGGCGTTTGATAAAACCATTGATGTCAATTTAAAGGGGCCGTTTTTCTTGTGCGCTCAGGCCATCCCTTTGATGAAAGACGGCGGCGGCGGGGCAATCGTCAATGTGGCGTCGATCAATGCAGTAGAGCCGGGGCATTTTCAGGCCGTGTATTCGATGACCAAGGCGGCGCTGGTCAATATGACCAAGGCCATGGCCAAGGAATATGCCCGCGACAAAATCCGCGTTAATGCCTTATTGCCTGGGTTTACCGACACCAAAATGACCGCGGTGTTCAAAGCCAATGAAGACAGCCTAAACACTTTGCTTGATGAAAATGTACCGATGAACCGCATGGCACAACCCGATGAGATGGTCGGCGCCGTATTGTATCTGGTTTCGGATGAGGCCTCATATACCACCGGCGCGCAAATTATTGTCGATGGGGGGTATCTGCTTTGAGCGTGGAAAATGCCTCTATCGAGGTCCGCAAGGGCGAAGAGCTGGACGCAAACGCCGTTGATGCCTGCCTAAAAGCACATATCTCTGGTCTGAGCGGTACGCCGAACATACGCCAATATCCCTCTGGGGCCTCAAATCTGACCTATGCGGTGGATTATCCCGGTCGCTCTTTGGTGTTGCGACGCCCGCCGACAGGCTCCAAACCCAAATCCGGCCATGATATGGGCCGTGAATACCGCATTATGAACGCCTTAAAAGACGTTTACGCGGTGCCCAAAACAGAATTTTATACCGAAGAGACCAGCATTATCGGTGCGCCATTTTATGTGATGGAAAAGGCCGAAGGTGTTTTGATTAAAGGCGACATCCCGCAAGATTGGGGTTGGGGCGAGACTGAGGGGCGCAAACTCTGCACCGCCTTTTTTGACAAGCTGATCGATCTGCATGCCATCGACTATAAGGCTGTAGGGCTTGGTGATTTTGGCAAACCCGAAGGCTATGTGGAACGTCAAATTATGGGCTGGGACCGCCGTTATGATCGCGCCAAAACCCCCGATGTGGATGCTTTTGACGATGTGCGCGCCTGGCTGAAAGACAATATCCCGGCCATCGAACATGCGCCTGCCATTCTGCATGGTGACTTTCGCATCGATAATATGATTTTGGATGCGCAAAATCCCTTCGAAATTCGGGCCGTACTGGACTGGGAAATTTCCGCCCTTGGCGACCCGTTAATGGACCTTGGCAATACATTAGCCTATTGGACCGAAGCCGGTGACCCGGCTTCCATGCGGGCTTTGGCGCGCCAGCCCAGTCATGCCCCTGGCATGATGAAACGTGCTGAAGTGCTTGAATATTATGCACAAAAGACCGGTCGTGATGTCAGTAATTTTTCGTTTTATTATGCCTATGGCATTTGGCGTCTGGCGGTTATTTTACAACAAATTTATTACCGGTTTTATCACGGGCAAACCCAAAATGCCGCTTTTTCAGACTTTGCACAGGGTGTGAATGGCTTGGGGCAATACTGCCGATCCGTGATTGAGAAATCTTGACTATTTGAGGAGTGACGAGGTGAGTGATTTAGAAAACTTTCGCGAAGAGACCCGCGCCTGGCTGGCACAAAACTGCCCGCCGGAGATGCGCAAACCCATGCGCAACGAAGAAGATGCCTGTTGGGGCGGACGCAATGTCGAATTTACCTGTGAGGCGCAAAAAGTCTGGCTGGAACGCATGGGCGAGCGTGGCTGGACCGCGCCGGAATGGCCCAAAGAATATGGCGGCGGCGGATTAAGCCGCGAGCAAGCTAAAATTCTCAAAGAAGAAATGGCCGCCATCAAAGCGCGCAGCGCCCTGATGAGCTTTGGCATTTGGATGCTTGGCCCTGCACTTCTTAAATATGGATCCGAAGAGCAGAAAAAACATTACCTGCCTCAGATTGTGCGCGGCGAAATTCGCTGGTGCCAAGGGTATTCAGAACCCGGTGCCGGGTCTGATCTGGCGTCTTTGCAAACCCGTTGTGATGACAAGGGCGATCATTATGAAATTACCGGACAAAAGGTCTGGACTTCATACGCCGATAAATCTGACTGGATTTTCTGTCTGGTGCGCACCGATCGTGACGTGCCCAAGCATAATGGCATTTCCTTTATCTTGTTTGATATGGCCAGCGAGGGTGTTAGCACAAAGCCGATCACGTTGATTTCCGGGCGTTCGCCGTTTTGTGAAACATTCTTTGATCAGGTTAAAGTGCCAAAAGAAAACCTTGTTGGTACACTGAACAAGGGCTGGGACATTGCTAAATATCTGCTGACCCATGAACGCGCCATGATTGGCGATAGCGGCGGGGGCGGCGGCGCGCTTGGCGGTCGCTCAATCGGTCAGATTGCTGTTGATGCGCTTGGCACAGATGCGCAAGGCCGCTTGGCCGACAGTGCGCTGAGGGCCGACCTGGCGCGAGCTGAAATTGATGGCTGGTCGTTTCTTCTGACCATGGAACGCATGAAAGACGAGGCAAAGGCCGGGCAAGGGATCGGCGCCCGTTCGTCCATGCTCAAATATTATGGCACCGAGCTGAACAAGCGCCGCTATGAGCTGTTGATGGCCTCCAAGGGCCATGGCGCACTGGAATGGGAAGGCGAGGCCAGCCGCGATGGGGAATTACCCCGGGCGTGGTTGCGCACCAAGGCCAACTCGATCGAGGGTGGCACATCAGAAGTGCAGCTGAACATTATTTCCAAACGCATTTTGGGCCTTCCGGCCTCTTAAAGGACAGTTTCGATGGCATTGGTATTAAACGAAGAACAGGAAATGCTGCGCGATGCGGCGAAGGGTTTTCTGAACGAAAAAGCCCCTGTGGGGGCCTTGCGCAAATTACGCGACGATGATGATCCACTGGGTTGGTCGCGTGATTTATGGTCGCAAATGGCTGAAATGGGCTGGGCGGGCATTTTGGTGCCCGAAGAGTATGGCGGTATTGATTATGGTATGGTGGGCGCGGGCCTGATCGCACAGGAAATGGGGCGCAATCTCACCGCCTCACCGTTTATCAGCACCGCTTTGATGGCCGTCAGCGCGTTGCGCGAAGGTACGGACGAGCAAAAAGAAAAATGGCTGCCAGGTATCGCCGAGGGCAAAACTATTATCGCCATGGCGGTGGACGAAGGCGTGAAACATGATCCGGCCAAAACCGCGCTGAGTGCGCAAGCTCACGGCAATGGTTATCGTCTGAACGGCGAAAAAGCCTATATTATTGACGGTTTTGACGCCGATGCCCTGATCGTTGCGGCTCGCACATCCGGCGAGGTCGGGGACGAGGCCGGAATTTCACTATTCATTGTGGAAAAGGCCGCCGCCGGGATGTCCTCTTCGCGCACCAAACTACTGGACTCGCGTAATTATGCCCACACAGAATTTAAGGATGTTGATGTAGCGGGCGATGCCCTGATCGGGTCGCTGGACGAGGGCTTTGCGCTTTTGGAGCGGGTCTTGAACGTCGGGCGTGCGGGGCTGGCGGCTGAAATGCTGGGCGCTTCCGAACAAAGCTTTGACATGACCATGGACTATCTCAAAGAACGCAAACAGTTTGGCGTCAATGTCGGCTCGTTTCAGGGCCTGCAACATCGCTCGGCGCATTTGTATTCCGAGGTCGAACTGGTTAAATCTGCTGTGCTCAATGCCTTGCAAATGTTCAGCACGGCCCCGGATATGGCTGGCGCAGGTGCCGCATTGGCCAAGGCCAAAGCCGGCGAGGTCGGCATTTTGGCCGCCAATGAAGCGGTGCAAATGCACGGCGGCATCGGCATGACCGACGAATTTGATATTGGATTTTATATGAAGCGCATTCGCGCCGCCCAGGAATTATTGGGTGATTATGCTTTTAATGCCAATCGCTTGGCCAATTTACGAGGATTTTGATTATGGATTTAGGGATTTCAAAAAAGGTTCAGCCCTTGCTGGACCAGGTACGTTCTATGGTGCGCAATGATATTATGCCCCTGGAAGAGGAGTATTTTGCGCAAGTGGGCACAGCCCCCGGCGGCGAACGGTTTGTCTTTACCCCGCGTCAGGAAGAAATTCGCGAAAGCCTGAAAGACAAAGCCAAAAAGAAAGGTCTGTGGAATTTCTGGCTGACAGATTCAGAGCGCGGCTATGGTCTCTCCACCGTTGAATATGCCCATCTGGCCGAAGAAATGGGCTGGTCGCATCTGGCCCCCGAGGTTTTCAACTGTGCCGCGCCGGACACCGGTAATATGGAAGTGATCGAGCGTTATGGCACCGAAGAACAAAAGGAAAAATGGCTGAAACCACTGCTGGAGGGTAAAATCCGTTCGGCCTATGTGATGACCGAACCCGATGTGGCGTCTTCGGATGCTACCAATATCTCCATGCCGGCGGTCTTAAAAGACGGTCATTGGGTGATGAACGGTGAAAAAGTCTGGTCCTCAGGGGCCGGTGACCCGCGCTGTGAAATCTATGTTGTGATGGTTAAATCCAACCCCGAAGGGCCGCGCCATGCACAGCATTCTATGATTTTGGTGCCGGCCAATACGCCAGGGATCGAAAAAGTACGCGCCATGCAAATCTTTGGGGCTGATGATGCGCCTCACGGCCATTTGCATTTGCGCTTTACCGACGTAAAAGTGCCCGAGGATCACATGATTGCTGGTCCGGGGCGCGGTTTCGAAGTAGCACAGGGGCGGCTTGGCCCTGGCCGTATTCACCATTGCATGCGTGCGGTGGGGCAGGCAGAACGGGCGTTGGAGCTTTTGTGCAAGCGTTCGGTCACCCGCGAAGCCTTTGGTCGCCCACTGGCTAAGCTGGGCGCGAATTACGACATTATTGCCAATTGCCGCATCGAGATCGAACAGGCCCGGCTTTTATGCCTGAAAGCGGCCTGGATGATGGACACGCGCGGCGTGCGTGAGGCGCAAACCTATATCTCCATGATCAAGGTGGCGGCACCCAGCGTGGCCCTGAAAGTGGTGGACGAGTCGATGCAAATGCATGGCGGGTTTGGTGTCAGTCAGGATACACCACTGGCCGGCATGTGGACGGCGCTGCGCACTTTGCGTTTTGCTGATGGCCCGGACGCCGTACACCGTATGCAGGTGGCGCGCCAGGAATTGCGCTCTTATGTCAATGAAAAGGTCTGAAGATAGTGTCAAAACTCTTTGATATAGCGGGTAAAACCGTTTTGGTGACCGGCGGCGCATCGGGCATAGGCCTGATGGCGTCGCGCGCCTTTGCCAAGGCAGGCTGCACGGTGATGATCGCCTCGCGCAAAGGGGCGGTATGCGAAGGGGCGGCGGCCTCCATCAACGAAGAGATGGGTCGCGACTGTGCCTTTGGTTTTGCCGCCGATCTGGCCTCCGATGAGGGCATAGCGGCGGTGGTTAAGGCCGTATCGGGGCGAGCCGACAAACTCGATATTCTGATGAATAATGCCGGGGCCACGTGGGGGGCGCCTATGGGCGAATTTCCCCGCTCCGGCTGGGACAAGATCATGAATGTCAATGTTACTGGCGTTTTTATGCTGGCGCAGGCTTTGCTGCCCATGCTGGAGGCTGCGGCCAGTGCTGCTGATCCGGCGCGCATTGTTAATGTTGGCTCGGTCGTGGGCACTCGTGCTGTGGGCAATAATGCCTATTCCTATGCCGCGTCCAAGGCGGCAGTACATCATCTGACAAAGGTGTTGTCGAATGAATTGGCCCCACGTCATATTACGGTGAACGCCATTGCGCCCGGGCCTTTCCCCTCGCGGATGATGGCCTTTGTCACCGAAAACGAAGAACTGGCCGCCTTGGCTCGTGCCGATGTGCCTTTGGGCCGTCTGGGCGAGCCGGATGATGTTGCCGGTGTGTTGCAGTTTTTGTGCAGCCGCGCCGGGGCCTATATAAATGGGGCAATTATTCCGCTTGATGGCGGCATGTCCGCGAAACCTTAAAGGAAGAACCATGGTAAATATCGTATCTAGAGAAGAATTACTGGCCTCAAACGGCAAGGACTTGGGACATTCGGACTGGTTCGTCATGGATCAGGACCGCATCAATGCATTTGCCGATGCCACACTGGACCATCAATTTATCCATATTGACCCCGAAGCCGCCGCCAAAACGCCTTTTGGGGGCACTATCGCGCACGGCTTTTTGACGCTCTCCATGCTGCCCTATCTGATGAAGGATCTGACCATGATTCCGGAAAATGTAGTCATGGGTGTCAATTATGGCTTTAATTCCTTGCGATTTTTGAACCCGGTTGCGGTCAATTCCAAAATTCGTGCTGCGGCAACCATCAAGGACGTGGTCGAGAAAAACCCCGGGCAGTTTTTGGTGACCTATACCGTTGCCATCGAGATTGAAGGGGCAGGCAAGCCTGCACTGGTCGCCGAATGGCTGGGGATGAGTTTTACGGGGTGAGGATTGCCTTTGCTCGTCATCCTCCGGCTTGACCAGAGGATCCATAGAGCGTGTAGCAATGCACAATGGATTGCCCGGTCAAGCCGGACAATGACGAAGAAAAAGAATTTGGTTATTATAAGGACAAGAAAAATGAGTATTCGATTTGATGATCGCGTCGCCATTGTTACCGGTGCGGGCAATGGCCTTGGGCGCACACATGCCTTGGGTCTGGCGGCACGTGGTGCCAAGGTTGTGGTCAATGATTTGGGCGGTGCCCGCGATGGCACCGGTGGCTCGCTTAGCGCGGCGGAAACCGTGGTGGCCGAGATCAAGGCAGCCGGCGGCGAGGCCATGGCCAATGGCGCCAACGTCACCAATGCCGGCGAAGTTGCGGCGATGGTCAAGCAAGCCATGGACGCCTGGGGCAGGGTGGACATTCTGGTCAATAATGCCGGAATTTTGCGTGATAAAACCTTCCTGAAAATGGAGTTGGCCGATTTTCAGATGGTCATTGATGTGCACCTGATGGGTTCGGTCAATTGCACCAAGGCGGTCTGGGAGATTATGCGCGAACAGGGTTATGGCCGGATTGCCATGACCACCTCGTCTTCTGGGCTTTATGGTAATTTTGGGCAGGCCAATTATGGCGCAGCCAAACTGGGCCTTGTGGGCTTTATGAACACGCTGCATCTGGAAGGCGCCAAATATGACATTCGCGTCAATGCGCTCTCGCCGGTGGCTGGTACGCGCATGACCGAAGATTTGATGCCACAGGAAGTCTTGGACGTAATGACCCCGGAATCAGTTTCTGCCGGCCTGATCTATCTGGTCAGCGAAGACGGCCCCCGGCGCACCATTCTGGCCGCAGGCGCAGGCGGTTTTGCCTGTGCGCGTATTACCGAAACACAGGGTATCTATTTGAAACCGGATGAGCAAACCCCGGAAAATGTCGCTGCCAATTGGGACACCATCACAAATGCAGACGGTGCCGAAGAATATACCATGGGCGGCCAGCAATCGATGAAATTCCTCTCAGAAGCCAGCAAGGCATTGGGACTGGATTTGAAACGATGAAGGCGGTTATTTGCAAAGAATACGGCAATTATCACGATCTTGCCTTTGAACAGATGGATGATCCAACACCTGGCCCCGGCCAGGTGTGCATCGATGTTCGTGCGGCGGGCTTGAATTTCCCTGACCTTCTTTTGGTTCAGGGTCTTTACCAGATGAAGCCGCCAACACCGTTTGTGCCGGGCGCGGAATGCGCTGGCGTGATTTGTGCGCTGGGCGAAGGCGTGAGCGGGTTTGCCGTGGGTGACCGGGTGATTGCCTACACCATGAATGGCGCATTTGCGCAAAAGGTCGTGGTGGCTGCGCAGGCCTTGGCCCGCCTTCCCGAAGGCATGGATTTTGATGTGGGCGCAGGCATCACCACCACCTATGCGACGTCCTATTATGCCTTAAAACAACGCGCCAATTTGCAAGCCGGTGAAAGCTTGGCAGTGCTGGGCGCAGCGGGCGGCGTTGGTCTGGCGGCGGTCGAGCTGGGTGCAGCCATGGGGGCCACTGTTATTGCCGCCGCCAGCACCCAAGAAAAGCTGGACCTGACAGCGGCGCACGGTGCAACACATCTGATCAATTATGAAAAGGACGAGCTAAAAGCAGCCCTTAAAGAGGCCACCGGCGGCAAAGGTGCCGATGTGATCTATGATCCGGTGGGCGGAAAATATGCCGAACCCGCGCTGCGGGCGATTGGCTGGAACGGGCGCTATCTGGTGGTGGGTTTTGCCGCAGGCGATATTCCTAAAATCCCGCTTAATCTGGTGCTTCTTAAAACCGCATCATTGGTTGGGGTGTTTTGGGGGGCATGGGCCATGCGTGACCCGGCGGCCCATGCGCAAAATATGGCCGAGATCTTTGACTTCTACAAACACGGTAAGATCAAAGCGACCGTCACCAAGCGCTATGCGTTCGAAGATTTCATGCAAGGTTTCGATGCGCTGGCCAAACGCGAAGCCAAAGGCAAACTGGTCTTGGTATCGTCCTGATTCCTTCTTGAAAAATTCACATTTACGTTCGTAAATGGCGTATGAGTACAGATATGAAGATCCCGACATTCGCGGACGTTTGTGAGGCACATGACCGCCTGTGTGGTCATGTGGTGCGCACGCCGCTTTTACGCTGTGATGCCTTGGATAATGCGGTGGGACGCCCGGTCTTTGTCAAGGCGGAATGCCTGCAAACCACCGGGGCATTCAAATATCGCGGCGCTAGCAATCGCATTATGCAATTAACCGAGGCGGAGCGCTCTGCCGGTGTTGTGGCCTATTCGTCGGGTAATCATGCCAATGGTGTTGCGGCGGCGGCGCAAGAGGCCGGTGTTCCGGCGCTGATCGTCATGCCCGCCGATGTCCCTGCGGTGAAATCCGATGGGGTGAAGGCGCGGGGTGCTAAGATCGTCTATTATGATCGGCAAACCGAAAACCGCGAAGAAATCGCCCAAAAAATAGCGCAAGAACGCGGCGCGGTTATTGTCCCGCCTTATGACGATGCCATCGTCATTGCCGGGCAGGGTACAGCCGGGATGGAATGCGCCGAACAATGCCAGGAAATCGGGGTGACGCCTGACGCTATTGTGGTCAATGCGGGCGGCGGAGGTTTTACCGCAGGCATTGCTTTGGCCTGGTCAGAACTTTGTCCACAGGCGCGTATTTATACGGCAGAACCCGCAGAGTTTAATGACCATGAACGCTCTTTTAAGGCTGGCGAAAAACAACGTAATGCCAAGTTGGCAGGGTCTGTCTGTGATGCGCTGCTGACGCCAGAACCGGGCGATATTACCTTTGCCGTTAATAAAAAACTGGTCAGTGCTGGTTTGTGTGCCAGTGATGATGAAGCGTTTGCGGCCATGCGGTTTGCGTTTTCTCACTTGAAGATTGTGCTAGAACCGGGCGGCGCGGTGGCGCTGGCCACAGCATTAGCCGGGCGTGTGCCGGGCGAGGGACCGTTGGTGGTTCTGGCCACAGGCGGCAATGTGGACCCGGCTTTATTTGCACAAGTGATTAGCGACAGGCCTGACTAGTTTTTAGGTTTTTATTTCTCCACCCTTCAGTTGCACCTCAGGATGAGGATGGCGACATAACACAAACCTCATGCTGAGGAGTGAGGCCTGCTTTTGGGCCGAACCTCGAAGTATGGATAAACTATACCCCAAACACCCCGCTGTGGGATAAGTTTGCGTAACCCACTATTTGTGTCACCCCGGAAAAGCACTCGCTTTATCCGGGGCCCATTGTGAATGTGCGATGCACGATGGATCCCGGCTCGATGGCCGGGATGACACAAAAGAGATTATCCCGAGGATAGTGTCATGAGGGTCAAAAGCTGTCCCTTATTGCCCCTCAAATCGCCCTGTATTTGCCCCTCAAATCGCCCTGTATTTGCCCCTAAAGTGCCCCTTATTGAACCCTTAAACGTCCCTCAAACAAGGCATTTTCCCCCTTATGGCCCCTGGCCCGGGGGCGGATATGTCGGTTTTATCCCCGCTTATGGTCAAGCGCATACAATGGTGCATTTTGATGAGGGCATTTGGGTGATGCCCCTTGCCCGTATCTGCTGGGGCCGCTATCAGCGCCCCATGAAAACACTTCTTCTTACTGCGGCGGGCGGGGCGCTGGGCGCCAGTGCGCGTCACATGCTCAGCCGCTATGCATTACACACATTTGGCCCCGGGATTCCATGGGGAACCCTGATGGCCAATACGCTTGGCGGTTTTGCCATGGGGCTGTTGGCCGGGTGGCTGGCCTTTGGTGTTGATGGGGGGCGCGAATTGCGTCTGTTCCTGGGGGTCGGTTTGTTGGGTGGGTTTACCACGTTTTCAGCGTTTTCGCTTGAAGCAGCCTTGATGATCGAACGCAAAGCCTGGGGCGCGGCGCTGGGCTATGTGGGTATTTCAGTGGTGTTTGCCATCGGGGCCTTGTTCATAGGATTATTCGTTGCACGAAGGTTATTTGCCGCATGAGCGCCGTACAAAACATAATTGTGAAGGCTGGCGAAGAAGATCAGCGACTGGATCGCTGGTTCAAACGACAGTTTCCTCACATCAGCCACGGTGCGTTGGAAAAGTATTTGCGCAAAGGCGAAGTGCGCGTTGATGGCAAGCGTTCTAAATCATCCTTTCGTTTGCAAAAAGATATGCTGGTTCGTGTGCCGCCTATGCCTGATGCCGACACGCCAAAACCTTTTACTCGGGTCAATGCAGAGGATGCGGCGTTTTTACGCGATCTGGTGATCTATAAAGACGCCCGTGTGATTGTGCTCAACAAACCTGCTGGGCTGGCGGTACAGGGCGGTACAAAAACCACACGCCATATCGATGGCATGCTGGACGCTTTGGCCAAAAAGGGCGAGCGCCCGCGTCTGGTCCACAGGCTGGACCGCGATACATCGGGTGTGTTGCTGCTTGGCCGTGATGTGGCGGCCACGGCGGCACTGGCCAAGTCGTTTCAGTCGCGCAAAGCACAAAAGACCTATTGGGCATTGGTTTTGGGCGTGCCGCGCCCGGAAATGGGCCTGCTGAGCGGTTATATGAAAAAAGGTTTTGGCGAGAAGGGCCGCGAGTTGATGATCACGGCCCGCCATGGTGATCCTGATGCCAGCTATGCCCGCACCCGCTATGCGGTGTTGGCCCGTGCCGGGCAACGGGCCTCTTGGGTGGCGCTGCGTCCTGAAACCGGGCGCACACACCAATTGCGGTTTCATATGGCGGGGATGGGGCATGCCATTGCCGGGGACCGCAAATATGTGTGTGACAGGCCCGATGTTGGTGGTCTGGACGAACAATTGCACTTGCATGCCCATGCAATCACTCTACCGCACCCCGATGGCGGCATGTTGAGCGCCGAGGCACCTTTGCCGGCGCATATGAACAGAAGCTTTGCAGCATTGGGCTTTGGGGCCAGTGATGCCGGTGATGATCCGTTTGCAGAATAAGCGCGGCATATTGTCCAAACACACAATTAAGGCGTTCGTTTTTAACGTTTAGCGTGCATAATATTGGGTTAGTGCAGCGCAAAGGCAAACCCATGACCAACAAGACCACACCAGCAAGCAAATCCACACTGAAATCGGCTGAACCTGCCAAGGGTGCTGCCACCAATGGACAGGCTGCACCCAAGACCAGTGAAGCTGGTGACGCGTTGCATCACCTTGCTGAAATGCGCCATGACCCGGATGCGATACGAGACGCCTTTGAAAATGGCGTATTTCCGTACAAGTCTAAAATCGGACGCAAAGCTTATGAAAGGCACAAAGCCGAACTTCAGGTGGAACTGCTGAAAATGCAGCGCTGGGCCGAAGAAACCGGAGAGAAAGTCGTGATGATTTTTGAAGGCCGTGATGCCGCCGGTAAAGGCGGCACCATAAAACGCATTACCGAGCATCTTAATCCGCGCACGGCCCGTGTGGTGGCGCTCTCCAAGCCTAGTGATCGCGAACGTAATCAATGGTTTTTTCAACGCTATATCAGGCATTTACCAACAGGCGGCGAAATCGTGTTGTTTGACCGTTCGTGGTATAATCGCGCCGGTGTCGAGCGGGTGATGAATTTTTGTGAGCCGGCAGAATATCTGGAATTCATGCGTCAGGTTCCCGAACTGGAACGCATGCTGGTCCGTTCGGGCATCCGGATTTTTAAATTCTGGTTTTCCGTAACGCAGGAAGAACAGGCCAGACGGTTCAAATCACGTGAACAGGACCCATTGAAACAATGGAAGCTTTCACCGGTTGACCGGGCCAGTATCGATAAGTGGACTGATTATACCGAAGCCAAGGAAGCCATGTTCTTCTATACAGATACTGCAGATGCGCCGTGGACCATTGTAAAATCAAACGACAAGAAACGGGCGCGGTTGGAATGCATGCAACATATTTTGGCCAGCCTGCCTTATCCCAATAAAAACACCCAATTGATCAAGGGACCTGATCCGTTAATTGTTGGGGGAACACACCATATTCTTGGACGTTCTGAACACATATTGGGGGCCAGTTTGCACCCGGATTTACGGCGCGGCTGATCGCCCGGTTTTTGCCCTAGTACAGGGTGTCGAGTTGACGTTTACCGTCGACCTCAATGCCTTTGATGACGGCTCTGCCGTCTTTGCTCAGTGAAACGATGAGCCTCATTTTGTGCTCACGCACCTGATTTTCCAATGCTTTGGCATTCTTTTTGTCGGCAAAATAGCTCTCGATATTATAGACCACTCTGAGTGTGTTTCGGTTGTGTTTGATACGCCCTTTTATGACGTATTCATCGTTTTTTGGACGTGTATGGTGGTATGAAACCGGGATCCAGTTTTTCTGTTCGCCCTCTTTGAGGCTTACATAGATTGTCTGGCCTTTTTTGTATGTGATCTCGTCGTGCGGCAGGTCTTTATTCAGCCTGTGAAGATCAGTCCGTATGATGACGTAGTGACCACGAAATAACGAACGCGGATCAACAGGTTCCATGTCCAGTATGATCTCAGCGCCGTTTTGGCGGCGTTGCTCGTGGTCAACGGCCATGAAAACTAAAAAGGCACTCATGATGACGGCGATCAGGATAATCCAGCGAGATGGGGTCATGATGCGTCACCTCCTTTGAGTTGTTTGCCAAAACGTAAGGCAATCAAGGCAATAGAGAGCAAAAGCGCGCCGCCTATGAAGAAAAATAATGAGGTACTGAGGAGGTCTTTAAAGGTCTCAAAATACGCATATAAAGCTTCTGCGGCAAACGCGGTGCCGCCCACCCACAGGAGGTTTTTTTGCTCGTTCCGCGCCCCTTGTAACAGGGCCAGAACAGCCCCGGTGAAAAACATAGCTCCATAAAGCAGGTGGATGGCAGTGTCGCCAAAAACCGGGCTAAGCCAAGACACAGACAAAAGAGCGAGAATGCTGGCCAATGGAATGACCATAACCGCCAAGTTTAAGTTTCTATCGCGATAGTTCAAATATAAGGCACCGCCGCCCAGCGCAAAAATGCAGATGGCGCATATGACCCACAAACTGCCAGGTTTTGTTATGGGGTCATTTGCCAAGTCAGATAAAGCAAACTGCAAGGCAAACGCCGAAGCCAAAAGCGCCAAACTGGTCCAGAGTTGAAAAATTCTGGCCCCGAAAAAGCCTCTGGACCTCGTCCATCCGGCCGCTAGTAATAATGCCAGCATCAAAGCGGGGTAAAGCGACACCGCTTCATTATCGGTGAATGCGCCTTGATCGACCTGAAGTGCCAAAACATTGGCAACCCAGATCAGTGTTGCAAGAACCAGGACATGAGCTGCTTCGCGCGCCCCTAAACGCCGCGCAATCAGAAACAGAACGGCCGTTAAAACTGGATAGAACCAGTTGAGCGGATTATGAGGCAAGGGGCCCCAATAACTGACCAGCATCCATAATGTGCCCAGCAGAGTGGCTAAAAATAAAACGGCCCGAGAGCGCATGGTCATTGCCACAGCCAGAGCGCCCAGCGACCAGATGACAATACCATTGGGGTAGTGTGCTGAGATGTTAAAGATTTGCGCAACGAGCATGATGCCACCACCAAACAAGGCCGCCCCGATCAGGGCAAAGGCATGGGCGAAGGCCGGGGCATCTCGTTTCAGGGCGTAAAGCGCGATGAGAAATGAGCTCCACATCAGCGACAGAATAAAGCCAAAGCGGATGATTTTGGAAATACTTCCCCAATTGGCCGCAATGAAACTGATCCCCGCCAGTGCCATAAAAATAGCCCCGAGCATGGCCAGAATGCCAACCACAGAGACCTTGGACCCACGGGTGCCAATGTCGGCCAATATCGCATCACGATGCGCGGCGGAAACCAGTCCCTGTTCTATCCAGCGATCAAGGTCGTTTTTAACGGCACGGCGGTATAGGGGTGTTTTCATGGTTACGGTTTAGCACAATCATTGTGCTTCTCAATGAAAATCCGGGTGAAGCTCTGTGGCTCAGGACGGCTTATCTTGTAAAAAATCAAGGCCTAGATCCAGGGCCGGGGCACTCATCGTCATGGCGCTGGTTGAAATGACATCAACACCGGTGCCCGCAATGGCGGCAATGGATTTCAGTGTTACGCCGCCAGAGGCCTCGGCAATGGCGCGCCCGTCTATCATGCGCACCGCGGCGCGCAATGTCTCCAGGTCCATATTGTCCAGCATGATGACATCGGGTTTTGCGGGCAGTGCTTCTTCAAGCTGTTCGAGCGTATCAATTTCGATCTCGATTTTGACCATATGGCCGCTGTGTTGGTGGGCGTGTTGCAGGGCCGCTGTGATGCCCCCTGCGGCAAGGATGTGGTTGTCCTTGATCAGGATGGCATCGCCTAAACCAAAGCGATGATTGACACCTCCACCAACCAGAACTGCATGTTTTTGCAAGCTACGCAGGCCGGGCAGGGTTTTACGAGTGCAGGACAGTCGCGCCTGAGTGCCACTGAGTTCGGCCACCATTTCTCGCGTGCTGGTGGCTATACCGCTTAGATGAGAGAGGAAGTTTAGCGCCACACGTTCCGCCGCAAGTATAGCGCGCGTAGGGCCACAAATCTTAGCGACCACATCACCGGCTTTTACGTCCTCGCCATCTGTGCATTGTGCGCTGAATTCAACTGAAGCGGCGCATTGCAAGAACGCCAAACGCGCACAGTCTATACCGGCAATGCGCCCCGGTGCGCGGGCCACAATAACGGCCAGCGAAGTTTGTTCCGGATCAATCAGCGCCGCACTGGTGATGTCGCCGCCCTGGCTCAGGTCCTCTTGAAGTGCATTTTGCACCAATGGCAAAACAACAAGGTCTGGCAAAGAGGGCCGGCCCATATCAGCGCCCCAGTTCAATCATACGGGTCACGGCACGACGTGCTGGTACTGCAATAGCGGGGTCAATGTGAACTTCGTGCCGGGTATAGAGCAGAGCGTCGAGTATATTTTGCAAGGTGATAGCCTTCATATGGGGACAGAGATTGCAGGGACGTATAAACTCGACGTCTGGGTTCTCAACAGACACATTATCGCTCATGGAACATTCGGTCACCATCATTACTTTGGGTGGTTGATTGTCTTGGACCCATTTGATCATGCCCGATGTTGATCCGGCGTAATCGGCCTCGTGCAAAACCTCAGGCGGGCATTCAGGGTGTGCAATGATTTTCAGACCATCATGGCCTGCACGAAAATCACGCAATTCCTGTGCTGTGAAGCGTTCGTGGACTTCGCAACGACCAGAAAATGAAATGACGTCGACATCGGTTTGGGCATTGACGTTCTGCGCTAAAAATTCGTCGGGGACCAATAACACTCTATCGGCACCAAGAGATTCAACGATCTGAACGGCATTGGATGAAGTGCAACAAATGTCGCATTCGGCTTTGACGGCGGCGCTGGTGTTGACATAGGTGACAATCGGCACGCCGGGATATTGGCGGCGCAGGGCACGTACATCATCCGCTGTGATAGATTCAGCCAGCGAACATCCGGCACCAAGATCGGGGATCAGTACCGTTTTATCCGGGTTAAGCAGCTTTGCGGTTTCCGCCATGAAATGCACACCGCATTGAACAATAATATTGGCATCAGCCTGAGCCGCTTCGCGTGCTAATTGCAAAGAATCGCCAACAATGTCGGCCACACCGTGAAAGATTTCCGGGGTTTGGTAATTGTGGGCTAATATAATTGCGCCGCGCTGTTCTTTAAGCTGGTTTATGGCCCGGATCAGAGGCGCAAAAACGGGCCATTCCATTGGGGGGATTACCGATTTTACTTTCTGATAAAGAGGCGCCATTTCCTCCGCAATTTCAGGTGTATAGGCTAAACCGGGTTGCAGGGAACAGGTGTGTGCAATGTTCATTACGCTCAATGGTCCTTAGTTCTAGAATCCCCAGCGCGTCAGTATATTGATTATATAGGTGTGATCATTGGGCGCGGCAACAAGACCGGGGCCTGATGATGTTAATTTATGTCTGGCGACGGCCAACAACCGTGGCAAAGGCATAAAACGCCAGACCGGATATAATGATGCCCAATGCAAAAAGGGCCTCTATGGGACGGTTAATACCCACATAAAGTAGGGTGAACCCGGTCAGAACCAGATAAACAAGTGGTGTTAAAGGATAGGCCAGAACCTTGTATGGACGCTCCAGATCTGGTTGTCGCCAACGCAAAACAAATAATCCCAGAATGGCGACAAAACTGTTTAATGCCAATAACATACCAGAAAAAACTAATATGCTCTCAAAGCTTGATGTAATGATAAACACCAGCGTCAGAATTGACTGTCCCCAAACGGCGGCAACGGGAATGCCGTCCTGATTGGTTTTCGCCAAAAATCCCAACATCGAGATATCTTCGCCGATCATATGTAAAACCCGTGGTCCGGCAATGACCATGGCGCTGACTGTGGAGATCAGCAATAACGCCAGAACTATGCCTGTAAAGCGTGCACCAGTGGCGCCAAAAGCGTGATCTGCGACGATGTAGCCAATTTCCAGCTTACCGACCATGGCGTCCATGGGGGCAACTTTTAAAAACATGTAATTCAGAGCTACATAAAGGATCATGACCACAAAGGTCCCGGCAAAAAGCACGAAAGGTAAAACCTTTTGCGGATTTTCGACTTCACCGCTGAGGTATGTTGCAGCGTTCCAACCGGTATAGGCGTAGCTGACATAAATCAGGGAGACCGCAAATGTGCCCGAAAGCATCAAAGTGCCATCACCGGGTTTGGGTAATATGTGAATGGCCTGTTGATCCGGGGCGAGCATCAGAGCGCCAATAACAAAAGCGCAGACAAGGCCGATTTTCATGGCCGTAAACACCACCTGTGTCCGGCCTGAATTATTGTGGTTGGTGGTGTGAACAATGGTCATTATCACGACCAGGGCCACGGCCAGTGCCTTGATGATCCAATCCTGGTTACCAGCATTTGGAAACACCGACACGAAATAGGTGCCAAATGTAATGGCAGCCAGGGCAATGGGGGCAGCAAAGCCAATAAGGGCGGACATCCAGCCAGAAACAAAGCCTGCTGCGGGATGGTAGATGCGGCTAAGAAAGTTATATTCGCCGCCTGAACGCGGCAGGGCAGCCCCCAGCTCCGCATAGCTCATGGCACCGCATAAAGCGGCCAATCCCCCGACGACCCACAACATCAATAATACAAAAGGCGAGCGAATGTCTTGCAGTTGGAACCCAAGGCTGGTGAAAACACCGGTACCAATCATGTTGGCAATGACCACAGCAGTGGCGGTCCAGAACCGGTATTTACTCAAACTCACCCCCATCGTGTTGCGTGGGGGCGATGCTATGCGTGAATGCTATGGCGAAGCAAGGGGAGGCCCGTAAGTTTCTCTTGTTTTGAGAGAAGTGATGCGTCTTTCCCTTATTCTGTATGAGTTTCCGGGTCAGCAGCGGGGACGTCCTGGACAAATTGTGAAACGGCACGGGCTTCTTTGGCCAATTCGACCAGTTCGCTGGGGGTATCGCCCGCGCTTCTTTGAACTGAAAGCGCCAGTCGTTCAGCGATTTGAAGGAGTCGCAATCCGTTGGCCATAATACGCGCCTGCATTTCTATGGCTTGCGGGTCGCGATCATATTCGGCTCCCGGTGTGCGCCACCCGCCCCAGTCCTTGGCGTCAGTCACCACGACTGGAAATGTGCCCGGAAAAGGGTGGTGGGCGCATTCTTCTGGGGTTTGCCATTTGTTTTTGGTGCGCAATATGCGCCAGTTTTGGTGTTTGACCGGCCCCGCACTTTTATCGCGTTCTTCGCCAGAGAGTTCTTCGGCTTTGAAATCTCGCCCCAAACCAACTTCGTAATAAATGCGCACTGGCTCTTCAATGTCTTTGACCCACTGTGGTTTGATCTGCTCTATTACAGACCACGTGCCGACGGGTTTGACGTAAACTCGCTGGTTTTTATGAAAGACTGCTTTGGCCATGGCCTGTTCTCGCGCTGATTTGATAAAAAGCCGTATCACAGCCCAGCTTAGCCGGGCGTTAAAAGCGCCTGTTATTTTTACATTTATGTTTCTTGTTGCCTGTACAGGCGCAACCGAGCATCAGGGCTCTGTGCTACGTGAAGCCCAAAAGCGTGGCACGTTACGCGTCGTGACGCTAAATTCGCCAACAACATACTATGAAGACCGCGAAGGCCCAGCAGGGTTTGAATACGATTTAGCCAGCGCCTACGCCACGCATTTAGGCCTTGAGCTTCGCATGGATACCGCGCGTACTATAGAGGACGTCTTGCAAAGCGTACTTGCTGCAAACGCTGATTTGGCTGCGGCGGGTTTGACTTTAACAGAAGAACGCGAGCGTATTTTGCGCTTTGGGCCGCCTTATATGGAGGTTGAAACGCGTCTTGTCTGTGCGCGCAGGGGGCCAAAGCCGACATCTCGTGAAGACTTGATGTCTGTCGATCTGCGTGTCGCTCCAGGCTCAGTTTATGTGGAAACCTTGCGCACATTACAATCAGAGCTGCCCGGTATGAAGTTCACGATCAGCGACAATGCCTCGGTCGAGGCATTATTGGCACAAATTGGCCGCGGTAAAAAGTTTTGCACACTGGCCGATTCCTATGTGTTTGATCTCAATCGACGTTACTGGCCAGAGCTGGTCAGTCAGATGGCGCTGAGTGATGCGCAACCCATCGCCTGGGCATTAGGTGGTGGGCAAAGTTGGCGTTCTGTCAGTTTGGAACGTGACCTCAAGGTCTGGTTTGCTAAAAAGGAAACTCAAAGCCTGATTGAAACCTTGAATGAACGGTATTTCAAAGTTTCAGATAACGCCTTTGATTATGTGGACATTGCCCGGTTTCGCAGAGCCATACGCAACCGTTTACCAAAATTCCGACGGATGTTTGAACGTGCAGGTCAGCGTTACCGGCTGCCATGGACGTTGCTGGCCGCAATATCCTGGCGGGAAAGTCACTGGAAAGCCGATGCCCGCAGTCATACGGGGGTGCGGGGCATGATGATGTTGACCCGGGTCAGCGCCCGCGAGGCGGGGGTAACAGATCGGCTGGATGCGAAGCAATCGATCAACGGTGGGGCACGTTATCTTGCCCGGTTGATGCGTCAATTGCCGGACAGTGTTACCCAAGAGGACCGGATCTGGTTCGCACTGGCTGCCTATAACATGGGGTTTGCACATTTGGTGGACGCCCGGACACTGGCCAAAGCAAGAGGGCTTAATCCAGATCTATGGCGTGACGTAAGAGAAGGGTTGGCCGACATGGAGGACCCAGACGTTTATCAGGACTTGCCACGAGGTTACGCCAATGGTCGCCAGGCCCGCGATTATGTTGCTGCGGTGCGAAATTTCTATGATATTTTGCGCCAAAGTACACAAGAGGGCAAAACACAATAAGTAATCGTGCAGATGACGGTTGTGATCATCGCCCCTGACCGCTAAACCCGCCTTTATGACGCAAAAGCCAGCCTATTTGAGACAATTAGAAGCGCAGAGCATTATGATCCTGCGCGAAGTTGCGGCGCAGTTTGAAAAGCCTGTGTTGATGTATTCCATCGGCAAGGATTCTGCTGTGTTATTGCATCTGGCCATGAAGGCGTTCGCGCCGGGTAAGCCACCTTTCGCGCTTCTGCACGTCGATACCGGGTGGAAATTTCGTAAAATGATCACTTTTAGGGACGAGCTGATGCAGTCCCTTGGATTGGACCTGATTGTCCATACCAACACGGCAGGTGCCGAGGCCGGCATAAGCCCGTTTACGCATGGCAGTGCGCGTTACACAGATGTGATGAAGACCGAGGCTCTTAAAGAGGCACTCAGTCATCACCGCTTTGATGTGGCCATCGGTGGTGCACGCCGGGACGAGGAAGCTTCACGCGCCAAAGAACGGATATTCTCATTTCGCTCAGCCAATCATCGCTGGGACGCCAAGAACCAGCGCCCGGAGTTATGGAATTTGCTGAACGGTCG
This sequence comes from Robiginitomaculum sp., assembly GCA_021776525.1. Lineage (GTDB taxonomy): Bacteria > Pseudomonadota > Alphaproteobacteria > Caulobacterales > Maricaulaceae > Robiginitomaculum_B. The sequence continues at coordinate 281,982 of JAJFFT010000005.1, forward strand.
GATCAATGTTGGTGAAAGCGTACGTGCTTTTCCGATGTCAAACTGGACCGAACTTGATGTGTGGAACTATATCGAGGCTGAGAACATTCCGTTGGTTCCACTTTATTTTGCGGCCCGTCGCCCCGTTGTGGAACGCGATGGGATGCTGGTTATGGTTGATGATGATCGGATGCCGCTGGAGCCTGGTGAAAAGGCCAAGGACCGTATGGTGCGGTTTCGGACATTGGGGTGTTACCCATTGACCGGGGCGATTGAATCTGAAGCTGTCAACGTTGCGCAAATTATCGAAGAGCTGAGTAATTCTCGCCTTTCAGAACGGGCAAATCGCGCCATCGACCATGATGAAAGCGGCTCGATGGAAAAGAAAAAACAGGAAGGCTATTTCTGATGGCTGACCAAAAGACAGCAATTGAAGAAAAGGGCCTGTTGCGGTTTTTGACCTGCGGCAGCGTTGACGATGGCAAGAGCACGTTGATCGGGCATTTGCTGTTTGACTGTGACGAAGTCAGCGAAGACGGGCTGGCGCGCTTACACGCGCAGAGTAAATCAGGCGGCCGGGCCGGAGATGCGCTGGATTACTCTTTGTTGGTTGATGGATTGATGGCCGAGCGCGAGCAAGGTATTACCATTGACGTGGCCTATCGGTATTTTTCGACGCCGAAACGTAAATTTATTGTAGCTGATACGCCGGGGCATGAACAATATACCCGCAATATGGCCACCGGTGCGTCAAACTCGGATCTGGCTATTTTGCTGGTTGATGCACGCAAGGGCCTGCAAATACAAACCAAGCGGCACAGCAAGATTGTCTCGCTAATGGGGATTCGTCATTTGGTGTTGGCGGTCAACAAAATGGATCTGGTGGATTACGATCAGACGGTCTTTGACACCATTGCAAGTGACTACACTGACTTTGCACAAAAACTGGGCGATTGCGCGGTGCAGGCAATCCCGCTTTCGGCTCTGAACGGTGACAATATCTCAGCGCGCAGTGCTGCCATGGATTGGTATTCAGGGCCGACATTACGTGATCACCTTGAAATGGTTGATATTACTCAGGACCAAAAACAAAGTGCGTTTCGCCTGCCAGTGCAATTGGTCAATCGCCCTGATGCCAGCTTTCGCGGTTACAGCGGCACAGTGTGCGCAGGGTCAGTATCGGTTGGTGATGCGGTGCGTGTTGGACCTACGGGCGAGTTGTCGCGCATTGCGTCGATCCTGACACCAGATGGCGAAGCAAAAATCGCCTACAACGGCGATGCCGTGACTGTTACATTGACTGACGAGCGTGATATCAGCCGCGGTAACGTATTGGCGGCTGCGGATGACCCACCGCCGGTCAGCGACCAGTTTGCAGCGCATATCATCTGGATGCACCCAAAGCCGCTTCTGCCCGGCCGACAATTACAATTGCGCCTTGGTGCGCAGTCGGTCAACGCCGCCGTGACCGAGTTGAAATATGTCATCAATTATGAAGACAATAGCCATAATGCGGGCAAGGTTCTGGGGTTTAACGAGACTGGATACTGTAATCTGGCGCTTGATCAGCCAGTGGTTTTTGACACGTTCGAGAACAACCGTGACATGGGCAGTTTTATTCTGGTCGATAAGTTGAGCAATGAAACTGTTGGCGCAGGCATGATCGTCTTTGGTTTGCGCCGTGCTGACAATGTGCATTGGCAAGCCATGGATGTCAGTAAACAGGCCCGTGCGGCCCTAAAAGGGCAAAAACCGTGCATTTTATGGTTCACAGGACTGTCCGGCTCTGGAAAATCCACGGTGGCCAATATTCTAGAGAAAAGGTTGCTGGCGCGCGGTTGTCATACCTATTTGCTGGACGGCGACAATGTACGCCACGGTTTAAACCGGGATCTGGGCTTTACTGATGCTGACCGTGTGGAAAACATTCGCCGCATCGCCGAAGTGTCGAAGTTGATGGTTGATGCAGGCCTGTTGGTTATGGTGTCGTTTATTTCGCCATTTCGATCAGAACGCCGTCAGGCCCGTCAAATGGTCGAGGATAGTGAATTTGTTGAGGTGTTTGTCGATACGCCATTAGAAATTTGCGAAGCGCGTGACGTGAAGGGGCTTTATAAGAAGGCTCGTGCCGGAGAGATTAAGAACTTTACTGGCATTGACAGCCCGTACGAGCCGCCTGAACACGCAGAAATTCACCTGCATGCGGGAGAACGCACACCTGAAGACCTTGCCGAAGATATCTTTAGGGCGCTTGAGGAAAAAGGCATTGCCTGATCCGGTGTTGAACGAAACGCAAAAATCCGCGCTGCGACAAGCTGTGGTGGATGCCGGGCAGGTGATCCTAGACGTTCGCGAAAAGGGCAATCAGCATACAATCAAAGGTGACGGCTCGCCGGTGACAGAGGCTGACACCCGCGCGGAGGCTATTCTCCTGAAGGCGCTTCGTGACGTTGCCCCCAATATTGTTGTGGTTGCTGAAGAAGCCGCAGAAGCCGGGCATGTGCCTGCGGCACCAGATATATTCTTTTTGGTAGACCCACTGGACGGCACAAAGGAATTTATACGTGGCGGAACAGATTTTACCGTCAATATCGGTCTTATCGTAAAAAACCGCCCGGTTTACGGCCTGATATACACCCCGGAACGCGGGCGTATGCATGAAGGTGAGGTCGGAGAGGGGGCCTGGGTCTGCGCATGGGAGTGCAGGCGGGAAAAGCCCTTTAGCTGCGCAGAAAAAGAACCGATCACAGTACGCCGTGCTGATCCACAAAACCTGATGGCGGTGGCATCGAAATCCCACCTGGTTCAAGAAACCAGCGACTGGCTGAATGCACATCAGGTTAAAGAAACAGTGTCGGCTGGCAGCTCTTTGAAGTTTTGCCTTGTTGCCGAGGGGCTGGCAGATGTTTATCCGCGCCATGGACCGACCATGGAATGGGATACGGCGGCGGGCCACGCCATTTTATCGGCGGCTGGCGGCCGAGTGGAAAACCTGGACGGTGAGGCGTTTGATTATGGCAAATATGACCAGCAACGACCGTATCTGAACCCGGGCTTTATTGCTTATGGGGATACGCCTTAGTTAGCGAAACCTTGTTATGGGCTGCTGATGTCTTGCGCCTTGCCCGTGCCGCTATAATGACCATCGCGGCCTAATGAAAACACTTCAAAAGGTTCTGTCGTTCCGGGCACCCGATAGCGATATGCATTACCCCAAGGGTCAATAAGCGGGGGCTGTGTGCTGTTTACGGTCACAAGGTCACTTAGTTGGGCAGGGTAGGTGTGGTTGTCGACTTTATACTGCTCTATTGCGGTGCTGAGATGAACAATGTCCTGCCGGGCTTTGTTTAGACGCGCTTCGAATTGACGTGGCAATATGTTGAGCGCAACGACGCAGGCCAAAATAGCAACAATGCCGATGGCGGCGGTAATTTGCATCGGTGTGTAGGGCGCAAACAACTTGGCGCTTACGCTGAACTCTGACGGTTCTGAATATAAAGATGTATCGGCTTGAGACAGGGCAACCTCCAACGCTATGCAACACGCCCCGGTTTTATACAAAACACGGCTTCTGACGTCTGGTTTGGTTCTTTTACGCAAACCTCGCGCCAGGATTTTCTATAGAAAGCAGATTTTACGCAAATATGACAGCAAAAACAGACATCGCGGCTTTTTTTTTAGCGGAACTTACTCTTCAATCACAGAGAGCAAATAGCGACCATAGGAGTTTTTATTTTGCACCATAGCCGCCCGGGCTAGGTCAGTTGTCGAGAGCCATCCATTATTAAAGCCGATTTCTTCAAGGCAGGCGATTTTATAACCTTGGCACTTTTCAATGGTTTGGACGTACTGGGCCGCCTCAATCATGCTGTCGTATGTTCCGGTGTCAAACCACGCAAAACCGCGGCCCAGAACTTCGACGTGAAGGTCTCCGCGGTGCAAATATGCCTCGTTGACGCTGGTAATTTCCAGTTCTCCGCGCGGAGATGGTTTTATGGTTTTGGCAATGTCTATGACGTCGTTGTCATAAAAATAAAGCCCGGTCACTGCAAACTTGCTCTTAGGATGTTCGGGCTTTTCTTCGATGGAAATGGCGACTCGGTTCTGGTCGAACTCAACAACGCCAAAACGTTCCGGGTCGACGACCTGATAGCCAAAAACGGTGGCGCCGGATGGCCGGCTACGCGCTTGGGCCAGCAAAGTTGAAAAACCCTGACCGTAGAAAATATTATCACCAAGAACGAGGCATACATCGTCATTGCCAATAAAATCTTCGCCGATGATGAAGGCCTGTGCCAGTCCGTCGGGGCTGGGTTGAACGGCATAGCTGATGGCTATGCCAAATTCAGAACCATCTCCCAATAGTGTTTGAAAGTTTGCCTGATCTTCAGGGCGAGTGATAATCAGGATGTCTGATATGCCGGCCAGCATCAGGGCTGAGAGCGGATAATAAATCAGAGGTTTGTCATAAATCGGTAAAAGCTGTTTTGAGACGCCTTTGGTGATTGGGTAGAGGCGCGTTCCTGTGCCCCCGGCCAGAATAATACCCTTCATTATGCGTCCACGCTGCTTTGTGTTCCCAGACGTTGTCTCTGGTAACTTCCATCTTGAACGTGCTTACACCATTCGGGGTTGTTGATATACCACTGCACAGTTTTCAAAAGGCCACTTTCAAAGGTTTCTACGGGTTTCCAACCTAAATCGCACTCAATCTTTCGGGCATCAATGGCATAGCGCTGATCATGGCCGGGCCGGTCTGCGACAAAGGTAATCAAATCCTTATAGCGCGCTATGCCTGTGGGTTTATCGGGAACGAGGTCTTCGAGAATCTGGCAAAGTGTCAACACAACGTCGATGTTCTTTTTCTCGTTCCAGCCACCAATATTATAGGTTTCGCCGACTTTTCCGGTGGTTAAAACCGTATAGAGCGCTCGTGCATGGTCTTCGACGTAAAGCCAGTCCCGTATTTGCTCGCCCTTACCATATACAGGCAATGGCTTCCCCTCCATGGCATTGAGAATCATAAGCGGAATGAGTTTTTCGGGGAAATGATAAGGGCCATAATTGTTTGAACAGTTCGTGATCATTACAGGCAGGCCATAAGTACGATGCCAGGCCCGAACCAGATGGTCAGAGCTGGCTTTACTGGCAGAATAAGGGGAGCTTGGTTGATATGATGTTGTTTCCAGAAATAAATCTTCCGGGCCTTCCAGATCACCATATACCTCGTCCGTGGACACATGGTGGAAGCGAAAATTTGCGCGCGTGGCTGCGTTACAGGATTCAAGGTATTTTCGCGACTGATCCAGCAACGTATGGGTGCCACAGATGTTTGTAGTGATAAATGCCGCCGGATCGTCAATAGAGCGATCTACGTGGCTTTCCGCAGCAAGGTGCAAGACGGCCTCTGGGCAGTGCGTAGAAAACACGCGCTCAACCTCGCCTGCATCGCATATATCAACCTGTTCAAAGCTGTAACGCGGGTTTGATGCGCAATTGGCAAGAGATTCCAGATTGCCTGCATATGTCAGCTTGTCCAGATTGATCACATGGTCTTGCGTGTGTGCAAGTATGTGGCGAATTATCGCCGAGCCAATAAAGCCGGCACCACCTGTCACGAGTATTTTCATCAGCGCTTACTTATCATTCAAGCGAGGCATAGCGGCGCTTGTGTATTGGTCCAAAGCATAATCTTTACAGCATTTCGAGAATGCGTCGAGACTGTAGTGTAATTGCAAGACAGATTTTATCGCATCGGTTTCGCCGCCAATCTTAAAAGGAGTTCTCATAAAAAACATATCTTCTTTTATGAATATTGGGTCAAAAGCATAATAAATTACCGTGCAATTACCATGAAACCTTACTTCAAAAACCAATAGTTATATCGATAAATATGCAATAAAAACAACAAGTAAAAGTGAATAATTCAACAGACTCTCTCTGTACAACCGCACCTCCAAACGGAGGATAAGAGTATGTTGACGTGTTTCAGTGTTGTACGTGGGTTTTTAACATTAGTCTCATTGGGGGGCGTTGGGTTGGCGTTGGGGGGCTGCACAACAACTGGAGGTTCTTCCAGTATAATGCAAATGAGTGCTGTAACTCAGCCGCCGCATGGTTTGATAGGTTTTTGTACGCAAACTCAGGCGGCATGTCCGTCCTTCAAAACAACTCTCGGGATTGAAAAATCTGATGTGACAGGCGGGCAGGGGGGGCTTCAATCTCAGACGGCTGAACATAATGTGTCCGGTGTACAGCCTAGCCCGATTGAGTATGGCTTTAGTGAAGAAGCTGTTTTTCCTGAACAAACAAGCCCCCAACCGCAAACAAGCGTGATGCGTATTGAAATTCCTGTTGAGAAGCTATCACTGGTCCAGCGTATCAATCAAAAAGTCAATAACAGTATCATCTGGCAATCAGATCAGGACCGTTATGGTCGGGATGAGTTATGGACTATGCCAATATCTTTTGGTTTGGGGCGTTACGGTGATTGCGAAGACTATGCATTGGAAAAACGCCAACTGCTTATCAATAAAGGGATACCCAGTGGTGCATTGGCTCTGGCAACGGCAACATCACCAAGGACAGGGCGGCATGCTGTGCTGATTATCCGTACAACCCAAGGCGAATACGTTCTGGATAACACGACGGCTTGGGTTTTACCTTGGCAGGACACGGATTACCAGTGGATCAGCATGCAAGAAGGCGAAGACCTATTAGGCTGGCGTATGATTGATTCTGTGCACGCACGTAAGAAGGCATCATAATCAATCGCGCATTCATCTACATTCGACACGTGCTAATGGTGTGATTGTGTATAGTTAAAAGAATAAACTGGTGAATAAAGCCCGTATAAGCTGCTTTTATACCAACCAGACATTGAATCTTGACGCAAATCGAGCTTACTTTGCAGGAGCGAATATCAGCCGGTTTAGGATCATCCATGTTCAAACAATTTGATGTTTCTGCGTGGTGGGTTCCAGTTTTCGCTATCCTGATCGTCACAATTGCTCATTTTACCATCGGCGCAAATACGAATGCTTTGGCCGTTCTTTTGACCATTCCGGTTTTTGCAACATGCTTGGCTGCATTGGCTGTCGTTCCACAATGTGCTTTTGTTTTCAGGTCGCGGCATTTTGTTTTGGTGCTGTTGCTCTTTGAATTTACACTCGCCATTATTCTACTGCAGTTGACAAAGTTTCTACCTGGCGGTGCGCACCCGCTATGGGAATGGCTTGATAGCTCAGCTTCGGTAACGCTCGACCGGGAAGCAAGTTTTCGTGAGTTTATCAAGTTAATCGCTCTTGGCGCCATGTTTATAGTTGGCGTAACGATTGGCGTACGCAGTCGACGGGCTACGTTATTTTTTAAGTTATTGGCTGCGGTTGGTGGTCTTTATGCTCTTTGGGCTTTTGTTGAGCACATTGCATTATCCAGTTTGCACTCTGAAACCGGCTCTGGTGTGTATTCGCAGGCTATGGCAAGCTTTTTATCTACAAATAGCGCCGCAATTGTCTTTGGAACGTTCAATATTGTCGCATTGACTGTGATTATCAGAACCTCAAAAAAAATGAGTGCGAGTACTGATAACCGTGCGGTTATAATCGAGCGACTGATTAGACATGCTCCTGTTGCAATACTTAGCTTTATATTTACGCTCACCTTACTTTTTCTGACGGCTTCACGAAGCGGTATAACCACAAGTGTGATCGCAATCTTGTCTTTAAGCGGCTGGGAGCTGTTAAGCACCGCCCGGCATAAAAATAGCGCTGGCAAAGTCCTGGGTGTATTTATGCTGGCCATTGCCTTGGTGGCACTGGTGGTTTTTTTAACAAGTGAGCTTTTTGTTGATCCGCTTGGTGGCGTGGCCGGGGGGCGTCATCTGGTTTTTTCTGCACATTGGCGGGCATTCCTAGCCGCACCATTTAGTGGCTATGGTATGGGAGCCTTTTATCAACTCAATGATTTGCTGTTGAACCCACAAAACTGGGCTGCAATGCACAATATTGGCGCTATGCACAATGTGTATCTGCAATGGCTGGTCGAGGCAGGGGCTATTGGCTCGGCGTTCATGTTCACAACGATTGGACTAATTCTCTGGCATATTTTCAAAGGACTGCACCACAGAAAAAGAATGCATACCTGGCTGCGTGGAATTTTGTGTATCAGCTTGTTATTACTGCTAAACGGGCTGACCGATTATGCGCTGCAAGTGCCATCAATAGCCATGACATGGGCATTGTTACTGGGTGTAGGGTTTGGACTTGCAACGGAGAAGCCAGAATAAGGCTTTATCGCGCCGGACTAGTTGAGGCTTAAAGCGGCAGACGCCCTGATGATAAGGTCCTGATTGTTGAATTGCCTCATCATATTAAAGGCAAATTCCTTACCTTTGCTTTGTGCCATCATGCGCAAGGAAAATAAGGCTTGTTGTTGTAATGATAACGGAAGGTGCTGCCAGTTGGCGAATATAAACTCCAGCCGCCAAACCATAAAGTCTTGATAACCAGCGGGCTCAGCAACAAAAGAGTGTTCCAGATAAGATATCGCGTCTTTGGTAAATTTCCCATTTGCCAACAAGTCTATGTAGGCTAGTCGCGCCCAGCCTTCAGCGCGTGTGGGGCTTTCTTGCAAAGACTGCCAGGTATAATCCTGCGCGGTTTCAGCATTTTGGACTGTATCTAAAAGGGCAAGTTGAGCAGCAAGGTTCAGTAAATTGCCGGATGCACCGGGACGGGATAGGGCCTTCCTCGCAATGTTTACGGACGCATCACTGTCTTCCGGGGTCGCCGGGCTAATTTTTGCAATAGCATGTCTGGCTTTTGCAGAATGCAATTCCTGTCTCAGGAGGGGCAATGCGAGCAGTAGTGCCAATGCGCATGCCATCATCAAGCCAGACCGTATGGAAAGCCAGTGCTTCTGGCCTAGTGTTTTCGTTTCTCTCACGTTTGTATTCAAACCCTCAATAGCTGTCGCAATGCTATAGAGAAAATTCTAGTAACTGAGAAGGCAAGCGCGTATGATTCTTTGACACAGGCGATCGTTTTTTGTCTAAAGCAAATACCAGTTACTATGAGGAAAAGGCCCGCCGGGATGGGATTTACGTGGTTCAAGCGCAAAAAAAAGACATCCGTATCGGCTCCTGAAGGTCATGTTATTTACGCCATCGGGGACGTTCACGGACGTGAAGACCTGTTGTCCGATCTGGTTACAAAAATTGAGGCAGATCTGCAGTCGCTCGGTAAGGGACTCATAGGAAATCTCGTTTTTCTTGGCGACTATGTTGATCGTGGTTTGGGGTCAAAAGGTGTATTGAACCACCTTCTGGTTTTGGAAAAAAAATTAGGGGAGGGCGAAATTTGGGGCGATGTTTATTTTTTAAAAGGAAACCATGAAGAGGCCCTGCTGCATTTTTTGGAGGACCCTGGTTTTGGTGAGCAATGGCTGGTGCATGGTGGAACAGAAACTCTTTTATCCTATGGGGTCAGCCCGCCCAAGGACCAATCAGATGCTCATGAATGGCGTGAAGTATCGATGGCGTTAAAAAAGGCCTTAGGGGGAGAGCACCGCTCGTTCATGGAGCGCCTGCAATCGAGTGTGATTTTAGGTGATTATATTTTTGTCCATGCGGGTTTAAGGCCAGGTAAACCTATCGAACAGCAGACGGAACAGGATATGCTCTGGATTCGTAAGGATTTTTTAAGCTCAACGTCGCGGTTTGAGAAAAAAGTTGTTCATGGTCACTCTCCAAAAAAACTACCCTATAATGACCATCGCAGGATCGGCGTGGACACCGGGGCATATATTACAGGCGTCCTCACAGCAGTCCGGTTGGAAGGTGATAAGGTCAGTTTTCTGCACACCGGCGAAAACTAGTGTACCATTGGTTCTGTGGGGTTGCGCCGTTTGGTCACCCATGTCATTTACCATGCCGTCATCATGTCTATTGAGAGAGACCATATTATGCGTACCATGACATATTTACTTGGCCTGATTTGCGCTATCGGTTTGGCCTCATGTGCAACAGGCCCGGCACCAAGTGCGGCGGGTGCGGTACCCAGTTCAACCAACGAGTTGCGCACTGGCGCGGAATACCGACTGGGGTCAGGCGACCAGTTACGTGTGATCGTTTTTGGCGAGGAGGACCTCTCTGGGGAATTTGTTGTTGATGGTGGTGGTCAAGTGTCCTTTCCTCTGGTTGGTGAGGTAAGTGCACAAGGCAAAACGGTTCGGGAGTTTCAACGTGCTGTTGTCGACAAACTTAAAGACGGCTACCTGACGGACCCACGTGTTAGTGCCGAGGTTCTAAACTTCCGCCCCTTTTACATCTTGGGAGAAGTAGAAGCGCCGGGCGAATACCCTTATTTAAGTGGGTTAACGGTCATGAATGCTGTGGCGACGGCAGAAGGGTTCACCTATCGCGCTGATACCCGGAAGGTATATATCAAACGTGCCGGGGAAGTTGGCGAGCATGCCTACATGTTAACAACTGAAACTCCTGTGCAGCCGGGCGACACAATCCGTATCGGCGAGCGTTTTTTCTAGTGGATGTTCAAGTTTGAGCTGATATGGCGGTTGGACGTCATGGGCCTTTACAGTGAAAAATACTGTAAAAGCCGTATGCGCACGGTCCTGTTCATCAGCGATTTACAATCGAGTTAGTGGATAGGATCGTTAATGGCCCCTCATGCGGCAAATGGTGCGATGCTTAATGCTTGTCGAACAGTTTTTTTATGGTATATAAAGACGACTGTTTAGAGTCGTGACTTTGGAGACAGGTCTATGAAACGTTCATTTAAGGCAATGCTGGTTGCATGTGTTGCTGGTTTTACCTCGGCTGGGGCCTTGGTTGCATTCGTCGAGCCTGCTGTGGCTCAAGAAGTTGATCCGAGCGCTTTGGCTGCTCAAATCGAGGCTGCGCTAGCAGCTTTACCTGCTGATGCTACAGAAGCAGAAGTTCAGGCTGTGATTAACCAGGTTGTCGCTTCGCTTGGCGCTACGCCTGCTCAGGCTGCTGCAGCTTTGGCTGTTGTTGCTGCTTCGTCGGCATTGTCGCCAACACAGGTTGCTGCAGTGCAGAGCGCTCAGGCGCAGCCGGCTAATGGTGGGACAGGTTCAACATCTGGCGGTGGCGCACCAAGTGGTGGTACTGGCGGAACAACAACTGGTGGCGCTCCTCCTTCTTCGGGTGGCGGTGGCGGTGGATCCGATTACGGCAATTAGAGTCTGAGGTTTTTCCTCGACTTCTTTTTACACCGTTTTCAGATCTGAGTTGATTTGTTATTATTGAGGTGCGCTTTTGCGTGCCATCAGGGGGCATTATGCGCTTTACATTTGTTTTTGGCTCAGCGTTTTTGTTGTGCTCAGTGGCCGGGGGCGCATATGCTCAGGTCTCAAGTAATAGTTCTTTTGAACGGAACCGTAATATTTCTGTCAAAGAACGTCCTAAGCCTGAATACCAGACGTCTGGTGTCGATTTGGGTGGCTTTACCCTTCGGCCCGAACTGACGACTGGTTTGCGCTATAATGACAATATCTTTGCATTAAGAACCAACAAGTCGGATGATTTTATCTTAAAGGTGAATCCATCCGCTGTGATCCAGTCTAAATGGTCGCGCCATTCCCTAAGTTTACATGGGAATGTGGATCATAATGAGTATCTGGATCTCACCAAAGAGAGCTACACAAATTATGGTTTCGGTGCGGATACTAAACTGGATGCGGGCCGCGGACTTGCGTTTGGGTTTGGTGGAGAGTTTCAAGGTCTGAATGAGCCAAGAACAAGTTCAAGCACACCAACAAACACAACCAAGCCTATTCAATACGATCTGGCATCTGCTTATGGCAATGTTTCCAGAGAAGTGAACCGTGTCCGTGTTTCGGCGTCGGCTGGACTTCGTGATTATAACTATAAGGACGGCCTTATCATTGGCGGCGGTGTTTCAGACCAGGATGATCGTGACCGCCAGGTTGTCGATTTAAATGGCCGCTTTGAATATGCAGTTAGCCCCGATACATCAGTATTCTTCGAGGCGAGCTATAATGACCGTTCTTACGACCTTCAGCCTCCAGTTGTCGCCCTCAACCGTGATTCAGACGGGTATCAATTTTTGGTCGGTACAAACTTCGACCTGACGAACGTCGTTCGAGGTGAAGTATCTGTTGGTTATCTGGACCAAAAGTTTGATAGCCCGTTGTTACCTGACATCAACGGCTTTGCCGTTCGGGGTTCTGTCGAATGGTTCGTCTCACAGCTGACGACTGTTGGGTTTGGCGGATCACGCTCTGTCGAAGACTCTGGTATTCAGGGCTCATCGGGTTACCTGTCCAGCAAAGCATATTTCAGGGTGGATCATGAGTTGCTGCGTAACCTTGTGCTTTCTGCTGAAGGGACATACGGGCTTGATGACTATAAAGGCATCGACCGTGAAGATGAGCGATTTGGTGGAACGTTGAGCGGTACAGTATTGCTGCGTCGCGGCGTTGGACTGTCATTCTATTATCTGTATGCAGACCAGACATCTCGTGGCTTGGCGAGTGGGTCTGATTACACAAATAATGAAATTGGCTTTACCATCAAGTTCCAACGTTAAAGTCTCAAGAGCAGCTTATATATAACTCGCATAAACGGATGCAGCATTGTATTGGTTCGTGATAGAACGCTTAGGGCTCAATATGAGCGCTGTGTTTATTGCGAACCATTTGATGACAGTCAGGCAATATAATGGATAATTCTGCCCCTCACGCCTCATTTAATGATCAGCAGGAGTTCATTGATAGTGGCGTGCTTGATTTGCGGCATTTACTAACAGTTTTCCAACGCAGGCTTGCTTTGTTCATTGCTGTTGCAATGATTGTCTTTGCGTTGGTCGTGGTTATCACGTTTCAATTAACGCCGCTCTATAGAGCCAATACTCAGCTTATTATTGATCCACGTCAGGAACAGGTTATTGACTTGAATCAGGTGCTTTCTGGTTTGACGCCAGACACTGCGGTTGTGGAAAGTGAAGTACAGATCATTAAGTCGCGGTCTTTGGCAGGTAAGGTCGTTGATGAGCTAAACCTGACCGACGATCCAGATTTCAATCCAAATATGGTGAAACTAGAAGGGTTTGCGTTATGGAAACATGACGTTGGTTCTATGGTCGGCAACCTGTTTAGTGCGCTTTTACCAAAAGATGAACGCGCCGAAAACCTGACGGCCGAGGAACAGACCGCCGCAGTGCGTGATGGCGCAATTTCAGAGTTGTTGAGAATATTGAATGTTAGACGTTCAGGATTGACGTATGTCATTTCTTTAAACGTAGAGAGCCCTGACCCCAGAAAAGCGGCAACCATAGTCAATACCATTGCGGATAAGTATTTGGTTGACCAGTTGGAATCCAAATTCGAAGCGACGCAACGGGCCAATGAATGGCTTGAAGAGCGTTTGAGCTCATTGCGAGCTGAAGTGCAGGCCGCTGAGCGTGCTGTTGAGATTTATCGTGCTCAGGAAGGCCTGCTTAACGCTGAAGGCTCCTCGCTTACAGAACAACAAATTGCTGAGCTGACAGGTTCTGCAATAATTTTACGTTCTGAGTTGGCTGAGAAACAGGCGCGGTTGAATACTGTTGATAAACAGATCAGATCAGGGCGTGGTGAAGATGTTTCTGCGGTATTGGATTCATCAGTCATAACAGATTTACGCCGCCAGCAGTCAGAGGTGACGCGGCGTCAAGGTGAGCTGCAAAGTCGATATGGAGCCAGGCACCCGGAAATCCTAAAAGTCCAGAGCGAGCTGACAGATATTGAAAGTCAGATACAACAGCAAATTCAACGTATTGTGTCCAGTTTGCGCGGCGAAGTTTCGGTCGCGCGTCAACGTGTGGCATCTCTGGAAAGTGATATTGCAGGGCTGACCAAGAAGTTGACATCGAATAATTCTGCACTTGTCCGTTTGCGGGAATTGGAGCGCGATGCAGCCGCCAGTCGTACTTTGTACGAATCTTTTCTGGATAGATTTAAACAAACCAGCCAACAGCAATCCCTGCTCGAAGCGGATGCACGCATTATATCGAAAGCCTCAGCGCCAATATTTCCGAGCTTTCCGAATAAGGTTCTGATCTTGTTTCTTGGTATTGTTGCCGCTGCGGGTGCTGGCGGCGGTGCCGTCTTTGTTGCAGAATCGCTTGACCGTGGCTTGCACACGTCGAGCGATGTCGAGCACGATCTCAACATTCCCTGCCTTGCTTCTCTGGCCAAGATCGACAAGCTTGAAGCCAATGAGAGCCCCGCAGATTACGTAATGAACCGACCGCTTTCCAGTTTCTCAGAGGGGTTGCGTACCATGCGTGCTGCTTTGCTGTATGCTAAAGGGCAACAAAGCGGAAAGTCTCACATTGTTGCCATCACTTCTGCGCTTCCTGGCGAAGGAAAAACATCGATGGCTCTAGCTTTGGCCAGGGTTTCCGCAATGATGGGAACGCGGACTTTGGTTATTGATGCAGATATTCGCCGCAGAATGTTGACCATAAATGCAGATTTGACACCTGAGATTGGCTTAGTAGATATCGTCAGCGGTAACGTTCCAGTTGAGAAGGCTATAGTCGCAGATAAACAGCGCGGTCTGGATGTTTTGCCTTTGTCCGAACGTAAAGAAAACCTGACGCTTGATCTGTTTGGCATGCCGGCAATGCAGACTATGCTCGAAGGGCTCAAGAGAAAATACGACTTCATCATCATTGATACGGCCCCCGCATTACCCGTTGCGGATACGCGGGTCTTGGCAACGCTGATGGATTCCGTTGTGTTGTTGGTCCGTTGGCGTAAAACGCCTCGCGAAATTGCCAAGTCTGCTTTGGAAGCACTCCTGAGGGTTCATGCACCTGTTGCCGGAGTTGCGTTGACCCAAGTCGACCTTGCTGCGCAACACAGCTATGGTTACGGTTATGGCTATAACAGCTATTATAAAAATTACCGCAAATACTATAGCGACTGAGCCGGCGTTTAATGTGAATGGGCGCATTCGTACCTGTCACCCTCTTATATTGTGACAGAACAGCAGTTAACGTATGCTGCTAACCACTGATCATGTGCTGTGAAAATGCATATTGTGTTATTGCCTTGGCGCGGTCCTGTGCCTGATAGAATAACACATTAGAACACACAGAAAGTTTGCCTTGTTTCAATGAGTGATATCCAACCACACAAGCTCTCTATTGCTCCGATGATGGATTGGACAGATCGGCACTGTCGGTATTTTCATCGCCTGATCACCAAACGCGCACAGCTCTATACGGAAATGGTCACGGCAAAAGCTTTGATCCACGGTGATGCCGCTCGATTATTACGCTTTGATGAGGTTGAACACCCGATTGTCATCCAGTTGGGTGGGGCGGAACCATCAGAGCTGTCAAAAGCTGCAAAACTTGCTGAAGACGCAGGGTACGATGAGATTAATCTCAATGTTGGTTGTCCATCGGACCGGGTGCAATCGGGTGCGTTTGGTGCGGCTTTAATGGCTGATCCGGATCGGGTGGCAGACTGTATTGCGGCTATGGCAGCTGTGGTTGATATACCTGTAACTGTAAAATGCCGGATTGGTATTGATGATCAAGACGTAGCACAAACATTGCCAGCATTTATTGCTATTGTTTCGGCGGCTCCGTGTACGACATTTGTCATTCATGCCAGAAAAGCCTGGTTAAAAGGGCTCAGCCCCAAAGACAATCGGACTATTCCACCATTGGATTATGATCTGGTGAGGGCCATTAAGACAGAATGGCCTGGCCTCACAGTCGTCCTGAACGGTGGTTTGCAAGATGTGCCGCATGCAATAAAAGAAACCCAGGCGCTGGATGGCGCCATGTTGGGACGTGCTGCATATCAAAACCCCTGGGTATTATCAAAAGTTGATCAATTGGTTTTTGGTTCCAAGGCTGGGCAATACGGCAAAGCAGAAATTGTAGCTGGGCTGGTAGATTATGCTGCACGAGAAACAGAACAAGGCACACCATTACATGCCATTACGCGCCACGTATTAGGGCTTTTTGCTGGCGATCCGGGGGCACGTGCCTGGCGCCGCACACTTTCTGAGAACGCGCCCAAACTCGGCGCCGGACCAGATGTAATCGTCAATGCCGCGGCTGCGGTATTGGGCAAGAAATGGGCGGCATGATGGATCTAATAATTTCATATTGGCCATTGGTTCTGGCGTTGATTGGTGCAGGCGTTTTTGCAGGGCTCGTTGCGGGGCTTTTTGGCGTCGGCGGCGGTGTGGTCATTGTGCCTGCTCTTTATGCCGCTTTTGGGGCTTTGGGTGTTGATGATACGGTCCGAATGAAGGCGGCCATAGCCACGTCGTTGGCGACGATCATTACGACCTCCATTCGCTCGGCATGGTTACATTACAAAAGAGGCGCGGTAGACGTTAGAATATTGAAGGCCTGGGTGCCGTGGATCATGGTGGGTGCTTTAATTGGAGCCTTTGTGGCCAGTGCAGCACCGGGTGATGCACTGACACTGGGGTTTGGCATATTCATCGTTCTGATCTCTTTTCAGATGGGTTTTGGTCAGCCCGATTGGCGATTGCGCGATACTATGCCAGGCACTGTGCCAAGTGCCATTATTGCAAGTCTTGTCGGATTGTTTTCTGCCATGGCTGGGATTGGCGGCGGAGTTTTCGGTGTAATAATCATGACCTTGTGCGGAAAACCTATACATCGCGCCGTCGGAACGGCCGCAGGGTTTGGTGCCGCCATAGGCATTCCAGCTAGCCTTGGCTTTGTTATTGCCGGGTGGGGTGTGCCGGGTTTGCCAGTATTTTCTGTTGGTTATGTCAATCTTGCAGGTTTCATCTTTATTGCCACCCTAACCGCATTGATTGCACCCGTCGGGGTTTCATTGGCGCACGCTTTGCCTGTTAAATATTTACGCCGTCTGTTTGCAGTTTTGTTGTTTTTTGCCGGGTTTATGATGTTGCATGATGTGCTCAGCGGCGCAGGATGAGCTGGTTGCGGCTGGCTTCGAAACGGGAAAGACGGCCAAGATAGCTCATACCTAAAAGTGATGTATCCAGCCCATCACGCATGACCAACGCATCAACGTCTGTAATGCGCAAGCCACCAATGCTTAACTGTTTAATCTGTACCGGTGCCGCAAAAACCTGACCGGATGCAGTGTTGACCGGCACTACAAAGCGTAATTCTTCAAGTCTGAAACCGGCTCGTTTGGCGTCCAAAAGCGTCAGGGCGACTGCGCTGGCACCTGTATCAACCATAAACCGGACATGGGTTTTGTTGACCCGGCCATCCGCCCAGAAATGCCCATCTAATGCTTTTCGTATGGCCACGGCAGAGCCATTTGCGCTGGTTTGATTGTCATCACGGACATTTTGTGGGTGGCTTGGGTTCAGCTCGCTCATAATTTGCTTGCTGGCGTGAGAAAAGTCATCGCGAAAAGCATAAAGTGTAATCAGCAACAGAAAAATTCCAATCCAGGTGATGCCCTGACGGAGTGCGAGCCCAAGGCTTGCGCGTGAACTGCTGAACAGGCCCGTGCTGATCACAGTAATGAGAATTATGAGATATACGAACTGTCCACGGTCTTCAGTATCAGGCAAAAGGTTCGGCAGAAATAGACCTATGCCGATCATCAGTGCCGCAACAATCAACGCAAAAATAGCAAAAAAACCAAAGGCGTGACGCACTGTGCTTCTCCATAATCAGGTGCAAAGCTTAGTGTATTTTGGGGCCTCATCAAATCATTTCCATGAAACCCGCAAATGCACTAGCCTTTAAAGGATTCGCATGGGTGGTACGAAAAGGCAAAATCTGTGTTGTATGATCCCCAATTCCTTCGGATGGTTCTTGTCCTCATTGTTGTTGCGGGGATTGTGACACTGTACGCGTTTGAGCTGTTTTCCATTGAAATCGTTTCTGCCGGTGCCATCGCAACATTTTTGTTGCTGTTTCACCTTTGGCCAACGCCCCAAAGTACATTTGGGGCTGAAGAGCTTCTGGCGGGTTTTGCCAACCCGGCCCTGATTGCAATTTTGGCATTGCTGGTGGTCGGACAGGGCATGTTCCACACCGGTGCGATGGAAGGGCCATCACGTATACTGGCCGCATCTTATGGACGGCACCCGACACTGACCATGGGGGCTTTGTTTGGCTTCGTAATGCTGGTCAGCGCGTTTATCAACAACACCCCTGTGGTGGTGATGTTTGTTCCGGTTCTGGTTACCATTGCACAGCGAGTCGGCACGTCGGCGTCGCGTGTTATGATTCCCTTGTCCTATGTATCCATTCTGGCGGGTATGACGACGCTGATTGGGTCCTCAACTAATATTCTGGTGGCTGATGTCCTGAAGCGTCAAGATGGGATCAGCCTAAGCTTTTTTTCGCTTGCGCCGCTTGGGCTTGTGCTGGCCTTTGTGGGGGTGGTGTATTTGTTGTTCATTGGGGTTCGGCTTTTGCCAACACGTGAAGATAACAAGACTGAACGCAGCTCGGGCCATCAATATATTGCCCAAATCATCATCACCGCCAAAAATCCACACCTTGGCGAAGTTCCCGTCGCAGGTATGTTTGCACAATTGCAAACACTGACTATTCGCATGATCCAGCGCGGCGACCAGGTTTTTTACCCGCCCTATGATGTCGAAGCTACTTTGCAGGAAGGCGATATCCTGTCCGTTGCGGCAACCCGGAAAGTTCTCAGCGAACTGCTGGTCTCGGATCCTGGCACACTAACCAGCATGATCCGCGATGGCGCCGGCGACGATGACGCAGACCCTGAAGGCGCATTGGCAATTACCGAAGCCGTTGTTGCGCCCGGATCACGTTATGAAGGGCAGACATTGGAACAGATCAGGATGCGCGAGCGCACTGGTTGTATTGTGCTAGGCATTCAAAGACGCTCGCACATGATGCGCCAAAAGTTATCGACCATTCGTCTTCAGGCCGGGGATGATCTCCTGTTATTCGGGTCGCGCAAAGGTCTGCGCGCTATGCGCCATGATCGTGATCTTCTGGTGCTTTTATGGTCAATGGCCGATGTACCAGATATTCGCAGGGCAGGGCGAGCGCGGCTGGTTTTTGGTGCAGTTATTCTGGCCGCAGCCACCGGGCTATTACCGATTGTTGATGCCGCATTGGCTGGTGCCGTCGGGATGGTGGCATTTGGCTGTTTGAACCTGCGTCAGGCCGCACGGGCGTTGGATTTACGGATTTATCTTTTGATTGGTTCTGCCTTTGCCATGGGGGCCAGCCTACAAGAAAGCGGTGCAGCCGAAATGATGGCCAATGCCGCGGTGAATGCGGCCATGCCGTATGGCCCGGCGGCCTTGTTGATTGGGTTGTTTGCGCTGGTGGCCGTCCTGACCAACATTCTATCAAATGCCGCAACGGCGGTTCTGTTCGCACCCATAGCGGTTGATGCGGCTGTGAAGCTGGCTGAAACCCCTGAAATGGAAAGCAAGCTGGCTGTGGCCGCCGTCATGACAGTGATTTATGCGGCCAATTGTTCTTTTGCGACGCCCATAGCCTATCAAACCAATTTGCTGGTCATGGGGCCGGGGCATTATCGTTTTATGGACTATCTGCGCGTTGGGGGGCCGTTGGTCGTGATCTTATGGCTGGTTTTTGCGCTGGTCGCGCCTTATTATTTTGGACTTTAAAGCATAGCGACGCGAGTAACACCAAGGACAATGACTCATCCATTTCCATTAAAGCAATTGCGGTTTTTTCTGACGGCGCCCGCGCCGTGCCCGTATTTGCCTGATCAGATGGAGCGAAAATTGTTCACACACTTACACGTTCTGGATGGGCCGGAATTAAATGACAGCCTGACACAGGCCGGGTTTCGTCGATCACAAAACATTGTCTACCGCCCCGCGTGCGAGCATTGTTCGGAATGCCGCTCAGTTCGTGTCATTGCATCGGATTTTATTCCAAACCGTACCCAGAAAAGGGTCTGGAAGAAAAATGTGGACCTAAACCGCACAATAGAAGCGGCCTTGGCTAGTGATGAGCATTATGCCTTATTGCTGCGTTATGTGCGTAACCGTCACCCCGATGGCGGCATGGAAGACATGTCCTATGCGGATTATCTGAGCATGGTTGAAGACACGGCGGCGCGTAGCCAGGTATGTGAATACAGAGATGAAAGCGGGACGTTACTGGCCGCGGCTTTGGTTGATCAACTTCAGGATGGGCCATCTCTGGTCTATAGCTTTTATGAGCCTAAGAGCACAGCGCGCTCGCTTGGCGTCTATATGATTTTGGATCATATTCAGCAGGCCTTACAAAACAGACAACCATATGTTTATCTTGGCTTTTGGATTAGCAAGAGCGACAAAATGCGTTACAAGGCCCAATACAGACCACTTGAGGTCTTGCGGACTGGTGGTTGGAAAATTCTGGAGTAGTACAGGGCATGAAACGTAGAACTTTATTAACATCGGGCGGCCTTGGGCTGGGCGCAGCTTTGGCGGCATGCAGTGCACCAAAGAGCAATACAGCTGGCGCACAAACGGATCAAAGTGGACCGGCTTCTCCTGCGGTGTTGCGTAAAAAAGCACGTACTCTGCGTTTGGTAACTGCATGGCCAAAAAATTTTCCAGGTCTGGGAACCGTGGCCGAGGAAATTACGCAAAATATAGGTCGGTTGTCCGGCGGAACATTAGCGGTGAAGCTCTATGCAGCTGGTGAGCTGGTTCCATCTCATGAAGAATTTGATGCGGTTTCGTCTGGCGCTGCGGATATGTATCACGCTTCAGAATATTACTGGGTCGGTAAGTCCAAGGGCTTTGCGTTTTTTACTGCGGTTCCATTTGGCATGACGGCTGTCGAACAATTGGGCTGGGTCGATCAAGGCGGTGGCCGGGCATTGTGGGACAAGCTATCGGCACGTTTTAACCTTATCGCCTTTCCGGCAGGCTCGACGGGGCACCAGATGGGGGGGTGGTTTAAGAAAGAAATCAACACGCTGGACGACCTCAAAGGTCTCATCATGCGCATTCCAGGCCTGGGCGGTGATGTGATGCGTGAACTGGGCGTGTCGCCCAAGCTGTTGGCTGGCGGAGCGATTTATCAGGCGCTTCAATCGGGTGCCATTGATGCCACGGAATGGGTTGGACCGTGGAACGATTTGGCGTTCGGATTTTACCGCGAAGCGCCGTATTATTATGGCCCAGGATTTCATGAGCCAGGTTCGACAGTGTCATTGGGTTTTAATCTGGATGTCTGGAACAGCCTGAGCCCGCAAGAGCAAGTCGCCGTTAAAGGTTCTTGTGGCTGGGCGATGTCATCTTCATTGGCACAATTCAGTTGGCAAAATGCAAAAGCACTCAAGACCTTGCAACAGGACCATGGCGTTGAGGTTCGTAATTTCTCTGATGAGATCTGGAAGGCACTTGGCGTGGCAACACGTAAGGTTCTTAGCGACGTTGCCAAAAGCGATCCGGAGACGAAGGCAATTCATGATAGCTATATGTCAACTTTGGCAGAAGCCAGCGCCTGGGCACAGGTGTCTGATGGGCCCTATTTGCGCCTGCGATCGCTTGCCGGCTTTTAATGCATTTCCTGTTTTCTAATACACTGCTGAGCTGGGCAATATTATGGGTGCATCCGCTGATCCTGTTGGCGTTTGCACTCTTGGTTGTGCATGCAATAGGAAAAAATGTGCCGTGGCTGGTTATGCTGGCGGGTATCGTAGTGCGTTTTATTGATGCTATCAGCACGTTTGTGGTTGAGGTGGCAAAATGGTTGGCCCCGGCAATGGCGTTAACCGTCGCGGCTTTGGTCATCAGCCGTTATGTGTTTGGACTTAGCGCCATCAAGCCACAAGAATCCATTGTATATATGCATGCCCTATTGTTTTTACTGGCTGCGCCCGCAACCTTGCTGGTTGGTGGGCATGTGCGTGTTGATATCTTCTATGAAAAACTTGGTGAGCGGGGCAGGGCCGTCGTCGACCTTTTGGGGACGGTGTTTCTGCTGATGCCTGTATCTATTTTGATTTTCAAATATGGCGGCAGCTATGCGGCAAGGTCATGGGTGTTTCTGGAAAGCTCTGCTGAAGCTAATGGATTACCCATGGTCTATCTTCTTAAAACCGCCATACCGGTATTTGCCGTGTTAATGATGGCACAAGGTTCCGCCATGGCTTTGCGGGCCGCTTTACTGCTGGTTGGTGCTCCAATGGAGCCTCCACCGAGCGCCGGTCAGGCAGTGTAGGCATGGAATTTATACTGTCCCATCTAGATTTACTGATGTTTGGTGCCGCAATTCTGGTGCTGCTTTCTGGTTACCCGGTTGCCTTTGCGTTATCTGGTGTGGCTTTGGCCTTTGCCGGTATCGGTATCCTGAGCGGACATTTCGACCCGGCCCTGCTCAGCGCATTTCCAAACCGTATTTACGGCGGCGTTATGACCCGGCAAGTGATGGTCGCTGTGCCGTTGTTTGTGTTTATGGGCGTAATGTTAGAACGCTCGAATATTGCTGCTGAACTCCTTGAAACTATGGCGAGACTTTTCGGACGTATGCGGGGTGGTCTGGGTATCTCTGTCATATTAGTCGGGGCATTGTTGGCCGCATCAACTGGCATTGTCGGGGCCACCGTTGTCACTATGGGACTGCTGTCATTGCCTACTATGTTGCGCCATGGCTATTCGCCCTCGTTATCATGTGGAGCGATTGCTGCATCTGGCACATTGGGGCAGATCATACCGCCTTCAATAGTTCTGGTATTACTGGGTGACGTGATCTCAAACGCCTATCAGCGATCCCAACTCGATGCCGGTAATTTTGCACCCAAAGCGATTTCGGTTGGTGACCTTTTTGCCGGCGCCTTATTGCCCGGATTGTTATTGGTTGTTCTTTATCTGGCATGGATGACTGCCGTGGCTTATTTTAGGCCGCATATGGCTCCGGCTGTGAAGGCAGATACAGAAAACTCACCCAGTTTGCGGGCTATTCTGGGGGTGTTGCTGCCTCCACTTTTATTGATTTTCGCAGTTTTAGGTTCGATTTTGGGCGGTTTAGCCGATGTGACCGAAGCTGCTGGTGTTGGCGCGCTTGGGGCTTTGTTTTTGGCCGCAAGCCGTATCAAAACATCCAATCGTGATACCCGTCAATGGGAACGCATTCTTGTTCTTGGCGGGGCAGCGGCTTTCGCCGCGATGATTGCTCTGGCGATCATGATGGATTTACGGGTTGGCCGAACAGATACCACAGTTGTTGAGAAAATCGGACAGGGCCTTGCCATGCTGTTGATTATCCCTGCACTGGGCGGCGTTATCGGTGCGTTGTGGCGTCTTTACGCAACCAAAGTTCTGCATGCAGTGAGCCGTTCAACCGCGCAAATCAGCGCCATGGTTTTCGTTATTCTGATCGGCGCAACATTGTTCAGTCTGGTGTTCAGAGGGCTTGGCGGAGATGAGACGGTAGAGCGTTTATTGCTCTCCGGTGATGGCGGTGTCGTTCGCGCGGTCATTCTGGTCATGGTGGTCATGTTTGTTCTGGGCTTTTTCCTCGACTTTATTGAAATCACCTTTGTGGTGGTGCCCATTGTCGGCCCCATCCTGTTGGGCATGGGCGTTGACCCAATATGGCTGGGTGTGATGATGGCCATAAACCTGCAAACCAGTTTTCTGACACCGCCGTTTGGGTTTGCCCTATTTTATTTACGCGGCGTTGCGCCCAAAGGTATCCGCACCACGGATATTTACCGTGGTGCGTTACCTTTTGTGGCTATCCAGATTTTAGTGATGGCACTGGTGGCATTGTTCCCCTCTCTGGCAACGGGTTTGCCAAACTGGATATACGGTTAAGCGGCTTTAAGATCGGGGAAAAACCTAGCCCGCATACGTGCGCAATAAGGTGCCAAATTTTTATGACTGAGTGCAGCTCGCTTTAAAGGCGTGTCAAACGGCGCATCAATAATGCCGCTCAGTTGTCCGTAAAGTGATGCGTCGACTGCGGTCGGCTGGTCGCCGAATGCAAAGTCCTGATCGCCAATCAAACTTGATATTGCGGCGACATCTTCTGCGCCCAAGGCATAGATAGTTTCGCGTTTATGACGCCCAATACCATGCCCATGCAGAGCTTTGGCGAGGTTTTTTCTGGCAATTTTGGGGACAATAACTCGCAAGGGGAAGGGCAGTTTTCCAAAAAACAGGGGCTTTAATACGGCCCAGTTATCATCTTCCATCCAGCGCGAATATACCAAGACCCAATAAAGGTGCTCATTAGCCAGGTGTGTAAAGGCCAGGCTTTCGCTCTTTTGACGGTCGCTCAGAGCCTTGTCAAAATCAATGTCGTATTCATTTTCGAGATAACGTTGAACAAGGCCACTGTCGCCCATCAGCTTTTTTTTGTCTTTGATAAAAGGTATTTTCCCGGTTGGACCGTTGGAAGGATTACCTTCTATTTTTATCTGATATGGAAGTTCAGACATTTTGAGAAGAACCTCCAGGCGGATGCAAAAAGGACTTGGATTTGCTGCCCCAAGATTTGGTGGCGGTTGGAATAGTGTGATCATAATAAACCCATTCTTAAATGAAACAAACAAAGAACATTGTTTGTTGGGGCAGGCAAGAAAAAAGGCCCGACATATAGCCGGGCCTTCAATCAAATTTATGTGATCACTGTTTTAGCGGTGCACGGTCACTGAGACACCAAATGTACGTGGGTCTTTGGTGAAGCCCGTCAGATTGTTGAAATCAATACCGCCGATGACGTTACGTTCATTGGTTATATTGCGAACAAATACTGCAAAGTCGAGCGAGTTATCGTGCCGCAGATACCCAAGGCGCAAGCCGCCTTCAAAGTTTCCACTGGTTGTGAACTCGGCCGATTCATAAAGGAAGAAGTTTGTTTTTCCAGAAATTGACCAATCTGTATAAGCGTAAAGTTCACCGTTATTACCAGCGGGCACCGCATAGCGTGCGGTAAAGTTGCCGGTGATCTTCGGAGCTTGTGGGAACGGGTTGCCACTGACCAGCGCATTACCATTGGCATCCAGAGGATCCAGAGGTGTACAGCGGCCGGAACCACAGACTGGAACAGCCAGGTTAGGGTCTTTGAACTCTGTCTTGTTATAAGCAAAGCCAGCAGTCAGAACGAAGTTTTCAGCGGCCAGCCATTCCAGATCCGTTTCAAAACCATACCCAATGCCTTTTTTGGCATTGATCAACTGGTTGAAGTTACCAGTGCCACCGATAGCTGTCAGCTGCATGTTTTTGATGCGGTAGTAATAAACATCACCATTCAGACGGAGCGTGTTTTCATTCAGCTCAGATTTGAAACCGGTTTCGATGGAATCGATGGTTTCAGAACGTGCTGTTGATGGTTGGCCAAAGAATGCCACATCACGACCCTGGATTGACGGAGCACGAAAACCACGTGCCGCACGCGCGTAAAGGCTCACGTTATCAGTGGCTGCATAGTTGCCGCTAACGTCCCAGCTGACTTTGCTGCCATTGATATTCACATCAGCAACAGGAAGGTTTGTTGCAATGGCACCAAGGCGTTTCTTATCTTCGGTATAGCGTACGCCTGCGGTAACTGTGAATTGGTCAGTCAGGTCATAGCTGCCTTGACCGAAAACGGCCCAGGTGTTGTTGGATTGTTTCAGCACAGTTTCTGGAACAAAGAACGGGTTGGTGCCCAGAGCCAGATCCATGTTGAAGTAATATGCACCCATTTGCCATTTGCCGGGTCCGGCGCCATTGCTGGCAATGCGGAATTCCTGCGTAAACTGGTTGTGTTCTTTTACTGACCCTTCAGTAGTCGACGGGAAGGGGATGAAACCAGGGCCCATAAAGGGCAGGAATGAAGCACCAAAACCACCATCGATGTCACCGATGCTGGAACCGTCTGTGGTTTGCAAAGAGGTGATCGAGGTAAAGGTTGCCGCTTCACCATCATATTCCATTTTCAAGGTCAGGCCGGCATTGTCATAGGACTGGGCGTTGTTATTGCCACCGTCAAAGAACACGGTGTCACGAACAAAATTACCATTCAACTTGTTGCTGCCCGTATCGAAAATGTTGGCACGGAACAATGTTGCTGTGTTGCCGTCAATAGAGCGGGCTTGGGCGATGACCAAGGCACTGAAGTTTTCAGTCGGGGTGAAAAGCAATTGCACGCGTCCGGCGACATCTTCATATCCGCCAATGACGTTGTTCTCGCCAGTAAAGCCGTTATCGACCCAATTGGCGCGGTGTGAATAGAGACCAGAAACACGCATGGACAGTTTGTTTTCGATCAGGCCACCACCAACAGCACCCATAAAGCGTTGAGTGTTAAAGCGTCCCCAGCTGGCTGAGGCGTCTACTTCGAATTCTTCGGTCGGGCGTTTGGAATCAAACTTAACAATCCCGGCTGTGGTATTACGACCAAACAATGTCCCTTGTGGGCCGCGCAGAACTTCGACTTGTTCAATATCAAACAAAGGAAAGCTTTTCAGCGCTACGTTTTCCATCACCACGTCGTCCATGATCACGGAAACAGGCTGTGACGCGGCAAGGTCAAAGTCGGTATTGCCAAGGCCACGGATATAGAAACGAGGGGCAACACGACCATTTGAAGATTCAATGTTCAAGCTGGGGATGCGGGCTGAAAGTGCAAGAATATCTTCGCCGCCGGCCAGAATGCTGTCCAGTGTATCGCCATTCATGGTGCTGATTGAAATTGGCACGTCCTGAATGTTTTCAGCACGTTTTTGGGCTGTCACGATAATAACATCAAGGCCATTGTCGTTGGTGGCCTCTTGTGCTGCGGCTGGCATCGCCAATGCGCCTGAAAGAACAAGGGCAGTAACACTAACGGCGCCGCCAAGACGCCAGGTATTTTTCTTCGTTGGAATATTCATGGGGGTGGGTTCCTAATGTCATCGACTAGTCGAATACTAAATCAGTAGAAGTTGGATTGTGCGATATCTATGCCGAGAGCGGCAAAAAGGCCAGTTTGAACGTAGTAAAACCAGTGTTTTGGTTCTTAGTGTGATATTTTAAACACGTTCACAGTTGTGTATAACCGGAGACAAAGTTTTATCGCAATTGGATGCCGGTTTAAGCAGGGGGTATTGTGCGGTTGACTTCACCATTTACAAGCCGAATGGAACCGCTTGCCAGTGCCTCTAAACATTGTGGATAAAGGGCATGTTCGGCTTGTAAGACCCGTTTGGCAAGCGTGGTTTCGTTATCTGAAGTATGAACCGGGATCAAAGATTGCCCAATAATTGCCCCACCATCCATCTCGGCGCTGACAAAGTGTACGGTACAGCCATGGGTGTCGACGCCGGCTTCAAGTGCGCGGGCGTGGGTGTTTAGCCCCTTAAAATCTGGCAAAAGTGAAGGATGAATATTGATCAAACGTCCTTTCCACGTGTTTACAAAAGGTGCGCTGAGAAGGCGCATAAACCCGGCAAGGCAAATGATTTCTACGCCGCTTTTATGTAACGCGGTATCGAGCGCCTGTTCAAACGATGTGCGATCAGTATACGCGGTATGTTCAATAATCTGTGTGGCTATGCCGTTTTGACGCGCATAAGCTAGGCCTTCTGCATCCTGTTTATTCGATATAACCAGTGCAATATTGGCCGGAAAGTTATTGTTTTTACAGGCATCAATCAGGGCCTGCATATTTGAACCTCGCCCCGATATTAATACTGCGACCGGTGTGCTCACTCTTGAGTATCCACCAACGCGCCCGCAACCCAGGCATTTTCTCCGGCCTCTTTTAAAGCGTCAATGATCTCAGACGTATTATCTTTTGAAACCACACAGAGCATGCCTATGCCACAGTTAAACGTGCGCCGCATTTCATAGTCGGAAATCTTCCCGACGTCGGCAAGCCATTGAAAGACCAGCGGCCATTCCCATGATGTGTCGTCTAGCTCAGCGGTCAGGTGCTTGGGGAGCATGCGCGGCGGATTTTCGATCAGCCCCCCTCCGGTAATATGAGCCATGCCTTTGATGTTGCCAGATTGTGCCAATGGTAATAACGCTTTCACGTAAATACGTGTCGGCGTTAATAAGGCCTGTGCCAATGTTTCTTCTGGTGCAAAGGGGGCCATATCCTCTAATGACAGGCCAGCACGTTCGACCGCGGCCCGGATCAAAGAAAAGCCATTGGAATGGAGACCGGATGAGCCAAGCGCGATCAGTGTGTCGTCAGCGCGCATGGTGTCTTTTCTCGGGATCAACCCATCGCGTTCAGCTGCGCCAACAACAAAGCCGGCAAGGTCAAAATCATCGCCACTGTACATGCCGGGCATTTCGGCAGTTTCACCACCAATTAAGGCGCATCCTGCCTCTGCGCACCCTTTGGCAATGCCCGCAATAACATTGGCGGCTTGATCTGGATTCAGATGGCCACAGGCAAAGTAATCCAGAAAAAACAAAGGCTCGGCACCCTGAGCCAGGATGTCATTGACGCACATGGCGACCAAATCAATGCCCACGCGGTCTACTTGTCCGCTTTCGACCGCGATTTTCAGCTTAGTTCCCACCCCGTCTGTGCCAGAAACCAATATGGGATCATTGAAACCGGCGGCCTTGAGATCAAAGACGCCGCCAAAACCGCCAAGGCCAGTATCAGCACCCGGGCGATGGGTTTGGGTGGTCAGCAGACGAAGTTTCGAGATCAGAGCATCACCGGCGCTGATATTGACGCCTGCCTGCGCATAACTTAGCCCGGATTTGGAATGATCTGACATGCCTGATTCCTATAGATTTTGGCTCTTAAAAGCCTATTGTGAGAATAGACGCAAGAGGCGGCTTCCTTTCAGATGTATGCCGCGTGTATATTGGTTGTCATTACGACGCAATTTAACGGTGGCACACCAATGTTTCGAGCCCTTACAGCCAGTTTGGCATTTCTGATCAGTTCTGTAATGGCCGGTTACGCCTTTGCAGGTAATCCGTTTGAAATTTCAGGCGTGCGCATGGATGCCTATGGTAGCAATGTGACCGTAGCGAGAGAGCAGGCCATACGGGCTGGAACGCTGGATGCCACTTACCAATTGATGGACCGATTAACATTGCCATCGGACCGTTTGGCGCTGGATCCACCTTTGGTGATTACCGAGGATGTCGCTGAGCAATTGGTCGCCGGAATTCAAATCGCCAGGGAACGCCGCAGCAGCTCGCGATATCTGGGCGAATTAAGCGTAAGCTTTGATGCCCAAGCCGTGCGTAGCTTTTTAAGGCTGCATGGACTTCCTTTTGTCGAAAGTCAGGCCTTGCCTGTGCTGGTTGTTGTCCTGTGGCAGAATGATGATGGGAAGACCGTGATTGGCACCGAGAACCCTTTTGCACGGGTCATGAGCGACCCTGCGTTTCAAAACCACCTTGTACCGATGAAGCTTGCTACTCAGGGCATGGATGTAGAGGAAAGTGCGGGCTCTGAACGTGTGTGGAAGCTGGCGAATATGGACCCGGCTTTGCTTAACGAACTTGCGATGCAGACGAATGTGGACGAGATCATTGTTACTTCGGCGAAGAAAACCGGCCCCAACTCTGTGAGCATTCGTGCACGTCGTGCCAAGATCGGCGCAGACGGGGTCGAATCGCTGATCGCCATGGGGCGGTTTTCTGGTGTTGCACCATTTGATACACGTCCCCGCGAAGTGCTCAGTTATGCTTTACGTGATGCGGCTAAAAAGATTGCTTTGGTCTTGGAAACCGAATGGAAACATACGGCGATCGTACGTGAAGATCTTCGCCAAAGTGTACGTTTAACAGCCCTCTACGATAATTTATCGCAATGGCAACGCCTTCGTGATGCCTTGGGCGGTGTCGCCCTTGTCGAGGAGGCTCGTCTTGATGCGCTTAGCTATGATGGCGCGCTGTTGACGCTTCGTTATATCGGCAGCGAGGAACAGCTGGCCCGCCGCCTTGCGCAAAAAGGTGTTGAGTTGCGCAACGAGGATATTGGGCTGGTTGCCCGTATTCATTGAAGGTGATGCTGTGCAAACTCGTCAACTCTGGCTTGATCTAGCACCCAAAGGTGGTGCCTACCGCCGTGAAACCTTTGTTGAAGGACACAGTAATGCGCTGGCGCGCACCGCATTGGTGCGAGGGGAAAAATGGCCGGGCGGTGTGTTGGCACTTGTCGGGCCGGCGGGCTGTGGTAAATCACATTTAGCGCAATTATGGGCACAAGACGTTAGCGCCCAGCAGGCAAACTTGGTCAATGCGCCGCGTTCATATCAAGGTTATTTACTTATTGAAGATTTGCCAGAAGGCATGAATGAACACGTGCTGTTTCGACTGATCAATGAAGCTGCAAAAGGGGGCTTGCAGCTTTTGCTGACCAGCACAGTACAGCCGCGGTTTTGGCCGGCTGAAATTCCGGACCTAAAATCCAGACTGGCTGCCATGCACACAATCGGGATTGATGAACCCGATGATGTGGTTCTGACGGGGATATTGAGGAAACTCTTTTCCGACCGCCAGATTGCTGTTGAGCAATCTGTTATAGATTACCTGCTATCACGTATGGAACGGTCCAGCGCGGCAGCATTAAAGACCGTTGAACGAATTCACGCCCAAGGGCACGATCAAGGCAAGAATATACGTTTGCCTTTGGTGCGCGCTGTGCTGCGCGATATTGAAAATGAAACCACGACGCCTGACCTTTTTGATGGCAAATAAGAACCGCATAACGAGGCCCCACAATGAAAGAAAACTGTAAAGCACCGGCCTTAGATGAGGCTTTGTCCACATCTCCCCAGCGGTTCTTAAACCGTGAACTCAGCTGGTTGCAGTTTAATGCGCGTGTGCTTCAAGAGGCGGAAAACAAATGCCACCCTTTGCTTGAACGGCTGCGTTTTTTGTCTATTTCCGGCTCAAACCTAGATGAGTTTTTTATGGTTCGTGTTGCTGGCCTGCGCGCTCAGATCCGCGCCGGTGTGACTCGTAAAAGCCAGGATGGCTTAACGCCCGCAGAGCAGTTAGAGCGCATCAACCATGAAACGGCCCAATTGATGCAGGATCAACAACGGATCTGGCGCGAATTATTGCCCAAACTTGGTGAGGCCGGCGTGAAAGTCACCAATGCAGAAAAGTTGAACGCTGCAGAGCGCAAACAGTTGCATAAGAGCTTTATCTCAAACATCTTTCCTTTGCTGACACCTCTGGCGATTGATCCTGCGCATCCATTTCCGTTCATCCCTAACCTTGGGTTTGCGCTGGTGTTCAGATTGCGCAGCACCCGTGATGGCAAGCCAATGAATGCTCTGGTGCCTATTCCATCAGGCGTACCCCGGTTTTTGGTGTTGAACGACAACAAGAAGACCAAGGATGGGTTTGCCAACACAAGAAATGTTCCGTTAGAATCTGTTCTGGCCTTGTTTTTTGAAGATATTTTTCCGGGCTATATTGTAGAAGATACGGGCGCATTCCGTCTGATCCGCGACAGCGATATCGATGTTGAGGAAGAGGCAGAAGACCTTGTCAGGCAATTTGAAAGCCTGATCCGAGAGCGTCGCCGCGGCGTCGTTGTCCGGGTTAAGTTTGATGTCAGCACGCCAGAAGTTTTAAGGCAGTTCATTGTTGAGCAATTAGGGGCAGAGAAACGCGATGTTGCACCGATTGATGGGATGCTCGGCATCAGCCAGCTTGATCAGTTGATTGTACCAGAACGTGCAGATTTGCAGTTTCCGCCTTATGAACCACGCTTTCCAGAACGCATCCGTGATCATGGCGGCGATTGTTTTGCGGCCATCCGTGAAAAAGACATTTTAATCCACCACCCTTATGAATCTTTTGATGTCATGGTCCAGTTTTTGCGCCAGGCCGTGGCTGATCCAAATGTGGTGACCATCAAGCAGACGCTTTATCGAACCTCGAAAAGCTCGCCCATAGTGGCCGCATTGATTGCCGCTGCTGAGGCGGGCAAAAACGTTACAGCTTTGATTGAACTAAAGGCGCGGTTTGATGAAGAAACCAATCTTAACCTTGCCCGCTCTTTGGAAAGGGCCGGGGTGCAGGTGGTCTACGGTTTTATTGAATGGAAAACCCATGCCAAATTAAGCTTGGTTGTGCGCCGTGAAGGTGATCAGCTTCATACCTATACGCATTTTGGCACGGGCAATTATCATCCGGTTACAGCGCGTGTGTACACGGACTTATCACTTTTTACCGCCGACCCGGCATTTGGACGTGATGCGGCGCGTGTATTCAATTATGTGACGGGCTATGCCCAGCCGGTGGCGCTGGAGCGTATTGCGCTATCACCACTGAATTGCAAATCCACATTGCTGCGCCTGATCTCTGCCGAAGCAGAAAATGCCAAGGCAGGTAAGCCCAGCGGTATATGGGTTAAGTTGAACTCGTTGGTTGATGGGCAAATCATTGATGCACTTTACGCTGCCAGTGGTGCAGGCGTGTCCATTGATCTGATCATTCGAGGTATTTGCTGTCTGCGTCCCGGCGTTCCCGGGCTTTCTGAAAATATCCGTGTAAAAAGTATTATCGGGCGTTTTTTAGAGCATTCGCGCATTGCCTGTTTTGCTAATGGCAAAGCCATGCCCTCAAATGCAGCACTGGTCTATATTTCTTCGGCCGACTGGATGCCGCGCAATCTGGACCGGCGCATTGAAATCCTGTGTCCGATACAAAACCCAACGGTTCACCGCCAAGTGCTGAACCAGATTATGGTCACCAATCTTGAAGATCAGGCGCAAAGCTGGACCATGTGTTCGGATGGCAGTTTTAACCGTGTCGACACTTCAAAGATCAAAGAGCCATTTAGTGTTCACACGTATTTTATGACCAATCCGTCACTGTCCGGACGCGGCAGCGCGCTGAAACACGATCATCAGGCAATCGCCACTCGGTACAGCCAATAAAATGGTGAATAATAAGGATAAAAACAACGGCCTTATCGATAAAGCCGTGATTGATGTGGGGTCAAACTCTGTCCGTCTTGTGGTTTTTCGTACTCATGGCACGTTTTTCCAACCAATTTTCAACGAAAAAGTTCTGGCTGGCCTTGGGGGCGGTGTTGCACAAACTGGGAAATTAGACCCCGAAGGTGTTGTATCTGCTTTGGCGGCACTCAAGCGTTATAAGCGTATTATTAAGGCCCGTGATGTCGAGCATGTGCTGGCTGTGGCAACCGCGGCGGTGCGGGTTGCCGATGATGGTCCATCCTTCATTGATGACATTAAAAAACAGACCGGTTTGCGTGTCTCGGTAATAACGGGGACAGAAGAAGCCAGACTGTCTGCGCTGGGGGTAATTGCAGGCGCGCCGGACGCACAGGGCGTCATTGGGGATTTGGGCGGGTCGTCACTGGAACTCGTCCCTGTGGGTAAAGGGCGCGTTAAAAAGGGTATATCGCTGCCGCTTGGTCCATTGGCCATGCGGGCCGGGACCGACATGGACCGGGCCGAAATGGCGGCCCGGATCGATGCCACGCTTGATCAGGCATCGTCGCAAATTTCGGCCAATGCGCGGGGTAATTTTTACGCCGTCGGTGGTGCCTGGCGTTCTTTGGCTTTGGTCAATATGGCCTTGCGTGGCCATCCTTTGAGGGTTTTGCACAATTATACTATCAGTCGTGATGAAGCTTTTGAGCTGGCCCATTTAGTCGGTGCGCAAAGTTCAACATCATTGGGGCGTACGCCCGGGCTGTCATCGCGACGGGCGCCATTATTACCATATGCGGCTTTGTTGCTTGAGCGCATTTTGCAGAGGCAGTTTTTTGAGAACGTAACAATATCCGGCTATGGACTGCGCGAGGGGATGCTTTACGAGCAGCTGGGATCAAAAGCTCGCGCGGTTCATCCGGTATTAGCCGGCGTAAAGGCCTTGGCCCAACAAAACTGGTCATCACCACGGTTTGGCAGCGCCGTTCAGCGTTGGCTGGACCCGGTGAAAGGCGTGTTGCGATCCCCGTTCGGTAATAAACGTACCGAGCTGATGGTAGCGGCGGCCTGTCGGTTGGCGGATATCGGAGCGCGTCTGCACCCGGATCACCGTGCAAAAATTGCTTTTGATATTGTTCTTTTTGCCCCGTTTGCTGGCTTGAGTCATGAAGAGCGTGTAGCCTTGGCGCTTTGCATATATTATCGTTATGACGGGGATACAGAGCCGCCGCGGGCCGGTTTGATTGGCCAATTACTTGGCAAAAAGCAAAAAGACTGGGCCTTTGGATTGGGGATGAGTTTACGCTGCGCTGCTGCTGTTTCCGGGCGTACGGCCAAATTACTCAAGCGTACACATATACAAATTGATGGTGATTATCTTGACCTTATTGCCCGCGATGATGCTCAGGAGCTTTTAACCTCCAGAGCGCGAAAAAGGCTTGGAGCTATGGCCACAGCCTTAGGTCTTACTGTAAGATAGAAACCAATCTCATCAATAAAAATTGAGAAGGGAAACGCCATGAAGAAAATACTGATTATGATGTGCCTATCATTAGGGGGGGCTGGCTTGATCAGCGTATCTGCATTGGCACAAACCGTACTTCGGGCTGATGGATACTTGGATGTTGTTGCAGGTAAAATTATCAAGCCTGGGGTTGTCTATGTTGAACATGGTAAAATTATTGCCGTTAACCCCAAGTCCATTCCCGATAATGCCAAAACGGTCGACCTGACGGGTCAAATTCTCACGCCTGGTTTGACTGATGTTCATACGCATCTTGACGGTGACATAAGCGGTGACTGGACCAATCGCCCCGTGCGCGAAACCGGCGTAGACTTGGCTTTTCGCGGCGCGAAAAACGCACGTAAGACGCTGATGGCTGGCTTTACCACTGTACGCATACTGGGCAGTTCAAACTTTGTTGGTGTGGCTCTCAACAAGGCCATAGAGAAGGGATACGTCATTGGCCCGCGCATTATCCCTGCGGGTTATTCTCTGGGCATCACTGGTGGCCATTGCGATACCACGGGATTTATTCCAGGATTGTTGGAGCGTGATTATCGTACCGGTGTGGCCGACGGCGTAGAAGAAGTCGTCAAGGCCGTGCGTTATCAGATCAAGCATGGTGCGAAAGTCATCAAATTTTGCGCAACCGCAGGCATCCTGTCATTTGAAGGACCCGCCGGGGCACAACAATATTCACAAAATGAAATGAACGCCATTGTGACCGAGGCGCACAGGCATGGCATTAAGGTCGCCGCGCACGCTCATGGTGCTGATGGGATCAAAGCGGCCGTACAAGCCGGTGTGGATTCGGTAGAACACGCATCATTGGCCGATGATGAAGCGCGTAAAATGGCCAAGGAGGAGGGCACTTTCTTTGTGATGAACATCTACCCGCCGGGTCAGGTGATCATTGAGGACCTGCCTCTACCCTTACAAGCCAAGGCCCGTTATGTATTCCCCCGCCGGGAGCAAAACTTTACTCGTGCCGTCAAGGCCGGAGTCAAACTGGCCTATGGTACCGATGCAGGCGTCTACCCTCACGGTAATAATGCTAACCAATTCGCCATTAAGGTCCAATTGGGACAAAGCCCTGCTGATGCGCTTCGCTCTGCTACGGTATGGGCAACAGAATTGTTGGGCGTTGAAGATCGTGGGCAGATTAAGCCCGATATGTTTGCCGACATAATCGCCGTACCTGGTAATCCACTCAATGATATTGCTTTGTTGGAGAACGTTAGCTTCGTTATGAAAGATGGGGAGGTCTACAAACTACCCGGCGCTGGGTCAGTGGAATAGTCTGCTCAACGCTCTTCAATGACGGCGCGCTTGCCTTTGAGTGTAAGATTGATCTCACCGGCTTTCAAACGAAGTGCATCATGACCAAAGGCCTCTAAACGCCAACCTTTTAACGCCCCAATATCCGCATCGTCATAGGCGGCTAGCCGCTCCAGGTCTGCGGCATTGGCAATCAGACGCGGCGCGACGCCAAGGTCTTCGGCCTTGATGCGTAGCAACACTTTGAGCATTTCAACAACGGGCCCTAGGCCAGAAGGGAGTGCCTCAGGGCGCTGAATTTTTGGGGCATGCCCTGATGGATCGCCGAGGGCTTCATTGACAGTTTCTATAAGGCCTTGCGCCATAGAAGACCGTTCAAACCCACGCGGTATGGCGCGCATGCGCCCCAAAGCCTCTGCCGTCCGCGGGGCTTGTTGTGCGACTTCATAGATGGCGTCATCTTTCAAAATGCGCCCACGAGGTTTGTCTTTGCTTTGGGCCTCGCGTTCACGCCACCGCGATACCAGCTTCATTATGGCCAGCCACTGGGGCGTGTATTTGCGAATTTTCATGCGCCGCCAGGCATCGTCTGGGTTGAATTGGTAAATGCCGGGATTGGTTAAAACGGCCATTTCCTCGTCAACCCAACTAAGACGTTTGCGCTCGGTCAGTTTGCCAATCAGCAAAGGGTAAAGGTCGCGCAAATGGGTCACATCGCCAATGGCATAGGTCAGTTGTTTGTCGGTCAACGGACGTCGTGACCAGTCGGTAAAACGTGATCCTTTATCAACATTGATTTTCAACATTTTATGGACCAGCGAGTCATAGCCTATGGAATCACCAAGACCTGCAGCCATGGCGGCAATCTGGCTATCAAATAAAGGCAAGGGAACCTGACCCATAAGACGGTAGAAAATTTCCAAGTCCTGACGGGCCGCATGAAAGACTTTAATGATTTCCGGGTCTGCCATGACCTCCAGGAATGGACGCAGGTCCAGCCCATCGGCGAGGGGGTCGATTATTGCCTCAACGTCGCCACCGGCAACCTGGATAAGGCACAGCTTGGACCAATAGGTGCTCTCGCGTAAAAACTCGGTATCAACGGCAAAGAATTTTGATTTGCGCAAGCCCGTACATACTGTTTCGAGCGTTTCGTTGTCGGTTACAATCACCATGTGTTTTTCATCCGTCGATAAATCATAAATGTTGCGAAAGTCAGGCTGATGATTGCAATGCCCATATAGGCGCTGGATAGCGGCATATGAGCCCGTGCGACACCAATCAGTGCCAGTTGGCCAATGGATGCGCCTGCGGCATTCATCACCGCACCACCGGCCAGTATGCGGGCCCGAGAACTTTCCGGGGCGCGATGTTGCGACATGGCTTGCAGCGGAACCACAAACACACCGGAAAATGCCGACATAGCAAAAAAGTCAAATAACAGGCGCCAGTTTCGTTTGTCTGCAAAGAATTCTTCAACGCCACCTAAGGGGGCCTCTACACGTCCTGCACTGGAAAACATGACATCTGCAGCAAAAAGTGACAGCAAAACTGCGCCGGTGATGGAAAGCCATAATATGTCTTTGCCCTTGGTCGCGATGGCACAACCCAATGAGCCAAAGGCAGCGCCCAATGTGAAGATCACCATAAAGACCGAGACGACACTTTCGTCCATATACAGCATGTCGTGTACCAATAACGGTAAAACTGTGATCGAGGCGGCACTGGCGGCCCAGAACCAGGCAACGCCTAATAACGGGCGAAAGGCTTTTGGCTCCAAAAACAGATTGGCCATGGTATGCCAGGTCCCTGACAGAATATTCCAGTTCAGCTTTAGATTTGGCGCTGCAGCAGGCTTTGAGGGCATCATGCGCATGAAGAGCCAGCCGAGCACAGCCAAAGCGACCAGCATTACGCCAATGATCTCTGGTCCTATTGGACGCCGGATCAGCAGAATTCCTACCAAAGACCCGGACAGGATGGACAGGAATAACGTGCCACTGATCATGGCATTCCCCGAGATCAATTCCTTACGGCTGAGATATTGGGGCAGGGACGCCTGTTTAGCCGGCGCAAAAATTGCGGATTGTGCGCCCATGAAAAACAGGGTGATGAACAGAATTGGCCCAGAATTTAAAACAAACCCAATCGCTGCACTGAGCATCAGGATAATTTCACCTAATTTGGTATAGCGCAGGACCAGATCGCGTGGGTAACGGTCGGCAATTTGCCCGGCGATAGAGGAAAATAAAAAAAACGGCAGAGAAAATACGGTTGCCGCAACCGGGACCAGGACTTCTGTGGATATACCCTGAAGCCTCAGCCCCCCAAAAGTAATCAATATAATCAGTGAATATTTGAAAACATTGTCGTTAAAACCTCCCAACGTCTGGGAAATCAGCAATGGGCCAAAACGGCGCTGCTGGATCAGCTGAAGTGCGGATGAGTCGCTCATATACTCTTGTCCAGATACGTGCGAACAGCCTCAAAAACCGCGTCGAACATGGGTTCGGTCAACCGACCGGTATTGGTGTTATAACGAGAGCAATGGTAACTGTCGAACAGCCGAAAATGTCGGCCGTCACTGACCAGATTATGTTCGGCACCGTGCCCAAACGGGTGAGCTGCGCGGCGAAGGCCTAGTGTGGAAATGACATTGTCATGAGCGATGCGGCCAAGCGCAAAAAGTGCGATTGTGTTGGGTAAATGAGCCAGTCGACTGATCAAAAAGGGGCGGCAGTTTCTGGTTTCCTCGCCGGTTGGCTTGTTTTTAGGCGGCACACAGCGCACGGCATTGGTAATCATACAGTCCTTGAGGCGCAGATCATCATTACCGTTTTTTTCAAAAACCCCTTGCGAAAATCCTTGTTTGGCCAAGGCTTTATATAACAAATCTCCGGCCCCATCACCGGTAAAGGGGCGGCCGGTTCGATTGGCACCGCCGCGACCGGGGGCCATACCAATGATCAATAGACGCGCAGAAGTATCTCCAAACGAATCTACGGGGCCGTTATGCCAGTCTGGCTCAGCAGCCGCGATGTCCTTGATGTAACTGACCAGACGGGGGCACAGGGTACAGTATGCAGGCGCTTCGGGGGGAATAGCTTTGCTCATATCAGATGATCAGTCGCTTGTTGTGTCGTCAGAACGAGTCGGGCGAGCCAACAGAGGCGCAAGATCGTTCAGTTCAATAAAAGATCCGGCAACCCGGCGCAGCTCATCAGAGGCAACCGGTGGGTTTGAAAGTGTTGTTGAAACCACGGACACACGGACGCCTTTGTTTTGCAGGGCTTTCACCAAGGGACAAAAATCCCCATCGCCTGAGAATAGGATTATATGGTCAAGCCATTCGGCGGCACGCAAAGCATCGACGGTAATGTCCACGTCCATATCGCCCTTGATCCGTTTGCGTCCGCTTGCTGGATCAACATATTCCTTCGCCGCTTTGGTGATGATGGAGAAGCCATTATAGTCCAGCCAATCAACCATTTTCTTAAGCGGAGAAAATTCCTGGTCTTCGACCAAGGCGGTGTAATAGTTTGCACAGATCAGGCGACCGCGCTTGCGAAATTCACTGAGCAGTTTTGAATAGTCGACTTCGATATCAAGGGCGCGTAAAGCCGAGTAAAAATTAGCACCGTCTATGAAAAGACCAATGCGTTCGTCGGGATAAAAAGCCATTACTAATATCTTTCAAAAAATGGATCAAATTGCTCTGCAAAGCGCTAACAAAGCCTATATCGCCTTTGGTGCCAACCTTTCTTATGGGCGCAGCGCACCAAAAGACACGATCATGGCATCTGTTTCTCAATTACGGTTACGGGGGATTATGACCTGTAAAATGTCGCGATTATGGCAAAGCCCGGCATGGCCAGACCCTGACGAGCCGCCTTATATCAACGCGGTTGCACAAATAACGACAACCTTACCACCTTTTTTACTGCTAAAAACCCTGCGCACCATAGAGCAAAAATTTGGCAGGAAACGCAGCTTGCGTAATGCACCGCGAACGCTCGATCTTGATATAATTTCATTTGAAAGTGTTTGTCAGGCCGCCCACCACTTAATCTTGCCACACCCCAGACTGGCCAGGCGGGCTTTTGTGCTATTACCACTGCACGACGTCGCGCCGCTTTGGCGTTTGCCAGGCAGCGGGCAAAGCTTGAGATCATTGATTGAAGCATTGCCAGAGCGTGACAAGGCCGTGGTTTTGCCTTTGCGAGGTCAATAAAGCCCGCGGCGACTGCATTGCGGGCGATATTGATGCTTGCATCATCGCAATCACAAGGCTATGCAGGCGCGTTTCCTCCAAGGTTTTATGCCCAGATACCGGAGTGCCCCATGGCTCGTGTTACCGTTGAAGATTGTATTGAAAAAGTCGACACACGTTTCGACCTGATATTGCTGGCGGCTCACCGCGCCCGTTCAATACTGTCTGGTGCGCCTCTTTTGGTTGAACGGGACAATGACAAAAACCCTGTTGTTGCTCTTCGCGAAATTGCCGACGAAGTGATCAGTGTTGACTCGCTGGCCGAAAGTTTGACGTCCAGCCTGCAACGCGTTCTCCCTGAAGAAGATAGCGGTGAAGAGACTGAACGTATGGCAATTGAGCATCAAAAAGCTGATGCGGCAATTTCTGAAGTCGATATGCTCAAGGCGCTGACCGCAGATCGCGACGGCGCCCCAGACAACCGTTTCTAACGCTATGACGACGGCGACCAGGTCGCCAGTTTCTCCACCGCCTTTGCCGGGCGGCGTACCCGGACCTATACCCAAAGCCGATGATCTGGTGAATGCTGTTCGCGCCTATGACCCTGGTCTGGATGAGGCGCGCATACGCGATGCCTATGCCTATGCTCACGATATGCATGGGGAGCAATTACGAGCATCAGGCGAGCCGTATTACGGCCACCCGGTCAATGTCGCCTATATTTTAACGGGCCTGCATCTTGACCCCGACAGTATCATTACTGCGCTGCTTCATGACACGGTCGAAGATACCGACGCCTCTTTGGATGACCTGCGGGCGCGGTTTGGGGATCAGGTTGCCTCGCTGGTTGATGGGGTGACCAAACTTGGGAAACTGGAATTGGGTTCTGCACGGACTAAAGAAGGCGAAAACCTGCAAAAATTTGTACTGGCTATTACCAAGGATGTACGCGTTCTTTTAGTCAAACTGGCCGACCGATTGCATAATATGCGCACACTGCACTTTATTTCTCGCAAAGAAAAACGAGAACGAATTGCACTGGAAACAGCCGAGATTTACGCGCCATTGGCCCGACGTATTGGTATTCAGAAAATCTGTGCTGAACTGGAAGATTTATCTTTTCGCTACCTCAATCCACCGGCATGGGTGTCGATTACGCGTCGGTTGCAAACCCAGCGTGATGTTTCATCAGTTCAGGTGGGAAAAATGTCGCGCGCGATATCCGAACGGGTAATGGCCGCCGGCATATCGGCGCGTGTGTTTGGGCGTGAAAAGCGGCCGTTTTCGATCTGGCGAAAGCTGGAGCGTCAAGCCATCACCTTTGATGAGCTGGCCGATGTCTATGCGTTTCGCATTATTGTTGAAAGCCCCGAAGATTGTTATCGGGTGATGGGTCTGGTGCACACCACATGGCGCTGTGTGCCAGAACGCTTTCGTGACTTTATTTCAGTTCCAAAACCGAACCGTTACCAATCCTTGCACACCACAATTATTGGTCCGGGCAATGTCAAAGTCGAGCTGCAAATTCGCACGGAAGAGATGGACCGCATCGCCGAAGAAGGGGTGGCGGCACATTGGCGATATAAACAGGGCGACTACGCCTATGATACTGCTGCGGGCGGTGATCCGCTTGAAATGCTCAAGCCGCTTTTGGAAATTCTCGAATTTGGCGGTGATCCGGAAGATTTTCTGGAACATGCAAAGCTGGAAATGTTTCAAGATCAGGTCTTTGCATTTACCCCTAAGGGAAAGCTGATTTCCCTGCCTAAGGGGGCTACGGCGCTAGATTTTGCCTACGCGGTCCACACTGATATTGGCGATGATTGTGTAGGTGTTAAAATCAACGGGCGCGAACGGCCATTGCGTACGCCGCTTAATAATGGCGATTCGGTTGATATTATTCGCGGCGGTGTTGCCGAACCACCGCGAGGTTGGGAAGGCATGGTGGTGACCGGGCGGGCACGTTCGGCCATACGGCGCCTGATCCGCGAAGTTGAACGTCAGGAATTTGAGAAACTGGGGCGAGCCTTTGTTGATCGGTTGTTGCGACGCGAGAGGTTGAAAAGCACTGTGGTTCTCAAGGATGCGCGCAAGCGTCTGGGGCTGAAAACCAATAAAGAGCTATATGGACAAGTTGGTCGCGGACAATTGCGCACTGATAAATTGATGGATGCTCTGTTCCCTGGCCGTATCGATCAGGGCGCGGCACAAATGCACAAACGAGAGCTGATCAGCGATGAAACGGCGCGTTATTTCGTCCGAGGCAGCGGGGTTAAGGTTGGTGCAAATATGCATTTCGCACAATGTTGTTCTCCTTTGCCGGGGGATCGTATTGTCGGCATTGCTGTACCCGGTAAAGGAATGATCATACATACGATTGATTGCGAATTGCTGGAAGATGGCGATACCCAAAGCGACCTGATCGATCTGAGTTGGACGCCGCAGGCCGGAACAGAATCGGCATCCATTGGCCGAATTCTGGCTACCGTGTTGCACCAGCCGG
Organism: Robiginitomaculum sp.; assembly: GCA_021776525.1. Lineage (GTDB taxonomy): Bacteria > Pseudomonadota > Alphaproteobacteria > Caulobacterales > Maricaulaceae > Robiginitomaculum_B. The sequence continues at coordinate 324,318 of JAJFFT010000005.1, forward strand.
GGGCCTTGGCCGAGATTGCTGATGCGGTAGGGCGCTCGCAGGGTAATATTATGGATGTCAGATCGATCACCCGAACCTCTGGTTTCTTTGATATGTCGTTTGATGTCGAAGTTCTTGGTGCCAAACATTTATCCCACATTGTGGCTGCTATGCGGTCCTGTGACTGTGTTGTCTCGGCGCATCGGGCCAGAGCCGGTATTGCCAACACAATGACCAATGAAGGAAACGAACATGAACACCAATGACGTCTTGCAGGTTTTTCGTGAAGTCGGGGCTTTGCTGGAAGGGCATTTTATTCTTTCATCGGGTCGTCACAGCCCGTTTTTCTTGCAAAAAGCGTTTGTTTTTATGAACCCGGCAAAGACTGAAATGCTTTGCAAGGCGTTGGCGGATAAAATCAATGCCGCGAACCTTGGGCCATTGGACGCTATTGTTTCGCCCGCCGTTGGCGGTATCATTCCGGGCTATGAGACAGCACGGCACATGGATTTGCCTGCAATGTATGTGGAGCGAGAGGGCGGTACGTTTCACTTGCGCCGCGGGTTTTCTCTCAAACCTGGCGCGCGGGTTTTGATCGTCGAAGATATCGTTACGACCGGCCTGTCTTCACGAGAATGTATTGATGCGGTTCGCGCTTTGGGCGCCGATGTGGTGGCTGAGGCTTGTTTGATTGATCGCTCTGGAGGGCGTGCCGATGTCGGGGCGCCATTGATTGCCTTGGCTTGTGTCGACTTTCCGACTTATGCCTCCAATGAAGTGCCTGAAGAACTGGCCGCCATTGCGCCAACCAAGCCGGGCAGCCGGGATTTGAACGCATGATTCCCCGGCTTGGCGTCAACATTGATCACGTGGCGACCATACGTAATGCGCGGGGCGGGACATACCCCGACCCGGTCAAAGCGGCACAAATTGCTGTAAAGGCCGGTGCCGACGGGATTACCGCTCACTTGCGTGAAGATCGTCGCCATATTACTGACCGGGATATTGAGCGCCTTGGTAGCGAGATTGACGTGCCGCTAAATCTGGAAATGGCGGCAACGGATGAAATGCTGGACATTGCCTTGAAGGCCAAGCCCCATGCGGCCTGTATTGTGCCTGAAAAGCGCGAGGAACGCACAACCGAGGGCGGTTTAGACGCGGCGGGGCAACATAATCATTTGGCGCATTTTGTGCGGGCACTTAAAGAAAACGGCACGCGAGTGTCATTGTTCATCGAGCCAGCGCAGCACCAACTGGAAGCAGCTCTGTCGCTCGGTGCACCCGTCGTCGAGCTACACACCGGGGCCTATGCCGATGCGTGTAATGCCGGCGAGCAAGAACGCGCAATGCGTATACTGGACGACTTGCGTAAAGCCGCAGACTTTGGAACACGCAAAGGGTTGGAGGTCCATGCCGGTCATGGTCTGACTTTTGAAAGCGTTTCGCCAATAGCCGCCATTCCAGAAGTTATTGAACTGAATATTGGGCATTTTCTGATTAGTGAAGCCATATTTTGCGGACTGCATGAGACCATCACGCATATGCGTGATCTGATTGTTCTTGCCAGAACCGGTGTACCGCAATGATTATTGGTATTGGCGCAGACCTTTGCGACATACGGCGTATTGAAAAGACGCTAAAACGCTTTGGCGACCGCTTTACCAACCGGGTCTTCACACAAGTGGAGCGAGACAAATCAAACCGCCGCAAAGCCAGAGCGGATTCCTATGCCAAACGTTTTGCGGCAAAAGAGGCTTGCTCAAAGGCTATGGGGACCGGGTTACGCTTTGGTGTGGCCTGGCGCGAGCTGGGCGTGGTCAATCTGCCTTCTGGCCAGCCAACCATGGTCCTGACGGGCGGCGCAGCCAAACGTCTGGACGAGTTGACTCCAAAGGGGTATCAGCCCTTCATCCATTTAACGATTACTGACGAGTACCCGTTGGCGCAGGCCTTTGTGGTTATTGAAGCTAGGAAAGTATAAGTATGGCCGAGAAAGACGGGACAAAAACAGAAACAGACGAGGGCTGGGGCGAAACCCTGCGCACCGTGTTTTGGGCGCTCATTATTGCAGCGGCTTTGCGCACGATTTTCTATCAGCCCTTTACCATTCCATCAGAATCCATGCGTCCGCAACTCTTGGTCGGTGATTATCTGATCGCGTCGAAATACGCCTATGGGTACAGCCAATACTCGCTTCCCTTTGCACCAAAGCTGTTTAAGGGCCGGGTGTTGGGCTCTTCGCCTAAACGCGGCGATATCATTGTTTTCAAATGGCCTCGTGACCCCAAAATCGACTATATCAAGCGTGTCATTGGCCTGCCCGGTGATACGGTTCAGGTTAAAGGCGGCCAGCTCTGGTTAAATGGCAAGGCTTTGGAGCGTGAAACGCTGACGAACGAAGCTATTGTTCAGCATGTCGGCGGACCAACAACCGTTGGGCGTTATCGCGAAACCATGCCAAACGGCCACAGCTATATCACCTACAATATGGTTGATAATGGCCGCTATGATAATACGCCTATGTATCAGGTGCCGCAGGGGCATTATTTCATGATGGGTGATAATCGTGATAACTCGCTGGACAGCCGTGATTGGGGTTTTGTACCGGAACAAAACCTCGTTGGTCGTGGGGAAAGAATACTGGTTTCAGTGAATTCTAAATTCAGGCTTTCCCGTCCTTGGACCTGGTACCAGTTTCGCTCCCGTGTTTTTGTTAGCTTGCGGAAAAATCAGTGACCGAGCCCAAGCCTGTGGCTATCGAGGCGCTGGAGAAGCGCCTTGGGTATACATTCAAGGACAAAGACGTCTTGCGACGGGCCTTGGTTCATTCAAGCTTTGGTGATGGCCGGGGCGGGGTGCGTGATAACGAACGGCTGGAATTTCTGGGCGACCGGGTCCTTGGCCTTCTGGCTGCGAAATTTCTCTTTGATGCCGACAAGCGTTTTGAAGAAGGCGATATGGCCCCGCGTTTGAATGCACTGGTGCGAAAAGAGGCCTGTGCCCGCGCCGCACGTCGCGCCGATCTTGGCAAGGCTCTATATCTGTCCAAATCCGAAGACAAAAGCGGTGGCCGAGATAAAACCAAAATCCTGGGCGATGCCTGTGAAGCCATTTTGGCGGCACTTTACCTTGATGGTGGCATGCCAGCCGCCGAGCAATTTTTCACGACCTTCTGGGATGATGAACTGGACGATGCACGTGGCAATGTTCAAGACCCCAAAAGCCAGTTGCAGGAATGGGCCCAAGGTAAAGGTGATGGTTTGCCACAGTACATTTTGCTGGAACGAACCGGACCGGATCATGCCCCGGAGTTTCTAATCGAGGTCAAGGCAGGCGGTTTGTCGGCACAAGGGCGCGCCAGCAATAAACAACAAGCCGAGCGCGCCGCGGCACAAAGCCTTTTACAAAAGCGATTAACATGACCCAAAACAACCAACAAAAACAATCGTGTGGGTTTGCCGCCATTATTGGTGCGCCAAACGCGGGTAAATCAACGCTGGTCAATACATTGGTGGGGGCCAAAGTCTCCATCGTTACCCATAAGGTGCAAACCACGCGTTTTAATGTGCGCGGCGTGATGTTGGAGGGGGCCAGCCAGATTGTTCTGGTTGACACGCCCGGTATTTTTTCACCCAAACGTGCGTTAGATCGGGCCATGGTACAAGCCGCCTGGAATGGCGCATCAGAGGCCGACATCATCTTACATCTGGTTGATGCCCCGGCCTTTGCCCGCGTATTGCTGGAGCAAGAGCCCAAAGCCCAGGACAATATGGCGTTCAAGGACGTTGAGCGGATTATAGAAGGTTTGAAAACCAATGGGTTAAAAGCCGATCTGGCCCTTAATAAAATTGACCTTTTGCCCAAAGAAGACCTTCTCAAGCTGGCAGAACATTTTGCAAATACAGATTGTTACAAAGAAACCTTTATGATCAGCGCCAGCAAGGGGCTTGGCCTAAAAGGGCTCAAGGCTGCATTGGCGAAGGCCATGCCTGAAAGCCCCTGGCATTATCCGGAAGATCAGATCGCCGACTTGCCATCGCGCCTTCTGGCCGCCGAAGTGACTCGCGAAAAACTGATGTTGCGGGTCCATGAAGAGTTGCCATATGCCGCCAGCGTGGAAACCGAAAGCTGGGAAGAGCACCGCAATGGCGGCGTTCGTATTGGCCAGGTGATTTATGTGCAACGCGAAAGCCAGCGAAAAATTGTTCTGGGCAAAGGCGGGCAGGTGATCAAAGCCATTGGTGCCACGTCGCGTCAGGAACTTTCGAAAATGTTTGACCGCAAAGTGCACTTGTTTTTGCATGTCAAAGTGCGGGAAAACTGGTCTAGCGACCGCGCCCATCTGGCCTTGTTTGGTTTGGAACTGGACTAATGGAATGGACTGACCGCGCCATAGTTCTTGTGGTCCGGCCCCACGGCGAATCAAGCGCCATAGTCGAGGTGTTGACCCCAGAGCATGGGCGTCATGCCGGTCTGGTGCGCAGCGCCACAGGAAAGCGCCTGCGCGGGGTGTTGCAACCCGGCAATATGGTTGATGTACATTGGCGCGCCCGGCTGTCAGAGCATCTGGGCGCCTTTACATTCGAGCCCGTTGAAGCCCGTGCCCCGGCCTTGTTTGATGATGCACTGGCGCTGAGCGGACTGGGTGCTGCCTGCGCCATGGCCAGTCTGGCGCTGCCAGAACGCGAAACACTGCCCAGAGTATTTGAGGCCTTTAACGTGCTGATCCAGCAAATGCCGCACATTGATATCTGGCCGGCGCTTTATGTGCGCTGGGAAGCCGGGGTCTTGCGCGAACTGGGCTATGGCCTGCAACTGGATCGGTGTGTGGCCACCGGAGCCGCAGACCACCTCACCCATGTCAGCCCGCGCAGCGGCCAGGCGGTTTGTGCCGAAGCCGCAGAGCCATATCTGGACAAGATGTTGTCTTTGCCCGGTTTTTTGCGCCACCACCCCGAAGAATTGTTTGCGGGTGATGTAGAGGCCGGGTTAACCCTGACCGGTTATTTTCTTGAACGACGGGTCTTGTGGCCGGTCAATAAAGTCTTGCCCGAGGCGCGCAGTCGCATGACAGAACGATTAGGTGCTGCGGGGCATTTATGAGACATGAAAACCACGCTGGACCTGGGCTCGTCATCTTGTCATAGTCTGCGGTATGTAAACGAGGCGAATCTGACCATGTTACTTTTTATCAAAAGACTGTTTGCCTGGTGGGATGGCGCGACCCTTGGGACGCTGTTCACCATTTTAAAACACGGCCAAAAAGTCGGCGAAGACGATTTTGGTAACCGCTATTTTGAAGAGAAGAAAGCGACTATGTACGGCATTAAACGTCGTTGGGTCGTTTATAAAGGCTATGCAGATGCCTCTCGTGTGCCAACCGAGTGGCATGGTTGGTTGCACCACACGTTTGATGCGCCGCCGACCAAGGCACCATTGGCGCGCAAAACCTGGGAAAAAGATCACCAGCCTAACCTGACCGGCACCATTTATGCGTGGCAGCCTCAAGGCTCGTTGGCCAATGCGGCGGAACGTCCCGCTGCGACCGGCGATTATCAGGCCTGGTCACCCGATGGGACAACGTCTTGATGCGTGAACAAATGGTCGAGACCCTTGTTGGGCTTATGGTTTTGGTCGCCGCTGGCTTTTTTGTTGTCTATGCCATGCAAACTGTTGGCGAAGGCGAGGGGCGCAGCGATTACACGCTGACGGCCAAATTTGGCTCCGTTGGCGGCGTAAATTCCGGATCCGATGTGCGCATGGCCGGGGTTAAAGTTGGCGTGATCAGCGATATATCACTGGATACAGTAACATTTGATGCCCGCGTTGATATGAGCATCCATCAGGGCATTCCCGTTCCCGAAGATTCTGTGGCTCGTATCACCACGGATGGTCTGTTGGGATCAGCGTATGTTTCGATTGATCCGGGCGCCGAAGAAGACCTGCTGAAAGGCGGTCAGGAATTCGAATTTACGCAAGGTGCAGTGGACTTATTGACCCTTTTGGGGCAATTTGCGGGCCAATCCTCTTCGGGTTCCGATTAACTGTGCGGTCATAATGCCGTCACATATTTGTAGATTATAGGCTTATGCGCATTATACTGTTCACGCTTATCGCCTTATTTTTTGCACCTGTGGCTATGGCCCAGAGTGTGCCGTCTGAACCTGCGGGCGACCTTTTGTCATCCAAACCGGGTTCCGTCGCAGTTTTACGCGGCTTGGACAAGATCAGTGCAGAAACCCGTGATTTTGAAGCGCCGGTTAATTCTGTTGTTCAATTTGGAACCCTGAGTATCACGGTGAATTATTGCCGCAAAACACCCCCTGAAGAAAAGCCAGAAGTCTATGTGTTTATGAGCGTTGCCGACCGTCGCACCAATGGTGCCGGACAGGAAAGCGACGGCGAAGAAATATTCTCCGGCTGGATGTTTGCCTCCAACCCGGCGCTGAATGCCCTGCAACACCCGATTTATGATGTGTGGGTTCTCGACTGCAAAGGTTGAGGCATAACCTCTTACACGGCTTTATCACCTCAAATACTGCATTATACGCGCCTATTACCGGGCGGGGATACTGTGTGCCTTATCCCCGTTTTGACGAGGGGTAAAAAGGGTCAAAAATCCACATTTCAGTGTCGCTTTTATATCGAAAAGTACTCATTAAGGGACAGATGAGGGACGATTGAAGGGTGGTTGAGGGACGGCTAGTGTCCCTGCCCAGAAATGCGGTGTGCAGGTTTTATCCCACACCAGCATTGGCGGGGTAATCTGTATGTCGCATTGGGGATACACTTGGTTTGAGGCCATAGTGAAAGTTGCGAGGGCCAGATTTTACGCCAACCATTTTTGCTTGTTATTTTTGTGCTGCATCCACAATGGCCAGAATATCTTTTCCGTTTGTATTTTTTGGCAAGGCGGTGAAATCTGCGTTGACGTCCAGGGCCGTGTTGAGGCGTTGATGATATGCGTCACGAGGAATTTCCTGCGCACCAAATTGCGAGAGATGCGACGTGATGAATTGTGTGTCCAATAGGGTAAAGCGACCAGAAATCAACCGGGCAACAAGATGCACCAGAGCTATTTTGGAGGCGTCACGCTCTTTGGAAAACATGCTCTCGCCAAAAAATGCCCCGCCCAGTTTTACGCCGTAAAGTCCGCCGACCACTTTGCCATCCTGCCAACATTCTACGCTGTGGGCATTGCCGCTGCGGTGCAGCTCTCCATATAAACTGGCAATACCATGGCTGATCCAGGTCTCTTCCCGGTTTGGGCCATGGGCTGCACACGAAAAAACCACCTCGTCAAAGACGGTGTCAAAGCGGACTTCATAAGGATTATGCCGTATTGTTTTGCGCAACCGCCGAGGGATATGCAACGCGTCCAGTGGTAAAATCCCACGGTGGGGAGGGTCAATAATGGCGGCGCGGGTATCCTCGCGGCTGTCGGCCATGGGAAATTGGCCCAGAGCGTAGAGTTCAAGAAGCTCTTTGGGGCCTAAAATACCGGGCACGGCTTAACTGTCGTGCTCGGCCAGCCATTCCTCCAGCCAATGGATATGATAATCACCGGATTGAAAATCCCGGTTTTTCAAAAGGTCTTGAAACAAGGGCAGGGTGGTCTGGATGCCGGTGACCACCAGCTCGTCCAATGATCGTGACAGGCGCATCAGCGCATCTTCGCGGGTGGCCCCATGAACAATCAACTTGCCGATAAGGCTGTCATAATATGGCGGAATAGAATATCCGGCATAAACCGCAGAATCGAGGCGAACCCCAAGGCCACCCGGGGGGTGAAACTCGCGGACTTTACCTGGGGAAGGCACAAAAGTGCGAGGGTGTTCGGCATTGATGCGACATTCAATGGCGCACCCCGAAAAGCGCACTTCATCCTGTGTGAATGACAAGGGTTCACCGGCAGCAATGGCAATTTGTTCGCGAACCAGATCCACACCTGTGACCATTTCTGTGACTGGGTGTTCGACCTGAAGGCGGGTGTTCATTTCGATGAAATAAAATTCGCCGTCTTCGTACAAAAACTCAACCGTACCCACGCCAAGATAGCCGATTTTGCTGATGGCTTGGCTGACGATTTCGCCGATTTTTTCGCGTCCCTTGGCGTTTAAGGCCGGCGAGGGGGCTTCTTCAAGCACTTTTTGGTTGCGCCGTTGCAAAGAGCAATCGCGCTCGCCCAGATGCACAACATTGCCATGACTGTCGGCAATCACCTGCACTTCGACATGGCGCGGCAATTCCAGATATTTTTCCAGATAAACCGTGCCATCGCCAAAGGCCGCGGCGGCTTCGGCGCGAGCCGTTTGCACGGCCTGTATCAGTTCACTTTCCTTGCGCGCCAGTTTCATACCGCGCCCGCCGCCGCCCGAAGCGGCCTTGACCAGCACCGGATAGCCAATTTTTTTTGCCAGTACTTTGGCCTCATCCGGATCGCTGATTTCGCCATCAGATCCAGGAACAACCGGAATGCCGGCATCTTTGACGGCGGCCTTGGCGGTGATCTTATCGCCCATTAGGCGGATGTGGTCCGGGGATGGGCCAATAAAGGTCAGACCATGGGATTGCACGATCTCGGCAAAACGGGCGTTTTCGGACAAAAAGCCATATCCCGGGTGCACAGCATCGGCACCGGTGATTTCGGCGGCGGCCATTATGGATGGCACATTCAAATAACTTTGCGCCGGGGCCGGGGGGCCTATGCACACACTTTCATCTGCCAATAAAACATGTTTGGCGTCACGGTCTGCGGTGGAATGCACGGCAACCGTGGCAATGCCCATCTCATGGCAGGCGCGATGAATACGAAGGGCAATCTCGCCGCGATTGGCGATGAGAACTTTTTCGAACACGATCCTAGCCGATCACAAGAAGGGGTTCATCAAATTCGATGGGGGCACCGTCATCGACTAAAAACTCGATAATTTTGCCCGATTTTGGGGCCAAAATAGGGTTAAAGGTTTTCATGGCCTCGATCAGCAAAACCGTATCGCCTTCATTGACCGTATCGCCGACTTTCACAAAAGGCGTGGCGCCGGGTTCGGGTGATAAATAAGCGGTGCCAACCATCGGCGCGCGCACAGCGCCCGGATGGACGGAAAAATCAACGACGGCTTCGGGGGCCGGTGTTTCTGGAGCCATTCCTGCCGGTGCGGACTTAGTCTCAATAACGGCAGCAGCAGGCAAAGCGGCCTGAACCATTTGCGTCGCCATCTGGCGGCTGACACGCAGTTTCAAATCACCGCGCTCGACTTCGATCTCGCTGAGGTCTGTGTCGCGCAAAATATCGGCAAGTTCCCTGATCAGAGCCAAATCGCCTTTGCCCAAAGCCCGCCCGCCAGATTTAGTGCTTGCAACCATAATGATGTTTCCGGTTTTTTGTTGTTATGAAATTATGTGGTTTTGATTTTAACCAGCTGTAACGCTGCTGTCACGGCCATCTGATAGCCCATTGCACCAAAGCCGCAAATACTGGCCGTGGCCACCGGGGCAACATAGTTGGTGCGACGAAAATCTTCGCGCGCCGCCGGGTTTGATAAATGCAGCTCGATCACCGGCTGCGAGACCAGTTTTAAGGCATCATGCAGTGCGATCGACGTATGTGTATAGGCTGCGGCATTCAAAACCAGCGCACAGGATTGATCGGCAACCTCTTGTATCCAATTGACCAGCTCGCCTTCGGCATTGGTTTGGCGAAACTCGAGCGCGAATCCGGCCTGTTGTATCTGGGTGCGACAGGCCGCCTCAATATCAGTCAATGTCGCGCTGCCATAGACCTCTGGCTCGCGTGTGCCCAGCCGGTTCAGGTTGGGGCCGTTAATGATGTAAAGCGTCTTGCTCATGGCGCGCCTTTTACGGGGATTGCGGACCGGGGGCAAGCATTGTGTTTTTTGCCATTGTCGCTGTAATGCGAAGCTGATTAAGGTGCGGCTATGAAGATTACCCTGAATGGTGAGCCGCACACGGTTGAAGATGGCACTACGGTTGCGGCGTTGCTGGAGGCTTTGCGCATTCCACTGGTCAAAGTCGCAGTTGAACGCAATCTGGCTATTGTGCCGCGTTCAACTTTTGATTCGGTGCACTTGGAAAAGGGTGATCGTATAGAAATTGTTCGCTTTATTGGCGGAGGCTGAGGATATGCAGGATAAACCATTGGTGATTGCCGGACGTGAATTTGCCTCGCGGCTGATTATCGGCACAGGGAAATACAAGGATTACGCCCAAAACGCGGCGGCGTTAAAGGCGTCGGGGGCTGAAATTGTCACCGTGGCCATGCGCCGGGTGAATGTCTCCAATCCGGCCGAACCGATGCTGGTTGATTTTATCAACCCCAAAGACACGGTATATTTGCCCAATACCGCCGGTTGTTTTACCGGCGAAGATGCGGTGCGCACTTTGCGTCTGGCCCGCGAGGCCGGTGGCTGGTCATTGGTCAAACTCGAAGTGCTTTCGGACCCCAAACATCTCTATCCCGATATGGAAGAGACCATGCGGGCCGCTAAAATGCTGATCGATGGTGGTTTTGACGTGATGGTCTATTGTTCTGATGATCCGGTTTTTGCACGCAAGCTGGAAGATATGGGGTGTGTTGCCATTATGCCGCTGGGCGCGCCGATTGGGTCTGGCCTAGGATTGCAGAACAAGGTCAATATCCGCCTGATTGTCGAACAAACATCTGTTCCGGTCATTGTGGATGCCGGTGTTGGCACCGCATCGGACGCCACCGAAGCCATGGAGCTGGGGTGCGCAGGTGTGTTGATGAATACCGCGATTGCTGAGGCACAGGACCCCGTTATGATGGCCCGGGCTATGAAACACGCGGTGATTGCCGGGCGCGATGCCTATCTGGCCGGACGAATGGCCAAAAAGCGATATGCAGACCCGTCCAGCCCACTTGCCGGGTTGATTTAAGGGCAGGGTAGCATTTTACCTGCGACCATTCGTCTCTGCCGATCTTCACTTGCGTATTGGCCTGATATATGGTCCGAAGGGTATAGAGTTAACACAATAGGATAAGGGCGCATTTTGCGCCCCGATGGTATGCATGGAATATACCGCCAAATTTGAAGCTGCTGTAGACCAGATCAAGGCCGAGGGGCGTTATCGGGTGTTTGCTGACTTGCGCCGCCAACGTGGCCAGTTTCCGCATGCACAGTTTCGCACGCCCAATGGTGACGACAAGGATATTGTCATCTGGTGTTCCAATGATTACCTGGGCATGGGTCAGCATCCGTGTGTGATCGAAGCCATGCACACAGCCATCGACGCCGTGGGCGCCGGGGCCGGTGGGACGCGTAATATTTCTGGTACGACGCGCTATCATGTTGAACTAGAAGAAGAACTTGCCGATTTGCACGGCAAGGGTGGCGCCTTACTGTTTACTTCTGGCTATATCGCCAATGAGGCGACATTGGCCACTTTGGCAAAAATTCTGCCGGGCTGTATCTATTTTTCCGATGCCATGAACCATGCTTCGATGATCGAGGGTATTCGCCGCGCCGGAACGCCAAAACATATCTGGCGACATAATGATCTGGAACATCTGGAAGAATTACTGGCCGCTGCACCCGCCGGTGCGCCCAAAGTCATTGCTTTTGAATCTGTCTATTCCATGGACGGCGATGTTGGTCCAATTGGCGCGATCTGTGATCTGGCCGATAAATATGGGGCCATTACCTATCTGGACGAAGTGCATGCCGTTGGCCTTTATGGTCCGCGCGGTGCCGGCATTGCCGAGCGCGATGGTGTCATGGATCGAGTGGACATTATCAATGGCACGCTGGGCAAGGCCTTTGGACTTATGGGCGGTTATGTCAGCGCCAGCGCAACGATGATTGATGCCATTCGCAGTCATGCGCCGGGTTTTATCTTTACTACGTCGCTGGCCCCCACATTGGCTGCGGGCGCTGTTGCCAGCATCAGACATCTAAAACAAAACAGTGCGTTACGTGAAAAACATCAAGAGCGTGCCATGCGTTTAAAAACCTTGCTGCGCGAGGCAGGTCTGCCGCTTATGCCGTCCGACACCCATGTGGTGCCATTGTTAGTGGGTGATCCGGTGGCCTGTAAGGCCGTGACCGATGAATTGCTGACCCGGTTCGGCATTTATGTTCAGCCTATCAATTTCCCCACTGTGCCACGGGGTACAGAGCGGCTTCGCCTGACGCCATCGCCTTTACATGATGATGAATTGATGGCGGCTTTGATCGATGCGCTGAAAAGCGTGTGGGCAAGCCTGGGACTATCAGCCAGAGCCGCATGAACGATACGGCACATGGCCGGGAAATTTTCTTCGAGATCACCAAACTCGACGCGAACTTGCGTGTTTGCGCCATTGATTCAGTCAGCGGGTTGGAAGTCGTCACGGTTTTGCCGGCCAGTACGCCCGAAAAAGCTGCTCAGGATATTGCTTTGAAAAAGCTGCTCTGGCGGCTTGAAAAAGAAACCCAGACAGATGAGCAGGGGGATGCACCATCGCGCCGCCCATCCGGGAAATACATATAAAGCGGTACTTTAGCGAAATTTACTCAAATATTGACGCTCAAATCTGTGTTTGGCCCAATGGCCCAGACGCATGGGGGGCAGCATGAATTGCCGCTTTTCAGTGCGATATACCAAGGCCCCTTTGTCCATACTGTCGATCAGGCAGATCAGCTCTGTCTTGAATTCAGCCTTTGGTGTTTTACCGTTACTTTCATCAATCAGGTTTTTTGCTGCCGTCTGGGCTTGTAAATCGGCCATGTGGGCCTGTTTGGGCATCCAGCCTGGCCCTGGAAAACTGCCTGCATCACCTGCCACATAGGTTTTAGGCGAACCCTCGACCTGACATTGCTTGTTGGCCCGGATCATACCGCCGGGCGAGAGAGGCAGATCGCTGTTGGCAAACCATACATTGCCCGTCATGCCGGGCATGAAAATGATTAGATCAGCAGGAAACGAGCCACCTTCTGTGGTCACTGTGTCTTCGGTGAACCCTTTGATTTTGTGCCCAATATGGATAACTATATCCAGCTCTTTCATGCGCCCAAGCAACCGATCCACAGCGGCTTCGCCAAGGCGCACACCGGGGCGGGGGGCCGGGCTGAAGAAGACCAGCTTGAACGCATCCCGGCGCTTCTCTTTACGTAACTGCTGTTCAATGCCGAACAAAAACTCAAACATTGGCCCGCCGCGCATGGCCGCAGGCTCTTTTGGGTTGCCGGAAAAGCCAAAAGCTATCGTGCCGCAAGACATGGTTTTCAGCCTGTCGCGTATAGTTTCAGCCGCCACAATGCCTTCGCATGGCGTAATTGCGTGTTCTATGCCGGGCAGTTTTTTAATAAAACGTCCGCCGCAGGCAATGATCAGGCCGTCATTATCAACATCGCCCGTATTGGTGGTCACCGTGCGGCCTGCATTGATAATGCCTGTGGCACTGGCTTCAATAAAATCGATGTTATGGCGCTTAATAAAGCGGCCCAGTGGAATACGCAGATCATCACCGGTGCGTTTTTCGCATGGCACCCAGATCAGACTGGGCAGATAAATGAACTCTGCCTTGGGGGCGATCATGGTGATTTTGCAAGTGTTGTCTAATGCGCGCAATTCCTGCGCTGCGGTGATGGCGGCAAAGCCTGCACCCAGAATGACATAATGCGCGTTCATTTCTAACCCTTTTTTGACAAGTGAGACGTGAATACGCCTTGTATAACGTCAATTTCCGGCTCGCCAATAGTCAATAAGGCAGTGCAGGGTGTATGGTTTGCTCATCAGCGTGGTCACTTATGGCGGTGATCAACATGAAGGCTAAGATGGCTGGTATTTTGAGATATTAAGGCATGTGGACTCCATTCTTGTGCGGTGAAAAAGAGCAAATGCATCGGCAAAAAATCATGATTGCATATTATTCATACGTAATTACAGCATGATGGCTCTGTATATTCGCGTAATTATAATGCAATAAACAACACATAATATATATTATGCGCCTTTTGTGTTATGCACTAGAGCGCTAAATTTTACCCCTCGCCCTGTTCTGGTGCTCTAGGCGTGTCAAAAGAATCCGCTGATACTTGGCTCTAAACACAGACCAAGAGGCACGCATTATGGACATTAACGCAATCAGTTCAGGCAAAGCCCCACCATGGGATGTCAATGCCATCATCGAAATTCCTCTAGGCGGTGTGCCAGTGAAATATGAAGTCGACAAGGAATCCGGTGCCCTCTTTGTCGACCGCTTTTTGCACACCGCAATGTTCTATCCCGGTAATTATGGCTTTATCCCCCACACGCTCTCGTTGGATGGTGATCCGATCGACGTGATGGTAGTTGGCCGCACGCCAGTGATTGCCGGTTGTGTGATGCGTGTTCGCCCGGTGGGCATGTTGCAGATGGAAGATGAGAGCGGCCCAGATGAAAAAATCCTGGCTGTACCAGTTTCTAAACTGCACCCTTATCACGAAAGCATTAAAACATACAAAGACTTGCCCGAAGTCATGTGTGACCAGATTAAGCATTTTTTCACCCACTATAAGGATTTAGAGCACGAAAAATGGGTCAAGGTAGGTGAATGGCAGGACGCCGACAGTGCCGCGCAGGCGGTTATGGAAGCTGTTGAGCGTTTTGAGACGCAAAAATAGGTCTTTGGTGTATACATAATGGCAGATTTAGGCACCCTTCAGGCCATAATGGCGCGCCTGCGTGACCCCAAAGTCGGCTGTGCATGGGATATAAAACAGGATTTTGCCACCATTGCGCCCTACACCATAGAAGAAGCCTATGAGGTGGCCGATGCCATAGAGCGCAACGATATGAACGACCTGCGCGATGAACTGGGTGATTTGCTGTTCCAGGTCGTGTTTCATGCGCAAATAGCCAGTGAAAACAAGAGCTTCAGCCTTGATGATGTGATCAAGGGCATTTGCGACAAGATGGAACGTCGCCACCCCCATGTGTTTGGCACGGCCGCACAAATTTCCGCTGGCGTTCAGGCCGGGGATTGGGAAAAACATAAAGCCGAAGAGCGGGCCGCAAAAGCCACGCAGGTCCAGGGGCCAGCAAGCATTCTGGATGGTATTGCGCGCACCCTGCCCCGTTTAAAACGCGCCCAAAAACTGCAAGAACGTGCTGCACGGGTCGGGTTTGACTGGCCGGACTTAATGCCGGTTTTTGACAAGCTGGACGAGGAAGTCGCCGAGCTGAAAGAGGCCATATTATCGCCCGACAATGCCGATCATGTCGCCGATGAACTTGGAGACATATTGTTTGTTTGCACTAATATGGCCAGAAAACTTAATGTTGATGCCGAGGCCGCCCTGGAACGGTCTAATCAAAAATTCGAACGCCGCTTTGCCCATATCGAAGAACGCCTTCGAGAGCAGAAGACAGACTTTAAAGATGCTGATCTGGACCTGATGGAGCGTTATTGGGTGGAAGCCAAAGAACACGAACGCGGCGATATTAAAGATTAACCCGTTCGGTCTTAAGCGTTGGAAACGTCGCTTGTAACGCTCCAAGATTTTTAATATCCAACTGGGCCATCAAAATCTGCCCCCCAAGATCGTCGGCCTGTGTGTCGAGAATTTTGCCATTGCGATACAGCCACGGGCTGATCCGGCCCTCGCCGGCCGGAATGTTGATCCGTACAGTTATGGTGCCTGCCGATAAAATGCCTTCGATACGGTCGGCCAGTTGATCCAGCCCCTGCCCTGTGGTGGCGGACAATAAAACCGGATTGGGGGTGATGGACTGTGCCTGCGCTTCTAATAACGGGCATTGATCGGCCTCAACCTTGTCGATTTTGTTCCAGACCTCCAATACCGGTATGGCGTTATCATGGGTTGCGAACAATTGTTCCAATATGGTGTTGACGTCATCGCGTTGTTCAGCGCTTTGCGGCGATGAAATATCGCGTACGTGGACAATCAGATCAGCCTCAAGAACCTCTTCCAAAGTGGCCCGAAACGCAGCAATAAGCTCGGTAGGAAGGTCAGAAATGAACCCCACTGTATCAGATAATATCGCTTCGCGCCCGGTATCCAGGGTGATCAGGCGCATGGCCGGATCCAATGTTGCGAACAACATATCCTCGGCCAGCATTTGTGTATTGCACAATGCGTTAAACAGGGTGGATTTGCCTGCATTGGTATACCCGACCAGAGCAATGATCGGATATGGCACCCGTTGGCGTGCAGACCGGTGCAAACCACGTGTGCGGCGCACATTATCCAGCGCCCGGCGCAGGCGGGTGATTTTTTGGCTGAGCAACCGCCGGTCGGTTTCCAGCTGGCGCTCACCGGGCCCGGCCAAGAAGCCTTTGCCGCCGCGTTGGCGTTCAAGGTGTGTCCAGGTTCTGACCAGCCGCGAACGCTCATACGTCATCAGTGCCAGTTCAACCTGTAAACGTCCTTCTTTGGTGCGGGCGCGCAGCCCAAAGATTTCCAGAATAACGCCGGTGCGGTCAATCACCTTGGCATCCAGTGCCTTTTCCAGATTACGTTGTTGCACAGGCGTCAATGAGGTATCGACAATTAACAGTCCGGCTTGCGCGGCCTTAAGCTCATCGCGCAGGGAATCGATCACACCCTTGCCCAAAAAGGCCCCGGCATGGGCTTTGCGAATCGGTACTAGGCGCGCGCCTTTGACCGTTAACTCAAGTGCCAACGCCAATCCTTTGGCTTCTTCAAGGCGTACGGCCGGGTCGCGGCGTCCCCCCTTTAATACAGGGACAATAACGATGGCATTGCTTTGCAGACTATCGGATGCGTTCACGCCTGAGCGTCGGAATCGTCATCACCGTCTGTCTCAAACAAGGAAACAGGTGCCGACGGCATAATGGTCGAAATCGCTTGTTTATAAACGAGTTGCGAGTGTCCATCGCGACGTAAAAGAACGCAGAAATTATCAAACCAGGTGATAATACCTTGTAGCTTTACCCCATTGACCAAAAAAATTGTCAGGGGTGTTTTTGACTTTCTGAGTGCGTTCAAAAAGGTGTCTTGAAGACTTTGTTTTTTATCGCCTGCCATGACTTTGCTCCGTTTGCGGCACTTTGGCCGGTTCGCAGTCTATTTGTGTTTGTCGTCCATAAACGTGTGCATAACAATGCACATAAGGATTTCTGCGTTAAGTTGCAGCGCTTTGCAAGTAATCTTTACGTAAAGCGCAGGCCATTTCTCCGGGGGTGCCGCCAGCAATTGAAGTTGTGTCTATTTTGGTAATGGGCGTGACCAAATTCATCGATGATGTAATGAAGGCCTCTTTGGCCTGTTTGGCTTCCTCGACCGAGAATGACCGTTCTTCAACCTTGATTTGACGCGCGGCGGCCAGCGCCAGAACACGCTCGCGGGTAATGCCGCCTAAAATGTCATTGGACAGGCTGCGCGTTGTTAAAACACCGTCTTTTGTCACGATCCAGGCATTTGACGACGAGCCTTCGGTCACCCTGCCCTTGCCATCAACCATCCAGGCTTCATAGGCATTGGCTTCGACGGCACTTTGCTTGGCCAGAATATTTGGCAATAACGAAACCGATTTAATATCGCACCGCGCCCAGCGTTGGTCAGCCAGTGTGATGACTGCAACCCCTTTTTGGGCGGCGCGTTCTGCCGCTGCGGCATTCACTGGTTTTGAGGTGATCACAATTGAAGAAACAATATCTTTGGGAAAGGCATGATCGCGAGGGGCAACACCACGGGTGACCTGTAAATAAACCAAACCATCACGCACCCGGTTTTGGCGTACCACTTCGCGTAGGACAATGCTCAGCGCCGCATCATTCATCGGGGCGGCAATGCGTAATTCGCCAAGGGAGCGCGCCAGACGGCGAAAATGCCCTGCACTGTCTAATAATTTTCCATCACGGACGGCCCAAACCTCGTAAACGCCGTCGGCAAACTGATAACCACGGTCTTCGATATGCACGCTGGCCTGATTGTGGGGCACATAACTTCCATTGACATAGGCAATTCTGGACATGGATTCAGTCTCTCCAAAACTCTGGTGATAATATGGCCAGCACGGCCAGGATTTCAAATCGCCCCAAAGCCATTCCCGCGCTGATCGCGATAAGAGCCGGCGTTGGCAAATGTGAAAAATCTCCGGCGCCCCCCGGACCCAGCAAATAGGCCGGGCCAGCATTCGACAGCGCCGCAATGGCGGCATTACTGGCTTCTTCGAACTCTGAACCAAAAGCAGCAATGACAATAATCAAAAAGCCCAGTGCACCCGCATAACCCAGCACATAAACCCACAAATTAGTAAAACTGCTTTCGGGGATGGTGTTGCCGCGAAACCGGGTTGGTTTAATGGCTGATGGGTGGCTGAGGCGGAAAAGTTCGGCGCTGGTATGTCGAAAGAGCAGCAAAAAGCGGATCACTTTGACCCCGCCTGCGGTCGACAAGGCCGCGCCGCCAACCAGAACTATGCTCATGGTCACCGGCAAAGGCAAAAGGCTGGTGCCGTCTTTGGTCATTGGCGCAGCATAGGTGGTAGCCAGTGATATGCCGTTTAAGACCGCAGGGCCAAAGGCACTGCCAACCGCAAATAACGCCGCTGCTGAAAGTCCTGCAATCATCAGAACACCCAATGTTTCCGGGTCACGAAAATGACCGATCTTGCCCCGGTGCACGTCCCAATGCATGGCAATACTGGTCGCCCCGATTAACATACCGATCGCCCCGCCATAGCTGCCCATCCGCCCGGCAACTTCGTCAAATGATGCATATCCTGGCAGGATGCCCCCGGTGGAGACTGTTCCGAACATGGCAATCACTGCGTCAAAGACCGGTGCGCCCGCCAAGAGCAGCCAAACCAGTACAAACAGGCTGGCCGTGCCATAGGTCGCCGCCACAATCAGGGATAAGGTGCCGATCCGGCTGGTCAGGTCGTCCTTTTCAACGGTCAGCAAAGGCGAGCGGTAAATACCTGGTCCGGTCAGATAAAGTGGTGCCAGCACTGCCAATGCCAGCAGAATAGACAAATATCCGCCCAGCCATTGTAATGATCCACGCCAGAAAATAATCGCTATACGATCTGCAGCAAATTCCAGAATTTGTCCCCCGGTCGTGGTCAATTGTGCCACGGCATCGGCATAAGACAGCACATAGAGTGTGTCTGGGGTGGCCATCATGAGCGGGATTGCCGCCAATGCAGGCACGCCCAGCCACACCGCCACCATCAGCATCAGGGCGCTGCGTATGCTGCCGCTGTGTTGTACACCGCGCTCGCCCAGTACAAGGATAACTGCCAGCGTTGCGTATAGTGTGACCGCCAGCGCAAAGCCGTGGGCCGCGTTTGTGTCGCCCTGCTCTGCGGCCAGGCCCCAGCCAATGACCGCGAATAAAGCCAATACAGCCGGAATAACCGCCAATATGCGCCATAAACCGCTCATGAAACGGCCTGCCTAGACATAATCGCGACTGACCCGGAACATTTTTTCGACGCTGGGGACGGATTTGCGGTCTGCAAACAGCACCACATGATCCCCGGCCTTGATAACGAAATCACCATCCGGGAATAACAATTGGTCTTCGCGTTGCACCGCTGCGACTTTAATTCCATCATCAATATCAACATCGCGCAAAGGTCGTCCGACCAGTGCAGATGTGGCCAGCGCAACGGCCTCAATGGCCTCGGCATCACCATCTTCGATGGATTGCACGGCAATAATTCGCCCCCGCCGCACGTGTTGTAAAATAGTCGATATGGTGGTTTCGCGTGGGTCGATAAAGACATCAATGCCCAATGGCTCTTTCAGAAGGTCCAAAGTACGATCGTTAATCAAGCATAATGCGCGGCGCACCCCGGCTTCTTTGGCCAGACCGGCAACCAGCACGTTAACCCGGTCATCATTGGTCAAGGCCAGTGCAATATCAGCCTCGTTAACGCCGGCTTCGATCAACGTGTTGCGATCCAGCGCATCACCATTCAGAACAACTGTACGATTGAGGGCAATCGAAGCGCGCTCGGCCTGCCCCAGATTATTTTCGATGGCCCGCACGCGTATACCCGGCAGGTTTTCCAATTGTCGGGCGACATGAATGCCAATATTCCCGGCGCCAACCAACACAACCTTACGGCCACGCTCTTCTTTGCGACCCAGAATATCAAGCGTGCGCGCTACTTGTTCTTCTTGAGCAACCACATAAACTTCGTCGCCAACCAAAACCTGATCGGTACCTTTGGGGACAAATATGCGCCCTTCACGTTTTACGCCGACAATCATCGCATTCAGGTCGGGAAATAATTCGGTTAATTGTTTCAAAGCGGTATTGGCCACCGGACAGTCATCCAGCAGGCGAACGCCCAACAATTTGATCCGCCCGCCGGCAAACGGCACCGTCATAAAGGCGCCGGGCGTCTCGATCCGTTGTAATATCGTCCGCGCCACCTCAACTTCTGGGGAGATCACCACATCTATGGGCATGTTTTTATTAGAAAACAGATCCTGCCATGACTTATCCAGATAGGCCTGCGCCCGAACCCTGGCAATTTTGATCGAGACGTTGAACAAAGAATGGGCGATCTGGCAGGCCACCATATTGACCTCGTCCAGATAGGTGGCGGCAACGATCATATCGGCGTTTTCAATACCGGCCCGGACCAGCACTTCGGGATGCGAGCCATGACCAACCACACCACGAACATCTAGATCCGTTGAGATTTGCTGGACCAGTTGTGGTGATAAGTCGATAACCGTGACGTCATTGTTTTCCGCCGATAACTGGCTGGCGATCCCATAACCAACGCGTCCGGCGCCGCATACGATAACCTTCATGATGGTTCCCCTGCATTCTTGGAACCGCGCGGTTGAATACCCAGGGATTTAAGCTTGCGGTGTAAGGCGGAACGTTCCATGCCGATAAAGGTGGCCGTGCGCGAGATGTTTCCCCCAAAACGGCTGACCTGAACTTTCAGATATTCGCGTTCAAACTCCAGTCTGGCTTCACGCAAGGGAAAGGCAATCAGCTTTTCAGCGCCTAAAATGGATTCTGTATCATCTGAATTCTGCTCCTGAGGCAATTGATCAAGGGTCAAAGGCTCTGTCGACTTGCCGCTGGCCAAAATCAAGATGCGCTCGATATTATTGCGTAACTGGCGCACATTTCCGGGCCACCGGGCCGCTTGCAGATAGGCCATGACATCATCACTGATCAGGCGTGCCGGACGCCCGGCTGCCGCCGATAAATGCGATACAAAATAATTGACCAGCGCCGGAATGTCGTCCCGGCGTTCGCTTAAGGACGGCACATGAACCGGCACGACGTTAAGGCGGTGGTAAAGCGCCTCGCGAAACAAACCGCGATCAATCAATGTGGCCAGGCTTTTTGAGGTCGAGCTGATCACCCGCACATCGACTTTAACGTCTTTTGTTCCGCCAAGACGGCGAAAGGTCTGAGCCACCAACAGGTGTAACAACTTGCCCTGTGTTTCCAGAGGCATGTCCCCGACTTCGTCAATATACAATGTGCCCATATGGGCTTGTTCAAACAGGCCGGCCTTGGTGACGCGGCCATTCTGGTCTTCGGAACCAAACAGTTCCAGTTCAACAGAATCCGGGGTCATGGCCGCCGCATTGATGGCAACAAACTGGCCGTTTCTGCGCTCTGATTGTTCGTGGATGTTGCGGGCCACCAATTGTTTGCCGGCTCCCATAGGGCCAATCACCAGAACGCGGCTGTTGGCACGCGCCACACGTGACACCACCTGGCGAACCGTATTGATGTTTTGCGAAACACCGATCAGTTCTGAAACATTGGCTGCATTGGCTTTCAGGTCGACGTTTTCCCGCTTCAGCTGGACCGTTTCCAGCGCCCGGCGCACAACCAGTAACAAACGTTCGCTGTTGAAGGGTTTTTCAATAAAGTCGTAGGCGCCCTTTCGGATGGCTGCAACTGCAGTTTCAATAGTGCCGTGGCCGGAAATCAGAATAACAGGCAGATCGGGATCAAGGGCTTTTACTTCCTCCAGGACCCCAAGGCCGTCGCGCTCGCTGCCTTGAAGCCAGACATCCAGAATGATCAGCGCCGGTTTGCGAAGGGAAATGGCCGCCATAGCCGCATCTGCGCCGTCGGCGGTGCGTGCCGCATACCCATCATCTTCCAGAATACCGCCAACCAGTTCGCGGATATCTTCTTCATCGTCAACAACCAATATATCTGCAGACATCTCAGGCTTCTCTTTCTTCTACAATTTCTTCATTTTGC
This sequence comes from Robiginitomaculum sp., assembly GCA_021776525.1. Lineage (GTDB taxonomy): Bacteria > Pseudomonadota > Alphaproteobacteria > Caulobacterales > Maricaulaceae > Robiginitomaculum_B. The sequence goes on from JAJFFT010000005.1 coordinate 346,487, forward strand.
ACGTCACGGGGCGGCATTTGAAACCGCAGAGCCACAACGGCCCCGGACATGTTGTCTTCGCGATCCAGCAGGCGTAAATCGCCGTCATGGTCTTCCATAATACGGTTCACAATGGCCAGTCCCAGACCTGTGCCTTTGGCGCGTGTGGTCATATAGGGCTCCAATAGGCGTTCGCGCCCTCGTGTTGGCCAACCCGGACCATTGTCGGTAACCGTGACAATTTTTCCGTGGGGTGTTTGCGACACCACAACGCAGATCTCACCCGAACCCGCCGAAGATTCATCGCCCAAAATGGCTTCTGCTGCGTTCTTGAGAATGTTGCCAACGGCTTGCGCGGCCAGCCTTTCATCCCCCCACCCTTCAACTGTGTGGTTAGGAATATCGGTGGTGAATTTTATATCTGGAAACGCCACATGCTGGGCAAACACGGCATCACGGACCAGCTTGGCCAGATCAATAACCGCATTTTTAGGCACCGGCATGCGCGCAAAGGATGAAAACTCGTCAACCATGCGGCCAATATCCGAGACCTGGCGGACAATGGTATTGATACAACGGTCAAAAATCTCTGTATCCGTGCTGAGCTCGGCCCGATATTTTCGTTTAATACGCTCTGCCGAGAGTTGAATCGGTGTCAGCGGGTTTTTGATCTCATGGGCAATACGCCGTGCCACTTCGCGCCATGCGGCGCTGCGTTGGGCGGCGATGGCGCGGCTCATATCATCAAACGTGATGACATAGCCATGCTTCTGGCTCCGGCCACTGGGAGCAACTTTGGTGTTCAGGTGAATTTTATCATCCTTGCCGGACAATTCGATCTGCCCTTCGGCCTTTCGATCCGGGGATTGTTTGGCCTTGTTGAGCAAGTGCGTAAATTCAGGGATGCATTTTTGCAGCTTTTTGCCCTTTAAATCGGCTTCATTACAGCCCAGAAGAGCCAGTGCAGAGGGATTGGCAAATCCAATACGGCTTTGCGAATCCAGATCTAAAACACCGGCGCTAACGCCGGACAGCACAGTCTCGATAAAATTGCGGCGGCTTTCTGTATCCTGATGGGCCTCGATCAGCTCTTGTCTTTGAGATTGAAGTTGTGACGTCATTTCATTGAAATCACGGGATAATTCAGACACTTCATCATTTTCATTGCCGACCCCGACACGGGCCATCAAATCGCCATCGCGTACCCTCTGTGCGGCCTGGGTCAAACGACCAATGGGCAGAACAATCCGTGTCGCAGCCGCTAGCCCGACCCAAATAGCCCCGATCAGCACCAGCAAAGCGGTTTCCAGATACACCAGTGCAAATGAGCCAGCCAGCCTGCCCCGGCGGCTTTCGGCTTCCTGATACGCATCCAGCGCAGCACGGGCTTCGGCCAGAGTGCGTAGACTGCCCCCGGTGGCAAACCGTACAACATACAGATAAGCATCGTCATAGCTGGATAGCCTGATCAGTCCACGGATCAGGTTTTGTTCGCTATCAAATTGCAAATTAATGCCGCCAGAGCCTGCCGCCTTAAAGGCTTGTGGAGATGGAACAACAAAAGGCGGGGCATCATGGCCCGCCACTCGGCGCAGGACTGTGCCATTACTTTTCAGAATATAGGCGGCCTGGAAAAACCGTCTTTCAGCCTGGAACCGTAAGTAGTCTGTGAAAATAATGGGCCCATCGGCGAAGTTTTTTACGGCCTCGGCCTGATTCAAATCATTGGCCATGGGGGGGATTTCGCTGGCCACTTCATCAGCCTGGGCCTGCAAGGTTGAACGGGCCACCGAGACGATATTATTGGTCAATGTGGCCACACGATCCGAAAACCAGTATTCAATACCGCGCGAATAAACTACGGCAAAAAAGATTGCGACAATGACGGCCGGCAAAACTGCGGCCATACTGAACATACCGGCGAAGCGTAAATGCAGCTTGGGGGCCGATTCGTCATGGGCACGCATGAACCACAAACGCCCCAAACGCCAAACCACATACCCGGCCAGCCCCAATACCAGCACCAAATTGCCGATCAGGACGGCCATCAGGAACAGGCTTCCGGGGCCAAATTGTCCCGCGCCAGACAAGGCGAAATATGCACCAAGTGCTGTTACAACGATGGCAATCGCATAAAATGCACCAAATAATGCAGAGCTGAGCAGATTAGCCGGCCTGGTAAACCGGGCATCAACACCACCATGAGGGGCGTTCTGGGTATTTACGGCTTTTTCCATACGGAAAAACAGCTCCACAACATCATGCAACGCGACACAAATGCCACACCTGTTGCCAAAGTTCAACACTATCTTGGTGCGCGTGGCTAGGTCTGATTTGGTCGAATATGGTACCGTGTCAGCTTCTTGTGCAGCGTGTTTCTATTGATCCCCAATATCCTTGCCGCTTTTAGCTGATTGCCATCAGCCATGGCCATGACCCGCTTTAAAAGCGGGCGTTCCAGTGCGCAAAGGGTCTGATTATAGAGATCGTCTATTGTGTTCTGTTGGCCTGTATCTTGTAAATACGCCGCCAGAGCCCGCGCGATGGCTTCTTCCAGCGCGTTATCATTGTCATTATAGGTTTCTGTGGCAATGATATGTATATCATCTGGGGCAATAATTTCGCGGCGCGCCATCAGGGTTGCGCGTTGAATGACATTACGTAATTCGCGCACATTACCGGGCCACGCACGTCCTGCAAGGCTATGCTCTGCCTCATCGCTGAGCGTTTTTTGCCCCTTGCTTAGCTCAGAGCAAAAGGCGCGTGCCAGCTCGGCATAGTCCTGATGCCGGTCCCGCAATGGCGGCAGGTTAATGTGCAGGGTATTCAAACGATATAAAAGCTCCAGGCTGATACCCTCGACAACTCCATGTTCTGACACAACAAACCGGGTGGTGGTTACCAGCCGGGGCGCATGTTTTTGATCATCAAAAAACGATAAAATACGAATAAGCTGCGCCTGTTGCCCGTCCGATAAGGCGCTAAGCTCATCCAGAACCAGCGTGCCGTTCTGTGCCTGCGTGATCGCGGTTTTGAGTGCGGCATCAAAGCCCTTTTCTGGCAGGGGTAGATGCAGGACCGCATAGCCATCTTCGGCGCGTTCGCCATAATCATGCAACATTTTTGCAACAAGACTTTTGCCTGTGCCGGTTTCCCCTGTGATCAGCAATGGCAAATCCGATTGTGTGGCCTGTGCGATCTGGCGATATACGCTTTGCATCGGGTCGCTGCTGCCAATCAGTGGCAAATCAGTGCGGCTTTTGCGAGTTTTTTGCTCCTGCAACGGTTGTTGGAGGGCGCTGGCGATCGATGAGGCCAACTGATCAAAGCTGAAGGGTTTTGGAAAATAATCAAAGGCACCAAAGCGCGCCGCCAATAGCGAAGTCAGCACAGTGTTTTCGGCGCTAAGCACCAAGGCTGGCAAATGCGGACAGACTTCGCGGATTTGTTTGAGCAATTCAAAGCCATTGCGGGCCGGGTCCGGGATATCGACGTCAATCAACACCAGATCAGCCTCATTGCCACGTATCCAGCGCCATAAGGTGTCAAAGCTTTCCGTGGCCCGCACATCATAACCCTTTTGTGTCAGATCACGGGCCAGTGTTTCTCTGGCCACGCGTTCGTTGTGGGCCAGAACGATTCTGGGTTTGTCGGTCATGCGGCTAGCGAAACCGGTTCGGCGCGCCCCAAAGCCCCCATGAGGGCAAGAATTGCAGACGGGTCACTCAGACGACAGGCCTGAGCACGCAAAGCCCGTCTGTCATGTGCCGTGATGGTCATTGGCGCGGCATCTATGCTCCAGGCCAGATGCTTGCGAAACATCCGCATACCCAGCTTTTGCCCATAAAGCGCAAGTGAAGCCTCAAACTGTTCCGCCAACAGGCAAAAATGGTCCAGAAGGTTCGGTGCGGCAACATCCTTGCCACCATCCAGTGCTGATCCTATGGCACCGGGCAACCATGGTCGGCCACAGGCACCCCGGCCAATCATCACACCATCTGCGCCGGATTGTTCAAGGGCCGTTCTGGCATCATCCACAGAGCAAATATCGCCGTTGACGATGACCGGTATGTCAACGGCTTTGACGACATCAGCCACGGCGCGCCAATTCGCCCCGCCCTTATAAAACTGGCACCGAGTGCGCCCATGAACGGTGATCATGGCGGCACCGGCATTTTGCGCACGCCGCGCCAATTCAGGCGCGTTGAGGCTTTTATGGTCCCAGCCCAGACGCATTTTAACACTGACCGGAACACTAACTGCGGCCAATGTGGCCTCGATCAGGCTTAAAGCAAGGTCCAGATCACGCATCAGAGCCGAACCGGTTGACGATTTGGTGACCAGACGTGCCGGACACCCCATATTGATATCGATCAGTTGCGCACCGGCATCTTCGGCCAGTTTAGCCCCCTCACTCATCCAGTGCGGTTCTCGTCCTGCAAGTTGTATGGCCAGTGGCCCGGCCTCGGCATTGGCGGCAATTTTTCGCAAGCTGTCTCTGCGACCATTGACCAGCTCCTTACTGGCCGTCATTTCATTGACAACCAGCCCGGCACCCAGCCTTTTGACCTGCGAGCGAAAGGGTAAATCGGTTATTCCTGACATGGGAGCCAGAACTACACGATTGCCAAGCGCGAGATTGTCTACAATAAGAGCCATTCAGATGTTATCTGCCGTTGTGCCTAAAATTTAAGCACTGATTGCGGCAAAACCCGGCCTTGTAAAGGGAGCCGCAGGATGAAATGTGCAGTTATCGTGGTGGGGGCTGGTCGTGGAACACGTCATGGCGGCGATATACCCAAACAATATCAATGCCTTGCAGGACAACCTGTATTTCGCCGTACACTGTTGGGTTTTTTGAACCATACACAAATCAACAGTGTCATTGCGGTAATCGCGTCCGAAGATGCGCCTTTGTTTGCCAAGGCCAGTGAAGAGCTGAACGTCCGTACCGTATTTGGCGGAGCCACCCGAACAGCATCCGTGCGTGCAGGATTGCAGGCGCTGTCCGGTGATGCCCCCGATCTGGTGCTGATCCATGATGCCGCCCGCCCCATGGTGAGCCAGGATTTAGTAAGCCGCCTGATCGCCGCCGCAACGAAGACAAATGGCGCGGCGCCGGGCCTGAATATCAGCGACGCCCTTAAACGCCTTGGAGAAGATGGTGCGCCAGAGGATGATGTGGCAAGGGACGGCCTTGTGCAGGTCCAAACGCCGCAGGTTTTTCCTTTTGGATTATTGGTCGCGGCTTATGGACAGGTCCGTGAAGATGAGGCCTTTTCTGATGATCTGGCTGTGGCCCGCGCCGCAGGCATGGACTGTACTTTGGTCGAAGGTGATCCGGATAATTTTAAAATCACTCATTCTGGTGATCTGCACCGTGCAGAACGTTTGCTGTCTGGTCAATCCAGCACGTTTTGCGTGACTGGCACCGGGTATGATGTTCATAAAATCATCACCGGCAGCCAGATGATGCTGTGCGGTGTGCCGATCAAAGGTGATCTGGCCCTGTTGGGCCATTCGGATGCCGATGCCGCCTTGCATGCTCTTACCGATGCCATGCTGGGCAGTATTGGTGCGGGTGATATCGGTGATCACTTTCCGCCATCTGACCCACAGTGGCGCGGCGTGGACTCAACAGTATTTTTGGCCAAAGCCAAAACTTTGCTGGGCCAGCATAATGCCCGTCTGTTACACGTTGATCTGACGATCATATGCGAGCGCCCCAAAATCAAACCGCACCGTGATGCCATGCGCGAACGTTTGGCGGGCCTGTTGGGGCTGGAGCTTCACCGGATCAGTGTCAAAGCCACCACAACCGAAGGTCTGGGCTTTACCGGGCGCGGCGAAGGCCTAGCTGTTATGGCCACGGTCAGTGTTGAAATTTCAGAGCATTAAGGCCCGCAATTTACACGCTTTGCTCTTGTGTCATTTATTGAGAATTTTACACGACAAGACAACAGCGCAAGGCTAACCTTGGTTTTTGCGATACCGTGTCGATGAGGCCCCAATGTTTTCTAACGATGTACTGAAGCTTGCCGAAACGGCATTACAAAAGGCCCGTGACAATCAGGTGATGATCACCACCGCAGAAAGCTGTACCGGGGGGCTGGTCAGCGCCGCTTTAACAGCCGTTGCGGGGTCGTCGGATGTGTTTGATTGTGGATTTTCCACATATTCCTATAAAGCCAAATCATCTTTGCTTGGCGTGCCACAAAGCATTCTTGTTGAACATGGCGCGGTGAGTGAAGAAGTTGCCTCGTTAATGGCCGAAGGTGCTTTGGCGCATTCTGCTGCTGATGTATCAGTTTCACTGACGGGCATTGCCGGTCCCGGCGGCGGCACGGATGACAAACCAGTGGGAACCGTCTGTTTTGCCTGTGCGCGCATTGGCGCAAAAACCCGCACGGTAACGCATCAATTTGGCGATTCGGGCAGGCCCGCAGTGCGTATGGAAAGCGTGCGGGTTGCTCTTAAAATGCTGGCCGACGCATTTGAGTAAACGGGCTGAGCCTAGACTTTGGCCATGTTTTTGATGAGTGCGATTTGATCTTCAACATCAGCGAGAGAACCGCCGGCAGGCTCGAACAACTGCCCGGCGCGTTTTTCAAAGGCCCGCATGATCGAGGCCGCAGCCCGATCTTCATTGGCACTCAGCAATTGGCTTAAAAAGGGTATGGCCAACTCATACTCTACCTCAAACTCAACAAATGATGAGCCATCGTCCAGAGCATGGATTTTCCAGGTATTGTTAAGCTTGCGAAATGGTCCGCGTGCCAGAGACACCTCGACCGTATGGTTGCCCTTGTCCAGATATACATGGGTCGAAAAGCGTTCGCGTACAAACTGATAGCGAATGCGGACTTCGGCCAATAAGGTGCGGACGCCATCATCATCCACGCGCTCGTCTTTGACGCGTACGGCGCTGATGAACTTGATAAAATTGGGGTAGTCTGTGACATCGGAGGCCAGACTGAAGACATCTTCGGGGGCAAAGGCCACCCTTTTCCAGATATGATGCTTGCTCACGAACCAGCCCCGGACCGGTTCTTTTGCTCTTGTGCGGCGCGGGCCTTTTGTAATTGGGCGAAGTCTTCGCCGGCGTGATGACTGGACCGGGTTAAAGGCGAGGACGAAACCATCAAAAAGCCTTTGGAACGGGCAATTTTTTCGAGGCTTTTAAACTCGTCGGGTGTAACAAAACGATCAATGGGAGCATGTTTGCGTGTTGGTTGCAGATATTGGCCGATGGTGATGAAATCCACATCCGCAGAGCGCATATCGTCCATCACCTGCATCACCTCTTAGCGGGTTTCACCAAGACCGACCATCAAGCCGGATTTGGTGAATTGATTGGGATCGCGTTCTTTGACGCTTTGAAGAAGTCGCAAAGAGTGAAAGTAGCGCGCACCGGGACGTATGGAGAGATACAGCCGCGGCACAGTTTCCAGATTGTGGTTAAAAACATCCGGCTGTGCATCGATAACGACCTCGGCTGACCTGCCTTTGCGCAGAAAATCTGGGGTCAAAATTTCGATCGTTGTATTTGGCGCCGCGACCCGAATGGCGCGCACAGTTTTGGCAAAGTGTTCCGCCCCGCCATCATCAAGGTCGTCACGATCCACCGATGTGACCACAACATGGTTCAGGCCCATCTCAAAAACAGCACGTGCAGCGTTTTCTGGCTCGGCAGGATCCAAAGACGCGGGCTTGCCAGTACGGACATTGCAAAAGGCGCAGGCCCGCGTGCAGGTATCGCCCATGATCATCAATGTGGCGTGTTTTTTGTCCCAACATTCACCCATATTGGGGCATGCGGCCTCTTCACAGACCGTGAACAGGCCTTTTTCGTGAACAATTTTGCGAGTTTGCAGATACCCCTTGCCTGTTGGCGCCTTAACCCGAATCCAGTCGGGTTTACGCTGAATGGGCGAATCTTTGCGGTTTCGCTTCTCTGGATGACGGTGCGATTGCTTATCATCTGTGTTGTCGATCAGTGTAGCCATAACCGCAAAATGGACCCTAATGATCTAAGGCGCAAGAGCCGCGATTCAGTCCGGTGCAACCGGTGCCCAGATGAATTTTTTTGCACCGTCGCCGCTGCGAAAATACTGACTTTGTGTTTGCCCGTTCAAGGTCAGGTTGACCAGATTGACCTGATCCTCGAATGCATCATCAAGCAGTACATTTTGAACGTCTAACGTGGTGCCAGTTTTGGGGCGTAACGCGGTGAAATAAGCATAGATGAATTCGCCGTCCGGCTCTGCCCCGATATAAGTGAGCGATAATGGTTCACCGGCAATTGCTACCAAAAATTTGGCGGCGCAATAGCGACCAATTTTGGCAACACCCTGTTGGGTTGTTTCCCAGCCACTGGCCGCCGCCTCAAACAGTCGCGGTTCTATATCGTGGGCATAAAGGCGGTGTGTAATCTCGACCTCTTGGCCATCCGCACTAAGGGCAATTTCGGTCAGCCCCGCATGGGCGCGGTGGGCAAAAACCGGTGTCGTTGCATTGAGAAAGAAGACAAATGAAAGAACAGCCAAGGCAAGCCCGAAACGCCCACGGTTACGGTGTGGGGTTTCGGGGTGCCGTTTGATAAGACGCAAATACATTCAGTTTTATTTGCTTTCTTTAACGCGATGCGTGGCCAGGCTGTCGCGGTTCACCGCAGTGTCCATATCCTTCATCAGATTTTTGGGGGCCTTGCGACCTTTATAAACCTTCAGGCGGGACGGAATGATGCGGCGTGGAAAGGTGTTGTTGTCCATATTGACGTCAGCGGTTTCCCAGTTTGGATCCACAGTAACGGAAACCAGCTCTTTGGCGCTCATAACCCGTGTGGTTATGGTCTTAGGGTTACTTTTCCAAACTTCGGCTGGCAATCTGAGGGATTGTTTGCTGCCATCGGCATATTCCAGCTCCAGAAGCACCGGCATGACCAGCCCCCCTACATTAGAGAACGTAAGCAGATAGAAATTTTCTTTGATGGCCAACACGTCTTTTTGCCAGGGTTCCAGCTTGCCATAGCTTTTTTTGTAGCCCTTGCGATCACTTTTCGAGACCGTTCGTTTGTCGTTTTTATTATAAAAATCAACGGTTGACGGATCTTTATCTGTAACCTTCTTGATCTTGGCATTGCGCTCAATCGATAAAGGAAATGGCTCTGTCTTATCCATTTCAATCAGGTAATCAGCCTCAACATCCGGGTTGGTTGTGTTGATGGTCCCTTGGACAACCGAATCAATAGAAATGTCCACATGGTCGGTTGAATAGAACCATCCACGCCAGAACCAGTCGAGATCAACGCCGGAAACCTCTTCCATTGTACGGAAGAAGTCATATGGCGTTGGGCGCTTAAACCGCCAGCGATTGGCATAGGTCGAAAAGGCCTTATCAAACAATTCTCTGCCCAAAATGGTTTCGCGAAGAATCGCCAGAGCCGTTGCCGGCTTGCCATAAGCGTTATTGCCGAATTGCAATATCGATTCCGAATTGGTCATAATCGGAACCTGATTTTGTGACTTCATATAGCCGACAATGTCTTTGGGTTCGCCGCGACGTGAAGGATAATTCTCTTCCCATTCCCGCTCGGCCAGGAATTGTGTGAAGGTATTCAAGCCTTCATCCATCCAGGTCCATTGACGTTCATCAGAATTGACCGTCATCGGGAAAAAACCATGACCGATTTCATGAATGATGACCGAAATCAGCCCGTATTTGGTCCGCCGGGAATAGCTGAGATTGCCATCATCATCCTTGACGGGCCGTGGGCCGTTAAAGGTAATCATTGGATATTCCATGCCGCCCACCGGCCCATTGACCGAAATCGCTTTGGACCATGGATATGGTGTGGAAAACCGGGAATAGACATCGACAGTATGGGCCACAGATTTGGTGGAATAGGCGGACCACAGTGGTTCGGCCTCTTTGGGATAAAACGACATCGCCATAATAGTGTCTGGCGAGCCTTTGGTGTTCAACTGAACCCCCATGGAATCCCAGATAAACTTTCGTGATGCTGCCCAGGCAAAATCACGAACATCATCAGCGTGAAACTTCCAGGTCTTAGTGCCTTTGGTTTTGCGCTTTTCTGCTGCTGCAGCTTCGGCCGGAGTAACGATAAATACAGGTTTTTTGGCTGTTTCAGAACGGCTAAGACGGTCGCGCTGTGCGGCGCTTAAGACCTCACCCGGGTTAAGCAAATCGCCAGTAGAGGCAACAATCAGGTCAGAAGGCAGCGTAATTTCAACATCATAGCTGCCAAATTCCAACGTAAACTCGCCGCGCCCCAAAAAGGTTTTGTTGTGCCAGCCTTCATAATCAGAAAAGACTGAAATGCGTGGATACCATTGGGCAATTTCAAATATGCAGTTTCCATCTTCGTCTTTCTTTGTAAAACATTCATAGCCGCCGCGCCCGCCAAACACTTTTTGTTCAATGATGTTATAGGCATAGTCGATTTTAATGTCGGCTTTACCACCTGGTGCCAGCGGTGTTGGCAGATCAATACGCATCATTGCATCAACAATGGTATGGGGCAGCGTATTGCCAGCGCCATCGGTAACAGCTGAGACGTCAAAGCCGCCTTTAAACTTGCTCATGGCGACGGCACGGCGGGCCGCATAGTAAGTGATTTTCTTCGTCGAGCTGACTGTTGCAGATAGCTCGCCCATGGAATCATTGCGAAAACGGTTCTGGTCCATCTGCACCCACAAGAATGACAGGCCTTCAGGTGAATTATTGGTGTAGGAGATGGTCGAGCTGCCAGACAAGCGGCGTTTCGCCTCGTCCAGCGTCACTTTGATAACGTAATCGGCCTGTTGTTGCCAATACTCAGGCCCCGGAGCACCGGTTGCAGAACGGATTGCATTTGGCGTGGGCCAATCTTCATCCTCAAGCTGGCGAAATTTGTCTTCGAAAGATCCCTTGGTCTGCTGAATAGGGTCAGCAACCACCGGGGTTGCGAAAATGGAAAATAATGCGATTGCGCCTGCAAAACGATGCATAAACTAGCCCTCCAAAGCGTATTCTTTGTGGACTAGCAAAAAGCCGCGAGTTTGACTAGCGCCATCATCTTACCATTCCTTCATTAAGTCGTGATCGGTTGCGGTTCTTTGAAATCACCTGCACCAAGATTTGCAATCGCGCCATAAGCGGCTAATCTCCCTTCTATTGGGGAAGCCTGTCAAAAACGAACGGGCGCAAAATTCTGGGGTCACATGTCCAAGTATCGTCCGAGTAAAGCGCGTAAGTCCATTTTTGCAGCCCTGTTGCGAGCTCGCCGACAATTTGGCGGCAAAACGATCGCCATTGTTGATGCCGACGATCGCACATTTTCCTATACCGAGATCATACGAGCTGCCTTTGCACTGGGCAGCGTCTTGAGACGCAATACCAAAGCCGGCGAGAATGTCGGCATTTTACTGCCTACCGGTGCCGGGTCAGTCATCGCGTTTTTTGCGCTGCTGGTTTATGGCCGGGTGCCGGCTATGCTCAACTTTACGGCCGGGTCACGAAACTTGAACGCAGCGTTTCGTGTCGCTGATGTCAAAACCATCATTACGGCGCATCGCTTTATCTCTCTGGCCAAACTGGAAAAGCTGGAAGAAGAACTAAAAGACAAAGTCGATATTCTCTATCTGGAGGATGTTCGTGAAGAGATCGGTCTAATTGATAAGGTTGCCGGCGCACTTGGCCCGGTCTTGCCGTTTTTGTTTCGGGCACACCCATCACCGGACAGCCCCGGCGTGATTCTCTTTACCTCTGGTACTGAAGGCGACCCCAAAGGTGTTGTGCTCAGCCATGGTAATGTGATTTCTAATGTTGAGCAGATTAAAGCTCACATTGATCTTCGAACCACAGATGTTGTGTTCAACCCGTTGCCGACATTTCATTGTTTTGGTCTCACCGGCGGCGCGCTGTTACCACTGTTCAGCGGAATGAAAGCGGCGCTATACCCCTCGCCTTTGCACGTCAAAATCATCCCTGAGCGGGTACGGACGACAGGTGCGACAGTGCTCTTTGCTACCGATACGTTCCTGAGCCGCTATGCCCGTTCCGGTAATCAGGGTGATCTGGATGGCTTGCGCTTTGCTGTATGCGGTGCCGAGCGTGTACGTGACGAAACCCGCGCCGCGGTAAAGAAGAAATATGGATTACAGGTTCTTGAAGGCTATGGCGTTACCGAAGCTTCGCCAGTGATTGCGGTAAACAGGCCAGAAAACAATCGCCCTGGTACCGTTGGGCAAATGATGCCTGGCATGGAATCACGTCTGGACCCGGTTCCGGGTATCGAGAAAGGCGGGCGTTTGTTCGTGCGTGGACCCAACGTCATGCAGGGGTATCTGACGCCGGAAAGCCTAGGCGAGATCGAAGCATTACCTGATGGTTGGCACGATACAGGGGATATTGTCGAAATTGACGATGACGGTTATGTGGCGATCCGAGGTAGAGCCAAACGGTTTGCAAAAATTGCCGGTGAAATGGTCTCGCTGGCCGTAGTTGAAAATTGCGCCACAGCGATCTGGCCAGAAAACCAGCATGTGGCGATAACCCGGCCAGACCCCAAAAAGGGTGAGCAGATCATTTTAATCTCTGACTATGCCGATGCCGACCGGGCCACGCTTTTGACCTGGGCACAATCGCATGGCGTGCCGGAACTGGCTGTGCCACGTAAGATACTCTTTGTGCCAACCATTCCGGTTCTGGGTTCTGGTAAAGTTGATTTTGTCAGCGCCGCTAAGCTACTGGACGGCGAAGAACTCGTCTGACCTGACGTCTGTTTCCTGCTTTGGGCCTAGACCTTACAATTTAAGCCTTGCGGTGACAGGCCCGCAAACGCATTGTGAAGCAGAATTTATAATCACAGGATGATCTCATGTTGCGCACCGCTTGGCTTGCTCTTTTATTCTTTCTTCCAACATACGCACTGGCCGAAGAGCCCGCCCGCGACACATTATGGCTGACCACAACTGTGCGGGCTGCCCCGGGCGAGCTAAAAGACCTGATTGCCGATATGAAGACACTGGTAGAGCAAAAATTTTACGAGAAGTCTGGCCGCAACCCACCGTTGATTATGCGCCACAGCCAGGGTGACCAGTGGGATCTGATGCTCTTGGAGCCAATCAAAGGCTATAGTGCGTTTTTTGCGCCAGAACGGATTCAAAAAGAAGTTGCAGCGAACGTACAATTTGCACCATTACGCCGGCAGATAGAAAACCGCATTGCCTATAATGATGAGCTTTTTGCCTATGGCCCATCGGCAGCAATCACTGGCGAGCACATCCATAATATGAACTTTTTTCACATCGAGATGTTTGATGCCCTGCCCGGCATGCGGGCCAAGCTGGTTGAACAGCGTGAAATGGAAAACCGCTATCTGGAAGATACCAAGCGACGGGGAAACCTGATTTTTGTGGGCAGTATGGGCACCAATGTCGATGCCTTTACCATCGGTGCCTATACAAACCTTGCTGCCTTTGCAGCCCGGCCTGATCTGGCGGATGGAGCATCATTAAAAGCGGCCCAAGATGCCGGATTCAAGGACGATAACAGCATCGGGTTTTATTTGCGTGAGCTGATCGCCGCCCATCACGATACTTTGGCAAATAGGGTACAATAATGACACAGTCAGAAACCGTTCTGGTCACCGGTGCAACCGGTTTTATTGCAAAACATTGCATCAAAAAACTGCTTGATGAGGGCTATACGGTCCGTGCATCATTACGCACGCCCGGACGAGCCGACGACGTGCGAGCTGCCGTGGATCCAGAAGGCAAAGTCGGCGAGCGGTTGTCGTTCGTAACACTCAACCTCGACAGTGACGAAGGCTGGGACGATGCTATGCAGGGCTGCACCTATGTACAGCACGTGGCCTCGCCCTTCCCGCCCGAAGAGCCTGATCATGAAGACGAATTGATCATACCGGCGCGCGAAGGCGCTTTGCGGGCCTTAGGAGCCGCAGCAAAAGCAGGTGTAAAGCGTGTCGTGCTAACGTCGTCTGTGGCCTCTATTGCCTATGGCCGCACAGACAAACAAGAACGGGCCGAACAGTCCCGCGTGTTCAGCGAGGCCGATTGGTCCGATGTGCAGGGGCCAATCAGCGCCTATGCCAAAAGCAAAACCCTGGCAGAACGTGCCGCATGGGATTTCATGAAAACCAGTGCAGCCGGGGCAATGGAATTGGCTGTCATCAATCCGGGCACCGTCTTGGGGCCATTGCTGGACAACAGCTTTTCCACATCAGGTCAGGTCATTTCACGCCTGATTGATGGCAAGGTTCCGGCCTGTCCACGCCTGAACTGGAGCGTGATTGACGTGCGTGACGTGGCCAGTGCCCATTTTGAGGCCATGATAAGGCCTCAGGCCGCTGGCAAACGCTTCATACTGGTTTCTGATAATGCATGGATGCTGGATATTTCTAAAATTCTGGCCAAGGCTGGCTATAAAAGCCCGAAACGGGCTTTGCCCGACTTTGTTCTGCGTCTGATGGCCGTGTTTGATAAAACCTTGCGCATGACCGTGCATGGCTTGGGCAAGCATACCCTGATGGATAATTCAGCTCTGCGCAAAGATTTGGGGATAACTCCCTATACAGTCGAAGAAATGTCGATCGCTATGGCCAAAACCATGCGCGAATTTGATGCCGTGTAATTGGCAAACAGGGGTTTATCCACTTACTTCAACAGCATTTTGACCATTTTTGCGGCCACATAAAACGGCGCTTTGCTTTTGCTGGCCCGCGACAATACCCAAGCCCCTTCTAAGCCAATGATCAAGGCCTGCGCCAGTTCCGATGATTGTTTATCATGGCCGTATTGACGGGCAATCTTCTGCACTGTTTCAACCCAGCTGGTGAAGACATGCTGGCTAGCTTTGGTCAGCACAGTATTTTGTGGCGTTTTTTCCAGGTGGACCGTTGTGATGGGGCATCCGGCCTGCCAGCCAGATTTTTCAAACCAATCAGCAATCATGCTCGCAACTTGATCAACGCCATCGGCAAAGGTTTTAGCCCCTGCAAACCCGCCTTCCAGCATTGTTCTGATTTCTTCGCCGGTTAAACGCACGGTTTCATCGGCCAACTGCTCCTTTCCCTCTGGAAAGTAATAATAAAATGAGCCGCGCGGTGTCCCGCTTTCGCTAATGATCTGGCTCACCCCAGATGCGCTATACCCTTGGTGTTGAAAGAGTTTGGACGCACTGCGGATCAGTTTGAGCCTGTGATTGCTTTTTTCTGGCATTGTGAACCCTGTTTTTGCTGTGAATGATTTAGCGCTTGTATGGTGATCAGTCTATATATAGAAATTATAACGAACGTCATACATATAGTGAGTGGGCATTATGCAAAACCAATTAAATTTTATGGGAAAAGGTAAGTTGGAATGGAGGGAGGTGCCTCTACCCAGCTTGCCAGACGATGATGCCGTTATTGTACGCCCGTTAACGGTTACAACATGTGACTTTGACGGATTAGTGATTCAAGGCTTGGTTCCAATCAAAGGCCCAAAGCCTTTTGGCCATGAGGGCGAAGGTGTTATCACTAATGTTGGTGATAATGTGAAGCGTTTCAAAATCGGCGACCGGGTTGTGATGCCCTGGAAAATCGCCTGCGGCCATTGCACCCCTTGTGGGCGTGGTCATACCGCACAATGCGAGAGCGTCCCGCCAGAAGACTGTTATAGCTGGGGCGAGAACGCCAATATATGGGGCGGATTTGTCTCGGATGGGGTTATTGTCCCTTGGGCAGATCATATGCTCACCCATATGCCAGAAGGTGCAGACCCGATCCTGATTGCTGGTGTGGCGGATAACATTACTGATGGCTGGCGCGCCGTTGGTCCGCACTTGAAAGAGCGCCCCGGCGGCACAGTTTTGGTGGCCGCCATAGCGGCGCCTGGCAGTATTGCTCTATATGCCGCCGGCTGGGCGGTGGCATTGGGTGCAAAACGCGTTGTTTATGCCGATTATGATCAGGGGCGTCTGGAATGTGCGGCGCAGATGGGTGCTGAACCCATGGACCTGAACACATCGTCATTGCGCTCTTTAAAGCCACATTTAGGCAGCATGAAGGGAGGGTTTGACATCACCGTAGACGGCGGGGGAAACCCCGCAGCATTAACCGAATTGATTTATCTGACGGCGCGGGCTGGAGTCTGCGTATCAACTGGTGGGTTGATGTATTATGGCAATGAAGTGCCCTTCCCGGTCTTTGATATGTATCGAAAGTCCATGAGCTTCCATACCGGTTGGGTGCATACGCAGATGATTATTGATGAGCCTTTGGCGCTTATACATGAAGGTGTATTTGACCCCAGCCCCGTCACCACAGTTGTTGTCGATTGGGAAGATGCCATTGATCCCCTGCTCGCCCCTTTTACCAAAGTGATAATTCGCCGCGACAAATGAGTTTTGAGCGCCTAGAAACCAAATGCGGATAATACTTGACCGTTTATATATGGATATGTTATATCCGTATTATGAAATTAAACGAAGGCATAGAATGGGCCATCCATTGTTTAAGCGTTCTGGCATACCTGCCGGAAGGTAAAGCCCTGCCCGCAAAGAAGCTCGCAGGTTTTTTTGACCTGCCAGAGCATTACCTTGCAAAACACCTGCAAAGCCTGTCACAGGCAAAGTTGGTCAAAAGCATCAAAGGTCCGGGCGGAGGCTATCGCCTTTCTCGTCCGGCTCCGGATATTACCGTGCTGGATATTGTGCAAGCTATTGATGGCAAAACGCCACATTTCCAATGCACAGAAATCCGCCGCCGTGGACCATCCGGGGTTCCTGATGAATGTTATCAAAAACCGTGTGGCATAGCGCGCACGATGTGGCGTGCTGAAAAGGCCTGGCGTGATGAGCTGGCCCGCGTCTCTTTGCAGGATATTTTGCAAATTGGCGCCGAAGAAACACCGCAATTGCAAATTGAGAAATCTCTGGACTGGTTTGGACAAGTAATACAATGACTGATGCAACACTCGACACACCCTCAACACGCAGAATAACCGTACGCAGCCTGCACAAGGCTAGCGCCATCGTGCTGTTAACATTTGTGTTTTTTCATCTTACAAACCATTTGAGCGGTCTGTTTGGCATACTAGTCTATAATGCGGTTCAGGACACGTTTCGGGTTGTTTACCGGTTTTTGCCTATTGAAATTCTGCTTTTGCTGATCATTTCAATGCAAGTTGTCTTTGGAGTGGTCTTGCTGGTCCGCTCTTTGCGCCGTGGCCGCCCAAAAGGGTTCTGGTCATGGGCCCAAGTCCTCTCTGGCGGTATATTTGCCTTTTTCATGGTCGAACATCTTTATGCGCTCTATATGGCGCGTATTAAATTTGCTCTGGAGACAGACTTTTACTGGCCAGCTTCGGTGATGAGCGGCGCCCCCTTTACCTACTACTTTATCCCATATTATTTCCTCGGCGTACTGGCCATCATGACACATATTGGTGTCGGCATGCGCTATTGGGCTATCGATGCGGGCCGCCCCGCTCTGGGTGATCGCCTTGGCTTTGGTTTTATGATTGCAGGCGCAGCCATAGGTGCAGCCATCATTCCCATGCTCACAGGCGCACTGTTCCCGATCGAGATGCCCCCGGAATGGCTGAACTATCTGCGCTATTTCCTTCCCGGTTACACACCAAACGCTGGATGAATAGTGATTATGGATATGTGCCAGTCACAGCTTCGGCTTGCTGACTAGGTTGCCCGTCAAAGAAACACTTTGCCCAACCTTAAACGCCTACTGCAAGAGGGAGCTTGCAATAACCGGCACCATGCGTGACTTTGCGGGCTGAACGTTGGAAACGCCCCTTGGAGTGCCTTGTTATGTCTTTGAATGAAACCCAGATTGCCACCTTGTCCCGTCAGGGTGTCGCGGCATTGCAAAGCGGCAAAGCCAGCGAGGCACGGAAGCATTTTGAAGACATTATCGCCGCAACGAAGAAAAGTCCCGGTGCTTATCTGGGCCTGGCCTATGCCTGCAATCAACTCAACGACGCCGAGGGCATGCAAAGCGCGTTGGAAAGCGTTCTGGATATGGAGCCGGCCAACATTCATGCACTCACGCTGAAGGCCGACTATCTGCAGATCAGTGGCCATAAACGCCAGGCTCTCGAATTTTATCAGGGCGCACTGACCTCTGCATCACGCCTTGCGGTTGTTCCACAGGACATGCATGCCGGTCTTGAGCGCGCTCAGCGGGCGGTACAGGCCTCTGCGGCTGAATATGCAGACTATATGACCAAAGCCATGCACGAAAAGGGCGTTGACCTTGCTCGCACCCACCCGCGCTTTGCCATGTCATTTGATCTGGCTATCGGCAAGCGGGAGCTGCACCTGCAACAACCATCGCGTTATTATTATCCTGAACTGCCTCAAATTCAGTTTTATGACAAAAACGACTTTGATTGGGCCAGCGATATAGAAGCGGCAACCGATGATATACGTGAAGAGCTGATGGCGGTTCTGCGCGAAGATAGCGACTTTCCGCCCTATCTGGCAAACGTCGAAAGCGTTCCACACTTGAATGATCGGCAATTGATTGACAACCCAGCTTGGGGGGCGTTTTTTTTCTGGAAGAATGGGCCTTTTGACACAAATAATGCGGCACGATGTCCGAAAACACTGGCGGCTTTGGAAAAAGCCCCGCTGCCGCATATTACCAACCATACGCCGAGTGCTCTATTCTCTTTGCTCAAGGCCGAAACCCGTATCCCACCACATAATGGCATGTTGAATACACGCCTGATTTGCCATCTGCCGCTGATTGTTCCCAAAGATTGCGGCGCTTTGCGTGTCGGCAATGAGGAACGGCCATGGGTAGAGGGCGAATTGATGATTTTTGATGATTCAATCCGTCATGAAGCTTGGAATGACAGCGGAAAAACCCGCGTAGTTCTGTTGTTTGACATCTGGCGGCCTGAGCTGTCTTTGGAAGAGCGCGAGCTGATCACCACCATGCTTGAATCAGCAGATGCGTATAACTCTGCCTGACGGAATTGCTTCTCTGACCCGACTTCACTGGCCTTTATCCGCCTGAGGTGAAAAATTGGTTTGCAATTCACTTGGATTTCGACTAATAGCGATCCCGGATTACGTCATCGCTCCCTTCTGAGGACACGACTTTGGAATTTCTACAAAGGTACCGGTCATTTTCGAACCTTCCTCTTATGTTTCTAAAGCTCAAAAACACCTTCACACACGGACTTTTACGAATTCTTTTTTTCCCAATTCGTTGGGATTTTTTTGTGCAGTATAGAAATTAAGGAAACTGACAAATGGCAAACGGTACAGTCAAATGGTTTAACGCCACCAAAGGTTATGGTTTTATTGCTCCCGATGATGGTGGAAAAGACGTGTTTGTACACATTTCTGCCCTCGAACAAGCTGGCATTGCCGGCCTGAATGACGGACAGAAAGTCAGCTATGAAATCACCAGCAACCGTGGCAAAGACGCTGCGTCCAACGTGCAACTGCTCGACTAATACGAGCTAGCACCGCGAAGAGGATCACACCTCTTTGGTGACAGTATCTTGAACGCGCGCAAGCCTTCTGGTTTGCGCGCGTTCTTGTATTCAAAGCCAAAAACTATGCTGGCGGAGCGACAAACCCGCCATACACCCGGCCCAATTTTTCAGCAAAGTCCATACAGCTTTTATCGTGCAGATAAGGCCCAACAATTTGAACCGCTGCTGGTAATCCATCTGATGATAGCCCAAGCGGCGCAACTGTTGCCGGAAGATAGCTTGCACCGGCAAGTCCAGGCCAGACAAAGAGATCCAGATAGCTGCGTGTGACCCCATCAATATCCAGCTTGCGTTTAACGACACTGCCCTTGGTCACATGTGGAAAAGCATTAGTGGGCAAAACAGGCATGAGCACAATATCGTAATCTTTGAAGAACGTATCCCAACTGGCCCGTAAATGTGCCCGTGCTTCGTTTTTCTCTATCCACTCTTTGGCCTGCTGTGTGGCGCCTTGTGCATAATCGGCCAAAGCCTCAGGAACCATGCCGAACTTGGCCGCAATTTTCAGTAAAGGCAGGGCCTTGCCCAGTTGCGAAAATGTCTGGGGCGGCAGCCCTGCTGCGGCAACTGCCGCCAACAGGCTGAAATAGATATCATGACTGCGTTCCATGGAAAACGACGGCCGGGCTTTGCGATCAACTTTAACTCCGGCCTTTTCAAGGGCATCGGCCATGTCTTCCAGTTTATCACGCAAAGCCCCCTGAACAGGGCAATATGGATCATCCAGCCAACAGGCGACGCGATAATCCTTCAATGCCTTGTGCCGCGCCTTTGGCAGCTTCATTGACCATGCTGCGGCCTCTCGTTCACTCGGTCCAGCCAATACGTCCATGGCCAGCATCAGATCCTGTGCACTGCGCGCCAAAGGCCCAGCCACTGCCAGATCGGCTTCGCTGAGCGTGCCCGGTGGCCCTGGTACATGGCCCGCCATGGGTATGGTGCGAAAGCTGGGCTTGTGTCCGTAAACACCGCACATGGCCGCTGGCACACGTATTGAGCCTGCCAGATCACTACCCAGCTCCAAAGGTGTCATTCGTGTTGCAAGCGCGGCTGCGGCGCCGCCAGAAGACCCACCGGCGGTGCGCGTTGCATCCCAGGGGTTATGCGTTTTCCCAAACAATGGGTTGTCGGTCTGAATATCAGCGGCATAGGCTGGCAAATTGGTTTTCCCAAAAACAATGGCACCGGCGGCTTTGAGCCGCGCCACAGGGGCGGCGTCCGTTTTTGGAACATGATCTTCGTATTCCTGCGCCCCGGCCGTGGTGCGCAGCCCCTCGGTCTCCCAGCTATCTTTGATGGTCATTGGAAGTCCATGTAATGGCCCCCAATATTGGCCTTTGGCCAAGGCCGCATCGGCCTCTTTGGCGCGCGCCATGGCCCGATCTTCATCCAGCGTCACAACGGCGTTTACGGCATCATTGCGTGCGCTAACCTGATCTAGGTGGGCTTGTAACACCTCTACAGAACTTATCTTTTTGGATTTAATGTCTTTGATCAGCGCGGTTGCGCTTTTATCGGTCGGAGACGCCATAGATTTACCCTTTTCTCTTTGCACCAAGTGTTGCAAATAAAGTCGGGGGCTGAAAAGAACTTATTTTATATTCTGGTAAAAATCACACTGCGGCGCAATGTCTCTGGTCATAGCCACCTGTTACCCCCATATTCATAAGGCAAGCTTGCAACCCCGGAGGATATGATGAAATTCAAAACCATTATTGCCGCCATCAATGTTGATGATGATCTGGCGTCGGGTGTGCTGCATACAGCAGCCATGCTGGCAAAGCGTGACAATGCCGCGCTTTGGATCGTCGATGTGTGGCCCGACCTGCAATACGCTATGACGACGGGGATCGCCGACCCTCTTGGGGCCACGGCGATGCTGCCATCAGAGGCCAATCTAGAAGCTGATCGCAAAGCCAAGGCTGCACGACGTGACGAGCTGGAAAAAACGGCTACAGAGCTTTACTCAAAAGCCCAAGGGCTGGTTCTGGATGGTGACCCTGCCGATCAGGTTGCAGAGTTTGCACGAGAAAAAGACGCGGACCTTATCGTTGTAGGCACGCATCAAAAAGGAGCCTGGAAAGCTTTGCTGGACGGGGCGATATCGCGTGATATCGCGCGCGAAGCCCCATGCGCGATTTTCCTGGTTCCAAAATCGTTTGCGGAAAAAATTACCAGCGGCTGATTTTATGCGGTGTTGGCGTCTTTATGTTCTGCATGAACAACAACACTTTTTAGACTGCCCAGAGCCGAACGAAGCCCAACCCGGCCTAGACGTTCTGTCGCATTACTGGCATTTGTCATGATGCTCTGCACAAGGTCCAATGTCATTACATCTGAAAGGTTTGTTGTTGCCAGAGTTGCAATCAACCAGTCCTCGGCCCCTTCTTTGACCGTATCTTGTTCAGGCTCCAACACATGCCTTTGAACTTCTTGCGTAACAATATGGCGCCACCCCAGGTCTGCGCCGCTAAACAAGGCGCTGGCGCCCAGTAGGCGTTCGGCCTCTTCCCGGTTGATCGGTGATGATCCGACAATACCCTTTGCCAGAGCCCCCGCTTCATTTTGGCTCATGGGAGAAAATTTCCCATAATGTTCAATGATTTTGTCGGCGCGTGTGGTGTCCATAACGAGGCTCCTCAATCTGACCTATAATGCACCACAGCATGGTTACGAAGACGTTAGCAAAACAAGCAAGCATGCGCGGCCTCCTAATGTGCCATACACGTTTGCATGGTCAGTATGCTCTGGAACATCACAGTCACACTGATAAAGGTAGCCCATTACTTGGTTTTAAATAAAAAGTGGAGAGTGCAATGACCGTAGAGCTTTGGATGCTTTTAGGTGTGGTTTTGGTGTTTTTTGTTGTGAATGCAGCTCAGGCCTTATTGGGGGTTCGGATAATCGGGCTTGCCAAGGGATTGGGGAACCGAGCCGATGATCCTGTTCAGTTTCCGGGCGCGGCCGGTCGCGCTCAACGCACTGTGCGCAATCATGTTGAAGGTCTGGTAATCTTTGCGCCGATGGTACTTGTTGCGGCGCAAGCCGGGATAAGCAATGCCCTAACGGTTATGGCGGCACAGGTGTTTTTCTATAGCCGCATAGCCCATGCTACCTTTTATATTCTCGGAATAACCTATGTCCGCTCATTGGCATTCTTGATTGGCTTGGCCAGTATTTTAATGTTCGCCAAAGGTGCGTTTTTCTAGGAAAACAATACTATAGCGGAATGTTATCATGTTTTTTCCACGGATTGCTCAGTTCCTTATTTCGTAAGGTTCTGAGCGATCGTACCACACGCCGGCGTGTGGAATGCGGCATGATGACATCATCGATATAGCCGCGTTGTGCCGCAATAAACGGATTGGCGAAGTTGTCTTCATACTCTTTGGTTCGGGCGGCAATCTTGTCTGGATCACCGGCTTCGCCTCTAAATATAATCTCAACGGCCCCTTTTGCCCCCATAACCGCGATTTCGGCGCTGGGCCATGCATAATTGACATCGCCGCGTAAGTGTTTGGACGCCATAACGTCATAGGCTCCGCCATAAGCCTTGCGCGTTATAACGGTGATTTTGGGTACCGTTGCCTCTGCATAGGCAAAAAGCAGTTTGGCGCCATGCTTGATCAAACCGCCGGCTTCCTGTTTGGTTCCAGGCAAAAATCCTGGCACATCAACAAACGTTACAAGAGGAATTTCAAAAGCATCACAAAACCGCACGAACCGCGCCGCCTTTTTACTGGCATCAATATCAAGAACCCCAGCCAGCACCATGGGTTGATTGGCCACAAAACCAACTGTACGCCCCTCAAGACGTCCAAACGCCGTGATGATGTTGGCTCCAAACTCTGGCATGATTTCAAACAAATCACCTTCATCTGCAACAGTCGCCACCAATTCCTTCATGTCATAAGGCATGTTGGGGTTGGCGGGAATCAACGTGTCCAGCACCGGCGCCAGTCGTTCAGCCTCATCATAGCTGGGCCAGTCAGGCGGGGTTTCGCGATTGCTGGATGGAAGAAAACTGATCAGGCGTCGAACCTGTGTCAGGGCTTCAAAATCATTATCAAAAGCGCCTTCGGCAACGCCAGAGACTTTAGCATGCATTTTTGCGCCGCCTAATTCCTCATGGGTGACAACCTCATTGGTAACTGTTTTAACGACTTCTGGTCCTGTCACATAAAGATAAGACGTATCACGGACCATAAAGATAAAATCAGTCATGGCCGGAGAATAGACATCACCACCGGCACATGGCCCCATAATGACCGAGATTTGTGGAATGACGCCAGAAGCCAGCACATTGCGTTGAAAAACTTCGGCATAGCCGCCAAGCGCATCGACGCCTTCCTGAATACGCGCACCGCCAGCATCAAAAAGGCCAATAATTGGTGCGCCATTTTTCAGCGCCATATCTTGAACTTTGCAGATTTTTTGGGCATGAGCCAGCGAAAGCGAGCCACCCATCACGGTAAAGTCTTTGGCAAAGACATAGACCAGACGGCCATTGATGGTGCCCTGCCCCGTAACAACGCCGTCACCGGGAACTTTTTTATCCGCCATCCCAAAATCATGGCAACGGTGTTCGACAAACATATCGTATTCTTCAAAACTGTCTTCATCGAGCAGGATTTCAAGCCGCTCGCGCGCCGTCAACTTGCCTTTGGCATGCTGTTTTTCAATCCGGGCTAAACCGCCGCCTTCTTGCGCAGAGGCGCGTCGGCTTTCCAACTCATCCAGTATATGCTTCATCGCGTTTCCTTTGCTTATCCGGTTATACCCATAAATGCAGCCTTTGAAAGGGTGCATTACGTCACCTTGTGCGTCCTGTACAAGATACGTATTGTAAGGTTGGGGCGCAGAGCAGAGTGAACACAAAACTATGAAATACCTCGTTTTAAAACGCTTAACCAAGGCTTTGATTTACATTGGTGTAACAACCAGTCTCATAGCTTGTGCATCATCAAATGCTCCTGCGCCTGTGACACAAAAGTCTGGCCCATTGGTTATCCATGATAAAAAAGCCCGCCTTGAGGCTGAACGCAGAAAAAACCTGCCCCCGGGTGCTGAAGACAGCAATGCCCTGTCACAAACGCGCCAAGGCCTGCCCGGCGCAGTCTCTTCGCCCTTAAAAGACCTCAATATCAGAAAGCCAGTTCCACCGGATACACTTGAAAAGCTGGGCTATGTCTACACTGTTAATCGCGGCCTGAATTGTAGGGAAATAGCCCGCCAGATTGAAATTCTTGACGGCGCACTGGGTGAGCTGGATACAGATATACTGGCCGCACAGGAAATCGCCCGCAGAAACACCAGCACCAGCGAAACCACATTGGATGTGATCGGCGGCATTGCCAGCTCGATCATCCCTCTACGCCCCGTTGTGCGCACCGTCACCGGAGCCCGCAAAGCCAAAAAGCATTATGACGAGCGCTTTGATAATGGCCGACGTCGCAGGGCATTTTTAAAAGGCTATGGATTGGCGAAAAAATGCAAACCGCCAGCGGCACCGCTGATTACTTATGCCCCCAATTGGGGCAAAGGCAAACCAGCGCCGGCTCCAACCCACAATAGAAGCTGGAAAGATAGTTATGTCCCCCCAGAAGGGCGCTGAAGTGTTTTGACAGTCCCTTCACCCCGCAGGGTGAAGATTTGGCCCCCAAGCCAGATTACCGTGCAGCTTCATACCAAGCGTATTCTGCTTTATGGGGACCATTATGAAATTACGGACTTTACTTATTTGCACCATGAGCGTGGCGGCACTGGCATCAACCGCGCAAGCCAAGAAAAACAAAGGGCCTA
The DNA here is from genome assembly GCA_021776525.1 of Robiginitomaculum sp. Lineage (GTDB taxonomy): Bacteria > Pseudomonadota > Alphaproteobacteria > Caulobacterales > Maricaulaceae > Robiginitomaculum_B. Next base: position 371,797 of record JAJFFT010000005.1, read on the forward strand.
TGCCAGAACCTGTACAACCCATTGTTCTGGGCGACACTAGAATGGATTGCGATAAACTGGCCGCCGAAGCATCCAATATGCAGGCCATTTTGGGCGGCGCACCGGAAGCCGGTGTTTTTGGAGGCGATATGGCCGCCAGAATCGGTGAAACCGCGATCAGTCAGGGAATTCTTCACTCTGGCATGGCCAGCAAGCTGGGCGGACGCGCCGGTGGTGCAATCAGCCTTCTGGGACGGGCTGCCAAGGATTCAGGCAAGCGCCGTGCAGCAGAAGAAGCAGCACGCAAGGAATCTGCGCAAAAACGCTGGTACTACATTGTTGGCCTTTATCAAGGCGGACGTTGTGACCAGGCCCCTGCGCCCGCAGTTGCGACTTCGCAGGCACAAGACGCTGCGCCGGCTGTAGAAGCCGCCGATTAAAGTCTACCTCTTTGCAGAGTCTGCGATTTGCTGCCGGAGCGCCTCCAGCGTTCCGGCGGCGATCGCGTTTCTGATCCGTGCCATTAGCCCCTGAAAATACGCAATATTATGCCAGGAAAGCAAAATCGCGCCCAGATATTCATTGGCCCGGACCAGATGGTGCAGATAGGCGTGTGAATAATCCCGGCTGGCAGGGCAATCACTGGTTTCATCCAGCGGCGACAAGTCTTCGGCAAAGCAGGCTTTCTTCAGATTTACAGGCCCTGCATCGCTCCACGCCTGGCCATGGCGGCCGGAACGCGTCGGAATTACACAATCAAACATATCAATACCCCGCACCACGGCCTCGATAATGTCGATCGGGCGACCAACCCCCATCAGATAACGTGGATGGGTTTTGGGCAGTATGGGCACAGTGAAGTCCAGCGTGCGCACCATGGCATCAAAGCCCTCGCCCACCGCCAAACCACCAACCGCATAGCCATCAAAGCCCATCTCGATCAACGCCTTGGCTGATTGTTCGCGTAAATCCTCAAATGTTGAGCCCTGCACAATGCCAAACAGCGCTTGGGTCTCCCGTTTACCAAAGGCGGCCTTTGAGCGCGCGCCCCAGCGTAAAGACAGCTCCATCGAGGTTTTGGCTTCCTCATGGGTGGCGGGAAATGGCGTGCATTCGTCAAACTGCATGGAAATATCGGCCCCCAGCAAATCGGCCTGAATTTCGATAGAGCGTTCCGGCGTCAGCATATGGCGCGAGCCATCAATATGGCTTTGAAAGGCCACGCCCTCTTCTGACTTTTTGGCCAAAGCCGCCAACGAAAACACCTGAAACCCGCCCGAGTCTGTCAAGATCGGGCCTTTCCAGGTCGAGAATTTGTGCAAGCCACCAAGGCGTTTCATACGCTCTGCCCCTGGGCGCAGCATCAAATGGTAGGTATTACCCAAAATGATGTCGGCACCCGCATCTTTGACCATATCCATGGTCATGGCCTTTACCGTGGCTGCGGTGCCCACTGGCATAAAGGCCGGTGTGCGAATATCGCCGCGGGGCGTGTGCAATACGCCGGTGCGGGCCGCGCCGTCTGTGGCGTTCAGGTCAAATGTGAATTTACTCATGATGGCGTCATTTATCCAATTGGGAGATGTCCTTGGGGTGCTCGCGCATTTTCTTGACCGCAAAGCGCAGTCCGATCAAGCCAGCAAGGCAGAGGGCCGCCGCGGCAATGAAGGGCGCACCCGGAAAATACACCGGCGCATCCTTGGCGCTGAACACCCCAAACAGGCCCGCAAACAAAACTGGGCCAATCACCGCCCCCACGGCCGCAATACTGGCCAGTGCGCCCTGTAATTCGCCTTGTTCGGACTCCGATGTGCGGTTTGACATAATGCCCAACATTGAGGGGCCAATCAGGCCCGCAGGGAACGACAACAGGATCACCACATAGACCAGCCACCCTACCGGGCTAAGCGCATAGGCGGTAAAAGCCAAAGACAATACAGTCAGTCCAATGGCCGCAGAACGCACTTCGCCTAAACGCGGAATGGCCCAGCGAATAAACAACGCCTGGCTGAGCCCGAAGACCACCCCGACAATGCCAAGGGAGACCCCCACGTCAAATGCATCCCAGCCGAATTTTTCCTGCGTGTAAAACGCCCAGACTGTTGGATAAACAGGGTTGGCGATCCCAAAAAACAGCATAACAAGCGCAAAGCTGAGCACGACCGGGCGCTCTTTTAAATGAAAGAAGGCTCCCAGAGGGTTAGCGCGCCGCCATTCAAACGGACGACGTTTTTCAGGAGGCAGCGATTCGGGTAAAACAAATATTCCATAAAGCAGATTGATAAAGCCCAGCGCCGCAGCCGCATAAAACGGGGCACGCACCCCATATTGAGCCAGAACACCCCCAATAACCGGCCCCAATACAAAGCCCATCCCAAATGCCGCACCAATCAGGCCAAAGTTTGCGGCGCGTTTATCAGGTGGTGAGACGTCGGCAATATAGGCGCTGGCCGTTGACATGGTTGCGCCGAAAATACCGGAAATGATGCGTCCAACAAACAACCACAGAAGATTCGGCGCCACTGCCATCAAGACCATATTAGCCGCCAGACCACCCAGCGACAGCAACAGGACCGGGCGGCGACCAAAACGGTCACTGAGATTGCCGATTATTGGTGAGCATAAAAACTGCATAGCCGCAAAGGCCAGCATTAAACCGCCACCGTAAAAGCTGGCTCCGGCCAAGTCCTGGCCTGTTAAATCACGAATCAGGTCCGGCAAAACCGGCATAATGACTCCAAAGCTGGCCATATCGATCAGCACTGTAATAAAAATGAAGATCAACGCGTTGCGTGACCTGAGTGGCCTGCTCATTCTGATTATCTCCAGTTATGGCCAAGCCATAAACCTATAGCGTCAGAGGCTTAGTCTCACTTATGCGCACGGGCAAGCACAGAGGCCTACTTTGGCAATGATTACACAACAGAGACGGTGATTTTATGTGTCAAAAACCACGCTGAAAAAAGCTAGATTTCCTACAGATCAGGTGTTGACCCACGCGCGCGTCCTGTTAGGTTCCGCGCCTTGGTCAGGGCCCGTAGCTCAGCTGGTAGAGCAACTGACTTTTAATCAGTAGGTCTCCGGTTCGAACCCGGACGGGCTCACCAAGTTTTCCCTACTGAAGCAAAGCATTACAACTCCCCATCTTTGGCAAGAAAGATTTTACGTTTGTTGTTCGCTGCGCGTACAGGCAGATGCACACCAAAACTTAGCCCCTGCGGCGTCCTGTCACAGGGCATTACTGTGTGTTCACGTAAATGCTAGTTGCAAACATTTTCTCGCTCTCTTACCAGATCTGCCCCACCTTGATATTTGCAGCGTAATTACAATGCATTACACCCACTTCCCTGGTCCAATCGACTTATTATTTTGCCTTGAAAATCACTTGCCTATTGAATGCAATTCGATATTTATGTGTGCTTTCCCACACTCTTCTTTGACTCTGGTGCCAAGGAAGGCTTGACCATATCATCCCCTATGATAACAGTTGCAATTGCGAACCATTTGCAATACTGGATTGGTAAATTTATGAAACTGCGTATCACCGGCTATCTTGCTCTGTTCATGCTATCTCTTGGCATATTTGCCGGAACAGCGCCCACTGCATATGCAGAAAAGTCTGCTTCTTATGCTCAAACCATCTGGCGGCTTTTGGACTACATTGCGGTGGATTACCCGGCGGCAGTGCAAGACGGTCAGATCGTCAGTGAACTAGAATATGCTGAAATGTCTGAATTTGCTGACACGGTGGCAAGCGGAATGGCAGACCTGCCTCCTACAGCAGCAAAATCAGAGCTATTAACACAGGCCAACACTCTAAAAGTGAGCATCGCCAACAAGACAGAGGCCAGTGAAATTGCCATGGTGGCGCATACGCTGGCCAATGCGCTTATCACGGCCTATCCGGTTCCCCTTGCACCGTCTATCTTGCCTGACCTTTCGCGCGGAAAGGCTCTTTATGCTGAGGCTTGTGCCTCTTGTCATGGGATAACCGGCATGGGTAACGGCCCGGACGCACAAGGCATGCAACCGCCACCGATCAATTTTGCCGATCAGGATCGAGCCAATAAACGCAGCTTGTTTTCACTTTATCAGGTCATTGGTCAGGGACTGGACGGCACAGCAATGCAGAGCTATGCCGATTTACCTCCTGAGGACCGCTGGGCGCTAGCCTTTTATGTTGGCGGTCTGTCCTTCAGTCAGGATGATGTGCGCGAGGGCGAGCAAATATGGCAAAATGACCAAGAGATTCGCACGGCATTTCCTAATCTTACCGCCATAACCCAAGCAACAGTGGGGCAGCTCTCCCAAAACTATGGTAAAACCATGGCCAAGGCCCTGATGGCCTATTTACGTAAGAACCCTCAAGCCGCCAGCTCTTCAACAGGCACTCTACTTTCCCTTGCCAAAGAACGACTGTCACAAACACTGGAAGCCTATAGGCAAGGTGAGCACAAGCGTGCAACCAAACTGGCATTATCAGCTTACCTTGATGGGTTCGAGCCGATTGAACCAGTGTTGCGGGTGAAAGATACGCCGTTGATGCGAGAGGTCGAAACCTCGATGATAGAAATGCGAGGCCTGATTAGCAAAAATGCGTCCATAACAGACGTAAAAGCCAAAATTCAGGATGTGACGGCTTTGCTTGATACCGTGGAAACGCGTCTTGCTTCCAGTAAAACCGGCAATGGGGCCAGTTTTATTGCCGCCTTTACTATTTTACTGCGTGAAGGCGTAGAGGCTCTTCTGATCGTTGTCGCTATGCTGGCCTTTTTAAACAAAGCTGACCGGCCAAGGGAAGTCCGCTTCGTACATGCTGGGTGGGTGTTTGCTCTGTTTGCGGGCATTCTGACCTGGGCCGCGGCGAGCACTTTCATCTCCATCAGCGGCGCCAGCCGGGAATTGACCGAAGGTGTAGGGGCAATATTGGCCGCCGCCGTTTTGGTGTTTGTCGGCATCTGGATGCAGGGCAAAAGCCAGGCCGCAGCATGGCAGAAATATATCAGAGACAAGATGTCTCACGCCCTATCACGGCAATCCGCTGGCGTTTTGTTTCTTCTGGCCTTCGTGGTGGTTTATCGTGAAGTGTTTGAAGTGATCCTTTTTCTGATTGCGCTTTGGAATCAGGGCAATGCCATTGCCATTCTATCTGGTCTTGGGTCCGCCATTGCGGTTCTAGGGATCATTGCCGTGGTACTGATGAACTATAGCAAGCGCCTACCGATCACCCAGTTCTTCCTCTACAGCTCGTATCTTATGGCCATTCTGGCGGTTGTTCTTTCTGGGAAAGGCATTGCCGCCCTGCAAGAGGCGGGATGGGTGGGCATCAGCCAGAGCACATGGTTACCCCGAATTGAAATCATCGGCATTTACCCGACCTGGCAAGGGCTTATCGGCCAAGCTATTGTCCTGACGACCCTGCTGGTTGCTTTTTGGATGAATGATCGCAAACGCCCGGCAGTTTAGGGCACTTCTCATAGGGCTTTATATAATTCTGCCTTAGTCTGATCATCACAAAAGGCGGCCTTTATGGCGGTGCGACTGATGGCACGCATATCATCATCGGTAAAAGCAAAAGCCTTTTGAACCTGCGCGTATTCATTGGCGATGTCGGTATGAAAATAGGGTGGGTCGTCTGATCCCAGCGCCAATTTCACTCCGGCCTCTTGCAAGCGTTTGACCGGGCTTTGCGCATAAGCGCCATAAACGCCAACCTTGATGTTTGAACCGGGGCAGACCTCCAGTACGATCCCCTCGCCCGCCAGACGCCTGAGCAAATCTGCATCACTGATTGCCTGAACCCCGTGGCCGATCCGCGACGGGCGCAAAGTCTCCAGTGCATTACGCACACTGTGCGCGCCGCACACTTCCCCTGCATGTACCGTAAGACCCATATCGGCATCGCGGGCTATATCAAAGGCGCGGGCATAATCGGCGGGGTGGCCCGTGGTTTCATCCCCGGCCATGCCAAAACCCGTGACCAGTTCATGTGAATTTTGATGCACCTGTTTGGCCGTGGCCTCGCACTTCTCTATGCCATAATGACGAATGGCGGTGAGGATAAAACGCCCCTGCACACCGCTTTCTTCGCGGGCCTTGCCCAGCCCCTCGGCCATGGCCTGCACCATGTCGGGGTAATCAATGCCGCCATTGGTCCCATGATCCGCCGAGATAAACACCTCGCCATATATCAAGCCCAGCGCGGCGGCATTGCTAAAATAACTATAGCTCAGATCATAATAATCCTGTGGGGTACGAATGGCTGTACAGGCCGCATCATAGGCCCCCAGAAAGTGCTGAAAATCTGTCCAGCAATAATGTCCGCCCTTGTCAAAAATATGATCGGGCAGGCGCACGCCGTTACGTGCGGCCAGTTTGCGGATCAGATCAGGCGGCGCGGCACCTTCTATATGGCAATGCAGATCAACCAGCGGCCAAGACGAGGTATTCATACCCAGCTGGTACCCGTACCAAAGCCCGGCACGCCCAGCCATTTGGCCACGCTTTCGCCAATGTCGGCAAAGGTGGATCGTGCCCCCAAAGGACCGGACGCAACCTTTGGTCCAAACGCCAGCACCGGCACATGCTCGCGCGTGTGGTCCGAGCCCGGAAAAGTCGGATCACAGCCATGGTCAGCGGTCAGGATCACCATGTCATCCTCGTGCAAAATGGCGATCAATTCCGGCAGGCGTTTATCAAATGCTTCCAGCGCGGCGGCATAGCCCGGCACATCGCGCCTGTGGCCAAAATGCATATCAAAATCGACAAAGTTACTCATGATGAAGCTGTGATCCGAAGCGCTTTGCATTTGAGCCAACGTCACATCAAATATGGAATCATTGCCATAGGCCGGTACACTTTTGGTAACGCCAGAGCTGGCAAAAATATCGGAGATTTTACCAATAGCGATCACCTCATGGCCAGCTTCGCTGACACGGTTAAGCAAGGTTGGCATATGGGGCGGCACCGAATAATCGCGCCGTCCATTGGTGCGGGTGAAATCCGCGGGGCTGGTGCCTTCAAAAGGGCGCGCAATCACCCGGCCGACATTATAAGGATCAGCCAGTTTGCGCGCGATCAGACATGTTTCATATAAACGCTCCAGACCAAAGCTACCCTCATGGGCGGCGATCTGCACCACCGAATCGGCACTGGTATAAAGGATAGGTTTGCCGGTGCGCATATGTTCTTCACCAAAATCTTTGATCACTTCGGTTCCTGAAGCATGGCAATTGGCCAGCACACCAGGCAGGTCAGCCTCGCGGATCAGGGCATCTATAAATTCAGGCGGAAAGCTGTTGGTGGCATCGGTAAAATAGCCCCAATCAAAGGTCGCCGGTGCGCCCATGGCCTCCCAATGGCCGCTGGGGGTGTCCTTGCCGTGGCTGGTTTCAATGGCATAACCCCAGGCCCCGGTAAAAGGCCCCTCGCCTTCCATGCCCGGCGGCGTGCGTCCGGTGCTGGCCTCGCACAGCGCGCCCATACCCAGCTTCACCAGATTGGGAATGTGCAAAGGTCCGGCGCGCAAGCCATCTTTATCGGCTTTGCCCGCCGCGCAAGCTTCGGCAATATGGCCCAGAGTATCGGCGCCCGTGTCGCCAAACGTGTCCGCATCCGCAGATGCCCCGACGCCCAAACTATCCAGTTCACAGACCAAAACGCGGCTCATGTGTTTTTTCCCTCAATACGCGCGATAATCATTGGCTGAGGCACAAAATGATCGGCGGCTTCGCCAAAGGTATAGGTTTTCTGCAAGGCCAAAATTGCTTCATTCGCGGCATCTTCACTGCGTGCATGGATCATGGCGAGAGGTGCGCCCGCCTCAACGTCCGCACCCACGCCGACAAGATCAGTAAAGCCCACCGCATGGTCAATTTTTTGATCAGCACGAGTACGCCCGCCGCCAAGTCCGATGACCGCAAGACCAACGCCGCGCGCATCCATACCCCAGACTCGCCCTGCAATGGGTGCAGGAACTGGCATAATCACCGGTGCAGCGGGTAAATACTTATCTAAATTTTCAACAAAATCGACCGGGCCGCCAAGGGCGCCGACCATATGGGCGAAAACTTCAGCTGCCGCGCCGTTTTGCAAGACTTCTTGTGCCTTATTCACGCCCGCACTATGGCCCTGAACCAGACCGCCTGCGACCAGCATTTGTGCCACCAATTGGATGGTGATGTATTCCAGCCGTGGATCCCGATACTCACCGGTAAGAAACCGCACTGCATTGACCATCTCGACCGCATTACCTGCGGCACTGGCCAGTGGCTCGTTCATATCAGTCAAAATGGCGCTGGTGTGCACGCCGGCGCCGCTTGCCACCTCAACCAGGCTGGTTGCCAGTTCGCGGGCGAATTTTTCTTCCGCAGCAAAGGCCCCATTGCCGCATTTCACATCCATCACCAGCCCGTCCAGCCCTTCGGCCAGTTTTTTGGACAATATGGACGCGGTGATCAAGGGCACCGATTCCACCGTGGCGGTAACGTCGCGGGTGGCGTAAAAGCGCTGGTCCGCCGGGGCTAAAGCCGCCGTTTGGCCAATAATGGCGCAGCCCACCTCTTTGACGACTCGAACAAATGTATCTTGATCAGGGATGGCCTGATAGCCGGGAATGGCCTCGAACTTGTCGAGCGTGCCGCCGGTATGGCCAAGACCGCGCCCGGAAATCATCGGCACCGCACCGCCCGCCGCGGCCACCATTGGCCCCAGCATCAGCGAGACATTATCACCCACACCGCCGGTTGAGTGCTTGTCCAACACCGGCTTGTCTATCCCGGCGCTTTGCCAGTCCATCACCATGCCGCTATCGCGCATGGAACACGTCAGCGCCACACACTCATCACGGCTCATGCCGTTAAAAAACACTGCCATGGCAAAGGCCGCAATCTGGCCCTCGGAAATGGTGCCATCGCCTATACCGGCCGCAAAAGCGGCAATGTCTTCGCCTCGCAACGTCTTGCCGTCCCGCTTGGCGCGGATGAGTTCCTGTGGAAGCATAGTTTTCTCTGTTTCATCTTCGCCAGAATGAAGTGTGTTATTAGGGGCTAGTCCCCGTAAGGTAGCCAAATGTTCTTCACTTGGGTGGCCTCGCGCAAAAAGCGGCGGCCTTCGCCGGTTTTGGTATCGAACCAATCCCGTGCCGTGCCATCATTGACCCAGGTGCGTTTCAGATTGCTGATCGAGGCACGTTGCACCATCGCTGCGCCCTTGGCACTGCCATGATACCAAAGGCCATCAACCTGATCATGTTCGGCCAGAACCTTGGCCATCTCATCACGTTTGCCGGTGATGATATTGACCACACCAGCGGGCACGTCCGAAGTTTCCAGCACAGAATAAAAATCCGTGCCGATCAGGGCATAGCGTTCGGACGGAATCATCACCACGCGATTGCCAGTGCCAATGATGGGGGCCATCAGAGAGATAAAGTTTAGCAAAGGCGCATTATCCGGGCACACTGTGCCCATAATGCCAATGGGTTCCTTGACCGCCAACGCCACATTACGCACCGGCGGGGTATGCACCTGGCCATCATACTTATCGGCCCACGCCCCATAGGAAAACAGGCGGCTGATTGAGGCCTCAACTTCTGCCGCGGCCTTGGTCTTGCTGGCCCCGGTCAGGTCACGCAGGCGATCGGTAAACTCACCAGCCCGAACGCTCAGGTTTTCGGCGATGTAATAGAGGATTTGCGCCCGGTTATTGGCGGTACGCCCGGCCCAACAGGGATTTTTAAACGCTGCCTCGACCGCGTTGCGAATATCCTTGCGATTGCCCGCACCTACACGGCCTGCGATCTCGCCCTTATGGTTCAAGATCGCCATGGTGTTGCCACCATCAGGGCGCGCCTGCTTACCGCCAACATACATTTTTGGGGTGCGATCAATAGCGGCAAATCCCACCGATTCCACTGTACCCGTTGCCTCTGGTGCGAGAATGACGGCTTCGCCCTTGGTAGAGCCATCGTTTTTAGGCTTAAGGTATTCGAACATACCCTCTCGGCCACCTTCACGGCCAAAACCGCTTTCGCGATAACCGCCAAAGCCGCACGCCGCATCAAACTGGTTGGCCGAATTGACCCAAACAATCCCGGCCTTGATCTGCGCCGCCATTTCCAGTGCCCGGTTAATGTTTTCCGACCAGACGGAGCTGGCAAGCCCATAACGGCTGTTATTGGCCAGAGCCACAGCGTCATCCAAAGACCGAAAACTCATCACCGTAAGAACCGGGCCAAAGATTTCCTCGCGCACGGCAATATTGGAGGGGCTGACATTGGTGAGCAGTGTCGGCGGATAAAAACAGCCCTTTGCCGGCATTTTTACATCTGGCTGCCAGAGCTCTGCACCTTCACTCACGCCCTGTTGGACCAGTTTATCAATGCTAGCGCGCTGTGTGGGGTTGATAATCGCTCCCATATCCATGGCCTTATCCAGCGGATCGCCGATGCGAAAATGCGATAAACGTTCCTTGATCTTGGCAATGATTGTGTCCGCCACGCCTTCTTCGACCAAAAGCCGCGAGCCGGCGCAACAGACCTGTCCCTGATTAAACCAGATAGCATCCACCAGACCTTCAACGGCGCTGTCCAGATCTGCATCTTCAAACACAATAAAGGGGGATTTACCGCCAAGTTCCAACGTGAGTTTTTTGCCAGAACCTGCTGTAGTTGCCCGAATAAGCCTGCCAACATCTGTCGATCCGGTAAAGGCAATTTTGGCTACGTCCGCATGTTCGACCAATGCTGCGCCAGTATCACCGGCACCCGTAACGATATTGACGACACCGGCCGGCAGGCCCGCTTCCTCGCACAACCCGGCAAAGAAAAGCGCCGTCAGTGAGGTGAATTCGGCTGGCTTTAACACCACCGTATTGCCCGCTGCCAATGCCGGGGCGATCTTCCACGACAGCATTAAAAACGGAAAATTCCACGGGATGATCTGGCCAACGACGCCCAGCGGCGCATAGTCAGGCAATTCCTGATCCAGCAATTGTGCCCAGCCAGCATGATAGTAAAAGTGACGCGCCGCCAGCGGGATGTCGATATCGCGGGTTTCACGCAACGTCTTGCCGTTATCTAGGCTTTCCAGCACCGCAATAAAGCGACTGTTTTTCTGGATCAGTCGCGCCAGCGCATAAAGATATTTGGCGCGTTTATGGCCAGACAGTGCCGCCCAGCCCTTTTGGGCCTCTTTGGCCGCTAGCACGGCAGCATCCACATCACGCTTTGATCCAGCAGCAACTTTTGCCAACACCTTGCCATTGGCGGGGTTGATGTCGTCAAAATAGGCCTTGGGTGAGGGCTTGGCCCATGCCCCGCCGATAAAATGCGAAAAACCGGCTTTGTGGCTCTTCAGCCAGTCGTGCACATATGAGGCATCTTCGGGTGCTGGACCATATTCCATATTTTCAAAGATTTCAGCTACGCTCATGATCGTATAATCCCTAGCCCATTGGGTGGCGGTTAGCGGCGCTGTAATGGCCGGTGATAAAGTGTTCAAGCTGGCGTTCTATATCGCCCAAAAGACTGGACGCACCAAAGCGCAGCAAATCAGGCTCAAGCCAGTCATTGCCCAGTTCTTCTTTGGCCAGAACCATATATTGCAGGGCCGTTTTGGCGTTAGAAATACCGCCCGCAGGCTTGAAGCCGATTTTAAAGCCCGTCAGGCGCATATATTCACGGATCATGCGCATCATAATCAGGCTGACCGGCTGGGTAGCATTTACCGCCTCCATGCCCGTTGAGGTTTTGATAAAATCCGCCCCGGCCATCATGCAAACCATTGAAGCCTTGGCAATTTTTGTCATTGAACCCAGTTGCCCGGTGGCCAATATGGTTTTCAGGTGTGCTTCGCCGCAGGCTTCGCGATATGCGGCCACTTCGTCATAGAGCGCCTTCCAATTGGCGGTCAGCACAAAACGGCGGCTGATTACAATATCAATCTCGCGCGCACCGGCGTCTACAGAAGCCCGGATTTCGGCAAGACGGGTTTTTAACGGTGACAGTCCCGCCGGAAAGCCTGTGGACACCGCAGCAATAGGAATATTGGTCCCGTCCAATGCCTTAGCGGCATAGGGTATCATCTCGTGATAGACGCAAACCGCACCGGTGGTCAGATTAGCCTTCTCCATGCCCAACTGAGCCAGAAGATCGCTGCGCACCGGTTGGCGCGCCTTGGCACACAGGCGTTGCACGCGTCCCGGCGTATCATCGCCGGACAAGGTGGTCAGATCAATCAGGGCGATCGCCTTGAGAAGCCATGCGGCCTGCCACTGTTTTTTGACTGTGCGGCGCGACGCCAAAGTTGCAATACGGCGCTCGATCGCTGAACGGTTTATCCGGATTTCCTCGACCCATTCCGGGTGGTACGGCGTTCCGGGATTACGCTGGTTTGACGCCAAATGGTGGATTTCAGCACCCATGTTATTCATCTCTCATCCCACGGCCCGAAATTGCGAGCATGTTCAAGACTATCATGGCACATTTATAGAGGCGCGAACACCCCAAACTTGACCAAATGGTCAGCTATACTTTCTACAACGGGTGTGCATGAAGATCGGCTATAATGGCTTTGAAAAGCTTCATCATATTCTCTGCGCCTGTGGCCGCTATCCTCATCGTCATGGCATGGCTCAGCTCTTCGCTATCCATACCAGCGCCGTAATTGGTCACGAGCGAGACAGCACCAACCCGTAAACCCTGATGGCGTGCCAGAATGACTTCGGGAACGGTCGACATGCCGACCAGATCACCGCCAAGAACCCGCGTGGCGCGTATTTCTGCTGGTGTTTCAAAGCTTGGCCCTGAAAACCAGACATAAACGCCCTCATGCAGTTCTGCACCGGAAGTCTTGGCGGCTGCACGAATACGGTCACACAGCTCTGGGTTATAAGCATTGCCAAGATCAACAAAGCGTTCATTGCCTTCGGCCCCAATCAGAGGATTCAGGCCGGAAAAATTGATGTGGTCGGTGATCAACGACGCTGACCCCGGTGGCACGTCCTTGCGCAAAGAGCCCGCCGCATTGGTCAGGATCATGGTTTCCACACCAAGTGACTTAAGCGTTTGGATTGGCACTGACATAGCCTTGGCATCGCCATGCTCATAATAATGCGCTCGACCAGCCAGCAAAAGCAGCGGCGCTCCAGCTATATGCCCGGCCATCAAAGCCCCGGCATGAGAGGCTACGCCAGAAACTGGAAAGCCTGGAATGTCTGCATATGGGATGGTAATTGCATCTTGTAAGGCATCGGCCAGATCGCCAAGGCCAGAGCCAAGCACAATGGCCAGGCGTTTTTGTTCGCCAATACGGTCACGAATATAGGCGGCGGCTTTGTTGATTTCGGTCGTCATGCGTATTCTTCAGTCCTTGAGTTTAAAAGCGCCGGGCAATAGCTCGTCCATGCGCCATGTGTGTGATTTTCCATCCAGATTGGTCACATGCACCGGTGTATCCGCGCTGGCGAATTCCGACAAGCGTTGACGACAGCCGCCGCACGGTGTGCCGGGCGGATCGCTCTTGGTGACCACACAGACCTCGGTTATGCGCTTTGCCCCTGCCGCCACCATCGCTGCGATGGCCGAGGTTTCGGCGCACCAGCCTTCTGGGTAGGACGCGTTTTCGACATTGGTGCCGACGTATGTTTCGCCGTCATCGGCCAGCACCGCTGCGCCCACATGGTAATTGGAATACGGCGCATGGGCGTTTTTCATTACAGTTAGTGCGGCTTCAAAAAGGTTTTGTTTGTGTTTCATGTCCACTCCAATATCACTTTGCCAGACTTACCCGACCGCATGGCGTCAAAACCCGCCTGAAACTCATCAATGGAAAAATGGTGCGTGATGATTTTATCCACGTTTAAGCCCGAACCCAGCATGGCCAGCATTTTATACCAGGTTTCAAACATCCGGCGGCCATAAATCGCCTGAATGGTCAGGGCCTTGCCAATCACTGTGGACCAGCGCACACGAGTTTCGCCAGCCGGAATGCCAAGTAGCGCGATATTGCCGCCCATCACCATTGTATCGACCATTTGGGTAAAGGCCGGGCCTGCGCCTGACATCTCAAGGCCCACGTCAAAACCTTCGGTCATGCCCAGTTCCGCCATCACATCGCGCAAATCTTCTTTGGCGACATTGACCGGGCGAACATCAGCTAGATTTTCGGCTAGATCCAGTCGATGTTGGTTGACATCGGTAATCACCACATGACGCGCCCCGGCGTGGCGAGCGATGGCTGCTGCCATGGCACCAATGGGGCCTGCGCCAGTGACCAGCACATCTTCGCCGACCAGATCAAATGTTAACGCCGCATGAGTGGCATTACCCAGCGGGTCCAAAATGGCCGCCAAATCATCACTGACATAATCGGGCAGAGGCACGACGTTAAAGGCCGGGATAGCTAAATATTCTGCAAACGCCCCCGGACGATCGACGCCGACGCCTTTGGTGTCTGGTGAAAGATGCCATTTGCCTTCACGGGCTGCACGGGATCGATCACCGACAATATGCCCCTCGCCGGAAACCCGAAGTCCAACTTTATGACGGGTGACATGGCTGCCCAGTTCGACAATCTCGCCCATGAATTCATGGCCGGTGATCATTGGCACCGGGACGTGCTCTTGTGACCATTCATCCCAGTTATAAATGTGAACATCTGTGCCGCAAATGGCGGTTTTCTTAATTTTGACTAGCACATCATCGAACCCGATTTCGGGTTTAGGCATGTCCTTCATCCAAATGCCAGGTTCAGCCTTGGCTTTGACCAGCGCTTTCATGAAATCACGCCCATTTTTTTGCCTAGCCAGCGAAACTTAGAGATTGCAAAATCAATCTGTTCGAATGTGTGCGCCGCCGACATTTGGGTGCGGATGCGGGCCTGTCCACGTGGTACCACGGGGAAGGAAAATCCGGTCACATAAACCCCTTCGGTCAGCATTTGTGCCGCCATATCCTGCGCCAATTTTGCATCCCCCAGCATCACAGGGATGATGGGATGCTCGCCGGGGGTCAAGGTAAAGCCAGCATCTTCCATACCGGCACGAAAGCGTCTTGCATTGGCAAACAATTGCGCGCGCAAATCGTCGCCTTGGTCCACCAGTTTTAGCGCGGCCAAACCAGCCCCACAGAGCATGGGCGGCAAAGCATTTGAAAAGAGATACGGGCGTGAGCGCTGGCGCAGCATATCCAACACTTCTTTGCGACCTGAGACATAACCGCCGGCCGCGCCGCCGAGCGCCTTGCCCAAGGTGCCGGTAAGGATATCCACCCGGTCCAACACGCCGCAATGTTCCGGCGTGCCACGCCCGGTTTTGCCCATAAAGCCGGTGGCGTGGCTGTCATCAACCATCACCATTGCACCATAGCGATCGGCCAGATCACAAATGCCGACTAGGTTGGCGATTATGCCATCCATGGAAAATACCCCGTCGGTGGCAATGATAATATGGCGCGCACCGTCTGCTTTTGCAGATTTCAGCTGTGCTTCCAGGTCATCCATATCATTATTGGCGTAACGATAACGCCTGGCCTTGCACAGGCGAATACCATCAATGATCGACGCATGGTTCAATGCATCAGATATAATGGCGTCCTCTGGCCCGAAAAGTGGCTCGAACAGCCCCCCATTGGCATCAAAACAGGCGACATAAAGCAAGCTGTCTTCTTTGTTAAAAAAAGCGCTCAAAGCGCTTTCCAATGCGTGATGGATGCTCTGCGTTCCGCAAATAAAGCGTACGGATGCCATGCCGAACCCATGTGTATCCAGCGACTGGTGAGCCGCTTTGATCAGGTCTGGCGAATCGGCAAGCCCCAGATAGTTATTGGCGCAAAAATTCAGGACGCGTTCCTGATCTTCGCCACTTTGCACATCTATTTGCGCTCCTTGCGGCGAAATAATCGTACGTTCGGCCTTGGTAAGACCGGCTTGGTCGATGGCAGACAGCTCATCACGTAAATGCTGATAGAACTCTTGTTTCATAATGTTTTGGCCATTTCCTGCGCATCGAAACCGATGCAATATTCCTTCGTCATTAAGCGCGAAGGCTGATTTGATATGCGACCAAGATAGCCTTGTGTCCACCGCGATGAAAGATGTAAAACTGAACGAATATGGCCTCATCACCATCACATTCCCGGCACAATGCGTCGCGATAACACAGGTTGGGGCCAGTCTAGGGGACAGACATGCGCAGACATTATCAAATGATAACCGTTTTATTGGCTTCTTTTTTGGCCTTTTCAGGTCCGACACTTGCGGCCTCTGGGCCACGGGTCGAGGTTTTTTCGCCTCAAGGCACCGTTAAATCAGTGCGTCAAGTGGCGGTGCGTTTTTCCAGCCCGATGACATCGCTGGGCGATCCACGGCAGACCAACCCCTTTGACATAGACTGCGCCGCGCCTGGCCAAGGGCGATGGGCCGATGATCGCAACTGGGTTTATGATTTTAAGTCTGATCTGGCCGGCGGGGTGCAATGCACGTTCATGCTCAAAGCCGATGCAAAGGCTCTTAATGGCGTACGTGTATCCGCCAAATCTTCGTATAGTTTCAACACAGGCGGACCCAACATTCGCCAGACAACGCCTTATGAAGGTTCACGCCGCATAGATGAAAATCAGGTTTTCTTCCTTGGTCTGGATGCCCCTGCAGACCCCAAATCCGTATCCGCAAACACCTATTGTGCCGTTGAGGGCATTGAAGAACGCATACCGGTTGTGGTTTTAAGCGGCGAAGAGCGTGAAAAGGCTTTTGTCGATCTACGCACACTTGGGTATCGCTATAACAGCCTGTTGCGTGAAGGTGATGGCGATAATCTGGCCCGCGAAGACACTGTTACCGCACTGAAATGTCAGCGCACTTTACCCCCACAAACAAAAACGACGCTGGTTTGGGGCGCTGGCATTGCGGCCCCTTCGGGACTGGCGACAACGCAGGACCAGACCCTGCAATTTCGTACCCGCCCCACATTTACCGCACGCTTTAGCTGTGACCGGACCAATGCTGATGCCCCATGCTTGCCGATGATGGACATGGCCCTGAATTTCAGTGCCCCAATTCCAACCAAAATGGCTGCGCAGATCGCTCTTGTCGGCGAGGATCAAAGCCGCCAATTGGCAAAGCTGGGCGATGATGCCGATACGCCGACAATCAGTCGCGTAATATTTGATGCACCCTTTGCCCCGGGCGCCAGTTACCGCATTGAATTGCCACAAGACCTGCACGATGATTCCGGCCGCACATTACAAAACGCAGAACGCTTTCCGCTCGCCGTACGTACGGATGCTTTTCCGCCTTTGATCAAGTTTGCCAGTGAGTTTGGTATTATCGAAAGCCGCGCCGGTGCCGTTCTGCCTGTTACGGTGCGTAATGTAGAGCCACGAATTCAGGCACAGCTCAAATCTTTGCCAGATGCGGATATTCCGGCGCGTGTGCACCGCGCAACAGATGTTTTCGCCATGCTGGAATGGATGGACAAGGCCAAAAAGGCCGGGCAATGGCGCGGCAAATGGGTTGATGACGCCGCAGGAAACTCTGTCTATCACAATAATACCGGTGATCGTTCAATTTTTGAAAAAGATACCAGCAGCCACAGCTTTAACGTACCGCGCCCCGAAGGCGGCAAGGCCTTTGAAGTCATTGGTATTCCGCTTTCAGATCCAGGTTTTTATGCGGTCGAGTTACAAAGCAAAGCGCTTGGCCAGGCCCTTTTGGGTCGTGATGCATCCCGTTATGTTTCGACCACAGCGCTGGTCACTAATATGGCGGTGCATTTTTTGTGGGGCCGCGAAGGTTCGTTGATCTGGGTAACCGCTCTGGATACCGGAAAACCGGTTGTCGGGGCGAATGTTTCTATTGGTGATACCTGCACCAAGGACGTGATCTGGACTGGCCAAACCGGCAAAGATGGAACAACCCGTGTTGACGCCGCCCTGCATGCGCCATCCGGTTGGGGCAGTTGTTATAGCGATGAGAACCATCCTTTGGTGATCAGCGCCGCGCAAGGTGAAGATTTCAGCTTTACTTTAAGCAAATGGAATGACGGCATCGCGCCTTATGATTTTGACATTTCCAGCAGTAGCCTCTGGCAAGCCGATATGGCGCATACGGTGTTTGACCGCACTTTATTGCGGGCCGGTGAGACGGTATCTATGAAGCATTATCTGCGCCGTCATACGGCCAATGGTTTTGCTCTGCCCGCTGATTTTACACCCAAAAGTACTGTGAGAATCAGTCACGATGCCACCGGTCAGGACGTTGAAATTCCGGTTATGTTTGATGCCAATGGCAGCGCGCTGAGCCAATATGAAATCCCCAAAGAGGCCCGTCTTGGACGTTACTCTGTGATGGTCAAACTGGGTGAGGACTGGCAGGACGCTGGCAGTTTCCGTGTCGAAGAATTTCGCCTGCCTACCATGGAAGCCATTCTTCAGGGGCCTGACCTGCCATTGGTCGGCGCCGCAGATATGCCTTTGGACATAATGGTTCGTTACCTCTCTGGCGGTGGTGCCTCTGGCCTAGGCATCAAAGTTCGCACTGTTGTACGTAAAACCCCGGCACAGTTTGCCGATTATGATGAGTACAGTTTTGATGCCGAAACGCTTGATGGGCAAACCAGCTCGACAGGGCAAGGCGAAGATGAAGGCAGTCGCCCGGCAACAAGCCTGACCCCGGCAAATCTGGATGATGACGGGGCTTTGCGCCTCTCCATTGGTGATTTACCACAATCCGAGACGCACGCGACGTTGACGACAGAGCTGGAATATCGCGACGCCAACGGGCAAATTCTGACCAAGGCAGCGCGTTTTGACCTTTGGCCAGCCGCGCAAGTTGTTGGTATCAAGACCGAAGGCTGGGCGGCCAGTATCGACAAGCTTAAACTGCATACGATCGCACTCAATGTTGATGGCAGTCCCGCAGCGAACAGTGCCATTGACGTTAAAGCCTTCGCCCGGAAAAGCTATTCTTATCGTAAACGCCTGATTGGCGGGTTTTACTCTTATGAAAACGTCACCCGGATAGAGCCTTTGGCCATTGGTTGCACCGGTCGGTCTAATGCAAATGGCGTTTTCACATGCACGCTTGCACCGGGCCAGTCTGGCGAGGTAATTTTACAAGCCAGCACCACAGATAAGGCCGGGCGCAACGCCCGCGCCACCACCAGCATTTGGGTGGCTGGCAAGGATGATTGGTGGTTTTCTGGCAGTGATGGCGACCGGATGGATTTGCTGGTTGAAAACACTGAATATGATGGCGGCGACATTGCCAAAGTACAGGTCCGCAGCCCGTTTCGCAGCGCCACCGCATTGGTCACCATTGAGCGCGAAGGCGTCATAGACAGTTTTGTGACTGTGATTTCCGGCAAAACACCGGTGATTGATGTCCCCATAAAAGCCGAATATGCCCCCAATGTTTATGTGTCTGTTCTGGCCATTCGGGGCCGTGTTGGCGCATGGCAGAGCTGGTTATCGGATTTTGTCCGCAAATATGATCTGCCCTGGTTTTCCCGTGATGGAGGCAAAGCCACAGCGTTAATAGATCTTGCCAAACCGGCCTATCGGCTGGGATTGGCCAATATGCGTGTCGGCTGGAATGCCCATCGCCTGAATGTTAAGGTTGAAACCGATAAATCCGTCTATCGCATTCGCGAAAACGCCAAGGCAACCATCACCCTGACCCGCGCCAATGGAGAGGCCCTGCCCGCTGGATCAGAGATCGCCATTGCCGTTGTTGACGAGGCATTATTACAGCTCTCGCCCAACACATCATGGGATTTACTAAAAGCCATGATGGACGAGCGTGGGCTGGAAGTGCGCACCTCGACCGCGCAAATGCAGATCATTGGCAAGCGCCATTATGGTCGCAAAGCCGTGGCTCATGGCGGCGGTGGCGGCAAACAAAATGCCCGCGAAATCTTTGACACGTTACTTTTATGGCAGGGCCGGGTTGTGGTTGATGAAGACGGCAAGGCCCAGGTCGACATACCACTAAATGATAGCCTTAGCGCGTTTCGTGTGGTTGCCATTGCGCAAAACGGGTTAGATTTGTTCGGTACGGGCAGCCAGAAAATCACCACAACACAGGATTTGCAAATCCTGTCTGGCCTGCCCAAAGTGGTCCGTGAAAATGACCGCTTTGATGCCGTATTTACAGTGCGCAATGCTTCGGACCACGATATGTCGGTTATTGTTGGTGGCCGTGTCGCAAGTCTTGGTCCGCTGGCCGAACAAAACCTCGACATACCGGCTGGCACAGCCCGCAGCGTCAATTGGGACATTCTGGTTCCTTACGATGTTGCCTCTTTGACGTGGGACATTGGCGTCAGCGAAGAAAACGGCGGTGCCACAGATGCTCTTAAAGCCAGCCAAAAGGTTGATCCGGCCATTCCGGTTCGGGTGTTTCAATCCACATTAAAGCAATTGGATGCTCCGTGGAGCCTCACTCTGGCGCGCCCCAATGACGCCATTCAAGGGCGCGGCGGTGTTGATGTACATCTTCAATCCACACTCGGCGGCGATCTTAGCGGCGTGAAGGACTATATGCGCAGCTATCCTTACCGATGTTTCGAACAGCGCACCTCTATGGCCATTGCCCTAAACGATGCCGAGCGATGGAAAAACACCGCACGCGCTCTGCCTGCTTATCTGGATAATGATGGTCTGGTTAAATATTTTCCTTCCGATTATTTACGTGGCAGTGACACTCTGACTGCTTATGTACTTTCGATCACCCATGAAGCCGGGTGGGAAATTCCGGAGGCGCAGCGCGCGCAAATGCTGGACGGTTTAAGTGCCTTTATCAACGGCCGCATACGTCGTGGCTCGCCTTTGGACACGGCGGATTTGACGGTACGTAAACTGGCCGCCATGGCCGCGTTATCGCGTTATAATCGTGCCAAAGCTCAAATGCTGACCAGTTTAAACATCAATCCCAATCTGTTGCCAACGTCGGCAGTGCTGGACTGGATGAACATTTTACGCCGCGTCAAAACCATCCCGGCACGCCGCCAAGGCATTGAACGTGCAAAACAAGTTTTGCGCGCGCGGCTTAATTTTCAAGGCACCCACATGGGCTTTTCAACCGAAGCGCAGGACAATCTGTGGTGGCTGATGATTTCGGCAGACACCAACGCCGCCCGGGCACTGATCAGCCTGTCTGATGCACCATTATGGCGCGCCGACATGCCGCGCATGGCCCGTGGCCTGTTGGGCCGTCAGTCAAACGGCCATTGGCGCACCACAACCGGCAACGCCTGGGGCACATTGGCCATGCGCCAATTCTCGGCGCGCTTTGAAAACACCAAAGTCAGTGGCCAAAGCAGCGCAGCATTGGGCAATGATCGTCAAACCCAGAACTGGGGCGACAGCCCGGCACTGGATTTCGCTTTGCCCTGGGGTAATGGCCCGCAAAGCCTGACGCTCAGCCACGGCGGAAATGGTGCGCCCTGGGCATTTGTGACCGCCAAAGCGGCCATCCCTCTGCGCCAGCCGCTTTCCTCCGGTTATGCCATCACCCGCACCATGAGCCCGATTAGTCAGGCCGTACCCGGCGCATGGAATGTTGGCGATGTGGTGCGCATCAAACTGGAGATCGACGCACAAACCGACATGACTTGGGTTGTGGTTGACGATCCGGTTCCTGCCGGGGCGCAAATCCTGGGCGGCGGCCTTGGCGGCGACAGTGCCTTGCTGGCCAGTGGCGAGAACAATACTGGCCGCGCCTGGCCGGTTTATGAAGAACGCCGTTTTGCCTCCTATCAGGCCTTCTATCGTTATGTGCCCAAGGGTAAATTTACGCTGGAATACACAATACGTCTGAACACCAAAGGCGATTTCAACCTGCCACCAACGCGGGTTGAAGCGATGTATGCCCCGGAAATGTTTGGCGAAGTGCCAATTGCTCCCTTAAGTGTCAGTGCCACAGGCCCGTGAACCTGAGGGTCTATACCTTATCGGCCGGTGCTCTTCTGGTTGCCATTGCGGCGTTTCACGTATGGAGCGCCCCCGGCAAAGCCCCGCACTTTCAAGAGGTACGGGACAGCTGGACACCATCACAATCGGCGTTGTTGGACCGCAATGGCGAAGTGTTGCACGTCCGACGCACCGATTTTTCCATGCGCCGCGCGGATTGGGCGACCTTGGACGACATTTCACCGGCGCTGCAAAATGCCATCATCGCGGCCGAGGACAAACGCTTTTACCGCCATCACGGTGTTGACTGGCACGGCGTTTTTGGTGCCGCATGGGGCAATTTACGCGGCCAGCCTCTGCGCGGTGCCAGCACCATTTCTATGCAATTGGCCAGCTTGCTGCGCGCCAGAGAAGGCCAGTCCTTCGCCCGCCGTTCGATCCGCGCCAAGACTAAGCAGGCCCGTTTGGCACGCGCCATGGAGCGCCGCTGGACCAAGACGCAAATTCTTGAAACTTACCTCAACCTTCTTAGTTTTCGCGGCGAGATTGAAGGCATTCGCGCCGCATCGACCATTCTTTTGGGCAAAGCCCCCAACGGCCTAACGACTGACGAAAGTCTGGCGCTGGCGGCGCTATTGCCTGCCCCAAATGCCAGTCCGGCTCGATTACGCAACCGGGTATGTGCGTTGGCATCAACCGCGTCTTGCGCCGGTCCGACACAGGCTCTGACACGTATGCTGGCCCGTTCTGATACGCCGCCAGAGATGCCAGAGCTGGCCCCGCATCTGGCGGCGCGTCTTTTGAATGACAAAGCGCAAACCGTGCAAACAACACTGGACCGGCGCATACAAGCCTTTGCAAAAGAGGCTTTGGCGCGGCAATTATCCCGTCTGGCGCACCTGAATGTGCGCGATGGCGCCGTTTTGGTGGTCGAAAATTCCACCGGCAATATTCTGGCCTGGGTAGGGTCCAACCCCGCCACATCCCGAGCGCCTCATGTGGACGGGGTGCGTGCTCACCGGCAGGCCGGGTCAACGCTGAAACCCCATCTTTATGCACTGGCGCTTGAAAAACGCTATCTGACGGCGGCGTCGCTGCTCAATGATGCGCCGATCCACCTGGAAACTGAAGGCGGGCTGTATGTTCCGCAAAATTACGATCACGGCTATAAAGGGCTGGTCAGCGCCCGCATTGCGCTGGGTAATTCCCTGAACATTCCTGCGGTGCGTACACTCTTGCTGACCGGGGTCGAGCCTTTTCGCCAACGGCTTTTTGATCTGGGCTATCAAGGCATTACCCGCGACGGCGATTATTACGGTTTTTCGCTGGCACTGGGGTCCGCCGAGGTCAGCTTGGCCGAACAGGTCAATGCCTTTCGCACATTGGCCAATGGCGGCACGGCCAGCCCGTTGCGCGTGTTAACACGATCCAAAACCATGCCGCCCGTGCGCAAGCTCTCTAAAGACGCCGCCTATATTGTTTCTTCTATGCTCAGCGACCGCTCGGCGCGTCTTCTCACCTTTGGTCTTTCGAATAATCTCAACACCCCGTTTTGGAGCGCCGTTAAAACCGGAACATCCAAGGCCATGCGCGATAATTGGTGCATTGGGTACAGCGCAGATTATACCGTCGGCGTCTGGGTCGGTAATTTCGAAGGCGATTCCATGCAAGGCGTATCCGGCGTTTCCGGTGCCGCGCCTTTGTGGCACGATATGATGAGTCTTCTGCACAATAACCGCCCATCCTTGCCGCCGGCACGGCCCCAAAATGTGGTGCAAACCCACATCCAGTTTGAAGGGACACCGGAATCCCCCAGATCCGAAGTCTTTATCAAAGGCACCCAAAGCACACTTATCCGCGCCGTCCCCCAAAGCGCCAAAGCCGCACGGATTATACGCCCCGCTGCCAATGCCATCATTGCACTGGACCCGGACATTCCGGCGATCCGTCAGAAAGTCGCCATTAAAGTACAAGGCGGCAACAAATTTATGACATTAACTATGGATGGCAATGCCTTGAATAACAACAAACTATGGTTTCCATTACCCGGAAAGCATGATCTGAAATTATGGGATAAAAGCGGAACCTTAATTGACCATATTTTATTTGTTGTGCGCGCACCCGCAGGGTGAAGCCAACCCAAATTGAACCATTGTAAGGCCCGCAACATGGCCGGGTACTAGTCTGATTTATCCCCTCGATTTTGCGTAAAAATGGGTGAAAAAAGGGACAGTTATGGGGCAAAAAAGGGGCTAAAATGCCCAATTCAGGGGCGAGATAAGGGGTAATATGAGGGTCAAAGGTCCCTTATATTGACCCTTAACCGTTTTCGCGCAGCGCGCGCCATTTACGCAAACGTTCGGCCACCGCCTTTTCATAACCGCGCCCATTGGGCTGGTAAAACTCGGCCCTTTGCATTTCGTCAGGGAAATAATTTTGCCCAGAAAACCCTTCGGGCGCGTCATGATCATAAGAATAGCCTTTGCCATAACCCTGATCTTTCATCATCGAGGTTGGCGCATTCAAAATATGCTTGGGCGGCATGAGTGAGCCAGTCTCGTCGGCCGCTTTACTGGCCGCCTTGAAAGCCGTGTAAACGGCATTTGATTTGGGTGCGCAGGCCAGATGCACCACGGTTTGTGCCAAAGCCAATTCGCCCTCAGGACTGCCCAAAAAGCGATAAGTTTCTACGGCGGCGATGGCGGTTTGCAAAACGGAAGGATCGGCATGGCCGATATCTTCGCTGGCCATGCGGACCAGTCGGCGGGCCAGAAAAAGCGGATCCTCGCCCCCTGCCAACATACGGGCGAACCAGTATAGCGCCGCATCGGGGTCCGAGCCGCGCACGGATTTATGCAAAGCCGAGATCAGATTGTAATGCTCGTCGCGATTTTTATCATAGGCCGGGCTGCGCCTTTGCAGGGCCTCTGCCAAATCAGTGGGTGTGAGCGGCGCATTCGCGTTCAGCGCAAACACATCTTCGGCCAGATTGAGCACATAGCGCCCATCCCCATCGGCCATAGCCCGCAAAGCGGCGCGGGCCTCTGGGTCAAGAGGTAAATCTTCGCCGATCAGGGTTTCAGCGCGTACCAGAAGGTCATCAAGCGCATCATCATCAAGACGTTGCAGCACCATCACCTGACAACGGGACAACAGCGCACCGTTCAGCTCGAATGAGGGGTTTTCTGTGGTCGCCCCAATCAGTGTGACCACGCCTTCTTCGACAAACGGCAAAAACCCATCTTGTTGCGCCCGGTTAAAGCGGTGAATTTCATCAACAAACAGCAAGGTCCCCTGCCCGGCGCTGCGCCTAGATTTCGCCGCAGCAAAAATTTTGCGCAAATCCGCCACACCGGAAAATACCGCCGATAAAGGCTCGAAATGCAAATCACAATGATCCGCCAATAGCCGCGCAATAGTGGTTTTACCCACCCCCGGTGGCCCCCACAAAACCATCGATGATAAACGGCCTGCCCCGACCATGCGGCCAATGGGGGCGGTATCGCTCAACAAGTGGCTTTGCCCGGCCACTTCGGCCAAGGATTGCGGGCGTAAACGGTCGGCCAGTGGACGCGGGGCCTGTTGTTCCAGACCTGCAGCTTCAAAGAGAGTGCTCATACCCTGAGGTATAGCACAGATATATCCCAAAAGTACAAATCAGGAACGCAGCCGGATGGTCGTGGCAATGCGCCGACCAGCGCGCATAATGGTCACCGGCCACCGCGACGTGCCATCATTGATGTCTAAAACCCGCACAACATCCTCGACGGTATCGATCGAATCCTCACCAATATCACCCAATATATCGCCGGGCCGCAGGCCATAGTAGCTGGCGGCACTGCGCGGTGCGACAGAGAGGATGATTACCCCTTTGGCAAACTCGTCAATGCTCAATTCCTCAGCCAGTGCCGGAGAAAGGTTAGCGACTTTGGCACCGGAAAACGGGTTAAGCCCTTCCAGTTCGGTTTCATCGCGGCGCGGTACTTCGGGCGCAGCGCGGGTTTTCAGGGTCAGGGTTTTCAACACCCCCTCGCGGATCACTTGCAAAGATACCGTTTCACCGATTTTGTGGGTCGCCAGACGAAAGCGTAGCCCCTGTTCGCTGTTGATTTCATATCCATCAATACGGGTCACAACATCGCCGTGTTTAACACCGGCGCGGGCCGCAGGACCACCTGTATAGGTTTCAGAGACCAGAGCGCCGTGGGGACGGTCCAGCCCCAAAGATGCGGCCAGATCGCGGTCCACCACTTGCAGGCGTGCGCCAAACCATGGGCGCACCACGCGGCCATCTTCGTTAAGTGCCGCATCAACCACACGCGCCACCATGGCGGCCGGAATAGCAAAGCCAATGCCGTTAGAGCCGCCAGAGCGGGACAGGATCACCGTGTTGACCCCCAACAATGTGCCATCCATGCCCACCAGTGCCCCGCCGGAGTTTCCGGGGTTAATGGCCGCGTCGGTTTGAATAAAATAAGAATAATCAGAGGCGCCGACATCGGTGCGCGCCAGTGCCGAAACAATACCCGACGTCACCGTCTGGCCGACCCCAAAGGGGTTGCCAATGGCCAGCACCAGATCGCCGACTTCGGCCTCGCCCGTCGTATGCAGCGCCATGACGGGCAAATCCTCGCCATCGGTATTGATCTTCAGGACTGCCAGGTCCGCCTGTTTGTCCGAGAGCAGCAATTCGGCATCAAATTCCCGCCGATCGGCCAGCACCACACGCAACTCATCGGCGCCGTTGACCACATGGTTGTTGGTCACGATGATTCCATCTTTACGAACCACAACGCCAGACCCAAGCGATTGTTGCACTCGGTCACGAGAACCAAAAAAGCCCTGACCAAACAGACGGCCAAAAAACGGATCGCCGGCAAACGGTGATGCCGTGCCTTTGACCACGCGGCGTGAATAGACATTCACTACGGCGGGGGCTGCCCCCTTGACCAATGGTGCATAAGACAATTGTGTTTGCAGGGCACTTTGCGGCACCGCGCGGTTGATTTGCGTCTCAGCCAGTACCGGCATGGCCAGTACAGACAGGCAGAAGATTATCAGTGTTTTTTTCATGGTTCCATTTTCCGCAAGGATCATGGCCAAATCTGGGTCGATTCACGTTAAAAATGCAACACTATGCCACATCTTATCCAGGCGAATGATCGGGTATAATGATAATTGTCGTTGGCGGCATGGCCCGCCAGCTTAACCACCGGCATTATGGAGGACATCATGCTGCTTGACCCACTCGCCATCACTGCGATTGCCTTTCTGGTTTCCATACTGGCCGTTACTCTGGGTGTGTTCATCTGGCTTGTACGCAAAGTTAAACACTAATCTTGCAAAGATATTTGATAGATATCTTGCCAGCTTTGCGGCATGGGCGCGAAACGAAAACTGTCTAAATGGATAAAAACGCCGTCTTGCGAGGCTGTGGCGGCCAACTGGCCATCACATAAAAACTCTGCCTTCAATGTTGCGCGGCGGCGATCCATTTTGGAAAACCACATACGACCTATGACAGAATCCCCCAACCGTATTGGTCTGCGATAATCGACCTGCGTGCGGATTATAGCCGGTGCAATGCCCTCTTTGATCAAGGCCATAAGCGGCAATTGATGCTGCGAGCTGGTCATGGCCATACGTAAATCTTCGAGCCACCGCACATAAACGACATTTGAAACTACGCCGGCGAAATCCACATCATAGGGTTTCACCTGAATGTGGATTTCGACTTCAACTGCTCTGCTCACCCTGTATGGACCGCTTTGACAATATCCCTGCGCCGAAAAATCTGTCCGGCCGCAGACCAATTACCGTCGATGATTTCATGTATCAAACACCAGGTCCGAAACGAATCATATTCTTTGCCCGCATGCTGTGAAACTAGTTCGTCTACGTCGGCGACAAGCCCTGCTTTGCGCTCGTCATCCAGTACACCTTCTGGAATGCTGATCAGAACGCGATAATGAATCTCCTCAATAGGTTTTCCCGCAACGTAAAACGTACCTGTTGGTTGTTCATAGACAAACCCCCAAGAGATCGCCTGGGCCATTGCACTGTCGGCGGGGGCCCCTTCCCATTTCAACAGACAGTCAGTTAAAGCCTTCATCAGCTTATTCTGAACAGGTTTTGAAATGGAATTTTCGGGGCAGGTGAATTCAATCATTGGCATAGTAGGTTCCTTTTTATGGTCTTGTTATGCAACCAATCATGTTTGGTTGCATAACGCAACCACATATGTCATTATTTCTTATGTCTCGAAAACGATTTGATACGCACAATTGTTCTATCGCCGGCACGCTGGAACTCGTTGGTGACTGGTGGACATTGCTGGTGGTGCGTGAGGCCTTTTTTGGCTCTCGGACATTCACCCAATTTCTTCAAAACCTGGGAATATCACGCAATATACTGACCGACCGTCTAGAGAAACTGGTCGAAGCGGATATTCTTGAAAAGCATTACCCCAAAGCACAATCACAACGCGCCCAGTATATCCTGACGCATAAAGGCAAAGCTTTGCTGCCTGTGCTTGTGTCGATGATGCAATGGGGTGATCAATGGGTGAATGAGGCGGGGGGCGCACCTGTCAAGCTCAGTGACCTTCAAACGGGTGAGCATTTACGCACCATGCAGGTGGAAACTGAAAACCTGAAAAAACTAGACCTTGATCAACTGGCCATCACCCCAGGACCAGGGGCCAGTACATCTACGCTCAAACGTTTTGAATAAAAAAGGCGGCCCGTTGGACCGCCTTTTTTAATTCTGATGTGCAAAGATCAATCTTCGCGTGCGGCCTCTTCGGCGGCAACCCGTTCGCGGTCGCCTTTGCCTTTGGCTTCCAGGTCGCGATCGACAAGTTCGATCACGGCGATCGGTGCGTTATCACCATGTCGATAGCCGGCTTTAAGGACCCGGGCATAACCGCCTTGGCGGTCTTTATAGCGTTCACCCATAATATCAAAAAGCTTCTTGGTGGCGGCTTCGTCGCGCAGCCGTGCAGCAGCACGACGCCGTGATGCCAGATCGCCTTTTTTGGCCAAAGTGATCAGCTTTTCCACAATCGGGCGAAGCTCTTTGGCTTTGGGCAGTGTTGTTGTGATTTGCTCATGCGTGATGAGTGACGCAGCCATATTGGCAAACATCGCTTTGCGGTGTTCGTGCGTTCTGTTGAGTTTGCGGTGCGCAATACCGTGGCGCATGGCGGTTTCTCCTAAAGATACGGATACACAGGCATCCGGTATGCAGACTTAAATGTTGTCTTCGTGTTTCTTGGCGAGGTCGTCAATATTTTCTGGCGGCCAGCTCGGCGCTTCCATACCCAGATGCAGCCCCAGAGACGCCAGCACTTCTTTGATTTCATTCAAAGACTTGCGACCAAAGTTAGGGGTGCGGAGCATTTCGGCTTCGGATTTCAAAATCAGATCGCCAATATAAACGATGTTGTCGTTCTTCAGGCAGTTTGCGGAACGGACTGAAAGTTCCAGCTCATCAACCTTTTTAAGAAGTGCAGGATTGAAATCCAGTTCCTGTGCAGCATCAGCAGCTTTATCATCTTCAGGCTCTTCAAAGTTGATGAAGATCTGAAACTGATCTTGCAGAATACGTGCAGCAAAGGCCACGGCGTCTTCTGGCGTGATGGCACCATTGGTTTCGATATCCATGGTCAGCTTGTCATAGTCAAGCACCTGACCTTCGCGAGCATTATCAACCGAGAATGCAACGCGGCGAACCGGGCTGAAGAGAGAATCAACAGCAATCAGACCAATCGGAGCGTCTTCCGGACGGTTTTTATCGGCAGGCACATAGCCTTTGCCGGTATTCACCGTGAATTCCATACGGATGCTGGCACCGTCATCAAGCATGCATAGGACGTGATCCTTGTTCAGGACCTCGACGTCTGCAGTTTCCTCGATCATGCCTGCAGTGACCTCACATGGGCCTGTGGCGGTCAATACGACGCGCTTGGGGCCTTCATTGTGCATTACCATGGCGATTTTCTTGATATTGAGAACAATATCCGTGACATCTTCGCGAACACCCTGAATGGATGAAAATTCGTGAACGATGCCGTCGATTTGAACCGCCGTCACTGCCGCACCCTGCAAGGATGACAAAAGCACCCGGCGCAGGCTGTTGCCTAATGTTGTCCCAAACCCACGTTCCAGCGGCTCAGCAATAATCTGAGCCTTGCACGACTCGTCATGCCCAGGCTTAACCACAGGCTTCATAGGACGGATCAGTTCTTGCCAGTTTTTTTCCAGCACGATAGCACCTCTTGATTGTTCCGGCGGCTTTGATCACACACCAGAAAAGAATAGATAAACGGAGTACTAAACCCGGCGGCGTTTTGGTGGACGACAACCATTATGCGGGATCGGTGTAACGTCGCGAATTGTGGTGATGGTAAAGCCAATAGACTGCAAAGCCCGCAAAGCGGATTCGCGACCAGAGCCTGGCCCACAAACATTGACCTCAAGGGTCTTCATGCCATGTTCCTGGGCCTTCTTGCCGGCATCCTCAGCAGCCAACTGGGCTGCGTAAGGTGTGGATTTACGTGAGCCCTTAAAGCCCATAACCCCAGCAGTAGACCACGCAATGGCATTACCCTGTGCGTCGGTAATGGTGATCATTGTGTTATTGAAGGTCGCACTGACGTGAGCAACACCAGACGTGATGTTTTTTCGGTCAGCGCGACGAACGCGTGTCGGTTCCTTAGCCATATCTCTTTCGCCTTATTTCTTCTTGCCGGCAATGGCTTTTGCAGGGCCTTTGCGGGTGCGGGCATTGGTGTGTGTGCGCTGACCGCGAACCGGTAAGCCACGACGGTGTCGCAAGCCGCGATACATGCCAAGGTCCATCAACCGCTTGATGTTGACGGCGGTGTCACGGCGCAAATCGCCTTCGACCATATAGTCGCTGTCGATGGTTTCGCGCACTTTGAGCACTTCAGCATCGGTCAGCTCTGCGACGCGGCGTTCAGGCGTAATGCCAGCCTTTTCGCAAATCTGTTTCGCATGTGCGGGACCGATCCCGTGTATGTACGTCAGCGCAATTTCTACGCGCTTATTCGTCGGTATGTTAACGCCGGCAATCCGAGCCACTATTCATTCTCCATAAAACACGCCGCAAACGAACAGCTGCCGATTGCGTCGATAATGCAATCGCCAGTGACTCTGCTCTTTTGCGGAGGCCGCTTTCTATCCGTCTTCCGCCCCACCCGTCAACCGGGTAAGTCACTTGTTTATCCCAAATCCAGCATAAGAGCGACGGCACCGGCGACGGCGTCGATACTCTCCATGCCATTTACTTCCTTTAACAGGCCCCTGCTCTCATAAAATGGCAGCAAAGGCGCCGTTTGTTCGTTGTACGCGTTCAGACGAACCTTGAACGAGGTGGGGTTGTCATCATCCCGCCCCTGCTCTTCGAAACGCAGTGTAATTCTTTTCAGCAGTGCTTCGTCATCAACACCCAGACGAATCACACAATGTACTTTGGTATCCCGTCCAGCCAGCAGGGCATCAAGTGCCTCGGCCTGAGCCAGATTGCGTGGAAAGCCATCAAAGATAAAACCCGGTGCATTCTTGTGCGTATCCAGTTGTTCATCAATCAGGGCAATGACGATATCGTCCGAGACCAATTCACCGCGATCCATAATTCCGGCAACTTTTTTACCAAGATCAGAACCGGATGAGCGCGCAGCGCGCAGCATATCACCGGTCGACAGTTGAATGTAACCACGCTCGGAAACCAGTCTCTTGGCTTGCGTGCCCTTGCCTGCCCCCGGAGGGCCAAAAATGACCAAATTCATCATCTGCGGCGGCCCCGCAATTTGGTTTTCTTGATCAGGCCTTCATATTGGTGTGCCAGCAAATGCGATTGAATTTGCGCCACAGTATCCATGGTTACGCTGACCACAATCAGGATGGATGTCCCACCAAGATAAAACGGTACGCTGTAGGCATTGACCAGAATAACCGGCAACAGACACACAGCTGTCAGATAGAAGGCCCCGATAACGGTCAGGCGTGACAGAACATAGTCGAGATATTCTGCGGTCCGCTTGCCAGGGCGAATGCCCGGCAAAAAGCCACCATTTTTACGCAGGTTATCAGCGGTTTCCTCTGGATTGAAAACAATCGAGGTATAGAAAAACGCGAAAAACATAATGCCCGCGCCATATGTCAACAGATAGAGCGGTTGGCCCTGGCCTAGTGATGCCACAACCGTGCGCAGCCATTCTGGACCGGACTGGGCTGAAAAGCCTGCGGCCGTTGCTGGAAGCAGTAAAAGTGATGAGGCAAAAATTGGCGGGATAACGCCGGCTGTGTTTAATTTCAGCGGCAGGAAGGAACTGTCACCACCAAAGGCCTTATTGCCATGTTGTCGCTTGGGGTACTGGATCAGCAAGCGCCGTTGTGAACGCTCGATAAAGACGATGAAAAACACCACGCCGACGGCAAGAGCTGTCAGAAGAAGCAAACCAATAAAGCTGAACTGGCCAACGCGGGTCATATCAAGGGCACGGAAGATTGCGGTTGGCAGACCAGCAACGATACCGGCAAAAATAATCAGCGAGACACCATTACCAACGCCGCGCGCCGTCACTTGTTCGCCCAGCCACATCAGGAACATCGTGCCACCCACCAGGGTGATGACGGTCGAGGCCTTGAAGAACATGCCGGGATCCCCGACAACGCCTTGAGAGCTTTCCAGCCCAATGGCTATGCCATAGGCCTGTACAGTGGCCAACAGTACCGTCAGATAACGGGTGTATTGGTTGATCTGTTTGCGCCCTGCTTCGCCCTCTTTTTTCAACGCTTCCAGTGATGGAACGCTGCTGGTCATCAATTGCATGATGATTGAGGCCGAAATGTAAGGCATGACGTTCAGGGTGAATATGGCCAGACGGCTAATAGCACCGCCCGAGAACATATTCATCATGCCCAAAATACCCTTTTGTGTGTTTTCAAACACAGCGGCATAGGCGTCCAGATTGATGCCGGGAATAGGAATATAGGTGCCAAGGCGATAAACAATCAGCGCGCCAAGGGTAAACCAGATACGCTTTTGCAGCTCCTTGGCCTTACCAAAGGCGCCGAAATTCATATTCGCGGCAAGCTGTTCAGCGGCTGAAGCCATGGTACCCTATTCCCGTATACATCAGATCGGTCAAACGTGTGGGCAAAGCCCGGTTTGACTTACTCTTTGGTTGGCGCAGCCTTTTTAGGCGCAACAGTAACGCTGCCACCGGCTTTTTCCACAGCAGCAATAGCCGCCTTGGTCGCACCGGTAACGCTTAATGTTACTTTGGCCTTCAAGGTGCCCGTTGCAAGGAGGCGAATGCCATCGCGTTTGCGACGGACAACACCAGAGGCAACCAAAGCATCCTCATCAAGCGCCTTTTTGACGTCGACTTTTTTGGCATCAATGGCCGCTTGCAACTTGCCAATGGTCAGTTCCGCATAGCGGGACTGATTGTGTGGCGTAAAGCCACGTTTTGGCAAACGCATGTGCAACGGCATTTGACCGCCTTCGAAGCCTTTAATCGCAACGCCTGAGCGGGATTTTTGGCCTTTGACACCACGTCCGGCGGTTTTACCTTTGCCGGAGCCTGGGCCACGGCCCAGACGAGTGCGGTTTTTGGTTGCGCCAGGATTGTCGCTAAGTTCGTTCAGTCTCATTTTTCTGCTCCAAAGAAAGCGCTTACTTAGCGCCTTCTTCCACAATGGTGACCATGTGTGCAACTTTGGCAATCATGCCACGCACGGATGGTGTGTCTTCCAGGGTACGAACCCGGCCAATTTTACCAAGCCCAAGTCCAACCAACGTATCGCGTTGATCTTTGGGGCGGCGGATCGGGCTACCTGTTTGGCGCACCGTCACTGTTTTTGCTTTAGCCATCTTCTATTCCTTAGCCTTCTGCGCTGAGCGCGTCAGGGGCACTCGCACCATCTTGGCGACCAGCAACCAGGTCAGCGACCTTTTTACCACGTTTGGCGGCAATGGCACGGGGGCTGCGTTGTTTACGCAGCGCGTCCATTGTTGCCCGCACCATGTTGTATGGATTGGAGGAGCCGAGGCTTTTGGCCACAACATCCTGAACACCCAGAACTTCGAGCACTGCACGCATCGGACCACCGGCGATGACGCCAGTCCCCGGAGGTGCAGCACGAAGAAGAACTTTACCGGCGCCATGATGACCTTTGCCATCATGATGCAAGGTGCGGCCTTCGCGCAGCGGCACCCGGATCAGGGTCTTCTTGGCCTCTTCGGTGGCTTTGCGTATGGCTTCTGGCACTTCACGTGCTTTACCATGCCCAAAACCAACCCGGCCTTTTTCATCGCCAACCACCACAAGTGCAGCAAAGGAGAAGCGACGCCCGCCTTTGACCACCGTGGCTACACGGTTGATAAATACCAGACGGTCTGTGAACTCGTCTTTTTCCCGGTCGTCTCTGCGACCACGTTTTTCGTTACGGCCTGCCATTTTCCGCTCTCCTAGAACTTCAGGCCGCCGTCACGCGCGGCTTCCGCCAGCGCCTTGACACGTCCGTGGTAAATATAACCGCCGCGATCAAACACGACTTCCTTGATACCGGCTTTTTTAGCCCGCTCTGCAACCAGTTTGCCAACCTTAACGGCGGCATCTGCATTACTGGCGACTTTGGCTTTGGCATCTTTTTCCAAAGATGAAGCCTGTGCCAGTGTTACGCCTTTGGCATCGTCGATAACCTGAGCGTAAATATACTTGTTCGAGCGAAAAACTGAAAGCCGCGGTACGCCGCCAGACAGTTTTTTCAGGCGTGTGCGATTGCGCATGGCACGCCGTTTGAGTTTTGTACGTGGATCGATCATGGCTATTTCTTCTTGCCTTCCTTGGACCGGACAAACTCGCCAACATACCGGACACCTTTGCCTTTGTAAGGCTCTGGTTTACGGAAGCGGCGGATTTCGGCGGCGGTTTGACCCACAGCCTGCTTATCCATACCAGTCACCGAGATCAGTGTGGGCTTGGGCGTTGCCAAACTCACACCGGGACGCGGCGTATAATTGACTTCGTGGCTGAAACCCAATTGCATGACAATGTTATTACCTTTCATTTGGGCCCGGTAACCAACACCGCGCAATTCGAGGTCTTTCTGAAATCCGGCGGTGACGCCTTCAATCAGATTAGCCGCTAACGAGCGTTGCAGCCCCCACATGGCACGAGCGCGCTGGCTGTCATCAACCGGCGTAACAGTGAGAACACTGCCGTCCAGTTTAGCCTCGACTTCTCTTACAAAAGTCATGCTCAGCTCGCCTTTAGGGCCTTTGACCTTCAAGGATTTGCCGTTCAGTTCAGCGGTAACACCAGAGGGCATTTCAACCGGTTTTTTGCCAATACGTGACATATCCGTTCCCCTAGCTGACCTGGCAAAGAATTTCGCCGCCAACATTGTGCTCTCGTGCTGTAGTATCGGACATCACACCCTTTGGGGTGGAGATGATCGCAATACCAAGCCCGTTTTGCACACGTGGCAGGTCTTTGACAGATGAATACACACGGCGGCCAGGTTTCGAGACACGTTTAATCTCGGAAATTACTGGTTCACCTTCATAATATTTGAGCTCGATCTCAAAGGTCGCGAAGCCGTCTTGTTCAACTTCGGAATATCCACGGATATAACCTTCGGTCTGGAGCACATCGAGTACACGCTTGCGCAGTCGCGATGCAGGGGTCACGGTTTTGCCGCGACGACGCATCAATGCATTGCGGATACGAGTGAGCATATCGCCCAGCGGATCACTAATCGCCATTGAAGCCTCCCTACCAGCTCGACTTGGTCACACCGGGGAGCTGACCTTGGTTGGCCAGTTCGCGCAGAGCGATCCGAGACATTTTAAATTTACGATAATACCCACGCGGGCGGCCCGTCAGTTCGCAACGGTTGCGAATTCTGGTTTCCGCCGAATTGCGAGGCATTTCAGACAGTTTGATCTGTGCTGCCATGCGCTCTTCGATGGGCAGTTCAATATTGCGCGCGATGTCTTTCAAACGAGCCCGTTTGGCGGCGTAACGCTCGACCATACGGATCCGTTTCAAATTGCGTTCAATGGCACTATTCTTAGCCATTAAGTCGTCCTCCAAGTGCGGGATTATACCCGCGTTCCCCAATGCGTTAGTTGGATTTGCCTCTGAAAGGAAAATCGAACTCAGCCAAAAGGGCCTTTGCTTCATCATCAGTTTTTGCTGTCGTGCAGACAACAATGTCCATGCCCCAGATTTGATCGATCTTGTCGTAATCAATCTCTGGAAACACAAGATGTTCTTTTAGGCCAAGAGCAAAATTGCCCCGCCCGTCAAAGCTCTTGCCGGACAGGCCGCGAAAGTCGCGAACCCGTGGCAAAGCAATGTTCACCAAACGGTCAACAAATTCATACATTTGATCCCGACGAAGGGTGACCTTGGCGCCAATTTTCATGCCATCACGCAGTTTAAAACCAGCGATGGATTTTTTGGCAATTGTGGCCACCGGCTTCTGACCGGCGATCAAACCAAGATCGTTCAATACGCTCTTGATCTTTTTGCTGTCCTGAACTGCGGCACCAACCCCCATATTGATCACGATCTTGTCCAGACGCGGGATCTGCATAGGATTTTTATAGCCGAATTCTTTGACCATTTTTTCACGGATAGACGCATTATAGCGCGCCTTCATCCGTGGCTCATAAGTTGTCTCAGACATCAAGAACCTCGCCTGATTTTTTCGCAAAGCGAACCTTTTTGCCGTCTTTCAGAGTTTTGAACCCAACCCGTGTGGCTTTCCCTGTTTTTGGATCAGCTACCGCCAGGTTAGAGACGTGCATAGGCGCTTCCATATCTTTAATGCCACCCGGATCGTATTGGGTCGGACGTGTATGGCGCTTGACCATATTAACGCCAGACACAACGGCCCGGTTTGTATCGGTGATCATCTTGACCACTTCGCCGGTACGACCTTTGTCTTTACCGGCAAGGACGATGACTTTATCGCCTTTTTTAATTTTCGCGGCCATCACAGCACCTCCGGCGCTAATGAGATGATTTTCATGTGTTTTTTAGCACGAAGTTCACGAGGAACAGGGCCAAAAATACGCGTACCAACAGGCTCGTTATTGTTGTTGATCAGCACTGCGGCATTGCCGTCAAAGCGGATCGTTGAACCATCGGCACGTTGAATGTCCTTGCGGGTACGCACCACTACGGCTTTACGCACTTCGCCTTTTTTCACTTTGCCCCGAGGAATTGCTTCCTTAACCGAAACAACAATGATGTCGCCAATGCGGGCATAGCGGCGCTTGGCACCACCTAATACCTTAATGCATTGTACGCGGCGGGCACCGGAATTATCGGCGACCTGTAAATTGCTTTGCATCTGGATCACAGCAGGATCCTCCTAATCGCGTGGTTCCTGAAAATCAGGCCTGCGCAATGACTTCCCAACGCTTCAGTTTAGACTTCGGCGCACACTCTTGAATGGTGACATTGTCACCCACTTTAAACGCATTCTTCTCGTCATGAGCATGATAGCGTTTCGACCGACGTATGATTTTACGATACAGCGGATGCAGAAAGGTCCGTTCGACCTTTACCACGATTGTTTTGGCGCCCTTGTCGCTTACGACGACGCCAGTCAGAAGACGTTTGGGCATCAGCCCTCTCCCTTTGATTCAGTCGTCTTGGCATGCAAGACGGTTTTCAGGCGCGCAATGTCACGTCGGATGACGCGAACACGAGCGGTATTTTCCAATTGGCCAGTCGCTTGTTGAAAGCGCAGGTTAAACTGCTCTTTCTTCAAGGTCACAAGCTCATCTTTAATTTGATCTGCGCTTAAGGCGCGCGCATCTACGGCATTCATAACTCAATCTCCTGCGTGCTTAACCTCGCCGCCCTGACGGGCAACGATTTTACACTTGATCGGCAGCTTAGCTGCGCCAAGCGCGAGGGCTTCGCGGGCAACGGCGTCATTAACACCATCAATTTCAAACATAATCCGACCAGGTTTGACCTTGGCAGCCCAAAACTCGACAGACCCCTTACCTTTACCCATACGGACTTCGGTAGGTTTTTTAGAAACAGGTACATCAGGAAAAATTCTGATCCATACGCGGCCGGCCCGTTTCATGTGGCGGGTAATGGCACGACGCGTGGCTTCAATCTGACGTGAAGTGACCCGTTCTGGTTCCATGGCTTTGAGGCCATATGATCCAAAGTTTAACGCAAATCCACCTTTGGCCTTACCTTTGATACGGCCTTTGTGCATCTTGCGAAACTTAGTCTTTTTTGGTTGCAGCATGATCCTGCCCTAGTCCTAATATTTACGCGTTAGCGCGCGAAGAACGCGCCCGGTTTTCGCCACTGGCTTCGGCCTTACGATCTTGTGCCATCGGATCGTGTTCCATGATCTCACCTTTGTAGATCCAGACCTTGATGCCGATAATGCCCATAGCGGTTTTGGCTTCTGCGGTTCCATAATCAATGTCAGCGCGAAGCGTATGCAGCGGCACAGAACCATCATGGTATTGTTCGGAACGTGCAATTTCTGCGCCATTCAAACGACCGCCAACTTTAATCTTACAGCCTTTGGCACCCATACGGATGGTGGTTTGCAGTGCACGTTTCATGGCCCGACGAAAAGCCATACGACGTTCCAATTGCTGGGCAATGCCTTCAGCAACCAGTGTGGCGTCAATTTCGGCTTTGCGAATTTCGACCAGGTTCACAAACACTTCATCCTGAACAATTTTGCTCAAGGCTTTGCGCAGCACTTCAATGTCAGCACCTTTTTTACCGATAACCACACCAGGACGTGCGGTATAAATGGTAATGCGGCATTTTTTGTGCGGACGCTCGATAACAATACGGGAAATCCCGGCTTGGCTCAGACGTGCCTTAATAAACTTGCGCAAGCGCAGGTCTTCATGCAGCAAACGACCATATTCACGTGAGTTTGCGTACCAACGCGAATCCCAAGTGCGGTTAATGCCGAGCCGAAGCCCGATTGGATTGACCTTATGACCCATCAGGCTTGCTCCTCGACTTCGCGCACCACGATTGTGATTTCTGAAAACGGCTTCATGATTTTCGCGGAACGACCACGTGCCCGAGCACGCCAGCGTTTCATCACCAGGTTTTTGCCGACAAAAGCCTGAGACACCACCAGCTGGTCAATGTCCAGCCCGTGATTGTTTTCGGCATTGGCAATGGCTGATTCCAGACATTTCTTAACCGGCAGCGCAATGCGACGGCGAGAAAATTCCAGTGTGGCCAAAGCTTTTTCAACTTTCATGCCGCGAATGGATTGCGCCACCAGGTTCAGCTTTTGACCGCCGGTACGCAGATTGCGCGCCTTTGCAAAAGCTTCCGTGTCGCCTACGCGACGTGGATTTGCTTGCTTACCCATAACTAACCCCGTTTCGCCTTCTTATCGGCCGTGTGGCCGTAATATGTGCGGGTTGGCGAAAATTCGCCAAGCTTGTGCCCGATCATGTCCTCGTTAATCAAAACGGGGACAAATTTCTTGCCATTGTGCACCTGAAACGTCAGGCCCACGAATTGTGGCAGAATGGTCGAGCGACGCGACCAGGTTTTAATTGCTTTCTTGCGTCCATCAGTATGGCTAGCCTCTGCTTTTTTAAGCAGATAACCATCAACAAAAGGACCTTTCCAAACCGAACGTGGCACGTCGATCTCCTAACGCTTTTTCTTCAGGTGACGAGAACGAATAATCATCTTGTCTGAAGGTTTATTTTTCTTGCGGGTACGAGCACCCTTGGTTGGTTTGCCCCAAGGCGTCACCGGATGGCGACCACCTGAGGTCCGGCCTTCACCACCACCGTGTGGGTGATCGACCGGGTTCATGGCAACACCACGAACACTTGGGCGTTTACCAAGCCAGCGATTACGGCCAGCTTTACCCAGATTGATGTTCATGTGGTCCTGATTAGAGACGGCACCAACGGTAGCCATGCAATTATCGGGAACCAGGCGCATTTCACCAGATTTAAGCCGCAACTGAGCATGACCGCCATCGCGACCAACCAGTTGACAATAGGCACCGGCTGAACGGGCAATTTGACCGCCTTTTTCCGGCTTCATTTCCACATTGTGGATGATTGTACCGACCGGCATAGTGCGCAGCGGCATGCAGTTGCCAGGCTTAACATCGGCGCCATTGCGCGATGAAACAACTTTATCGCCAGCGGCCAGACGTTGCGGTGCGAGGATATAAACCTTTTCACCATCTTCGTACTGGATCAGTGCAATAAAGGCGGTGCGGTTCGGATCATATTCGATCCGCAGAACTTCACCGACCATGTCATATTTGCGCCGTTTGAAATCGACCATGCGATACAAACGTTTGGCACCACCACCACGACGACGCATGGTGATCCGACCTTTATTATTACGGCCGCCCTTTTTGCTTAAGCCCTCGACGAGGGTCTTTTCCGGGCGTCCTTTCCACAGCGCTGCACGGTCCACCAGGACCAAGGCGCGGCGGCCAGGAGATGTTGGTTTGAACGTTTTAAGAGCCATTTCTCTACCCTACCCTCAAAGACCGGTCGTGATGTCGATGGAATGTCCATCAACCAAAGTCACGATCGCCTTTTTAACGTCCACACGCTTGCCCAGATGGCCGCGAAAACGCTTGACCTTACCCCGGGTGCGAATGGTGTTGACCTTCTCGACCTTAACCTTGAAGAGCGCTTCAACGGCTTCGGCGATTTCTTTTTTATTCGCGCTCAGCGGAACCTTGAAAACAACTTTATTATGCTCGGAGAGCAAAGTTGCCTTTTCGGTAATAACCGGAGCGAGAATAGTATCGTAATGACGTTCGGTGCTCATTTGAAGCGTGCCTCCAGATCAGCAACCGCAGCCTTGGTAAGAACCAGGGTATGACGGCGCAGTACGTCGTAAACATTGATGCCGACACTCGGCAACACATCCACATTGGGAATATTGCGTGCGGCAAGTGAAAAATTCTTGTCGAGCTCTGCACCACCAACAACCAGCGCATTCTCAATACCAAGTTTGGCAAGCGAGTCGCGCAGCTCTTTGGTTTTAGGAGAAGACATTTTAGCCTCATCCATGATGATCAGCTCTTTGGCACCAGCCTTGGCAGAAAGCGCGTGTTTGATAGCCAAACGACGAACTTTCTTTTGCAGGTCATGAGCGTGTGAACGCACAACAGGACCAAAGGCGCGGGCACCACCGATAAAGATATTTGACCGACGTGAACCGTGACGCGCTGTACCACCACCCTTCTGGTTGCCATAACGCTTACCAGTACGGGAGATTTCAGAGCGCAATTTTGTTTTATGCGTACCAGCCTGACGTTTGGCCAGTTGATAGCGAACCATGCGGTGCAAAATATCTTTGCGAGGTTCAAGGCCGAAAATGTCGTCAGCAAGCTCCAGCTCGCCGGCGGCTTTCGCGCCTAATGTTGTCACTTTAATTTTCATGACTGGTCATCCTTTTGCTCGGCTGGTGCCTCTGCGGGCGCTTCAGCGGGAGCAGCTTCTGCTTTGGTTGCAGATTTAACGACACCAGGAACCGGCACATCCATGCCAACACCTTTGACGGCATCACGAATTTCAATCCAGGTCCCTTTGGAACCAGGAACCGCACCACGGATCAAAACCAGACCGCGTTCGGCATCCGTACGCACAACTTCAAGGTTTTGCGTGCTGATCCGTTTGGCGCCCATGTGGCCAGCCATTTTCTTGCCTTTAAAGACTTTACCAGGATCCTGGCACTGGCCGGTCGAGCCATGTGATCTGTGAGAGATCGACACACCGTGCGTCGCCCGCAAACCACCAAAGTTATGGCGCTTCATGGCACCGGCAAAACCTTTACCGATGGACACCGCAGAAACATCAACCTTTTGACCGGAAACAAAGTGTTCCGCAGACAGCTCGGCACCAACATCCAGCATGCAATCATCGCTAACGCGAAACTCTACCAGTTTTTGACGCGGCTCAACTTCGGCCTTGGCATAGTGACCGCGCAGGGCCTTGGATGTCCGTGAAACCTTAGCTTTACCAGCACCCAGTTGAATGGCTGTGTAGCCGTCTTTTTCAACAGTGCGGTGCGCCACAACAGCACAACCACCCAGTTCCAGGACGGTGACCGGTATGTGCGCGCCATCCTCAGAGAAGATGCGGCTCATGCCGAGTTTTTTTGCAATTACGCCAGTACGCATTGTTACGCTCCCAGCTTGATTTCGACGTCGACACCAGCCGACAGATCAAGTTTCATTAGCGCGTCAACAGTTTGCGGTGTTGGATCAACGATATCCAGAACCCGTTTGTGAACACGAATTTCAAACTGTTCACGAGACTTTTTATTGACGTGTGGTGAGCGGTTCACCGTGAACTTTTCAATACGCGTTGGCAGCGGAATAGGCCCGCGAACCGATGCGCCTGTGCGCTTGGCCGTATTGATAATTTCAACTGCTGAATGATCCAACACGCGATGGTCGAATGCTTTCAGGCGAATGCGTATATTTTGGCGGTCCATAATACTTGTCCGGTCGTTTTGCGGATGAATAAGTGAACGCGGCGTTCAAAAAGAACGCCGCGCTCGATGAATAGTCTTATTCGATAATTTTGCTGACCACGCCGGCGCCGACGGTACGGCCGCCTTCACGGATGGCAAAGCGGAGTTTTTCTTCCATGGCGATGGGCTGGATCAGCTCAACATTGACGTTCACATTGTCACCAGGCATGACCATTTCC
>JAJFFT010000006.1 GCA_021776525.1 Robiginitomaculum sp.
CTCGTTTAAGTCCGTAGCGTCTACCTATTCCGCCACGCCCGCATATCGGTGTTTTATGCCGATTTTTCAGAGAGTATCAAGTTCAATTATTTTTTGCCAGAGCTAATTTCACTTATCCAGTTTTTTACTTAAACTTTTCTTTCTTCTGACATTAATTGCAGAAGCATCCAGCACGTTCTTAATGTGTGCAGCGTAGTATTTCTCTATCATTTCCACACTTGTGCGACAATTTTTAGCTATTTGATAAATGTCAGCGCCCTCCATTAAACGAAGACAAATATACGTATGCCTTAAACTATATGCAGTCCTGCGATTTCCCTCTCGGTCTATCTTGAGGTCTTCTTCTTTCAAGATCGCATTGAACATATCGCGATGTAAATTATTGAGTGGAAAAATGAGGTCATTTGGCTGTGGGTTATTGCGCTCTACAATACGGCGATACGGTTGAACCGCCCCTGTCGTGCTTTTGCAATACCCTACGCCTCGTTTACCGCGCACTTCGATCTCCAGAATGGTCTCGCTAGTGTTCAAATCTTCGACGATGTCAACGTCGCGGTGTTCCAGCCGCTTAACTTCATCAGGACGCAAGCCCGTATTGGCCATGAACAAAACAAAGTCATGCAGTTGTTGTGCTGCCCAATAATGGCGCGTGCCTTCCAGCTTGGCTACGCGAGCGCGAGTAGCGGTATAAAGCTGTTTGTATTCCTCTGGTGAAAACCAAGCCCTGTGGGTGATTTTCCCCGAAGTTTTATAGGGAGTGGACATATCAGGCAGATGCGTCAGCCAGCCATGACGAAGCGCTGTCTTTAGCGTCTGCCGAAGCGTTACTATTTCTTGGTGCATGGTGCTACGCGCTGGCGGCTTCCCCTTTATGGAGCTTCCCTGCCGCCAGATTCGATAATTTTGAATTTCACCTGCGGTGATTTCTGATAATCCTTTGTCTCCGAAAAAGGGAATGAGATAATTGTCCAGCCTCAACCTGTGTCCAGCAACATAGACCTCGCTTCGCTGGCCTTGGGTTATGACGGGAAACTCTTTCCAAAACTGAACAGCAGCTTCTTTGAATGTTTTCTCAACCTTCAAAATACCCTGCCTCGCTTTACCGCGTAATTCTAAATACCAGTCCTCGGCAAAGTCCTTGGCTTGGGCAAGGCCTGTTTCTTTGGTGCTGGCGCGCCAGTTTTTGCCTTTCAAAAATGAGGCGCACTGCCAGTATTTAGAGTTTGGGCGTTGGTATAGGTGGACTTTTCCGCCCAATATTGAGTGCCGTGCGGTCATTTTCCTACCTTTCTCCAAAATGTGCCATTATGTGCAAAAGTGCGTAACGTATGTGTAACACATTTTCGCTTGCCGTATTTCTTTTATTATATTGGTTTTATTGGATTTTTTCAAGGAAAAAGATAATATTTTCAGGATTTTAAGTCCTGTGCGTCTACCAATTCCGCCACGCCCGCAAAGCCATGACCAATGCAGCGCACTATGGCGAAAAGCGCCGTAAAATAAAGCCCCCTTGCGTGTACAATTTCACATGCCTTTACTGTCGTTTACTTTAACTAAAGCATTGACTTTAATTATTACGCATTCCAGACATTGACCAGACACCAGATGGGCAAAATGCAGTCCAGATTAAGGGGGCCGAACAATGATGGGTTTTGAGTTGTGGATCGGCTTTGTGATTGCCAGCACATTACTGTTAGCCAGCCCCGGCCCCACAGTTTTGGTGGCGGTGTCCAATGCCATGCACCATGGAAAACTGGCCGCCGTGCCAACGGTATTGGGGGCGACGCTGGGCGATTGCGTGGCCATGACCGGCTCGCTTTTGGGGGCGGGCGCCATACTCACCACCTCGGCCACTTTGTTTTCCCTGTTAAAGCTTTTTGGGGCGGCCTATCTGATCTGGATGGGGGTGCAGCTTGTGATGCAAAAATCTGCCTCTGCGGAACGAACCACGCAAAATGCGCGCTATGATGGCTGGCGCATGTTTCGCAATGCCTTTGCGGTGACCGCCCTGCATCCGGGCGGGTTTGTGTTTTTTATTGCCTTTGTGCCGCTTTTTATTGACCCCACACAGCCGGC
The DNA here is from genome assembly GCA_021776525.1 of Robiginitomaculum sp. Lineage (GTDB taxonomy): Bacteria > Pseudomonadota > Alphaproteobacteria > Caulobacterales > Maricaulaceae > Robiginitomaculum_B. The sequence continues at coordinate 2,077 of JAJFFT010000006.1, forward strand.
CCTGATGCAGTTTGCCATTTTGGAAATAACCTTTTTATGCCTTGCGGCGCTGAATATCACCCTGTGGGTTTTGTTGGCTTCGCGCCTGCATGGCGCAATGATCAAGCCAGCCGTATTACGTGCATTTGATAAAATCAGCGGGGCAATTCTGATCACTTTTGGAACGGTCATGGCCTTCTCGAACATCAAAGACTAAAAGAATGCCATGAGATTTCCCGACCCATTGATTCCCGCCGTTTTGATCAAGCGCTATAAGCGCTTTTTGGCTGATGTGCGGCTGCAAGACGGTGAGGAAATTACCGTACACTGCGCCAATCCCGGCTCTATGCTGGGGCTGAACACGCCGGGGACGCAGGTGTTTATCTCGGATAGCAAAAACCCCAAACGCAAACTGCGGCACTCGCTGGAACTGATTGACGTGGGCGGGGCTTTGGTCGGGGTGCATACGGGGCGGGCCAATGCGCTGGTTGAAGAAGCCATACGCGCCGAGGTGATCGCGCCGCTGTGCGGATATGAAAATTTACGCCGCGAGGTCAAATACGGCGAGAACAGCCGCGTCGATTTTCTCCTTGAAGGCCCGGGGAAACCGCCCTGTTTTGTCGAGGTCAAAAGCGTCACCCTGTCACGCGCCGCCGGTTTGGCTGAATTTCCGGACAGTGTCAGCAAACGCGCCGCCAAACATATGGATGATCTGATGCGCGAAGTGCACAACGGTGCCCGCGCCGTGGTTCTCTTTGCCGTGCAACGTGATGATTGCACAGGCTTTGCCCCGGCCAGCGATATCGACCCGGCTTATGGCGAAGCCCTGAAACGCGCCTGCGATGCCGGTGTGGAAATGCTGGTTTATGGCAGCCGGATCAGCCCGCAAGAGATTTGCCTGTGTACGCCATTGCCCGCTAAATAATGCTATAGTGCCCGGCCAGAACAGGGGAAGGGATATGGATTTTGTTGAAGAAGCGGTCATCGAGGCCAATGTCTCTTTGGCCACAACCCCGCGAGACGATGGCCAGTTACGGTGCGTCCTGACCAGCGATTATGGCCAGATGACCCGCGACATCACCCTCAAAGACGGGGTGGATTATGAACCCAGCGCCGCCAATTTGCTGTATCATTTTGCACTGGTGACCCAGGGCGTAACGGACTGTGAGGATTTTGCAGACTGGGCTGATGAATACGGTCATGATCCCAACAATGCGGCCAGCACCACACTTTATGAGCAATATTGCAAAGATGCCAAAGAGCTGCGTGTGCTTTTGGGTGGTTATACTTTTGGGAACTTGATGGGCGGACTGGCCATTCACCAAGCCATCAACCACGCACGCCCATAACCGCCAAGTACCGCCCGCCTGTTGGCTACGCGCTGGCGTCAGTGCCTTGCAGTTCCAGTTCCGGCGGAGCGTTTTCTATACTGGCCAGACGCGGCAACAGACATGTAACGCACGTGCCCTGGTCTTTGGTGGATTCGAAGCGCACAAGGCCGCCGTGCAAATCAATGAACGAGCGCACCAGCGCCAGCCCAAGACCGGCCCCGCCACCTTTGCCGCTTTCAAATTCTTCAAATACCCGGGCGCGTTTTTCTTCGTCAATACCGATACCATCATCGGCCACCCAAAACCGCACGGTGTTTTCTTCGACTGCCGCACCGACCGATATTGTCCCGTTCTCCTGCGTGTAAGTCAGGGCATTGATCATCAGATTATAAAGCACCTGTTTCAGGCGCGGCCCATCGGCGCGCAAAACGCCAACATCGGTCGGGCAATCCACCTTAATATGCACCCGCGTCTGTTCGGCCCGTGTCTGCACCAAGGCCACCACGCCCTCGATAATGGTGCACGGGTCAACATCATTGAGATCCAGCGCCAATGTCCCGGCCTCGACCGCAGCCACATCCAGAATATTTTCCAGCATGGTTGCCAATTGCGCCGATGCGGCATGAATGGCATCCACCGGGCCTTTTAACTTGTCATTCAACGGCCCGGCATAACCGCCTTCCAGCAGATCGGCATAACCGCTGATCGTGGTCAGCGGCGCGCGCACCTGATAAGAGACGTGTTCAACAAAATGCGATTTCAGGTCCGCCGCAGCCTGAATGGCTTCGGCCCGGTCTTTAAGCGATTTTTCCACCCGTTTGCTGTCGGTTACATCGGCCCAAGCAACCACGCTGGCTCCATCAGGCAGCGGATGCGACAACCATGTCAGCACTGATCCATCCGAGCGATTGATCTCGCCATATTTATGGATGCGCATTTCGCCGCCGGGATCGGTGATGCGGGCCTTCATATCTTCCCAGTATTTTCCGGCCGGCAATAATGTGCGGCATTTCTCGGCAATGGCATCAAAGGGTTCACCTTCGGCAATGTCCTTGGGGCCAAGCTGCCACAGAGCCTCGAACGAGGCGTTGTGCAACCGAATGCGGCCATCGGCACCAAACACCGCCACCGCTTCGACCAGTTTGTCCAATGTGGCCTTTTGTACATTGATCAAAGTGGTGAACTGGGCCTTCAGATTGACCTGATCGGTCATGTCTTCAAAAATAAATAACAAACCGCCCAGAGGGTGACGCAGGCGGGTGACCCGTAAAATCCGCCCATCGGGTAAATGCCACAATTCATCCGGGCTTTCGGTGCCCGGCGCATTGGCATAATGGGCCAGTTCGGCCTGTTTCCAATCGGTATATTTGGCCTGTTCGGGAATGCGGCGGCGTTTACGCAGAAAATCCAGCCAGTCGCCATGACTGGGTCCGCTTTCCAGCCAGTGATCATCCAGGCCAAAAAGTTGGGCAAAGGCGGTATTATGAAAGATCAATTTTTGCTCTGTTGAAAAGATCACCACCGCATCGGCCAGATGGTTCAATGTTTCATCATGCGCGCGGGCCTGAAGACGCAAATCATCACGCAAAGCCTCGGCGGCGGTGACGTCATGGGCCAAACAAGCCACACCGCCGGATACCGGAAAACACGAAACGGCGTAATGGCAACGCTTGCCACCGGTGACCACGGCATAAATCTGGCTGTTGGTGGCGGCGCTTTCTATGGCCGCTTTGGCCTGAACGCTGATCTGTTGATCAAAGGCCAGTTGCCGGTCCAGCGCATCATCAAGATCACTGGCCTCGACGGCCTTTAAATAAGCACTGTTAGCCCATTCCAGTTTCAGTCCCGATGACAATCGCCAAGCCGGCGATGGAGCCTTGGACAACATGTCGATAAACGCCACCGGGTCTTTGGAGATACTATGGCGCAGCTCTTCCAGCCGTCCACGGGCGCTCGATTCCTCAAGGCCTTTAATGGTTGAATCGGTCAACCAAAGGGCAATTTGCGCGCCGGCGGCACGGCCGTCGGCCTCTAGAAAATGGCCATTTGGCCCAATAATCGTCAGCGAAAACGGCTCGCCCCGTGTGTGCAGGTCTTTGAGGCGGGCGCGCATGGTGGTGTCTGCGCCCGAGGCGTCGCGGGCTTCATAATCGGCCAGACCTTCTAAAATGGCACTGGCCGGATCGGCGCGGTTGCTGCTCTGGGCAAATTTAAGCATGCTGCCGAGCGCCACCTGAGAGCCGTATATACGCGGCACATCCCATTGCCCGTCTGCACTGGCCGCAGCATCAGACCAGACCATAACCAAACCCGGATGCGCGGCAAACAGCGAATCGGCCTGATTGATTTTATCTTCCAGATCTTCGGCACGGCGCCGCCAGCCCATATTGGCTTCGCGTATTCCCCGGGTCAGACGCACCGCCCACAGGGTCACCGCAATGGCGAAAAATACGGCGCCAAAGGTTACAATGGTGGATGCTAACTGCGCGCTCATGCTGGTCTGGACCTTTAAGTCCGGCTGCTAATCGAATCATTATCATAGCGGCTTACCCTCCAATGAAAAGAACTTTGGCGAAGCGCGCCGTCACGTTATAAGGCGGTATGGACATACATCTTACCCTCGACCTGACGGCCAAGCTGGCTTTGATCCTTGGTGCCGGTATTGGCGCGCAATGGCTGGGCTGGCGTCTGCAATGGCCCGCCATCGTTTTGATGAGCCTTGCAGGGCTGTTGCTTGGCCCCCTGTCCACCCTGATGTTCAGCGAACCGCTGATCTCGCCCAGCCGCGATTTTGGTGACTATTTACGCCCGGCAATTGCCCTGGCGGTAGCGGTCATCCTGTTTGAAGGCGGACTGGGCCTGCGCTTTGCCGAAGTCCGTGCCACATCGGGTGCAGTGTTGCGCCTTGTGCTGGTCGGGGCACCGTTAGGCTGGTTGCTGGGCACCGGCGCGGCGCATTACACCATGGGTCTGTCATGGGCCATATCGGCCCTTTTAGGGGGCATATTGGTGGTCACCGGACCGACGGTCATTCTGCCCTTATTGCGCCAGGCCCGCCTTGAGGCGCCCCCGGCATCGGTGCTGAAATGGGAAGGCATTATTAACGATCCGCTGGGCGCCGTGTTTGCGGTTCTGATCTTTGAATTTATCATTTTAGGCTCGCATGTTGATGTTGCGCAAAACGGTTATCTGATCGCAGCTGCAGTGCTGCTGGCCGCGGTCATAGCCGGTGTGGTGGTCGGCATTGCTGCGGGTTATGCATTGGCACTGTCGTTTCGCCGTGGCCTGGTGCCGGAATATCTCAAAGCACCCCTGATGCTGGTGAGCGTTATGGTGGTTTATGTGCTGGCCGAAACGATTGCCCATGAAACCGGATTGGTGGCGGTCACGGCATTGGGGGTGACACTGGCCAATATCCGCTTTGCCGCCATTGAGGAATTGCGCCGGTTCAAGGAAGGCATGGCAACATTGCTGGTCTCGGCACTGTTTGTCATTCTCACCGCCGGACTTACCGCGCAGGATATTACAGTGCTGGATTGGCGGGCCGCGGTCTTTGTGGCCGTTATGTTGGTCGTTGTCCGCCCGGTCGTGGTCTGGGTTTCTACATTTGGGACGGACCTGAACTGGCGTGAGACCCTGTTGGTTGGCTGGATTGCGCCGCGCGGTATCGTGGCCGTGGCCGTAGCCGGATATTTTGCCACCGAACTGGCCCGGCGTGGCCACGACGAAGCCACCATTTTGACTCCTTTGATCTTCGCCATTGTGTTTGCCACGGTGCTGGCTCACGGATTTTCCATTGCTCCATTGGCCAGAAAGCTGGGCCTGTCTCATGCGGGGCCGGAAGGATTGTTGCTGGTTGGTGCCAATCCGTGGAGCATAGCCTTGGCAAAAACCTTGTGCGAGATCGACACGCCTGTGGTGCTGGCGGATCAAAGCTGGCAGAATTTACGCAAAGCCCGTCTTGAAGGCATCACGGTTTTTCATGGTGAGGTGTTGTCGGAAAATGCCGAAGAAAAGCTCGACCATACGCAGATTGACTGGTTGCTCGCCAGCGGCTCGAACGAGGCTTATAACGCGCTGGTCTGTGTTGAGTTTGCGCCTGAACTGGGCCGCCACAAAGTCTTTCAGCTGAGCGCCAGTGACGATGCAGACAGTACCGAACACGGCATTGCCTTTACGGCGCGCGGCCGCACCTTCATTGCCCGCGGGCGCACGTATAATTCATTGATCCGGGATTATTGGCAGGGATGGCGTTTTAACACCATAACCCTGGGCGAAGACGATGATTTGGACACGATCATGCAGGCCTTGCCCAAGGAAGCTGTGCTAGTGGCTGAACGTTCTGCCAGCGGAGGCCTAGCCCTGCTGGGTCCATCGCGCCCGGCCAAGGGCGGTGAAGGCGCAGTTCTGGTGATCTTTTCGCAACAGCGTAACAAAGACGATGATCAAACGCCGTCTTCACGCTCGTAATCAAGAATATCGCCCGGTTTACAATCCAGCGCCTCGCAGATTTTTTCCAGCGTGGAAAAGCGCACGCCTTTGACCTTGCCTGTGCGCAACAGCGATAAATTCTGCTCGGTAATGCCCACATGCTCGGCCAGATCACGGGCTTTCATTTTGCGCCGCGCCAACATGATATCAAGAGTGATAATTATAGACATGGGGCGACAGTAGAAAACTTATTGCCAAACAGCAAGTGGTTCATGATCCGTCATTTTCATGGGCTGCAGATAGTATTTTAGCGGCCGTCCGGGCGTCTTTGACGGCCTGCGCAGCATTGCCAAAGCGCGCCATAATAATCGCCCCTTCGATCAATAAACCAAGCTGGCCGGCCAAAGCCCTTGTACGCACCAAGCCGGCCTGGTGCGCCAAATCTTGAATATAATCAACCATCAAACACTTATGGCGGGCCGATATCATATGAGCGGGATGGTCCGGTTCCTGAAACTCCGCAGCGGCCTTGATAAACATGCAGCCTTTGAAATCCGGACTGGAAAACCATTCATCCAGCACATCAAAGATGACGCCCAATTGGTGTTCACGGCGTGGTTCCAGCGCCTCGACGCGATTGGCAAACCAGTGTCGAAACTGCACATCGCGCACATGCAAACAGGCCAGAATCAGATCGTCCTTGGTCTGGAAATATTTATACATCGAGGTTTTTGAAATGCCGGTTTCACGGACCAACTGGTCCATGCCGGTCGCATGAAAGCCATTACGGTAGAACACCTGCAATGCCTTTTGCACTAATTCATCGCGTCTGCTTGGCCGCATGCGGTCCTCCGATCAGGGATATAACCAATACCATGCCCTCCGTATTGACAATGCCTTGTCCACGCATCATTGTAAACGTACCGATCGGTACTTTTAGAGATTTTACTGAATGGCTATGCCAAACAAGGAATGCCCATGACCCATGCATTTTCAAAACTGATGTTTACGCCGGCGGTCAGGTCTGAACAGAACAGACGTGGCTCGGCCAAGGCCTATGACAATTTTTTGTTGGATGATGCCAAGCCCATGGACAGCTTTACAGCGGCCGAAGCGCAATTCATTACGGCCCGCGACGGGTTTTATCAGGCCAGCATGTCACAGAGCGGCTGGCCTTATGTGCAGTTTCGCGGCGGACCGCCGGGCTTTTTGCATATTGTCGACGAGAAGACCATGGCCTATGCCGATTTTCGCGGCAATCGCCAATATGTCTCCACAGGAAACTTATCATCCGATAACCGCATTTCCATGATCCTGATGGATTATCCCAACCGCCGACGGCTTAAAATTCTGGGCACCGTCAAACTGGTCTCTTTTGATGACGATCCGCACCTGGTCGAAAGCCTGTGCGTAAAGGGCTATCGCGGCCGGGCGGAACGAGCGGTTATTATTACGCTCAAGGCTTTTGACTGGAATTGCCCGCAGCATATTCCGCAACGCTTTACCCATGACGAAATGGCGCCTTTGGTCCAACACCTTGAAGACCAGAACGCAGCTCTGGCATTGGAAAACCGGCGTTTACAGGATGCCTTGGCCCAAAAGGCCTGAAAGCATTAGATCCCGGCAGAGTGATTCACCTGCCCTTAATACGGTTGCGCGACATTGTCCCGGTTATTTCATGGGGACCAGTGCATGCCGGGACGCGGCAAGAAAAAACCCGCTGGCGGCGGACGACCAAAACGCCGCACGACGGGGGCGCGCAAGCGTCCCCCAACCGTTGGGCGTGCCCCAAACTCTGCCAGAAACTCTACCAGACAATCCACCCGCCCCCGGCGTAAAGCCAAACGCAAAACCGCCGGATTGTGGCGGCGAATTTTTGGACGCACGGTATATTGGGGCATGGTGGCGGGCCTGTGGCTTGGTTTGATTGGCGGGGCCGGTTTATTGCTGCTGGCGTCGGACCTGCCTGACACCTCCGCTCTGTGGGAAGTCGAGCGCCAGCCCAGCATCACATATGTGGATATAAAAGGCCGCCAGATCGCTGTGCGCGGGGCCGCCTATGCGCCGCCCATACATGTGGATGAATTACCGGCATCGCTGGTCGATGCGGTGCTTTCGATCGAGGATCGGCGGTTTTATTATCACTTTGGCGTTGACCCTATTGGTCTGGGCCGGGCTGTGATCACCAATTTTCGCAAAGGCGGCGTGGTGCAAGGCGGTTCGACATTGACCCAGCAATTGGCCAAAAACCTGTTTTTGACCAATGAGCGCACTTATAAACGCAAAGCACAGGAAGTGCTGTTGGCATTCTGGCTGGAAAGCCGTTTTACCAAGAAAGAAATTCTTTCACTGTATCTAAACCGGGTTTATTTTGGCCGCGGCGCCTGGGGGGTTGAAGCCGCCGCACAGCGTTATTTCGCTAAGCCGGCCACCGCCTTGAGCCTTGGCGAATCGGCGATGATTGCCGGACTGCTCAAAGCCCCCAACCGCTATAGCCCGACCGCCGATCTGGCCCGCGCCGAACGGCGCGCCACTGTGGTGCTGGACGTCATGGTCAAAGCCCGCAAAATCACCAAAGACCAGCGCGACGCAGCTTTTGCCCAGCCGGTGCATGTGCGCCGCTCGCAAGCCAGCCCGGCGGCATCGTATTTTGTCGATTGGCTGGCCCCCAAAGTGCGCGAACTGACCGGCGATGTGGATGCCGATCTGCTGATTGAAACCACGCTTGATCTGGATAACCAGCGCGCCGCCGAACGCGCTGTTATCGCCGCGCTGGATGAAAAAGCCCAACAGCGCGGCGCCACCCAAGGCGCACTGGTGGCGCTGGACAGTGATGGTGCGGTGCGGGCCATGGCCGGGGGATTGTCCTATGCCCGCAGCCAGTTTAACCGCGCCACTCAGGCCCGGCGTCAGCCCGGATCAGCCTTCAAACCGTTTGTTTATCTGGCCGCCATCGAGGCCGGTTTGTCCCCATGGACTGTGCGCACCGATGCGCCGGTGCAAATTGGTGACTGGCAGCCTAAAAACTATTCCGGTAAATATTCCGGCGATATTGCATTGATCACCGCACTTTCAAAATCCATCAATACGGTCGCTGTTACGGTCGCCAACGAGGTTGGCCGGGACCGTATTGCCGAGGCGGCGCACCGCCTTGGTTTTCAATCCGATATCAATCAGACGCGCTCCATGCCGCTGGGCTCCAACGGGGCCAGCCTGATCGAGCTGACCTCGGCCTATGCCCCCTTTGCCAATGGCGGCACGCTGGCACGTCCCTTTGGCCTCAGACGCATCTCCACCCGTGAAGGCGATGTGCTGTGGGAACACCCCAAAACCCCGCCAAAACAGGTTTTGGATGCACGCACTTATGCCTTGATGAATGTCATGCTGGAACGGGTGATGAGCGAAGGTACCGGGCGCCGGGCGCGCCTGAACGATCGGCCCAGTGCCGGAAAAACCGGCACCACCAACGATTTTCGCGATGCATGGTTTGCCGGATATTCCAGCGGACATACCGCCGGTGTGTGGGTTGGCGATGACAAAAATCGCGCCATGCAGAAGATCACTGGCGGCACCCTGCCGGCGCAAATATGGCACGCTTATATGGTCGAAGCCCTGCGCGATGTCCCGGCCGTCAAGCCGCAAGGCCCCAATGTGGCCCCGGGTGTTTCCATCGCCTTTACACGCTTAGTGCCTGTTCAAAACTTGGCCGAAGCGCACCCCCCGACGGACGACCCCCTGGGTGACCTTCTGGGAACATTGGAAGAATAGTTTTCAACCTTATCAGGCGCGCTTCTGCATGGGCTCTGCATGCGCTTTGCTATCTTTGCTTGCCGCAATAATTGCCATGATCAGATCTTTGGCATTGATGGGTTTGGAAACAAATCCGCTCATGCCAGCCGCCAGATAGTTTTCCTTGTCGCCAGCCATGGCATTGGCGGTAATGGCAATGATTGGGGTTTGGCTGTTGGGCCCATCATTTTCCTGAATGACTTTAGTGGCCTCAATACCGCCCATATTGGGCATTTGAATGTCCATCAAAATCGCGTCAAAAGGCTCGGTTTGCGCCAAGGTGACGGCCTCTGTGCCGTCATGAGCAAAGCTAAGATCAAAGGGCATTTTACCAAGGATAGCGCGCATGACCTTACGGTTAATCTGATTGTCCTCGGCGATGAGCAGCTTTAAGCGTTTTGTGGGGTTTTTCACAGTTTTGGGCGCGTGTTCCAACGCCTGAACTGGTTTTTCTGTTTTAGGCAGGGTTATGCGCAGCACAAAAGCTGCCCCATCTTCATAACAGCTGTCATATTTAATAGTTCCACCCATAAGCTTTGCCAAATCTACACAGATAGACAGCCCAAGACCGGTGCCACCATATCGTCTTGAGGTGGATTGGTCTTCTTGTGTGAAGCTTTTGAAAATATGCCCAACTTTATAGCGATCAATCCCCGGACCAGTATCTTCAACACGAAGCTCATAAGTGACTTCATCATTTTGCGCTTTGGCGATGGCAAAAAGACAGATATGGCCGTTTTGGGTAAACTTGCAGGCATTGGAGAGAAAGTTAGAGAGAATTTGCCCAAGGCGCATTTCATCGCCCAACGCCCAAACAGAAAAATTACCCTCGATTTTACTTTTCAGTACCAGCCCTTTTTGTTCAATAGGTTCTTGCCATAAAGCTAGCGCTTTTTCGATGACGCCCTGAACATGGATTGGCCTTTGTTCTAGCGTCATTTTGCCAGCTTCGATTTTTGAAATATCGAGAATATCGTTCAATATCACCATCAGCACATTGGCCGATTTTTGAATGATGGTGACATTATCGCGTTGTTCAGGGTTTAGATCGCCCTTTAGAACGGCATCCGCCATGCCGATGACCCCATTCATTGGCGTGCGTATTTCATGGCTCATGGTTGCCAGAAATTCTGATTTGGCTTTGCTGGCCGCTTTGGCTTGCTGCAAGGCATTTTTTAACTGTGTGGTGCGTTCGGATACGCGGATTTCCAATTGCTCATTGGTCTGGGCCAATTGTTCGCGCAATCCTTCACTGTGACGCACAGCGCGACTGATCCGCCGCCCCAATGTTGCGGCTTGCGCCACAATGCTGGTCACCATGGTCATATAAATGATCAGCCACCCCGGTGCGCCGGTGACATGATGTGCAACAATTCCTATTCCCAGACCAATGAGCGAGATACCAAGCCCGATGGTCAGGAAAAATGCATCCTCCATGTTTCGACGCGCGGCAACAGCCAGACCCACGACTGCGGTCAGAACACACAGCATCATGCCCACTTCATAAACCAGAACAAGGGATGAAAAATGATAGGTATCCATGATCAGCAATGAAAGCGCCGCCAAAGCGTTATAATAAACAATACCCTGGCTAACCCTGGCCGAAAAAACACCGGGATACAGGCTGGCAATCAGGGAAAAACTGGCATAAGAGCCAAGGATCAGCGACAAATATTCAACGCGTAGCAGCACTTGCCCTGGAATAAAGGGCAATGCACTCACAAAAATCCCTTTGCTGGTAGCCAAATGCGCTGCAACGGCTAACAGAAACAGGGCAAAATAAAGAGGCGGGCGAAATGAAGGCCGGGTGAAAAACGTCACCAGGCAATACCCCATCAAAGCCAGCATACCACTGACCAGGGCAATAACGGTTCCGCGATACCCGTCATGTTTCGCCATTACAGTGCTGGCTGGTCCTAAAATCATGCTGGACGTCATGCCGCCGCGAGCATGGTGGTAATTGGAAATCTGGACCACAATATCCAGAACAGGCCGAAGGGAAGCTGATGTCGGCAAGGACATCGCATCAACAACATAAAAAGGCTTTTCGCTAGTCTTGCTTGTCCCTGGCGTACCGATTGTGTGGATCAGATCACCATTGATATAAGTCGCCGTAGCATAGGTCAGCCCCATAGTCCTTAAGCCCAGAGGCGGCGTATTTTGCGGCAATAAGACACGCAAATGGTATGTGCCATAGCCGCGCCCATCCGAAACTTCACTGCCAAATGTTGCGCCGCTCCACCGATGCGGGACAGAAACCGTCGCGATTGCATCAAAGCCGCGATCTGTTGTCGGCGCAATAAACTGCCGCCAGGCGAAATTCCATTCGCCTTTTAATTCTATGGAGTCGGACTTGCCCGAAAAATCCCAATTACGCAGGTCCAAAACGCCATCTATGGCGACCGGCGCACGGATTTTCTCGTCGGCATGAACCGGCACAGCCATGCCAAGACCTAAAAGGTATGAAAGCAATAATAATAAAGCCCGCACAGTAATTCTCCCTGCGATGCCAGCTTATGATGCCGACTATCATCCAAAGGTCTTATAAGAAAAAAGCTGATATTGTTTTAATGCTGAACTTTTTTGTACTAAAGCCTAATGCGGGGCGCGCTTGGCCAGTATGCGTTGCAAGGTACGTCGGTGCATATTGAGCCGCCGTGCCGTTTCAGAAACATTGTGATTACACAACTCATAGACGCGCTGAATATGTTCCCAGCGCACCCGATCGGCACTCATGGGATTAACCGGCGGTTCAGGAGCCGAACCGGGCATGGCAAGAAGCGCCTTGACCACATCATCAGCGTCGGCGGGCTTGGCCAGATAGTCCACCGCACCGGCTTTAACGGCGGCAACGGCGGTGGCAATATTACCATAACCGGTCAGCATGATCACCCGACAGTCCGGGCGGCGCTTGTGCAGGTCGTTGACCACTTCAAGCCCATTGCCATCGTCAAGGCGCATATCCAGAACTGCAAAAGCCGGTGGGTTCAGGCGGGAAATGTCCAGTGCTTCGTGCACGGTGCTGACGGCACTGACCACAAAGCCGCGGGCCGTCAAAGCCCGCCCCAGACGGGTGCGAAACGGTGCATCATCATCCAAAATCAACAATGTGTGGTCGGCCGGCAGGTCCAGTTTGGTTTCTGAGGTTTCCATAATATTGTCCACTATTGTTGTGACGCCGCAATGCGGGCGGCCTTTGGTGGTTATATAGTACTCTGTGTTTCGACTTTCACGCGCGGCCAAATGACGCGGACCATGGCCCCGCCAAGCTTGTTGCTTTTGCCCATCTTTATCACACCATCAGTGCGTTCGATAAGGGTTTTAGCAATAAAAATTCCAAGGCCCATGCCACCATGCCCTCGATCATCCCCCCCGGCGCGCGTCGTAATATAAGGCTCGCCCAGTTTTTCAAGAATGACATCTGAAAACCCTGGGCCATCATCACTGATGATAATTTCCACCCAGTTATCATCCCAAAGCCCGTTCAATTCGACCTTGGAGGTCGAAAAATCCGCGGCATTGTCCACAAAGGCCCCCAAGGCGTGCATAATTTCGGGTTGACGGCGCAATATTGGCATTGGGCTGGCCTCACAGCCGCTTTTATCACTGGCCCGGGTGGTAATGCCAACGCCGCCCGCGCGGCCTGGCGCGGCCACTTCTTCGAGCAATTCAGCCAGTGTATGACGCGCATGGATCGGATCATTCTCGGCCCCGCTGGCCGACAATTTAGACAGGATATCGCGACAACGGGCCGCTTGTTCAACCAGCAATTTTGCGTCTTCGCCCAACTCCCCCTCTTTGGGTACGGCGTGCATGATTTCTTTGGCGACCAAAGCAATGGTCCCCAGAGGTGTTCCCAGCTCGTGCGCCGCAGCGGCCGCCAGTCCGCCCAGCGCCGAAAGCCGGGCCTCTTTGGCCAGCACCGCCTCGGTCGCAGTCAGTGCCGCCTGCATACGCCGGCTTTCCGTGGATACCCGCCAGACATAAATCGCGATAAAGGCCGTGGCGGTAACCAATGCAGTAAACTGGCCCAGCACAAACAGATCAGGGATATTGGGGCGAACACCCTCGACCCAGGGCAAGGGCAAGGCGTAAAGCCGCAACGCCAGTGCCGCCGCCAGAGTTAACACCGCCAAAACCGCGGCGCTGCGTATCGGCAAAGCGGTGATCGCCACCACCACCGGCACGCCCAACAGAATAATAAACGGATTGGCCAGACCACCCGTCAGCCCCAGCAACAGCGCCATTTGCACCAGATCAAAAATCAACTGGGCCAGCGTGAAACGCGGCGCCGAAAAACGCCCCGAAGTCAAAGAAATACCAAGGAAAATATTCAGCCAGGCACTGGTTGAAATCACTGCAAGGCAGGCGGCCAGCGGCAAGGTGAAATGCAAGACCAAAGTCACGAACAATATTGCGGCGCTTTGGCCAACCACAGCGATCCAGCGCAGCAGGATCAGGGTGCGGGTACGGACGCCAAAGCTAACCTGCAATGATTGTGCGGCCATTTTGGAGGTGTTGCGCACGAATGGATGCTCCTGATCTAACCAAGCCTTGGCGCTACACCAGAAACGCGCCCTCGGCAATGGTGCGGCATCTGGTACACTGATCTGTGAAAAACCTCTGGTGCGCGCCCCGCATAACGTTATGGTGCGCCCATGAGCACGTCTTCTTTTTCCCAAACGCTGCGTAACGTTCGCTGGATCGCCGCCGCCATGATTGCCGTCATTGCGATCTCATTTGCTGTGCAAATGGCCCGGCAAGGCAAACCGGCACCACAAAGCGCCAATATTGGTGGTCCCTTCACTCTGACCGACCAAGACGGGCGGACCGTGACCGAGGCTGATTTTCTGGGCAAACCCATGCTGGTCTATTTTGGCTATAGCTATTGCCCCGACGTCTGCCCGTTTGCCTTGCAGATGATGGCGTCAGCGCTGGACACATTGGGGGATGACAAAAGCCGCATCACGCCGGTCTTTGTCTCGGTCGACCCGGAACGGGACACACCGGAAAATCTGGCGCAATATGTACGATCGGCCAGCTTTCCAGACGGCCTTGTCGGCCTTAGTGGCACCGCCGAGCAGATCAAGAATGTGGCCAGCACCTATGCGGTCTATTACAAAAAAGTCGGCGAAGGGGATGATTACATTATGGATCATACCAGCGCCATTTTCCTGATGGACGCCAAAGGCAAATACGTGGCCGTCTTTACCCATTCCAGCAGTGTCGATGATATTGCCGGGTGTCTGCGCCGCCATCTGAGCGGCAAAAGGTGTTAAATACATGCTCTATAGCGCGTTCGAGTTAACCCACGCAGCCTTGAAACCCTGGCGCCATATGGCGCGCGGCACACAGGCAATGTTTTCATCACCGCTAAACCCCATGAGTTATACGCTGGCCGGGCGCAGCATGGCCGCCAGTGCCGATTTGTTTGAACGTCTGACCCGGCGTTATGGCAAACCCGACTGGGATATTGATGCCACCCAGATTGATGGTGAAACGGTAAAGGTGACACCCAAACCTGCCCGCCAGAGCACATGGATGACACTGACGCATTTTAACCGCGATGTCCCTGCCTCAAACAATGATCCCAAACTGTTGATCGTCTCGCCTCTTTCTGGCCACTACGCGACCTTGCTGCGCGATACGGTCAAAGCCTTTTTACCAGCCCACGAGGTCTATATTACCGAATGGACCGATGCCCGCACCGTGCCCATGATGGCTGGGCGGTTTGATCTGAACGATTATGTTGACCAGATTGAGGATAGTCTGCGATTTTTAGGGCCAAACACCCATGTTTTGGCGGTCTGCCAGCCGGGGCCTCTGGTGCTGGCCGCCGCCGCTTTGATGGCCGAGAACGGCGACCCGGCCCGGCCCGCCAGCCTGACCTTTATGGGCTCGCCCATTGATACCCGCAAATCCCCTACCCTGCCCAACGAGCTAGCCAAGTCGAAACCGCTCGACTGGTTTGCCCGCACGGTGATCAGCACCGTGCCGTTTCCCAATGCCGGGGCCATGCGCCGCGTCTATCCGGGGTTTGTGCAATTGGCCAGCTTCATCCAGATGAACAAGGACAGCCATGTGGATGCCCACCGGGAATTTTTTGATCATCTGGTCGCCGGAGACGGGGACAGCACCGAGCGCCACCGCGCCTTTTATGATGAATATATGTCGGTGATGGATTTGAGCGAAGAATTTTATCTGCAAACTATCAAGGAAATTTTTCAAGAACACCATCTGGCCCGCGGCATTATGCGCCATCGGGGACAAAGGGTGGATTTGAGCGCACTGACTGACACCGCCCTGATGACCGTCGAGGGCGAGTTAGACGACATATCAGGCATCGGCCAGACCCAGGCGGCCCACGATCTGTGCGTCAACATTCCAACCGACATGCGCCAGGACTATGTTCAGGACGGCGTTGGCCATTATGGCGTGTTTAGCGGTCGCCGGTTTCGGGACAATATCGCGCCGCGCATTGCCCGCTTTATCCGTGACCACAACAAATCCTGACATACCCATCCGTTATGTGATCAGGCCCCGGGCACGGCGGGTGAGTTTACGTATTGATACGGCGCGCCGCGAGGCGGTGGCTGTGCTGCCCCGGGCGCGCGATAAAAAACGCGCCCAAAAACTGATCCTTGATAAAGCCGACTGGCTGGCCGGCCATTTACACAACCTGCCCCCACCCATGCCGTTTGATCCGGGCGCAGAGGTCTTGCTGCGCGGGAAAAACGTCGCACTGGTCAAAGAAACCGGGCGCGGCAAGGCCCGCGAAGCAGACGGCGCGTTGATCATCCCTTGCCCCAAAGGCGCCAACTTTGCCGGACGGACCAGGCGGGCGCTGATCGCATTGGCGCGACAAGAGCTGGACATACAATCCCGGCATCATGCCGATAGCTTGAATACACATTTTAGCGCCATCACCGTACGCGACACCCACAGCCGCTGGGGGTCGTGTTCTGCCGCCGGACGACTGAACTATTCCTGGCGATTGATCTGTGCCCCTGCGGACGTGCTGGATTATGTTTGCGCCCACGAAGTGGCCCATTTGATTGAACACAATCACGGGCCGCGTTTTTGGGCACTGGTCGAGGCCCGCGTCGGCCCGGCCAAAGCGCCGCGCCGCTGGTTGCGCGATAATGCCTCGCAATTATTTGCGGTCGGGGCAGAAGCTTAGCTCTTGCCTCGGCCCCTTCGAAGCTCGGCGATGCTTCGCACCTCAGGGTAAGGGTGTGTAATTCTGCCGCTCATCCTGAGGGATTGCGTTGCAATCGCCTCGAAGGATAGGCAGTAATGTCAACTGAAACTAACCGCGTGCGTTTCGCTTTTGCCGTGTTATGTTCGCGCTTCGTTTTCGATTCTGATTGAGCATAATCTGTGGCTGAAACACAAAAAATTTCCGATCTGGCGCGGGCTCGCGCCCCGGCGGGTCCGGCCCCCTATCTGGAGGGGTTAAACCCCGAACAGCGCGAGGCGGTCGAGGCGCTGGACGGTCCGGTTCTGGTGCTGGCTGGTGCCGGCACCGGCAAAACGCGGGTGCTGACCACGCGGCTGGCGCATATCCTCAACATGGGCAAGGCCAGCCCGTGGGAAATTCTGTGCGTCACCTTTACCAACAAGGCGGCCCGCGAAATGCGCAGTCGGGTTGGATCGCTGATCGGTGATACAGTTGAACGTCTGCAATGGCTGGGGACGTTCCATTCGATCTCGGCGCAAATCCTGCGCCGCCATGCGGAACTGGTGGGCCTGAAATCCTCGTTTTCCATTCTCGATACCGATGATCAATTGCGCCTGCTCAAACAGGTAATCATCGCCGAAGACGTCGATGAAAAACGCTGGACTGCGCGCCACCTGGCCAGCTTAATCGATGGCTGGAAAAACCGGGGCCTTGGTCCGGACAAGGTCAGCGAACAAGATGGCTGTAGCTTTGCCAACGGCAAGGGTGCCAAGCTGTACGGTGTTTATCAGGACCGCTTGAAAGTTCTGAACGCCTGTGATTTTGGCGACCTTTTGCTGCATACATTGAGCATTTTTTTGAACCATGAGGATGTTTTGGGCGACTATCACCGCCGTTTTCGCTATTTGCTGGTGGATGAGTATCAGGACACCAATGTGGCGCAATATTTATGGCTGCGCCTATTGGCGCGCGGCTCGGCCAACCTTTGCGTGGTCGGCGATGATGACCAGTCCATTTATGGATGGCGCGGGGCCGAGGTTGATAATATTTTGCGCTTTGAGAAGGATTTTCCAGGGGCCAAAGTGGTCCGCCTGGAGCGCAATTATCGCTCGACCGAGCATATCTTGGGTGCCGCGTCGGGGTTGATCACGGCCAATAAGGGGCGGTTGGGCAAAACCCTGTGGACCGATGAAGCCGGCGGCGAAAAAGTGGCCGTGCGCGGCGTCTGGGATGGCGAGGCCGAGGCCCGCGCCGCCTGTGAAGAGATGGAAAACTGGTGCTCGAAAGATGGTGCCTGTGCCGATTGCGCAGTTCTGGTCCGTGCCTCATGGCAGATGCGCGCCTTTGAGGATCGCTTTATCGCCTTGGGCCTGCCTTACCGCGTGGTTGGCGGCCCGCGATTTTTTGAACGCGCCGAAATAAGAGACGCCCATGCCTATCTTCGCGCCGTAAAATCCAACGCCGATGATCTGGCGTTTGAACGCATTATCAATGTGCCCAAACGCGGCATTGGCGCCACGTCAGTGCAAAAGCTGCAACAGGCGGCGCGGGTTATGAATGTGCCGCTGCAAGAGGCCTGCCGCCATATGATCACCACTGACGAGATCAGCGGCAAAGCGCGCACCGGCTTACGGATGTTGCTGGGCGATATTGATCGCTGGCGCGAGGCTACTGGCAGCCTGCCCCACGGCGAGCTGACCGAGATCATTCTGGATGAAAGCGGTTACAGCGCCATGTGGATGGCCGACAAAAACCCGCTGGCCCAGGGGCGATTGGATAATCTTAAAGAGCTGGTTCAGGCCATGGGCGCATTTGATAATCTGGACGGTTATCTGGAACATGTGGCGCTGGTTTCGGAACTGGATACCCGCAATGAAACCGATGACCAGATCAGCCTGATGACCCTGCACGCTGCCAAAGGGTTGGAGTTTCCGCTGGTCATTTTGCCGGGCTGGGAAGAAAGTGTTTTTCCCTCTCAGCGCTCACTGGACGAAGGCGGCACCACAGCCTTGGAAGAGGAGCGCCGCCTGGCCTATGTTGGTCTCACCCGGGCGCGCAAACAGGCAATCATTTATTTTGCCGCCAACCGCCAGATTTATGGCCGCTGGCAAAGTGTTCTGCCGTCGCGTTTTGTCGACGAGCTGCCCCCCGAACACGTCGATGCGCAGGCCGATACCGGCTATTATAATCAGGCCGGATCTGGCGGTGATGACACAGGTTTTAGTGATAATCGCTCGACCTATAACAGCCCCGGCTGGGCGCGTTTTCAGGCCAAAAAAGACACGGTGCGCAGCCGCACCATAGAAGGCACGGCGCGCCCCATCGCCTCTGACAAACAGAGCACAAACGGCCTGCAACAAGGCATGCGTATATTCCATCAGAAATTTGGCTATGGGCGGATCACGCAACTTGATGGCGACAAGCTGAGCGTGGCCTTTGAAAAGGCCGGCACTAAAAAAGTCATGGCCGGATTTGTCGATAAGGCCTAAAGTCACTTCTAACGGAAAAATAAAACAAAAAAAGGACGAAGAAAATGATTGTTGTTGGTGGATATATCGACATGGAAAGCGCCGCAGAAATTGAAGCGGTGAAAGACGCCGCCAATGAAATGGTGAGCGAGACCTTAAAAGAAACCGGCTGTGCGGATTATTGTTTCGCCGTGGATATTGGCGATCCGTGCCGTATTCGTCTATTCGAAGTATGGATAGATCAGGCGGCATTGGACACTCATATGCAAACTCCGCACATGGCCAAATTTATGGGTGCCATTATGGATGCCAAACGCGCCGGGGCCAGCGTTTCGGCCTATGATGCCAAAGGTGCAACAAAACTGATGTAGCCTTGGTTTGCTTACCTCTGGGCCGGGGGGTGTGGGTTTTGTTGCTCCTTCCTTCGACAAGCTCAGGATGAGGGTTTTATGTTCTTCCACCCTTCGAGGCTCCTATCAGTCGCACCTCAGGATGAGGCAGAGATAAATTAAACGTCAACCTCATGCTGAGGTGGCGCGGAGCGTCCTCGAAGTATGGAGAAACTATACTCCAAAAGGCCCCGTGTGGGATAAGTTGCATAAATCCACACACGCGATCACCAGCCTCTCTCCTCTCCCACAGGGAGAGGAATAAGGTGAGGGGATGAGGCCTTATAAGGGATGGCTCTGTGTCATCCAGCTTCAATACACAAGCCCCTCATCCCAACCTTCTCCCCATGGGAGAAGGCGTACCGCCGTGGATAACAACCAAAGGGCAAGCCGAGGGTCAAAACGGCCCTGTCTTACCCTTATGCTGCCCCCCATTTACCCCTTTTTGACCCTTACAATACCCTTCTTTTGCCCCTCAAATACGGCTTATGGTCCCTTATTACCCCTGTCGTTTTCGAGGATAGAAACAACCTGTCCCCGCCTTGTGGGCGTGCGTTATCATCAGGCAATTTGCATCTTCATTTCGGTCCGGGCGCGGGCGATAATCTGTACGGCGGAGCTGAGGAACAAGCCGCTCATCGCCAAGGCCACAATCAGGTCTGGCCAGTGCGAATGGGTCATGGCAACAAGAACCGCCGCGCCCATCACCGCAACATTGCCAATGGCATCATTGCGTGAGCACAGCCAGACGGAACGCACATTGGAATCGCCGTCTTTGAATTTGAGCAGGATAAAGACACTGACCAGATTGGCGATTAGAGCCAAAAACCCAATGCCGCCCATCATCGGGGCTTCGGGAAGCCCCGGGGAAAACATCTGCCAGATGGCAGTTCCGGCCACAAACAGGCCCATGGCCAGCAAGCTGAGGCCTTTGACAAGCGCCGCCCTGGCACGAGCGCGCAGGGCCATGCCAATCACAGCCAGCGACAGGGCATAGGTCAAAGTATCGCCAAAAAAATCAAGCGCGTCAGCCCGCAAGGCGGTGGAGCTGGCCGCAAAACCAGCCGTCATTTCAACGACAAACATGCCGCCATTGATGGCAATAACTGCCCACAAAGCGCGTTTATAGGCGGCGCTGGCCCCGTCGAAATCATCACAATGATCGCCGCAAGATCCGCTCATATCTGGCTCCTTTACTGCTTGCCATGTTCACCCTAATCTCTACAGTGACTGTAGGTTCAAGAGAAAAAACATGAATATTTCCATAGGCACGCTGGCGACCCGCACAGGGTCCAAGGTACAGACCATCCGCTATTACGAGCAATTGGGCCTGATGCCCGAACCGGACCGCACCTATGGTGGCCAACGGCGTTATGAACAGGCCGCCATCAAACGGCTCAGTTTTATTCGCCATGCGCGGGCACTGGGCTTTTCGCTGGACCAAATCCGCAATTTGCTGGACCTTGCCGACGACCCGGCCAGAGATTGCGCTTCGGCCGATTCGATTGCCCGGGAACATCTGGCCGCCGTGAAAGCCAAAATTGCGGCCTTAAACAGTCTGAAACGAGAGTTAACCCGTATGGTCGAATGTTGCGACGGAACCGTCACCGCCCATTGCCGGGTGATCGAAACGCTGGCCAATCATGATCTGTGTGCCAGCACCCGTCATGAAACCGTGACATGAGTGATCAGGATGACCAGGTTTGGCAGGTCAATGTGCTGGGCGATTTTGAAGCCTTAAAACACTGGGCCAATGCACAAGACCAACACGAAGACCCGCCATGGCTAGCGCTGTCGGTTTTTGAAGAACACTTGCCAGAAGGCAGGTTGCAGCTGCTTTTTGAGCATGAAACCAACGCACAGACCTTTGCCCAAGGTGAACCGCTGGGCAGAGGTTTTTCACACACCAGCTCAATACTGAATAATGAAAACTGGATCGCCAAATCACTAAAGGGCTTGCCCGTGGTCCAGGCCGGACGCTTTTATGTGCACGGCGCCCATCACGATGTACCGGACGATCCGGCCCTGATTTCGATCCTGATCGAAGCTGGTGAAGCCTTTGGCACCGGGCATCACGGCACCACAAAGGGCTGTATGCTGGCTTTTGAAGATACATTAAGCGACGACGCTCCTGCACACATTTTAGATCTTGGTACCGGGGCCGGCACGTTGGCGATTGCCGCCGCCAAGGTTTTGCCAAACGCCGATATTCTGGCCACCGATATTGACCCGATCGCGATCAAGGTGGGACGCGCCAATGCGTTGATCAATCAGGTGGATGACCGCATCGACTTTGTGGTCGCCGATGGCTTTGACCACAAGGCCTTAAAGGGTGAATGTTTTGAGCTGATTTTTGCCAATATTCTGGCCAATCCGCTGATTGTGCTGGCCAGCGATATCACCAGCGCACTGGCCCCTTCGGCTATTTTGATCCTGTCGGGCATTCTTGATCATCAGGCGGCGCGTGTACGCACCGCATACGAGGCCGAGGGTAATGATTTTATACGCGATTATGCGCTGGGCGAATGGCGGGTTCTGGTGATGCGGGCCCCGGCCTAGAGGCAATCATAAAGGGCTGCGATCAGGCGGCGTGCCCGGTCATCACGGACCAGTTCAGCATCCTGTTTGGCGGTGGCATAGCCAAAACTGATGCGCTTGTCCGGATCAGCAAACAGGCACGAGCCGCCAAAACCGGTATGGCCAATGGTGTGCAGGCCCGGCCCATAAACCAGCCGCCCCGGGGCATTGCGGATCAGCCCGGCTCCAAAGCTCAAATCATTGGGCAACACCCGGTCCCGGCCAGACACACGCTCTCTAACCGCTTGTTTTAAAGCGGCCTCTTTAACGAACTGGTTCTCGCCCAAATAACCATCACGTGCGTAAATACTGATCAGCTCAGCCATGGCGCGCGCTGTGCCATGACCATTGGCGGACGGAATTTCCATCCGTCGCCATGCCGCGCCGCCACGTCGTCCCGGCGATGACCATGGCTTCATAAACGCCAGTTTTTGAAACGTGTTCATCACCCCAAAATCCGGCACCCGGCTGGGCTTGGTGGTTTGCGCCACACGTGGGTGTTCTTCGTCCGGCAGACCAATCCAGAAATCAATGTCGTTTGGCACGCAAAGGTCTTCGCGTAATATCGTGCCGATGGTGCGCCCGGTGGCACGGATGACAATTTCGCCGGCAATATAGCCCCAGGTCACCGGGTGATAGCCGGAGCCCTCGCCCAGCGGCCACAAAGGTTCCATAGACGCCAAACGCGCGCAGGTTTTGTCCCAGTCGAACCAATCTTCCGGGGCCCAATTATCAGGAATAGCACACAAGCCCGCCTGATGAGAAAGCGCCTCGCCAACGGTAACAGCCTCTTTGCCATTGGCCGCGAATTCCGGCCACACAGACGCGACCGTTTGTTCATAATCCAATTGGCCTTCACTGACCGTTTTGGCAATCACCAGCGATGAAATTGCCTTGGAACAGGAAAACACCGGCACCAAAGCATCACTGGTCATGGGCATTGTCTCAGCCCGATCGGCAAACCCACCGACCAGATCAACCATCACTTTGCCATCGACCAGCACAGCCAAACTGGCGCCACGCTCGGATCCATCAGTGAAAATTTCGGTGAAGGTGTTGCGAACCGGCTCAAAGCCTTGCGCGCAGACACCTGATAGGGGAAGACTGTTCATCGTGCTTTTGTGCCGATAAAAGAGACGTGACGCAAGGGTGCGCGCCACCAGGAGAAAAAACCATGCTCTATCGAATTGCTATGCTTATTATTTCGGCCCTGTTACTCAGCCACGGCCCGGCCATGGCACAAGCCGATGCTCTGGCGACGCTGATCAAGGATGTGCGAGCCTTTGACCTGCGCGAGAACCCAATAACCGCTGGCCAAAAAGGTGATCTGGCGGCTTTGGCACTGTGGCCCGATAATAGCCCCAACGCCCGCACCCGGCGCGCCGCCATCAATGCGCGCTATGCTGAACGCCTTAGCAAGATTGACCTTGGCGACCTGAATACCACTCAACGCGTCAACGCAGACCTTCTGGATTTTGTTTTGAACGAGCGCCTGATGCGGGCCAGCTTTGACGAAGCCGCCTTGCCTTTCACCAACGATTCGGGGTTTCACACCGCGCCCGGATTTCTGGCCCGTTCAACCCGCGCCACCAGCAAGGCCGAAGCCGAAGCCTGGATTGCCCGCGTTAATACGTTGCCAGACTTTTTTGACCAGCATATCGCCAATCTTCGTGCCGGTCTTGTCGAAGGCATTACCCAGCCCAAAATCGTCGTCGAGGCGATTGTCGCCACGCTCAAGACCACGCTGGAGGATGAAAATTTTGCCGCTGGGTTTACTAAGCCATTTGAGGCCTTGCCCAAATCATTAAGCGCTGATGAAAAGAAGGCGCTGAACGACAAATTGACCACGGCAGTTAACGACAAAGTCAAACCGGCCTATGAGAACCTGCTGGCCTTTATGGAAGACGAGTACCTGACCGCCACCCGCCAAAGCATCGGCATCTCAGACGTCCCCGACGGCGGCGATTATTATGCCAAGCTGGTCCAGATTTTCACCACCACTACGATGACCCCGCAAGAGGTTCATGATCTGGGCAAAAGCGAAGTGGCCCGTATTCGCAAAGAGATGGAACAGGTCATTCTGGACACCGGCTTTGAAGGCACGTTTGCCGAATTTCTCAATTTCCTGCGCACCGACCCACAGTTTTATGTCGATACGCCAGAGGCGCTGTTGCGTCACGCCGCCTGGATTGCCAAAAAAGCGGATGACCAGATGCCGACCATGTTTGGCAAACTGCCCCGCCTACCCTATGGCGTGCGCCCGGTGCCAGACGCCATCGCACCCCATTACACCACGGCACGTTACTGGCCAGGCGATGTGCGCACTCATCGCGCCGGGGGTTATATGGTCAATACCTACGCCCTTGACCAACGCCCGCTATACGAACTTCCCGCTTTGACTTTGCACGAAGCCGTGCCCGGCCATCACAACCAGTTTGCTCTGTCGCAAGAGCTGGAAAATGTGCCTGAATTTCGAAAAGACCTGTATTTGACTGCCTTTGGCGAAGGCTGGGGGCTGTATTCTGAAAAATTGGGCGTTGAGATGGGTATGTACACCACGCCATACGAAAATTTTGGCCGCCTGACTTATGAGATGTGGCGCGCCTGCCGTCTGGTTATGGATACCGGCATCCATGCCTTTGGCTGGAGCCGCGATCAGGCCATGGCGTGCTTGCAAGATAATTCAGCACTGGCCCTGCACAATATCGAAACCGAGACGGATCGCTACATCTCATGGCCGGGTCAGGCACTGGGCTATAAAATTGGCGAGTTGACCATTTTACGCTTACGCAAAAAGGCGCAAGACGCGCTGGGAGATCAGTTTGATGTGCGCGCCTTTCATGGTGAAGTGTTAAGCGACGGCTCCATCACCATGGCCATGCTGGAGGCCAAAATTGATCGCTGGATAGAGGCGCAGAAAAAATAAACATGAGCACTTTGCGCCGCCTTCCCCCAGAAACCATCAATCGCATCGCCGCGGGCGAGGTGGTTGAGCGTCCGGCCAGCGTGGTCAAGGAATTGGTGGAAAATGCACTGGATGCAAATGCGCAAAGCATTGAGGTCACAGTGGAAGACGGCGGCAAGACACGTATTACCATAGCCGATGATGGTCATGGTATGAGCCATGATGAGCTGCTTTTGGCGGTCGAGCGCCACGCCACGTCCAAACTGGCCCCGGATGATGACGGCCAATGGGACTTGTTGGCCATCAATACCATGGGATTTCGGGGCGAAGCCCTGCCCAGTATTGGTTCGGTGGCCCGCCTGTCGCTGACCACCCAGCGCAGCGGCGAAGATGCGTGGGTCTTGCGCCTTGAAGGCGGCGTGCAAAAGGACCCAGAACCGGCCCCGCCTTTAGGCCTTAGCGGTACCCGCATTGAGGTGCGCGATTTGTTTTTTGCGGTCCCGGCACGGCTGAAATTCCTTAAAAGTGAGCGCGCCGAAAGCATGGCCATATCAGATGTCATCAAGCGCCTGGCCATGGCCCGCCCCGATGTGGGATTTACTCTGTCCAGCAATGGGCGCACATCCTTGCGCCTGATGGCCAAAGGCACAGATGAAAATGCTAGGCTGGCCCGGCTGGATGATATACTGGGTCGCGATTTTGCCCAGAACTCTATTGCCATAGACCAGACACGCGACGGTGTGCAGGTCACAGGCTTTGCCGGCCTGCCGACCTATCACCAAGGCTCGGCGCGGCATCAATATCTGTTCGTCAACGGCCGTCCGGTGCGCGATAAATTGCTGCACGGCGCGGTGCGCGGGGCCTATGCAGATTTTCTGGCCCGTGATCGTCATCCGGCGCTGGCGCTGTTTGTCGATCTGGACCCGCATATGGTGGATGTGAATGTTCACCCGGCCAAAGCCGAAGTGCGCTTTGCGGACCCCGGTTTAGTGCGCGGCCTGATCGTCGGGGCCTTGCGTCATGGCCTGGCCAATGCCGGTCACCGGGCCTCGACCACCACAGCGGGTTTTGCGCTGGGCCGCGTACGGCCAGAAGGCATGCAGGCCGAAGGAGCACACCCTGTCGGCATGCCCTATCAAAGCCAGACGTCGTGGGCGCAGCGCGGTGCCCCGCGCCCTTCATTTGAGGAAAATACGCGATTTTCTGCCTTTGATGCCCCCTCGGCGCATCATGAAATGCCCCAAACAGACGGAGCAGAAGAAACCCAGCATTTACCCTTGGGCGCAGCGCGGGCACAGGTCCACGAAACTTATATCGTCACCCAGACAGAGGACGGTATTATCATTGTCGATCAACACGCCGCTCATGAACGACTGGTCTATGAAGACATGAAAAAGGCGCTCTCTGCCTCTGGTGTAGCGGCGCAGGCTTTGCTGGTTCCCGAAATTGTTGAGCTGGACGAGCAAAGCGCAGAGCGGGTGTTGGCCCGCGCCGATGAGCTGTCCGAGCTGGGTTTGAGCATTGAAGCCTTTGGGCAAGGTGCTGTTGCTGTGCGCGAGACCCCGGCGCTGTTGGGCAATGTTGATGCGCAGCGACTGGTCCGTGATCTGGCCGACGATCTGGCCGAATTTGATAGTGCTTTATCGCTCAAAGAACGCCTAGAAGAGGTCTGCTCCACCATGGCCTGTCATGGCAGTGTGCGCGCCGGGCGCAGACTAAATGCCACCGAGATGAACGCCCTGTTGCGCCAGATGGAGGCCACGCCGCATTCGGGCCAGTGCAATCATGGCCGCCCGACTTATGTGGAGCTGAAACTCAAAGACATAGAGCAGCTTTTTGGGCGGCGGTAAACACAACCAATTTGAGGACAGTTATGGAACGCTATCTGATCATTTTTGCCGCCATTTTTCTGGCTGAACTTGGCGATAAAACACAAATTGCCACATTGGCCTTTTCTACCAGGGAAGAGGTCAATCGCTGGTATGTGTTTGCGGCCTCGGCCGCCGCGCTGGTGCTTTCCAGTGCGCTGGCGGTTATGCTGGGCCAGGCGGCGCAGGGCTGGCTGGCCAAACTGCCGCTCCCTCTGATTGCCGGGGTGATTTTTATTGTCCTTGGCCTTATTTCAATCTGGGACTATTTTCGCTAAGGCGCGGCTCTTTACCATTGCCCCCCATCGCTCCCCCTGCTAAGCCACGCCCATCAACACCAATGGTGTTGACCAGAACGATCTTCGCGGGAGAGACCAGCTGCCCTAAATGCTGGCGCCGAAGGAGCAACCGCCCCGGAAACTCTCAGGCAACAGGGACCGCGAAGGGATCGACACGCTGGAAAGCGGCATCTTGAATGCTGCACCGAAGGAGTAAGCGAAGGGCGCAATAATGCGCACTTGGTGAATCTCTCAGGTACCAGGACAGCGGGGGCCTTCGGCGCGTTAACGCCGGGGTTTTTCTATCGGGGCAGACAATGGGAAATGAAGGTTTAAAACGCACACCACTGGCGTCGTTGATGGAAGAGCTGGGCGGCAAAATGGTGCCTTTTGCCGGTTACGCTATGCCCGTTCAATTTGTCGATGGCGTATTGAAAGAACATAAGTGGACCCGCGAAAATTGTGGCCTGTTTGATGTCTCGCACATGGGCCAGGCCTTTGTGGTTGGGCCCGACCATGAGACCACGGCGCGGGCACTGGAAGCTTTGATGCCGGGTAATTTTGTTGGCCTGAAACCCGGTCAGCAACGCTATTCGCTGCTCCTGACCGATGAGGGCGGTATTATGGATGACCTGATGGTCACCCGGTCCATACACCCGCATTTTGAAGGCTGGTTGATGATCGTCGTTAATGCGGCCTTCAAGACCGAAGATTTCGCCCAAATCGCGGCGCGTCTGCCTGATGGGGTTCGGCTGCAACCAGAACCAAATCGGGCGCTGATTGCCCTGCAAGGGCCCAAAGCCGCCCAAGTGTTGGAGCCTTTGTGCGCCGATTCGTGCGACATGGTGTTCATGCAATCAGCCGCCACCGCAATTGGCGGCATTGATTGCCATATCAGCCGGTCCGGCTATACCGGCGAGGACGGTTTTGAAATTTCAGTAAAAGCCGAAATGGCCGAAGACTTGGCGCGGCTGTTACTCAAGAGCAAATTGGTTAAACCCATTGGTCTTGGTGCACGCGACAGCCTGCGACTGGAGGCCGGTTTGTGCCTTTCCGGTTATGATTTTGATGAAAGCCGCACCCCCGTCGATGCGTCACTGACCTGGGCCATTCCCAAAGTGCGCCACGAGCAGGCCGACTTTCCGGGCGCAGCCCGTATATTGCGCGAACTATCTGAAGGCACAGTACAAAAACGTGTGGGCATTAAACCACTGGGCCGTGCCCCGGCCCGCGACGGCACCCATATTCACCTTGACGGGGTATATGTCGGCGAGATCACCTCGGGTGGTTTTGGACCAAGCTTTGGCGGCCCGATTGCCATGGGTTATGTGCGCGCCGATTTGGCCACACCCGGCACTGCACTAGACCTGATTGTGCGCGGTAAGGCGCATCCCGCAGAAGTCTTTAAACTGCCTTTTGTGCCGCAAAATTATTACAGGGGTTAGGGAGAACCATAATGAGCAAACTTTATTTTACCGAAGACCATGAATGGCTGAACGTCGACGGCGATACCGCCATTGTCGGCATTTCCACCTATGCCGCCGGACAATTGGGCGATGTTGTCTTTATTGAGCTGCCTGATACCAGCAAAACCGTCGCAAAAGGCGATGATATTGCTGTTGTCGAATCGGTAAAATCGGCCAGTGAAATCTATGCCCCGGTATCCGGAACCATCACCGCCGCTAATGACGCCCTGGAAGACGCCCCAGAAACCGTCAATGACGATGCCCAAGGCGCGGGCTGGTTTTTTAAAATGACCATTACCGATACCAGCCAGCTTGAGGGCCTGATGGACGAAGCCGCATATGCGGAATTTACCAAAGAATAGGTGATCCTTTATGCGCTATTTGCCCTTAAATGAGGACGACCGGGCCGCCATGCTGGACCGTATCGGCGTATCTGGCATTGACGCCCTTTTTGCCGATATACCGCAAGAAGCGCGCCTTGATGGCCTGATTGATGGCCTGCCAACCCATGCCAGCGAAATGGACGTTGAACGCCATTTTACGGCACTGTCAAAGCAGTCCCTAAGTGCCGGTGACGTCCCGTTTTTTTGTGGCGGCGGCGCCTATCGGCATTTTGTCCCGGCCAGTGTTGACCATTTGATTCAACGCTCTGAATTTTTGACGGCCTATACCCCGTACCAGCCCGAAATTGCCCAAGGCACCCTGCAGACCCTGTTTGAGTTTCAAACCCAGGTGGCGCAAATCACCGGCATGGGCGTGGCCAATGCCTCGATGTATGATGGCTCGACCGCCACAGCCGAGGCGGTGCGTATGGCGGCCCGCATTACCCGGCGACATAAATGCATACTGGCACCGGGCCTGCACCCCCATTACAGCAAAACCGTTTGCACCGCCGTTGAGGGTGAGACGGTCCATATCCAGGCTATGGACCCGGCCATGGGTGAAGACCGCACCATCGCTCAGGAACTGGATGATGATACGGCCTGCATTGTGGTCCAAAACCCCAATGTGTTTGGGGAACTGGTTGACCTTGCCCCATTGGCCGATGCCGCCCACGCGGTGGGGGCCTTGTTAATCGCCGTAACCACCGAAGTGGTCTCGCTGGGCCTTATTCAAAACCCCGGCGAAATGGGGGCCGATATTGTCGCCGCCGAGGGACAGTCCATTGGTAACGGCTTAAGCTTTGGTGGGCCATATGTTGGGCTGTTGGCCTGTCGCGATGATCGTAAATTTATTCGCCAGGCTCCGGGGCGTTTTGCCGGTCAAACCGTCGATGCCACGGGAAAAACCGGTTATGTGCTGACCCTATCAACCCGCGAAAAACATATTCGGCGCGAAAAAGCCACATCAAACATTTGCACCAATTCCGGTCTGTGCACATTGGCCTTCACCATTCATCTGTCTTTGCTGGGGGCTTGCGGCTTTGCCAAACTGGCCGAGCTAAACCATGCCCGCGCCTGCGTCCTTGCTGATCGCTTGGACGCGCTTAGCGGTGTCGAGGTCCTCAACACCAGTTTCTTTAACGAGTTCACAGTGCGCCTGAATGGTGATGCCGCAAAAATTGTCGAGACCTTAGCCAAAAAAGACGTGTTGGGTGGCATACCGGCGGCGCGGTTGTTTGGCGGTGGACCCTTTGATGATCTGTTGCTGATCAGTGTCACTGAAACCAATACGGACGACGATTTTGATGCTCTGGTCACCGCATTGCAGGAGGCACTCTGATGGCGATGAATTCCACAGGCCGCCCCACCGCACCAGCGCAGCCCCTGGACCCAGGTGCCGACTTGCAAACCTTTTCGGGATCGCGGGGACTGGCCCAGGTTGAACCCTTATTGCACAAGGTTGGGTCACCGGAAAAATGCGGCGTTGATCTGGCCGACGTACCCAACCACACAGCCCGCCTTGGCAATTTGAAACGCCAAAACCCTGTTGACCTGCCGGGTCTTTCCGAGCCCGAGGCCATGCGCCATTATGTGCGCCTTTCGCAACGCAATTACGCCATTGATCTGGGGCTTTACCCGCTTGGATCATGCACGATGAAACACAATCCGCGCCTGAACGAAAAATTGGCACGCCTGCCGGGTTTTGCCGATGTGCACCCTTTGCAACCACAATCCACCGTCCAGGGCGCGCTGGCCCTGATGGATGAGTTGTCACACTGGCTGATGGCCATTACCGGCATGGATGCGGTGGCACTGTCTCCTAAAGCCGGGGCGCATGGCGAATGGTGCGGCATGATGTGTATTCGTGCCGCCATCGAAGAGCGCGGCGAACTGGGCAAACGCCGCCGGGTGCTGGTCCCGCAATCCGCACACGGCACCAATCCGGCCACAGCGGCTGCGTGCGGCTTTGACATTGATGAATTACCCGCCGATGCCACAGGCCGCGTGGATATGGAAGTTTTGCGCCGCAAAATCGGCCCCGATGTTGCGGCGATTATGCTAACCAACCCCAATACCTGTGGCCTTTTTGAGCGCGATATTCGTGAAATTGCTGATCTGGTACACGAGGCCGGCGGCTATTTTTATTGTGATGGGGCCAATCTGAACGCCATAATGGGTAAAACCCGGGTGCGCGATCTGGGCGTGGATGCCATGCATATCAATCTGCACAAAACCTTCTCCACCCCCCATGGCGGCGGCGGTCCGGGCGCCGGACCGGTGGTGCTCTCCAAACGTCTTCGCAATTATGCGCCGGTGCCTTATCTCGTGCGGGATGGCCAAAGCTTGGCGCTGGTTGAAGATGAAGCACAATCTGAGGCCAAACCCTTTGGCCGGATGAGCGCCTTTCATGGCCAGATGGGCATGTTTGTGAGGGCTTTGGCCTATATGATGAGCCATGGCTCAGACGGCTTGCGCCGGGTCTCTGAAGATGCCGTTTTAAACGCCAATTATCTGCTGGCGCGCCTCTCTGATGAGATGAGCCCGGCTTACCCCGGCGTGTGTATGCACGAGGCGCTTTTCGATGATGACTTTTTGAAAGACACTGGCGTGACCACGCTGGACTTTGCCAAGGCGATGATCGACGAAGGTTATCACCCGATGACCATGTATTTCCCACTGGTGGTACATGGGGCAATGTTGATCGAGCCAACAGAAACCGAATCAAAGGAGAGCCTGGATCGCTTTGCCGATACCCTGTTGGCGCTGGCGAAAGCGGCCAAAAGCGGTGCCGCTGCGCGCTTTACCGAAGCGCCGCTGTTGGCCCCCTTGCGTCGGTTGGACGAGACCCGCGCGGCGCGATCTCCAGTTTTACGTTGGCAGGAAACATAAAGAACAAATTTTCATGCGCTTTTGACTTCCCTTTTGTGCAAATTTGCGCGAATTAAGGAGTTGTTAATATCAACCCTTTGGGGGGGAAGTGCATGAGCGATGTTCACCTGGAACGAGAAACGTCAGACGGGGCCAGTTTAAGCAAGCTTGCCGGTTTGCATCTGTCTGAAGCCAACACAACAGATCGCGGGCTGGTCACGCAGGACGATGCGCCGGATGGTGATACGCCTCAAAGCACCAAAACCGCCAATCGCTCTGCTCATGTCTGGTATATCATTGCCGGTGGTGTTGTTGCGTTTTTCTGGATCTCTGGTGTTCTGGCTTTTACCCTTGGGCAAAGTGGTCTCAGCGGCCTTATGGGGCTGCCGGTGACCAGCATGGCCAGTTTGGGCTTTGTGGCCTTTGGCCCCGCCATTTTTGTACTTCTGGCAGCCTTTTTGATCGCCGAACTGGTCCGTTTTCGCAGTACCGCACAATATATCGGGTCCATGGCGGCGCGTTTTGCAGACCCGGCCAAAGCAACCCGTGAAGATGCGCGCTTGATGACTACAGCCGTGCATGTTGAAATTACCAAAGTGAACAATGCTGTTGAAGGTGCATTGGCGCGTCTGGGTGCCATGGAAGAAGTTCTGGGCCATCATAGCGAAGCCTTTACAGCGGCTGAAAGCAGCGCCCGGGAACGCACTGATGTGCTGATTAACGATCTGCGCCGCGAGCGCGAAGCGGTTGCTGATCTGGCCATTGTGCTCGACCAAAAAGCCGCCGACATAGCCAATGCCATCACTGAACAATCAAAAATGGTTGTAGCCGCTGCCGATATAGCCAATGCCCATGCCATCGACAGCACCAAATCATTGGAGCAAAGCGCCAATCGCCTGACCAGTTCCGCCTATGACGCCACACAAGGGGCCAAAGTCATTGCCGAAAAACTGGACGATGCCAGTGGCCGCCTATCCAGCAGTACAATCGCGCTGGGCGATGTCAGCAAAGCCCTGAACACCACAACCGATGAATTGGATAAAGTTCACGAACGCGCCCGCGCCAGTTTTGCCGCCAGCAAGGATGACGCGCAAACGCTGACCGATATGACCCGCCAGAGTGTCGAGCAAATGCAGGACGTTGCCAAACAGGGCGCAGAAACCATTGGTGCAGCATTTGAATCTTCGCTGAGCACGGCTCATGCCAATGTGCAGGACGTGCAACGTGAAACCCGCATGGCAACCGAGCGCAATGCCCGCCAGTCAGAAGAGTTAAGAAATGCGGCCGAAGAAGCCCGTTCCGCACTGGATGCCTATGCCGAAGTTATTGCCAAGCGACTGGAGCAGGCCAACGAAGCCAGCTTTTCGGCTGCATCGTGGGCCGATAAGACGTTTGAGCGTCTGGATGCCGCCACAAAAACGCTGGAAGATAAACTCTCGGCATTGCCCGAAACTGCAGATGCTCAGGCCCGTGACCTGCAACATAAACTGCGCATGGGCCTTGAAGGCCTGAACGAAGCGGCACGTGCCGCCGCTGATGAAGCCGAAGAAATTGACGCCGGTTTTCAGGCCCGCATCCGCCAGAATTATGAATTGCTGAGCGATTTCATGCTGCGCATGGGGTCTGCCGCCGATCAGCGCAGCGGTGCCATGGACATCCCCAGCCCGTTTGCTGCGCCTGTGCACAGCGCAAAACCGGTTAACACCTCACCTGCGCCTGTGCCAACTCCGGCACCCAGTACCACGCAAAACACAGTCACAAACACCGCTGAGGCACCGGCTCCAAAAAAGAAAAGCTTTATTGAAGCGCAGATCGAAGCGCAGAATGAAGCCCGCAGCAAGGCACAGGATCAGGACACAACCCAAGACGAAAAGAATGACACATCGTCTGAACCACAAGGCAAAGAAACCCAGGGATGGAGCTGGAAAGATGTTCTTTCAGGCATGGACCGTGGTCGGGAAAAGCCTGCAGCACAGACAGCAACGCCAGCGCCCAAACAAGGCGCGCCCGATGTGCTGGACCGACTGGTCACTTTGTTTCGTATCCACAATATTGACCCCAAAGGCCTGTTTGACACTCAGGTTTATCGCAGCCTGTCCCATGCCCGTCTGGTTGGCGGGGAACGGGCAATGCTTGACATTATCAAGATGGAAGCGGCCCCCGAAATTAACGCGCTTGGACAGGCCTTTGCCGACGATAACACCTTGCAGAGCATTGCCGAAGATTTCGTCACTGAGTTGCGCCAGAAAATAGATAGTGCCGCCGCAAAGGGCAATAAAGTCCATCTGGAAACCCATTTGCGCACTGGTGACGGACCAGCCTTTTTGCTGATCGAAACCGCACTAGATAGCCTGCGCTAGTTCCAATCTGGCCCATTGAACCGGGGCAATGTGTGCGCCCATTGAGGCCAGCCGCGACCCGGCCAGCCAATAAGTCTTTTCGTGTACCAGCGGTATGATCGCCGATGCGCCTAGAATGATGTCTTCGGCCGCGTGTGCCAATTGATCGCGGCGCACCGGATCGGCCTCGGCCCGTGTCATCGCCACAGCCCGGTCATAAGCCGCATCGGTCCAGTTGAAATTGGCCGCAAAGCCATCGCTGGCAAACGGTTCAACCATCCGCCAGCCTTCGCGTTTCAGGCCCCGATCAAATGACGCAATGGCCAGATCGAACGCGCCTTCGTCGATAAACGTATAAAGCCCGGCTGGATCGGCGGTGACCAGCGGGCAATTGATGCCGATGTCTTTCCACCCTTGGGCCAGCACAATGGCGATACCTTCGCGCAACCCGCCCGAATGCATCAATGTTATGGTGGGGCCGCCGCCATTCTCAGTATCATAACCCGCCTCTTTGAGAAGCATGCGGGCCTTGGCCTGTCGTTCAATCAAAGATGTATTTTCGACCGCTTCACCGGCAATGATACGATCCGTCGCCTGCACCGTCGCGGCCAATACCGTTTGGGCAATGAAATCCCGATCAATTGCCAAAGACAAGGCCCGGCGCACCCGGACATCGTTCAGTGGCGCGTGATCATGATTGACCTTCAGATAGACCAGCCGCGGTGCGGGCCAGCCTTTGAGCACGACACCCGGCCGGGTGCGCAAGTCAGCGATTTGGCTGGGCGGCGGATCTTCGGTCAGGTCCAGATCGCCGGCGCGTACCATGCGGGCACGGGTCGCCGCTTCTTCGATAAAGGCCACATCCAGAGTCTCGATATAGGCCGGAAGGCGTGCATGGTTGTTTTTCTTCAAAACAATGCGGCTTTGGCTGATGCCTTCAACACGGTAAGGACCAGAGCCAACAAAATCTGGCAGCAAGGGCCAGGCATTACCCGGTTTTTCTAATATATGTTTGGGTTGCGGGTAAAATTCGCGCATCAGCTCAGGAAAAACACCCAAAGGCTGGATCAGGGAAAATACAATCCGGGTCTTGCTGATTGCACGCACCCCGATGGCATCAGGAGACACACGATCTTCAATGGCATCTTGCGCGTTCTCGATAAGATAAAAATCCCCGGCATCGGCATAACCCGTGTCGGGATTGAGTGCCCGGCGTACCGAAAAAAGTACGTCATGAGCTGTTAAAGGCGCGCCATCGGACCAGCGTAAATTATCAAAAAGGTCAAACGTCCACGTCAATCCATCATCCGAGACATGCCAGCTTTGGGCCAGGCCGGGCGCCAGTTTTCCATCCGGCCCATAGTCCGTCAGCGGTGTATAAATTTGCTTGTAGATCAGCGCCGCAGCCGCAAACTGTCCCTGCAAGGGGTCCAGACTGTCTGGTGCACCCGCAATGCCAATGCGCAACAGGTTTTCATCAATGTCGCGCCGCGCACAAGAAGAAAGCGCCAACATGGATGCCGCGCCCAGAACATGACGGCGGTTCAGGTCAGGCACGGATCGTGGCGCAGTCTTTGACCTGCGCAGCAAAATCTTCAAATACATAAAAACTGTCTTGCGGGCCGGGGCTGGCCTCGGGATGGTACTGAACCGAGCTGACAGCTTTATCGGCCAGTTTCAAACCGCAATTGCTGCCATCAAACAAAGAGAGGTGCGTGGCGATCACCCCGTCCGGCAGGCTGGCCTCATCGACGGTAAAACCATGGTTCATCGAGACAATCTCAACCTTGCCTGTGCCAAGGTCTTTGACCGGATGATTGGCACCGTGATGGCCCTGATCCATTTTTTTGGTTTTCGCACCCAGCGCCAGTGCCAACACCTGATGGCCCAGGCAAATACCAAACAGCGGTATATTGGCGGCGATCAGATCACGAATAACGGGCGCCGCATGTTTGGCCGTTGCCGCAGGATCACCCGGCCCGTTTGAAAGCACAACACCCGCCGGGTTTAACGCCAGAATATCTGTGGCCGCCATGGTGCACGGCACCACCTGGACCCGAAGCCCCAGAGCCACAAGGCGGCGCAAAATGCTGCTCTTGGTGCCATAATCAATCACCACGACCAAAGGTCCGCTGGCCGGGGCCGCATCATAACCGGTGTGCAAATCCCATGCGCCTTCGGCGGCATCATAGGTGGTATCGGCAGAGACTTGTGCAGCCAGATCAGCATTGTCCAGACCCGCCCATGTCGCCGCTTTGGACTGAAGCGCGGTAATATCAAATACCCCATCGGGGTTGTGGGCGATGATCCCGTGCGGCATGCCACATTTTCGGATATGTACGGTCAGCGCCCGCGTATCAATGCCGTAAAGCCCGACAATACTGCGCACATTCAGCCAATCGGGAAATTCTTCATCGGCGCACCAGCTGGCGGACTGGCCCGGTGCGGCCCGCATAATGACGCCGCGGGCACCTGAATCAGGACCTAAATGGCGGGCTGTTTCGTCTTCACAGTCTTCGGCATTAACCCCGACAATACCCACATGCGGAAATGTGAAGCATAAAAGCTGGGCCGTATAAGACGGGTCCGTGAGGATTTCCTGATATCCGGTCATGGCGGTATTAAAGCAAACTTCGCCAAGGGCTTCGCCCTTTGCACCGACGCCATATCCCGCAAATACCGAGCCATCAGCCAGCACCAGCACCGCTGTTGGCGTCTCTTTGCGCTCTTGACTCTTTGGCTGAGCAGTCATAGGCCAACGCTCCGGTTTTTCCTGCCATGGAATTGACGCGAAACTAGGCAAGGCTCTGGTCAGCGTCAACCGGTGTTGCGGTGTGTCAGGTGCGTTGTTTTCGCTCGACACAACCCGCAACAATCTGGTGACGGTATCGTCGCAAACAAGGTGAACACTATGTCGCTACGCGAGCAGATTAAAACAAAGCTTATTGAATCCATGAAGGCTAAAGAACCGGTGCGGGTATCGACCCTGCGTCTGGTTCAGGCGGCCATCAAAGATCGAGACATAGCGGCCCGCACCCGCGATGTTGGTGAAGGGTGTGCCGAAGAGCAGATTTTGCAAATCCTCGCCAAACTGCTCAAGCAGCGTGAAGAAAGCGCCAAAATCTATGAAGAAGCCGGCCGTGCCGATCTGGCCATGCGCGAGCGTGAAGAAAGCGCCATCATTGCAGAGTTCATGCCGCGCCAGATGAGCGACGAAGAAATCAACGATGCCGCCCGCATAGTGGTTGAGGAAATGGATGCATCGGGTCTGAAAGACATGGGCAAATGCATGGCCGCGCTGAAAGCCAAATATGGCGGCGCTATGGATTTTGGCAAAGCCGGGGCCGCCGTCAAAGCCATATTGAGCTAGGTCACAAACCCAGCGCCAATACTTTGCGCATCAGGCTTGGCAAAGCCTCGTCATGCAATGCATCCAGATTAGCCCACCACCCGTCATTGGGTGAAAAACCACCCGGGGCCTGGGCCTCATAAACATCAAGATAAAGCGTAAAGTGCGTCAATACGTGATGCACTTGCCCCCGCTTGACCCAATCGGCCTTACAGGGTGCGGTATCCATGGAAAGCTCTGCGCCATCTTTTTTTTCGCACCAGTCACTCCCCGGCACCTCGCTCATCCCGCCGAGCAAACCCTGAACCGGGCGGCGACGTAACAAAACCGTTTCATGACGCCGCACAATAAAAGCCACACCATGCCGGGTTGGTCTTTTAGCTTTCGGACTGCGCCTTGGATAATCCGTGGGCTGGCCTGTTTTATGTGCCGCACAATGGGCCTGCACCGGACAAATATTGCAATCCGAGTTTTTTGGGCGGCACAAAGTCGCCCCCAAATCCATCAAGGCCTGCGGCCAATCGGCGGCGCGTGCAGGCGCCACATAATACGCCGCCAGTGACCTCAAAATGGGTTTGGCTTTTGGCAAAGGCACCTCAACCGCATGCAGGCGGGCCATCACCCGTTCAACATTGCCATCGACCACATTGGTTGGTGCATGGTGAATGATCGCCATCATAGCCGCCGCCGTATATTCACCGATGCCGGGCAAGGCCCGCAAACCCGCCTCAGTATCAGGAAATACCCCGCCATACTGTTCGGTCACCACAATGGCGCAGGCGTGCAGATTGCGGGCGCGGGCATAATAGCCCAGCCCGGCCCACTGGCTCAGCACCTCTTCGAGCGGGGCTGCGGCCATATCTGTCACTTTTGGCCAGCGCGTTATAAAGGCCGCATAGTAATTACGTACGGCTGCCACTGTGGTCTGTTGCAGCATAATTTCGCTCAACCAGATCCGGTATGGATCAGGCTGCGCACCGTTGGCACGGGCATCCGGGCGTATGCGCCAGGGCAGAGCGCGGCCAGCCTCGTCATACCAGCGCAACACAGAGGCACGACAGGATTTGATGGTTTTGGGCAGAGGCCTTGTTGAATCAGAACTCATACAGGCGCATTATAAGGAAATGAATGCACGCAACAATGACAGTTCCCCGTCGGCGGCCCTCAAGGCACACTTGCGCCGCCAGCGCGCTCGCAAGGATTTTGATCCCGAGCGCGCCGCCATGTTGTTGCGTCTGCCAACACGGCGCGCCGCACGATCGGTTCCGGTTATTGGTCGCAAGGTTCTGGGTATTGTCCGCCCTTTGGTGCGCGGGCCGGGTGCGAGCCTGAATGAGCTGAGCATGCGCTGGCCAGAGCTGGCCGGGCCGCGCCTTTTAAAGGTCTGTCAGATCGAAAAATTATCGCGCAGCCGCGATGGTACGGTCCTCACTATTGTTGCGCGCGGCGGTGCCGGGGCGGCGCTTGTCGAACTGGAAAGTAAAGCCCTGATCGCCCGGATCAACACCGCCTTTGGGCGCAATTTTGTCAGCCGACTGCACATTCGCCAGGGCCGCATAGGCAAGCCGATATCATCTGCGCCGTCCCGGCCACCATCGCGCGGGCCAAGCCCGGCGGAACTGTCGGCGCTGGACGACAAACTGGCCCGCCTGCCCGCCGGACCGTTACGCGATGCGGCCCGCAAACTGGGCCTCGCCTTATTGTCCCGTAATGTTCAGTCACAATAGGGTATAGCCCATTCCCTTATTGGCCTGTTTATGCGTTTATGGTCGCCCCTATTGCACAGACCCAAGAATCGTAAGTTTATAACCCCTCGGGAGATTTTTCATGATCAGTTTGCGTCGTCTATTTATCGTTTTGACCCCATTTGCGCTAAGCGCCACGCTGGCCGCCTGCTCTGGCGGCAGCACCGGAGGCGACACACGTTCCGCCATCGAGCGTGATGATGACATGGCCATGGGGGACCCAAAGGCCCCGATCGTGATGGTTGAATACGCCTCTTTGACCTGCCCCCATTGTGCAACATTTCATGCCGAAGTTTTGCCAACGATTAAAAAAGATTACATTGAGACCGGCAAAGTCCGTTACGTGTTTCGCCAATTCCCGACCCAGCCTGTTCCTTATGCCGTTGGCGGCGAGGCCGTAGCCCGTTGTGCCGGGCCGGAAAATTATTTCGAACTATTAAATACCCTTTATGCCAAACAGAATTATTGGGTTCGGTCCAGCAATCCGCGCAAAGCGCTGATGGAAATTGCCGCCACCGCCGGGATCAATCAGGAACAGTTTGATGCCTGCGTCAGCGATCAGGAGAACATCAAGCGCATTCAGGACATCAGTCAGGAAGCCCAAGAGGTCTTCAAGATCACCGGCACACCGTCTTTCGTGATCAATGGAAAATTACGGCCTCGGGTACGGTCACCGGAAAGCTTTGCAGAAGTCTTTGACCAGATCTTAGGGGTCAAGTCTGAGCCTAAAGCAGATGATGCGACAGACCAAAGCTCAACCGGGGAACACTAACACGTGCAATTTACCGCGCTCAAAATTGCGGGATTCAAGTCCTTTATAGACCCGGCTGAATTTCGCATTGAGCCGGGGCTGACGGGTGTGGTTGGTCCCAATGGCTGCGGTAAATCCAACATATTGGAATCTCTGCGTTGGGTGATGGGGGCTAATTCCGCCAAAGCCATGCGCGCCGGCGCCATGGACGAGGTGATTTTTTCCGGCTCGACCGGCCGCCCGGCCCGCAACCACGCCGAAGTTATTCTGACCGTCGACAATGCGGATCGCACGGCGCCGGCGCGGTTTAATGATAATGATATACTCGAAGTTTCACGCCGCATCACCCGCGGTGCCGGATCAACCTATCGGATAAATGGTGCCGAGGTCCGCGCCCGCGATGTGCAATTACTGTTTGCGGATGCGTCTACCGGGGCCAACTCACCAGCCTTGGTCAGACAAGGACAGATTTCGGAACTGATTTCGGCCAAACCGCAAAACCGGCGCCGGGTTCTGGAAGAAGCCGCCGGGATTTCCGGCCTGCACAATCGCCGCCATGAAGCCGAATTGCGCCTGCGGGCCGCCGAAAACAATCTGTCGCGGCTGGACGATGTGTTTGGCGAGATCGAAGCCCAGCATGCGCAACTGAAACGCCAGATCAGGGCTGCCACCCGCTATCGCAATTTGTCGGCCCAAATTCGCGCTTTGGAGGCCTTTACGGCGCATTTGCGCTGGAGCGAAGCTAAGGCTCAGGTTGATCGCCTGAGCGAAGAATTACGCGCCATAACAGGCATGACCGGTGAGCTGGCCAGTGCCGCCAGCGCCGCCCGAAGCGCCGCCGAGCAAAGTGTCGATGGGTTGGATGCTTTACGTCAAGAAGAAGCCATCGCCGCGGCCCTTGTGGCCCGGACCAGCGCCGCCGTTGAAGCGGTGGAACGCGATGCCCGCGAAGCCACCAGCCGTATCGAACGCCTGCACAGCCGCCTGGAAGAGCTGAGTCGCGACCGCACCCATGAGCAGGTCTTGGTTGATGATGGGCAAAACGCCATCATTCGTCTTGAAGAAGAACAACGATCTTTGCAAAGCGCCGGCGTTGATGAAAGCGCTGTGGCAGAGTTATCCCAACGTCGCGATGAAACCGCCAATGAACGCGCGAAGGCCGATGCGGATTTATCACGCATACAGGTGGAACGCGCCGGACGCGTGGCCGAGCGCCGCGCCGCGGAACAAGCCTGCACCCAGGCAAACGCACAACTGGCCCGCGCCGAAGCCGAAGTGTCCCGCGCACAAAATGCCCTCTCGGACCTTGGGCAGGATGAACAAGCTCTGGAGGCGCACAAGCGCGCCCAGGACGCCATTTCCGCCGCCGAAGAAAAACTTAACGTCGCGCGCCAAGCCCTCAGCACCGCTGAGCAATCCCGCCAGACAGCCGAAAATCATGAGCGCGAAAAACGCGATCTTTTTGATCAGGCGCGGCGTGAAGATGCCGCCTTGCAAGCCGAAGCCGACGGGTTGAGCAAAGCTCTTGAAGGGCAGGAAGACAGTGACTGGCCGGAAATTTCGGAACAGCTGAACGTTGCACCGGGGTATGAGCGAGCCTTGGCCGTGGCTCTGGGCGATGATCTACAGGCATCCAGTGACGCACAGGCACCGGTGCATTGGCATGGTGCCAGTAAAGCTGAACTGGCCCTGCCAGAGGGTACACAAAGTCTGGACCAGTTTGTTGAGGGCCCAAATGTATTGGCGGCCCGCCTGTCACAAATCGGGCTGGTTGCAGCAGATCAGGGCGATGCCTTGTCGGTACGGCTCAAGCCCGGACAGCGTCTGGTCAGCCTTGAGGGACATTTATGGCGCTGGGATGGTTTGCGGGCCAGCGCCGAAGCCCCGGCCCCGGCGGCACACCGGCTGGAACAACGCAACCGCCTTGGCGCTTTGACGCCCTTGCGCGAACGCGCACAGGAGGCCGCACAACAGGCACGCACTGCCTGGTTAGATGCCAAATCCAAAGTTTCCAACGCCCGCGACGTGGAAAAGCAAACGCGCAAAAGCCTGCCTGAACTGGAAAATGCGCTGCGTCTGGTCTCGGCACAGTTTAGCGAGTTGGACCGCAAACAAAGCGCCGAAACAGCCCGCGCGCAAGCCCAAAAAGAAGCATTAACGCGCTGGCAGGGTGCGTTGCGCGACGCCCAGGACAGTGCGCAAAAGGCCAAAGCAGACCTTGATGCCTTGCCCGACAACGCCTCTGATGAAGATGCGCGTATGCTGGCCGAAGCCGAGGAACGTGCCATCGGCGCCCGCGCCGATGCCGCCGATGCGGATGGGGCTTTGCGCGCTCTGGTCCGTGAAGCCGAAGTACGCGCTGCACGCCTTGAGGCCATTGAGGGCGAGTTGGCGCAATGGCGCAGCCGCGCACAAAAAGCTGTACAGCGCATCGAATCCCTTAGCAGCCGCGAAACCGCCGCCAAAGCTGAACTGGCCGAAGCCAAAGCCGCACCAGAGAAAATTGACGGCCTGCGCGCCCAGGCTTTTAGCGCTGCCCAGGACGCTGAAAAACGCCGCTCCGCCGCCGCCGATACATTGGTCGAAGCCGAAACCAAGCGCCGCAGTGCCGAGGCCATGGCCCGCGAAGCCGAAGAAGAAGCCGCCAAATTACGCGAATCACGCGCCGGCGGTGAAGCCCGCCTGCAAGCTGCGCGGGAAAAGCTGGATGAAATTGTCACCCGCATCGGGGAAACTTTGCGCTGTGCACCAGAAGAGCTGGAGGGACAGGGGGAAAGCTTAAACGAGAAGCCTAGCGATCCCCATGCCGCCGAACAGAAACTGGACACCTTGCGCCGCCACCGTGATGGCATTGGGCCAGTGAATTTGCGCGCCGCCGAAGAAGCCGAAGAAGCTGAAGAACGTTTAAGCGCCATGGGTGCTGATCGCGATGACCTGTTGGCGGCTATTTCCAAACTGCGCCGGGGCATTGAAAGCCTGAACGCCGAAGGGCGCGAGCGGTTGTTGGCGGCCTTTGAGGAAATTAACGGCCATTTCAAATCTTTATTTCTTACCCTGTTTGGCGGCGGGCAGGCAGAGTTGCGCCTGACCGAATCAGAAGATCCGCTGGATGCAGGCCTCGAAATTTATGCCAGCCCTCCAGGTAAAAAACTCGACACCATGTCCCTACTCTCCGGCGGCGAACAGTCCCTGACAGCGGTAGCACTGATTTTTGCAGTGTTTTTGTCGAACCCTGCACCGGTCTGCGTCCTTGATGAGGTCGAGGCGCCGCTGGATGATGCCAATGTGGACCGGTTCTGCGCCATGTTGGATGAAATGCGCCGCCGCACCAACACCCGCTTTGTGGTGATCACCCATAATGCCGTAACCATGTCACGCGTTGATCGGCTGTACGGGGTCACCATGGCCGAACGCGGTGTCTCACAACTGGTCTCGGTGGATCTACAGCGCGCCGAAAGCCTGGCGGCCGCCCAATAGTAATTATTATTTATTATTGTTTTATTTCAATTGCTTGAACCTTACCCGCCCGCTTGACTTGGGGGGTATGCACAGATAGATTGCGCCGCGATCCTGAGCGATTGCCGCGCGCAGTGAAAGCCAAGCCTGATGACCGAAGATCAAGATCCGCCCAAAGCCTCAGCAGAGCTGGAAAGCCTGGCATTACGGTTAGAAACCGAACGCCGCCAGGCCCAGATTGAGCAGGACATACGGCGTACCGCGACATCGGCACTGGGCGGTGGCTTTCGAATAGCAGTGGAAATGCTCGCAGCACTGGCCGTCGGCACAGGTTTGGGCTATATGGCCGACCAAATACTTGGCACCTTGCCTTGGTTTATGGTGGCAGGCATCTTTTTGGGGTTTGCTGCCGGAATGAGAAATATGATCCGTTCCGCCGAGCGTATGCACGCAAAGCGGGATGGTGAGGACAACAAAACGGGCTAATCGCGGCCAATTTTTTTGGCGCGTCATTTGAGGGAAATAGGCTAGTGGATCCGCTTCACCAGTTTAACATTGAGCGTTACGCAGAGTTCCATATGTTTGGTATGGACCTGTCTTTCACTAACTCATCGTTCTTCGCCCTGTTGGCGGTGGCATTGGTTATTGCATTTTTGGGCTTTGGCTCGCGCAAGCGCGCTTTGGTGCCCGGCCGAATGCAATCCTTGGCCGAGCTGTTTTACGAGTTTGTCGCGCAGATGGTGCGTTCGACCATGGGACAGGAAGGCTTCCGCTTCTTTCCCCTGATTTTCAGCATTTTTGCTTTTGTCCTGACCACCAACTTGTTGGGCATGTTCCCTTACTTCTTTACCGTCACCAGCCATATCGCCGTGACCGGCGCCCTGTCGCTGATGGTGATCAGCGTTGTCATTATTTACGGTTTCTTGAAGCACGGTCTGAAATTTTTCAAACTGTTTGCTCCGTCTGGCCTGCCGCTGGCTCTGTATTTTGTGATTGTGCCGATCGAGATCATCTCGTTCCTGGCACGTCCGTTCAGCCTGGCCATTCGTTTGTTTGCCAACATGATGGCCGGCCACGCTTTGATGAAAGTGTTCGCCAGCTTTATTATCATGCTCGGTGGTGCCGGAGCGTTTAGCGCGCTGGCCATTTTACCGTTCCTGACCAATACCGCCGTGGTCGGTCTGGAATTTCTAATTGCCTTTCTACAGGCCTATGTATTTGCCCTGTTGTCGTGCATCTATCTCAGCGACGTCTCGGCCGAACATATTGGTCACTAACTGAACTTTTGGATTAACTGGTTATTTCTGGAGAAAAATGATGGAACCAGCAGCAGCAAAACTTATCGGTGCAGGCCTTGCCTGTATCGCTCTCGCAGGTGCCGGCGTCGGCATCGGCACAATCTTTGGC
Source organism: Robiginitomaculum sp. (assembly GCA_021776525.1). Taxonomy (GTDB): domain Bacteria; phylum Pseudomonadota; class Alphaproteobacteria; order Caulobacterales; family Maricaulaceae; genus Robiginitomaculum_B. Next base: position 47,036 of record JAJFFT010000006.1, read on the forward strand.
GCATACCTTCAAGGTGCGTTGCGTAACCCTTCGGCAGCTGCCGGACAGTTTACCAACCTGCTTATCGGTTTTGCCCTTGCCGAATTTACAGGCCTTCTAGGCTTTGTGATGGGCATGCTTCTCCTGTTCGTATTTTAGGGTTTTTCCCCTATTAAACGCATCGGATAATGATGATGGTTGTGTTTTTTGACACCGGCACAGCGGCAGCACATGCCGCAGACGCCACAGAGCATGTTGCAGACGCTGTTGAACACAGCAGCAGTGGCGGTATGCCACAGCTCGACTTTGCAACATTTCCCAGCCAGATTTTCTGGCTGGCGATTGCCTTTGGGCTGTTGTATCTGGCGCTTGACCGGTTTCTGATCCCGCGTATTGGCGGGGTCATTGAAGAGCGCAAGGATCGCATTGCCGATGATCTGGACATTGCTGCGGGCAAGAAGGCCGAGGCCGACGAGGCCATGATGGCCTATGACAAGAACCTTGCTGATGCCCGGGCCAAGGCTAATTTTATCGCCGCGGAAAACCGTACAGTGCTTGATGGGCAACTTGCCGAAGAAAGCGCTGCACAAGAAGCCGAGTTAGATAAAACGGCCGCCAAGGCAGAAAAGAAAATTGCCAAGGCCCGGTCCGATGCCATGAAACATGTTGAAGATATTGCCTTGGACGTTGCGGCGGATCTGGTTGCCACCCTTGGGGGCATCAAATCTGATCCGAAGAAGCTGCAAAAAGCGATGGACGCAGCACGGAGCGGGAGCGCAGCATCATGACCTTGATCAGCTTTGTTTTTTTAAAAACTGCCGAACACGGTGCTGCCGCAGCCAGCGATTCGGGTTTATCTGATCCGCGTCTTTGGGTGTTTTTCTCGCTGGCCATCCTGGTGGCCGTTGTGGTGTGGAAAAAAGTCCCGGCCATGGTTGCCAAGTCTTTGGACGAACGTGCCAGTGTCATCCAGGCCGAACTGGATGATGCCCGGCGTCTGCGCGAAGAAGCACAGGAACTTCTGGCGTCTTATGAGCGCCGGGGACGCGAAGCGGAAAAAGAAGCTGAAGACATTATTGCCCAAGCCAAGCATGAAGCTGAATTGTTTGCCCGTGACGCCCGTGAGAAATTGCAGGATGTCTTGCAACGCCGCGCCGAAGCCGCAACACGCAAAATTGCGCAGGCCGAGGCCCGTGCAGCATCCGAAGTGCGTGAACATGCGGCGGCTCTGGCCTCTGCGACGGCACGTATTGCGCTGGAACAGTCCTTGACCAAAACAGCGCATAGCAAGCTGGTCAATGAAAGCATTGATGAATTGGGTAAAAGCCTGTAATAGGCATCACCATTTCAGACCACCACACACTATTACCTGACAACACCCGGCTTGCCGGGTGTTGTTGTATTATGACCTGTGTCCATCGGCAGAGTGTATTGAAAGCCTAAGGGCGTTTTCTGATTTTGGAGAAAAAGCCCCGCACATGTTTTCCGGTCTTGGGGTGTTTGGCCAAAAAGCTGCCCATGCCGGCACGGGCGCGTTTTGAGTTTTTGACCAGGACAACCACGCCACTGGCCGTGACAATTCCCCCAATTGGCAAGGGAAATGGGATCAAAGGTATGCCCACCACAACCAATGCGACGCCGCCAGCAATACGGGCTTTGCGGCGCATGGCTTCGCTGGGGGTTTCGTTCTCGGTATCGAGAGGTTCAAAATCCATTATTTTACTGTCCTCTCCCCTGCCCTAGCTATCTAGGAATAAAATACCTTTAAGGCAAGGTTGTGGCCGTATCCTTTTACCACCTTATTCCGGCCAGCTTGAAACCAGTGGTGCAAGGTCTGGTCTGGGCCGTTCTTTAACTTTCTGGTTGGCGGTACCCAGGTGAATAAACCCCGCTATGCGCTCGTCCTTGGACAGTCCAAATTCGGCAGCAATAAAAGGATCAAAAGCCATCCACTGGCTCAACCACACCCCGGCCCAGCCCGCGGCATTACTGGCCAGAAGGAGGTTGTAGCACAAAGCCCCGGCCGATAATTCCTGTTCCCAAACCGGTGTTTTATGTGCAATGTTTGGGCTGGATATCACCGCAATGACAACTGGCGCACAGCAAAACCTGCGCCGCTCGCGGGCCAGCTCGTCCGGCAACGCATCCGTATGCAAAACACCATAACGCTGTGCAAACAATGCCCCGGCCTGTTCGCGGGCGTTCCCCTCAAACGTCAAAAAACGCCAAGGCGCAAGACAGAGATGGTCGGGTACGCGGGTGGCCAGTTTTAAAATGCCTTGCAGCTGTTCATGGTCTGGCCCAGGCGCGTTAAGTGCCGCAACCGGAAAAGAGCGACGGGTGCTTAAAAACTCCAGCACGCTGGCACTCTGCCGCGTGCCATCCAACATTGTATTTGGCGCTGGTGCATCAGGGCAAGGTATCATAATACATCCTTTGAGCTTCGCTTTGACGTCACAGGCATAGTGGTCTTATAATCATTAGCAAGAACGTATATACAGCAAGCGTTTGTGTAAGCTTTGGATTGAGCAGGGAGTTGAGGGCCATAATGAGTAGTGTTGATGTGGACCCCCATAATGCAAGCGCACAGTGTTGTTGCGAAACACCAGCACAACGGCGGCGCGAAAAAATGCGCAGTGCCATAATTGCGGCCGCGCAGGCAATTTTTTCCAAAGATGGCGAAGCTGGCCTGTCTATGCGCCGCTTGGCCGAAGCCATCGATTATTCCCCCGCCGCACTTTATAAATATTTCTCATCAAAAGATGATCTGTTTGAGGCTGTACGCGAGCAGTTTTTTGAACGCCTGTTAAAGCGTATGAACGAAGCCACCCATGGCAGCGGCACGACACGGGAACTCTTTGAAGCCTGCGGTCGCGCCTATATTGAAACCGCAATGGAAGAGCCAAACACATACCTCATGGCCTATACCGGTATGGGTGAAGACATCACTCCGGCCGAAGGTACGTTTTCGTATGCTGCCGCAGAGCAGCTGGAAAACATGATCGAAAAAGGCGTGTTAGAAGGTATTCTGCGGGACGTTGATTTGGCGCTGGCGGGCAAAGCCGTCTGGGCAGCCGTACACGGTATCACCATGTTGCTGATCCAGATCCCCACCATGCCCGGCGGGGTCACCCACGAAACCAGTCACACCCGCGAAGATATGATTGACTTTCATACCGATTTTATCTGGCGAGGGCTGGCCTTGGCCTAGCCCGGCCACGACATCATTTATCGGGTTTGCCCAGTGCATCGCGCACTTTGCCATATTCGCCGCCCCACGTGTCGGTCATGGTATCGCGTATGGCCCAAAGCTCGGGATAGAACTGGCGGCGGATACCGGCCTGCAGCAAATCAACCGCCCGGCCTTTCAGGGATTGGGCACCAAAGCCGATAGAGCGGGCAATCAATTGCATGTGGCGATAGCCAAAACGTTGGAACATGGCATCAAACTGCGCCAAGCATTCAGCGACCTTATAGGCATCACAGTGGCTATATTCGCTGTCATAAATGCTTTCAACGGTTTTGCCGTCAGCATCCAGATAATGCGTTTTAAAGGTGTCCCACAACAGCGGCCCCATACGGATCAATACCCGAAACCCCGGCGATTCCTGGCCACTGCCATTACCCAGCGCCAACCGGATTTGCTGGTACTCTTTGGGAGACATGGTTTCGAGCAGCGCCAATTGTTCATTCATCATGCTTTGCAACAAATCGACACGGCCAAATAAAGTTGTGATCCGGTTGGTGTTCTTTTCGACCATATACTCATCAATATCAAGCAGGGTATAGGCCATTAACTTCATCCACAGCTCTTCGACCTGATGGACAATCTGAAACTGTAATTCATCCTTATTGCAAAACTCATCAAACGGTTTTTGAAGAGACAATAAAGCGTCAGAGTTCAAATAGACTTCATAATCGAGGCCAGTTTGCCCCTTCATCATTTTATAAAAACTCTGGCGGTCCATGGTGCGTTCTCCGAAAGGGTTGATGAAGGGTGATATTTTACAGGACGATAACGCTTTAATTGCAAGCTTTCAAAGCTGATACCCCTATATATTCTTGATAGTTTAGCGTTTTACGCTATATTTTTTCTGTTTTATAAACTTTAATGCTGATTTTAATATGACCAAACATCGCCCGCTCGATCAAACTGACCATAAAATACTGACCATTTTGCAAGCCCATGGCCGTCTCAGTAATGTTATGCTGGCCAAGCGCGTCAATCTGTCACCAACCCCCTGCATGCATCGGGTGCGGCAATTGGAAGAGGCCGGTTACATCACTGGCTATAAGGCGGTGCTGGACCCGGAGGCTCTGGGCCTGAATGTCTGTGCCTTTGTGCTGATCAAGCTGGATCGCAATACACGCGATCAGGCCGAGGCCTTTGAGCAGGCCATTGCCGCCATTCCCGAAGCCAGCGAATATTATTCCACCGCCGGCACTCATGATTATATGCTAAAAATTTATGCCCGCGACCTTCGCGCATACCAGCAGGTTATCAACGACAAAATTGCCACTTTGCCATTTATTGATGATGTCCAGTCGACCATCATTCTGGCTGAAACACACACCCTAGGCGGCCTCATACAAGAGGCCGGGTAAAACCAAAAATGGCTTTGTCACATAAGCTTCACAAAACTAGGCTATGGCCAGTGCAGAAACGATAATATGCGTTCAAGACACGAGATATTTCAGTGCAGAACCTTCTTCCTCTGGCCATGGCGGCACTTGTTGTCCTTACCCTGATTGCCTGGTTTCACGGGCGAAACCGGGCCGTCGCCAGTGCCGGGGTGCATCCGTCTGCTCTGCACTCTCTGCCTGGTTATTCAGGGGCTTATCTGGCCATCTGGGCGGGACTGCCGGCCTTTCTCATATTGGCGTTGTTTGGACTTTTCGGTAATTTGGTTGTTGACCAGTTATTACGCCACGCTTTGCCGCAAGATATTCGCGCCCTGCCGGTCGAACAATTAGAGCTTTTTGTACGCAATGCCCGCGCTCTGGCGGTAGGTGGAACGGCCAGCGAAACCTCACCAGCCTTGCTGGATGCAGCCCAAACCTATGCCAGCCTGTCTCGGCAAAGCCATGTCGGGGTGATGGTTCTGGTGATTGCCTTGACCACGGGTGGTTTCTTTTTTGCACGGCGCCAGATCAGTGCGAAATTTCGGGCCCGCAATCATGTCGAAGCGGCGATCTTTGCTCTGCTGGTGGCCTGTTCCGCCATTGCCGTTCTCACCACTTTGGGCATTGTTCTTTCATTGTTGACCGAATCCTTGCGATTCTTTAGCCAGATCAACGCGCTGGACTTTCTGTTCGGCTTGAAATGGTCACCGCAAACGGCATTGCGCGCCGATCAGGTGGGCCAGTCCGGCTCGTTTGGGGCGGTGCCACTCTTTGCCGGAACATTTCTGATCACCCTGATTGCCATGGTGGTCGCCGCACCTGTGGGGCTTTATTCTGCCATCTATCTTTCTGAATACGCCAAGCCTTCCACCCGCCGCATAGTCAAACCAATTCTGGAAATTCTGGCCGGCGTTCCGACTGTTGTTTACGGCTTTTTTGCGCTTTTGACCGTCGGGCCATTCATTCGCCAGACCGCCGAAGCGGTTGGCCTTGGAGCACAAACCCAAAGCGCCTTGTCGGCCGGGCTGGTGATGGGCATTATGATTATCCCGTTTGTTTCATCTCTCTCGGATGATGTGATCAATGCCGTTCCTCAGGCTTTGCGCGATGGCTCCTATGCCATGGGCGCCACCCAGGCCGAAACGGTTCGCAATGTGGTGTTTCCCGCTGCCTTGCCTGGTATTATGGGGGCATTATTGCTGGCCGTCAGCCGCGCCATTGGCGAAACCATGATCGTTGTTATGGCCGCCGGGCAAAGCGCCAACCTGACCGCCAACCCGCTGGAACCGGTGACCACCGTGACAGTGCAGATTGTCACCTTGTTGACCGGCGATCAGGAATTCGACAGCGCCAAAACCCTTTCGGCATTTGCGCTGGGGCTGGTTCTGTTTGTGATTACTTTGGGCCTGAACATCATCTCGCTACGCGTTGTGCGTAAATATCGGGAACGTTATGACTGAACCTGTCAAACCTCTGTCCACCAAGGTCCGCATTGCAGCCTCTTTGCCCCGGCGTTACCGCGCCGAGCAACGCTTTCGCCTTTATGGGCGGGCGGCCATTGTGCTGGCCATCAGTGCGTTGGCGCTGTTGCTGTTTTCTGTCGGCGCGCAAGGGTTTTCGGCGTTTTCGATTTACCGCTTTAATCTGCCTTTGCACCTTGATGCTAAACTGATTGACCCCAAAGGCACTGAGGACCCCGCAATTATTGCCAAAGGCCGTTACCGCAAGCTTATTCAACAAGCCTTGAGCGATGCCTTTCCGGACGTGCGCAGTCGCAAGGACAAGCGCCAGCTTTATGCTCTTTCAACCGGTTTGAATTCTGTATCCTTGCGCAATCGCGTCGTAGAAGACCCAAGCCTGATTGGCACCGCAATACGCTATACCGCACCCTTGTCTGATGACCTTGACCTTTATTTGAAGGGCGAGATCACCCAGCGGCATTTCACCAATGAGGCCACGCCCTTAACGATCGATCAGGGCCCTGCCAAAATCCTGACTTTGAGCGGATCGCCAGACACGTTTTCTGCAATCATGGATCAGCTGCGCCGGTCCCGCCACAAAGCTGCAACACGACTGGATGCACAGGCCGCAAAATTGCGTGAAAACCTGCAAACCGCCACCGCCGAGGTGGCCAAAATTCAGACAACCCGGATTGAAGAACTGGCCACCAAAGCAGATACCATGCGCAAGGATGCCAATGCAGCAACATTGACGCTAGGCGCAAATGATCCCTCCATCTTATTGGGCTTTCATAAGGGCTTCATCAAAGCCACAGAGATCTCACCACACAGCCTGAGCGGGAAGGTTTTACGCCCTCCCACCAGCATGCAGGATGTGCAAAACTGGCGCGTTCTGCGGCTCGACCTTCCTGAACGTGCCCGCCGGGTCAGCGACCAACAGGCCGTTTGGGCCGAGAGCCTGCTACAGGCCGGGTTCTTAAAACGCAGCTTCAACGCGGTATTTTTTACAAATGCCGACAGTCGCGAGCCGGAACTGGCCGGCATTGCCGGGGCCATGGTTGGCTCTATCCTGACCTTGCTGGCCACCATGTTGGCGGCTGTTCCTATCGGCATATTGGCGGCCATCTATCTGGAGGAGTTTGCCCCCAAAAACCGCCTGACCGATTTTATCGAGGTCAATATTAACAATCTGGCCGCCGTGCCGTCGATTATTTTTGGTCTGCTTGGGCTGGCGGTATTCTTGAACATGTTTCACATGCCGCGCTCGGCCCCGCTGGTGGGTGGTCTGGTGCTGGCCCTTATGACCCTGCCGGTAATCATTATTGCCTCGCGCGCCGCCATCAAGGCTGTGCCGCCATCGATCCGCGAAGCGGCGCTGGGTGTCGGGGCCTCAAAAACTCAGACCGTGTTTGACCATGTCCTGCCACTGGCCGCGCCCGGAATTCTGACCGGCACCATTATAGGTCTGGCCCGCGCCCTTGGTGAAACCGCACCCTTGTTGATGATCGGCATGGTGGCCTTTATAGCCGATATACCAAAGTCCCTGTCTTCGCCCGCAACGGCCATGCCGGTACAGATTTACCTGTGGGCCAGCAGCGCGGAGCGGTCTTGGGAATCGCGCACCGCCGCAGCAATCATCATATTGCTGCTGTTGATGATCGTCCTTAATCTGACCGCAGTGTTCCTGCGGCACAAATTTGAACGGAGATGGTAGATGCAAGCCAAGGCTTCATCCGCACCCAAGGTTCGCGCCCGTAATGTGAATGTTTTTTATGGCAGCAAACAAGCCTTGTTTGATGTCAATCTGGATATTCCCGATTGCAGCGTGACCTCGTTTATCGGCCCGTCTGGCTGTGGCAAATCAACGTTTTTGCGGTGTATCAACCGTATGAATGACACCATTGATATTTGCCGGGTCGAAGGCGACATCCATCTTGATGGTTTGGATATTTATGCCCGTGATGTGGACCCGGTAATTTTACGCGCCAGCGTTGGCATGGTGTTTCAAAAACCCAACCCATTCCCCAAATCCATTTATGACAATGTTGCCTATGGGCCACGTATTCATGGACTGGCCAGCAATACCGACGAGCTGGATGGTATTGTCGAAACCTCGCTGAAACGCGCTGGTTTGTGGGACGAGGTTGCCGACCGTCTGGACGAGCCGGGCACCGGCCTGTCAGGTGGCCAGCAACAACGTCTGGTCATTGCCCGCGCCATTGCGGTACGCCCCGAAGTGATTTTGATGGACGAGCCATGTTCGGCGCTGGACCCTATTGCCACCGCGAAAATCGAGGAATTGATTGACGATTTGCGCGCTCATTATTGTATTATCATGGTCACCCATTCCATGGCACAGGCGGCACGCGTTTCGCAAAACACAGCATTTTTCCACCTGGGAAAACTGGTCGAGGCCGGACCGACCGAGCAAATATTCACCAACCCCAACGACACCCGCACCCAGGATTACATCACCGGACGGTTTGGTTAGGATCATAAGATGACAGAGCATATCGTAAAATCCTTTGACGATGAACTGGACGAGCTGACCGCCGAAGTGGCACGCATGGGCGGACTGGCTGAACAATTGCTCAGCGACGCCCTGGACGCCGTGGTGTCCCGCGATGGTGATCTGGCCAAAGCCATCATCAAACGCGACAAGGAAATTGACGAGCTGCAATTAGAGCTGGAACGCCGGGTAATCCTGCTCCTGGCTTTGCGACAGCCCATGGCCGCCGATTTGCGCCGCACCTTCAGCGCCCTGAAAATTTCGGGCGATCTGGAACGTATTGGCGATCTGGCCAAGAACATGGCCAAGCGCGCCCTGATCCTCAACGAATCAAAGCCCATGTCCCTGACCCGCAGCGTGCATCGCATGGGCCATGTGGTCGGCAATATGCTGAAAGATGTGTTGGACGCCTATACCACGGCCGATGTTGATCTGGCTGTTGATGTCTGGCACCGTGATGAAGAAATTGACGCCCATTATAACAGCCTGTTTCGCGAATTGCTGACCTATATGATGGAAGATTCAAAAACCATTACCACCTGCACGCATTTGCTGTTCATGGCCAAAAACCTCGAACGTATAGGCGATCACAGCACCAATATTGCCGAAAATGTTCATTATCTTGTCACCGGCGAAGAGCTTTCCGAAGCGCGCAAAAGCGCCACAAAATACAAGAAGAAGAAATGAAACCCTATGTGCTGATTGTCGAAGACGAAGACGCTCTGGCGACACTGTTGCACTATAATCTCGAACAAGAGGGCTATGACGCCGCCATCGCCCATGATGGCGAAGAGGCCCTCTTGATGGTGGCCGAACGCAAACCCGACCTTCTGGTGCTCGACTGGATGTTGCCCAAACTGTCGGGTCTGGAGGTCTGCCGGTGCCTGCGCGCCGCCAAAGCCAACGCCGATATTGCCATTATCATGCTGACCGCGCGCGGCGATGAGCCCGAACGTATTCGCGGGCTGGATACCGGTGCCGATGATTATATCACCAAGCCGTTTTCCGTGACTGAATTGCTGGCCCGCCTTCGCGCCGTGTTGCGCCGCGTCCATCCAACGCTGATCGACGAAACGCTGACTTGTCGCGATATTGTGCTTGACCGGGCGACCCGCAAAGTCACCCGCAAGGGACAAGAGGTTCCTTTGGGCCCAACCGAGTTTCGCCTGCTGGAACACTTCATTGCTCAGCCGGGCCGGGTCTTCAGCCGGGCGCAATTGATGGATGCGATATGGGGCACCGAAGTTGACGTTGAAATACGCACCGTCGACGTCCATGTGGGCCGTTTGCGCAAAACCTTAAATGCCAATCATCCTTATGATGCCATTCGTACTGTACGCTCTGCCGGCTATGCTTTGCGTGCCGATTAAGCCTGCCAGAACAATTCAAATGCGCAGAGTATAAAACGCTTTTCCATGGCGGGGACAGCCTCGCTTTATCCCCGCTATTAGCCAGCACCATAAGGGGCAATAAGGCATATTCAAGGAACACATAAGGGACTGATAAGGGACGCTTAAGGGTCAATTGCGGGATAATCTGAGGGTCAATAAGGGACCGTTTTTGACCCTTGCATCGTTGTCCACGGGATAAGTTAACCCGGTCCCCATCTTAGCGCCATTGTGAATATTCACACGCCTTATGCAGCCCGGATCACGCCCTAAATAACAAGGATGTGCATATCTCAAATTTATCCCATACCGGTCAAACTGGCGTATAGTTTGCCCCTCTTTCGAGACTAACTTGGCGCGCACCTCAAGATGAGGACAGAGTGTTATAAACACCAGATCATTACAGCGGCCCGGCTGGCGATAAACCGATAAGCACCGTAAAATACTTCCATGACGTATAGCCCGACCAAAACCATTCCCTTTACCGGCTCACCGCTGAACCGTTGCGAAAACCTGCGCCGGGACCCGGCCGCCATGGAGGCCCTGCGCCAAAGCGACCGGGCCTTGTTTGTCCCCTTTTGGCGTGATCAGGTTTTTGTGCTCAGCAATGGCACCCCGGCGGTGCTGAACGGCGCGGCATTGCAAGATCTGAATGTCCAGAACCCTGGCCCGGTTTTGCTGGGCACCCAGGGCAAAAACGACCAGCCCTGGTTTGCCTTTTTGATAGACGAGCACGAAGACTGTACAGATGATTTCCCCCTGACCGGACTTGGAGAATGGACAAATTTGCGCACTGCGGCGCCGCTGTTTTCCGCCGCTGATCTTGCCGTTATCGGGCGCGCCACCGCATTGCTGGGCTGGCATAACCGCCACCGGTTTTGCGCCAATTGCGGCACGCTGACCACCGCCGCCGAAGGTGGTATTAAACGTGAATGCGACAATTGTGGCACCGAACATTTTCCCCGCACAGACCCGGTGGTGATCATGCTGGCCGAACGCGACGATCACTGCCTGATGGGGCGTCAGGCCGGATGGCCCGAGAACACCTATTCGGCGCTGGCCGGTTTTGTTGAACAGGGCGAAAGTCTGGAAGAAGCCTGCGCCCGCGAGGTGGGCGAAGAAGCCGGCGTGACGATCGGCGCGGTGCGTTATGTGCTCAGCCAGCCCTGGCCGTTTCCCTCGTCCTTGATGATTGGCCTGATTGCACAAGGTTTGAGCGAAGAGATCACTTTGGATGACGAATTGGAGGACGCGCGCTGGTTTTCCCGTGATGATGTGCGCGCCATGCTGGCCGGGACTCATGCGCAATTTCATGCACCGATGAGTTTTTCAGCGGCCCACCATTTGCTTAAAGAATGGTCCGACGAGGGCTAAGCCACCGACCAGATAAATTATTCCACCGGGGTCCATTTATTGATGACAAAGCTGGCATCTACTGGCGTTTCAGCAATATGATTGGCGTAATTAGAGAGGGTTTTCAGAGAGATACCCAAAATTACCTCGAAGACATTGGCCTTGGTATAACCAGCGTCCAAAAACGCGCTGACATCATCGGCGCCGACTTCGCCGCGCCGGGTGACGACCTTTTGGGTAAATTCGCGCAAGGCTTCCAGATGGTCGTCGTCAATCTCTTCATCATCGCGCACCGCCATAATCGCATGACCCGGCAGGCCCGCAACTTTGGCCAGACCGGTATGGGCGGCAACACAATATTTGCAGGTATTTTCAACCGATGCAGTCAACAGCACCAAATGCTTTTCTGCCGGGGCCAGCGAAGATTTGATGAAAATCTCGGACAACGTCATATAACCTTCCAGCGCCGCCGGGCTTTCGGCCAGTTCGCCCAGAAGGTTTGGCACCGCCCCAAAGGCGGCTTTGGATTTGGACAAAAATGGCCGCGAACCTTCAGGGGCATTGGTTTCATTGTAAATATTAAATTTGGTCATCAATTTCTCCGCTTTGTGCTTACCGTCAGGTGGGAAGGCCCACTGGCCTGCACCAGTCATTGGTGATCACATATGTGTGTCTGAGCCGTTCAGATACGAAACGGGTCAGCCTCATAGGTGCCCAGCATTTTGATCTTTACCGAATAAAATGCCAATTCTTCCATAGCCAGTTCCAATGCGTGCTCGTCCGGGTGGGCCGCAACATCGGCATAAAACCGTGTGGCGGTAAACGAGCCGCCCAGCTGGTAACTTTCCAGCTTGGTCATATTCACCCCATTGGTTGCAAACCCGCCCATCGCCTTGTAAAGCGCCGCCGGGATATTGCGCACCTGAAACACAAAACTGGTCACAAAATCCGTGTTTTCATCATAAGCCGGAACCGGTGCATCGCGCGACATTACCAAAAATCGCGTCGCATTATGGCTGGCGTCTTCAATGTTTTCGGCCAATATATCCAGACCGTAAATCTCTGCGGCCAGTTTCGAAGCCACAGCTGCATCTTCGGGGTTACCCAGTTCGGCAATCATTTTGGCAGCGCCGGCGGTGTCCTGGGCGTGGGCCGCCTTGATCCCAAAGCTGTGCAGGCTGAGTCGGCATTGACCCAGAGCCATAATATGACTGTGCGCGCGTTTTACAGAACCCAGCTCAGCCCCTGGAACACCCATCAGAAAATGGTGGATGGGCAGAAATTTTTCTGCCTCGATACGTAAATGTGATTCGGGCAACAGATAATGAATATCGGCCACCCGCCCGGCCAGGGTGTTTTCTACCGGGATCATCGCCTTATCGGCATACCCATCGGCAACGGCACTGAAGGCCTCTTCGAATGAATGACAGGGCATGGGCTCCATATCAGGATAGTTTACGATACAGGCCTGATTAGAATAAGCGCCCGGTTCTCCCTGATAGGCAATTTTCTGTTTCATGAATGCTGTCCTTGATTACGCAGGCGCCGGATACGCGCCAAATCTGCCGGGCTGTCAATGCCCGGACAATCTTGCAAAACCGGAGCGCAGACAATTTTCATGCCGGCGTCCAGCGCTCGCCATTGTTCCAGTTTTTCAGCGTTTTCCCTTGGTGATGGCGGCAAAGCACAAAACTTTTCCAGCGCCGTGCGCGAAAACGCATAGATACCGATATGATGCCAAAATGCCCCTGCCGACAAATCCGCGCCATGGCGCGTAAAACTGATGGCCTGTGAAGGCCTGCTCAACGCTGTGTCTTTCATAATCACCTTGACGACGTTTTCATCGGCCCGTTCGCCCAAATCCTCGCTTTGAAAAGCCAAAGTGGCAATATCTGCGGACGCATCATCGCGTAATGCCTCGATCACCGCCTCAACATGCATGCTGTGCAATTCTGGCATATCCCCTTGCACATTGACCACAATGTCTACGTTGTGTTCTGGGTCCAGCATTTGCGTCGCGGCCCATACCCGGTCACTGCCTGATGGCAAATCCGAATCAGTCAACACCGCCGTCGCCCCATGTGCCCTGGCGGCCTGGACAATAGCATCATCGGCGGCGGCAATAACCGGCGTGCCATACCCGGCCGCTTCTGCCGCTCTGGCCACACAGACCACCATCGGCAGGCCAGCAATGTCGGCCAGTGGTTTATCGGGCAATCTGGTCGAAGCCAAACGCGCCGGAATGATAATCAAAACACTCATAATCACACTTTATCAGGGCCATAGAGAACAAAGGCAAGCATTGGACACTACAAACGGTTGCGAAGCGGCGCATTGCGTGCGAAAAAGCCAAGAATCGTAACACAGCGTGCCAGATGTCGGCACGCGCCAGCCTGAGGGGGCGCCGGATGGGCGATCTATTCTGGAACAAAGTTTTTGGTGCATTGCTGGCCACAGCATTGTCAATTTTCGGGATCAAAGAACTGGGCCATGCCCTGATCGAAGGTCACGAACCGGCTGAGCCGGGCTATAAGATTGCCGTCGCCAGTGAGGGCGAAGGCGAAGAAAAAGCTGCTGAAGTTGTTGAAGTCATCAGCCTTGCACAAATGCTGAGCACAGCCAGCGCATCGGCCGGGGAACGGGTCGTAAAAAAATGCGCGGCCTGTCACAGCTTTGATCAGGGTGGTGCCAATAAAACCGGCCCGAATTTGTGGAACATTATTGGCCGGACTGCGGCCAGCCATGAAGGCTTTGGTTATTCTGATGCCATGAAAGCCTTTGGCGGAACATGGGATTATGAAAACCTGAACGCTTTCCTGTCCAGCCCGAAAACCAAGGTTCCGGGCACGGCGATGAGCTTTGCCGGTTTGAAAAAACCTAAAGACGCCGCCAATGTGCTGGCTTATTTGCGCACCCTTAGTGATGCGCCCGTGGCATTGCCTGCACTGCCGGCCAGCGTTACGGATGCTGTGGATGATGCACAAGGCGCTGTTGATATGGCCGAAGGTGCCGTCGAAGAGGTTGGGAACAGTCTTATCGAAAAAATCGTTGATGTCGCACAAGACGGCGCCGACGCCGTTGCTGATATAGCCAAAGATGGTGCCGGTGCCGTTGCTGATGTGATGAGCGCCGCTGAAATGGGTGCTGATGAAGCCGCCGGACCAGCCGAGGCCGTTTCCGAAGCGGTGAAAGACGCCCCCCATAATGAGGGTGGTGACGACTAAACCTTTTCGGTTTTAACCCTTAAAGCCGCCGGATTGCCGTTATGGCTCCGGCGGTTTTTTGTATCCGGCTTACCGCTTCGGCCAAAGGCTCGTGCGCCACGCACATATGATGTGCATTGGCATGCAGGAACATTTGTGCGTCCAGCATGATCCCCACATGACCTTTCCAGAAGACCAGATCACCGCGCCGCAAGCCCGATAAATCCGTCGTAACAGGCACTGCCTTACCCAGACTGCCTTGCTGCATATCGCTGTCACGCAGGGCTGCAATGCCGCCCGCCTCAAGGGCATTTTGTACCAGCGCCGAACAATCCAGACCGCAAGAGCTGCGCCCACCCCAGACATAGGGCGTATGCGCATAACTTTGCGCAATGGCAACCCAATCCTGTGCCACCTCGCCCAGCGGTATCGTATGGCGGGCAAATACCCAGCCAAGCCCCCCCGCAATTTTGATATAACGATCTTCTTTAGTTTCCGCGTACAACACTGAATTGCCATGGGCAAAGCCGCGCACCGGGGCTTTGAGGTCCGGATCGGCAAATATCGGTGTGCGCAGGGCGCATATCCGGCGATCCGGTGCATCGGTGAGTGCGCAAAAGTCATCAGCCCGGCAATAACCAACAAAACCATCACGCCGGGACTGGCCCCAGACCCAGCCGTTATTTTGCTCATACACATCAAAACGCTCGCCCAGCAATAATTCGGTCTGCAATGGCGAGGCGGCATCGGCCACCGCGTATAGCGGCGTCAAAGGGGCGCAAACCTGCATCAGCTTTGGCGTGGCATAACGCGCCGCAGTGACCTTGGCGCGCAAATGTGCAGCGGCCAAATCGGCACGGGCCGGCGTTAAACGCGGATCAAAAGGTTGAGAATCAGGTTTTGGCATAACGACCTTGCAGCATGGAAAAGACCGCACGCGGCCCCTGAGCATCGCCGCCCATCGGGTGTGATGGACGCGCCTTGGGCACCCAGGCGAAAATATCAAAATGCACCCACGAAATGTTGCCGACAAAGCGCCGCAAGAACAAGGCCGCAGTGATCGAACCGCCCATGGGGCTGGAGGCCGTATGACAGATGTCGGCAATAGGGCTGTCCAGCAATGCGTCATAGCCATCCCACAATGGCATGCGCCAGACCGGATCACCGCTGTTTTTGGCGGCCTGTTCCAGATCGACTGCCAAAGCCGCATCATCGGTATAATACGGGGCCATTTCCGGCCCCAGCGCCACCCGTGCTGCGCCGGTCAGTGTGGCAAAATCGATCAGTAATTCAGGCTCTTCCTCGGCGGCGCGGGTTAAAGCGTCGGCCAGCACCAGACGCCCTTCTGCATCGGTATTGTCGATCTCAACGCTCAATCCCTTGCGGCTTTGTAAAATATCGCTGGGCCGATAGGCATCACCCGATATGGCGTTATCAACGATTGGCAAAACCATGTGCAGCCGCACCGGCAGATCAGCCGCCATAATCATATGCGCCAGCGCCATGGCATTGGCTGCGCCGCCCATATCCTTTTTCATCAACCGCATGTATTGCGCCGCCTTGATGTCCAAGCCGCCTGTATCAAACACCACGCCCTTGCCCACCAGGCCAAGACGTGGCGCACCCTTTTTGCCCCAGTGCAATTCCACCAGACGGGGCTTATGGGTCGAGGCGCGGCCCACCGCATGCACCATGGGATAGTTCTCTTTTAACAAATCATCACCAATAACGGCGCTGACCTTGGCACCAAATTCCGCTGCCAGATCGCGCACAGCGGCCTCAAGGTTTTCGGTATTCAGATCGCCCGCCGGCGTGTTGACCAGATCGCGGGCCAGATAAATGGCCTTGGCCGTGCGGCGCGCTTTGTCGGCATCGGCGGCATGAATATAAATCTGTGCCGGGGGGCGTTGGCGCGGCGTATAACGCGAAAAATGATAGGCCCCCATCAACCAGGCCAGCGCCAGATCCTGACGGCAGAGCGCGCCCGGCGCATAGGTCAGTTGATACGCGCCTTCAGGGAGTGTGCTGGCCGCATCACCCAAAGCAAAGGCATCCTTTGCTTTGCCCGCACCCAATAATGCCAAAGGTGCCCCACGGCGACGCGGTACCAGAACACATTGCCCGCGCTTGGCCGCAAACCCCGCCGCCCTGACCAATTGCGCCACGCTTTTGGGGGCATTGCGCAGCCACGCATCGAACATATCTGTCGACAAGATGTGCAATGGCGAGAGGTCTGATTCTAGCTTGTCCAGCACTGCGTCGAGCATTTTATAATCCTTGCATGTTGGCCATTAGGGGGCCGTAAATTAACCGGTTGTTGACGAAATAGAGCGCATTTTAGGGCCTTATTAACTATAATTTATGCGAGCCAGACCCATGCGTATAGCCCCTCTTATTCGTTATGCTGTAGTTGTTGGCGGGCTGGCTTTAAGTGGTTGCGCCACGGCACCAACGCAAGAAGAAGATGCGTTAAAATCGTCACTGGAACGCGATATAGCTCCGCAAACCAGCGAAGCACGCGAAACCATTGCCCGACAGGACGTTCTGACCCAGGCGGCATTTTGGGCCAAGGAATATGATAAAAACCCGGCAGATCGCCAAGCCGCGCTGGAACTGGCGCGCATTGTGCGCACTTTGGGTAATCCGGAACGCGCCGCCGAAGTGGCCAGTCAGGCCCTGACGCTATACCCCAAGGACGCAGAATTACTGCTGGTCGCGGGCCAAGCACTGGTTGAAAATGCACAAGGCGGCAGCGCCATTGAGTTTCTCAAATCCGCCAGCGTGCTAAACCCCGCCAGTTGGCAGGCCCATATGGCGTTAGGCGTTGCCTATGACCAATTGGGTCAGGCGACCAAGGCCCGCGCCGCCTTTAATCACGCTTTGGCATTAAAACCCAACCATCCGGGTATTTTGTCCAATATTGGCCTCAACTATATCAGCGACGGCAAGCCTGAAATGGCCGAGCGTTATTTGCGACAGGCCGTCGCCCAAGAGGATGCCCCGGTTCAGGCCCGGCAAAATCTGGCACTGGTGCTGGCCCTTCAAGGACGCTTTGACGAGGCCAATGCACTGGCCGCCGAAGACCTGTCGACCGAAATGGCCAGCAAAAACATAGATTATGTCCGCGCCATGGTGGTGCGACCAAGACGATGGGAGTCTTTGCGTGATGAATAAGTTGTCTGCGAGCGCTTTTGATCGCCTGACCGGTGCCGCCGGGGCCTTGCATGGCCTGTTGGCGGTGATGGCACTGGCCGCATCATCACATGTTGCCGCCAGCGCCGGAGGCAGTGAATTGTTGCAACGCGGTGGCCAGATCGAGCTGTTTCACGCTTTGGCGGTGTTTGCTGCTTTGTGTGTTGGGGCGCGTCTGCCGGCCCTGTTGTTTGCCGTTGGCGCAACCTTGTTTGCCTTGCCGCTTTATCTGCATGGCATGGCGGACATCACAACGCTGAGCTTTTTGGCCCCGATGGGTGGTTTAACATTGCTGGCCGGTTGGGGTGTGTTGTTGTTCACCCTTCTTTTGCCGCAACCGCGCACCGCCTGATTTTTCCGACCTCGCAATCGGACTCCCGGCCTGCTGTGTTTACCGTTACGGTACACCCTATCAGCGCGGGAGAGAGAAATGAGCACACCATCAGATAAACATGTTTCCAGACGAGGCCTGTTGGCCGCGGGTGCCTTGGGGGCCGGGCTGGTTGGCACAAAGGCCATCGCCCAGCAAGCCACCACCCCAGACGTCGCGCCAGAGGCGCTTAGCCCGCGCCTGGTAGAATGCGCAGAAAAACTGATCCCCATAGACTATACAGAGGCCGAGCGCGCCCAATTGCTCAACGGGTTTGAAAACCAGCTGCAATCGGTAACCGCCTTGCGGGCGCAAAATTTTGATAATGCTTTGGCCCCGGCCTTGACCTTTGATCCGCGCCTGCCGGGGGTTCAGATCGCGCCACAGAACAATGCGGTGCGTGGCGCATCACCCGAAGAGATACCCCTACCAGACAACGAGGCCGACATTGCCTATGCGTCATTGGCGCAACTGGGCTATTGGCTGCGCAATAGCGATCTGACCAGTCGCAAGCTGACAGGTATTTATCTGGATAGAATAGATCGCTTTGGCCCAAGTCTTGAGTGTTTTGTCACCCGCACGACCAAGCGCGCCGTTGATCAGGCCATTGATGCCGACATTGCCTTTCGGGACGGCAAAGACCTTGGCCCGTTGCATGGCATTCCCTATGGGGTCAAAGATTTGTTCGACACCGCCCGTATTCCCACCACGTGGGGGGCCGCACCCTATCAACACAGACGTCCCAAAACCGATGCGACAATCGTCGAGAAACTGCGCGAGGCCGGGGCGGTCCTGCTGGGTAAAACCACGTGCGGGGCGCTGGCCTATGGCGATATCTGGTTTAACGGCACAACCCGCAATCCGTGGAATATCAAAGAAGGCTCATCCGGGTCCAGCGCCGGATCGGCCTCGGCCACGGCGGCGGGTCTGGTGGGATTTTCCATAGGCACGGAAACCCTGGGCTCGATCGTATCACCGGCGGACCGGTGCGGCGCAACCGGCCTGCGCCCGACCTATGGCCGGGTGTCGCGCCACGGGGCCATGGCGTTGTGCTGGTCACTGGATAAAGTCGGGGCCATTTGCCGCAATGTCGACGATACCGCTTTGGTGTTGTCGGCCATTAATGGTTTTGATGTACAAGACGCCGGGTCCATCGACATGGGATTCGCCTATGATCCGGCGCTTGGTCAAAAGGGGCTGGTTGTTGGGTATGACCCGGCCTGGTTTACGGGCGATGCCGCCAAAGATGCCGACCGTGATGCCTTGAAAGCCCTTAAAAAACTGGGCGTGAAAACCAAAAAAATTACCCTTCCCGACCTGCCCTATGGGGTGTTGTTTCTATCCTTGCTGGCCGAATCGGCCGCCGCCTTTGAAGAGCTGACCCTGTCGGGCCGCGATGACCAACTGGTCTGGCAGGATGATGAAGCCTGGCCCAATACATTTCGCCAGATCCGGTTTTTATCATCTGTGGATTATGTCCAATTGGACCGGTTGCGGCGCAAAACTATGTTGGCCATGGACGACGTGATGGCCAAAGTGGACGTGTTGATCACCCCTAATTATGCCGCTGATTTGCTGACCATCACCAATTATACCGGCCATCCGTGCCTGACCTTGCGGGCCGGTTATCATGACAGTCCTATCCGTCAGACCAAGGGGGCTGATGAAAGCATCAGCTATCGGGTGCCGCGTAATATTTCCCTGATCGGGCGATTGTTCGAAGAGGGGCAATTGTGTGCCCTTGGCCATCGGCTGGAACGGGCCATCGGCCTTTATCAGGACCGGCCACCACAGTTTAAGTCATGATCCTTGGCCAGATGGTACAGCAACCCGTCGACGGCGTTTTCAATCAGGTCCAACATGCGCTCAAAGCCTTGCGGTCCACCATAATAGGGATCGGGGACGTCCTCGCGAGTACTTAACGATGCCGCCTGCAAAAACAAGGTCGGTGAAGTGCCACCTGGTGGACACATGGCGCGCAGGTCCTCCAGATTAGAGTGGTCCATGGCCAATATATGGGTAAAGCGCAAAAAGTCCGCTGCGCTGACTTGGCGAGCATGCAAGGAACGCATGTCCAGACCACGCGCCGCCGCCGCCGCAATGGCGCGCTCATCCGGGGTCTGACCCACATGCCAGTTCCCGGTTCCGGCAGAATCAACAAAAATATCAAGGCCTGCGGCGCTGGCGCGGGCCTTCAAAACGGCCTCGGCGCTCGGCGATCGACAGATATTGCCAAGACAGACAAACAGCACGCTGATCGCCGGTTT
Source organism: Robiginitomaculum sp. (assembly GCA_021776525.1). Taxonomy (GTDB): domain Bacteria; phylum Pseudomonadota; class Alphaproteobacteria; order Caulobacterales; family Maricaulaceae; genus Robiginitomaculum_B. Next base: position 67,380 of record JAJFFT010000006.1, read on the forward strand.
CATGGCCCCGGGGCCTCGATGGTTTTAGAGGCCTCTGCGGTTTTTGCCGTCATGGTCGAAGAAAAGCGCCGCACTGATTGCCGCCAGATGGTGATTTGCTCGCGAATGTTTTGCAAACTCTGGCCGCCGTTCAAATAGATATCCATTTCCAGCACCACCGAATCGCCAGCCAGATAAGCACGGGTAAAGCGGTTGGCCGCGTTCCAGCGGTTTAGCTCGAAGATCACCAGTGCGGATTGTGAGCCGGCATTAAAGGCCGAACGCATTTGCAGTTCTGTGCAACCGTTCTCTCCGTCACAGGAATACCCCAATACGGACCATTCAACGCCATCAGAAACATCAAAACGCCGATCCGCCACCACGCCCTGGCCGTCTATGGGCACTTGGGCAAAGCGCAAGCCCTCCAGCAACAGGGTTTCGCCAAGATCATCCATAGTGATGCCGCGATAGAGTTTGGGCGTAGACAATGGCTCAGCCACAGCCTGCATACTGCACAATAAAACAAGCGTCGCGGTCAGTGTGGCCCCACGCAAGCCGGGCATGATCAAAGACCAGGCAGGCGGATTTTACGACCCTTGCGAATATCAACTTTGGCGCCTGCCGTTGCTTTTTTGATCAATTTTTCACGGCGCAGGCGTTCGGCTTCGGCATCCGCATCCAGCATGGTTTCATCGGCAATATAAGTATCGCCATCACGCCAGAACAAAATCCGGTCGGCAAAGCTTTTGGATTTCAAGGTCAATTGCCCAACTTCAGCGTCCAGCTTCGAACGGATCGTCGGGTCGATTGCCCCGCGTGTGCTGTTGGCCACCAAAGCCCGTTCGCCAGCACTGGCCGGTACGGTGGATTCCCCCTGGCCCATAATGGCCCGGCGCGCCGCCTCGGCGGCTTTGAGATCTTCAGTGCCCAGCTCGCCCGGACGCGGCGGCAATAAATTATACTCTGGTGGAACAACCAGAGGTGCCATGGTCAAAACCTTAAATTCATCAGGTGAATTTTTGCCGGAACCTATAGTGCCACAACCGCCAAGTGTGATGGCCAGTGCGGCAGGCAAACAAAGGGCAATGCGCATTCGGTTCATGTTCAATCTCCTACTGTGCAGGCTTTTACCTGCGCAGCCCCCGCCAGCCAAGCCAATCATACACCTTTTTGCGTATCATCAACCCAAAAAGAGTCCACCAGCATCAACAATACACCGATTGTGATCGCTGAATCGGCCACATTGAACACCCAAATGAAGTGAATGTCCGAAAAATCAACGAAATCCGCAACGGCCCCGAAGCGTAACCGGTCAATCAAATTGCCAAAAGCGCCGCCAATGATCAGCCCCAGCGCCGCAGCGATCATCCGCCGCTCGGCGCGCACAAGCCAGACCACCATGACCGCCATAACGCCCAGCGCAAAGGCGGAAAGCAGCAGCCTGCCAACGATGGAATCGGCCTGTAACAACCCAAAGCTGACACCCCTGTTCCACACAAAGGTCAAATCAAACACCCTGGATAACTCGATATGCCCCAGCGGCTGCTCGCGTAGTTTCAAAATGTTGAGTACCCAGTATTTGGTCAACTGGTCCAGCACCAGAATGATGGTGCTGATCGCCAGACCAAAACGCCAAAGCGGACGCATTGCTTTTGGTTCAGCCATGGGCATCATCCCATGCAGCAACCGCCCGCGCATCACGCGGCGTAACATCCGGGTGTTTTGGATCCGCCGTTTTGGGGTCAAAATATTTCCACGAACGAGCGCATTTAATGCCGGCGGCCTTATCAATATGAACAGCAATGCCGGGGGCGTCCCCAAGGGTGTAGGCCGTATCCGGCCCGGCTTTGCCGATCAGGTCGGCCTGACTGGTGATAAACACATCCGCTAAAAATGCCCTGGCCTCTGTCCCTTCGGCCTGTGTGGTAATCGCCGCATTCAGGGCTTTATCGGCGATATAGACCTGCGGGTAGGCCTCCAAAGAAGAGCCAATGGTCTTGGCGGTGCGCGCCTCTTCCAATGCGCCCAAAACCACCCGGCGCAAGGTGGCAATCTGTGCCCAGTCTGCGGCCAGCACATCATCGCGCCATGTGGTTGGGGTATCGGGGAAGGTGTGCAAATGCACCGAGTCATTTGTCGATGCAAAACGGGTTTGCCAGACCTCTTCCATGGTGAAGGGCAAAAGCGGTGCAAACCAGATCACCAGGCGGTTGAAAATAAGATCCATCACAGTGCGTGCAGCAAGACGGCGCGGCTCGAAGGTCGGATCACAATAAAGCGCATCTTTGCGAATATCGAAATAAAACGCTGATAATTCCTCATTGCAAAACGTAAAGAGCAGCGAGAAAGCCCGCTTGTAATCCAGCGCCTCATAGGCGGCACGAACCTCGGTATCCATCACCGACAAACGATGCAACATCAGGCGTTCCAGCGATGGCATGGTGGCCGGATCGACGCGCTCGGCATCATCAAAGCCCTGCAAGGCCCCCAGCAGATAGCGCAGCGTGTTACGCACCTTGCGGTATGAATCCGCCGCAGTTTTGAGAATTTCCGGCCCCATGCGCATATCGTCCTGCACATCAGACGAGGCCACCCAAAGGCGCAGGATTTCCACACCATTGGTGCGCGCGATGTCGGCCGGGTCGATGACGTTGCCCAAGGATTTGGACATTTTGCGCCCGTCATCGGCCATCACAAACCCATGGGTAAAGACCGCATCATAAGGCGCGCGGCCCCGCGTGCCGCAACTTTCCAAAAGGCTGGATTGGAACCAGCCGCGATGCTGGTCAGTGCCTTCAAGATAAAGATCGGCAGGCCATTTCAGGCCCTCGCGGTTTTCAAGCGTGAACACATGGGTACAACCCGAATCAAACCAGACATCAAGAATATCTTCGACTTTCTCGTATGTTTCCCAATCCTTCACCAGACCTTTGAGGAAACGTTCCTGTGCATTATCGGCAAACCAGGCATCGGCACCTTCTGCGGAAAAGGCCTCCAAAATACGGGCATTAACGGCTTCATTTTTGAGATATTCACCGGTGCCTTTGCGCACAAATACAGTCAGCGGCACGCCCCAGGCGCGCTGGCGCGAGATCAACCAATCCGGGCGACCATCAACCATGGCGGAGAGGCGGTTTTTGCCGCGTTTTGGATAAAATGTCGTATCATCAATGGCTTTTAGGGCCTTGGCACGCAAAGACGATGGATCGCTTTCCTCGCCCAGTGCAATAAACCATTGCGGGGTGTTGCGAAAAATCACCGGCGCCTTGGAGCGCCACGAATGCGGATACGAGTGCTCGATCCGTCCCCGCGCAAGAAGCGCCCCGACCTCGACCAGCTTGTCCACCACGGCAGCATTGGCCGGGCCATCCTTGCCGGTTTTCTTGCCCGTTGTGCGGATCACCTGAAGACCCGCAAACAGTGGCACATGATCGTAATACGCCCCGTCGGCCCCGACGGTTTCAGGAATGTCCTTATAGCCATTGGCCAGCCAGACATCATAATCTTCTGCGCCGTGGCCGGGCGCGGTATGCACAAAGCCGGTACCGGCTTCTTCGGTCACATGATCGCCAGAAAGCAGTGGAATATCAAAATCATAACCGTGACCGGCAAAGGGGTGCGCGCACGTTAGTGTGGACGCGTCCACATCACCCAAACGGTTATAAGCAGAAATTTTTGCGGTTTTGGCAACCTCGTCCCAAAGGCTGTCGGCGACAATCAGTTTTTCGCCAACTTTTGACCACGGCGTAAAATCACTATCGTCAATTTTAGTGATCTCATAAAGGCCATAGGAAATTTTAGGGCTGTAGGAGATTGCCCGATTGCCGGGGATTGTCCACGGCGTCGTGGTCCAGATTAGAACTGACGCATCAGCAATTTGATCAGCAAACTCCGTACCTTTCTTGTCTTCTTTCTCGCTAAGAAAACCAGTGCGCCCGGTCACCGCAAAGCGCACCCAGATGGTGGTGCTGAGATGGTCGGCATATTCCACTTCGGCTTCTGCCAAAGCCGTTTGTTCAACCGGGGACCACATCACCGGCTTTGAGCCGCGATAAAGCTGGTCGGTCATGGCGAATTTCAAAAACTCACCGGCAATGGCGGCTTCGGAGGAATAATCCATAGTGGTGTAAGGATTGTCCCATTCGCCCTGCACGCCCAGACGTTTGAACTCTTCGCGCTGTACGTTCAGCCAGCCCGCCGCATAATCGCGACATTCTTTGCGAAATTCGGCGCGCGGCACATCATCTTTATTGCGGCCTTTTTTGCGATATTGCTCTTCGACTTTCCATTCAATCGGCAGACCATGGCAATCCCAACCGGGAATGTATGGTGCGTCATAACCCATCATCTGGTGGCTGCGCACCACAAAGTCTTTCAGGACTTTTTGCATGGCCGTACCAAGGTGCAAATGCCCATTGGCATAAGGCGGGCCATCATGCAGTACATATTGAGTGCGCCCTTTGGAAGCTTCGCGCAGGCGCTCATAAATTTTCAGGCGTTCCCAGCGTTCCAGCCATTTTGGCTCTGCCTTGGGCAGACCGGCACGCATGGGAAAATCAGTTTTAGGCAAAAACAAGGTTTCGCGGTAATCGCGAGCTGTTTGCGAGTTTGAAGCATCATCCGTCATGGCGGACCTTTATCATTGAATGTTGTTGTCGGGAAAACAGCGGATTTGGCAGGCCGACGCCACCGCCCTTATGGACGATGAGCCGGCACGATAATTCGTGATATTGCGTATGTCATGGCGCTATTTTCAAACATCAATGCGATGTATCAGAGCGAACCGGTGCGGTCCACCTCCCCATCCACTTTGCGGTCGGCAGCCAGCATGGCACGGGCCTGGTCAATATCTTTGGCGATCTGGCCTTTGAGGACCTCGAAATCAGAAAATTTCTGCTCGTCGCGGATAAAGTGATCCAGCGAAACATCCAATGTGCGACCATAAAGATCGCCTGCAAAATCAAACAGATAAATTTCCAGACGTTCTTCGGCACCGCCCACGGTTGGCCGCGTACCAATATTGATCACACCGGGCAAAGCCGGGCCTTGGCCATCAATGCGCGCGCGCCCGGCATAAACACCAAAGCGCGGCCGCACATAATCACTTAAAGACAGATTGGCCGTCGGCACGCCGATGGTACGGCCACGTTGCTGGCCGCGCACCACCAGACCCTCGACCGTCCAAGGACGGCCCAGAATGTGTGCGGCCCTTTCCGGATCGCCGGCTTTCAATGCCGCGCGTACGGCGCTGGAGGAAAATTTATCGCCTGATGCGCGCTGATCATCACCTTGTAGATCGATCACATCGACGCCAAAGCCATACTGTTTGCCAAACCCGCGCAAGGATTGCACATCACCCACACGATCGCGGCCATAGTGAAAATCTGCACCGACGCTGACATGGGACACGCCAAGACCATCGACCAGCACATCACGGACAAAGCTGTGATCATCCATCAGGCTTAATGAGCGATCAAAGGGAAGGGCAAACAGAAAATCCACGCCCAGCCCCCCCAGCACCTGTGCGCGGGCCGCATCGCTTTGCAGGCGTTCAGCGGCGCTGCCGGGTTGAAAGAACCGGCGCGGATGGGGGTTAAAAACCGCCACGCCCAAAGGCGCAGCCAATTTTTGCGCGGCGCGGGCGGCACTGTCGATCACCACACGATGACCCAAATGCACCCCGTCAAAATTGCCCATGGCAATGGCGGCACCGCGGGCGTCATCGGGAATGTTATTGAAATGATCGAAGATCTGCATGAATTATCCTGCTGGTTTTTTCTCTACCATCACACCGGCCACACCTTTGACCACCACCTTGCCCTTAACAGAACAATTCACAGCCATGGTCACCTTGCCGCGCCGCTGGTTAATATCGGAGACTTCGGCATGGGCGACAACCGTGTCACCAATACGCACCGGCGCCCGAAATTTCAGCTCCAGCGTCATAAAGATAGCGCCGGGCCCAGGCAGGTCATTGCCCAAAATCGCCGAAATATATGACGCCGTCAGCGCCCCGTGGGCGATGCGGCCGCCAAAAGGGGTTTGGGCGGCATATTCTTCATCCATATGAATGGGATTAAAATCGCCGCAAATGCGCGCAAAATCATCGACATTTTGTGCGGTGACAGTATGGGTGACTTCATGGCTCATGCCCACGGCAAGATCTTCAAGATAAAAGCCGTGGCGGGGGTCTGGTTGTGTCGTTCTCATCGCGCCTGATATCCGTTAATCATGAATGCCGAACGTCCAAACTAGCGACTGGTGGAGGTAAAGCCAACATCACAAAATGCGACAAACAGTGATGAACACATGCCGCATTGTTTGATCAGTTGAAAAAACTGCCGTGCTTTAACTCCGTCTTCACAATGCCTGTTTATCTTAACCCTACCGCAATGAAGACGGTAAACGGAATAAACGCCCCGAAGGGCAGTGGTGATGGAGTGAAGAATGGCTGTCGATATGGCGATGCCAATCTTGGTGGTTGACGATTATAAGACGATGATACGGATCATCCGAAATCTTCTGAAACAACTGGGTTTTGATAATGTGGACGAGGCCGCCGATGGCGAAGAAGCGTTCCAGAAAATGCAATCAAATGGTGGGTTTGGTCTGGTTATTTCCGATTGGAATATGGAACCGATGACTGGTTATGAATTGCTGAAGCAAGTGCGAGGCGATGAAAAACTCAAAGGCACACCGTTTATTATGATTACTGCGGAATCGAAGACGGAAAACGTCATCGCCGCAAAACGGGCAGGCGTAAACAATTACATCGTTAAGCCGTTTAACGCCGCAACGCTAAAGCAAAAAATCTCCTCTGTTATTGGCGATTTTTGAGTTTGATTACTGGAGCTGAATAATGCCTGCAACCGACGTAGCTGCCAAGATCAGAGGAGCCCTGAACGATATCAGGGCCGCCGATCTGGACGATCCACGCCTGATGGAAGTCCTCAGCCTGGCTGAAAACCTGGTTGATTCAATGAAGATGTTTTTTGGCTCATTGGATAACTCCATTCACGGAGAGTTTCTCCATATTGCACAATATATTGCGCGGACCCGTGATGAAATTGCCGCTTTGCGGCCTAATGACATCCGCGAATCCCGCCTTCCGACGGCTGGTGCCGAACTGGAAGCGGTGGTTAACGATACAGAAAATGCCACAGAAACCATTATGTCGCTCGCCGAGAGCATTATGGAATTGGAACCAACCAGTCTTGAAGATTACAAGGCCCAGGTTGATGCCAAAATGATGGGCATGATCGAAGCCTGCTCTTTTCAGGACATTACCGGGCAACGGGTGTCCAAAGTGGTCAGCACATTGACCCACATCGAAGAACGTGTCGCACGCTTTTCTTCGGTTATGGGTGTGCTGGACGCCGATGAAGAAACCGGTGATGAAAAAGAGCAATGGCGCAAAGATAACCTGCTTAATGGCCCACAATTGGATGGTCCCGAGACTGGCCAAAATGCCATTGATGCGCTGTTTGACGGTGATATCACCGACGAACAACTGGGACAGGACGACATCGACAATATGTTCGACTAAAACCAGACATAATATGAATACGAAAAAGCCCTGCGCTGGCATCCAGCACAGGGCTTTTTCATATCATAGAAGCGTGCTTAGGCAGCGTTGCTTTGTGGTTCGTCACACAGTAGCGCCAAAATGGCGGCCTCATCCGGGGCATTGCGAATTTTCTGGCGCACATCGGGACGACGCAAAACCCGTGACACCTGGGCCAGCGCCCGCAAATGCGTCGCGCCTTCTGCATCAGGCGCCAGAAGCAGAAAAATCAGATCCACCGGTGCATCATCAATAGCATCAAAATCAATGCCGTTTTCAAGCCGAAAGAAAAACCCGGTAATGGTATCAAGACCGGGACATAGTGCATGCGGAATAGCCACACCGCCACCAACCCCGGTTGAGCTTAAACGTTCGCGTTCCAACAGGGTTTTCAACACATCTTCAGCAGAGATGCCCTTGGCCTCGGCGGCCTTATTGGCAACCAAGTGCAGGGCCTGCTTTTTGCTGGTTGGGCGCAAACCAGAAACAACAACGCCGTCCTTCAACAGGTCATGCAAGGTCATGATATTCTTTCAATCGGCGGGTAAGCCCGGCGGCTATAAATACCCATTATTGATCAAGGACATAGCCGTTCTCGATTTGGTTTCCCTCAAACGTTACGCTTGACCTTGTCCGGGGTTTAACCAACCGATATGTCCATCGGGACGGCGGTATACAGCATTAAGCTCGCCATGCGCAAGGTTGCGAAACAGCAGCATTGGCGCATCCGTTGTATCCATTTCCAACACGGCCATAGAGACGCTCATGGTCCGCAGTTCAGCAGTTTTTTCGGCAATGATGACGGTTTCCGCAGGATCTTGATCACCATCGTCGTGGCTGGCGTCCTCTTCATCGTCATGATCGTCCAGCGCCTGCATCGCATTGCGGCCAGCCTCGAGCACAAAAAGCGGTGCTTCTTCGGCGGGCAACTCGCCCTTATGGCCTTTATGGTGGTTGCGTAATTTTCGCTTATAACGGCGCAGGCGTTTTTCAAGTTTGACCACCGCCTCATCTGCGGCCGCATAAGCGTCACCGGCCGACGCACCGTGGGTGTGCAAAACCGCGCCGGAGGGTAAATGCAGCGAACAATCAACACGAAACCCCTTGCCATCACGCGTGATCACAACAAAGGCTTCGGATGGGCGATTGAAATACTTTTCCACCCCTTCATTGAGGCGTTCGGTAATACGGGTACGCAGAACGTCGCTGACATCAATCCCTTTGCTGACAACTTGAATGGTCATTGCATTACTCCTCATGATTGGCCGCACATAACGGTCTAAAATATACACTGTGACAGTGTACCAAAACCAGGCGTTGACACAATTCCCGTACGGACTGCACAGCAGTTATTTGTCCGAAAAATGGCGCAAAACGCCGTGGTAATTCAAATACTTTGCTTCAACACCCGGCGGCGCTGAACCGATGATGGAATGCGCATGGCTTCGCGGTATTTAGCGACCGTGCGGCGCGCAATATCAATGCCTGCCTCGCTGAGCAGCTCGACAATACGATCGTCAGAGAGCACTTCGGCGAGGGTTTCGTGTTCAATCATGCCTTTGATACGGTGGCGGACAGCTTCGGCAGAGTGCGCTTCACCGCCCCCCGTCGAGGCAATCGCCGCCGTGAAGAAATATTTGAGTTCAAACAGGCCGCGCGGCGTCTGGATGAATTTGTTCGAGGTCACCCGGCTGACGGTTGATTCGTGCATCTCGATAGCATCCGCCACCGTGCGCAAATTAAGCGGGCGCAAATGCTCGATCCCGTGGGCCAAAAAGCCGTCCTGCTGGCGGACCAGCTCACGCGATACCTTGAGGATTGTCCTGGCCCGCTGATCCAGACTTTTAACCAGCCAGCTGGCGGTCTGGTGGCATTCGGAAATAAAGGTCTTTTCCTGCTCGTTACGTAAATTGGCGTTAACCTCGGCATAATAGCGCGCATTGACCAGGACCTTGGGCAAAGTCTCACTGTTCAGTTCGATCGCCCAGCCGCCATCGGGTTGTTCGGTGACGATCACATCAGGCACCATGACCGCCGCGGTTTCGCCGCCAAACGCTTGGCCAGGCTTGGGAGTCAAAGCGCGAATCTCGCCGATCATCTCGGCCAGGTCTTCGGCGTCAATATCACAGCATTCTTTCAGGCCATCCATGTCGTGGCGCGCCAGCAAATCGAGGTTTTCAATCATAGCCGCCATGGCCGGGTCAAAACGATCCCGCTCGATCAATTGCAAGGACAGGCATTCGCGCAAGTCACGCGCCATTACGCCCGTTGGCTCAAACGTTTGCAAGGTTGCCAGAATGCTTTCCAGCCGTTTCGTGGGCACCCCAAGGCGGGTTGCCTCGTCGGCAATATCAATCCGCAAATAACCGTCATCATCGACCAGTGCGATCAGGCGTGCCGCCATCAGGCGATCTTTGGGATCAAAATTGGTCAGTGCCAGTTGTTCGGATAAATGTTCGGCCAGCGTTTTATCGCGGGTGGCGGTTTGTTCAATAATCGTGGAAATGCTCTCGCCGCCAGAAGCACCACCTGATCCACTGCCAAGGCTGCTGATCGGCTCGGCACGGGTGGACTGTTCGCCGGCATCTTCGCGGCTGGTGGCATAGGTGGATTCAAAGTCCGCATCGACCGCATCGGCCGCCGCCGTTGTTGATGCAGACGATTCGGCGTCTATAGAGACTTCGCTGAGATTGTTATCGGGTGTTTCCAAGGCCTGATCCGAAGCTTCACCGTCCTGGCCATCGCGGTTGGCGCGTTCCAGAAGCGGGTTGCGCAGCAATTCATCCTCGACATAGGCACTCAGTTCAAAGTTCGACATTTGCAGCAATTTGATCGCCTGCTGCAATTGCGGCGTCATAACAAGGGATTGCCCCTGTCTGACTTCCAGCCTTTGCGCAAACGACATTTTCTGCTGCTCCTAAATAAAACTGTCGCCCAGATATACGCGCCGTACATCGGGGTTTGAAAGAATTTCGTCGGGGCGTCCCTCGAACAACACTTCACCATCATAGATAATGGAAGCCCGGGTGACGATTTCAAGCGTCTCGCGGACATTGTGATCGGTGATCAAAATGCCAATGCCGCGACGGCTGAGAAATTTGATCAGTTCCCGAATGTCAGCAATGGCCAGCGGATCAATCCCGGCAAAGGGCTCGTCCAGCAAGATAAATGATGGCTTGGTCGCCAGGGCGCGGGCAATCTCGACCCGGCGGCGCTCGCCGCCCGAAAGCGCCAGAGCCGGCGATTTGCGTAAATGTTCAATATGCAGCTCGGCCAACAAGGCCTCAACCATTTCGTCGCGCGCGTCTTTTTCACGCACCGCCAACTCGACCACACCGCGAATATTTTGTTCGACCGTAAGCCCGCGAAAAATAGATGTTTCCTGGGGTAAATACCCCAAACCCAGCCGCGCCCGCTGATACATCGGCAAAGCCGTTATGTCCTGGCCATCCAGCATGATGCGCCCGTAATCCACGCCAATCAGGCCAGTAATCATATAGAAACACGTGGTTTTACCAGCGCCATTGGGGCCCAACAGGCCAACAACCTCGCCGCGTCCCAAAGACAGCGACACGCCCTTGACGACCGGACGCTTACGAAATGATTTGCCTATGCCGTCGACATAAAGGCCATCATCGGGAATCAAATGATCTTGCATTTGAGCGTTTCCATACGTGTTTTGCGCAACGGTTTGCGCGGTTATAATCTATGCCGGACAGACTTAAGGATGCGTGAAGATTCAAAGCAATAACAGGGGGTTAATTCCATCATTCTTCGGTTGAAGTCTCTTCATCCGTATTCTCATCAGCTTTGGGTTCAGCTTTTTTGGCCGGGAAAAATGCAGCCCGCACCCGGCCCGATGATGAACCATCGCCTTTGGTGGCATCAAACACCGCGCGGCCGGTGCTGATTTGCAGCACCAGTTTATCACCACGAATGACGTTTTTGCCCTGGGTGACAACCACATTGCCAGACATGGTCACCTGATCATTGACCACGTCATAAATGGCCTTTTTCGCTTTGGCGACCTGTTTGGGTGTGACGTAAAAGACGTTGCCGGTTGCAATGATGGTTTTCACATCGCCCCAACTGGCCCCCAACTGGCCGCCGCCATCATCGCTGCCGGCGCTTTTCTCGAACATCACGTTCAACTTGTCAGCACGCAATCGTGCATCATCCTGCAAGGCATCCACGCGTCCAGAGAACACCGCCTCATTACGATCATCAAAAACTTCCAGCTTGTCCGAATCAATAGAAATGGCGCCGCGCTGGGCGCTCAATTGTGCAGAGGCCGGCATGGCAAGGCCAGTCGCCATAACGGCAAGGGCGATACAGGTAAGGAAGGCCTTATTCATGAGAGTCTCCTGATTGGTCATTTGCGCTTTCGATGTGGGTCACAACATTGCCGATAAAGGTTACCTTTTTACCGCCCTCGATAATATTATAACTGTCGGCACTAACACTGCCCATGGGGCCGGTGCCGCTGACCGGCTGATTGCCGGAAATAGAATCGCTATCAATAAAAAACCGGGCATGTTCTGTTTTGTATTCATAGCCGTTCGGGGTGGTGAACAGCACATTGTCATAAAGAGTGAGTATCTTTTTGTCGGCCTGATAAACGCCGCGCTTTGCCGTCACCTGAGAGCTGTCTGACCCCGGTGCCGTGTCCAGACGAGGATTAACCAGATCGGTGGTTTCCGGCTCGTCCGTGCGCCTTGTAGCTGTGTCTGCAATAACCACATAAGGCCGCCCCGCACTGTCGCGCCCCGAAAAGCGCGGGTTGATCATCCGCACTTCGCCATCGGCCTCCACCAATGGCGGCGGCGCTGGCACATCTTTGCGCAGCGCATTGACCAGAATGTACAACAGAACCACAGCAATAATCACGGCGGAAAGCACCAGGAAAGTCAGCCGCAAGACACGGATAACCGCGCTGCGCTTGCGCGCCGATTCCAGTGTCATCTGGCGGCGTGGTTCCCAGCTTATTTCGCCTTTTGGCCGGGACACTCCCGATTCTGCGCTCATATCCTTATCCGCTTTGGTGATGCTCTGTCCCGCCCGTCATTCCTGAACAGCGAATCATAGCCGCCAAAATGCCAACCTCCAACGGTGCATCACAATGAACACGCACATTATATGACGATATAGGCAATTTTCGGTCAACATTTTGACCAAGACACTGCATGCACTTACGAATGCGCAAAAATATCAGTGTCGGGCCAGCCCGCCAGATCCAGATCACACCGGGTCGGCAGAAAATCAAAACAGGCCTGCGCCAGTTCCATCCGCCCCTCACGTTCCAGCATCAGGTTCAACCGGTCACGCAATTGATGCAAGTAAAGCACATCGGATGCCGCATAGGCCTGTTGGGCCTGGCTCAGTTCGTCCGCACCCCAGTCTGAACTTTGCTGTTGTTTCGACATATCCTTGCCGATCAGCTCGCGCGTCAGGTCTTTCAGGCCATGCCGATCCGTATAGGTCCGCACCAGTTTGGACGCGATTTTGGTGCAATAGACCGGGGCCATGCAGACCCCAAGATATGTTTTGACCATGGCCACATCAAAGCGGGCGAAGTGGAATATTTTTTGCACAGCCGGATCACCCAGCAGTGCCTTCAAATTCGGGCAGTCATAGGACGAGCGGTCCATCTGCACCAGATGCGCATTGCCGTCCCCGGCGCTCAGCTGGACCAGACATAATGGATCGCGGGTCAGGGATAAACCCAGCGTTTCGGTATCGACCGCTACGCTGTCGCCAAAATCCAGCCCGTCGGGCAAATCATTTCTGTGTAATGTAACCGTCATTGTGCGCTTCTTCTGCCTATTGTCATCTGGCCCCGTTTTACCGGGGCGAAACTGAACCCGCAACCGGGCAAGGGCAGACAGGGTTTACCAAAACGACACTGACAGAAAAATCAGGCAATACCATGAAAAACCACAATTCAGAGCGGCAAAACCTTACCGATCACAAACGCGGGACGCCGATAGCCGTATTCGCCTTCGCCAGGCCAATTTTCACCATCCGGGAAACGAACCTCTACGCCGTACAAATCCTGAGTTTCAAACAGCCGCATATTAACGCCCACCCGTTCAGGTCCTCCATTTTGCTCTTTGAAGGATTGTGTGAGGGTCCAGTGAGTCGTGGTAAAGCAATGCGCACACGAATGAATTTCAACCGCTGGTTTTTCCATATCTTCGCGAGTCAGATGAACAGTTTTTCCAGTGATGGTCACAGCACTGGACAGGTAATACCCCCATGCTCCACCAGTCTTGCGGCACAAGCTGCAATTACAGTCATTGATAAACTCCGGCTGGGTCTCAAGAGCCAGCCTAACCGCACCGCAAAGACAGTTTGCTTCGAGCATAGTTATACCTCCGTTCAAACACATTTATTTTCATAATATAGCGTGCAGAAGTTGGAATGATAAATTAAAACAGCGTCGGCAAAAGCGAGGCAATCAACAGCGCCGCCATGGAATAATTAAAAATGCGCAGGCGTTTCGGGCTGTCCAGCCAATGGCGCATTTGCTGACCTAATATTGTCCAGCCCGATATTGACGGCAGATTAACGATGCCAAACACCAGCACCAGCATTAAAATTGCCGATAGCTCTTTTGATGCGGCAAACAGGGTGATCGCTCCCATCGACATGACCCAGGCCTTGGGATTGACCCATTGAAAGGCGGCGGCCTGTAAAAACGTGAAGGGTTTGCCTTGTTTTTCTGCGTCTTTGGGCGGTGTCGCAGTGGCAATTTTATAGGCCAGATAAGACAGATAAACGACACTGAAAATTTTGAGGATTGTATAGCTGATCGGATAAAGGTCGAAGATTTTGATCAGCCCCATTCCGACCAGAAAGATCATCAGGATAAAGCCCAGATTGACCCCCAGCATGTGGGGTAAGGTTCTTCTAAACCCAAAATTAGCCCCCGATGCCATCAGCATCAGATTATTGGGTCCCGGTGTGATCGACGAGACAAAAGCAAAAAGGCCCAAGGCGGCAATAGTTTCATAAGTCATGCAGATACCCTATGTCACGTGCGCTGGAGAGTACTTGCTTTTTCATACATAAAACGTCTATTTTCACAATATATGAGCGATTTTGATAATTATACCGACCATATATTGCGCATATTGCGCAATAATGGACGCATAACCAATTTGGAACTGGCCGAGCGCGTCGGCCTGTCACCTTCCGCCTGTTTGCGCCGCGTACAGGAATTGGAACGCACCGGCGTCATTGCCGGATACCGGGCGGTGCTGGACCCCGCCAAAATGGGCAACAGTTTTATCGCCTATATCGGCGTCGGGTTATCTGAACACACCAAAGCCGCACAGAAGGCCTTTGAACGCTCTGTCGCCCAAGTGCCAGAAGTGCGTGAATGCCACAATCTGACGGGGTCTATTGAATATCTGTTGCGGGTAGAAGTTGCCGACATTGCCGCCTACAAGGCCTTTCATACCGATGTGCTGGGCATTGTGCCCCAGGTCGGCTCGATCACCACATATGTGGTCATGGACAGCCCCAAGGATGAGCGGGCATAGGTCTGGACCGATCTGGTTTTGCGCCTTAAACGCGCCTCACACGATACGTCGCGCCAGAAACACGCCGGCCGCCATCAAGACAAGTCCGATGATCCGACGCCCCTCAATGGGCACGGCCTGGGCCCCAAACAGCCCAAAATGGTCAATGATTGAGGCTGATATCAACTGTCCCAACAGGACAAAGAAAATCGCATTACCAACCCCAAAGCGCGGCGCAACCCAGGTAATCGACAAGACATAGAAAGCCATCAACAGACCGCCCAGAAAATACAGCCTTGGGGCCGCCAAAACCGTGGCGCTGGATGGCAGGTCGGTAAAGCCCAGCACCATCACCCCTGCAATAAGGCCAACCAAAAACAGCACCACACTGGCCGCGACCGGGTTGCCAAGACGCGCCCCAAGGTGCGCATTCATCGCCGCCATAATCGGTATTCCGATACCGGCGATAAGCGTTATTGCGGGATAGGATAACTGTGATGATCCGGTCATGGGTGCGCTGATCTCCTTGAAACACTGGGCCCAGCAGTGCCAGAGCCCCGGCATACTTACAACCACCAGCGCGCAGAGCGGCAACGGGGCACAGGCCAGTAACAATGCCCGAAGCATAATGTGAAGACCAAAAAAATGATGCTAGGAGGAGTATTGATGCGACAGCAAGTTTTCCGGACTTGTCGCGTCAATGTCGTGTTTTTATCCCCGCACGCCTGCCACGTTCAGACGATCAGAAGCAAAGGCAAAACCTATGAGCATACAAGAACGCCGATTAAAAAAGGGCTGGTCACAAGAAGAACTTGCCCTGCATAGCGGCCTCAGCACACGCACCATCCAAAGGATTGAGCGTGGGCAAAAGGCCAGCCTTGAATCGCTCAAATGCCTGGCGTCTGTACTTGAAACATCCATCAGAACTTTAATGCAGGAGAACACAATGAACCACACCATAAAACCCGGACAGCCCACAGACCAGGATTTTGAACGCGAAGCCGTAGACTATGTTCAAAAAGTCAAAGCCGTGCGCATCCATTTGATCATTTTTGCTCTGGTTATGCCCGCTTTATATGTGCTGAACTTATATATAAGCCCTGAATATCTCTGGGTTGGATTGGTTGCCATCAGTTGGGGTTCTGCGCTTGTCTTTATCTTTGCGCTATTTGCACTTACCGGGCTTTTTGGCGCCAGCTGGGAACGAAAGCAGTTTCAAAAAAGGATGCGCAAATACCGCAGCTAGTCATCGCCCTTGGCCATATGGTGGCCAGAATTTGTAGATGTCCTGAACAACAACCGGCAAGTGCTGACGAGAAATGGCTTTTCTCGAACCAAACCCGCGCTCATCTAGCGCGCGGCAGCACCGCGATAGGACAAGAAAAAACGTCCTCAAATAGCGAGGCTTGCCATCACGATAGAACAAGAAAAACTGGTGCCCAGGAGAAGACTCGAACTTCCACGACCTTGCGGCCACTGGCACCTGAAGCCAGCGCGTCTACCAATTCCGCCACCTGGGCAGGTGGTTGCGTGGAGATAGTGCAAAGGCGGGGCGCGGTCAATCACCGGATCACAGCTTTCACACATTGGGACGGCTAGCCCCTTCTTGATTGCGGCAAAATGTACATGGACAGCCCCATAGACAGAGGGGGGCAATCACTTTAATTCTGGGCTTTAAGAGAACAATTGTCAGCACATGTGGCGAGGGATGATATGACAGACAAGCTGGTCACGGTTTTTGGAGGCTCGGGCTTTGCCGGAACCCATATTGTCCGCGCATTATGCAAAGCCGGGTGGCGCGTTCGTGTCGCCTGTCGCCGCCCCAATCGTGCCATGCATTTACAAGTTTGCGGACAGGTCGGACAAGTACAGCTTGTCCAGGCCAACATTCGCATGCCGGCCTCAATAGACCGGGCGCTGGCCCACAGCGACGCAGTGATCAATCTGGTTGGCGTTCTGTATGAAGACGGCCGCCAGAAATTTTCCAGCCTGCACACACGCGGGGCCAAAATGGTGGCAAGCCGCGCCGCAGCCCATGGTATTTCCACCTTTGTGCAGATGTCATCGCTGGGTGCCGATGAGCACGCGGCATCGCACTATGCCGCCAGCAAAGGCGAGGGCGAACGTTTGGTCCGCGACGCCATACCGGATGCCATCATCATCCGCCCATCGGTTATTTTTGGACCCGGCGACGGTCTTTTTGAACGTTTTGCCGCCATGGCCCGTCTCAGCCCGGCTTTGCCGCTGATCGGCGGCGGGCAGACAAAGTTTGCACCGGTCTATGTGGGCGACGTGGCCCGCGCTGTGGTCAGCGCGCTAACCAGTGTCGGTGCCAAAGGCAAAACCTTTGAGCTGGGCGGTCCGCAAGTGATGAGCCTGGAACAGATCATCCGTTCCGTCTTGCAGGTCACCCGGCGCAAGCGCCTTTTGGTGCCGGTGCCGTTTTTTGCGGCCAACTTTCTTGGGTTTTTCGGGGAAGTTCTAGGCATGCTGCCTTTTGTTGCGCCGTTTTTAACCCGCGATCAGGTCTTGTTATTGCGCAGCGACAATGTTCCGGATGGCAATTGCCCCGGATTTGAAGAGCTGGGCATTACTGATCTGGAAACCACAGAGGCGGTTATTCCAGAATATCTGGAACGTTTTCGCCATCATGGGCAGTTTAATACCGGCGAAGCTTCGGCGTAAGCCAGCGCGTTATTGCGCCAGCCGATAACCACCTGATTCGGTCAATAACAGCCGGGCCTGGCTGGGATCACCTTCGATTTTCTGGCGCAATCGATACACATGGGTTTCTAGCGTGTGGGTGGTGACCTTGGCGTTATAGCCCCAAACCTCGTGCAGCAATTCATCGCGCGACACGGTCTTGGGACTGGCCCGATACAGGTATTTTAAAATATTAGTTTCTTTTTCGGTCAGACGGATTTTGCGATCGTCCTTGGTGACCAGAATTTTGTGCGCCGGACGAAACTCGTACGAGCCCAGCTCAAACACCGCATCTTCGCTTTGTTCGTGCGAGCGCAAGTGCGCCCGGATACGGGCCAGCAAAACTGCAAATTTAAAAGGCTTGCAGACATAATCATTAGCGCCCGATTCAAGCCCCAAAATCTGATCAGCATCGGTCTTGGCCCCGGTGAGCATAATAATCGGTGCGGCAACCCCGGCTTTGCGCATCAATCGACAGGTTTCGCGGCCATCCATGTCCGGCATATCCACATCCAGCAATATCGCATCGGCACGAACGCTTTTTGCGGTACTCAACCCTTCGGTAGCATTGGCGCATAAAATAGTTTTGAACTCTTCATACAGCTCAAACTGTTCGCCAAGGGTTTCGCGCAGATCATCGTCATCATCGACGATCAGGATCGTTTTTTGTGCGGCCATAGTGTAGTGTCCAGACTGGTTTATACGTCAGGATCACCATGATGATCCCTCTTGGGTTATCGCGCAAGGGCTGCGTCAGGACTGGAGCTAAGACTTAAATGTGCAGACGCAAGGAAAAATACCTGTGATCACAGTAAGTTCAAAGGGCGTGATCAATTGGAAAGGCCAAAGCGCCCGCTGTGCACTGGGTCTGGGCGGCATGGTGCCCGCAGATCAAAAGTCCGAAGGTGACGGGGCCACACCAAGAGGCATTTATACTCTGCGCCGCATCCTTTATCGTTCGGACCGCCTGCCGCCGCCGCAAACCAGTCTGCCACTGCGAGCCTTGCAAAACGATGATGGCTGGTGCGATGATCCGGCGGATACGGCCTATAACCGCCCTGTTGCCCGCCCCTACCCCGCTTCGCACGAACACATGTGGCGGGACGATCATGTGTATGATATGATTGGTATTTTATCACATAATGACAGCCCGCCCGTGCCAGGGCTGGGCAGTGCCATATTCATGCACCTGGCCCGGCCTGACTATACGCCGACGAGGGGGTGTGTGGCTTTGGCAGAGCCTGATTTGCGGGCTATTTTTGCCTATGCCAATGCGCAAACACCGATCCAGATCGGTTAAAACCAGCGCCTATCCGCGCGGCCCGAACAGAGCCGTGCCAACGCGCACATGGCTGGCTCCAAAGGTAATCGCCGTTTCAAAATCGTGGCTCATACCCATGGACAACGCATCAAGGCCGTTACGGGTGGCCAGTTGGCGCAAAAAGGCAAAATGCATGGCTGGCTCTTCGCCCATGGGGGGAATGCACATCAAACCCTTTGGCTCAAATTCATAGGTCTTGCGCAGATCAGCAATAAAGTCGTCCAGAGCATCCGGTAAAACCCCGGCCTTTTGCGGCTCTTCGCCAGTATTAACCTGAACAAACAGATCCGGCCGCCGGCCCGCTTTGTCCATGGCCGTGGCCAGCGAGGCCGCCAATTTGGGCCGGTCCAGGGTCTCGATCACATCAAACAATTTGACCGCGTCCAGCGCCTTATTGGTCTGCAAGGGGCCGATCAGATGCAGGCGCAAACCCGGCACATGGCCAACATGGTCCTGCCAGTGCGTTTGTGCCTCCTGTACCCGGTTTTCACCATAAACCAATTGCCCGGTTTCCAGCATGGCATCGATACGTGCCTGTGGTTGCTGTTTGGAGACCGCGACAAGCGTGATAGCCTCGCCATCACGGCCTGCGGCTTTGGCGGCGGCGTTCAGACGGGCCAACACATCGGTGCGACGTTCGGCAATATTGGGTAATGATTGAGTCATGACAACCTCCCCCTATACCGGCTACGCGGCGCTCGCAAGAGAGGCACAGGCAATTGCCGAGGCGGCGCCGCATCAGACACAGGAACTGGACGCTTTGGTGGTCATGACCGACCCGGTGCGCTTGCCAGACCCGGTGCATCTGGCGCAACACTTGCCCCGACCATGCACACTGGTTTATCGGCATTTCGGCAACCCTGAGGCTGGCCAGATCACCGCGAAGGCCAGCGCCATTTGCGCGGCGCGCGGCCTTAAATTTTTAATCTCATGCGACAGTGGCCTGCCGCCGGATCAAAAGACCGGCGTACATTTTCCCGAAAAATCACATAAGGCCATTGCCGGTTGGCGGGTCGCCATGCCAGGCCGGGTTTTTACTGCGGCGGCCCATACCCAACAGAGCGCGCAATACGCCCTGTCTGCGGGTGCCGATGCGGTTTTTTTATCGCCGGTCTTTGACACCCGGTGCGATGGCGCATGCCCCGCACTGGGTGTTGATCGCTTTACCAGCCTTGCCCGTTCCATCGCCGGTCCGGTTTATGCCCTAGGGGGCATCAATGCCAAAAATGCAGCTTTATTAAGCGGCGTCGCCGCAGGTATAGCCGTGGTCAGTGCAATTTCAGCTTAGGTTTCGCCAAACCCATCGGCCACCAGAGCGCACAGGGCCTGCACTGCCGCGGCGGCATCCGGTCCTTGGGCGCTGATGGTGAGGTTGGTCCCCTTGGCCGCGGCCAGCATCAAAAGTTCCATAATGGAATCCGCAGATACGCTGCGCCCACCAGTGCCAACCTCGACCGCTGCGTCAAAATCACGAGCGCAGGTAACAAAGCGTGCCGAAGCACGGGCGTGCAGCCCCCTGGCATTGGGAATAATAACATCTTGCGAGAGAGCAGCGGCCTTTTCATCGCGCGCCGGGGTTTGGTCATCATTGCCCATGAGTGATGGCCGATCCCAGAGCGATATAGCGTGATCCGGCTTCCAGACCTTGTGCCGCCAGCTCAGCCAACGTGGCTGTGTCGCGCGCCTCGGCGATTTTGATCAACATCGGCAGGTTAACCCCGGCCAGCACCTCGACCTTGTCTTTATCCAGAAGAGACAGCGCCAAATTTGATGGCGTACCGCCAAACATATCCGTCAGAATCAACACCCCGTCGCCGGTATCTGTGGCTCGTATTGCTTCGGCAATATCAGTACGGCGACGGTCCATGTCCTCGTCGGCACCAATACAAATGCTTTGCGTGTTATCCTGTGCGCCCACCACATGTTCCATGGCCGCGATAAATTCGCGGGCCAATAACCCATGGGTTACAACAACCAGTCCGATCATGAGGCACCCCACTTCGCCTGCAAAAAACCGCTCTTTACAAGAATCTATCTAACCGCATGATGCAAGCCATGCAAAGGGTTTATGTCCGCATATCTGTAGGAAGTTCGACCACAAAGCGCGCCCCGGTCGGCCCGGCCTGATCCGCGCCGTTTTGTGCGGACGGTGTCTGGCGGTTTTCGGCCCAGATGCGACCCTTGTGGGCGGTGCAGATTTGCCGGGCTATGGCCAGGCCCAGACCAGAATGTGCGCCAAAATTTTCTGACTTTGGGCGGTCCGTGTAGAATCGTTTGAAAATATTATCCAGACTTTCTTCGGGTACACCCGGCCCCTGATCCTCGACAATGATGCGCACCGTGCCAAACTCGTCCGCATCATTATGTACGCCCGGCTCCAGACGCACATGGACCTTGCCGCCCTTGGGACTAAAGGTGCGGGCATTATCAATCAGGTTTTGAAAAACCCGCGCCAGGGCATCTTCTGATCCGTAAATAATCTCTGGCGTTTGCGGGGCAATATCCAGCACAACCGGGGTGTTCACCCGTGTGCCATGACCATAACCGGAGACAATATTTCCCAGCAGTTTGCGGACGTCCACCGGTTCAGCCCGGCGACGGGCAAGGTCTGCATCAAGACGGGAATAGGCCGAAATATCGGTAATCATCCGATTGAGACGCTGCACATCATTTTGCAGAATTTTCAATAGCTTGGCCCGCTGGGCCGGGTCTTTGATGGCCGGCAGGGTTTCCACAACACTCTGGATGGATGTCAACGGATTTTTAATTTCGTGCGCCACGTCGGCGGCAAAGCTTTCAATCGCCCCAAGGCGGTCGTAAAGCGCCGCCGTCATGGCTTCGAATGCCAGTGATAAATCGCCAATTTCATCACGCCGACCAGACAAGTCCGGCATGGTGCGGTGTGGCCCGCCGCGGCGAATATGCTCTGCGGCACGCGCCAGTTTGCGAATCGGCCGGGCGATAAAAATCGTCAGCAGCGCCGATGATAAAAGCGTCACCAGCACAGCCACCAGAATAAATGGCACCAGAGCCCGGCGCTCTGCAGCGATAATGGCATCCACATCACCGGATTCAACCGTGACTACGCCCAGCACAGCGACCACCCGCTGTACCGGGACAGAAACCGATACCAGCCGTTTGCCGTTACCGCCAATGCGTTCGCCCGCCACCGCTTCGCCCAACAGCGCCAGACTGACCTCTTCGGATATGGTGCGGGTGTAATCGCCAATACTGCGTTTGAAGGGTGGCAGATCTCGTACTGTATCTACAAATTGTATCATGGCGGCTTGTGCCCGCTCGATCATGCCATGAGGTTTTGGCAAAGGTGCCAACGGGTCAACGCGCACCCGGTCCAGCAAAATGGCGCTGTCGGCCACTATACCGCCCTGGGCATCAAACAGGCGGACCCGTGTTGCCTGATCAGCCAGATACAGGCTGCTCATCACCGAGCTGGCACGGGGCACGTCCAGTGTCGGTGTAGGCTCGCCATAGGTGGCGGCCTCTTCCAGCACCCCGGCGATCAGTTCGGCCTGAGAGCGTAAATTGGCGATCCGTGCCTCGATCAACCCCTCGCGCATTTGATCAAGCACCAGAACACCGGCCAGCAGCACGAACAGCCCAGCCAGATTAGCCAGCAGAATTTGTGCAGAAAGACGCGACCAGGCCCGCGGGTGACGACGATGCGGGGCCTGGGTGGTCATTAGGCGGTATAGCGGTAGCCGACGCCATAGAGTGTTTCGATGGAATCGAAACTGCTATCAACAACGCGGAATTTTTTACGCAGGCGCTTGATGTGCGAATCGATGGTGCGGTCATCGACATAAATCTGATCATCATACGCCGCATCCATCAGCTGATCGCGGCTTTTGACATAACCTGGACGCTGGGCCAGTGCCTGTAAGATCAAAAACTCGGTCACCGTCAGACGTACCGGCTTGCCATCCCACAAACAGGCATGGCGATTGGGGTCCAGCGTCAGTTGGCCACGAACCACCACTTTTTGATCCCCCTCTTCAGAGGTTTCATCGCCCATATCGCCTTGCGAGCGGCGCAAAATGGCCTTGATCCGGCTGGCCAAAAGCCGTTGTGAAAATGGCTTGGTGACATAATCATCGGCCCCCAGATTAAGTCCCAGAGCCTCGTCAATTTCATCGTCTTTGGAGGTCAGAAAGATCACGGGCATGTTTGAGCTCTGGCGCAAACGGCGCAATAATTCCATGCCATCCATACGCGGCATTTTTACATCCAGTATGGCCAGCTCCGGCGGACGAGCCGTCAGCCCGCTGAGCGCCGTTGCCCCATCATGGTATGTCTGAACCTGATAGCCCTCGCCCTCCAGAAACATGGAGACCGAAGTCAGGATATTTTCGTCATCGTCAACAA
Organism: Robiginitomaculum sp.; assembly: GCA_021776525.1. GTDB lineage: Bacteria > Pseudomonadota > Alphaproteobacteria > Caulobacterales > Maricaulaceae > Robiginitomaculum_B. The sequence goes on from JAJFFT010000006.1 coordinate 90,853, forward strand.
GTGCAATTGTGGTCATGGGGACTCCCTTGGTCTGAGCATAGCTATTTAGGTCCCCCTTTCCTAGACACAAAGCTGGACAGAAAGCGGGCCAAATTGCGGCCTTCACCAGACCTTAAAGGATTAAGGTTAATCTGGCCCCTTCAAATCGGGGACATTTGGATGAGCACGGACATACATTTCGAGATTTTTGTCAAAAAAAACCGCAAAGCCGGGTGGTATCTTCATCAGGCCACACCATCGCGGCAAGACGCCTTAGATATAGCCAAGCGCCAGCTTCCCACCATGCCCAAAGGTTCTGTACGGGTGACCAAAGAGTCCTTTGACGAGGCACAAAACTCTTTCCTGACGGTCACCATTTTTGAAGAAGGCGAAGAGCGCCACAAACGCCAGATCCGCGCCGACAACAAAATGGAACCGACCTGTAATTCCCCCGATGACCTATATTCAGTGCACACACGGCGTACATTGGGGCGGGCGCTGGCCCCTTGGCTTCGGCAAAACAATATCTGTGCATTGGAACTGTTGCACCGTTCAGACCTTGCGGAAAAACTGGCCGCCGCCGGTCATGACCGCCAGCACGCCATCCAGAAAGTTGCCATTGCGCAAGCCGGGGCCATGGAATGTTCGGTTCAACATATCGTCCGCCGGTTGGGTGAACTGGCCGATACCGCCACAGACCATTTACGCCACGCCCAAAAACAAAATCGTACGATGGATTTTCATAAACGCGGTTATTCTGCAACGCTGGCCGCTTTGAAGGATTATAAAGAACCCGTTTTCGCCCTTAACTCCGCCTTGGCTTCACGCATGTCGGGTCTGAAAAACTGGCAGGAAAAAATATCATTTTTGGCCAGTTGTGTCAGTGACGCCCTGGTCGAAGGCGATAATGGCCCCATTGGACTCAGCGCACTTGATGCCTTTCTGGCCGAGATCACCGCATTGCCCCATGCATTGGATGCCTGTGCCGGCGGCGAGGAGCTTGGCGATCGTCTGGACCGCATTACCAATATCTTGTGTGGTGACGCACCGGAGAACGCCAGCGACAGTGCCAGCATGTTGGCGATCGCCATCAGTTCGGGAAAACTTCCTGACACGCAAATTGCCCTGACGACGCGGGTGTTCAAGGATTTGCGGGGGCCGCGCCGGCTCTATCCTGACCGGTTTGAAGACGAGGTAAGACTGAACCTCTCTTTGGCTCACCGCCTTGTCAAACTGCCCAAGGCCTTGGTTTTGCCTGAACAGCTCAACGAAGCCTTTGCAACACGGTCCTCGCGCCTTCTCGAAGCCAGCTCGATCGAGTTGTTGCTGATCTCTGCGGAAAATCCAGGTGCTGAAATTCTGACCTTGTTGGAGTTTGAGCAAAGCATTGTCGGTGAGCAGAACAAATCCAAGCTGGCCGCATTTTTGCGGGCCATTCTCGGCGCCCACAAGACAGAACGGTGGTTCTGTGGTGGTGGCAATGCGGTGTTCAAAAGACTGGCCATATGTACGGCAGCGCAAAAAAAGGTCCTGGGCAGCACGTTCAAGGAACACGACAAACATGAGATCAGCACGGCGCTGGACCGGTTGTGCCTTGAAGCGATCAACGAAAGTAAGGCGTTTGATCAAATTGAAAGCCGCACGGCATCACCCGTTCAAAAGGCCATTGTGCTCTTGAAACTGCCTGAACAGGGTTTGGTGACCATGGGTAAGTGTGCCGAAGAAGCCAGCCGACGGGCTATGCTTCATTTACGTACCCGCGGCGTCCGCGATGCCATCAAAAATGACACAACAGGCCAGTTTCAGGAATTAAACGGGCTTTTACAGCGCGCCAAAGCCAAGGCGGCTTAAGGTCAGCCTAAAGCCCGGATTCGCCCGCATTCTGGCCCAAACTGCGTTGATCAAACATTGACCAGACACCGTCAGAGCCATGCCATTCGCCTTTAGTGGCCCCCTTGGAATATTCCGTTGCGCGGGCTTCAAAAAAGTTGGCGTGCTCTACCCCGTTAAGGATTTCGCTAAGCCATGGCAGTGGATGCTTGTTGATCCCGTAAACCGTAGGCAGACCCAGCTGTCCCAGACGCCAATCGGCGATATAGCGGATATAGCCTTTAATATCAGCGGCATTCATGCCCTCGACCTCGCCCATTTCAAATGCCAGGTCGATAAACTTGTCTTCGAGCCCCACCACAGTTTTACAGCAATCGATAATATCGTCGGCCACAGATTTAGTCACACAGCCGGTTTCGCGCGAAAACTCATGATACATTTTGATCATGCCCTCACAGTGCAGACTTTCGTCGCGCACTGACCAGGAGACAATCTGCCCCATGCCCTTCATTTTTGAAAAGCGTGGAAAATTCATCAACATGGCGAAAGAGGCAAACAATTGCAGCCCTTCGGTAAATCCGCCAAACATGGCCAGCGAACGGGCGATATCCTCATTGGTATCGGTGCCAAATTCCTGCATATAATTGTGCTTGGCGGCCATGCTCTCATATTCCATGAAAGCTGAAAACTCACTGTCCGGCATGCCGATGGTTTCCAGCAAGAGCGCATAGGCGGCAATGTGGACGGTCTCCATATTGGAAAACGCCGAGAGCATCATCTTCACCTCTGTAGGCTTAAAGATACAGGCGTAATGCTCCATGTAATTATTGTTCACTTCGATATCACCCTGGGTGAAAAAGCGAAAAATCTGGGTCAGCAAATTGCGCTCGCCATCATTAAGGCGCGTCGCCCAGTCAGAGCAATCCTCGCCCAGAGGCACCTCTTCGGGCATCCAGTGCACTTGCTGTTGCTTTTGCCAGAAATCATAAGCCCAGGGATAACGAAACGGCTTGTAAGCAAAGGACGGCGTCAACAGCCCTGGCAAAGAAGATGGTTTGTTCATTACAATAAGCCCCTGCGATTCATATCATGCGTGCACCCCAACATATTGGGCTTAAAGCGGCGTTAACCACAAGGGGCTGTGTGTTCTTATCCACAGATTAGCGTAGCCACGCATGAAAATTTTGCACGTCGCGGGCCGGCCAAAGCTATCTGTAGGCTCTCCAGATGCTAAAAATCATCCCCAGCGCCACACCGGCACCAATGCCGGCACCCATAGAAACATCAGGGCCAGCACCGACCGCCGCACCTATCCCGACAAAAATAGGAAACCATGGAGAGAACGGCTTTTTGTCACAAAATGTTTTTACAGATTTGCGAAAATTCATATTCTTTTCCTCACCCGTTAAGAGATAAATCCAACGCACTGGCATGCCGGTATTGTATTTGCTTAGCCGTTGCGGTGCCCGCGTTAAAACAGTTTGAGCAATTCGTTGACCACCAAAGTACCCAGTGCGACAGATGAGAGCATGAACAGTGCCCAGCGGTGCATGACCTTGTGATAGGTGCATTGCACCAAAGAGTGCAGCACACGAAGACCGACATAGGCCCAGGCCGCATAAACGGCCACGACGTCCACATGCCCCATGGCGGCGATAGCCAGTGCGGATGCATAAAACAAAGGTGGTTGTTCAAGAAGGTGATTATAATTATCAGCAATCTGGCGTACTTTAAGTGGAATTTTAGTCGACAGATCGCCTTCCAATGCGTCTTGCGGATCGATCTTGGCTTTGCTCATTGCCGGTATCCGGGTCGCATAAAGCCAGACCAGGATAATCATCGTCCACCCGGCCAGCACCATAACCGGCGTCAGTAATTCAACAGCACCCATAATCATTCTCCTCTTTTTCTAAGAAGGTATCATAAGGAGCAGGCCCGATGCGACAAGCCACAAAGTTAAAATGTTGGGTTTTTCTATCAGCGTTTAAAGGTCAGGGTCAGAGCCGCCAGGTTCTGCCTCTTCTGACGCGTATAATAAGGCGTCAAACTGTTCCGGTATGAGTTATGTCGCATATAGCCCAGCGTCACCCGGCCGGCACCAATATCACGCGCCACCCCTAATTGCGCATCACCAATTTTTGCACGCTTTTGAAGGCGCAAACCCTGAGGCTCTATTGGAGCGCCCGGCATAAGCGCCACAGCACCAGAGCCTGCACCCGCGACCGCATACCAGCGCTCGCGGCTTTCGCCGCGCACATAACGTTTCAGCTTAAGTGTCTGGTGATTAGAGGCGCCAGGCTTTGCTTGCACAGATTGGTCAGCAGCCAAGCTGAGCGCAGGCACAAACCAAAAGGTGGCGGTGATTAAGGCCGCCAAAACCTGCCGCTTTTTGCTGGAATATGCCTTTGTCGCCTTTTCCATATTCCAAAGTGTACAGGCAAGGCCTCAATAAAGAGGTAGGGCAATACTGAAAATTGTACGTACCGGCTTCATATTTTGTTAGGGGCTTTATCTCTGGCCCGGGGCCTATTCGGTAATGACCAGGTCTTGTGTCACAATATGGCGCAGAAAGGCACTGGCCTCTGTGGTACCCGCTGGCAAGTCTCTGGCATGAAGCATGGGGCCAAAGGTCATGGAAAATGTTTGCCCGGCTTTGTTCAACAATTCATGGAATAAAGTGATATCGCGCAGTTCGGCGTTAAAGAGACAAAACAGATAGTACAATGCCGAATTTCTGGCGCTGATATGCAAAGGAGCAATCGGGGCTTTATACTTTCGCGCCAATGACACGGCACTGGATGCCCAGGGCTTGTCGACCAGCCCCCGCATCGTCAGACCGGCCAGTTTACCGGCCGGGAACATGACAATACAGCGTTCATCCTGCATCGCCTGCTTAACACCGTTCAATGTGGCCCGCGCCGTTTTGCGGCTGCGCTTTTCCAAAACCCATTCAACCGGAATAATCAGATCCTCACCGCGCGGCACAACGCGCAACGCATCGGCATTGGCCAAAAATGTAATATCCGGGCGATGCTTTTTTAGCGCGTCAAATACCGCCACCCCATCAGCCAGACCGGTCGGGTGATTGCTGATAACCACGAGCCGTCCGGTCTTTGGCAGTTGGCAAAGACCTTGCGTTTGCAAATACAGGCCGAGGATGTTGGAAACCTCTGCAAAGGCTCCAAAGCCCGTTGTGGTGGCTATTTTATCCGCCATATCGCGTGCTTTTTTGTAACCAAGCGCGCGGTGCAATACAGGCTTTATCAGGCTCCACAACAGCTTGTTTTTGCGCAAAGCTACACAACGCTCTTCGATTAACTCATCCACAATGTGCGGGTGATCAGACATAGATGAACCTTCGCGGGCCAGCGTTACCAGGGTTTAATTTGGGGATTGCGGACAAGGCTGTCAAAATGATTTCACAATTTTAAATGCGAGGCACCAATGACACGTATAATGTTGGGCGTTCTGATCAGTATGCTGGCCAGCGCCACACACGCGCAAAACACAGCACCCGCTACCCCTCCACCATGCTCCGCAGAAGAGTATAGGCAATTGGATTTCTGGGTTGGAGATTGGACTCTGAGTTACGACCAAGGCCCCGGCAAGCCCAAAGGCACGGCCCACAATGTTATCACCAAAGGCGATTTTGGCACCTGCGTCATCACCGAACATTTTACCATGAAGGGCCTTAATGGGACCAGTGTCTCCACTTTTCATAAACCTGTCGGACAATGGCGCCAGACCTGGGTGGACGATCAGGGCGGCTATTTTGATCTTGTTGGCGGACCGGCCCCAAAAGGTGCCGATTATGATTTCGGGTTGGAACTGGTACATCCTGAGGGGCTAAAAGCCCCTTTTCTGCGGATGATCTGGCAGATTAAGGACAAGGACCATCTGGTCTGGCGCTGGCAGGGCCGCAAAACCACAGATGCAGAGTGGCAGGACCGTTGGGTGCTTGATTACACCCGTGTTGGCTCAACTAAGAACGAGACGCAGGAATAAACCTGCGCATCATCATTGACCGTCAAACCTGCCCGGCCCTATGCGGCGCGAATATTACGCAAGAAGTCTTCGACCTGACTGCGCAAGGTTTCAGCCTGTTTTCCCAATTCACCCGCTGCATCCACCACATTCCCCGATGCTGCGCCGGTTTCGTTGGCGCCTTCCAGAACCTGTACGATATTGCGCGACACATCCTGAGTGCCGGTGGCGGCTTCTTGAGTATTGCGGGCGATTTCCTGCGTGGCGGCGGCCTGTTCTTCGACCGCAGCGTTAATGGCCACTGAAACCTCGTTCATTTCATCAATGGTCGAGCGAATTTCACCAATGGCCTCAACCGATTGACCGGTGATTTGCTGCATGCTCTGAATCTGACCGGCAATATCTTCGGTGGCTTTGGCGGTTTGCGTGGCCAAGGATTTCACCTCGGAGGCAACAACTGCAAAACCGCGCCCTGCTTCGCCGGCTCGCGCCGATTCGATCGTTGCATTGAGCGCCAAAAGATTGGTTTGCTCGGCAATATCAGAAATCATATTGACCACTTCACCGATTTTCTCAGCCGCACGCGCCAGAGACTCAATGGTGTCATTGGTGGTTTGCGCACGTTCAACGGCCTTGCTGGCAATTTCCGTGGAATGGGAAACCTGTTGGGCAATTTCGCTGACCGACGAGCCCATTTCGTCCGCTGCGGTGGCCACAACAGACACATTGGCTGTGGCCTCTTCGGCGGCGGCAGAAACAGTGGTGGATTTTTCTGAGGTATGTTCCGCAGTACGCGCCATGGTTTGCGCCGTGGTTTCCAGTTCGGTAGCGGCCGCAGCAACTGATTCAACAATCCCAAGTACGTTTTGTTCAAACGTGCCGGCAATCCCCTCCATATCTTTATTTTTTTGAATTTCAATCTCTTCCAGATAGATCGAGATTGCAAAATCCATATCCAGCATAGCGGCCTTGTTCAGCGCGGTCAGATAAAGAGCACGTTTTTCGGCCATTTTATCGCCGCCAAAGCCTTTGGAGACAAACGTTGTGGAAATTTTCTGGGCCAGCTCAGATATAATAAATGCGTAGCCAGCGATATACCAGCGTGGCTCAAGCCCCAGAACAGCGTGCACTTTACCGATCCGACGAACAGAGGCGACATAGCTGTCGTCGAATTCACCACCGGTAATATTCATCCAGTGTTCGAATTGCTTTTCACCGGCATGGATCTTTTGTTGCTCGCTGCCGAAGAACTTATTGACCTGTTGCCACTGTCCAATATGTTCATAAAATCTCTTCAGAATATCGGGCAACCATTCTCTGATATAGGGCTGCATTTCACGAAGCGCGCTACCGCAACGGCCGCGCTGCAAATCCATAAATTTTAAACGCTCGTCAATTGCAATACTATCGCTCATGGTCACATCACCTGCTTTTCATTTACTGAAATGCCATTTGCAAACTTGCAATTACGCACTTCCCAATCCCCAAGTGGGATCACATAAGCGTGATTTGGTTACCAAAACCTTAGCATGATAAATGTGTTTATAGCCTACCATAGGTTGTAAATAAAGATATCACCAAATTTTAAGTTTAGGATTAAAGGGCCTGCATCCCTGCGAAACGGGGAAACCTTATTGGGCTTTGGCCAGGCCTTGAACGTAATCAACAAGCGAATATACGGTCATGGCCGCAGCCAAGCCGATCAAAGCCAGACTGATGGTATCAGCCAGGCCATATATATGCGCCACAATGACCCCGATTTGGGCACCACCCTGTACAACCGCTTTAATTTTCCCGGAAAGGCGGGCGCCTATGCTAACCCCGCGAGACGCTGCCATAATGCGCGCATAAGAAACAATGATATCACGAAACAGAAATGGGAAAACCAACCATAGCGGCATCCAGCCAGCCGCCGCAAAAGCCATAAAAATAGTCAGCCGATAGAGACTGTCGCACAACGGATCGAGGGCCTGGCCAAGACCGCTGGCCATACCCATTTTGCGGGCCAGTGCACCATCCAGCACATCAGAAACTTCACTGATGATGGCCAGTACCAGCACCACCCATAATAGCGGTGAATGCACGGCCAGCAAATAATACATGCCAAACCCCAGAACCACGCGGGACATGGTCAGAATATTCGGCGGCGTGAAAAAACTGGACTGTGCCATAGGGTGAACCTCAAAGAGTTAGGAATGCGCCAATATGGCCTTTGCCACCTCGGCAAAGCCTTGGGCAGCATCTTCGCGGGTAACATAAGCGGGCAAGTCCGCAGATGCCAGATTATAATTTTCGATACCCTGTACACCGGTTGAAAATGGAAAGCGTTTGAACATCGGCACATCATTGGGCGAATCGCCCGTATAGATACTGGCGCTCAAAATATTGTCTATGCGCTCGCCCCGTACATCGTGCAGCCAGCGCGTAAACATTGACAATTTATCATAGTCACCAAACCAGGCATTGACGTGAATCGAGCTAACTTTGGCGGTGGCCCCTTTGGCCGCAAAGTGCGCCCGAATGGCTTCGGCGGTGACCAGGGAAAGCGGTGCAACCTCTTCGGCAAAGTCCACGGCCACGTCGCTGGCCCGCCAGGGATTATCCTGGGCCAATTCGGTTCCTGGAAACAAGCCGACAACTTCATTGGCAATGTCATGCAAACGGAGCAGATTGGCCTGGCGCTCAGCCGCCGGAGTATTCCAGATCTGGCGAACCCGGTCCCCGTCACGATAAAAGCACAAGGCACCGTTTTCACCCACCACGGCGTCAACGGGGAAAAACCGGGCAATCATATCGCACCACCCGGCCGGCCGGCCGGTAATCAACACCACGGTTTTGCCCGCATCACGCAAGTTTTGCAGGGCAGTGTAACTGATATCCGGGAATACCCCATCCGCCGTCAGGGTGTCATCAATATCAGAGAGTAGATAGCGCACACCGGCCAGGGTTTCGCCCGGCATTTCATTAAATGGTTTCACAAATTCACCCTTCACACATCGTCATGAAAATAGTCATAAATGGTTTTCGCCATTTGACTGGATACCCCTTCGGCGGCGACCAGATCACTGAGGCTGGCGCTACCGACCGCTTTGGCTGAACCAAAGCGTGCCAGCAAAGCTTTTTTACGTAAAGGCCCAACGCCGGGGATAGCGTCCAGCGGGTTGGCTTGTGCGCCCTTCGCCCGGCGGCGGCGGTGCGCACCAATGGCATAACGGTGCGCCTCATCGCGCAAACGTTGCAGATAATACAGCACCGGGTCACGGTGCTCTAACCGAAAGGGTTTTCTGCCGGGGATGAAAAACTGTTCGCGACCTGCGTCCCGCTCAACCCCTTTGGCGATCCCGGCCACCGCCACCTCGTCTTGCGAAATACCCAGTTCGGCCATCACCTGCACCGCCTCTTTCAACTGTCCGGCACCACCATCAACCAGCACCAGATCCGGCACCTGCGCCGTGCCCTTTTGCTTTTCCTTGACCAGCCGCGAAAACCGCCGGGTCAGCACTTCGCGCATCATGCCAAAATCATCACCGGGGGTCAGCTCTTCGGATTTTATATTGAAAATGCGGTATTGGTTTTTCTCCATCCCTTCCGGCCCGGCAACAATCATTGCGCCAACCGCATACGTGCCGGAAATGTGCGAGTTATCATACACCTCGATCCGTCTTGGCGGTTCGGCAAGATCAAAGACTTTGGCCACGCCAGCCAGTTGCGCGGTACGGCTGGAGCTTTCGGCCAGCCGGCGCCCCAACGCATCGCGGGCATTGTTCAAAGCCTGGCGCAACAGATCCAGTTTTTCGCCGCGCTGGGGCCTGATAATATGCACATGGCGCCCGGCACGAATGCTCAGCGCCTCGCCCAACAAATCCTGTTCGGGCAAGTCGTGGCTGATAATCAAACTGCCCGGTGGGCGCTTATTCTCATAAAATTGCGCCAGAAATGCCCCCAGCACTTCGCCCGCCGATACGGATTTATCATGACGAGGGAAAAACGCCCGTTCGCCCCAGTTTTGCCCGGCCCGATAAAAGAATACCCGCACACAACTGGCCCCGCCATCCATGTGTAAGGCCGCCACATCGGCGTCCTGAGTGCTGCCGGGATTAACACCCTGGTGGGCAGTGACCGCCGCCAATGCCCGGATGCGATCGCGAACCTCGGCGGCCCGCTCAAAATCCTGTACCTGTGCTGCTCTTTGCATCTGGGTATTCAGATCATCGCTCAGCTCGTTGGATTTACCCGACAAGAACGCTTTGGCCTGAGCCACCAGCTCGGCATAGTCCTCCGGCAGGATTTCGCCAGTACAGGGAGCGGCGCAACGCTTGATCTGGTGCAGCATGCAAGGCCGGGTTCGCCCCTCATAGACTGGGTCAGTGCAGGTACGCAGCAAGAACGCTTTTTGCAATGTATCCAGCGTCCGGTTGACCGCCTGCGCACTGGCAAAGGGGCCGTAATAATCACCCTTGATTGACCGCGCGCCGCGATGTTTCAGCACCTGAGGGGCCTCATGGTCGCGGCGCATCACAATATAGGGAAAAGACTTGTCGTCCCGCAGCAAAATATTATAGCGCGGCTTAAGGCGCTTGATGAGGTTGGCTTCCAGCAACAAGGCTTCGGTTTCGGTGTCAGTGATGATGAATTCCATTGACCGGGTGGCAATAATCATCCGGGCAATACGGTTGGGTTGGCGCTCGATGCGGGTATAGTTTGCAACCCGGTTTTTCAAGCTTTTGGCCTTGCCCACATAGAGCACGGCGCCGTGTTCATCCATCATCCGGTAGACACCGGGTTTGCCGGGCAGGCGGCTGACATGATCGGCGATCAGGGCCGCGCCAACGAGGGGGGGTGATGTATCGTTTGAGCCTGACATAGTGCGAGTTTAGCGGCTTTTCCTGGGCTCGCACACCCGGGTGATTTCGACACCGGCAGCATCCGCCGCCGCCAGCGCATTGGGCTTTTCAATACGTACGGTGACCGCCGCTACACGGGCGTCCTGCAAACACCAGGCGGCCAGGCGCTCGGCCAGAGTTTCAACCAATTGCACATGGCCTTCTTTGGCCAGCGCCTTGGCTTGATTGGCAATCGCCTCGTAATCTATGGTTTCGCCCAAACGGTCATCAGCCGGCGGCGGCGTATCCCCCATATCCAGACGCACATCAATAAAGATAGGCTGCGTTCCCTCATACTCGTGGGGGTGCACACCGATCGAGGCATCAACACGCAGACTGCGAACAAAAATAGTGCTTCTATGATTGCTCATTCGCCAATCCCATCAACGTCCGCGGTGCGCCATAACAAGTGTTGGCCGCCATCAACAACCAGAGTTTGCCCGGTGACCGCCTTAGCATCCAGCAGATAACGCACAGCACGAATAATTTCATCCACCGGTGAGCCAGTTCCCAGCAAGGTTGCCGCAACCTGGGCATCAAAATCGGTCTCGCTTTGGCGAACATTGCGCAATGTCGGGCCTGGGGCCACCGCATTCACACGAATGCACGGGGCCAGCGCCTGTGCCATAGTCAACGTTGCCGCATTCAGCGCCGCCTTGGAAAGATAATAACTGAAAAACTCTGGATTGGGTTTGCGGACCCGTTGATCAATCAGATTGATAATGGCGCCATTTTCATCTTTGGGCAGGTGTGCGGCAAAAGCCTTGGCCAAAAATACCGGAGCGCGCAGATTGGCATCCATGTGGGTGTCCCACAACGCGTCACTCAGATCATCCAAACGGTCATCTTCAAAATGTGAGGCATTATTGATCAGCGCATGAAGCGGGCCAATGGCAGTTTGCGCCGCTGTGACCAATGCGTCCGGCGCATCACGATCAGCCAGATCAGCCTGCACAGCCGCCGCAATGCCGCCCTGTGCGTTGATCTGCTCTACGATGGCTCTGGCTGGGGATTCTGAGTGGCGGTAATGCACCGCAACCCGCCAACCGTCCTGGCTCAAGGCCCGCGCCATTGCCTTGCCGACGCGTGCGCCGGCACCTGTGATTAAAACACCGCGCGCAGTCACAACAGGCCTTCGCGGTACAACAGGCCAACAAGATAGGCGATATAGGCCATCAACAAGATCAGGCCGGCAAAGCGACCGATCTTCAAGCGCGCAAAAGCAAAGCCGCCCAGCACCACTCCGGCCGCCACCATGACCCACAGATCATATTCCAGAAAACTGTGTGGAACGATAATGTCACCGGCCATTGCCGATGCACCGCCAACGGCAAAGACATTGAATATGTTCGAGCCAAAAGCATTGCCAACGGCAAGGTCGCCATGACGGCGCAAGGCAGCAATGACCGACGTAGACAGCTCAGGCAGCGAGGTTCCAATCGCCACAATGGTCAGGCCGATCACCGCATCCGAAACCCCCATCAGTTCAGCAATTTTAACACCATTACTGCCCACCAATTGCCCGCCCAGTGGCAAGCCAATCAGGCCAAGCACAATAAAGATAACGACTGTTCTGGTGCTTTTGGGCAGGCCCTGCATATGTTCCACATCAGCCATTTCACGAATGTCGGCGGCAACCTCCATACCGGCACGGGCCTGAGTGAACAGATAGATCAGGTAAATTATGATCAGGGAGAACAACAAGACGCCCTGCCAGAACACTATCACTCCACCGAACGACAATAAGGTCAGAATTATGGATGCGCTGAGCGCGAACATTACATTACGCCGCGTCCCCGGCGCGGTGGTGGTAATTGGCAAAATCAGCGCAGGAACGCTGAGCACCAAGAGCATGTTTGCAATGTTAGAGCCAACGATATTGCCCAGTGCCAAACCGGATGCGCCGTTCAGCACCGCACCAACACTGACCACCAGTTCCGGGGCAGAGGTGCCAAGCGCAACCACCGTCAGACCGATGATCAAGGGCGGAACGCCCCACCGGTTGGCCAGAGCCGCCGAGCCGCGCACCAGAACATCACCAGCAAAGAGAAGGAGGACAACGCCAGCGGTAAGCCAGAACAAATGTATGAAAATCAGCATTGGCACTCCGGTGTGTCCGCCAGCATACTGCCAGCACATCTTGTGCACACCTATAGCCGTTCAACACAAAGAATGAAAAGGGCGTTTGTCAGAGTACGTATCGTCAGGGCTCTATAAAAAAATGTAATACAACTTATACGCGATTATTATTTATTTTACTCTTTATACGGTACTTACACACAATGATATCAACCCGGAGAACGGTCATGCCTGCCAAACCAGTACATCTTTTTGAAAATTCCACTCATCTTGAAACCATCAACAGAGAACTGCGCACGCCGCTCACTGATATATTGGGCATGGCACATTTGCTGGATGACACCACATTGGAACATGATCAAAGGGAATATGTGCAAGCCATAATGCGCGCCAGCCATGAATTGCTGGTCCGCGTTAATAACAGCCTGGATATGGTCCAGCTGGACAATGATGCCCTGGGTGTCGAAGAGGAATTTTTTGGCATAACCGAAGCCCTGTTGGTCATGGTTGAGCGCCTTCGCCCCACAGCAGCGGCCAAAGGACTTGAACTCAGCCTGGAATTTGCGCCCGATATCGGCACAAAAATCCATTGCGACAAGGCACGCCTTTCACAAGCCGTGTTTAATTTGACGGCGCACCTGATCGCAAACCATGCCGATGGAGTCATGCGTATGACGGCCAATTTGGTCAATGACCAATGGGGCGACACGTTGAGCGTTACGGTCCTCTCGAACGCCAAATACACCCCACCCAAAAACGAGGCTGATGCCTCCACTGATGTGCTGGACATCACCCGCCGTCTGGCGCGCCTCATGGGCGGCGAGGTCAATTTAAAAACCGAAGATGATCAAACCCATTGCGGCCAGTTGAGTATCCGTGTGGAGGTTCCCGAAGAAGAAGACAGCACCCCGGCACGTCCGGCACGCATTCTGGTGGCCGAAGACAGCCGCGCCAACCAGCGACTGATTGGCCTGATCCTGGGAAAATTAGGCCATGAGTTTGAACTGGTCGCCAATGGCGTTGAGGCCGTAGAGGCAGCAAAAGTCAGTCATTTTGATATGATTTTGATGGACTTGCATATGCCGCTGATGGACGGCATGCAGGCCTGTGAAAAAATCCGCGCGCTGGATGATGAAGCTGCGGCATTGGTCCCGATCATAGCCCTGACCGCTGATGTGCGCCCCGAAATGCCAGCCCGTGTGCTGGAAGCCGGGATGGATGCTTACCTCACCAAACCGCTGGATGTGCCCAAGCTGGCCGAGATTATTCAGGTCAGCATGAATGCACCGCGCAGTCGCAATGCCAAACTGGCCAAAAGCGCCTGATCGCCCGCATACTTACCATTTCAGGTTTTTGATGGCGTAACGTGCGTGGGTGTTGTGGTCGCTCAGCAATTGCCCAACCGCATGGGCATAATGATTACCGCTGATTTGATCGCCATGGATGCCACCGGTAATGAACAAACAATCCAGCCCTTGTGCCGCTGCACCGGCTATGTCGGTGGGCAAGCCATCACCTATGGTCAAGACGCGGGCCTTATCGACAGCCTGTCCCCGCAACACAGCCAATCTGGACAGGCTGAGTGCATAAATAGGATCATGGGGCTTGCCCCCAAAGACCACTTCGCCGCCAAGGTTGGCATAGACATCCGCCAACGCCCCGGCGCAATAAATCAACCGATCACCAAAATGCACCACCTTATCGGGATTGGCGCAAATCATTGGCAATTTGCGTGTCGCCGCTTCGCGTAACAAATCCGCATAATCATCCGGGGTATCCTGATTATCATCAAAAAGCCCGGTGCAGGAGATCAGCTTGGCTTGCGCCAGTTCGGCAAATTCCATGCCGGTGTCCTGATACAAACGATCATCCTTGGGCGGGCCCAGTTTGAAAGCCGGTCCCGGCGCGCTTTGGCTCAACAGTGCCTTGGTTGCATCACCAGAAGTCACAATATCATCCCAGCAATTTTCTGGCACACCCAGCGTCGCAAACTGTACCGGTATTTCCGATGAAGGGCGCGGCGCATTGGTCAACATCACCACTGTGCCGCCGGCGTCGCGAAACCTTTGAAGCGCATCTGTTGCAGCATCAAAGGACACGCGGCCATTATGCAGCACTCCCCAGACATCACATAATACGGCGTCATAGTGCCCAGAGATTTCGCCAAGGCCGGATGGTGTTTGTGGATCATCAGTCATAAGCGGCGATTAAGCTGCACCGCGGAGTGGGTCAAGCGTAAATGACCTTATGGCTTTTCCTTGCGGCGTCACCGCGCTATGAGGCGCATATGAGTAAAGAACCCTGCCGCCTTTATCTGATCACGCCGCCGCGCCTTGATGACCTTCCGGGCTTTGCCAGGCAATTGGAAGACGCCCTTGGTGCTGGCGATGTGGCCGCCCTGCAAATCCGCCTCAAGGACGTGACGGATGAGGATATTCGCGCCGCATTCAGCGCCCTGAACCCCATCGCCCATGCCGCCGGTGTGGCCGTGTTGATCAATGACCGGGCTGATCTGGCACAGCAATTGGGCGCCGATGGCGTACATCTGGGACAGGGCGACATGCCCTTGCGAGAAGCCCGCAAGGCGCTCGGCCCGCACATGATGCTGGGTGCCACCGCCCATGACTCGCGACATCTGGCCATGCTTGCCGGGGAAAGTGGGGCGGATTATGTGGCTTTTGGCGCTTTTTTTGAAAGTGCCACGAAAACGCCTAAAACACAGGCAACAACAGATCTTCTTTCATGGTGGTCGGAGCTATTTGAAATTCCATGCGTAGCAATCGGTGGCATAACCGCAGACAATTGCGCCCCTCTGGTCGAGGCGGGCGCCGACTTTTTGGCCGTATGCGGCGGGGTCTGGAACGCCTCTGGCGGCCCGGCGCAGGCCGTACGCGACCTGAATGTGGCCATGACCTTGGCGCGCTGATTATTGCCATGGCGCTACTGCCCTTTGCGGCACTGGCCCAAGATAATAAACCCGACGACATTCCTATGTTCAAGGAAGGCATTGTCTTGCAAGAGGGCAGCCTGCCGCCTCTGATCGATCTGCCGGAATTTCCTGAAACGGATTTTTCCAGTGATGAATTTGCTGCTGCTGATGCTTATGGACGCGGTGATTATGACCAGGCCCGCACGCTGGCCGCCGCGCAAAGCGCCGAAGGTGATGCCCGGGCCCAGTTTCTCTTTGCTGTTATGTTACGCAAAGGCCAGGGCGGCGAAGTCAATCCGGCCTTGGCTGTGCGCTGGTTTCAAAAGGCCGCCAAAAGTGGTGAAGTGCACGCCTGGTTGTCTCTGGCTGAAATGGCCTTTGATAACCAAGGCGGCCTGTTTGCCGGCGATGGGCGCGGCTATTTGATCAAAGCCGCTAATAAAGGCTCAACCGAAGCCAAAATTGTTTTGGCGCAGGTGATGATGTCTGGCGTAGGCGGCCCGCCCGATACCGAAAAAGCCAAAACATGGTACCACAGCGCCATTTATGACGGCAGCGTTATGGCCAAACGATTGCTGGGCGATGTTTTATATTCCCAATCCAAGGACGAGGAAGCGCTGGCACTTTATATCGCCGCGGCCCGTGAAGGCGATGCACGTTCGGCCTATCAGGCCGGGATTATTCTGGCTGACCCGGAAAGCACGCTTCATGATGAAAGTGCGGCCCGGCCATTGATCGAACAAGCCGCACTGGATGCCCTACCCGAAGCCATGACCGCCTGGGCAATCTTTGCCATAACACAAGAGCCACCACGTCCGGCCAAAGCAGCACGCTGGTTACGCAAAGCCGCCAACGCGGATGATGGTGAGGGCCAGTATCTGTACGCCATAGCTCTGGCCAAGGGTGAGGGCGTACTGGAAAACCGTGAAGAAGCTTATGAATGGGCAGTGCGCGCCGTACGCCATGACCCCGAAGACCAAGAGCGTCGCGCTCTGGCCGTCGCGCTGGGCAGCGCCCTGCCCGGCCCCGTGCGCGGGCGTATAGAAGAGATCGCCGAACAGCCTTTGCTGGTTTTTTCACACACCGCTTCGCCTTGACCCGCAAGCCGCCCGCAGATAGAGCACCTCACACGTATATATCTTGAGGGCAAGGCCATGAAAATCAACGGCAACGAGATCAAACCGGGCAATATTATCGAGCATCAGAACGGCTTGTGGGTTGCAGTGAAATGTAATGCGGTGAAACCTGGTAAAGGCGGTGCCTTTAATCAGGTGGAGCTGAAAAACCTGGAAGATGGCCGCAAGCTGAACGAGCGTTTTCGCTCGTCCGAAACTATCGAAAAAGTCCGCCTCGAACAAAAAGACCATACATATCTTTATGATAATGGCGACACGCTGGCCTTTATGGATATCGAGAATTACGAGCAGGTCGAGCTGGCCAAGGACTTTGTCGGCGACATACAGGCCTATTTGCAAGACGGCATGACCGTGGTCATCAATTTTCATCAAGAACGCCCCATCGCCCTGACCATTCCTGATCAGGTGGTTCTGAGCGTTGCCGATACCGAGCCAGTGGTCAAAGGACAAACGGCCGCAAATTCCTTTAAGCCGGCAACATTGGAAAATGGTGTACGCACTTCGGTGCCACCCTTTGTTGGCATTGACGAAAAAATCGTCGTTTCGACTGCCGACGGCAGTTATGTAAAACGGGCGGACTGAACCATGGCACAGGCATCTGCCCTATTGAATGTTATGATCGGCGCGGCGCGGCGCGCAGCCGGTAAGTTGAATCGCGATTTTGGTGAAGTTGAAAATCTGCAAGTTTCCAAGAAAGGCCCGGCAGATTTTGTCTCGGCGGCGGATCGCAAGTCCGAAGAAGTTCTGGTTCAGCTCTTGTCTGAATCACGGCCCGGCTATGGTTTCTTGCTGGAAGAAGGCGGAGAGATCAAAGGTACTGACCCGTCGCACCGCTTTATCATTGATCCCCTGGACGGAACCACGAACTTTCTGCATGCCATTCCGCACTTTGCCATTTCCATCGCACTGGAACGCCATGGCGAAATTGTCGCGGCGGTTGTTTACGATCCGATCCGTGATGAAATGTTCCGTGCCGAACGCTTCAAAGGCGCTTTTTTGAACGAACGCCGCCTGGAAGTTTCCGCACGCAGTAAATTGCAGGATTGCGTCATGGCCACCGGCATTCCACATCTTGGAAAACCCGGTCATGCCCGTTTCCTGACCGAGCTGCACCGCATCGCCCCCAAAGTTGCCAGTGTGCGCCGCTTTGGCTCGGCCGCCCTTGATCTGGCCTGGTTGGCCGCTGGGCGTTATGACGGCTATTGGGAACATGATCTGGCACTTTGGGATGTCGCCGCCGGGGTGCTGATCGCTCGCGAAGCCGGGGCCATAGTCGGTGACGATAGTGACAATGACAGCAAAGCGGCGATCAACCCTGACCTGATCATTGCCGGCAACCCCAATATCCAACCATTTTTGAAGGCCCTGCTCGTCGAAACTGCCGCTTCGTGAGCGCACTGGCGGACAGCGATGCAATAGATCCGCTGGATTTGGCCCAACGCCTGATCCGCTGCCGCTCGGTCACCCCCTTAGATGACGGGGCGATGGATATTCTTCAAGACGCCCTGCAACGCCTTGGCTTTGTCGTAACACGCCACCGCTTTGACGAGGTCGAGAACCTCTATGCGCGGCTTGGCACCATGGCCCCCAACTTTTGCTTTGCCGGACATACCGATGTGGTGCCTGCGGGCAAAGTTGAAGACTGGGCGGATGATCCGTTTGCCGCCACGTTGCGCGATGACATGCTGTGGGGTCGCGGTGCCGCCGACATGAAGGGGGCCATTGCCGCCTTTATCGCTGCCGTACAGCGTTATGTCACCAGACAAGGCGCGCTTTATGGCTCGATCAGCCTTTTGATCACCGGGGACGAAGAAGGGGCCGCCATTAACGGCACCAGAAAGGTTTTACAGGCGCTTCACGATAAAGGCGAGTTCATCAGCCATTGCCTGGTCGGCGAGCCATCCAACCCAAAGGCCCTTGGCGATGAAATTAAAAACGGCCGCCGCGGATCGCTGAACGGTATCATCACTGTCGAGGGGCAACAGGGCCATGTGGCCTATCCAGAGCGGGCGCAAAATCCCATTCCACCACTGATGGATATTCTCAACCGGCTTTATGCTCGCCTTCTGGATGATGGCGCCTTGGGCTTTCAGCCCTCCAATCTGGAAGTCACCAGCATTGATGTAGATAATCCGGCCCATAACATTATCCCCTCAGCCGCCAGTGCGCGCTTTAACATCCGCTTTAATGTCGCCCACACAGGTGCACAATTATGCGAATGGATTGAGCAGGAAGCACGTAAGGAAGAGCAGAGCCATAATTGCCATATTGATCTGAACCTCAATATTATGGGTGAGGCCTTTTTAACCAAACCCGGCACCTTTACCACGGTGTTGCAAAACGCGGTTGAAGAGGTCACCGGCCGTCGGCCAGCGCTGACCACGGGAGGGGGTACATCGGACGCCCGCTTTATCAAGGACTACGCCCCAGTGGCAGAGTTTGGCCTCACCGGTGCCAGCATGCACAAGGTCAACGAACATGTGCCAATCAGCGACATCCACGACCTGTGCACGATATATGAGCGCATGTTGGAGTTGTACTTCAAAGAGTTTGAAATTGCCAAACGCCCGATTGTAAATGGCTAGTCAACAGGCCAAGACCCACGGATCTCAGGGCTGTGCACACTGTTTTGGGTCATCATTGGCTGCAACCAAAAACGCAATTAGATCTGCCCGATCCTGATTATTTTTTATGCCCGCATAGGGCATGCGATTGCCCGGCATAAAGGCGCGAGGGTTTTGTAAAAACACGTCCAGTGTTTGCACCGACCAGAGTATCGATGAATTTTTCATCGCGCTGGAATACACAAAGCCCGGCACAGCCCCGGCCTTTCGCCCTATCAGGCCGCAATGACGTGGGCCGGTGCGGTCATAATCCAAAGAATGACACCCGGTACAGCGACCATATAGTCGCGCCCCACGATCACTGTCAGCAGAACTGGCCATCAGAGGAGAGAGCCAAAATATTATAGCGATCAAAGAGGCGCGAAACATGAAATACCCCCTAGCTCATAAAAGCTGACGGCACAGGGTTTTGACCCAATGCAGAGCGCAACACGGCCCAATGCATGGCTTCATCGCCCAAAATACTGGCTGCGGCTTGGGCCAGATCACGATTGGTAAAAAGTGGAACCGCACCCAGATAGGCACTGACCGCCCCTTTTTCGAGCGATGCAGCAAAACCAAGAACGTCGGCTTCTGTCTTTAATTTCTCTACCGGAAAATGGTAATCCATTTTAGGCGCAACGGCTTTGCCCCCTAATTGCGTAACCGTTTTTGCCAGCAAAGTGGCGTGTTCCTTGTGGTGACCTTGAAATTGTACAGCCAGGTCCAGTGCACTTTTACCCAGCAGGCCGCTTTCAGCCCCGACCTGATAGGCCGCAATGGCTTCTTGTTCTGCACCAAGTGCTGCGTTCAAAAACTGTACGTCCTCATTCATTTCATCTGCCGAGGCCGGATTAACCAAGGCCAGTGTTTCGCTGCCCGAAAGCAAGGCGACGGCTCCGGCGCTTAATATGCCTTTGCCGCCAAGGCTGAGCATGCTGCGCCGGGACAGGTCGACAAATTTTGGAATAAAAGTAGATGCGTTTTTCTTAGTCATGATAGATCTCCATGGTGCAAGTGTGCTTGTGACTGGATTATTCAGGAATTCGCAGCGGGGCCAGCCAATCCCAGAAATCGCGTGCGAAGGTCAGGGTCTGCTTTAAAGTCGCCGGTAAATCTTGTGGTGATGGTCCCAACACCCGTTTGGCACACGCCTCGTGTCCCCATACAGCCGTGCTCTGCTGCGATCAGGATGGCAACGCCGCGCGGCGCCAGGGTTTTGGTGATGGCATCGACAATTTGTGCCGTCAGTTTTTCCTGGGTCTGCAGACGTTTGGCATAGACCTCGACCACACGCGCCAGTTTAGACAGGCCAACCACTTCACCATTGGGTATATAAGCAATGCTGGCCGTGCCAGTGAAAGGGGCCATGTGGTGCTCGCAATGGCTTTGAACCTGGATACCGCGCAGCAAGACCATGTCATCATAACCGCCGGTCTCGCTAAAGGTTTTGCGCAAGTGCTCTTCGGGATCCTCTGCATAGCCGCCAAACCATTCCTCATACGCCCGCACCACCCGCGCCGGTGTTTGGGACAAGCCTTCGCGGCGTGGATCATCCCCGGCCCAGGCCAGCAAAGTACGCACGGCATCTTCGGCCTCGGCACGTGTTGGCCGACAGAGTGCTTTGGCTACGCAATCCGTTTTCAACATCAAATTCATCAGGTCCACCCTTTGTGTGAAGGGTAAAAATATCCAGATATTTTATTTTGTCAATAAAAAATAGTTTTTTTTGTTTTTATTTATTTTAATATGACAAACAAGAACGCACCGCCTATAATCAAATACCTTTTGGAGGGGAACATGCCCAACACTCTGGCCTTTGCCGGCCCCACGCAAAACCGACTGTTGCACATTCTGATGCGTCACCGGGAACCCGCCAGTATCGATTTTCTGGCCGGTGAACTGGGCGTTACCAAAACAGCCGTACGCCAACACATCACCAATCTTGAACGCGACGGATATATAGAACGCCAGACCTTATCGGGGGCTAAAGGCAAAACGGCACAGCGGGGCCGCCCGCAATACGCCTATGCCCTCAGTGAGAGCGGTGGTGAGCTGTTCACCCGCCATTATGCGTTATTTTCAGAGCGGCTTATTATGCAAATGAAAGCCGCCTTGGGCGATGAAGCATTTGCCGCCCAAATGCATATGCTTGGGGAAAATCTTGCCAGCGAGTTTGCCGGAAAAATGCCCGCCAACGGAGACTTGCCCACACAGATCAAAGCCTTGTCCGCACTGATGCGCGAATTGGGATATGATTCAGATGTAGATGAGCGCGGCGATATTGTTGCGCACAATTGCGTCTATCATGACCTGGCCAACGCCCACCCACAGGTGTGCGAAGTGGACCTTGCCTTAATGCACAAATTGACAGGCGTTAAACCAGAGCACAAAGCCTGCATGGTGCGCGGCGACAACGTCTGCCGCTTTGCCTTTAAGGGCTGACCCCGCGCTTGCGCCATAAATCAAACGAATAAAGCGCCAACCCCATCCAGATCAGCACAAAAGTCATCAGCCCCCCAAAGGTCAGTTTTTCACCAACCACGATGGCCATGGTAAAGGTCGAGGTGGGAGCTATATATTGGATCAGACCCAGGGTGGAGAGCGGAATTCGCCGCGCTGCGAAATTAAACATCGTCAGCGGTATGGTGATGGTCAGACCGGCCGCCAGCAATAAAAAGATAGTCAACGGCGTGCCAGAGAAAAGATGTCCATTGCCCTGCATTTCCAGCCAGACAATGGCGCCCAGCATAAGGGGGGCCACAATCAGGGTTTCGACAAAGAGGCCTTCCTTGGCCTCGGCGGCCACCATTTTGCGCAGCAAGCCATAGCCGCCAAAAGAAAAGGCCAATGTGAGGGCGATCCAGGGCGGCTTGCCCACCACAATGATCTGGTTCAAAACACCCAGCGCCGCCAGCCCTACGGCCAGCCAGCGCCACATATTGAGCCGTTCACGCAGTAACACCACGCCAAAGGCCACATTGATCAACGGGTTGATGAAATAGCCCAGCGAGGCCTCGGCCAGATGGCCGTTCATCGCCGCCCAGGCATAGACCAGCCAGTTGATAGAGATCAGCGCCGTACTGGCCACCAGCATACCAATGACTTTGGGCTGGCGAAACAAAGACAGGGACTTGGTCAAAGAGCCATCAAAAGCCAAAACAATCAGCAATAAGACAAAAGTCCAGAAAATCCGGTGCAGGGTAATCTCAAATGCCCCGACCGTTGCAGGAAACGCCCAGAAATAGAGCGGCATCGCGCCCCAGAACAAGAAAGCTCCGAAGGCCGCGAACGTACCGCGACGCTCGTCAGGCGCCATCAGGAACTGGCCTTGGACAATAGTCCGCGATTAAGCGCCAGTTCGGCAATTTGCACAGCATTCAACGCCCCGCCTTTGCGCAGATTATCCGCAGCAACCCACAGGCTTAACCCATGGTCCACAGATTTATCTTCGCGAATACGCGATACATAAACGGCAAATTCGCTGGCGATTTCCACCGGCGTGACATAGCCGCCATCTTCGTGCTTATCGACCACCATCAAGCCGGGGCTGGTCCTCAAAAGTGATTTTGTCGCCGCCGCACTTATGGGACGCTCCAGCTCGACATTAACCGCTTCACCATGACCAACAAACACCGGCACCCGCACACATGTGGCGCTGACCCGGATATCCTCACCCAGCATTTTATGGGTTTCGTTGATCATTTTGTGCTCTTCGCGGGTGCCACCATCGCCCATAAACACATCCACCTGTGGGATGACATTAAACGCGATCTGTTTGGGGAACACCTCGGATGTGGGACTGTCGGTGACATAAATGCCTTTGGTCTGATCCCACAATTCATCCATCGCCGCCTTGCCGGCGCCTGATACAGATTGATAGGTGGCCACAACAATACGCTTGATCTTTGCCGCATCGTGGATGGGCTTAAGCGCCACCAGCATCTGAATGGTCGAACAATTAGGGTTGGCGATAATGTTTTTGACGCGCGCGCCTTTGATGGCATCCGGGTTCACCTCGGGCACAATCAGCGGCACATCCTTGTCCATGCGATAGGCGGACGAGTTATCAATAATCAACGCGCCGGCGGCGGCAATCTTTGGTGCCCATTTTTTGGCCACATCACCGCCAGCGGCCATAAATACCAGATCCACTGTGGAAAAATCGAACTGTTCCATGTCTTCGCAAGTTAGCGTGCGATCCCCAAAAGACACTTCACGACCCATCGAGGCCCGTGACGCCAGAACGTGCATATTGTCTATGGCGAACAGGCGCTCGTCCAATATGGCCAGAATTTCGCGCCCGATATTACCCGTTGCGCCAATCAGTGCGGCATTGATACTCATTATTCTTGTTCCTTATTCAGTATATGCCCCATAACGCAGCGATGCGGCGGCGAAAACCCCGGCAGGTGATTATTTCTGAATGTGTGTCAAATAAAGCGAAAAACGCCTAGTTGAGGCAATGTGTATCGCCTGTTTGCGCCACATTAAACCCTGCTGTCTTTATGGCTTTATACGCTTTGCTGTGATGATTGTGGGCCGGGTTGGAATGGTTGAGGTGAATAAAGTGGACTTTATTTTTCTGCGCGGCCGACAAGTGTTCCAGACGAGCCATGGTTGTGGTGATCGTCGGATGGGGAATTTTGCTCATGTCACGGCCGGGCAATTCATTACCGCTATAAAATGTGGCGTCCAGAAACAACAGATCGTGGGCGGCAATCATCGCCTCTAAGGTTGTGCCCATAGCACCCCAGTCGTCCCAGCGATCAATATCGGGCAGATAGAAGGCGCTTTTATGTTTTGTGGCGATCGAAAAACCAACCGTTTCCGTATATTCGGCCCGGTGCGGTGCCAGAAGCGGCGTGACCACAATCCCACCATCAAGGTCAACCGCCTGTTGATCCACCAAAGGTATCAACACGATGTTTTTAAGCCGAACCAAAAGATTCCATGGACCATTTTCCCTCAGAAAGGTGCGCATTTTGGGCATGGCATAAACGGGTATGGCATTGGCCCCCATGGCCTCGCGGCCCAATTGCGCCAATCCCAGATAATGACCAATATGGGCGTGGGTCAGGAAAATACCATCCAGCGCAAATCCAGTTTTTCCGGTGTGCTGATCCAGTGCGTAAAGCTGTGCCTTGATGTCTGGCGTTGCATCAAACAAATAGGTTCTGGCTTTGCCTTTATCATAAAGCGCCAAAGCGGTGGCGGGCTGAGCGCGGGATGGATCCTGCCATGCCGGATCCTGATGCTGGCCGATTTGCGGCTTGCCGGCATCCTGGGCATTGCCAAGCACGTACAGGCTGATCCGACATGTCTGGTTATCATTTTGTGCAATGACTGGAAGTGCTAACCCTGACACCATAATATAAAGCACGACCGAGATTGTTTTTTTCATATTTTAGGTTTCGAATCCTGCTCTGATCGTTTCTTAAACGCTATATCCATTGCACAAGTATCGAAATGCCGCAAAATTATTTGGCTCCATTGCGCGAATTCTTTTGCTGTCATTTGGGTCAAAACCGTGGACTTATTTCATTTAGTAATGATATATCGATATCTTCTAAAGATGTGGGGTTGCTAGATATGATGATTTCTAAACCGTCAGAGGCGTTTGGCCTTCAAGCTAAGCTGTTTCGTGGATTATCTGATCATTCACGTCTGGCCATTCTTGAAATGTTGCGCCATGGCCCTGCGGCGGTCGGACATATTGCAGAGCATACCGGCCTTGCGCAATCCAATGCCTCAAATCATTTGCGATGTCTTAGTGAGTGTGGACTGGTCATATCAGAGCAGGAAGGGCGCTTTGTCTATTATCGCCTGAGTGATCACCGGATTGATACGCTCTTGCTTTTGGCAGATGATCTGTTGGCGAGCAAAGCCCGCAATCTTTACGCATGTACGAATTATCAAAAACCACAACCCATAAGACAAACCCAAATTGGCCAGCGGCAGGCAAGGCCTGAAAAAAGCAAGGCGCGGGCGAAGCTCTCTACCGGAACCCATAAAAAGCAACGCAATGCACCCTTAAAATAATTGAGAACGGGTGCCACAGCTGTTCTCAGGCAAGACTTGCGATAGGCTTACTCAATAGCGACAAAACCGCGCACGCGCCAACCATATCTTGAAACAATCCCTTACAACGACATATCATTATATATAAATATAATGATTATGTGCATGACCCCATTCGTACACAGAGACAAGAGGACGAGGCAAGAACATGGACCGTCGCAATTTTTTACTGGCTAGTACCGCAGGGGCAGCAGCATTAGGGGTTACCGGTTTATCGTTGGCAAAGGGTAAGGCGCAAACTGCGTCAGGCTTTGATAGAACAAATGATGTTACCGCACGCTCACCACGCATGACCAGCGGTCCAACACGAGAGTTTCGTCTGGTGGCCGCGCCCGGTGAAGCCGAAGTCGGCCCAGGCGAGGTCTATCGGAACTGGATGTATAATGGTGAATACCCGGGGCCTGAGATTCGCGTCAAAGAAGGCGAACGCCTGCGCATTGTCGTTGAGAATAAGACGCCAGAAGGCACGACCGTACATTGGCATGGCGTGCCTGTGCCCAATGCGGTCGATGGCGTCCCGGGTCTGACGCAAGCACCGATCACACCGGGGGAAAGCTTTACTTATGAATTTGAGGCAGACCCGGCGGGTAGTTATATTTACCACTCTCACTTCGGTTTGCAGATCGACCGGGGACTTATTGGACCGCTGGTGATCGAAGAAAAAACCCCGCATGTCACCTATGATCGCGACTATGTTTTGGTTCTGGATGACTATCTGGCTGGCGATCCACAATCGCTTAGCAGCACAAGCGCCCGGCGAGGAATGATGGGTGACGGCCAGGAAGGTGGCCGGCGCCGATGGTGGGGTGGTGGTCGCCAAGGCGGCGGCATGATGGGTGGCATGATGGACATGGAGCGCCAAATGCCATCCTATCAGGGTTTGCTTATTGGCGGTAAACTACCGACTGACCCTCGCGTTTTTGAAACCAGAAGTGGCGAACGCATACGGCTGCGCTTTATCAACCCATCGGGTGCCAGCACATTGCGCGCCGCCATTGGCGGTCACCGGATGACCGTCACCCATTGCGATGGTCGCCCTGTCGAGCCGGTCACGGTGGATAGTCTCATTCTGGGCGCAGCTGAGCGTTATGATGTCATAGTCGAGGCAAGCAATCCCGGCGTCTGGCCAATTATGATTGCCACGACCCAGAACAATGTGCCCCCAGGCCGCGCCGTCTTGCGCTATACGGATGCCGCAGCTTCGACCTTGCGTGATGGCATGCCCGAAGGTTTTAGAGGCGGACGTCAGTTATATTATCAGGACTTACAATCGCTGGAAACGTTACCACAGGGCAAACCTGATCGGGTTTTTGATCTCATGTTGCGCGGCGGTATGATGGGGTCGGCCTGGACCATAAATGGTCAGGTCTATCCTGATGCCGACCCGCTGATCATTCATCAGGGTGAACACATCCGCTTTCGCATGCGTAACCGCTCGATGATGGTGCACCCCATGCATTTACACGGGCACTTCTTCCGCCTTGGCAATGCCTTAAAAGACACCGTACTGGTTCAGGGGCATATGGGCCGCGCCGAATTTGATTTCGTGGCAGATAATCCAGGCCGCTGGTTTTTCCATTGCCACAACATCTATCATATGGAAGCGGGCATGGCTCGAGAGGTCAGATACGTCTGAGGCTCTGATTATACAATTTCAAACATCAAGGAGGATTCACATGTCACACCATCAACATTTTCATGATCACCAGTATGACCGTCATGGCGACGAAAATGGGCAGTCTTGTGGTTGTCGTGCAAAGCGGAAAAATGAAGTAATGCTGGATGAAGGCGCAGATACAGCCAAGGCTGGTAAAATCTCCCTTACTCTCGCGCAAATCATCACCAAAGTAGAAGAGCTTGGCTATACGGACCATGCAACCATTACGCACGAGGATGGCCGTTATAAGATTGTAACTGGCAATGCCAATGGCGATATCGCTGAACTCTATGTTTATACGCACAATGGAAAAACCGGCAAGCACGAGGATGAAACCATTCTTGCAGAAGAAGAACCTGCCCGGCCACACAAGAAACAACCTTCGGCCAGTCGTTCTGGAACCAAGAGCAAAAAACCCAGAATGACCAAAGATGATCGGTCTGTCTGAACAATCTGATCTGCGCGAATGAATAGACGCACTTCACTACAAAACACCCCCAATTCACGACAACGCAACACAATGGAGAAAGACTATGACCATCGCATTTGCCCATTCAGGTGTCGCCGCCGCACTCATCATTGCTGGCATGGCCAGTGCAGCCACTATCGCCCATGCACAAGCAACGGATCAGGCCAATCAACCAGTAGCCGAGCAAACAGATCAGACCGAGGCGGCCAAACCCTCTAGCGAAAAACAGGTGCTCTCAAAAGATGAAATCATCGCCAGGCTCAAAGAGCAAGGTTACCCTGAGGTTTCCAAGGTCAAGCGCGAGAAAGATCAGTATTGGGTCAAGGCAAAAAATACCGAAGGGAAAAAATTCGAACTTCACGTCAATGCAAAGACGGGAACAATCTCGCGCAAGGAAAATGAGGATGAGTAGAATTTAAACACAGACCACCCTAATTCTGGAAAAAAGGAGAAACCGGAATGAAAAAAACGACAATATTTGGCACCACGTCTCTGGCAGCTTTCGGCTATGGCACGCTTGCCTGGGCGCAACAGACCAGCCCCTATTATGGCGGCCGTCACATGATGTGGGGTGATGTCTGGTATGGGTGGTTTTTAGGCCCTGTAATGATGATATTGTTTTTTGCTTTGGCCGTTGCCATCGTCGTTCTTATTGTCCGGTGGCTTGGTGGCTTCGGGCATAACGGCAATTCTATGCCATCGGCACCAATGCGAAAACATGCCATGGACATTCTCAAGGAGCGTTTTGCGCGCGGCGAGATTGATAAGGATGAATTCGAGGAAAAACGCAGAATCCTTGAGGACTAATCACGTTTTGTGCGCATGGAGTGAGAACGGTGCTTGCCCTTGTAAACAGTGGCAAGCACCGTCTTTTACCCGGTTTAAATTTCTTTGCTTTTCCACAAGCGGGTTTGCCGGGTCAGAAAATCTGAAAAGGCTTTCACCCGTTTCGAGCGGCGCAATTCCTCTGGATAGACAAAATAAATATCAAATTCCGGGCCACGGACATCGGGCAGAATGCGCACCAGTTCAGGATTGCCGCTGGCCACATAATTGGGCAGACCCGCAATGCCGACGCCAAATTGCACCGCCTTCATCACACCGTAGATGTTATCCATAATCAATGTGGGTTTACGCGGCTTACCCGGCGGCCGTCCATGGGTGGCCAACCAGTCCACACCGCGCAGCGGCCCGGTCGCCCCATAAAGCACAATCGGGTGATCATCCAATTCTTCAACGCTGCTGGGGCTGCCATGCTCGCTTAAGTAGGACCGCGAGGCATAGAGGCTTTGCCCCACGGTAAACAGCTTGCGCTGGATAAGGTCTGCCTGTGTCGGCCGCAAAAGACGTATGGCGCAATCCGCCTCCAGCTTGCCAAGGTCCAGATTGCTGTCTGTGAGCATCATTTCCAGAACGATATCGGGATAATCGCTGGTAAATTCAACCAAACGCGGGGTTAGCCAGATTGACCCCATAGACACGGTAGTGGTTACCCGCAGCGGCCCAAAGGGCTTTTCCCGGCTGTCGCGCAGACGAGATTGCGCCAACGCGACGCGCTCGTTCATCCCTTCGGTAGTATCTTGTAAAATCTGCCCCTGTTCGGTGAGCAAAAGCCCCCGTGCATGGCGATGAAACAGCGGCATGCCCAGATCGTCTTCCAAAGAGGCAATTTGGCGCGATACAGCCGATTGCGACAGTGCCAGACGCTCTGCCGCAGCCGTCAAAGAGCCGGTCTCTGCGGCCGCCTGAAAAGTTTTGAGTTTATCCCAATCCATGACGAGACAGTCGCCCCCAACGTCTCAAAGGTCAAGATATGATGGCTTATAGCATTTCCAGTGCGATGGCCGTGGCTTCGCCGCCGCCAATGCACAAGGACGCCACGCCTTTGCTTTTGCCATTCTTCTCCAGCGCCGCCATTAAAGTGGCCATGATGCGCGCACCGGATGCACCGATCGGATGACCCAAGGCACAGGCCCCGCCATGCACATTGATCACATCATGGGAAAGCCCCAGGTCTTTCATGGCGATCATCGGCACCACGGCAAAGGCTTCGTTGATTTCCCACAGGTCAACATCGGCAATATCCCAACCAGCCTTGGCCAGAACTTTTTTCATGGCCGGAACCGGGGCTGTGGTGAACCATTCTGGCTCGTGAGCATGGGCCGCCGTGGCGGCAATTCTGGCGATCGGTTTCAAACTACGTTTTTCGGCCTCAGAGGCGCGCATCAGCACCATGGCCGCCGCACCATCAGAAATGCCAGATGCATTGGCGGCCGTCACTGTGCCATCTTTATTGAAGGCCGGGCGCAAATGCGGAATTTTCTCCGGGCGAGCCTTGCGTGGTAATTCGTCCGTTTCAAC
Organism: Robiginitomaculum sp.; assembly: GCA_021776525.1. Lineage (GTDB taxonomy): Bacteria > Pseudomonadota > Alphaproteobacteria > Caulobacterales > Maricaulaceae > Robiginitomaculum_B. The sequence goes on from JAJFFT010000006.1 coordinate 120,844, forward strand.
AACCATTTCACCTTTGCGGCTCTTGATACTGACCGGCGTGATTTCGCGGTCAAATGAGCCATCCGACGACGCCAGTTGGGCGCGTTTCAGAGTTTCCAGCGCATAGGCGTCCTGTGCCTCGCGGGTGAATTGGTATTCTTGCGCGGCCATATCGGCAAACTTGCCCATAGGCTCGTGGGTATAGGCGTCTTCCAGACCATCCATGGCCATATGGTCAATGATCCTGTCATGACCATATTTGAACCCGGCGCGGTGGCTGGGCATCATATGTGGGGCATTGGTCATGCTTTCCATGCCGCCGGCAATGATCACATCAGCCTGTCCGGCACACAGCGCATCGTGGGCCATAATCGCCGCCTGCATGCCCGATCCACACATTTTATTGATGGTGGTGGCCTCGACCGACAAAGGCAGGTCGGCCTTTAGGGCCGCCTGGCGGGCCGGAGCCTGTCCCTGACCGGCGGGCAGCACACAGCCCATAAACGCCTGCTCTACGGCGTCACCACCCAGACCAGCATCTTTTAACGCCGCCTTGATGGCCACAGCGCCCATCTCGTTGGCGCTGAGCGGGGTCATTTCGCCGAGCAATCCGCCGATCGGCGTGCGGGCATACCCGACAATAACAACAGGATCAGAAGCGTGAGACATGACGGACTCCATAAGGTCGTTTGATGCGCTGCAACATGAGCACAGGTCATCAATCCGTCAAGACACAGGAACACCGCAGGCCAGACCGGCGCGGCGGGAACTCTTAAAAGGCTTTATTTGACCTCAAAGGTGATCTGCATATTCACACGGTATTTGTCCACTTTGCCATCTTCAACAGTCACCGACATATGGTTGACGCTGGCCGAACGCACATGTTTCACAGTCTTGGAAAAACGCTCGACACCGTTTGAAACGGCATCTTCGAATGACTGGTTCGAATCAGACATGATTTGCGTTGATTTAAGTATCGTCATGATGGACTCCCCTTGGTAAGCGCGACCCGTGCAGTAAAACAGAAAGACTGTGAAAACGCCAGACAAAAGCGATCCGGCGCAGCAGGCCCAAGGCCTCACAAGCCCGCAATAATTACTTTTTCGACTTGGTAATACCCATAATATCCAGAGCCATCTTTTCGTAAAATGGCTCAGCAACGCCGCGCTTGACCTTGCCTATGAAGAATTTTTCAAAGGCTATTTTGCCCCAATGCACCCATTTACCGCCCGAAGCCCAATTAACATTGCGCGGCGGGATTTGGGGCATGGCCACAAAAGCAAAACCGCCATCACCAAAATCAGCAAGACAAACCGCATTCCATGTGCCTTCGTGTGTTGGTTTTCCGCCGTCCATAATCTCGCGGATATTATGGGCCGCAGCGCGGACCATGCTTTCGATCATGAAGCCTGTTTTAGGCACGCCCACCGGCACCGCCGTTGGCCCCACTGGCGGAATGGCAATGCAAACGCCCACAGAGAAAATATTGGGATAGGTTTTGTTTTGCTGGTGCTCGTCCACAGTGACAAAACCGCGTGGATTGACCAGACCTTCCAGGCCCATCAGCGGTTTGATGCCTCGAAATGCCGGCAACATCATCGAATGTTTGAACGGCAATTCATGGGTGGCAGCAACGGAGCCATCTTCGCCCATTTCCTCAACAATCATCAGGCCATCCTGGACCTTTTTGATCCGCGCATTGGTGATCCAGTTGATATGCCGGTTGCGCATTTCGCTTTCCAACATACCTTTGGTATCGCCCACTCCGTCAAGGCCCAAATGACCAACATAGGGTTCGGCGGTGACATAGGTCATCGGCACTTTATCGCGGATTTTGCGCTTGCGCAGATCGGTATCCATGATCATGGCAAATTCATACGCCGGGCCATAACAGGATGCACCCTGCGCCGCGCCGACAATGATCGGGCCAGGGTCTTCAACAAATTCCAGCCATTTCTTGCGGGCATTATCGGCGTGATCAGTAGTACAAATCGACACCGTATAGCCGTCCGGCCCCAGCCCTTCGATCTCATCAAAGGCCAGCTCCGGCCCCGTGGCAATGATCAGATAATCATAGTCCACGTTTTGGCCATCGGTTAAGGACATGGTGTTGTTCTTGGGGTCCAGAGTTTTCAGACCGGCATGAATAAAGTCTATCTTCTTGCGCGTGAACATCGGCTCAAGCTCAACCTTGATTTGATCAGCCTGTCGCCAGTCCACAGCAACCCAGGGGTTGGAGGGCGTAAAATTAAAAGTTGGTTGATCACAAACAACAGTAATTTTATCTTCATTGCGCGCCCGATTACGCATTTCCAGCGCCATAGGAACGCCGCCCAAACCTGCACCAATTACGACTATATGCGCCATATACTTTCCCTCGCCCAATGTATATTTGACTGACCCAATAAACGCCTTTGAGGCGAATCTGGCAAGAGACAAATCGCGTTTTAAGCCATGGGCAACTGATTTTAAGGCACAGCCATAGCTTGGGTCGCGGCAATCCAACCGCCGCCCAGCACACGGTTATGCCCCGCATCGGGTGCATAGAACACACAGGCCTGCCCCGGTGCCACACCTTCGTCCCCATGCTCCAGATACACACCCAGCGTGCCATCGTTCTGTTGCACAAAACGCCCGATCATGGGGGGACGGGTCGAGCGCACCTTGACCGCCACGGCGGTGCCCGCCAATGCGCTTTGATCCTCTTCGCCCAGCCAATTGACCTCGCGCAGGCTCATCCCAGCTGTCAACAACGCCTCGCGCGGGCCGACAAAAACCTGCGCGGTTTTGGCATCCAGACGCACCACATAAAGCGGATCACCCAGCGCCACACCAAGGCCCCGGCGTTGCCCCACGGTAAAATGAATAACGCCTTTGTGCCGTCCCAGAACCCGACCATCAATATGGACAATATCGCCGGGACGCACTGCCCCCGGACGCAAGCGTTCAACCACGGCGGCATAATTACCATCCGGCACAAAACAGATGTCCTGGCTGTCGGGCTTATCAGCCGCCGCCAACCCTAAATCGGCGGCAAGTGCGCGCACTTCGTCCTTTTGCAAACCACCCAGCGGAAAGCGCAGATAATCGAGTTGTTCCTGAGTCGTCGCAAACAGAAAATAGGACTGGTCCTTGCCTGCATCTACGGCACGGTGCAATTGCACCCCGGACGGGGTTTTGACGCGTTGGACATAGTGCCCGGTGACCAGCGCCGCAGCACCAAGTTCGCGGGCGGTGCGTAAAAGATCAGCAAACTTGACGGTTTGATTGCACCGCACACAGGGGATCGGAGTTTGCCCGGCCAGATATGTATCGGCGAAGTTTTCCATAACGCTTTGCGAAAAGCGCCCTTCATAATCGAGCACATAATGTGGGAAGCCAAGGCGTTCGGCGGCCTGGCGCGCATCACGAATATCATCACCGGCACAACAGGCGCCCTTGCGCTTGATCGCCTCGCCGTGATCATAAAGTTGTAAGGTTATGCCCACCACATCATAACCGGCCTCGTGCAAAAGCGCCGCCGTAACCGTGCTGTCCACACCACCAGACATGGCCACAACCACGCGGATTTTGGATGGGTCGTTCCCCCATTGACTGGCTGGCAGGTCCAGAACCATAGGGTCAAGTGCACGCGCCCGGGCGCGGCTAAGAAGATCTGTCATTATCTCGCCTCCAGCGGGATCAAAGGCCCGCAGCAAACAGTCAGACACGCCCTATAAAGCCTCTGCCCGGCCTCGAAAAGGGCGGGACACAGTGCCGCAGGGCCTTGTGGACCGACGCTTATCCCCCACATCAGACACAGGTAAAACAATGATGGAGGCCGCCATGATTTCCTATACCACCAGCGAAGACAGCCCTGTTCTTGGGTTTCGCGTCTCAGGCAAGCTCAGCGCCAGAGATTACGAAGAGGTTCTGACACCGACCATCGAAGCACGAATTAAAAAAGACGGCAAAGTGCGGGTCTTGCTGGAATGGGGCGATGACTTTGCCGGGTGGGAGCCAAAGGCCATGCTGGACGACGCCAAATTGGGCATGGCGCATTGGAATGATTTTGAAAAAATCGCCCTTGTCGGCACACCGAACTGGATCAATTTTTTCGTGAAAATTTTTGATGCCGTTTCAAAAGGCAGCATCAAAATCTTTGATGAAGGCGAATATGATCAGGCCCTCAGTTGGGCAGAGGCCTAGGATCAAGACCGAGCCGCCGACCCGGCACCAGCCGGGACGGCGGCGCGAAGCCTCAATCTTTTTTGGCCAACAATGTGTCCAGTGACAAATTGCCCGGCCCGTACGCCATCAGAGCGAACAAAATGACCGTCCACCAGACATGGTCATTCCACCAGTATTTGATACCCAGGCCGTCCCAAAATGGAAACACCAGAGTTGAAATAACAATGGTCATGATCAACAGGCCCGCACTGGCGAAACGGGTCATAAAACCCACCAGCAACATCACCGGCAACACGGTTTCACCGAATGTTGCCATGGCACCCGCGACCACCGCCAAAACGTGGGGTATGCCTTCAAAATATTCATACTCAAACAGATCGACTGTGCCGCCAAAGTCCTGAAGCTTGGACATGCCGGATTTCAAAAACATGCGGGCCATCACCAGCCGTGCCGCCAGCGCCGCCAGCCCCTGAAGGCTGTTGCACATGCTGGCAAAATTGCCATAAAGTGACCGAAAGCCCGCAAGGGCACCGGGTTTGCTTGCATCAGTCATGTTGCTCTCCTTGAAACACCCCGGCGTTCAGCCAATGGGCAAATTCCTTGCTTAAATCAAACTGTGGATCATTTATCCGCGCATCGGTCCAGCTCTGCGCCAAAGAGCGCCCACCGCCAATAGCGTCCAGGAATACATATTGTGCGCGGTTAAGGGCTGTGTGGCGGATCTGCATATCCTGACGCCAGACCAGCGCCCATTCGCGGCCTTTTTCCAGGGCGATTTGTTGCACATCATCGTCTTCGATATTGGTCCGCCAAATCGAATAGGCCGGAACAGAAAAGCGCAACAATGTGCATGATCCATGCAAGCCGGGGGCCCGCGCCGGTAACAGCTCTGGTGCCACGCCTTGAAGATCGCTGGCACCAAGCGCCACCGTGTTCGCTGCGCCATACGCACAGAACCAGGCCCAGTCCAGACGCGCCACCGGCGACAGCCAGGGCAGGTCTTTTTGCACCGGTGCAAAGGTTTTCAAAAATCCGGGAAACGCCGCGCCATAGTGCGTAAGACTGGAGGATACGGGCGGCGTTTCTTTTAGAAATTCGGCCATCAGGCCCGTGAAATATTCCTCCCCGACCAGCCGCATCACCGCCTTGTAAATGCCCTGCATGGCCTTGGTTACGGTGACCCGAAAATTGCTCTGGTGAATGGCGAAGCGCGGCATATGGTTCTGGTTTTCCAGATGGCCAGCCATTGCGTCCCTATCGGCGCCGCGCAACAGGGCGGCAAAGTTTTCATAAAAATCACGAGGTTCAGCCATCATCAGCCCCCTGTGCATGGCGCCCAAGCACAGCATTGGCTTGTGCAACCTCACCCATCAGAACATCAAAATCTGGAATGTTTTCATCGCGCTCGATCAAGGTGGGTTTAGGTCCGGCAGCGGCGATAAAACGCGCATACAAGTCCCAGACTGCATCGCTGATCGGTGCACCGTGGCTGTCGATCAACACCGTATCATTGGCATTGTCCTGACGGGTGAAACCGGCCAGATGCACTTCACCCACAGCATCGCCGGGAACCGCATCCAGCCATTCCGCTGTCGATCCGCCCAGATTTTGCGCACAGACATAAATATTATTCAAATCGAACAACAATCCGGCCCCGGCCATCCGGGCGGCCTCGACATACAGCTCAACCATGGAAATATCGCCCTGCAAAGAGAGATAAAGCGCTGGATTTTCCACCAGTATTTGCCGGCCCAGATAATCCTGAGTCTGGGCGATATGTTCGGCCAGTGCCAACAGCGTTTTGCGGGTTGGCGGCGGCGGCAACAGATCAGCGAAATACGTGCCGCCCAGACGTGACCAGGCCACATGCTCTGACACGCTGGCCGGTTGATAACGCTCGACCAGAACTTTGAGCCGGGCCAAATGGTCCGGGTCTGGGCGCTCCGGACCGCCCAGAGACAGACCAACCCCATGCAGGGATAAAGGGAATTTTTCAGCGATTGCATCCAACCACGCCAGACGCGGGCCACCGGCAACCATATAGTTTTCCGGGTGCACCTCGAACCACAAACCATCACCATCCGCCGCCAAAGCGTCGCGATAATGCTGTGGCTTCAGCCCCAGACCAGCACAGGCTGGTAATGTGTTTTGATGTGTCATTTACAGGTCAGAGCCAAAAACGGCGGCTGTGCCATATGCACAACCGCCGCCTTTGTAAGTATTACAGGGCAATGGAGGCTTAGGCTTCCATTGCGGCCTTGGCTTCGGCTTTGTTCATGCCGTGATGGTCATTACCATCGGCATCTTGAACAACAGTTGAAGCACATGTGCCTTTGGCAACAAATTGCCATTCGCCGGCATCATAGCTGACGGTGGATTGTGATTCGCAAGAGTGTGTACCGGCAAGATTGCCGCAATCATTTTCACCAGCCATGGTAATACCATAGCATTTTTCTTTCGGGCCTTTGACTTTTTCAGCTTGGGCAACGCCTGCAGCCAGTGCAAAAGATGCAACGCTGACTGTTGCAACACCAATTTTTGTATAAGCATTCATGTGATCATTCTTTCTTTTTCGTTGTCCTCGCGCGCTGTTTTGATAACAACGCCTCGGCACACCATAGCGTGTCTTGGGCAAAAGTCCCATAACAACACCATAACCCATCATAAAATAAGCGTGATGTTCACTCACGCCCCGGACACGTTTTTGTGCAAACATACAAAACATCTTCACGATAGAGGCCGTATTTCACCTCTTCTTGCGGGGATAAACGCCAACACAGCACGTCAAACCCCGCCTTGTGCAGGCGGTCCGTAAAATCCCGCCCGTAAAAACGCACATGCAATGGGTCTGCATAATGGGCGAAGGCCAGTGCTGCGCCGGTGACCTCATCATTTTCATAAGTACGCTCACGAGACCAGTTTTGCGGCACTGTCAACAAAGCCCGCCCCCCCGGTTTTAAGACTCGAAAAACCTCTAAAAGTGCTTTTTCATCGTCGGGCACATGTTCCAAAACGTGGTTGGCCATGGCCCAGTCAAAATGGTTGTCAGGAAAAGGAAGGTCTTGAATATCGGCGCAATGACGGGCACGCCCCGGATGCAGATCGGCGCTATGGTAATCCTCGCAACCCGCCATAGAGCGTGAAAAATGTGGCTCAGGAGCCACATGCAGAAAGGGGCCGGCATTGCGCGGCTCGACGCCATCTCTTTTAAAAAAGAGATGCACCAGCCGGTGCCGTTCACGCGATCGGCAATTTGGGCACCGCGCATCATAGCGCGGCGGCGAACCCACCGCATAAAACAAGCCCCGGTAATCACAAATTGGGCAATGACGCGCAACTTTGCCTGCATTAAACTGGCGCGGCTGGCGCAACCAATACCGAAAGGCGTTAAGCGATTTTTTGATCATCGGCGCACGGCATCCTGTCGTGTCCGGTCAACCAGCCACGCCGCCAGAGCAATCAGACTGTAAGCCAGCAAAGCCGTTATAGCGAAAGGTTGGGACGGGGCACCGGCCTGGACCTCACCCATATGGCTATAGGCCTGCACAGCCATTAAAAATCCTAAAAACAACCATGGGGACAGGCGACCGAGAAACCCTTTTGGCGTGGTATTGCGCAGATAAAGCCAAAAGCCCCCCAGCAACAGCCCCATTTCGGCCACTTGTGACCAGAGCAAAGAGCGCCAGAGTACAAAGCCAAACTTTGGCTCACCAACGATCAGTGGTAAATCAGGGGCATGAACCAGAAGGTCAGCAAACCAGTGCGATAACACCGCGCCCCCCAAAATAAGTGCCGCCACCCATTTTTTTTCCCCTTTGCGCATCGCACCATAGAGAAGGGCCGCCGCCACCGCCCAGATGACCACCCCAACCAGCGAGTGCGTGTACGGCATATAATAAAGATCCAGCGGCGAAGCCTCTAAAAACCCCGGCACAATCCGAAACTTTTCCACGCCGGCAATCACCAGCCCGGCCCAGATAAAGTCCACCAATTGCACCGCGACGAAAAGCAGCCACAAAGGCACTGCGGGTTTGAATGCGCGCGCCGCAAAGGCAGCACTGTAATGCCCAATAAACATGATATTTCCCTGTGTTATTCCCCGAATGATCCGGCAGGGCCAGGAAACACCACGGGACTTTCTGATCCGTCTTTGGCCACCGACGCCACGCCGAAATAGTAATTGTCGATCACCACATTGGACAGCAGATAATGATCAGTTTTGCCGACAAAGCGCGAGAATTGCCATTGTGGCTGATCTGTCTGACGCCAATAGACTTTATAACCGGCCAAAATATTTGCCGCTTTTCCTGTTGGCTTTGTCCAACTGATCAGCGTTGAAGGCTGGACGGCGCCTTTTAAGGTGACGCCCGCCGGAAAAGGTGGCGCACCGGCCATTTCGGCCAAAGCAACCACGTTCAGGCCCGTCAGTTTACGTGCATAATCAAAGTTCACGCCCTCGATCACATCACCAAAGGCCCGGCCATTTCCGGTGCGGATATTCTGGTGCTGGCGATCATAATGTTCGTGGGTTTCCATAATGCGCACACCGGGGATGCCCACCGCATTAAACGGGCGGTGATGACCACCCCGGCCAAACCGGTCCAGCCGATAGATCATCATCACATCAAGATTGGGAATATAACGGTCAGCGCGTACATCAATATAGCGGGCCAGATTGCGCGAGGGCGAATCCACTTCACCGCCGGTAAAGCGGCGCATGCGGGCCTCTTTGGCGGTTTCAACATCGCGGGTGCCTTCGGAAAAAACCCGCGCTGTGGTGTTGTCGGTCACCCCGTCAATGCCGGTGATATTGCCGATCATATCGTTATTGAGCACCGCCTTGATTCGCCAATTATGGTCCAACGCGTATTTGGCGACGATTTTGCCGCCAAACAGCCCCTGTTCTTCGCCGGAAAGCCCCGCATAAATGATCGAGCCTGCAAATTTGTGCTTGCTCAGCACCCGCGCCGCCTCAATCACCCCGGCCATGCCGGATGCATTATCATTGGCGCCGGGGCTGTCGGAGGTAAAATCCATAGGGTCGGTGACCCGGCTGTCGATATCACCACTCATCATCACATAACGATCCGCATCCAGCGTGCCGCGCTGGATCGCAATAACGCTAACCACCTCCACCGGGTCGGGAATACGTTTTTCACCCTTTACCGTATCTGCAATGGTGATCACCTCAAGACAGCCGCCGCAATCAGCGCTGATCCGTTCAAACTCAGCCTTGATCCAGCGCCGTGCTGCGCCAATACCGCGCGTATCAGATTTGGTATCGGAAAGCGTATGCCGCGTACCAAAGTCGACCAATTTTTGCACGTCCTTGTGCAGGCGATCCGCCGACACATCAGCGGCCAGCTCATACATCAAGACCACTTCGCCCGGCGGAGCGACGGGCGCGGCCATCGCTGTACCGGACAATGTAATCGCTGCGACAAAACCTGTAGGCATATTAAACCGCATGATGTGCTCCCTTTTTTCTTAACCTTAAGAGAGAGGTGTGTGCCCTGCAAATGAAACTGGCGTAATTTCCAACCTTGTCTTTGATGCCCTGGCCACACACAGAAAGTATTTATGAAAGTTATTTTTTCTTGCCGTGAGGCATATGCTCGGCCTAAAGCGTCGCAACGCCCTCTTTCCCAGATCAATAAGGAGCCACCATGTTACATATTTCATCTGCCTTTGATGCCGGTAATATCAAAGTACTGGACGCCAGCGACCCACAGGATATCCGTCTTGAGATCAATACGGATAATGGCTCGGACTTTTATCAATGGTTTTATTTTCGTCTGACCGGGGCGCGCGGCATGCCTTGCCGGTTGCGCATTATGAACGCTGGCGGCGCAGCCTATACTGATGGCTGGAAAAATTATTCTGCTGTGGCATCAACGGATCGGGAAAGCTGGTTTCGTGTTGATGCGGATTATGCCGACGGGGTTTTGGATATTCACCTGGTGCCAGATGAAGATGCAGTATGGATTGCTTATTTCGCCCCTTATTCCATGGAACGCCATGCGGACCTGCTTGCCAGTGTGCAAGCCTCGCCCCGCGCTGATTTAAGCGTTTTGGGCCAGACCCTGGACGGCCAGGATATGGACCTGTTGCATATCAGTGACGGCAGTACGGCTGAGAAAAAAATCTGCTGGATTACCGCCCGCCAGCATCCTGGCGAAAGCATGGCGCAGTGGTGCGCCGAGGGCCTGATTGGCCGTCTGTTGGATGAGGCCGATCCGGTCGCCCGCGAACTTTTGAAACGTGCAGATTTTTATATTGTGCCCAATATGAACCCCGATGGTTCGAAACGCGGCCATTTGCGCACCAATGCCTGCGGTGCCAATTTAAACCGGGAATGGGAAAACCCGAGCATGGAACGGTCCCCGGAGGTTTATCTGGTACGCGAGAAAATGCGGCAAACCGGCATGGATTTTGGCCTCGACATGCATGGCGATGAGGCCCTGCCCTATAATTTTGTCGCCGGGGCCGAAGGCACGCCGGACTGGTCCAATGCACGGGCCACACAATTGGGACAATATCTGGACGCCCTGAAACAGGCCAGCCCGGATTTTCAAACCGAATATGGCTATCCGGCCTCGGCCCCCGGCACGGCCAATCTTTCCATGGCCACCAATTGGACCGCGCAGGAATTTACCTGTCTGTCCATGACACTGGAAATGCCGTTCAAGGATACGATAAACACGCCCGACGAGGATTACGGCTGGTCACCGGAACGTTCAGCCGCTTTGGGCCGTGCCTGTCTTGATGCCCTGTGGGCAAGGATTGACGATCTGTAGCCGCGGCGCGCCTAGCTGACCAGTTGGGCGCGCATTTGCTGGCGCAATACATCGATCGGCGCAAAGCTGCCGACCTTGCCCTGACGATAATGCCAGAACGTCCAGCCATTACAGGCCGGGGCGTGTTGCACCGCGGCACCGACCTGATGGATCGAGCCTTTATTCTCGCCAGTGCTGATCGAGCCATCGGGGCGCACCCGGGCAATGCGGCGTTTTTGCGGGCAAAACAGTTTGTCACCGGCGTGAAGAAGCCCGGCTTCGACCACCGCCCCAAAGGGAATGCGCGGCAATGATTTCTTGGACGGCGTGACCTCCAGATCTTTGTCCTGGGCCGTAGTGATCGCATCAATGCGCGTTTGCGCCACCTTCACATAGGCGGTTTCACGCTCGATGCCGATAAAGTTGCGGCCCAGTTTCTTGGCCACTGCCCCGGTGGTGCCGGTGCCAAAGAACGGGTCCAGCACCACATCACCGGGGTTAGTGGTCGCCAGGATGACCCGGTGCAACAGAGCCTCTGGCTTTTGCGTTGGATGGGCCTTGGTGCCTTCATCATTTTTAATGCGTTCATGGCCGGCACAAATAGGCAAGTTCCAGTCGGAACGCATTTGCACGCCATCATTGAGCATCTTCATCGCCGGATAATTAAACGTATATTTTTTCTGTTCGCGGGATTTCAGCGCCCAGATCAGCGTTTCATGGGCGTTGGTAAAACGGGTGCCTTTGAAGTTCGGCATGGGATTAGACTTGCGCCAGATCACATCATTCATGAACCAGAAGCCGGCGTCCTGCAGTATGCCGCCAATGCGATAAATATTATGATACGAGCCCATTACCCATATGGCCCCATCGTCTTTCAGCACCCGGCGGGCGGCCTCCAACCATTTCCAGGTGAAGAGGTCATAATCATCAAAGCCGCCGATCTGGTCCCAACCATCTGTGACCGCATCAACCTTGGAATTATCCGGCCGGTGCAAATCGCCGCCAAGCTGGAGATTATAGGGCGGATCAGCGAAGATCAGATCCACGCTGTTTTCCGGCATGGCTTCCATGGCAGCCACGCATTCGTCTTGCAAAATCTGATTTAACGGCAGTTCGGTCATTATGATTCACCCAATTTATTATGGGATGAATCGTGCGCTGCTTCGGTTTATGAGGCATTAAAAGACATAGTAAACAAGGCGTTAAGAGTTGTGGTTAATCAAACCTTATGCTGTGCGGCCGCCAGCATTATCGGCGCAAAGGAAAAGCGGTGAATGGGACATGGCCCCAGAGTATCGAGCGCAGCCTTGTGTACTTTGGTCAGATATCCCTTGTGGGCGGCAAATCCATAGCCGGGGTAAAGCTGGTCAGCGCGCACCATCAGGCGATCACGCACCACCTTGGCGATGATCGACGCCGCCGCGATGGAAACGCTTTTGCCATCGCCCTTAACGATCGCCTGCGCCGAACATGGCAAATCTTTTGGCAGTCGATTGCCATCAATCAGTGCGTGACCGGGCTGCACCGGTAATGCGGCAATGGCACGGCCCATGGCGATCATGCTGGCATGCAATATATTACGCCGGTCAATCTCTTCGGGTTCGGCCATGCCCAAGCCATACCGGGCCGTGGCCAGTAACACCTCGCACAGTGCCTCGCGGCGTTTTTCGCTCAGCTTCTTTGAATCATCAAGACCAGACGGGATCTGCGCCGGGTCCAAAATCACGGCGGCGGCCACCACCGGTCCGGCCCCCGGACCACGCCCCACCTCATCAACGCCACAGACAAGACCATGGCATGCGCGTTCCAAAGAAAAGTCAGGCATCAGCGTGGCCCGTTATACTAAAGCGAGAATCATACGTCCAAGGCTAATATGACAACACCTTTTGGCTTCTGTCACCCGGCACTGGCCTCAATGCCAAAGAGACGCAAAACCTGTATCCAAGCGGTGAAAAATTCCCTATATATCCTGTCTGTACCTCGTGGGGTGCGATCGGGCTTTCATATATCTGAGTGTGCAATAGCGGAAACACGGCACGTGCGGCGTCTATGAGCTGAGCTTGAATGAAAACTGAGGAACATAATGCCACAAATTGCCATGCCGCCGCCTTTGGACGCAAAGCCAAAACCTGTTGTGCCCCAAAAGGGCCTGACCTCCGGCAGCACGCCATATAATGGCCTGTTCCTGATCCTTTCAGCTCTATTCGTTATTAGCTGCGGCGTGCTGGCCAGTATGTTTGTCGGCAACGAAAAAACCACACTTTACGTTACTCTGGCGGCAATCGCCGGGGCCTATATGGCCTTGAACATTGGTGCCAACGATGTGGCCAACAATGTCTCGCCGGCCTTTGGTTCGGGTGCCTTAACTATGGCCAGCGCCATAATTATTGCGGCAATTTTTGAGGCCGCAGGCGCATTGATCGCCGGTGGCACAGTGGTTTCAACAATTTCCAAAAGCATTATTGATGCCTCAATGATTTCGGAAACGCGCACGTTTATTTATGTGATGATTTCGGCGCTCTTCGCCGGGGCCTTATGGCTGAACATGGCGACATGGATCGGGGCGCCGGTATCGACTACGCACTCGATTGTCGGGGCGGTACTGGGCGGCGGCATTGCCGCAGTCGGACTTGATGCAGTGCATTGGAATGTGATGTCAAAAATTGCCGCCAGCTGGGTCATATCACCGGTGTTGGGCGGCCTGCTCTCGGCAGCATTTTTATCCTTCATTGAACGGGTGGTTTTTTCCCAAAAAGACAAAATGAAAGCCAGCCGCAAATGGGTGCCGATATTGCTGGGCATCATGGCCGGGGCCTTTACCATGTATCTGGTTATGAAGGGTCTGAAAAAAATCATCAGACTGGACATGATAACGGTGTCCCTGTTGGGCGTAGCAGCGTTTATCGCCGTTAGCCTGCTGACCCGTCCTTTGATCAGACGCGCCTCGCAAAATCTTGAAAACCGTCGGCGCGGGGTCAATGCGCTGTTCACGATCCCGCTGATCTTTGCCACGGCTTTGCTGTCCTTTGCGCACGGTGCCAATGATGTCGCCAATGCCATTGGGCCATTGTCTGCGGTGGCCAGTGCGGCCCAGTCGGACACCATCGCCACCAAGGCGGCTATTCCCTTGTGGATTATGGCTATTGGCGCTGTGGGGATTGTTATCGGCCTGGTACTTTTTGGGGCAAAACTTATCCGCCGCGTAGGGAAACACCTGACCCGGCTGGACCAGACCCGCGCTTATTGTATTTGTTTGTCAGCCGCCATTACGGTGATCGCCGCCAGCGCACTTGGCCTGCCGGTCAGCTCGACCCATATCGCCATTGGTGCCGTGTTCGGGATTGGTTTTTATCGCGAGCACGTCACCAATAACCGCCGCAAAAAACCGAAAAAAGAAGAGAAGAGACGCAAGCGCCGCCTGGTTCGCCGCAAAGAACTGCTGACCATTGCCAGCGCCTGGATTATCACGGTGCCCAGCGCCGCTGTGCTGGCCGCGATCATCTTTACGGCAATCAACATGTTCACCAGCGCATAACGCCCGGGCCGTTACAGCATATCAATACAATGGCTGAGCGTACGGGGCGAAGTTCGAGCGTTCAGCCTCGTGCTCAAATAGCGAAGCTTGCCGTCGCGATAGCACAAAATAATGGCGGTGAGAGTGGGATTCGAACCCACGAGACGGGAACACCGCCTACACGCTTTCCAAGCGTGCGCCTTCGACCACTCGGCCACCTCACCTGCGCCGCGCACTATAGCCATGCAAAGGCGCACCGCAAGGTGCCTTTTGGTATCCAATACACCTGCATATCAGCCCATCAAGAATACATGTTTGTGCGTTCAAAACAGACAACAACGCCCTTTGTATGTACCGGGATATACATAATATGTAGATTTTATACCCACGCCTTTGCATAAGCGTCACAATTGCTTACATACTGTTCTTGATATTATCTTTTGATACCGCCAACTGGATTTCCCTGATGGATAACGCATTCACCAAAACCGAAAGGACACAAAGCGCCGCAGCAGAGCAGGGTTTGCATTTTATCAATGACCGGGCGCTTGGCGGACCGTGGCCTGCGGGCTATCAGGAGGCGATGTTTGCCATGGGGTGCTTTTGGGGTGCCGAGCGCCTGTTCTGGCAGGCCGAAGGCGTCTGGGTCACCATAGCCGGTTATGCCGGCGGTGAAGACACCGCCCCAACCTATAAAGCGGTTTGCAGCGGCCGGACCGGCCATGCCGAAGTGGTGCGGGTGGTGTTTGACCCGGATGTCATAAGCTATAAACAGCTTTTGCAATTGTTCTGGGAAAACCATAACCCAACGCAAGGCATGCGCCAGGGCAATGATGTTGGCTCGCAATATCGTTCGGCCATCTTCACGACCAATGAGGCACAAAAACAACAGGCGCAGGATACCATGGCAATGTTCCAGGGTGAATTAACGGCCCAGGGTCTGGGCCAGATCACAACCCAGATCCAGGATGCCACAGAGTTTTATTACGCCGAAGACTATCACCAGCAATATCTGGCCAAAAATGAAGATGGGTATTGCGGCCTGAAAGGCACCGGCGCGCAGTGCGCCATTTAAACGACGACCAAGACCACCAAACCAGGAGAGTGTGTTGAGCGTATACCCGTCATTGAACGACCCGGCCTATCTGGAAGATTTGTTTTTAAAATTCCCCCGCGGTACCGGCCCGTTGATTGCCTTTCATGATGCGGTGTTGCGCAATCAGGACAGTGCCCTGTCCATCGCCGAACGCGAGGTTATTGCTGCCCTGGTTTCAGGTCTTAATGCCTGTGATTTTTGTTTTGGGGCCCACAAAACCATGGCCATGGCCTTTGGATTGCCCGAAGCGACCATCACCGCCCTGGTCGATGATATTGACAGTGCAGATGTGGATGAAAAGCTGAAACCCATATTGCATTACGTGCGCAAACTGACCCTGACGCCATCCAAAATGGTGCAGGCCGATGCCGATGCGGTGTTCGCCGCCGGCTGGTCCGAAGACGCCCTGCACGATGCGGTGTTGGTCTGTGCGCTGTTTAATTTCATGAACCGGCTTCTGGATGGTTCGGGCATTGTACCTAAACCGGTTTTTGAAGCCCCGGACGAAGACGCCCTCAAAGCCCGGCGTACCGGCACCTATAGCGCCTGGGCGCGCGGTGCCGGGATTATTTCCTGATGCACCGATGAAAATCATTGTTCAGTACCTTATTGCCCACAAGCACATCATTCGCGCCTTGTTCTTCCTGACCGTACTGGTGGTGCTGAGCCTGTCTTTGATGCCGGGATATATTGATATTCGAAACGTCACTCTGTCCGATAAAGTAGAGCATTTCGCCGCTTATCTGGCGTTGGGCGGGCTGATCGGATTGGGTTGGACGGTTAATGGATTGCGGCCGTTTTTGCTGGCCTTGTTTGGCCTGACCTTGCTGGGCGGTGCCATAGAAATTGTGCAAGGGACGCCCTTTATCGGGCGCACCGCATCCTGGCTGGACCTGTTGGCTGATACCATTGGGGCTGGGGCGGGATTATTGGGCAGCATGTTTTTATATCGTTACCGATAAAGCCCGCCTGAACGGCGTGAACTGCCTTGAGAAATACGCGAATACGGAATTTGTGCATCCTTTTTGCATACTCTTTGCATAACAGAGTGCGTGTGTGTCACAAAAAGGCACACAATGGATAAGCGCACGTGGGTTATTTTTATAGGCATGACCATGACATTCCCTGATTTTCGCACGACATTGCACCGGAGCATTTCTCTCTTCGCACTCCTCAGCGTCGGCCTGACCTCGTTCAGCGTGGCCACACCGGCACTTGCCGGTGCGCCGGGCGGTACAGCCTTTGGCGGCCCACCCGATGCAAAAGCCGGTGAGTGTTTTGCGCGGGTGATGATCCCGGCCCAATATGAGACATTATACAAGGACGTTGTGGTCGACGAAGGCGGATCACAAATTCAGGTCAGCGATGCGCGCTTTGCCGCACAAAACCAACAAATCCTGATCCGTGATGCGGGCACCCGTTATGCGGTACGCCAACCCGTATACAAAGCGGTTCACGAACAGATCGTCGTGCGTCCGGGATATGAGCGCCTCGCCGTTGGTCAGGCTCAATATCGCACGGTGAGCGAACAGGTTGTGGTCGCCCCGGCCCGCAAAGCATGGAAGCCCGGTAAATCACTGGCCGACTGGTCCGGTGTCAAAGCCACCAAAAACAATCACGGCGAAGTATATTGTCTGGTTGAAATTCCCGCCGAGACCAAAACCGTTCAAAAACGCGTGCAAATTGCGCCGCAAAGCCTACAACGCATCGCCGTGCCACCGGTTTACAGGACCATCACCCGTCATGTGCTGGTTGATCCGGGCGGTGTCTCTGAGATTCCCATGCCAGCGCAATATGCCAATATAACCACACAACGCATGGTCCAAAGGGCTGGATCACACAGCATTGCCACCGCGCCGCGCAGCCAACGCATTGCCTATCGCAAGATGATAGCGGCCGAACGCTATGCGTGGATCCGGGTGCTGTGTAAAACCAACGCCACCCCGACCGCGATCACCAATGTGCAAACGCATTTACAGAATATGGGTTATTATCACGGCCAATTGGATGGGCAATTGGGCCTGTCGACCGAAACCGCCGTACGAGAATACCAGCAATCGGTGGGCATCCCTCATGGGGGGTACTTATCACTGGACACAATCGAAGCACTGGAAGGCGGGCGCACACAACCCGTCACCCAAACGCTTTCCAGTATGGCCCAGGCCCACGCCTATGCCGGGTCCTCGGTTTCGAACATGAGCAGACAAACCGGCCTGTCACACGGCGAGGACATCTCATTTATTCCAGCCAATGAAGCCCCAGCCAACATCATACCCGGTAACTTGTTACCTCAACATCACACTATTGTGACCAAGCGGCGTTTGACCTGGGCCGGAAAATCTTAATAAAAGATCGCCGCAATCCGGTGACTATCGGTTAAGACTATTAGGTTATGGCTTGCTCAGATAACGCTATTTGTTTTGTGGGGGGCGTCTAGCCGGTACATGTCCAGCTTGGAAAAAATTACTATTCTTGTCCTAGAGGACAATTCGCATATGGCGCTGATTTTGCGTGAAATTATGCGCGGATTTGGGCTGCGCGATATTCGCGAAGCCCGTGATGCTGCCACCGCTTTTGAAATCATCAAAGACAACCATATCGATATCGCGCTGGTCGACCAAAATCTGGGCGATCTGGACGGGACTGAATTTGTCCAATTGATTCGCAATGCCGATGACAGTCCCAATCCTTATATCCAGATCATCATGGTCACCGCCCATGGGGACCGCAAAACGGTGATGGAATCTTTACGGGCCGGGGCCAATGAATTTATGGTCAAACCGGTGACGCCGATGGACCTTTTCAAAAAGCTGGTGTCGTGTATCGATCACCCACGCCAATTTGTCCGTACATCAAGCTATTTTGGCCCGGACCGCCGACGTCGGCAAAGCGCAAACTACCGCGGACCATGGCGCCGCAAGGCCGACCCACCCGAAGGGCTGGCCAATGCCGACGAAAACAAACATGCCGGGGTACGCCCGACGGTTATCGAAGGCTAGGGCCAACCAAGCAATAATCAAAGAGCCAGAGAGCCCGCCTTATTCGGCGGGCTCTTCTTTTGCGTCTTTGGCTTCGGCGCGTTTTTCCATGTCTTTTCTGGTCATGGCAAAGATCACCCCGGACAGCCCCAACATACCGATCAGGTTTGGTGCAGCCATCAGGCCATTGCCGATAGAGGCCAGCGTCCAGGCCAGATCACTGGTATAGACCGCGCCCAGATAGACCACGACGCACCAGAAAACACGGTAGTATGGAATAATTTTGACGCCGAACAAAAACTCCATCGAGCGTTCGCCGTACAAGGCCCAACCCAAAATTGTGGTAAAGGCAAACACCGCCATACCAATGGTGACAATCCATTGCCCGCCGGGCAAGGCTGCACCAAAAGCGGTGGCGGTAATGGTCGCCCCGGAGGACACACCGGTTTGCCAGATCGACAGCGCGCCGCCCTCGACGCCGCCCACGCCAAACATCATCGGCGCGGTCAGAATAACCAGTGCCGTCATGGTGCAAACCACAATGGTATCAATAAACGTACCCAGCATGGCGATGGTGCCTTGGCGCACCGGATCATTGGTATTGGCCGATGCGTGAGCAATCGCTGCCGAGCCAAGCCCGGCCTCGTTCGAGAACGAGCCACGATTGGCGCCCTGACTGATCGCCATCATCACGGACGAGCCGATAAAGCCGCCCACGGCAGCGGTTGGCGAAATAACGCCGGTGAAGATTTGACCAAAGGCGGCGGGTATAAATTCGATATTCATACTCAGCACCACAAGCGCGCCAGTGATATAAAACAGCGCCATAATTGGCACCAGAAAAGACGCCACTTTGGCGATCGATTTTACACCGCCCATAATCACCATAAACACCAAGCCGGCCATCACCAGACCACTCATCCATGTGGCGATACCCAGATTTTCATGCAGCAAAGCGGCGACTTCATTGGCCTGAACCAGATTGCCCGTGCCCGGCGCCGCGATTGACGTCAGTATAGCGTAGGCAAAGGCCAGCCAGACCCAGTTTTTGCCCATGCCGTTTTTGATATAATACATCGGGCCACCCACATGGATGCCCCGTTCATCAACTTCGCGAAAACGCACGGCCAGCAGGGCTTCGGAATATTTGGTGGCCATGCCGACAACAGCGGTCATCCACATCCAGAACACTGCGCCCGGTCCGCCAAGCGATATGGCAATCGCTACGCCGGCAATATTACCGGTGCCGATGGTTGCCGAAAGCGCCGTAAACAACGCCGCGACCGGAGAGATTTCACCCTCAGCCCCTTTGCCAGAAGCTTTCTTGCCAGAAAACAACAAACCAATGGCATAAGGCAAACGCCGAATTGGCATAAACCGCAAGCCAATGGTCAGATACAAGCCTGTCCCAAAAAGTAAGGCCACCAAAGGTGGCCCCCAAATCCAACCGTCAACTGTGTTCAGTGCGGAGATGAGTTTTTCCATATTACCCCTAGGCCTTTCTTTATGGCTGTTCTTTGCGCGGGACACTAAACGCTCACCTTTGGCTGAGCAAGTTACCATTTATGGATCACCGCATTTTGAGCGCTCTGATCGTGAAAACAGCACACATATTGTTAACCATCTGGGTATTTGATGGATCACCACTTTTTTTAAGATAACAAGAATGCATAAAATGACACAATTTTCCCCAAAAGCCTTAACCCTTCTGGCCGCCAGTACATTGGCGCTTAATGCCTGTGCCACTTTGGGTGTCGGCTCTGAAAAACCCCGCCCGGCCCAAAGCCCCGTGCAGTCCCCGATCACAGCACCGCGTCCGGCCACGCCCGAACCCGTGCAAACCAGCGACAGTTATTATCTGAACGGTGCCGCGCAATTGAATGCCGCCATTGCCCATCATGCCACAAAGGGACGCGCCAAAAACATCATTTTGATGATTGGCGATGGGATGGGCATATCGACGGTCACCGCCGGGCGTATTTTTACAGGACAAGCCAAAGGCAAAGATGGCGAAAGCCATATTCTGGAGATGGAAAAACTGCCCTATACGGCGTTGTCGCGCACCTATGCCCATAATGCCCAGGTTTCGGATTCGGCCTCGACTGTCACCGCATTGACCACCGGTGCCAAAACCAGCATTCGCACCATCGGCGTCGACCAGACCGTACCATATGGTGACTGCGCCGCCTCCAAGGGTCATGAGCTGACCTCTTTGTTTGAACTGGCCGAAGATGCGGGGCGCGCCACCGGCGTCGTAACCACGGCCCGCATCACCCATGCCACCCCGTCCGGAGTATACGGCCATGTGGCCAATCGCGGTTGGGAAAACGATGCCGTGATGGACGAAGAAACCCACAAGGCCGGATGCGTTGATCTGGCTCGCCAACTTGTTGAATGGCCACACGGTGACGGGTTGGAAATTGCTCTGGGTGGCGGGCGCACCAACTTTTTGCCCAAAGAGACTACCGATCCAGAATATGATGATGAGATTGGCATGCGCAAGGATGGCCGCAATCTAGCCGACGAATGGGCGCAAAAACCCGACCATCAATGGATATGGAATGCTGAGCAATTCTCGGGCATAGATTTTTCCGGTCCCGCAAAAGTGCTGGGCCTGTTTGAACCTTCGCGTATGCAATATGATGGTGATCGCCCAGCTGACCCCGGCGGCGAGCCATCGTTGTCGGACATGACCCGCGCCGCCATTACCCGCCTGTCCCAGGACGAAGACGGTTTTGTGTTGATGGTCGAAGGCGGCCTGATCGACATGGCCAATCATGGCAATAATGCCGCCCGCGCCCTTGAGGATGTGATGGCATTTGATGCGGCGGTCAAAACCGCACGCGACATGACCGACCCGGCCGACACCCTGATCATCGTCACCGCAGATCACAGCCATGGCCTGACCATCAACGGGTACCCCAAACGCAATAACCCTATTTTGGGCCTCACGGTTTCGCTGGATGGCAAGCCCATGAAAAGTGCCGATGGCAAGCCTTATACGACCTTGTTGTATTCCAGCGGACCGGGGTCGATGTTTGCCACGCCGGACAAATTTCGCACCATCGTGCCCGGCAAATACTCGCTCAGCTCGGATGCCAAAAAAGACGATGCCGACAAAGTTGCCCGCCCTGATCCAAGCACGGTGGACACAACCGAACATGACTATGTGCAACAGGCCCTGATCCCGTCACGCTTTTCCATGCACACCGGCGAAGATGTGCCGGTGTTTGCTGATGGCCCCTCGGCCTGGCTGGTGCGCGGTGCAATCGAGGAAAACACACTTTTCCACATTATGGCCTATGCCGGTGGTCTGGCCGGATATAACCCGGACGAGTGATTGGTTCCGACAGGCCCCGGATCACGTCCGGGGCGGCATAAAAATGGTTACCCTGTGGATAGGCCATGAGGGTCAGTTTTGACCCCTTGGCAGACCGCCATGTGTCCCACAACTGACCCTTAAATGGATAAAACAGCCCCTCAAGCGACCCTTTTTACCCCCCTTTACCCCTGGCAAAAGCGGGGATAAATCAGGTTTTTAGCGTGCTATCGCGATGCTAAAGTTCGCTATATGAGCACATTTATCCCCGCCCTCTCATCATGGCATAAACTTGGGCAATTTGGATCAGCCTTTAAGGGCGTCTTCGTCGGG
Source organism: Robiginitomaculum sp. (assembly GCA_021776525.1). Taxonomy (GTDB): domain Bacteria; phylum Pseudomonadota; class Alphaproteobacteria; order Caulobacterales; family Maricaulaceae; genus Robiginitomaculum_B. The sequence continues at coordinate 143,009 of JAJFFT010000006.1, forward strand.
CATGCCAACGGCGTGAAAGCCTGCATCCACATGCACCACTTCACCAGCGACCGAGCGGCCAAGGTCAGAGAGCAACCACAATGCAGAGCCTGCAACACCCTCCATCGAGGTGTCTTCTTTAAGCAGGCTCCAGGCTTTGCCGGTGGACAGCATACCGCGCCCGCCGGATATGCCGGCCATGGCCAGTGTGCGCATGGGGCCAGCCGAAATGGCGTTTACCCGAATACCCTTTGGCCCCAGATCGCGGGCGATATAACGGGTGGAGGCTTCCAGCGCGGCCTTGGCAACGCCCATAACATTGTAATTGGGAATCACCCGTTCCGAGCCCAGATAGGTCATGGTGATCATGGCGCTGCCGGGTTTCATCAATGGCGCGGCGCGATTGGCCGCAGCGACAAAGGAAAACACCGAAATGTCCATGGTCATGGCGAAGTTTTCGCGGGTGACGTTTTCTACGAACGAGCCTTTCAGGCCATCCGCCCCGGCAAATCCGATGGAATGCACCAAAAAGTCCAACTCGCCCCATTGCTCTTTTACTGTTGCAAAAGCGGCATCCATGCTGGCATCGTCTGAGACATCACAGGGCATAAACATGCTGGCATCGACACTTTCGGCCAGCGGGCGGACGCGTTTTTCCAGCGCCTCGCCCTGATAGGTAAAGCCCAGTTCCGCGCCTTGGGCGTGTAATTGCTGGGCAATGCCCCAGGCGATAGATTTCTTATTGGCAACGCCCATGATCAGGCCACGTTTGCCACGCATCAATTTGCCTTTGGGAAAGCCGGATTGTGTCTCTTCGCTCATGGGTATGTTCCTTGAAAGTATATGTTAGTGGCGGCTGAAAATGACCGAGCCATTGGTGCCACCAAAGCCAAACGAGTTGGACATGACAGTGTTCAGCTCTCGCGTGGTGGGGGTGGTGATGATGTTCACCCCGTCAATTTCCGGGTCGATATTGTCGACATTGATGGACGGCGCAATAAAGCCGTCCCGCATCATAAGCAAGCTGTAGATCGCCTCTTGCGCCCCGGCCCCGCCCAGACAATGGCCGGTCATGGATTTGGTGCCCGAAAGCGCCGGTGTATCCATGCCAAACACATCGCGAATGGCCTTCATCTCGGCAATATCGCCCACCGGCGTCGAGGTCGCATGGGGGTTGATATAATCAATCGGCCCCGGTGCGGTTTCCATCGCCAGACGCATGGCGCGCTCGGCCCCTTCGCCCGAAGGCTGGACCATGTCATAGCCATCAGACGTGGCGCCATAGCCAGTAATTTCGGCGTAGATTTTGGCACCGCGGGCCAGTGCGTGCTCGCGCTCCTCGACAATGACAATACCAGCACCGCCGGCAATAACAAAGCCATCGCGGTCCACGTCAAAGGCGCGGCTGGCGCGCGTTGGTGTGTCATTATATTTGCTGGACATGGCGCCCATGGCGTCAAACAGCGCCGACATGGCCCAGTACAGCTCTTCGCCGCCGCCAGCAACGACCACGTCCTGCTTGTCCCACTGAACCTGCTCTGCTGCTGCACCAATACAATGCAAAGACGTCGTGCAGGCCGAAGAGATGGAATAGCTGAGGCCTTTGATCTTTAGGCCTGTGGCCAAAGTGGCTGAGCCGGTTGAGCTCATGGCTTTTGGCACAGCAAACGGACCGATACGCTTGACGCCTTTGGCGCGGGCAATGTCGGCAGATTTGATCAGAATTTCGGTGGAGGGGCCGCCCGTACCGACAATAAGCCCGGTGCGCGGATTGGAAATTTCGTTATCTTCCAGCCCGGAATCCTTGATTGCCTGTTCAGCGGCCAACCAGCACCAAGCCGAGCCGTCGGCCATAAAGCGCAACAGGCGCTTGTCGATCAACTCTTTCAAATTCATCTCAGGCGGTGGCCCGGCGATTTGCGAGCGAAAACCCATCTCGGCAAATTCCGGCGCGGCCTTAATGCCCGATTTTCCGGCCTTGAGAGAGGCAGCAACAGTATCCAAATCCAGCCCGATGCTGGAAATAATGCCCATGCCAGTGATAACGACGCGACGCATGTTCTCTTCCTATTCGCTGGCTTCGGGTTGGAACAGGCCCACCCGAAGGTCTTTGGTTTTATAGATACCTTCGCCATCGGCGGACATGGTGCCGTCGGCAATGCCCAGCACCAGACGGCGATTGATCACCCGTTTCAGGTCTAGCCGGTATGTCACCAGCTTGACCTCTGGCGTGACCTGTCCGGTGAACCTTACTTCGCCAACCCCAAGGGCGCGGCCCCGGCCAGCGCCGCCAGACCAACCCAAAAAGAAGCCAACCAATTGCCACAAGGCATCAAGACCCAGGCAACCCGGCATCACCGGGTCATTTTCAAAGTGGCAGGCAAAAAACCAAAGGTCCGGGCTGACATCCAGTTCGGCCTCGACAAAGCCTTTGCCATATTCGCCGCCTTCTTTGGACATGGCGGTGATCCGGTCAAACATCAACATGGGGGGCAAAGGCAATTGCGCATTGCCAGGGCCGAACAGACCACCATGACCCGATCGGATCAGGTCCTCATAGGAATAGCTGTTAGTCGGATCAAAACTCATGCACTTGACGCCTTTGAAATTGAGCAATGGACGCTGACTATCACCTCGCTTCGGGACACTCAAGCAAAGCGCGCAACCTGACTGTGATCTAGCCTTCGGGCGACGCTGGAATATCCACACCCCACAAGGCGTCTTTTTCAGCCCAGCCGCGAATATTATCCTTTTTAAGCTGACAGCGCGTGCCCTGACACGGCCCAAGATGCAACAAGGCCATCGGGTCGGCATAGGCAATCACCGTCAAATCCTCACCGGCCATACGATAAAGCGGAATAGGCGCTTTGGCGCGGACCATCACAATGGAGCGGTTGGCCAATTGAGAACTGTGCATCCACACCATGGTGCCATCCGGGTCCACCACCTGACGCCAGTATTCGGTTTTGTCCACAACCAGCAATGGCAGGCCGCGCCGCCGGTATTCCCATAAAACCGGTTGCTTGTATGATGGCCCACGCCGCCCCCAGGCCTCGTCATGCATCTGGTTCAAAAAATACGGCGGAACAGATGGCGCACGGTTTTGCTGGCGTGGGCTGCACGCTGTCACCAGTACAACCAGGCCCAGCAAGGCAAAAGAAAAATGCCGGATGGGTTTGGCTATTGAAAGAAGAATGTCTGACACTTGTCAAAAAGGTCCTTGATTAGCGCGGGGAATTCAATGAGTTTAACCACCATGAACACAAGAACCAAGGTCATAGTGACACGACGACTGCCAGAGCCGGTACTAGACCGCCTCGGCACGCTTTTCGATGCGCGCCTGAACCTGCAAGATACACCGTTTTCTCACGATGATTTAAAGACCGCCGCCGCCAGTTGCGACGTACTGGCCCCCACGGTTACTGATCATATTGATGCCGAGGTTATTGCTGCCGGAGCTGGCCGATTGAAAATCATTGCCAATTTCGGGGCCGGGATTGACCATATTGATCTGGACGCTGCGGCCAAAGCCGGGATCACGGTGACCAACACGCCGGGCGTGTTGACCGAAGATACTGCCGATCTGGCACTGGCGCTTATTCTGGCTGTTCCACGCCGCATTCTCGAAGGCGCCCGCACCATGCGCGCCGGCGGCTTTGAGGGTTGGGCACCAACCACCATGTTGGGCCACAGCATTGGCGGGAAAAAACTGGGCATTGTGGGCATGGGCCGTATTGGGCAAGCTATTGCCCGGCGCGCCAAAGCCTTTGGGCTGGCCGTTCATTATCACAACCGCAATCGGGTCAGCGCCGCCATTGAGGACGAGCTGGGGGCGCTGTGGTGGGAAGACCTGGATGCCATGTTGGCGCAGATGGATATTATTTCCGTAAACTGTCCCAAAACATCACAAACCCATCATTTATTATCGCGCCAGCGCCTGTCAAAATTACCCCCGCATGCGTATTTGGTAAACACGTCGCGCGGTGATGTGATTGACGAAAGCGCCTTGGCAGACCTTCTGGAAAGCGGCGCGCTGGCCGGGGCAGGTCTTGATGTTTACGAGCATGAACCCAAGGTCGATCCACGCCTGCTCAAGCTCGATTGTGTTGTGGCCCTGCCGCACATGGGCTCGTCCACCATCGAAGCCCGCATCGCCATGGGTGAAAAGATGATCATCAATATCAAAGCGTTTGAGGACGGCCATCGCCCGCCGGACCGGGTCATCATCGGGCTGAACTAAAGGTCACAAAATTGTGTCTCCCCTTCATCGGGGTAATGCCCTAAACTAGCAAATCCAGACCAACATTTCATCCAGCATCAGGAAGACCCGCCATGCAAAACAAAATCTTGAAAACCGCTTTCATCGCTCTTGGTGCTATGGCCTTTGCATCACTGCCCGCTCATGCCCAAGACGACCAATACGCCAAGGTAAAAATTAAAACCACTGATCTTGGCGGCGGCGTTTATATGATGATGGGTGCGGGCGGCAATCTGGGCCTCAGCACCGGCACTGATGGTGCGTTCCTCATTGATGACCAATTTGCCCCTCTCTCGAAAAAGATCATGGCCGCCATTGATGATGTCAGCGACAGCCCGGTACGGTTTTTGATCAATACACATTGGCATTTTGATCATTCCGGCGGCAATGAAAACTTTGGCAAAGCCGGTGCCATTATAGTTGCCCACGATAATGTCCGCATGCGCATGTCCACGGATCAGGTGATGAAGGATTTTGGCCGCGAAGTGAAAGCGGCCCCCAAGGTGGCGCAACCAATCATTAGCTTTGCCGAAGAGATCAGCTTTCATCAAAACGAGCAAACCATTCACGTTTTTCACGTTAAAGATGCCCATACGGACGGCGATGCATTTGTCTATTTTGAAGAGGCCGACGTGTTGCATATGGGCGATGTGTTTTTCAACAAGATGTACCCTTATATTGATCTGGGCAGCGGCGGCTCGATCAATGGCATGATCGCGGCACAGGAACGGGCACTGGCGCTGGTCACAGAAAACACAAAAATTATTCCGGGTCATGGCCCACTGGGAAACAAGGACGATTTGCAAAACAATCTGGCCATGCTGAAAGCCGTACGCATGGCGGTGTTGGAACAGATCGCCAAAGGCAAAACCGCCGATGAAACCGTTGAAGCTGATGTGCTGGCTGATCTGAACGAGGAATGGGGCGGCGGCTTTATGAAGCCCGAAGCGGTTATTCGTGCGGCCTATAAAAGTCTCTCTGGCGGCTAAGCACTGCAAACTGGACAGGCCGGGTCTTTGGGCAGGGTCAAAGTTCGACACTGGCCGCCCAGACCATCATAAATCATCAACCGCCCATACAGCGGCGTTCCGGCCCCGGTGACTATTTTAATGGCCTCCAGTGCCATCATTGAGCCGATAATACCGGTCAGCGCCCCGATGACGCCGACACTTTTGCACGTATCGCCCTCATCAGGCAGGCTTGGCACCAGACAGCGATAACAGGGGGTGTTACCGCTGGCCGCATCAAAGGTGCTCAGCTGCCCTTCAAAGCCTATGGCCGCGCCAGAGACCAAAGGTTTGGCCGCCGCGTAACAGGCTGCATTGATGGCAAAGCGCGCGATGAAGTTATCAGTCCCATCCAACACCAGATCATAATTGTCGAGCACGGCCAGCTGGTCCGCATCAAAGCGACATCGATACGGTGTGATACGCACATGCGGATTGATCCGCGACAGGGCTTTGGCGGCGGCAACAGGTTTGGCCTGCCCCACATTATCAGAACCAAATAAGACCTGTCTTTGCAGGTTTGAAAGCGAAACCGCATCATCATCCATCAGGCCCAAAGTCCCGACCCCGGCCGCCGCCAGATAGAGCGCCGCCGGCGCACCAAGCCCCCCGGCCCCAATGATCAGCACCTTGGCGGCGCCAAGCTTTTGCTGGCCCGGCCCGCCAATATCCTTAAGGATCAAATGGCGGGCATAACGTTCAATTTCTTCCGGTTTCACGATGCCGTATATTTCAAATATGCAAGAGCCTGTGCGCGCGCCGCGTCCAGACCTTGTGTGTCCCACAGGTTCAGAACGTCGCTGGCGCGGGCGCTCATGGCCTGATCGTAATCAACGCTGTTCTGGCTCGACAGGCTCGCCTGTTGCAAGGTGGCTTTGGCCTGATCCGCAAAGTCCTCGGTACAGATCAGCAAGGCCAAACCACACTGGGTTCCCATGCCTGCGTCATAACGCTCGCTTTGCATGGCCTGAGCACACTCTGCGGCACCTTTTTTTGCATTGGCACCGGTGACCCTGGCACCGAACTTTCCGCCGCGCCGAACAATTTCCAGATGCCACATACCCAACATGGCCTGAGCCCAGGCAGAATCCGGATCAAGCTCTAATGCGGCTTCAATATGTTTACGACTTTTGCCGGCCATACCTTTGCGAAAACTTTTCATTTTACTCATGCCGCGCGCCAGCATACCAAGGGCCGCAACCTTCATCAAATGCGCCTCGGCATTTGTGGGGTCCAGCTCCATGGCCTTTTCTGCGTCCCTCATGGCCGCTTTGGCATCGGCCTTGTGGTTGTCGCTGAGGCCCAGATCAATCTTTGCCAGGCGCGCTCTGGCCACCAGCACAAGCGCTGCTGCGCTGCCATCGGTAACGCCCAATGTAACAGCATCGTCATAGCGCCCCTCGTCATATGCCACAGCATTGGGGATGGCGGGCGCGTCAGCCAAAACACGGGTTAAACCGCCAAAACACAACACGAAGCCCGCCATTATGATACCAAGAACTTTCATACCGCTACCAGTATCAAGCCTGCCCCCCTACGGATAGAGCAAAAACTTGGCCGCAGCCAATCGACAGACGAGGGCGCATCGCGCTAGTGTCGGCACATGCAAGCGCAAAGTATCGAACAATTTTCCGAACAAGGCGGCGTTTTGGCCCGCAAAACCCTGGAATGGGCGCAGGGTTCGCTGTTCAGCATTGATATGGCCGTACAGGCCGGGACCATCGCACTGGCGCTGATCCTGGCTCTGGTTCTAAGCCCCTATGTCAAAGCTGTGGGACGTAATGTAGTTAGCCGCAACATCTTGAGCCGCCACGCACAATCATTGGGCGCGTTTTTATCGCCGCTGACCAAAGCGATTGTGTTTTTTATTGCACTGTTGGCCGCATTATATGCCTTGCAACTGACTGAACGGCCGGGCGCATTTGTGCGAATTTTTGCTTCCCTGGCCGGGGCGTGGATTTTGATCCGCCTGTTGTCCAATTTAATTGCCGAGCCTTTTTGGGCAAAGACTGCCGCCAATATTGCCTGGGCATTGGCGGCCTTAAATATCTTTGGGTTGATCGGGCCGGTCACAGGGTTTTTGGGAACACCGCTGGGTTTCAAAATTGGCGAAAAGGACTTTTCAGTCCTGTTGCTCCTGAACGGCATTATGCTGGCCAGCATCTTGTTATGGCTGGCCAGCTGGCTCTCCAGAGTTTCGCGTCAACGCATAAACACCCTGCCCAGCCTGACACCATCCATCCGGTTGTTATTGTCCAAGGCCGTTCAGGTAACCTTGCTGACCATTGCCATGTTGATCACCATGACGCGCATGGGCTTTGATCTGTCCTCACTGGCCATTATCGGCGGTGCACTGTCCTTTGGTATTGGTTTTGGCCTGCAACGGATTTTCGCCAACTTCATTTCGGGCATCATTCTTTTGATGGACCGCTCGATAAAGCCCGGCGATGTGATCGAAGTTGACGACACTTATGGCAAAATTGGCTCGCTGGGCCTGCGCTATACCTCGGTGATTACCCGCGATCGCAAAGAGCACCTGATCCCCAATGAAAGTTTCGTCACAGGCAAAGTGATCAACTGGTCATTCTCCACACCCGAAGTTCGGGTCAAACGCCCGGTGGGCATTGCCTATAATGCCGATGTTCATAAAGCCATCGCACTGGCCATTGACTGCATGAACGCAATACCGCGGGTGCTTCGCACACCAAAACCAGCCTGTTTACTGAAAGGTTTTGGGGATAATGCGATTGATCTGGAATTACGCTTCTGGATTCGCGATGCGGAAAATGGCGTTAGCAATATTTCCAGTGAAGTGTTGTTAGAAATCCTGGAGAGTTTCAGGGAAAACGGCATCGAGTTTCCCTTCCCGCAGCGCGATGTGCACTTATCGTCCAAAGACCCGATCCCTGTGGTGATTGACCCGAAAGCCTCATGAAAATTTAACCCTGATCGGCTAGGCTCCACCAAAAGAAAAAGGGTTGGGGTATGCGTTCTCTCATTATCACCTGTGCGGCATTGATTGCCCTTGGCGGCTGCTCGACGGTCAGCTCTGGTGTACAATTGGTCAGCGGCGCAGCATCTGCGACCGGCATGGTTGGCAAGGGTACAGCCAAGGTTATTGGCCGCAGCGCCAAAGTCGTCAAAAAAACCGTCACCCGGAAAAAGAAAAAAAACTAACGGCGTCAGGTTATTTGTTAAACGAAAACGGCATAGAGGCGCGTTTGGTCTCATCAGCATAAAGACGTTTTTGCAAGGGTGGAAACGCCCGCTCGGCGCAGGATTGGCGCTCACACAGACGACAGCTTAGACCGACATGAGTATCTGTATTGGACGCGCCCAGATCCCAGGCATCGGTATAGACAAGCTGTTCGGCCTCCTCGGCCGGACAGGCCAGCATAATGATCCGCTGCACACGAATGCGCGGGTCCTCTTCATTGGCCATGCGAATGGCGCAAGACAGCGTAAAATAGCGCGCCCCATCACCCAATGTGATCATTTGCGGGATGATCTCGCCAGAGCGTTCATTGGCGTGCCACATGGACAATCGCGCACATGAACCACCGGTTTTGGCATAAGCGAAGTTTTTAGCGCCAAAGCGTTTGGTGATATTACCAGCCAGATCAGCCCGCAGCATAAAAAAATCCACACCGCGCGTGCCGGGGCAGCGCAATGAGGTCAACCGGTGGCACAATTGTTCCAGACTGACCCCCAGACGGCGGCGCATGCTCTCCAGATCATAACGCAGGCTTTGTGCCGCGGCTAATGTCTTGTCATAGGGCATAACCAACGCGGCGGCGAAATAATTGGCCAGCGCCAGCCGGTACAGCCGCCGGGCCACCTTGCTGGTCAAAGCGGTTTCCAGCTCCATCTGGTCGAGCAGGTCGCGCTGTTCCAAAAAGGCTATCTGCACGGCCATTTGAAACTGGCGGGCTGATGGCTCCAACAACTCGTTCAGCATCAGACGCCGCGAATGACGGTCATAGCGCCGTAAATTGCCGCGCATCACGTCGAGCGGCAAAACGCGCGTGCGTACGCCATGTACCTGCAACAGATAAGCCTGCATGCCGGCGGTCATGTCGGCGCGATCCAGATGCGCCTCTTCGGCAAACACCTCTGCGGCCTCTTCCAGTTCCGGAAAATAGTTTCCATGCTCCTGCAACAGATTGCGCACCTGCTGCAAAGGCTGCTCGCTGGTCTCGGAAACGCCTTGACGGTCATCAAAACGATCCGCCAGCGTTGCCAAATCACTGGCCGTCCCACGATAGCTTTGGTGCAATTGAATCAAGGCCTGCGCCGCGCGCGGATGGGCGTCGGCCAGCTCTTTGAGGTCTTGAACGTCCAGGCCGATATCTTCGATGGCCGGATCGGCCGCCGCATCACGCAAGGACAACAAAGTCCCCTGGTCTGGCGTGGACACAAAGGTTTTGAGGTCAAACTCAAAGGTTTCTGCCAGACGGATCAGAACACGGGCGCTGACCGGGCGCTGGTTGCGCTCCATCAGATTGAGATAACTGGCTGAAACCCCTAGGTCAGCAGCCATTTTGACCTGCGTTAGCCCCAGATCCTTGCGCAGACGTTTTAGCCGCGCCCCGGCGAATAATTTTTTCTCTGCCATAATATTTACATCTATTACAATTTTACAAAATACTTGTCATACAAAAATGACACGTAAACGCTTATATCCTGTCATATTTTCATACATTCTGTCATATTTGTCACAATAGTAAATTATATTATCGCATTTATACAGCGCAGGAGAGCACCATGAGCAACACAGATATTAACGCCCTGATCCCATCAGCCCCAAAAGGGCGTTATGACGGCATTGAACGCAATTACACTGCCGAAGAGGTCAAACGCCTGCGCGGTTCTGTACAGATCAGCCACACACTCGCAGAGCGCGGTGCCAATCGCCTGTGGGAGCTTTTGCAAACCGAGCCCTATATCAACTCGCTGGGCGCTTTGAGCGGCAACCAGGCCATGCAGATGGTCCGCGCGGGCCTAAAAGCGATTTACCTCTCTGGCTGGCAGGTGGCCGCCGACGCCAACGTCGCCGGTGCCATGTACCCTGACCAGTCGCTTTATCCGGCCAATTCCGGCCCTGAGCTGGCCAAGAAGATCAATCGCACTTTGCAACGTGCTGACCAGATTGAGTGCTCGGAAGGTGGTGCCAAGCGCGACTGGTTTGCACCGATCATTGCCGATGCTGAGGCCGGTTTTGGCGGGCCGCTCAACTGTTTTGAAATTATGAAAGCCTATATTGAGGCCGGTGCAGCCGGTGTGCATTTTGAGGACCAATTAGCCTCTGAGAAGAAGTGCGGCCATTTGGGCGGCAAAGTTCTGATCCCCACCAAAGCCCACGAACGTAATTTGCAGGCCGCCCGTCTGGCCGCCGATGTTAGTGGCGTGTCAACATTGGTGGTGGCCCGCACAGATGCGGAAAGCGCCAAATTGCTAACCTCGGATATTGATGAGCGCGATCACGAATTTATTGATTATGACGCCGGACGTACGCCAGAAGGTTTTTACCGCCTGAAAGGCAATGGCGTTGACCATTGTATCAAGCGCGGCCTGTCTTATGCCAAAGTTGCTGATCTTTTATGGTGGGAAACTTCCAAGCCAAATCTTGATGATGCGCGCCGCTTTGCCGAAGCCATTCACAAGGAATTCCCGAACAAACTATTAGCTTACAATTGCTCGCCCAGCTTTAACTGGGAGGCCAATCTGGACAAGGACACCATCGCCAAATACCAACGTGAATTAGGCGCCATGGGCTATAAATACCAGTTTGTGACTTTGGCCGGCTTCCACAATCTTAATTACAGCATGTTCGAGCTGGCGCGCGGCTATAAAGACCGTGGCATGGCCGCCTATAGCGAGCTGCAACAGGCTGAATTTGGCGCTGAAACCCACGGCTATACCGCCACCCGTCACCAGCGCGAGGTAGGCACTGGCTATTTTGATATGGTGGCCAACGCCGTTTCCGGCGGGCTATCCTCAACCACCGCACTTGGCGAATCCACAGAGAACGCACAATTCTCCAGCGCTGCGGAGTAATGACAGACCATAGCTGAAAAAGGCGCTGTGAATAATCACAGCGCCTTTTTTGGTTTATGGAAGGTCGAATTTCAACTCCAACCCTAAAATACGGCCCTTGTTCAGAGGCGCAAACGTTCCGCCGCCCAACACATTGGGCAGTTGCGTGTCACCGCCATGGGAAGCCTGGTTCAGCAGGTTTTTGCCATAAAGCGCGACGCTTATGCCATTATCCATGCCAAGCCCCAGATTAAAGTCTACCATGTTGACGCGGTTCAATGTGCCCAAATTGTTATCGGTGTAAAACGCCTGGCCCCGATGTGCGACGCTCGATTGCAGGCTGAGCAGGCCCAAATGGCCCAGCTCATACGTATAAACAAAACCCAAGCTGTAAACCCAGGGCGATAAACGCGGGATGCTTAAGGAGCGATCCGCATCGTCAACAACAGCATCGCCATTAAGGTCAAACAAAACCGTATCATACCGGCCATTGGTGTGACCCAGCGATCCCAACAGGGTCAGATGGTCGCTGACAAAAACCTGCGCCTCGGCTTCAAAGCCCCAAATACGCGCATCGGCTGTGTTACGAATAATCTGCACCACACCGGCACGCGGATCGGCCAAATTGACCTCGCGCTGCAAATTGGCAATATCATTATAAAACACGGCCGAATTGATCCGCAGCTTTTTATGAGGCTCGACTTTGAGCCCCACCTCAAACGCATCAATTCTTTCCTCGTCAAACGGCCCCGGTGCAACAAAAGGCGAGGTATTGCGCAGATTATAACCGCCCGAGCGAAACCCCCGTGTCCAATGGGCGTAGGCGTTCATCCCATCACGTGATGCGTAGGAAAACCCGATTTTGGGCGAGAAGTTTGACCATGTGCCACGATCATTAAAGTCCAGCGGACAGGTTCCGGCAATCACGTCGCAAGGGGCAGTGTTCAAGTTAATGGTGGCAATGTTGACCCGCTTTGCCTCATAGGTATAACGCCCGCCAAGGCTAAAAGTCAGGGCATTTGTGAGGTCATAATCGCCTTGCGCAAAAATGCCATAGGTATTCTGGCGCTGGTGTCCACCGCCAAAGAACCGCAAAAACCCATCAAAAATATTGCGCGATTCCTGATAATTGATGTCTTGGGTAAAATAATAAAGCCCAGCCGTAACATCCAGACGATTGGCAAAACGCCCGGCATAGCGCAACTCGTTACTCCATTGGTTCTGGTTGATGCGGGTGTCGGACTGAAACAGTTCGCGCGGGCTGGCATCAATATCGGCACGGGTTTTATTGGCATAATCCCGAAAGCCAAGAATATTTGTAATCGTGCCATTGCCAAAACCGATATCCCAATTGGTTTCGCTGATCAATTGGTCCCAATTGCTGTCATAAAAACCGTCTTCATTGATAGAAAACCCAAACCCGCGACGATCAAAGTCAGAAGCAGGATTGGACACACCGCGACCATTGCGGTGACTTTGCGCGGCCGGGCCATCGCCGTCACTTTCGCCATGTTCGAAGCGCAGAATAAATTCCAGATCGGCGCTGGGCGTATAGATAATCGATGGGCGAAACATAAAAGTTTCAGCCTGTCCGAATGTACTGAAGGCATCGGGCTGGCCAAAAGCCGGGCCGCCTTGATAGTTTTTGAAATACCCATCGTCCTTGTTATAAAAAACCGACAACCTGGCCAGTAATTTATCTTTGATGACCGGGCCTGACACCGCGCCCATCAGATAAGCATTCTCGCCAGTGCCGCGAAGGCCAGACTCAATAGCGGTTTTGAATGATGCCTCAAACGCATCCTTGGGTTTTTTGGTATGCAGCAAGACCGCACCGCCTGTGACATTGCGACCAAACAATACCCCTTGTGGGCCTCTCAGTATTTCGATGCTGTCCAGATCAAAAACGTCCAGCACAACCCCCGATGTAATGCCCATATACATCCCATCGGCAAACACCCCAACGGTTGGATCAATCGAAGGGATTGAGCTGTTAATCCCAAGGCCGCGAATAGAAAAATTGGCTGCGCCGCGCCATGTACCAATATCATCCAGCGAGACATTGGGGACAGAATAACTCAAGCTTTCCAGATCCGTGACATGCAACGCATCCAATTGCGGCGTACCAAAAGCTGTAATCGCCAGCGGGGCCGCGGCAATGCTGATCCCACCTGCTTTTTTTGTGGCCGTAATGATAATTTCATCACTTAGAGCATCTTGGCTTTGGGCCAGCGCCGCGCCCGCCGGGGCCAGCGCAATACTGGACACCAGACACAGCAATTTTGTTCTTTGAAGGTGATTCATTTCAGCACGCCTCTCTTGCGTCACAGGTGACGGTTTTAATGATTTTTCAGATAAACTTGCCCTTTGAACAGAGATTGAACCAGTGCCAAATTCCTGTACAAATTGATAGAGACGCCGCTGTAATAACGATGCGTAGCAGATTAACAATCAGCCATGTTCAGATCATACACGGCGCACAAGAGCAACCGCCAGAACCGCCCACTTACAAGCGAGCATGGCTAGAATTTTCGATGAGGCCCACCATGTCAAAACCTAACGAACAGATTGAAATCACTGGCACATTAGAGCCCGGCTTTGCCGATATTCTTAACCCGGATGCGCTGGCTTTCATTGCTGATTTGCACCGGCGGTTCAACCCGTCTCGCAAGACACTTCTGGACGCAAGACTGGCGCGGCAGGCACAGTTGGATGGTGGTCAGGATCCTGATTTTGAGGCCATAAGCGCCGATATTCGCTCCGGCAACTGGCAGGTGCGCCCGGTACCGGAAGATTTACAGGACCGCCGTGTGGAAATCACCGGCCCGGTGGATCGAAAAATGATCATCAATGCGCTCAATTGCGGTGCAAAATGCTTTATGGCTGACTTTGAAGATGCCTCATCCCCCACTTGGGAAAACATGGTGCAGGGCCAGATTAACCTGCGCGATGCCAATGCCCGCAAGATAGACTTTGAGGACGCCGCGAGGGGGAAATCATACAACCTGAAGGCTGATCCGGCGGTGCTGATTGTTCGCCCACGCGGCTGGCATTTGGACGAAGCGCATATGCTGGTCGATGGCCAGCCCATGTCGGCATCACTTTTCGATTTTGGCCTATACCTGTTTCACAGCTATGAGGCCTTAAAAGATCTGTCCAGCGGACCCTATTATTACTTGCCAAAGCTTGAAAATGCCGCCGAAGCCCGGCTGTGGAATATGGTCATCTTGCACGCCCAAAGCACCCTTGGTTTGCCGGTCGGCACGGTACGCGCCACGGTGCTGATCGAGACCATCATGGCCAGCTTCCAGATTGATGAAATTTTGTATGAATTGCGCGATCATATTGTGGGCTTAAATTGCGGCCGCTGGGACTATATTTTCAGCTATATCAAACGTTTTGCCAAACGTGCGGATCGCACTTTGCCAGACCGGGCCGAAGTGACCATGGCCTCCCCGTTTATGCATGCTTATTCGCGCCTGGTGATTGAAACCTGTCATAAACGCGGTGCCCATGCCATTGGCGGCATGGCGGCACAAATCCCCGTTAAGGGCGATAATGCGGCCAATGATGCCGCCTTTGCCAAAGTACGCGCCGACAAGGAGCGTGAAGTTAAAGACGGCCATGATGGCACGTGGGTGGCCCACCCAGGCATGGTCGCATTGGCCATGGAGGTGTTTGACGAACACATGCCTGCACCCAATCAGGTGGAACGCCTGAACGGCTATAGCGCCAGCGCCGCTGATCTTTTGACGCCCAGTACCGGGACCATCACGCTTGGCGGTGTGCGCACCAATATTGAAGTGGGAATCCTGTATATCGCCTCATGGTTGCGCGGCCAGGGCGCGGCACCCATTCATAATCTGATGGAAGACGCCGCAACAGCGGAAATATCCCGCGCCCAGCTCTGGCAATGGCGGGTACACGGCGCAAAAATGGACGACGGACGCACCATTGATACGGCCCTGCTGGAACAACAATTCGCTGAAATTCTTGGGCAAATGCGCGCCGCATGTGATGGAGCGCAATGGGGCGCCAGTCGCAATGAAGAAGCGGCCAGCGTGATGCGCGGGCTGGTCTTTGATGATGACTTTGCCGAATTTCTGACCTTGCCGGCCTATCAATTGATCAAATAGACATTTGGATAGAAAAAGGGCGCTGTGAGTGATCACAGCGCCCTTTTCTTTTGTAACGTGTGGTTGTCCTAGTTCAGGTCAACTTTCAGTTCCAGACCAATAATGCGGCCCTTGTTTAGCGGCGCGAACGAGCCACCACCCAACGTTGCCGGCAATTGCGTATCACCGCCATGGGTCACTTCATTGAGAAGGTTCTTACCATACAAAGACACGGTCACATTGTTTTCCGTAGTCAGCGAGAGGTTAAGGTCCAGAATATCAGCACCATTCAGCTCGCCCAGATTGTTATCGGTATAGAATGACCGATCCCGGTGCGCAAAATTGGTCCGCAAGGACCAGGCACCAAGGCCCGGAATTTCACTGTTGAGCAAGAAGCCAACGCTGTAGGTCCAAGGGGCCAAACGCGGGATTTTCAAATCCTTATCTGCGGCGTTTAACGTCCCGTCGCCATTCAGGTCAAACAATACATTATCATATTGACCATTGGTGTAACCAACTGAACCCAAAAGGGTAATCATATCCATAATGTAGATTTGAACTTCGGACTCAAAGCCCCAAATGGTTGCGTCAGCAGTGTTGCGAATGAACTGAACAACACCAGCCAGCGGGTCAGCGATGTTGATTTCACGCTGCATGTTGGAGATATCATTATAGAAAATCGCCGAGTTGATCCGGGCCATGCCATTAGGCTGGCCTTTGAAACCCACTTCGAATGAGCTGACTTTTTCTTCATCAAACGGTGTCGGCAGGAAAGCTGCTGAGGTGTTGCGGAAGTTATAGCCGCCAGAGCGGAAACCCTTGGTCCAGTGACCATAGACATTCCAGTCGTCATTCGGCTCCCAGGTCAGGCCGACCTTGGGAGAGAAATTAGACCAGCTGTCTTTGTCGCTGAAATCAAAGGGGCACGTGCCCGTCAACACATCACAGGGCGTGCGGTTGAAAATCAACGTGGCGATATCGGCCCGTTTGCTTTCGTGCGTATACCGCCCGCCAAGGATCAAAGAAACCTGATCGCTGAGATCGTAATCGCCTTGGGCAAACGCCCCATAGGTTTTTTGTCTTTGTTGGCCACCGCCAAAAAAGTTCAAGCGGCCAAAGGCGATATTACGCGTTTCCTGATACATCGTATCCTGAGTGAAGTAATAAACACCGGTGGTCAGGTCGAACTTGTCACCAAAACGGCCTGCATAGCGCAACTCATTGCTCCACTGGTCCTAATCGGTGGCAAAGCTGGCATGGAAGAGCGGCAGGGGCGTTGCGTCAATATCGCTGCGCCCGGTGCCCAGAAAATCACGATAGCCAAAGATGTTGGTGATCGTGCCATCACCAAAGGCAACATCAATATTGGTTTCCAGAATGATCTGGTCCCAGTTATTGTCGTAAAAGCCATCTTCGTCGATCGAGAAGCTGTCGGAATTACGGTCAAAATTGGCGAACGCATTAGGGAATGTGCCGTTACGGCCGGGATGATTTTGCGAAGCCGGACCGTCACCATCGCTCTCGCCATGTTCATAACGCAGGATGAATTCGGTATTGTCTGTCGGTGTAAACACCAATGAAGGGCGGATCATGAAGGTTTCAGATTGGCCAAAGGTGCTGAACTCGTCAGGCTGACCAAAGGCTGGACCGCCTTCATAGTTTTTGAAATAGCCATCGTCCTTGTTGTAATAGGCAGAGACCTTGGCTTTCAGCTTGTCTTCGATCAATGGACCAGACACTGACCCCATCAGATAGTAATTTCCGCCGGTATTTTTAAAACCGGATTCGGCGGCCGCCTTGAATGAGGCCTGAAATTCGTCTGTGGGTTTTTTGGTGTTGATCAGAACCGCACCGCCGGTCACGTTACGACCAAACAGGATACCTTGCGGGCCGCGCAGCACTTCGATGCTTTCCAGATCAAACAGGTCCAGAACCACACCGGCATTAATGCCCAGATACATACCATCAACAAAAACACCCACGGTGGGGTCAATGGACGGGATCGAGCTGTTAATGCCCAGGCCACGGATCGAGAAGTTAGCGACACCCGGGGTGGTGCCGATATCGTCCAACGAAACGTTAGGAACAGAATAGCTCAATGATTGCAGATCGCTGACATGCAGAACTTCAAGCTGTTTTTCGCCGAAAGCAGAAATCGCCACAGGCGCTTCCTGGATATTCGTGCCGCCGGCCTTTTTGGTGGCGGTAATGATAATTTCGTCTTCCAGCACGCTCTGGGCGCTCTGGGCGTTTGCAGTACCTGCACTGGTCAGCGCAAAGCACGAGGCTGCGCAAAACATTGCAACCTTAAGGGAGTTTCTCGTCTTCATCGACTTTCCTCTTTTCCTATGGTGTCCGTGTTTTAATTTTTATTGCCCCTTGGCAGGGTGTGTGTTTCATAACCATGTTTACTTATTATGGCCATAAAAACGCGGCCTTGTTCGCCTTAGGTCCGGTAGAAACTTGCCATCGTGGTAAAAATGCAACGGTATAGGCCGCATAAAGAACATTTCAGGGAGAATGCTGTGGGAAAGAAACGCATACCACGCAAACAATATGAACGTGAATTACGGGCGCACCAGATCGCTCTTGGGGCCATGCAAAGGCGTGCGACAGAAGAAAACTGGCGGGTGTGCGTGGTTTTTGAAGGCCGCGATGCGGCTGGCAAAGACGGCACAATTAAACGCATTATCGAAAACCTGCCGCCGCGTGATGTGCGCGCTGTGGCATTGCCCAAACCCACAGAACGCGAACAGGAAAGCTGGTATTTTCAACGCTACGTGCCGCATTTTCCAGCGCAGGGCGAGATCGTTCTATTTAATCGTTCCTGGTATAATCGCGCCGGGGTTGAACCGGTTATGGGCTTTTGTACACCTGCACAAAACCAGACATTTTTACGCTCGGCGCCGCGCTTTGAAAAAATGCTGGCTGATGACGGCATAGTGCTGATCAAATATTGGCTGGACACTCCCAAGGCTGAACAGTTCAAACGGCTGGAAAAGCGCAAAACCGATCCCTTGAAAACCTGGAAGCTCAGCCCGCTGGACGCCTATGCACAATCGCGCTGGGATGATTACAGCGCAGCACGCAACACCATGTTGCGCGAAACAGACCATACGCAGGGCCGGTGGAACATCGTTCAGGCCGTCGACAAACGCGCCGCACGCCTTGGCATTATGGCCGACCTTCTGCAACGCCTCTGCCCTGATCTTGCACCACAAACACCGAAACGGGAAGCTGTACGTCCCTTTGAGACGGACATGTTTGATGACGGAACACTGGCCCCATAAGCATGACAAAGACAACATCTTCCCAGTCCAAATTGGGCCTGCCGGAACTGGTTGCCATGGGTGTTGGCGGCATGATCGGCGGCGGTATATTTTCGGTTCTGGGCCTGGCGGTTGGCATTGCCGGCCATGCGGCGCCTCTGGCCTTTCTCATCGGCGCGCTGATCGCCCTGGCGGGCGGGTATTCATACGTCAAACTGGCCCTAACGTTTCGCGATGATGGTGCCAGCTACACCTATCTGCTGCGCGCCTTTCCCAAGACCCCCTTTCTGTCCACCCTTGGCGGATGGACGGTGATTATCGGCTATGTTGGCACTCTGGCGCTCTATGCCTTTACGTTCGGCGCTTATGGGGCGGACTTATTGGGACAAGGCAGCAACCCGCCTTTTCGTATCGCTTTATCGGCACTGGTTCTGGTGTTTTTTCTGATCCTTAATTTACGCAGCACCTCAGACAGCGGTCGGGTCGAGGATATTATCGTTTACACCAAGATTGCCCTTTTGGGTTTTTTTGCTCTGGCCGGATCAGTGACCGTAAAAGCCGAGAATTTAACCCCCGTTCTCAACCATGGTCTGGCTTCTGTTTTCATGGCCGGTGCCCTGGTCTTTGTAGCTTTTGAAGGGTTCCAGCTGATCACCAATGCGCTGAGCGAGATGCGCGACCCGGACAGCAATGTGCCGCGCGGCATATACATCTCAATCACCGTTACCTCGGTGATTTATATTGTTCTGGCTGTGGTTGGTGTTGGCAATCTGGGCGAAGCACAATTGATCGAAGCCAAGGAATATGCGCTGGCCGCGGCGGCCCGCCCGGTGCTGGGCGAAGCCGGTGTGGTGCTGGTCGGTGTGGCGGCCTTGCTGGCCACCTCCAGCGCTATTAACGCCACCGCCTTTGGCGCCTCGCGCATGATGGTGCAAATGGCCAAGGAAAAGCGCATGCCGGCCGTTTTATCCGGCCATAATGCAGCCGGTGCACCGCATATTGCAGTTTTTACGCTTATCGCCATGGCCATGGCTTTTACTATGGCCGGTGGCCTGGAGGTCATTGCCGCATTTTCATCCATGACCTTTTTGCTGGTTTCCATCGGGGTCGCAGCGGCCAATCTCAAGCTTCACAAAGCCAGCGCATCATCCCCGCTTTTGATTGTGCTGGGGCTGATACTGATGAGTACCACAATTGCACTGCTGGTCCGGTATTTATGGGAAAATGACCGCACAACATTGACGATTATTTTGGCGCTTTATATCATTGTTGGCCTTGCCGCGGCGTTCTATGAATTGCTACGGAGACGGCATGAACAATGACACTTGGGATTTACCGGAACCTTTCATCCACAGGGTGCATGCCAAACCGGAACACATTGACGCCTTTGGGCATGTCAACAACGCCGTTTACAACACCTGGCTGGATGATGCCGCCTGGGCCCATTGGGACAGTTTCGGTTTTGACAAACAAACCTGTGCCGCGGCGCGCCGGGGGATGGCTGTTATACGGGCTGAAACGGACTATCTGGCCTCGTCCTATGCCGGTGACGCGCTGGACGTGGCGGTATGGATCACTGCGTCCGATGGACGCTTGCGGGCCGAGCGGCACTATCAGATCCGCCGCGCCGATACCGGGCAGACGATCTTTCGTTCCCATTGGAAACTGGTCTGCTTTAATCTCGACACCGGACGCCCTGCACGAATGAGCCCGGAACTGGTTGCGCATTACGTTGTAAAAGACCAAGTTAGGGCACAACTGGATTTGGACAACAACACACCATGATGACCTTTACCGAAGCCGAAGAAGCCCCCGCCGGGCGCACCAACATGATCAAGCTGCATACCCCTGAGGATTTTGAGGGCATGCGCAAAGCCGGACGTCTTGCGGGTGAATGTCTGGATATGCTGTGCGCGCACATGCAACCGGGCGTGGTCACTGATGATCTGGATCGGATGGCCCGCGAATTTATGCTTGATCACGGCGCAAAACCGGCCTGTCTTTACTATCGCGGCTATCCCAAGACTCTGTGCATTTCCGCCAATCATGTGGTGTGTCACGGCATACCGGGGGAAAAGACCCTGAAAGACGGCGATATCGTCAATATCGACGTGACGCTGATTTTGGATGGCTGGCACGGCGATACCAGCCGCATGTTTGCGCTGGGCAATGTCAAACGCCGTGCCCGACGCCTGATCGACATCACCTATGAAGCACTGGAACGCGGCATCGCCGTGGTTAAACCCGGCGCACATCTTGGCGATATTGGCCATGCCATTCAGTCTTATGCCGAAGGCGAACGGTGTTCTGTGGTCCGGGATTTTTGCGGCCATGGTGTTGGCAAGGTGTTTCACGACGCCCCCAACGTCTTGCATTACGGACAGCCGGGCACCGGGGTTGAGCTAAAAGAAGGCATGTTCTTTACCATCGAGCCAATGCTGAATTTAGGCCGCCCGGCAGTTAAAATCCTTTCCGATGGCTGGACTGCGGTCACCCGTGATCGCTCTTTATCAGCACAGTTTGAACACTCGATCGGTGTGACCAAGAATGGTGCCGAAATATTTACGGCATCCCCGGCGGGCCTTCACAACCCGGCCGTTTCCAGCGACGCATGAGCGAAAGCAAACCAAAACCCAAACCACATTTTCATGGGCACCGTATGCGCCTGCGCGAACGCTTCTCGCAGTCTGGTCCCGATGCCCTGGCTGATTATGAGCTGCTGGAACTGATCCTGTTTCGGGCCATACCGCGCCGCGACGTCAAAGCATTGGCCAAAACCCTGATTGATCATTTTGGCGGCTTTGCCGAGGTTATGGGCGCGGCACCAGAGCGCCTGGCCGAAATACCCGGATTGAATGACAGCACGGCCCGCGATATTAAAATTGTCCATGCCACAGCCTTGCGCGTCCACAAACTGGGCCTGATGAACCGACCGGTTATTTCCAGCTGGTCGGCGATACTGGATTATTGCCGGGCGGCCCTGGCCCAGGAAACCCGTGAACAGTTCCGGGTCCTGTTTCTGGACCGTAAAAATCGGCTGATTTGTGGTGAAGTACAGAACCACGGCACGGTTGACCACACCCCGGTTTATCCGCGCGAGGTCTTGCGCCGGGCGCTGGAACACGGGGCCTCGGCGATAATTCTGGTGCATAACCACCCCAGCGGGGATCCCACGCCCTCAAAAGGCGATATCGATATGACCCGCGAAATTATCACCGCCGCCAGAGCACTGAAAATCAGCGTCCACGATCATATCATTATCGGGCGCAAGGATGTGGCCAGTTTTAAGGCCTTGGGGTTGATGTAATCACCCGCCTTTGGGATGTGCCTGATCATAAATGCGCAACAAGCTCTGGGCATCCACATCAGCATATATCTGCGTTGACGACAGGCTTTCATGGCCCAGCAATTCCTGTAATGCCCGCAGATCACCGCCGCCCGCCAAAAGGTGCGTGGCAAAAGAATGACGCAAGGCATGCGGCGTGGCGCTGGGCGGCAGGCCAAGGCGCGCACGAATACTCTGCATCAGTTTTTGGGCTGTGCGGGGCCCCATGGGTCCGCCGCGCAGCCCGCGAAACAGCGCGACATTGTGCTGGATCGGCCAGGGACAGGCCCGCAGATAGCCTTCGACCGCATCACGGGCGACATCCAACAGCGGCACAAGACGGGTTTTATCCCCTTTGCCGGTAATGCGCAGCACCTCGCCCAGCGGCACATCGGCACCGGTGAGCGACAACGCCTCGGAAAGGCGTAACCCCGCCCCATAGAGCAAGGTCAAAAGCGCCGTATCACGCGCCGCAATCCAGGGTGCACGCTGGTCCTGCACGGCCGAGAGGCTCAGTACTTCGCCGGCGGCACGTTCCGACAAGGGCCTTGGCGCCGTGCGCGCCAGCTTTGGTCCCTCGATCAGGGAAAGCTGGTCGTTTTTGATCGCCCAACGGCGTTCTGCATAGCGATAAAAACTGCGAATTGAGGAAAGCGCCCGCGCCAGTGACCGTGATGTCAGGGGCCGGTCACCCCGGCGGCGGGCCGCAAGATAGCTGCGAAAATCGGCGGCATCCAATCCCTGCAAAACGCCAAGATCAACCACTTGCCCCTGATGATCACGAACATGGTCAAAAAACGCAATAAGATCGCGTTCATAAGCCGACAGCGTATGAACGCTAAGGCGTCGTTCGGCCCGCAAATGCGTGATGAAAACCCCAAGGGCCTGCTGTGCCGGTAAATTTAGGACGGTGCCCATGCGGCCACCAGCCGTTCAACCACGCGGGCCAGAAATGCGGCAAGGTCGGTGCCCTGATCAGGCCTGTATGTCAGACGATCGCGGCTGCCCAGTGCAAAAATGCCTTCACGGCCCTGCACATTGATCCTGATCAGCATCTCTGAGGTCAGCCCCGCCGCCTCATTGCCAAATATATCAACGCTGTATGGTTGGCACGGGCCAAGCCGCTCGCCGTGACTTTCCATCACCCGCACAACCAGCCCTTTTGGAGCGCCCTGAATGGCCCGTGTGTTATCCGGGGCCTGCAAGCCTTCAACCAGAACCCTGAGCACATCAGCCCCCAGCGACTGGCGCACATGCCCGGCCAAACGTTGGTCCAGCATGCCCAGATCACGCGCATCGACCAGAGCCAGAACTGCCCCATGTATTTGTGCCGTACTGGCATGGTTGGTACGCATGGTCTGCACCAGTGCATCGCGTTCCATCGCCAGACGCCGCACTTTACCTTCCAGCCGCAGCCGAACCGCAGATTCAAGACTGATAATGTCGGCGCTGGTGTCTTCTATCATGGCAATATGCTTTGTCCGGTGCTTTTCCAATCAGCCATAAAGGCTGCCAGTCCCTTATCCGTCAGCGGATGCTTGACCAGCGCCTGCAAGACATTGGCAGGGATGGTGGCCACATCGGCCCCCAACAGCGCCGATTGTTTGACGTGCAATACATTACGGATCGATGCGGCCAGAATTTGCGTGTCCAGTTCCGGGTAATTGTCATAAATGGTGCGAATTTCGCCGATCAATTCCATCCCATCAATGCCAATATCGTCCAAACGCCCGACAAACGGAGAGATATATGTGGCCCCGGCCTTGGCAGCCAGCAGCGCCTGATTGGCGCTGAAACACAATGTCACATTCACCGGATGGCCTTTACTGCTTAAGATATGCGTGGCTTCCAGCCCTTCCCAGGTCAATGGTACCTTGATGCAGACATTGCCAGCAATATCGCGCAGAAATTCGCCCTCTTTGACCATGCCCTTTACGTCACTGGCCGTCACTTCGGCGCTGACAGGCCCGGTGGTCAACGTACAAATTTCCTTGATGGTCTGCACCAGATCGCGGCCAGATTTGGCAATTAGAGACGGGTTGGTAGTCACCCCATCGACCAGCCCCGTGGCGGTCATGGCCCGGATCTCGTCAACATTGGCGGTGTCGAGAAAAAACTGCATGATGCATACCTTCTATAGTGTTTCTTGTAACGCGCGATTCGCGTAAAACGATCCTGTGGCCCCTAGCCCTGCCAGACGAAGGTTAAATAAGCATGTCTGCACCGCATCTGGCATCGGTATTATTCCCGATGCCAGTTCCCGAACCTTTTGATTACGAGATCCCGGCCGGTATGGACATCGGCAAGG
Organism: Robiginitomaculum sp.; assembly: GCA_021776525.1. Taxonomy (GTDB): domain Bacteria; phylum Pseudomonadota; class Alphaproteobacteria; order Caulobacterales; family Maricaulaceae; genus Robiginitomaculum_B. Next base: position 167,306 of record JAJFFT010000006.1, read on the forward strand.
GTACATTGGTGCGCGCCCCTTTGGGGACCCGCAGCATGCACGGCGTGGTGTGGGATGTGCGGGCCAAAACTGACGCCGATGAAAACCGAAAACTCAAAGCCGTTAAAGAGGTGCTGGACGTACCACCTTTGCCAGTTGGGGTGTTGGAATTTGTGGATTTTGTGGCCCGTTATTGCTGTCACCTTCAAGGCGTTGTTCTGCGCATGGTGCTCAGCAGCCCGGATGCCCTGTGTCCATCGCCCACACACACCACCTATAGGCCGGGCGATCAAACCTGCATCAAAATGACCGAGGCGAGGCAAAGGGTCTTTGCCGCCACACACAAAGGGCATTTTAACGCCGCAGAACTGGCCAGAGCCGCCAATGTATCGCCGGGGGTGATCAAAACGCTGGCCGATGCGGGCGGCCTTATTGCCGATGAACAATCCGTGGATCGCCCCTTTACCCAGCCCCACCCGGCCCGTGAAGGTCTGACTTTGACGCCAATACAGCGGGACGCAGCCCACGAGCTGATTGCACTGACCCGCCAAGATGCGTTCGCCCCGGCGCTTCTGGATGGGGTGACGGGGTCCGGCAAAACCGAGGTTTATTTTGACGCCATTGCAGATGTGCTGCGAAAAGACCCCAAGGCGCAAGTTCTGGTCTTGCTGCCCGAAATTGCCCTGACCCAGGACGTGCTGGCAAGGTTTGAGACGCGCTTTGGCGCGCCGCCGGCCGAATGGCATTCTGAACGCACTAAAATGCAACGCCGGCGGGTCTGGCGGGAAGTGGCAAACGGGCGCGCCCGCATTGTGGTCGGGGCGCGATCGGCGCTGTTTTTGCCCTTTGCAGATTTACGCCTGATCGTCGTCGATGAGGAACATGACAGCTCCTATAAACAGGAAGACGGGGTGCTCTATCACGCCCGCGACATGGCTGTGGCCCGCGCCAAATTTTCCAAAGCAGCGATTATTCTGGCCTCGGCCACACCATCACTGGAAACCATGCGCAATGCCCGCGCCGGACGTTATGCCCATGTGTGCCTGCCGGCCCGGCCCGGCGCCGCGGTTCTGCCGCCCATTTCCACCATTGATCTGCGTGAACATCCACCCGAGGCCGGGTGTTGGCTGTCACCGCCTTTGATCCACGCCATGGCACAAACCCTCAGCAAACAGGAGCAATGCCTGTTGTTCCTGAACCGGCGTGGCTATGCACCCTTGACCATCTGCCGCAAATGCGGCGAGCGCATGAAAGCACCTGACAGCGCCACCTATCTGGTGGAGCATCGTTATAGCGGGCGTCTGGTGTGTCATTTGACCGGCTATTCCATCCCCAAGCCCAAGCATTGTCCGGCCTGTGGCACCGCGGACAGCCTGCACCCGGTCGGCCCCGGCGTCGAACGCCTGTACGAAGAAGTCACCGGGCTCTTTCCCGAACAGAATGTGGAAATATTTTCGTCCGACACCACCAAACACGCCGATGATGTACGCGCTCTGATCGCCCGCATGGAGACCGGCAAGATTGATATTCTGATCGGCACACAAATGGCCGCCAAGGGGCACAATTTTCCGGGCCTGACGCTGGTTGGCGTGGTCGATGCGGATATGGGGCTGCACGGCGCAGATTTACGGGCCGGAGAGCGCACCTATCAAACCCTGGCCCAGGTGGCCGGGCGCGCCGGACGCGCCGATAAGCCGGGCCGGGCCATATTGCAAACCCACCAGCCCGATCATGAGGCCATTCTGGCACTGTGTTCGGGGCAACGCGAAACCTTTATTGAGGCCGAGCTTTCCTTGCGCGAAGATATGGGGTTTCCGCCCTTTGGACGGCTGGCCGCCCTGATCTTTTCGGCGGCCACCGAACATGACGCCCAGGCGGCGGCACAAGCCTTTGCGGCTGTTGCGCCCTTGGTCGAGGGTGTAGATGTGTGGGGACCAAGCGAGCCACCGTTGAACCGGGTGCGGGGGCGCTGGCGCCGGCGTTTATTGCTGCGCGCCGAGCCACATATTGATCTTTCTGCAATGATCAGCGCCTGGCGGACACGGGTTAAACTGCACCGGAATGTGCGCGTGAAAGTGGATATTGATCCGTATTCTTTTTTATAACGGCCTTAGCCGTTAGCGGCCTGCGCATCGTCCGTATCATTTGCAGGCTTGCTTTTCAAAGCACCCTTCATGGCCGCAAACAACAATTGCGGTTCAATTGGTTTGGCCACATGGTCATCCATACCAGCAGCCAGATATTCATCGCGCTGGTGCGGCATGGCATTGGCCGTAACCGCCACAATCGGGGTTTTGTTCATATCGCCATCGGCCTCGATCTGGCGAATAGCCTGTGTGGCCTCAACACCGTTCATATGGGGCATCTGGATATCCATCAGCACCAGATCAAAGGTTTGCGCCCGCCATGTTTGCACAGCTTCCTTGCCGTCCTCAACAAATGTCACCTCGGCGCGAGCATGACTGAGTATCGCCTTGATCACCATGCGATTGGTGGGGTTGTCTTCGGCCACCAGAATACGCAAGGCCCGTTTGGTTTTTTGGTCCTTTGCAACCTTTTTGGTGGCGGCGCTATCTGATGCATCATCTGGTGCATCACCGCTCTGTGAAACGTCCAGCTTTTCAACATTGACGAAGAAGCAGAAGCGCGAGCCCTGGCCCGGTTCGCTTTTCAGATTGATCTCGCCGCCCATGCGCTCGACTAGCTCTTTGCAAATGGCCAGTCCCAGCCCCGTCCCCTGATGTTCACGGCTGAGCGAGCTGTCCACCTGCGTGAACCGGTCAAAAATGCTTTTTTGGGCAATAAAGGGAATGCCTGATCCTGTATCGCACACCATCACGCTGAGATAGGTTTTACCCTCTTTGTCGGTTTCTTCGGACAGGGAAACGTCGATACTGCCCTTTTGCGTGAACTTCACCGCATTAGAGAGCAGATTATTGAGCACTTGCCGGATCCGCGCCGCATCACCCATAAAGCGAGAGCGTTGGTTGAAGTTCGAGCACACTTTAAAGTCCAACCCCTTGGCGCGTGCTGCATTGCCAAACATTTCCAGCGAGGCGTGAGAAATTTCAGAAATGCTGAATTCTGTGTTGTTCAACTTGAACTCGCCCGCTTCAATCTTTGAGAGGTCCAAAACATCGTTCAGGATTGTCAAAAGCGCGGCGCCAGACTGCTCAACCACCTGCAACATATCGCTTTGATCTTCAGAAACGTCGGTATTGGCCAGAGCCTTGGTCATACCCAATATGCCGTTCAGGGGCGTGCGGATTTCGTGGCTCATGACAGCCAGAAACTCTGATTTGGCCTTGCTGGCACTTTCCGCAGTATCGCGGGCTTTCTTCAAGGCCTGTGTGCGCTCGCGCACCCGCAATTCCAGCTTGTCCCGATAGGCCAGTAATTCTGCCTGCGCCCCGGCCAGGGCTTTACCGCGCCGCTGTGCATCCAGCAAAATCGCGTACCAGATAATGCTGAGAACGATCAACACGACGACCGCACCGATCATTGCAAGACGTGTCGCCCGAGCAGCGGCCACCCGCTGTTGTTCCACATGTTCCCACGTCGCCTTCAACAAATCGTCCACGGCCTTGTTATAAATGCCTGCATTGGCGATATAGCGTGGATCACTGATGATATTGCTGGCCTTGGACACATTGCCTTTACGGATTTGCGCAAAGGCGCGAGCCTCGGCCGCTGCAACAATCTGGCGGGCATCACTGGCTTTGCGTGTGGCCACTTTGACTGCTGGGCTGATGGCAAGGGAATTAGCGTCATGCAGACGCTTGTCCAGTTGCGCACCCAAAGAGCGATACCGGCTTTCCCAACGCCGATCACCGCTTTCCTTGGCGGCACGGATCACAAACCCGCGTTCGCGGTTGATCGACACCAGGTCCCCATGGATTTGTGCGAGTTGTGCGCTGGTATGAGATGCATCGGCGATGCTGATAGCCGCGTGACGTACAGTCAGGCCCATGCCTGCAACCATGGCTATGGTCAAGGTTACAGCAAGTGCCACAAGCGCTGTTCGCGAGCGAAAAACGGCCAGTTCTGTAATTCGTATGGGAGACATTATTCCTGCCCTTATTCCCCGTATGGACAGGGACTTTCACACAAACAAGTTAACATTGGGTGCAGCACGGTAGTATTTTCATCGACGTCACTTAAAAGTTCAGTAAGTGTAATGGATACGCCGTTGTGCTGCCGTCGCCATCTTGCCCGCCCTGAAAGGGCATGCTATGCCCCCGCCGGGCTGTGGAGAACGTTGCTTTTTTTAAGATTTTCGATCCTCACAAACCAAAGTAAAATCAACGTGTTGACCTGTTGCAAACTGACAGCAGGCGATTTTTTTAACAGGTGGGTAAAAGTGTCAGGCCAGGATGTAAAATCTTCCGGTGCGGCGGACCGCTACGCCAAAGCGCTGTTCGAGTTGGCAAAGGATGCCAAAAGCACCGACATTGTCGAAGCAGAACTTGCTGTTATTAAAGACACTTTATTCCAAAATGACGAATTGACGCATGTTCTGTCATCCCCTGTTATTGGTGCAACAGAAAAAGCTGCGGCAATTACAGCGGTGGCCAAAAAAGCCAAACTGTCCAAACTGACCATAAATTTCGTGGGGGCAGTGGCCAGTGCAGGTCGTGCTGGTGAGCTGTCTCATATGGCAGATTGTTTCGCACTGATGTGCGCACGTGCACGCGGCACTTTGCAGGCTGAGGCCGCTACGGCACAGCCCATGAGCGCCAAACAGGAGAAAGATCTGGCCAGCACGTTGAAAAAAGTGCTGGGGCAGGACGTTAAAATTGAAACGCGGGTTGATCCCGCATTGCTGGGCGGGCTGGTGATCAAAATCGGCTCGCGTATGTTTGATAATTCCCTCAAGACAAAACTTGATGGACTTAATTTGGTAATGAAAGAGAGCTAAGCGACATGGATATCCGTGCGGCGGAAGTTTCTGCAATCCTCAAAAAACAAATCAAGGGCTATGGTGCCAAGGCGAAAGTCTCTGACGTCGGCCAGGTGCTGTCCGTTGGTGATGGTATCGCCCGGGTTTATGGCCTTGACGAAGTGCAAGCCGGGGAAATGGTTGAGTTTCCAGGCGGCATTAAAGGCATGGCGCTGAATCTTGAAAGCGACAATGTCGGCGTCGTGATTTTCGGCGAAGACCGCAGCATCCGCGAGGGTGACACGGTCAAGCGCCTTGGCGAGATTGTGGACGTACCGGTGGGCAAGGAATTGCTGGGCCGTGTGGTCAACGCGCTGGGCGAGCCGATCGACGGTAAAGGCCCGATCAAAGCCAAAAAGCGTGCCCGTGTGGACGTTAAGGCTCCGGGTATTATTCCACGGAAATCCGTGCACGAACCAATGGCCACCGGCATCAAGGCCATTGATGCTTTGATCCCGATTGGCCGTGGTCAGCGCGAGCTGATCATTGGTGACCGCCAGACCGGCAAAACCGCCATCGCCATTGATGCGATTTTGAACCAAAAAGAAGTTAACCAGAGCGATGATGAGAGCAAAAAACTCTATTGCATCTACGTGGCCATCGGCCAAAAGCGCTCTACGGTAGCCCAGATCGTAAAAACCCTCGAAGAAAATGGCGCCATGGAATATTCCATCGTTGTGGCTGCCACCGCATCCGAGCCTGCACCTTTGCAATATCTGGCACCATTTACCGGTTGTGCCATGGGCGAATTTTTCCGCGACAACGGCATGCACGCTTTGATCGTTTATGATGATCTGTCCAAGCAGGCTGTGGCCTATCGCCAGATGTCCTTGTTGCTGCGTCGCCCACCAGGCCGCGAAGCCTATCCGGGTGATGTGTTTTATCTGCATTCCCGCCTTCTGGAACGGGCCGCCAAACTCAGCGACGAGCACGGTGGCGGATCTTTGACGGCATTGCCGATCATTGAGACCCAGGCCAATGACGTGTCCGCCTATATTCCGACCAACGTGATCTCGATCACCGATGGCCAGATCTTTTTGGAAACCGACCTTTTCTATCAGGGCATTCGCCCGGCGGTGAATGTCGGCCTGTCGGTCAGCCGGGTTGGTTCATCGGCGCAGACCAAAATCATGAAAAAAGTTGCTGGTCCGGTTAAAGGTGAGTTGGCGCAATATCGTGAAATGGCCGCCTTTGCCAAGTTTGGCTCGGACCTTGATGCCTCGACGCAAGCCATGCTGGCACGCGGTGAGCGCCTGACAGAGCTTTTGAAACAACCGCAATTCTCGCCGCAATCCATGGCCGAAGAATCCTGCATGATTTACGCCGGTACGCGGGGTTATCTGGATAAAGTCGCGGTCGCAGACGTGCAACGTTATGAAGAAGAGCTGTTGCTCAACCTGCATGCTGATCACAAAGATCTGCTGGACGAGATTACCAAAGAACAAGCCCTGACCAAAGACATTGAAAGCAAGCTGAAAACTGCTCTTGATGCCTTCACCAAGCGCTTTGCGTAAATCACGGCAATAAAGGAATAGTCCTATGGCGAGTTTGAAGGAATTCCGCGATCGTATTGATAGCGTGAAATCCATTCAGAAAATCACCAAGGCCATGCAGATGGTCGCCGCGGCCAAATTGCGCCGTGCGCAAGAGGCCGTTGAGGCTGCGCGCCCTTATGCTGCACGCATGAGCGCCGTTGTCGGCAATCTGTCATCCTCGATGGATGGGCGTCCAGGTGCACCAGAACTGTTGGTTGGTAACGGCAAGAGCGACACGCATTTGCTGGTCGTGGCCAGTGCTGATCGTGGTCTGTGCGGGGGCTTTAACAGCCAGATTGCCCGCCATGCACGCGCCGAAGTTAGCCGCCTGATCCAGGATGGCAAAACCGTCAAAATTCTCTGCGTCGGGGGTAAAGCCGCTGACCAGTTGAAGCGCGTTTATGCGGACAACATGGTCGACGTCATCAGCCTGCGTGAATACAAAAACATTGACAGCAGTATTGCTGCTGGCATTTCCGCCAAAATCCTCTCTATGTTTGAGGCTGGCGAGTTTGATGTCTGCACGTTGGTGTTTTCGCGCTTCAAATCGGTGATTTCACAAATTCCAACATCGCAAACCCTGATCCCGGCCAAAGACGGTCTGGCCGAAGGCGTTAGCGCGCCTGATCTTGGCGGTGCTGCTTATGATTATGAACCAGACGAAGAAGACATCCTAAAAGTTTTGCTGCCGCGCAATCTGTCCACACAAATTTTTCAAGCCTTGCTTGAAAATGTGGCCGGTGAAATGGGCGCAAAAATGTCTGCCATGGACAATTCCACCCGCAATGCCGGGGAAATGATTGATAAATTATCGCTGCAATACAACCGCAAACGCCAGAGCATGATTACGACAGAACTGATCGAAATCATTGCCGGTGCCGAAGCCGTATAGGGTCTGGCGCCAGCCTGACCTGAATAAGAGGAAAGAAAGATGACTGCTAAGAAAACGCCCAGCGCCCCGAAAAAGGCCGCTAAAAAGGCGACAGGCAAGGTCGCCCAGATTATTGCCGCCGTTGTTGACGTAGAATTTGAAGGTGAACTGCCGGCTATTCTAAACGCGCTGGAGCTGGAAAATCAGGGAAAACGCCTGGTATTGGAAGTTTCCCAGCATCTTGGGGAAAACACCGTACGCTGTATTGCCATGGACGCCACCGAAGGCCTGGTTCGCGGCACGCCGGTGACTGACCTTGGCGAGCCGATTATGGTTCCGGTAGGCCCTGAGACACTTGGCCGTATCATGAACGTGATCGGCGAGCCGGTTGATGAAGTTGGACCGATTAAAACCAAACTGCGCGGACCTATTCACCGCGAAGCCCCGGCTTTTGTTGACCAATCGACCGAAGCTGAAATTCTGGCTACGGGCATCAAGGTCATCGATCTTCTTTGTCCTTACGCAAAAGGCGGCAAGATTGGCCTGTTTGGCGGTGCTGGCGTTGGTAAAACCGTGTTGATCATGGAATTGATCAACAATATCGCCAAAGCCTATGGCGGTTATTCGGTGTTTGCCGGTGTTGGTGAAAGAACCCGTGAGGGCAATGACCTTTATTGGGAAATGATTGAATCCAAAGTGAATGTCGAAGGCGGCGGCGGCGATAGCCGTGCGACGCTGGTTTACGGTCAAATGAACGAGCCTCCGGGTGCCCGTGCCCGTGTGGCTCTGTCCGGTCTGGCCCAGGCTGAATATTTCCGTGATGAAGAAGGCAAAGACGTGTTGTTCTTTGTCGATAACATCTTCCGCTTTACCCAAGCTGGTTCTGAAGTGTCCGCGCTGCTGGGCCGTATTCCGTCCGCTGTAGGCTATCAGCCTACACTGGCCACCGAAATGGGCGGCCTGCAGGAACGCATTACCTCGACAGACAAAGGTTCGATCACTTCGGTACAGGCGATTTATGTGCCTGCCGATGACTTGACCGACCCGGCCCCGGCTGCCTCATTTGCTCACTTGGACGCCACAACCGTTCTAAACCGGGCGATCTCGGAAAAAGGCATTTACCCGGCTGTGGATCCACTGGATTCCACATCGCGTATTCTGGAGCCTCGTGTTGTTGGCGAAGACCATTACGCCGTGGCTCGTGCGGTTCAGGAAATTTTGCAAAAATACAAATCCTTGCAAGACATCATTGCCATTTTGGGCATGGATGAGCTATCCGAAGAAGATAAACTGGTGGTGAGCCGGGCGCGTAAAGTTGAACGCTTCCTCTCGCAGCCTTTCCACGTGGCCGAAGTGTTTACCGGCATGCCGGGTTGTCTGGTTGACCTTAAAGACACCATTGCAGGCTTTAAGGGCCTGATCGCTGGCGATTATGATCACCTGCCTGAACAAGCGTTCTATATGGTTGGTGGTATGGATGAGGCCATTAAGAAGGCGGAAAAAATGGCCGCTGAAGCTGCTTAGGCAGTGGATGCTGAACGGACATTGCGACCAGAGGACTGTATCAATGATGTCTGTCCCTGGTCCGGTGATCCGATCAGCGCAGAGGCTCTGAGCCTGTATCGCGGGCAAGTGGTGGGATTTTGTAACACCGGTTGCCGCGATAAATTTGAAAAGGCCATAAGCCTTTTCGAGAGCAAGTTGAAGCGCGTCTAGGCGCCAAAGGTAGTGATGATGGCTGGCAAATTACAATTCTCACTGGTTTCTCCGGAAAAGGAACTTTTCTCGGGCGAAGTGGACGGCGTCGATGTACCCGGTGAAGAAGGTGATTTTGGCGTTTTGCCCAATCATGCCCCGGTGATGACCACCATTCGCATGGGCGCGATTACCATTAAAGACGGCAGCGAGACGCGCCGGATGTTTTTGCGCGGCGGTTTTGCCGATGTGACCCTCGAAGGTCTGATCATTCTGGCCGAAGAAGCCGTTGATCTGGCGGGGCTGGATACGGCAAAAATCGCTCAGGGTTTACGCAATGCCGAAGAAGATGTGCGTGATGCCAAAACCGACGAGAAACGCGCTGCTGCGCAATCGCGTCTCGATTATGCCCGCGGGTTGAGCGAGGCCCTGAACGGTTGAACGTTCATCTGATCGCTGACGTCATTGGTTATGTCGGTGTGGCCTTGAATCTTAGCGCCTATTTCCTTCTGCAAAGCCGCCGGCTGGGCGCAACACATTGGCTGTACCCAACCATGAATGTATTCGGTGCAGGGATGATCCTGGTTTCGCTGGCCGTGACACCAAACCGGCCAGCAATTATTGTTGAGGGGGCCTGGTTAGCCATCTCCCTATACGGAATTTTTCAGGCCGTTAAAAAACACTAAGCAAAAAGCGCCAAACCAAAGGTAGGGAACAGATGTTGTTGCGTTGTTTATACCCGGCTTTCTTGATCGCTTTGACTTTAACGGTCGCGGCATGCCGCTCCGAGACACCGCAAAAGCCAGGATACTGGATTTCAAATACCACGGTGATTTCAGCCCAACGGGACGGCATCGCCACGCATCAGAACGTTCTTATTGTGGATGGAACAATCATTGCCATTCACGATGACATATCAGCATTGCCTGACTATGAGGGCCTGGCACGCATTGATGGCACTGACAAGTTTTTGATCCCCGGCCTGATCGACAGCCATGTGCACCTTGGCGAAATTCCAGGCATGCTGGGCCGTCATGTGCGCAACAATCCAGAGCTGGCCGCCGTCATGCGCGCGCAAATACCCCGCAGTTTTCTCTATCATGGCTTTACTACACTGATCGACCTGAATGATAATTCTGCAAAGAGCGGCGCGTGGAACAAAACCGCACAGCACCCCGATGCCTATTCCTGCGGCCCGGCTTTGATGATCGCCAATGGCTATCCCTCGCATTTCGTACCGCCAGAATTCAGATATCAGGCCATGCCCAACTTTATCTATGATCCCCGCCAGACGGATCAAATGCCAGATATGATCAGACCAGAAGACCACACAGCAAAAGCCGCAGTGGAACGCGCACAAGAAGCCGGGGCCGTTTGTATCAAAGCCTTTGTCGAGGGTGGTTTTGGACCGGATCGGGGCAAACTGCCCATGTTCACACAAACCATGTTAAAAGACATTGCCGATGCAGCGCACAAAGCGGGCCTACCACTCATCGTACATGCCAATGCCTATAAGACACAAAGCATGGCCATGGATGCAGGCGCTGATATGCTGGCCCACGGCCTGTGGCATTGGCGCGGTCTTGATACACCACCAGACACAAACATGCCGCCGGATGTGCAAAGCCTGCTGGTGAGTATCGCGCAAAGCGGCATAGGCGTGCAATCAACGGTACAAACGCTCTATGGCGAACACGGCCTGTTTGATGATGGTTTTTTGGACGATCCGGCGCTGCGCACAGTTTTACCTGCGGCCATGATCGACTGGTATGCCTCGGATGAAGGCGGCTGGTTCCGCACACAAATGCGCGGCGCAAAGCCGGCGCCGGCGCACAATCCATTAGACCCGGTGCTGGATCGCCTGCGGGCCAGCGTCTCCACACTGGCATCGCACAAGGCGCATTTTTTGTTTGGCAGCGATACACCATCAGGGCCAACTTACGCCAACCCGCCGGGCCTGAATGGCTACCGTGAATTGCAGCGCCTGGAAGCCTTTGGATTATCGACCCGGCAAATCTTTAACGCCGTTACATTGGACAATGCCAAGGCCTTTGGTCTGGACGATCAGATCGGCAGTATCGAGGCCGGTAAGACCGCCAACCTGTTACTGCTGAACAGCAATCCACTGCACAGCACCCGTGCTTATGATGACATCGCCTTGATCATCCTGCACGGTGTGCTCGTTTCACGCGTAGATTTACGCCCCAAACCGTAATCAATACATAAAACAAGCTTTTTACGTATCGACATGTTACAAGCGCTGAAGGGACAATGCGGCACGGAATACCGTTCCGCTCTTGGGGAGAAATTTCATGTTAAAATTTATCACAATTCTATTTACCGCCATGTTTGTGTTTTCGTCTTCAGCTGTGCCAGGGTTTTCGGCACAAACGAGTGCAAAACGCGTGATCAAGCAAAGTACCACAGCGAATACTACGACCTACCGGACCACGCTTAAACGCGCTAAACGCTTTGAAGGCGCGCCCGGCACAATTGCTTCGAACCAGACCCAGAAATGGGAATGCAAACAAACCGACAAAGGTTTTGGTGGCTGTGAATGTAAAGGCATGTTGGATTGCAAAAAGCTCATCGATTCTGGAATGTGCAAGGGTAAAAATTGGTGGGAAGCAACCAAGGACCCTTCCATTGGTGGCTGTGACTAACCACCCTTAAAATATTTCAACCTCTTTGGGGTGTGCGGTGGCGGCCCCAAAATAGCGCGTTTGCAAACCGCCCTTTCCATCAGGCCTGTGGACCTTGATCAATTGTTCCTGCCCCTGAGCATAATCAGGCAGGTCATCACTGATGCGTGGCATTTCAAATTCCACCCACAGACAGTCTTTATCAGCCCATAAGCCAGAAAAAGCGTTGGCAATAGCGGCCCGCAGACGCGCATAATGGTCATCATCCAGATAGCAGGTGGCCACCGTATTAAAGAGGCAGACCATGGGCGTGTCCGCAAAGCGTTCTGTGGCCAGACGGTCTATACAATCGACCATATCGCCAGCCTCGAAACGCAAGGGGATCGCGCGCTTTATCTTCATGGCATCGCGCAGGCGGGCCAGACGCGGTGCATTATCCGGCCAGATCAGTGCTTCCAAAATACGGCCTTGCTGTTCGTCGGCGCCGTTAAGCGGGCGTAGATCACAGCCGATACGGGTCTTTGTTGCGCCGCCAAAGGCCTGCACATGGCTGAGCGAGGCTAATGCCGCCTCAGCGCCAGCGCCGCACAGGGCCATATCAAAATGGGGGCGTCCCTGTTGCGCCCAAACCTGTCCCGCCAGACCCTCTACCCGATAGCCATAATGGTCGGCCACAAGCCCCAGACCGGCACTGCACCCCAGTTCGATCAATGTTACCGCTGGGCGCGTTTCTTGCCAGCCGGACAACACTGGCAACAGCCAGGAAAGCCCGCGCGAGGTTTCGTTGGTCTGAATGCTAGATTGCGACAAAAAACCTGCCATGTCCTGATGGCATTCAGCCAGTGTCGCCTTCAATGCCGCTCCAAACGCCTCACCTTGCGACGCATCAAAAGAGCCGCCACAACTGCTGTAAAAGGGCGCCAGTGCCGATGCGCGACCCGATAACGCCTGTTCATGCAGAGCCCCGGCCAGTAAAAGCGGCCGTTCAAACCACGCAGTGAAAATACGGCCCTGCCAACAACGCTCTACCGTATCAAAAAAAGCGGCCAGCGCCGGGTCGGTTTGGCCCGCATTATGGTCCAGCCAGTACCCGGCCAGATGTTCATACAGCGCCGCATAAAGGGGCGACGTGTCCTGACAATATTTGGCTTGTAAACGCAGGTCGTCGATCATGATAATTCTCCATCATGTTCACTCCCTGGTTAAATTTTGAAATCGGCGATTTCTGCGAGCGCCTTGCGGTGTATGTCTGGCACCATAGCATGATCATCGGGGTATCCGGCAACCACAATCATCACGGCGCGCTCGTTTTTCGGACGACCCAAGAGGTCGCGCAAAAAGCCCATGGGGCTGGGCGTATGGGTCAGAGTGGCCAGACCGGCATTGTGTAATGCGGCGATCAGAAGGCCACAGGCCAGACCCACACTTTCGTGGATATAGTAATTTTTTGACCGCTTGCCGGTCGTCGGATCAAGGGCGTAATTTTCCTGAAACACCACGATCAGCCACGGCGCGGTATCCAGAAAAGGCTTGTGTTCATCCGTGCCCAGATGCTCTAGGTCACGCAACCATTCCTTCCCGGCTTTACCGGCATAAAACTCTTTCTCTTCCTTTTCCGCGGCATCACGGATTTGGGATTTCAGATCGGCATTACTGATGGCCACAAAATGCCAGGGCTGTTTGTTGGCACCCGACGGCGCACTACCGGCGGTACGAATGGCATACTCGATGACATCACGCGGTATGGCCTGTGTTGAAAAATCCCGAACGGTCCGGCGCGCCTGCATATGTTCATTAAAGGCCTGAGCCTTTTCACGCATGGATTTATCATCATTATGTGGCGCAGCCTGATAGGGGATATAACCGGCCGGAGGTGTTGAATGCAAAGGGTTTTCTCCATCTCATGTATGAATTTTTGTTAACTATATTTACGTGATCTTAATGGTTTTGGCACATTTGTTAACCAAGATTTACGCAGTGTTACCAGGGCATTCCCACAGGGTTACCCCGTATGTTGTGCGTCGTACCAGATATTTACACTGCATCTGGGTGTGACTAGTTTATGTCACAAGGTTAAGGGGAGTGATTCGAATGGCCACTGGCCCGTGGAGCGTAAAAGGAATCGATCCCCGTGCGCGTGAAGTTGCCAAAGCCGCTGCGCAACGCGAAGGCTTGACCCTGGGCGAATGGATGAACAAGCGCCTGCTTAATGACACCACCCCACAGGCGCATACCCAACACAACCCACAATCTTTATTGTCCACGGCGGCGCAAGCGCACGAAAATGCGCGCTATGGCGACCCGGCTGCGCTGTCCATTCACAGCAGCGGCAGCAATACCAACCATCCTGACGTCAACCGGGCCATTGAAGACCTGACCCGCCGACTTGAAGCCGCAGAGCGGCGCAGCACTTTGGCGATCACCGGTATCGACCAGTCTGTTCTTGGCATGTTGACCCGTCTGGAAGGCGTGGAAAAAGTCCATAATGATGTCACCAGCAAAATCGAAACCTCCCTCGATTTGCTGGAAACCATGGCGACAAAATCCCGCGATGAAATTGACCGCACAGTCAGCAAGGTTGACCGCTCGACCGAAGATTCAGCGCGCCGCATTGATACGGTTGCCGAGCACACAGACCTGCAATTGGGCCGGGCCCGCCATGAACTGTCCAAAGAGTTGGAACTGGTCAATACGCGCTCGGACGAACTGAGCCAGCGCCTAAGTGCCGCAGAGCGCCAGACCGATAATGCCGTACGGGCGCTGGAGGCCAATTTTGCCTCTGTAGACGAGCGCCTGCGCCATTCGGAAAAACAGCTGTCAGAGAACAGCAGTGATGGCCTTTCCGATATGTTCAACCAGCGCTTTAAAACCTTGAGCGATGAGCTGATCCATGTGGTGGCCCAGACCCGTGGCCAGCTGGCTGCACAAATTGAGGCGCAGGCCGCCAGTCCACGCCTCGACCAGTTTGAAAACTCCCTGCGCGATGTTCGTGGTCATCTGGCCGATTCAGAGCGCCGTCATGCCGACACACTGGAACGCATTGCCGGCGAAGTTGGAAAACTGGGCAGCGCCATCGAACACCGCTTTGCCGAGGTCGAGCGCAATACGGCCACCAGCCTTGATAAAATGCTTGATTCCCGGTTTCGGGAATTTCAAAATGATCATGCCAACGCAATTGATAAAATTGGCGATGGCCTGACCGGTGCAATCACCCGGCTGGAAGATAAGTTTGCTACGCTGGAAGAAAAGCGCAGCGCCGAAGACAATTTGGAAGCCCGCATTATTGCCTCCGAAGAACGCACCGCGAAAATGGTTGAAGAGGCCCTGGCCCGCATTCAAGACAAGTTGGACACACAACACGCTCAGGACCAGGACGAAAACTCGCCGGTTCAAAAAGCCATGCTGGCACTGGCCGCACGCCTTGAAGCGCTGGAACACACCAATACAGCACCACCCTTTGATCCCAGCGCAAATATTGATGACCAGCACGGCGACGGCACACCGGCCCCGCTGCACAGCGCAGAGAACACCGACCACAATCCGGCGATGGAAGAGATTATCCGTCCACCGCAGAATTTTGACGATGGCCTGCACCCCTCCCTGCCACCTTTATCCATGGACCCGGATGACGGGATGGGCGGCGGCTTTGAGGACACGTATTTAGACGATAATACGGACGGCACCATGCCGCCCGAAGCCATTATCGCCCCGATGTATGCCCCGGCCCATGATGAGGGCCACTATAACACGGCAGCCGGGGCAACGGCCGATGCCAGCTTCATGGCGGCGGCCCGCCGTTCCATGCGCGCCTCTGCCACCCCGGCAGCGGGAGACGCGCCCCAACAGGCGCGCCGCAAGGGCGGATCACGCAAATTTTTAATGGCCGCCAGCTTCGTCGCCATTATTGCCATTGCCGGTGCCGGCACCATGACCTTTATGGATTTTGGTAAAGACACCAAAGGACCCAAGGCCGGACCGGTCAATGCCGCCAGTACAAACTGGGACGATCTGATTGATGGCGCACAAACTGTGCCGCAAGATCAAAACGCGGCCGCACCAGAAGGCAACACAGCATTTACCGCACTGGATGGTGCTGAACCTGCGGCCCAAGACAACACATCGCCAGAAAGTTCTGCGTCAAATACCGCGCCCAAGCCGCAGGCCACAAACACCCCAGCACGCCAGCCCGTGCGTACCGCCACCAGCCAGACCCGCCCGGCACCGCGCCCACAAACAACACCCCCCGCAGTTACTGCACGCCGCACACAAGACAGCATCAATATCGCAGCGGCCCCGCAACCCAAGCCCACCATACCCGTGGCATCCGCCCCTCTGGCACAACCCGGCACAGCCAAAAGCACAACCGGGCGGCAGAGCATCCAACAAGCCGCCCAAAGCGGTGATCCGATTGCCCAGTTCCAACTGGCTTCGGCAAAGCTTGATGCGGGCGATACCCAGGCCGGAGTGGTCTTGATGAAACAGGCGGCCGAACGCGGCCTGCCGATCGCCCAGTATCGTCTGGGCAAACTTTACGAGGAAGGCACCGGCGTTACCAAGGACGAACGCGAAGGCCGCCGCTGGACGACACGCGCCGCCAATGGTGGCAATCGTCGCGCCATGCACAATCTGGCGATGATGTTTGCCGAAGGCAACGGCGTTCCGCAAAATTACGAAACTGCGGCCAAATGGTTTCAGGAAGCGGCACGCATGGGGCTGACCAATTCGCAATACAATCTGGCTTTTCTCTATGAACAGGGTCTGGGTGTTCCGGAATCTCTGGCACAAGCCTTTGCCTGGTATTCCATCGCCGCCAAAGCCGGTGATGGTGGGGCCAAAGACCGGGCCACAGAAATTGGTGCAACGCTGGCCCCGGCCGCCAAAAGCGAAGCCAAAACCATTATCGCGAGTTTTCGCCCACGTCCGCTGGACCTGGCTGCCAATGGCATATTTCGTAATGTCAGCTGGGCCAGACCACAGCTGAACACCGCCCCGAACATTGCCCGCGCCCAGGTTTTGCTGGCACGCCTTGGCTATCAGCCCGGCCCCGCCGACGGCAATCCCGGTTCCTCCACACGCAAAGCCATTATTGCCTATGAGCGCGACCAGGGGTTGGCGCAAACCGGTCGTATAGATGCGGCTCTGCTGGCCAAGCTGGAAAGCTCGGCCATAAACTAGCGTTTCTTTTTTGACTTTTTCTGGCGCTGCATATGCAGGGCATAATCCAGCGCCCGGCGGCCCCACACACAGGCTTCGTCGGCATCGTCCATGGCGCTTTGCGGCATTTCCCAATAGCCATTCATCGGCTTTGGTCCTTCTCCCTTGCCAAAATCGATTATAAACGGCCCACAGCCAAGGTCGGCCAAATCCACCTTCATGGCCTCATCAACTTTCAGGTAAAGAACATCACCGCCGATCACGGCAAATATCACCCCTTCACAATAAATTCCAACACCGCCAAACATATTGCGGGTCGAGATGACCCCCAGACCGGATAATAATTCGCAAACAAAAGCCTTATAGTGTGTCGATACAGCCATGATGGCACTCGCGCTCCAGTCCTCTGATCTATAATAAAGATAACAGCTTATGGGGTAGAATCATGGCACAAGATACATCATCACGGGTTTTTATGACCACAGGGCGGGTTTTGCTGGCCGTTTATTTTCTGTTACCGGGCGTGGCCAAGCTGATTGCTCCGGCAAGCCAGCTATCCCTGATGCAGCATCATGGTATAGCCAATGCGGCCAGCCTTCTGATCATTGCCGGGGTTGCGCAAGTGCTCGGCGCGCTGATGTTGATGACCAACAGGCATGTACGCACCGTCTGCCTAGGCTTTGTGCTTTATATCCTGATCATCAATGCAACCATGCACGATTTTTGGAATTTCAGCGGCGCTGAAGCCGCCCATGAAGTTCAGAATTTCATCAAGAATTTGGGTATTCTGGCCGGTCTTCTGGTGCTGGCAGCAATCAGCCCAAAGCGTGGCTTTGGGCTGAAGGGTGTTTGGAAAAGCGACGCGGCGTTAAATTAAAACACCTCAAAGAGGCCCGCTGCGCCCATGCCGCCGCCAACACACATGGTGCAGACCACGTATTTGGCACCGCGGCGTTTGCCCTCGATCAAAGCGTGGCCAACCATGCGCGCACCAGACATTCCGTAAGGGTGACCAACGGAGATGGCACCGCCATCAACGTTCAAAAGCTCGTCCGGAATACCCAGTTTATCCCGGCAATAGAGCACCTGTACGGCAAAGGCTTCGTTCAGTTCCCACAGGCCAATATCGTCCATTTTCAGACCATTGGCGGCCAGCAGCTTTGGTACAGCAAACACCGGGCCGATGCCCATTTCATCAGGGTTGAGGCCCGCCGCCCAAATGCCGCGATAGGCACCCAGAGGCTCAAGACCACGGCGTGATGCCTCTTTGGCCTCCATCACCACGGCGGCCGACGCACCGTCGGAAAGCTGTGAGGCGTTACCGGCGGTAATAAACTGACCTTCCTTGACGGTCATGCCGTCTTTGAACACCGGCTTGAGGTTTGAAAGCGCCTCGGCCGTTGTGCCAGGGCGATTACCTTCGTCTTTTTCAAGAGTTACGTTTTTATCAGAGATTTCCTTGGTTTCGCGATCCATGACTTTCATCACGGAAGGCAGGGCAACGATCTCATCATCAAAGCGCCCGGCCTCTTGGGCCGCGGCGGTGCGGTCTTGCGAACGCGCCGCATATTCGTCCTGTGCTTCGCGGGAAATACCATAGCGATCTGAGACAATTTCGGCGGTTTCCAACATCGACATATAGAGGTTGGGAACATTTTTCTTGATCCACGGATCGCGCGCCCGATAACTGTTCATGTGCTCGTTCTGCACCAGCGAGATGCTCTCGCCGCCGCCGCCAACCGTTATGTCCATGCCATCACAAAGCACCTGCTTGGCGGCAATGGCGATCCCCATCATGCCCGATGCACATTGGCGATCAACGCTCATACCAGCCACGGTGTCTGGCACGCCGCCGCGGATCAGCATTTGCCGGGCCGGGTTTTGGCCGCCGGAACCTTGCTGCATGGCGCACCCCATAATCACATCATCAACCTCGCCTCCTTCAAGGCCAGCACGCTTGATGGCATGGCTGATCACATGACCGCCCAATTCCTGTAACTGTGTATTATTAAAGGCACCGCGATAGGCCTTGCCTATGGGGGTACGCACAGTGGATACAATGACGGCTTCACGCATAATAATCTCCTTGAAATTTTCTGCACAAACGTAACCGTGATTGCGCCCCTAGTGCAAACCTTTTACCGCTCATTAACCATAAAGCGTCCAGATAATACACAAATGGAGACCTTGTCTGTGCGCCTTATTATTGCATCGCTGATCTTTACCCTGATGGGCATCGCACCCGCCAGCGCCCGTGTGCGTGACGCGGTGTTGGCCATCGAAGGTAAAACAGCAATATCTCTTGTGCGCTTTGACAATCAGCCCGCCAATGCCAAGGTGCTTTCTGGCCCGCATGGCGTCGAGGTTATCATCCGCGGTGTCGAGGCCCGCACGGCGCGCATTACCCCTGCCGACCCACATTTGATCAGCGCCATAGACATCAGCCCCATAGAGGACGGTGTGCGGCTGCTCTATCATTTTACCAAAACCCCAAAACAAGGCAGCATCGATATTTATGAACGGGCGATCATGCTGCGTGCCCATTTTGAACATCCACTGCAAGCGCAAAAGGCCAGCCTGAACTTCAACCCGGCACAGCGCACCAACACTCATAACGCATCCGCAACATCGGCATCAACATCGTCCCATTCATCAAGCACCTCGACGAACGCTTCGACCGGCCACGCGCCGGCCGCAACACCAAGCCAAAACAGCACCCCGGACAGCGTTACCGGACATACCGGCAATAGCGTCGCAGCCGAGACACAAAGCGCCCAAAAGGGTGAAAACCAAGCCCCCCACAATGCACCCAGCTCCAATGCCCCGGGCAATAGCCACCAGAGCGCGGATAGGCCCACCCATGATGGCGATGTCCCTGCGCCCCAAAACCACAACCCCGCCCCCGGCGTCGGCATGGTCCGCGATGCCAGCACAACACACACATCGCAAAGTCTGGACAAGCAATCCTGTGAAGCTGCGAAAAAGGCCATTGAGGATGACCCATGGGCCATGGACAAGCTGTCTCTCTATGCGGCCTGTATTGCCAAAGAAGGTAAAACCGATGAAGCCAAGGAAGTTTTTGAGCGGCTTTTGACATTCGATCCAGATATGATCTCGGCCTATATGGGCCTGGGCGCGATCGCACAGGAACGCGGTGATACCGCTGCTGCCAAACGCCATTACCAACAGGCCCTGGACCTGGGCGGATCAGATTCTGAGGCCGCGCAGGCCCGCGCCATGCTTGGCACGTTGGGCAATAGCCACTGATCGTCTTTAGGGCGTTATCTCATAATCTTTGAAATCAGGCTGTGCCATCAGCGTGCGAAACTGTGCCGTTGAATGCGGCCACAAAGTCGGGATAGTGCCATCCGCAGCCTTGTACCAGCTGTTACAGGACGTTGCCCACACCATGTTTTCAAGGTCCGCAGCGATTTCATCGTTATAACGCGCCTCGGCATCCTCGCGCACGTCCAGTGTGCCCTGCCCCGTGTGTTCAATAGCTTTCAGAATATAGCCAATTTGAGCTTCGATAATCAGGATCATCGACGAATGCCCAAGACCTGTATTAGGGCCAAGGATGGTGAAAAAATTGGGAAATCCCGGATATGACACACCCCGATAGGCGCTCAGGCGCTTTGAAAACCTCTCGTGCAGATCACAACCGCCTTGGCCAGTGATGCGCAGACCGGCCTGAAACTCTGTGGCCTTGAACCCGGTGGCCAACACCACAATATCGACCGGAATTTCGCGGCCCGCCTGGGTATAAATACTTTCTTCGCTCATATGCGAGATCGGGTCTGCGACCAGATTAACATGACCGCGCAGAAGCGTTTGATAATAATCATCCGAAAGCAAAATGCGTTTGCAACCCAATGGATAATCCGGCGTCAGCTTGGCCCGCAAATCAGGGTCGTGAACAATATCGCGCATGGACCGCAAGGCCGCAGAAGACATCATTTTTGCAACCCGGCTGTTTTTACGAAAAGCCCGGAAACTGAAAAAGTCACGGCTTTTATCCATCCAGGCGCGTTTCAGACGCAACAAAAAAGGGAACCGCCGCCAACGCGCCTTTTCGCCGGAACGATAGGCTCGGTCGCGACGTGGAACGATGTAATTGGCGGTGCGTTGAAAAATTGTCAGGTCCGCCACCTCATCCACAATTGCCGGGGCGATCTGTACGGTACTGGCGGCGCTGCCGATAATGGCCACATTTTTGTCTTTTAAGGACAGCCCCTTGGGCCAGCGTGCCGAGTGAAAAACCTGGCCCTTGAATTTTTTCAGCCCCTCGATCGGGGGAATAAAAGGAATGCTGAGAGGCCCGGTGGCGCTGATCACATAACGGGCACTGAAACGCTCGCCAGACGCGGTGCTCAACACCCAGTGCCGGGCTGTGTCATCAAAATGCATTTCTGTGATGGCGGTGTTGAGGTGAACGTTACCCGCGATACCAAAGCGATGGGCGCAATCCTCGACATAGGGTTTGATCTCACCTTGCAACGAATAGATGCGGCTCCATTCGGGATTTGGCGCATAAGAATAACAATAAAGGTGCGATGGCACATCACAACCGGCACCTGGGTAAGTGTTGTCGTGCCATGTTCCGCTGAGGCCGTCTGATTTCTCAAAGATGATAAAATTGCTGATCCCGGCCCGCATCAGCCCGATGCCCATACCAATGCCAGAAAAGCCAGCCCCGATAATGGCTACGTCCAAGACGGGGTCTTTAGTCTCTATTTTCATGTTTGTGTCCCAACATTGTGGTTTTGCACACACCCAAAACGCGTATACATCAGTTCAGCCATGGATTTTCCCATTTTCGGGCATTAGTGAACAGCGTTCAGGAGGGTTTGACAATGGCAAAAAATGACGCGGCACTGGTCCTGTTTTCCGGTGGGCAGGATAGTGCGATCTGTCTGGCCTGGGCCTTGCGGTGCTTTGACCGAGTGGAAACCATTGGCTTTGATTACGGCCAGCGCCATGTGATCGAACTCAATGTGCGCCAGGACTTTCTGGCGCAATTGCGGGCCACCTTGCCTGCGCTGGCCGATACATTAGGCAAGGATTATGTTGTCGACATGAGCGGCTTTGGCGCCTTGGCCCAGTGCTCGCTGACCGAAGAACGCGAGATTGTCTTTAATGAAACCGGCCTGCCTGACACCTTTGTGCCAGGGCGTAATCTGATGTTTCTGACCGCCGCCGCGGCGCTTGGCTATCGGCGGGATCTGAATCACCTTGTCGGCGGCATGTGTGAAACTGATTATTCGGGCTATCCGGATTGCCGCCAGAACACCATGGATGCCATGCAACAGGCGTTAAATCTGGGTATGGAGGCCGACTTTGTCATTGAGACACCATTGATGCAGATCGACAAAGCCCAAAGCTGGGCCATGGCCCATACGCTGGGCGGTGACGCGTTGATTGACCTGATCCTTGAACATACCCATACCTGTTATCTGGGTCAGCGCGACACCCGCCACAATTGGGGCTATGGGTGCGCCACCTGCCCGGCCTGTGAATTACGAGCCAAGGGCTGGACTGCATGGAAGGCACAGGCATGACCTATTCCGTCAAGGAAATGTTTCTCACCTTACAAGGTGAGGGGGCGCAGGCCGGCCGCCCGGCAGTATTTGTGCGCTTTACCGGGTGTAATTTATGGTCTGGCCGCGAAGTGGATCGCCACAAGGCCCAATGCCCGTTTTGCGATACCGAGTTTGTCGGCATGGATGGGCAAAACGGTGGGCAATTTACCAACCCGGCGGCTTTGGCCCGCGCCGCAGCAGACCTGTGGCCCGGCGGCGGCACGCCCTATGTGGTGTGCACCGGCGGTGAGCCTTTATTGCAATTGGATACACCTCTGATCCAAGCCTTGCACAAGGTGGGTTTCGAGATCGCCGTAGAAACCAATGGTACGATCGTCGCACCCAAAGGCATTGACTGGCTGTGCGTCAGCCCCAAAGCCGGAACAGAGCTGGTCCAAAAAAGCGGCGATGAGTTAAAACTGGTTTTCCCGCAGCAGAACAGCAATCCGGAAGATTTTGAGCATTTGGATTTTGGCCGCTTTGTGCTGCAACCCATGGACGGACCGCAGATAGTGGAATATACGCGCAGCGCCGTAGAGTATTGTCTTTCACACCCCCGGTGGGGCCTTAGCCTGCAGACACACAAATGGATCGGAATTTCTTAAACACCCTAAGCGACATGAAGCGCCGCCCGGCCAGCATTAGCCGCGGTGCATGGTTCGAGGCCGCCCACCACCTGGCCAAGTGCAAGGATGGGCAGGGGTATACAAATCTGCACGGCCATTCGTTCAAGGTTGAGCTGACCGTCACCGGTGTGCCCAAAGGCGCCAATGGCTGGGTTGAAGACCTGGCCAACCTCAAAGCGGCGCTGGACGATGTGCGCGCGACGCTGGATCACGCCTGTCTGAATGACATTGAAGGGTTGGAAAAACCATCGCTGGAACGCCTGTGCGCATGGATCGCGGCAAAGGTTATTGCCGACCTTCCCAATCTAAGTGCGGTCAGCGTCTCGCGGCCCTCGCTGAACGAGACCTGCACACTTGACCTGACTTAGTGTTACGCGGTTGTACGGGCTTCTGCGAACGAGATGAGCTTTTGCTGGTTTTCATCCCACAGACCAAGGTTCACACAGGAAAGGCTTTGCCATAAAGTCAGGCGCTTGAGCGTGGCCAGTTCTGGATAATCCCGCAACACCTGACGCAGCCGGTAATAGGGAATGCGGCTGCATAAATGGTGCACATGGTGGATGCCAATATTGGCCGTAAACCAGCGCAGCACACCGGGAAGGTCATAATGCGAACTGCCATAAAGCGCCGCATCCTGCACTTTCCAGGCGTCGCCTCTGGCCCAAACGGTGCCTTCAAACTGGTGTTGGACATAGAACAGCCACACACCGATAGATGCGGCCACAATAGCAACCGGCAAATGCACCAGTATAAACGGCCCCAGCCCGACAAAATAAATCAGCAAACCGGCCAGAACGATCATGGCGATATTGGTGCCCATGGCGCTGAGCCAATAACGCCAACCGGAACGCATAAACCCCAAGGGTAAACGCTGGCGCAGCAGGAAATTATAGGCAGGCCCCAGACCGAACAGCACCAATGGGTGACGATAGAGGCGATAGCCCAGACGGCCCATCGGCGGCAGATCGCGATATTCCTTTAAAGTCAGTGTATCAATATCGCCAATGCCGCGCCTGTCCAGATTACCAGAGCTGGCATGGTGTGTGGCGTGCGCACGCCGCCAGACATAATAAGGCGTCAGGGTAAATACCCCAAGGACACGTCCGACCCAGTCATTTATGACTTTCTTTTTGAAAAAGGCCCCATGACCACAATCATGCTGGATCAGGAACATCCGCACCATAAAGGCGCCTGTTGGAATACTGATCAACAGCGTCAGCCAGTAACTGATGGAGAGCGCCCAATATGCCAGCGCCCAAAGGGCAAAAAACGGAATTGCCGTGATGATCAGTTCCAATGCACTACGCTTGGCGCTGGGCTCCCAATAGCGATTTAACAAAGGCAGCCATTCTCGTGCCGATAATAAAGCTGTGTTGGATTGTGTCTCGCGTTGTGTTGAACTCATACAAAAACGAGCCTTCTGTTTGTGAACACCTAACCCCAAAACATGAGCAATATAGCAGTGGTCAAATATCGCAACCGGTTAGGCCCGTGAACAGGCAGAAACATCTGCGAACGACGACAGCAGATAGTGATGGCGAGGCGCAAAAGCCTCTGTTACACCAGCCCCCGCACACTTTGGTCCCGTAGCTCAGTTGGATAGAGCACCAGATTCCTAATCTGGGGGTCGCGCGTTCGAATCGCGCCGGGATCACCATTTTTCATGTGCTATCGCGACGGCAAGCTTCGCTATATGAGCACAGGTTTACTTGTGCTATCGCGGTGCTGGCGCCCGCTATATGAGCACGGGTTTACTTGTGCTCCTCACCCTGAGGTGCCGCAGCGCGGCCTCGAAGGGCGCGATGGTAAACCGAGCCAGAAGCTAAAAGGATCCACAATGAGCGAACTGCCCCCCTGCCCAAAATGCCAGTCCATTTACACCTATGAGGATGGCAGTCTGCTGGTCTGTCCGGAATGCGCCCACGAGTGGAACGCCGGTGAAGTTACCCAAAGCGGCGGTGAAAAAGCCATCACGGATTCTAATGGCAATACGTTATCGGACGGCGATACCATCACGGTGATCAAGGATTTGAAGGTCAAGGGGACATCATTGGTGGTCAAGGTCGGCACCAAGGTGAAAAACATCCGCCTGGTGGACGGCGATCATGACATTGATTGCAAAATCCCCGGCATTGGCGCCATGAAATTGAAGTCAGAATTTGTGAAAAAAATTTAGAGCATCCTGCGCGTTTCGTACGCGCACGCATCCAAAACGCGCCAGACCTGCATCTTACTTTTATTGTGAAGCGTAATGAAGGTAAGACACCATGTTCAACATTGCTAAATCTGAAAAACTGATCGCCCTGATCGAAGTTCTGGTGTTTGCGGCCCTGGCCTTTGGCCTGAAGAAAGTCATGGACCCAATATTCTGGCGCTTTGCCGGCCCGGTATCCCTGATCAGCACTCTTGTTCTGTTAAGTGTTTATATGCGCTTTCGCGGTCTGCACTGGTCAGAAATGGGCTTGATACCACTGCCCGGCATACGGGCGAAGCTGATGGTGATCCCAAAGGCTTTTTTGGTGTTTTTAGCCTTTGTCGCCGTCGTTGCGCCGATCCTCCTGATCAGCAAAGTCCTCGGCCTGACCTTCATGACTGAAATGCCCGCCGGCATAGAAGAACGCTGGGGCGATATAGAAGGCAGCCTGCCCCATTATCTTCTGTGGATGGGCATTGTCTGGACCTCGGCAGCCTTTGGCGAAGAAATGTTTTTCCGGGGCTTTTTGATCACCCGCCTGCAAACCGCATTCAAAGGCCTGCCCCTGGCGGCAATACTGTCGGTGGTTTTACCGGCTTTATTTTTTGGCTATGGCCACGTGTATTATCAGGGATTGCGCGGCTTTATTATGACCGGAGCCATCGCCTTGGCCTTTGGTACCATGTTTCTGGTGTTCAAACGTAATCTCTGGCCGATCATCCTTTTACATGGGGTTATCGATTCATTGGGCATGACGGCCCGATATATGAACTGGGATATGTAGGGCCTCTTTTCAATGCAGTTGAATTGATAACCATTACCGTGCACCCTTTACCCGAAATGGGCATGCATTCAACAAACCAGTACGCGCGAAGAACCCTTTTGGGCGGGGCGCTGTGGATGGCGGGCTTTACCCCGGCGCTGGCCAGAAAGTCCAGACGCAGAAAAAAGCCCGAAACCATTTTGCCAGGACAAGCCCAACAGGTGACCAGTGGCCAAAGCCTGACCCTGTATGATGGCCGGACCGTACGCCTTGGCACCATCCAGGCCCCCAGAATGGCCGCCAAGGGCATCCCGCCTGAACCGCTGGCCATTGAGGCACGCAATGCTTTGCGCCAGCTGACCCAAGATTACCCCCTTGCCTTTAGCGACCCCGTCCCCGACAAATTTTCGCGCCTGCGGGCGCAGGTTTTCGCCGATACTGGCACCATCGATCCGCCCCTTTGGGTGCAGGGCGAAATGATCACCCAAGGCCTGGCCCGTGTGCATACGCGGCGCGATGATCAGGCCCGCGCCCGCCAACTTTTGGCGATAGAGGAAACCGCCCGCAAGAAACAACGGGGCATTTGGGCACAACCCTATTATGCGTTGCGCACCCCAAACAATGCGGGTGCGGCTGTTGGCTCGTTTCAAATTGTTCAGGGGCGTATCTTTGATGTGGCTGAGGTGCGCAAGCGAATTTACCTGAACTTTGGCGAGGACTGGCGGCACGATTTCACCATCAATATTGCCCCCAAAGACAAAAGACAGTTTGCCCGCGCTGGGATCGACCTAAGCGCGCTCAGCGGGGCCGAGATTCGGGTCCGCGGCCTGATCCGTTTTTTGAATGGCCCGATCATATATCTGGACCATGCCGCAGCATTTGAGGTTTTATAAATCAAAAGAAAAACCCGGCACCATAATGATGCCGGGTCGCTCTTAACTTGAAAGACGGTGTCCTTAGGCGGCGTTTGCGGCGCTCGCCCCTTTGGCAACCAAAGTCTTGGACAGCTTGTCGAACGCGTCATCACGTTCGATTTTCTCGACCGCAGCCACTTCGCGAGCCATACGGTCAATCGCCGATTCGTATAATTGACGCTCGGAATAGGATTGTTCGGGCTGATCGGCATTACGGTGCAGATCACGAACCACCTCGGCAATAAAGATCAGATCACCGGAATTGATCTTGGCTTCGTATTCCTGGGCCCGGCGGCTCCACATTGTGCGTTTAATCCGGGGACGGCCTTTGAGGGTCTTCATGGCGTTTTGCACGATGTTTGGCTCAGACAAAGCCCGCATGCCGCCGCTTTCGGCGCGCGGCACCGGAACCCGAAGGACCATTTTGTCCTGATCGAACTGAACGACATAGACTTCGAGTTCCATATCCGCGACGGTCTGAATTTCTACAGCGGAGATACGGCCAACCCCGTGGGCTGGATAAACGATGTAATCATTGATTTTAAATTTTTTTGCTGAACTGGTTTTTGCCATTTGTTGTCTTCACTCACTGTTGTTTCACACGGTAAAAAAACACAAAAAAAGCCACTCCACCCTGAGATGGATTATGCTTGTTTATGCCCTAAATTTTTATTCCGCTCTGGCGGGCCGGCATGCCGGTGTGCGCACCTCAATACGTATTTGCTATATGTCCATAGCCGCACGGGTGACGCCTATATGTGACCTTATAACACAAAATGAAGGATTTTCAAAGGCTTTGGTCAAAACCTTCGTTTAACACGGCAGGCGTTAATCACCTTCGCCTGGTTTTTCTGAAAAATACTTGTCAAATTTTCCGGTTTCATTGGCCTTGGCATCGGCATCATCGGGCGCGGGTTTCATCAGGGTGATGTTGGGCCAGATGTCGGCAAACTTGGTGTTCAGTTCCAGCCATTTTCCGTCCGGGTCGTCTTCGGTGTCGGGTTTAATGGCTTCGACCGGGCATTCGGGCTCGCATACGCCGCAATCGATACATTCGTCCGGATGAATGACCAGAAAGTTTTCGCCCTCATAGAAACAGTCCACCGGGCAGACTTCGACACAATCAGTATATTTGCAGGCGATGCAGGCATCGGTGACGATATAGGTCATCTTAGGTGTTCCATTGAAAAGCGCGGCCTGTATGTGGTGCTCTGCGCCCGCTTGTCAACCGTCACCCCTGCGACCCAAAGACGCCTTTTTGGCCGCCGCACGTTCATGGTCGGTAACCGCCAGCAAAGCCCCGACACGGCGAATAAAACTGTCCTCGAACGGGCTTTCCTCGCCATCAGCAAATGTGACGTCCCACAAATGCCCGACCAAAGCGATACGTTCGGCCTTGGGCATGTGCGCCTTGATCACCCGGGTAAAGGCATAATGATCCACGGCCATTTCGGCACGCAGTTCAGCGGCCTCCAACAGTGCCACCGCATCGGCATTGCCCATCTGAAAGCTGTTGCGAATAATGTTTTTGATCATGTCCTGTTCGATATCGGCATAAATACCGTCCGAGAGCGCCGCCTCGACAAGTAGCGCCACAGCACATTCACGCGCATCGGCACCATCGCAAACATCATCGTCTTCTTGTGCAGCTCCGCCGCCAAAGATTTTTTTAATCGCTTCAAACATGCGCACCCTCCTGGAGCCTTTCTCACCGCCATCGGCTTGCAATGGCATTGTGTGTCATGATCGTTTGTTTTTACCCAAAGGTCAAAACATCAGTAACAGCTGGGCAAGACTGATCACGGGGCCACCATACCGATGGTCTGGTTTAATCTTCCCGGCATCCGACCCTGATCTGATTTGCAATTGAGCGCGGAAATGTGCAGGCTATTTTTTTGCTGGATTTTGATGGGGCGCATGATGAATAAAGAACTGGGTGATACGGGCGAAGCAACGCAAACCATGTCTGGAGCCATTGGGGTCAGCGCCGGCTTTGATATTCCTGACCCGACAAAGGTGACACGCCTTGAAGGCAAGGTCAGCGCCGCCGAATGGACGGCCCGCGTCGAGCTGGCTGCGGTCTACCGGCTGGCAGCACTTTATGGGTGGACAGATCTGGTGTTTACGCACATTTCGGCACGGTTGCCTGATGAAGACGGACAAGAGCGCTTTTTGATCAACCCTTATGGTGTCCTGTTTGACGAAATGACTGCATCATGTCTGGTGAAGGTCGATCTGGACGGCAATATAATCGGTGACAGCCCTTATTTTGTTAACCCGGCTGGCTTCACCATCCATTCTGCGGTTCATACGGCACGCCATGATGCGGGCTGTGTGATGCATGTGCATACCCCATACGGGGTGGCGGTCAGCGTCCAAAAAGGCGGTTTACGTAAATATACCCAATTCGCCATGGTAGTTCATGATGACCTCGCCTATCATGATTACGAGGGCATCGCGCTGGACCATGATGAGCGGGAACGTATCGTCAAAGATATGAGCACGCACAATTTATTGATGCTGCGAAATCATGGCACCCTGACCATTGGCCAAAATTGCGCCTTGGCCTTTTTGCGGATGTATTTTCTGGAAAATGCCTGCAAAACACAAATTTTGGCCCAAAGCGTTGGCGGTGCTGAGCACCTGCATGAAGAAAGCGACGCCATGTCGGCCCGGGTCCACGCCCAAGGGGCTGGCGCGTTTCTGCCGGGCATGGGCGACAATCTGGTCTGGCCGGGCCTGATGCGTAAATTGGCCAAAGCCAATCCGGGTCATGACCATTAGAGGCGTTGCCGCCTCACCGGCTTAGACAGACGTGTCGTCCTGCAATCGCTCATAACAGGCCATGGCCTCAGGGGCAGGGCCGCGCCGGACGGGCAATGCCAAGACTTTGAGCATGGTGATCGTTTGCTTTTGTGCAAAGGTCAAAACATCACCAACATTGATCTGGGCCGCACCGTTTTTGGCGCGCCGCACAGTCCCGAACCGGCTGATTCGCACGCGGCCTTTGGCGGCCAATGTGCTAGCCAGTGTCCGGGTTTTAAAAAACCGGGTGCGATACAGCCACAAATCAAGGCGCAAGGCCGGCCGGGTCTTATCAAGGCTCATTTCAAAGCCTGTAGAACCGCAAAGGGCGAATCGGGATCAATTTTCTTCTCTGCTGGCCGGGATTTGCCCGTTCCCTGAGCCTGGCCTTTTCCACTGGTGGGTTTTGCTGGGCCGGGTTTGCCTTTGTGGCCCTGGCGCATGGGCACCCAGGTTTCGCCCGCACCCGCGTCATCCATTTTGGTTTTGCGTTTATATTTCAGCGCAATCAGGATGGTTCCCAGGTCCTCGCGTGAGCACCCCAAGAGCGATAACATCGCCTCATTGGGCGCAAAAGCACCGCCTTTATGATCCTTTTGTGCCTCGCGTATAAGGTCTGCCAGGCGTTCGAGAATGTCGATGCGCACCAGACGGCGGACAAATAATGCATATCCGGCAACCCGCGCCGCGTCGGGTGACACCTTGTCCTGAGTTACATAAGCAGTCAGGCCGGCACGCGGCAAAAACACCGGTGTATCATCGGCCCGGCTGGCCGCGTTCAACAAAGCCAGCAGACGCGCCGGGGCCGGGCGCAGCAAGGCCGGCATGAACACATGAAACGCCCCAAAGCGCACGCCGCATTGACGCAATTGATGACGGCTCGGCTGGTCCAACTGGCGTAATTCGTCGGCAATTTGCGGGCGCGGCAATGCCCCCAGCGCCTCGATCAGGCGAAAGCCAAGCCCCCGGCCAAGACCGGTCAGCTGTCCGGCATCGACTTTGGCCTGCAAACCCAACAGCGCCTTTAGATCGCGGTCAATGATCTCATTAACCCAGTCCTGTAGGCGCAGCTCGGCCTTGGTGATCAGAGCATCATGGCCCAACTGCCCGCCGATCAGACTGATCAACGGGTGCAGGGGGTTGGCCCCCGCTTTTAGTCTGGCTATGGCCTCGCCGCTCCAATGAATCGTTCCATCACCGTGCAGCGATAACGCATCCGTTTTGGCCACAGCAATGGCCCCAAGACGGCGGTTGATCTCCGGGGCCAGAGCGGCGCTGGCCACCATGCGCAAGGTTTTGCCCGCCAGATCCCGCGCCGCAGAGCCCGGACGAAAGGACAGGCCTTTCAGATGGCCAATGGTGTGGTCCAAAACCTTGACCTCGCCATTGGGCAAGACAGTCGCATCGGCATCCTCGCCAGAGTTTAAGGCACGGGCCAGAACCGAGGTGCGTTGGTCAACAAAGCGTTGCAGCAAATTATCATGTAATGCGTCAGACAGGCGCTCCTCCAGATCATGGGCGCGGCTCTGCCAATGCACGGCGTCAGACACCCAATCGGCCCGGTGCGTGCAATAGGCCCAGGTGCGCACATGGGCCAGACGCGAGGAAATGGCGTCGACGCCGCCTTTAAGATTATCAAGGCTTTTCAGCTTGCCAGCCAGCCAGTCTTCATCAATGCGGCCACGGGGGCTGCTCAGTTGGCCAAAAATATCGCCCAACAGGCGGATATGCGCATCCAGACCGCTTTTTCTAAAATCCGGAACCTGACAGACCTGCCACAGGCGGCGCACCCCGTCCGCAGTATTTGTATAACGGCTATAGTCATCACGCCCGGCCAGTGCGCCCAGAACCTGTTCATCAATGGCCCGGCCAACCCGGACCAGACCTTCGCGCCCCGGTGGGGTTTGCAAGGACGAGATCAACGTCGCAGCATTGGTAAAATCAAGCGCCCTGTTACGCCAGAACAAGGTCCGCACCGGATCATAATGATGGTCTTCCAGACGGCGCACCATGGCATCATCAAAGGCTGGCGCACCGGCGGTGGTGCCAAATGTGCCATCCTTTTGAAAGCGCCCGGCGCGCCCGGCGATCTGGCCCAGCTCGTCGGCCCGTAAATGACGGCGGCGTTGGCCATCAAACTTACCCACCGCAGCAAAGGCCACATGATCAACATCCATGTTCAGGCCCATGCCAATGGCATCGGTGGCCACCAGATAATCCACTTCGCCGGACTGAAATAATTCGGCCTGTGCATTGCGGGTACGTGGGCTTAAAGACCCCATGACCACGGCGGCACCGCCGTGGCGACGACGCAGAAGTTCGGCAATGGCGTATACGTCCTCGGCGGAAAAGGCGATAATGGCGCTGCGCCGGGGAAGGCGCGATAACTTGGCGGCCCCGGTATGGGTCAGGCTGGAAAAGCGCTCCCGCGGTTCAATCTGGTCGGCAGCTGTTAAACCACCCAGCACGTCGCGCATGGTGGCAGCACCCATCACCAATGTTTCATCTGCGCCGCGACTGTGCAGCAAATGATTGGTGAACACATGGCCGCGTTCCGGATCGGCACACAATTGCACTTCGTCAATGGCCAAAAACCGAAACGGTTTGCCATGCAATTGGGTCGGCATGGCCTCGGCGGTGCAGGCAAACCAGCGCGCGGTTTTGGGGATGATGCGTTCTTCGCCGGTGACCAGAGCCGCAGCCTCCACACCTTTTTCGCGGACAATACGGTCATAAACCTCGCGCGCCAAAAGCCGCAAAGGCAAACCGATGACCCCATCGGTATGGGCCAGCATACGGGTGACCGCCAGATAGGTTTTGCCCGTATTGGTTGGACCAAGGGCCGCTTTGAGTTCAGTCTCCATGCAGATACATTAGCGCATCAGGTTTGCGCCTCAAGATGAAACGGCATAAAGCGGGCCTGCGCGCCAAAAAAAATCAGCGGTGAAGCTGTGCAAAGATACGCTTTGGCGCTTGACGGAAGGCACAGCCTTTTGTATCTGACCCGCCTTGCACGGACACATGCGTCCGGTGCTCAGGAAAGATAAGGATCAAGCCTATGGCACGCCGTTGTGAACTCACAGGCGTCGGTGTTATGACCGGCAACAATGTCAGCCACGCGAACAATCGTACGCGCCGTCGGTTTTTGCCGAACCTGTGCAATGTGACATTAAGCTCAGAAGTGCTGGGTCAGTCCTACAAATTCCGCATCACCGCAGCCGCTTTGCGCTCGGTTGATCACAATGGCGGTCTGGACGGATTTCTGGCCAAAGCCAAAGACGACAAGCTGTCGCCTGCTGCCATCAAAATCAAAAAAGAACTGAAGAAAAAAATGGCCGAAGCCAGCGCCTGATCAGACGCAGTTTTCAAAGTTTTCAAGGCGGTCCAAACGGGCCGCCTTTTTTATTGCCAAGAAGAGGTCTATAGTGTTCCAAACTTGGGGAACGCCATGTCCAGATTACTTCTTGCTTCATTCATCGCCCTCGCCCTTACCGCGTGCAATGCCAAACAACCCGCCGATACGCTTTACAGCGGCGGCACGGTCCATACCGGCCTGGACAATGAACCCACAGTCGAAGCCGTGGTGGTCACCGAAGGCCGCATTGTCTTTGCCGGCAGCGCCAAAGACGCCAGCCATTACAAAGCCGCCCACAGCATTGATCTAGGCGGTGCACACATGTTCCCCGGCTTTACCGATGCGCACGTGCATTTGTACGGGGTTGGACGCCGGGAAACCACACTTAACCTTGAAGGCACGCCCTCATTGGAGGCGCTGGTCCAACGTCTGGAAAAAGAAGCCGAAGCCCAACCGACAGGCGTCATCACCGGTCGCGGCTGGATTGAAACCGGCTGGGTCGAGGGGCGTTTCCCTAATCGCTTTGATCTGGAACGCGCCGCCCCCGGACGGGTTGTTATTCTGGGGCGCTCGGATGGTCATGCGCTGGTGGCATCCAGCAAGGCGCTGGAGGCTTCGGGCATAGGTCCTGACACTCCAGAGGTTGATGGTGGCCGTATTGAGCGCGATGAAGAGGGCATGCCAACCGGCATGTTGGTCGATAATGCCATGGCACTGGTGGCCGATCTGGCCGCTGACCTAAAGGGCGAGGCCCGTCGCCCGGCCCTCGTTATGGGGGCCAAGGTGCTGAACGCCTATGGTTGGACCGGGGTACACAATATGTCGGTCAGCACAGACGATATGCAATTGCTGGAGAACATGGCTGACAAAGGCGAAATGCCTCTGCGGGTTTATAATGCCATTGAAGAAAGCGATATTCGTCTGCTGGCCCAAGGTCCGCGCCGGGCCGGGGATGACCGGGTCATTACCCGCGCCGTCAAAGTCTATACCGACGGGGCGTTGGGATCACGCGGGGCGGCTATGCTGGCCCCTTATAATGATGCGCCGGACACATCGGGCCTGATGCTGCGCGGGGCCGAGGAAAGCCGCACACTGTTTGCGCGTGCCTTGCGCGACGGGGTTCAGATTTGCATGCACGCCATTGGTGACCGGGCCAACCGGGAAACCCTGGACTGGATGCAAAGCGCCTTTGAGGACGTGCCGGCGGACGAGCGCCGCATTGCCGATCCGCGCTGGCGTATTGAACATGCGCAAATGCTGGACCCGACGGATATTCCCCGCTTTGCCGCGCTGGGCGTAATCCCATCCATGCAGCCCAGCCACGCCATTGGCGATTTGCATTTTGCCCGCGCCCGCGTGGGTAAAAGGCGCTTAAACGGTGCCTATGCCTGGAACACGCTGATCAAAGCCGGATCAATTATTCCCGGTGGATCAGACGCCCCGGTTGAACGCGGTGATCCACGGATCGAATTTTATGCCGCCGTTTCGCGCCATGACCTCAAAGGCTATCAGGGCAAGGACTGGCACAAGGAAGAAGCGGTAGACCGGGTCACGGCCTTGAAAATGTTTACCCAATGGCCGGCCTATGCCTCGTTTCGCGAGGACGAGCTGGGCACAATTGAGCCGGGAAAACGTGCTGATTTCACGGTTTTTGCCGATGACATCATGACCATTCCAGAAATGGACATCTTGGCGACCAAAGTGATGATGACCGTGGTCGATGGGGAAGCGGTGTTTAAGGCGGAGCAAAAGGGTCCAGACTCATTCAGATGATTGATTTCACGAGGAGAGGTTTTTTGCTTAAACAGGAGAAAGGGTGCTGGAAATATGGTGTATTTTCAAGACCTTTTGACGCCTTTAAGCGGAAAACATGCCTCGCCTTGCAGGTGCTTGTAGAAAGCGCCGCCTGTCGAAACCCAGCCTTGCAAAGGCGTATGGCCTTTGCTGCATTGACTTTCTTCCATTCAGCATTTTCTAAAAGCATGAAATTAAACCATTTGAATGAGTTTGGACCCTAAGGCGTAATTTGCGCCATCAGACCCCACCCCCCAAGACGATCCGTAACTTCAAAGACGATATGGTTTTCGCCAGCCTTTAACGGCACATAGACATGATCAAAAAGACCGATAGTGCCCAGATAGCGAAAATCACGGGATCGGAAACTGTTGTCGCCGGAATAGAGCAATACGCCGTTGGCATAGACCCTCACCCGGTCAGAATATCCAAAAGAGATTTTTTGTACCCCGGCTTGATCCGCGTTTATTACGGTGCGCGCCATAAGCGTGTCTTTTTGTCGATTCGATGTGCCAAAGGGAGCCAGATTAAGCAGGCCGCTGGCCTCGGTACGGGCCATGCGCCAATCTGTCTCAATAGAATCATCCAAGGTTAAACGATCTTTGTCACCTTTAATCTCGGCATAGGCTGGGCCATTGATCTGCCATTGGGTGATCATGCCTTTGGGGGTATCAACAACGGCTTCACTTTCCATGGCCAGGATCGGTGGGTCTTGCATTTCGGTAACTTGCAGATTGGCGAAATGTGCCGCACCTATACCCGCGCCCAGCGACACCCAGCCCGGCGCCACATCCCGGCGCAGACGTGCAACTTGCAGGACCGGTTGGTCACTGTCGATATAAACATCCATCCGCCGATCCTTGATCACCAGTTTGACATGTTGCCATTGATCAAAAGGATAGGTCACTGTTGAGGTAAAACCCGGCCCGGCGTAAAGCTGCCAGGCCCCGTGATTGTTATATACCGGCTGGTATTGAGTGGAATCGGCTTTCCCGCTTTGATGGGCGCGCATATAAAAATCTTCACGATTTCCTGGGTCCTGCACCCGAAATGAAACCCGGGCAAAGACACGTGTATTGGCCATCGCCACGTCATATTCGATGATGCCGTTTGTGAAAGAAACTGATTTGAAATTGACTGTTGTGCCATCCAGATAGAGCGCATCGCGCCCCAAATATGGCGCAAGTTTGTGGATTTTCTTGCCGGCAAACTCCAGTGTATCGCCATCGAATTTAATGGCTTTTCCGCTCGCCATACTGGCCGTCAGACCAACATAGAGCGCTATAAAGGCGGTAATCAGGTGTGTTTTTGTCATCGACTTTCCTTCATCTTCGGATCAAACTCAATCATGGCGATTGGTCACCAAATAACGAATACGAAAAACCACCCAAAACGTATGAAAAACAGACACCGGAGATTACCTTTGTGTCATTTTATACGGCCTCAGAACTTCAATCTGCGCCGGTAGTCTCTCGGCGCGCACTGTGTGGCTGCCTTGAACATTGCTGAAAATCTTGCAGGATCATCATAGCCCAAGGCAAGGGCAATATCTGAAATGGGCGCTTCTGTGATCGCCAATTGGCGCTTGGCCTCGGCAACGATATGGCGCTGTATGGCAACTTTGGGCGTCAGTCCAAAATCAGCGCGCACAGCCCGCATTAATTGCTTCTCTGAACAGGCAAGCAAATGCGTATAGTCCGTGACCTTGTGGAGCCTGGCAAAATTGTCACGCACCAGCGCAAGAAACTGTCTGGACAGGCGCGAGGTCGTCATCTGTGTTGGCGGTGGATGTTGGGCGCTTTGCTGGATAATTTCCAGCGCATAAATAGTTTTTAGCGCTGTCGCGGCAATATAACGTTCGATCAATGGGCCGGGCTTTTCCATAAAGGGAATCAGGGCCTCCATGTCGCCAATCATGTGCGAAAACCCGGCAGCAGGTGGTTTGATCACCGTCATATCCCGCCCCATGGGAAACAGTGCCAACGCCCAGTCATTCAAAGTCTGTGAAAAGTATTCGCGGTGAAAGTCGGCTTCGAAAAACAGGCAATAGCCATCCAAACCGGTTTCCACTATCCGCCTGACGCTTAACGGAGTGAAGGCGTAAACTTGGTCAGGACAAATATCGACGATATCGTCATTGGTGACAAACTGGCCGCGCCCTTTGGTCACAAAAATCAGATCAAAAAAATCTATCCGCTGGGCTATGCCATCTTTGGAAAAATTATCAATATCCTTAATGCGAACCACTTCGATACTGCGTAAAAACCCGTGTTTGTCGGTCCAGAAATCTACATTTTGAATAGCGGTCGTGGGTGGCTGGCTCATGGGCCGATCATAAACGTGCCAAGCATGGCGGGTAAAATAAAATATTTTATCCCGTCACTTTACCCGGCCAAATTGACGACACAGGGCGTCTTGCGGGTAGTTGTAATGTTCCGGGCCAAGCAAAATAACGGCTCTGAGGTTGGGTTATCCATGCGTCGAGGTATCTTTCAGCATAAGGCAGAAAAATTCGTGACCACCCTCATCTTGAGGTGCGTAGCCCGTTTTTTGGGCAAAGCCTCGAAAGATCGAGAGACAAAGATCGCTCTAAGCCCGCCTTCGCCTTGGCTCGGCAGGTTTTTCGTCAAACAGCGCGGTAATGACAAAAAATGATTGGCTTGGCGTGAAAACGGTGCCAAAGCACGTTTATGAGCCACTCTCACCTCAACGCCATATACACAGCCCTTTTTGTGACCATTTTATGGTCAAGTTCATGGGTTTTTATCAAATGGGGTTTGGTGGAAATGGCTCCTCTGCCATTTGCCGGCATTCGCTACAGCCTTGCCGCATTAATCCTGTTGCCGTTCATTTTAACTCCCGCCAACCGGGCCGCACTTGGGCAATGCAATCGTAATCACTGGTTGTTGTTGATCGGGTTTGGCCTTCTTCAATACACGCTGACCCAAGGGGCAATGTTCATTGCTCTAAACTATCTACCCGCTATATCACTCAGTCTGCTCCTGACCTTCACCCCGGCCATGGTTGCCATTCTAGCATCTATATTTTTGAAAGAGCATACCAGCCTTCGCGATTTTTTTGGGATCGGTATATATCTGATCGGGGCATACATTTATTTTGGCACTAACGCTTTTGATGGCAGCCAGTTACTGGGTCTGGTTTTTGGTGTTTTATGTGTTCTTTTCAATGCGGGCCAGACACTGTTGGGGCGTAAAGTAAACCGTGACACGGGCCTTCCAGCCTCATTGATTACCGCCATCAGCATGACCGCTGGCGCTGCGGCGTTGTTGAGTGCCGGGGTATTGGTACAAGGTTTGCCCGCGATGGGTACTAAATCCTGGTTGATCGTTGGCTGGCTCGCGCTGGCTAATACTGCCCTGGCGTTTTGGCTTTGGAACCACACACAGTCAAAGTTGACTGCACTGGATAGCAGTTTGATTAATAACATCATGCTGATCCAAATTGCCATTCTGGGCGTAGTGTTTTTAGGCGAGCGTCTGAACGCTATTCAGATCTTAGGTTTGTTTTTGGCTGGCGCAGGTGTTTTGTGGGTGCAGTTTTCAAGGTTAAGCGTGAAAAAATAACGGCTCTGAGGTTGGGTTATCCATGCGTCGAGGTATCTTTCAGCATAAGGCAGAAAAATTCGTGACCACCCTCATCTTGAGGTGCGTTGCCCGTTTTTTGGGCAAAGCCTCGAAAGATCGAGAGACAAAGATCGCTCTAAGCCCGCCTTCGCCTTGGCTCGGCAGGTTTTTCGTCAAACAGCGCGGCCAGCTGTTCGGTGATTGCCCCGCCCAATTGTTCCGCATCGGTGAGGGTCACGGCGCGGGAATACCAGCGGGTGACATCATGGCCAATGCCAATGGCAATCAATTGCACATCGGAATAGTTTTCAATCTCAGCAATCACCTCGCGCAAATGCGCCTCCAGATAACCGCCGGGATTATGGGACTGGGTAGTATCATCCACCGGTGCGCCGTCCGATATAACCATCAAAATACGCCGTGCTTCGGGGCGCGATTGCAGCCGCGTATGGGCCCAAAGAAGCGCCTCGCCGTCGATATTTTCTTTCAGCAGACCTTCGCGCATCATCAGGCCCAGATTGTTCTTGGCCCGGCGCATGGGCACATCGGCGGCCTTGTAAATGATATGGCGCAAATCGTTCAACCGACCGGGATTTAAGGGTTTCTCAGCCGCCAGCCAGTCTTCCTTGGATTGGCCGCCTTTCCAGGCGCGCGTGGTAAAGCCGAGGATTTCCACTTTGACGCCGCAACGTTCCAGCGTGCGGGCCAATATATCCGCGCTCAGCGCCGCGATCATAATGGGCCGGCCACGCATGGAGCCGGAATTATCAAGAAGCAACGTCACCACAGTATCGCGAAAATCGGTCTCGCTTTCTTCCTTGAACGACAAGGGCGATAAAGGATCAGTGATCACCCGCGTCAGACGCGCCGGGTCCAACACACCTTCTTCGAGATCAAAGGTCCACGAACGCTGTTGCTGGGCCATCAGGCGGCGTTGCAATTTGTTGGCCAGACGCGCCACCGCGCCGCGTAATTTATCCAACTGGCGATCCAGATAACCGCGCAAGCGCGTCAGCTCAGGCGCTTCGCATAAATCTTCGGCGCGCACTTCTTCATCGTGTTTGGTGGTGAACACATGATAGCGCGTCCCATCACCACCAGAGGGCTGATAGTTGGGCCGCACCGGCAGATCTTCGCCCGAACCGTCCTGCGCATCACCAACATCGCTTTCGTCATCCAGCAAGCTGGCCTGTTGTTCGCTCTCATCCGCATCACCCTGATCGGTGGAGCCATCGGGGGGCGTATCTTCGGCTTCGCTTTGCGCATCATCGCTGTCTTGCGCATTGGGATTGCCCTCGCCCTCTTCGGTATTTTCTTCGTCCTCTTTTTGCTCGGGCAGGGCCTGCATATCGCCCAGATCAAGATCGTCGAGCAGTATTTTGGCCAGCTGTGCAAAAGCGCGCTGATCATCCAGGCCACCACGCAGATCAGCCAATGCCTCCGCGCCCTTTTGCTCGATCTCGCCGCGCCACATGGACAGCAGACCGTCGGCCTCTTTGGGGGCCGGTACGCCGGTAATGTGCTCTCGCGCAATCAAGGCCACCGCGTCGGCCAACGGTGCGGCTTCGCGCTCGGTCAGTTGTGCAAAGCCGCGTTTGGCACATCGTTCAGCCAGCGCCGCCTGCATGTTTTGTCCGGCGCCTTTTAAGGAAACCGCGCCCAATGTTTCACAGCGCACCTGTTCCAGTGCCTCGAACACCTCGCGCCCAAGCGCATTACCGGGCAGCAGTTTGGCATGGGTTTTGGCGTTATGATGGGCGAGGCGCAAGGCCAGCGCATCGGCCTGACCGCGCGCACTGGCGATGGCCTTGGCATTGGGTTTTGTGCCAGGTTTAATCGGCGGGACGACGGGCAAAGTGATGGCATCATCGACCACCGCCGCCTGATCCCCGCCAAAGCGCACATCCAGCGCACGCCGACCGGACAGCGCCTTTGTGGTGGCCCCAAGGGCGCGCTTGAAGGTATCAGTGCGGGACTCGCGTTCGCTCATGTTTTTAAGCGACTTGAACCCGCGTGGCGCTTTCGGGCAGGTCTGTCGCAAAGGCGCGCTGGTAAAACTCGGAGATCACCGGGCGTTCCATTTCATCGCACTTATTAAGGAAGGTCAGGCGAAACGCCTCGGCCGTATCGCCGCCAAAAATCTGCGTGTTTTCGGCCCAGGTGAGCACCGTTCTGGGCGACATGACGGTTGAAATATCACCATTCATAAAGGCGTTACGGCTCATATCGGCAACACGCACCATGGCCTTAATAATATCACGGCCTTGCGCATCCTGCATGGCAGGCATTTTGGCAGCGATGATTTCTTCTTCGACATCATGATCAAGGTAATTCAGCGTGGCGACAATCGACCAGCGGTCCATCTGTCCCTGATTAAGCTGTTGCGTGCCGTGATACAGCCCGGTGGCATCACCCAGACCGACAGTATTGGTGGTCGAAAACAGACGAAAGTTCGGATTGGCGCGAATGACCTTGTTTTGATCCAAAAGCGTCAATTTGCCAGAGACTTCGAGCACACGCTGGATAACGAACATCACATCCGGGCGACCCGCATCATATTCGTCAAACACCAGAGCCACCGGACGCTGCAAAGCCCAGGGCAGCAGGCCTTCGCGAAATTCGGTCACTTGCTGGCCGTCTTTGAGCACGATGGCATCCTTGCCGACCAGATCGATACGGCTGATATGGCTATCGAGATTAACCCGCACCATGGGCCAGTTCAGCCTTGCTGCGACCTGTTCAATATGGGTGGATTTACCGGTGCCGTGATAGCCCTGCACCATCACCCGGCGATTGTGGGAAAAACCCGCCAATATCGCCCG
Organism: Robiginitomaculum sp.; assembly: GCA_021776525.1. Classification (GTDB taxonomy): domain Bacteria; phylum Pseudomonadota; class Alphaproteobacteria; order Caulobacterales; family Maricaulaceae; genus Robiginitomaculum_B. The sequence continues at coordinate 208,557 of JAJFFT010000006.1, forward strand.
CGTGGTCAGGGGATCAAATTTATAGGACGGATCGATATCCGGCACGTATTCATTAGGTTCGCTAAATGCCGGAACTTTATCCTTGCTTTCAAAACCAAAAACATCAGCGACGCTGACGTGCGTATCAGGGGCCCAGATAGGAAAAGCGGGATCGTGTTCAGACATTTGACTACTCTTTATTGTGTTACATATCCTCTATGCGCCAGTGCGCGGCAGGCATCAAGCCAGACGAGAGGTTTTCAGGACCTGATAGGCGCGAATGACCTGTTGCAGGCGCTCTTCGGTCGATCGGTCGCCTTTATTGGCGTCGGGGTGAAACTGTTTGACCAGTTTCAGATAACGCGCCCGGACAATTTTTGGGCCCGCATCATATTCCAGCCCTAGACTGTCCATGGCCAGACTTTGCAAGCGGCCCAGGCGGCGCTTTGGTTCATCAACCTCGCCGGAAACCTTTTCGCCCATAATACCAAAGGTATCCTTGAACCGCGCGCCACTGGCGCTTTGGCCTTTGCCGTCCAGATTGCGGTTCATATTCCAGGTCGGGCGATTGCCGGTGGCCTGATCAGCCTGATAGGAGCGCACCGCGCCATCGCTCATGCCATGGAAGAAATTCCAAGTTTTGTTGTACTGGGCGGCGTGCTTTTTACAAAAGTAAAAAAACTCGTTGATCTTGTCCGGTGATTGCGGTGCCTTGCAATCGCCTTTGGTGACGCAGCCGTCCCATTCACATTCACGATCGCCCTGTTTGGCGTCGTCCTTGCCCGGCGGTTTGATCCGTATGTCAAAAAGCTTCGGCTCGTATTCAAAATCATCATCCATGCCCCCATATTATCAAAGAGGATTTGGTAGCGTCTACGGGAGAAAACACAAATGAGTGCAATGGCAGCAGCAATTGAGAAAAAATTACAAGCCATATTTGCGCCCCAGACGTTGATTGTGCGCGATGTATCGGCTGGGCATGCGGGGCATGCGGGGGCACGTCCGGGCGGACAAACCCATTTCGAAGTGGAAATTACTGCCTCTCATTTTAATGATTTAAGTCGCGTTGCGGCGCACCGCGCCGTGATGGGCGAACTCTCGGAAGAATTTTCCGGCACCCTGCATGCCCTGAATATCAAGGCGAAGGGCGTGGGGTGAGGGCGTATAGCCCTCTACCGGCTATCCATTTTCAGCTCGATACGGCGATTGCGGGCCAGCGCGGCGGCCGAGCGGCCCCGGTCGATCGGGTGAAATTCGCCAAAGCCCGCAGCCACCAGACGTTTAGGCGGCACACCGGCGCGCACAAAGAACTTGACCACCGAGATGGCCCGCGCCGCCGATAATTCCCAATTGGAAGCATAACCGGAACGGATCGGGATGCTGTCGGTATGTCCATCGACGCGGATGACCCAATCGATATCGGCGGGAATTTCTTGTGCAACGTCAATAATAGCGGCAGCAATCTGAGCCAGTGATTCCTGTCCCAGTGGGTTCAGCTCGGCTGAGCCAGAGGCAAACAACACGTCGGTTTCAAACACAAAACGGTCGCCGACCACATGAATACCTTCGCGATCACCCAAGACCTCCAACAGGCGGCCAAAGAAGTCCGATTTGTAACGCGCCAGTTCTGAAACTTTTTGTGCCAATGCGGCGTTCAGGCGTTTACCCAGGTTTACGATCTGGGTTTTCTGGTCTGCATCTTTTTTCTCGGCTGCTTCAAGCGCCGCATTCAACGTCGCCAATTGCGTATTTAGGGCGGCGATCTGTGCCGCCAACACGGCGATTTCATCGCGGGCTTTTTGGGAAATTTCTTTCTCTTCATCCAGCGCGCTTTGAATGCCCAAGGATGCCTCCTGGGCGCTGGCAAGACTGGCCTGCAAGACCGCCATATCCTTGTTTTTTTGCTCTAATGTCACCAGAAGAAGCGCGATGCGTTCCTGCGCGCTTTTGGATTTATCCTGTTCCAGCGCCAGCATATCAGCCAGATCGGTAAGGCGGGTGTTGAGCCGCGCCAGTTCCGCATCGCGGTTTGAAAGCGCCCGACCTAGGGTGAATTGCGCCGCAATAAATAAAGACAGCAAAAACACCACGACCAGCAAAAGGGTCGCCAGCGCATCAACAAAGCCCGGCCAGTAATCCTCGGCCCCGGCGCCGCGGCGCGATAATCGTGGACCCGCCACGGCGTTAAGGCCTCTCGCCGCGGGACAGTGAAATCATGGTTTTGGTGAGAATTTTTATTTCCTCGCGCACCGATTCGATACCGACGGCGCGGCGCTCTTCGCTGGACCGGATAACCTTTTCCAGCGCCACAATATTTTCCGCCGATTGTTCCAGCAAAGCCGAAGTATAAGCCGGACTGCCGGGGTCGGCCTGTTTGCCAGCCACCGCAACGCGGCTGATGGTGGCGATCCAGTCTTCAATCTCGTTAAAAAACCGGTTTTGCGATTGTCCGGCTTGCAGGTCCAAAAACCCGATAACCAGCGAGCCAGCCAGACCAAAAAGGGAAGACGAAAACGCCGTGCCCATGCCCTTGATCGGCTCTTCCAACGCTTTCATCAATTTCAGCACATCTTCTTCGCCGCCTGTGGAGCCAGAAAGTGCGCTAACGGCGCTGCCCACCGAGCTGACGGTTTGCAAAAGACCCCAAAATGTTCCCAAAAGGCCAAGAAAGATCAGCAACCGGCCCAGATAACGGGTGATTTCACCCGATTCGGCCATCCGTGAGGACACCGCATCCAGTATCGAGCGGGTCGAGGCCGAAGAAAGTTTGAGCTGTCCCGGTGTTTCAGAAAGCAAAACCGCCATGGGGGCAATCAGCCCCGGTGGACGGTGCATATTGGCAAAATTATCAGCCGCCGTTAAACGGCGCACCCAGCGCGCCGCCGGGCCAATGGCCAGTGTTTGGCGAAATGTATATAAAACCGCAACCACAAACACCACAATGATCAGACCGTTAATGGCGCGATTGCTTTCAAAGGCGGTCAGAATTTGATCCTGAAGCCCGTAAACCAGCACCCCGACTAGGGAAAGAAAGCCCAGCATCCAGGCCAGATACTGCCCTGGCCCGGTAAAACGAATTCTGCGTGCGCCGTTTTGTGACATGGTTTTCCTCATACGCGACGTGGTTTTAAGCGCACTATAGCGCCTTTCATGTCAGATTTTAGACGTTTTTTTGCGTCTATGGTTTTTATTTTTACTTATACCTCCAAAGACCGACATGGGGCGTCGCAAGATTTTGGCATCCCGCAAGCCTTCTGGCTGTCCGGTATCCGTCTTTGTGGACCCGGCCTCTTGGGGCCGGGGATCCTGGGGCGGGTGCTCCATCCTTCGATGGCTCCTTATAAACTTATCTCAACCTCATGCTGAGGTACGAGGGCCTCTTGCGGCCGAGCCTCGAAGCATGGATGCCTCAATTTGACGTGCATCATACCCCAACCGGCCCGTTGTAGGATAGATAATGCAAATCCCCCACCTCGTGTCACCCCGGGTTTAACCCGGCATCCATTGAGCCGTTGATGTTCACTATAGGCCCTTAGATCAAACCCGGAGTGACACAAAAGAGATTATCCCGAGGATAGAGTCTTGAGGGTCAAAAGCCGTCCCTTAGTGCCCCTTGGGAAGCCCAATTTTTACCCCTTATTGGCCCATTATAGTCCCTTAAATACCCCTCGAATGAGCCATTTAGCCCCTTTATGTCCCTGCATAAAACGGGGATAAACAAAGCATATTCCGCCCCTGTCTGGAGCGGATATAATGGTGCAATTTGAAAGGCGTTAAGCGTCCAGCGCGGCGCAAAGTTCGTCATGGGCCTTGGCCAGCGCCGCATCAAATATACCCTGCCAGTCATCCATGGTTTTGGCGCTATCTGCACCGGCGGGATAGAGCACACCACGTGAGGAATTGACCAATACACCTTGGCCGTTTCGCGCCGCAGCCACAGCGTCTTTGGCACTGGCTCCTTGCGCCCCAAAGCCGGGCACTAAAAACGGGCAGTGCGGCAAGGTCAGGCGCAAATGGCGCGCCTCATTAGGGGCCGTGGCCCCCACGACCGCCATCAATGATGACCATCCACTAACCGGGCCTTTGCGCTCTTGTGCGAAAGGGGCCAGCGCATGAGCGATATGCTGATAAAGCGGCTTTTTGTCAAAGATCAGATCTTCAAAATCTGCCGCGCCCGGATTGGATGTGCGCACTAAAACAATAACGCCCTTGTCCATATCATCGGCGGTGCCAAGAAATGGCTCCAGCGTATCCATGCCCATATAGGGGTTTACGGTAATGGCATCGCAATGCAGCCAGGCATCGGGGCCAAGATAAGCCGATGCATAGGCGCTGGCGGTTGAGCCGATATCGCCGCGTTTGGCGTCCAGAAGTACAATCAGGCCTAGATCTTTGGCACGCTCGCATAGCCGCGCCAAAACTTGCAGCCCAGCCGGGCCATAGCGTTCAAAAAAGGCAATTTGGGGTTTTATAACACCACTACGTCCTGACATGCGTTCCATAACGGCAATAAAGAAGGCCTCTATGCCGGGCACGCCTTCACCAAAAAGCGCGGGAATGCGGTTCGGGTGCGGATCCAATCCAACGCATAAGGGTCCGTTGTCTTTTATTGCTGCGGCCAGTCTGTCGCCAAAATGCATGAAAATTCCCTTCTTCTTAAGGGAACTTACCCAAATGCCAGAAACCCGCAAGCGGTGATCAGTGCCACATACTGCAAGGCATTGGCACGCACCGCTTGTCCACGGGCTTTGCGAAAGTCGGCCAGAGCCAATTGGTCACCGGCGCGGGCCGCATCACGGGCCTGTTCCAGCATTGGCGTGATCGACCACCCGGCCCACAAAAAGGCACAGGCGGCAATGATCAAGATAGCCGCCCCGGTGGTTTGGTCACCAAAGGCAGAAAACAGTGCCGCCAGCGCACTGAGCAAAGCAAACAGGTCAAAGGCACGTGGAAATACAGCACGGCTGAGCAAAAGTACGGTTTTTGATGAACCGGCTCGGCCTGCGGCAGGGGCCACAAAAAACGCAAAAAACGACATGGCGCCAAGAATGGCGGCGGTTAAAACCAGGGCTATGGCAATCACATGCTCTCTCCAACGTATCATTTCGACGCGCTTTTCATCAAAGCCCGCGATTTGAGAGAAGACACAGCAAGACCCGCGCCGAAAATGTCGGATCGTTAAAGAAACACCGGTTTTGAGACTAAAGTTTAGGCCTAGCCTTCACTTCCCTGCGCGGCAGGCTTGGCCTCTGCCTTGGTTTCAGCAGCGGGACGACGAACCCGGCGACGCGGCGCACGGGCAGGTTTGGCAGGTTTTGCATCATCTTCGGCTTCATTGGCCTTGGGTTCTGCACTGGCCTTGGGGGTCACCACATCCATGGGGCCGGTACCGTTTGCGCTGGCCTCGGGAACCGGGATGGCCGCAGGGATAACCACGGGCGCCGGGGTTTCGCTGGGTTGCGGGGCGTTTTCAGCGGCCGCCTCGCGGCGTTCTTGTTGCTGTTGCGCCTTGCGGGCATCGTATTGGGCCTGACGGGCGGCGCGCTGGGCGGCTTGTTCTTCTTCTCGGGCCTCGCGTTGGGCCTGTTGGCTGCGCATCACTCGGTAATAATGTTCGGCGAATTGCAGATAGTTTTCAGCCATGACCCGATCGCCAGACAATGAAGCATCACGGGCCAATTGCTGGTATTTTTCTAAAATGGTTGAAACCGCACCGCGTACTTTCACGCCCGGCCCATTGCTTTCCATGGCCCGGTTGGCATTTTGCGGTTTGTTATGGTTGTTGTTTCGGCTGCGGCCTCTTTGGCGTTTCATGCCTGTTGTCCTTGAAGTTTATAAAGTTTGCATTGGCCCTGTCCCAATGGTCAGGGGTTTTATGCGCCGCACGATATCCTTTGTGCGATGCTCATATACGCGCGCTGTTCCAGTCCACAAAGATGTTTGAAAAGTGGGTGGTCCAGACGGAAAGCCAAACTGCTTTCTGCATCCTTTGAGGATACTAGCGTCCCAGAGTGCGCATTCCAAGCCTTTTTTACGGACACGCTCAGTTGCATAAACCGCTGACCACACGGTCCCGGCCGCCTAAGTCTTGCGACACACAAATATCGCCAAGCCCAGCCTGCGCCTGTGCCATGTCCGAAACCGCTGCGCCCTGATCGGCACCGATTTCCAGCACAAAAGCGCCGCCGGGTTTTATATAATGGGGCAATAAAGGCAGGATCGCCCGATAGGCATCAAGACCATCCATGCCGCCGTCCAGCGCCAACACCGGCTCGTAACGGCGCACTTCTGGTTCTAAAGTAGCAATCTCATCGTGGGCAATATAGGGCGGGTTGGAGACAACCAGATCAAAAGGTCCGTGGGGCAAGGCGGCATCCCAATCGCCTTCAACAAACATGGTGCGTGTGTCCAGTTTCAAAGATTGTGCATTTTGCATAGCTGTTTGAAGAGCGGCAGGTGAGCGATCAACCGCAAGGCCCATAGCATCTGGCCGTTCTTGCAAAAGCGATAAAAGGATCGCCCCGGACCCGGTGCCAAGGTCGAGAATTTTCAACGGCCCCTGGCCCAGATGTCCCAAGGCAATTTCGATCAGGCGTTCAGTTTCCGGACGCGGGGTCAAGACGTCCTTGCTTACCGCAAGATCCAGCGACCAAAACCCCCAGGCGCCCAAAATATGCGAAAGCGGCTCGCGGGCTTCGCGGCGCAAGACCATAGCCTCCAGGGCCTGCGCGCCTGTTTTATCAAGGCGCAGGTCCGGGTCTGGCCATTCATCCAGCACGGCCCCCAGCATGTGGCGCGCCTCGATCTCGGCCTCTTGGATGCCAGCCTCTTTCAGGCGACGGCCAAGGGCGCGGCGTATCTCAAATACCCGCTCCCCCGTCCATGGGCAGGGCTTTTGTGTCACGCCGGGTTCTCGGTTTCCATGGCAGCCAGCCTGGCGGCCTGATCTTCGGCAGCCAGCGCGTCAATAACCTCGCCCAGCGCCTCGCCGGCTATTACCTTGCCAAGATTATACAGTGTCAGATTGATGCGGTGATCGGTGACCCGGCCTTGCGGAAAATTATAGGTGCGAATGCGTTCGGAACGATCGCCCGAGCCGATCTGCCCCTTGCGGTCGGCGGCGCGGATGGAATCCACCCGCTGGCGCTCGGCCTCATAAAGCCGGGCGCGCAGCACCAACATGGCTTTGGCACGGTTCTTGTGCTGGGATTTTTCGTCCTGTTGCGAGGCCACAATACCGGTCGGGATATGGGTGATGCGCACCGCAGAATCGGTGGTGTTGACCGATTGCCCGCCTGGACCAGAGGCCCGAAACACATCAATGCGCAAATCCTTGTCTTCGATTTTAATGTCCACATCTTCGGGTTCAGGAAGCACCGCAACGGTTGCCGCCGATGTATGAATACGCCCCTGGGTTTCAGTGTCCGGCACCCGCTGTACCCGATGCACGCCGGATTCAAATTTCAAACGCCCATAAGGGCCGTCGCCTTTGATCGAGGCAATGACTTCTTTATAGCCGCCCATTTCACCTTCGGAGGCGGAAACCATTTCCATCTTCCAGCCTTGCAGCTGGGCGTAACGCTGGTACATGCGAAACAGATCGCCAGCAAACAGCGCCGCTTCATCGCCGCCAGTTCCGGCCCGCACCTCGATCATCACCGGGGCGCCATCGTCCTTGTCTTTGGGTAAAAGCAGGATCTGCATATCGTGTTCACGATCCGGCAATTGCGCTTTCAATTCTTCATATTCTTCGCGCATCATGGCCAGCATATCGGCATCATCGCCGCCTTCGGCAATCATGGTTTCAAGGTCATTGACCTCCTGGCGCAGGGCATTCAATTCGCGGGCCGCCTTGGCGACATTTTGCAAGGCCGCATGTTCTTTGGAGAGGGCAACAATCTCGTCGCTGTCGGTGGTGGCCCCCATGCGCGCTTCGATCTGATCAAAACGGTCCAGAACCTGATCAAGGCGGGATTGTGGAATATGCGCCATTAAGCTGCTCCGTCCTTGGCATTGCGCAAGGTTTCAGCGCGGGCTTCGACCAGTTCGACAATGTGCTCAAGCATGGTTTCATTACTGCGTTTATGGTCTGTTTTTCCAGCGAAATAGACCATGCCATGACCGGCACCACCGCCGGTATAACCAATGTCCGTATAAGCCGCCTCGCCCGGGCCATTGACCACACAGCCAATGATCGAAAGCGACACAGGTTCGGCAATGTGGGCCAGGCGTTCTTCAAGGGCCTGCACAGTTTTGATGACGTCAAAGCCTTGGCGGGAGCAGGACGGGCAGGCAATAATATTGACGCCGCGTGTCCGCAAATTCAGAGATTTAAGAATATCAAAGCCAACTTTAATCTCCTCGACCGGATCAGCAGACAGGGACACCCGTATGGTGTCACCAATACCGGACCAGAGCATCATGCCCATGCCAATGGAGGATTTCACTGTGCCGGAGCGCAAGCCCCCGGCCTCGGTAATGCCAAGATGCAAGGGGCAATCGATGGCTTCGGCCAATTGCTGATAAGCGGCCACAGTCAGAAACGGATCAGAGGCTTTGACCGAAATTTTATATTCGCGAAAGTCGTGATCTTCGAGAATCGCGGCGTGGCGCAAGGCGCTTTGCACCATGGCTTCGGGACACGGTTCGCCAAACTGTTCCAAAAGATCGCGCTCCAACGACCCGGCATTCACGCCGATGCGAATCGAACAGCCATGATCTTTGGCGGCCTGGACCACATCGCGCACCCGTTCTGGCTTGCCGATATTGCCCGGATTAATTCTCAGACAGGCCACACCGGCCTTGGCGGCCTCGATGGCCCGTTGGTAATGAAAATGAATATCGGCGACGATCGGCACATGGGCACCGCGTACAATCGCAGTCATGGCCGTGGTCGAATCTTTGTCCGGGCAGGAAATGCGCACAATGTCGGCGCCCGCTTCTTCCAGGGCATGAACCTGTGCCAAAGTGGCCGATATATCGGGGGTTGGCGTATTGGTCATCGACTGGACACTGATCGGGGCATCACCACCGACCGGAACAGGGCCAACCATAATCTGCCGTGATGTGCGCCGTTCAATCGCACGCCAAGGGCGAAGCGCGCTCAGGGCGTCGGTCATCGCAAATACCGTTCAGTTCTGTTAAAAAAGGAAATGCAGGTTTGGCGCGCCAGACGGCGAACGTCAACTGCCATCCAGCGTGACATATGTCACAGAAATGTCCGGCACTTCGCCCAGATTTTGCGACGTCGCCCAATCAGCAAGGGCTTCGGGAACTGGCGGGACTGCCGCACGAGACTGTGTCGGAACGCGCAAACCATACCAGGTGGCCAGCCCCAAAGCACAGGAAATCACAAGGGCGATGCCTGTACCCTTGGGTAGACGAAAATCAACCCATGCGGGTGCCGGGCGTTGCGAAAGATCACCCAAAGGCGAAACGCCATCATAAAACTGGGCTTTAAAGTCGGTCACCATGGCCTCGGCATCAAGGCCAAGATGGTTTGCATAGCACCGCACAAAACCCAACGCATAGGCGCGTTGCGGCAAAGCGGCACGATCCATAGATTCGATAGCTTCGAGATATTGGCTGCTGATTTTTGTCGCGGCAGCGACATCTGAAATGCTTAAATGCGCACGCAGACGCGCAAAATGCAGCGTATCACCGACACCCTGGGACTCGGCCCCCTCGGGGTCTGTCATGCTTGTCTGAAATTGGATTGCCCCCGACGCATCCATGGTAATTTCCCTTTCGAACCAAGCCTTAATCACGAATCACTGGCAAATTTGCCCCATCATCAAGCGTGACATTTAAGCCGCACACAACATAAAAACCTAAGAAATGCCTAAGATCAAGCGGATTCCCTAAATATGTTCATTTGATCGCAGGTGCTTTTTAGAGAGGCAGCCCATTACCTTTGGCATAAGCCAGTAAATCCCCCCGTATGGACCCCTGCGATTTAACCATCCATTCCGCAAGATGCGTGCCAAGGTCATTGTGATCCAAAGAGAGAATCATCCGCTTCACCGGACCGATTGAGGCCGGGGGAACTGACAGCTCGGTAAAGCCCAGGGCAATCAACGCGGCGGCTTCGACACATTGGCCGGCAACTTCGCCGCACACAGAAACCGGTCGCCCCGCAGCTTTGCACACATTGGCGACATGGCCCAGCATGCGCAGTGCGCCGGGGTTGAGAATATCATAGCGTTCCGCCACACGCGGGTTTTCCCGGTCTGCGGCAAAAAAGTATTGCATCAAATCATTCGCCCCGACCGAGACGAAGTCGGCCTCTTTCAACAGGCCTTCCAATTGCCAGACGATCGCCGGGGTTTCGACCATGGAGCCAACCCGCACATTTTGAGGCACAGGCTTTCCAAAACGCTTCATACGCTCAATTTCGCCATGCAGAAGGTCGCGGGCCGCCAAAAATTCTGACAATGTGGTGACCAGCGGGAACATGATGTTCAGCTCGCGGCCACCAGTGGCTTCGATCAAAGCCCGCAGCTGAAAACGCAATAATCCCGGCCGGTCCAGCGCCATACGCATGGCCCGCCAACCCAAAGCCGGATTGGCCTCGCGCTCGTGCGCCACATAAGGCAAAACTTTATCACCGCCCAGATCGATGGTGCGAAACACCACAGGCTTGTCACCGGCGGCGTCCAGAACATCCCGATAGAGCTGCGTCTGTTCGCTCTGGCGGGGTAAATGGTCAGAGAGCAAAAATTGAAACTCGGTGCGAAACAGACCGATACCCTGGGCACCGGTTTCTTCCAGTTGTGGCAAGTCCACGCGCAGGCCGGCATTCATCGAAAGCGTGATATTCACCCCGTCGCGGGTCTTGGCCTGTTTGTTACGCAAGCGGGCATAGGCGGCGCGGCGCTGGCGGCGCTCGGCGACACGGGTGCGAAATTCCTCTTCGGCATTCTCGTCCGGCCGTATGGAAACGACGCCGTTTTCCCCGTCAACCAAAACGGTATCACCGGCGCTGACCCGATCCAGAAACCCGGTAACATGGCCAACCACAGGCAAACGCAGTGCCCGCGCGACGATGGCCGCATGAGAGGTCGGGGAGCCTTCTTCCAGCACCAGCGCTTTCAAGCGCGAACGATCCAGCTCCAACAAACCTGCCGGGCCAATATCACGCGCCACCAACACCGCATTTTCAGGTAGCTCGGCCAGATCATCAATTGCACCCAGATGGCGCAAGAGGCGGTTGGCCAGATCCTCAAGATCATGCAGACGTTCGCGCAAATACGGGTCTTTGGCGCTCAGCAGGCGCGCCCGGTGCTCGCCGCGCACCCGCTCGACCGCCGCTTCGGCGCTAAGCCCTGAGCCGGCCGCCTCGCACAAACGGTCCAGCCACCCCTGATCATTGGCGAACATGCGATAGGCTTCAAGCACCTCGCGCGATGGTCCGCCAAGCCTGTTGCCCTTGCCCTGATAAAGCGCATCAACGGAACGGCGCAGTTCGGTGATAGCTGTTTGCAGGCGCTGTTCTTCTACCTCTGGGTCATCGGCGATCAACGCCACCATCATTCGGCCCGGTGCAAAGAGAACCGCCTGACCGACCGCCAAACCATCCGAAATACGCCGCCCGGACAACATTTCCGCACGGCTGGGGCGCAAGGCCACATTTTCCAGCTCATGCTTGCTGAGCAGATCGTTGGACGAGACAATTTCGGCCAGCACCATGGCGACATTTTGCAGAGCTTCGACGACATCATCGCCGTACTGTCTGGCGGCACTGTTTTGGACCACCAACACGCCCAACACCCGGCCGCCGCGCAAGACCGGAACACCTAAAAACCCGTGAAAGGGGTCTTCCCCGGTTTCAGGGTGGAATGAAAAAGCCGGATGGGATGGGGCCTCGACCAGATTGAGCGGGCGGGCTGTACGAACAATTTCACCGACCAGCCCCTCACCGGCCCCCAATGTGGTGACGTGAACCGCAGATGTGGCCAGACCATGGGTGGCCCACAGCTCCATACTGGTGTCGGGACGACGTAAATACAGCGAGCAGACATGCGCCTGTAAATTCAGGGCAATGGCTTCAACCAGATCATCAAGGCGGCGTTGCGCCGAGCCAGAAGCGGCCATAATCTCGCGGATCCGCCCCAATAGCTGGCGGTGCCCGATATGCAGGTTTGCAGCACTCATGTCATGTTTGCGTCCAGCCCAAAGGCGCTGTGCAAAGCCCGCACGGCGACCTCTACATCATCGGCGGGAACCAGCACGCTGATCCGGGTTTCCGATGTAGCCACGGCGCCAATGGCGATGTCCTTGGCATGAAGGGTTTCAAACATGGTATGTGCCATTTTAGTTTGTGAACGCAGGCCAATGCCGATCACCGAAACCTTGGCCATATGGCGGTCCAGTGACACGTCTTTTAGAGAGAGATTATGACAAGGTTTTGTCAAAAGGTCCAAAGCCTGTTGTGCATCACCCTGGCGCAATGAAAAGACCAGTGTGCTTTCACCTGGGTTTTTGCCGGGGCTTTGCACAATCAAGTCGACTTGAAGACCAGCCGCACCAAGCGTTGCAAATACATTTTCCAACGCACCGGTTCCCGCCGGCAAAGCATGCACCATAATGCGGGCTTCATCACGGCTGTAGCTGACGGCGCGGACAATAGCCTGTTCCAACCCGGCAGGGGCATCAATGACGGTTCCTTGGGGTGATGTTTCACCACTTTTGAAGCTGGAGAGAATGCGCAAGACCACATTTTTGGCCATCGCCAATTCGACAGAGCGGCTCTGCATCACCTTGGCCCCTTGCGAGGCCATTTCCAGTAATTCTTCATAGCTGAGATGCGGCAATGCTTTTGCGGTGCTGACGATACGCGGGTCGGCGCTGTAGACGCCCTCGACATCGGTATAGATTTCGCAAGCCCCGGCTTCCAGAGCAGCGGCCAGCGCCACGGCACTCAGGTCCGAACCACCGCGCCCCAGTGTGGTGATCCGGCCATCAGCGCCAATGCCCTGAAACCCCGCAACGACCGCAATTGTGCCGGCATCAATTAGCGCACCGACATGATCGGCTTCAACACATTGAATTTTCGCACGACTATGATGGGCATCAGTCAGAACCCCGGCTTGCCAACCGGTCAGCGAGCGCGCCTTCAGGCCTTTGCGGCGCAATGCCATAGCCAGCAAGGCTGCATTGATTTGCTCCCCCGCCGCCAAAACCGCGTCGCCTTCATCTGGCCATTGCCCATCAGGATCGGCGTGCATCACATCACCGGCCAGTTGGTCAGTCATCCCGGCCGGGGCCGAAACCACCACGGCAATATGCATCCCCGCGGCGGCACGATCGGCAATCAGTGCGGCACAGGCATTCAGCCTGTCCGGGTCAGCACTGGACGTGCCTCCAAATTTCATCACCAACCGTGTCATCTTCGCCCTGTTCGTGCCGCTTGCATCGGTATAGATAGGGTGCAGACCCTATTGAGGAAACCTACACTATGCCGTCGCCGTCCAGTAGTCATGCCCCGCAAACAACCAGCATTGACCCCGATGAAGTTGCCAAGTTTAGCGCCATGGCCGCCGACTGGTGGGACCCGCATGGAAAGTTTCGCCCCTTGCACCAGTTTAATCCGGTACGGCTGAATTTTATTCGCGACACGGTGAGCCAGCATTTTGACCTGGACCGCAAAAGCCACCAACCGTTTTCCAGTTTGCGGTTTTTGGATATCGGTTGTGGCGGCGGGTTGTTGAGCGAGCCAATGTGCCGCCTTGGCGCGCATATGATCAGCGTTGATGCGGCAAAGGCCAATGTTCAGACCGCACAGGTTCATGCCCGCGAACAAGGTCTTGACATTGATTACCGTCATGGTGCCGCTGAAAACCTTATCGCGGACTATAAGGGCGGCTTTGATGTCATCCTGAATATGGAAGTCATTGAACATACCGCCGACCCTGAACAGTTTCTCAAATCCTGTGCGGCGCTGTTGCGTCCCGGCGGCCTGATGATTGTGGCCACCATTAACCGCACGCCCAAGGCGCGCCTGCTGGCCCTGACCATGGCCGAGCGGGTTTTGCGTTGGTTGCCACGTGGCACCCATGATTATGACAAATTGGTGCGCCCAGAAGAGGTCCGCACACCGTTGGAAGCCAGCGGCATGCAGGTCGAAGGCCCCATAGGCGTGAGCTATAACCCGCTGAGCGGGGTCTGGCGGATCAGCAATGACAGCGCCGTCAATTATATGATGGTGGCCCAGACCTGAGGCGCAGCTTATGCGTTGCCCTTTGTCGCCGTAGCAGCAGCCGTTGCCGGTGATGGGTTTTTCATTTCCTGAGCAACCACACGCTGCCAGTTTGCCTGTGACAGCAATTGAGCATAAAGCGCAAACAAGCCGCCATTATCACGCAATTCAATAACTTTGTCGGTTGGCAATTTGTTGAGCTTGTCCTGTGACAGACCAACAAACTCACCAATTTTCTGTTGCACCAGGGATTTTCCATCGGCGGCAGGTTGCGGAATGGTCACGTCCTGTGTTTCGAACAGATCCAGATCGCTCATGACTTTGACAAAATTGCGCGAGCCTTGTGTCTCTGCTTCGTAGTTCTGGATAAACTCGATTGCATTATTGGTGAATGCAGACGGTTTGCCATTTTCGAAGAAAGGCAGTTCAGGCTTGTCATTAACAATCGGTGCGGCGCGATCGACACAAACCATCAGGTTTTCCGGGTCGCCATTATTGGTGGCCGGAACAAACGGATAGCGGCGCAAAAATGCAGGAACATAAGCCCCATCGACCATCACACCTTTGGCATCAATGTAGGCATTGTGATCATTTTGCAGCCCCATCACGACGGCAGGTGTGCGTTCCGTACCGGCAAAAATAATCGGGTAGGACAATGCGGCTGAGGCAAATTCGGCAACCGTGATCGGAACCAGCTGGGTTTCTTTGGCAAAAAGAAACGGATGAGCCTGATCCAGCGTGACACCCAGATTTCCATGAACTTCACTGTTGAGCGGCTCTGGCTGTTTGTAAAAAAGAAGACTGCCAGTTGTTTCGATAGTACCGGTAACGTTTTCCGCCATGATATTCCCCAATTGAGTTGTAGCTGGTGCAGCGGGCGTCTTAACGGATACGACCAAGCCTGCCAACTGCATTCATGTATATAATTGCCCCATGGCACACGAAAAGGCCGGCCCAAACACCTGTTGAGCCGACCTTTTACAGTTAACCGGGGTCTAGAAGCGTTTACCGAACCCAACGCCAATAATCCAGGGATCCAGATTTACCTGGCCAATGACCGTACCCAGCGCGCCCGCATTCACGGTTGCCTTGGTATCAATCCAGACTTTCTTGACATCAACATTGAAGAACCAGTCCTCGTTAATATCAACATCAAAGCCGGCCTGCAGAGCCGGGCCAAAGCTGTTGGAGTGGCCGATATTCACAATTGGCGAGCCCGCGGGCAAACCACCCTCGCTAAAGAAGATGGTATAATTCACACCGGCACCAATATATGGATTGATGACGGCATCAGGGGCAAAGTGGTATTGCAGGGTCAAGGTTGGTGGCAACAACCAGACATCGCCCATATCAACATCGCCAAGCGTACTACCCTCGACAACCGCATTATGATTGGTCACGCCGAGTATCAATTCCGCCGAAACCTTTTCATTGAAGAAATACGA
Source organism: Robiginitomaculum sp. (assembly GCA_021776525.1). Lineage (GTDB taxonomy): Bacteria > Pseudomonadota > Alphaproteobacteria > Caulobacterales > Maricaulaceae > Robiginitomaculum_B. The sequence continues at coordinate 224,178 of JAJFFT010000006.1, forward strand.
AATGTCCAATTCTGGCACGATCGATGTGTCATGATTACTCTGTCCACCGATGGGCGTAATCGTTGAACTTTCGTCGGGGGCCACAACAATGGCCCGAACACGCACCTGCCATGGACCATCACCGGCCAGAGCGACACCTGAACTTAAAAACGTTGCGGCAAGAGCCGCAGCAGCGATTTTTGAAAATTTCATCGCCAATCCCCTCTTCTAAACAGCCAGCCCAGCCATCCGGGCTCGTTCCCACTGTTATGAGCACCTATAACCATAATTAGATTATGGGTGTTAGTAGGCAGGTTGCCGCGCGCGGTTTTGCCGCACCTAGGACCGGGTATGGGCGGGACTAAAAGTCAACGATCAGGCGCGCACTGAAATTACGCCCGGCAGAGGGAACCCGATCTTTCAAAAACGAGGTATGGGTGCGATGGGTGGCATCGGTCAAATTGCTAAGCTTGAAGACCAGGCGCAATTCATCATTATCGGCAAGAGGCTGAACCGTTGTGTTTAAATTGATGATGGTTGAGCCTTTGGTGGGCGTTTCAAAAGCAGCAATTGTGGATTGTTTTTCGGTCCAGACAACTTCCACACGACTAGTAAACCAATTCCCCTCAGCATTAATCCCACCGGTTATTTCCAAAGGTGGGATGCGTGGCAGGTTACCAAAATTACTGGTTTTGGCCCGCACATATTCCAGCGCCAGATCGACGCGTACACTGGCGAAATTGTTTTCCCAGACATCGCGCTCGGCAGAGATTTCCGTCCCGGTGAACCGGGCATCATCCTGTCGATAGATAAATTCTGGCAGGTTATCGACAATAGCGCCGGTTGGCGACAAAAACACAAAATTACTAAACTCTGTGTGGTAAACACTCAAATGTGCATCCCAGCCCGAGCTATGTATTCGGGCAATACTTTCCAGAGAAAACGCCCGCTCCATGCTTAAATCTGAACGACCTCGTTCAAACGCGGCTTCGGCCAGATGCGGTCCATCGGAAAAAAGCTCAATATCCGTAGGGGCTCGCTCCGTGCGCGAGGCTGAAAGGGAAAGAAACAGATTTGGTTCAGGTCGCGCAAATACCCCGGCAGACAAGCTGACGGGCGTAAATTTACGGGTGGCTGTATTGGTCTGTAGATTACGAGTTTCTATTCTGGCACCGGCTTCCAGCCCCCATGTGCCATAATCACGACGCTCGGCGATAAAGCTACCAAAATTGCGGGTCCGGGTACGGGGCAAAAACGATTCGTCCCCAAGCGCTGAAAACACGTTTCTGGCGGCATCAAAACCTATTGACCCCGCCCAGCCGGCAACATCATCTTGGCGAAGGCGCGTACGCAACTCCCAACCCTCATTATCAAATCGCGTACCGATATTCCCATCTTCCAGCTCAAAGTGCCGATAATTTGACAAACCAAAATCGGCGCTAAACTGTTCAAACGGACCCAATGGCACATCAAAACGAGTTCTCGCATCCAATCGGGTTTGAGCCATGTCAATGCGGGCATCTTCTTCTTGTGGCAGGCCATAATTAGAGGTGCTGCGCTTAACCGAAGCGCCAATAAACCCGGCATCACTGACATATGAGCCACCAATAGCCCCGGTCTTGAAGGTCAGGTCAGAATTAGGCAGGCGACCTCGCGGCCCATCCCCCTCGACAGCCCGCAAGGCCGGAGTGAGGGCGAAATTCGGTATGCGCTCTTCGCCCCCATGGCGACGAACGGCCTCTGCGTTCACAACAAAATGGTCTGTGCCTGTGCGAAACCGGGCGGCCCCTACATTGCCATTATCCACCGAGGATAACCCGCCGACTAGACGCCCTTCTACGGTCTCATCCAAAGCGGATTCGGGGATGCGCCCATCAATAACATTGACCACCCCGCCAATGGCATTACCGCCATACACGATGGCTGCCGGACCACGAATGACCTCAATGCGGGTGGCGTCCAGCGCCTCGGCATTGACGGCATGGTCCGGGCTGGCGGTTGAGGCATCCATAATGCCCACACCATTAACCAGCATGCGCACCCTATCACCACCAAGGCCACGTATGACCGGGCGGCTGGCCGCTGGCCCAAACGCAGTGGTCGAGATACCCGGCATGCTGGACAACACATCACCCAGCCCGCCCGCCGCATCTTCTGAAAGCTCAGTAGAACCCATAACCGTGACGCCCTGTAACAATTCATCTGCTCTGGCCCCCACGGCAGAGGACGTCACCACAATGGTTTCTTCATGACTATGTTCTGGCGGCTCATCGACAACACTTTGTGCCTGGCTGTTTACAGGCAAAATGACTAATGTTGCTGTTGCCAAACCACCGCGTAGGATAAATGCAAAAGACACGTTGAGCTCCATAACGCCAAAATTTTGGTATGTAATAACATAACATGTTTTGATAATGCAAGTGTCTTTTTTGTAAGGCTGCGGCATAGGTTTTATCTGTTGGCGTCGCGTTGCGCAGGTGACTTTTCTGGAGGGACTGATAGCCTGTGTCGACATCAAATTGGAAATCATCATGCCCGACATTCTTGAAGATGCCGATCGGCTCTGTGCCAAAACCGGCGCTCGCCTGACGCCTTTGCGGCGCCGGGTTCTGGAACTGGTGGCCCGCGCCAATGCCCCGGTTAAGGCCTATGACCTGCTTTCGCAAATTGATCGCACCAATACCAGCGCCAAACCACCAACGGTCTATCGGGCACTGGACTTTCTTATTGATGCTGGGCTGGTCCACCGGGTTGAAGCGTTAAACGCCTTTGTTGCCTGTCCCCAGGCCGGGCATGGTCATGCCGCCATGCTTTATGTCTGCGAAAACTGCGCCAATGTGACCGAAGTACAAGGCGCACGCCCCGGCCAGGACCACAAACCCGATGGATTTACCGTCAAACGCAGCGTTATCGAGCACTATGGATTGTGTGCCAACTGCCTATAGACCTGTTTAGTGCATTGTTTTTGCGCTGTTTTTTGACATTTACCAGATTTTCAAAGTTTTTTCCTATGCTTCCCCCAAGCAACAAGACGCGAAAAGCGCACGGGGTGGGTCATGGTTACACAACAAAAATTTCCGGATGTCCGGGTATTACTGGTTGAGCGCAAGCCGCAAAACACATCGCTTTATAAGTTTGCACTGGAAGACATGGGCTTTGGCCAAATCATGTTTGCAACCAACACCGAAGAGGCACTGGACCAGATGTATTTCAATGGCCCAAGCCTGATTATTCTTGGCGACGAGCTGTATCCAAAATCTCTGTTGGACTTTATGAGCGATATTCGCGGCGGGCGCACAGGGATTGCCAATGATGTGCCGGTTGTGGTGATCACAACCAAAAATACGAAATCAGCCATTGAAAACGCCCGTGATTGCGGGGTGACTGAAATTGTCTCGACACCGCTTTCGGCACAAAGCCTGCGCGTCCGCGTTTGCGCCGCCTTAAAAACATCGCGCGATTTTATCGACAAAGTGGCCTATCAAGGCCCGGACCGCCGGCGGCGTAAAACAGAGGAAGGCAATGCGCAACGCCGGACCAGCGATAGCGGCGATGACCATCTCGAACTGTAAAGATTGAACCAGCTAGCGGCTTTGCATCATGCCGCCAAAATTTTCAAAACATTCCTCCGAGGCGCTTAAAGCCCCCGGCACCAGACCAGTCAGAGAAATAAACCCGTGCGGCATGGTTTTATAGTGCAGCCTTTGCACCAAAACGCCCGCAGCGGACAACTTGTCGGCATAGGCCTGCCCTTCGGCCTTTAAAGGATCCAAACCCGCGGTGATCACCAGCGCCGGTGGCAAGCCACTAAAATCATCACAAAAAAGCGGCGATAAGCGCGGATCGGCTGGGTCGGCATCTGCGACATATAGCTTGCGAATGGCGCTGAGCGCCTGATTACCCAACAGGTGGGCATCCGGTGATTTACGTTGCTTTGACTTGGTTTCGACCAATTGCAAAAGCGGGAAAATCAGCAATTGACCACACAGAGCTATGCCGTTTTGGCGGGCATAATGGGTCAACCATGCGCTTAACGTCCCACCGGCTGAATCGCCACCAACCGCCAACCGGTTTGCGTCCATGCCCAACGCGCCTGCATGGTCCGATACCCAGCGCAACGCCTGTTCCGCATCATCATGAGCCGCCGGAAAAGCATGCTCCGGGGCAAGCCGATAGTCCACAGACAAGACCCGAAGCCGCGAATGGGCCGCCAGACGCCGGCAGGCACTGTCATAACTGGACACATCACCAACAATAAATCCGCCGCCGTGAAAATACAAAAGCCCAGGACCAGGCGCCACACCGGCACCCAGCGGCGTATAAAGGCGCGCCGCAATGGACCCGTTTGGGGATGGAATACGCACCCCGCGTGCATCGGCGATGGCTGGTGCCGGTTTTTGCCAGTTTTCCTTGCCGCCAGCAATTGCATTGCGGGCAAAGGCCACAGCATGCGCCGGCGTATCGCTGGTAAAACGATCAATGGCGTTTGTAAAAAAGTCTGTAAAACGTTTGTCCATGCCCTTGGTTAAAGGCGTCGCCCAGACGGGTCAATGCATAGAGAAGTGCTGGTCCCGGTCGATACGGCCATCCAGTGCATCCTCGATCACCGACCGCAGCGCCATCCAGGCATTGGTCCGCGACTCGTCCCCCAGGGCGCGCATTTCATCAACGGCCTGGCCCGCCAAAACGGCCGCATTATCACCGTGCCGGTCAACCATAGTGAACGCCATAAAGCGCAAATCATTGGGGGTGATGGCCATAAACAAAATCCTTTGCCCGAAACAAAACCTGTGTGTTGCAAGCTTTGCAAAACCCGGGCCAGTCCACAGAGGCTTGTTTTACAGCATATTGCGCCGAAACAGCCCGGCTACAGGCGCATTTTACCGGACAGGATTTGCCCATAGATCGTTTTTGTCAGCGGGAGATAGGTTTTTGCGGCACGATCCAGCACATACACCGGATCAGAGATCTTCTGAGGGTCGAAACCATCTTCAACAAGATCGACCTTGCGAAACTTGAATGTGCCTGTGGTTTCAGCGGCCTGTGACTCGCGCAGAAAAATCGGCACGGCATAATTAGGTAATTGCTCGCTCAAATGTGCAAACAAGGCCTGATAATCAATGGGACCGGTGGGCACATAGGCGGCCATACCCGCACGCCCATCATAGCCCGGAACCTCGACCCCATAAACATTGGTATGCGTGGCCCCGTCAAAAGACGAAAAGGCCTCGGCCACCTCGCCGGTGGAAACATTTTCAGCCATCCAGCGAAATGTGTCGCCGACCCGATCAACAAAATAATAATAACCGTGCTTGTCAAAGCGCATTAGATCGCCGGTCCGAAAATACATATCGCCCGGTTCGAACACATCGTGCAGCAGTTTCTTTTCGGTTTCTGTTTTTGACCCATAGCCATCATACCGAAAGCGCGAATCCTTGGGATCAATGCGCCCCAGTGCCTCGCCAGCTTCACCGGTTTTGACCTTCACGCAATATCCGTCAGGGCCGCGGACCGGCAACATGGTTTCACGGTCGATCTGCACCAAAGTAAGATTAAAGCTTTTGCGCGCATACCATGGCACCCGGCCAATAGCGCCGATTTGCCCATCAGCGTTCAACAGGCCCACATTGCCCTCGGTTGCGCCGTAAAACTCGGCAATATGATGCACGCCAAAGCGGTCAACAAAACGCTTCCACACATCGGGACGCAGGCCATTACCAATCATGGCGCGGATTTTATGATGATGCTCTGCCGGGGTTTCCGGCGTATTGACCAAAAACCGGCACAGTTCGCCCACATACATAAAGATTGTGGCGTCGGAACGCACCGCCTCATCCCAGAACTTTGACGCTGAGAACTGCCGCTGTACGACAATTGCCCCGCCGGTCAACAATGCCGTACCGACGCCGCATATCCCGCCTGTGGCATGGAAAAGCGGCAGGACCATCATCATCCGGTCTTTTGGCCCGGCATGGATGACCCCGGAGAACGTATTCATATAGCGTTGGGCCCGGGTGTGGGTCACCAGCGCCGCTTTGGGCAGGCCCGTGGTGCCGCTGGTAAACATTTTCAGGACCACGTCCTTGGCCTTCAGAGCGGCACGAAGCTCTTTTGGGGGGCGCTGGTCAGAACATTTTTGCAAGGCTGCATTAAAATCCTGTGCGCCCTTTTGTGCTTTGCCCAATGTCCAGACCGGCAACGGGTTATCGGCGTTATCATTGATCGCGCACACTTCATCCAGAAGGTCTGGCTCAAGAATTATCGCTTTGCTGTCGGCCACTGTAATACAATGGGTCAGACTTTTGCCGACAAGTTGGGTGTTCAACAGTGCGGCAATGGCCCCGATTTTGGAAAGACCAAACCAGATGGCCACGAACTCAAGGCGGTTGTTACAGAAAAAGGCAACGGTATCACCGGCCTTATACCCTTGCCCCAAAGCCCAGTTGGCAACGCGATTGGCGTAGGCATCAAACTGCGCATAGGTCCAGCTCTCATCGCCATAAAGAAAAGCCGTATTATTTGTAAAACGATCAACGGCCTGTTCCATCTCGTCGGTCAGCAAAAAGTGCGATTCTGAATCAATATGCTTGATCCGCTTCAGCGTCGCGCCCATCCCGGTGATGAACATATATTCGCGCCGTATTGCTGCGATGAACCCCATTTGTGAAAACTCCCTCATTAGGAGAGAAGATTACGTGCCATAAACGGCGGGTCAATTAGACAACTTGGCTCTACGGTATAAAAACATGTAAAAAAAAGCCCCTTGCACGTGAGGCAAGGGGCCAGAAATTTTTCTCGCTTGCAAACACCAGACCGGGAGAGGTCAGCGTTCCCCCTGCACTTTGCAAGTCGCGGGCCAAACAAAAATCGGCGGGTTGCGTATCAAAATGACACGCTCTTTCTGGTGTTCTCCCATCTGTCGAGGGCGTTTAGCGGGCCAATGGGGCAATGATGCTCCTTGGTTGGCTTTCCCGTGATTAGCGAAAACAGATGATATAAAGCGCGCATCTCACAGCCTGGGGTCGCAAGAACGCCAGAGAGTGCAAAGCTAAGCCCTAAATGGCTAAAAACATAAAGCTCCCAAACGAAGACTGTGCCGGCAAGTATTGGGCTTTCAACGGCTCCTGTCAGGAGCAATCCAACAGCGCCAGCCATAAGTATCAACATTAAACTTATGATAGCTGGCCACTTTTTCCATGCACGTGAAAAGCCTATATTGACGACATAACTCACCAGAATGATGCCGGGAAATATCCCGTTCCATATCATTGGCCGGATCGTTCCAGCATTTGTGATCAGCTCAGAACGGATGCCCCACAATGAAATAGCGTAATAGATGCAAAGCGCGCCAAAACCAAGCCGCACAAACCGGCCTATGGGACCCGGCTTGGATAAACAACCGGGTTGCACTAATTTTAGGTCAGTTGAAGCCATAATTCGTCACCCAAATCATCCCGCACAACATGAGAGCTTACCCACGTCCTTGTCAAAGGTCTGTGCCGCCAATTTGAGGCCTTCTACTGTTGTCAAATAGGGGAAAATCATCTCGCCAAGATCTGTATAGGTCATCCCTGTTTTAATGGCGAGCGCCGCCGTTTGAATGGTATCAGCACCTTCGGGGGCGAGGATGTGCGCACCGATCAATGTATTGTCGCTGGCATGTGCAACCAACTTAATAAGCCCGCGCGTGTCCCTGGCCGCCAGCGCACGTGGCACATGTTCCAGACCAAGAACTGAAGTTTTAACGGCGATACCTTCTGCCTTGGCGGCCGCTTCGGTAAGGCCAACGCTGGCATAATTGGGGGCAGTAAACACCACGGTGGGCATGACGCTATTGTCGTAACGCATGGCATTGCCCTTTATGGCATTATTCGCCGCCAATTTCGCGCCATAAGCGGCCATATAAACGAATTGATCCGACCCCGTCACATCCCCGGCGGCATAGATGCCAGGAACATTGGTCTGCATAAACTCATCAACTTTGATGCCGCCATTTTTGGCAAGAGTCACACCCACATCTTCGAGGCCAAGTCCTGCCGTGTTGGCCTTGCGACCAGTGGCCAGCATAACATGTTCAGCACTTAAGTGACGAACTTCACCCTCATGATGATAGCAAAGGCAAACGCCATCATCTTCTTTGATCGACTCATATACCGAGCCACAGTGAACATTCATGCCCTCATCTCTTAAGGATTTTGCCAGTGCATCGCTGATTTCTGGCTCGGCTCCCGCCAGAACATTTGAGCGACAAAGCAAGGTCACTTGCGTCCCCATACGGGCAAACATTTGGCCCAGTTCACATCCAATTACGCCCGCGCCAATGATAATCATGGACTTGGGCAAGTGTTCAAGATCAAGCGCGCTGGTACTATCCAGATGAGGGACGCTCAAAATACCGTCTATGGGCGGGACCGTAGAATGTGATCCGGTGGCGATGATTATTTTATCAGACTTATAAAATTGTCCGTTGGCTTCAACCCCGCCAGTGACCAGCTTTGCTGCACCTTCAATATAGGACAAGGTTTCATATTGCGGCAAAATATCACTGTATTTAGCCGCGCGCAGATCATCGACAAGTTTTTGTTTTTGCGCCTGCACACCCGCCCAGCTTTGTAGCTTTACCTTGGCATCAATGCCATTAAACCGCTTGGCAGCAGAGCTTGCATGCATCACTTCGGCAGCGCGGATCATGGCTTTGGACGGCACGCAGCCAACATTAACGCATGTTCCGCCTATGGTGCCACCGCCAATGACGGCCACAGTGTTTCCTTGTTCTGCTGCGGTGATTGCAGCGGAAAACCCGGCTGAACCGGCCCCGACAACAATCAAATCATAGGTGGTTTTAGAGATTATTGGAGAACGATCAGCCATAGAAAGAGCCCTTTTATCAAGTGGTTCAGTTTTCAATTTTACTAGCGGGATAGCCGACATTACTGGACGCCGCAGCTATTGTTTCTATGTTTGTATGAGCAGGATCAAAAATGACCGTTGCGATTTTGGTGGCAAAATCAACGTTCACAGACTTGACCCCATCAACACGTTTCATCGCAGTGCGAACCGAGATAGGGCATGTCGCACAGCTCATGTTTTCAATGGCAAATTGTGCCTTGGTTTGTTCGGCTTGCGCGGCCGCAACTGAACTGTCCTTGGCGTATGATGGCATTTGTGTTGTCAGCGCCACCAAACCACCAAGTGCAATGGTTCCAGCGACGATAATACCAAGAGTTTGTTTTTTCATGAGATCGTTCCTTTTCAGTAAAATAATGGTGCCCAGTAATCGATGGTCAGCGCCAGAAAAACCACGAATGTGGCAATCCAAAGCGCCGCTTTGGTCATGCGTGCGCTTGACGGCCGGGCGCAATAGCTTCCCTCTTCACAAGGTTTGGGTTTTTTGAAATAGACATGCCAAAATCCCACTGCCAAAAAAAGCGCCGTAATGCCGATGAATATAGGCTTGAAGGGTTCCAGCTTGGTCAGGCTTCCTATCCAGGCCCCTGATACGCCGAGGCTGATGAGGATCAGCGGTACAATGCAACAGGAGGAGGCCAGAATGGCGCCTAAAATGCCACCCGTAGCAATCAAACCATTGGTGTTCTTGGGTTGCGCTTGACCGGGCCTTTCAGACACACTCATTTTTTTTTGCCTCTGGGTCTGATGAAAATATCCCACAGAGCAAAACCCACCATTAAGGCCAAACCGCTATATAAAACCGCATTGCGCTCATCCGTACGAAACAGCGGGTACAGCGCCAGCAACACCAAAGCGGGTCCCGACATCCCGATCAGGCTGCGCACCAGACTGCGATGCGCCAACCAGCCAAGTCCATTTGCCAGCAAGGCCAGCAGAGCAAAGAGCGGCATCAATGTGTGTAAAAACAGGCCTTCCCATTGATCAAGAAACCCAAGACCAAGCGCTGCGCCAATGCTAGCAATAGCAGGGAAGCACATGGCACAGCCCATGGCTGAAATGACACTGCCCAACGCCCCCGAACCTTCCCCAATCTTTGACAATAAACTCGCCGTTTTCATATTTTCACCTGACACGTTAGTTACTTTCGCTTGTTATGTTGACTCATGCATATTAACTTAAGGTCTGTAGTTACTACAGGTGCAAGAGGTTTTATGACAATGACGATCACAGTTATGCGAGGTCTTATAAAAAGAGGCGCATTGGCCAAGCAATTAGGCTGTAGTCTGGAAACCATCCGATACTATGAAGGCATTGGAATCATGCCAGAGCCCATGCGCACACAAAGCGGTCACCGCCTGTATGGTCGAGAAGAACAGGAACGTTTGCGGTTTATTTTGCGTTGCCGCGAACTTGGATTTTCAATCCAAGAATTACGCAGACTGTTATCTATGGTTGATTCCGACCACTTTACATGCGGCGAAGTTCACGAGTTGACGCAAGAATATTTGCAAAGTGTGTCGGAAAAAATTGCTGATCTTAGAAAGCTGGAACACACCCTAAAAGCCATTTCAATGGAATGCGCCGGAGGCGATGCCCCGGACTGCCCAATCATAGAGGCGCTGTATGGTTCATAAAACCTGAGGCGCAACCTGCATCAAATAATGAACTCAGGTAAAATGGTGCCGGTGGTCGGAATCGAACCGACACTTCCTAAAGGAAACGGGATTTTGAATCCCGCGCGTCTACCAATTCCGCCACACCGGCATGTGAAGGCTGTAAAGCGGCGGAGATCATAGCTTTTGGCGCGCCTGCGTCAACGGCTGCAATGCCGCTTTGCTGCTATAGATTCACAGGAAAAAGCATGGCACCATAAGTCCAGCTCGTTTGAGGATATGTTGGCATAATGAAATCCAGATTACTTGATCTTGCACGGGGTAAACAGGCGTATCCGGCACTGGCCATTGTTGCCTTTATCGAGAGTTCGGTTTTTCCCATTCCCCCGGATGTGATGATCATCCCGATGGTTCTGGCAGATCGCAAAAAAGCCTGGGTTATTGCCACCATAGGCACATTGGCTTCGGTGGCCGGCGGCATTTTGGGTTATATGATCGGGGCATTTGCCTGGGACACCATCGGCCAGCCCCTTCTGGACCTGTATGGCAAGCAGGACAGTTTTGAGACATTTCGGGCCTGGTTTGAGGAGTATGGGTTTTTAACCGTATTTGGCGCGGGCCTGACGCCCTTTCCCTATAAGGTTATAACCATCGCCAGTGGCTTTTCGCACATCAATCTGGGAATTTTCATGATTGCCAGCGTCATTGCCCGCGGGGGTCGGTTCTTTATGGTGGCGGCACTGGTCCGCCTGTTGGGAGACCGGGCACAAGATTTGATCGAGCAGCATTTTGCCCTTCTGGTCAGCGCCATTTTCGGCGTTGTTATACTGGGCTTTGTGGCTCTGAAATTTATTCTTTAACGCGACCAGAGGCCGCGCCGCGCCCCCTTGGCAGAACAGAAAAGTGCATTAAATTACCCTTATGAATAAACAAATGATATTTAAACCTTCCCGCTGGCCCTTGTGGGCCGGACTTGCCAGCCTCAGCGCGCTGGCCATTGCTCATGCCTTTGAACACTTTGGTGGCTTACAACCCTGTGCACTGTGTTTGCGCCAAAGAGAGGTCTATTGGCTGGCCCTCGTGATTGCCATTGTTGGCATGGCTATTATGCGCGCCAGACCAGACTGGCGGGTCGGGCGTGGTGTGACGGCGCTTTTGGGCCTGACGTTTCTGACCGGAGCCATTGTCGCCGGTTACCATGCCGGAGTGGAATGGCATTTCTGGCCAGGACCAACCACCTGCACCGGCACCGGGGGCGCCCTGGACGGATTTAATGCCGCGGACCTGAGCGCCGCCCTTGGCACCGCATCCAAGGCACCGGCTTGCGATCAAATCCCCTGGAGCTTTGCAGGCATTTCCATGGCGGGCTGGAACATGGTGTTGTCGCTCATGCTGGCATCGGCCAGTTTTTACAGCCTGACTCAATCCAAAGAGCGCGAAATTGCCCCTTAAAGCCCCGCATAAACGCGCCCAGCGCCCCGTTGCACCCGGCAATGCCATGGCCCGGCGTATTGATGATATGGTCCGCGTCGACCATGCCGGGGAAACCGCTGCGGTGGCCATTTATCAGGCCCAGCAACGGGTTTTTGGTGCTTTAGCGCACAAACGGGCCATCACAAAAACCCTGGCAGAAATGGAGGCCGGCGAGCACGTCCACTTGAACGCCTTTAATGACGAACTGCGCAAACGAAAAGCACGGCCAACAGCGTTGATCGGTCTGTGGCAACCCCTAAGCTTTGCGTTGGGTGCGGGAACTGCTTTGCTGGGCGAGAAATGCGCCCATGCCTGCACCGAAGCCGTAGAGGATGTTATCGAAGAGCATTATCAGGGCCAGATCGAGGCATTAGAAGCTGCGGATGTTGAGCCTGAACTGGTCGCCATGTTTAAACAGTTTCGCGAGGATGAGTTGGGCCATCGCGACACCGCCATTGCCGAGGGTGCCCATGATGCCCCGGCTTATCCACTGTTAACCCGCCTGATCAAAGCCGGGTGCCGCACAGCCATTGCCTTGTCAGAAAAAGTCTAGCTTGGCCTAGCCGTCACTGTCGGCATAAACCTCGCCGTCCAAATCATCGAGACGTGTTTGAAAATATGCACGAACATCTTGTACGGCCTGATTATAGACCGAAGGGCCAAGGTTTTTTAAAAACAAGTCCAGCACTTCATTGGCACGAAAATCCGACAAAGTTTCGTCAAATTCACTGTGAAACAGGTTTTGCAAAGCCGCAACAAATTCGGCGCGGCGCTCGTCGGCAAGCTTGATGGTCATTACCAACTCACCAGAGCAGGCACGGGCCTAGTTACGGGCTTTCAGGGTGATCCCGTACCAGCTGGAATTGTCATCGGAGGTGGTTAGGCCATCCAGGAAACGCCGGTCTTCGGATATTGCCCAATGTCCACCAACGCCGATCGAAGCCTGACGGTTGAAGTTATAGACCAGTTCTGCATCAGCCCGAAAATAAGCGTAATCTTCCAGATTACCCTTGGCATCGGTATAGCCGCCAGTCACCCCAAGATTGAAATCAGTGCGACCGAAGGGCAGCGAGTATTCAAGTGACGCTTCAACTGTCGCGGCCTCGTTTTCAAAATCATAAAATCCGTAAAGACTAGGCTTTAATGGTGCGTTTAAAGACAGGCCAGCATAAACCTCGACCGAGTCATCATTGGTTCCCAGCAATTGCGGGCCGTTAAAGATATATCCTGTCACACCAACATCGGCGTAAACAGATTCTGTCAAATCAAAGCCATAACCGCCATAAACATCGATTTCAGTTTGATAGGCATTAAAATCATCTTCGGTCGGCAGGATCGCCCAGGCCCCGGCATAAAACCCACCGCTTGAAGCCTCTATGCCGCCAGCAACATTGTGCTTGGCGAATTGCTCGCCGCGAAAAATATATTCCGAGTTAAAAGAAACCGTTGCCTTAAAATCCACATCACGCATACCAAAAGGTGATGCATTTGCGGTACGGCTTGGCGCGGCGCCATAAGAAGCGGCCATGGATTGAGGGTGCACGCTGCTGGTGGCATCTTTGCGCAATTGTCCGGGTGCCCCGGCACCCAGGGCATTACCAGCAATCAACGTCAACATTGTTGCACTTGTCATTATCCGAAGCATGGCGTTCTCCACGGCAGGCGAATCACTTTCGCGACCTTACTGCGTATTATGTGCCAAGAGAATCTTACGATTTAGTGTGCAAATGCGCCAAGGTCAGCCCCCGTGACATCACCCCTAAGTCGTAACCTTGCCATGGCAGTGCTTGTATTTTTGCCCCTTGCCGCATGGGCATGGCGCATTACGTGATACCCGGCCCCATGTATCAGGGTTTTCCGGATCGACCACATCGGCGGCCTGGCGGCCACGTTGAGGCTCATATACAACGTCAAGTTCGGCTGGCCCACGGCCCGCATCCGGGTCCTGATGGGTTTCCACGGTGTTTTGCGGTGCCTGTAATTCCAGCTCTTGTGGCTCAAGGCGCATGTTCTGATAGCTCATGGTGATCTTAGTCACCGTCTCGCGCAATTCGGCCAGTAGGTTTTCAAACAAAGAGAAAGCCTCTGTCTTGAACTCGTTCAGCGGATCACGCTGGGCATAGCTGCGCAAATGCACAACCGAGCGAAGATGGTCAATGTTTTGCAAATGCTCGCGCCAGTGTTGATCAACGACCTGTAACAAAACCTGTTTTTCAATCTGACGCAAACGTTCAGGGTCCAAGTTTACGGCAATTTGTGCATACACTTTATCGGCCATGGCGATGATGCGTTCCTGCATCTCTTCATTGGCCGTACCCTCTTCCTTGGTCCATTCGTCGACAGGCAGGGTCATGCCCAGTAATTCAAGCAGTTTTTCTTTTAGGCCCTGCACATCCCATTGATCGGCCATCGCCTTTTCGGGCATGTATTCGTTGATCATGTCTTCAATGGCTTCGGCGCGCATATCATTGATCACATCAGAAACGTTTTCCGATGTCATAAAGTCGCGGCGCTGTTCAAAAATTGCCTTACGCTGATCATTGACCACGTCATCGTATTTGAGAACGTTTTTGCGAATTTCAAAATTGCGGGCCTCGACTTTTTTCTGCGAGGTTTCCAGTGCCTTGTTCATCCATGGGTGCGCGATGGATTCGCCATCTTTTAGGCCCAGCGTACGCATAATACCGTCCATGCGTTCAGGGGCAAAAATGCGCATCAGGTCATCTTCGACCGAGACAAAGAACTTGGATCGGCCGGGGTCGCCCTGACGCCCGGTCCGGCCACGCAACTGGTTATCAATGCGGCGGCTTTCATGGCGCTCGGTGGCCAGCACATAAAGGCCGCCCGCGTCCAGAACCTTGGCACGGTTGGCGGTAATGTCCTCGTCAATACTGGCGCGTTTCTTCTCAATTTGTTTTTCGTCCGGCTCTTTGCCTTTGGCGCGCCCGACCTCAATCCAATCGCTTAGCAACATTTCCGCATTGCCACCCAATTGAATATCTGTACCCCGGCCAGCCATATTTGTGGCAATGGTCACCGCACCGGGCGCCCCGGCCTGAGCAACAATCTGGGCTTCCTGCTCGTGATAACGGGCATTCAACACTTTGTGGGGAATTTTTTCTTTTTTGAAGACTTCCGACAAAACTTCAGATTTTTCAATGGATGCCGTGCCGACCAGAATAGGCTGGTTGCGCGCCGTGGATTCTTTTACATCAGCAACAATGGCCGCGTATTTTTCACGGGCCGTGCGATACAGTTCGTCATCATCATCAACACGTTGTATAGGCTTGTTGGTCGGAATATCAATGACATCCAGCTTGTAGATGTTTTCAAACTCTGCCGCTTCGGTCATCGCCGTGCCGGTCATACCCGCCAGCTTGGTATAAAGACGGAAATAGTTCTGGAACGTAATTGAGGCCAGCGTGACGTTTTCAGGCTGGATTTCGACCCGTTCCTTGGCCTCAATAGCCTGATGCAACCCTTCGGACAGGCGGCGGCCTTCCATCATACGTCCGGTAAATTCGTCAATCAGCATCACCTTGCCGTCTTTGACGATATAATCCTTGTCGTTGGTATAAAGCTTGTGCGCCCGCAGAGCCTGATTAACGTGGTGGACCACCGAGACATTGTTGATGTCATAAAGGTCATCTTCAATCAAACCTTTTTCCAACAAGATCTTTTCAATTTTCTCATTGCCTTCTTCGGTCAGGGCAATCGAACGCTGTTTCTCGTCAAGTTCGAAATCTTCATCCGCCAGCAGAGGCATCAGGGCATCGATGGTTTGATAAAATTCGGTGCGATCTTCGGTTGGTCCGGAAATAATCAGTGGCGTGCGCGCCTCGTCAATGAGGATAGAGTCAACCTCATCAACAATTGCGTAATAGTGGCCGCGCTGGGACATTTCTTCCAGCGAGTATTTCATATTGTCGCGCAAATAATCGAAGCCAAACTCGTTATTCGTGCCATAGGTCACATCGCAGGCGTAATTTTCTTTACGCTCCGGATCGGTCAGACCATGGACGATACAGCCCGTGGTCAGACCCAAAAACCCATAAATCTGGCCCATCCATTTGGCATCGCGACTGGCCAGATAATCATTGACCGTGACCACATGCACGCCTTTGCCAGGAATGGCATTCAGATAAACCGCCAACGTTGCCACCAGGGTTTTACCCTCGCCGGTGCGCATTTCAGCAATATTGCCTTCATGCAGCACCATGCCACCCATCAACTGAACATCATAATGACGTTGCCCCAACGTCCGTTTGGCCGCTTCACGAACCACCGCAAAGGCCTCCGGCAAAAGCGCGTCCAGCGTCTCACCGGCGGCGAAACGTTCTTTGAACTCAGCTGTTTTGGCGGCGATGGCCTCGTCGCTTAAGCCCTCGTATTCGCTTTCCAGAGCGTTGATGCGATCCACATTGGGTTGCATACGGCGCACGACGCGCTCGTTAGAGGAGCCAAATAATTTTCGGACAATATTCAACATGGTAATATGACTCAGTCAAAATCAAGAGGATGGATGCACAGACAAAGGCCAAGCCCTTGCGGCATACGCAAGGCTGACTTAAGGACGGGGACCGTATGTGTCAACGCGCACACCTGAATACGAATTTATTTTCCCGTACATATCGGGGGCATTATATGGAGAAATTCATGCCTAGTCTGGTCAAAAAAGCACTTCATGCAAGCTTGCTCCTCTTGCTGGCTGGCACGCTTAGCGCCTGTGGAGGCGGCAACACATCCAATGGCAGTGATGATTTTGGCAGCGCCCGCGATCGGGCCGGCGATGAAGCCATAGCCCGTGTTAACGGCACAACCATATACGCCTCTGATATATTTCGCGAAGCCGCCGCCCAAAAACTGATCCGCGTTGGCGAACCCTTCCCCAAAGGTTCAAGCGCCTATAAACAAGTCCTTGATGATCTGGTTGACCAGCGCCTCCTGGCACTGGAGGCCGTGCGCCGCGGGCTTGATCGTGATGGTGAGGCAAAACGTCGCTTGCAGGCCGCCCGCGAACGCATTTTAGGCAATATCCTGGTGGAAAGCTCAATCTCGCAGGCGGTCACCGAAGAAGCCATCAGGCGGATGTATGACGAACAAGCCAAGCTTTCGCCGCCAGGAGAAGAAGTGCGCGCCCGCCACATCCTTGTTAAAACCAAAGCCGAAGCCGATGCCGTTTACTCGGCCCTCAAAAACGGCGCTGACTTTGCCAAGCTGGCCTTGGACAAGTCCATTGACCCCGGCAGTCGCCTTGAAGGGGGCAGCCTTGGGTATTTTTCCCATGATGCCATGCTGGAACCCTTCGCTGATGCGGCCTTTGCCCTCAAGACCGGTGAAATTTCAAAGCCGGTGGAAACCGAAGTGGGCTGGCACGTCATCCAACTGGAAGGGCGTCGCCAGCAAACGCCCCCCAGCTTTGATGAAATGCGCCCCCGGATTGTACGTTTTATGACCTTTGATGAAATTCAAAAGCTGATCAGTCAGCTTCGCCTGTCAGCCATTGTGGAACGCGATGATACTTCGCCGGAAACCACAGAACAGATCAGCGTACCGGCCAATGAACAATCGCCAGAGGTTATTGAGGGCGAGACCACTGAGCCATAAAACCCGGTGTTAATGAGTTTGCGTTAGAACAGCTCTTGCAACAGGACAAAACCCGATGAAACGCTTGCTTGTCGCGGCATGTGCCGTGGTTGATCGTGATGGCCGGGTGCTTTTGGCCAGACGGCCAGAAGGTAAACAGCATGCAGGCCTGTGGGAGTTTCCGGGAGGCAAGGTTGAAGAAGGTGAAACCGTTGAAGGCGCATTGGTCAGAGAGCTTCGCGAAGAACTGGGCATCGAGCCTTGCGAAAGTTGTTTGCAACATTTTGCCTTTACAACCCATATCGCCGACGGCATCCAATTGCTCATGCCGTTATACGTCTGTCGCCAATGGGATGGATTTGTCAGCCCCCATGAAGGGCAGGAGATCAAATGGATACGCCCGGCGGACCTTTATGGGTTGGACATGCCGCCTGCGGATATTCCGCTGGCCGCAGAGATCAGGGACAGGTTAAAGCAATGAAAACCACACTCTTCATCAAAGCTTTTTGGCATGACACACGCGGCGCAACGGCTTTGGAATATGCGTTGATTATCGGCCTGTTCTTTATGGCAATTGTCGGGGCGATCACCACCTTTACCGATAGTATGGGCACGATGTTTCAGAAAATCACCACGGCGATTTCCAATTCGGGCTAGGTTTTACGGCCCAAAACCTCTTTGAGCGACACTTGCGCACTGCCGGGTTTCAAAGGCTGTTGCTGGCCCTCATGCGGCGCCCAGCCACAGATGTGAACAATCTCAAAACTGGCCACAATACGCCCCTGATCATTGCCAAACTGATCGCGATAGAGGGCTTCTGCAAGCGCAAGAACATCGCGGCGCAAGGGCCGTACCGGCCCGGCCAGTGGATTGCTTTGCCCCATGCCGCGCAAATCATGCAACAATGCCATCAGTGATGAATACTGCACAGTGATCCGTTCAACATCTGCCACCGGCAGGGCAAAACCAGCCCCTTGCAACAGCCCCCCAAGGTCGCGGATTTGTGCGAACGGGATAATGCGGGCCTGAGCACCGCCCAAAAGCTCGCTTTCGGCCTGCAACAATACACTGCGCAACTCGTGCAGTGTGCGTTCACCAAACAAAGCCCCCAGAAACACACCATTGGGCCGCAAGGCCTGAGCAATCACCCGTAAAGTTCCCGGCAGGTCTTCTTCCCAATGCAAATGCAATAATGAAGTCACCAGATCGAGACTTTGCGGAGCTAGCGCCGCAAGCGTTTCGTGTTGCGTGATAAAACCCGGCACCTGCGTATCGGGCATGGCGAACGGGCTGGCCAGCAGGCCATCATCAAAGCTGCGGGTGATGGTGCCAAGGCGCGAGACCATGTCGTCCCAGACCCGCTCTCGTAAAAAGGCATACTCATCACTTTTTCGCGCAGCCCTTGCGCGAAAGCGGGCAATGCGTGCAGAATCAAAAAGCCTTGGCGGTTGTGTCATCAGGGAAGGGTCAATCGGTTCATCATGTTTGGCAAGAGCACATCTCTTCTTAGAGCTGCAGGCAAGAGTGCCCTGGATGCCCTCTTGCCGCCGATCTGTCCGATCACCAAAGAGATTGTTGACGCGCCGGGGGTTCTGGCCCCCAGCGTCTGGGCAGGCCTTGACTTTATTGGTGATCAGCTCTGCGCCGCCTGTGGGCATCCATTTGATTATGCGGGGTATGACGGACAATTGTGTGCCGTGTGCGACGCCAAACACCCGATCATCGCCCGCACCCGGTCTGCACTGGTTTATAACGATATCAGCCGGGCACTGATTCTGGCCCTTAAACACGGCGGACATACCGATGGTGTGGCGCGTCTGGCCGACTGGATGGCCGCTGCGGGCCGTGATCTGCTGGGTAAACATGTGCTGATTGTTCCTGTGCCATTACATATGCGGCGACGTATCAAGCGCCGCTTCAATCAATCCGCTTTGTTGGGGCGGGCTTTGGCCCAGAGCCAAAATGGCCAGTTTTGCCCGCAATTGCTGGACCGCAAGCGCCACACCCCCACACAGGGCGGCCGCAATGCCCGCGCCCGAAAACGCAATGTTGCGGGGGCCTTCATGGTGCCGGATGCGGCCCGCAACAGCGTTAAGGGCGCGCACATTCTTTTGATCGATGATGTGCGCACCACCGGAGCAACGCTCAACGCCTGCGCCAAACCTTTGCTGAGCGCGGGCTGTAAACAAGTGGATGCCTTGACCCTGGCCCGTATTGTCAAACCGGCTGAGGTCCTTACATAGGGGGCAAAGGAGCCGTTATGACAAAAGTGACCGTCTATACCACCGCATTTTGCCCGTATTGCATTCGGGCGCTGTCTCTATTGCGTAAAAAAAGCAATATCGCTGTGCAAGAGATCAATGCCGGTTTCAGCATGAAAAAAAAGTCTGAAATGATCCAGCGGTCAAATGGCGGGCGAACCTTTCCGCAAATATTCATTGGCGAGACCCATATCGGCGGCTGCGATGAAATGATGGCGCTGGAACGCGCTGGCAAGCTGGATACGATTTTGGCCAATGGCGGCTAAGCTGAAAACAGCGTTGGTACAAATGCGCACCGGAACCAGTTCGGCGCGTAACGTCAAAGACGCCTGCACGATGATCGCCCATGCCGCAGATCAAGGTGCCACACTGATTTGCACCCCTGAAAATACTCACCTGATGAACACTGACCGGGAAGCCTATGCGCAAGACATCCGTGCAGAGGCAGACGAGCCTGCCCTGGATGCTTTTTGCGATCTGGCCCGGAACCATCGCATTCACCTGCTGATCGGCTCGATGGCCATCAAACTATCGGACACCCATGCCGCCAATCGCTCGTTTCTCATCGGTCCGTCCGGGGACATCACGGCGCGCTATGATAAAATCCACCTCTTTGATGTGAACATCAATGCCAGTGAGCACTGGCGCGAGTCGGATCATATTCAGGCTGGCCACAAAGCCGTAACCGCCGACATAGGTAACGCCAAGCTCGGCCTTTCCATTTGTTATGATTTACGCTTTGCGGCGCTCTATCGCGCGCTGGCCCAAAGCGGTGCCAACATCCTCACCGTGCCGGCGGCTTTTACCCGCGTGACGGGCAAGGCCCATTGGGAGGTTTTGCTGAGGGCCCGTGCCATAGAATGCGGCGCTTATGTTCTGGCCCCGGCGCAAGGCGGGGTACATGAAGACGGGCGCCGTACATGGGGCCATTCCATGATCATTGATCCGTGGGGCGGCATTGTCACGACGCTGGATCATGACGAACCGGGTATACTGATGGCTGATCTGGATTTACAAAAATGCGATACGGCCCGCAGTCGCATCCCGGCGCTGTTTTTGAATGCAAAGTACGATCTGCCATGATCAAATATGCCCTGAACTGTTCTTTTGGCCACGAGTTTGAGGCCTGGTTCTCAAGCTCGTCTGATTTTGACGCGCAACAGAAAAAGGCGCTAATTACTTGCCCCTTGTGCGAAGATACCGCCATAACCAAACAGATCATGGCGCCGTCAGTCAAAGGCTCAAAGCGTAAAACTGGCCAGCCGGACATGCAGGCCTTTGCCGCCTTTGCGGGCAAAGTGCGCGAGAAAATTCGCTCTACGCATGATTATGTCGGCGACAAATTTGCCGATGAAGCGCTGGCCATGCACCGCGGCGAAAAAGACGAAAAACCAATATACGGCGAAACCACCAAGGATCAGGCCATCGCACTGAAAGAAGAGGGCGTGTCCGCCGCACCTTTGCCGACGGCCTTTACACCGACGCCGCCCAAAAAACTGAACTAAGGCGCTTAGCTGCGCCCTTCGCGCCACCACGCCCCGGCGGCAAGGCCAATCAAGACGAGAACCATAACCAATGCAGGCAAAAGCGGGCGGCGCTGTTCACCGGTGACCACAAAGGCGCCATTGCGCTTTAAGCCCATCCAGGTGCGCCCGGCCTGACGATCACGGATGCCGGTACGGCGCAATGATGGCAGGTCATTGATCTGACGCACCGTAAACACGCCGCCTTTGCTGGCACTAACCAGCGGTTTAAGCGTTTTTGCGCTGGGGATCAGGTGCGCATATTCCTTGGGATTGAGCGAACCACCGGATGCCACAGCCAACAGCTTTTCGTCGCGAACACTGTAAAGCCCACTGGCATCAGCCGTCATGGTACCGCTGAACACGCCGGGGCTGACCGCGCTTAAGGGAAGCTGAACCGCCAACCCGTCCGGGCCGATCACATCCACCGGTTTGGGATTATCAGCCAGCGTATGCCGGGTGACCAGCAATTGCCCGCCTTTGATCTGCGCCCGCAGGGCCTCTTCTTCCAGTTCGGGTTCTTTCATCAACCAGTGCGCCAGACGGCGGTACAGTTCCGCATGAGGGCCACCACCATCAAAGCCGCGCGCCCACAGCCAGGCATGGTCAGACATAAACATCGCCACCCGGCCATTGCCGACCCGGTCCAAGATCATCAGGGGTTGGTCTGTGTCATCGGATAAAACCGCAGTGCCAGAGAATGACGAGGCAGCGATGCGCCGTCCCCAATGCCCCCATGATTTTGACACCGCCGCCAGTACCGCCGTCACTGGATGCCGCTCCCCTTTGCTGGTCACGGTAGGGCGAAAGGCATGGGTGTCTATTTTGCTCAACGAGCGCGCCGGCAGGATTGACGATAAAGGCGTGCGCGCCAAAGAAAACGGCCCGGCAAACTCTGGTCCGGCAACCACCAGCAAAGCCCCACCGCGTTCTACATAACGTATGACATTATCCAGATAGAGCATCGGCAATACGCCGCGCCGGGTATAACGATCAAAAATAATCAAATCGAAGCCATCCAGCTTTTCCACGAACAGCTCGCGCGTGGGAAAAGCAATCAGTGCCATTTCATTAACCGGGGTCGGGTCAATTTTCAAAGGCGGCCTTAAAATTGTAAAATGCACCAGATCCACCGCCGGGTCGGATTTTAACAAATTGCGCCAGGCCCGCACCCCGGCATAAGGCTCGCCGGTAACCAGCAAAACCCGCAAGCGGTCACGAATGCCGTTGATGTTGACCGCAGTGCGGTTGTTAACCAGCGTCAGTTCTTCAACAGCGGCGGCCACTTCAATCTGCACCACATTATCGCCGCGCTTTTCTATTGGCAGACTGACCTTCACGTCCTTGCCAACCGCCACCCGCGCCGTGATCGGTGTTCCACCATCAACGCTGAGCGAAACAACCGCGCTGGGGGCCGCCGTCTGCCCCTCATCCTCGATATGGACAACAAACACCGCCAATTCACCCACCAACCCGTAACGCGGGGCGTTGATGATCCGCAATGTCCGGTCCCCATGGCTTGGGTCACCGACAACCAGCGCATGGACAGGCGCATCAGGAGCATCCACCAGAGCCTGATCATGGGCCAGACCGTCGCTAAGCACCATGACACCGGCAAGGCGCCCCGGCGGCACTTGGGCCAGACCTTTTTGCACCGCACTGAACAGCGCCGTGCCATCACGTGAGGCAGAAATACTTTGCTCGACCAGCTCTAACCCCGGATCATCGGCAATCTGGCTGCGTATTTTTTCGGCCAATTCTTCCGACAATGCCGTTCGGCCATCCAGGGTCATGCTTTCGCTCTGGTCGGTAATCAGGACGGCAATATCGCTTAAGGGATCTTTTTCCTGCTCAACCCAGATGGGGTTAGCCAAAACCAGCGCCAAAGTCGCCGTCAGAGCGGCCCGCAAAAAACTGCCCCGCAACTTTAATCCAAAGGCCAACAACGCAAGCAGCAACACAGCCGCGCACACACCGCCAATCAGCATTGGCGGGAACAGCGGATCAAATATCACCTGACCACTCATTGCTCGCCCAACCGTTCAAGAAGCGCCGGAATATGCACCTGATCAGCCTTATAATTGCCGGTCAGCGCATACATCACCAGATTGATCCCAAAGCGGCGAGCCATTTCGCGCTGACGCGGCAGATCATCAGACAATGCCGCAATCGGGCGACCATCGCGGTCCAGCGCCCAGGCCGCGGCCCAGTCATTTGAGCCAGCAATAACCCCTGATACGCCGTCCAGCGACGAGCCATTGGCATCGCTTTCTACCCAGACCCGGCCATTGGCATAACGCCCCGGGAAACTGTGAATAAGATAATAGGTGCGGGTCAGCACATGCCCCTGATCAATGGGGCGCAAAGACGGCACGCTGATTTGTGAAAACACCGCCCGCAAAGATGGATCAACCCCACCAGCGGCCTTGGCGCGCAGCTCCCCATCCTGGGTATCAATGACCAACATGCCGCCGTTTTTCAGATAAGCATCCAGTTCGGCCACAGCCTTGACGGACAGTTCGGGGGCTTTCAAGACGGGCCAGTAAATAAACGAAAATACCGACAGATCGTCCAACGCCGGATTTACACCAACTGGTGCAGCAGGCTCGACCGTGGTGCGTTGGTTCAAGGTATAAGACAGGCCAAACAGGCCCGCTTTACTCATCTCATCAACACGGCCATTGCCGGTCAGTACATAAGCCAATTGCGTTGATTGCGCTGCCTGCAATGCCTTGGATAAAGCCTCATCAGCGCGAGTGTGTGATGGCGTTATCGTCCCCAACACCACGGCCCCGGTCAGTATCAGTGCCACAGAAGAACGCCCCGGCACCAATTTGCGCAATGTACGCAAGCGCCCGGCCAACCATAATGCGGCAAGTCCGTCTGCAAACAATAAAATCAATGCCGCCAGAATAAGCGGGGCTTTGAACGACAGGCTGGCCGCCCCCGCATCACCCATCATCACCACCCCCAAAGGCGGCGCGGGAAGCGGTGTTACGGCGCCGCCATCACGGCCCAGATTAAGGGCGCGGGTCAATGGACCGTTGCGATAAAGGCCGGGGGGGTGCTGCGCGGTAATGGCCACCGTGGCAAAGTCGGTTTGGGGGGGCAAAAACGGTGCTGCACCGTCAACATCACCAAGTGCGCCATTGGCGCTGAGCACATCAACCAGTTCCCAACTGCCGTCCTGTACAACATTTTGCCCGGTGGCCCGACCATGAGCATAGGCAAGCGTGCGCTCCAGCATGGCCTCAAACAGGCCCGAAAGCGGCAGGTCAGACCAGTCCGGGGCCGCCGTAACGTGAAACAAAACAATGCGGCCCGCACCACGCACTGCGGAGCTGACCAGCGGTGTTCCATCCTGCAAACGCGCCCAGACCCGATCGTTCAGGGCCGCATCAGGCAAGGCCAGAACCTGACGGCGCACCGCCGCATCCTCACCATCGGATAAACCAAAAAACGGACTGGTCCGTGCAAAAGGCGCCAACGCCTGAGGGACCTCCCAGCCAAACGCCCCGCCCATCAGACGACCACCAGCGCGTAAATTGACCGGCACCAGCGCATCGGCACTGGCCGCCAGACGCGGACCGGCAAACCGGATCAGCAACCCGCCAGCTTTGATAAAATCATCCAGCCTGACCAGTTCTTCGGCTGTTGGCTGAGCCTGATCGATCAGCACCAATACGGCCGGGTTTTGTTCCAGTAAGGTCTCAAGATCACCGCGCACAATCTCGCCATGCGGGGCCAATGCCTTGCCCAGATAATAATAACCCGACAACAAGGGTTGCCGGTCTATATCCCCGCCCGGCGTAATCAGTCCCACCATCGGGCGCACCCAGCCACCATCAAAAACCCAGCTGGTCCCGGCAGAGGGAACACCCCGCACCTGCAAAAGCTTAAGACGATTGCGCAAGGTCAACGGCAGTTCGATTTGCCCGGATGCCATGATTTCGCCCGGCGCAAAACGCACGTCAATCTGCGCCATGACTGAGCCGTCATCATCAATGGCCTGCACGGCCACATTTTTTTCCGCATCAGCGCCGGCCCTGTGCAAGGTGACATCCAGTCCGGCAGGCCGGGTTACAGGTGGACCAATGGCTAACGGCGCGGCCCCTTGGCCCGGCGTATAGACCTGAATTGAATTGAGCTTCGCCAGAGCATCCATAAATGCGCGGGCATGGCCGTGATCCAGCCCGTCGCTGAGCCATATGATCGTGGTATCGTCTGGCAAACCACCGGCATCATCAAGGGCGCTGATCTGTGCCAGCGCAACAAGCCGGGTTGGTGCCCAGGATCTGGCGCTGTGGTCATTGATCTGGCGGCGGATTAAAGCCCGCGCCGAAAACCGCAGCGTCGCATCTGAACTGTTCGCGTCAGCGGTAAATATCACGGCGGCGCTTTTTGTACTTGTATTGATCAGGCCCAGCGCAGTTTTTTGCGTTTGTGACCAATGGGGTGCACTGGCCCAGCCATCATCAACGATCAGCAATAACGGCCCGTCGCCCACATCGCCCCCGCGCGGCACCCATATCGGCGAGGCCAGAGCCAGAATAATAAACAGGGCGATGCACAGCCGCAAAAGACGCAACCAGAGCGGTGCTGAATCAGGCGTTTCTTCTTCATCCTGTAATTCACGCAACAGGCTGAGGGGCGGAAAAATAGCCCGCAAGGGCGCTGGCGGCGTGGCCCGCAATAACAACCATAAGAGCGGCAGGGCGATCAGTGCCACAAGCGCCAGAGGGGTTAGAAACTGCATCCCCATCAGCGCACATCCCCGGCAATGCTTTGATAGAGTGATAACAAAGCCGGTGCCGCCAGACGGTCATTGCGGTGGCGGATGAATGTCCAGCCCATGGCCCGCGCCAGGGCCGCCATATTCCCCGTGTTTTGCTCGAAACGTGCGCCATAAGCGGCGGCAATTGACTGAGCGCGGCCGAACAGCACCGGTTCGCGGCCATCGGGATGCGTAAACTCGGTGCGGCCGGAAAAAGGAAAATCCTCTTCGGCGGCATCATAAACCTGCATTAGGACGCCGGACACACCGGCGGCCTTAAAGGCGCTCAAGCGATCCTGCCAAACGGGCGCGCCTTCATAAAAATCAGAAATAACCACCGCCTTTGGCTGGCCCAAAAGGGCCACAGCCCGCAGGGCATCAGGGTCTGAAGAGTGCATAATCAGCTTGCGCCCAGCCTGTTCCAGCCCGCCGCGCCCATGAACCGGGCGCTGCATCTGACCTGCCACACCGACGCGTTCGCCGCCATTGATCAGAGCAATAGCCAAGGCGGTCAGCAACACTGAAGCGCGATCACGTTTCAATGCCAAGGCCGCATCCGATGACCAGCTGAACCCCGGCCTGCCATCACGCCACAACCAGACAGTCTGGGCCGCCTCCCACTCGGTTTCGCGCACAAAAAGATTGTCAGAGCGCGCCGAACGCCGCCAGTCAATGGCGCTGTGCGGGTCTTCATGACGGGCCCGCCGAAATTGCCAAAACGTCTCGCCGGGGCCAGCCTTTCGCCGCCCGTGCAAACCATGAGCCAGCGAAGTTGCCAGTTTTTTTGCCTCAGCAAGCAAAGCCGGAAAACGCGCCGCCAAATCCTCGGCATCATGACGGTTGGCCGCAAATTGCGTACGTGTGGCAGAACGAAGACCCGGACGCAGCATTGGCTCAGGCGATCTCTTTGATCAGACGATCAATCAGGTCTGGTAAGGACAACCCATCAGCACGAGCTGCAAAAGAAAGCGCCATACGGTGTTTCAGAACCGGTGCCGCCAGCGCACAGACATCGTCAACGCTGGGGGCCAGACGGCCCTGCAACAAGGCCCGCGCCCGAACACCCAGCATCAAGGCCTGCCCTGCACGGGGCCCCGGCCCCCATGACACGCCATCCTTCACTGCATCCAGTGAGGTCTGGTCCGGACGACCAAGACGCACCAATGTCACAATGGCGTTCAGGGTTTTTTCGCCCACTGGCATCTGGCGCACCAGATCCTGCAAGCCCAACAGGTCTTTGGCATTGAGGACGGTCGTTGGGACACTTTCCCGAACCCCGGTGGTGGCCAACAAAATCTCGCGCTCATGCGCTTCATCGGGATAATCAATATCTATCTGGAACAAAAACCGGTCCAATTGCGCCTCAGGCAAAGGATAAGTGCCCTCTTGCTCGATCGGGTTCTGGGTGGCCAGAACATGAAATGGTTTGGGCAGGTCATGGGCCACGCCGGCAATGGTCACCTGGTGTTCCTGCATCGCCTGCAAAAGCGCCGATTGTGTGCGTGGACTGGCCCGATTGATCTCGTCGGACATCAAAAGCTGGCAAAATACCGGCCCCGGCAGGAAGCGAAAATGACGTTTTCCAGCCTCGTCTTCTTCAAGAACCTCGGCCCCCAGAATGTCGGCTGGCATCAGGTCAGGCGTAAACTGAATGCGTTTTTCATCCAACCCGGTGACCGTGGCAATGGTTTCTACAAGCCGGGTTTTGGCCAGCCCTGGCGCCCCGACCAGCAAGGCATGACCACCGCATAAAAGCGCATTTAAAGCCAAATCAATGACCGCATCCTGGCCCAGGATTACCTTGCCAATGGCGGCCTTGGCCTGTTGCAGGGTTGTAATAGCGGTGTTGGCGCGCTCGACGATGTCTTGGGAATTGCTGGTATCAGGCATTGCATTCAACTTCTTATGGTTTCTACAATAGGGTTTGGATGACCACCAAACGAAGGCTTCACTATGGGCACGCGCGGCGCCATAAATGTCAATGCCCTGATTGCGGCAGCCCAAAAAAATGCAGGCGATGGCGGCTTGCCACCCGTACATTTATGGCACCCGGAACAGTGTGCAGACATGGACATTGAAATCCTTCGTGATGGCAGCTGGTATCATGATGGCAATCGTATTACCCGGCATTCTCTGGTAAAGTTGTTTTCCACAATATTACGAAAAGATGACGATGGGAGTATTTACCTTGTCACCCCTGTGGAAAAAGTCCGGGTCCAGGTGCGCTGTGCACCGTTTATCGCCATTGCCTTGGACGCACAGGGCCAGGGTGAGGATCAGGTGCTCTATTTCACCACTAATGTTGATGACGTGGTCAAATGTGGCCCCCAGCGACCTTTGCGCGTCAAAACAGACCCTAAGACCAGTGAGCCAACACCTTTGGTGATGGTCCGCCACGGGCTTGAGGCCTTAATCAGCCGATCTGTGTTTTATGAGATGGTTGAGCTGGCCGTTGAGCGCGATCTGGGCGAAGGGCCGCAATTGGGCATATGGAGCGACGGAGCATTTTTTGCGCTGGGCCCACCCGGTGTGCACCATGTCTGATTGGCCCGCA
Source organism: Robiginitomaculum sp. (assembly GCA_021776525.1). Taxonomy (GTDB): domain Bacteria; phylum Pseudomonadota; class Alphaproteobacteria; order Caulobacterales; family Maricaulaceae; genus Robiginitomaculum_B. The sequence goes on from JAJFFT010000006.1 coordinate 252,851, forward strand.
CGCCTCAGCCGCATTCTGGATCCCATCGAGCGAGAAAATGATGATGTTAAACCAAGGTCAGATTTTGACCTGAACGGGGATATGCCGCGCCAGCCAACACCCATGCGGGCCGCGGTTCTGGTCCCCCTGATTAGGCGGCATGATGGCTGGCATGTTCTTTTAACCCGGCGCACCGAAGACATGCCCACCCATGCGGGACAAATCGCTTTTCCCGGAGGGCGTGCCGGTGATGAGGAGCACTTGGCCGATGCAGCAATGCGCGAGTTTGAGGAAGAAACCGGGATCGCCCAGAGCCAGGCCACTCTGTTGGGGCGCTTTGAACGCTATGAAACGGCCAGCGGCTTTAACATCACACCATTTGTGGCCCATGTTGAGACACCCTTCACCCCAAAGCCTGACCCACGCGAAGTTGAAGAGGTCTTTGAGGTCCCCTTTGACTTTTTGATGGATGAAAACAATCACCAGCGGCAATCCCTGCAATGGCAGGGAAAAAAGCGGTATTTTTACGCCATGCCATGGAATGACTATTTCATCTGGGGGGCAACCGCGGGTATGCTGCGGGCGTTGGCCTTGCGATTACAGGCCTGACGAAAAGGAAGACACATCCATGGCACGTATGACTTTATTAGAGATTTTTCTCTTTAGCCTGCCGTTTGCGCTATTTTTTCTCTATCGGACCTTCATTTTGAAACACCGCCGCACCGATGGCGAGGCTTTTGACCCGACCCCGTATCATAAACTCTTTATAATGGGCGGTGTGCTGGCCCTGTCCGCCTTTATATTTCTGGCGCTTAATCACAAAACTTTTCGCGAAGGTGAATATATTCCAGCGCATTTAGAAAACGGCAAGGTAGTTCGGGGGATATTCGTTGAGCAAGAAAAATCAGAGCTAACCCCCGACACGAGCACCAATAATGAGCCAGCCAACACATCTCGACCTAAAGCAGACTAAATGGATGAACACCCCGGCCACCCGGCAAGTGGTTCAGGCCTTAACCGACGCCAAACCGGACTGTGTGCGTTTTGTTGGCGGTTGTGTACGCAACACCCTGATGGATCGCCCGGCCGATGATGTGGATATGGCCACACAATTGGAACCGGATGCGGTGATCGCCGCCCTGAAAAAAGCGGACATTCATGTGGTGCCGACCGGCCTGGCCCATGGCACCGTCTCCGCGATTGTCGGCGGAAAACCCTTCGAGATCACCACATTACGCAAAGACGTGGCCACTGATGGCCGCCATGCCGAGGTGGTTTTCACCACCGATTGGGAAGAAGACTCAGCGCGCCGCGACTTTCGTTTCAATGCCATTTATGCCGACCCGACCGACGGGGCGCTGTACGACCCGCAAGACGGCATCAAGGACGCGCTGGCCGGCCATGTGGCCTTTGTCGGCGATCCGGACACCCGTATCCGCGAAGATTATTTGCGCATATTGCGGTTCTTCCGTTTCTTTGCCTGGTATGGCGAAGTGCGCCCGGACCGCGACAGCGTCAAAGCCTGCGCCCGTCTGAAAGACGGTATGGGCAAACTGTCTGCAGAACGGGTCTGGAAAGAACTGAAAAAACTGCTCAGCGCCCCGGACCCATCCAAGTCGCTGCGCTGGATGCGCACCGCCGAGGCCCTGCAGGTTATTTTGCCAGAAAGCATTCATGTGGACCGGGCATGCGCCTTTATTGCGCTGGAAAAGGAAATGGGCTGGGCGCCCGATCCAGTGTTACGGCTGATGGCCATGGTCGATGCCAGGCGCTGGTCTGTGATTGCCAAACGCCTGAAGCTGTCCAATAAGGAAAAAAACCGCATGAAAGCCTGGTTTGATGCCGGCGAGGTTGATCCGGGTGAAGACTATATGGATGTTTCGCGGCGGTTTTACCGCAAGATTGTCTCAGGCTATGTGGACGCCGCCAAAATTGCTATGGGCACGCTTTTTGATCGCGACCGGCGCAATGTGCAGGACCTGATGGAATTTGCTGACGAATGGGAACGCCCGGTGTTTCCGGTCAGCGCCAAGAACCTGATGGATGAAGGCTATACCGAAGGCCGCGAGCTGGGCGATATTTTATGGGACATGGAAGACGAATGGATCGCCTCAGGCTTTGCCCTTTCGACTTCGGAATTGATCGCCAAAATCGGTAATTTTGGCACGGGCGGCAAATCCGGCGGACAGGGGTAATTATTGGCTGCAACGCTCAGCTCTTAGATAGACCTTGACCCGTGTCATCCCGGACTTGATCCGGGATCCATAATGACTCACCACTGGACCCCGGCCTTCGCCGGGGCGACTAAGTATTTGTTTCAAGGTATTGTTTAACTATCCATATCATTATCAGTAGTATTCAAAATAGGCGGATTGCCTTCTTTTTTTGCAGCTCTCTTTTGATCCAATTTCGCGCTGGTTAATGCCTTTGCCCGTTCCGCACGTGCTTTTCGTTTGTGACGTCCAACATACCAATCGGTAATGAGTGTCTCTATAAGCTCAACAAGCAACTCTGCTTCATTTGGCTCAACTTCAATAATTAGATCAACGTCTTTTTCCATATGGGCACCGATATTGCCGACTGAGCGAATAGCGTCAATTCCGCTCCACGTATCTGGGTCACATTTATCTTCTATGCACTTTAACTCAGCCCCAAGCTTGCCGCGCTTACCTTTAGGCAGTTCCCAAAAATCTCTGACTATGCCTTGTAAACAACGCCTTGAGAGGGCGGCTGAGGCTTTAGGGCTATCATTTAATATGAGACAAGCTTCTTTGTAATCTTGCCTGATTGCTTCTGGAACATAGTCTGGAAATTGTTTTGCTTTCGACCTTGGTAGAAGATTCCATGAGGTAATTTTATTGCCTATGGAGGTGCTCTTGTAGCCTGGTGGTAACGGCTTAATACTATTGCTTTTATGCATATCAGCGAACAGCGTTAATTCGTTGCAATTTTGGTTTGGACACCCAATAGCAGTCAACTTTATTGAAACCCTTTTATTTTCTTCTGCATTGGTTTCAATATGAGATGTTTGCGTCCAATGATTTGGTCCAGTAATTGTCGTTGGCTGTTCACAATACGGACATGTCCAATTGAAAATTATACTCATTATTTGCCTCTTTACAAAATAATCACCCCGCCTTATGCGCTTCGACATAAGCACGCAGCACCGCATTGATGCGGCTTTGATAACCCTTGTCTTTTTGGGCGCGAAACCATTCGAGAATATCTTTATCGAGACGAATGGAGACTTTTTCCTTGCCCTCGGGCATGACAAGGCGTGCGTTTTTCCAAAACTCTACGCCCAGTTCAGGGCCGTCACTATGGTCAATTTGATCATCCGGCAGAGCCGCCAGCTCTTCAAGAGATAATTCCTTTTTGTAATGCTGTGTCATACATTCTCCTTTCAACCTTGGTTGCAGGGCGTGCGGATATTATCCGGCACACGCCATCCCGATCCGTATGGATCACCACCAGCACTGCAACGGCCCCAATAATTCCGATACTGTTTTGACGCAGTTCCCCATAGTCGAACCGATCATCAATTCCGGTCAGAACGGGATTATCAAAAATACCCTTGGCGCGTTCAAAGCCAATGCCGTGTTTGGCTATATTAGATTCGTTCTTACGCGCATCCCATTCAAACTTCATGCATTATTGTGCATGCAAATGTCCATACAGTCAAGTTTGGCGGACAAGGGTAATTACTGACTGCATCCCAGATCGCGGGCCTGTTTGGCCACGATGTTGGTTTGGGTCAAAACGTCCATCATTTGCGTACAATTGGCGATTGCCGCAGACGGGTCCAAACCCAATTGACCCGCCAGATTGTCCTGAGCCATGGCCTGTGAAACCACGGCGCATTTTGACCCGTCTTTGGCATAGACCTGAATCGCATCGCGGGTGCGTTTGGTGCCGCGTGACACACCGGAAGAGCGCGACTTGTCGAGAGGTGTGTTGCGCATCGTCTCTTGCTTGCTTGCCAAGTCGGTCTTGCGGGCCGCCAAATCGTCATAAGTGGCTTTCAAGTCCGACCGTAGTGATGAGTATTCACCGATAAGACGCTGCTTGCGCGCTATTTTTGCCTTGCCTTCACTGGCAATAGCCATGTTTGCCTCGTCCTTTGACTTTGGATCAAAACGGGCATGCAGGCTTTCAATATCGCTGACTAATTGATCTATGTCCTGTTTCAGACCCTCCAGCTCATCAATTTGCGGCTGTAACTCTTGTTGTTCTTCTGCCAGGCGCTCTTCCTCGGCGATAAGCGGCGCCCAGCGACTGGCCTGCACGGCGGCTTCACCATCAAGCGCCGCATTACGTTTTGCTTTCCAGGTGTTTTGTATCTGCTTGTAAAATGCTGTGAGCTGACCCCGGGTCTGTTTCACCGTAGTAGCTCCGGTCTTATACGTGCTGATCAAGGCTGGGCACTGGTCCCCTTGACCGCCTTGCATTTCGTTGGAGATACCGGCCAGGGCCTGCGCCATTACGGCCGCAATTTTGCGCCGCTCTGCACGGGCCTGTTGTTGCAAAAGCGGGTCGATATACTGGTCGTAAAAGCGCCGCATATAGGTGGGTTTATTGTTTTTTACAGCATTATAGAGGAAATAATTGAACATTTCGCGCTGGTTTGGCACTTTTCCACGCGCCGAAATCCACCGCGACGCCCAACCGGGTAAAAACATCTGGTCAATTGCTGCATCATCCGATGCCCATTGGCCGAACATCGCATCTTCGCGGGCCCGCATGTCATCATAAATGCCACTGATTTGCGGCCCTAATTGTTTGTTATTGCGCAAATAGGTGATCATATAGCTGGGAATATAGGCGTTTTCCAACGTCGGCTGGTCATAAAGAATATCAATAAAATTGTTATAGGCTTTGGTGGAGTGCAGGCCTTGAATCCAGACCTGTTCTGCCGCTTTTATCCCCCCCGCAACAGCCTTCATAACGGTGATATATTGCCCGAGGCCGGGCATATAACTGGCAATCAGGGCATTTGCGCCTGTTTCGCCAGCATAATCAAAATCCCCATAACTGATCGCTTCGAGGACTTTGAGCATGTCCAGACCGGATGACGGTTTGAAATTGTCCTTGCCAAAAACATTGTCAAATGAGGACTGAAAATGCTTGTCTGCCGCCTTTTTCAGATCTTTCTCGTTTTTCTCCGCATCCTTTTTGGCCTTTTCCCATTGCGCCACCAGTTCCGGATTAGTTTCCCCCATCTGGACCAGCATGGCCTCCCAGTCAGTTTGAGCCTGGGCTGGTAAAGTAAGGACACTGGTCATTGAAAAAACCAGGCTGAGAAAAATTAGAATGCGCATGATAAAGCCCGGTACTGGTTAAAAAAACAAATGGCCTTAGCCAAATACTTTTTTGAGAATATCAGAGCCAAAATCCAAAGGATTGGCCCGAATACTTTTTTCCTGTTCAGCCAGATAGAAAAACGAGCCATTCAGCGCGCCTTTAACGACTTTATCGGTCAGCTTGTCCCCGGCTTTGTCGGCATAACTGCCCATTGAATATTTCTCGGCCAGAGATTTACCGGCGCTGAGTGCCCCGGACTGATCGAGAGTTGAGCGGATGATAGGCGTAAAAGCCACCGCCAGTGATGGCTCCATATTGGTGCGCAAATATTGCGTGGCGCTGTCGTTGGGACCGCGGACAATGGCAATGGCGTCTTCGACACTCATGCTGGTCACTGCATTTTTCAACAAGGATTTGCCTGCGGGCATGGCGGCCTCGGCACCGCGGTTCATACGTTCATGCAGGTTATCAAATGGCCCGGCCATGCCCACCGGCTTGGCCAGTTTACGCGCCTTGCGCAAAGTTTTAGGCAAAGGGATCTGAATTTTTCCATCATCAAAAAAACCGCCCACAGCCCCCAATTGCGAAACCACGGCATCAATGCCGATATTCAAGGCTTCGCGAATACCCTGATCTGCATCCAGAGACGTCAGCCCGCCCAGAACACCGGCATTATTGCCTGTGCCAAGAGTATTGGCCTGATCTTTGACGCCGCCAAACAGACGCTTGAACAAGCTGTCCTTGGCATGGGCCGGCAGGGAACTGGCGGCGATAGTGCCAATGGCCAGAATAAAAGTACGACGGTGCATAAAGTTCTCCACTTATTCACATTGCCAATTGACCAGACCCTGACGGGCCAGTTCGTCGGCGCGTTCATTGCCATCATGGCCGGCATGGCCTTTGACCCAGTGCCAGGTCACATCATGGCGGGCGGCGGCGTCTTCCAGTGCCACCCACAAATCGGCATTTTTCACGGGCTTTTTGGCGGCGGTTTTCCAGTTACGGGCTTTCCAACCAGCCAGCCATTTTGTGATGCCATCCCGAACATAGGTTGAATCTGTATAAAGGTCGACCACACAGGATTGTTTGAGAGCGCTGAGTGCCTCAATGGCTGCACGCATTTCCATACGGTTATTGGTGGTGTGATCCTCGCCGCCACTGATTTCGCGCTCATTGCCGTTCCATTGCAACAAGGCACCCCAACCGCCCGGCCCCGGATTTCCCCGGCACGCGCCGTCAGTATAAATCGTAATGTGTTTCATCAATACGCCTGTACCAAAAGAGTCGGACAAGCATAGGGCCTGCATCGGACAGGGTAAATGCTAGCGGCCAGCACCTTGGACCAAACGAAACCCGGCCAAAGGCGCGTCTGGTAAAACCTCTGCAGACCGGCTGGCCCAACGACACCCCAGCGCCAGGCCATTCCAATGCGCATGATCCAGTTTAGAAAACTCAAAACGACAATCCCGGACCTCGCCACTGAGTGTATAGGCTTCGGCGCGAATGCTATCCATATGGCCAAACACCAGCACATCATTCAGTTTTGACAGCAATATCCGCCGGTCAGACGCGGACCACAGGCCCAGAAAATCATGATCACGCAAGGCCCGGCCCGTCAGGCGCGCCAGCAATGCACTGGTCCAGCCAAACAAATAATGGCACCCATCGGCATGGCGCAGGGTAAAGGCCCCGGTAATGGGCCGCAAAGCCGGCACCGTGTGAAGGTCAAGTGATGTCACGTTCTCACCATTTTCTTAGGTCGCAGGTAACCATTTGAAGACTATGCTGATGCAAACCAGCGTGGATTATAACCGGTATTTCGCAAGTTTGGTGCCTGCACGGTATAGGCGAAAATGATCCGCAATGGAGCGTTTCTCTATTTTTGGGGGAAGGTAGGCATACCCTTCTCCCCCAAAAGGGAAGTCATTTAGGGAGTTAATTCCATGGGCGTACCAGCCCGGCACAATACGCCACTTCGCCGCCAACGCACATTGCTTGGCGCGCTTGTCCTGTTGATCAGCAGCTTTGGGCTCAGCCTGCCAGCCACGGCCGGGGGCGAAAGTTGCATCCCCTGCCAGCAAAAAAAAACCCACGAGGTTCGGGTGCCCGGCATTTCAGTAAGCGGACCCAATGTAAGTGTTTCCACCCCCGGTGTCTTCGTCAACAAAGGCGGCGTTTCCGTCAACAACCAGTTTAATACCGGCGGCGGTTTCTTTTTTGCCGGTGGTGGTGGCGGCGGCTCTTTGGGCCGGACTTTCATCTCTGGCAGTGGAGGCGGCGGCTTCATTGGCGGCGGTGGTTCACCGACAATTATCTCTGGCCTGAATGTCGAAGCCGAAGCACAAACCGAACAGGTTTCTGTGCCCTATACCGAAACCATCACCAAAAATCGCTGGGTTGAAGATGTCTTTGTCTTGCGCGCTGTCTGTATTGACGACAAGGGCGTACCCCACCCGGCCTCAAGGCCGGACCCCAATGATCAGGTTGATCCAAATTATCAGGGCGAGTTATTTCGGTGTATGGCTGGTACCAGCATGCAGGTCACACTGGGTAAATATGCCGATGGGCATGGCCAGTACGACAATGCCTCGACCATGGTCTGTGCCAAAGGCGAGGCCCTGCGCCACCGCATAGGCGGCGAGCTGGTCTGTGCACCACAAGAGCCGCGACGCAATTGTAACGAACGTTCATTACTGCGCAAATTTGGCCCCGGCATCAAAGTCGTTCGTCTGCGCCGTATGGAGCATTACAGCGAACAGGTCACGCGCACCCGGATCGAAACCCGGGCCAAAGCCTCTGCCTCGGCCAGCACTCGCCTTATCCTGAGCGGCGGCGTCGGCAATTAAGACCCGTCCTGATCCACGCTGAACCGATAATGCCCGGTCTGCACCCAATCATCAGGAATGGTGGTTTTTTGGGGACCGGCTCCGTAATTATGGACCACCTGCATTGGGCGCGACGCACTGGCCGGGGTCACCACGATACCGGTATGGGGCAAATTACCGGGCAGCATCCAGGTCAGCACATCACCCACAGCCATAATGGCAGGGCCGCTGGTCTTTGAGACAGACGCCCCCTGACGGCCAAAGAAAACCTGTAAATTGGGGACGCGGCGATGATCGATATTCGGGTCCGGGCGCTTTAATCCCCACAACATCGGATAGTCCGCAAAGTTTGCGGCCATGTCCTCGTGCACCAAAACCTGCAAATCCACGCCCAGCGCGCGATAGGCCCGGATCACCACGTCAGTGCACACCCCCTGATCGTCGGGCACATCACCGCCCGGATAGCTGAGCCGCTGATAGCGCCCGTCATAACGCACCGTATGCTGTGTACGTTCCAGCGCGGCGACCGCCAGACGATCCCCGAAATCCGCAGCCAATGACGGAAAGGTCAGCGCAAAAAACCAGAGAATGATAGAAAAAGTGAGCCGCATGATGATCAAGATCCTGTGTGCGCCCCAGGCACAACAGATCCGATGATCTTGGCGGCATTATGACAATTTGGGAATTATTGCCCGATTTGAACCGTTTGATACGTTGCCGAATTACCAACGGCCGACGCGGTGGCAATCAATGCCCCGCCAGAACCTGCATTGACGGTCGAGCTGGCAACAATACTTCCAGAATTGGTCTGACGGTTATTGGCCCCGATGCCGCCGCCGCAGGTGGCGCAGACATAGCCCGAAACCGCATTACCAAATGCTGTGGCGCTGGTCACAAAATCCGTCACACTGTCATCACCGACACCACCATGACCCGTGCCGCCGGTAAATGTTGCGTGGGCCTCGACACCGCCATCATTGGTCTGTGTTGTATTCAGTTCGAGGTCTGAGCCAATATTAGACGCCAATGTGGAATTCCCCACCGCATAGGCGCTGGAGGCATTCCACCCCTCCCAATCGGTCAATGTCACATCAGAAAGCGCCGTAACATCTGCACGGTTTGCCTGGCCTGAGACCACACGGGCAAAACCAAAGCTGTTTTCCACATTATAGGTATTACCCGTCGCGGTGGCGGTGTTGATGACATTTTCGCCGCTGGCGGCAATAGTCACCGCCTCGGAAAATACGCTGGTACCAAAATTTGATTGAAGGGCATCAACATCCAACGTGGTGTTTTCGCCGCCCATAGTGGCTGAATTACCAATGGCCGTTGAGGTTATTGTCGCTGAGGTTGCCAGCAGGCCGGCATTGAGCGTGGCTTCCGATAATACATCGCTGTTATTGGTTTGCCCGGCCCAGGCCGTGATCCGGTCTCCGCCCCAGGTTTCATAGGACAGCGCATTGCCCACTGCGCTGGCCGTTGAGGTGGCACTGTCCGCCCAGCCCGCAGCCGTCACCGTTGAAACAGCCTCCATATCTGCATCAGCGGCGATGGTTTGTTCAGATACCGCATCAATGGTCCCGCAGCAGGTGGTTATGGTGGCGCTGTTGCCAAAGGTGGTGGCCAGACTGTCCAGGCCGTCAGTGGCTGAATTTACGCTGATGACTGATTCTGATTTTCCAGCCCCGCTCAGCGTTTGTTTGCTATCGAGGGTTAAATCGCCAGTTGCAATATCGACAGACAACGTATTGCCCAGCGCCGTTGCGGCACCGAGCACTGAAACCACATCAACCGCAACGACATTGATTCCCGCCGTGAACGGGTCATTGTCCAGCTGAACGTTGATAATATCAGTCGTATCGCCCGCGTAAGCCGCGCCGCACAGTCCGGTCGCGACGGTCATGCCAGCGAGAAGGGTCTTGGCGAGTAAACGCATTGTTGGTGTCCTGATTGTCATAGGCGGTAATAAAGCTGCCCGTCAGCCCTATGGTGCCAAGCGGGTCATTAAAATTGCAAACGGCCGGGCCGCTGACGCCATAAAGGTTGGCTGACATTTCCAGCACGGCACGTTCGATCACCGAACGCACAGCCAGTTGCACAGGTTCAAGCGCACGGGATCCGGCGCTGACGTCAATAATGTTCTGGTTATTAAAAAAGGCAAAAATCCCGGCGCCAACTTCGCGGCCGATAATCTGTTTCTGATAAGAAATGACATCGACAACTTCGAGCGTGCGGGTTTCCACCAGGCGCAGATCAAGGCCGATATTCAAAACATAGGATTTGGCGTTAAAGAACCCCTTGGGATCATCAACATCCACATCACCGCCAAAGGCATCAACGCCTATTGATTTGATGTTATAATTCAGCTCGGTTATCCCGCCGACCAGATAGAAGTCAGAGCCGGGAACCGATCCTGCCTTGATCTTGCGATAACCAGAGGCCTCATCATCACCGATGAGCTTGTTATTGGCATATTTCAATTCCAGCTCGGACACTGAGGTGTCATAGCGTTCAACCAGACGCGCACCGGCCTTGGCAAAAGCCGATATGGCCATCAGCGACGCGCCTTGGGTGATTTTTGCACCGCCTTCAACTTCAACCTTGCCGGTGTAATCCAGAATGCGACCAACCGCGATCCGGGGTGCCGTAATGCTGGAATTGCGGGCATATTGTCCCATACAGGATAAAGCCACAGAATAAGGCGTCGGATTAGCGGTCACCGGTGCATTGCCGATCGGTTTGGCGTACAGGCCGTTTTTGCCCGCTACTGGCGCGATACAGGCGCTTAAAGCCATGGTACTGGCCAACAGCAGCGCCGAAATGCGCGTGCGCCGCATGGCAGATGATTTCACGACACTAGTCATTGAGTTGAATGTCCCCATTTAATTCACCAGGTGTGGACGGTGAGCCCTGGGCGCCTTGTCCGCTTTGGACAGAACGATCAGCGGCGATGGTGTATGGTCCGTCTGCTGCAATTGGCGGTACGAACCCGTTATTTTGTGTTGAACCTGACAGATTGACCGTCTGGTTGCCGTTATTGATCTGTGTTGAATCAATGATGACAGTGTTCCAGCTGCCTACCGTGACGACGTTCAGCTGGTTCCCGATAGCCCCGGCACCGCCGCCAAAACCACCAACACCTGCCCCGGTGCCACCCCCGCCAAAAAAGCCTCCCCCAAGACCTAAAGACAATGTGGACTGATCGCCCAGAAACATCCGTCCATTGACAATTGTCCGGTTGCCATTGGCGTCACGGGTGCGCGGATTAAACGGTTGGTTATAGTCGTTATACGATTTTCCATAGGGTATGTTGAACTGTCCGGCGCTGACCGCTTCTTGGGCCAGAGACAAAGACGGGACAACGACCAGCGTAAAACCGCCAGCACAAAGCACGCGCAGGAATGAATGCATCATTTTCATACACTCTTCCTGAACTACAAATGTTGATATTGTGTTAGCTATAGGAAGAACACGACATAACAGGACAAAACTTATGACCCAAAACACCAAAGAACCGGTATTTGGTGATGTTCCCGCGCCAATATTGGGATTATGCGGCATCATCATTGCCCTCAGCACCCTTGTGCTGGTTGGACCGGTAACGGTGTCAAACTGGATTATGGGGGCGATGGCCGTCCAAATCGGCGATACACGTTTCCAACAGCCCCTGGGGCCATGGCCGCCTTATATCTTGCATGCCTTTGTCCATGGCGGCTGGCTGCATCTGGGCATGAACATGCTGGGCCTTCTGGCTTTTGGCTCACCCATTGCCCGCTGGCTGGTACACGGCGTTGGGGCGACGTCCGGCGCAATACGGTTTTTCATGGTGTTTTTTATATGCACCTTTGCTGGCGCCCTGACCGAAGTTGTGGCCATAGAGATAACGCAGGCACCGGGGGCCACTTTGGTCGGTGCGTCGGGCGGTTTGATGGGCCTGATCGGGGTGTTAATTCGCCTTGAATATGGACGCAGGATCACGCCGCTTCCCCTGTTTTCACGCGCTGTCATGACAGCCTTGATCCCCTGGATTGCGCTTAACCTCATCATCGCCGTGTTTGGTATGCCCGGGGTTTCGTCCGCCATTGCCTGGCCGGCGCATTTGGGTGGTCTTTTTGCGGGTGTGTTATTGGCCGGCGTGATTGCGCCCAGACGTTGAACAGGCCTGCAATATTTCGTCATTTGGGCGATTTTACAATCTGTGCGATACTGCGGCATCAGAAAGATCAGGGAGGGACAGATGAACGCCGAAGCAATCCTACAGAACAAGGGCCGGGACGTGGTCACCATTGCCCCCGAAGACACGCTGTTAGACGCCGCACAGGTGCTGGACAAACGCCGCATCGGTGCTGCTGTTGTGACCAACACCAAAGGCAAGGTTTGCGGTGTCCTGTCTGAACGGGATGTCGCCCGCCAGGTGGCGCGCCAGGGGAATGATGCCCTTGATCTTCTGGTCGGTGAGTGCATGAGCCGCAACGTCATTACCGCCAAGCTGGACGATAGTCTGGATACCTTGTTGGCCTGTATGACGGATAGACGGATCCGTCACTTACCGGTCATTGATCAAAGTGATCTGGTCGGGGTGATCTCCATTGGTGACGTCGTGAAGCGCAAAATCGATGAAAGTGAAGCCGAAGCCGAAGCCATGAAGGCCTATATCAGCGCCGGTTAACCGTTTAACCGCGCAACAGATCATTTATGGCGGTTTTTGCGCGAGTCTGCGCATCAACCGTTTTAACAATCACCGCACAGGCCAGCGAGGGTCCGCCATCTGCTGCGGGCAGAGTGCCCGGAACAACCACCGAAAACGGTGGCACTTCACCATAGATAATTTTGCCGCTCGCCCGGTCAACGATTTTGGTGCTGCGGGTGATAAACACCCCCATGGCCAGCACAGAGCCGGTACGCACAATAACGCCTTCGACAACTTCGGAGCGCGCCCCGACAAACACATTATCTTCGATAATCACCGGATTGGCCTGCAAAGGCTCCAGCACGCCGCCAATGCCAGTGCCGGCGGAGATGTGACAATTCTTGCCCACTTGGGCGCAAGAGCCAACCGAGGCCCAAGTATCGACCATAGTCCCCGCGCCCACATAAGCCCCGATATTGACGAATGAGGGCATCAACACCACACCCGGCGCAATATAGGCGCCATGGCGCACCGTCGCAGGCGGCACCATGCGAAATCCGGCTTTTGTGAAATCTGCCTCGGTCCAGCCTGCGGTTTTCTGGGCCACCTTATCCCAGGCATTACCAAACCCCGTGTGCTCAAACACCTGCATGTTGTTGAGACGAAAACTCAGCAACACCGCCTTTTTCAGCCACGCATGGGTAATCCAGCCCCCGGTGCCATCCGGACCGGCCACCCGCAATGTGCCATCATCCAGGGCATTCAGGGCGGTTTGCACTGTTTCATGGGCCCTGACATCGGTATCGCCGCCATCCCAGATGGCTTCAATGTCGGCCTCAAGCTGTACCACGTCCATCGCCTTAATCCTTCACGGCATCAGTTAGAAATTGTGCCAGATCGCCGGTGGTGAAGTGGACATGATCGTGCTGGTCGTCGGCACCGGCCGGGCGGGCGCCTTCGGGCTCATGGGACCAGTCTTTTTGCGAATGCACCAAAATGGTCACAAAACCCAGTTTGTGCGCCGGTTCCAGATTACGGGCCATATCCTCGACAAAGGCGGCACGCGATGGCTCAACATGCAAGGTTTCCAGCAAATGCGTATAGGCGGATGGCTGCGGCTTTGGCACATAACCGGTATCTTCAATACCGATAATTTCGCCAAACACCCCGTCCAGACCGCGGGCGCTCAACACCCGTTGGGCATGCCCGCGAGAGCCATTGGTGAACACAATTTTGCGCCCCGGCAAAGCGGTAAGCGCAGTATGCAAATGCGCATCAACGTTCAACATGGACAGGTCAATATTGTGGACAAAGTCCAGATAACTTTCCGGCTCGATATGATGCTCTTTCATCAGCCCACTCATCGTGGTGCCGTGCTTGGCATAATAATCTTTCTGGATTTTACGGGCATCCACCGGGGGCAGGTCGAGCAATTCTGAAACAAATTGCGTCATGCGCTGGTCGATCTGGCCAAACACATCGGATTCGGCGGGGTAGAGCGTATTATCGAGATCAAACACCCATTCGCGGGTCTGGCGCAGACGCTGTTTCATCGTCGTAGACCGGCCATAACATCGCGCTTGCCAAAGTCCTCAGAACGCAAGGTGATGGAAATGCCTTTGCCGGTTTCATTTTTATAGAGCATGAACGGGCGCTTTTGATAGCCGCGTAAACTACATTTTTCGCGGCCCTGGATCGCAAATAAAACATCCGAGACACAAAAATTATCGCGGGCCGCCAGCAAAGAAAGATCCTCCTGACCACCCTCGATCCCCGCATAGAGGTAAATCGACTTATCAGCGAGCCGACCACTGAGCAAAGTGGTACAGGCCTTGGGGGCGATCTGCCACCAGCCGCGGCTTTCCCAACCTCGGCCCTTGTGGCGGCCATAAGCCGTCCATATCGGCGTCGCCGTCTCGTTGCAGACCTTCAATCCGGTTTGAGCCAGCCCTTCGCGAGCCGCAGCTTCCAGCGCATCGATCAGTGCCGTCCGTTCCAAGGCAGGCGGAAGTTTACGCGTGCTGACAAATTTTCGGATTGCGGCGCGGGTGCGACGGCCGTCATAACCATCCACAGTGCGGACAGAATAGCCATTGTCTTTCAAAAGACGCTGTATGCCCGCCAGTTCTGCCCGTGTGCCGTATTTGTTGGGCTCCGACAAGACTGTGCGCCCCCCATCAGGCGGGTTCACATCAATCACGTTAAAGTTTCGAGTTGTCAGGCCCAGGGCCTTGCAATCCTGTTTACCATCCAGCGAAAAGTTACCGGTTTCATCAACGCAAAGCGCCGTGCGCCCACCCCATTGATGCCGCCCCCCTGCATGCACATCCGAGGAATAACCATAGGCATAATACGGGGCCTCGGTAAACGGCGCAGGCAAGACAATACGGCACTGGCCGGAGCGTAAACGTACCCACCCCTCGGTGCGGATATTGTCGCCCTCGTGCAGCCCTGTGGACAGATAGATGACATAGCTGGTTTCGTTACAAACCTCTTGGCCAACCGCATAGGCCCGGCTTGGCAACAGCACACAAAAAAATGCCAGAAGGCCAAAGGTAAAAACCTGCAAAATGGGAAGAGGAATTCTCATATACGGTTTGCCAACTCAGTTTGGCCGCCAAGCGTAGTCCCATTCGCGGTTTTGCGAAAGCCCCTGATCAGTGCACAAACGCACCCATTAAATTCACACAAGAGAGAGAATCTCAGCCCGCAAATCCGCCATGCCTGTCCCCTTGTGGGCAGACACTGCGGCAACCCGTGGAAAAGCCGCCGGACGTTTTGCAATCGCGGCCTGGGTCCGTGCCAGTACGCTTTGCCGCTCGGCCAGTTTGATCTTGTCCAGCTTGGTCAACACAATTTGATAAACGGCGGCCGCTTCATCAAGCATGTCCATCACTTCAATGTCTGTTGATTTAAGACCATGGCGTGCATCAACCAGTACAAACACCCGGCGTAAATTCACCCGGCCGCGCAGATAATCCCGCGTCAGGGCGCTCCACTTGGCTACCGCGGTTTTGCTGGCCCGCGCATAGCCATAACCCGGCAGGTCAGCCAGCATCAGTTTTTGGTCCAGATTAAAAAAGTTCAATTCCCGCGTGCGCCCCGGCGTATTGGATGAACGCGCCAGGTTTTTACGAAACGTCAAAGCGTTTAACAGGCTGGACTTGCCCACATTGGAACGCCCGGCAAACGCCACTTCGGGCAGATCGACATTTGGCAAAGAGCTAAGCGATACCGCCCCCATGATAAAATCACAGGACCGGGAGAAAAACACCCGTGCGGCCTCTAATTGAGCCGCATCGAAATCCTCAATTCCTTGGTCCACCGCAATTAAGCCTCACCCGTACCGGGCTTGCCCAGCAATTTGGCCAGCATTTTATCAAACGGTGTTTCCACACCGTTTTTGCGGGTGATGTAATATTGCTGGATCAAAGAAAGGAAATTATTCCAGGCCCAATAAATCACCAGACCAGCCGCAAAAGGGGCCAGCATGATGGTGAAAATCACCGGCATGAAGGCAAAAATACGACGCTGGGTCGGATCGGGTGCTGGCGGGTTCAGCAATTGCTGGGCACCCATGGTGATCCCCATCAAAAGCGGCCAGATGCCTACGGCCAGAACGGCACCCAGAACCGGAACCCCGGTAGGATCCCACGGGATCAGGCCGAACAGATTGCCTATATGGGTAGGATCAGGTGCCGAAAGGTCCTTGATCCAGCCAAAGAACGGCGCGTGGCGCATCTCGATCGAGATATAAAGCGTCTTGTAGAGCGCATAAAAGATTGGAATTTGCAGCAACATGGGCAGGCACCCACCCACTGGATTGACCTTTTCGCGCTTATACAGCTCCATGGTTTCTTGTTGCATGCGTTGAGGGTCGTCTTTGAAATTAGCCCGCAATTCTTCCATTTTGGGCTGCAAGGCCTTCATCCGCGCCATGGACGCATAGGAGCGATTGGCAATCGGGAAAAAGATAATTTTGATCACCAGCGTGAGGATCAAAATGGCAATACCAAAATTGCCGACCAGACCATAGAAGAAATCTAGCGCATTAAAGTAAGGCCGCGTCAAAAACCAGAAAATGCCCCAATCAATGGCCATGTCAAAACGGGAAATGCCCAGATTTTCCTGATAGGCCTGCAGAACTTTATATTGCTTGGCACCGGTGAACAGCTTTTGCTCGACCGTGATGCTTTGGCCCGGCGTGATGGTTTTGGGGTCCAGCTGATAAGCGGCTTCGAACACGGTATCACCCGAATTGCTGGTAAACGTACGCACATCCGAGGTGATGGTCGCATCTTGTGGTGGCACCATGGCGCTCAGCCAGTATTTATCGGTAAAGCCTAACCAACCGCCCGTACCGTTGTTTTTGGCACCGCCATCCTTGGCCAGCTTGCGGTATTTGATCTCAACCACTTTTTCGCCAACCACGCCGACAGCACCCTGATGCAGGATAAAACCAGAGCGGTTTTTCATCTTTTCTTCGCGGCTGGCATTTTTGGGCAGCTCAGTCGGGTTGCCATAACGACGCACCATACCCGATGGGGCGATAACGCGGCTGGACGTGCCGTCATTGCGCACCGTGTCGGCAATTGTGAACATATATTGATCATCGACGGAAATTTCCCGCTCAAAGACCAGCCCTTCAGGCGATGTGTACTGCAATGTCACCGGCGTTGATGGGGTTAGCATCTTGCCGCGGATCAGGGTCCAAGGGGTATTCAGGCCCGGCAGGGTGTTATTGGCGCCTTCATCAGCGGCGCGCCAGCCAAAGTTTGTGAAATACCCACCCCGGGATTTACGCGGGTCCAACAGCACCACTTCGGGGCTGGTCGGGTCCATATCGACACGAAATTTTTTAAGGAACAGATCATCAAAGCGTGCACCGTTCAAATTGATCGAACCATCAAGGACCGGCGTATCAACACGGACGCGCGGGTGGGCGTTTATTGCCGCGTCGCGATCCACAATTACCGGGCCGCTGTCCCCGGCCGGGTCCGCGCTGACGGTCGCCGGGCTTTGTAGCTGCGTCTGCTCAGCCGCATCGCGGGCGGCGCGTTGGCGCTTGGTGGCCGGATCAATGACCAACACCTGATAAATCAACAAAACGCCAAGAGACAGCGCGATGGCCAAAAAGAGATTACGTTGATCGCCCATGGGCGCACATTCCTTAAAATTTTGATCGCACGTTTTAGGTCGTGCGCCGGTGGGTTTGAGACGACGGTGTTATGGTCTTTTGCGGTACGCTTTGCAATGCCGCTTTGACATCATTCAGCAAAGCCTGCCAGGGCCTGAGCCGGGTTCCGGCTCTGGCGATGAACACATAATCCCATCCGGGGCGTCCATAAAGCGGTAAAAGATCATGAGCAGCGGCCCGAAGGCGCCTTTTGGCGCGATTGCGAGCCACAGCATTGCCAACCTTGCGTGATGCCGTAAAACCAATGCGCGCATCTTCGCCGGCTGCGCCCGAAGCACGGGCCTGCACAACTACGCCCGGACGAGCCACAGAGGCACCGCGGGCGACAAACAAAAATTCTTTGCGAACTTTAAGACGCAGCAGCGTCAAGTCTTTACGCGCTTAAGACTTTGCGGCCACGGGCCCGGCGACGCGCCAGAACCTGACGACCAGCTTTGGTAGCCATACGTGCACGAAAACCGTGACGGCGCTTGCGCACAAGTTTACTTGGCTGATATGTGCGTTTCACTGGCTTTTCTCCACTGCGGCACGCAGGATTGCGCGCGAGCGGCGGCTTGTACGCCACTGGCCCAAGCTTCGTCAAGCACCCAGACGCATATAATCAGGAAATCATATGTCAAATATTTTGAGGTTTCGCCGCACCTTTCGCCGTTTTGGCCCGGTCATCATGATCGCCCTGGCCTTGATTATGTTTTATGCCACCGGTGCCAACACCGCGATTGGCAGCAAAGGCTTTGCCGAACATTATGAAACCATTATCGGGTGGCGCACCGCGCACCCGGTCACCAGCGCACTTTTATTTGTGCTTCTCTATATCAGCATTGTGGCCATTTCTGTGCCCGGCTCCTTGTGGTTGAGCGTTCCGGGGGGCTTGCTGTTTGGCTGGTTTATCGGCGGGATGCTAAGCTGGGTTGCCGGGATTATTGGGGCCAGTGCAGCCTTTCTGGCAGCGCGGGCGGCCTTTGACCCTGCCAACAATAATGGCACAAACAGCAGATTTTCACGCTTCAAGGCCGGGTTTGAACGCAATGCTTTTAGCTATATCATTGTGCTGCGCCTCATGCCTTTGCCTTTTTTTGTGGTCAACAGCGCCGCCGGGGCCTTTCATGTGCGTTTACGCACCTTTGCGTCGGCCAGCGCCATTGGATTGATCCCGGCATCATTTCTCTTTGCGGCACTGGGCGAAACCGCCGGCGATGTGCTGCGCGCCGGTGGCACACTGGATATGCGATTTTTTCAGGACCCCAAAATACTGGCGGTTTTTGTGGGATTTGCCTCACTTGCATTCCTGCCATTCATACTTTCGCGCTTTCGCTAGCCAACACAGCTTGTATACTGTGCGAGGAGAGTGACGAGTGAGCGTGTTGCCGCAAGATCAGACCAACCAAAATGCACCAAAACACGCCCAGGTACATGGCAGTCTGGGGCGGCGGCTTCTGGTGCTCGCAGCGCTTTTTGTGATGCTGGCTGAAATTTTAATCTTCCTGCCTTCGGCGGCAGCGTTTCGCAGCAATTGGTTGCAATCGCGCGTGCAGGCAGCACGTCTGGCGGCGATCGCCGTTGAAGTTGCCCCAGACATGAAAGTCAGTGATGAGATCGCCACCCGGCTGTTGGCCACAGCCGGTATCAAGGCGGTGCGGATGCAACGCGACGGCATAACTGAAATGATCCTGCGGGCTCCGGCGCAATCTATGCCTTACGGCACCGTGGACATGCGCAGCCCATCGACCGGGCGCGCCATTATCGACACCTGTGATACCCTGTTCATGCCCAAAGAGCGCTTTTTGCGGGTTATCGACACCATGGGGCTTGATGGCGATGACATCATCGATGTATTGGTTTCAGAAAGCGATCTGCGTACCGAACTGATTGCTTTTTCCATTCGCACTCTGATTTTCTCGGCGATTATCTCGGTTATTACTGCCGCCTTGATTTATGCCGCACTCAGTGTGTTTTTTGTACGCCCCATGCGTGATTTATCACTGGCCATGGAACGGTTTCAAAAAACCCCAGAGGACCCGCAAAGCGTTATCACGCCATCGGGGCGCCATGATGAAATTGGCCGCGCCGAAGAAGACCTGGCACAGATGCAAAACGAAATACGCTCAGCTTTGGGGCAGAAAAACCGTCTGGCGGCACTGGGCGAAGCGGTGGCTAAAATCAATCATGATCTGCGCAATATCCTGACCAGTGCGCAACTGGTTTCGGACCGCCTCGCGACCTCTGACGACCCCAAAGTGCGCACCATGGGCGAGCGTCTGGTGCGCTCGATTGATCGTGGTGTGGCCCTGTGTCAAAGCACTTTGCGATTTGGCAAAGCCGAAGAACAAATTCCACAGAAGCAAAATATCGCGCTGAGCACTGCTCTGGCCGATGCCATGAATGATGCCTGTTCCGAACACTGCGATATTGCCTTTGATAATGGGGTCAGTGACAGCGTCCAGATCTATGCCGACCCGGATCAATTGCACCGCATTATTCTGAACCTGATGCGCAATGCCGTACAAGCCATGGATGGCAAAGGCACGCTGAGCGCCAAGGTCAACAGCGATGATACCGGCTTGACCCTGACCCTGGCCGATACCGGAACCGGGATCCCCAAAAACCTGCAAGACCGTTTGTTCAAACCCTTTAGTGCCAGCAGCCGCAAGGACGGCTCTGGGCTGGGTCTGGCCATTGCCCGCGAATTAGCACGCGGCCATGGCGGCGATGTCCGGCTGGTCCGCACCGGCAAGAACGGCACAGTATTTGAGCTGGTCTTGCCGCATAACGCCTAGGCGGCCCCTTAAGGCACCAGCGCCACACCTTCGCGTCGTGGGTCAGCACCGCCAATGAGCGTGCCGTCCGGCCCCACCAGAATAGAATGCAGGCCTGAGTTTTCGCCGCGAATTTCCTTGATCTGGTGGCCCATAGCAACAAGTGCAGGCACCAATGCCGGGTCAGCACGAGGACTTTCCACCGTGGTTACATCGCCTCTGGCGACCACATTAGGTAGATTGATCGCCTCTTGCGGGCTAAGCCCCCATTCCAGCACGCCGACCAGCGTTTTGGCGGTATAGGCAATGATTGAATTACCGCCCGGTGAACCAGTGGCCATGTAAAACGCGCCACCATCATCAAGCACCAGTGTAGGCGACATGGACGAGCGCGGGCGCTTGCCTGCCGCCGGGGCATTGGCCAGCGGCTTGCCGCCCTCATCATAAGGGTATCTGGCAAAATCAGTCAGCTGGTTATTGAGCAAAAATCCATTGGTAAAGCGTTTTGAGCCAAATACCGATTCCACCGTTGTGGTCATCGACACCACATTACCGGCCCCATCGACAATGGCCATGTGTGTGGTGCCAGGCACCTCGTCGGTATTGTCTTTGCCGCGCTCCTGCATGGCTTGGCCAGCAAAGATTTCCTCTTTGGGGCCAGGCTCCACATGGACGATGGCGCGGGTCGGATCGATGCTCTGGGCACGGTGTTTCAGATAAGACTTGTTCAACAACCCCTTCATCGGCACGTCGATAAAATTATTATCGGCCATATACAGATCACGGTCAGCATAGGTCAGACGCTGGGCCTCGATAAAATAGTGCCAGTTTTGCGGGTCCGCAGCACCATCAGCCGAAAAGTTGATGTTTTCCAGAATGCCCATAATGCCGTTCATCGCCATGCCACCTGATGATGGCGGCGGGGCGCTGCAAATCTGTTTATCCTTAAAGGGACGACAGACGGGCTGGCGCCGGGTGGCATGATAGTTTTTCAAATCGTCCAGAGACAAGGTGCCCGGACGTGGATCGAGATGCACCGCATCGACAATATCTTGTGCAATTTTGCCCTCAAGCAGCGCCCGCGGGTTTTTGGAAATCGCCGTTAATGTCGCGGCATAATCGGGGTTTTGCAAAAGATGCCCTTCGGGCAGGGGCATGCCGTTTGGCAAAAAGAAATAGGCCCGTGCCGCTGCATTCTTATCCAACTGGGCGCGATAGCCATAGGCGTTCAGAACAAAAGCCAGACGCGGTGAGACCTTAAAACCTTCGCGGGCCAGCTTGATACCCGGTGCAAAGAGCGTCTTCCACGGCAAAGCACCATATTCGCTGTGTGCCAGCGCCAGCATATCGACAGCGCCGGGCACCCCGACAGAGCGGCCAGAGTTCACGGCATCCAAAAAGCCCAGTGAATTTCCGTCTTCGCCCTGAAACAAATTGGCATTGGCCCCAGCCGGGGCGGCCTCGCGGCCATCAAAAGACACAACGTCGCCGGTTTTGGCATCGTAATAAAGCAGGAATGAGCCGCCGCCGAGACCGGAGCTTTGTGGCTCGACCAGTCCTAAAACGCTCTGCACCGCCACGGCGGCGTCAAGCGCGCTGCCGCCTTGTCTGAGCATTTCAAGGCCCGCTTCGACCGCCAACGGATTGGCCGCGGCCACCATGCCGCCAACCGGCAAGCGATCCGCTTTGGCCTGTTCGGTCTTACTTTCCTGCGGGCCACTGCACGCCATTAAACCAACAAAAAGACAGACAATTAGACGTTTCATCACTTGCTCCAACGCGACACATTCGACACATATAAACTGCTTATAAGTCAGGAAAACCACCATGCGCACTAAAAAAATATCTTGGGCGATCAATTATGCCCGATGATACGCCGCATTCGTTCAAAACACTGGGCCACAGTGTTGTTGACGCGCTGGACCAATACCGCCGGACAAGCCGTGCGGGCCAGACGAGTGTTTTACCCAAAACAGACCCGGCCACGCTGGCCCAGCAGATGGATCTGGAAAACTGGATCAGAAAAGGCGGCCTTGACGCCAACACTGTTGAGCAGTTTTTAGCACCTTATCTGGATGCCAGCCAGCATTTGCACCATCCCGGCTTCATCGGTCATCAGGTGGCAACGCCCCATACGGGTGCTGCCATGGCGGACCTTGTACATGGGGCCATCAATAATGCCATGGCGGTTTATGAAATGGGTCCTTCGGCCACTGTGGTCGAGCGCGTGATCATTAACTGGATGCTGGAAAAGACCGGCTGGTTTGCCGGGCAGGGCCTTATGGACTTTTCCAGGCACAGCCAAACCGGGGCCGGGGTGCTGACCCATGGTGGATCACTGGCCAACCTGACCGCTGTGCTGGCGGCAAGGGCAGCCGCATCGCCTGAGGCCTGGGAAGACGGCAATCCTGATAATTTGGCTATTATTGCCCCATCGGTAACTCATTATTCCGTGACCCGCGCCGCATCGATTGCCGGGCTGGGCCAAAATGCAGTGTTTTCCGCTCCGACCAACGCACTGGGCGTGCTTGAACCTGAACACCTGGGCCGTGCACATGCACAAGCCCGCGAGCAGGGCCGCCGGGTCTTTATGGTCTCGGTCAATGCCTGTGCCACCGCCACCGGGCTTTATGACCCGATCGACGAGGTGGCCGATTATTGCGCCGCCCATGACCTGTGGCTGCATGTGGATGGCGCGCACGGGGCCAGCGCCCTTCTCTCGGCTGACGAACGCCACAAGATGAAAGGCATTGCGCGGGCCAACTCGCTCACCTGGGATGCCCATAAAATGCTACGCACCTCGGCATTGTGCGCAGCCATATTGTTCAAAAACCAGCACGCTTTGGCCCAGGCCTTCTCTCAGGACGGCAGTTATATTTTTTATGATGATGAGCCGGACAATTTTGACGTTGGGCGAACCACGGTGGAGTGCACCAAGGCGGCACTGGGCACCAAGCTCTTCTGGGTGTTGGCCATCGAGGGCGAAGAAAAGCTTGGCCAGTTTGTGCATAATCAATATCGCGACACGCAGCGCTTTTATGAGCTGATCTGCGCCCAGGACGATTTCGAGTGCCCCTATGTGCCGCAATCCAATATTTTGTGTTTTCGCTATTTGCCCTGCGCCGATAATGACGCGCAAATGGCCTTGCGCACCGCCCTGATCGAGCGTGAAAATTTTTATATCACCACCGCCATGGTCGATGGGTACCGTTATTTACGGCTCAGCGTCATGAACCCATTGACCACGACGGCCACCATCAAGGCCCTTCTGGATGAGGTCAGGGATTGCGCCGCGGACCTTGAACGCTAAGCTGTAGACATGAGCCATCACGGACCCAAAAACCTGATCACCGATATTGCTGGCCTGCGCATTGGCAATGCCCATGACCAACGCACCCGCACCGGCACCACAGTGATCCTCTGCGATACGCCCACCATTGCCGCCGTTGATGTGCGCGGCGGTGGTCCCGGAGCGCGCGAAACGGACGCGTTGGAGCCGCACAATCTGGTCGAATATATTGATGCCATCGTGCTTTCTGGCGGGTCGGTCTATGGGCTGGGTGCCGCCGATGGGGTAACCGCCGTTTTGGGCGCACAAGGGCGCGGCTTTACCCGCCCCGAATATCCCAATGTGCCGGGCGCGCCGATTGTACCGGCTGCGGTTTTGTATGATCTGGCCAATGGCGGCGATAAAAACTGGGGCGAACATCCGCCCTTTAATGATCTTGGCCGCACAGCCCTTGGCACCGCCAGCGCAGACTTTGCCCTTGGCAATGCCGGGGCCGGTTATGGTGCTCTGTCGGGGGCGCTGAAAGGTGGCCTGGGCAGCACCTCAGTGATAACCGGTGATGGGTTAAGCATCGGCGCACTGGCCGCGGTCAACAGTTTTGGCTCAGTCTTGGTGCCGGGCAGCACATGCTTTTGGGCTGCACCTTTTGAAATTGGTGATGAATTTGGCGGCCAAAGCTGGCCCGTGGACACCCACATAGCCCCCGATGATTGGGGCGCCGCCAAAATTGACCCCAAATCCCGCCAAAACACCACGCTGGGCGTTGTTGCCACCAACGCGCCATTAACACAGGCCCAGACCAAGCGCCTGGCGATTATGGCACAGGACGGACTGGCCCGCGCCATGCGACCGGCTCACGCCCCCTTTGACGGGGATATTGTTTTTGCCCTGTGCACGGGGGATGACGGACAAAGCGGCGTTGACGAGTTCACTCTGGCCCGCCTTGGCACATTGGCCGCTGATGCCCTGGCCCGCGCCGTAGCCCGCGGTGTCTATGAAGCCACCAGCCTTGGCAATGCCACGGCATGGCGGGATTATTCCCCCACCTAAAACATGCCTGCAGATGGATGTGAATTAGCCGCCTAATGCGCTTGCCTTGTGGTTCCAGCGGCGCTAGCTTGCGCGCCTTCGTCAGGGCACGTCCTTGGCGGGTTGGCGCCGATAGCTCAGCTGGATAGAGCACCAGACTACGAATCTGGGGGTCGGGAGTTCGAATCTTCCTCGGCGCGCCATTCTCACTTCGTTCAAATGCCGCCCCGGGTCTTTTGTAAAATTCGGACTTCGTCCGATGGGCACGCCATTATTTCTTGTTTACTTGCACTATCGCGACGGCAGGCCTCGCTATATGAGCGCGGGGTTTACTTGCGCTATTACGACGGCAGGCCTCAGCTCAGACCGCTCACCATGTATGAAAAGCGTTTATGGCCTGTTGGTAAATTGGCGGGGCGTAAGCAAGCACACTTTGCCGCCAGGCGCTCGCCGCCGGATAAAATCGTTCGATCAATTGGGTGCGCACCTCGTCAACCTGTGGGCTTTTAAGATGCGCATTGGCCTTTAGCCAGTCATCCAGCAAAAGCGCCTGCAACATGGTATTCAAATCATAGGTGCCCCATTCGACAACCACGCTGACAACTGCACGGGGACCGGCGTCGATAATTTTTTCTTTTAATCCCTTGATCAGCAAGCCCGTATAGGCCGGCGAGCCGCCTTTCAGAATATCGTCGCTGTGGATTTTATGGGGTGTCCACCATGATGTGGCCTGTCGGTATTCATCAGAGCTGACAGGGTCATCCATAATAAAAAACGGCAGTCCAAAATCACCAATACCGGTATGCCAGTCGATGGTAATGACCTTTTGTGCCTCGCCCAGATTGTGTCGTGCAACGTCATAAAGCGTCTGGCATGACCAGCTGAGCCCATGACCACCAAAGCTCATGCCATCCGGGTGATTATACTGGCCAGAGGTGATCCCGCTGAGCGTATAATGCTGTCCATGCACTTTTGCGAAGCGATAAAATTCTTCTGTAAAATCGCTTAGCCCCTGCGCATCAACCCGGGCCGCCTTGATCAGGTCATGAAGTCCGTCATAGGCCGGGTTTTGGGGATAAGGCCGGTTATGATCCAGACAGTTCCGGTTCAGATCTATACCGTCTTCATTGCCGCGACGGGCATAAGCCCACCCATAGGGATTAACCCCGTGGACCATCATCACCGCCACATCATCAGGCAAAGCGTTTGCTGCGCCGTGCTCGATAAACTGAACCATGGTGGCGGCGCCCGCCGCCCCCTCCAGCCCATGCGTGCCGCAGGTAACAAACAGTACGTTGCGCGCTTTGCGCGGTCCAATCCAGACGTAATCCATGGCCAGATCATGGCCATACGGGTCTTTATAATCGGGATGAATACGCGATTGAACCGGCAGATCCCTGGCCGCACAAGTGTCCAGAAACCTCTGGCGGGCCTTATGATAGGTATTGGAAAACATGGCGGCAGCGGGACAAAGATCAGAGGACATCGGATGCAAATTTTTCAAGCAAAACATTAAAGCTGTCCGGGTCTTCGACAAAGGGGGCATGTCCGGTGCTTAGGAATTGAAAAACCGCGCCATTCCATAAATTTTTCCATGGTGCGGCTTGAAGATAGTCCAGCGATACAAACGGATCGGCAGTGCCGTGCGCAACACAAATGGGCAGAGACAATCGCGCCACGCTTTGGCGCTGGTCATAACCGTCTGTGCCGCCCATCCAGTGATTGACCATGATCTCACGTGCCAGCCCATGGGTGCGATAAGCACAGTCGTAATAATCTTGAGGGAGCGGGTCCAAAGTGCCGTAGACAGCACGGACATAGGCATCAATATCATCGCGCCCGGCCTGACTGTCACCAATGGCGGTTTCAAATGTGGCCGGCAGATACGCTTTGTCGATATTGTCCATACCCGGACCAACCGGCGGCGCACCAAAGATCATCAGACCTTTGGCCAGCGTCCCAGACGCAGCCATTTCAAGCGCAATATTGCCCCCCAAGGACCAGCCGACCAGAATAAAATTTTGAATGTCCAGACCCTGAAGAACCGCATCCACACATTGGGCGTAACCCGGAATGGTATAGGTGCGTTCAGGAGCAATTGCGTCCGCTGAACCGCCATGACCCGGCAGGTCGATGGCCAGAACAGAAAATCGGCTGTGGCTGAAGTGCGCAAACTGGTGATGGAACACCTGTTTACACCCGGAATTACCGTGCAACAGCACCAGTGTCGGGTCATCATTGCCCTGACGCTGGTAACTGATCGTTTGGCCGTTGCATTCAATTTCTGAGATCAGTTTTGACTCCATAACGCAGCAATCGCCACATCGAGAATAAAGGACGAGAGGGTTTTCTGGACACTGGGCGCCTAAAAGTTAGCGGTTATACCCACCCCATAGGTGCGCCCGATGATCGGCTTGTTGGTGATGGTACCAAAAAAATCGCGAAAGGTATCATCAAGACCATCTTCATTGGTCAGATTGCGGCCCCACAAAAACACCGTGAACTTTTCATTGTCGGGGATAATACCGATCCGGCCATTGAGTTGGGTCCGTTTGTCAATAAAGCCAAACGGCACAGTGCCGCCACCCAAAAGGGCCGTAGTTTTCACATTGTTCACTGTGGTGAAAAAACCACTGGTGTGTGTCACATCGGCCCGCACCAGGAGGGAACTGTGCAGACTGGGCAGATTATGGGTGTAAACGGCACTGAAAGAAGCAGTGAATTTAGGGGCGTTGGGCAATTTATTGCCCGTGACATCAGCCCCGGCGGTGCCACCGCCCGGGAAGGCGTCAAATTTGGCATCCAACAGACCTAACGAGCCTTGGACGTGCAAATTATCCGTAAGCTCCAATTGCATTTCAGCTTCCAGACCCTGGGTCTGGACCTGAGCGGCATTGGTGATCCGGATCGAGGTACGACCACCCCCAAGATCAACAAACTGGTTGACTTGATAATTATTATAATTGGACAGGAACGCCGCGAGGTTCAGCTTGAAGCGCCCATCGGCAAAAGCACCCTTAAAGCCCAGCTCGTAACTGTCCACGGTTTCCTTATCAAACTCCAACCCGTTATTGGCAGCCAATTCATTTTCGTTGATAAAGTCCAGATTAAAGCCGCCGCTTTTATAGCCCGAAGAATACTTTGCATACATATTGGCATCATCGGAAACCGCGAAGGAAAGGCTGACCGCCGGTGAGAAAAATTTATCCTGGCGTTTGTTCAACAGCGGTGATGGAGCCGGCGGATTGGGATCGGTGGGATCAACACCTGTGGAGCCAAGATTAAAAAGCCCCGATTGCGTGCCATCCAGTGTCCAGCTGACACTCTTGTCTTCAACGCTGTAACGACCGCCAAAGCCCAGCTTAACACGATCGCTGATATCATAGCTGCCGTTCACATACCCAGCGACACTTTCCGTGGTTACGTCACCGCGGTTAAAGATGACTGTACCTTCGGGCCCAAAGCCCAAAAAGTTGGCGATAAAGGCCAATTGCCCCTGGGTTACCGTTGCCGGGTTAAACCCGAAGGCCGGCGAAACCGCCGGGGCCAGAAAACCTTCGAAAAAGTCAAAACCGATGATCGCATCGCGATTGGTTTTGGCATTTTGATGAAAATAATACAGCCCGGCCATATAGGTCAGCCGTTGATCACCCGGCGAAATAAACTGAAATTCCTGAGTGAATTGTTCAAAATCATCGGTGTATTCAATCGAGAAAATATCAATCGGGGAATAATCCGTGGCGTTTTGTGTAAAACCTTGCGTATCCCGATAACCGGTTATGGATTTCAGCGTAAAACCGTTTGATAATTCATATTGCATGTCGAGCATGCCGCCTTTGACGTCGCGATTATCACGCGGGTCGATATTAAAGGCGACGCGGCGTGGTTCGGGCGCCGAAGCGACAGGGAAGATGCCCAAAAAGTCAGACAATGGCTCGCCCAGCAGCGCCAAATTCTTGGACTTGAGCATATCAAAAGCCAGATTAACCTCAAAGTTTTCGGTTGGGGTCAGGCGCAATTGTCCGCGATAGGCCAGAACATCCTTGTCGGCCAGCGTATTGCCGGTGGTGATGTTATCCACATAACCATCA
Organism: Robiginitomaculum sp.; assembly: GCA_021776525.1. GTDB lineage: Bacteria > Pseudomonadota > Alphaproteobacteria > Caulobacterales > Maricaulaceae > Robiginitomaculum_B. The sequence continues at coordinate 281,948 of JAJFFT010000006.1, forward strand.
CGGTCGGTTTTGGAGATCGAGAATTTGGCGGCAACCTTCTCCCCCAGCGGGATGTTGACCATGCCTTTGAATTCCCGATAGTTGTAATTGCCAATATCGGCACTCACCTGACCATAAAACTCCTGACTTGGCTTGACGGTGACCAAGCTGATGGCCCCGGCGACGGTGTTTTTGCCAAACAACATGCCTTGCGGCCCGCGCAGAACCTCGACCCGTTCAAGATCCAGCAATTCCTGATTAACTGAAGGCGATTGACCCATATAGACGCCATCGACATAGACCCCGACGCGGCTGTCAAAGCCAATATTACGGCTGCTCGAGCCCACACCGCGAATGGTGATAACCGAGCGAAAATCCGTTCCATTAGAGATTTGTACATTGGGAATATATTCGGATATTTCTGACAATTCACGAATGCTTGTCTGGTCAATATCCTCTGCCCCCAGCACCGAAATGGCGATCGGCACTTCGGTCAGTTTTTCCACCCTTTTGGTGGCGGTGACGATGATCACATCCTCGCCCAAATCTTCTTGTGCATGAGCCAAGACAGGCAGGCTCAAGGCACTGGACGCCAGTAACGCGCTGACACATAAACTGATTTTTCGCCCCATCAGCATGGTTGAAACACTCTTTGTCATTATTATCCCCTGTGTTATGCTCGCTCCTACGGATGTCTTGCCATTACTATACAGCCCTGTATAGTAATGGCAAGACATCGCTCGACTTTTTAATGAGAGTGAAAATTGGATCAGAAATTATCGAAAACGGCGCTGCGTTCCGGACGCCCCAGAGACCCCGACATTGAACAACGGGTGATCGAGGCGGCGTATGAAATTCTGGCGCGAAACGGTTATCACGGATTGTCCTTTGCCAAGGTCAGCGCGCTGTCCGGTGTTGCCCGGCCAACGTTAAAACTACGCTGGCACAGTCGCGAAGACTTATGCATCGATACGGTCAAATACATTCTCGACCGGCCCCAAATCATGCAGATTCCGGAAGACCTGGACGGTCAGGATATCAGAATTCTGACCATCACCGTACTTGAGGGGCTGATCAAGGCGCTAAGCACCCATCAGACCATCAAAATCCTTACATCAATCATTGCCGCGGCGCATTTCTCAGAACCGCTGGGCCAGTTGCGACAATACATCCTGTCGCGGCGCGGCATCGTACTGCGCCAGTTGATCCAAGTGGGCATGGATAACGGGCAGTACGCCAAAACCACTGATATCGACTTTGCCCTTGATAGTCTGAACGGCCCCGTCTTGTACCACACACTTGTTCTGGGCCTGCCCATGGACCCGGCCAACGCCACCAAAATTGTCGATATGGTCCTGCCTGCACCATAAATGATGCGAAGGGACGGTCCCTATTCCTCTTGCGAGAGGCGATAGATCAGCAGAGCGGCCTTCTGGATATTGCTTTTCAGGCTGGTCATGTCGGCGGTTTCGTTTTTGGTGTGTCCGCCCGGACCCATCAGGCCCAGACCATCCAGCGCCGCATCAACATGCCCGGCGGTAAAGGAAATATCCGCCGCGCCGGCATTGCGCGGATTAACCGCCTTTACCGCGCCAAGGCCCAAACTTTCGCTGATATCGCTATAGCGTTTCAACAGATCATAATTGCCACTGGCCGGGGCCATGGGCGGATAACCATCGTCAAATGTCAAAACCGCCGACGTATGAGCCAGATTATCGGCCGCGATGGCCTGCATTTTGGCTTTGGCCATGGCCAGCTGTTCTGGCGAGACCGCACGAATACCACCGGCAACATGCAGGGTTTGCGCCACCACATTGGTTTTACCAAAGGCGGTGCCGGTGCTGGTGGTCTTGTCTTCGCTGATCCGCGTGCCCCCAAAAATACGCCCCGGATTAAAGGTCAGGTTTTCCATAGGTTCAAGAGTTTCGCGAAAGGCATTTAAAATCCGGGCCGCCTCCAGCACCGCGCCATAGCCGACCCGGTCAGAAAATATCTGCGAGCTGTGCGAGGCTTTGCCAGTAACGTCCAAGGCCCAGCCGACACTGCCCCGCCGGGCCACAACGGCGGTTTTAATATTGCCGTCACCATCCTCGAAACCAAGCGCAATATCGGCCCAGATGGCCGCATCAACCAACGCCTTTTTAGAGCGGGACAAGGGACGGCCACTGCTTTCTTCGTCGCCGGTCATCACGACTTTGATACTGACATTATCCAACACACCGGTGTTTTTTAACGCCCGGATGGCCGCAATAATGATCACATCGCCGCCCTTCATATCGGTAATACCGGGGCCTTTGATCTTGTCATCGCCCAGGGGTTCAAATTTTTGAAAATCATCGCCTTTGGCAAACACCGTATCCAGATGGCCGATCATCAAAAATTTTGGTCCCCGCGTACCAGATGTGGCCACCAGATGCCCGGCCCGGTTAAAGCCCGCGCCATCCACCCATTGGGTTTGAAATCCCAACGCCGCCAGTTCGGCCCCGAACACATCGCCAACGGCGCGAACCCCGGAAAAGTTCATGGTGCCGGAATTGATGTTGACGCTTTGCTCTAAGGTGGCCAGCGCCTTGGGCAGATCGTGCTCGATAGCGGCCAAAATCGCGGATTCGGTTTTTTGGTCCGCCCATGATGGCCCGGCAATAAAGGCCGCGAACACGGATACGAGAATGATAATTTGACGCATGATTGGCCTGTCTTTCATTTTGCCCTGAACGGCGACTGTAGGCACCTGGCCGAATATTCTCAACAGCCTGATTTTGCAAAACCTGCGGTCTGCGCCGCATTCTTCTCATGATTTTTACGCGCCCGCATTGATTGTGCCGCGGCGTTTGTGTTCTAAGTTGGGGCGAATCTGCACTGAAGAAAACCTAAGGCTATTTCCATGCGCCCCAACACTTTACGGTCGGCCCTGACCGCATCCATTATCGCACTGGCATGCGTGTCGGCCATGCCCGCCCACGCGCAAATGTTCACCGATGCAGAGGTCGCCGCCCGCATGTTGCGCGCCAATGCAGGAAATGCGCAGGAGCAATATTTGCTGGGCGTTATGTATGAACAGGGCAAGGGGGTGCCGCAAAATTATGATCAGGCCATGATCTGGTATCGCAAGGCCGCCGATCAAAAACACAGCGCCGCGCTGCTCAGCGTTGGTAATCTTTATGACAAAGGCATTGGCGTCCCGCAAAGCTATAACGAGGCCGCAAACTGGTATCTGAAAGCCGCCAAAGTGGGCAATGCACAGGCCATGTATTTCATCGCCAGCATGTCTTATAACGGCGAAGGCATGCCAACCGACCTTGGCAAAGCCTTAAAGTGGTTTGAACTGGCCAAACAACAGGGCTATGGCCCCGCAGGCATTGCCGCAACACGGGTCAAAGCTGAACTGGATAAAATCCAGGGTCAGCAAAGCCCCGCTACAACAGCGGCATCCAAATCCACCGATCAACCCGCAATTGTTCAAACAGCCGTACTGGCTGCACCACAAGCAGAGCCAACACCGCAAGCGGAGCCAGCCCCGGCTCCCGCACCGGCGCCTGAGCCTGAGCCTGAGCCTGAGCCTGAGCCTGTACCCGCTCCCGCTGACATACCGTCGGACCTCGCCCAAAAACCTGGTTTCGCCGTACAAATCGGCTCTTTTGTCTCGGCTGAACGGGCCCAAAGTCATTTGGACCGCCTGCACGGCAAATACCCTGAGATAATCACCACGCAAAGCGCCAGTATCGCCAGAAAAGAGCTGGCCGACGGACGGGTATTTTATCGCCTGAACGCCCAGACTGATGCGCAAAAAAGCGAGGCTCAGACGTTTTGTGCCACGCTGAAAACCAAGAGCGTGGATTGTCTGGTAGTCAAATACTAGGCCTGAAAATGGCAATAAAGGACCATAGAAATGCGGATATTCATCACCGGGGCATCAGGTTTTGTCGGCGGCGCGGCAGCCACGTATTTTGCCAAAGGGCATGAGGTTCTGGCCATGTCGCGCTCGGATAAATCTGATGCGGTGATCAAGACGTTGGGGATAACACCGGTGCGCTGTTCGCTGGGCCATGTACGCGCCGAAGATTTGAAAGACGTTGATGTGGTGATCCACAGTGCCGCCAAGGTTGAAGAGTGGGGCGCATGGGCGGATTACTGGGCGATGAATGTCGGCGGCACAGAACAATTATTACAAGTGGCCAAAGCGGCCGGGGTAAAAACCTTTATCCATATCGGCACCGAAGCCAGCGTATTTTACGGGCAAAGCATGCGTAATATTGATGAAACCCTGCCGCTGGCCCTGCGCAGCCCCTATCCCTATTCGCGCACCAAAGCCCACGCCGAAAAGGCTGTCATGACCGCCAATGGCGATGGTTTTCGTACCAACAGCGTGCGGCCCCGTATGATTTGGGGGCCGGGGGACAAAACCATTTTGCCGGTGGTGTTGGAAATGATCGAGACGGGGCGGTTTTTATGGGTTGATGGCGGCAAGGCCCTGACCAGCACCACCCATATCGATAATCTGGTTCACGGGATTGATCTGGCTATTCAAAATGGCAAAGGCGGCGAGGCCTATTTTGTTACCGATGATGGCACACGCAGCCTGCGTGCGTTTTTTACTGCCCTGACCCAAACCGCAGGGGTTACTCCGCCCGACAAGCACATGCCCGGCTGGCTGGCCAGCCTGCTGGCCCGCATTATTGAGGGGGTTTGGCGTCTTTTTGGCCTTAAATCTACACCGCCTTTGACACGCTTTGCCGCCGATATGATGCGCCGCGAGGGGACCATCAATATCAACAAGGCCAAACAGGAATTGGGCTATGCCCCGGTGATCAGCGTCAAGGATGGCCTGGCGGCGTTATCAGGCGCTTAATGACGCGCCGGCATGACATGGGGCAGACGCAACACCGCCGCCGAGACCAGCGAGACCAGAAAACCCAGCGGGAAAATTTCTGCAAACGTCATCGGCAGGCGAAATAAAGGATTGGCATATTGAACCTTCAGGCCATCCATTTTGGCGCGCAAAGCCAACAGATCGGCCTCTGAAATACCGGCCTCTTGCTGGGTTTTGATAATCCCTGAGGCATAATCATTGATAAAAGCGTGGTCGGTCAGGGCCAGATAAACCTCCCATGCGGTCACATAAATAACACTGGCCACAAGCGCGATCCCCAGACCCAGTGCAAAGGCTCTGCCAAACCGAATAACCCCGCCCAGTTCGCGGTCGCGATAACGCTTAACGCCAACGAAAATCATCGTCATGGCCACCAGCATGATCAGATAACCCAGCCAGACAGAAACCCCGCTTTTGCCTTCCGATATTACAATCCCCCAAATCATACTGCCGATAATCACCGCGCCAGTCAGCAACCCATAGGTCAAAATTGTTTTCGTCATTGTCATGATTGGCTCCTTGTGATCTTCCAGAGTAAAGCAAGGCCATACAGATAATTCTATCACCCAAAAGGGTGATTTTGTATCTTTTACGGGATCAGCGCCAGGGTCCGTGCGCGGTCCACGGCCTGGGTGCGCCGTTGCACAGACAGCTTTTCATAAAGCCGGTTCAGGTGGGTTTTAATGGTGTTGGGCGATACCCCAAGGCGGCGGGCAATATCCTTATTGGCATAGCCTGCGGCCAGATATTCCAGCACCTGATATTCACGCTGGCTGATCCCCAAAGCGGACAGGGCTTTGGTGTTTTTACGAAATGCTGCGCCGTTCACTTTGCGGGCTATATGCGCCCCCGCCCACAGGCCAAGGCCCAAAAAGGCGGCGGCAATCAGGGCGATATAAATCGGCGCAGGCATCATGCGGGCCGTGTATTGAAAGTCCAGCCATTGCAACGCAAAAGCGGCCAAACCAAGGGCCACAGCCAACCCCAAAACCAAAGACCGCTCCAAATGCATTATGCCCGTTCCTTTTGCCTCACGGTCCAGCCCCTGCACCCGATTACCTTTGGCCGCGCACCGTGGGCATAGGCAAAACTATGAGCAGAGCCCGATAAAGTACAGCTGCAACGGCTTCCCGGCGATACCAAAAACAAAGCGCACGCGCTTGGTTGAGGTTTCATCAATCGTAAAAAACCCCTCACAGTGCACTTTATGTGTTATAGCATATGCATAATATAATACCGGGGGACAATAAATATGCGTTATTTTGTACTGGCAATTGCCCTAATATTTTACGCTTTTCCAGCGATAGCCCAAACCCGCCTTGATATGCTGGCCTCTATATTACCAACGCATCGTTCAGCCTCCAAAGATGGCACTGTCAGCTTTTTTGCAACAGTCCTTAATGCTTCAACCACCGATACGCTGACCAATTGCAAGCCGGTTTTTACCGCAGATCAAAGCCCGCAGGATATTGCCCGCAAGGCCAGCTTTACGTTCCAGACAGTAGATGGTGCCAATGCCCTGACCGGCAGCCCCAATACAGCAATAGATATTACCCCATCCACTTTCCAGGGCTTTGTTTTCGGTGTGGATGGCAAGTTGAACACCAGTGGTGACGCCTTCACATCTGACCTTTCTGTTCGGTTTCAGTGTGATAACGGCACACCCCAGGACAATGTCTATCTCAACACGGCATCAATATTTGTCAGCGACAGCAAATCACCCATGGATGCCTTAAGCATTGCCCAAACCCCTACGGCCGATGGCATTGTTAATATTACAACGGCCGGAGGATCAGAGGCCTTTGCCGTGGCCGCGACAAATCTGGGGGCCGGCGGTGCACAAAACGTGGTGGTTACACCAACACTGGATGTTCCAGTTGATATTGCAGATAATTCCCGTGAGACAAAAATCCCCAGCCCGTTTAGCGATATTGCCAGTCTCAGCATTTGTGAAACCAATTCCGCCACGGGGGCCTGTCTGGCCCCGCCCACGGCCAGTGTGATTGCCTCGTTAGGGGCCGGGGTTTCCACTTTTTCTGTCTTTGTCACGGCCAATGCAACAACCGGGATTGGCCTTGTGCCCCAATGGTTGCGGGTGACGGTTAACTTTGTACCGCAATCGGCGGCAATGAACGAGATTGCCGGACGCACCAGCGTTGCCATAAAGGCACCGGGAGCACCGCTTGGGGCAACACAGAATTTTGCTGAACTACCCGACGGGCTATATGCCCTTCGCATGCGGCCCAATGCACAAGCGTCATCATCACAAATAGTTGACGGGGAAATGCTGGTGATCAATCGCAGCGCCGTTGCCGCCGCAGATAAAAGCCAGAGCATTGGTCCCGACAGAGCACGCCCGGCAGAGGAAAGCAGCAAAACAGAATTTTCCACGATCGGCATGGCCATCCTGGAATTAACCGATACTACAGCACTGAGCACACCGGTCAGGGCCGCTACTGGATTACGGATATCAATAGATTTAGACACGGAAACTGATGGCGGCGTTACCTTCAATACCAGAGAACCCATACGCCATCAAAACTCACCCCAACAACCCGCCGACGCTGATGTATTATTAGGGCTGCGAAGCGCATTTCAGGCGCGCCTTTATGCAGGGCATAATTTCACCACTATCCGTGATTTTAATATGGGGGCGAACCGAGGCAATGAAACGGTGCTGACCCACCAAATCAAGACCAATACAGATTTGCAAAGTTTTACGGCGGCACTTGGTACCAGTATCAATGCCAATGGCGAAATTTTCTTCAGTCTGAAAAATCCTATTGATGGCAGTAATGCCGGTGAATTTAATGTTGGCTCTGTCGGCACACAATCCCAATCCCTTACGTTTAGTGCCGCCGAAAACTGCACCATGACCGTTGATGAGGCGGAAGACACTTTTACAGATAACTTTGCCATGTTCGTTGTCACTTTAACCACCAACCAGATACTGGGGGGGCGGTGCCCACAGGTGGGCCGTTATAATTTGTTTCTCTATGCCAGCGTTTTTTCCAAAAACGTCTTTGGCAACCCAAACGCCCTGGATAAGTTTTATTTCACGGCTTTGTTTTTAGGGCGCCCCTTTACAGCTACCGCCAGCAAAGCGGTTGTTTTATCAGGCGAGTTTGACCCATCGGCGCAATAAGGCGTTGTGTGTGAACTCACACCGGCGCGGCGTCTGTTTCCTCCCCACCGGCCAGACGCATCAGCATCTGGGTCATTTGTTCGCGAAACATCTCGTCTTCGCCATCAAGGCCTAGGGCCTCGTCCAGGTCAGTGCGTTGACGAGGCTTTTCCAAGATTTGTTTTTCCGCATCGCGAAGGCGCCCGGCCGCCATAGAAAGCGCCGCGGCAAGACGCGTGGTGGCCACTGTGTCAGCCGGGTCGATGCGATCCAGAGTGTCTTCCAGTGTGCGCACGGCCAGACGCAGGGCATCAATGCCGCGGGCATGGCTGCGTTGCCAGTCCTCGCGCACGCGGCGTTTGCGTAAAGTCGCGGCGCTGACCCCGAAATGCGCCGCCAGTGCGGTCATGGGCTTACCGGCTTCCCAGGCATCGCGAATGGCCGACCAGTCCGGCGGCGGCGGGGCCGGCCAGTGCTCGACCAGTGCGCGTCTGGTCATTTCTGCAACCGGCAAATCCAGGGCATGGGCAATCTGGCGTGTGGTTTTTCCCTGTCCATACAGAGTGCGGGCCTCGGCCCATTTCGCCAATAGGATCGGCTGGCTGTTATGATCATCACTCATGCCCCCACTATACGCCGGTGCAATTGCCGTCGGATAAGATCTCAAACCCCCATGCCCGGCGTATGGGGCCAATGCGGGACACCTGAGGGACCGCTTTGCCCCTTAATCATCCCTTGCCGATCCCTTATTCGCCCCTCATTGGCGCAAAAAACACCCTCAACCGCCCCTCAAATGATGCGTATTGCCCCTTTTTACCCCTAGAGTGTGTTCATGAGTGAAATGATTCGTATTTTGGGCATTGATCCGGGCCTGCGCCGGTGTGGCTGGGGTCTGGTGGACATGCGCGGCAGCAAGCTTAGCTTTCATGCCTGCGGCACAATTATACCCGACACGAAGGCCGAAATGAGTGTGCGCCTTCTTCATATTTTTCGCGAAATGGGCGCGGTGATTGAACAACACAAACCGGATCGCGCCGCCATTGAAGATACCTTTATGAACAACAATGCCGCCTCGGCCTTAAAACTCGGCGCGGCGCGGGCAGCGGCCATGCTGGCCCCGGCCAATGCCGATCTGGGTGTTGAAAATTACGCGCCACGGGCGATCAAAAAAGCCATTGTCGGTACCGGCCGCGCCGACAAAAACCAGATGGCCGCTATGGTCGCCATGTTGTTGCCTGGGTGCAGCGCCAAAGCCGATGAAGCCGACGCCTTGGCGATTGCCATATGTTGTGCCAACCATGCCCCCCTGACCTCGGCACTGGCCACGTCGCTGGAGCGCGCCTCATGATTGGAAAACTCAAAGGTGTCATCGATACGCTGGGCAGCGGCGAACTGATCCTGGATGTCGGCGGGGTCGGTTATCTGGTGCAATGCGGGGCACGGACTTTGCGCACTTTGGTGGTTGGCGAGGCCGCGCAATTGCACATTGAAACCATTATGCGCCAGGACCTGCTGCGCCTTTACGGATTCACCACCGAAGAAGAACGGGCCTGGTTTATGCGCTTGCAGGACATTCAGGGCGTCGGTCCCAAAGCCGCCTTTGCGGTTCTGGATACCCTTTCACCAGCCGAGCTGATGAATGCGGCGGCACTGGAAGACAAGGCCAGCATCGCAAGGGCGCAAGGGGTCGGACCACGTATTGCGGCACGCATTGCCGGCGAGTTGAAAGACAAGCCGCCCCCCACCGGGCGCGGACTTGGCGGCCTGATATCAACCCCAAGCGATACCAGCGCACCAGCAACGCCCAGCGCGCTTAGCAGCAATGCCGAAGCGGTGTCGGCGCTGGTTAATCTGGGCCTCAGCGCCATGGACGCCCAGCGGGCCGTAGCCGGGGCACAGCGCACACTGGGCGAAGAGGCGACGCTTGATCAGCTGATCCGCACAGCCTTGAAGGATATGGGCACATGAGTGAGGCCCAGAACGATGGACGCATCTTAGACGCTAAGGCCCAGGGCGATGACGGGCGTGACAAGGCCCTGCGCCCGCAAAGTTTTGACAGCTTTGTCGGTCAAAGCGCGCTGCTTGATAATCTCAAGGTGTTTGTATCTGCGGCCAGGGGCCGCGATGAAGCGCTGGACCATGTTTTGCTGTCCGGGCCGCCGGGGCTGGGCAAAACCACATTGGCGCAGATTGTCTCGCGCGAATTGGGGGTTAATTTTCGCGCCACTTCGGGGCCAGTTATTGCCAAAGCCGGAGACCTGGCCGCGATCCTGACCAATTTGGAGCCACGGGATGTGTTGTTCATTGACGAAATTCACCGCCTCTCCCCCCATGTTGAAGAAATTCTCTATCCGGCCATGGAAGATTTCGAACTGGACCTGATCATCGGCGAAGGTCCTTCGGCGCGCACCATCAAGATTGATCTGGCGCCCTTTACGCTGATCGGTGCCACCACCCGTGCCGGCCTGTTGGCGACCCCCCTGCGGGATCGGTTCGGCGTGCCGGCCCGGCTGGACTTTTATAAAACTGCGGACCTGACCCGCATTGTGACCCGCGCCGCGGGAAAACTCGGTGCGGATTTAAGCGAAGATGGCGCCCACGAAATTGCCAAACGCGCCCGCGGCACCCCCCGCGTGGCCGGGCGATTATTGCGCCGGGTGCGCGATTTTGCCGAAGCCGAAAGTGTTGGCCAGATCAGCGCCAATTTTGCGGATACGGCGCTAAAACGCCTTGAAGTGGATGCCTTGGGCCTTGATGCACAGGACCGCCGTTATTTATACACCCTGACCGAGAAATTTGCCGGACTGCCGGTGGGGCTGGATACGTTGGCCGCATCATTGTCCGAAGCCCGCGATGCGCTGGAAGAAGTCATCGAGCCGTTTTTGATCCAGCAAGGTTTTATTCAACGCACCCCGCGCGGTCGGGTGGCCACCGGACGGGCTTATGAACATTTGGGCCTGATCGAGCCGCCCGGACTTGGCAATCCCGACGACCTGTTTGGGGATGACAGATGAGTGTGCCGGAGGCGGGCCATTTTGAGGATGGCGTACACACCCTGCCGATCCGCATTTATTATGAAGACACGGACTTTTCCGGTGTGGTCTATCACGCCTCTTACTTAAGGTTTATGGAGCGCGGGCGCACCGAATACCTGCGCTTGTCGGGCGTCAGTCATACCGATCTTCTGGATGGTGAAACACCCTTGGCCTTTGCGGTGCGCACGATGAATATCAATTTTAACCGTCCAGCCCGTATTGATGATGTTCTGACCGTGCAAACACGTTTTACGGCTGCGCGCGGCGCCCGAATTTTTGCCCATCAAACCGTCATGCGCGGTGATGAAATATTGATCAGCACCGATGTGCAAATCGCCTGTATCGACCTAGGTGGACGACCAAAACGTTTGCCACCGGCACTGTTGGAACAACTTGCGCCCTTCCTATCAGACCATTGAACATAGACCAGCCAACCGTTATTTTTGGAATGGCCGATTGCCCCAAATTACACGCCAAGGTCAATGGTGACGGAATGGTCCTTAAATACATCTGTCGGCAGGGCATGGTTTTCAGTTTTTAAGGCCAACATGGCGGCAATAGGCCTTTGTATAAGTGTACTGGGATGGGCTGGCACAGGAAGGCTGGGGGCGTGCCCGTGAAAAACAGCCGTAAACTGCGTCGCATCCCAATGATATTCCAATTCAGCATGCTGCGTCCCTTCATAGTTGAGGCCAAGTCGAAACTCACCATCCATTACGTCGCGGATGTCGGTGCTTAATAGTGTTATCTCATAGGTCATTATGGTTTTTCCATCGCTGTGTTTTCAACAGGGCCTTACCCTTGCAATGGCATTGTTAAACCAAGGTATGCGGTTTATGCAGTCCCCAATAACGGACCATACTGGATCATTTACGCACCATGGAAAATTGGGACAATCTACGCGTTTTTCTGTCGGTCGCCCGCAATGATTCGATACGCAAGGCGGCAATTGCGCTCGGCATTACCCATGCAACCGTATCGCGCCGGATAACGGTTCTCGAAGAGCATTTGGGAAATCCACTGTTTGAACGCACACAGCAGGGGCAATGCCTGACGCCTCTTGGGCAACGATTATTGCCATTAGCAGAGGCCATGGAAGGGGATGTCGCTGAAATAAACCGTCTGGCGTTTTCTGCTGATACCGGATTATCAGGCCCTGTAAAATTATCACTGTCTGAAAGCCTGTATTTAGGGCTGTTGCACAAACCCATTGACGATTTCATGAAGCGTTTTCCAATGATTAAGCTGGACATAATTGCTTCTGATCTGATCAGTAATTTAGCGCAACGTGAAGCCGATGTGGTCATACGGATCACCCGCAACCCACCCGATTCCGCATATGGCCGCAAGATGGCTGACAGCCCACTCGCGCTTTATGCATCACAAAAATATCTAGCAAACCGCCCTGTGCCCGATCAATGGGTTGCAATGGATTATGAGCCTGCACGGAAACCTGTTTTATCTGCGCATGTCATCGCCCATGTAAGCTCTCCTACCCTGGCCGCACGATTGATTAAGTCTGGCCACGGTGTTGGTTTATTACCATGTTACCTTGGTGATACAGATCCGGGCCTGAAACGTGTTCTGGAAGTGGATTTAATACCGGACATGCAGATTTGGGTGTTAACGCACCAAGATGTCAGAGCCAATCCGCGCGTAAGAGTGCTCATGGACCATCTTTACCAAGCTTTCCAAGCATGCCGCCCAATCATTGAGGGGGTAAAAAAATAGTGCGCTCGCTCTGATCCTTTGTGCAATTGGAGAACGCATTTGTGGCCAGACCCTATTATCGTCACAATCTCAACTCACTTTTAAGGTCCGGTGCCCTAGTGTGCCGAAAATTTTGTAACCCAAGAGGATCCGCATGGATATCGCACTCGCCCTTGCTGCCGGGCCTACCACTGATTTTTCCTTTCTGTCATTGTTTCTTCGGGCTGATCTGGTCATCAAAGCGGTGATGGGCATTTTGGTCTTTTCTTCTGTTTGGTCATGGACTGTGATTGTCGATCGCCAACTGGCCTTTATGGGTCTGCGCAGCAAAGCCAAGCGCTTTGAACGGGCGTTCTGGTCCGGGCGTTCGCTTGACGAAATGTACAATCAGGTCAACGAACAAACCCGCGACCCCATGGAGCGGGTGTTTGTCTCGGCCATGCGCGAATGGTCAGACGGGCGCGGCAATATCAGCTCGGACCTGCAAATTGTCTCGCTGAAAGAGCGCATCGACCGGGTGATGGCCCTGACCGTCTCGCGAGAGCTGAGCCGGGCCGAACGCGGCCTTGGGATATTGGCAAGCATTGCCTCGGCCTCACCATTTATCGGCCTGTTTGGCACGGTGTGGGGCATTATGAATTCATTTCGGGCCATTGCCGCCTCCCATGACACCAACCTTTCCGTGGTCGCGCCAGGCATTGCCGAGGCCCTGTTTGCCACAGCATTGGGCCTTTTGGCCGCCGTTCCAGCAGTAATTTTCTATAATAAATTTTCCGCAGATACCGCCAGTTACGCCACTCGCCTTGAAGGCTTTGCCGATGAGTTGTCAGCGATCTTCTCGCGCCGCGTTGCAGGGGGCAAATAATGGCTGTGACCCTAACCGCCCTCAGTGGTTCAGGACGACGGCGCGGACAGCGTTATCGCCCGCGCGCCGAGATCAATGTCACCCCAATGGTCGATGTGATGCTGGTTTTGCTGATTGTGTTTATGATCACCGCGCCCTTGCTGACCGTCGGTGTGCCAGTTGAGCTGCCCAAAACCGACGCCCATTCGTTGAACGCAGAAACAGAGCCATTGACCATCACTGTACGCAATGACGGCAGTGTTTTTTTACAGGAAACCCAGGTTGAACTGGATACTCTGGTGCCGCAACTGACGGCCATTGCCGGAAACGGCTATGAAGAGCGGATTTTCCTGCGCGCCGATACCAGCACCGATTATGGTGAGGTGATGAAGGTCATGGCCCGCATTCACGCCGCCGGATTTACCAATATCGGCCTGGTGACCGATCCGTTGTCGCAATAAACATGCGCCTTGGTCTTCCCATATCTCTGGTTCTGCATTCCGGGTTGATTGCGGTCGGTCTGATGGCGTTTCCAACGCCAGAGCTGGACGTTATTGATACGCCAGAAATTGTGCCTATCGAGCTGGTGACCTTGGCCGAAGAAACCAACATCAAGGCCACCGCCCCAAAGCCTGCCCCCAAAACCGAAGAACCTCCGCCAATGATTGAGCCGCAGGAGTTAGCGCCCGAACCCGAACCGGAGCCAGAACCAGAGCCGATTGCATTGCCGCCAGAACCAACCCCAGAGCCAAAACAGGCAAAGGTTGAAACGGCCCCAAAACCCAAGCCCAAAAAGCGGGCACGGCCCAAGAAAAAAACCAGACCCAAACCACCGGCCTTTGATCTGGCACGGCTGGAAAACAAGTTGGCCAAACAGGCCAGCGAAGAGGCCCCGGTCAGCGATGTTTATGAACGCGCCAGAGCCGCGCAAGGGGCCGGCGATGACATGACGGCCAGCGAAATTGACTTGTTGCGAGCCCAAATGTACCGCTGTTGGCGGGCGCCGCTGGATGCCCCCTATCCAGAAAAGCTGAAGGTTACCATTCGCGCCCGTTTAAACCCTGATGGAACGCTGAGCACAAATCCAGAAGTTCTCAACCAGGGACAGATCAACCGTTCCGGTGATCCGTTCTGGCAGGCCGCCGCCGATAATGCGCGCCGGGCGGTCCTGAAATGCCAGCCCTATGAACTGCCTTCTGATAAATATGCCATGTGGCGCGAAACAATCATGCACTTTAGCGCCGCAGATGTGTTAGGAAACTAGGACGATGACCAAGACAGGGAAGACCATGCGTATACTTCTGACCTTCATCATAATGACCTTCGCGTTGCCCGCATGGGCCACACTGGAAATTGATATTTCCAAGGGTCATCTGGACCCCATGCCGATCGCCATTCCCGACTTTGTCGGGTCCAGCGACCCGGAACGCGAAATCGGGGCGCAAATTGCAGCCCTGATCCGCGCCAATCTGGAACGTTCGGGGCTGTTTAAGCCCCTGGATCCCGCATCGTTTATTGAGCGCCAGAACAATATCAATGTACAGCCGCGCTTTGCCGATTGGCGGATCATCAAATCCGATGCTCTGCTTTCCGGCCGCCTGGTGATGGAAAGTGATGACCGCATGCGGATCGAATTTCGCCTGTGGGACGTGTTGGCCGAAACCCAGCTTGTGGGCCTGCAATTGGCCACCACACCTGAAAACTGGCGACGCATTGGCAATAAAATCTCGGATGTGATCTATCAGAAGCTAACCGGGGAAACCGGTTATTTTGACACACGTATCGTCTTTATTGCCGAATCCGGCCCCAAAACCGACCGGGTCAAACGTCTGGCCATTATCGATCAGGACGGGGCCAACCCGACCTTTTTGACCTCAGGTAAATACACGGTCCTGACGCCGCGCTTTTCACCGACTGCCCAGCAGATCACCTATATGTCCTATGCGTCACGCACCCCGTCCGTGTTCTTGTTCAACATTGAGACCGGCCGTCAGGAAGTGCTGGGCGATTTTCCGGGCATGACCTTTGCGCCGCGGTTTTCCCCCGATGGCACCAAGGTGATCATGAGTCTGGTACAGGGCGGCAACTCTGACATCTGGGTGATGGATCTGCGCACCCGTCAACGCCAGCGCCTGACCAGTTCCAGCGCCATTGACACCTCGCCATCATTTTCGCCCGATGGCTCGCGCATTGTGTTTAATTCGGACCGTGGTGGCACGCCGCAGCTTTATGTGATGAATGCCGATGGGTCCGGCACCCACCGCATCAGCTTTGGTAAAGGTAATTACAGCGCCCCTGTCTGGTCGCCGCGCGGTGACCTGATTGCCTTCACCAAAAGCCTGCGCGGCAAGTTTCATATTGGCGTGATGCGCCCCGAAGGTGATGTGGAACGTATATTGACCACCGCTTATCTGGACGAAGGCCCGACATGGTCGCCCAATGGCCGGGTTTTGATGTTTACCCGCGAGCCGCGCCCCGGTGCAGGACCGCACATATGGAGCATTGATCTGACCGGAGCCAATTTGCGACAGGTCTCCACACCCGGCGATGCATCGGACCCGGCCTGGTCGCCCTTGATACAATAGCCATTCATGATAGAGTGCCGTCGATCTGTGCGGGGCGATGCCGGACTAGATTTGTGACCCAAGTTTGATACGAGGACTAAAGACTATGAAATCCGCTTTTGTTTCGCTTACCGCACTCATGTTCGTTTCTGCCTGCGCCTCAAGCCCGGCACCCGAACCCACACCAACCCAGACACCGGCCCCAACGCGCCCGGCACCAACACCTGGTCCAGACACCATGGCGCCGCTGCCCCCCGTCCCAGGTTCCATTGCTGAATTCAGCAAAACCGCCGGTGACCGTGTCTATTTTGCTTACAATTCCGCTCAGTTGAGCCATGAAGCCCGCGCCACATTGTCGCGCCAGGCCTCTTGGTTAAACCGTTACGCCAACACACGCATTCTGGTTGACGGCAATTGCGACGAACGTGGCACACGCGAGTACAATCTGGCTCTTGGCGCACGCCGGGCCAGCGCAGCACGGGACTATCTGGTTAATCTGGGTGTGTCACCGTCACGTATTTCCACCATATCCTATGGCAAGGAACGCCCGATTGATGGTCGCTCGAACGAGCGCGCATGGTCAATCAACCGCAATGCCCACACCGGTATTGTTTCGGGTGCCAACAGCTAAGCCTCTTTTGCCTTCATCTTGGCTGTTGCCATGATTTTGCCGCTTTGACCTGAAAGGGTGCGCCTATTATGCGCCTTACAAAGACACTTGTGTTGACTTCACTTCTGGCTGGCCTCGCAATGCCTGCCAGTGCGGCAGAATCCAAAAAGGAAATCGCCGCTCGTCTCGATGCTCTGCAAGCCCGCGTCGGGGTTGTTGAAACCCGGATGCCGGCCGCAGTGCGCCTGCACGAACGCCTCGATGATCTGGAACAGCAATTGCGGGTCCAGACCGGGGCCAATGAACGCCTGGAGTTTGAAAATCGCAAGCGGGCGGACGAGTTGACTGGTCTGCAACGGGCTGTTGACCTTCTGACCAGAGATATGGAAAGCCTGCGTCAGGACGCGCGCAATGCCAATGCCAGCCTTGGGCGTTACCTGACAGGTGAGGGCGAACCGGCACGCGAAGCACGCCTAAGCACCAAGGCCAGCGCCGCTCTGGATGATGATGCTCAGGCAACACAGACCAGTTATGCGCAAGCCAAAACCTTTCTTGAACAAGGCTATTTTGATCAGGCGCGCACGGCATTTGAAGTGTTCATCACCGAGCACGAGAATGTGCCCCTGACCGGGCCAGCACTGTTCTGGCTGGGTGAAATCGCTGCTGTTCAAGGTGATTTTCGCGGCGCCACCAATGCCTATATCGAAACCCTGAAGCGCTTCCCCAAAGGCTCCAAAGCCCCCGAAGCTATGGTCAAACTTGGTGCGGCACTTTATGCGCTTGGCGATAAGGTCGAAGCCTGTCGCACATTAAAAGCCTTACCATCACAATACCCCAAAGCCGCCACCGGGGTGCGCGCCCGTGCCAAAATTGAACGTAGCCGCGCCGGGTGTTCATAAACCTGACACCGTCTGATCCGCTGGACGCTGGTTTTGCCGCAGCCATGCAGGCTTTGCCTGCGCAAAACCCAAAAACGCTGGCCATTGGCTTTTCCGGTGGTGGAGATTCTCTGGCCCTTTTAACGCTAGCCTGTGCCCATTTTGGGCCAGAGCGCATTTATGCGCTGATTGTTGATCATGCTTTGCGGGGCGATTCTGCACAGGAAGCCGAAACGGCGGCCAATACAGCGCGCGCTTTGGGAGCCACAGCACGTGTTTTACGCTGGGAAACGCCCCATGGCGGGCAACGCCATGCCCGCACTGCACGCTATGCCCTGTTGGCAAAAGCATGCCGCGAAATCGGTACAGACACCGTATATCTGGCCCATACAGAGGATGATCAGGACGAAACATTTATGATGCGTCTGGCCGGGGGATCCAGATCCCGAGGACTGGCAGCCATGAGCACTTATGCCCCTTTTCCCCTGTGGCCCAAGGGGCGCGGATTATGGCTGGCCCGACCTTTGTTGAGTATGCGCCGCCATGATTTACGGCAATATTTGAACACACATAATCTGCGTTGGATTGATGACCCGTCAAACCAGAACCGGCGTTATATGCGGGTTCGCGCCCGTCAGAAACTAACGGCCCTTTATACCGCCGGGTTGGAAAAGGGGCGCATGGCGCGCAGTGCCGCACACCTGGGACAACTGGAAGACAGGCGACGTGAAAACACACGTGCTTTATTGAAATACGGGCTTCATCTGGACCCGGCCGGATTTGCACGGCTGTCACGCCTAGCCCTTGGGCCAATAACGCTTGGGGCGGTCTTGGCCGCTGTATCCGGCAAAGCCGGCATGCCCCTCTCGCCGGCTCTAGTGGATAAAACCGCAACCCGTTTGGCCCAAAAGGCATTCAAACCATTTTGTACCGCTGGTTGCTGTCTGTCCTTAATGGGCGATGATATTTTGATCAGCCGCGATCCGGGGGCCATATTGGGCCGCGCGCCGGATCACCAATGCCTACGCACGCCCATGACAAGTGGCCAAGGCCTGATCTTTGATCAACGTTTCGAGATCACCATGCCCTGTGATGGTCATATTGAGGCCTTGGGCCGCCGCGCAAAAAATCTATCCAAGGCGCAAAGGCGCCACCTTTTACGACTCCCGGCGGCGGTTCGTCCGCTCATCCCGGTGCTTGTTGATACGGACGGCGGTCTATCATCGCCGCTTTTGGGCGACGCCGGACATGCTATTTTCCTAGGCCAGGAGATAATTACGCGAAAACTGGCCTCATTTTCGCATTGAAGTGCGTTAAACCGTGTTTGATGACGCTTTACGGCACAATCAAACATTGCCATGATGGGTTTTCATCCCCATCTTGGAAGACAACAGGCTTTGAAGTGCGCCTATTTGGTGCGCCATACATTTTGAGGGTTTATCCTATGCCGATGCGCAATTTGCTGCTTTGGGGCGTCATTATTCTGGTGGTGATCGCACTGTTTAACATGGTGCAGAGCACCACGACCAAAAATGGTGCCGAGGTGATCAGTTATTCCACCATGATGGATCAGGCGACCGCTGGACGAATTTCCAAAGTCACCATTCGCGGCGAAAGTGTGTTTGGCAAATTTAACGATGGAAAATTCTTCTCGTCCACTGCGCCGTATGACCCACAAATGGTCACCGAATTGCGTAAAGCCGGCGTAAATATCACCGTCAAACCGCAAGAACGTGGCATTCTGTTTTCTATTTTGATGAACTTCCTGCCCATTCTCTTGCTGGTCAGCGTGTGGATTTTCTTCATGCGCCAAATGCAGGGCGGCGGCAAAGGTGGGGCCATGGGTTTTGGCAAATCCAAGGCACGCCTGCTGACTGAACGCCATGGCAAAGTCACCTTCAAGGACGTTGCCGGTGTAGATGAAGCCAAAGAAGAGCTGGAAGAAATTGTCGAGTTCCTGCAAGACCCATCCAAGTTTCAACGCCTGGGCGGTAAAATTCCCAAAGGCGCTTTACTGGTGGGTCCTCCGGGGACGGGTAAAACCTTGTTGGCACGCGCCATTGCCGGTGAAGCCGGTGTGCCGTTTTTCACTATTTCAGGTTCAGACTTTGTGGAAATGTTTGTTGGTGTTGGCGCAAGCCGGGTCCGCGACATGTTCGAGCAAGCCAAAAAAAATGCCCCGTGCATTATCTTTATTGATGAAATTGACGCGGTTGGCCGCTCTCGTGGTGCCGGTCTTGGCGGCGGTAATGATGAGCGCGAACAAACCCTCAACCAATTGCTGGTCGAGATGGACGGCTTTGAATCCAATGAAGGCATTATCCTGATTGCGGCCACCAACCGCCCTGACGTTCTTGATCCGGCACTGCTTCGTCCGGGCCGTTTTGACCGTCAGGTTGTGGTGCCAAACCCGGATATTATTGGCCGTGAAAAAATTCTCAAAGTCCACATGCGCGATATCCCGCTGGCCCATGATGTCGACCCCAAAGTCATCGCACGCGGCACGCCCGGATTTTCCGGTGCTGATCTCGCCAATTTGTGTAATGAAGCCGCTTTGTTAGCGGCGCGTCGTGACAAGCGCGTGGTCACCATGAGCGACTTTGAAGACGCCAAGGACAAGGTCATGATGGGGCCGGAACGGCGCTCTATGGTGATGAGCGAGAAGGAAAAGCAACTGACCGCCTATCACGAAGCCGGTCACGCCATTGTTGCTCTGAACGTCCCCGCCACCGACCCGGTACACAAAGCCACCATCATTCCGCGTGGCCGCGCTCTGGGCATGGTGATGCAATTACCCGAAGCCGACAAACTGTCTATGAGCTTTGAGGAAATGACGTCGCGTCTGGCCGTTCTGATGGGCGGGCGAGTCGCCGAAGAAAGCAAATTTGGCCACGAAAAAGTGACCTCTGGTGCGGCATCAGATATCCAGATGGCGACCAAACTGGCCCGGGCCATGGTCACCCAATACGGCCTTTCCGATACCCTGGGCCCCATTTCCTATGGCGATGAACAGGGCGAGGTTTTTCTGGGGCAACAGATTATGCGCTCAAGCTCGCTTTCACCCGATACCAGCCGTAAAATCGAAGATGAGATTAAACGGTTTGTCGAAGAAGGTCTGGCCACAGCCCGGGACATTCTGAAAAAGAAGAAGAAAGACTGGACGATAATCGCCGAAGGCCTGTTGGAATATGAAACACTGTCTGGCGAGGACATTGCCGACCTGATTGCCGGCAAACCCCTGAAACGCCCTGACGAGGACGACGAAACCAAGCCCAAAGGCCCAACTGCGGCTGTGCCGATCACCAAAAACAAACCCAAGCCCAGCGGTAAACCTTCACCACAAGGCGTCTGACGCCTTTGGTGCTGGCCGGAGACAATCCACGCCCGCTGGTTATGGGCATTGTAAATGTCACGCCGGACAGTTTTTCTGGTGACGGGCATCATGGTGATACCGGGCAGGCCCTGACCCATGCGCAAAGCCTGATCCGCGCCGGGGCGGACATATTGGATATTGGCGGCGAAAGCACACGGCCAGGGGCCGCGCCGGTTTCGGTTCAGCAGGAGCTGGACCGGGTTATGCCCGTATTAGAAAGTCTTTGCGGAACCACACAAACCCCGATCAGTATTGATACGCGGCGCCCAGACATTGCCCGGGCCGCCATGCAGCACGGTGCACAAGTTTGGAATGATGTCAGCGCCCTGCGCGCAACGCCAGAGAGTTTACAAACCGCCGCAGAGTTGAACGTTCCAATTGTTCTGATGCACATGCAAGGCGAGCCTGGCACCATGCAAAACGCACCGCATTATGACGATGTGGTTGCCGAGGTGATTGAATTTCTCAAAACCCGTGCACGGACCGCCATCAAGGCAGGCGTGCATACAAATAACATTATCCTTGATCCGGGGATCGGGTTTGGCAAACGCCTTGAAGACAATCTGGCGCTGATGGCTGCCTTGCCCCGAATCATTAAAGAGACCGACTATCCGCTGTTGTTTGGGGCCTCGCGCAAACGCTTTATCGAAATGTTGGACCCGAATAGCGCCGCCGATGAACGCCTTGGCGGATCGTTAGCCGGCGCACTTTTTGCCGCACAGGCCGGGACGCATATCGTTCGCGTGCACGATGTGGCGCAAACGGTCCAGGCCTTGCGGGTCTGGCGCGCCATAGAGGATGCAGCGCCATGAACAATGCATCAAAACAGCCTGTTCGGGTGCTGAGCATTGCCGGATCAGACAGCGGCGGCGGCGCAGGCATTCAGGCCGATATTAAAACCATTTCCGCCTTGGGTGGTTATGCGATGAGTGCGATCACCGCCATCACTGCACAAAACACCATCAGTGTGACTGCTGTTCAGACCACGCCGCCGAAGCTAGTCCGGGCGCAGATCAAGGCCGTCCTTGATGACCTTGGTGTCGATGCCATTAAAATCGGCATGGTTGGCGATGCTTTTGTGATTTCCGCCATTGCGGATGCACTGGCCGGTATTAACGTGCCGATTATTCTGGATCCAGTGATGGTGGCCAGCAGCGGCGCTGCATTATTGCCAGACGATGCGGTACAAATTTTACGGGATCGGTTGGTCCCAATGGCGCGGCTGATCACCCCCAACATGCCCGAGGCCGAAGCCTTAAGCGGGCAAAACATCATAACATTGAATGACCAGCGCGTGGCCGCCGAAACCATATTAGCCATGGGACCACGGGCGGTGCTGATCAAAGGCGGACATGGCACAGGCGAGAAGCTGACTGACTTTCTTCTTTGGGATAAGGGCGAAGCCATTTTTGAAAGCCGCCGGATCAAGACCACACAAACCCACGGTACCGGCTGCACCCTGTCCAGCGCCATTGCGACACTGTTGGCGCAAGGTCTTTCCTTAAGTGAGGCGGTGCGTCTGGCGCGAAAATATGTGCGCGGCGCCATAGAACATGCGCCGGGGTTTGGCGACGGTCATGGCCCCCTTGATCATAACTGGATGCAAAGCGGTGGGCGCTCAGGCAAAGAGGAATAAACCCGCCAGCACAATCAGCGGAACAATCGCCAGACCGAACATATTGCGCGCAAATACATAGCGTTTCACCCACTGGTCCAGCGGCGCATCGCCGGTTTCTTCGATATGGGTAACCATTTTTACGGTGGCACCTTCAACCCTAGTTTCATCTTCGCGAATCAAAGCCCCAAGCCCCGGTGCAATAATCCGACAGGCCAAAAAGAACACTGCGCTGAACACAAGACTGGCCGAGGCAAAAATAATCACCAGCGGCACCAGCTCTGGCTTGGCGATCTGCCCCCAATGCCATGCGGCCCCGACAAAGGTCAGCGCCCCTGCACCCAAGGCCATAATCCAAGCCGTTTTCAGGCGATGAAAATTAATCTGCTTTTCCAAGACACGCTCCTTTAGCCACGCCCCACACCCAGATCACATTTGAACAAACCTATCAGGAACAGGTCCTGCAAACAAATCACTGCCCGCTTGATCGTTAGACTTAACCTGATAGCCTTCTGATTTGACGCAGCGCAACAAGCTTGCGCGGAGTATGGTATGAAACTTCCTCTTTATCAGATTGACGCCTTTGCCGATGCGCCCTTTACCGGCAATCCAGCGGCTGTAGTGCCTTTGGATCACTGGTTGGACGACGCCATTTTGCAAAACATCGCCATGGAAAATAATCTGGCTGAAACAGCCTTTATAATGCCAACCGATGATGCGGCGCATTGGGCGCTGCGGTGGTTTACGCCAACCACAGAAGTGCCTTTGTGCGGTCATGCCACCCTGGCCAGTGCGGCCTGTATTTTGCGCCACATTCACCCGCATTTGGATAGCGTATCTTTTACGACGCAAAGCGGCAGATTAAGTGTGCAGCGCGACGGCGACGGATTTGCCTTGGACCTGCCCGCCGGCAAACCACAGCCATGGACAATGCCCCAAGAGGCCCAACAGGCCTTGGACGTACCGTTCATTGATTCAGGGATCAGTACCTATCCGTTTGTGGTCCTGGAGGACCAACAGGCGGTGTGCGCACTGGATATACAAAAAGCACTGAAGGCCTCTTGGCTGGCCCATGCCAGTCATGAACTGGTTGTCTGTGCGCCAGGCGATGATGATCTGGATTTTGTGTTGCGGTTCTTTGCCCCCGGTGTGGGCGTTGATGAAGACCCGGTCACCGGATCAGCGATCACCTATATCACGCCCTATTGGGCTAAACGCCTGAACAAGCAACAGATGCACCTTTATCAGGCTTCGCCCAGAGGCGGGTTTGTCCGGGTGACATTAACGGGTGATCGCGTCTTTCTTGGGGGCAAAGCCCGCGATTATTTACGCGGTGAGATCACGCTATAAAGCAGATTTCAGGGCCGCGCCAAACCGCTCAATATCGGCTTCATTCACCCAGACATGAGGGGTAATGCGCAGGCGATCGCCACGGCGTGAAACAAATACATTTTGCGCCCGCAAAAGCTGTTGCAGGTCGTCCGGAGCATCGTCAGGCAAGCGCAAAGACAGGTAATGCGGGGCGCGTAATGGCTCGTCATCGCCGTGCAAACCATAGTCCTTGGCGATATCTGCCAAATGTGCCGTATGCCGGCCAGCCGTTTTAGAAATATTTTCAACACCCCAGCTTAATATCTGGGTCAGCGCCGCCTCAGCAGCAGGAAGAAGTGCAAAATTACACCGCTCGCCCATGTCATAGCGCGTTGCACCAGCAGACATATCGTCATGATAATCGGTCAGGCCAGCAAAGTTTTCAGCCCGATCACGGCTTTGCCAGCATTGTTCCAACGGCAAGCCATGATGATGGCGCTCGGCCACATGTAAAAACCCGGTGCTGTATGGACCCAGCAGCCATTTATAATTCGCCACAATTGTAAAATCTGCGTCCACCGCCGCCGCATCGAAGGGCAATGCCCCCAGCGATTGAGTCAGATCCAGAACCAGCGCCGCGCCATGGGTACGCGCTTTTTGCCCCACTGCGACCAGGTCAATCACACCGCCATCAATCCAATGCACATGCGACAGCGCCACCACAGAGGTTTGCGGCCCAATGGCATCCAGAACCACTTCGGTCCAGCTTTGCCCTTCATCGCGTGATACAGTGTTCAGCGCCGCATTATTGGCCCGCGCCTTTTCACGCCACGCATAAACATTGGAGGGAAATTGGCGATCCAGAACCAAAACCTCAGAACCTGCTGCAACATCAAGGTTTTTAGCGGCAACCGCCATGCCATAACTGACCGAGGGGATCAGAGCAAAATCCTGTGCCCGGCCATTCATCAACTGTGCCATCAAAGCACGCAGGCGGTTGGCGTCCCCGAAAAAATCATCCGTTGTCAGCTCCCACGGTCGGGCCTTGCGTGATAATCCGCCGCGCCCGGCGGCCAAGACCTGGCCCATCAAAGGCCCCATATAGGCGCAGTCCAGATAGGCAATATCGACAGGAATATCAAAAAGGTGACGTTGGCAGTCCATATCAAACACTTTTATTTTTTTGTCTGGCCAGCGCAAGACCGAACAGAATAACAGCAAATCCCAACCACACAGTCAGGCCCAGTTTTTCGCCAAAGGCAAGGCCCACAAGAACTGCAATAAGCGGCATAATATAGTTGGATAATGAGAGAAAACTGGGCCCGTTATCACGAATAATAACCATCAGCACAATGCCGCCAAGCCCTGTTGAACCCAGCCCCAAAACCAGAAGCGACAACAATGCCTTGGTGCTTGGCATGGTCATATCCAGCGCAGCATACACGCCAAAAGGCGTGATCATCAGGGCCGCACAAACCAGCAAACCGGCGGCAGCAACCGAGGGTCGTGTGGCAGGTAAATTACGGGCAATAATCGCCTGTACCGCATAGAATATCGCACCCAGAATAACCGCCAATTGTGCCAAAGAGGCTGAGCCGCCAAGGTCGTGCAAAGCGTCAGGCCCCATAAGCAATGCCACTCCGGCAAGACCCAGCAGAAAGCCCGCAAACTTGCGCGTCGTCATGGCCTCGCCCGGGACAAACACATGGGCCAAAGCCGCCGTGGTCAACGGCATAATAGCCATCAAAATACCCACCAGCGCAGAATCGAGACTTTGCTGGCCCCAGGACACCAGCGCAAAAGGCGCGGTGGCCCCGGTGAAGCCCAGCACCATAAACCAGACCCAGCGCACATCCATGACAGGAAACAGCGGTGGCAGTTTTTGACCGCGTATCGCCATCCATATGAGCAAGGCAATAGCGCCAATCCATAGCCGCCCCATGACCAGGGTCGTGGGCGGGATTTCCGTCACCGCGATCTTCAAAAGGATAAAGGCCGTCCCCCAAAGCACCGCAACGGCCAGCAACCGCGCCCAGTCCAATAGACTGTGCTGGTCATGGGTTGGCGCAACGGGTGTTGTGGAATGTTCCATAGACCCATGTCGGAGCAATTGGCGGTTCTGTCAAACATATTATTTTTCAGGAAATTACACGTGGCCGGTTGATCCCCCGGCTCCGACCCCTTATGTCCGCCGTGGGCCACGCTTCCCCAACGAAGCGCGCTCGTCTGTAAGGATGGGAGTACATGATGACAGACTTATACCAGCCGGCTATGCGCCCGGCTGATCCACGATTTTCGTCCGGACCGTGCAAAAAGCACCCGGGCTGGACCTTTAATACACTTTCCAATGCACTTTTGGGGCGTTCACACCGTTCGGCCCCTGGCAAGGCACGTCTGGCGCAAGCCATAGACGAAACCCGTGCCATTCTTGGTGTGCCCGATGATTATTATATCGGCATTGTGCCTGCGTCGGACACCGGAGCCATGGAAATGGCCCTGTGGTCTTTACTGGGCGCACGCCCGGTGGACGTTCTGGCCTGGGAAAGTTTTGGCAAAGGCTGGGCCACCGACATTACCGCACAGCTCAAATTGGATGATGTGCGCCTGCTGGAAGCCCCTTACGGGGCATTACCGGACCTAGGTGCTGCGCGCCCTGATGCCGATGTTATTTTCACCTGGAATGGCACCACATCCGGCGTACGCGTGCCAAACGCTGACTGGATCAGTGACACCCGCAAAGGCCTGACCATTTGCGACGCGACCTCGGCCGCCTTCGCACAGGATCTGGACTGGCCCAAATTGGATGTCGTCACTTATTCCTGGCAAAAGGTGCTGGGCGGTGAAGCAGCCCATGGCATGTTGATCCTTTCACCGCGCGCGGTGCAACGTCTTGAAACCTATTCACCCCCTTGGCCCCTGCCCAAGATCTTTCGCCTCACCAAGGCCGGAAAATTGATCCAGGGCATCTTCAAGGGTGCCACCATCAACACCCCATCCATGATGGCTGTTGAGGATTATCTGGCGGCGCTAAAATGGGCTGCACGGCTGGGCGGCCTGCCTGCCCTGATCGCCCGTGCCGATACCAATTTGGGCATTGTTGCGGATTGGGTTGACGGCTCGGACTGGGCTGGCTTTCTGTGTACTGATCCAATGCTGCGCTCAAATACGGCTGTATGCCTAAAAATCACTGACCCTGCCATTTGCGCATTATCGACCGAAGAGCAAACGGCATTTTCCAAAACACTGGCCGGGCACCTGGAACGCGAGGGCGTTGCCCTTGATATTGGTGCCTATCGCGATGCCCCAGCGGGCCTGCGGATCTGGTGCGGCGGTACAATCGATGCCGACGACGTCATGGCCCTGATGCCATGGCTGGATTGGGCTTTTGCCAAAACCAAGGCTGATGCAGGCCTCTAGGCCGCTCTTTTCTTTATTTATTTTCTAAGGAGGGCGCGATGCCCAAAGTTCTTATTGCAGATAAACTGTCTTCTTCCGCCGTTGATGTCTTTCGCGACAAAGGCATTGATGTAGATGTCCGTACCGGCCTTGGCAAAGACGAGCTGATCGCCATTATTGGTGATTATGACGGCCTTGTTGTGCGTTCGGCCACCCGGCCTGATGCTGATATTATTGCCGCGGCCAAATCGCTGAAAGTTATTGGTCGGGCCGGGATCGGCACTGATAATATTGATAAAGCGGCGGCAACGGCCAAAGGTGTTGTGGTGATGAATACGCCGTTTGGCAATGCCATCACCACCGCCGAACATGCCATTGCCATGATGTTTGCCGCGGCCCGGCAAATCCCAGAAGCCAATGACTCAACCCAGGCTGGAAAATGGGAGAAGTCCCGTTTTGTCGGTACTGAACTTTATGGCAAAACACTTGGCCTGATTGGCTGTGGCAATATCGGCTCATTGGTGGCTGAACGCGCCCGTGCATTGCAAATGCATGTTGTAGCGTTTGACCCATTTTTGACCCCTGAACGGGCCGTCGAGCTGGGCGTTGAAAAAACCAACCTCGAAGAAGTCCTGAACCGCGCCCATGTCATTACCCTGCACACCCCATTGACCGACCAGACCCGTAATATTTTGTCAGCCAAAGCATTGAGCAGCACCCGTGAAGGGGTGATCATCATCAATTGCGCCCGGGGCGGCCTGATTGATGAAGAAGCACTGTTAGCCGGCTTAAAGTCCGGCCATATCCGGGCGGCGGCGCTCGACGTTTATGCCAGCGAACCAGCCCTTGATAATGCCTTGTTTGGCACGCCGGGTCTGGTAGCAACGCCGCATTTGGGGGCTTCGACCCGCGAGGCACAGGAAAATGTAGCTTTGCAGGTCGCCCACCAGATCAGCGATTATCTGCTGACCGGGGCTGTCACCAACGCGCTGAACATGCCGTCGGTCAGCGCCGAAGAGGCACCACGTCTCGCACCGTTTATTGACCTGGCTGAAAAGCTGGGCTTGCTGGCCGGTCAATTGGTCACATCTGGCGTAAAACGTATCGAAGTGGCCTATCTTGGCGAAGTGGCGGGCCTGAACATTAAGCCCCTAAGCTCTGCGGCGCTGGCCGGGGTGCTACGCCCAATGTTGGGCGATGTTAATCTGGTGTCGGCTCCGGCACTGGCGGCAGAGCGCGGCATTATACTGGCCCAGACCAGCCAGGAACAATTGGGTGATTATGAATCGGTGATTTCCATAACTGTAGAAACCCAAAACACCAGACGCACTGTGGCAGGTTCGCTTTTTGCTGGTCAGCCCAGGGTCATTCAAACCAATGATGTAACTCTGGATGCACCGTTCAGCGCACATATGTTGTTTGTTGAAAACGAAGACAAGCCCGGATTCATTGGCGAGTTAGGCAAGGCTCTGGCCGAGCGCGACATCAACATCGCCACCTTTAATCTGGGGCGCACCGGACAAGGCGGACAGGCCATTGCGATGATTGGTATCGACCAACATATTGGCGCAAAAGAGCTGGCCGAAATACAAACGCTGCCTCATGTCTGTGCCGCCAGCGCACTGCAGTTTTAAGATCAACACTGGGTGGGCAAATCCGCACAGATGGCTTTTCACCAACGCGTGCACACATTAGAGTGCACGAATTGGGGATCTGGAACGAGGCGAGGGAACGTCATGAGAAGGATGAGTAAACTCATTGCGCTTGGTGCAATACTGGGCGTGATGTCAGGTCATGCCGTGGCTGGTGAACTGGAAGAGGTTCGCCTGAATGTGCTGGTGCACGATGTAAACCTGACTGGCAACGGGGCCGGTGGCAAGGAAAGCGGCACCGACATTCAGGGCGAGCTGGTTTTCTCATCTCCCGACTTTTTGTCCTGGGCCGGATCGCCGCGGCCATATCTGAATGGCTCACTGAATACATCTGGCGAGACAAATTTTGGCGGGGCCGGCCTGGCCTGGCAATATGATTTCACCTCGGCACTTTATGGCGAGTTTGATTTTGGGCTAGTGATCCACGATGGCATCGTCAACCTGCCTGCAAATCCGGCTGACCCGCGACGCATCCTGCTGGACCAGACCCGGGTCATTCTTGGCT
This sequence comes from Robiginitomaculum sp., assembly GCA_021776525.1. Classification (GTDB taxonomy): domain Bacteria; phylum Pseudomonadota; class Alphaproteobacteria; order Caulobacterales; family Maricaulaceae; genus Robiginitomaculum_B. The sequence goes on from JAJFFT010000006.1 coordinate 311,414, forward strand.
CGCGTGTACTGTTTCGCCCTACTTTTGTACTGGGCCTGCATGTGAACGAGCAATGGGATGCGGCTTTTGTTTTTGAGCACCTTTCGCATGGACAAATACTGGCCACAGGGCGTAATGAGGGCTTGGATAATTTAGGCATTCGCCTGTCTTATAAATTTGGCCGCTAGGGCCGCTCTTAACATACAGGATTATCATTATGGCCAACGTCGTCGTTGTCGGCTCGCAATGGGGCGACGAGGGTAAGGGTAAGATTGTTGATTGGCTCTCGACCCGAGCCGATGTGGTGGTCCGTTTTCAAGGCGGTCACAATGCCGGCCACACGCTGGTGGTTGATGGCGAAGTTTACAAGCTGAGCTTGTTGCCTTCTGGTATCGTGCGCCCCGAAAAACTGTCGATGATTGGCAATGGCGTGGTGCTCGACCCCTGGGCCTTGCTTGGCGAGATTGAAAAGTTGTCCGGGCAAGGTGTAAAAATCGCACCGGAACGCCTGCGCATTGCCGAAAATATCGTGCTCATCCTGCCCTTGCATGGCGCGTTGGATGTGGCCCGCGAAGCCGCCGCTGGCAAAGCCAAAATCGGCACAACCAAGCGCGGCATTGGCCCGGCCTATGAAGACAAGGTGGCGCGCCGCGCCGTGCGTCTGATAGACCTTGCCGATCCACAAAGCCTGCTAGAACGGGTCACCGCACTTCTGGCTCACCACAATATTTTACGTGCGGCCTATGGTCTGGATATGGTTGATGCGCAAGCCCTGACCGATGATCTTCTGGCACTGGCCCCCAAGGTTTTACCCTTTGCCGCGCCAGTTTGGCAGGAGCTGGACACAGCCCGGCGCGCCGAACGCAAAATTCTTTTTGAAGGCGCGCAAGGCGCGATGTTGGATGTCGATCACGGCACCTATCCCTTTGTGACTTCGTCAAACACGCTGGCAGGACAGGCTGCGGCCGGGTCCGGCGTTGGGCCGGATGCCCTGAATTTTGTATTAGGCATTACAAAGGCTTACACCACACGGGTTGGCGAGGGACCGTTTCCCACCGAACAGGATAATGAGATCGGCAAAAAGCTGGGCACACGCGGCGCAGAATTTGGCACCGTCACCGGGCGGGAGCGCCGTTGCGGCTGGTTTGATGCGGTCATGGTTCGCCAAGCGATTATCACGGGCGGCATTTCCGGCATTGCCCTGACCAAGTTGGATGTTTTGGACGGCTTTGCCGAGCTGAAAGTCTGTGTGGCCTACAAGCTGGATGGCAAACGCATTCGCCGCCTGCCGGCCAGTATAAAAGATCAGGCCCGGGTCGAGCCGGTCTACGAATGCTTTGAGGGCTGGGACCAGTCCACCAGAGGGGCGCGCAGCTGGGCTGATTTACCAGCCACAGCCGTTAAATATGTGCGCCGTCTGGAAGAGCTGATCGGCGCACCGGTGGCCATGTTGTCCACAAGTCCAGAGCGCGAAGACGTGATCTTGATGCGCGACCCGTTTAAGGGTTAGGCTTATAAAACAAGAGCCGGGCAAGAGTAACTCAATGCCCGGCTGGTGTTTATCTACTTACGTTTTTTAACACGAATGCGAAATGCTTGCAGGCCATAAAAGCTTGCATGAATGCGTTTCCCATTTCGGGTAATCCACTTTACGTAGATGTACTCATAGTTCGAATCTGACATTGCTGTCTCCATCAAATTAGTTGACGAAAATGTATGTCTGACCTATATTTAGTCTGTAAGGACTGATTTATTTATAGGTCAGACATACTAAAATGGTGAGGGCATCACGCGTGAGCGTTGATGCCTTTGCTTTATGTTATGTTATGGCGGCATCGTCACCTCCTTGCTCTAGCACATTAGGCTGTGACAGAGACCAAACATTTCCAAAATGAGAAAGATGACCATCCTGTCGTAATCGAGAAAGCTGAGGCGATAATACATGCCTTTGTAATTCCGGCCTTACCGTCTGTTGGAGTTTTTCAAGTATCTGTAAAGCAGTAAGTCCATTTGGATGACTTTCTAACAACCTCATAACTGATTGCTTTATTGTTGGAGTTTTCATGCCTGGCAAAACCATAGTGTTACGTCTAGGTGGCGCAACCTTATTGAAACCAGGTAAGACTTCGGTTGCCACTGGCTTTCTTCGCGCGCCCTTTGCCGCAGCTCGGTAAGCTCGTTCCGCAGCATTTAGTTGTTCTAACTTCTGCTTAAGCTCACGTTTGCGATCCCTAATATTTTTAAGAAAATCATCCATTCGCGCTATATACGGAATGCAGAAGTCTGAGTCAAGTCTCCATGACAATAAACAAATCAACCATGAATCTCAATCGTTAGAATTTTATTTACTCTATTATTATCAATAACTTATAGCATGGATTCTTATTTTTTTGAAACAACCTTTGACTGCACATGAACGCTATAAAAATACCGAACACCGTATTTAATAGGGCTTAATCCGAATCAAATTTGCGGGTGTTAATGAGTTTTTGTGGGCACTCTCGTAGTCTAACCGGTAGACTTGGTTTTCTGGGTGTAGAGCGTTGTCATTCTCCGATATACTCAGGTATCCGTACCTAAGCCCTATGGATACCGGCTCGGGGACCGGCATGACACAGTGAGTTATACATAAATATATACTGTCATCCCGGGCTTGATCCGGGATCCATAGGGCAGTTCAAATGCACTATAGGCCCCGGATAGCCTTCTGTTTCCGTGGTAACACGGTTAAGGGTGGGGCAGCCCTTAGGCGTCCATCAGGCCTTTTTCTTTGGCCTGTTCCAGCATAGCAGCCTGTAATTTCTCGAACGCACGGACTTCGATCTGACGAATGCGTTCACGAGAAACGCCGTAGACTTGCGCTAATTCTTCGAGGGTTTTTGGCTCTTCGGAAAGCTTGCGCTGTTGGATAATGTCCTGTTCACGCTCATTCAAATCCGCCATAGCGTCCTGTAACAATTCCATGCGCGTGGAAAATTCATCGTTTTCGACAACTTGCGTTTCCTGGCTGACATAATTTTCGTCTTCCAGCCAATCCTGCCACTGGCTTTCGCCTTCGGTGGAGCGCAAAGGCGCATTCAACGATGCGTCCGGGCCGGACATACGCCGGTTCATCTGCACCACATCATCATTGGTCACGCCCAATTTGGTGGCGATAGTGTCCACCTGGTCGGGATGCAGATCGCCATCATCAATGGCTTTCATCTGGCCCTTCATACGGCGCAAATTGAAGAACAGTTTTTTCTGGGCTGCCGTAGTGCCCATTTTGACCAAAGACCAGGAGCGCAGGATATATTCCTGAATAGAAGCGCGGATCCACCACATGGCATAGGTTGCCAGACGAAAACCCTTGTCCGGGTCAAACTTCTTGACCGCCTGCATCAGGCCGACATTGCCCTCGGATACCACTTCGCCGATGGGCAGGCCATAACCGCGATAACCCATGGCAATCTTGGCCACCAGACGCAAATGCGAGGTGATCAGCTTTTGCGCGGCATCACTGTCTTCATGTTCGGCCCAGCGTTTGGCCAACATAAATTCCTCGCCCTTTTCCAGCATGGGAAATTTGCGAATCTCGGACAGATAGCGCGACAGGCTGGCTTCCGGTGTGGCGGCAACAGGTAATGTGGTGGCCATGAGGCTCTCCCGATGATCGCGACATTTCGTCGTCTTTACACGTTAGACCTTGATTTAGGTTTTTGTGCGGCACTTTAAAGGGCCTTTGCAAATTTTTATTGCCGGGATAGGCTGTTTCACCACTTTGTGAAGGGATATACCTGTGAAAATTAACCGCCAGCGTCGCAGCTCGAACGTTGAAGACCGGCGTGGTCAACGCGCCTCGTATGCGCGAGGTCGCGGGGGAAACAACATCCTCATGAACTTAATCATGGGCATGGTATTTTCGCGGGCGGGGCGCAAATTTATCATCCCCTTGGTGCTGATCGGCGTGGTCGGCTTTGTTGCCTTTCCCGACCAGATGCGCGGCCTGATCAACGCCCTGCAAGGCAGCCCGGTCGGCACATCTGCACCGCAAAAACCCAATGCAGCGCCCGACAAGAGTGTGGACTTTGCCGCCGCGGTGCTTGGATCGACCGAAGAGGTCTGGTCGCAGATTTTTGCCAAACGCGGCAAGACATACCAACCAACAGCGATGGTGATTTATACTGGCGGTACCCGTTCGGCCTGTGGCTCGGCCAGTGCCGCCATGGGTCCGTTTTATTGCCCCGGCGATAAAAAGGTCTATCTCGACGTCAGCTTTTTTGACGAAATGGCCCGGCGGATGAATGCCCCTGGTGATTTTGCGCAAAGCTATGTCATTGCCCACGAAGTCGGCCATCATATTCAAGATGAAACCGGTGTTTTGGCCCGTGCCAACAGCCGCCAAAATGCCCTGGGTCGCGGCAGTGCCAAAGCCAATGCGGTGCAGGTGGCGGTGGAATTGCAGGCCGATTGCTATGCCGGCCTGTGGGCCGGTCTGGCGCAAAACCTTTCCAGCGTGACACTGGATGCAGGCGATCTGAAAGAAGCCATTGGTGCCGCCTATGCGGTTGGCGATGACACCTTGCAAAAAAAGGCACGCGGCGTCGTGGTCCCCGAAAGTTTCACCCATGGCTCGGCGGCACAGCGGATCGCCGCTTTTGAGCGCGGCTATAAAGCCCGTAACGCGGATGCCTGTACTTGATGTCGATTTTCTCTTTTTTTTGAGAAGCACAAAGGCCTTTTTTCATACTTAGGCGGGGGATAATGACCCCGCCAATATTAACTTCTGACACAAAACACCCACACCCATAATCTCAGTGGGCCATCAAAACCGTTATAAACAATGTCATGTCGCGTGGGTTCGGCATTTTGTCCGCCTTGCGCTTGATCATTATCGCGCCTTTGGCACCGACGGGGATAAGCCGGCCAAGCCCGCAGGTAAAAAGGAGCTTTTTGCGTATTATAAGGGTCCGTTGAGGGTCCATAAGGGTTGTTTTTAGGGTCATTAAGGGACCATGAGGGTCATAACTTGAGGGGCAATTACCCCTTGGATTGACCCTTGGGTGTTATCCACCCTTCGAGGGCGCTACGCGCCACCTCAGGGTGAGGCTATAGTTAACTTTACGACCTCATATTGAGGTGCGAACGTAGAGAGCCTCGAAATATGGACAACACCAGATACAAAAAACCCCGGGCATTACACCCGGGGTTTTTCAAATCATAGTTCAAAAACCAGAGATCAACCTTCTTCGGTTTTGATCTCTTCGCCGGTTTCCTGATTGACGACTTTCATGGACAGGCGAACCTTGCCACGATCATCAAAGCCAAGAACCTTGACCTTAACCTTGTCGCCTTCTTTGACGACATCGGTGGTGTTGTTGACGCGCTCGGCGGCCAGTTGGCTGATGTGAACGAGGCCATCTTTGGGGCCAAAGAAATTGACGAAAGCACCAAAGTCCATGGTTTTGACCACGGTACCGTCATAAATTTCACCCAGTTCCGGCTCAGCGGCAATGCCTTTGATCCAATCCATAGCGGCCTTGATCGCAGCGCCGTCGCTGGACGCGATCTTGATCACGCCATCATCATTGATGTCGATCTTGGCACCGGTTTCTTCGACGATCTGGCGGATGACTTTACCGCCCGAGCCGATGACTTCACGGATTTTATCTTTGGCCACTGTGATGGTTTCAATGCGCGGTGCAAATTCACCAACTTCATCACGAGACACGCTAAGCGCCTTGTTCATTTCGCCCAGGATGTGCATACGCCCACCCTTGGCCTGTTCCAGCGCGGTTTGCATGATGTCTTCGGTGATACCAGCAATTTTAATGTCCATTTGCAAAGAGGTGATACCTTTTTCAGTACCGGCCACTTTGAAGTCCATATCGCCAAGATGATCTTCATCACCCAAAATGTCGGACAAAACGGCAATGCCGTCTTTTTCATTTATCAGGCCCATGGCAATGCCAGAGACAGGGCGGCTGATCGGCACACCGGCATCCATCAGCGCCAGAGATGAGCCACAAACAGTGGCCATCGAAGAGGAGCCATTGGATTCAGTGATCTCTGAGACCAGACGGACCGTATAGGGGAAGTCTTCCTTGGTCGGTAGAACCGCACGCATGGCACGCCATGCCAGCTTGCCGTGGCCAATTTCCCGGCGTCCAGGAGGGCCCATGCGGCGGGCTTCACCAACCGAATACGGTGGGAAGTTGTAATGCAGAAGGAAGTTTTCCTTGGTGGTGCCGGTCAAGGCATCGATGAATTGTTCATCATCGCCTGTGCCCAATGTGGCAATCACCAACGCCTGCGTTTCACCGCGTGTAAACAGCGCCGAGCCATGGGTACGCGGCAGAACCGCAGTTTCACCAATGATCGGACGAACCTGATCCAGTGTGCGGCCATCAATCCGTTTACCGGTTTTGATGATATTGCCACGCACCACATCGGCTTCGAGTGATTTAAGCACGCCGCCCAAAACATCCGAAGCAATCCCATCAGGGTTGTCTTCGGATTGGGTCAGAGCCGCATAGGCCTTGTCTTTAGCCGCGCCCACCGCATCCTGGCGTTCCAGTTTGTCGGTGATTTTATAGGCTTTGGTCATGGCCGCACCAACCAGTTTCTTGGCGGCGGCTTTTTCTTTTGAATGATCTGGTGAGGCAAATTCGAAAGCCGGTTTGGCGGCTTTTTTGGCCAGCTTGACGATCATATCAATGACCGGCTGCATGGCATCATGGCCCGCCATAACAGCGCCCAGCATGTCATCTTCGGACAGCTCTTTGGCTTCGGATTCAACCATCATCACGGCGTCTTTGGTGCCAGCAACCAGAAGGTCCAGCTCGGTTTCTTCCATTTCGTCAATGGTCGGATTGACGACATATTCGCCATCAATCAGAGCCACACGGGCACCAGCGATCGGACCCATGAAGGGCACGCCGGAAAGCGTCAGGGCCGCAGAGGCGGCAACCATGGCCAACACATCGGGGTCATTTTCCTGATCGTGGCTGAGCACGGTGAGGATGACCTGAACTTCGTTTTTGAAGCCTTTGGCAAACAGCGGACGGATCGGACGGTCAATCAGGCGCGAGGTCAGGGTGTCTTTTTCGGTCGGACGCCCTTCACGCTTGAAAAATCCACCCGGAATGCGGCCAGCGGCGTAATATTTTTCGGTATAGTTGACGGTCAGTGGGAAAAAATCCATGCCCGGTTTTGGTTCTTTAGCAAATGTGACGGCAGCCAGAACACTGGTTTCGCCGTACGTGGCCAGCACAGAACCTTGTGCCTGACGGGCGATACGCCCGGTTTCTAGGGTCAGGTCGCGACCTTCCCAATCAATCGTTTCTTTGTGGATATCAAACATTATATGTCTTCCTTTGTGGCCACACACCCCATGTGCATGGCCCGGTCATAAGCGGTTAGCCTCAAACGCCCTAGCGGCGCAGGCCCAGCTCTTTGATCAGCGCCTGATAGCGAGACAGATTCTCGCGTTTCAGATAGTCAAGAAGGCGGCGGCGCTGGGAAACCATTTTCAACAATCCGCGACGCGAATGGTTATCCTTCTTGTGTGTTTTGAAGTGTTCGGTGAGGTTGGAAATACGTTCAGACAAAATTGAAACCTGAACTTCCGGAGATCCTGTATCTCCTTCGTTTTGAGCAAATTTTTTGATCAGCTCGGCTTTACGTTCAACAGTAATCGACATCTTTACTTCTCCGCGGTGTCGTGAATATGAGGGCCGTACCGGGACACCGTCCAGCACGGTCGTTTAATGGCTGGGCTTATGGGCGAAAAAGCCAACAATTGCAAGGGCTGTGCCGCCTCATTTAACACAGAGAAAAGGCATGAATTACGCCCGCGCGCCATGGCATTGGCAATCAGGGGTTAAAAACCCGGCTGGGCTTGAAAATTTCGCCCTCCAGCGTGCCAAGTGCAATCGGTTCGGTCGCGCAATGCGCATAGACCAGAGGCTGAGCCGTATCAGCATTCCCCATTGGCGCACAGACAATGGCCCGGCCCATGCGCAAATCGCTGGCCTGCTCGGCGTTAATTTCAATTCTGGCGAGGTGGCCCAACGCCGCGTCAAGCGGTTGCAGAAAATCCAGCGCCGCTTGCTCTTCTGCCGCTTGGATCACCTCATCAAGACGGATCGCAGCGTCCACCTCAAACGGGCCAACACGGGTGCGGCGCAGGACTGTCACATGGCCTTCGCACCCAAGCGCCGCGGCAATATCACGCATCAGCGAACGCACATAAGTGCCCTTGCCGCACTGTACCTCAAAGCAAGCATGATCGGCGTCTGGCACATCCACTAGATGCAGCGCATCGATGCGTACAGTGCGTGATTTAAGCACCACCTCTTCGCCGGCACGGGCCAGATCATAGGCGCGTTTTCCATCTACTTTGATCGCGGAAAACGCCGGCGGTGTTTGCTCAATCTGCCCGACAAAGCCGGGCAAAACCACTTTGATTTCTTCTGCAGATGGGCGGTGGTCTGAACGAGCCGTCACCGCGCCCTCTGCGTCCAATGTGGTGGTCGACGCGCCCCACTGAATTGTAAACGCATAGGTTTTATGCGCATCCATCATAAAGGGTATGGTCTTGGTGGCCTCGCCAAAAGCCAGCGGCAGAACCCCGCTGGCCAATGGGTCCAGCGTGCCGGCGTGCCCGGCTTTTTTGGCATCCAACAGCCAGCGCACTTTGCCCAGCGCCTGTGTTGAGGTCATCCCCAGCGGCTTATCCAGCACCAGCCAGCCAGTGATATTTTGACCTTTTTTACGTGACCGTCCCATCCGGTCCGCCTTCAGCCTTCATCTTCTGAGGAATGATCATTGGCTAAATCCCGCGCCACATCCGGGCGGTGCAAAAGGTCACTAATATGGCCAGCCTGATCAAAGCTGTTATCAGCCCGAAATGCCAGTTGCGGTGTAAACTTCATATCAATTTCGCGGCCCAGACGGCCACGCAGAAAGGGTGCACAGCGGTTCATCGCCTTGATCACCGTATCAAGATCCTTGCCACCAAGCGGGATACAGAAAATCCGTGCATGACGCAGGTCCGGCGCGCAGCGCACTTCGGTGATGGTCAAAGACACGTCCTTCAGATCTGGATCGCGCAAATCTTCGCGCGCCAATACATCCACCAAAGCATGGCGGACCAGCTCGCCAGCGCGCAATTGCCGCTGGCTTGGCATTTTATTTTTCTTGCTCATGGGCGCCTCCATAGTCTGCAAGCCCGGAACAGGCAAGAAAAACGCGCAGAAACAAACCTTGCCGGGGAACATCTATGGCACGGACAGGCGGTTAAGGCGCGGCAAAGCGCGCCAGTTTTTGGGCATCCAGTGCCATGTCCGGGCCGCGCAAACCCGAACAAATATCAACCGCAAACGGCGACACGGCCCGGCACGCGGTGGCCACATTATCCGGGCTTAGGCCACCGGCCAGAATAACCGGGACGGTGAGGATATCGACGATTTGCCGTGAAATATTCCAATTATGGGTCCGGCCAGTGCCGCCCAGCTCGCGGATCGGACCATCGGTACGACCACTGTCGAGCAAAATATAATCGCAATGCGGTGCGGCCTTTTTGGCCTGGTCCAGCGCCTCTGGCCCTTGCACATGAATGACTTGCACGATCTGCACACCGCCGCATTTTTGCCGTAGGGCGGCGTAAGTTTTCGCCGGAACATCATCCACCAATTGCACCACATCCGTGCCACAGCTTTGGACATGGTCAACCACATCGTCTGGCCCGGTTCGCGAGGTCAGCAAAAAACGCTTGATGCGGCCTTTGGTGGCCTTGGCAATGGCGGCAATGCGCGCATCATCAATTGGTCCGGGGCCAGACGGCATAGCCGCCACCAGTCCAATGGCCCAAGCCCCGGCATTGATGGCCATTTCGGCCTCATCAACACTGGAAATACAACAGACCTTGAAACGCATAATGCCGGTTTAGAGCTTGCGCTCAATCTCGGTGACGTCGAAACACTCGATCAGATCGCCTTTTTGCAGATCATGGTAATTAAGGAAGCCCATGCCGCATTCCTGGCCGGCATTGACCTCTTTGACCTCGTCTTTGAAGCGTCGCAACGTACTCAGCTCGCCCTCGTGGATCACCACATTATCGCGCACCAAACGCACATGGGATCCGCGGCGCATGACGCCTTCGGTCACCCGACACCCGGCGATCTTGCCCAGCTTGGAAATATTGAAGATTTCCAGCGCTTCGGCATTACCCAGGAAGGTTTCGCGCAATTCAGGGTCCAGCATGCCTTCCAGCACCGCCTTGATATCATCCAGAAGGTCGTAAATGATCCTGTAATAGCGGATTTCAACGCCTTCTTTTTCGGCCAGCTCGCGGGCCTGTTTGGTGGCCCGAACATTAAAGCCGATGACCGGTGAATTTGATGATCTGGCCAGCAAAATGTCGGATTCAGTAATCCCGCCCGCCGCAGAGTGGATCACCCGCGCACGCACTTCATCATTGCCAAGTTTTTCCACCGCCTGTTTGATGGCTTCGGAAGAGCCTTGCACATCGGCTTTAACGACCAGAACAGCTTCGGCAATTTCTTTGTCTTTCAGGCTGGCCATCATTTGTTCCAGAGAGGCCACAGCATCCGGACCAGACGTGTTATCACCCTGGCGATTTTTGCGATCACGATATTCGGTGATTTCGCGGGCCCGGCCTTCGCTCTCCACCACGGAGAAAGGCTCGCCCGGTTCCGGCGCGCCATTCATGCCCAAAATTTCGACCGGCAGGCTTGGCCCGGCTTCTTTAAGCTGTTGGCCCCGCTCATCAGTCAGCGCCCGAACTTTGCCCCAAGCGGTACCGGCGACAAGAATATCGCCGCGTTTCAAGGTGCCGCGTTTTACCAGAACCGTTGCCACCGGACCGCGCCCTTTGGCGACCTGGCTTTCGATAACAATACCATCGGCTTCCCGGTCAGGATTGGCGGTCAGTTCCAGAACTTCGGCCTGCAAGGTGATGGCTTCGACCAGATTGTCCAGTCCGGTTTTTTTCAGGGCAGACACTTCAATGGCCTGCACGTCACCACCAACCGATTCGGTCAGCACTTCATATTGCAACAGGTCATTCAGAACTTTTTGTGCATCGGCACCTTCCCGGTCCATCTTGTTGACCGCAACGATGATCGGCACACCGGCTGACTTGGCATGACTGATGGCTTCGATGGTTTGCGGCATAACGCTGTCATCGGCGGCCACAACCAGAACCACAATATCCGTGGCCTGCGCACCGCGCAAACGCATGGACGAAAACGCCGCATGGCCGGGCGTATCAAGGAAAGTAATTTTGTCGCCAGATTTCAACTGCACCTGATAGGCACCAATATGCTGGGTAATGCCGCCCGCTTCACCGGCGGCCACATCGGTGGAACGCAAGGCATCCAAAAGCGAGGTTTTGCCGTGATCGACGTGGCCCATAATAGTGACCACAGGATAACGGGGTTTTTTACTGTCTTCAGGATCATCATCGCTGATGAAACCGGTTTCCACATCAGACTCGGCAACCCGGCGCACGGTATGGCCGAACTCTTCAACAATCAGCTCAGCAGTATCGGCATCCAACACATCATCGGGCTTTTTCATATCGCCCTCTTGCATGAGGAATTTGACCACATCACGCGCCCGCTCACTCATCCGATTGGCCAGTTCTGCCACCGTAATGGTTTCAGGAACAACCACTTCACGAACCACTTTATCGCGGCCGCTGCCATCACCGGTCAGTCGCCGTTCTTTTTCACGCTCACGCGCCCGGCGCATGGACGCCAGAGAGCGTTGACGCTGGCCTTCATCGCCATCCAGAATATTGCTGATGGTCAATTTGCCGCGACGGCGTTTTGGTTCGGACCGGCTGCGCGATACTGGTTTTTGCTCGACGCGTTTTTTCTTGATCCGCCCGCCAAATTTTTCAACAGCCGCATCGGTGCTGGGTGCGGCGGCCGGCGTCGGTGCGCGCTCGGTCCGTGGACGCGTGGCCGCCATGGCGGCCTGCGCAGCAGCTTCGGCGGCGGCCCGTTCGGCCTCCTCCTTGGCGCGTTTTTCCTCTTTTTCGCGAGCTTCTCGCTCGGCGACCAGTTGTTCTTTTTCTTCGCGCTCGCGGCGATCACGCTCTTCGGTCTCGATGCGCGCCCGTTCTTCACGGTTGGCCGCATCGGCCTTGGCCTTGCCCAGAGCGGCTTCGCGGGCCAGATATTCGGATTCGGAAAGCCCCAGTGCACGCGCACGTGCCGCCGAATCAGATTTGACCTCAGCCTTGGCCGGGGCCTCTTCCGGGGCTTCTGCCTCAGGGGCGGTGCCTTTGCCAAGAACCCGTTTTCGTTTTTTCTCGACCACCACAAATTTGGAACGCCCACGCGAAAAGCTTTGCTTGACCGTGCCTGCCGCAACATTGCGTTTCAGGGTCAGAGGCTTGCGTCCACTGCCTTCTGGTTTGTCGTTGTCGTTCGCGTCGCTCATACGTCTTTCCCAAAACCATCACCAGGTCCGCACAACGCACACCCATGATGGCCAATCTTTTTCCTGCACCGCAGATCATCAGTTTGGCCGTAAACTAACGGTCTTGATCGGCGATACAACTCCTCTTATCGCCTGTTTCGCCAGAAAATAGCAGGCGAAAGGCGGATAATCGTTCCGCGTGGAACATAAACTGCTCTGCCAAACCACCCGGCAGAAGGGTCATATGTGTACTGTGGGCACGGCCAATCGGTGCGCCCATCTGGTCCTGAGTGAAGCAATTGACCAGAGGAATACCCTCGTCGGCGCTGCCCCATTTGGCTTTCGCCAGGGCCAGAACCTTGTTACGGCCGTCGGCGGCCCCGTCGCTAGCTTCGATCAGGACTGCGGGCCGGCGATTTTGCAATACACCACGCACCTGGTCAAAACCACAGAGCAATTCACCCGAACGCTTGGCCAGACCCAAAAGGTCCAGCGCCGCCCGGACCAGAGCTGCGTCTGTCTGTTCCGGCAAGTTATCACCCACCTGCACTTTGGCTTTGGCGGCCCGCGCAAAGCTGCGCTTTTTCATGGCAGCTTCCAGCACAGAGCGGTCAGCACGAACCCAAAGCCCGCGACCCGGTGCCCGCGCCCTGATATCAGGCACAATCACCAGATCGGGCGAAATCGCATAACGGACCAGCTTGCTTTCGGGCAAAACCTCGCCCGTTTGGATGCATTTACGCTCTCGCATTGTGACCTTTCGTGGCGCTAAAACCAGTGCTTATTCTGCTTTGGCCGCATCTCCCTCGGCTGGTGCGTCTTCGGCATCGTCCTGCTCAGCTGCGGCCAGATCTTCTTCGGTGACCCAACCCGCCGCCAGACGCGCGCCCATAATCATTTCATTGGCGGTTTCGGCGCTCATTTTTTCTTCTTCGAAAATGCCAGGCTGGCGCACACGCTCAGCATCGACAGTTTCAAACCAACCGCGCAAATCATCGGGAACCAGACCGGCAAAGTCCTCGACATTTTTAATATCGGCTTCGCCAAGCTTGACCGCCATGGCCAGCGTGATGCCTTCCATTGCGATCAGATCGTCTGCGACACCCAGCTCTTTGCGGCGGGCATCCAGTTTTTCGGCCAGACGTTCCAGATGCTCGCGGGCACGTTCTTGCAGCTCGACCGCAGTATCTTCGTCAAAGCCCTCAATACTGGCCACTTCTTCCATGGCGACAAAGGCCACCTCTTCGACCGTATCAAAACCTTCGGTGGCCAGCAATTGAGCAATCACTTCGTCCACATCCAGTGCCTTCATGAACAGCTCGGTACGGGCCGAGAACTCTTTCTGGCGGCGCGATGATTCTTCTTCTTCGGTCAGAATATCAATGGTCCAGCCGGTCAGTTGCGAGGCCAGACGTACATTCTGGCCGCGACGGCCAATGGCCAGCGACAATTGTTCTTCGGGAACCACCACTTCGACGCGACCATCATCTTCGTCCATCACCACCTTGGCCACTTCGGCCGGGGCCAAGGCATTCACCAAAAATGTGGCCGGGTCTTCGGACCATTGAATGATATCAATTTTTTCGCCTTGCAGCTCGCTGACCACCGCCTGAACACGGCTGCCGCGCATACCCACGCAGGCACCAACCGGATCAATGGCATTGTCATTAGACAGCACAGCGATTTTGGCACGGCTGCCGGGGTCGCGGGCAACAGATGGGATTTCAATAATGCCCTCGTAAACCTCTGGTACTTCTTGTGCAAACAATGCGGCCATCAGTTTGGGGTGCGCCCGAGAGAGGAAGATTTGTGGCCCGCGGGCCTCTTCGCGCACTTCATAAATATAGGCGCGGGTGCGATCACCCTGTTGCAGGTTTTCACGGGGAATACCGTCATTGCGGCGGATAATCGCCTCGGTACGGCCCAGATCAATAATGACATTGCCGTATTCAACCCGTTTGACGATGCCATTGACGACTTCGCCGACACGGTCCTTGAACTCTTCATATTGACGGGCGCGTTCGGCTTCACGCACTTTTTGGGTAATCACCTGTTTAGCGGCCTGTGAAGCCACCCGGCCAAATTCAACCGGCGGCAGCTCTTCATCAAAGACAAAGCCGACCTCGGCCTCAGGGTTCAGCTTTTTGGCTTCCTCCAGACCGATCTCAGTGGAATCGTTTTCCACCTCTTCAACAACAGTGACATAGCGTTTCAGCGACATCGAACCGGTCACCGGATCAATATGCGCACGAATATCCAGCTCGCTGCCATAGCGCGAACGGGCGGCTCGCTGGATAGCCTCTTCGATGGCTTCCAGGACAATAGATTCTTCAATCGACTTTTCTGCCGCAACCGCCTTGGCGATTTGCAACAGTTCTAATCGATTGGCGCTGACGCCGGTCATACTCATGTCTTCGTCTCCCTAGAGTCTTTCGCGTTTTTATTCATATTCAACAAGGCATCGCTCATCACCAAATGGGCGTCGCTAATCCATGCAAAAGGCATCAAAGCACTGTCGCTTTCGCCTTCCAGATCAATCACAATATTATCGTCCTCAACACCGGCCAGCACACCCTTGAAGCGGCGGCGACCTTCGATCAAACGATCCAATTCCAGCTTGGCCGTATGCCCGGCCCAGCGTTCAAAATCTTCTAAAACGGTCAGCGGGCGTTCGATCCCCGGTGAGGATATTTCCAGCTCATACGCGCCGGCGATAGGGTCTTCGACATCAATCACCGCAGAAATAGCCCGGCTGAGAGATGTGCAATCCTTGATGCCCATCTGATGGTCCGAAATGCGCTCGGCCATAATTTGCAGAATTTTTCGCTTTTCCCGGCCAAACATGCGCACGCGCACGATCTCCAGGCCCAATTGCGCCGCAATCGGTTCGATGATCTGCATTATATTTTGCTCACTGGTGGTCTTGGCGCGCAAATTCTTAAATCCTTGTCGTGCTGATCAAAAGTGGTGCAGCCATGAAAAAAGCGGCCTCCCCGGGGGAGCCCGCTTGAAGCGCATACCAGCGATCAGCGATGTTGTTGCGCTTTATATAGGTCCGTTGGCGCGATGATGCAATCGGCTTGCTCAGTGGGTGCGAACAAAGTCCAGATACACACACGGCCGGCCGGCCTTTTTGGCTTTGCCTTCATAACGCGTCGGGACGTGATCATCTGGCGCGGTGCGCCAGTCATCGGCGCGGTTTGCGGTCCAGGAAAAATGCCCGTCATCCAGAATGTGCGCCAAAGCCCAGGCCTGATAATGGTCAATGTCCGAGGCAAAGCGTAAATGCCCGCCGGGTTTGAGCACCCGGGCCAGTTCGGTCACAAATTCACCTTGCACCAGACGGCGCTTGTTGTGGCGCTTTTTGGGCCACGGGTCGGGATAGAGAATAAAGATGCGGTCCAAAAAGCCATCCGGCATAGATTGCAGGATCAGCCGCGCATCACCGCGCACCAGCCGCACATTATCCAGCTTATCTTCTTCAACACCGACCAGCGCTTTGGCCACACCGTTGAGGTAGGGCTCGATACCGATCAGGCAGACATCTGGATTGGCCTGCGCCTGGGCAATCAGATGCTCGGCCCCGCCAAAGCCAATCTCCAGCCAGAGAGGGCGATCATCACCGGCAATATCCGCCGCAGTGTGGATGGTTTTGGGCAGGCCTATTTTTGGCAATAATTCATCGACCAAACGGGCCTGCCTGGGTTTCAGTGCATGCCCCTTGGCCCGGCCATAAAGTCGTGGTTCAAACGTATCAGCCGGCAAGAGATTTCAGCTCGTCTGCCAGATCAGTTTTCTCCCACGAGAACCCGCCATCGGCCTCTGGTGTACGGCCAAAATGGCCATAGGCCGCGGTACGCGCATAGATTGGCTTGTTCAGGCCCAGACGTTCGCGAATACCGCGCGGGCTAAGGTCTACGGCCTCGGCCAACACCTTTTCAAGGTGTGCTTCATCGCATCGTCCGGTGCCGTGGGTGTCCACATAAATACTCAAGGGTTTGGCCACACCAATGGCGTAAGACAGCTGAATGGTGCAGCGATCAGCCAGATCGGCGGCCACCACGTTTTTCGCCAGATAACGGCTGATATAAGCGGCCGAACGGTCAACCTTGGTCGGGTCTTTACCCGAAAATGCACCGCCGCCATGGGGGGCCGCACCGCCATACGTGTCGACAATGATTTTGCGACCGGTCAGGCCGCTGTCACCATCAGGTCCGCCAATAACAAAATTGCCGGTTGGATTGACATAAAACTCGTCTTCCGAAGGCATAAAGCCCTCAGGCAATACCGCCTCGACATAGGGGCGAACAATTTCGCGCACATCAGCCGGGGTCAAACCTTCGCGGTGCTGTGTGGAGACCACAATAGAGGTGGCACGCAATGGCACGCTGCCATTATAGGCGAGCGTGACCTGGCTCTTGGCATCTGGCTCAAGACCCAAAGATGGATCGGCCTTGCGGGCCGCCGCCATACTGCGCAAAATCTGGTGCGCATATTGCAGTGTTGCTGGCATCAATTCCGGCGTTTCATTGGTGGCATAACCAAACATAATGCCCTGATCACCGGCACCTTCGTCCTTATTGCCCGCGGCATCAACGCCCATGGCAATATCACTGGATTGCTCGTGCAGAAGGTTTTCCAGCTGAGCCGTTTTCCAGTGAAAGCCGTCCTGTTCGTAACCAATATCACGGACCGCGGCACGCACTTCGGCTTCGATCTCATCATTATCAATCTGCCCGCCGCAACGGACCTCGCCCGCCAACACAATACGATTGGTGGTGGTCAGGGTTTCACAGGCCACGCGGGACTGGGGGTCCTTGGCCAGAAACATGTCAACAACAGTATCAGAAATACGGTCACAAACCTTGTCAGGATGACCTTCTGAAACACTTTCACTGGTAAAAATATAGGATTGACGGCTCACACTATGCTCCTCACATGACGATATAAAGATTTCTTTATATGGTTTTGCGGTGCAGACAAGCCGATCCTGCAGTGAAATGCAATGGTCTTTATGGTTGCGGTGCCATTATAGGACGTCATGACGCAGGCAAATTACACGTTAAAAGCGTGCACGACGCACTTATTTGTCGGGATTTTCTTCTTCAGAATTTTCGCCCGCAAGAGCGCGAACCAATTGCAAAACCTGACGGCGGACCTTGGGATCGGTGATACAGGAAAACGCGGCGGCCAGCTGTACCCCGTCGGGCGAGTTGATAAAATCATAGACCAGAGGGGTCTGATCATTATCACCAAAGCCGGGCGCGTTTGCCTCAGCCGCCAAACCTTCAAAAAAATACTGCACAGGCACGTCCAGAACATCGGCCATACCCCACAGCCGACTGGCGCTGACCCGGTTGGCCCCGCGTTCATATTTCTGGATCTGCTGGAATGTCACCCCCAGATTTTCTCCCAGCTTGTCCTGGCTCATACGCAGCATGAGACGGCGTAGACGCACACGTGCGCCAACATGGACATCCACTGGATTTGCTGAACGTTCTGACACGAAAAACCCCCGATTTAGTCACCTTATTGTACACTCTAAACGTGTTTAATGCACATTTTTACGCGTAACGCTACATGATTCTTTATATGCCCTGTTTACTTTTACCCCGTTGCACCTCAGGCGCGCAGCAACCTAAGCGAGAAAATAAGCCCTGCCAAGAATAAAAGGAGCACCGTGCCGTGTCGTTTAAAGGGCGTGGCCGGCAAGGGACGTGGCAAAGCAGCATCCATGGCCCGGTCGGCGTCGCGGCGCATGCGCAACACCATACGCCCATAGGGATCGATAACCCCGGCAATGCCAGAACTGGCTGAGCGCACCACCGGCAAACCTTCTTCGATGGCGCGATAGCGCGCATGGTCTAGATGCTGGTAAGGGCCTGTGGTTGGGCCAAACCAGGCGTCGTTGGAGATATTGAGAACCCAGGCCGGGCGACCTTCATCGCGAGGGGTGAAACCCGAATAGGCAATTTCATAGCAAATCTGCGGCGAAAAGACCGGCAGGTTATCAATCTGCATGCTGGACGGCGCAGGCCCGGGCGTAAAGCCATCATCATAATTGATCAGGCCCTTAATACCGATCCGCGCAAACAAATCGCTGAGCGGCATATATTCCCCAAACGGCACCAGATGGTGCTTGTCATAGACGGTTTCCACCCGCGGCTGGCCATCCGCAAAGCTGAGCGCGATCAATGAGTTGCGATACAGGGTTTCGCCGCTCATCGCCAATTCGCGCCGGGTCAGACCGGTAATCAGCACGGGGCCGTCTCGAAACGTATCGGCAATAGCATC
Organism: Robiginitomaculum sp.; assembly: GCA_021776525.1. Classification (GTDB taxonomy): domain Bacteria; phylum Pseudomonadota; class Alphaproteobacteria; order Caulobacterales; family Maricaulaceae; genus Robiginitomaculum_B. Next base: position 330,119 of record JAJFFT010000006.1, read on the forward strand.
CAGCGCCGGGCCATCTTCAAGCAACAAAGTCGGCAGCGCCCCTTCGGGCCAAATGACATGGGTCACGCCGTCCAGAGGCTCTTTGGTGGAAATATCCAGATAATGAGCCAAAACCGCATTGCGGTTTTCCGGCTTCCATTTTTCACGTTGATCAATTACCGACTGGACCACACGAAGGCGCACCCCCGGTTGAGCCTTGGTTACGGCCATCGACAGACGATTGTGCCCGGCGACAAACAGGCCGACAAAACAGAGCAGCGCAAAAACAGTCGGCAGTGCGCGTTGCCACCAAAAACGATCACGCCCCACCAATGCCGCCGGAGCCGCAAAAGCAAACAACGTCAGTAAGGACAGACCCCAAACCCCGAACAAGGAGGCGGATTGAGAAACAGATGCCCCCGGGGCCCAGACCATGCCCGGCAAATTCCACGGAAAACCCGTGAAAAAATTCCCGCGAACCCATTCAGCGGCAAACAGGCTTAATGCCAGCACTGCAATACGGCGCTGATCAAGGGACCAAAACCGTAGCGCAAACGCCCCGGCCAATGCCCAGATCAGAGCCAGACCAGCCATCAGCAAGGTCAGGGCAATGGGCATAAGCGGAATATATTCCGGGCCACGGCTGATAAACGCGGCGCCAATCCAGTAAAGGCCCGCATAAAACTGGCCAAAGGCAAAGCTGAAGGCGCGGGCCGCACCGGCGCGGATCGGGCGTTGTGTGGCAAAAGCCCCGTCCAGCAGCCAGACAAGAACCACCAGCGATAAAAGACTGGCCGGCCAGATATGAAACGGCGCCTGACCCAATACACCAAACGCCCCGGCCAAAACGGCCAGAAGGTGCACACGCCAGCCACGAAGACCGGCTATACGGTGCGCCAAGCGTGTGGTTTTGCGGCCCGTCAGGGTCATAAAATTACTCATCGTGATGATGGCGAACCAGAAGGCGACGCAGACGACGCGGGTCGGCCTCCATGACTTCAAATTCCAGACCTGCGGGGTGGCTGAGAATTTCGCCGCGCCCCGGCACCCGCCCGGCCAGCTGGAACACCAGACCGCCCAGCGTATCCACGTCATCCTCGTCTTGATCCTGAACCAGAGAAATGCCACTGGCCTGTTCCAGCTCTTCTATTGAAACCCGCGCATCGGCGTCCCACTTACCTTCGGCCAGACGCACCAGTGATGGGGCCTCGCTGTCGTGTTCGTCCTCGATCTTGCCGACAATCTGTTCGACCAGATCTTCCAGCGTGACCAGACCATCAGTGCCGCCATATTCATCCACCACCAGCGCCATGTGAATGCGCGTGCTTTGCATTTTGACCATCAGATCATCGGCCTGCATGCTGGGCGGCGCATACAGCACCGGGCGAGCAATCTCTTTGAGAACTCTGGCGCTATAATCGACGCTTACGTCACCTCTGGGGGCCAAAAAGCGTAAAATATCCTTGATATGCACCATGCCGCGCGGATCATCGAGCGTGTTGTTATAAACCGGCAGGCGCGAGTGCGAGGATTGCATAAAGGCATCGACCAGCTCGCCCAGTGTGGCATCGGCACCAATTGCAACAATATCGGCACGCGGCACCATCAGGTCTTCGATCCGCAATTGATCAAAAGCGGTGGCATTGTCGATCAGTTTTTGTGCGTCTTCATCGGGTTGCGGCTCGCCGGGTGCCTTGCGCCCAAAAAACCGGGTCAGAAAGCCAGAGCTTTGATCAGACATTAGCGTCCCCCAAAGGTGCACCAATAACCGCATACGGGTCATGCAGGCCAAGCGTCTTCATAATGTCCTGTTCCAGCGTTTCCATCTCAATGGCATCATCGTTTGTTTGATGATCATACCCTTGCATATGCAAAAGGCCATGAATAATCAGGTGACACGTGTGATCATGCAAAGACAGGGCCCGTTTTTCGGCCTCGCCCCGGCAGACCCCGCCAGCCAGCGCCAACTGGCCAAAACTGCACGGCATGCCCGCAATTGGCATGTCCGGCGCAGCAAAAGACAATACATTGGTCGGCTTATCCTTGCCGCGAAACTGGGCATTTAAGGCCCGCAGATCGTCATCACTGGCGAACCAGGCCTCTAACACACCCTCGCGAAGGTAGCCAAGGCGCGCCTCAACCACATCCAGCATGCGGCGGACCAATTGTTCGCCTTCGGCCTCGTCCCATGGCCAGATGGCGTCGGATAGGCGGACATCAATATCGCGTCTGGCGGTTTTCATTATTGATCCCGGGCCGCGGCCTCATAGGCCGCAACAATACGCGCCACCAGAGGGTGACGCACAACGTCTTTTTGCGTAAAGCGCGCCGCCGCGCAGCCCTTGACCCCATCCAGAATGTGCAGCGCGTGGGCCAGGCCAGATGGTTGCCCCGCGGGCAGATCTGACTGGCTGGGATCACCGGTGACAATCATCCGGCTGCCCTCGCCAAGGCGGGTAAGGACCATTTGCATTTGGCCAATAGTGGCGTTTTGTGCCTCGTCCAAAATCACAAAAGCATGGCTGAGCGTGCGGCCACGCATAAAGGCCAGTGGGGCCACTTCGATACGTCCCTCGGCGCGGCGTTTGATCACCGTTTCACGGCCCAAAGCCTCGTTTAAGGCATCCCAGACGGGCAACATATAGGGGTCTATTTTTTCTTCCAGATCGCCCGGCAAAAAGCCCAGGCGCTCGCCTGCCTCAACCGCCGGACGGGCAATGATCAGTTTGTCGATTTTACGCTCGGCCAGCAATGATGCCCCATAGCACACCGCCAGAAACGTCTTGCCGGTTCCGGCCGGACCGACGCCAAAGACCAGATCCGCATCGCCGCCTTTGAGCAGGTCCAGATAGATTTTTTGCGCCGGTGTGCGCGGGCTGATCAACCGGCGGGCACGGGGCACATGAAAGCCATCCTTGGCGTTTGTTTTGGTGCCTTTTTTGGCAAACATTATGGCGGCCCGCACGCTTTGCGCACCGGGCGCGGCACCTGATATAGTCTCGGCAATCAGGGTTTTGAGGACATGTTCTGCACGGCCCACCGCCTCGGCGGGACCCTGAACAACAAAACCGTCACCCGGCGCATCAATCAGCACATCGAAGGCCTGTTCTATGAGGATGAGGTTTTCGCTGTTTACGCCGCATATATCGGCGGCAAGGCCAGTGTCGTCCAGAGCGATACGCATTGTTTTACTCACGCCTGAGCCAATGCCTCCTGCACCAGATTTCCGGTCAGCGCATTGCGGCCGGCGCCGGTGATATTCACATCCGTAATTGATCCAATCAGGGATGCCGAGCCTTGCACATAAACACTTTGCAAATAAGGGCTGCGGCCACAAATTTGGCCCTCATGACGGCCTTTTTTATCAAACAGGACCGGCAGGGTTTTGCCGATCTGCGCCTCATTAAAGGCGACTTGCTGGCTGAGCAATAAATCCTGCAAGATGGTCAGGCGTTCGACCTTGACCGCTTCGGGAACCTGATCATCTCGCTTGGCCCCAGGCGTGCCGGGACGGCGAGAATATTTAAACGAGTAAGCCGAAGCATACCCAACATTGCGGATAGCCTGCAATGTGGCCTCAAAATCCGCATCCGTTTCACCTGGAAACCCGACAATGAAGTCGCCAGAGAGGGCGATATCGCTGCGCGCGGCGCGAATGGTATCAATCAAGCGATAATACGTATCCATGGTGTGGCCACGGTTCATGGCTTTCAGCACCGCATCCGACCCGGCTTGGACCGGCAGGTGCAAATAAGGCATCAGGGCATCAATATCACGGTGCGCGGCGATCAGGCGCTCGTCCATATCGCGTGGGTGTGAGGTGGTATAGCGAATGCGGGCCAGCTCTTCGATCTGTGCCAGATGGGTGATCAGCTCGCCCAGACCCCAATCAGCTTCGCCGCCCGGCCCCTGCGCGGCCCAGGCATTGACGTTCTGGCCAAGCAGCGTCACTTCGCGCACCCCGTGGCGCACAAGGGCGCGCACTTCGGCAATGATTTCCTCGGCGCTGCGTGAATGCTCGGCACCGCGCGTATAAGGCACCACACAGAAGGAACAAAACTTATCGCAGCCTTCCTGCACGGTAACAAAAGCGGTTGGCCCATTGGCGGCGCGCTTCTTGGCCAGATGTTCAAATTTTTCATCCACGGCAAAGTCTGTGGCCAGCGGATCTGATTTTCCGGATAACATATGTGGCAGGCGTTGATAACTTTGCGGACCGACCACAAAATCAACCACCGGGGCGCGGCGTTGCATTTCCGCACCTTCGGCCTGAGCCACACAGCCGGCCACAGCGATTTGCATGGCTTCGCCCTTGTCGGCGCGGGCTTCTTTAAGTTGGCGCAAACGGCCAAGGTCGGAATAGACTTTCTCGGCGGCTTTTTCGCGAATATGGCAAGTGTTCAGCACCACCAGATCAGCGTTTTCGGCGGTACTGACTTCATCATAGCCCTCTTCACCGAGCAGATTCACCATTTGCGCAGAATCATAGACATTCATCTGACAGCCAAAGGTTTTAATGTAGACGCGCTTTTTAGAGCCTGTCATGGATCAGGATTTATCCTTTATGCCATAGAGTTCGAGGCGATGATCGACGAGGCGATAGCCGAGCTTTTGAGCAATTTTCTTTTGCAGTGTTTCGATCTCTTCATCGACAAATTCAATCACTTCGCCGGTTTTGACATCAATTAAATGATCGTGGTGGGTGTCGGGCAGCTCTTCAAAGCGCGCCCGGCCATCGCCAAAATCATGGCGGGAAATAACCCCCGCATCCTCAAACAGGCGCACCGTGCGATACACCGTGGCCAGTGACATATTAGGGTCCAGCGCCAGCGCCCGTGCGTATAGCTCTTCGGCATCCGGATGATCATCAGCCGTCGATAACACACGCGCAATAACCCGCCTTTGCTCGGTCATACGCATGCCTTTTTCGGCGCACAATTTTTCCAGACGATTAGACACACAGGCTCCTTGCTGATTTTCTCACTCTTTACTGCTGGCAAAAGCGTCTTTTGTCCATACCCGGCCTCAGCCCAGCGCCCGCCGATAGGTCAGCGCATCGGCTCCATTGGCATAGTATCCGGGGCGGTTTCCGATGGACGTAAAACCATGATGCTCGTAAAGCCGCCGGGCCGCTTTATTATCACTGGCGACCTCTAGAAATAGTGTATACACAGCGGCTTGAGACAGCTCCTGACAGAGACTTTCAAGCAAGACCGCCGCCAGCCCCAGTTCGCGGAACTTTGGCAAAACCGCTATGCTGAGCAGTTCGGCCTCATCCGCGGCACAGCGGACCAGCGCAAAACCCACATCATGATTATCATGCGCAATGAACCAGCCTTGGGCACCATGCGCCATCAGAGCGCGGATTGCCGCCTCGTCCCAGGGCGGTGAAAAATAGGTGCTGTGCAGTGAAGACAAAAGAGCGGCTTCGTCCAATGTGGTGCCTCTGACATCGCCTGCATTCACGGGGTAATACCGCCCGGCAGCTTGGCATCCGGGGCCCGGTGATACCAGGGCAAGGCCTCTTGGTCGGGCAAGGCCCCGGCCTCTAAAAGCTCTGTAACACGGCGCAAAGACAAGGTGTTCTGAGCGCCGTCATAGAGGACATCATCGCCAATCAGCGCCGCGCCAGAACCGGCCAGGTGAACCTTATGGCCATCACCAAAGGCACGAATTTTTGCTGACACCTCATCGACAAGGCCCGTTTCATAGCCGCCTTGCAATTGACCGTCTTTGCACAAACGATAGGCCAGCTCGCCGCGGCCAATGTCGCAAACCCCGGCGCAATACTGGTCACTTCCTTGTGCAAAAACATCCAACGCATTGATGCCCGTCACGGGCCGATCAAGCGCCAGACCAAAGGCGCGGGCGAAGGCCACACCAATACGCACCCCGGTAAATGCGCCCGGACCAATGATCACGCCGATATCTGTTATATCTTTTGGGTAGAGGTCCGCCGCTTTCAGCACACCTTGAACCATGGGAGCAAGGCGCGCATCCTGACCACGGCTGCCCGGTTCCAAATCCTCAAAATCACCTTTATCCGTGCGCGCAAATACGGCACAACGGGCAGTGCTGGTATCGATCAGTAGGCGCGCCATCGATCAGAGAATAACGTTGGCGTCATCAAAACAAAGACGCGGTGAGCGCTCAAACAGAGCCGCATCATCACCATAACCCAGCGCACAAATGAAGTTGGACTTCCAATGACGCATCTTGGCATCGCCCGCAAAAAATTCGGCATCCACTGCATCATTATCAAAACCGGACATTGGCCCGCAATCAAGGCCCAGGGCGCGGGCCGCCATCATCAGATAAGCCCCCTGCAAAGTGCCGTTACGAAAGGCCGCATCAAAATGCGTATCTTCGTCCGTAAACCAGTTTTTTGCATCTGGATTATGGGGAAAAAGCTCTGGCACCTTGTCTTCAAATTTTTCGTCCCAGGCAATGATCACCGTCCAGGGCGCATCCAGCACTTTGGAGACGTTACCTTCCATCAAAAGAGGTTTCAGCTTGGCTTTGGCAGCGTCCGACCTGATCCATAAAAACCGCGACGGGCTGATATTGGCGCTGGTCGCGCCCCATTTCATCAGATCATAAACCGCCCGGACCATAACCTCTGGTATGTCGGTTTTTTGCCAGGCATTGGCCGTGCGGGCCTCGCGAAACAGTTGATCAAAGGCAAGGTCGGATAACGGGTCGGCCATATTGTCGTCCTTACGTTACAGCGCCGCCTCGACGGCTGTCACTTCAGGAATATAGTGCTTGAGCAGATTTTCAATACCGTGTTTGAGGGTCATGGTCGAAGATGGGCACCCGGCGCACGCACCGCGCATGTGCAAAAAGACCTGGCCGCTGTCTACATCAAAGCGTGAAAACACAATATCGCCGCCATCGCGGGCCACCGCGGGGCGCACACGGGTATCGATCAAGTCTTTGATCTGTGCAACAATTTCGGCTGCTTCACCCTCATAAATTTCTTCATCAGCACCACCATCCTCGGTGGTCAACACCGGCGCGCCCGACTGGAAATGATCCATAATGGCGCCCAGCAAAGCTGGTTTTAAATGCGGCCATTCCTGATCTTCAACTTTGGTAATGGCGATAAAATCTGGCCCCAGAAAAACCCCGCGCACGCCGCCACTGGCAAACAGCGCCCCAGCCAAAGGCGAGCCTTGCGCCGCTTCGGCATCACGAAAATCATGCACGCCAGAGGGCGATACTTCGCGGCCCGGCATAAATTTTAAAGTCGCCGGATTGGGTGTAGACTGGGTTTCGATAAACATTTTTTTCTCAATTCGTTGTCGCGCATATACGTATCATAGAAATGGCGTGTCGCCAGTGGTGTTTCAAGGTAAGATGGCTGTGCACGGTGGTATTCTCTATTTCTTCAAAATATCGGTCAGTTCGCGCAATTTGGCGCGGGCGCGCAACAGGTAAAACCCCTGATTGGCCAAATGATTGGGGAAAAACTGGCCGCCGGGCGTGCCATTATTGACCACTAATGGCTGCATAATGGCGGCTATACGCAGTTCAGCCAGCATGGTGTCATAAAGGTCTGAGGTCTCCCGCGCCGATATCACCGCTTCAAAGTCTGAGCGCAGCGCTTTGAGGATCATGTAAGAACCATAGGCGCGACCCTTGGTTAGATAAAACACTTTGTCTGCCTTGAAATCCAGCAACCCAAGGGTCTTGTGACGCCCGGCAATTTGTGCGTCCAGCTCTGCTGAGGCGGCCCCCAAATCATAGGCAATACGGTCCAGCGCCGCGAGCAGGTTATCAGGCCGGGTATCAAAGGTGGCATCACCGCCCGCCAGTCGGGAGTTATAGCGCCGAAGCGCCTGTACGGCTTCCTTATATTGGCTTTCTGCTGATGCGGTTGGCCATAACGTGCCCGGTTTGAGGATCCATGTAGTCGGCGAATATTGCAGCCGCGCCCGGGCAATCGATAGATCAGGATCGGCGGCGGATGAACCGCGCTCGCGGCCTATCTGGTCCTCAAGCTCAAAGGCAAAGCGGCCAAGCGCCGTGACCATACCGATCTGGTAATTGGGCATGTTGTTGAGCATGTGCGCCGGCACAAAAAATGGCGCATTGGCCACCCAACCAGCCTTTTTAATTTCATCCTCCATGAGACCGGCCAGCATAGCCACGGCGTGCGAGCCACCCTTGGGATCAAATTGAGGGGTAAATTCCGGGTCGTCATCAATACGGCTGGTCAGCATCGCCAAAACCGGCCAGATCAGAATCAGGGCCAGCACAAAAGCCGCCGCAATTTTGCGCCAGCTGTGCCAGTTTCTCTTTTGAGGTGAAGACACGGGCTGTGTTGGCTCGACAATAGGCTCGTCCCCCACCGGCTTGCGTCCGATAGATTTTAGTCTGGATATTGCACGCCGTGCCACCTGGCCTATTTGCATATTGCGTCCTCCCTGATGTCTTTATATGGCGCGTCACCTCTGCACCTTCAAGCATAAAGGGCGGCAAATCGTTTATATGTTCTTTATTTGTTCTTGACAATGCTCAACACTTCTCTAGGTTGCACGCACTTCAGGGGGTGCAATCTATGGGTATTCATATTCAGACCTTTGCCTTTGAAGGGGTGGACGCCGCCCCGGTGGATGTACAGGTACAGATCAGTTCGGGCATGCCGGCATTTTCCATTGTCGGTCTTGCCGACAAGGCCGTTGCCGAAAGCCGCGAACGGGTGCGCGCCGCCTTTGCTGCGATTGGCCTGGCTCTACCCGCCAAGCGGTTGGTGATCAATCTGGCCCCGGCCGATCAACCCAAAGAAGGCAGCCATTATGATCTGCCCATTGCCCTTGGTCTGATGGTTGCCATAGGTGTTTTACCCATGGATGCCTTGCAAGACTTTGCCGCCATTGGCGAACTATCGTTGGATGGCACCATTGCCCCGGTGAGCGGGGCTTTGCCCGCGGCCATGGCCGCCCATGCCATGGATCTGGGCCTGATTTGCCCACAAGATTGTGGGCCGGAGGCCGCCTGGGCCGGCGATATGGCGATTTTGGCGCCGCGCAACCTGATTGGCCTGATTAATCATGTCAAAGGCCGTCAGGTGCTGGAACAACCCACGCCTGGTGTTTTACAAGAAGGGACCGCCCACCCGGACCTGTGCGACGTTAAGGGGCAGGAACTGGCCAAACGGGCCTTGGAAATTGCTGCCGCGGGGGGGCACAATCTTTTGATGGTTGGTCCGCCGGGATCAGGTAAATCCATGCTGGCGGCGCGCCTGCCGGGGCTTCTTCCGCCTCTGAATGCACAGGAATTACTGGAAGTTTCCATGGTACATTCCGTGGCGGGTCTGTTGGAACGTGGACAGCTGAGCCGCGCACGGCCGTTTCGCAGCCCCCACCACAGCGCCTCTATGGCCGCCATGGTTGGCGGCGGCATCAAAGCCCGCCCGGGCGAGGCCTCGCTGGCGCATCGCGGCGTGTTGTTTCTGGATGAATTGCCCGAATTTACACCGCAAGTATTGGACAGTTTACGCCAACCTCTGGAAACCGGGCAAATCAGCGTCGCCCGCGCCAATGCGCATATTTCATATCCGGCGCGTTTTCAATTGATCGCCGCCATGAACCCCTGCCGGTGCGGCTCGGCCGGGGCCGATGGGTATGCGTGTCGCCGGGGGCCACGGTGCGCCCGTGATTATCAAGCTCGCATTTCAGGCCCGTTGATGGACCGCATCGACCTGCAGATCGAAGTTCCCGCCGTGACTGCCGCTGATCTGGCCCTGCCGGCCCCGGCGGACGGCACACGCGAAGCCGCAGCACGGGTTTTTGCAGCGCGTGACATCCAGATACAGCGCGCCAGTGACCATGGCGAGGGCGCCAGCATCACCACCAATGCCGAATTGCCAACCGGCCTTTTGGAAAAACTGGCAACGCCGGATGAAGCCGGGCAAAACCTGTTGGTGCGGGCCGCGGAAACCATGCGCCTGACGGCACGCGGCTATCACCGGGTTTTGCGCACAGCGCGGACCATAGCCGACCTTGAAGGGTGCGTCGGGGTACGCCGGGTCCATATTGCCGAGGCGTTGGGCCTGCGCCAAACCCCAAAAGCGGCCACCGATACCAGCACAAATTTGCAGGCCGTCAAGCTTTCCTAAAGGTCCATCCGCTAGGGTGTGGTTATGGAACAGAATTTTGATACGTATTTCACCTATATGAACGATCTGGCCGTATGCCGGGACGCCGATCGGCGGATTATTTGCGTCAATCAGGCGTTCACCCGTATTTTTGGCGGCGCGCCTGAGGACTGGGTACAACGCCGTTTTGACGGCGCAATGTCCGGGGCACAGATCGGCGCTTTTCATGATAACCGCGCCTATGGTCAGGTGCGGGCCAGCGGGCAAACCTATTGGGTGGAATGGGACGAAGCCGTTTTACCAGAAGGTGGGTCTATTGCCATTGGCCGGATCAATGCAGACCGCCGCTCGAAAGAGCGCCGGGCGGGCGCACCTGAACGTGATCGCCGCAAAAACAAAAGTTCAATTTTTGTGCCTTCACAAAAACCGACACCCGCAACTATCCCCGCGCAGGCTGCTGTTTCTGCGCCGCCGCCTGCCAGTGTGGCACCGGCCCAAAAGGATACCATTGCAGAAGACAACCCACCGCCCAAAGCAACGCCTGCGCCGCCGCCGTTTACGGCGGCCGCGACGTCTATCATGTTGGTGGAAGATGATCCCCTAAGCGCCAAATTGGCCACGGCCCTGTTGGAGCAGGAAAACTGTACGGTCACACATATCAGCGACGGCCATGACGCGCTCGAACTGGCCAAAGAACAGGTCTTTGATCTGGTCCTGATGGACATGCGTATGCCCAAAATGGACGGGCCCAGCGCCTGTCGCGCCATCCGTGCACTGGGCGGTGCCTGGCGCGACATCCCCATTGTCGCCCTGACCGCCAATGCCTTTGAAGAAGATCGCAAAATGTGTCTGGCCGCAGGCATGACCGGGTTTGTCACCAAACCGATCGACGCCCAAACCCTGCGGGCCGTGCAACAACGCTGGACCTTGGGGGAAAAGCAAGCGAAACTGGCCTGAAAAACCGCCATAAAGGCGCGTACCGGGGGCTGTAGTCTTGTCGAAAACAAAAAAATCCAGAACGAACTGGCGGGATGTACTAACCGCGCTTCGCCAAAAGCGCGTTGTGTTGACCGTATTACTCGGGTTTTCGTCCGGTCTGCCGTTTTTATTGGTCGGCAACACGCTGGGCCTGTGGCTGCGTGAAGCCGGAACCACACTGACCGCCATTGGGTTTTTATCCTGGGTCGGGCTGGCCTATTCGATGAAATTTTTATGGGCCCCTATTCTGGATAAAACGAACGTTCCATTGCTTGGCCGCCTGGGCCATCGGCGCGGCTGGTTGATTTTATCGCAAATCATTGTTGCGCTAGGGTTGGTGGCGATGGCGATCATCGGGCCCGGAGCCGGCCTGATGATTTTTGCATCATTTGCGCTGGTTGTCGCATTTGCCGCCGCCACCCAGGACATTGCCGTCGATGCCTGGCGCATCGAAGCGGCGCGCTCTGATGAAGAACTGGCCTTGTTGACCGCCGCATTTCAACTGGGGTATCGCGCGGCCCTTTTGATGACTGATGCATTGATTTTGATCATGGTCGCCAAAACCGGCTGGTCCATGTCGTATATGATGATGGCCGCCCTGATGGGGATCGGCATGCTTGCCGTATTTTTTGCACCCGAACCTCAGGGTCGCCGTGATGATCAAGACGATAGCGATAAACCCTTGTGGACGCCGCGCGGCTTGTATGATGCCATTGCCGGGCCATTTATTGCCTTTTTCAAGGCGCATGGGCGCAACGCCATTATTATGCTGGCGGCGATCAGCATTTACCGGCTTGGGGACTTTGTCATGGGGCCAATGGCCGGGCCGCTTTATATTGACCTTGGCATAGAAAAAGAAACCATCGGCGCGGTACGGGCCTCGGTCGGCCTGTTGGCCACACTGATCGGTGTTGCCGCAGCTGGTCTAAGCGCCATTCGTTTTGGCTTTGTGCGCACTCTGGTGGCCGGTGCAATATTGGGGCCGGGGTCCAATCTTGCATTCTCAGCCATGGCCATTCTTGGTAATGATTTACTGGTTTTCAATATCGCCATGGCCGTTGACAACTTTTCTGCCGGATTTGCCGGTGCGGCGCTGGTCGCCTGGATGTCCAGCCTGACCAGTATCGGCTACACGGCCAGCCAATATGCACTGTTATCATCGTTTTACGCCATATTGGGTAAAATCCTGAAAGGCTTTTCGGGCCAGATTGTTGATGCCCTGACCGCGGCAACTGACCTGATGACCGCCTATGCTATCTTTTTTGCAGGCACAGCCCTGATCGCTGTGCCCACCGTCATTCTGTGCCTTATGGTTTCTAAGGTGACGTTCAAGTCACAACAGACCTAGCTGTCGCCGCTTAAGTCGTAGGCGGCAATGGCTGCCATATTGACGATATCCGATACGGTGGCCCCAAGACGGCAGATTTGCACCGGGTTTTGAAGACCGGTCAATAGCGGCCCAATGACGGTATTTTCACCGATCGAGGCCAACAGCTTGGTTGAGATTGAGGCCGAATGCACCGCCGGCATGATCAACACGTTTGCCGGGCCGGTGAGGCGCGAAAAGGCAAATAAATGCTGGGTTGCGGGGTCCAAGGCCACATCGGCGGCCATTTCGCCTTCATATTCAAAATCAAGATCGCCGTGGCCATCCAGAATTTCCACCGCTTCGCGAATTTTATTACACCGCTCACCGCCCGGATTACCAAAGGTCGAATAGGCCAGAAACGCCACACGCGGTGTAAAGCCAAGACGACGCACGGCGCGGGCGCTTTCGATGGCGATTTCAGCCAAGTCTTGCGGTCCCGGAAATTCCGTCACATTGGTATCGGCGATAAACACCGTATGGCCTTTGGACAGGGCAATCGACATACCCATAATACGTGTGCCGGGCATCGGGTCGATGGCTTTGAGAATGTCTTTTAACGCAATGTCGTAATTGCGGGTGATACCGGTCACCAACCCATCAGCATCGCCAAGTGCGACCATGCAACTGGAGAAAATATTGCGATCATTATTGATCAAACGTTGCACATCACGGGTCAGATATCCGCGCCGTTGCAATCGCCCATAGAGGTAATCAAAATAGTCCGGATTACGGTCCGACAACATAGCATTACAAATTTCCAGACCCGCACTTTCATCAATGCCGACCAGCTTCATATTGCGGCGCACCTGTTGTTCGCGTCCGATTAAAATCGCTTTGCCGAAACCCTGGTTCTGAAAAGAAAATGCGGCGCGAATCATCGCTGGTTCTTCACCTTCGGCAAAGACGATGGTTTTGGGTGCATTACGCACCACGCCGTGAATGCGTTGAATCAAACCTGCGGTGGGGTCCAGCCGGCGGGCCAGTTTATTCTGATAGGCATCCATATCGCGAATGGGTTTACGCGCCACACCGGAATCCATAGCCGCCTTGGCGACAAAGGGCGGCACGAAAGAAATCAGCCGTGGGTCAAACGGGGCCGGGATAATGTAATCACGGCCAAATGTCGGCCGCGCACCATGATAGGCTGCGGCCACCTCGTCAGGCACATCCTCGCGTGCCAGACCGGCCAGTGCGTGGGCACAGGCCATCTTCATTTCTTCGTTAATAGTGCGCGCCCGAACGTCCAATGCACCGCGAAAAATATAAGGAAAACCCAAAACATTATTGACCTGATTGGGATAATCAGAACGCCCGGTTGCCATAATTGCATCGCGGCGCACCTTCATGACGTCTTCGGGGGTGATTTCGGGGTCCGGATTGGCCAAGGCAAAAATTATCGGTTGGTCCGCCATGGACTTGACCATATCCTGCGTGATCGCCCCGGCGGCGGAAAACCCCATGACACAATCCGCGCCAACCATGGCCTCTTCCAGTGTGCGCAAGGGCGTATCGCGGGCGTGCATGCGCTTCCATTGATCCAGATCGTCACGACCCTTGTGCACCACGCCATCAATATCCACCGCAATAGTGTTTTCGTCCCGCACTCCCAGGCTTTTGACAAGGTTCAACACCGACAGCCCTGCTGCCCCGGCCCCGACCAGCACCACTTTCAAATCCTCTATTTTACGGTCTGTCAGATGCACCGCATTGATCAAAGCCGCCGAAGTAATGATCGCTGTGCCGTGCTGGTCATCATGAAACACCGGAATATCCAGCGCATCACGCAATTCGGATTCGATGATAAAACATTCCGGGCTTTTGATATCTTCCAGATTGATACCACCGAACGAATTCCCAAACCGTTTGACGCATTCCACAAAGGGGGTGATCTCGGTTTCTTCAATTTCAATGTCGATACCATCAACATCTGCAAAGCGTTTGAACAGCACCGCCTTGCCTTCCATGACCGGTTTGGATGCCGCCGGGCCAAGATTGCCAAGGCCTAATATTGCTGTGCCATTACTGACCACCGCCACGGTATTGCCCTTGGCGGTATAGTCGTAAACCAGATCGGGGTTTTTAGCGATTTCGCGGACCGGCACCGCAACGCCCGGCGAATAGGCCATGGCCAGATCGCGCTGGGTAGACATCGGTTTGGAGGCGGCGATTTCGATTTTGCCGGGCTGGGGATATTGGTGAAAGGCGAGGACCTCTTCATCGGAAAACATATGTTTTTTACGTGCCATGCCCAAATCGCTCCATTTTGCACGCAATCATGATTGCGTTTGTCTGTTCATGGCCTAATTTGCCCCTCATGGTCAAACCACCCTCATCAGCGGCCAAAGCCGCACCGACACCAATGATGGCACAATATCTGGGCATTAAAGAAAGTGCCCCGGATGCGCTGTTGTTTTATCGTATGGGCGACTTTTACGAATTGTTTTTTGACGATGCCCGCGCCGCCTCGGCCACGCTGGGCATTGCCCTGACCAAACGGGGTAAACATCTGGGCGAAGATATTCCCATGTGCGGGGTGCCGGTGGTGGCGGCACAAACCTATTTGCCGCGCCTGATTGCCCGGGGTCACCGGGTGGCCATATGCGAGCAGACCGAAGACCCGCGCGACGCCAAAAAGCGCGGCTCAAAAGCCGTGGTGCGCCGCGAGATTGTTCGCATTGTCACCCCCGGCACCTTGACCGAAGAGAGCCTTTTGGACCCGCGCAGCGCCAGCCGTATTTGCGCCCTGCACCGCGATGGCACCGGCCATTGGGGCCTGGCCTGGGCAGATATTTCCACGGGCGAGCTTTGCGCCGCCAACACCGATTCCCATGGGGCCAGTGAATTGCTTAGCGCCCTGACCCCACGCGAAGTGCTGGTCAGTGACAGTGCAGAAGGTGACCTTGGCACGTTGGTTGATCTGGCCTTGCCCGGCATGGTCCCCACGCCTTTGCCATCCGGTCATTTTCGCCCGCGACAGCACCTCGCCGCGCTTTGTGCTGCTTTTGGCGTCACCACACTGGACGGGTTTGGAGATTTCTCCATGGCCGAAAAAGGGGTGCTCTGTGCCCTGCATACCTATTTGCAAATCACGCAGGCGGGCCAACCGTCCAAACTGGCGCCGCCTGTGCATCTTGATCACAAGGGTTGGATGGCCATTGACCCGGCGACCCGTGGGTCGCTGGAAATACTGACCACACTGACGGGCAAGAAAAAAGGCGCATTATTGGCCGAACTGGATCGCACATTGTGCGCGGTTGGCGGACGTTTGTTTGCGGACAGGTTGACCCGCCCTTCAGTGGATTTAGAAGTTATTGCCCGGCGTCATGATGCCATTGCCTATTTTACCGAAGAAACCAGCCTGCTGGATGGGGTGCGTGATCATTTGCGGGCCTGCCCGGATGGCGAACGGGCCTTGTCGCGGATTACCCTTGGTCGCGGCGGGCCGCGTGATCTGGCCGCCATTGCGCAGGTTTTGCGCAGCGGCGAAGCCTTAAATGCGGCATTCCCCACCTCGCCGCTCTCTGCACCGCCCAAAGACATATCTGCGGCACTGGATACGCTGTCATTGGCCAGTGACAGCGCCGCCAGTGAGTTGTGTCGGGATTTACACAAAGCCCTGAAAGACGAATTGCCGATTTTTACCCGCGATGGCGGGTTTGTCGCCAAAGGCTGGTCAGCACCTTTGGATGAAACCCGCATACTTGGCAGTAACGCCCGCCAGATCATTGCCCGTCTGCAAGCCGATTATGCCCGCGACACCGGTGTTTCCTCCCTCAAGATCAAACATAATAATGTGTTGGGATATTTTATCGAGGTGACGCCGCGTCATGCCGACGTGTTTATGACCGAACCGCTCTGCACCCAATTTACCCATCGCCAGACGCTGGCCAGTGCGGCGCGTTTTTCAACACCGGAGCTGGCCGAGTTGGATGCCAAAATCACCGGCGCCGCCGAGCGCGCTCTGGCACTAGAGCTGGAGATCTTTGCCACCTTTACCGCGCGCATTGGCGAAATGGCCGCATCCATCCGCGAGCGGGCCCAAGCCCTGGCCGTAATTGACGTGGCTGCTGGTGCAGCCCAATGGGCGATCGAAAACAAGGCGGTGCGGCCAAAAGTCTCTGACGAGCCAGTTTTTGTGATCGAGGGCGGTCGCCACCCCGTGGTGGAAACGGCCCTGAAAGCCGATGGCGGTGCCCCCTTTACCGCCAATGACTGTGCGCTTGATGGCCGCGCCGAAGCCCACCCGCGCCTGTGTTTTGTCACCGGGCCAAACATGGCGGGCAAATCCACATTTTTGCGCCAGAACGCGCTGTTTGCGATCATGGCGCAGGCCGGACTGTATGTGCCGGCACGCGCCGCCCATATTGGTCTGGTGGACCGGGTATTCAGCCGCGTCGGGGCCGCCGATGATCTGGGCCGAGGGCGATCAACCTTTATGGCTGAAATGATCGAAACCGCCGCCATTCTTAATCAGGCAGGACCGCGAGCCCTGGTTATACTAGACGAGATCGGTCGGGGCACATCGACCTTTGACGGGTTGGCCATCGCCTGGGCGGTGGCCGAACACCTGTATCGCGTCAACCAGTCCCGCGCCCTGTTTGCCACCCATTATCACGAATTGACCGGCTTAACCTCGACCCTTTCGGGGGCGGCAAACCTCTCATTACGGGCCCGCGAATGGGAGGGCGATCTGATCTTTTTGCACGAGGTGGTCAAGGGTGCGGCGGATCGTTCATATGGTGTGCATGTGGCCCGCCTTGCCGGACTGCCGGATGCCGCCATTGCCCGTGCTGCCGAAGTTCTGGAGCGGCTGGAAAAAGGCAAAACCTATAAAAGCCCGGCTTTAAGTGATTTACCGTTGTTTCAAGCGCCGCAAGATGCCTCCAAAATCATTGCCGCGCAGTCACCGGCGCTTGCCTCATTACGTGACTTACGCCCGGACGAGCTTTCACCACGCGAAGCCCTGGATGCGCTTTACCAGCTCAAAGACCTGCTGGACGAGAACGGCCCGTGAGTGCCCGCAAACCCAAGCTGAAAGACTTGCAGGAGGCGCGCCAAGCCGGGCTGGATGCCGCGCGCCAGGCCCTAGAGGAAGATCGCGACGGGCTGAAGGCCGCTCGCATCTTAAGTACCGCACAAGACGACATCATCACAAACACTTTTGCGACACTTGTCTCGCCGATCCTGACACAGGGTATAACGCTGGATACGGCACCTTTTTGTTTATGCGCCACCGGGGGGTATGGACGCGGCGAGCTGGCCCCCGGCTCTGATATTGATTTGCTGCTGATCCATGACGCAACGGCGCCGCAAAACCTCGAAAATGCTTATACAGAGCTTCTGTATCTGTTGTGGGATATGGGATTAAAAGTTGGCCATGCCCTGCGCGATATTGACGATTGTATCAGCATAGCCAAAGACGACCCGGTCAGTGCCGCCGCCATGATGGACGTTCGGGCGTTGGCGGGTAATCCAATGTTGGCGAACCGCCTGCGCGAGGCATTAAACGCCAAAACCAGCGCCCGGGCCGACCGCGCCTTTATTGCCGCCAAGCTGGCCGAACGCGACACCCGTCATATCCGCCAAGGCTCGACCCGCTATATGGTTGAACCCAATATCAAAGAGGGCAAAGGCGGTTTGCGCGACTTGCAAACGCTAGGTTGGCTGGCCCGCAGGCTGGCCCCGGACAGCCAGGATACACGCACCGCATTGGTGCATTTTCTGGATGACCACAGTCTGCGCCAGTATGATCAGGCTTTGCGCTTTATGTGGACAGTGCGGTTTTGGTTGCATGTCACCACCGGGCGGGCCGAAGAACGTCTGAGCTTTGATCTGCAACCCGAACTGGCGCGTCTGATGCGGTACCGTGACACCCCGGCGGCAGAGCGGTTGATGAAGGCCTATTTTCTCAAAGCCCGTGATGTTGGCATTATGACACGGGTGTTTTGCGCCAAACTGGAAATGATCGCCGCAAAACGCGCCCCCACCGGCCTCAGCCGGTTTTTTCCACAGCGGCGCAAGACCCTAAAAACCAGAGGGTTTGTCACCGAAGCCGGACGGTTAGATTTTTATAACAAACGCGTGGTCAGCAAGGACCCGGTCAATCTGTTGCGGCTGTATGAAACTGCCGACAATATTGGCCAGGATATTCACCCCGATGCCTTGCGAACCGTTCGGGAAAACCTCTCCAGAATTGACTCTGCATTTCGCTGTGACCCGATCGCCGCCAGTGTATTTCTGGACTGTTTAACCGACAGCCGCGATCCGGAAACCTTGTTGCGTATTATGAGCGAAAGCGGCGTATTAGGGCGTTATATTCCCGAATACGGGCATATTGTCGGCCGCACACAATTTAACATGTATCATCGTTATACGGTGGACGAGCACACATTGCGGGCCGTGGGCATTGTCCATGATCTGTTACATAAATCCCCCAAACACGCCCCACCGTGGATTCCGCCGATTGCCAAAGCCACCCAAAACCACCAGGCCCTTTATCTGGCCATGTTGTTGCATGACACGGGCAAGGGCAAAGGCGATCAACAGATCGCCGGGGCCATCGCCGCCGAACAAGCCTGCACACGCCTCGGCCTGGATGGTAAGCACACCCGGCTGGTCAGTTGGCTGGTCGGCAATCATTTACTGATGAGCGATACGGCACAACAGCGTGATCTGGGTGACCCGCAAACCATTTTGGACTTTGCCAAAATTGTCCAAACCCCAGAACGCCTGCGCCTGTTGCTGTTATTGACCATTGCCGATATCAGCGCCGTTGGCCCGGAGGTCTGGAACGGGTGGAAAGACCGCCTTTTGCGCGAACTTTTCGAGGCCACAGAGAGCCTGTTTCGTGGCAAAGCCGCACGCAATCTGGAAACTTTGCAACAGCACAGCCAGACCCGTGCCGATGCAGCCCGCAGGGCTTTTTCCAAAGCCTGTAAGGACAAGGCTTTTGCGCAACACTGGATCAAGGTGCTGGGACCGTCATATTGGACGGCCTTTGAAGAACAGACCATTATCCGTCAGGGTTTATGGGCCGCAAAATTGGCGCAAAATAAGGTTCATCACGGCGTATTTTTAGAAGAGCTGCCCTCGAATGCCAGCACGGTTTTGCGCATTTTAACTGATGATACACCGGGCCTGTTTGCCAAGCTTTGCGGTGCCGTTTGTGCTGCGGGTGGCAATATTGCCGGGGCGCGTATTTTCACCACCCGTGATGGCCGCGCCTTTGACGTGTTTTATATACAGGACCGCGAAGGTCAGCCCTTTGGCCATAACAGCCCGCAGGCACTGCTGCGTCTCAAATCTCTGGCCGAACAGGTCTTGCAAGGCAAGCACCTGCCCCAGAATACGCGCCAAGCGACCTCACGCCGGGCCGCCGCCTTTACCGTTATTCCATCGGTGGTTTTTGATAATGATGCGTCGGCTGACCAAAGCGTCATCGAAACCAGTGGCCGTGATCGCCAGGGTCTGTTGTATGATCTGGCCCAGTTATTATGGCAAAGCCGCCTGCACATTCATTCGGCACATATCGCCACTTATGGGGCGCGTGCCGTGGATGTTTTTTATCTGCATGATCAAAACGGGCAGAAAATCACCAATACAAGACGGCGTAATGTTCTTGGGGCAAAATTAACTGACGTGCTGCAAAGTGAGTCCGAGAAAACGCCAACCCCAACATTTGAGCAGGCGGTAATCAGCGAGCGCCAATGAAACTTTTCAAAAATTCCCTGACCATTGGCGGCTTCACACTGATCAGCCGCCTGTTGGGTTTTGTCCGCGAAATGCTGATGGCGGCGGTTTTAGGATCCGGGCCGATGGCCAGCGCCTTTGTTGTGGCCTTTCGGTTTCCCAATTTGTTTCGTCGCTGGTTTGCCGAAGGCGCGTTTAACTCGGCATTTGTGCCGCTTTATGCCGGAACATTAGAGGCCGAAGGCCAAGACGCCGCCGATGGTTTTGCCCGCGAGGCTCTCTCGGTTTTGCTCAGCGCCTTATTAGTGCTGATGCTGATCAGCGAGATAGCCATGCCATGGATAATGCGCGCCTTGGCACCTGGGTTTTTGCAAGAACCAGACCTGTTCGCCAAAACCGTGCTCTTTGCCCAGATCACCATGCCCTATATTGTATTTATGTCGCTGACGGCGATGTTAAGTGGCATTTTAAACGCCCATTTACGCTTTGCCGCTGCGGCGGCCGCACCGATCATTCTGAATATTGTTCTGGTTTCTATTTTGTTGAGCAGCCCGGCTGATGCAGAAACTGCGGCATTGCACCTGAGCATTGGTGTTGGCATTTCCGGGGTCTTACAAGTGCTGGTCGTGGTGTTGGGGTGCCGCCATCTGGGCATTAAGCTGGGCCTTGTCCGGCCACGCCTGACCCCCGGCGTGCGCCGCCTGATCCGCCTTGGGGTGCCCGGCGCCATTGCCGCCGGTGTGGTGCAGATCAATCTTGTGGTCGGGCAAATTTTTGCCAGTTTTCAAGAAGGCGCCATTGCCTGGCTGTATTATGCCGACCGATTGTATCAATTGCCTCTGGGCGTTGTTGGCATTGCCATGGGCGTGGCATTATTACCCGGCCTGACCCGTCAGGTACGCGGCGGCGATGAGGCCGGTGCGGCCAAGACCCTGAACGATGCGCTGGTCCTTTCTGCGGTTCTGACCTTGCCGGCGGCGGTCGCATTGGGCGTGTTGCCGGTTTATTTTATCGAAGGGGTCTTTGTGCGCGGCGCGTTCTCCGCCAGCGATGCATTGGCCACCGGACAAGCGCTGATGGCTTATGCGTTTGGCCTGCCGTCCTTCATCCTCATCAAGGTTTTTGCGCCGGGATATTTTGCCCGCGAGGACACCAAAACACCCATGCAGTTTGCGGCGCTTTCCATGATCGTTAATGTGACCTTGGGGGCTGTGTTGTTTTTCACTATTGGTTTTGTCGGACTGGCCATCGCTACCAGTGTCGCCGGGTGGATCAATGCCCTGGCGCTGGGGTTGGGGTTGAAACGCCAGGGGCGGTTTATGCCCGACCGGGCGCTACTTTCGCGCCTTTCTCGATTGTTACTGGCCGCAATAATAATGGGGATCGCGCTGGCTTTCATGGCCGAACCAGTGCGCGCCATGATCGATACAGTGCCCGGTTACAGGTTGATCAGTGCTGTTCTGGTCGCCCTTGCCGGAATGGCGGTTTTTGCCTTTGCTGCGCTGATCACGGGCGCGATACGCCCTTCTGAGATTAAATCAATGCTGCGCCGTTCTTGACCTTATCCACTGTCCCGTTTACGTGGCAGTAAACCAATTGAAAAGCACCTGTTATGAGCGAACCTTCGACTATCTATAGCGGCCCTGAACGCGTATTTTCGGGCGTACAGCCCACCGGTGCTTTGCACCTGGGCAATTATCTGGGGGCCTTGAAAAAGTTTGTCGCCCTGCAGAACACCCATGACTGTATTTTCTGCGTGGTTGATCTGCATGCCATTACTGTGCCGCAAGACCCCAAAACCCTGGCCGGGAACACCCGCAAGATCACGGCGGCTTTTCTGGCCGCCGGTCTGGACCCCAAACGTGCTATTTTGTTTGTCCAAAGTGCCGTGCGCGCCCATAGCGAACTGGCATGGATTTTCAATTGCTCAGCTCGCATGGGCTGGCTGGAACGGATGACCCAGTTCAAGGACAAAGCCGGAAAGGACAAAGAACGCGCCTCGGTTGGTTTGTTTTCTTATCCGGTTCTGCAAGCGGCAGACATTCTAGCCTATAAGGCCACCCACGTACCCGTGGGCGAAGATCAGAAACAACATTTGGAGCTTTCTCGCGATATCGCCGACCGCTTTAATCGTGATTATGGTGCGCCGGGATTCTTCCCGCTGCCGGACCCGTTGATCAAAGGGCCGGGCGCCCGGGTGATGAGTTTGAAAGACGGCACAAAGAAAATGTCAAAGTCTGATCCGTCGGACCTGTCGCGGATCAATCTGGAAGATGATGCGGACACTATTGCCCGCAAAATCAAAAAAGCCCGGACCGACCCCGAACCTTTGCCAGGCAGCGTTGATGAGTTGAAAGGCCGCGACGGCGCCGCAAATCTGGTCAGCATTTATGCGGCCCTGGCCGGGATCAGCGATCAGGCCGTGCTGGATCAATATGTCGGTCAAGGTTTTGGAGCGTTCAAACCGGCTTTGGCCGAATTAACCGTCGAGGCCATCACCCCGATCGGGCAGGAACTGTTGCGGGTCAATGCTGATCCGGGTCATATTGATCAGGTGCTCAAAGACGGAGCGATGCGGGCCAATGCCATAGCCGAGCCGATCATGGATGAAGTGCGGCGCATTATCGGGTTTTGGGGAAGCTGAGGCTAGGACCGGACCCTGAGACCCAGGCGCAAGTCATGGCGGCGCATAGCCTTGCCGGGCCAGGCGGAAACCGGACCCAGAGGCAAGGCCTCAAACAGATCGCGCAGATCATAAGCGGCGGCCCGCAAACGCGCCGAGAGCGCATTGGTGCCAACAAAGCCGCCACACAAAGGCCGCGCCGCATTGGCCAGATTTAGCTTGAACCGATAATCACCAGCGCCCAGATCAATTTCGTCCATACCCATTGAACAGGCATGTTCGATCAGTTCCTCAAAGAGCACCAAGCCCGGTGAAAAATGCGAGAGCGCGGGATCGTGCGCAATAAACCAGCAATGCAAAACTGGCCCGGACCGCAAACATAAATTCAGGGCCACCAGCGTATCGCCCGCGTAAAGCACAAACAATTGCGCACCCAGATCTTCGCTGGGGTTTTCAAACAGATTACGCACCAGAGACAAAGCCCAATCGCGTGTAAAAATATCGGTTTGGCCGGTGCGTTTATATTGATCACATTTCCAGGAAATCAACTGGTCCAACGCTGCCTTGTCGCGGCAATTGGTCTCAAGACGGACCGGACCCAGTTCGCGATCCAGCTTGCGTTTGCGTTTACGGGCTCGTTTGGTCTCGCTGGACCCGGCATCACGGCGATGTTGCAGATAAGCATCATAGCCGTCTTGCAGATTGATCACCCGAGAGACATGAATTTCACGGGCGTGACGGGCAAATGAGGATTGTTTGGCCAGTAAATTACCAAAATCAAAGCGTCCAGCCCCCGTGGCTTTCAACAGACTTTTCATGTCCAGAACCTGAGCGGGACCACCGATAGTCCCCTGATAATCGCACAGCGGGCCGCCGGCCGGTTGGATCACCACAGAGGATGGGTTTTGCACGGGCATAAAAGCGCATTTCTGGCCTTCTTGTCCATAAAACACCCCGATGAAAACATCGTCACGCACTTTGGCCACAGCCCGGGACCAGTCCGGCGAAAAATACGGGCTGACCAGGTCTGGATCAGACGCACGCCAACCGCGCCACAACGCAAGGTCTTCCGCATTTAACTGCTCTGGTCTGATCAGTTCGACGCTCTTCATCACCATACCTTTATCGTCCCCAAGGGGCATTATGGCGCAAAAATATTAAGAAACGGCTGAACCGGGCGCTAAATTTTGACCCATTATGTGATTATGTCGGCGCGTGTATTGCAA
This sequence comes from Robiginitomaculum sp., assembly GCA_021776525.1. Taxonomy (GTDB): domain Bacteria; phylum Pseudomonadota; class Alphaproteobacteria; order Caulobacterales; family Maricaulaceae; genus Robiginitomaculum_B. Next base: position 354,085 of record JAJFFT010000006.1, read on the forward strand.
ACACCATCCGGAAAAACGCATCTTCGGCGGCGCGTAATGCCAACACGTTACCGCTTTTACGAAAACCGTGACCCTCATCAGTGGCCATCATAAACCAAACCGGCACAGAATTGGCTTTGGCGGCGGACAGCATTTGCTCGCTTTCCGAGGACGGAACACGGGGGTCGTTCTGGCCCTGTACAATCAATAATGGATCGCGGATTTTATTCACATTATTCAGCGGTGAAATGGCTTCAAGAAAGGCCCGCATTTTGGGATCACGTTCGTCGCCATATTCAACACGCCTCAGATCTTTGCGATAATCCTCGGTGTTTTGTAAAAACGTTACAAAGTTTGAGATGCCGACCACATCCACACCGCCCGCCAGTTTTTCTGGGTATTCGGCCAGCGCAGCCAGAACCATATAGCCGCCGTACGAACCACCATGCACAATAACGCGGCTGGCATCCAAATCCTTTTGGGTTTTAATCCAGTCCAACAGCGCACCGATATCCTTGACCGCGTCCTGACGCAACATCCCATCATCCAGCGAAACATAGTTCCCGCCATAACCGGTAGACCCGCGTACATTGGGGGCGATAACCACCGCACCCAGCTCGTGCAGCCAGTATTGGAACTGTTTTGAAAACCGGGGGCGGTACTGTGCCTCGGGCCCGCCGTGGATGGAAATAATCACCGGAGCAGCAAGGTGTGACGATTTTTCAGGCCGATAAATATAAGCGGGGATTTGACGCTTTGTTCCATCGCGTTCTGTAAATGACGGATAGTGGATCAACCGGGCTGAACGATAATCACGGGGGAGTTTGGCATCTAGCGTCCGAGGCTCCCACTTTGATATTTGGGTGGTTTTCAGCTGGTACACCCATATAGCGGCCGGGTGTTTTGCCCCGTCAAACGTAAACCCCAACCGGCGGCTACGCTGGTCAAAGGACAAACCTGAAATAACACCAGGGGGCAATCGAGGTATGGCAATAACTTTCCCCGTTCTGGCCCGCGCGATCAGCAGTTTGGATTGCCCCTCTATGTTTACCGCATAGGCCAACAGGCGACCATTAGCCGACAGCGTGAAATCTGTAACATCACCGTCCAGTGCCGGGCTGGCATAGGTCTTTTTGCCGGTTTTTACGTCAATGCGTAATAAACCGACGAACTCTCTTCCTTCATCACTTTGAACAATCACCGCCTGACCATCGCTGGTAAATTTCCCAAGCCCATAGGCGGTTGGAACTGAGGTGGGGTTAAGCTGTTTGATTGATCCTGTGGCAATGTTCAAAAGATACAACTGGCTATGGCTGACGGATATATAGCGCGAGATTAACAGTGTGCGGTTGTCCGGTGCAAAGCCCAGGACCAGAAACGAGCCCTTGCCATGGAACAAGACGCGCCGCCCGCCAACAGGATCATCCATCGGGGCCAACAGGATATCACTGTCAGAGGTATTACTTTTTGAGCCTTGCCAGGCCACCCATCGACTGTCTGTTGAAAACACAAAGCCGGTATTGCGTGTCCCCGGTTCTGTAAAGGCTATGGATTTGGTTTTCCCGACACTAAACACATGTCCTTGATATAACTCATCACCTTCGTGATCTCGGCTGGCGATAAAGCGCAAACCATCCGGAGAGGGTAATATTTCCTGTGCCGGTTCCGTAAAAAAAGTCACTTGTTGCAAAGACGTTGTGCCGCGTTTCACAGGGTCTGATTTAGTGTCCCCGACAGAGATTGTATTGTGCCTGTAGAGGTTTCTAAAGGCCGCCATATTCTGGGATTTATTCCTGGGATTGCGAATAAGAAAGGCCTGGGGCGTACGGCCAATACGGGTGCTGACCAATGCCCCCGAAAGCACCCAGCCCTGAAACTTGTATTGCTGGATATTCTGGTAACGGGTGATGGCGGCCAATACATTCGCGTCTGGCTTGGGAATGTTTTCGGTCACCAACGAGCCTTTGATTAGCCGCTGTGCCGTGGCCGACCCAGATATGCCCAGCGCAAAGACCATAGCCGCAGCAATCACATAAAATATTTGACGCCCTAAGGCTTTCATCCAGATCTCCATTATGATGGATGCTATTGAACCGCAAAGGTGCTGCCAAGTTAAGGAATTTCAACAATCACGGCCATATTTATCGCCCAACGCACATAAAAATACGGCCGGTCACCGCTGGAGTGCCGCTTGGTGCCGGGCCTGCAAAACCCGAATTACGGCACCGATGTCCTGGTTTTTGGCGCGCAACAGCACCATCAGGTGAAATACCAGGTCCGCGGCCTCCTCGGTCAACTTGTCAGGATCACTGCCGACGGCAGCCAGTGCCACCTCGACCCCTTCTTCACCGACTTTTTGCGCAGCGCGCTCGATTGGCCCTTGCAAAAGGGCCGCGCTATAGCTGGTTTTGGGGTCGGCGGCGGCGCGCACCTCTATGATCCGCTCCAACGCACCCAACCAGGACAGGTCCGCCGGGGCCGCATCTGCAAAACAGCTGCGTGTCCCATTATGACAGGTTGGCCCAGCAGGCCGGGCCAATACAAGCAAAGCATCACGATCACAATCCGTGCTGATATCAACCAGCGCCAGTGTGTTGCCGCTGGTTTCGCCCTTTTGCCACAACGTATCGCGTGAGCGGCTGTAAAACGTCACTTTTTTGGTGCGCCGGGTTGCCGACAATGCTGCCTCGTTCATATAGCCCAGCATCAACACATCACCGCTTTGCGCATCCTGAACAATGGCCGGGATCAACCCATCCCCTTTGTTCCAGTCAAGATTATCGAGCCCCGCCTTTTGGTCGGTCATGATCGCACCTCTATATTCTGTTCCCGTAAATATGATTTAAGCGCCGGGATCGACATGGTTTTTTTATGAAACACGCTGGCGGCCAGCGCCCCATCGACATCGGCCCCATCAAAAACTTCGGCAAAATGGCGCATCTGACCGGCCCCGCCCGAGGCAATCAGCGGCACAGTGCACAAGGCGCGCATGACGCGTAATTGTGGCACATCATAGCCCGCCCGGCGACCATCCTCATTCATGCAGTTCAGGACGATTTCCCCCGCGCCCCGCGTCTGTACATGGACGATCCAGTCACGGGTTTTCCATTGCGTGGTGACGGTTTTATCAGGATCGCCCGTAAAGGCCTTGACCTGCCAGTCTGTGCCATCCCAGTAACTGTCAATGCCGATAACAATGCATTGCGTGCCAAAACGATCAACCAGCGCATTGATCAGATCAGGATTGCTAAGCGCCGGTGAATTGATCGATATTTTATCGGCCCCGGCGGCCAGAATACACTGGGCATCATCAACGGTTTTGATCCCACCAGCGACGGTAAAAGGAATATCCAGCTCTCTGGCCACACGCGAAACCCAGGCCGCATCAACGCGGCGGCCCTCAGGGCTGGCGGTGATGTCATAGAACACCAGCTCGTCCGCGCCCTCGTCGGCATAACGGCGGGCCAGTTCAATACTGTCGCCTACCACTTCGTGACCAACAAACCGCACGCCTTTGACCACCATGCCGTCCTTGACATCGAGGCAGGGGATTATCCGTCTGGCCAGCATGACAAAGCCTCCTGTACGCTGAAACGGTTTTCATAAAGCGCCTTGCCGACAATGACTCCATTTGCGCCGACCGCCTTGACCGCTGTTATGTCGTCCAGCGATCCAATGCCGCCGGAGGCCAGCAGGGTATAGCCAGCATAGCGGGCTTTGATGTCGGCATAGAGGCCCGTATTGGCACCACCCAACACCCCGTCGCGGTCAATATCAGTGACCAGGAGATGACGAGCCACACCATCATAGCCGTCCAGCACGTCCCAAAGATTTGTGGCCGAGCGATCCTGCCAACCGCGTAACGCCGGGACCGGCAGGTGATTTTCGATCCGCACATCGAGCGCCAACACAATGTGTTCTGCGCCAAATTCGGCAATCCAGTTGCACACGCTGTCCGGCTTAGTCACCGCCAGCGAGCCAATAATCACCCGATCCACGCCGCCGGCCAGCAGAATTTCAATATCGGCGCTGTTGCGTATGCCTCCACCGGCCTGCACCTTCAGGCCAGATTGTCTGGCAATTTGACCAATCTGTACGCTCTGGCACGGTGCGCTTTGGCGGGCACCATCCAGATCGACCACATGCAGATGACGCGCCCCGGCATCGGCAAAGGCTTTGGCGCGCGCCACTGGGTCCACATCATAAGAAGACCTTTGATCAAAATCGCCCTTGTGCAGGCGTACACAGCGCCCGTCCATCAAATCAATCGCTGGCCAGATCATGGGTTTACATCCAGAAAATTTCGCAAGATTTGCGCCCCGACAGGGCCAGAGCGTTCCGGGTGAAACTGGCAACCGTAAATATTATCCTTGCGAATAATAGCGCTGAACGGCGGGCCATAATTTGTACTGGCCAGCGTTTGGGTATCTGTTTTGGCCGCATAAGAATGTACAAAATAGACATAGGCACCGTTCTTGACGCCGCCGAGCAGAGGGTCTTGTTTTTTAATATCCAGCGTGTTCCAGCCCATATGCGGCACAGGACCGGCATCTTGCGATACAGGCTCAATCGTTCCTGTGATCAGACCCAGGCATTTGGTTTTTGCTTCTGCGCTTTGCTGGTACAATAGCTGCATGCCCAGACAGATGCCCAGCAAAGGTCGGGCATAGGAACGCAGCATATCCTGCAAGCCATTGGCCGCCAAAGCCGCCATACCTGCCGAGGCGGCACCAACCCCCGGCAGGATCAGGCGTTCGGCGTTTTGCAAAACACCCGGGTCATTGCTGATCCGGGCCTGCGCACCCAAACGATCAAAGGCAAAGCGTACCGAAGCCAGATTGGCGCAACCGGTATCGGCAATCATAATACCTGCCATTACAACACACCTTTGCTGGACGGTATGTCTGTGCCGCGGCGTGCCAATGCAGGGCGCAAAGCACGCCCAAAGCCCTTGAATATGGCCTCGATCAGATGGTGTGTGTTTTCGCCCTCGGCCTCAATGTGAATAGCTGCGCCAAGGTGTTGCGAGAGAGTTTCGAACACATGCGCCACCATTTGCCCACCCATTTGCCCAGCGCCTGCATCATCAATATTGGCCTCAAAGCGCAAAGCCGGACGGCCAGACAGATCAATGGCAACCCGCGCCTGTGCCTCGTCCATGGGCAAAGTAAAGCCGTAACGGCCTATCCCTGCGCGGTTTCCAAGCGCCTGGCGCAAGGCCTGGCCCAGCACAATGGCGCAGTCTTCTATTGTGTGGTGCGCATCAATGTGCAGATCGCCTCTGGCGGTCAGGACCAGCGAAAAGCCGCCATGGCGGGCGATTTGTTCCAGCATGTGATCAAAAAAACCGATGCCGGTTTCAATGCCCACCGGCGACGTCTGATCCAGATTGACCAGCACGCTGATACTGGTTTCCTGTGTCTGACGACTGATCGCGGCAATGCGTTCCGGCAGAGCATCATCCTGTGTAATACCAAAAGCAGCCAGCACGGCTGCGTTCTCGGCAGGCGTACCCACCGCAATGCGTACCAGGCCTGTGCCCAATGCAGAAAAATCACGTACATAAATGCCCGCCGCTTTTAGCCGGGCTGCGATACCTTCGTTTTCACGCAATTGTACCAACAGAAAATTCGCCGCCGATGGCCAGATGGCCTTAACGCCCCTGGCGCTTTTCAACCCTTCATAAAGGCGTACTCTTTGCGCTTTGAGCACGGCGATACGTTGTGCGTAAACGGGCATATTGACCGGATCAAGGGCCGTCATGACCGCGTCAATTACCGGCACCGGCAAAGGATAAGGCGGCAGAACTTTGCGCAACAGGTCAATCACCGGGGCGTTGGCCAGAACCGCGCCCAACCGCAGGCCGGCCAGACCATAGGCTTTCGATAAAGTGCGCAGAACCACCAGATTGGGATAACCCGCCAGATCACCAGAGAGGCTCTGCCCACCAGAAAATTCGATATAAGCTTCATCAACAATGACCAGCTGATCCGGGCAAGCTTTGGTCAGATCAAGAACGTCCTGACGTGGGATCAGATTGCCCGTCGGGTTATTGGGACTGCACAGAAAAATCAGCTTAACTGGGTTATCACCCGCAGCCATTGATATGGCACTTGCGCGAATGGTGTAGTTTTCATCCAGTTCCACCTCAACCAGAGCCGCTCCCTGAACCTTGGCGGCGACCTCATAAAGCCCAAAGGTTGGCGGGGTGATCAGCGCCGCATCGTGGCCCGCGCGGCAGGTGGCTCGAAACAACAGATCAATGCCTTCATCAGCGCCGCGGGTCAGCAAAAGCTGATCTTGCGACACCCCATAGAGACCCGCCATACGGGCGCAAAGATCAGCGTCTTGTTGCGCCGGATAGCGGTTCCACGTACCCGTCGCACCCGGCGGTGCCCACGGGTTTTCGTTGGCGTCCAGTACAATGGCATTTTTTGGAGCACCGCCCCGCGCCTGATAAGGCGTCAAAGCGGCAATTTCCGGTCGGGCAATTTTGGCAATTAGATCAGACATCAGCGCGCATCCAATCGCACAGAAATAGCCCTGGCATGGGCTTCCAACCCCTCGCGGCGGGCCAAAGCCTGCACGCATGGCCCAAGGGATTGCAAAGCACGTTTTGAAGCCTGCTGGACCGTGATGAATTTTGAAAAGCTTTCTAGACCAAGACCGCTATAGGCCCGCGCCGCGCCGGCGGTGGGCAAGACGTGATTGGTGCCACTGGCATAATCGCCCAGCGATTCTGGCGTATAGGGACCGACAAACACCGACCCGGCATTTTGAACGCCGGCAATCAAGGCTTCCGGGTCTGCACATTGCAAGATCAGGTGCTCAGGCGCATAGATGTTGGCAATTTCCAGCATTTGGGCGCGCCCCTGAACAATGATCAACCGCGCATTTTGCAGTGCCCTGCGGGCAATATCGCTACGCGGCAGCGTTTCGAGCTGGCTTTGCACTTCCGCCTCCACACATTTGGCCATTTTATTGCTCAATGTGAGCATTATCACCTGAGCCTGAGGATCGTGCTCGGCCTGACTGAGCAAATCTGCGGCCACATAAGAAGCATTGGCCGCATCATCGGCGAGCACCATAACTTCGCTGGGACCAGCAGGCAGATCAATCGCCGGGCCGCCCGGCATCTGGGCCATTTGTGCCTTGGCTTCGGCCACCCACTGATTACCTGGCCCAAAAATTTTATCGACGCGCGGCACGCTATCCGTACCAAGACCCATGGCGGCAATCGCCTGTGCGCCGCCCATACAATAGATCTCATCAATGGCGCACAGCTTTGCCGCCGCCAACACCACCGGAGCCACCTGACCGTACTCGTCTGGCGAGCTGGCCACCACAATGCGGCGCACTCCGGCCAGCTTGGCAGGCAATGCCGCCATCATCAAAGATGAGAACAAAGGCGCGCTGCCACCGGGCACATAAAGGCCAACACAATCAAAGGGGCGCACCAGACGCTGGCAGATCAGACCAGGCTCCACCTCGACCTTTATCTCCTGCGGTTTCTGGGTACGGTGAAAGCGAATAATGTTATCGGCGGCACGGCTCATGGCGACGTGTGTCGATTGATCCAGAGCCTCCCAGGCCCGCTCTATTGTTTTTGCTTCTACGCGCAATTGCGCCGGCGCAATGCCATCAAACCGGCGTGTACAGTTCAGCACCGCCTGATCACCACCCGTGCGCACAGTATCAATGATAGCGCGTACGTCTTTGCTCAGCGCGCTATTTGTTGATACCGGGCGCATCAATGCCCGCTCTTGAGCGGCTTCATCCAGCACATTCCAGTTGAGAATTTGCATAACCTAGCCCATCATTTTTTCAATGGGCAGGACCAGAATAGAATGCGCGCCATTGGCTTCGAGCTGTTCCAGCGTATCCCAGAATATAGTTTCGCGGCACACCGCATGCACCGCCATCTGGTCGTCGCGACCGGCCAGCGGCATAATGGTCGGGGCGTCGGCCCCCGGCAATAAAGCGGTGATGTCACTGATCGCCTCTTTGGGTGCATTGAGCATAATATATTTTGTGGCGCGGCTGTTGATCACCCCGTCAATGCGGCGCAGCAAACGGCTCAACAGAGCCTCTTTACCATCGCCCCACACAGTGTTCGAACGCACCAGCAAGGCTTCGCTCTGCATCACTGTGGCAAAATCAACAAGACCATTGGCCGCCAGTGTGGCCCCGGATGATACCAGATCACAAATCGCATCAGCCAGCCCCAATGCCGGGGCAATTTCCACCGCGCCTTTCAATGTGACACAATCCGCCTTGATGGTCTTGTCACGGAGGAATTCCGCCAGAATTTGCGGGTATGAGGTGGCAATTTTACAGCCTTGCAAATCTTTGATGGATTGAATACTGCCGTCTTTGGGAGCCGCCAGTTTCAACGTGCACCGGGAAAAGCCCAGCGCCCGCACGGTTTGCAGATTGTCAACGTCAGCGGCCTCCAGAGCCTCTTCACGCAGAACATTTTCGCCGGCAATGCCCAGATCGCAAACACCTCTGGCGACCAGCGAGGGAATATCGTCATCACGGACAAAAAGCAGCTCGAACGGCAAACCGCGCGCCCGGCAGGTCAGCGCCCCGGGATTACGCGTTATGCCCAGCCCGGCCTGTTCCAAAAGCTGTAAACTGCCATCCGCCAGACGGCCTTTGTTTTGTACAGCAATGCGCAACATCTCGCTCATCGGTCCGTCCCCCTGTCCAGCGCAATGCGATAGCCCTGATAGGCCTCTTCGTTGAGAAACCGGGCAACCCGGCCCACCGTTGTGGTGCTGGCCCCGGTTTTTTCGCTGATCTCCCGGTATGACATTTCGCCAGCATCAAGCAGCTTGGCCACCTGCCAGCGCGCACTTAAAGCCCGCAGCTCGGCCGGGGTGCACAGGTCCGTCAAAAAGCGCAACAGCTCTTCTTGCGAGCCCAAAGAGGTCAGCGCCACAAGCAGAGCCTCGGTATCGGCTTCTGTTTTTGTGGTGCCTCCGGGGGAAGGGGTATTTGAATTTGTCATAACCATGCCTTGCGTTATTGTATTAGCATGTTAGTACAATGATATATTTGTGCAAGGCTTCTTTACAGCACGACACCTGGTAAGGCGTAATTGATGCTGGACAGCGCCAACGTTGTGCTCAAGAAGGCTTAAAACAGGTTTCGGAGTTAGACTATGACATCCCCCGCGCACCCATCCTGGGTGGTTATGAAGTTCGGCGGCACCAGTGTTTCGACACTGGCCCGGTGGCAGACCATTGAAACTCTGATCAAAGGCGCACTAGCCAAGGGCGAGCGGCCGCTGATTGTGCATTCGGCTTTATCGCAGGTTTCCAACATGCTGGACCGGGCCATAGAAGGCGCGCTCAGTGATAACGAAAACAAGTTGCTGGACCAGATCGCCCAACAACATCTGGCGCTGGCCAAAGATCTGGGCCTCGATGGACAGGCGCTGATTGCGCCATCGCTTAACCGCCTGTCCCAGGCCTTGAACGGTATTGCGCTGGTTGGTGAAGCCAGCCCCCGGGTGCGGGCGCGCATACTGGCCGAAGGCGAGGTCATGGCCACGGCTTTGGGTGCGGCACGGCTTAATGCCTGCGGCATGACAACCGCGCTGTTTGATGCCCGCCAGGGCCTGCGCGCTTTGCCCCGTGACAAAGCCGGGCCGAGCGACCAATATCTCAGCGCCGTTTGTTCGGATAAAGCCGACGAAGCCCTGCAAGCAACATTGCGCACGCTAGGCGGCGATGTGGTGCTGACCCAGGGCTTTATCGCCAGCAATAGCCGCGATGAAACCGTGCTGTTGGGGCGCGGCGGATCCGACATATCGGGGGCGCTGTTTGCCGCCAAAATGCAAGCCAAACGGCTGGAAATATGGACCGATGTACCCGGCATGTTCAGCACCGATCCGCGCCTCACCGCCTCGGCACGACTGCTTAAAGACCTCAGCTATGATGAAGCCCACGAGATTGCCCTGATGGGAGCCAAGGTGGTACATCCGCGGGCTTTGCCCCCGGCGCGGCGCGCCAATATTCCTGTTCTGGTCAAATGCACACAAGCCCCGGGCGCACCCGGCACCCGCATTAGTGGCCAGCCCGCCGACACCAATGCTCGTGTGAAAGCCATCACCGTAAAAAAACACCTGATTTTGGTGTCTATGACCTCATCATCCATGTGGGGCGAAGCCGGGTTTCTGGCCGCTGCCTTTACCGCCTTTGCCCAAAACGGTCTTTCCATCGATCTGGTCTCCACATCAGAGGCCAGCGTCACTGTTTCGCTGGATGCCGGGCAAAATCTGGACGATGGGGCGCTGGACAAATTACAAGCCGATCTGGCCCCCTTGTGCCGGGTCAGCATTTTGCGCAATTGCGCCTCGGTCAGCCTTGTCGGGCGCGGCATTCGCACCATTTTGCACAAACTGACCCCGGCGCTGGAACTGTTTCGCGAACATCCGGTGCGGCTGGTCAGTCAGGCCGCCAATGATCTGAACTTCACGGTCGTTGTTGAGGAGGATCAGGCCCAAAAGCTGGCCCGCCGCCTGCACGATGAAATGGTCGAGGTCGAACCCGAAGACAAAGTGTTTGGCGCCCCGTGGCAGGAAAGCCAGACCGCCGCAAGCGCCAATCATGCAAACGCCACACCCCCATGGTGGATGGACAAAGACAAGGCTCTGCTGGACATCAAACCCGAAGGCGAAGCGGCCTTTGTCTATGACCTGGACACCGTACGGACACGCGCTAAGTCCCTGAAAAATTTAAGCGCGCTGTCGCGGGTGTTCTACGCCATGAAGGCCAATGCCAATGCCAATGTGTTACGCACCATCCATGCACAGGGCATAGGCATTGAATGCGTCTCGCTGGCCGAAATAGAGCACGCTTTGGCGTCTATCGAGGGTTTATCCTCGAACGATATTCTCTTTACCCCCAATTTTGCGCCGCGCACCGAATATGAAGCGGCCATCAGGTTGGGCGTCCATATGACACTGGACAATCTGCACCCCTTGCAACACTGGCCGGAAATATTTGATGGCCAACAGGTTTTACTGCGCGTTGATACAGAGCGCGGACGCGGCCATCACCGCCACGTGCAAACCGCCGGGGCACGGGCCAAATTTGGCATTCCCATGGACGATCTGGCGCAAATGCGCGCGCTGGCCAAAGCCGCCAATGTGACCATTACCGGCCTGCACGCCCATGCAGGCAGCGGCATATTGGACCCCGGACACTGGCGCGATATTGCCGAATTGTTTGCCACGCTGGCCGCAGATTTTCCGGATCTGAAGGTCTTTAATCTTGGCGGCGGTTTAGGCGTGCCGGAAAATGCCGGCATGGCCGCGCTCGACCTTAAGGCCCTGAATAACAAGCTGTTGCTGGTCAAGGCCGCCTGTCCTGAGATAGACATTTGGCTGGAACCGGGGCGATTTTTGGTGGCCGAAGCCGGGGTGTTGCTGGCCAGTGTGACCCAGACCAAAACCAAAGGCACCACAGCCTATGCGGGGCTTGAAACCGGTATGAACTCGTTGATCAGACCGGCGCTTTACGGGGCACACCACGACATTGTTAATCTCAGCCGCCTGCACGATGGGGATACAGTATCACCGGTTTCCGTGGTCGGGCCGATCTGCGAATCTGCCGATATATTGGGCATTGACCGACATTTACCGCCCACGCATGAGGGGGATGTGATGTTGATCGCCAATGCCGGGGCTTATGGCGAAGTGATGGGCACAAGCTATAATTTGCGCCCCACAGCCGGCGAACTGGTCCTGAAACTCACAGACTAAATAGACCATCATAGCCCGGCATTGCACCCAGCGGAGCACTTGGGTTTATCCCCGACTTCACAGGGACGAAAAGGGGCTATTTGCCTCATTTTGAGGGTCAACACATAGGGGTAAACAAGGATAAAATTACCCTTCGGCCTGCCCCTTGAGTCCTATCCTCGGGACACCCATTCATGGTGTCATCCCGGACTTGATCCGGGATCTATTGTGAATATCCATAGGCTTTATGGATCCCGGCTCACTGGCCGGGATGACACGCGTTGTGTTTTTGGAGTGTGGGTTTGAAAACCTTATCCCACACCGGGCTGATTGGGGTATGATGCTGGTCAGATGGAGGCACCCCGTACTTCGAGGTTTCGCTACGCTACACACCTCAGCATGAGGCAGAGTTTGATATGACAATAACCTCATCCTGAGGTGCGAACGAAGAAAGCCTCGAAAGATGGAGCCACACAAATGCTTTGCGGCAACCCTGTACGTAAAACGAAAATCTAACCCGCCAGCACGGCCGCCAGTGCGCTAAGGTCAGCGGGGATGTCAGCAACCAAGGCCGGCATATCCTTGATCGCCGCCAAAGCCGGGCTGGGGGCGATGTCATGGCCGATCAGTGGTTCAACATTTTCGCGAAACTTAAACGCGTGCGCCGTAGCGACAATCACCCAGGGCAGAGCTTTTTCGTCATCGCCCAGAATATCATAGCCATAGGCGGCCACCGCGCTGTGGGGGCACCAGACATGGTCCAATTGCTCGGCATCTTTTTTAATTTGTGCGGCGATGGTTTGATCATCAATACTGTAAGCGCGAATACCCTGCCCAAGACCCGGCAGGCCCGCCATAAAGCGCTCAAAGTTGGATGGGTTACCCACATCCATGGCATTGGCCAAAGTGGCGATCGAGGCGGCCGGTGCGTATCGCCCGGCATGGAAATAATCGGTCAGCGCCCGGTTGGCGTTTTGCCCAAAGATCACGTCGCCTATGGGAAGACCACAACTGCGCGCCCACAAACATGCCATGCCATTGCCCAGATTGCCGGTGGGGATGATGTAATTGGCCTTGTGCCCGGTTTCCTTGAAAACCTGTATGGAGCTGGCCGCATAATAAACCATTTGCGGCAGAAGGCGGCCAACATTGATCGAGTTGGCCGAGCTTAGCCCATAACTTTCTTTCAGCTTAGGGGCGGCGAAAGCAGCTTTGACCATGGCCTGACAATCGTCAAAATCACCCGCCACCCGCAAAGCGGTGACCCCCGGCCAGCAGGTCAGTTGCAATTCCTGAAATGGTGACACCCGGCCTTTGGGATAAAGGATGATCACCTTGGCGGCTTTGGCCCCGGCAAAGGCACAACCCACCGCGCCGCCGGTATCGCCCGAAGTGGCCACCAATACGGTCAGCGGATGATCATCGTCGGCAAGGCGATCCATACAGGCGGCCAGAAATCGCGCCCCAAAATCCTTGAATGCCGCCGTTGGGCCATGAAACAGCTCGAGCGCGCGCGCACCGTTTTTCAAACGCACCATTGGCGCGGGAAAGTTAAAAACCTCGGCGCAGATGTCGCCCAGTTGAGCCAATAGCCCATCGCCCCTGAAAAAAGGTGTCAGCAGCGTTTGCGCAACACCGGGCAGATCAGATGGATCGTCAAAATCATCAACCGAAAAGCGCGGTAAGTCGTGGGGGACATACAGCCCGCCATCGGGGGCGGCCCCCATCAGCATAGCCTGTGAGACCGGCAAAGACGGGCTTTGCCCTTTGGTGCTTTTGAACATCATGGCGCGGCGACCTCCGCACGGCAGGGCCCCAGCGGCGAGCGATAAACATCGACCGCGCAATTGGCGGCCGCAAAAGCCGCACTCATGACCGCAATTACCGCATCGCAGTGTTGGTTTTCAACCCAGGCAAACATTGATGGGCCAGAGCCGGACAGCGAACAGCCCAGCGCCCCGGCACCCAGCGCCGCCGTTTTGACCTCGCAGAAAGGCGGCACCAGAGCGGCCCGTTGTGGCTCGATCAAAACATCACGCAGATTTTGCGCAATCAAGTCCAGATCATTGGCATAACAGCCGGCGATAAACCCGCCCATATGACGCATTTGCGTGATGACCTTTGGCAGGGCAATGCTGGGGGAGAGAATATTGCGGGCGTCTTCGGTATTGATTTTCAGGTCCGGGTGAAAGAGCACGCAAGTCAGCCCCTTGGGCAAAGGAATGGGCGTCAGGGTTGGCGGCGTGCCATTGCCGATCAAGACCAGATCACCATAAAGCGCCCCGGCGACATTATCAGGGGGCGGCGGATCGGCCGAGGCCGCCTCGCCGTCCATGGCGCACAAAAACAGATCATCCATGCCCAGTGGTTTTGGCAATAGCGCATTGACCGCCAGCGTTGCCGCCACCGCAGAGGCCGCCGAGCCGCCCATGCCGGCACTCATGGGGATACCCTTGACCACATCAAGGCCCACCCCGAAATTGGCCTTGCCGCGCGTTAAAACCGCCTGCGCCGCACGCAAAGCGGTATTGCGCATAACGTCTGATGGCAAGGTGTCCACCAGACCGCTAACCGCGCCCAATTGCGCCGTGGGCTGGCCCGCACAATAATGCGCGGTGACCTCGTCCCACGCGGCACCAAAGGCCAAACCTAAACAATCGAAACCCGCGGCGACATTACCAATACTGGCCGGAGCGCGGGCCGTTGCGTCTTTGTGCTGCACGAAATATCTTCCTTAACCTAGCGCGAACTACGCGCAGGCCGGTTCCGACACACGCACGTTGAGTTTTTCCTCATACTGCCCGCGAAGACGATGAATGTCCAAGAGATCTGCCATCACCGCCTCAGCAGTGGGCCAGCGTCCAGCACCTTTACCCCGCAAATGAATGTTTTCACCCTCCAGCGCATGGACAATCAGGCGATTTTGCTCGCCTTTTGCCCCAGCCAGATAATGATCCTTGTCAATGGTTTGCAAGGATACGCTGGCTTTCAGAGCGCCTTTGTCATCACGTTTGATCTCGCTGATCTGGCGAATAACCTTGCCGGCATTACGGGCCGCATCAATGTGCTCCTGATCCAGATCGCTTAGGCTTTGCATGGCAATCTGATTGGCACGCAAAGGCGCATCGAACCCGTGGCGGGCCATCAGGCACAGCTTGGCCGCCGCATCATCGCCGTCCAGATCAGCCGACGGGTCAGCCTCGGCAAAGCCTTTGTCCTGGGCTTCCTTGACGGCCTGATCAAACGGGCAACCTTCGGCCAGGCGATCCAAAATGAAATTGGCGGTACCATTGATCACACCTTGCACAGAACGCACACCGCCGCCGTTGCGGGCCTGGTCCAGCGCCTCAAGCATCGGCACGCCGCCGCCCACCGCAGCGCTGTAATGCAACGCACGGCCAGCACGGCCAGCGGCTTCATTCAGGGTATCAAAATTTTCCGCCATCACGGCCTTATTGGCCGAAACCACATCCGCACCACCGAAAAATGCATTCAGAATAAACGCATCCGCACTGTCCACGCCGCCGATCATTTCGACGACAATATCGGGGCGCTTGGCAAACACTTCGCCGGCATCTGTGCTGATCAAATGAGCCGGCGCATCAGAGTTTCGTTTCTTACCTGCATCACGCACTAAAATGCCGCTAACCTCGAACAGGTCTTTGTGGCGCTGGAGGTGTGCATAAACGCCTTCACCGACCGTCCCAAACCCCAGAAGGGCAACTTTAAGTTTGTTTGTCTGGGCACTGCAATGCGCCGAAACGCTTTGCGGCGTGATGCAGGTATCAAAACCACGAGCCGGGGCAGCAATCTCAAGGCGAAGATCGTGCTTTTGGGCATAGTCCAGAGCGTGGTCCTGAATTGAATTACCGCAAATCTCGGCAGCGTCATCCCAATTGATCTGCGTGAAGCGGCGTGGATTGGGGTCAAGTTTTGGATCGCTGACATAAAGGCCATCAACGTCCTTGATCAGGCGAACCCGTTTGGCGTTCAGTGCCACACCCAGATAGACGGCGCTAAGATCGGTGCCGCCGCGCCCCAAAAGCGCCGGCTGGCCATTGTCCAGAACACCGCTAAAACCCGGAACAACCAGCACTTCATGTTCGGCCAGAAGCGTGGACAGACGATCGTGATCAAGGCCGCACAAACCGGCATCATCGGGATCACCCTTGGCGCGCAAATCAATCTCTGCCGGATCAACAGCACGGGCATCCAGGCCAACGCGTTCCAGCGCCAAAGCCAGCAATGCGGCGGCGCGCAGCTCGCCAAGCCGGACAAGTGAAGCTGAACCCGGCGCATTGTTATCACCGCCAATGTACTGGCCCATGGCCACCAAAGCATCGGTTTCCCCGGCAATGGCGGAAACCACGGCCAGTACTTTTTCGCCGCGCCGAACGAAGCGATAAATCTCGTGGGCGGCGGAATGGACCGCCTGGGCGTCTTGTAAAACCGAGCCGCCGAATTTGAGGACGGCGAGGTTGGATGGCTCTTGGGCCTTATTTTCTACGATGGTCGGACGCATAATACTTCTCCAGAAGGGGCGCGCATGAAAAAACCCGCCAGCGGGTTTGCGGGGCGGGTTTAAAACGATCAATTGTGCTTAACTTTTAGATCATTCCAAACCGCCCCGTGTGAGGGCTGTTGTTGTCATAATCATAATTGTGTTCAGCACGAGTACATGCGGCCGCGCGCTGCGTCCGCTGGTCAGAAGGTCCATAATGTGGCGCACGTCGCGCATGGGCTTTTCCTGTCCACAAGTGTTCACCGGTCAACATAGTGCCAACTGGTAAACGATCTCTAAAAGCAAAGGGCGGGAAAGATCAACCCCCATATTAGAGCATTTTCTGCATCTGCGCATAAATGTGTCTTTTATGGCACGCTTGCAGGCATAAACTTGCACTTTCTAAAAATGCCCCTAAGCTGGCTTATTCATTTACCGAAGCGAAAGCACCTTTTGCCCGTGGGCAGGAACGTGACTTTTTTGCCGTCAAGGCCGCCGGAAATGAGAGGAAATATCAGAAGGTTTGTCTTCTATGGCCATCGGGCCAGGCTGTTTGGACTATAACGCAAGGGGGGCGTTATGGGCCTTAATGGCCTTATGTTTCGTGAGGGTATCATGTTGCGTTTTGCACAAACGGCGCGTATTGCGCCGCACCGCCGGGATAGTGAACAGCGGCTTGCCGACTTTAACGAGATCTATGCCCCCATGGATCCGCTGAGCCTGCATACGCAATCAGAACGGTGCGCCCAGTGCGGTGTACCGTTTTGCCAAAGTGGCTGTCCGCTGGACAATAATATCCCCGACTGGTTGAACCTGGCGGCGCAGGGACAGGAACGCGAGGCCTGGCGGTTAAGTGCCGCCACCAACACCTTGCCTGAAATTTGTGGCCGCATCTGTCCGCAGGACCGTTTGTGCGAAGGCTCGTGCGTGCCGGGTCAGGCCGGGTTTGGGGCCATCACCATTGGTGCTGTGGAAACTGCACTGACCGAACAGGCCTGGAATGAGGGCTGGATCAGCCCCATAAAACCCCACGTCGAACACGATCATTCGGTTGCCATTGTCGGGTCAGGGCCGGCCGGACTGGCCGCCGCCGCGAGCCTGCGTGACGCTGGTTTCAAAGTCCACATATACGAGCGGGCCGATCGCCCGGGCGGTCTTCTGACCTATGGTATTCCGTCTTTCAAGCTGGAAAAAGATGTGGTGATGCGGCGCATTGACTGGCTGGAAAAAAGCGGCGTTGTGTTTCATCTCAATTGTGAGATCGGCGAGGATGAAACCCTGGCGGACTTGCGCCAAAAATACAGTGCCGTTTTGCTGGCCAGTGGCGTTTACGGGGCCAGAAAGCTGAATGCTCCGGGGGCCAGTGACAAATTGGTGGTGCCGGCGCTGGATTATCTGATCGGTGCCAATCGCACCGGCTTTGGCGATACGGTTGCCGATTTTGATAGCGGCCGTCTGAACGCCAAAGACAAGCATGTGGTGGTTATTGGCGGCGGCGATACGGCGATGGATTGCGTCCGCACCGCCATGCGCCAGGGGGCCAAAAACGTCACCTGTCTTTACCGTCGCGACGAAAAAAACATGCCCGGATCAGCGCAGGAATTACGCAATGCCCGCGATGAAGGGGTTGAGTTTATGTGGCTGGCATCCCCCAAGGCCGTGCATGGCAAGGGCGATACACCGGCCGAGATTAAAGCTGTGCGGATGCAATTGGGCGCGCCGATGGCTGATGGACGAGCCATGCCAGAGGAAATGCCCGACAGTGCCTTTTCCCTGCCCAGCACCATGATTATTGCGGCATTGGGCTTTGTGCCCGAAGACCTGCCGAAAATCTTTGATGCGCCGGATCTGGAAACCACGCGCTGGGGAACTCTGGCCACGGCGCGCAGTGGTTTTGAAACGTCACTGGCCCGCGTTTATGCCGCCGGGGACTGCCTGCGCGGGGCCTCGTTGGTGGTCTGGGCGATACGCGAGGGCCGCGATGCCGCGGCGCAGATTATTCACGAGACCTTGCGCAAGGAGATCGCCGCATGAGCACGACGTTTTCACAACTGCCCCCGGCGCAAGGCCTTTATGACCCGGCCAATGAGCGCGATAATTGCGGTGTTGGTTTTGTGGCTGCCATTGATGGCAAAGCCCGCCGCGATGTGGTCGAAGCCGGGATCAGCGCCCTAAAGGCCGTCTGGCACCGCGGTGCCGTGGCCGCTGATGGCAAACCCGGCGACGGCGCCGGGGTCATGGTACAGATTCCAAAGGCATTTTTTGCACAAGTGGTGGCCCGGACCGGGCACGACATGACCGACAGCCCCCTGTGTGTGGGGATGATATTCCTGCCGCGTACCGATTACGCAGCACAGGAAAGCGCCCGCGCCATCGTTGAGACACAGATTCTAAAAGCCGGGTTTTTGCTTTATGGCTGGCGACGGGTGCCGGTGGATGTTTCTGCGGTTGGCGAGCGCGCCAATATGGTCCGCCCGGAGATCGAGCAGGTTCTTTTTCACGCTCCAGAAAATCAAGACGGCGACAATCTGGAACGGGATCTTTTTTTGGTCCGCAGGCGTATCGAAGCGGCGGTGCTGGCGGCCCATATCAGTGATTTTTATGTGTGCAGTTTCAGCGCCCGCACGCTGGTCTATAAGGGCATGTTTCTGGCCGAGCAGATTGATGTGTTTTTCCCGGACCTGCGCGATCCGCACTTTGTCTCGCCTTTTATTGTGTTTCACCAGCGTTATTCGACCAACACTTTTCCGCAATGGCATCTGGCCCAACCGTTTCACATGCTGGCCCATAATGGCGAGATCAACACCATTAAGGGTAATATCAACTGGATGCGCAGCCATGAGACACAAATGGCCTCGGCGGCGTTTGGTGATCATGGTGACGAGATCAAACCGGTTATTCAGCCCGGATCGTCGGATTCTGCGGCGCTGGACGCCGCCTTCGAAGTTCTGGTCCGCGCCGGGCGCTCGGTGCCGATGGTTAAATCCCTGCTGATCCCCGAAGCCTGGTCAAAACGCGGCGACACCATGCCCGAAGATGAAAAGGCCATGTATGCCTATTGCAATGCGGTGATGGAACCCTGGGATGGTCCGGCGGCTCTGGCGGCCTGCGACGGGCGCTGGGTTATCGCCGGACTGGACCGTTCGGGTCTGCGCCCTTTGCGTTATGCGGTATCCAATAATGGCCTTTTGGCCCTGGGATCCGAAGCTGGCATGTGCCCGCTTAAGGACGAGGATATTATTTCACGCGGACGTGTCCACCCGGGCCGGATGATCGGCATCAATCTGGATGAAGGCAAATTTTATCCCGGTGAGCCTTTGATTGAAAAGCTGTCATCTGCCCATGACTGGCAGAGCTGGCTGGATAATCTGACCGATCTTGATCCGCTGATCAGTACCGGAGCGGAAAGCCGCTATTTTGGCGAGGACATTCTGGTGCGCAAATCCATTGCCGCCGGGTTCTCTTTGGAAGATGCGCATCTGTTATTAAAGCCCGCCGTGATCGACGCCAAAGAACCATTAGGCTCTATGGGGGATGACACACCGCTGGCCGTGCTCTCGGATCATTATCGCTCGCTCTATCACTTCTTTCGCCAGAACTTCAGCCAGGTCACCAACCCGCCGATTGATCCTTTGCGCGAAGGGCGGGTGATGGGCCTGATCACGCGTTTCAAAAATCTGGGCAATATTCTGGATAATGAAAACACCCAGACCGGGGTTTTGACCCTGTCTTCGCCGGTTCTGACCAATGGTGCCTATGCGCGGCTGGTGAATTATCTTGGCGAAGAGGACATCGCCCATATCGATTGTACCTTTGATGCCGCCGCTGGCGGCGAAAGCCTGTCGCTGGCCCTGAGCCGGGTGCGCGATGAAGCAGTCAGCGCGGTGAAAAACGGCTATGGCCATCTGGTTCTCAGCGATGAGGCGGTCAACGAATCCCGCGCCGCCATCCCCATGGCGCTGGCCGTTAGCGGCATTCATGCACATTTGACACAGGCGGATTTGCGCACATATTGCTCGCTGATTGTGCGGGCCGCCGATGTGATGGACAGCCACGGCTTTGCGGTTCTGATCGGCGCCGGTGCCACCGCCGTTAATGCCTATCTGACCCAGGAACTGATCGCCCATTCTCATGACAATGGCACGCTTGGAACGTTGGATTTTTCTGCGGCCGTCAGCAATTACAAAACCGCCATTGATAATGGTCTTTTGAAGATCATGTCGAAAATGGGCATTTCAGTGCTGTCCTCCTATCGGGGGGGTTGTAACTTTGAAGCCCTGGGTCTTTCGCGGGCTTTGATGGCCGAATTTTTCCCAGGTGTCCCATCACGGATTTCCGGCATTGGCCTGCCAGGGTTAGAGCGTAAAGTCTGTGAACAGCATGCCCGCGGCTTTGACCAGCCAGACCCGGCTTTACCCATTGGCGGGCTTTATCGTGTACGCGCCGGGTCCGAGCGCCACGCCTATACGGCCGACACCATCAACGCCTTGCAGACGGCCTGTAAAAGCGGGCAGAGCAGCGACTTTAAGGCCTATCTGGATACTGTTCACAAGCAAAAACCAGCACAATTACGCGACCTTCTGGATTTTAGAAAATCTGGCGATGCCATCGCCATCAGCACTGTTGAATCGGTCAATGAAATCCGCAAACGGTTCTTGACCCCCGGCATGTCTTTGGGGGCGCTATCGCCCGAAGCGCACGGGGCGTTGAACATCGCCATGAACCGCATTGGCGCACGTTCTGTTTCGGGCGAGGGCGGTGAAGACCCGGCCCGTTACGCACCACTGCCCAGCGGCGATAATGCCAATTCAGCCGTTAAACAGGTGGCGTCGGGGCGCTTTGGGGTGAATACGCAATACCTCAATGAATGCCGTGAAATTGAGATCAAAGTGGCGCAAGGCGCCAAGCCCGGCGAGGGCGGGCAATTGCCGGGCTTTAAGGTCAATGGCATGATTGCGCGCCTGCGCCACAGCGTCAAAGGTGTGACTTTGATATCGCCGCCGCCGCACCATGATATTTATTCGATCGAAGATCTGGCCCAGCTGATTTACGATCTCAAACAAGTCAATCCCGACGCCCGTGTGGCGGTGAAGCTGGTGGCTGCCGCCGGTATTGGTGCCATTGCCGCAGGCGTTGCCAAGGCCAAGGCCGACATCATCACCATTTCTGGCCATAGTGGTGGTACCGGGGCCAGCCCGCAAAGCGCCATTAAATATGCCGGTGCGCCTTGGGAAATGGGTCTGGCCGAGGCCAATCAGGTGCTGACCCTGAACGGTTTGCGGTCGCAAGTGCGCCTGCGCACCGATGGCGGCTTGCGTTCGGGACGTGATATTGTCATTGCCGCTATGTTGGGCGCCGAAGAATTTGGCATCGGCACAATGGCACTGATGGCGTTGGGCTGTTTGATGGTCCGCCAATGCCATACCAACACCTGTCCGGTGGGCATTTGTACCCAGGACGAGCGCCTGCGCGCCATGTATGGCGGCAGCCCGGATATGGTGGTCAATCTGATGACCTTTATGGCCCAGGATGTACGCGAAATTCTGGCCTCGTTGGGGGCAAAAAACCTGAATGAAATAGTTGGCCGTGCTGATTTGTTGGCACAGGTTAATCGCGGGGCGGCGCATTTGGATGATCTGGACCTGAACCCGCTATTGCTTCGGGTTGAAACCGGGCAGGCGCAAACCTATTGCACCCGCAAGGCCCGCGTCCCCGTCAGTCCGTCTTTGGACGAGGACATCGTCAAGGATGCTGCGCCGTTTTTCTCACGCCGGGAAAAAATGCATCTGACCTATACGGTACACAACACTGATCGCTCGATCGGGACGCGATTATCATCGCACATTTATCGGGAATGGGGCATGGATGGCCTGCCTGCGGCCCATTTGACCCTCAGCTTAAAAGGTGCAGCCGGGCAATCCCTCGGGGCATTTTCCATCAAAGGCCTGCGGCTGGAGCTGGAAGGCGAGGCCAATGATTATGTCGGTAAAGGCCTATCCGGGGCGCAAATTATCATTTCACCGTCGGGGGCAGCGGCAAAGGCTAGCGCCGAAAATATCATTATTGGCAATACCTGCCTTTATGGGGCCACGGCCGGAACGCTGTTTGCCGCCGGTCAGGCCGGCGAGCGCTTTGCGGTGCGTAATTCAGGCGCGGATGCGGTGGTCGAGGGTTGCGGGGCCAATGGGTGTGAATACATGACCGGCGGCACTGTGGTCATTTTGGGCCGGGTTGGGCACAACTTTGCCGCCGGGATGAATGGCGGCATGGCTTATGTCTATGACCCGCTGGATCTGTTGGACCAGTTGATCAATGCCGATACGGTCTATTGGGCGCCTTTGGCATCACGCCATTGGGAGGCCGAGTGCCTCGCCTTGATTGAGGCCCACGCATCCGAGACCGGATCGCGTTATGCCAAAACCATTTTGAGCACCTGGGAAACCAGCCGCACACAGATCAAACAGGTCTGTCCAAAAGAAATGCTGCAAAGGCTGGACCACCCTTTGGATGACAGCGCCCCGGCTCCACGCCAGAAGGCATAAACTCAGGCGGTTTTGGCGACCGGACGTTTGACACCGTGTTTTTGCATATAATGACGCATCTGGTCATAACTAATATCCAAGGCCTTGGCGGCCTTGCCCTGATGCCAGCCCTGGGCCTTCAACGCGCCTTCGATCAATGTGCGTTCCAGTGTGCTGACCTGTGCGGCAAAGGGTGCCGCAGGGTTGGCGAGCGGGGCTTTTGCGGTTTGCGCCGCATCGGCCTCTGGCTCTTTGGTTTTAGCATCGCTCCAGGCCCGGACAAAGGGATCAAGGTCTATGGCATCAACATAGCTGCTACCGCTGGTGCTCATCACCCGGCTGACGGCGCGTTCAACGGCGTTTTTTAACTCGCGAATATTACCAGGCCAGGTATGCTCCATCAAAGCGCGCATGGCGTTCATGCCAAACCCGGCAAAGCGTTCTTCACCCAGCTCTCGCACCATATTTTGTGCAAAATGCTGGGCCAGTATGGGAATGTCCTCCCAGCGCA
Organism: Robiginitomaculum sp.; assembly: GCA_021776525.1. Classification (GTDB taxonomy): domain Bacteria; phylum Pseudomonadota; class Alphaproteobacteria; order Caulobacterales; family Maricaulaceae; genus Robiginitomaculum_B. The sequence continues at coordinate 377,349 of JAJFFT010000006.1, forward strand.
CCCGCAAAGGCGGCAGAGTGATCACCTCGAAGGCCAGACGATCCAGCAGATCAGCCCGAAACTTTCCCTGCATCGCCAATTGCGGCAGATCAGCATTGGTGGCCCCGATGACCCGGACATCGGTTGATAAGGTTTTTTCGCCGCCTATGCGTTCAAACTCGCCATATTCGACCACCCGCAGAATTTTTTCCTGCACCCGCAATGAAGCATTGGCAATCTCGTCCAAAAACAATGTGCCGCCATCGGCGCGCTCAAAACGCCCCATATGACGCCCCTTGGCCCCGGTAAAGGCTCCGGCCTCGTGGCCGAATAATTCAGACTCCAAAAGGTCTTCCGACAAAGCCGCGCAATTGACCTTTACATAATCCTGGGACCAGCGCGACGAGAGAAAGTGCAGCCGCGCGCCAATCAGCTCTTTGCCGGTGCCGCGCTCGCCAATCACCAGCATTGGCCGGTGCACCGGGGCCACCTGGGAAACCCGGTCCAAAAGCGATAAAAACTCGGCGCTTTGGCCAATCAGAGGCGGCATATTATCGGTGGTCGTCATGTGATTATCACCAATTTTCTTCTGTATAATACACCAAGTATATGTGTATTTCACCATATAGCCAAGTGGCGGTTTTAGCAAACTTTCTATATTATACTTATTTTACAACACCTTATCTGATTAACAAAAACTTGGCACGGTGGTTGCAATACCTGGGGCAAGCGGGAACATACCCGTTCGGTCGATAGATAGATAAGAATGTGAGACGAATATGAGCAAATATGATCCCTATGAAGACGGGCCAAGCGAAAAATCGCGGCAGGCCGCTGATGACTGGCGCGAAACATCTTCGCGTTTTTGGCGGTATTTACGGACCCGCCCGGCAGAGTGCTGGGGCTTTTTTGTCGCCGGTCTGATCGTCGGCGGCATGTTCTTCTAAACCACATTCTTAAGGGACGTTTCCCCCAACTATTTTCAAGGAGTTAGCATTATGGGTATTTTTTCGCGTATGGGCGACATCATCAACTCGAACATCAATTCCATGCTGGAACAGGCCGAGGATCCAGAAAAGATCGCGCGCCTGATCATTCAGGAAATGGAAGACACGCTGATCGAAGTGCGCACCGCAGCGGCCAGAGCCATTGCCGACAAAAAGGACGTTGAGCGCAAGTTGGAACGCTTTGCCGCCGCCGAAGCCGATTGGGAAAGCAAAGCCGAGCTGGCGGTGACCAAAGGCCGCGAAGACCTGGCCCGCGGTGCCCTGCAAGCCAAGGCCAAAGCCACGCAAATGGTTGAAGTTCTTGAAAAAGAGTTGGGTATTGTTGAAGAAGCCATCGACAAGGCCGAGGAAGACATGGGCAAGCTGCAAAGCAAGCTGGATGAAGCCAAGGCCAAACACAAAGCATTGATGGCCCGCCGCCAGTCGGCTGAGACCCGCATCAAAGTACGCCAGACTGTATCGGATCACAAGATCGAAGACGCCTTGACCCGCTATGCGGCGGTCGAACGCAAAGTCGATGAGTTGGAAGCCATGGCCGAAAGTTATGATCTGAACGGCGGCAAAAGCCTGGAAGGTCAGTTTATAGACCTGGAAGCCGAAGAAGCGGTGGAACAGGAACTCACTGCACTGCGTGAAAAACTCGGCAAGGTCAAAAAAGCGGTCAAATCTGCCGCTGCTGATGCCGACGCCAGCTAACCCAAAGCACGAGAGAGAGCTTTATGGATATGACCACAATTGCCATTGTTTTCATCGTTCTGGTGATTATGCCGTCGGTATTGTTTCATCACATTACCAAATGGCGGGAACAAAAATCGCTGTCGGCCGATGACGAGCACATGCTGGAAGATGTCTGGCGCAGTGCCAAGCGCATGGAACGCCGCATTGCTTCACTGGAAGCCATTTTAGACGCCGAAGCCCCCGGCTGGAGGAAAAAAGAAGATGACTGATTTTTCGCGACCCCCCAACCCACACCGCCTGTATCGCAATCGCATGCGCAAGCGCTGGTGTGGGGTATGTTCGGGCATTGCTGATTATTACAACATTGATGTGACGCTGGTGCGGATCGGCTTTATTGCCTCATTTTTCATTTTCGGACCTTTTGTCTTTCTGGCGTATTTTATTGCCTGTTTTGCCATGCCAACCCGTCATGAAAAGCAACCGGAAATGAAACCCGAAGAGGACCAGTTCTGGCGCGGCGTCGAGCGTCGCCCAGGGGTTACATTTTCGAACTTGCGGTACCAATTTCGCGATCTGGAGGGCCGTCTGGTCGACCTGGAGCGCACCGTAACATCAAAAGAATGGAAACTGCGCAGGCAGTTTCGTGATCTGGAAACATAGACGCATTATTGCGAGGGAAAAATCATGTTTACCAAGCTTGTGGCTCTGTTGGTGCTGGGAATGTCGCTTTCACTGGGCAGCCCCAAAATTTCGACACCCACCTCATACGACACCAAAACACCTGAGGCCCTGATCCGGGTTTGCCTTGGCCCAATGACCATTGGGCTGGGCGCACCAGAGGGCATGCCCGTTAATATCAGCTTTGATGCTTTATCTCATGAGGACGGCCATGCCGGCCTGATCCATGGCCATCTCAGCGCCGCATTAACGCCGTTCTAGAATGTATCTTTTTGGCGTCTGATGCGGGCAAAGGCATCGGCGCCGCCAGCCCGCAAAAACGGGTTGGTCTTTTTCTCTAACGCCAAAGATACCGGTACGGTGGGCCGGCCCGCAGCCCGCAAAGCGGCCACGGCCTCAACGCGGGCCAGAAGGTCTGCATTATCCGGCTCGATGGTCAGCGCAAAGCGCGCATTATCCGCCGTATATTCATGGGCCGGATAGAGCATGGTTTCATCGGGCAAAGCCATCAGCGCCGTCAGGCTGTCCCACATTTGCGCCGGGGTGCCTTCAAACACCCGTCCACAACCCATTGAAAACACCGTATCGCCAACAAAGACGATATGTTGCGCATCAAACACATAACAGATATGGCCAAGCGTATGGCCGGGGGTGTCCACCACCCGGGCCATATAGGCCCCCAATGATACTGTATCGCCGCCGCCGACATAACGATCCGCGCCGGGGATCATGCCCTTTTCGCCTGCCGGGGCAATAACCGCGCAACCGGTCTCACGAACCAATTGCGCATTACCGCCCGCATGATCGAAATGGTGGTGGGTGTTCCAGATCTGGGTCAGGGCCCAGCCCTCTGTTTTCAGGGCCTCAAGAATGGCATTGGCATCAGGACTGTCGATACTGATGGTTTCACCGCTTTTCGGATCATGAACCAGATAGCCGTAATTATCACTCAGGCAGGGAATTTGTTTTATGGTCAGTGTCATTAGCTGTTTTCCTTGGAATGCACGCATCACAACCCTAATGTAGGAAGATAGACGGGAAAATACCATGCAGCCCAATGTTGCTGATCTGGAAGAGTTTTATCGCAGTGCGCTGGGCCGCACTGTGCAGGCGATGATCACCCGGCGTCTGGCCGCCTTGTGGCCTGATATACTGGGCCTTGATGTCCTGACCCTTGGGTATGGCATCCCGTATTTTACGCAAAGTGACCTGCCCCGTCGTCTGGCCATGGCCATGCCGGCCCGCCAGGGCGTTGAACAATGGCCCGCCACCGGCGGCGTGCGCTCATTATTGGTAGATGACGAGGCCCTGCCCTTTGCCGAAGCGGCCTTTGACCGGGTGCTGATTGTCCATGGACTGGAAGAATCCCGCGCCCCGGCCAATCTGTTGATCGAAGCGCACCGGATATTGTCGCCGCAAGGTCGCGTCGTCTGTATTGTCCCCAACCGTACCGGGTTCTGGGCCCACCATGATGCCAGCCCGTTTGGCCATGGCCGGGCATTTTCACGAGGCCAGATGCGCCGCCTGTTGCGCGAATGCGGCCTGCAACCCCACGCCTGGGCGCGGGCGCTTTACGCCCCGCCATCACGCCTTATATCGTCACTGTCTGCTTATCGCGCTTGGGAACAGGCCGGAGAAAGGCTCTGGCCAGCCTTTGGCGGGGTGATTATGGTGGAAGCCAGTAAACAGGTTTTGGTGCGCCCGCCGCGCGCCCAGCCGCTTCTTATTCCGGCATTGGGACAGGTAAACAGATGAAATCGACGGATCAGGATAGTCCTGACTTGGATATGAGTGCATGGCGCGCCTCCATTGATCGTTTTGACAATGAAATTCTGAACCTGATCTCGCAACGTCTGGCGTTGTCTGAACAGGTGGGCAAGTCCAAAATCCGCGGCGGCCTGCCCTGGCGACCGGCGCGTGAGGCACAATTATTTGCCCGCCTTGTTGGCCGGGCCAGCGCCACATTAAGCCCCGAATCGGTCGAACGCCTGTGGAGCACGGTCATCGCCCAAAGTCTTCAGGCCCAGGGACCGGCTTTTTTGGTGGTGTCGCGCAGTCTGGACATCCTGCCCACTCTGGCCCGGACGTTTTTTGGCCTGTTGCCCACACAAATGGTCGATACCGATGCCGAAGCCATCGCCAAAAGCGCCGCCGAAGAAGGGGCTATTGCCATCGTCCCGGCCCCCAGCGACGGAGTGACCTGGTGGACGGGGCTGGCTGATATGCAAACGGGCGGCACCAACACGCCCGCCGTTTTGGCGGCCATGCCACGCTTTGCCAGCGCCGCAGCGCCCGCCGCCTATGCCATTGCTATGGCACCGCGCGAAACATCCGGCAATGACAGCGCATGGCTGGTCACCAAAGAGAGCCACCATGACCAAACGCCGCAGGGGACTGTGCTGGCCCGCCATCAGGGCTATTGTCTTGTCTCATATGACGCTAAAGCAGCGCCAGAACACACCCCGAACCAGCGCCCCATTGGCTTGTTTGCCAACCCGCTGAAGATAACGGACTGAACACATGAAAAGCCCAGACCCACGCCCCGGCATTCTTGACATTAAACCTTATCGCGGCGGGGTCTCTGACGCGCCGGGCTTTGACGCGCCGATCAAACTGTCCTCAAACGAGAACTGTTTCGGATGCAGCCCGGATGCCAGCGCCGCCATGACCAAAGCTTTGGCCAGTGCTGAGCGCTATCCCGATGGCGGCGTCACCTTGTTGCGCGAAGCCATTGCCAAAACCTATGACCTGCCCGCTGACAGGCTGGTTTGCGGCTGTGGTTCGGATGAGTTGTTACAATTGCTGGGCAAGGCTTATTTGCGTGATGGGGATGAAGTGCTGCACGCCCAGAACGGCTTTTTGACCTACAAGCTGATTGCCCTGCAAAACTGCGCCGTTCCGATAGCTGCGCCGGAAACCAATTTGTGCATTGATGCGGATGCGTTTTTGTCCAAAGTAAGCGCGCGCACCCGCATGGTGTTTTTGGCCAACCCCAACAATCCCACCGGGTTTTTGATGCCCCGCAAGGAAGTCCGTAAATTGCATGCGGGCCTGCCCAAGGATGTGCTGCTGGTCATAGATGGAGCCTATGCGGAATTTGTCCGCGATGATGATTATGAGGGCGGCTTTGCGTTGGTGAACAGCCACGACAATGTGGTCGCCACGCGGACCTTTTCCAAATCCTATGGACTGGCTGGCCTGCGAGTTGGCTGGGCCTATTGCCCAAAAACAGTCGCCGCCGTACTGAACCGGGTGCGCAGCCCGTTTAACGTCAATGCCGTTGCCCAAAGCGCCGCTATTGCGGCACTGGGCGATACAGATTTTTTAAACAAAAGCGTTGATCATGTGGCCAAATGGGCCCCAAAGATTGAAGCCGAAGTAAAAAAACTAGGCCTGAAGGCCTTTCCCAGCGCCGGTAATTTTGTGCTGATCGGCCTCAGCACGCCAGAAGAGGCCGATGCATTGGAACAGTTTTTGAGTGCCCGCGGCCTGATTATCCGGGGTATGCGCGGCTTTGGTCTGCCGGGTTATGTGCGCATGAGTGTTGGCACGGACGAGGACAACAAGGCCGTCATTGCCGCGATCTCAGACTTTATCCGGCAATAACGCGGCCGACGCCTCGTCTATCCGGCTTTGCAGAACCGACATAAACTCTTTGCGTTTCAGCCCCGGTGCGATGGGCGGCAAAATACGCACGGTAACCACGCCCGGCCTGATCACCAAACCATGGGCCGGCCAATGCAGGCCGGAATTCAGTGCCACCGGCACGCAAGGAACATTCAATTGTGTGTAGAGCGCCGCAACGCCGGGCTTGAAAGGCAGGGTCTGGCCCGGTTGAACACGAGTGCCTTCGGGAAAAATCATGATCTGGCGCCCCTCGCCGATCAACGCACCGGCACGGCGCACCATTTTACGCAAAGCCGTAGCATGGCCACCGCGATCAACCATCAGATTTTTGAGCTTTAAGGCATACCAGCCAAAGATCGGTAAAATGCCCAGTTCTTTTTTGAAAATCAGCGCCGGACTTTCGCAAACCATCCATGGCCACAACACATCCAGCATGGCCTGATGTTTACAGGCGATCAGCGCCCCGCCTTTGGGCAAATGTTCAAGCCCTTCAAGATGCAGGCTAACGCCGCAAATCAGCGCCAAGCCGCCCAGAACCAACCGGATCCACAGCTTGACCACTGCCTTGACCCAGGCCACAGGACCAGCCAGCAAAGGCAGGCACACAAGCCCCATAATCACCAGCAGGCCATACATCCAGACCATAAAGATCAGCGAGCGCAAAGCCCAAAACAACCGGTTCATCCGTCCTCTCCGATCCCCAGAACCATTTCGCGCGCCAAAATCACCACGTATTTCAGATACTCCACCACCATTTGCCGCCATTTATCGAGGCCGACATGGGTGCTGCCCTTTACGGAAAATGGCAATAAGGTGATATCGGGCATCGACGCATCAAGCTCGATCAAGGCGCGGGGCATATGATAGGATGATGTGACGACAATCAGCCGTTTATAGTGGTGGCCGTTGGCCCATGTGGCTATTTCATCAGCATTACCCAGTGTATCGCGGGCCTGATAGCCCAGATCGACACAGCATTGCATGGTGGCCGGGGCCAGATGGAACAGGTCCTGAATGTCGCCGCGTTGCACGGCGCTGTGCACCCCGGAGATTAACAAACGCTGGCCGCGTTTCGCGGTCAGCAGATCAGTTGCCGCCCGGATGCGCAAACCGCCACCGCCGGTCAGCACCACAATAGCATCCGCACTGGCCATATTTTGCGCGCTTTGCGGTTTGGGCAGCATGACCAGAAAGACCACAAAACCGGCCAGCAGAACCAACAGCAAAAAGGCGAGGATTTTGACCAGCAAAAGGCGCATTATTCCCGTTCCCGTAAATTGGCCAGCACCGTCAGGCGTGCCGTCAACGCCCCCGAAAATGCGGTCAGAACCGGGGCCAGTATCAACAAGCCAAACCCGACCAGATCAAGACGAAAAACCGGCAATAACAGGCTTGAGCCGCCACTGCTGAGCAATTGTGCCGCACCAACCGCCAAAGCGGCCAGCGCCGCACCCATTAAACCGGCACGCAAACCCATCTGCCCAAAGCGACGCTCGAACTGTCCGGCAATATAGCTGTCAAAGGCCCCGGCCAGATGCAGTGTGTTGACCACATCGCGGCGCGCCGCCAGGCTGGCCCGAGTGGCAAAGCCGGTGACCGCTATTGAGGCGCTGATCAACAATGACAAAGCGGCCAGCGAGAACACCTGTAAAAACGATGCTGCGTTATTCATTTCGGCTGACCAGCGGCGGTGATCATCCACTTCGGCGCGAATGTCTCCGGCGCGAAGTGATATTTCAATTTCTGCTTTGCTGGCCGGGGCCTTGGGGTTTAGCGAGACCGCGATAATCACCGGTAATGGCAAATCATCGGGGATGTTGCCCTTGCCCAGCCATGGCTCCAGCAAGGCCTTAGCGCGATCGCGATTATATACGGAAACACCGGCGACGCCGGGCAAGGCCCGCAATAATTCTTCGGCGCGGGCCAGCTTGACCGTCCGATCCTTGGTGTCCTTGATCTGCACGGTCATGGCACCGTTCAGATCGGCGCGCCAATTTGCCGCCGAGACAAAAGCCGCGCGGGTAATCAGGGCGCTGATACAGGCCAGAAAAATAATAATGGCGATTACAAAAAATAACGGGCCATCCTCTTTGGAGCGCAAAGGCAGCATGGATGGCGGGGTCGGGTCGGGAACATTGGCAGACATTAGCGGGCCCGCTTTCTGGGCGTTTTTGGCGCGCTGAGACGGCCATCATTGATGGTCAGAACAGGCGCGCCGGAGGCCCGGACCAATTGCAGATCGTGACTGGCGATTAAAACGGTTGAGCCCAGCCGGTTCAGCTCGACAAACAGGCGCATCAAACGGATGGCCATATCCGGGTCGACATTGCCGGTTGGCTCGTCTGCGATCAGTAATTCGGGCTTGGCGACCACGGCGCGGGCAATGGCGACGCGCTGTTTTTCACCGCCCGAAAGCGTGCGCGGATATGCGTTGATGGCATCACCAAGTCCAACCCAGGACAACAGCTCGACCACATCTTCTTCATAGGTGTCGCGTTTGATACCTGAAGCCCGAAGCGGCAAGGCAATGTTTTCAAAAACGCTGAGATGATCCAGCAGGCGAAATTCCTGAAAGACCACACCGACGCGGCGCCTGAGCAGAGATTTCTGATTGCGTGAACAGGCCCGGACATCCTGGCCGAACAGGCGCATTTCCCCGCGTGAGCTGTGTTGCGCCAGATAGATCAGTTTGAGCAGCGAAGATTTTCCAGCCCCGGATGGGCCGGTTAAAAAATGAAAAGAGCCCGGTGCCAAGTTTAAATTGATGTTGTGCAACACGTCCGGTCCATGCGCATAGCGCATATACAGATCGCTGATCGCCAGAACCGGAGCATCGGCATCTGGATTAGGGTCTTGCGATTGTATGGACTTGCGTGAAAGAATGGGCGACCTCTTAACTAGATGGGCAAACAGGGACTGATTCGCTTAGCACATGATAATCACGTGTCCAGAATGTTCTACGCACTATACCGTCGATGCCAAGACATTGGGTCAGTCGGGACGCGAGGTTCGTTGTGCCTCATGCAGCCATAAATGGTTTGCGACACCAGAGGATGAAACCCCGCCAGCCCCGGAGCCAGACGCCGCAACAGATGATCCACCCGCTGAAACAACAGAAGACGCAGACACCGATTTTGATGAGATAAAAGCCGAGACAGACGCAGCCCCTGAACCAGAGGCCGAAAACGGTGAACCGGACCAGCCTGCCGCCGAAGATGGCCAGGCAACAGGGGCAGAGGACGCCCCGCAACCAACCCCGGCGCACCGCAAATTTCGCGACAAACTAGAAGCCAAAACCAAACGTAAACGCCTGTTTGTCGCCCTTGGGGCCTGGGGCGGCATTGCCGCCGGCTTGTTACTGATCCTCAGCATTGCCACGCTGAACCGGGTCGGCGTTGTTAAAATATTGCCCAAAACAGCCGGAGCTTTCGCGGCCATTGGCATGCCGGTCAATATCTGGGGTGTGAACCTAAAAGACATTACCAGCGAGCGGGTCAACGAGGCCGGCGACGACATATTGCGTATATCGGGCCAGATCTTTAACCCCGGCAAAAAACCGCGCGCTGCGCCATTGGTGCGGATCAGCCTGCGCGATGAAACCGATGCAGAAATTCATGCCTGGACGGTGGCTGTCGATCAAGCCGAACTGCCCCCCAAAACCGGCGCACAATTCAGCACAATGGTAAAAAACCTGCCGCCCAGTGCCGTGGATTTACGCTTTTCGCTGACGGATACCCCTTTGGGGTCGGCACAGCCGCCAAAAGAGCACGCGTTAAACAATAACGAGCATCATTGAGCCAAAGCACTGTGACATCTGACAATCCTCGACTGGTTATTTTTGATTGCGATGGTGTTCTGGTCGATTCGGAAACCATCACCAATAAAATTTTCATGCAAATGATCAGCGAGGCCGGATGGGCCATCAGTTTTGAAGAATGCTGCGCGCACTTTAAGGGGCGATCCTTTGCATCCTGTCTGACGGATATTGAGGCACATCTTGGACGCAAGCTGGCCGATAACTGGCTGGATCAGTATTATCGCAAAGCCTATCAGGCCTTACGCACCCAAGTGCAGATCATCCCCGGGGCCAAAGAAGCGGTTAGCACGGCGCAACAGGCCGGTTGGCAGGTCTGCATCGGCTCTTCGGGCCCCATGGAGAAAATGAAAATTACCCTGGGGCGTGTTGGCCTGTGGGAGGTCTTTGAAGGGTTGATTTTTAACGCATCCATGGTTGAAAACGGCAAACCGGCGCCGGATCTGTTTTTACACGCGGCGGGCGCGATGAAGACCCGGCCAGAGCGCTGTATTGTGATCGAGGATTCCCCTGTTGGGGCGCGGGCGGCACGCCATGCCGGCATGACGTGTCTGGGTTATATTGGCGGCACCTTGCATGATGAAGACGGCCTTGCCCGCGAGGGGGCGCAGCTGATTTCTGACCTGCAGGAGCTGGAAAACTATCTATAAAAAAAGGCAAAAAAAAGCCGGGTCCACACGAAGTGACCCGGCTTTATAAAGTCCTCGCGAATGCCTCTCAAAGGGGGAGGGAGAGGCCTGCGGTAACCGTCTCGAACCAAAAGGGGTCGGGGGAAACGGTAAAGCAGCAAAAGTGCGGCTTCGGTCTAGTATATAGGGACGGTCTTCGCGCTTTAAAAGTGTCGTATTGCCGCACCTGATATGCGTTTTTGCATAGCTTGGACACAATAACCTGCTTTGCCACAATGGTTAATAAGGCTCTGTAATTATGACATTTTCCAAGAATTACCACCCTGATCCCCGCTTTTCCAGACTGGGTAACAGCTTTGCAGACCCGGTTGAGGCGGCTGTATTTCCACAAACGCTGTTACGGTATCGCAACCAGCGCGCCGCCAGTCAGATCGGGCTGGAGCATTTAAGCGAGTCGCAATGGATCAGCCATTTTGGACGCTTTACGCCCTTGCCTGATAATCAGCCCCAACCGCTGGCGCTGCGGTATCACGGTCACCAGTTTCGCCAGTACAACTCTGATCTGGGTGATGGGCGTGGGTTTTTGTTTGCACAATTACGCGACGATAAGGATCGTTTGCTGGACCTGGGCACCAAAGGCAGCGGCCAGACCCCATGGTCACGCGGCGCAGACGGGCGGTTAACCCTGAAAGGTGCCGTACGTGAAGTGCTCGCATCCTCATTGCTGGAAGCCCGCGGCGTGCCGACCAGCCGCACGCTGAGCGTTATTGAGACTGGCGAAAGCCTGATGCGCGGCGATGAGCCGTCGCCAACACGCAGCGCCGTTCTGGTGCGTTTGTCCCATGCGCATATCCGTTTTGGCAGTTTTCAGCGCCTTGCCGCATTGTCACAACCAGAGAACCTAAAAACCCTGTTGAACCATTGCCTGACCCAGTACATGCCCGACCTTTTAGAGCGCGAAGACGACCAGCGCCCAGCCGCATTTTTAACCCGCATCGCCCGACTGAGTGCACAATTAACGGCGCGGTGGATTGCCGCCGGATTTGTCCACGGGGTGCTCAACACCGACAATATGAACATCAATGGCGAGAGTTTTGATTATGGACCATGGCGGTTCCTGCCCACCTATCAGCCCGATTTTACGGCGGCTTACTTTGACCACCAGAGCCTTTATGCCTTTGGCCGCCAAGGCGAAGCGGTCAGTTGGAATTTGGCGCGTCTAGGTGAAGCGCTGGCAAGCATCGCCCCCATTGAAGGGTTGCAAGAGGCCCATAAGGCCTTTGCCCAGACCTATGTTCAGGCTTTACCTGAGGCCTTTTTAGAGCGCTTGGGTCTGAAACCCAAAAGCGCACAAAGTAATCAGGCCTTTTTGCGCACCATGCTTGGGGCCTTACAGGATAGTCAGGTGTCCTATGAAGGGTTTTTCTTTGACTGGTTTTGTGGCTGCCGCGATCGGGCCATGACCCGGCCACGCCTTGGCCTATATCAAAGCCCGGCCTTTGCCGCCTTTGAAAAAGAGGTTGAAACATTTGAGACGATTCGACCGGAACGCCTGGATCATGCGTATTTCGCCCGTGAAAACCCTGTGGACCTGCTGGTCGAGGACGTCGAGCACATGTGGGATGCCATTGCCGGGAAGGATGACTGGAGCCTTTTTAATCAGATGCTTAGCGATATTGATGCGGCCGGTACGGCCTATGCATATCCGCCATTTTTAACCCATTCATCCACATGAACACGGGGTTCAGGGAGGTTTCAGGGTGCGCGGCGCATTGTGTTTGCAGGCTGGTCATCAAGGAGAAGAAAGATGAAGACGCAAACACCCAAACCCCGTACCGGCAAAAATATACTTTTGCTGGCTGCCCTCACCCTGGCCGGCACCACAATCGCCCTGCCTGCCGCGGCTCACGACAGATATAAGCCGATGCATAATAGCGGCGGTGGCTACAACAATGGTAACAATACTGGTTACAACAACAACCGTTATGCCATGTCCCCGCGCCAGGATTATTCATGGCTGAACCGCATCAATCGCTATGGTGTACGTGGCAAGATTGTCAAATATGGCCGTGGCCCACTGCAAGGATGCTTCCGGGTGAAGCGCCCAGGTCGCTTTCAAGGCGAAAAAGCACTGGTCACAGTGCGCTATTGCCTGGACAATTATGGTCAGGCGCAGGTTGCTCGTGGCTCGAAACGCCTGATCAAATACCTCACCTATTACCGCCCGGCTTACCGTCCGGCCAATGGTTATCGCAATAACCGGCCCATGACGCACCGTTATTAACCGCCCCCTCCCCTCCGGTTAATAAAAAAACCCCGTGTCAGGTAACTGGCACGGGGTTTTTGCTGATCATGCCTTTGGATCAGCTTGAAGATTCGGCCTTCAATTCCTTAGCGAGACGCCGGGAAAACCGGTCGAAGGCCCGTCGGGCATCAAACCAAGTCGTCATACCGGTGCTGTTATCATAAAGGTTATTTGAAAAATAACGGTATTGCATTGTGCCAAGGTCAGAACCATCAGCGGCGATCAGGTGAGCCTCTATTTCCGCACCGCCCAGACCGACCGAAGAATAGTTCAGGCCGATCCGTTTGGTCATTTCGTGCAAGGTTGGACGGTTTGGCATAATTTTGATCAAGGTCAGCTCTAAACGGGCACCCTGATCCGCCATCAGATCATTACCATTCAAGCGGCGTGTCGTTTTTTTGATCAGGAGTTTTTGCAAAAACTCGATATCTTTTGAATCCCAGCGGATATCTTCGTCCAGTACTTTCTGGCCTGCTTTGGCCGTGATTGAAGATACCTTCACGCCTTGGGCGGCGATGCTGGTGCTAAACTTGTAATCCGCCGCGCGTGCTGGAAGACTTGCCAAAACGCCCATGGTGAATATCGCTGTCAGTAAGGTGAGGAAGCGCATTGAGATGACTCCTTGTTTTCGTCATTAACCCAGCCGCATTTACATTCTAACATATTCTATTCCCTTATGGGGAGAAACTTGCACTTTTCAGGAAAAGACGAAGAAACCACTGCACCAGTCCTGTTGCCAGAAGGCATTTTCGTGTAAGTGCTGGCCAAAATACACAGATAGATTCGGAAGGCCAACATGCCACACTCTGATCTCGCCGCCGGACTGGTTCCGGTACAACGCGCTTTGCTTTCTGTTTCCGATAAAACCGACCTCATCCCCCTGGCCCAGGGCCTGCATGATGCGGGTGTCGAATTGATCTCAACCGGTGGTACGGCGCAGGCCTTGGCCGAACACGGCCTGCCGGTTCGCGACGTCAGTGAACTGACCGGTTTTGCATCCATGATGGATGGCCGGGTTAAAACCCTGCACCCGAACGTCCATGGCGGCTTGTTGGCGCTGCGCGATAATGACCAGCATATGCAGGCGGCCGGTGATCACGGCATTGCCATGATCGATCTGGTTTATATCAACCTGTATCCGTTCGAACAGACCATTGCCGGCGATGCAGACTTTGAAACCTGTGTCGAGAACATCGACATTGGCGGGCCAGCCATGTTACGCGCCGCCGCCAAGAACTATGGCTGGGTTTGTTGTTGTACGACGCCAAAAGACGTTCAAGACGCCTTAAAGGCCATGAAGGCCCATGACGGCCAGGTGCCACTGGATTTACGCAAACGCCTGAGCGCCGCAGCCTTTGCGCGCACCGCCGCCTATGACGGCGCCATAGCCCGCTGGTACAGTGAACAATTGGGCGAAGACAATGCACCGGTCATAACCTTTAGCGGATCCTTGCAACAAAGCCTGCGTTACGGTGAAAACCCACATCAAAAGGCCGCCTTTTATACCACCGGCACGGCAAGGCCCGGCATTGCCAGCGCCCGTCAGGTACAGGGCAAGGCGCTCAGCTATAATAATCTCAATGACACGGATGCGGCCTTTGAACTGGTTTGCGAGTTTGATGCAAAGACCCATGCCGCGGTGGCGATTATCAAACACGCCAACCCCTGCGGCGTGGCCATTGGTGCAACGCTGGAGGACGCCTATGACAAGGCGCTGGCCTGTGACAGTGTTTCTGCCTTTGGCGGCATTGTCGCCCTGAACCGCACCATCACCGCAGACATGGCCACACGCATTACCAGCATTTTTACCGAGGTGGTGATTGCCCCGAACGCCGATAAAGAGGCGCTGGGTATTTTTGCCGCAAAACCCAATTTACGGCTTTTGCTGACCGGTGCCTTAGCCGATGCACATGCCAGCGGGCAAACGGTCAAAAGCGTTGCCGGCGGCCTTTTGGTACAGGACCGGGATAACGGCCACATCACCAAAGAGAATTTACGCACCGTGACAAAACGCGGCCCCAGTTCCGCCCAGATGGATGACCTGCTGTTCGCCTGGCGGGTGGCCAAGCATGTTAAATCCAACACCATTGTCTATGCCAAAGACGGCGCAACGGTGGGGATTGGTGCCGGACAGATGAGCCGGATTGATGCAGCCCGTATCGCGGCGCTGAAGGCCGAAGACGCAGCACAAAAAGCCGGGCACAGCGCCCCGGCGACACAAGGTTGTGTGGCCGCTTCGGACGCGTTTTTCCCTTTTGCTGATGGCTTGCTGCAAGCCGCCTCAGCAGGGGCCATTGCGGTTATTCAGCCCGGCGGCTCGATGCGTGATAAAGATGTGATTGCTGCGGCTGATGAGGCTGGTCTGGCCATGGTATTTACCGGCATGCGCCATTTTCGCCATTAGCAGAGACTTGCGCGAAGCTGTTTATTCAGCAGCCTTTTGCGTATCATCGCTATCGGCATCATCGGCCTCATAATTCAAAATTTCGCCCGGCTGGCATTGCAATTCCCGGCATAGGGCCTCTAGCGTGGAAAATCGAACTGCTTTGGCTTTGCCGGTTTTTAAAATAGACAGATTAGCCATGGTCACCCCGACACGGTCACACAGCTCTGTCAGCGACATGCGCCTGTCCAGCAAAACCCGGTCCAATGTTACGCGTATAGCCATGCTTGTCCTTAAATCGTCAATTTTTGTTCATCGCGCAGGCGGGCACCTTCGCGGAAAACTTCCGCCAACACCACCAGCACCGCAACGGCCAGCCATAAACCGCCATTGATGCTCAAGCCACCGCGCAGCCCCGTTGTCGCCGGGGCACCGCCGCCAAACATATTCAGCGTCAACACAGCACCAGAGGTCACCACCATACGCATAAGCTCATACGCTGTCAGTGTCATCCAGATCACCCGCAAATGCACCGCGTTTTCCGGCACAAAGGGATCACCCTCGATCAGCGTGGCAAAGATACGCCGCAGGCGCATGACCACAACCAGTGCCACCAGAAGGCTGATGATAAAGACCAACATACCGGGCCACAGCACCACACCAGGCGGCGGCGACGTTACCCAAGACAGATCAACATAAGCATCAATAATATAAGCGGGAATGCCAACAAAGACCATGATGGCCAGAAGGGCGATCAACACCCAGCGGGCCACATCCAAAGACGCGCACAAAAAACTGGCAAATGATTTTCGGCCGAGTGCCTGCATGCGTTTGTGTGTCCTTTAGCTTTTTGACCTTCAAAGTAGTAATAGGGTACCTTGTGTACCTAAAACCCGGATCAAAATCATTGACTATCTGTTATTCGATAAACCCATATCGAGTTTCAATCAAGAAAAAGCGCACAATCGGGCTGCATTGTTGCTGCACGCGCCACCGGTTTACCGCTAAGGTCGTGAAGATTATCGGGAGAGCACATTGCGCAAAAATACAATCCTTATCGCCAGTCACAACCCGGGCAAGGTTTCTGAGATTGCTGAATTGCTGAGCCCCTTTGCGATGACAGTGCTCAGTGCCGCAGAGCTGGACATCGTTGAGCCCGAAGAAACCGGATCAACGTTCGCACAAAATGCGATCCTGAAGGCCGAACACTGCCGTGATGTGTCGGGTCTGGTCTCGCTGGCCGATGATTCCGGCATTGAAGTTGCTGCACTGGGCGGCGCACCCGGTATATATTCAGCGCGCTGGGCCGGGCCAAACAAGGATTTTAACGTCGCCATGGCCCGCATTGAAAAAGAGCTTCAGGCCACCAGCCCGGACGGCCAACCGGACCGAAGGGCGAATTTCAAATGTGCGCTGGCTTTTGCTGTGCCGGGTCAAAAAACGCAGGTGTTTGAAGGCCGCGTTGACGGCACTTTGGTCTGGCCCATGCGCGGCACGCTGGGTTTTGGTTATGATCCGGTTTTTCAGCCTTTGGGGTTCGCAAAAACCTTTGGGCAAATGGATCAACACAAAAAACACCGGATGAGCCACCGGGCAGGGGCTTTTGGAAAACTGCTGGCGGCAAAACCCTGGGACACGCTCTGGTCATGAACGGCAAGGCCGCCATCACGCCCTTTGGGTTGTATGTGCACTGGCCCTATTGCACACGTCTGTGCCCCTATTGTGATTTCAATATTTATCGCCACCGAGGCGGCAATCATGACGATCTGTTGCACGCCATTATCAAAGATATTGAAGGCCATGGCGCACGCATCAACGCCCCCGGACCGTTGCACAGCCTGTCTTTGGGAGGCGGCACACCGTCTCTTTTGACACCTGCGCAAGTCAGCGCCCTGATTGAAACGGCGGGTCGGGTGTTTGGCTTTGCCGATGATCCTGAAATATCGCTGGAGGCCAACCCCGATGCGCTGAGTACGCAAAAATGCACCGACTTTGCCAAAGCCGGGATCAATCGCATCTCCATCGGCGTGCAATCGCTGGATGATCGTAATCTGCGCTTTTTAGGCCGTGATCACAGCGCCGACGAAGCCCGCCGCGCCGTGGACGCTGCCTTGCAAGCACATGTGCGGACCAGCGCCGATTTTATTTATGAACTGCCCGGCCAGACACCTGATGACTGGAGCCGTGATCTGGATGCAGCTCTCACACTGGGATTGGATCATTACTCATTCTATGCCCTGACCATTGCACCGGGCACTGCCTTTGGTGTGCAACGTGCCAAAGGACGCCTGATCCCAGCCGATGAAGAACGCGCCGCAAGCTTGTTTGAACTGACGCAGGAGCGCACAAAACAGGCAGACCTGCCGGCCTATGAGGTGTCCAACCATGCCCGTACACCGGCGGCGCAATCACGGCACAATCTGGTCTATTGGCAAAATGGCGACTGGGTTGGCGTCGGACCGGGCGCCCATGGACGGATCAACATGAACGGCCAACGCCATGCCACCAGCACCGCACTGCGCCCGGATGATTATTGCACGGCCATACGTAAAACCGGTTGGGGGGTGATCGAACAGAGCCTGTTGTCAGGCGACGATACGGCCATGGAGGCCCTGAGCATGGGTTTGCGTCTGCGCGGTGGTCTGGATCTGGGTCAGTTGAACAGCCAGACCGGCTTTACCTTAGATCAGGACAAATTACGCACGCTGATTGCTGATGATTATCTACACCTTGGAAACCAGATATTGCGGGTCCGCCAAAAGGGCTGGGCGCTGATTGATGCGCTGGTCCTGGAACTTGTAACTTAAGGGTCCGCACCAACCCTCTTAGCAAGTCCCGGTTTTTAAGCGTTAAAACGCCCCGGTATCATCAAGACCGACATCCGTGGAAAAACCGTCCGCGGCGGGATCAATTTCCCGAAACGCACCCTGACGGATTTCAAAGACGCTGAGTAAACGCTGCACCAATCCATCCTCGCCAAAGCGGAACAGACCATCGGCACCGCGAAAACCCTCGGCACGCTCCAACAAAGCATGGTCGATACGCAAAGCCCCGGCTTCATCGTTAAGTGTTTGCGGGATAATTGACACACCATCATGGGCTAAAGACGCCAGACGGCTGGGTAGTTCGCCAAAATAGCGCTCATAGCGCTCTGTGAAGGCACCGCGATCTGCGGCATTGGGGGCTGGAAACCAGCCGCCAAACAATGCCGGTTCGCGCAATAATTCTTCATCATTCCACAGGCTGGTCCCGATGAATTGAGTGATTTTGGGGTCGACATCATAAAACGGCAATAGCGGCGCCAACGAGCGCAGCCGCACACCACTTTCTGGGATAATCACGGCCTGATAAGGCAGAGAAAAGTGAAAAGACGGGCTGAGGCTCGGATCGCCGATCCCGCCTTCTTTTTTCCAGGCCCGTATCGCAGCATTGCGCTCATCGACATGGGCGATCTGGCGAGCCGGGGCGCTCATACTTTGGGAATCGCGGCCATAGCGGGCAATATCGGAAACAAACAGATCAGAGTCTTTTATTGTGGCAAACAGCGCCTGTTCAATGCGATCCCCATAGCGGTTGTTGGGGCGCAGCAGGGCCAAAGTCCGGATCACAACATCTTGCGAACGCGTCGTGGCATTGGACCGCAAAGCCGAAAAATTTTCGTATGTTTTCTGATTATGTGTATGGATATAATCCATCATCCGGGTCATATCGGCTTCGGGTAAAAAGCTCAGCAAATAGACCCCATTACCGGCAACGGCTTTATCGGTGGAAAAGGCGATCAACGGAATATCTGCGCGCGACGCAGGACGCGATGCCGCCGAAACTGCACTGCCCAGTACGGGGCCTAAAATAATGGCCGCGCCATCCTTGATCACAGCGGCGGCGGCGCTTTGCGCCCCTAGTGCAGTGCCGCCAGTATCTTTGGGCAATAACACCAGACGCGGGTCAGCAGCCGCAAACAGTGCCATTTGTGCGGCACTGAGCATGGAGCGGGCTTCGTCGCGCAAGGCGGCGCTTTTGGCACTAAAGGGCAAAAGCAAACCAATGCGCACCAGATCACGATCTTCCATATGCGGCGGAACCAGCCCGCCGGGGCCTGTGACCTCTGGCGTGGACGTTTGGTCTTTGGGCTTTGCGCCCAAGTCCGGTGTCTCAACGGGCGGCGCGGTCGGCACCGGACGTGTGGGGCGCGGCGGCGGCGATGTGGTTTGACAGGCGGCCAGCACCATAACACCAAGAAGAACGGCCACAGCCCCCCTTCCACCGCGATAAAAATCAGTCCACACTTGTTCAAACGTCATGGGTATATCGTCCCTAAAATGCATAATGATCCTAAAGACCACACTGGCCTGCCGCAAGCGCCCTTCACGCCTGATCCCCGCGATCTGGCACCGGGGCTGTATCTTGTCGCCACGCCCATAGGGAACTTACGTGATATTACCTTGCGGGCGCTGGATGTGCTGGCCGGGGCCGAGCAGGTATTGGCCGAAGACACCCGCATGAGCCGCCGTTTGTTTGATGCCTATGGTCTGGCCCCCAAATGCAGCCCCTATCACGAACACAATGCAGATCGGCGCCGCGACAGCATTATCAAGGCACTGGAAGACGGCGCACGGATTGCCCTGATCTCGGACGCCGGAACGCCGCTGATCTCTGATCCGGGGTATAAACTGGTGCGCGAAGCGGCGAGGCGCGATATTTCTGTCTTTGCCATACCGGGACCCAGCGCGGTATTAAGTGCGCTGTGCGTATCAGGTCTGCCCAGCGACCGGTTTTTATTTGCCGGGTTTTTACCGCCCAAATCAGCAGCCCGAAAGCGCGTGCTCGAAACCTTGAAGGCCGTACCGGCAACGCTGGTGTTTTATGAAACCGCCAACCGACTGCACAGCGTTCTTACCGACATGCACGAGGTTCTGGGGCCGCGCCCGGCGGTGCTGGCCCGCGAACTGACCAAGCGTTATGAGAGCCTTTATCGCGCCCCGCTGGACACATTGGGGGCGCAGGTCCCGGACGATGAATTACGCGGCGAAATGGTGCTGGTCATTGGTCCACCCGATGCACAAGACCATTGGAACGAGGCCCAGATCGACGCCGCCCTTTTGGATGCCATGCGCCACCAGAGCCTGAAAAGTGCCGTTGATGATATTGCTAAACTGTGTGGACAGCCGCGCCGCGACGTCTATCGTCGGGCGCTGGATTTGCAAAAGCGCCATGAGTAATGAAGCCCGCAAATTGCGCCGCCGGGCCTATCGGCGCGGCCTGTGGGGCGAACGCTTTGCCGCTTTGGCGCTGATCTTAAAGGGCTATCGTATTCTCAATATGCGCTATCGCACCGGGGCCGGTGAGATAGATATTATTGCCCGGCGCGGGCACATATTGGTTTTTGTTGAGGTCAAAACCCGCAAAGGCGGTGCCGATGCCCATGCCGTTCACCCGGCCCAGGCATCGCGTTTGGTGCGGGCCGGTAATATGTTTCTGGCGCGCCATCCTGCTTTTCACGCCCTCAATGTACGCTTTGACGTGATGTTGACCGGTGGGTTATCGTGGCCAAAACATATTATTGCGGCATGGCAGGCCGACAGCGACACAAAAACGGCACTTTTTTGAGCCAAGCCGTCTATTCAAAGGAAAAACCTTCATGTCCACTTTGCGCACAGTCTTTTTTCTGGCCCTCTCCCTCGGTCTCAGCGGTTGCGTGGTCAGCACCATTACCGGGGCCACCAGCAAAGAGCGCCCGGTCGGCCGCAGCATTGATGATACCAGTGCCGGCATGGCCATCGGGGCGCGCATGCGGCGTTTTCACGATGGTGATTTGTCGGGGGTGCGTGTTGCCGTTGAAGATGGTTTTGTGCTGTTGTCGGGCAATGTCCCAACGCCTGAGCTGCGCCTGGATGCCGAACGCATTGCCTGGACCGCACCCAAAGTCGTCAAAGTGGCCAACGAAATTGAAGTCACCGGCAAACGCGGTTTTTTGGGCAATGCCAAAGACCGGTGGATCACCACCCAGGTGCGCACGCGGATTTTTTCAGATAATGCCGTGCGCAGCGTCAACATCAATATCGAAACCCGCAACAAGGTGGTCTATCTTCTGGGTCTGGTGCGGACCGAGGGCGAAATTAAACGCGCCACCGGTCATGCCCGGCTGGTGCCGGGTGTGAAAAAAGTTGTCAGTTATCTCAGTGTCGCCCAACGTTACCAACAACAGGAATTGGACGGCGGACCACAACAATAGCCAACAAAGAAACTAAAAAAACTAAAAGGGGAAAACCATGTTTGCACGTTTTATAATTATAGCACTGGCGCTTGTCGGTGCAGTCGGCGCGGCCCATGGGGCCGACTTTGATGCACAAACCGCAACCCAGGCCTATCTGGACACGGTCAGCGGCGAAGCTCGCGAACGATCCGACGCCTATTTCATGGGCGGCTACTGGTTGCAACTGGTTGATGTTATCGTCGCCCTAGTGATCGCCTTTATCCTTCTGCAAAGCCGGTTTGCCAAAAAATTGCGCGATAAAATGCTTAAATCTTTGCGTTGGCGCTGGGCCGCGATCATGGGCTTTTTTGCCATTTACACGCTGGCGGTGACAGTGCTGGGTTTTCCGTTGAGCTATTATGAAGAATTCATGCGCGAACATGCCTATAACCTTTCTAATCAGAGCTTTATGGACTGGATTACCGAGAACCTGAAAGGTCTGGCGCTTGGGATCATCTTTGGTGCGCCCTTTGCATTGATTTTTTATACAATTCTGCGCGTTGCCAAACGAAGCTGGTGGATGTGGGGGGCCGGTGTATCGATCTTTTTTCTGGCGCTGATGCTGTTCATCTCGCCGGTCTATATCGCCCCGATTTTTAATGATTACACCCCCATGGAAGAGGGACCGTTAAAGGCCCGCATTCTGGCTATGGCCGATGCCAATGGCGTGCCTGCCGATAATATTTACGTGTTTGATACCTCGCGCCAGTCGGGCCGGGTGACCGCCAATGTTTCGGGGCTTTTGGGAACCACACGGATTTCCCTTGGCGATAATCTGCTGACCGAGGGAACCGACAAAGAGGTCGAGGCAGTGATGGGTCACGAGCTGGGCCATTATGTCCTGGGGCACAGCCAATCTATGATGATCAATTTTGGTCTGGTGTTGTTGGCCGGTTTTGCCTTTGTCAATTTCACCTATCCGATGGTGGTGCGGACCATGGGTAAAAACTGGGGTATTGAGGGTATTGACGACATTGCCGGCCTGCCGCTGCTTCTGGCGTTGCTCTCGGTGTTTTTCCTGTTTGCCACACCGGTAACCAACACCATTATTCGCACCAACGAGGCCCAGGCCGATATTTTTGGTCTGAACGTGGCCCGCGCCCCGGACGGTTTTGCCGCCATTGCCATGAAGCTGGCCAGCTATCGCAAGCTGGAACCCGGTCCATGGGAAGAGATCATTTTTTATGACCACCCGTCGGGCTATGCCCGTGTGGCCATGTCGATGCGCTGGAAGGCGGCCCAGCTGAGTATCGGCGCCACCGATCTTGACCCGGCCATCGCGCCATTGGCGGTATCAAACACGGATGAGTGATACGCCGGTCTTGAAGGTTTCGGACGGGACGCCTAAATCAAAACACAGGCGGGCAATGGCCTGATGTGTTTAAAGGAATAAGAAATGGCCAAAGCCTTGCGTGTTGCTGTGCAAATGGACCCCATTGCCGGTGTGGATATTGATGGTGATACCAGCTTTGCCATGATCGAGGCCGCCCAGGCGCGCGGGCATCACGTCTGGACCTATGGTCCCGCTGATCTCAGCTATGATGAAGGGCGTATTATCGCCCGCGCCCGCCCAGTTATGGTCAGCCGGGAGCGTGGTAATCATGCCAAAGAGGGCGAACCCGTTCTGCTCGATTTGCGTACCGATATTGATGTTATCCTGATGCGTCAGGATCCGCCCTTTGATATGGCCTATATCACAGCGGCGCATCTGTTGGAGCTGATTAGCAACGATACGCTGGTGGTCAATGACCCTGAATGGGTGCGCTCCTCGCCAGAAAAACTGTTCCCGCTTCTGTATGCAGACCTGATGCCGCCAACCTTGATCAGCCGCGATGAAGCGGCGATCAACGCCTTTCGCGCCCGCCATAAAGACATCATCATCAAGCCGCTTTATGGCAATGGCGGGGCCGGGATTTTTCTTATTCGTCAGGGTGACAGCAATTATTCATCCTTGCTGGAAACTTTTTTCGCCATCAGTCGCGAGCCAGTTATGGCACAGGCGTTCCTGCCCGAAGTTGCGGCGGGCGATAAACGCATTCTATTGGTTGATGGCGCGCTGGTGGGCGGCTTTAACCGGGTGCCACAAAAGGGCGAGACCCGGTCCAACATGCATGTCGGCGGCGAGGCCAAGCCCGTGGAGCTGAGCGATCGGGACCGCGAGATTTGCGCCGCCATTGGGCCAGAGCTGAAACGGCGCGGGCTGTTGTTTGTCGGCATTGATGTGATCGGCGATTACATGACCGAGATCAATGTCACCTCGCCCACTGGCGTGCAGGAGCTAAAACGCTTTACCGGCATAGATGCCATGGTGCCCTTTTGGGATGCCATCGAGGCGCGTGTTAAGGCGCGGGGTTAAGGTTGTGTTTTTGAAGCAGCATGATGACTTAAGCGTTTGACGATTTCATTTTCAAAAAAGGCTTCGGATTCTCGATGTGCTTGCATTCCCTTGTTAAAGTCCGTTTTGGAAATAACGAAAACCAGATTGTGAGCTGGCAAAACATAGACACGATTGCCGCCTGAGCCAGACATAATTTTGGCACCATGAGATTTCTCGTTAACATCATACGATTTTAACCACCAGAGATATCCGTATGTGTACCCCATCTGAATTGATGCATAGGTCTTGAACGACGCCGTAAACCAGCTAGCAGGTATGATTTGCTTGTTTCCAACTTTGCCTAAATGTAGGGCAAACGTACCCAATTTTCCCCAATCTTTAGTCGTTAATTCAAGACCACCGCCCAAATGGGTTTGGCCGCTACTGGCGATACCCCAATGTCCTGAGGTTATGCCTATGGGGTTAAACAATTTTTTCTTTGCATACGCCGGAGCATCCATGCCTGTTGCACGTTCTACAATCTCGCCGAGTAATTGGACACCCGCGGTACAATAGGAAAATGTGGGTTTGCCATCATAATCGTCTGGTATTTCCCAAGATGGAAGGTTGCGAATTGGCAGGTTCCAATAAAAAGATGACCAATCTTCAACAATGTACATACGTTCCTCATTGCCCCGTGAAAACTGGTTGGAATCATTACATTCCACAGGACTATTCATGGTTAGCAAATCTTCGATGGTTATTGCTGATTTGCGCGCATCAGGATTTAAAAAAGGCTGTAGGTCTGTAAAAAAATCAGCTGCTTTTTGCTTCACATTGTGAATTACACCATCTTTAATGGCAGCCCCTAACAACATACCTGTCACGCTTTTACTGGCGCTACGCATGTTATGAAGGCTCGTCTCATCAGCGCCATTAAAATACATTTCCAATTCAGTGCTATCGTTTTTAATGACCATTATGCTCGTAACGGTGCCATAATCCCCTTTGGTGACTTTTGCCTTAATAGCGCTCAAATCTTCAGGGGTGAAAAGTTTTTCAGGAAGGGGAATGGATTGTGCGTCTGCACAGCTGTTAAACATCGAAATAACAGATGCTATTGTGAGTAAGAATTTCATAGGATTTTATCCTCTATAGGGCGTTATTGCTTCAATAACTTTGGGTTTACATCCATCGTATGTCACCTAAAGTTGTTTGAAATTTTCTGATGAAATGCTTCAAGTGGATTTAATGCATGGCATATGGGTATGAGTTTCTGGATCTAAAAATTGAACCTGAAATGCGCGTTGTCATGCAAAACAACAAACGCCTAGAAATGCCCGAACTCAGTTTTCAGTTGCTTCTTACGCTAGTCAAAGCGGCGCCAATGCCTGTCTCTTTTGAAGAACTTGCGAAAGAAGTATGGGGGGTTGATGCGGTTACTGAGGAAACAATATCGCAAAGAGTATCTTTATTAAGACGCGTTTTAAATGATGACATAAAAGTCCCGGTTTATATCCGCACAATTAGGGGCAAAGGATATTGCATAAATGCCAAGGTTACAAAAACGCAAAAACTGAAAGCTATATCGTCTAAATACCCATATTCGACGTTAAAGGTGGGCGGTACAGTATTACTTTTGTTGGCTCTGGGTTTTGCTGTCTTGTCACCCTATTCCAAAATATTCTTTGGTCTGCACGAAAGTGGTAATATTGAAAAACATCAGCGCTCCCAAACACAATTATCGATTGATCGGGCAACTGCACTTTTGCAGGTTCAACAAGCAGTTGAAACAGATCGGGCAATACAAATAATAGACTTGGCGTTACTTAAAGATAAACATAACTACACCCTGAAAACATCCTTGAGTTTTGCATTATCTACGCGTGTTACAAAATTTATCGCCCATCAGTATGATATCAATCGTGCGGAGGGTTATGCTAGGGAAGTCCTAGAAGAAAAGCCCAATTATGCAACTGCATGGCATGCGCTGGGATATGCGTTAGATGCCCAAGGCAAAATCAGCGAGGCAATTTCTGCTTATAAAAACGCATTTGCGCTAAACCCGGCTGATACTAATGCCATTTCTAGTGTTGCTTACCTGCTGGGCATCCAAGGTAATCTTTATGAAGCATTGCAGCTTGAAGCTTTAGGAAGGCAAAATGGCGGTTCTGGTCGGTATGTTGAAATTCAGATAGCCAATATACTAGAGTTGTTGTCTTATCCAGAGGCCCAGTATTGGTATGACCGTGCAGAGGAGCTCAATCCGGGGCAAGTTGTGATTATGGCTGAGCTAGCAGAACGAGCGCTGGTGACTGAAAATTATGACAGGGCAATGGCCTTAGTCACCAAGGGAGTAATAAACGAACAAAATGCGCCGCGTTTAATATACATAAGGGGACGTGGGTTATACCTTCAGGGTGAAACAAAATCAGCGCGCGAAACTTTATCAAATGGTGATACAGAAGCTCAGCTTTATTTGGCAGCAATTAATGCAAACCAAGGTGGTTTTTCATCAAAAAAGGCTTTAATAAAACAAGCACAAAAGGATTTTAACAGCGGCAATACATGGCCTAGTTACCGTATCCAGCTAGCCGAGCTGCACGCCGCAATGGGCAATGAACAACCTGCCTTGCAACTGCTCAGTCAGGCAGTGGATCTGGGATGGCGTAATGTGGCATATATTGAATCATCCCCTTTTTTTAAAAAAATCTTACAAAAAAAAGAGTGGTTAGAAACCAAATCTCGCATTCAAAACGAGGTTACAGGCCAGCGGACATTGGTGAAAACCGACACGAATCTAGCTTTTTTATTTAATCCTCAGCCTTAGGCCCATTGCCCATAATTGCGATCACGCTGACCTTTCCGGCACGCGCGAAGGTCAGCGTCAGGGGTACTTCATCACCGGCCTTTAGGCCTTCACGCACCCCAAAGACCATCAAATGTCGCCCGCCCGGCTGGTAGGCCATGGTATCGTGAGCGGGTATGGCTACGCTGTCTTCTTCGCGCATACTCATCATATCACCGTTCATTTCGCTGATATGCATTTGCACATCATCGGCCATGGGCGAGGAAACAGACAACAGGGTATCCGCCCCGCCATCATTGCGGATCATCAGATAAGCCGCGCTGGTATCGCGCCCATTTGGCGGCACACGCATCCATGCCGCAGTGACCGTGATCTGTGGGTCAGCATCGGGCCGGCCAGATGTACAGGCGGCGGTGAGGGCGAGGGCGCCGCCCAGAGCCAGAATTGCACGGCGACGGGTTATGATGCTCATCCTTGGCGCTCCATCAAAAACCAGCTGAAATCATCCATCGGGAAATTGGGATCGCGATGATAGGCAAAGCCATAATCACGCAAAGAAAACTCTGGATGGGCATCCATAAATTCACCGGCGAAATCACGTTTGAACAAACGCTCGGTATGGCCGCGATAGCCAATTTCGACCGGGGCCGGGTTATAATATTCACATATGACCGCATACCGGCTGGTCGCCCCGGCAATTTGCGCATAGGCGCGGGATAATTCTTCGGGGTTGATGTGGATCAGCACCGTGCAGGTAAAGGCCAGATCGCTTTTCGTCGGCGGTGCCGTATCCAAAAGCGAGCCTTCATGCACATCGACAAAGCCCAGCGCCTTTAATTCAGCCGCCGCCTTGGCGTTTATTTCAACGCCGCGCATTTTGGCCGCCGGGACCAGCGCGTGCAGGGCCTGAAGGTTAAGGCCGATATTAGCCCCAAATTCAGTGATGCTGCCCACCGGACCACAGGAGCGCAGGATTTTGCCCCACAGGAAAAGCCGGGCCGCCTGCGCAGCATCGCCGCGGCAGCGATCCACATAGTCATCGCCAAAATCACCGCGCCAAAACTGTTCCTGCTCGGTTTCTTTGCCCATGGCGGCCTCCATCTTGATTGTCACGAATCAGATGAGCCTAGTCTTAAAGAAGATTAAGGCCCGCGCGCAAGACAAGCATCAGGCCCAACAGGCCGACACACAGGCCAAACATACGCAAACCACCATCATAAACTTTCGCCGGCATCAGAACCTCCATTGCTCGATAGCGCCGTTCTGGGCGACCAACAGGGCAGGGATGAGACGGCATTGAGGAAATCTGTGACCGAATGTGGCGGGGGGTGTGCAAAGACGGCAAAAATGCGACGGTAGTGATCGGCAAAGGGAGCTCACAAATGACGCAAGGTTATGATGTCGCAGTGCTGGGCCTGGGGATTATTGGTGCGGCAACGCTCGGCGCGCTGGCCCGGTCCGGGGCGCGGGTGGTTGGGCTGGACCGCCTTGCTCCGCCCCATGATCAGGGCAGCTCGCACGGGCAGACCCGCATGGTGCGCGTCGCCTATGCGGAAAGCCCGGTTTATGCGCCCATGGCACGGGCCTCGATTGCCCTGTGGCGTGATCTGGAAAACCGGACCGGACGCACGCTTTTGAGCCAAAGCGGGGTTTTATATAGCGGCCCGCCGCAAGGCGAATTTATGCGCGGCGTTCATGACGCCGCCGCCCGCCATAATGTTGCGCTTGAACAGGCATCACCAAATTCACCCCTGCACCATGGCATTGCCCTGCCGGAAGACTGGCCGGCCTTTGTCGAGCCAGAGGGCGGCTATGTACTGGCCGAACAGGCGGTGCAGGCGTTTTTGGACGATGCGCACCAACACGGCGCACACATACAACTGGATTGCCCCTCTGCCCCCACAAAACAGGCCAGAGGCTTTGCGCTAAATACGGGCGGCGAGCGCATCATGGCCGATCAGGTGATCATCACCGCCGGGTCATGGACCGCACAAATTCTGCCCGAATTGACACCCTTGCTAGCCCTGCAACGCCGGGTGCTGCATTGGTTTTCTGATCCGGCACAAATGTTGACTGCCAGAGCCGGGTTTCGCCCCTTTGGCATTGAAACTAAAAACCGCGGGTTTATTTATGGCTTTCCGGCCCTGGATGATCACGGCGTTAAAGTGGCCGAACACATAATGGATGATCCGGTGTCCGCCCCGGATCAGCTTTTGCGCACTGGCACCGACGCTGACGCGGCGCATCTGGATCCGCTCGTCAATGAACATCTGCCGCATTTGGGGGCGCGCCTGAACATGCAGGCCTGCCTTTATACCATGACCCCGGACCAGCACTTTATTATCGACGCGGTACCCGGCCAGCCGGGGCTTTTTGTGGGGGCGGGGTTTTCCGGCCACGGCTTCAAATTCGCCCCCTTGCTCGGCCAGGCGCTGGCATCCATGGCCGGTACCAAAGACTGTGATTTTCCTTATGGGTTTTTTGCCCTGAGACGATTCGCCTCTTGACGAAACCGGTGCGCAGGGCAAGCGTATGCACTTGATTTGCAAAAAGAGAACACCATGCCTGATGCCCCGATATCTGAAAACCTGAAACGCGTAAAACCTTCGGCCACGCTGGCTGTATCGCAACAGGCACGCGAGCTAAAGTCGCAAGGGGTAGATGTGATCGGCCTTGGTGCAGGCGAGCCGGATTTTGATACACCGGACAATATCAAGGCCGCCGCCATCGCCGCCATAAACGCAGGCAAAACCAAATATACCGCTGTGGACGGCATTGCCGAGCTTAAAGACGCCATTTGCGCAAAATTTGAGCGCGATAACGGCCTGCATTACAGCGCCGATCAGGTCAGCGTCGCCCCCGGCGGCAAGCCGATCCTGTTCAATGCTTTTCTCGCCACATTAAACCCCGGTGATGAAGTGCTGATCCCGGCGCCATACTGGGTCAGCTATCCCGATATTGCCATTTTGTGTGGCGGCGCACCCAAAATCATCGACGCACGGATCGAAGATGGATTTAAGCTCACCCCCGAAGCCTTAGAGGCCGCGATCACGCCAAAATCCAAATGGCTGGTCTTAAACTCACCCTCCAACCCCACGGGCGCCGCCTATAGCCGGGCTGATCTGGAGGCGCTGGGCGAGGTGCTTTTGAAACACCCCCACGTGTGGGTTTTGACCGATGATATGTATGAGCATCTGGTCTATGACGACTTTGAATTTTTCACCATCGCTCAGGCCGTACCCGGCCTTTATGATCGCACTTTGACCATGAACGGGGTCTCCAAGGCCTATGCGATGACCGGCTGGCGCATTGGTTATGCGGCCGGTCCCAAAGACCTGATCGCGGCGATGCGCAAAGTGATGAGCCAATCGACCTCCAACCCCACTTCGATCAGCCAATGGGCCGCCGTTGAAGCCCTGAACGGTCCGCAGGATTTTATCGCCGAGCGTAATGCGGTCTTCAAAGACCGCCGCGATATGGTGGTCGCCATGCTGAACCAGACCGAAGGGCTGGCATGCCGCACACCAGAGGGCGCATTTTATGTCTATCCCGATTGCGCGGCTTTGATCGGTCGTAAAACCGAAGACGGCGTGGTCATTGAAAACGATACGGTGCTGGCGTCTGAATTGCTAAAAGCAGAGGCCGTGGCCGTAGTGCCGGGCGCCGCCTTTGGCATGTCGCCGGCATTTCGCATATCCTACGCCACCTCCACTGAATTGCTAAAAAGCGCGTGCGAGCGCATTCAGAGATTTTGTGCGAGTTTGAAATAGGGAGCCTGTGGCGCCTTGGGTCTTCACCATGGGTCCCGGATAAAAACTTCGTTTTTCCGGGATGACACGGGCTGGCTTACTTCAAGACATCATAATCTTCTAAGTGCAGTTTTTTGCGTGAAAAGATAAAGTGGACCACGGATTCCGGCGACAGGCTGGTCACGTCGCCGGTCATGCCTTTTCGATAAAATGATTTGCATGTGCCGTTTTGCCAAACGGTTGATTTCATCGTGGTTTTCATTTTGGCCATATAGGTGCTTTGGGCCTCGCTTTTGGGATTGATCGCCTTGATGGTTTTATCCTTTTTGACGGCACAGATGGCCTTCACCGTGTAATTGACCATGGTCTCCATATAAGAGATTTGCGAGCTGTGGCCCGTGCCGGTATTGGGGCCATTGATCTTGAAATAATTGGGATAGCCCGAAACGGTGAGGCCTTTATAGGCGGCAATATTATGTTCCCATTCATCGTTCAAATGACGCCCGTCAAGGCCGTAAATTTGAAACGAGAGCAGCTCTTTTGCATTTGAATAGGCATAAAAACCGGTCGCATAGACAATGATGTCCAGCGGAATGTCCTTGCCGTCTTTGGTGCGAATGCCGGTCCGGGTAATGCGCTCAATACCGCTGATATCAACATCAACATTGTCGCGGGACAAAGCGGGCAGATAGTTATTATTGGGGATGAGCCGCCGCGAGCCCAGCTCGTAGTTTGGCATCATGTGCGCGCGCAATTTGTCGTCGCCGATATAGGTTTTAAGGTTTTTTTTCAAAGTCCGTGCATATCCGCGTTTAAAAAGACGGCTTAGACCTTGCGTAAACGGATAGCGGCGAAAGCCGATAAAGCGGGCCTCGTGAACACAAAAAATAAGAAGGCGGTTCAGATGGCGGACCCCCGGCAGGGTGATCAAAAAACGCTCAACCGCGCTGTAATTTCGATCTGAGCGCGGAATGATCCACTCAGCGGTCCTCATAAAGACGCTGAGCTTGTCCACCTTGTCGGCGATGGCCGTAACCACCTGCACCCCGGAGCAACCTGAGCCAATAACGCCCACACGCTTGCCTTCATACGGGACCGAATGATCCCACGCGGCCGTATGAAACTTTGCGCCTTTAAATGTCTCTGCGCCTTTAATAGTGGGCATTTTCGGGTTGGCCAGCACGCCGCTGGTATCAATAATAAAACGCGCCGTGTAATGCTCGCCAGTGGCCACGTCAACGTGCCACAAATTTTCGCTTTCATTGTATTTGAGCTGTGTGACCGCCTGTTCGGTTTTGGCGTATTTGCGAATACCGAATTTGTCGATGATGTGATTGGTATAGGCCAGTAACTCGCTTTGCGGGGCGTATTTTTTGGTAAAGGGAAAGGGCGCAAAGGAAAACGAATAAAGCCCGGTGGGCACATCCACCTCGGCACCGGAATAGGTGTTTTGCTGCCAGGTTCCGCCAAGCTCTGCGCTTCTTTCCAGCAAGATAAAGTCATCAATGTTCTTTTTCTTAAGGCGGATTGCCGCCAACAGGCCAGAAAACCCTGTACCGATAATAAGCGTTTCAAAATGTTGAATATCTTTTTCCATGGGTCCAGCTCTGCGCATAAAGCCTGATCACAATTTCAAGCCTTCATTGTTATGACGCTGACAGGGACCAAAATCCTCTATGCCCTCAGGCACACCCCTGAGAACCCACGATAAAAACCAGCATAATTGCGCGCTTTAGTGCGTCTTTGCATGAGGGTCTTTTGGGCCTTTACGGGCCAGCAGCAAGGGCACCCACAATAGCGCCAGAGCGAACATGCCCCCCAACCCAACCATGCCGCGCCACGGCATCTGTGCATTGGACAAAACCAACAGGCTCAAACCGGCAAGGGCATTTATAGTTCCGTGAAAAATACTGGCCGCAAAGACCGAGCCGCCTTTTTCGCGCACCCACCCGATCAGCGGTGACATTAACATGGTAAAAACCACCATAATCACCGGCCCCCAGACCGGCATGCCCGGATAGTTATAGCCCATGACGATAATCGGGGCATGCCAGACCCCCCACACAAACCCGATGGCTAAATTACTGCGCCAAAAACCCAAACCGCGCCAACGCCCCCACAACCAGCCACGCCAACCCAGCTCCTCGCTGAGCAAAACCAGTGCATTGATGGCGATTCCCAAAGGCAAGCCAATCAGCATTTGCACCCAAAACAGGGTCTCTATGCTGAGGGGTAATGCGTCTGTATCCACGTTTTTTTGCAACAAGGCGTCCCGAAACCCGACAATCGGACTGACCAGCTCTACATTGTGGCCCAAGAGACTAAAAAGCACAGAGAGCGTGACAATGATAAAAGGCAAGATGAGCGCCACTATCCAATAGGCATTAGGCTTGAAAACAAGGCCGAGGGCCTCTTTCATACGGCCACGGTCATAAACCCACGCCGTGACCAATGCACCCAATGCCGGCCCGGCCATATAGGCAATCATCAATGATACCGCATAGGTACTTTCCAGCCCGCCCCGCGCCGACAATATCCAGGCTATGGACCAGGAAAGCCCGAAATTTACTGCGAAGAACAGTGCAAGACCGCGTGTGCGCATGATGATTGCCCTTCCTTAAGGCGTCAGCAAAATATTTAGCTCAGGATAAACAGGAAAATTGCGATCGACAAAACCACCCGGTAAAGCGCAAAAGGTAAAAGGCCAATGCGTTCCACAAGCCGCATAAAGAGCGCAATCACCGCATAGGCCGTCACGGCCGATAAGGCCAAAACAATCAGACCATCGCCAAAGCTGGCGGGCGTTTCACCCGGATGGGTGTAGAGCGATAATCCGGCCGCCAATGCCATGGCCGCCAAAAGCGGGATAGACATCAACATGGAAAACCGGGCGGCCTCGGTTCGCGTCACCCCCAAAGCCCGCGCCGCCGTCATGGTAATGCCCGAACGCGATGTGCCCGGAATAAAGGCGATGACCTGCGCCAGCCCGATCAAAAGCGCAGCTTTCCAGCCCTTTTGCTCAACACTGCCCACCTGCGCCGCAAACCGGTCCGCAGCCCATAAAGGAAGCGCAAAGATCAAACTGGCCCAGGCGATTATTTTTGGGTCCCGTAAAAGGTCTTCAGCGCCGGTCAGGTATAGCACCGCCCCGGCCAATATGCCGGGCGGTGTTGCCACCACCAACAGACCGAACAATTTTGCGTTAGGGCCGGAAAACTGGCCCTTGAGCACCTCGACCATGCCCCAAAGGACAGCACCCACATCCTTGCGATAATAAGCAATAACTGCGAGCAGCGAGCCGCCATGGGCCATCAGGTCAATCAACGCCCCCTGATCTGTGGCCCCCATCACCATGGGTGTCAAAATCAGATGTGCCGAGGAGCTGACCGGCAAAAACTCGGTCACCCCTTGAATGATCGCCAGAACGACCAGCTGCAACAAACCCATAGTGTATCCTACCCTCTGGACGCCAAGGCCGCAGCCAGTTCGTCTCCCTTGGCATTCTTGAAGGCCGAACACAGTGAAATGCGCTCCAACGTCTGTGCCAGCGAGCGTTCATAGCCTGGAATTTTATCGGCCTGCGACGTAAAGAAGGCTTCAACAACGGGGCGCTTGGCGGTATCGCAAAACCATTTCCCAAAATTTGGCATGGCCGATTTTCGCACATCCGGGGTGCGCGCCAATACATCATCAAAATGTGTGGTGATCCACGCCCAGCTATCATCAACCAATGGTCCGTTCATCAGACTGCCAAGCAGGCCAATGGCTTCGCGGCCGGTTAACACATCGCCCAGCGCCCATTGACGCAACTCTGCGGCCAACGCCGCATCTTCGGTCCGGCCCAGCGCCGAAATGGCGGCGGCACGCACCGCCGGATTACGTTCTTTTTCCAATAATTCACGCAAAGCCATAACAAACGGCGCACCCTCGGCCTGCACGGCAACTGTAAATGCCATCGTCATATCAGCCGGAGCCAGGTGCAGGTCGTTGTCATCAAGACCAACAAAACCCATCGCCGCCGCGTTCAAAGGCTGGCGCATATCCAGATCCTGACCGGTCAGGGCCAAACGCCGCTTTAGCGACGTCCGCAACAGCTTTTCACCACGGCTATCGCCGCTAATGGCATCAAAGCGTGGCCCAAAGACCTGACGCATATAATCGGCCAGTGCCGGATCATCCCAGCCCAGGACCGTACCTTGCAGGTCTGCAACCGAATTGGCCGCCGCAGCAACCACATCCCACGCAGGATGCTGGCTCAGCTTCTCAATCAACTCAAACCATAAGCCGCTATCCATACCACCGGCCCGCAGGGCCGCTGTGGCACTGTCATGCAGAGCCAGTGCTTCGCTGGCCGGTAAAGTATCCGCTTTGGCGATCAGGGCAGTCCAGCCCGCATCATCCAGTGCGAAGCGGTAATATCCGGCCCCGCCCGCATTGGGCATCACATAATCCGGGCATCCTGACCCCATATCTTCGAGGACCTCATTTTCTGCAACCAGCATTTTACAGGTCTTAAACGGCCCATCCGGCCCCTCGCCGGAGACGCAAAAGGGAATTTTCCAACGCCCATCGCCCCTGATTTTAGAGCCCAGCGGCACATATGTACTTTGGCGGACGTGCAGGCTAGCCTGACCATTGTGGCATTGCATCTGCACATCAAGACGCGGCGCATGGGGCTGGTCCACAAAGGACCGCAGGCTGTCAATAATTTCAGGATGGCCTGAGCCTTCACCCAATGAGGTGAAAAAATCATCCGCCGTGGCGGTTTTATACGCAAAGCGTTTCATGTGTTCGCGTACGCCGGCCTGAAAGGCATCTTTGCCAACATAGCTTTCGGTCATTGCCAGAACCCCGGCCCCCTTGCGATAAGTGATGCCGTCAAAGGCATCCCAAATGGCTGCATTGCGAGTCACCGGCTCGTTGATTTTGCGGGTACTGGCAAGCGCATCTTGAACCATGGCACCCAGCGCACCGCGTTGGGTGGAGCGATCAAATTCGCCGTCGGGTTTCCACAGGCTGAGGGTTTTATTGCCCATCCATGTGGCAAAGGCCTCGTTCAGCCAGATATCCGTCCACCATTTGGGGGTCACCAGATCACCAAACCACTGGTGCGCCAATTCATGCGCATTAACCGAGGCATAGGCACGTTTCTGGTTGAGGGAGGCCTCTTCGCTGACCAGCAATAAAAATTCTGTAAAAACAATAGCGCCCGGATTTTCCATGGCGCCAAAGGCGTAATCAGGTGCGGCAATCAGGTCGAGCTTGGCATAAGGGTATGGAAGACCAAAATAGGCCTCTTCGGTGGCCACAATGCCTGCCGTGTTTTCCAGGGCATAGGCCAGCTGGTCGCCATTGCCCTTGGTGGCAACGCCGCGCAAGGGTATGGAATAATCGCGCACCGCATTGGCCGGCATATCGGCCCATGATTTGAGATCATATGGTCCGACAACAAAGGCCAGAAGATAAGTCGGCAGGGGTTTGGTGCGCGCAAAGTCATAGCGCACCATGTCATTATCCAGCGGCGTTGCGCCGCTTTGCGGGGTGTTGGTAATGACCACGTCATCTTTAGAGGCGGTCACGGAAATATCAAAAGGCACTTTGAAACGCGGCTCGTCAAAGCTGGGAAACGCCTTGCGCGCCGCAATGGCTTCAAACTGGCTGACGATATAAGCATGATCATCGCGTTTGACCTGATAGAGACCGTCCAGTGACTGATTAAAGGCAGCCTGAAACTCAAATTGCAGAGTTCCGGTACCGGGGCCGGCTTCTTCATCCAGCGTAATCAATGAAACACCCGGTTCAGCAGATTCGCGATAATGGGCCGCAATGGTTTTGCCGTCAGGCAGAGTCAGCACAACACTGGTCACATTTAAGTCCTGACCATGCATCCAGAAGCCTTTAAGCGCTTCGCTGATCTCGACTTTGATGGCCACATTGCCGGTAAAGTCGGTGCGCGTCGGATCAATCACCAGGCTAAGGGCATAGGATACCGGGGCAATGCCTGTGGGCAACTGGCCGACGGGCGGCTTGTCAAAATCTGGCACAGCGGCGACCGTAACGGTTTCCACATCGATATTTGTCACGTCTGCCTTAGGGGGCGGCGATGATGATGGCCCACAAGCCACAAGTGCCGCGCACGCCATAATATGTGTCAAAAACAATCGCATAATACTTACCCCTGATGGTCGCAGAACATTCCAACGGCCCCCGCCGTTTTGACGGTATACGCCGTTTACTATGACGCGCAAATTAAACTTTCTACGGCTTTGTTGTTTGACCGCCAAAACGCTTCACGATAAGCCCTGATCCTATGCCACATGATGCGACAAACAGCCTTGGCCCCGGGGCTCATAAACCAGAACAAGCCATGCGCACGACGCGTTGGGTGACCATGGCCTCTGTGGTTGTGGCCAGCGTGCTGGTTCTGGCCAAGCTGTGGGCCTATGCGCTGTCACATTCGGTGGCCATGCTAGCCTCTTTTGCCGACAGTGCGCTGGACCTTGCGGCATCGCTGACGACATTTTATGCGGTACGTTATGCCGCCGCGCCGGCTGATCGCGAGCACCGTTATGGTCATGGCAAGGCCGAAAGTTTTGCCAGCCTGTTTCAGGCTTTGCTGGTGGCCGTTTCGGCGGCACTGGTGGCCCGCGAATCTGTGGCCCGCCTCCTCAACCCGCGCCTGGTTGAACACGCACCATTGGCCATCGGAGTGATGGTGTTGTCTATTGTGTTGACCGTTATTCTGGTCTGGGCGCAAGGCATTGCCATCCGCAAAAGCGGCTCGGTGGCGATCACCGGGGACCGGGCGCATTATATCTCTGATCTGGCCGCCAATTTTTCGGTGATTATCGGGATTGCCCTGACGCTTTATGTGGGCCTGCCCTGGGCCGATGGCGTTGTCGGCCTTGGCATTGCCGGCTGGTTGATCTGGACATCCTGGGGCGTGGCCCGCAAGGCGCTGGACCAGATGCTGGACCGCGAGCTACCCGATGAGGATAGGCGGCGCATTAAATCACTGGCGCTCAAAGTCCCCGGTGTTTTATCCGTCCATGAGCTGCGTACCCGTGCCGCAGGCATTTTTGTGCACATACAGTTTCACGTGGATCTGGACCCGACCATCAGTCTGGCCGAAGCCCACACGATCGTCGTTGAGGTCGAGCGCCAACTTTTGGAGGCCTATCCGGCCGCCGATATTCTGATCCACCCAGACCCCAAGGGTCAGGCAGAATCCCACGGTATTTCACATTTCAGTACCGAGGCAGAATAATGCGGGTTTTGTATCATTGGCCACTGGACCCGTTTTCGCGCATGGCCCGGCTGGCGCTGGCTGAAAAACGCCTGACCTTCAAACTGTCGCGCGTTGAGTTTACCGATGACCCGGCCATTTTGCTGGCCCTCAACCCGGCGGGCAGCACGCCTGTTCTGCGCGATCAGACCGGCGCGACAGAAACCATTGTCTGCGAAGCCCGCCCGATACTTGAATATCTGGATGAAGTGCGTGAAGCGGCGCCCTTATTGCCCGCTGAACCGGCACGCCGCGCCGAAGTCCGGCGTCTGGTAGAATGGTTCTGCGTAAAATTTCACGCCGAGGTCAATGCCTATATTTTGCATGAGCGACTGGAAAAACCGCTGGTGGGTGGCGGCTCGCCAGACAGCGCCGCCATGCGCGAAGGGCGGGCGCATTTACGCTGGCATTTGGGGCATATCAATCATCTGGTTGAAACCCGCGACTGGCTAGCAGGGACCGCCCTGACCCAGGCTGACATTGTCGCCGCCGCGCAGCTTTCGTGTCTGGATTATCTGGGCGAAGTTCCATGGGAGGAATTTGCGCTGGCCAAATCCTGGTATGTGCGATTCAAATCCCGCCCGGCTTTTCGGTCCATACTGGCCGACACCATACCGGGCATGCGCCCGGCACCGCATTATGCCGACCTCGATTTCTAGCGCGCTTCGCGATCAGGCCAAAGCCTGTGGCTTTGATGTCTGCCGGATTGCCCGCGCCGATGCGCCTTGGGGTGCCGGTGACGGCCTAAAAGATTATGTTGCGGCCGGACACCATGCCAGCATGGGCTGGATGCGTGATACACTGGACCGGCGCAGCCACCCGACAAACATGTGGGCGGATGCCAAAAGCGCCATCGTGCTGGGGGTTAATTACGGCCCGACCAAAAACCCGCTGAAAGCACTTGAGCTGACCTCGACGGGGGTCATCTCGGTATATGCCCAAGGCGGCGATTATCACAAGCTGGTCAAAAAGCGCCTCAAAATGCTGGCCCGCTGGTTTGCCACGAAGACCGGTGATCAGGTGAAGGTCTTTGTCGATACCGCGCCGTTGATGGAAAAACCTCTGGCCGCCCTGTCCGGGCTGGGCTGGCAGGGCAAGCACACCAATCTGGTATCGCGCGAGTTTGGATCATGGCTGTTTCTGGGGGTAATTTTGACGGCCCATGATTTGCCCGCAGACCGCGGCGGCGATGATCATTGCGGATCGTGCCGTGCCTGTCTGGACATCTGTCCGACCGCCGCGTTTCCAGCCGCCTATAGCATCGACGCACGGCGCTGTATTTCCTATCTGACGATCGAGCATGACGGCCCGATTGATAATGCCCTGCGCCCGCTGATGGGCAATCGCATTTATGGCTGTGATGATTGTCTGGCGGTGTGTCCGTGGAATAAATATGCGCAAAAGGGCCGCGAAGCCCTGTTATGGCCACGGGCCGAAAACATTGCGCCGGACCTTAGTGCGCTCAGCATGCTGAATGATACCCAGTTTCGTGAACAATTTGCCGGATCACCGATCAAGCGCAGTGGCAGGAACCGTTTTGTCCGCAATGTGTTGATTGCCATAGGCAACAGCCAGGACGCGGCCCTGATCCCGGCCGCCAAAGCGCGCCTTGATGATGACAGCATGCAGGTGCGTGATGCAGCCGTCTGGGCCGTCAAACAGCTGTTGCCAGACGCGGCGTTTGCCCGGCTTGCGGCGCAATATACCCCCCACGAAAGCGACCAGACCGTACAGGCGCAATGGGGTCCTTAGGGACGCCTTTAAGCGAAGAATAATTATCGTGTGCGGATGGCTTCGCGGATCTGGCCACGCACCAAAAGGGCATCAACACTGGCCGGATCAAAGCGCAAGGCGGCATCAATATCTGTTTTGGCCGCCATCAGCTTGTTTTCATAAAGCAGCACCGCGGCCCGCAAACGCAAAGCCAGGGCATCTTCTGGATGCTGTTTTAAGGACGTATCAAGATCAGCATGAGCCGCCGTTGGCCGGTCCAGCGCCATCAGCGCACGGGCCCGGTTGGTATGGGCACCAGCTGGCGGGTTTTCACTGTCCAGCACCAGATCAAGCACCCGCAAAGCGTCTTCGGGTCGGTCTGCCTGCAACCAGGCCTCGCCCGATTGCATCAGCACCTGATTACGCAAAACCGTATCGCCGATATCGGGGGCATAGGCCAGTTCTTCGAGCTTTTGTGCCGCATCGCCATAGGCGCGCAGCCCCAACAACGCCATAGCCACACAATGACGGGCCGGACCGGCGCCGCCCTCATTCTGCCAGATCAAGGCATCTTCATAAGCCACGGACGGGGTGCTGTGCGCCTTGGCCAAACAAATGCGATAACGCTGATTGGCTGCGCTGGTGCTTTGTGCGCCAAGGGCAAAACCCGGCACGCACAACAGCATAACAACCAGCCCTGATAACCGCCGCATAATATATACTCCCTAAACCACAATCCTTGTGGAACCTTGCCAAGCCGCACACAAGTCACAATTCGGTGCATTTGTGTCAATTTTGAAAAACTGTGGCTGCTTTACCCCTGTGAGGTGCAAAGTTCGCCCAGAACCGTGATCAATCGCGCCAGATCATCAGGGTTTGACAGGCGATGATCGCCGCTTTTTGACAAGGAAAAGACAATATCTTCACTGCTCAGATGAGCCATCAGCTCCAACGCATAGGCCCAGGGCACACTGTCATCTTTGAGGCCTTGCATAATGCGCACCGGCCCATCAAAGGCAATCGGGCCGTCCATCAAAAGGTGCTTGCGCCCATCCTCGATCAGTGCATGCGTGATCGGTGTTGGTTCTTCGCTATAATCCGATGGCTCGTAATAGACACCGCGTTCAACAATCAGCCGGCGAATATCCTGATCAAAACCCTGCCACATCAGCTTTTCAGTAAAATCCGGTGCCGGAGCGATCAGCGCCAGAGCGCAGATTTTCTCAGGGCGCGCCAAGGCCAGCAATAACGCAATCCACCCCCCCATTGACGAGCCAAGGGCGATAACCTTTTCACCGCAATGCGCGTCCAGCACGGCACAGGCATCATCCAGCCAGTGCGATATGGTCCCATCTTCAAAACGCCCATCCGAACGACCATGGCCCCGATAGTCAAAACGCACAAAGGCACGGTCATGCGCAAGCGCCCAGGCATCAACCGCCTCGGCCTTGGTGCCATCCATATCCGAGCGAAACCCGCCAAGCCATAAAATGGTTGGTCCCCGGCCGGGCCGTATGCGACAGGCCAGTTTTTCACCGCCCTTTGGCGTCAGAAATGTTAGATCATTTGCCATTCGCTTTGCCTGAATGCACAATCAACGCCATCCGATTGCACGAAGAAAGCAGGAAAGTCGAGTTGTGTCGCTAAAAATTGTGCAAATCATTCCGGCACTGGATGCCGGCGGTGCCGAACGCACCGTGGTGGAGATCACCCGTGCCATAGTAGACGCAGGCGGACAGGCCCTGTGCATCACCGCCGGTGGACGTCTTGAAGACGAGGTGATCGCCGCAGGCGGACAGATTGCCCATTTGCCGGTGCACTCTAAAAACCCGTATGTCTTGCGACGCAATGTGGGACAGATTGCCCGGATTGCCCAGAACTTTGGCGCCAGCCTGTTGCATGCCCGCTCCCGTGCACCGGCGTGGAGCACGCGCGCCGCCTGTCGGCGCTTGAACATCCCCTTTGTGACCACATATCACGGCACATATCAGGCCCGATCTGCCCCAAAACGTTATTATAACAGCATTATGGCCAAGGGGGATGCGGTGATTGCCAATTCGCATTTCATCGCCCGGCACATTACAGACCAGCACGGATTGGCCCAAGACCAGATCACCGTTATACCACGCGGTGTTGGGCCAGATTTTTTCAAAGTGCCCGAAGCACCAACCCCGCCAAACACAAACCCAACCATCCTTCTTCCCGGACGTTTGACCCGGTGGAAGGGCCAGCAAATGGCCATTGAGGCACTGGCCCTGTTGCACCGGCGCGGCTGTATGGCCACATTATTGTTGGCTGGCGATGCCCAGGGCCGGCATGCCTATGTTGAGGCCTTGCACGCACAAATCGCAGCTGCGGGACTGGATAAAAGTGTCCGGTTCTGCGGACATGTGGACAATATGAGCGCGCAATACGCCGCGGTTGATATTGTGCTGTCTGCCTCGATCGAGCCCGAAGCCTTCGGACGGGTCGCTGTTGAAGGACAAGCCAGCGCCCGCATCACCGTGGCCGCCGCCCATGGCGGGGCGTTGGAAACTCTGGTCGATGGACAAACCGGGTTTCATTTTGCCCCCGGCGACGCCGCCGATCTGGCCCGCGTTTTGTACCAGACCAGCACTTTAAGTACACAAACACACCAGCAAATCTGTCAGCAGGCGCGCAAACGTGCCGCTGCGGACTATTCTCGCGCCGCAATGTGTGCAAAAACGCTTTCGCTTTATCATGACCTTTTGGGGAAATATCATCCATGAGTGCAGGCGCTCTCATTATCTGTTTTGGACCGCTTGGACGCATGGTCGACGCAATTGCGGCGGCTCAGCGCCTGCGTGAGCAAAATACCCACGAGCGCCTGACATT
The DNA here is from genome assembly GCA_021776525.1 of Robiginitomaculum sp. GTDB lineage: Bacteria > Pseudomonadota > Alphaproteobacteria > Caulobacterales > Maricaulaceae > Robiginitomaculum_B. Next base: position 419,431 of record JAJFFT010000006.1, read on the forward strand.
GTTGACCGTGCCTAATCTGGCGGTTTTGGCCAAATCATCTTCGCTGTTTGATGATGTCAGCACCGTAGAGCCGTGGCAGAACCCGACGGCCCTGCGCACGCTGGTTCAGGCCCTGAAGAAAAGAAAATTTGAACGTATTTACGATCTGGAACGCTCCAAACGCAGTCATCAATTGCAAAGTGCGTTTGGGATGTTTGGGCCACCATTTGCCGGAACGGCACGGCGGTCCAAATGGCGGTTGACCGCGCCGATTGCCCACCCGATTGATGCCGATGCGGCTTTGCTGGATATCGTCGGTATTGGTGGCCAGCACATTGCGCCGACACCCGGGCCGGATGGGCAATGGTTATTGCGTCGCCGCGCCGGAGCGCCATCATTGGAGCCGGCCTTTTTTGGTCTCGAACGTGATTATATCCTGATCAATCTGACCCGCGATGATCCTGGGCCGCGCTGGCCCAATGTGCCGTTTGCCGCACTGGCCCGGGCCATTGTTGAAGCCGGCATGGGGTGCGCACTGGTCGGGACCATCAATGACCGCGTTCATGCCCGCGAGATCGCGCAGATTGATACCCGCGTCAAAGACCTGTGCGCCCGCGCCGATTATTACCAGCTGGCAGCATTAGGGGCCAAAGCCAAAGCGGTCGTCGGCCATGCCGATGGTGCGGCACGCCTGGCCTGTGCCGCAGGGGCGCGCACCATCACCTTGCACGAAGGCCATGCGGATGCCGACGCCCATGCACCACGCGGCACCGGCGCTGTAGCTTTTGTCAGCACGGCATTTGAAGGCCTGACAGCGCGGTCCGTTGTTGATGTGCTGGGTATGTTTGGTGCGTTTGACCGCAAGAGAACCGCCAAAAAATGAGATGTGTGCTTGATCCGCCGCTGACCTTTCTCCATAAAGCCGAACTAATGATTATACATGGTGCCCTTTGGCATCTATGATCAGCATATAAATGCTTTCGCGGTCAAAAAGGAGATCACCATAGCCCGCCGTCCAGTCGTCGCCGCCCCTGCCAAAAAGAAGGGGCCACGTGTGAATAAAGATATCGAGGCCGAACAGGTCCTCCTCATTGATCAAGATGGTGAAAAGCAAGGCATGATGCCCTTGCATGCCGCGCTGGATGCTGCGGCCGAAGCCGGCCTTGATCTGGTCGAGGTTGCACCCAACCCCAAAGCCCCGGTTTGTAAAATCCTCGACTATGGGAAGTTGCGCTTTCAGGAACAGAAAAAACGCTCGGAAGCCAAGAAAAAGCAAAAATCTGCTGATCTCAAAGAAATTAAAATGCGCCCCAATATCGACGTGCATGATTATCACGTCAAAACCAAAGCCATGACCCGGTTTTTTGATCAGGGCGATAAGGTCAAAGTGACGATCCGCTTTCGTGGCCGCGAAATGGCGCACCAGGACCGGGGACGTTCTTTGCTGGAACGGGTCCGCGAAGACTTTGCGGAAACCGCTAAGGTCGAGTTCGAACCCAAGGTTGAAGGCCGGTTGATGATGATGGTGCTGGCACCGCGCTAGCACCTGCCGCTCTTTCTCGGGGTATCCAAAACATGAGCCGCCAGGCACGCCTACGCCCTGGCGGCGTGTGGACTTTGGGTTCTGCATAACTGGCACAGCCCTTGCGTTTCATGCCGCTATGAGCATCAAAACGGCACAAAACCGCGCCATAACCCTGGCGGCGGCCCTCGACAAACCCGACAACCTGTTGACTCCCATGCGTCTTCTTTTGGCATTGGGGGTCTTTTTGGGACACAGCTTTGTTGTGTTTTTGGGCAATACCGGGCCTGAACCGCTGATTGCCTTTGATATCACCATATCTTATGCGGCGGTGAACGGGTTTTTTATTCTGTCGGGATTATTGATCACCCGGTCTTTTGATCGCAATCCGGACATCATCCGTTTTGTAACAGCCCGCCTGTTGCGCTTGTTCCCGGCCCTGATTGTCCTATCTTTGGTTGCGGTTCTGATCTTCGGGCCAATCTTTTCTCCTTTGAGCCTTGCGGCCTATTATAGCGATATCACCATTTGGCGTTATCTGTGCGATGTGTTGACCTTTGGTGATACCTCTGGCGGGCCGCCGCACATTTTCCCCAACAACCCCTGGGCCGGTGAGTTTTCCGCATCCTTGTGGACCTTGCGTTACGAGGCACTGGCCTATGGCGGCAGTGTTGCGCTGGGCATTATGGGCTTGTCCCGAACCCGCAGCCGCGTTCTGGCCATTTATATTTTATCCGTTCTGGCCTTTATGGCGGTGCGCATCGTTCCCGATATGCTGCCGTCGCAAATGCTGGATGTAACGCGCCTTGGCAGCGCCTATTTACTGGGTGCGGTGCTTTATGCCTGGCGTCACAGTATCACAATCAACCTCAAAACGGCACTGGGCCTCAGCCTGTTGGCGCTGGTGTTCGGACCAACGGCCTCTTACGAAATTATCCTTAACTTTGCGCTGGCCGCCTGGGTGCTGATCATTGGCTTTGGCCTGCCGGCAGCCTTTGCGCCGTTATCGCGCATGCCCGATCTGTCTTACGGCATATATATCTGGCAATGGCCGGTGATGCAGAGCCTGTATCATATGGGCCTTGCACACAATGCGTATTCCATGATGGCCATGGCCATGCCGATCAGCATCGCGATTGCCGCCACCTCATGGTTTTTGTTTGAAAAACCGGCTCTGGTTTATAAAACGCCTTTGGCATTATGGATCAAAAGCCGCATCACATCCCGTAAAATTGCCTGATCGCGGCCCAGCCTTCTTCGGCGGTTTCCACAAATGAAAACAATTTCAGGTCGTCCGGCGAAATCGTACCTTCTTCGGCCAAGGCTTCGAAATTGATAACCCGCCGCCAGAACTTTTCGCCAAACAGCAAAACCGGCATAGGGGCAACGCGGCCGGTTTGAATAAGCGTCAGGGTTTCAAACGTCTCGTCCAATGTGCCAAACCCACCCGGAAACACCGCCAAGGCTTTGGCGCGCATCAGAAATTGCATTTTGCGAATGGCGAAATAATGAAATTGCAGACTGAGCTCAGGCGTTACATACGGATTGGGGGCCTGTTCGTGGGGCAGAACAATGTTCAGGCCAATACTTTTGGCGCCCACATCATCGGCACCGCGATTGGCCGCCTCCATCACCCCCGGACCACCGCCGGAACAGATAATCCAGTCACGCCCCCCGGTGGCCAGCGCATGGCGCGAGACCATTTGCGCAAACTGGCGCGCCTCTTCATAAAAATGCGCCTTATCCTGTAAACTCTTGATCAGTGCCGGATCAGCGGTGCGTACCGGATCAGCGCCTGGGGCCGGAATGCGCGCCCCGCCAAACACCACCACGGTGGAGTTGACATTTTGCTCTTCAAAAACGATCTGCGCCTTCATCAATTCCAGTTGCAGACGCACAGGGCGCAGCTCATCGCGCAGTAAAAACTCGCCATCATCAAAGGCCAGGCAATACGCACTGGAACAGGTTTGCGGGGTTTGCGGGCCTTTGCGCAATATATCGCGGTCTTCACCGGCGGTGCGAAAATGGCGGTCTGTTTCGTCCTGATCGGGCATGGCTATCCTTTGGCGCTAAAACGCCATCGGACAGGATAAACTTTAAGAAACCGCCAAAAAGCTAATTATTGACCGTCCGCACAGCAACACTGGTGGCGCCGATGCGTATCCCGGAAGCCATGGCCTCAACACCGGAGCGATTGATGCCAGGGAAAAAGGGGATGTCTCCATCAGAGAGTACAAAGACCGAAAATGTTGCGGTCTCATTGGCTGCAAAAGTGCGGGTTACAGTGGTAGACGGCGCAGATAAACAGGCACCCGTTGCAGGGTTCGTCTCGCATATTGAGGGACCGGCCAAAACATTCCCAAAAGATTTCGGGGTTATGGTGACATCTCCCTCGGCACCAATGTTTATGGTCGAAATGGCATACGCACCAGCTGTGCTGGATGTTGGGATATCAAGAATACCGCCGCCCGCCGTCGTTTCGGCCAACATTACCAGATCCGGCGATGGATCACGATGCACAACAAGGTCAAGTGTGTTTACGCCCTGGACCACCGGTGCGGGGTCGGTATTGCGACAATCAAACACAAAGGGTTGGCGGTCATCATCAATCAGGGTCAATGGTTCCCAACGGACCAGAAACGTACCGATCGCGCCAGGAGCAATATTAACAGGGATATTTCTGCCGCCAATGACAGCATTGGTGGCCGGATCGGTTTCCCAGAAGAAGAAATTCGCGGCCACATATTTTTCAGGATACAAGCGGCAGCCAGCCGCCATTTCCGTTCCGCCATTGGCGATCACCGCAAAAAATGTCACGGCCCCCGGAACCCGGCGAGAACGGCTGGACGGTAAAACAGCCGCCGCTATAGCCGTAGTTGCCGGCGTGGGCGGGCTATCCAGATCGCGCACTTCGACTGTATAGGGAGACATAGAAAACCTGTTCAGGTTCCCCCCGATCGTTGTTTGCCGCAACAGCAAATAATGATTATCAGTTTCCGTTGCCGTATATGTTTGCCTGACAAGATGATTGCCGTCAGGCGCGTCTATCAACAAAGTATCCCCGGTAGCAAACGGTGGCTCAAGAGGTATATTGGGCGCGGGAATACCAGCTTTAATAAAAGCCTGATGCCGGACCAAAGGGGGGGAAAGATCCCATTTCGGACTGCGCACTTTAAAATCGTATGTGTGACCCTCGGTCAGAAAAAGGCGATAAATTCCCCCGTCAATATTCACTTCATCCCAAACGCCTGTGGTCACATCATTTAGAGGAATAAATCCGTACCGCTCTTGGGGGAGGGCTAAATTGCTGCTGGTGAGCGCATAAGGTTGATCGTCTCCAACCAGCACAAAATTGGCTGTTCGACCCACATCCAGCGGAGGATCAAAGGCAAAGCCCTGTGTGGTCAGACCCGGACATTGTTGGTTGGGCCAGACCACATATTTCGTATTGCCAACACCAAAATAAAGCAGTGGGTTGCTCAAAAGCGGTAAGTCAGGAAAAACGGCGGCCCAGCTTTCTAATGCGGCCGGGTCGCCGCCGCTATGGGGGCGCCAGTTCCCTTTATGCATATCACCTAAATTGAAAGCATCATCCAGAACCTGAAATGCAGGAACGGCAAGATCAGAATGCGTCCGTACGCTCAACCCACGGGCATTTTCCAGAATAAAGGGATCATCATCGCAAATACTATTGACCTTAAACGACATGCGCTGGCCAAACTGGATACGTGTCGCCGCGGTCAGGTCGTCTGAAAAATCATCGTCCGGTGTCGTTATAGGGTGTTGGATCAGGGACAGTGTCGTCTCGTCTCCTGCAACACCTGACCATTGAATTTCTGTTTTGAATTGGTTCGCACGCGTAACATCCAACAGCAATTTACGGCCAGATGCCAAAAGTTGGTTATTACTGTCAAACAGACGAATAGATGCTATGGGACCGTTGCTGATGGGCGGATTACTGACCACCTCAACCAGCCCGGTTAATCCACTCGTATCGACTGTAAACCGGTCGATATCTTTTGAATTTTGCTGAGAAATCGCTACGGACGAACCTGCGGATAAAATCGCTCCGGTCACGTTTTCACCCTCGGGAAAATCATCCGCCGGGCTAAGCTCCACGGAATAGTTTCCGGCCCCAAAGCTGCGCGTTACAAAAAGAAAATTAGTTTCCGCAGATGTTGCGACAAAGGAAAATGCCGTCGCCCCATTTGCGCTGGTTATGACGACACCGTTTTGATTTTCCAGACGCAGTGTGAAGAAAGTGGATAATGCGGAAAACTCATAAGAAAAGCCGGGTTGCACCGCAAACGAGAACACATCAACATCGCCGGCAACTTCAATGATGCCAGATATAGCTTCCCCGCTGGATATCGGTGTCGCGGTTGCTGCGGTATCGCCGTGATCGTCCTGAGCCAAAGCAACATTTGCTCTAAACAGGAGCGTCGCAATACTAAAAACTATAAGTGAAATGCGCATGGGCTATACCTTGTTTATATCATACAGTTTCGAGACGTTTACACTGTATATCAAAAAACAAAGTTACAATATACTATTTATTGCCGCATTGACCCACACAGTTTATGGCGCGACAATTTCGGGCTTATACTTTCTTCAAACTGAAACCATCGCTGCTTTGTGCCGGGCGCAATGCAAACCTAAACGTCACCTTGGCGGTGAATGTCGGCTGTTTGACACTGGTGGTTGAAATATAATCAGCCAGCGCCTGATCATGGCGCAAAGTGAGGCGGATATAACCGGTATCGTGCACATCATGCAAAATGGTATCGGGATTTTTGGCTTCGGTCAGGCGACCAAAATCCACACCCGGTGCCACCACATCGGCAAAGTTACCGGGACTGGATACCCCGGTGGTGCCCAGTTCGGCCCCGACAATTTCGCCGTCTTCGGCGCGCAAAACCGACGTGTTAAAGTCATGGGTGTCACCGGCCAGTGAAATAAAACTGGACCCGGCGCGCCGGGCGCGATCATACAGGCGTTCGCGGGCCGCAGGATAACCATCCCAGGCATCAATATTAAGCGGCGGCGAGAACCGCGAGCGCAAAAAGTATTCAAACAATAACGGTTGTTTTTTCTTGGCCAGCCATTTCAGCCAGCCTGGCAGAACCTTGATATAATCCGGCGAGAATATTTTCGCCAACAACACCTGGTTGCCCAATAACTGCCAGGGCTGGCCCGCATCGACCGAACGCTTCAGGCTGTCTTCGACAAAAGCGCCCTGTGCATCCCCCAGCATCCGCCGTTTTGGATCGCCGACCAGATCATTGGTAAAGCTGGCCACCTTGGCCTGAACGTCCGGGTCATTGGGGTCGGCATCCGCTGGCACCGGAAAGAGCTTCCAGTCCACCTGTTTCGAGCGCCCCGAAAGACGGGTTTCCAGCATGGTCAGCGTGGCCAGATCACCAAAAGCGAACTCACGCCAAAAGGCCGAACGGGGCTGGCCCGGTGCAGGCTCGCGGGTTGGGGTCCATTCATAAAACGCGCTCAAAGATGCCGCTTCGCGGGTGGCCCAGCTGCCTTCATCATCCTGGTGGTTTTGTGCGCCGCCGGTCCAGCTGTCATTGGCGCTTTCATGGTCATCCCAGGTGATGATCCACGGCGCCGCCGCGTGGGCATCCTGCAAATCTGGATCACGATGATATTGCGCGTAACGGCGGCGATAGTCATCGAGGCTGATACATTCGTGTTTTGGTTCTGGCACCCGGCCCAAAGCCTCGGCATCCTTGGTCGCAAAACCGCCAAGGCCATATTCATAGATATAATCACCAAGATGGATGACCACATCAACAGGGGCAACATCGGCAATATGACGATAGGAATGAAAATACCCGGCCGGATGATTAGAGCATGACACAATGGCCATATTTAGTTCGTCCAGATGCCCATCTGGCAGTGTTTTGGTGCGTCCCGTGGGCGATGTCTCGCCGTTATCGCCGGTAAAGCGATAATAATATTCTGTTCCGGGGTTTAGACCCACAGCCTCAACTTTAAGGGGGGTTATGCCATTGGATGTGGCTGCGGTTCCAATTGAGACCGGTGCCGACCAGACGATGGATTGAAAATCTTTATCGCCCGAGACTTCAGCCGTAATCCTTGGCACGGCACCATCCGCACCAATGGCTGTCCACAAAATAACCGCACTTTGCAAGGGATCACCGCTGGCCACGCCGTGATTAAAAAGTCCGCCGGGCGCTGCGTCTTGGCGCGCCGTTGGTGCTGGTTTTCCACAAGCAGCCACTGTGCCGCCAACCCCGGCCAGCGCCAAAGCGCTACGCCGTGTGATCCGTGTGGATGGTTTTTTGACCCCGATTTTTTTACGCACAGTTCAACTCCTTACGCACAAGCCATCTTGCTTAGCGCCTCTTGCGCCTCTAATCCACAAGAATGAGTTCAACAGACAATGACGGCGCGGTCCAGCGCATTATCGAAACACCCGAAGACCAACCCTCCGGCCGGATCGACCGCTTTTTGGCGGACACGCTGGACGACTTGTCACGATCACGCATCAAGGCGCTGATCGAAGAGGGCAGACTTTCGTTCAACGGACAGGTGCTGAATGACCCATCAGCCAAAGTGCGCCCGCAAAGCCGCTATTGTCTGGACCTGCCTGCACCGCGCGCCGCAACACCGCAGGCAGAGGATATTGCGCTTCACATTCTTTATGAAGATGAGCACCTGATCGTGCTGGAAAAAGAGATCGGGATGACCGTGCATCCGGCCGTCGGTAATTGGAGCGGCACGCTGGTCAATGCGCTGCTGCATCATTGCGCCGGGCAATTAAGCGGCATTGGCGGGGTCGAGCGCCCAGGCATTGTCCACCGACTGGACAAAGATACATCGGGGGTCATGGTGGTGGCCAAAACCGATTGCGCTCATCAGGGGCTGAGCAAACAGTTTGCGGCCCACTCGGTCGAACGCGCTTATCTGGCGCTGGTGCGCGGCGGACCAAAACCAAAAGAGGGGCGCATTGAAACCCGTCTGGCACGATCCCAACATGACCGCAAAAAACAGGCCGTGGTGCGCGATCCGCGTTCCGAACACGGTCGCCACGCGATCACCAATTACAAGGTTTTACACGGCTATGGCCGCGAGGCTGGCCAGCCGGTCGGCAGTCCTGCGGCCAGCATGGTGGAATGTCGCCTAATGACCGGGCGCACCCACCAGATCCGGGTACATATGGCGCATATCGGTTGCCCGCTGCTGGGCGATCCGGTTTACGGAAAGGTCCGCACATTTCGTAAAATTACCAATGCCGAAGGGGAAAACCTGCAGGATTTCAGCCGTCAGGCCCTGCACGCCACCATTTTGGGCTTCACCCATCCGCTGACCAAAGAGACCTTACGCTTTGAAACCCCGCCGCCCGCCGATATGCAAAGACTGATCGGCTTTTTAGAGGGGCTTTAGGGGGCTTGAACCCTTCATGCTTCGACAGGCTCAGCATGAGGGCGTATAATTTTACCTCATCCTGAGCTTGTCGAAGGATAAGCGACTTTATGCTTAAGCCTTGTCAGCCAGACGCAAAAAGCGGTCGCGCATTTCCGCGCAATCCTTGAACACCCCGGCAAAGCGCGTGGTGATGGTGTCCACCCCATGATGGTGCACGCCGCGCGTCGACATGCACTGGTGCTGGGCAGTGATCATCACCGCCACGCCGCGGGGGTTTAATTCGTCCATCATGGCTTTGGAAATTTGCGCCGTTAGGTTTTCCTGGGTTTGCAGGCGCTTGGCATACATTTCCACCAGACGGGCCATTTTCGAAAGCCCAACCACCCGGTCGGTCGGTAAATAGGCCACATGAGCCGTGCCGATAAAAGGGGCCATATGGTGTTCGCAATGACTTTGTACTTCGATATTACGCAACATGACGATGTCGTCATAGCCGGACACCTCTTCGAACGTGCGCGATAAAATCTCGGATGCATCGCCGTCATAGCCGGAAAACCATTCGCCAAAGGCACGGGTGACCCGTTTTGGTGTGTCCAGCAAGCCTTCGCGGCTCGGATCATCGCCGGCCCAGGCCAAAAGTGTACGCACAGCGGCTTCGGCTTCGGACCGTGAAGGTCGGGCCTGTGCATCTTTAACCGCATGCAAGGTTGCGGCTTTGTTGGTAAAAGCATCCATGGAAAATCCCCGGAGATTGCGGGGGAGGGGGTCGAGCCGGTCCATCCGGGCTTAACGCCCACCCTGTGAAGTCATGTTTGACCCTTTAAAGTTAGGGTGCATTCTTTTGCGCTTCAACCCCAATAAATTCAGGGTTTCGTGAACATACCGTGAGCATAAAGCCTGTGCACCCCCATTGCACAATTGGCGCAAATGCGTATTGAAGCCAGTTCCAGACACATAATTGAGAACACTTAGGTCATGACCATTCAGCTTTACGATACATATTCACGCCAAAAACGTGATTTTCATCCCGCCGACAAAACCCGGGTGACCATGTATTTGTGTGGCCCGACGGTGTATTCTTATGCCCATATCGGCAATGCTCGCCCGGCCGTGGTTTATGACGTGCTGTATCGTCTGTTGCGCCATGACTATGGCCAGGGCCATGTGGCCTATGCCCGCAACATTACCGATGTCGATGACAAGATTAACGCCGCCGCCAAAGCCCAGGGCGTGGCAATCAATGTTATCACCGATAAATTCACCCAGATTTACCGTGAAGATACGGCGGCGCTGAATGTTTTAAAACCCGATTTTGAGCCAACCGCCACCGGTCACATGAAAGAGATGATCGCGCTGGTAAAGCGCCTGATCGAGGCGGGCAATGCCTATGAGGCGGACGGTCATGTCTTGTTTGATGTGACCAGCTTTGACAGCTATGGCGCATTATCAAACCGCAAGTTGAAAGACATGATTGCCGGGGCGCGCATCGAAGTGGCCGCATATAAACGCAATCCAGCCGATTTTGTCTTGTGGAAACCGGCCGATGACAATGATCCGGGCTGGAAAAGCCCCTGGGGCCGGGGTCGCCCGGGTTGGCATTTGGAATGTTCAGCCATGATCGAGGCGGTGCTGGGCACACGCATCGACATCCATGCCGGTGGTCAGGATCTGATCTTCCCGCACCATGAGAATGAGCGGGCGCAATCCATGTGCAGCCATGATGGCAAACGCCTGGCGAATTATTGGTTGCATAATGGCTTTTTGGATCTGGATAGTGAGAAAATGTCCAAAAGCCTTGGCAATGTGAAACTGATCCATGAGCTGCTTAAAGACTGGCACGGCGAAGTGCTGCGCTTTGCGCTGCTTTCAGCCCATTACCGTGCACCGCTGGACTGGTCGCAAAACCTGCTAGAGCAATCCAAAACCACGCTGGACCGCTATTACGGCACCTTGCGTCGCCTGTCTGATGTGAAAGCCGCCAAAGTATCGGCACCGGATGGTTTTATTGCCGCTTTGCACGATGATCTGAACACGCCGCAGGCCTTTGCCAAACTTTCAACACTCGCCACCCAGGCCAATAAGGCCGAAAAGGATGACGAGAAGGCCAAGTTAAAAGGCGAATTGTTGGCCATCGGGGCGCTGTTGGGCCTTTTTGAAGAAGAGCCGGAAAGTTGGTTCAAAAGCGATAAAGGCCTTAGTGAAAAAGATCTGGATGCAGATGCCATCGATAAACTGGTTGCTGCACGGGTCCAGGCCCGCGCCGATAAAGACTGGGGCGAAGCGGACCGTATTCGTGATGTGTTGTCGCAAATGAATATCGTTATTGAGGACAAGGGCGAAGGCAGCATCTGGCGCCGCCAATAATTACGCCTATATCTTTGGCATGGATCACGACCTTTATAACACCGCCATTTTAACACTGGCCGCCGGCATCCCACATCTGGGAAAGCTGGAAAACCCGGATGGAATGGCCGAAAAGTCGGCGCGTTTATGCGGCTCGAAAGTCAGTGTGCAGGTGAAACTGGATGACGCCGGGCGGGTCAGTGATTTTGCCCAGGAAGTCAAAGCCTGTGCGCTGGGTCAGGCGGCTTCGGCGATTTTAGGCCAGCATGTGCTTGGCGCCAGCCTTGATGAGTTAACCGCAGCCCGCGATGGCTTTGCCGCCATGATCAAGGACGGTGCGTCGCCGCCTGCGGGACGGTTTGGCGATCTGAACACGCTGGCCGCTGTCAAAGACTATCCCCAACGTCACGCCTCGGCGCTTCTTCCCTTTGAGGCGGTGGTGGACGCGGTTGAAACGGCATTGGCCCAATAATTTCTGACGCTATGTCTCTCAAGACGCTTTAACGTCGCACTTCGGGCTTGACCGAAAGGTGCTCCACCCTTCGAGGCTCCTTGCAGTCGCACCTCAGGATGAGGGTACAGTTTTAATCTCGACCTCAGGATGAGGTCATAGTCATATCTAACTCCGCCTCATACTGAGGTGTGTAGCGTAGCGAAACCTCGAAGTATGGGGGCCTCCATCTGGCAAAACTATACCCCAACCGCCCCGGTGTGGGATAAATGCGTGCAACCCACACCCTCGTCGCCCTCTGGCTTGACCAGTGGGTCCATAGGGAATTCATGCACATATGGCCTTGCCTTATGGGTCCTCCGGTCAAGCCGTAGGACGACAACGCTGGTAATCCTGTGGATAGCGCGCCAAGGGTCAATCATGGTCCCTCATTGACCCTCACTGCGCCCCAACATTGCCCCTAAAGTGACCCTTATTCGCCAAAAAGCGTCCCTTAAATACGGCGAACTGTCCCTTTGTGCCCCTGCCCAAAGCGGGGATAAAGCGCGTTTATGCTCGCACGACTTGATGGCTTTATGATGGGTGTTTTATGAAGAGGGGACTTACGTGCTCAAAAGCTAAGCTTTAGCGTCGCGATAGCACAAGAAAAAAGAAATGTGTCAGGCCGACGTTTAGGGTGCGACGGCACCCCGGCGATCGTTCGCCGCCCCGTCGGAGGCGCTTTTTCGCGCCGCGAGACAAAAGAAATGGTGGGCGATACTGGGATTGAACCAGTGACCCCTACAATGTCAATGTAGTGCTCTCCCGCTGAGCTAATCGCCCTAAGACAAGGCTATGCTTGTGTTAAGAGCCGCGTCTATAGCCAAGCACTGGCCGCCGTGCAAGCGCTTGCGTCAGTTTTGCTGAGAATTGAGGGGTGAATACGCCGTTCAGGCGGCCATCACCCGTTCCACTTCGGCAACCAGTTCGCGCAAATGAAACGGTTTGGACAAAACTTTGGCGTCCTTGGGGGCCTGATGACCGGGATTTAGGGCCACAGCGGCAAAGCCGGTAATGAACATAATCTTCAAAGATTTGTCTTTCTCGGCAGCTTTGCGGGCCAGTTCGATCCCGTCAACGCCGGGCATAACAATGTCGGTCAGCAGCAAATCAAATTCTGTTGGTGTGGAACGCAGTGCGTCCAGACCTTCGTCACCATCGGCACACGAGACCACCTCATGGCCGGCGCGTTCCAGTGCGTTCGCCAGAAAACCCCGCATAGAATCATCATCTTCTGCTAATAAAATCCGTGCCATGTCCCACTCCTAAGACCCGATTACACCCTTTTTTGGGGCTTTTTTATGTTCTTTGGACGATATAATACGCCAAGAGAGTAAAGGGGTGGTGAAGGCGGTGTGGTTTTCGCTATGCCCTTGACGGCGGATTAAAGGCGCGCAAGGTTCGCCATTATGAATGTCTGGAGCACGCTTGACGCGGCCAGTATGCCGTCGCGGACCATGCCCTGGCCTGAGCTTGAAACGCCATTTACGATGGTGGAACCAGCCGGGTCATTGCCGGTTCTGTTTGCGGCCCCGCATTCGGGGCGCCGCTATCCCAAAAGCTTTCAGCGATCCAGCGTCCTTGATACGCAAGCCTTGCGGGCCTCTGAGGATGCCTGGGTGGATCAGTTGTTTGCCGATGCCAGCCAATGTGGCGCAGCCGTACTGAACGCTCATTTTCCCCGCGCCATGTTGGACCCCAATCGGGCCGCAGACGAGTTAGACCCCACAATGTATGCGGATCATTGCCCCACACCACAGCGGCCCAAAAGCGCCCGTGTTGCGGCTGGCCTTGGTGTTATTCCACGCATTGTGGCCGCCGGTGTTGATATTTATCCGGGAAGAATTTCCTATGCAGAGGCGATCGAGCGCCTGCATCATTTGTATACGCCCTATCACAAGGCATTGTTGGCCACACTGACAGCCCATAAAAAACGCTTTGGGTCGGCTTTGCTGGTGGATTGTCATTCCATGCCCTCCAATTGTGCGGCCCATTGCCCTGGTGGCAGCGCGGACTTTGTGCTGGGCGATGGCCATGGGCGCACCTGTACGCCGCAATTAAGCGCCCATGTGGAACACACCTTGATTCAGATGGGCTATAGGGTGGTGCGCAACACACCCTATTCGGGCGGATATTCGACCTTGCGCTATGGCAAGCCGGCGCATGGGTTTGAAGCCCTGCAAATCGAGATCAATCGCGCCTTGTATATGGATGAAGAAAACCACAAAAAAGCCAAAGGCTTTGCTCGACTGCGCAAAGATATGCGTCTGTTGGGCCAATCGGTTTGCGATTATGTGGCTGCAAAAAACCCTCTTTGATAAAAAAAACCGCGCCAAAAGGCGCGGTGGAGTCTTATAGGGAGGAAACACCCAAAAGGGTGGCGGCGTGCGACGCCGCAACGTATTAATAATATATTGCAGCGCACAAAAATCAAGGGTGCGGTGCACAAAACTGAAACTATCGCTATCTTTTCGATGATGATTGCTCTAGCTGACCCCTTTATATCATCCCAAACGCCTATCAAAGAGACCAATTCCAATGCGTAATATTGCCATCATCGCCCACGTTGACCACGGAAAAACCACGCTGGTTGACCAGATGCTGATCCAGACCGGCGTGTTTGCCGCCCATGAAGATCGCCCCGAACGGGCCCTGGACAATATTGATCAGGAACAGGAACGTGGCATTACCATTATGGCCAAATGCGCCAGCGTCACCTGGGAAGGCACGCGGATCAATATTATTGATACCCCCGGTCACGCCGACTTTGGCGGCGAAGTGGAACGCATTCTCTCAATGGTCGATGGCGCAGTTCTGTTGATCGATGCCGCCGAGGGACCAATGCCACAAACCCGCTTTGTGCTGTCCAAGGCTTTGGGCCTGGGCCTCAAGCCTATGGTGGTACTGAACAAAGTGGACCGTACCGGGGCCGATCCGGAAAAGGCGCTGAACGCCGTGTTTGATTTGTTTTCTGATCTTGGTGCCACGGACGAGCAATTGGACTTTCCGTTTGTATATGCCGCCGGACGTGATGGCTGGGCCAGCAAGGAAGACGGCGTTGTGGGTGAAAACCTGAACCCGCTTTTTGAAACCATTGTTGAGCATACCCCGGCCCCGGAAGCTGCTAAACGTAAGGACGAGCCCTTTGCTATGCTGGTTTCCATGCTGGACGCCGACCCCTATGTTGGCCGGGTGCTCACCGGACGTATTGAAAGCGGCACAATTCGGGTTGGCGATCAGATCCAGGCCTTGGCGCGTACCGGCGAGCCGATCGAGCGCGCCCGCCTGTCCAAGCTGTTTGTCATGGAAGGCATGAACCGCATACCCGCCGAAGAAGTGCATGCGGGCGATGTTGTGGCCATAGCCGGTTTTAGCACCGCCAATGTGGCAGACACCCTGGCCGCGCCAGAGGTCAAAGAACCTATTGCCGCCACGGCCATTGATCCGCCAACCATGGCGGTGACCATCTCAATCAATGATTCCCCGCTTGGTGGCCGCGAAGGCGACAAGGTACAGTCCCGGGTGATCCGCGAACGTCTGATGCGCGAAGCACGCTCAAACGTTGCCATCGAAGTCCGCGATGCCTCAACCGGCGCGGATGCGCTGGAACTGGCGGGACGCGGCGAGCTGCAATTGGGTGTGCTGATCGAAACCCTGCGCCGTGAAGGCTTTGAGTTGTCGGTTTCACGTCCCCGCGTACTAATCCGTACCGATGAAGCCACGGGCGAGCGTCTGGAGCCTTATGAAGAAGTTATTTGTGACGTTGATGACGCCCATTCGGGCACGGTCATTGAAAGCCTGACGGCACGCAAGGCCGAACTGAAGAATATGAGCCCGGCCGGTGCCGGTCATACACGGCTGGTTTTTAATGCCCCATCACGATCATTGATCGGTTATGGGGGACGGTTCTTGACCGAAACCCGCGGCAAAGGCGTGCTGAACCGTGTGTTTTCTCACTGGGGTCCGTGGCGCGGCGTAATCGAGGATCGCCAACGCGGTGCACTGATCTCAATGGCAGACGGCAAGGCCTCGGCCTTCGCTCTGATGAATATCGAACCACGCGGCACTTTGTTTATTGGCGCAGGCGAGCAGGTCTATAACGGTATGGTCATTGGCGAATGTACCCGAGGCGGTGATTTGATGGTCAACCCGATCAAGGGCAAAAAGCTGACCAATATGCGCGCTTCAGGCAAGGATGATGCGGTGACATTGATCACACCAAGGCGTCTCACTTTGGAACAGGCGATCGCCTGGATCGCCGATGACGAGCAGGTTGAAGTTATTCCTAGCGTCATCCGTGTGCGCAAAGTGGACCTCGACCCAATCAAACGCAAGCAAAAACAAAAGCTTACAAAAATTTAAGAAACCGGCACAACTCTTGCGGACATTTTGGCAGGCACGAAACAACGTGCCGGTCAAAAAAGTGAGTGCGTTATGGTCAATTCAATAGATATTCATGTCGGTCGTCGTCTGCGTCGTCGTCGCCGCCTGCTTGGCATGACCCAGCAAGGGCTGGGCGAGCAAGTCGGTATTCGGTTTCAGCAAATTCAAAAATATGAATGTGCGGCAAACCGGATCAGCGCCAGTCGCCTGTTTGACCTGTCCGAAGCCTTGCACGTTCCGGTGCAGTATTTTTACGACGGCCTAAGTAATGAGGAGGCTGCCAATGATTCGCACGCTTTGCCGGCTGATATATTAACCCAGGGCGAAACCATGGAACTGGTCCGGGCCTATTACACTTTGGATGAAAGTACCCGGCGCCGACTGTTGGAGCTAGCCAAAGCCATGAGCGGGTCTGCACCCGCGGCTTAAACGCCGACTGGTCGCGCGCGCTGATACAGGCTTGCACTGGCGCTCTGCGCGGTGCAGGGCTAGAAGGGCGCATGGCCGCACCATCTGACAATCAAAACACCCGTTCTGACCTGCCACACCTTTTGTGCGATGATGAAAGGGCCAAATTTGGCCCTTTCATCACCACGCTGGCCGATGCCGCGCGGGACATCACCTTGAAACATTTTGATACCGCTGTGGATGTTGATGTTAAGCCCGACCATCCCAGTGGTTATGACCCGGTGACCATTGCCGATCGGGGTGCCGAGCAGGCTATTCGGGCCTTACTAGACAAGCATTACCCGGATCACGGCATACGCGGCGAAGAATTTGGCGTCAAAGCCGGGCGCGATGCGTTTGCGTGGGTATTGGATCCCATTGATGGCACCCGTGCCTTTATCAGCGCCCTGCCGGTCTGGGGCACATTGATTGCCCAAACCCGCAATAATCGACCTGTGCTGGGGCTGATGGACCAGCCGGTGACCGGCGAGCGGTTTATCGGCTTTGGCGATGAAGCTTGGCTTTATAAAGGCGGTCAACAACAAAGAAGGCTGAGCGTTCGCCCTTGCGAGATGCTGGCCTTGGCGACACTTTGCACCACCGACCCCAATCTTTTTAACGATAAAGAACGCCCGGCCTTTGAGGCCTTGCGCAAGAAGACCCGCCTGCAACGCTATGGGCTAGATTGTTACGCCTATGCAGCATTGGCCCGCGGCGGCATTGATGTGGTGGTTGAATCGGGCCTACAGGATTATGACATTGCCGCCCTCATTCCCATTGTCGAAGGCGCTGGCGGCACCGTCACCAATTGGTCAGGTGGACCCGCCTGGCACGGCGGTCAGGTGCTGGCCACTGGCGATGCCCGCGTGCATGACGAGGTTCTTGAAATTCTGGCCGCGGCCGCCGCCTAAAGACCCACCACGTGTGAAAGAGATTTTACTATGGGGCAATCAGCACTGGCATTGGCTGGGCAGGAGCGGACATAATCTTCCAGCACCCTTTCCATACGCCTTAAACCTTCAATCTTTGCCCGGACTTCATTAAGACGTTTTTGCGCTTTTGCAGAAATTTGCTGGCAGGTGCGCCCGTCAGAATCAGCAAGAGAGAGAAGTGATCTGGTATGTCCTAATGAAAAGCCAAGCTCGCGGCACCTTTTGACAAACATCAGGCCTTCAACCTGGGCCTTTTGGTATAATCGATAGCCGTTTTGATCTCTTTTAGGTGATGTCAGTACCCCGGCTTTTTCATAAAAACGGATGGTTTCTATTTTAACACCGGTCAACCGGGACGCATCGCCAATATAATAATCAACTTCATGTGATGCCATAATTTATACCCTTGAGCCTATAGTAACTATAGGCCTTATACACGAATTCTGAAATTTTTAACTAGGTTCGATCAAGCATGAGAACAAGGACGATCAGAACAGGGATAGCCTTAGCCATGTTCATTGCCATGTCTGGCACGGCGCACGGCGCACCCATTACCTTCAATACCGCCTTGCCCATAGGCAAAAATGAAACTCTGATTCGCCAGCAATTCATCGTCACAAAATTTTCTGATCGCCTGAACGGCACACGGCGTGATGTTACCGTGCGTGCCGGGGTTTCGGTATTGGGTTATGGCATAACCCCAAAGCTGGCGGTGTTCGGTGTGGCACCATTGGTCAATATTGACCGTGAAATTGGCACGATGAGTAGTAATTTTTCTGGCCTTGGTGATGCCACCGTGTTTGCGCGTTATGAAATTTACAGGAATGACGCGCCTGGAAAAACCATTCGGATTGCTCCGTTTGTCGGCGCAACTCTGCCTATCGGGCGCAGTGGCAAAACCGGCGATGGCTCGGTGGATGGTTTTGCCGGGTTGATTTTTACCGCCGCCAGCACAAACTGGAATTTTGATAGCCAGATTAAATATGTTGCCAACCAAACGGCTAAAGGGTTTACGCGCGGCGATACATTAAGCGCGGATGCGTCCTTTCAATATCGGCTGTTACCCAATACCCTAAGCGCCAGCACAAAAGGGTTTTTATATGGGGTTATAGAAGCCAATCTTACGCAATTGCAAAGAGACCGGGTGGGCGGCGCAATAAACGCCAATTCCGGCGGCACACAGGCCTTTCTCTCACCGGGTCTGCAATATGCCACCCGGCGCTGGATCGCCGAAGCGGCCTTGAAAATCCCCGTGATCAACAAGCTTCACGGCACAGCTTTAACACCGGATTATTCTTTTATCACCAGTCTTCGTTTTAATTTTTAACCAAGGAGAACATTATGTTCAAAATCATAACCCTCTCAGCCAGCCTCGCTTTGCTGGGAACAATGGCCGCTGCCGCAGACACCCAATACACGTTAAAAGTAGACGGCATGACCTGCCCCTTTTGCGTGGCGACATCTGAAAAAGCGTTGAAGAAAATTGAGGGCGTTAAAGGTGTTTCCACTGATCTGGACACAGGCCAGATCAATGTCTGCACCGATGGGTCGGTCACCTTTACCGATGCAAAGCTCAAAGACATGTTTTTGGAAAAGGGTTTTACCTATCGCTCGATGACCAAGGCACAAACCTGTGCCCTTGATACCAATGCTCAGGATCACGCTGGATAATCATGGATAAGAACGCCGCCAGCCTGGAACAAAGCCCCTGGGGCTGGGTTTTGCTTTTTAGCTCAGCCACCACGCTCATCTGTTGTGCCCTGCCCATCTTGCTGGTCATGCTGGGCTTTGGGGCAGTTTCGGCTGCACTTTTTTCCAATCTGCCTTTTTTGTCGGTGTTGGCGCATCACAAAATCTGGCTCTTTTCTGGCAGTGCGCTTCTTATGGTGCTGGCCGCCTGGACGCTTTACCGGCCAGGGCGGGCCTGCCCCACAGACCCGGTATTGGCCGCCCAGTGCGCCCGTGCAGATAAATGGAACCGGCGGTTATTTATCATTGCCGCCGCATTTTGGACCATTGGCTTTATTGCCGCTTATCTGTCTTTGCCGTTGTTGAGCGTCTATGAAAAAATTACCGGCGGATGAGCGTTATTTCGCCCGTTCCAACAAGGCGTAAAAACCATCCATAAAGCGGTCGCGATATTGGTCTTGTTCTTCGATCAACTCGTGCAAGGCGCCCGGTATATTTTCATAGACAGCGTCGGGCATTTTCCCATGTGCCTCTCTTATGGCGTCATTGCTGACCAGCGCCTCTTCACCGGCACTGGCCAAATAGACGGGCAGGCTTAACGACGCATAGCCGCCTTTTTTGAACATCCGTTTTTGGGTTTTTAGCGCCGCCTTTAACCAACCAAAAGTTGGTGGGCCAAGGTGAATATCTTCATTCATGGCGTTGCGTCTTTGATCGCGGCCAAAGCGTTCCTTGTCGGACGTCAGTGTGTCGGCGGCATTTTCGCTTTGCGCGCCGCCCCCATCCACACCGGGTGGGCTTTTGGCGGCAAAGCCCAATGCATTGGCCGCACTAATCATCATTTCCATACCGGCGCCGCCCGCCTTAAAGCCAAACATTGGTGCGCTTAAGGCCATGCCGGCCAAGTCCAATTTGCCCCGGCGCGCCACATCGGCGGCAACCAGCCCACCCATGGAGTGGGCTGCCAGAACCAGCGGGCCGCCCATGCGGTCTTGCAAATGCCCCGCCAGAGTTTCAAGGTCGGCAGCATAGTCGTCAAAGCTTTTTACATAGCCCATCAACGGATCTTTGAGCAGACGATCCGAAAGCCCCTGACCGCGATGATCAATCACCGCAAAGTTATAGCCGCGTGCCGTTAAATCACGCGCCAGTTCCAGAAACTTTTCAAGGTATTCAGAGCGCCCCGGCGAAAACAGTATAGAGCCTTTAACATCGCCCTGCGCCGGGCAAAAAGCGGCCCTTAGGCGCACCCCGCCTTTGCCTTTAAACCAGAAGGTTTCGGTGTCTTTGGGGGCCGGGTCATCATCAAGGGCAATCAACGGGGCGGGTTCAAGGGGCATCTGGGCTCTCCACAGGTGTGTTTGCGGGTTTACGAAAACGCACGGTCATACGGTTGCTCTCGCCAATGGCGTCATAGCGCGCACGATCAAAATCTTCGGCAGGGCTTTGTCCAGATGCGGCGCTGCGGCGCACCGGCGGCAATGTCCAGACCCCAAAGGGATGGTCGGCCGTATCGTCCGGGTTGGCATTGATGTCGCTTTGTGCCTCAAAGGTAAAACCAACGTCCTCGGCCAAGCCCCTGACCAGGGTGCGTTGTACATAGCCGGAACGGGCCAAAGGATCCTGTTCGCGCGCATCGGGCAGGCGGTGTTCGACCACACACAAAATGCCGCCGGGTTTCAGGGCTTCATAAAAATCGGCAAAGGCCTTGGCGGCCATGCCGCGTGCCATCCAGGAATGGACATTGCGGAAGGTTAAAACCATATCAACACTGTTTTTGGGGGCCAAAGAATCCGAAGTTTTACTGAGCACCCGTGTGGTTATTTCGCCGTAACGTTCAGTATCACCAAAAGCACGCATAAAAGATGCATTGAGCATTTTGGCCCGTTCCGATGTGTCCGGGTCAAGCAGAGCTGCGCTGTAATGGCCGTCATTTTCCTTCAGCCATGGCGCAAGAATTTGCGTGTACCACCCGCCTCCGGGCCAAACCTCGATCACGTTTTGCGTAGGTTTTAAGCCGCAAAATTCCAGCGTTTCAACGGGGTGACGCCATTGATTGCGGGCCACATCACGCGGCGAGCGCCACGCCCCCTCGGCGGCCCATTGAAGCGAGCCAGACACGGGACCCGTTGGCACAGGTGCCGCCTCTGGAATAGGTATCTGGGCATTGGGCAATGGTGTCGGATCATTGCACCCCACAAGTAAAGCCGTGATGGCCGCCAGTCCAAGACAGGTATGCAAGTGCATGAGGTTCTCCGGTAAAATACCAATGGCTTGTCATAAACGTCCGGACCGGCTTTGCGCAAGTGTTCTTGAAAAGTACGAACATCACCCCCAAATAAATATTGAAGGCGCCATATTGGGCCTTTTCGTGCCGTTGCCATATGGAGCGGCGCAAACGGCTGGTCCGGCCGATGAGTACCGGATCAACATGTTGCTTTAAAAAGGAGACAAGGACATGCAAAGTTTTGACTTTACACCACTGTACCGCACGCTGGTCGGATTTGACCGGGTTGCAGACATGATTGACGAGGCTGCAAAAATAGACCCCGCCTCGCAAGGCTACCCACCCTATAATATCGAACAGATTGACGATGACGCCTATCGCATTGAGCTGGCCGTTGCCGGGTTTGGCGAAGATGATCTCAACATCGAAGTCCGTGAAGGCGTTCTGTATATCAGCGGGCGCAAAGGCGAACCAGATGATGAGCAGCGCCAGTTTTTACACCGCGGCATTGCCCAGCGCGCTTTCGAGCGCCGCTTTCAGCTGGCTGATTATGTGATCGTGCAAAGCGCCGGCCTGGAAAATGGTTTGTTGCGCATTGAACTGGTCCGTGAACTGCCAGAGGCCATGAAACCCCGCACCATCAAAATTGATCAGGTGGCGCGCCGTAACCGAAAACTGGTGACCGGCAAAAAATCCAATTAGGACCCATGTTGTTCTCTTTGAAGAAAAGGCGGTGCTGATGCACCGCCTTTTAAGTTTACGGGGTCAGCTAATTAGGTAACAGGGGAGTTAGCTGATTCCGAGATCGATGCGCAAACGCGCACCAATGGCTGCGCCGTCGCCTTCAATGCGGCCGGCAAGAACGTCACACAGCGCCTGGGCGCTGGAAATCATATTGGGTAGTTTAGCTTTGTCGGGACTATTCTGTGGGCGGGTCAACGTGCACAAATGCTCGGCAATTTCAGTGACCAGATTATATCCAAATGTTGTGCCTTGGCCCTTCAGGTCATGAGCGATGCCAAAAGCCAGTGCTATATTTTGCATGAAACCGTCTTCATCAGGTGCCACGGCGGCCCTTTCCAAATGACCCTTGAGGGTATTGGCGTCTATTTCAGCGCCTGCCGCAAATTCTTCGCCCATACCGGCCAATGCGGCACCGGCCGCATCTGCCATAGCAGCCAAATCATCCGGAAGCTCAAAATCGTCGTCGTCAAACATGGTCTTGTCCCTGCTTAAGACGAAATCGTGCGCCTCGAAGATTAAAAGAGTTCTAACCGCACAAAAATGAACGCAAAAATTGCAGTTTCACGCAGATGAATGCACGCGTTGTCTATGATTTTAGGGAAAAATCTATGATTTCGGGCCAGTTTTGGCGCAAAATTCTAAAAATCGGGCAGTGGGCTGGCCCGGCTCTCATCCAGATACCGGGCGCTTTTTACACCTAAACCGTCTGGCGTCAGGATGATCAGTAGTGGATTTCCAGTTGGAATTTCCACATTAACGATGTCCGCATCGGATACTTTGAACAAATGTTTGATCACTGCGCGCAGAGAATTCCCATGGGCAGAGACCAGCGTATTGCACCCGGTTTGCAACTTTGGCTCAATGCTCGTCTGCCAATAGGGCAAAACCCGCTCGAGTGTTGATTTAAGAGATTCCGCGGCCGGCAAGTCATCGCGAGAGACATGAGCGTAGCGACGGTCCCGGCAAGGATTTAGCGGATCGTCCCAGTCCATTGGCGGCGGTGGAGTATCATAGGAACGCCGCCAGATATGCACCTGTTCAGCGCCGTGTTTTTTTGCTGTTTCAGCCTTGTTCAACCCGGTCAGCGCCCCGTAATGACGCTCGTTCAACCGGTAATCCTTAGCCACCGGCATCCACACTTCATCCATTTGCGCCAAGGCCAGCCATAACGTCCGAATGGCCCGGGTTTGCAAAGATGTGTAGGCCTGTTCAAAATCATAGTCAGATTTGGCCAGCAATTGGCCGGCCTTGACGGCCTCGGCCTCACCTTGCGCCGTCAGGTCAACATCGACCCAGCCGGTAAAGCGGTTTTCCAGATTCCATTGGCTTTGGCCATGGCGAATAAGGGCAAGTGCCGTCATGGTGTTATCCTCAGAGCTTCTGTCTTGGGCATAGCCCCGGCACACAAACCAGGCAAGCATTTATGAGCCATGTTCAATCACATATACATATACCCCCTCGCCAAAGCCTGACGTCTCAGCTACATCACAAACATAGTTTTACGGGGAGAATACAATGAAACGTTTTGCCATAGCCGGTTTTGGCCTCAGCCTTATTCTGGCCGCCTGCAGCCCAGCCCAAAAGGATGGTGGCGATACGCCGCCTGCCACACCCAATGATCAACCGGAAATCAGCGGAGACATGGATCCCGCTCAAAGAAACCTGATTCTGGGCAAAGCCTATCTTGATGAAAACAAAGCTGATCCGGATGTAAAAATCACCGGATCAGGCTTGCAATACAGAGTCATCAAATCCGGACCCGCAGACGGCCCACACCCCTATCCAGGCCAGTTTATCTGTGTCAATTATCAAGGCACATCGATTAATGGCAAAGAGTTTGACAGCTCTTACAGTCGCGGCGTCCCCGCCGTATTCCCTTCGAACCGCCTGATCAAAGGCTGGGTCGAAGCACTGGGTATGATGCGTGCCGGTGATGAGTGGGTGTTGTATATCGCACCAGAGCTGGCCTATGGCCGCAATGGCACAATGGGCGGTCCAATTGGCCCCAATGAAACCCTGGTGTTCAAAATCAACCTGATCAAGCTGTTGGATTTGACCGCCGAACAGTACCAGAAAACCTATGGTATTAACCGCACGCTTGATTGTTCCAAAACACCCTGATGGCAACAAACAAAAACACGGTCCGTGATACCCTTACCCATCTTGTCGGGTTTGATACGGTATCGCGAAATTCCAATCTGGACCTGATTAACTGGGTCGAAGACTATCTGCAAAACCTTGGTGCGCGCTGTAAGCGCGTGCCGAGCGCAGACGGTAAAAAGACCAATTTTTATGCAACGCTGGGGCCAATGAACCCCGGCGGTCTGGTGTTGTCAGGCCATACCGATGTCGTGCCTGTTGATGGCCAAAACTGGTCCAGCGATCCGTTTACTCTGCGCGAGGACGGCGGGCGTTATTATGGTCGTGGCACCTGTGATATGAAGGGCTTTATTGCCTGCGCGCTGGTCGCGGCTCCAGGTTTTGCCAAGGCAAAACTGACCCGTCCCGTGCACTTTGCCTTTTCCTATGATGAGGAGGTGGGGTGTATTGGTGCACCGTCCCTGATCGCCGCCATCCGCCGCGATTTACCGCCCCCGGCCGCGGTTATTGTTGGCGAGCCTTCAGACATGCATGTGGTCAGCGCCCATAAGGGGCAAAATTCTTATCTGGTGAAGGTCCACGGCAAAGAAGCCCATTCCAGCCTGCCCCATCATGGCGCTTCGGCAGTTATGGCAGCTGGGCTTTTGATGGCTGAGCTGAGCGCTATAGCTGATGATTTGCGCACCAGTGCGGATCCGCATAATCCGTTTGATCCCCCCTATGGGACCTTGACCATTGGTCTGGTCAAAGGCGGCACGGCGGTCAATATTATTGCCAAAGATTGTGAGTTTCGCTGGGATTTACGACTTCTGCCCAGCGATGATTGTGCCGCCATCGAAGAACGTTTTATCCAAAAGGTACGCGCCGTTGAGGCGCAGATGCGCCAAACCGCACCCGAAGCACAAATATTCTTTGAGCGCCAAACCAGCGCCCCGCCCTTAACCGCAGAGCCACAAAGCGCCGCCGAACATATTGCCCGCCTGCTAACCGGTGACAATGACAGCCGCGTCGTTTCCTACACCACCGAGGCCGGGCATTTTCAACAAGCTGGTTTTCCGGCAGTGATTTGCGGCCCCGGTTCGATCGAACAGGCGCATAAACCGGATGAGTATGTGCAGATCAGCCAACTGGACCTCTGTTTGAAAACCTTACAGAAGCTGCCGCAGCATTTGTTGAACTGACCGGCACGTGGACTTATTGGCTGGCCCAGACAATACGGGCAATCCAGTCGACGTCTTTGCGGTCCAGCACCCTGTCTGGGTACTCAGCATTAAGAGACGCCAATTCAATCCGGGTTTGAGTCATGCGGCGTAATTCCTTGGCCATCACTTCGCCATCACGGGTGCGCACCACCACCCGATCCCCCCGGCGAACGCCTTCTTCGGGGGCCACCACAATCCGGTCGCCGGCACGAAATACCGGTTCCATGGAATCGCCTGATATCTCTAGTGCATAGGCCCGGCTGCCATCAAAGCCCGGAAAGCGCACCTCGTCCCAACCGCTGCCAATGGGGTAACCGGCATCATCAAAAAAACCACCCGACCCGGCCTGTGCCAGGCCGATCAGTGGCACCGGGCGGCCCGTCGCCGAACCACCACTGGCCATCGCCGCGAAGTCCTCAAAGCTGACCTCTACGGCTTCCAGAACTTTGGCAATGCTTTCGGTGGACGGCCAACGCAGACGGGTGCCGTTTGCCGCATAGCGCTTGGACGGGTTAAACGCGGTGGCATCCAGACCGGCCTTGCGGGCCAGACCCGACGCGCTAAGCCCGGTGCGGTTGGCCAGAACATCAAGGCCGCGCCAGATTTGTTTGTGGGTCAACATAACGACGACACCATCTCCTTGGATGACCATATTATTGGTCAGAATCAGCAGACCATACACAGGTCATTAGGAATGTAAACCTAACCCATTAACACATAAATACGCTTGGCAGACGAGCAAACTCGCGGTATTGGCGCACAATGTCTGATATCATTTACCGTCTCATGGACCAGCAGAGCTGGATAGATGTCGAGCGCGCCGGAACCTTTGCCGGCAGTGCGGATGATATACGTGACGGGTTTATTCATTTTTCAACAGCCGCCACAGTACGTGAAACAGCCCGGCGTTATTATGCCCAGGTCGCGGACCTCATCTTGTTAAGCGTCAAGGCAAACGACCTTGGATCCGCGTTAAAGTGGGAGCCTTCGCGGGGCGGCATACTCTTTCCGCATCTTTATGCCCCCTTACTGGCATCACAGATCAGCAAGGCCATTCGTCTTGATTATCATAATGGCCATCACCATTTTGGGCCGGAATTTTTATGAGTATTTTTGACCTTGCCAGTACGGCCTTGCGGCATTTACCCGCCGAAACCGCCCATAGCCTGACTATTTCGGCCATGAAAGCCGGTCTTGGGCCAATTGCAGATGAGATGGATGATCCAGTATTACAGACGCGATTAGGGTCGCTGGACCTGCCCAACCCCATCGGTCTGGCCGCCGGGTTTGATAAAAATGCGGATATTGGTGCGGCCATGGTCCGCGCCGGATTTGGCTGGGCGGAATGCGGAACCGTGACACCCTTACCGCAAAGCGGAAATCCGCGCCCGCGCCTGTTTCGCCTGCACCCTGATAAGGCGGTGATCAACCGTATGGGGTTTAACAATGCCGGGCTGGCCGTTTTCAAGCGAAACCTGCGCGACCAAAAGGCCCGCGGCGGGCTGATCGGTGCCAATATCGGCGCCAATAAGGATGCAACAGACCGTATTGAGGATTATGTCACCGGGTTGAAGGCTCTGTGGGGATTGCCGGACTGGTTCACCATCAACATTTCCTCACCCAATACGCCGGGCCTGCGCGAATTACAGGGCCGGGACGCTTTGCAGGAGCTCTTGGGACGTATTATGGAGGCCCGTGCAGAACTGTGCGGTGATCAGGTCTCGCCGCCAATTTTTCTCAAAGTTGCCCCCGACCTTGATGATGCACAGATCGGTGAGATCAGCGATGCGGCCTGTTCGCACGGGCTTGATGCCCTGATCATCAGTAATACCAGCCTGGCCCGCCCGGACGATTTGCAAAGCCCCCATAAAACCCAGAGCGGCGGGTTATCCGGCTCGCCTGTCTTCGAACATTCAACAGAGGTCTTACGCACATTTCACAGCGCCCTTAATGGGCGCATGGCGCTGGTTGGGGTTGGCGGCATTGCCTCGGGCGCAGACGCCTATGCCAAAATTCGCGCCGGGGCCAGCGCCGTACAACTTTATACCGCCATGGTTTTTCATGGCCCGTCTTTGATCACCCGGATTGCAACCGAGCTGGCGGAATGTTTACGGGCCGACGGGTTCGCCAATGTGGCCGATGCCGTTGGCCGGGTTTAAGTGTTTTTCAGAACACTGCGTTCCAGTGCCGGATAGCCAATGGCCAGGGTCACGCCCCGCGCAATAAAATAAAGCAAAAACGCCAGCCAGACCCCGGTATTGCCCCCGGTTGGGGCCAGCATCACATCAAGCGCAAGGTAGATCAGCAACGAGGCCAGCGAAGAATTACGCATGGCCGCACTGCGCGTTGCACCAGTAAAAATGCCGTCCAACTGCCATGAGGCGATGCCCAACACCGGCACCAACGCACACCATGGCAAAAACTGAATGGCCGCTTCGCGCACCGCTTGATCGGTAATAAGCCGGGAGATTACCCAGCCCCCGCCAAAATAGGTCATCACAGAAAAAACCGCCGCGCACGCAAATGCAAACTCGCTGGTCAACCTGATAGCCCGGCGTAGATGAGCAACAGAGCCGCGGCCAAACGCCCGCCCGGCTTCTGCCTCGGCGGTATAGGCAAAGGCGTCCAACACAAAGGCCCACACCATAATGAATTGCAAAAGCACCTGATTGGCGGCCAACAAGACATCGCCCTGTCTGGCCCCTGCATTGATGAACCAGCTAAACCCTATGGTCAGGAAAATTGACCGCAAAAACAGATTGAAGTTAACCCCGAACAAACGCTTCAAAGCCTTTGAATCAAGAAGTTGACGCATTCCTAATCGCGACAGCAATACCGCCTTGTCAACGTTAAAGGCCCTGAGCACCAAAACCAGCCCAAGACCAAAGGCAACCCATTCCGCTAATGCGGTTCCGGCGGCAACCCCCACAGGCCCCCAACCCAAGCCCAAGACAAACCAGACATCCAGCGCACCGTTCAAGACGGCCAAAACAGCCTGAACCATCAATGCGGTCCGGGTATGCCCGGCCCCGATAAGCCAGCCGGTAATGGCAAACAGACCCAGCGCCGCAGGCGCCCCCCAGAAACGGGCCGCGACATAGGCTGACCCCTTGGCCTCGACCGTCTCGCTGCCTTGCAAAACATGAAAGGCCAATGTGCTGATCGGGGATTTTAGCGCTAAAAATACAAATCCCAAGACAAGCCCGATCAGCAAGGCCCGCGCCACCGTCCGCTGACTTTCTGCACTGTCGCCTGCACCAATGGACTGGGCCGTCAGCCCCGTTACGCCCATGCGCAAAAAGTACGTACTCCAATAAAAAACGGCAAACACCATACCGCCCAGTGCCACGCCGCCAATATCTGTTGCATCGCCATCAAAGCTGATCACCGCTGTATCGATAACCCCGACCAGCGGAATCATCGCATTGGCAAAAATCATTGGCCAGGTCAGCGCCAGAACACGCTTGCGGGTGAGGACAGTTTTGGTCATGAGGGTTTCGCAGGTAGACGAAACCCGCTTGCCTTATTTATTTGAGAATATCAACAACCGCTTCGATGGGACGGCCAATGGCCGCCCGGTCACCATTGACCACGATCGGCCGTTCGATCAAACGCGGATGCTCGCTCATGGCGACAATCAGCGCATCTTCATCGCTGACCGAGGCCAGCCCCAGATCGGCATAGGCATCTTCGCCTTTGCGCATCATATCGCGCGCCGAGCCTAGCCCCAATTTGGCAACCAGTGCCGCCAGCTCGTCCGTGTCGGGCGGCGTTTCAAGATACAGCACCGTTTCATAGCTGAGGTTACGCTCGTCCAGCAACGCCTTGGTGGCCCGGGATTTCGAACAACGGGGATTGTGATACAGTTTCATGCTCATGGTTTTACTCTCGTCTTAAATGCTCAGGCCGAACCGGATTTGGATCTTGCGCCAAGCAAGGTCAACGCCAGCGCCAGAACTGCTGGTGCGGCCTGAATATAAAGGATACTCGTATCAACAACGACACCTGCAAAGATGCCTGCCGTGATGACACACAATAGAAAAAAGATGACGAAATCACGCTTTGCGCGGACCAGGCCCCACAACAGCCCGGCCACCAAAAAGCCGTTATACAGCCCCTGATTGGCGGCAAACATGGCGGTTTCTGCCGCATGTTCCGGTGTGTGAGAAAAAACTTTCAAGCCGATCGGATGCTCGTATAAAAACATCTCGACAACTAAAAACCAGCCGTGCAAGGCCGCGACGATCAATACCATAATGGTCGAGAGACGTTTCATCAGCGCGCCCCCGACGTCGGTGTTGGCTCTGGTAAACAGGACGGGTCCTGTTCGATCATGATATAGGACTTGTCAAAGCAACGGGCAAACCGGCGCGCCGCCGCCAAATTGGGTTTGTGCCCGTCACCGTTCACCGCCTGGCGTTCCAGACGGGTGATTGCAGCATCCATGGCCGTCCGGTCAGAAGACAGCCAGGCATCAAAAACATCCAGATACGCATTCCAGTTCATTGCGCCCAATTTCACATCGCCCTGATCCTGAGCCTGACGCAATTGTAAAACTGCAATGGGTTTTCTGTCCGCCAGCGCGAAGTTTCTGGCGGCCTGGTAATGTTGGGTGCGGCGCTGGGCATCATCCAGCTCGTTATCGTGATCAA
Organism: Robiginitomaculum sp.; assembly: GCA_021776525.1. Classification (GTDB taxonomy): domain Bacteria; phylum Pseudomonadota; class Alphaproteobacteria; order Caulobacterales; family Maricaulaceae; genus Robiginitomaculum_B. The sequence continues at coordinate 449,545 of JAJFFT010000006.1, forward strand.
GCAACCAGGAAATAATACTGGCCCCAGCGTCATAATAACATTTTTCCGATGACAGTTTGCGCCACCCATCCGGGCCATAATTAAAGGCGTCATAATCCAGCGCAGAAAATGCACTCATGTCGCTGCCGCTGACCATACAATCGGGGTTGGCGCTCTGGGCCAGTGCCGACGCAGATGTGCAAAATGCAATGCCCATGACCAGCGCTGTCAAAGTATGTTTCATGTTACTTTTTCCTTTTTGGGTCACGCTTTGCACGGCTTGATGGTTGTGCCGACTTGACCGGTAGTGAGTCAAGCAGTCTCTGCGCTTCGTGCCAATGCAAAATCTCAACCATTTCACCGTTCAGACTGATCACACCCTTACCGGCGTTATTTTTTTGATTGAACGCCCGAACGATGGACCTGGCCCGTTTGATCGCCGCCTCATCTGGCCCGAAAATACGCTTTGCCGGGCCGAGCTGCGCGGGGTGAATCAAGGTTTTACCATCAAAGCCAAAACGCCTGCCCTGAAGCGCTTCGCGCTCAAAACCATCCTTATCGGCAAAGGCATTAAACACCCCATCCAAGGCGGTCAGACCATATACGCGGGCGACCAACACCAAAGTCGATAAATGTGACCATAAAGCCTGTCGGCTTTCACTCAAACCATCACAACCCAAATCCTTGGCCAGGTCATTTGTCCCTGCAACCAGTGTCGTCAGGCCCACCTCTTTGGCGCCCACGGCAATGTCTTCAAGATTGAGCACACAGCGCGGCGTTTCCACCATGGCCCACAAAGCCGGCGCCGGGCGACCTGGCACTCTGGCTGAACGCCCCATGACCCTGCGGACCTGGCGCAAGTGTTCGGCACTCTCGACCTTAGGAATGACCAGCGCGTCAATGGCCTCTGGTGCCAGCGCCAACAGGTCAGCCTCGCCCCATGAGGTGCTGAGCGCATTAACACGTACAGCGCGAAACGGGACTTTGCACGACGGTGTGCGCAAGACGCGCAAAGCCGCCGCGCGGGCGCTTTCTTTTTGCGGCGCCGCAACCGCATCTTCCAGATCAATTATGATCGCATCCGCGTCAATTGTGTTGATTTTAGCCAATGCCTTGGCATTGGATGCCGGAACATAAAGCACAGACCGAAGGTGAGGTGTCATTGTATCAGGCTCGTTATTTATTGCGTTGGTTTATTAACATCTTTGCGCTAATTGTGCCTCATGAAAACCGTGTTGTTACTGTCATCACAATCGGCCACCAGTCATGTGGGGGCATCGGCGGCCACTTTTGCGTTACAACGCATGGGCGTAGAAGTGATTACCCTGCCTACCGTATTGCTGGGCCGGCACCCGGGTTGGGGTGATCCGGGCATGGTGGAAATTGACGCAGACGGCTTGTCACGCATGTTTCTGGCGGTTCAGGCCCAGGGTGCATTAGACCGCGTTGATGCGGTGGTCACTGGTTATTTTCGCTCGTCCCGACAAATCACGGCAGCAGCGGCGATGATTGATTATACACGCGCCGCAAAAAAAGACGTTCTGGTGGTGGTCGATCCGGTTATGGGCGACGAGCCAGACGGTCTTTATGTGCCCGACGCCGTGGCCGAGGCGCTGATCCGGGACCTTGTCCCCCGTGCCGACATCATCACCCCCAACGCCTGGGAACTGGCCCACATTGCCGACCGGCCTGTGTTTGACGAGGGCTCTGCCGTCGAAGCGGCCCGCTCGCTTAATTGCCCACTGGTGATTGCCACTTCAACCCCCAGTGCCGCTCAGTGCGCCACCCTGGCCATTGAAAAAGACAGCGCCTGGTGCGTCTCCACACCGTGCTATAAAAACGTGCCGCGCGGCACAGGTGATTTGCTTACCGCATTGTTTACCGCGCACTTGCTGGGCGGAAAAACCAACCGCGCCGCGCTGGAAACCTCGGTTTCGTCAATAGATATGGTGCTCAGCGAAGCACAACGTTTGAACACGCCCGAACTGCCTCTGGTGGCCACTCAGGACCGTCTGGTCAGTCCGCGCACCGGCGTTTCCGCCAGACCACCCTTACAGGCCCGCCGCCACGCCCGCTGGGTTGCCGGTATGGATGGCTGTCCCGGGGGCTGGATTGCCGTCATGTTGGACGTCACGGGCCAGCACACGCCCATCATGCGCCCCTTGCGCGGGTTTTGGGACGTGCTTCTGACCCCGGAACGCCCCGAAATTGTTGCCGTGGATATGCCCATCGGGTTTTTGGAAAAGGCCGTGCGCGGTGGCCGCGGCTGTGAGCGCGCCGCCCGCGAACGTCTGGGTCCGCGCAAATCATCGGTGTTTTCATCGCCCAGTCGGCGGGCGCTCTATACCACCAGTTATGAGGCCGCCTGTGCAGCCAATGCCAAATCTGGCGAACACGCCCCCAAACTTTCGCAACAAACCTATGGTTTGTTTGATAAAATGCGCGAGATTGATGCACGCATAACCCCGGACCTGCAAAGCCGGGTTTTTGAAACCCACCCGGAATTGTGCTTTACCCTGATGCGCGAGGGCGAGCCCTGTGCCCATTCCAAGAAAACCTCGGATGGAGAGCACGAACGCATAGAGGCCTTGCAGAAAATTGGCTTTGATCCGGAGTTTTTAAAGACAGAAACCTTCACGCCTTTTGGCAATGTGCGCGATGACTTCCTGGACGCCTGTGCCTGTGCCTGGTCGGCCCAGCGCATCTTGTTTGATGCTGCCGAAATACTCCCCCACGAACCTGCACGCGATGCCAACGGCTTAGAGATGGCCATACGGGGTTAGGCTTTTTAAGCCATTTATTCGCCGTCCATTTTCAGCGCCGCGATAAAGGCGGTTTGAGGAATTTCCACCTTGCCGAACTGGCGCATTTTCTTCTTCCCCGCCTTTTGTTTGTCCAAAAGCTTGCGTTTACGTGTCGCATCGCCGCCATAACATTTGGCGGTCACATCCTTGCGCATAGCAGCAATGGTTTCGCGGGCAATGACCCGCCCACCAATGGCCGCCTGAATCGGGATTTTGAACAAATGGCGTGGGATCAGGTCTTTCAGCTTTTCGCACATCAGACGGCCACGGGCCTCGGCGCGAGAGCGGTGCACCAGCATGGAGAGCGCATCCACCGGTTCGGCATTAACCAGAATTGACATTTTCACCAGATCACCGTCGCGATAGCCAATCATGGAATAATCAAAGCTGGCATAGCCCTTGGTCAGAGATTTCAGGCGATCATAAAAATCAAACACCACTTCGTTGAGCGGCAATTCATATTCGATCATCGCCCGCGCCCCGACATAGGTCAGCGCCGTTTGTACGCCGCGCCGATCCTGACAGAGCTTCAATACCGCACCCACATATTCGTCCGGCGTTAATATGGTGGCCTTGATCCATGGCTCGGCAATGCTGTCTATGCGCACAGGGTCGGGCATATCAGCGGGGTTATGCAGCGCCATTTCGCTGCCATCATTCATGGTGATCTGATAAACAACACTAGGCGCGGTGGCGATCAGGTCGAGATTAAACTCCCGCTCCAGGCGCTCTTGTATGATCTCAAGGTGCAACAGCCCCAAAAATCCACAGCGAAAACCAAAACCCAAGGCCGCGGAGGTTTCCATCTCATAGGAAAAACTGGCATCATTGAGGCGCAATTTACCTACGGCGGCGCGCAGGTCTTCAAAGTCAGCGGCATCAACCGGAAATATGCCGCAAAACACCACCGGCTGAACCGGGCGAAAGCCTTCTAAGGCTTCCTGTGTTGGGCGTTTTTCCTCGGTAATGGTGTCGCCCACAGCGGCATCCGCTACTTCTTTGATCGACGCTGTAAAAAAACCAATTTCACCAGGCCCCAAAGAGGCTTTTTCCTCGGCCTTGGGACGAAACACCCCGACCCGGTCCAACGTATAGGATGAGCCATTAGACATCATCTTAATGCGCATGCCCTTTTTAGCCGTGCCCTCCAGCATCCGAAACAGCACCACAACGCCCAGATAAGTATCGTACCAGGCGTCAACCAACAGGGCCTTTAATGGCGCCTCTGGATCGCCAGACTTTGGTGCAGGCAATTGCCTGACAATGGCTTCCAGAACCTCAGATATGCCTTGGCCAGTTTTGGCAGAAACTTCAATGGCATCGCTTGCGTCCAGACCAATCACGTCCTCGATCTGTTGGCGAATGCGGTCTGGTTCGGCGGCCGGCAGGTCAATTTTGTTCAGAACCGACACGATATCATGATCGTGGTCCAGCGCCTGATAAACATTGGCTAGAGTTTGGGCCTCAACCCCCTGGCTGGCATCTACAACCAACAGTGAACCTTCGCACGCCGACAATGACCGCGAGACCTCATAGGCAAAATCCACATGGCCCGGCGTGTCCATCAGGTTGAGCACATAGTTCTGGCCATCCTTAGCCGTATAATCCAGCCGAACGGTCTGCGCCTTAATGGTGATGCCGCGCTCGCGCTCAATATCCATGCTGTCCAGCACCTGCTCTTTCATTTCGCGCGCGGTGAGGCCCCCGGTCTCCTGGATCAGGCGATCGGCAAGAGTGGATTTTCCATGGTCAATATGGGCGACAATGGCAAAATTACGGATATGTTCAGGATTTATACTCATAAGCGGGGACTTAGCAGCAAGAACACCTTGCGCCAAGCACCCTTTCCATCACGAGCAAAGCGCGCCATTATTCAAATTCTTACCGGAGGCCGCCATGTACCGACGCTTTTTCATTTTTACTTTTCTGATGACCGGTTTAATGACCCATGGCGTGAGCGCGCAAAACGCACCCGCGGACGGTGAGGCCACATATTCCAGCACCGAGGTCACCCACGCGGTTTCAGACTTTTTCGGAGTTACATCCGAAGCGGCCGGTTCGGCCGTGGAGAGCATTTTCTCTAAACAGGGACGCCCTGTGGGGTATATTTATGGCGGTGAAGGTGCCGCCGCAGTGGGTGTCGGCCTGCGTTATGGCAAAGGCACAATGATCTTAAAAGACGGCACCAACAAAACCGTTTACTGGCAAGGGCCCTCCGTGGGCTTTGACATTGGCGGTAACGGCGCGAAGGTTTTTACCCTGATCTATGGTCTGCATGATGCAGAGCAGATTTATAAACGTTTTCCCGGAGTCGATGGCTCGGCCTATCTGATTGCCGGCATGGGGATCAATTATCAGATCGGACACGGCATGACGCTGGTCCCGATCCGTTCGGGCGGGGGCTTACGCCTTGGGGCCAATGTCGGCTATCTGAAATATAGTCGGAAACGCAAAATTCTGCCGTTTTAGGACCCCCGAACCGGGGCCTGCGCCCGGTCATCCAGACCATAATCCCGCAAGACCTGCGCCACACGAATGCGGTACGCTCTGAACACTTGTGTCCGCCCTGTATTTTGCGCAGCGCGGTGCATCTGCATATCTCGCCATGCAGCCACCGCCTGCTCATCACGAAAAAAAGACAAAGATAAAATGCGGCTTTCATCGCTTAGGCTTTGAAAACGTTCGACCGAGATAAACCCGTCAATCTTTTCAAGCTCAACACGTAGCTTTGCAGCAATATCCAGATAGCGCTGCTTATGATCAGCATGCGGCTCGACCTCAAAAATTACCGCAATCATAAAACCACCGTTTTGCTGTGCGGCGCAGAGGCCAGTTTCAAAAATGTGCGCTCTTCGCGCAGGATAAACTTTTCCCGCTGGGCAAAAGCGTAGTTTTCCTGCCCTAGAGGGTCGGCGGCAAGGCGGGTTTTATACGCCTCATATGCAGCAAGGCTTTCAACCGAATAAATGCCATAAGCCAAAGTGGTTGATCCTTCATGGGGGGCAAAATAGCCGATCAGGGCCGCACCGCACCGTGGAATGGCCTGCCCCCAGTTTTGCGCATAACGCACAAACTCATCCTTTTTTGTCGGGTCGATCTGATATTGAATTATACAGGTGATCATGACGTGCTCCTTGTCTGAGCACAGCGTCGCATATTGTTTGCGTCTGATGCTTCGGTTATAGTCGAAGTATGAAAAACGGACCAAATATAGCATTATTGGGATCACTGATCGGTGATCCGGCGCGCACTAATATCTTACTGGCCCTGATGAGCGGCAAAGCCCTGACGGCCAGTGAACTTGCGCTGGAGGCCGGGATCACCCCACAAACCGCCAGCACCCATCTGGCCAAACTTTTGGATGCCAAACTGCTCCGCCTGCACAAACAGGGACGGCACCGGTATTTCGCACTGGCAGACGATGATGTGGGACATTTGCTGGAAACCATGATGGGGCTGGCGGCAAAGCTCGGCCATTCCCGCACCCGTACAGGCCCCAAAGATCCGGCCATGCGCAAAGCTCGTGTCTGTTATAATCATCTGGCTGGGGAATATGGTGTGCACATGCTGAACAGCATGCTCGCGCAAGGATACCTTAGTGCCGCAGCAGAGCAGATCGAACTAACCGCGGCCGGCGAAAACTTTCTTCAAAGGCTGGGGCTAGACATCAAGGCGCTTTCCCGGAAAAGGCGGCCGGTCTGCAAGCCCTGTCTGGACTGGAGCGCCCGTCGTCCCCATCTTGCCGGCACCCTTGGCACCGCTTTGCTCAACCATTTTTATGAAAGCAAATGGGCCCATCGGCAAGAGGGAACCAGAGTTGTGGATTTTTCGCCCGTTGGAGAAAAACTGTTCTTTTCTGCCTTTCCCCTTTAGACACCCAGCGGCACAACCTTAAGTTCTGGCCACAGCTTTTTCATTCGTGTTGTTTTTTTGGCATAAGATGCGGGTGAAATATCTGCGCCGTCGCTGCGTGGGCGAATAGTAAACCCAAAAACATCGCCCAAACCAAAAGGCGCGTGAATAACCAGACCACCCTTTTCGTCTGGCGCTGCACCCACAGCATTACAGGGCGACATATAGCGTTCCAGTGATTGTGCGGCGCTAGTGAGTGGTGCGTACGGCACACCAAAATGATCTTCAAACCAGAGGTGCACACGGGCCTGATTGCGCACCTCGACCTCAACCCCAAGGTCAGCAAAAGCGGCCGCACAGGCCTTGATGACCTTGTCCTCGGCCTGATAGGACAGGTCATGATTATCATAATAAACCAGGTCATAATCACGAATACCGCGCCCCGGATCATGGCCCAAAAGGCCATTCCAGACGCTTTGGTAAAGGCAACCAGAAACCAGCATACCCTCAGGCAAGGGCAGGCCTGGCATGCGTTTCCATATCTCGGCATTGATCGGGTTTTGGCCAATCAGGTCGATAAAGGCGTTTTCTTGTAACGCGGCGGATGAGGACGCATATCGCAAATGTGCTGGTCCATGGCTCACAGGCCCATCTTGCCCCATTTTGCTGTCACTGCCGCAATGACGTCTTTATCCATTTTCATCTCGCGGCCCCATTCACGGGTGGTTTCGCCCGGCCATTTATTGGTAGCATCCAGCCCCATTTTAGAGCCAAGCCCGGAAACCGGCGAAGCAAAGTCCAGATAATCAATCGGGGTGTTTTCCACGGGCACGCAATCGCGCACAGGATCCATACGTGTAGAGATCGCCCACATCACATCTTTCCAGTCGCGGGCATTGATATCGTCATCCACAACGATCAGCCATTTTGTATAGGTAAATTGTCGCAGGTATGACCACGCGCCCATCATCACCCGCTTGGCGTGACCCGCATAGGCTTTTTTCATGGAGATAACGGCAATGCGATAGGAACAGGCCTCGGGCGGCAACCAGAAATCGGTGATTTCAGGAAATTGCTGTTGAAGAAGCGGGATGAAAACCTCGTTTAACGCCTCGCCCAATACGCTGGGCTCGTCCGGTGGGCGGCCAGTATACGTGCTTAAATACATCGGGTCTTCGCGCATGGTAATGGCGCTGATCTCAAAAACCGGAAATTCCTCAACCGAGTTATAATACCCCGTATGGTCGCCGTAAGGCCCTTCGGGCGCTGTCTTAGTTGGATGCACATGGCCTTCGATAACGATTTCGGCTTCGGCCGGTACATGCAAATCAATAGTTTTGCATTTAACCAGCTCGGCCTTCTTACCGCGCAACAACCCTGCAAACTGATACTCGGATAAAGTATCCGGCACTGGGGTAACGGCGGCCAAAATCGTGCCTGGGTCGGCCCCGATCACGGCAGCCAGCGGCATCGGCTTGCCCGGATTGGCCGCCTTAAAACGCGCAAATTGTTGCGCCCCACCACGATGGGCCAACCAGCGCATTATGGTTTTATGCGGTCCCAGCTTTTGCATTCGGTAAATGCCAAGATTTGTATTGTCTTCGGCGGCTTTACCTGGGCCTTTGGTGACCACCAGTGGCCAGGTAATCAAAGGCGCCGGTTCGCCCGGCCAACAGGTCTGGATCGGCAGGCGATCCAGCGATGCGTCCTTGCCTTTTAACACCACCTGCTGGCAGGGGGCTTTGCGCACAGTTTTTGGCCGCATAGCCATCACAGTTTTGATTAAGGGCGCTAATTTCAGGGCATCACCAACACCGCGCGGCGGCTCGGGCTGGCGCATAAAAGCCAACAATTCGCCCACTTCACGCAAATCTTGCGCTGATGTGCGCACTTTGCCGCCCATGGTAACGCCGCGCGCCACACGCTCGACCGTACCAAACAGATTGATCAGCACCGGCATTTCTGCGGCTTGACCCTTTTCGGTTGTCGCATTCTCAAAAAGCACCGCCGGGCCGCCGTTACGGATCAGGCGACAGCCAATTTCCGTCAGTTCCAGATCTGTGGAAACCGGGGTTTGTACATGCTTATAAAGGCCATCTGCCTCCAGCGCCGCCAGATAATCTCTTAGGGAAGAATAGGTCATGTACCTTGCTAGCGTGCACCTTGGGTTCTGTCACGCCTTTGCGTCACTTATACCGAGGCCTTAGTCCAGACAGCCAACACATTGCCGGATGGATCAATAAAGCCAAACCGGCTGCCGCCAGGAAAGCTGATCCGTTCCAATATTTCACCGCCCGCATCGCGAATGGCCTTTTCGCTGATATCCAGATCGTCAGAATAAAGAATGACCATCGCGCCGCCGCGCGGCGGGCGGTTTAGTGTCGGGGCAAAGCCGCCTTCCAATCCCGCGCCGGTAAAGGCCACATAATCACTGCCATAGTCTTCAAACGCCCAGCCAAACGCGGCCCCGTAAAACGCCTTCATGGCGGATAGGTCCATAGCCGGCAGTTCTACATAGTCGATATGGTTATTGGTGCTCATGTGTGTTTCCCCATTCTAACATTTAGAAAAAATCCGGAGCGCGTTTCTCAAAAAACGCAGTGGCCGCCTCTTTGCATTCGGCACTTTGTAAACGTTCACCAAAAAGAGCACTTTCACGGGCCATACGTTGTGCCGGCGTTTCCGGCTCGCGTTTCAGCAGGTTCTTGATCAATAGAAGCGCCGCCGGTGGTTTGGCCGCCAGCGCCCTGGCACGAACCATAGCCTCGTCCATCAATGCATCCGAAGAAAACACTTCATTGACCAGACCCATATCAGCGGCATCTCTGGCATCGTGGAAATCACCAAACATCAGCATTTGTGCTGCCTTTTTAGTGCCCACAGCAAAGGGGAGCAGAAGCGAGGACCCCGCTTCGGGCATCAGACCAAGATTGATAAATGGCATCGAAAGGCGCGCATTATCGCTGGCATAGACCAGATCACAATGCAGCAGCATGGTCGTACCAATGCCGATCGCCAAACCATTTACCGCGGCGATAAGGGGTTTCTTGGCGCGCAATATAGCTTGCAAGAAACGCTCGACCGGCAGGTCAGCATCACCCATGCGCGCTTTAGGGTTCAAAAAAGCACTCATATCATTACCCGCGGTAAAAACATTGCCTGCGCCCGTGATCATCACCACGCGCACGGCATCGTTATCCTGTGCTGTGATGATAGCATCTGCCATCGCCGCATACATATCTTCAGTTATCGCGTTTTTCTTGTCTTCACGGTTCATGGTGACCAGACGGACGCCGTTATCATCGGTAATCAGAATGTTTTCAGTACTCAAAATCGTCTCCCATATGGGGTTTATTAAATAAGTGGAACATTAGCGATCCGTGCCAAAAACCGATAGACCACATTCATTTCTTCAGGTGTAAAACCGCTTTCAATTTCTGCATTAAAACCCCGCAGAGCTTCTTTGACAGCCTCATGGCTGGCGCGGCCTTTTTCCGTAAGGTGGGCGCGCATGGCACGGCCATCATCCAAACAGGCTTTGCGCACTATCAAGCCGGCCTTTTCCATGCGAGTCGCAAGACCGGTAATGGCTGAGTTATTCAAATCCAGCCCCTCGGCCAGATCAGAGAGCAGACAACCATCATGGCGGCTCAGATAAAACAAGGCGGCCCCTTGGGACACGGAAATATTTGCGCTGTGTAATAGTTTGCGATTGGCGCGCTTGAACAACCGGTTTCTAGCGCGGTCCAGCAGTAAAAACAATCGCCTGTCAATGGGTCGTGCAATGGCCATAAACGCTCTATGACACAACTATTTCATATATGCAATATTGCGCGCACTTTTTTTTAGGGCTAGGGTTATTCATGACTGATTTTCCCGCGCCCAAACGCATTCAAACCAATGGCATCACCCTTTCCGTGCATATGGCTGGGCCAAAAGATGGCTTGCCTGTATTATTATTACACGGCTGGCCCGAACTGGCCCGTTCATGGCTGAACCAGATCGGCCCGTTGGCACAAGCCGGGTTTCGGGTCATCGCACCTGACATGCGAGGCTTTGGTGCCTCGGACGCGCCAAAAGACCCATCCCTTTATGGCATAGACACTCTGCTTGCCGACCTGACTGGGCTTTTGGATGCGCTGGGCATTAAAAAGGCTGTCTGGGTTGGCCATGACTGGGGCGGCCTGATCGTCTGGCCAGCAGCCTTGCTGGTGCCGACCCGCGTCGCAGGCGTTATTGGCGTCAACACCCCGCATTTACCGCGGCCGCCGATTTGCCCCATGGAAATGCTGCGCAAACGTTATGGCGATGACCATTACTTTGTCAGATTCCAAGAACAAGGTGCACCCGAAGCCTTGTTGGAAGGGCGCGAAGAGGCATTTTTTAAATTTGTCTTTGCCCGCCCCCCCAAAGTGATCACTGGTGCGCTGCCAGCAGGGGCCACACATTTGCTTAATCGATTTGCCGATTTTACAGACCGGGCAGAGGAAAATATCGCCATCCCTGCCGCCGAACGCGCCCATTACGAACGTGCATACGCCGCGTCGGGGTTTCACGGCGGCATCAATTATTATCGCAATGTCAGCCAAAATTGGGAACGCATGAATGGGGTAAACTTGAATGTGCATCAATTGGCTTTGATGATTGGGGCTGAGCTGGATCCATTTTTACCGCCGGTTTTTATGGAAGGCATGGAACAACGTGTCCCCAACCTTGAAAAGCACGTTATTGCGGGTTGCGGGCACTGGACCCAATGGGAAGCCCCAGATGCGTTAAGTGCCCTGATGGTAAACTGGCTCACAAAACGTCAAGACGACCTTCGTGAAGGGTGACGCAAGGGCCATAATCTTGATAGATTAAGCCATGGCCAAATCACCTACCCGCACAAAAAGCACAGTTTCATCACACGAAGGCGTCGTTATTCGCGCCGCTGGCACAGGCGAAATTGCTGATTTTATAAACCTGAAAGCCCCACCGCTGTTACGGGCAGAGATTCTTCACAAGCTCATGACCGGCATGGCCCAAGACAAACGGAAACACGCCGACCCTGTGACGCCGCGCGGCGTACGCATTAAAGGCGCGGTCATCGTCGGCGAGCTGGACCTATCGGGCTGGTCTGGACGAGCCGATGATCCCTCGCGGCCCCTACCTACGCTGGAGTTGGAAGCATGCACCCTTGAGGAACCACTTTATCTGGACGACAGCCACATCCACAGTATCTCTATGCGCGGTTGCACTTTGCCGCTTCTATCTGCAGACAGTGCCCGAATTGACGGGTCAGTGCGCCTTAATGGCTCTGTGATTGCGGGCAATATCAATAAACATTGCCAGGAACACCGCGCCATTGACTTTGCAGGCTCCAAAATTGGCGGCAACGTCATCTTGCGACACCATCTGAACCAACGCTTTACGGCCAACAGTGAAGTGACCTTTTTAGGGGCGCAAATTACTGGCGCCTTTAATGCCAGCGGGGCCCTGTTAAACAACCCAAAAGGCATAGCCTTGAATTTCACGCGGACAGATATCAGAAACAGCGTGTTTATGACCTCGGACTGTAATCAGCGTTTTGAGGCCAAGGGAGAGTTGCGTTTTTGGATTGCACAAATTGGTGGTCAATTTGCCCTTAATGGGGCCTATATAGATAATAAGGACGGCTTGGCGCTGGGCCTTGATGGTGCTGTTATTCGCGGCAATGTGTTTCTTGTTCCTGCGGATAATGGTGACCGCTTTACGGCCATAGGGGAAATCCGCTTTGTCGGAACACGGATTGAGTCCAATTTAATTTCAAGAGATACCGATCTGGATGGTGTTTTTGATGCCCGCAACGCCCATATCAGCGCCCTGTTTGACGATGCGCAAACCAGCTGGCCGCGCCAACCAGGACAGATGAAACTTTCCGGTCTGACCTATGACCGCCTGCACGGTAACGCCGATGACCAGCGCGATAATTCACTGGGTCGGCGCGTATCATGGATCAAACACCAGTACAAAAATCCCGAACACCCCATATGCGACGAATTTGACCCACAACCTTTTGATCAATATGCCAAAATCCTCCGCGCCAGAGGACAAAGTGCCGATGCAGATCAGATTTTGGTCGAAATGCGTGCCTTGCGCCTGCGCTCAAAAACTGACCCCTGGGCCATGCGGGCCTTTCAAAAGTTTTTAGGCCTGACCTGTCGTTATGGCTATTCTGGAACCCGAGCCATAACAGCCTTGCTGATCTGGATTGTTATTGGCACAGGCATGTATGGCGCACACGCGCTGGCCGGCCATTTTGGCCCCGCCGAACAAGTCATGCACGGGAACCACACAACAACCCCCAATACACGCATCAGCATTCCCGGTGTTATTGAAAAAGAAGTGCGCGGTTGTCCGGGCCTGATTGCACCGCTTTATGCCATGGATACCATTTTACCGATTGTTGAATTTGGCCAACGCCGGGCCTGTGCTTTTGATCCGCCGGGGCGCCTTGGCGCACCACTTTGGCGCACCCTGGATTTTTTCTTTGCACTCATCGGGGCCATTCTTTTTGCCATTACTGTCGTTACTCTTACCGGGTTATTGCGTGAGGATTAGATCGGCCTTTACCCAGAGCCCTTTTTAAGGCCGCAGACCTGGAACGCGATACTTTGAATTGAACGCCCAGATCTTTTAAGCAAACCATGACGCGGGCTTCGGTTCGGCAAATTTCGCCAACCGCCGACAGTCGCACTATGCACTGGCGGCTGATTTGGAAAAACTCTGCCGGGTCCATCGTCTCGCGCACAGAGAGAAGCGACTCTTCATAGAGAAAGTCATTGCCCGATCCGGTGATCAGCTTGGCCGCCTTCAGCCAGGCACACACAGCATGAAAACCATCTTCATTTTGATCACCATCCTTCACAGTTTAATAAACCGAGACTAGGAAAGATGTGGATGCCATATAAGAAGAGGGTGACCGAATGGCATTTTGATATGCCTGAATGGTCAAGGCTCGCATCAACAACAGGCCAGCACAGGGTGTTCGCCCTGATGTCGTGCCCGCAGGCAAAGGATAGTTTTGTGAAGAGAAACAATCTGGAGCGGGCGATCAGATTCGAACTGACGACCTAAACCTTGGCAAGGTTTCGCTCTACCCCTGAGCTACGCCCGCATCCGATTGAATGTTCCCGTCCGGCAGTGCCGAACAGGCGCGCGTTATTGCGCAATCCAGATAGGAATGCAAGAGAGGGCCAAGCGTTATTCTCAGTGAGGACAGATAATGTCAGTAACCCGTGCTGTGCTTTTTGCTTTTTTGGATGATCTGGGCATTCCTCATACAACGCTAAACCACCGCCCGGTCTTTACCGTAGAAGAGGGTGCGGACATTAAGGCACAGATCGTCGGCGGACATTCAAAAAACCTGTTTTTAAAGGATAAGAAGGGTGTTTTTTTCCTGATCTCTGCCCTTGGCGACACACAAATTCGTTTAAATCAGTTACATAAAACACTGGGCTGCGCGCGTCTGTCTTTTGGCAAAGCCGAAATTATGGAAGATATGCTGGGCGTTACACCCGGCTCGGTTACGGCGCTGGCCCTGATCAATGACCAACCGCCACAACTGCGCTTTATTCTGGATGCGGCTCTAATGGCCCATGACATTGTCAACTTTCACCCGCTTATAAACGACGCCACCACCAGCATGGCCAGTGCTGATCTCGTCAAATTTGCCAAAGCCACCGGTCATGAGCCACAAATCGTTGATTTTGCCGCACTGGGGGCTGGTTGAAACACTTGCACGGCACAGCAAGGCATACCATCTTTGGTAAAGAATTTAGGAGCACATGATGAGCATGTTTGGAAATGGCGATACCGCATCACACGGCACAGATGGCGGGGCCCTGATCAAAGATAGTACGGATGCCAGTTTTATCGCTGATGTTGTAGAAACCTCGAAAACCACACCCGTAATCGTTGACTTCTGGGCACCCTGGTGCGGCCCGTGTCGCCAGCTGGGCCCGACCATCGAACGCGTCGTCAAGGACGCCAAAGGTGCCGTCAAGCTGGTTAAAATAAATATTGACGAGAACCCCGCCATGGCCGGGCAATTGCGGGTACAGTCCATCCCCGCCGTGTTTGCCTTTAAGGATGGCAAACCTGTGGATGGTTTTATGGGGGCTCAGCCCGAAAGCCAGATTAAAGCGTTTGTTGATCGCCTGAGCGGTGAAACCGATGTCGAGGAAGAGGCCAATGCCCTGGTGGCACGCGGACAGGATGCCCTGAATATCGGTGACGCTGGCGGAGCAGCACAGGATTTTGCCGCCGTTTTGCAAATTGACCCGCAAAACCCCGGCGCACTGGCCGGTATGGCGCGGTGTTATCTGCTGAGCGACGATGTTGAAGGCGCCAAGGGCCTGTTGGCCGATCTGGATGATACAGCGCGCGACCATGTTGATGTCAAAAGCGTGCTGGCCGCCATCGATCTGGCCGAATCTGGCCCTGAAGGCAGCGCAGACAATGCCGAACTGATTGCTGCAGTAAACAACGCCCCGGATGATCCGGCGGCACGCTATGCTCTGGCCGAAGCCTTAAGCGCTGAGGGCCAGATGAACGACGCGGCAGAGCATTTACTACATGCAATCGCGATCGATAGAGATTGGAATGATATGGCTGCCCGCAAATTATTGCTAAAGCTTTTTGATGCTGCGGGGCCCACATCCAAATTTGCCGTAGAGGGTCGCAAACGCCTGTCCTCTTTGTTGTTCAGTTAGGGTGCCGTCATGAGTAAAGAAACCGAGACACGGCAGCCCGACCCCAAAATGCTGGAACTGCTTGTTTGCCCGCAAACTCATGGGCCGCTGGTTTATGACCGGGACGCAAATGAGTTGATTTCAAAAAAAGCCAAGCTGGCTTTTCCGATCCGCGAAGGCGTTCCCATCATGCTGGTCGATGAGGCCCGAAGACTGGATGATTAGGCCGGTCGCCAAGCCGCTAAGTCGTTTCTATCCAAAACCAAACCACAGACAGCACAACCCCTAAACCGCACTCTTTAAGAATGACCGCCCACCCGAGGTCAATTTTTTGTGATCTGCCAGGGGAATCCAATTATAATGCCCTCGCCCTTGTGTATAATGACATATGTTTGCGCAAGGGGTTTATCATGAGCAAGACTTATAAGCAGCCTGGTTTTCTGGCCGCATTCTTTGGTTTCAAAAGAATGGTCTCACCAGTTTTCATCAGGCTTTTCTATTATCTGGGCATGATTGGTATTCTGACCGGTGCCGGTGCTGCGTTTATGCAAAAAGGCCCTATGGCCGAACACATTCTCCATAGTGGCCTTTCGATCGGCGGCGCTGTCGGGTATTATGTGGCCATCGTTCTTGCCGCGTTAGCGCTCACCCTTATCTGGCGGTTTTGTTGCGAATTATTGATTGTACTGTTTTCCATCTTCAATCGTTTGGACGAGATATCATCTGCCTTAAACCATGCCGCCGAAGCAGCCGATGCGGCACCAAGCACCATTGCGGCTGTGCCCGTTTCAACACCTGAACCTGCGGCAGCAGAAGATAATCAGGGCAAGGCCCCTCCAAACGAGGCCGCCGCGGAAGGGGCCGACAAACCCTCTGCCGACACATCAAAAAACAGCACAAACGGTGAGAAAGAAGACGCCGCAAGTGACGACGAAAAGACAGATTAAACAAAGGGGGCGGCAAGTGTTATTACACTTGCCGCCCTTTGAAACGGCGCTCTGATCAGGAGAGCAATGTCTCCAGAGTTTTGCCATTAAAGGTTAGCGCACCATCAGCAACGCTGATCTTGATAATATCGCCATCTTTGACAATGCCTTCCAAAATGAGCTTGGCCAGCGGATCTTGTAATTGCTTCTGGATCACCCGTTTTAAAGGCCGCGCCCCATAAACTGGATCATAACCCTGATTACCAATCCAGGTGCGGGCTGCATCATCCAGTTCCAGATCAATATGACGGTCTGCCAGAAGCGCCAGCAGGCGTTTCATCTGGATATCAACAATACTGGCCATGTGCTCGGCTTTGAGGCGTTGAAAGAGAATAATCTCATCCACGCGGTTTAAAAACTCTGGCCGGAAGTGCGAACGGACAACGCCCATCACCGCCTCGCGGCTTTCCTCGGACGATTCCGCCGAGGCCGCAGCCAGGTGCTCTGAACCCAGATTAGACGTCATAATGATCAGGGCATGGCGAAAATCGACAGTCCGTCCCTGACCGTCCGTCAAACGTCCATCATCCAGCACTTGAAGCAATACGTTGAACACATCCGGGTGCGCTTTTTCAATCTCGTCCAGCAAGATCACCTGATAAGGCCGCCGTCGAACCGCTTCGGTTAACGCGCCACCTTCTTCATAACCAACATAGCCCGGCGGGGCACCGATCATGCGGCTGACAGAATGTTTTTCCATATATTCGGACATGTCCAGTCGGGTGATGGCGTGTTCATCATCAAACAAAAAATCTGCCAAAGCCTTGGTCAACTCGGTTTTGCCAACCCCCGTTGGCCCCAAAAACATAAAGGAGCCAATAGGTTTGGATGGGTCAGACAGCCCGGCACGGGCACGACGCACCGCGTCCGATACGGCGCGCAAGGCCTCGTCCTGACCAACCACGCGGGCGCGAAGCTGGTCTTCCATTTTCAACAGCTTCTCGCGCTCGCCTTCCAGCATTTTATCCACAGGAATGCCGGTCCAGCGCGACACTATGGCTGCCACCTGTTCGGCATCCACCACTTCCATACTGGATTCGCTTTCGCTTTGTTCCTGCTCTTTTTGCAAAGCTTCTTCCAATTGCGGAATGCGACCATACTTAATTTCCGAGGCCCGGGCCCAATCGCCATTACGCTCAGCCTCAGCCAGTTCGTTGCGCAAAATCTCCAACGCTTCCTTGGCCTTTGTGGCTTCTGACAGGCGTTCCTTTTCAGCGCACCAGGCACCGCTCAGCTCGGCGGATTGAACCTCCAGCTCTGTGATTTCTGCTTCCAGTTTTTTTAGGCGCTCCTTAGAGGCATCATCTTTTTCCTTACGCAAGGCCTCAACTTCGATACGGGCCTGCATCAGGCGGCGATCCACCTCGTCCAAAGCTTCGGGCTTGGAGTCGATCTGCATACGCAGCCGCGAAGCTGCCTCGTCCATCAGATCAATGGCCTTATCAGGTAAAAACCGGTCGGTGATATAGCGCGTCGACAGTGTCACCGCAGCAATCAGCGCACTGTCGGCAATACGAACACCGTGGTGCACTTCGTATTTTTCCTTCAGGCCACGCAAAATGGAAACCGTGTCCTCTTCGCTTGGCTCTTCAACCATCACAGGCTGAAAGCGCCGTGCAAGGGCCGCATCTTTTTCCACGTGCTTACGATATTCATCCAGTGTCGTGGCACCGATGGCGTGCAATTCACCACGTGCCAAAGCGGGTTTGAGCAAATTAGAGGCATCCATAGCCCCATCGCCTTTACCCGCACCAACCAGCGTGTGCATTTCATCAATGAAGAGGATGATTTCACCTTCGGCGGCCTGCACTTCGTTAATCACGGCCTTTAAACGCTCTTCAAATTCACCGCGATATTTCGCGCCGGCGATCAATGCGCCCATGTCCAGTGATAAAAGCTTTTTGTTTTTAAGTCCCTCTGGCACGTCGCCATTCACAATGCGCAAAGCCAGCCCTTCGGCAATCGCGGTTTTGCCCACGCCTGGCTCACCGATCAGCACCGGATTATTTTTGGTGCGCCGGGACAGCACCTGAATGGTGCGGCGAATTTCCTCATCGCGGCCAATGATCGGGTCTAGTTTGCCATCACGCGCCGCTTCGGTCAGATCGCGGGTGTATTTCTTCAAGGCGTCATAGGACTCCTCGGCAGAGGCACTATCAGCCGTGCGCCCCTTGCGAATATCGTTGATTGCCGCGTTCAGTTTTTGGGCGGTCAGACCGGCACGCTTTAGAATATCTGCGGTTTTGGCGTCTCTGGTCAGACACAAAGCCAGCAAAACACGCTCGACCGTGACAAAACTGTCGCCGGCTTTTTGGGCAACCTCTTCAGCGGCCTGTAAAACCTTGGCGGTTTCCGCCGTCATGTAAATTTTGCCGTCACCGCCCTCAATCTTGGGCAGCTTGTCCAGCACATCCGAAACCTCTTGCAAGGCAAGCTCGGGCTGTGCCCCTGCGGCACGCATCAAATTGGCCACCATGCCCTCACGGTCATCGAGTAGCGCTTTGAGTACGTGTTCTGGCGTAAATTGTTGATGTCCGGCCGCTAATGCCAGTGTTTGTGCGGCTTGAATCATACCTTTGGCACGATCCGAAAATTTTTCTATATCCATGGGTATCCCCTGTTCTTTCAGCGAGATAGGGAGGACACTTGCCCGTTATGGCGCAAGAGCCTCGCCCTCTCCTTACAGATAGTGTTGCTTTTTTGCCGCACAAGGGGGGTGCAAAAAAATCATCCGGTCAGTTTGTCGCACCATTTAACCCGGCCAAATTATCACGATACCGCCGGGAGGCCCGAAGGAGTGTGCCATCTTGCAAAGTCACATTAAGATCACCGCTGCCTGCGGGTCTGGTTTCACGAATTGCGTTGGCGCTGACCAGACGTGTGCGATGAATACGCAAGGCCTGTATGCCCGCCGCTTCCAATTGTTTTTGCAAGGCGGTAAGCGATGTGCGCACAAGATGTTGGCCTGTACCCGTAAAGACATCGACATAATTGCCTGCGGACTCGGCATAGACGAAATCCTCAGCCACCATATGGATGGTACGCGCCCCACATTTTAGCGACAAACGCCCGGTTTTTTTGGCTTCCGCGCGGGCGGCCTCAAGCTCGCGGCTTTGTTGCGCTAGTGTGCGCACAAGTATTAGCGTGCCGATAAGTAGAAAATACGTGCCCAAATCCTTTCTGTATTCGTAAATTATCTCGCGCACAACATCGCCAAAAAAAATGTAATGTGCATCCAGTAAAATTGGCCAGGCTATTTTGCGCAAAACCACCATGAGGGCAATATGGACAAGGGAAAACACGATACTTCCCAGTGTCAGGCCCAACACAGCACGGCCCCAACTTTCCGGTAACAATGTGATCGAGCGTGATAAATGCGCCAAAAACGGCATTATGGCGAGAAGGGCAATCAGGCTACTTATCTCTGTAATCCACGGCGCCAGACCAAGCGGGGCCGCCCCCTCTCGCGCTGCCTCGATTTGTAATGAAGATACGTTGATCAGCGTGAAACAAAAGCCGACAATTGCAACCCAGAACCAAACCCTTAGGTCCAGTTGTGTTTCTCTTTTGCGTATGTCTTCACGTTCATTGCCCATATGTCCCTATACGAAACCATTTTGTTTCTGACTAGATACAAGACGCTAGCCGCTCCGCACCGGCCGCGCGCCGCATAGCCCCAAGGCTTGCCAGTTACCCCGCCGCCACGCCGCTCACCCCACCCCTCAAGACGCGCCCAACCGTGTGTGATGCCTTTCAGGAAAGTCGTTTTTGAACAGGAATATGTTATGGGTTTTTCACACCAACAGGGTCGCCGGTATGATCTGGACTGGTTGCGGGTTATCGCCTTTGGCTTGTTGATTTTCTATCACATCGGCATGCTTTACGTGACGTGGGGCTTTCACATTAAAAGCCCCTATGCTGGAACCTGGCCCGAACCTTTTATGAGGCTGGTAAACCCGTGGCGATTGTCTTTGTTGTTTTTTATATCAGGCGTTGCCGCCCGCTTTATGTTGGACAAGGTTTCACGTGAAACCTTTGCCAAAGAGCGCCTTTGGCGTTTGTTTATCCCGCTTTTCATTGGCATGCAGTTTGTTGTTGCCCCACAAACCTATTTCCAGTTTTTACAAGCCGGTACTATTCAGCCCGGTTTTTGGGCCTTTTTTGCACAATATTCCAACCCAGACTTTGTCTTTGAAGGTACGACAACGCCCACCTGGAACCATTTATGGTATGTGGCCTATCTCCTGGTCTATTCCTTCCTTCTGGTTGGCCTTGCCCCGACGATACAAGCCTTGGCACGCGGTCCGATTGGGCGGATCATAGCGCGGCAACCGGCTTGGGTGACGGCACTGGTGCTCCCCGTCATTCCCCTTCTTGTGGTGCGCTTTACCCTGGCACCACATTGGCCAACCACCCATAATCTGGTTTCTGACTGGGCCAATCATGGTGTCAGTTTTTATATTTTCCTCTTAGGCTATGGCATAGCCAAATCACCGGTCTTCTGGCGCGCCGTAGATAAAATGCGGTTTTGGGCGTTGGGTTTATCGATCGCCCTGATCGTTCCGCTTTCTTTTGTCTGGGTGAATTGGGACGGCTTTCTTGAATGGCTTGGGCCAAATTACGAGCACTCGTCCCTGTTGTTTCTGGCCAGGTCCGCTCGCGTTCTTTATGCATGGCTTGCGATCGTCAGTCTTTTGGGGTTTGGGCAGCGTATATTGAATAAGCCCAGCGCCGTCCTAACCTATCTCACCTCAATGGTTTTTCCTTATTATATCCTGCATCAAACCTTGTTGATCGTCATTGCTTATCCTTTGGGAAAAATGCGCCTTGGCCTGCCCGTTGAGGCCGGATTGGTGGTTATCGGAACCATTGCCGGATGCGTGTTGATCAGCGAGTTGATCATCAAACGCATTGCCTTGCTGAGGGTTTGTTTTGGAATGACGCTAAAAAGCAAACCTGAATAATGTTGGTGTTTGATCTAAGTCGCGATAGAAGGGGGGCCCCATAATCAGGAGGTCTGTATGAGCGCGCTTTTTACCCCGGAAAATCTGTTTACCTTGTTAATGTTGATCGCCCTGCAGGCGGTCCTTGGGTTTGATAATCTTCTTTATATTTCCATTGAATCCAAACGTGTTGAAAAGCGTCATCAGGCCTTTGTGCGTCAGGCCGGCATCGGCATCGCCATCATTTTTCGTATCGGCCTGCTGTTTTTGGTGATGAGCGCGGTCAGCATGTTTTCAACACCATTATTCAGCTTTGATTATACCGGTGTGGTGGAGGGCCGCTTTAACGTCCATAGCCTGATTACGCTTTTGGGTGGTGGCTTTATTATTTATACGGCCACCAAAGAAATCAGCCATTTATTGCTGGTCGACGATCTGGGGGGCGAGAAAAAAGAGAAGGGGTCGGTTACCAAAGCGCTGTTTTGGATTGTCAGCATGAACCTGGTTTTTTCCTTCGACTCCATTCTTTCGGCCATGGCGCTTTCCGACGTCTTTGTCATCATGGCCACGGCCATCATAATTTCGGGCATAATGATGATTTGGCTATCTGATTATGTGGCTACGTTTTTGGAAAAAAACCGTATGTACGAAGTTATGGGTCTGTTTATCCTCTTCCTTGTCGGCGTGTTGCTGGTCACCGAAGGTGGGCACCTGGCGCATATTTCTCTCTTCGGGTTTGCCGTAGAACCCATGAGCAAGACCACGTTTTATTTTGTTCTTGCCGTCATCATCATTACCGATGTCATACAAAGCCGGTTTCGTAAAAACCCAATTGGTGCCAACACATGAGTATTAAAAACCTTGCCCTGACCCTCTCCCTTGCCGTGCTCTTGAGTGGGTGTCAGGAAAAACAACAAACTCAGGATGCGCAATCAACATTAACCGTGTTCACGGCCAAAGAGATTGTCACCATGGGGCAGGACCAACCCCATGCCAACTGGATTGCCGTTGATGATGGCCGCATTATCAAGCTTGGAAGTGGAAAGCCGCCAAAACGGCTCAATGGAAAAGCCATATCCGTGCAGACGCGCTTTGCGGACAAGGTTTTGATGCCGGGGTTTATAGACCCTCATTTACATCCGATGATAGCCGCTGTTCTTCTGCCAACGCAGTTTATCACACCAGAGGATTGGAACTTACCGCGCGGCTTTGAAGCCGGCGTAAAAACTCCCGCAGACTATCGCTCTAAATTAGTAGCCAAATTGGCCGAAGCGCCCACAGACAAACCCTTTATCACCTGGGGCTGGCATGAATTATGGCACGGGCCGATAAGCCGGACAGACCTTGATGCCCTTGATAACACCCGGCCTGTTTTTGTCTGGCAGCGCTCTTTTCATGAAATTGTCGCCAATAGCAAAGGTCTGGAGTATCTGGGCGTCAGCGATCTGGCCTCGTTTGATGCTCTGATTAACCAAGTTGGAATTGACCCACTGCACGCCGATTTTGAACGCGGTTATTTCTCTGAAACCGCACTGGCCGCAGCGTTTCGCCGCTTGGCACCTGCCGTTATGGCACCAGCGCATTTGAAACATGGCCTTGATGAAATGAACACGCTGTTATTGCGTGCCGGTGTAACCACAATATCTGACATGGCGACCGGTATTTTTGGCTCCTTTCCTCTGGAGGCGGGGCTGATACAAAAAACCTATGACCGGCCCAATATCCCGGTCCGCGTAATGTTGATGCCCTATGCCAGCGAGCTTATGGCGCGTGCTGGCTCCCTGGAGGCCGCGCCGGCAATGGCGGATGCGGATGACGCGGCTTTTCATTCAGACAAGGTCTTTATGAACAACCGTATTAAACTGTTGGCCGACGGCGCGTTTTTCGCGCCGGCCATGAAACTGGAAACGCCGGCCTATCTGGATGGGCGCAAGGGCAAGTGGATTACCGAGCCAGATTTGCTGCGCCAACAGGCCCAGGCCTTTTGGATGGCAGGACGATCCATTCATATCCATGTTAATGGTGATCGGGGACTGGATGTTGTCTTGGATATGGTCTCAGAACTCCCCCGTGATGGCAAACACCTTAATCAGCGCATCATCCTTGAGCACTTGGGTATCTCGCGCGAAGATCAGATTGCACGCATAGCGGATCTGGACCTCATGGTTTCGGCTCAACCCAATTATCTTTATGTGGTCAGCGGAAAATATGCCGGTACGCTGTTGGACAAAGACCAGGCCGCACAAATGGTTCGCCTTGGGTCGTTGGAACGCGCTGGCGTGCCCCTTGCCTTGCATTCAGATATGACCATGGCCCCGGCGCAACCCCTGTTGTTGGCGTGGATTGCGGTCAACCGTATGAATATGGATGGGCAGACCATGGCGCCCGAACAGCGCATCAGCATCGACACGGCTATGCGCGCCATCACCATAGACGCGGCGCGGATGATTGGTCTTGAGAAAACGATCGGCTCGCTTGAGGTGGGCAAGAAGGCCGATTTTGCGGTTCTGGACGAGAACCCTTATTTGGTAGACCCCATGCGCATCAAAGACATACATGTTTCGGGCGTTGTTTTTGAAGGAAAATGGTTTGGCAATGATGTCCGATAAAAAAATGGTTTGCTATTTTTTGGTTTTGCCAGTTTCATCAATCCACGGATTGAAAACATCAACGCCCGCATAATTGAAATCAGAGACATTGCGCGTTACAATCGTGAGTCTGTTCTGGATCGCGGTTGCTAGGATTAAACAGTCAATGGCTGGTAAGCTTCTACCCGCTCTTGCAGGTAGGCGGCCCCACTCGTCTGCAACATCTGCATCAATTGGCAATAGCCCGTGGGAAATAGTGCAAGGTAGAAGGTGTTGGTTGAAATCTACGACATAAACACTACGCTATGCCTTCTTTTTTAGCACGGCGGTAGAAATATAAGGCCAGAAAGCATAATATAATTGGCATGGCGATTCCAAACTCATCGATGTAAAAATGAGACCCCTCGCCTTTTATTGTCAGGGGCGTAAATATCTGTTGAATGAAAAGATTGTGACTGGCATGGAGTATGACGGGCGGCCACAGGCTATTTGATTTGAAGGCAAAATACGCATAAATTATGCCCTGTGGAACTATCGCCAACGTGAAAACAACCATTTGCAAGACGAAATTTCCTTCGCCAGCATTATAATCCGTAAACAAAATTGCAGGCCAATGCCACATAGCCCAAATCATGCCAGACAATAGTCCGATTACCCAGAACGGCATGATTTTACGCATTTCCCAAATCATGAAACCGCGCCAGCCAATTTCCTCCCCTAAAGCCCGGGACGCGGTGCTGACCATGCCGACAGTTGCAAGCAGTATTCCAAAAACAACCACGGCAACCATATTCGTGTTTTCACCACCGGTTAGCTGGTGTGACCAATTGCTAAAGGTATCAGCATTACCAAATCCGCTACCCCCCAACCCAATCATCCAAACGGGCAAATAGATAGCCAGTCCGTAAGCAATCGGCAGTAACCAGGCGTTCCAATTCCAACGCCATTTCCCCCAGTGCCACGGCAAACTGGATATCGATCGCCTGAGAATAAGGCATGTCAAAATTGCGGCAATGCCAGGGGACCACATAACGCCCGTCACCAACAATAGAGGCGTGCCACCTTGATGTCCCATTAGTCCGACAAAGATGCTGGAAAAGGAAATGACGAGGATCAAAAATAGACCCAGTGCCCACCAAGCGGCCTTTCGTTCCTCTGATTGTGTCACCTGGTGCATCTCAGTTTCCCTTTTTATTCAGGCAATACCGTCGAACCTGCCATGAGATAAACCATTGTCAATTGATTTTCATGTGGACGCCTCGATAAGAACATGAACCGAAACAAGTCGGATTTTGCAAGAATGGCTTGCGGCTCGGAGGCCGGAACGACGGTCGAGGTGTTCCATAACAAAAAAGGCGGAACCCGTTTCCAGATCCCGCCTTTCTCAATTCATGTCAGTATTTTTAGTAGCGGTACGCATCGCCTTTAAACGGACCGGTAACCGGCACGCCGATATAATCGGCCTGCTCGTCCGAAAGGACTGTCAGGTCAGCATTGAGCTTGGCCAGGTGCAAACGCGCAACCTTTTCATCCAGATGCTTGGGCAGTGTGTAAACTTGGTTCTCATATTCGCTGCCATTTTTCCAAAGCTCGATCTGCGCCAGTGTCTGGTTGGCAAAGCTGGCAGACATCACAAAGCTGGGATGGCCCGTGGCATTGCCCAAATTGACCAAACGGCCTTCGGAGAGAAGGATCATGCGATTGCCAGATGGCAGGTCAATCATGTCCACTTGCGGCTTAATATTGGTCCATTTGTAATTTTTCATGTCCGCGACGGCGATTTCATTATCGAAATGACCGATATTACAAACGATGGCCATGTCTTTTAGCGCCCGCATATGATCGGCGGTAACAATGTCCTTATTGCCGGTTGTGGTGACAATAATATCAATGTTTGAAACCACATCATCCAGACGGCTCACTTCAAATCCGTCCATTGCGGCCTGCAGAGCACAAATTGGGTCAATCTCTGTAACGATCACCCGCGCGCCGGAACCGGCCAGGCTTTGCGCCGAGCCTTTACCAACATCGCCATAGCCGCACACCACAGCCACCTTGCCGGCCATCATAACATCTGTGCCGCGGCGAATGGCATCTACCAGGCTTTCGCGGCAACCATATTTATTGTCGAACTTGGACTTGGTGACGCTGTCATTGACGTTGATCGCCGGAATTTTCAGTGATCCTTTTTTCGCCATTTCATAAAGGCGATGCACGCCGGTGGTGGTTTCTTCGGACACACCAACAATGTCATCCAACAATTCCGGGTGCTTTTCGTGCAGCATCAGGGTCAGATCGCCGCCATCATCAAGAAGAATATTCGGTGCCCAGCCATCAGGACCCTTGATGGTTTGTTCAATACACCATTCATACTCTTCTTCGCTTTCACCCTTCCAGGCAAAAACCGGAACGCCGCTGGCTGCGATCGCTGCGGCGGCCTGATCCTGAGTTGAAAAAATATTGCACGAAGACCAACGGACTTCAGCGCCAAGCGCTGTCAGGGTTTCAATCAATACGGCCGTTTGAATAGTCATATGCAGGCAGCCCGTGATCCGGGCACCTTTTAAGGGCTGTTCTTTGGAAAACTCTTCGCGGATTGACATCAAGCCCGGCATTTCCACCTCGGCTATGTCAATTTCTTTGCGGCCCCATTCGGCAAGGTTGATATCTTTGACTTTGTAATCGTTTTGCGCAGTCATTGTCATGCGTCCTAATTTTTTCGGCATTAAAGCTGGTGCGGGCAGGAAAGCCGTCATCCTGGCGCGCGAGCAAAACTATATGGTTTCGGCCCGGTTTTATGCAGCCTATATCAATGGTCGCTCGCCCTGACAAGGGGATATAAAGATATCTTTATATCAACCTTTTCGGGTTTGAGTTGCGGTTGCACGACTTGTGCTGGGATTCCCTTTTAGCGTGTCACCCGTTTTCTTGATGTTAAAAATCGGTTAGGTTTTTTCGCGGGGGCCCTATGAGCATTTTATCACCACACTTACGCGAACAGAAATACGGTCGTCGAACCGTCTGTTTTCGCTTGCAAGATGGGGTTGTAGTTGCAGATTCCAGCAAAACAGAAGACGTCGATACACAGCCTAAAAAACTGGTGCTGCGCCTGGCCGATGGGTCTGTCAGCGTAGTCAACGCAGAAGGCTGGACAATCAATTGTGCCCCTGGTGACATTATCACCCAGGTTTTGCTTTCGCCGCTTAAGGGAAAGAAAAAATTCCTAGCCGGCGTCATTAATCGCACACAGCGCGAACGTGAGCGCGTTTTGCCGATGGCGGAACTGCTTAACAAAGCGCGTGTCAGCCGGGCATTTTTGTGGTGGTTAAGCATAGCTTTGTTAGTGGCCGGTGCCGTTATTACCGATTGCGGGTTTTTTGCCAATGAGATCAATGCGATGCTGGTGAGCCCCCTTGATGCCCTGATTGCCCCCTTACAGCCTGCCGCAGACTTTGTTTCACGGCCCCTTGCCGCTGTTTTGAGCTGGTTACCCGTGCCGAACTGGTCAAGCGCGGCTTCCACTATGTTCGGATCTTTGCAGGATCACGGTCTGATCTTTTTTTCTGCTCTGCTGCTCATGGTTTTGATCTTGTGGTATCGCTCGTTTCGTATCCTAACTATTCCTCTGTTTGCACTTTGCTTGTTTGTGCTTAAAACTCGTATTTTTGGGTTTGATAGCGCACAAGCCGCTGTTCTTTATTGGTATGCACCGGTTATCGGCACACTGGTTCTGACCGGCGCCGTAAATCGGCTGCGCGACCGCTGGCGCTTGTCCGCACGG
Organism: Robiginitomaculum sp.; assembly: GCA_021776525.1. GTDB lineage: Bacteria > Pseudomonadota > Alphaproteobacteria > Caulobacterales > Maricaulaceae > Robiginitomaculum_B. The sequence continues at coordinate 477,189 of JAJFFT010000006.1, forward strand.
CTTACAGATATATGCAAAAGTCTGATGGCCCAGCCCATACCGCAGAGTATGATCAAAAAACCGCCGATAACATCAGAAGAGCCGGCGGAGGCCACAACACCAGAACCCAAAGAGAGCGAAGACCAAAAAACAGCTGCGGCAAAACCCCACGGCAATGGAGTTTCAAAAACGCTCAATGGCGGAGGCAGCAGCGAAGGTCATATTCCGCCAGCCGTGACGACGTCCGCCCCACCCGCCGTGTCACCACCAGCCATAGAGGCAACACCGCCATCCTAAGTAAGGAGGGTGGAAAAACGGCTTTTTCTACGAAAAAAGTTTAGAATTTAATCGATGACTCGATACGAACCGACTGTTCGTATTCGCTGGGCGCAGACGGCAAACCGCGGTCAATCGGCGTTGAAATACGCAAATCGCCCGGCGCACTAAAGCTAAGACTGCCGCCAAGACGAATACGTGGGCTTAGGTCAAAATATGCCCCGGCGCGCATCCGCTCCGTATTTTCAAAAGATGTTTCTTTGAGATCAAAATTTACCGTAACGCCCCATTTGTTGGTGGCGGGAATATCAACGCCCGGTGAGCGTAGTGGCAAGAAGGAACGGTCTTCTTCGCGCGTTTCATCACGAACAGTAAAGGCACGGTTCCAGGGCAGAGATGAATCGTCCACACGCACAGTCGCCGGGCCCTCGGACAAAGCCGGTCCAGCAAATACGCTTAAGGCCAATGTGGCCAAAATGGGCTGCAAGCGCCTCATCCTTTACCAACCTCCCTCTCAGTCTTCATTATTACCAAAGCATTCTTTTACGCTCTAGTCTAATTTAATTCCATCAAGAACACATTAACAAACCGTCGCCAGCGCCGCGTCCTTCGATGGTGCATCGTGACCCCCTCAGGTCAGACAGCGATCCGGTCACAGCACTGTAATTCAGGATTACAAGTCAACTGTGACCGGCCGCGAGCAGCCCCATCCCCCGGACGCCTGCATTTTCCATGAACGATGGTGCCATCATGGTCAAGCGTAAAGCAGTGTTGTTATTGTGCTTCTTTTGTAATGTGACCTCAGAGCAACAATTCGCTTTGCTGGCTGCACGATATTTTTAGTGCGGCCCTGTAAAGCAAGACTGGCCTCGTACGATCAGCGTGGTATACACGCGGTCGAATTATATTCGCGGCAAACCTGCCGTTCCATGCGGAGAGTTTTTATGCGCGCAAATGTTCGCATCGCCATCATCCTTGTTTCCACACTTGCCCTGGCATCTTGTTCAACCTTCGGGTCGGGCAAAAGCCGTTCAGACACAGGTGGTCGCCGCGGCGGCGGCGTGTTCGGCAAATCGCAATCCCTGTCGGGGATTGGCGTTAACAGCTTTTTGTGGCGCGCCGCGCTGGAAACCATTGAGTTTATGCCTTTGACCTCTGCTGACCCCTATGGCGGCGTCATTATCACAGGTTGGCACAGCGAAAGCAGCGCCCCTGACGAGCGTTTCAAAGCCACGGTTTATATTCTGGATACCCGGCTGCGCGCGGATGCCATCAAAGTATCCATTTTCAAGCAAACCCTGGACGCCAATGGCCGCTGGCTTGATGCAGATGTTGATCCGGATACCGAAGTGCAGATTGAAAATGCTATTTTAACGCGCGCGCGTGAGCTTAAGATTTCAACTCTGGGATAAACCATAACCGTTTGAAAGTTTTGGTTTATTATGACCACTTACGACCATTCTACCAGTGAAACAAAATGGCAGTCTGCCTGGGCGAACGGCGAGACCTTCAAGGCCGGATTGCAGGGCGACAAAAAGAAAAAGGCCTATGTGCTCGAAATGTTTCCCTACCCTTCGGGGCGGATTCATATGGGCCATGTACGCAATTATGCCATGGGCGATGTTATTGCCCGTTATCGCCTGTCCAATGGTTATGACGTGTTGCATCCCATGGGCTGGGACGCTTTTGGTATGCCGGCTGAAAACGCAGCCATGGCCAATAATACACAGCCAAAAACCTGGACTTATGAAAACATCGCAGCCATGCGCGAGCAGATGCAGCGCCTGGGCTTTGCCCTCGACTGGGACCGTGAGTTTGCCACTTGTGATCCTGAATATTATGGCCAGCAACAGAAAATCTTTCTGGAGTTCTGGAAAGCCGGATTGATTTACCGCAAATCTTCTAAGGTCAATTGGGATCCGGTTGATCATACGGTATTGGCCAATGAACAAGTTATTGACGGCCGTGGCTGGCGCTCAAACGCGCTTGTTGAAACCCGCGAGCTGACCCAGTGGTTTTTTAAAATCACGGACTATGCCGAAGATCTGCTTGATGGCCTTGATGGCCTTGATCGCTGGCCGAACAAAGTCAAAATGATGCAAGCCAACTGGATTGGCCGCTCGGAAGGGCTGCAATTTCATTTTGCTTTTGCTGATGATACGCCCTGTGAAACAGCAGAAAATATCGAAGTCTATACAACACGGCCAGACACACTTTTTGGTGCCAGCTTTGTTGCGTTGGCACCGGATCATCCGATCGTTCAGCATTTGGGACAATCAAACCCAGAGCTTAGGGCCTTTAGTGATAAGTGCGCGCGTCTTGGCACGTCTGAAGAAGCCCTGGAGCGCGCTGAAAAAGAAGGCATTGATACGGGCTTGCGGGTTAAGCACCCCTTTATTGAGGGCAAGACCCTGCCTGTGTGGACGGCTAATTTTGTCCTGATGAGTTATGGCACAGGTGCTATTTTTGCTTGTCCCGCTGGCGATCAGCGCGATCTGGATTTCGCGCGCAAATATGACCTTCCGGTTGTTGCTGTTGTTTGCCCACAAGATAAAAGTCCCGATGAGGCTGAAATCAGCGAGACCGCCTATACGGGCCCTGGGACGATAATCAATTCAGGGTTTTTGAACGGTCTGGACGTTGAGACGGCCATTTCCAAAGCCATTGCCGCCATTGAAGACGCCGGTCAGGGCAAACGTACAATCAATTATCGCCTGCGTGATTGGGGTGTCTCCCGCCAACGGTATTGGGGTTGCCCCATTCCGGCTGTGCATTGCGATAAATGCGGCGTTGTGCCCGTTAAAGCCAAAGACCTGCCAATCATTTTGCCTGACGAAGTTAGTTTTGATCAGCCGGGGAACCCGCTGGAACGTGACATAGACTGGAAGACAACTCTGTGCCCGTCCTGTGGTGGCGACGCCGTTCGTGAAACCGATACGTTGGACACCTTTGTGGATTCGTCCTGGTATTTTGCGCGGTTTTGTTCACCGCGCGATGGTGCCCCCGTCGACTTGAAGGCTTCAAAACATTATTTGCCCGTCGATCAATATATTGGCGGCGTAGAACATGCGGTTCTGCATCTGCTTTATGCCCGCTTCTTTACCCGGGCCATGAAGGATTGCGGCCTTTTGGATATTGAAGGTCGCGAGCCCTTTGCCGGCCTTTTTACCCAGGGCATGGTAACCCACCAAACTTTTAAAAATGAGGCCGGTGAGTGGCTACAGCCTGATCTGGTTGAGCGTAAAGGCGAGGCCTGGTTTGAAAAAGGCAATGGCAAACCTGTTGTCGCCGGCGCTATTGAAAAAATGTCCAAGTCCAAGCTCAACACCGTTGACCCCAAGGACATTATCGCCCGATTTGGTGCGGATGTGGCGCGTTGGTTTGTGCTCTCTGACTCTCCTCCCGAACGTGATGTTGAATGGACCAGCGCCGGCGTAGAAGGCGCGAACCGGCTGGTTCAACGCGTCTGGACATGCGCTTGTGCCACGGCCGAGCGCACCGGCACAAAAGACGTTGGCGAAGATTTGCTGCGCCTTACACATAAAACTATTAAAGCGGTTGGCGAAGATGTTGAGGGATTTCGTTTTAACCGCGCCATTGCCCGGCTTTATGACTTGTTGAATGCCCTTCGAAAAGAATCCGAAAACAACAATACGGCGCCCATTATGCGCATTTTTACGCAATTAATGGCCCCTTTTGCGCCGCACCTTGCGGAAAGCTGTTGGGAGAAGCTGGGCGGACAGGGCTTGGTTGCCACAGCGGCCTGGCCAACGTTTGACCCGGCGCTTTGTGAAGATGAAGAAATTATGATCCCGGTGCAAATTAACGGCAAGCGACGCGGTGAGTTCTCTGCGCCACGCGGCCTTTCCAAGGACGATGCCGAAAAGCTGGCCCTTGCCAATGAGGGTGCAATTCGGGCACTAAATGGGTTAACCGTGCGCAAAGTCATTATTGTGCCGGATCGTATAGTCAACATTGTGGCCAATTAGCATGCATATTCGTCATTACATTTTTCCGGCTCTTTTCATGCTCCTCTTAAGCGCCTGTGCCGGTTTTGAACCGCTTTACGCCGAAAACACCGCGGTTCGCCGTGGGTTCACCCAGCTTAGTGCTGCGCCTATCGATGGCCGGGCTGGTTTCTTGTTTTCTCAGGCCCTTAATGAACGCGGTGGGATTCAAAATGGCCTGTCCGGCACTTATGTGCTGGAAAGCCAGATCAGCAAAAAACAGATTAACGTTGGTGTTCGCATTGATAATGTTTCTACACGTGCACGCCTGCAAATAGATGTGCGCTATAGCGTACGCGACCGTGACGGAAAAATCGTCTATCAGGGGCGTGCGCAAAGCAGCGCCGCTTTTGATGTTCCAGACCAACCCTACGGCGCGCTTATTGCAGAACGCAGCGCAGAAGAAAACGCAACAACAATTCTGGCCGAGAAAGTCATCAACGACCTTGCTGTGTTTTTCGCCAGCATCTCTGATTAGCCTTGAAACTTTCTTCTTCAGCGCTTCTTCGTTTTCTCAATAAGCCAGACCCGGCCATCTCTGTTCTTTTGCTCTACGGGCCAGATCATGGCCTTGTTGGAGAGCGCGCTAAAGCCATTGAAAACAATTACTTAGGTGATGATGCCGGTCCGTTTTCTCAAACCATATTAACGCAGCCTGACCTGAAAAACGACCCGGCCGTTTTACAGGACGAGTTTTGTGCACTGGCCCTTGGCGGCGGCGCTCGCGTTGTACGGCTTAAAACCACCGCGGATCAATCTGCAAAGTCCGTAATAAGCCTTTTGGCTGCGCTTGATCAGGGCAAAATAAGACCTGCGGCTTTATTGTTGATAGAAGCAGGAGATCTTGGCCCGCGCTCTGGCCTGCGAAAAGCCGTTGAGCAAAACAAAACCAATGCGGCCACCATCGCCTGTTATGCACCCAGTGTGGGGGATTTGCGCGCTCTGGCACAAGCACAAGCTGATGCTTGTGGTTTACGCTATGGTCCCGGAGCGCTTGATCTTTTAATCGCCCGCCTGCCCCAGGACCGCGCCCTTGCCGGCTCTGAAGTTGAAAAACTTATGCTTTATTGCGCGCAATCTGATGGCCATCAGATTGATATTGCCGATATCAACGCCATCGTCATTGATAGCCTGGAGCTTGGTCTTGACCAATTTTCCTTTGCCGTTGCCAGTGGTGCGTTCGCGCAGGCAGACCAGCTTTTACAAAACGCACTGGAGGCCGGGCAATCCCCCATCGCACTTTTACGGGCCTTACAACGCCACTTCGCCCGGTTAAACGAGGCTAAATCGGCCTTAGATGTCGGAAAAGATATTAAATCAGCCATGGCCAGCCTGCGCCCGCCGGTTTTTTTCAACGCACAGCAACGCTTTTCACGCCAGCTGCAGGCTTGGTCGGGACCGGCGCTGAGGCGCACCATGGCGCTGTGTCTTGTGACAGAGCGTGCCATGAAAAGCAGTGGGTCGATACCTGATAACCTGCTGGCCCGTCTGGTGGTTAAGGTCTGTGCCGGGCGCACCAAACGATAGCGTATGCCGCGCCGTGCTCTGAGCTTAGTCCTGGGTCAGGCGCCGGCAAAGGTCATCCAGTTGTTCAAGTGTGCGATAACTGATCCGAATATGCCCCGAGCCATTCGCCCGTGAAGAAATACCAACCGCAAGGCCCAGCCGTCGGGTCAGATCTTCTTCCAGCGCCATGGTGTCGGGATCTTTGCCGCCGCCGGACCTGGACTTGCTGCCCTTGGTTTCAGGCGCCTGGTTGGCCTGACGAGCCAACTGCTCAGCCTGGCGAACATTCAAACCCTCTTTGGCGACTCGCAAAGCAAGTGCCTCTGGGTTTGGGGTGTTGATCATGGCGCGGCCATGACCGGCGCTTAATGCGCCCTCGCAAATTAATTCCTGAACGGAGGATGGCAGGCTCAGCAAACGGATGGCATTGGCGATTGCCGCCCGGCTTTTTCCTACCGTTTTCGCGATCTCTTCTTGTGTGTGGTTAAACTGGTCGGACAAAACCTGAAAGCCCCGCGCCTCTTCGATCGGGTCCAGGTCCGTGCGCTGAATGTTTTCAATCAGCGCAATTTCCATCACCTCTCGGTCCGACAGATCTCGAACAAGAACAGGCACCTCGTGCAAGCCGGCCCGTTGCGCGGCACGCCAGCGGCGCTCGCCCGCCACAATCTGATAACCGTCCCCGCCAGGAATAGGCCGCACGATAATCGGCTGCAACACACCTTTTTCCATAATCGAGTTGGTCAGGTCTTGAAGATCATCTTCTCCAAAGCGGCGACGTGGTTGGTCCGGGTTCCGACTTAAGGATTCAATAGGTACAAAGTTGCCTTTGTTGTTTTCCGCTACGGCAAGTTCAGGCCCATCGGCCTCACCCAATAATGCCGATAAACCTCTGCCCAGGCGTTGTCCTTTTGGAGTGTCGCTCATAATGCCCTTACCTTGTTTTCTCGGCGAATGACTTCACTCGCCAAACGCATATAGGCCTTGCTGCCCGCGCATTTGTGATCATAAATCAACGCTGGTTTGCCATAAGACGGCGCCTCGGAAACCCGCACATTGCGCGGGATAACGGTTTCATAAACGGTGTCGCCAAAGTGTTTGCGCACATCGTCTGAAACCTGTTTGGAAAGATTATTGCGCGGGTCGTACATGGTCAGCACCAGACCCTGAATTTCCAGTCTGGGGTTGAGATTAACGCGAACCAGATCAACCGTGCGCAAAAGCTGGGTGAGGCCTTCCAATGCAAAAAACTCGCATTGTAAGGGGACCAGCAACGCGTCTGCAGCAGTCAAGGCGTTGACCGTCAAGACGTTCAGTGATGGCGGACAGTCGATCAGCACATATTCGTATTCGCCGCTTTTTTTAAGATCGATCAGCGCGTCTTTGAGGCGGTGCGAACGGCGGGCAACATTTGCCAGCTCAAGTTCGGCCCCAGCAAGATCGGCCTCTGCGGGTGCAATGTGAAGACCGGGAACCTTGGTCCGCACAATCGACTTCATTAACGGCGCTTGACCGACCATAACATCATATGTTGTTACGCGGCGCGCCGCATGATCTATGCCCAAACCCGTCGACGCATTGCCCTGGGGGTCGAGGTCCAAGATCAAGGTTTGTTTGCCAATGGCGCATAACGCCGTTGCCAAATTAATCGTTGTGGTGGTTTTCCCCACACCGCCCTTTTGATTGGCAATAGCAATAATACGAAGGCCGGCAGGTGTTTTAGGCACGATAGGCTTCCTCGATCTTCAAAATTGTTGCCGTTTTATCTGTCAGACTTGGAACAGATTCGTATTTCAAAACCCAAGCCTTGCGGGCCTCTTCAATTTCTTTTTGCACTTCTGCGCCCTTTAAAAACAACCTGACCGTCGACGGGCCTGCAAAAGCCTCACTTAAGCCCAGCAATTTGGGTAACGGCGCCAATGCCCTTGCTGTTATCACATCATATGGCTTGGGCGGCAAGGATTCAGATCGTGCGCAAAGTACATCCGCCGGGGCCCCCGTCTCATCGATACAGGCCCGTAAAAAAGCCGCTTTTTTTGCGTTCGACTCGACCAGCGTGACATGAGCCGGGTGATTTTCCATGCGCATGAGGGCAATTGCAATGCCCGGAAAGCCAGCGCCAGAACCAAGATCGATCCAGCGCGTTGCTCTGTCAGGCATGAGACGCGCCAATTGTGCGCTATCGAGCGCATGGCGCGTCCAAAAAGCATCCAAGGTTGCTGGTGCCACCAGGTTTATCCGCTTTGACCACTTGCGCAACAGCGCATTCCAAAGGTCAAAGCGCCCCAGTGTTTCACGTGAAACATTCAGATTTTCAGAAAAAAGATCGCGGCCAGTATCGATGCTCATGCTCTTTTTTTGCGCCCCACACGCCTGATATAATGGGACAACAACGCCAGAGCGCCGGGAGAAACCCCTTCCAGGCGCCCCGCCTGACCCAGTGTTTCTGGTTGTGCGGCGATGAGCTTTTCTTTGGCTTCGTTTGAAAGCCCCGATATTGAGCGGTAATCCAGCCCTTCCGGCAAACGCTGGTGCTCTTCGCGCTTAAAGCGCTTAACCTCGCGTTTTTGGCGATCCAAATATCCTGCATATCGGGCGTCTATAGCCAATTGTTCCGCGATCTTTGGCTCTATGGTGTTTAGTGCGGGCCACGCAAGAATAATGTCTGCCCAATCTTTATCTGGATAAGCCAATATATCCAAAGGCGTGCGGCGTACACCATCCTGATTGACCTTAATATCCAACCGACCGAGCTCTTGCGGCGTCTTTTGACATGACAAAGCCAGCGCGCGCGCCGCCTTAAGGGCCTGACTTTTTGCTGTAAAGGTATGTTGCCGATCCGCACCAACACAACCTAAGTTTAAGCCAATTGGTGTTAATCTCTGGTCGGCATTATCGGCGCGCAGGCTGAGGCGGTATTCGGCGCGTGATGTATACATACGATACGGCTCGCTGACCCCGTGGCTGGTCAGGTCATCCACCATGACCCCCAAATATGCCTCGCTGCGGTCAGGCACAAAAGGTGTGGAGCCACCGGCGCTAAGCGCCGCATTTAACCCAGCCAATAGGCCTTGGGCCGCCGCCTCTTCATAGCCCGTTGTCCCATTGATTTGTCCTGCGAGATAAAGCCCAGAAACAGTTTTGACCTGTAGGCTAGACTTGAGCGCCCTTGGGTCGACATAGTCATATTCAATCGCATAGCCATAACGGTGAACACGAACGTTTTCCAAGCCATCCATGGTGCGTAAAAACCGGTCCTGCACGTCGGTCGGCAATGAGGTTGAAATCCCATTTGGATAAATCAATGGGCTGTTCAACCCTTCTGGCTCCAGAAATATCTGGTGTCCTGATTTATCTGCAAAACGGGTGATTTTATCTTCTATAGAGGGGCAATAGCGCGGCCCGGTGCCGCTGATTTGCCCTGACGCCATTGCAGACAGGCCTATGTTTTGTGCGATTACTTCATGGGTCTTCTTATTGGTCCAGCTGATCCCGCACGAAATTTGCGGCACCTCAACGGTCTTGGTCAGAAAAGACAAAGGAACCGGGTTTTCATCTGCCGCCTGCATTTCCAGCGCGCTCCAGTTTATGCTGTCTTTTTCAAGCCGGGCGGGCGTGCCCGTTTTAAGCCGCCCCATTGGTAAATTCAGGGCGGCGAGTGTGCGTGCCAAACCAATAGATGGGGCTTCGCCATACCGCCCCGCCGCTTTTTGTTCGCGGCCACAATGGATTATCCCGTTCAAAAACGTGCCTGTGGTTAAAACCACTGAGGCACATGGTATTCTTGCCCCGCTGGCGCAGACAACAGCACGAACCCAGCCATCTTTTATGTCGATGTCTTCAACACGGTCTTCAAAAACGAAAAGGCCAGATTGTTCAGCGATCAGACCCGCCATCGCCTTTTGGTAAAGGTCGCGGTCTGATTGCGTCCTTGGTCCTTGTACCGCGGGGCCTTTGCTGCGGTTCAACAGCCGAAACTGTATGCCTGATGCGTCGGCAGCCTTTCCCATCAAACCATCCAGTGCGTCGACCTCGCGGACCAAGTGTCCTTTGCCAATTCCACCAATGGCCGGGTTACAGGACATTTGCCCAAAGTTGTTGGTGCTGGGACTGATCAGCAATGTGGACGCACCCATGCGCGCTGCGGCTGCGGCCGCTTCGCATCCGGCATGTCCACCGCCGATAACGATGACATCATAGCTTTGATCTGTGTTGTGCATCTGTTTTGCCAATTCCGTACGGCGGGCTGCATAGCCTTATCGGTGCCTTATGTCGAATCTCATACCCATTGCACCAAAGAAATGTTTCACGTGAAACATATTGAGTCTGATGATCTATTTTCCAATACAAAACGCGCTGAAAATTTTTCCCAACACTTCTTCTGTATCGGCCTCTCCCGTTATTTGCCCAAGCGCGGCGTTGGCTTCACGTAAGTGCTCTCCCGCCAGCTCGGGGCTTTGCGCGACCAGTTGCGTCGCGCATACCAGTTCATTTCGGGTGTCTTCCAACGCAAGCCGGTGCCGCACACGCGTCAAGCTGGCGCTTTCCTGATTGCCCAACAGGTCCGTCACTTGCGTGCCAAGGGCTTTAAGAAGCTCTGTTGTTCCCAGCCCCTTTTGCGCTGATATGGTGTGTGTTTGCGTCTGGGTATTCAGGCTCAACACCTCAACGCTCGCTCCCTGTTCAACTAAATCGCTTTTGTTCAAAACGATAAAATCACCGGGCTGAAGCAAGGCGCGCATACCATCATCAACATTTATTGGCCTTGAACTATCCAGCACAAGTATCCGCATATCAGCCAACTTGGCAGCCTTCATAGTTCTTTTAATCCCCTCTTTTTCAACAGCCTGGTCTGTTTCTCGCAAACCCGCTGTGTCTGCCAGCTCAACCAGAAACCCGTTTAGATTCAGGCGAACGCGAACCACATCCCGCGTTGTTCCAGGTTCCGGTGAGACAATGGCCGCATCTTCTCCGGCCAGGCGGTTTAATAATGTAGACTTGCCTGCATTAACCGCCCCGATCAGAGCAATATTAAATCCCGAGCGTATCCGCTCGCCCCGGTGCTGATCTGATAAGTGTGTATCCAGCTGTTTGATCAGGATATTAACTTTTGGCTCAAGGGCATTTAGCGCATCTGTAATAACGTCGTCTTCTTCGGGAAAATCAATACAGGCCTCTATTTGCGCCCGGATCATTGTAAGGTCTTCTCGCCACCCCGCATAAAGCCCCCCAAGCGCGCCGCTAAGTTGGCGCTGGGCCTGTGCTAATTGGCCTTCTGTTTGCGCATCGATAATGTCTGCAACGGCTTCGGCCTGGACCAGATCAAGTTTTCCGTTTTCAAAAGCGCGCCTTGTAAATTCTCCCGGGCCTGCGGGCTCTGCCCCTAAACCAAGCAATGTTTTACTGGCTTTTTCTATTACGGCCGGGCCGCCGTGCAGGTGCAGCTCTAACACATCCTCCCCGGTAAAACTTGCTGGCCCGGCAAAAAAAAGGACCAGGGCCTGATCAAATGGCGTGAGCTCTGCTCCATCAAAAAGAGCACATAGTGTTGCTTGCCGGGCCTTAAGGGCCTTTCCCCCAGTAATCATCTTTAAGATGCTCGTGGTTTTGCTGCCACTAAGACGCAGCACAGCCAAGCCGGACCGTCCCGGCGGGGTAGCCAAGGCAAAAACCGTCGGTCGAATGTCGCTCACGGTTTTTTATGCGCTCCGCCAGATACCGCGCCGGACATCAGGCCCATAAACTGTTCGCTCATTTTTCCACCTAGTGACATCCATTGTCCCATAAGCGCATCCGGAGACAAGTCCGCCATATTTTCCTGCATTCTTTTTGTCATTTCGGCAGTCAGCGTTTCATTAAGCCCTTTGACATCAGGCAGCCCAAAAAAAGTGCGGGCCTCTTCGGGTGTACAAGAAATATCGATTTTGACTTTCATAGCTTTTCCTCTTCTGAGCGCTTGCGCATCATAATGTCATAATTTTTTCATCGCACCTCTAAATGTGTGTGATGGTCTTGGCCGCATCTGTTTGGTATGACCAACGCCCTTTTGGTATTACTTTACACTATCCTGCTTTCACACTCATTGAAATTTTGTTGCTGCCAATGTGGGGTTATATTCTATAGCCGCTGAAAACTGTGATCCGTTTTTCATATCCCTGTCCATAAAAAGGAGTGAACTATTACAGACAAGCCCTTCTTCTTTCGGGTTGCTCCTTGCCCTAGCTGACAGTTTGCGCTTCTGTGCACTGGTCGTCGCTTCTCGATACTTTATGGGCAATACAATGCGTTTCATTCTGCTTGGCTTTTGTTTTTTTATCTTCGTTTCCTGTTCACAGGTTATACCGCAGTCTGACCCTTCACAGGATTTAGCCTCGTTTTTTGACTGTGTGCGAGAAAACAACGGTGCACTGGTCAGCGCACACCGCGGTGGGCCAAGGCCTGGTTACGCAGAAAATTCTCTGCCGACTTTTCAACACACAGCCAAAGGCGGTCTTGTCTTATTGGAAGTTGACGTTCGAAAATCCGCAGACGGTGTTTTGTTTTTACTTCATGATGACACGTTGGACAGAACCAGTACCGGTCGCGGTCCAGTAAAGGGTTTGTCTTGGTCAGCCTTAGAGCGCTTTGAGCTTCTAGATGAGAATGGCAAAAAAACAGGTGCACACATTCCTGATCTTGCCAGCGTCCTGCGCTGGGCCAAATCGGCGCCGGTTGTTTTGCAACTTGATATAAAGGGAAGAGCACGTTTCTTCGACATCGCAAAAGCCGTGCGTAAAGCCAGCATGTCACAACGGGTAATGCTGATCACCTATAACGAGAAACAAGCCTATATGGCCTCAAAGCATGCGCCGGGTGTTGCGCTCTCGGTTTCCATAGACAGTCTAGACGATTATGACCGGCTAATTGCGAACGGAATAGACGCCAGACAGATCATTGCCTGGACCGGCACCGGAGCAATAAAACCTTTATTATACAAAGCTTTATCTGATCGTGGTGTGGAAAACATATATGGTGCGCTGGGACGTACTGACCGAAGGGCGGCACGCACAGGCGGGCCCGGCGTTTATCGCAATATCATTGGTGATGGCGTGCATATTATTGCAACCGATCGGGCCGCTGCGGTCCGCCGAGCCTTAAAGGCAGACGACCGTGCGGAACGGCTTTGTGCGCTTCCTGAAATAAAGGCTTGATGGTTTTCTTATAGGGCGATGGCGCGTTTCCACGCCGGCCTTTCTTTTAATGCTTCCCAATATTGGACCACATTTTCCGGCGCTATGTCGTCCAGCGCCCCGATCATATCGAGCACGAAAAGGACATAGCCAACAGAAATATCAGCAGCGCTGAAACCACGTTTTAATATGCTGTTCTCGCCCTTCATGCTGTTGCCCAACAATTCGGCCGCGCTCGTCAGGTTAGCGGTAGCCCATTTTGCAATATCGGCATTGCGTTGTTCTTCTGGGAGCAATAACCGGTGGCCGATCAATAATGACATATACATGCCAAAATGAGATTCTCCGGCGTGCAGCCATTGCAGATATGGGCCAAACTCATCATCGTCCGGCTCACACGACAAGTTAGATGCGCCCTGTTTTCCCAACAGATATTCCATAATAGCCACGGATTCCAGCATCAACAAATTGCCGTCTTTCAGGGCTGGAACTTTTTGTAACGGGTTTATGGCAGCGTATTTTTCGCCCCCGGTATTTCCCATTTTGAAATCAAGGACTTCCAGCTCATAAGACAGCCCCATTTCTTCCATCAACCATAGTGGGCGAAGCGACCGCGTGCGGCGGGCATGAAAAAGCGTGAAAGCCATAGTTTACCAGTCTTCTTAGGTGTTCATACTGTCAAAAAACTCATCATTGTTTTTCGTTTGACGCAGTTTTTCCAGAAGGAATTCAATGGCATCCGTTGTACCCATAGGGTTGAGAATACGGCGCAAAACAAACATTTTCTGCAACACATCCTTGGACACCAGCAATTCTTCTTTGCGTGTTCCGGACTTTGTAACATCAATGGCTGGGAAAACCCGTTTGTCTGAAACCTTGCGGTCCAGAACAATTTCTGAGTTCCCTGTGCCTTTAAACTCTTCAAAGATCACTTCATCCATGCGCGAGCCGGTTTCAACCAATGCCGTTGAAATAATACTCAGTGATCCACCGTTTTCGATATTCCGGGCTGCCCCAAAAAACCGCTTTGGTCTTTGCAGTGCGTTTGCATCAACACCGCCGGTCAAGACTTTGCCTGATGATGGGACAACCGTGTTATAGGCACGGCCAAGGCGCGTAATGGAATCGAGCAAAATAACCACATCGCGACCATGCTCTACCAGACGTTTGGCCTTTTCTATCACCATTTCGGCGACTTGTACGTGGCGCGTAGCCGGCTCATCAAAAGTCGAAGAAACAACTTCGCCTTTTACTGAACGCTGCATGTCGGTCACCTCTTCGGGGCGTTCATCAATCAAAAGCACGATCAGGAAACATTCTGGGTGGTTTGCCTCAATAGCATGGGCAATGTTTTGCAAAAGGACGGTTTTACCTGTCCGTGGCGGAGCAACAATCAAGGCGCGTTGGCCTTTGCCCAGCGGTGCGACAATATCAATAACGCGCCCGGAGCGATCCTTAATCGCTGGGTCTTCAGTTTCCATTTTCATCTGTTCTTCGGGGTAAAGCGGGGTCAGGTTATCAAACAGAACTTTGTGACGGGCTTTTTCCGGGTCTTCAAAGTTAATCGCTAAGGTCTTTACCAGCGCGAAATAACGTTCTCCGTCGCGCGGGCTGCGAATTTCACCTTCTACGGTATCTCCTGTCCGCAGGCCAAGTTTACGAATCTGCGATGGACTAACATAAATATCGTCTGGTCCTGCCAGATAATTGGATTCTGGCGATCTTAAAAAACCAAACCCATCTTGCAGGGTTTCTAAAACGCCGCCGCCATGAATTTCAACATCGCGTTCCGCTAGGTCTTTAAGGATGGCAAACATCATATCTTGTTTGCGCATGGTCGAGGCATTTTCGACCTCCAAAGATTCCGCGAGTTTTAGCAAATCCTTTGGATCTTTTTCTTTAAGCTCCTGCAAGGTCATGCGTGTCATGCCCTTCGGTGCTTCTTTTTTAACCGGCTCTTCTATTGGCAGGTCATCACATTCAGTTTTATCGTCTTCCGCAGTCATTTCTGGCGGGGCTCCTGTCTTTCTACCTTCATTATATAAACACAGACACAAATGCCCTGTTCAGCAAAACGAAGATCCAAGCTTTGGGTGTGTGGTGGTCTTCCTGAAAGGTGCCACCAGTAAGAAGCCTCTCTAAGAGCACGCTCATTAGGCTTCGTCAAGTTGTACCCGCGTTTATGCTGGTTTTATCTGATCCAGACGACTGCTATCAGAACAATAAAAACAGCTAATAACGCGGGCAATTCATTGATAAAACGCCACTTTGTCTGACTCAGCGGACGTTCACCTTGTGCCAGTTTTTTACGAACAATAGCAAAATAATGATGCAACAGTGTCATAATGGTAATCAGTGTGAATTTGCTGATCCATGCCCAGGAAAGAAAGATTTCCCAGCCTCCCGCACGGCCTGCATTGGAAAAAACTAGCAATATTCCAAAAACCCAAGTCAGCACAAAAGCCGGGTTCATTATCACACGTAACAGCCGTTGTTCTTGTAAAATAAGCGTTTCTTCCAACTCGCCGCCTTTTTTGGCCCCATAATGATAAATAAACAAACGTGGCAGGTAAAGAAGGCCCGCCATCCAGGCAATAACGCTAAGGATATGTCCAGCGCGCCAGTAATCATAATGTTCTGCTAAAAAGATCACGCCGATGTCTCCTTTATCGCCTCTATAGCCATATTCCCAAGCGAGGCAATATAGTCAGAGTTTATCCCAAGTGCTGGAACCCGCAGATAAGTTTTTATGCCCATATCCAGAGCTTTCTTTTTATAATCTATATCAAGCTCCACCAGCGTCTCGATATGCTCTGACACAAAAGCAATTGGAACTATCAGCACCGCTTTTTTATCCACGCTTGCCCGTTCTATTTCATCCAGTGTCGATGGCCCAATCCATTTTAGTCGTCCGACCCGGCTTTGATAAGCAAGAGACATATCCTGCAAATCTTTTGGGAGTTGTTTTGCTATGGCTGCACAGCTTTCTTCTATCTGGCGCTGATATGGATCACCGGCATTGATTATTCTCTCTGGCAGACCATGAGCCGACATAATTACGCGGGTATTTTTAGGTGATCCGCACTTTTTATAATGCTTGGTGATTGTTTTAACGTGCGCGGTGATAAAGCGCTCATTTATTTCATAAGACGAAATTATTTTTGTGTGTTGTCCAGCTTTTTCTGCTTTATCCCAAGCCTTAAAAAATGTCCCCGTCGTGGTCGTGGAATATTGCGGGTATAATGGCAAAAGAACGACCGTAGTCGCGCCCCATTCTTTTATTGCTGACTGGGCGCTTTTAATGCTGGGTCCCCAATACCGCATTGCCACAAAGCATTTTACTTCGTTAGATTTTATACTTTTTTCTAAGTATTCTTGCACGGCTGTGGCCTGTTGCAGGCTTTCTTTTACCAGCGGAGACTTTCCACCCATCAAAGCATAGTTTTTTTTGGCGGCTTTGGCTCTTTTCCGGCTTATAAATTCTGCAAGCAAATATCGAAACGGATTAGGCAGATCAATAATCGCCCGATCTGCAAAAAGGTTTCGCAAAAATGGCCTGACATTATCCAGACTATCTGGACCACCCATGTTAAAAAGGACTATCGCGACCTTTTTGGGCATCATTTACCCTGAACCAGATCAACCAGCATTTTAACATGCTCTGGCGGCGTATCTGGCGTAATTCCATGTCCGAGATTGAAAATATGCGGACGCCCGGCAAAGCCCTTGATGATGCGGTCGGTTTCGCTGCGCAATGCTTCACCGCCAACGCGCAAGACGGCCGGGTCTAGATTGCCCTGCACAACCATATCTTTGGGCAGATTTTCATTAAACCAGGATCCCACCTGGCTTTGATCCAGTGCAATCGCTGTAATCCCGGTTTCTTTTGCATACCGTGCAGCCAGCATTCCGCAGCCGCGCGGAAAACCTATGATTGGCACCGTAATGCCCCGGCTTCTCAGGCCTTCAACCACTTTTTTGGCCGGGCCGATGATAAAGTGCTCAAAGAAAGGCTCTGGCAGCCCTTCTGACCAGGATTCAAAGAGTTTCAGAACTTCTGCGCCCGCCTCAACCTGCATGGCCATATATTCTATGCTTGCATGCACGAGAATATCCAATAATTGGTCAAACTCTTGCGGGTTTTGCCAAGCCCATAGTCTTGATTGCCATTTATCCTTAGATCCCCCGCCCTCAACCATATAAGTGGCAACGGTCCAGGGCGCACCCGCAAACCCGATCAGCGTCACATGGTCCGGCAGCTCGGCCCGAACACGTTCCAGGGTTTCTCCAACCGCATCTATCTTTTGCAAAGACCATGATTTTTCCAGGCCAGACAAATCTTCGCCCTGAACCAAAGGCCGTAATTTTGGCCCTTCCCCGGAGACAAAATGTAGCCCGCGGTCCATTGCATGCGGAATAAGCAGAATATCGGCAAAAACTATGGACGCATCCAGATCAAACCGCCGAATTGGTTGCAGTGTGGCTTCGCTGGCCATGGCAGGGTTTAAACAAAATTCGACAAATGAAGGTGCTCCAGCCCGCAGCTTTCGATATTCTGGCAAATACCGACCCGCTTGTCGCATAATCCATACTGGAGGCCTTGGGCCGATATGCCCTGATAAGGTCTGTAAAAGGAGTTTTACCGGTTCGGCCATAGCCCTACTTTTCCCTAATATCTATATATTTTTAGAGTGGTTGTTATTGAGCAGTGTAAAACATTGATAAAGAAGTCTGCCCACAGGAATGCCAGACTTATGCAGGAATTAAACACAGATTTTCAACAAAAAACAACGATCAGAGACAGCAGAAAAGATTTTTCATAAACCCTAAAACCTCCTATAAAAAGAAGGGGTAAGCGCCTAAACTAGACACATATTCGAATCAAGGACACGAGAAAGCTCTAAATTATCAACATTCTTCACAGAATCTCGGAGGTTGACCAAAAAAAGCGTATAAGTAGGGCTTAATTACAAGTCATACTCGCGATAGGATAAGCAGTCAGACCAGTGGTAAAACAGTGCATATTTTATTAACACTTTATTAACGTTTTACGAGGGAGAGCGCGGTGGCAGAAAAGGACGCACAGCCCGGCTATTACGTGCATGTACATTTGGTCTCTGATGCAACCGGCGAAACATTGGCTGGAATTATACGCGCCACCAGCGCGCAATTTCGCACACTGATCCCGATCGAGCATATTCACGTTCTGACTCGATCAGAAAAACAACTTGATAGCGCTTTGGAAGATATCGAAGCCGCGCCTGGCGTTGTGATGTATACAATGGCCAACGAAAACCAGCGCAAACGTCTCGTGCAATTCTGCGAACGACGCGCCTTTCCCTGCATTGATGTCTTGGGGCCAACTCTGCACACCTTCAGCCAGTATTTGGGGACACCGGTCAGTCACGAAACGGGCGCTCAACACAATCAGGATGAGGAATACCATGATAGAATCAATGCCTTGAACTTTGCTATGGCACACGATGACGGCCTGTCACCAGAGCGGGTTAGTCAGGCTGATGTCATTTTGCTGGGCGTTAGCCGAACCTCAAAAACACCAACCTGTGTGTATCTGGCCAACCGGGGTATCAAGGCCGCAAACGTTCCTATTGTTGGAAAGGTTGAACCACAAAAAGCGTTAACCGAGGGCCATAATACACCTCTGATTGTTGGTTTGACGATCAGCCCGCGTCGTTTGGTACAAATTCGTCGTAATCGTTTGCTTAGCTTGAACGAGCACCGACCAAGCGCCTATATAAATGAAGCCGCTGTGCGCGAAGAGATTATTTATGCAAAGCGTATGTTTGCACGCTTTAGCTGGCCGGTTATTGATGTAACCCGCCGCTCTATCGAAGAAACATCGGCAAAAATCATGTCTTTACTGGCGAGCCGAAACGCCGAGGCTCCAGCTGATGAAAAGTAAAAAAAACCAGAAAACAAAACTCGTTTTAGCCTCTAATAGTGCCATACGAAAAAAACTATTATTGCAGGCAGGCATCAACGTTACCGTTCAGCCTTCCGATGTTGACGAATGCGCCTTGAAGAAAGCGGCGCAGGGTAAAGAAGCCGGGGATATGAGCGCATTGCTGGCAACAGCAAAGGCCCAGGCCGTTACGGTTAATCAAGACCAGCTGGTCATCGGCGCGGACCAAATTTTAGAGTTTGAAAATCAGCAATTTGATAAAGTTGCCACTTTGGGAGAGACGCGAGCGAGGTTGGCGCTTTTGTCCGGCAAAACGCACTATCTTGTTGGCACGACGGTACTTGTTCAACAAGGGAAGGTAATATGGGAACATAAAAGCCGGGCAAAGATGGTCATGCATGATCTGGATAAAAAAGAAATAGAGGCCTATTTGTACCGCGCCGGAAAACAGGTTTTAGCCAGCGTTGGTTGTTATGAGATTGAGGGTCTCGGGGTGCGTTTGTTCGAGCGCATTGAGGGGGATTATTTCTCGATTTTGGGCCTGTCTCTCTTGCCGCTCTGCAAAGAATTGCGCCGTCTGAAGGCTGTTACAATATGACCACAAAACAAACCCAACAGATGCACGCCTGTGTGATCGGCGACCCGATCGCGCATTCTTTATCACCGCTTCTACACGGCGCGTGGATAAAAGCAGCAAACATAAATGCTAAATACGCGCGTCGGCACGCAACAAAAAAAGAGTTTAATCAGGCCGTAAAGGACTGTTTTTCTGACCCACGTTTTGTCGGCATGAATGTAACCCTGCCGCATAAAGAGGCGGCGAAGAAAATCGCAGACTGTATAGACGACACAGTAAAACAGGCCGGTGCAGCAAACCTTCTAACCCGTAAAAATGGCCAGCTTTATGCAAGAAACACAGATATAGAAGGCTTCAGCGCGCCTTTATTAAAGGCGCGCACAGTGCAGCATTGGAAAAATACAAACATCGTTATTCTGGGCGCCGGCGGCGCGGCGCGGGCCGCGTTGATCGGGGCTTTAAGTCTAAAGCCGGGACGTATTCAAATTATCAACCGCACCCAAGCCCGCGCACAGGTTTTAGCTGAGGGGTTTGGCGATAAGGTAGAGGCGCTGGATTGGTCAAAGCGGGAAGAGGCGCTGGCTGATGCCAGTCTTTTGGTTAATGCCAGCTCCGCGGGCATGACCGGTAAGCCTCCGCTGGACCTGTCTTTGCAACACATTTCCGGCGACGCATTGGTTTATGATCTGATTTATACGCCGCAGATGACCCCCTTGCTTTGCGACGCTAAAGCCAAGGGATGTGCCATACTTGGTGGCCTTGATATGTTGATTGCACAGGCGAAACCTTCTTTTGAAGCTTTTTTTGGTGTTCCGCCGCCACAACACACAGACGTAAAAGGGCTTTTATTGCAGGCGTTGGGAGAGGTTTCGTGATTATCCTTGGATTGACCGGGTCTATCGGCATGGGAAAGACGACAACCGCCGGGCTGTTTGCCAAACAAGGGATACCGGTTTTTGATGCAGACGCCACAGTTCACGAGCTTTATCAAACAGACAAGGCCTTGATAAAGACCGTAGCCGAGCGTTTTCCAAAGGCCCTGGTCGCGGGGAAAATAGATCGTGCGGTCTTGGCGCCTTTGGTGCGAAAGGAAAAAGATGCTGTTGCATTTTTAGAAGAGGCCGTTCATCCCAAAGTGGCCAAAGCGCGGGCTGCATGGCTCGAACAGGCAAAGGCAGACGATCGGCCCATCGTATTGTTTGACATACCGCTATTGTTCGAGACAGGTGGCGAGGAGCGGGTGGACAAGGTCATTGTTGTCACCGCGCCGCCAGACGTACAAAGACAACGGGTTTTGTCGAGGCCGGGGATGAGTGAGGCCCGCTTTGAACATATTATATCTCTGCAAATGCCGGACGCAGAAAAGCGCCGCCGCGCAGATTTTGTTATCAACACATCAAAAGGCCTTGAAGATGCGGCCCAGCAAGTGCAAACCATACTCTACCAGATCAAACACCAACACCTGACAGGCAAAAGCCGGTCTTGAAAGGCCAGAATGTCCCGCGAGATAGTTTTTGATACAGAAACAACGGGGCTTAAGCCCTTTAAGGGCGACAGAATTACCGAGATCGGTTGTGTTGAGGTTATAGACCTTTTGCCAACCGGAAAAACGTTTCGGCGGTATGTAAACCCGGAACGGGATGTGCCTGAAGAGGTGGTGCGCATAACTGGGCTGACGACCGAGTTTTTGGCCGACAAACCGTTGTTTGCAGAAATTGTTGATGACTTTCTGGAGTTTGTTGGCAAGAGCAAGATGGTTGCTCATAACGCCCGCTTTGACCGTGATTTTGTCAATGTTGAGCTGACTAAGCTGGACCGGACACCATTTGAGGATAAGCGGTTTATCGACACATTGCTTATTGCGCGAAAAAAGTTTCCTGGGGCATATAATTCCCTGGACGCCCTGTGCAAGCGCTTTTCGGTCAGCCTTTCGGAACGCGCACTGCACGGCGCGTTGCTGGACGCGAAGCTGTTGGCCGAAGTTTATCTAGAGCTAAATGGTGGACGCGAGCGCAAGCTAAACCTTGAGCCGAGCAGAGCTAAAGCCAAGAAAGCGGAACACCAGGTGGCCAAGAATATCAAAACTGAAATCAAAGCGATTACAGCAAACTTAAGTGATGCCCAGCGCGAAGAGCACACAAAGTTTTTGGAAGAAGTTGGCGATCGGCCGTTATGGAATAAATTCCTCTAACGGCCGATCGCAAATAAAAGCTTATGCGTTACCGGAAACGTCGCTTCCGCCATTGGCTTCATGGGCGGCTTGTTGTTCAAGGCCGGCGCGATAAACGGCGGCAAAATCAACCACCTCAAGAGGCAGGGCAGGGAATCCACCATCTTGCGTCAGGTCAGAAATAATGCGGCGCGCAAATGGATAGATCAGGCGTGTGCATTCAATATGCAGCACCGGCCCAAGGCTTTCTTCGGGAATGCCAGAGATCGCAAACAAACCACAATAAACCAACTCAATGATGAATGAGGTTTTTTCCTCGCGAGTCGCCTTGACTGAAATAGACAGGCTAACTTCAAAAACATTTTCCTGTGCGGTGGTGGCACCAACCCCAATTTCCAGCTCAATGGCTGGGGTCGGCCCGCTTTGTAAGCTGCCTGGTGCATTGGGGTTTTCAAAGGAAAGGTCGCGGATATATTGGGTCAATAACTGCAATTGCGGAGCCTGTTGCTCAGCGTTTTGTTCGTCCGGCGTGGCTGTGTCTTCACTCATTTTTCTAACTCTTCTATAATCGGCTGTGCGGGCTGCTACCACGTGGTGTGTTTAGCGGCAAGCTTCGGGCTGACTTCCTTGATAAAAACACCTTATACTGAAATAGAAACAAACGAGGCAGGAGCCACCATTTTGATGCAGTTGATCCTTTTCGCCGCCATAGCCGGCTTTGTGCTCATCAAGCTTTTCAATGTGTTGGGCAAAGATGTCGGTGCGCCGCCGCAAAGCCCGCCGCGTTTGGGGTCGGCGGGATCTGGTACAGCAAAGCCTGTTGCGCCAACACCTTTGCGCCCCGCTTTCACAGGCCCCGCCGCCGCGGGGCTGGAGGCCATATACGCCGCAGACAACCGGTTTGACCCACAAAGCTTTCTAACAGGCGCCAAAGCAGCCTATGAAATGGTGGTTGAAGCCTATTCGGCCGGGGACAAGAAAACCCTTAAAAACTTGCTGCAATCGGACGTTTATGCCCGTTATGCAGAGGCCATTGATGCCCGGACAACATCGGGCAAACAGCTTGATACAGAAATTATCCGGATTAAAAAGGCAGAAATTAAAGATGCCGGCCTGAATAACCGAGAAGCAAGTGTGGTGGTTGAGTTTTCGGCTGACATATCCACGCGTGAGCTTAAAGAAGACGAGCCCGAAGAGGCCCAGGTCCAAATATCTTTAACCACCGAAGAGTGGACATTTGTGCGCGACGTACGCACCCGCGACCCAAACTGGAAATTAGCCAGCGTTGCTACACTGGCCTGAGGCGAATCGATGGTGAAGTGGTCTGCATTTTTTCTAGCCAGCGCATTGGTGCTCGTTGGTTGTGCTAGTACAGCACCAGCACCAATTGCCTCGCCGCCAATAACGAGCCCGGAAAACGCACCGGCGCCAGAAGAAGAAAGACAAACGCCCGGGACGCCGTCGCCGGATTTTCCACGCATTGCAGAAACGTCGCTTTCTGATCTTTCAACAAATGAGTTTTCAAACCTGCCCGGTTGGGCTGACGCAAACCCAATTTTGGCGTTGACGGCCTTTCAGCGCTCTTGTGCAGCCTTTACGAGGGCTGGGGACAAAGGGGTTGTTTGGGAACATGTATGCGAGAAGGCGCTGTCCACAGACGTAGAAAAAGACGCTGCGCGGACATACTTTGAAACATATTTCATCCCACAAGAACAAAGCACAATTGATGGTCAAGGCGGCCTGTTGACCGCTTATTACGAGCCAGAGCTGGAGGTTCGCACCGCACCTGCTCCGGGGTTTGACGAACCAATTTATGCCCGGCCAGAAGACCTGGTTACGGTTGACCCGAAAAAATTCAAGGCCACCGGGTTTCGCGGCCGCAAATTGATGGGCAGGGTCGATGAGGGTCAATTAGTACCCTATTACACACGAAACAAGATCATAGAAATGGGCGGTAAGGCGTTAGCCTGGGGACGTGCGGCGGACGTTTTTTTTCTGCAAGTGCAAGGCTCTGGTCGTCTGCATTTTAATGATGGCCGCACCATGCGCGCCGCCTTTGCGGGGCATAATGGCCACACCTATACCTCGATCGGCCGGGTGCTGATAAAAAGCGGCGAATTAGCATCCGGAAAAGCCTCAAAAGGGGCCATAGAGCGGTGGATGAAAACCGCAGGCCCCGAAAAAGCCCGAGGCCTGATGAACAATAACCAGCGCTATGTGTTTTTTGCGGCCCAAACCATTAAAGATGAAGCTCTGGGTCCCGTCGGCACACAAGGTGTGCCGCTGACTGCTGGCGCATCGCTGGCTGTTGATCCGGGGCTTTATTCTATGGGGACGCCCATATGGGTGGATACCCGCCTTCCCAAAAACGGTAAGGATTGGAAGGGCCAGCCCACACAGTTTCTGGCGATTGCCCAAGATACCGGAGGTGCCATAAAGGGCCCGGTGCGGGGGGATTTGTTTATCGGGTCTGGTGCAAAGGCCGGTCGCCGTGCCGGTATTGTAAAACACCCCGCCCGGTGGTGGGTTCTGGTCCCGCGGGCTTTGGTTGCGGGGACTGCCGGTTCACAATCATGACCCGACGTCCCAAAGATGAAGACGCCAGCCAGTCACTTTGGGAGGTGGTTAAAGACACAATTGCGCCGCTTAAAAACAGAAAAGGCACAGGCCCGATACATAAAGCCGGTGTACCTCAGTCCCCAGAGCCGAAACAAACAGTGCCGCGACACAGAGTAAGACAACAAGCGCCGACCGCTTTAAAACCGACCAGACAGACCCGCACAGAAAGTGCTGAAAACCTCTCTTCTCATAAAAGAGTGCGCCGTGGCCGCATAGAGACACAGGCCAGAATTGACCTGCACGGCAAACGCCATGACGAAGCCAGAGCCTTTTTATTAAGACGGCTTAGCGCGTGCGCGGCCGATAACCTGCGCAGCGTTTTGGTCATAACCGGGCGCGGCGAGAGGGATGAAGGCGTGCTGCGCACCGGCCTGCCCAATTGGATGGGCGAGGGGGCATTTCGCGTGCTGGTTTCCGGTTACGCCCCGGCCCATACGCGCCATGGCGGCAAAGGGGCATGGTATGTTTTTTTGCGTAAAAACAAGCCTCTATAAAATGAACTTGGAAAGATCCGTATCACGCGACAGGGTTTCCAACCGCTCCAAGACATAAGCCTTGTCAATCTCAACGGTTTCGCCGTCATTTTCCGATGCGGTAAAGCTAACCTCTTCCAACAGTTTTTCCATAACTGTTTGCAAGCGCCGCGCGCCGATGTTTTCAACACGGGCATTTACAGATGCAGATATATCGGCAATGGCCTCAATGGCGCTTTTTTGAAAATCCAGCGTTACGCCTTCTGTGGCCATCAAAGCGGTATATTGCGAGATGAGCGAAGCTTCAGGTTCGGTCAGTATGCGCGAAAAGTCTTCACGTGTAAGGGCGCGCAGCTCAACCCGGATGGGCAAGCGGCCTTGTAATTCAGGCAACATGTCGGATGGTTTGGCAACGTGAAAAGCCCCCGACGCAATAAACAAAATATGATCTGTTTTTACCGGGCCGTGCTTGGTGCTGACCGTGGTACCTTCAATCAGAGGCAGTAAATCGCGTTGAACCCCTTCGCGAGAGACATCGCCGCCCTGTCGTTCAGAACGGGCGGTAATTTTGTCAATTTCGTCCAAAAAGACGATGCCGTCATTTTCAACCGCAGATATGGCCTCAGACACGATGTGGGTTTCATCCAGCAAACGGTCGCTTTCTTCTTCGATCAACGGCGCATAGGCGTCAACAACACGCAGCCGGCGTGATTTTGTTCGCCCACCAAGTCCCTTGCCCAGCATTTCGCCAAGGTCCAACATGCCCATGCCACCGCCTTGCATGCCGGGAATATCAAGGGCCTGAAAGGGTGAGGTGTTATCGGGAAGGTCCAGATCGATTTCCTTGTCATCCAACAAACCGGACCGCAGACGTTCGCGAAAGGATTCGCGCGTCGCAGAACTGGCATTGGCACCAACCAGCGCCTCCAGAACCCGGTCTTCAGCCGCCGCTTCGGCGCGAGACTTGACCTCGGCGCGCTTGGCTTCGCGGACCATAATCAAGGCCATTTCGATCAGATCACGAATGATCTGTTCCACATCGCGGCCAACATAGCCAACTTCGGTAAATTTGGTGGCTTCGATTTTGATAAATGGTGCGCCGGCCAGCTTGGCCAGACGTCGGGCAATCTCTGTTTTGCCAACGCCCGTGGGGCCAATCATCAAAATGTTTTTTGGTGTAATTTCACTCTTCAGGCTGTCATCAACACGCCGCCTGCGCCAGCGATTACGCAGGGCCACAGCCACGGCGCGTTTGGCGTTGTTTTGTGCAACAATATGGCGATCCAGTTCGGCAACAATTTGCCGGGGTGTATACTCGGTCATTTCAATCCTGATCAGGCTTTAAAGTTCAAGGACCTCGACGGTCAGATTACGATTGGTGTAGACGCAAATATCGGCGGCAATATCCATGGCGCGCCGGGCGATAATTTCGGCATCATCTTCATAACCATAAAGCGCGTGGGCCGCAGCCAGAGCGTAATTGCCACCCGAACCAATGGCGGCAATGTCATTTTCAGGCTCTAACACGTCGCCTGCCCCGGTCAGCAAATAAAAAGCTTTGGCGTCGGCGACGATCAACATGGCTTCCAGACGGCGTAAAAACCGGTCCGTGCGCCAGTCTTTGGCGAGCTCGACACAAGCGCGGGCCAATTGAGACGGGTATTGCTCCAGCTTGGTTTCCAGGCGCTCGAAAAGCGCCATTGCATCTGCGGTTGAACCTGCAAAACCGGCGGATACGCCCTTGGTGCCCAGCGGGCGGACCTTTTGCGCATTGCCCTTCATGATGGTTTGTCCAACCGAAACCTGGCCGTCACCGGCGATAACGGTTTTGCCGTTTTTACGAACGGCCAAAATGGTCGTGCCGCGCCAGCCTGGAAAGGGTTGGTTGTCTGCCTGACTGCTCACAAATGGCTCCTTAGCTCTGTCGAGAACCATGTGGGCGTTTGTGCACCATGGTTCAAGGGCCATCTATCACGGAAATAATGGGTGTGTGAACCTTAAACCGCCTCGGCATAGGACGGTGTCTCGGCCCGCGAGAGGTTTTCTTTTTCAGCGTGCAGCATGCCGACCAGATCAGCCTCGACCATGGGCTTGGCAAAATAATACCCTTGAACATAATCACAGCAATGCAATTGTAAAAAGGCAAAATGTTCGCGGGTTTCCACCCCTTCGGCAACGGTGCGATAGCCCAGGCTTTCGGCCATGGCCAGAACCGTCTGCACGATCACACGCGCATGTTTATCTTCGGTCATGGATTGTACGAAAGACTGGTCAATTTTGAACACATCAAAGGGCAGGCGCGTCAGATAGGCCAGGCTGGAATGCCCTGTACCAAAGTCATCAATAGCAAAGCGCACACCCTTTTCCCGCAAAGGGCCGATCTGTTCCAGCATCCGTTCAGGATTGGTCATGGCCACGCTTTCGGTTAATTCCAGCTCCAGCTTGGAGGGGGGAAGTCCGGCGCGCGCCAAAGCGGCAAACACGGTCTGGGTAAAATCATTGCTGGCGAACTGTAAGGACGAGACATTGACCGCCACGCCGCAATTATATCCGGCACTTTCCCAACGGGCCGCGGCCTGACAGGATTCGTCCAGCACAAAGTCGCCAATTTCCCGGATCAGACCGGATTCCTCTGCGGCTTCAATAAAAGCACCCGGCCCAACCAGCTTTCCAGACGGTTGTTGCCAACGGACCAGCGCCTCACACCCGGCAATGGTGCCCTCGCGGACGTCAATTTTAGGCTGATAATGAACAACAAACTCTTGTTCGCGCAAAGCCCGACGCATCTCGTTTTGCAATGTCATGCGGCGAATGGCCTTTTGCGACATTGATGGCTCAAAAAAACACCAGGTTCCACCGCCGCTTTTTTTGGCCTCATCAATGGCAAAGTTAACGCTGGTCAGCAAATTGCGGGCATCCCCCGCGTCATGGGGATAAAGCGCGATTCCTATGCGCGCCGAGAGGCATGCGTTATGGCCGGATAAATCAATCGGTGCGGCAATGGCCTCCAAAATTGCATTGGCCATATTCTGTAGCTCAGGCGCGGAGCGTGCACCGGGAATAAGGACACCAAATTCATCGCCGGAAAGACGCGCCAGAAGTGGCCGCGATTGGCCGGATGCTGCGGCAAAGCGGGGGGCGTGTTCGCTGACCACTTTGCGCAGGCGTTGGGCAACAATGGTCAGGATACGGTCGCCCTCTTCCTGGCCATAGGCATCATTAAAGCGCTTGAAACCATCAAGGTCGATCAACATCAGGGCGCCGGGCGGGCGTTCCAGACGAACCTGTTTTTGTAATTGTTCGTTAAAAGCGGTTTTATTGGCGAGGCGGGTCAGGCTGTCCCCATAGGCCAGCCAGCGCGTGCGATCAAAATTAGACTTCAGGCGGTCCAGCATAGTGTTAAAGTTGGATGACAAAACACCGATCTCGTCTTTGCGATCAACATCCAGACGAACCGATAAATCACCGGCGGCGGCCTGCGCGGCGGCTCTGTTCAGCTCTGCCAGGGGCGAGGTCAGGCGAATAAACACCAACAAGCCCGCCGGGACGGCAACACCAAGAAGGATCAGGCCGCGCCAGATATTTTTTAAGACCAGCCCCCAGGCCCCGGTTTGATCTTTGGTCAGGTCGTAAGAATGGCTCATAACCGCGCTGAGGCGACCATCATCATAGAGCGGAATAAAGCTGTAGAGCACACCGCCCTGAATGCGAATACTGGTTCGGCCGCTACTGGCAGTTTGTTTAAATTCAGCGCTGGTCCGGTTTGTGTTTCTGGTTGTTGTGGGTAAAATAACTTTGCCCGACAAATCAAGCACATGGATGTCCAAAACCGCCCTTTGTCCGACGAGGCGCAGACGGGCCTGATCTGCAAGGCGTGCATCTTGTCTCAGCAAGGTGGGCGTTAATGCCGCGGCGCTGGCATTGGCCAAAGCCAGACCCTGGGTCTGGGCATGGGCCTGTTGATAAAACCGTTCCTGAACGGCGCTCAGGGCAACGACCAGCATTGCCGCCACCAAGGCGGCCAGGCCAAACCATATAAAGGCCTTGAAAACTAGGCTGGATCTAATGTTGTGACGCAGATTCACAAAACGGCCCCGGGTTGAAAATGGCCGCAAAGCAGCCTTAACCCTAATGCAATACCAACAAAGCCGTTTCCGGGGCGTTAACTGTGTGCATCAAGCCCGCAAAGAATTCGCAGGTTTGTTTGTGCCCGCGCACCATAATGCGAGATAATTTCAGCTGCGGCGATTGAACCCAGACGCCCGCACTCGGCCAGCGACAGATTGCGCGAAAGACCATAGAGCACACCAGACGCATAAAGGTCGCCCGCGCCAGTGGTATCGACCACCTGGTCTATGGGTTCGGCCTTCACCAGAACTGTTTCGTCACCACTAATCAGAACCGAGCCTTTTTCGCTGCGGGTGACCGCGGCAAAGCCGCAGTCTTTGCGAACGTGCGCCAGCGCGCGGTCAAAGTCATCGGTTTCATAAAGCGCCAGCAGTTCTGCCTCATTGGCGAACAAAATATCGATATGGCCGCGCACCAGATGTAAAAATGATTGGCGGTGACGATCGACACAAAAAAGATCAGACAGGGTTAGTGCGGTTTTGCGCCCTGCGGCTGCGGCAATTTCTGCGGCGTGCACAAAGGCAGCTTTGGCCTCATCACGATCAAACAAATAGCCTTCCATATAGGTAATGGCGGCGGCCCGAATGACATCTTCATCAAGATCATTCATCCCAAACAATGAAGACGCCCCAAGATAAGTCGACATAGAGCGTTGGGCATCGGGGGTTACGGCGATCAAACAGCGGGCTGTGCCGGGGCCGTTTGCCAATGGCGTTACGTCAAAACCTGCACCGGTGGCGCGCAAATCATGGATAAAGGTTTTACCCAGTTCATCATTGGCGACTTTGCCAAAATACGCGGTACGGGCGCCCAGACCGGCAATTCCGGCAATTGTGTTGGCGGCCGACCCGCCAGAGGTTTCGCTGGCCGAGGGCAGTGCCGCATAAAGGCTGGAAGCGCGATCCTCGTCGATCAGGGTCATAGAGGCCTTGGTGATCGATTGCTCTGTTAAAAAAGCATCCTGAACCGGTGCGATGACATCAACAATGGCATTGCCAATGCCCAATACGTCGTATTTTGCCTGTTCGGCCATGAGGGTTTCCTTATGAAATCAGGTTAAGGGGTTGGGTTGTCCATGGTGCATACCAGCACGCGTGGATCAAAAACGCCGCCAACCAGCAATGTGTTGCCCGCGCGGGCTGCAATGGAAGACGCGGAAAGCGGGTCGCCTAAAGACAGATAAACCTCGCGGATAGTTTTCCCATCGGGGTCGATGCGCAGTACCTGTGACGGGCTGCGTATGGCGCCATCTTTGGCGTGTTTGGAAAAGGTGAGCAGTTTAGGGTGGGCCGCAACCCATAACGTGCCATCTTCATCAATATCAATATTATCAACACCGGTGTGCAGGAAAACCTCGTCCTGCTGGCTCAACGCGCCGGTCTTCACATCACGTGCATAAAATTGGACGGACTGGTCCCCACTGGTGCCCACATAAACAGATGTTCCGTCACCGCTGATTGCCACACCATTGGCGTAACCAATTTTATCGGCCACGATACGAGTGGATACGCCGTCAAAATAAGCCACACTGCCTTTTGATTTTTGGAGAAGAACTTCAAAAAACTCAGCCCGACTACCGTAAGGCGCGCCAAGGTCGTTTGTGGTGTAAAAGGCATTTTCGCCTGCGGCGGCGACATCATTTGGGCGCTTGATCAAATCGTCTGTAACGGCATGGTCAAAAACCAGTTCCCCGTTTTCAATCCGAAAAATAACAATCCGGCTTTGTGACCAATCGCCGTGTTCGACAACAAACAGGCGCCGCACACCGTCTTCGCCAATCCACAGATCAATGCCGTGTGGTGAAAACAGTGCCGTATCATACCCAGTTATGTTCATGGGATGGGCGGTTTGCGGCGCGCCAAGGGGCATAATCCATATGGCACCAGATTGTGCGCGGTTTCGCCGATCGTGGCTGGATATAAACGCAAGCTGGTTTTCATGATCTATGACAATATCTTCGGCACCAACAACGCCTTCAACGGTGTCGCAGGTGCCGTCAAAATGCGCCCGCAAAGGGGTCATTTCGCCCGTCCAGTTCATCGTATGCCACCAAAAATAGGAAACGGCTGCCGTTAAAACCAACAGCAGGAGCCCGATAATGCGCCAATTTTTTCCCATAATACGTCTCCAGAGCAACAATGTTCAGGCATGCGGCTATAATGAATGCATCGCGTTGGCAAGCTTTGCGCGCTCTTTGCTTTGCCTTGATCCAAATGCGCGCTAAAAGAACGGCATGTTTTTGATGGACCTTTGGTATTTTGGCGCCCTTTCTTCGCAGGTGAAAACCGGCGCGCCGGTTACTGTGCAAATTGCTGGCGAACCGCTGCTTATCGGGCGTGATAATGCAGGCTGCGTTTTTGCCATGCGTGATATTTGTCCACACCGCGCCATGCCTTTGTCCGAAGGGCGCCAAACCACTTCGCCAGACGGGCAAACACGGATCGAATGCCCGTATCACGGCTGGCAGTTTGATGTTGATGGGGTGTGTAAAACCATTCCATCGCTGACCGAGGCGCAAAAGACGGCGATGCAGCTTGGGAAAATACGGTGTAAAAGCTTTCGTACGGCGGAGGCCCAGGGGCTGATATGGGTTTATTTTGGCGATGCAGACGCCAAGCCGTTAAGCCCTGCGCCCCGTCTGGATCATGTGGGCGACACTGCGCCGCGCCTTCATGTTTCAATGCTGTTTGATTGCCCGCTGGATCATGCGGTGATCGGCCTGATGGACCCGGCGCATATTGCCTATATTCATCGCCAATGGTGGTGGCGCACAGCAAAGTCTGTCCATGAAAAACAAAAAGCCTTCGGCCCCGTGGATCGCGGGTTTTCCATGTTGCCTCATCAACCCTCATCCAACTCATTTTTATACAAACTGCTGGGATCGAAGCCAGAGACCGAAATACGTTTTGAACTTCCGGGCTTGCGTACAGAATATGTTCTGGTTGGTGGGCGCCAGGTGACGGGCTTTACGGCGGTAACGCCGATTGATGAAACACAGACACAAATCACCATTGCACTCTATTGGGACCACGCGCTGTTGAACGCCATCCCCAACTTTTTGTTGCGCAACGCCATTACCACATTTGCCGGACAGGACCGCGACGCCGTGCAGGCTCAGCAAAAAGGCCTTAAACACGACCCAAAGCTGATGCTTATTCATGATGCAGATGTGCAGGCCATGTGGTATTTCAAACTCAAGGCAGAGTGGACCGAGGCCCGCGCGCAAAAGCGCCCGTTTATCAACCCGGTCAAGCCAGCCACCTTGCGCTGGCGCAGTTAGAAAGAGCTTATCATGTTGATGTTTATCAATAGCCTGATTGCCGTATCCGTCATTGCCGTTGTGTTGGTTTTGATTTTTGGCGTTGTGACCATGGCGCGCGGCGGCGAAGGGGCCAAAGCCAAAAGTAATGTCATCATGCGCTGGCGGGTTGGTATTCAGGCCTTTGCCATTCTGACAATTCTTGTCGGCTTTTACGTCAAAAACAAAATGCGCGGCGGCTGATCCTTTGGTCAAGCTGAACAAAATCTACACCCGCACGGGCGATGATGGCAGCACCGGTCTGGTTGGCGGGGCGCGGGTCAGCAAGGCTAGTCTTCGTGTTGTTGCTTATGGTGATGTGGACGAGGCCAACAGCGCGCTGGGACTGGCGGTTTGTGCCGTAAAGCACGCTGACTTAAAGGTGGTTTTGCAAAAAATTCAGAACCAGATGTTTGATCTGGGTGCTGATTTGTCAAACCCGGGACCAGATGATCCGGGCAAACCAGCGCCTTTGCGGGTAACCACGGTGCAAACAGAATGGCTGGAAACGCAGATTGATCATTATAATAAGAACCTGGATGCCCTGAAAAGCTTTGTCCTGCCGGGCGGCGAAGAGGCCAGTGCCCGTCTGCATCTGGCCCGCGCCGTTTGTCGCCGGGCCGAACGCGGCGCGGTGGCGCTTGCAAAGACAGACGCTGTAAACGCAAATGCCTTGATTTACCTGAACCGCCTGTCGGACTTTCTGTTTGTGGCGGCACGTTGGTGTAATGCGCACGGGTGCGGCGATGTGTTATGGGTGCCGGGCGAAATTGTATGATATTCTTGGCGGCAAGCACTTTACGACCCGCCTGACAAAAGTGATATTGATGCCGAAAGTGATGAGGCAAAAACGCAAGGAGCGTGAACATGAAAGTTCTCGTCCCCGTAAAACGGGTGATTGATTATAACGTAAAAGCACGGGTTAAACCCGATGGGTCCGGGGTTGATCTGGCCAATGTAAAAATGTCCATGAACCCGTTTGGCGAGATCGCTGTCGAAGAGGCCGTGCGCCTTAAGGAAAAGGGCACAATCAGCGAAATTGTTGTGGTCTCAATTGGCCCCACACAGGCCCAGGAAACCATTCGTACGGCGCTGGCTATGGGGGCGGACCGCGGGATTTTAATAGAAACCGACCAAACCGTAGAGCCGCTTAGCGTTGCCAAATTGCTCAAAGCCGTTGTTGATGAAGAAAAACCCGACATGGCCATTTTGGGCAAACAGGCCATTGATGATGATGCCAACCAGACCGGTCAGATGCTTTCAGCATTGCTGGACTGGCCTCAAGGCACATTTGCTTCCGAACTTGAAGTTGGTGAGGGCAAAGCCAAAATCACCCGCGAAATTGATGGCGGCCTGCAAACCCTTGAGGTTGAGTTGCCTGCGGTGATCACCACGGATCTGCGCCTGAACGAGCCGCGCTATGCCAGCCTGCCTAATATCATGAAAGCCAAACGCAAACCGATCGATATGAAAAAGCCAGAAGATTACGGTATAAATATCGAGGCGCGATTGGAACAGATCACGGTTGCGGAGCCACCAAAACGCGAAGCCGGTGTGATCGTCGAAACGGTTGCCGATCTGGTTGATAAACTGAAAAACGAAGCGGGGGTCATCTGATGGCTATTCTGGTTGTTGCCGAGCACGATAATACGCACCTTTCTGATGCGACCCACAAAACGGTCACTGCAGCGGCAAAAATGGGCGGTGATGTAGATATTCTTGTCGCCGGTGAAAACGCAGGCGATGTGGCGGCTCAGGCTGCACAGGTGGGCGGGGTTCGCGTCGTCTTGCATGCGGATGGGTCCGCCCTGGCCAAACAATTGGCCGAAGCCATGCAGGCGCTGATCGTGCCATTGATGGATGGTTATGATGCGGTGCTGGCCCCGGCCACCACCAATGGTAAAAACTTTCTGCCACGGATTGCTGCGGCGCTGGACGTTATGCAAATTTCAGAAATTGTTTCGGTTGAGGCCGCCGACACTTTTGTGCGGCCTATTTATGCGGGCAATGCCATGCAGACGGTAAAGTCCAAAGACAAAATCAAGGTCATCACCGTGCGCCCGACCGCTTTTGAAGCGGCCAAATCGGGTGGCAGCGCCAGCGTAAAAAGCATTGATGCGCCGGCTGGGCCATTCAAATCTGCCTTTGTTTCCGAAGAGCTGACCAAGTCAGACCGGCCGGAATTGACCGCCGCCAAGATCGTTATCTCTGGTGGTCGCGGCATGGGGTCAGGCGAAAATTTCGCTATGATCGAGCGCATTGCGGATAAATTGGGTGCGGCTGTTGGTGCATCACGCGCCGCCGTGGATGCCGGATTTGTGCCCAATGATTATCAGGTTGGTCAAACCGGCAAGGTTGTTGCGCCAGAGCTTTATATCGCCGTTGGTATTTCCGGCGCCATTCAGCATTTGGCGGGCATGAAAGATTCCAAAGTGATCGTGGCGATCAACAAGGATGAAGATGCGCCAATTTTCCAGGTTGCCGATTATGGTTTGGTGGCTGATCTCTTTAAGGCGCTTCCAGAACTGGAAGAGGCGCTTTAAAAAACGCACCGGACCGCAAGGTTCGGGTGGGTCTGCAATTTTGTCTGGTTATGGTGGTGTTCAATAAAGGAGCACCATCATGGCCTACACCATTTCCGGTCTGGAATTAGAACAATTTAATCCCTTATTTTCGCTCAGCGATGCGGCGCTGAAGGCGCGTGGTATCATGCGCATTACCGTTGATGCCAAACCAGGTTATCCTTGCCGGATAACGTTGGAAGACGCCGATATCGGCGACACGGTTTTGCTCCTCAATCATGAAAGCCATAACACCGCCTCGCCGTTTCGCTCGTCCTATGCGATTTATGTCAATGAAAGCGCGGCACAAACGCGGCACATGCACGATGCCTTGCCGGGTGTCTTTGAAAACCGGCCCATTGCTTTGCGGATTTTTGACGACGAAGGCATGCTCATAGGGGCTGATATGGGCGAAGGCGAGGCGCTACATACAAAAATAGAAACGATTTTTGCCAATTCCAAAGCGGCGTATATTCATGCACATAACGCTATGCACGGGTGTTTTGCCGCGGAAATCCGCCCCATAAGCCCAAACAAGCTTAACAAAACGTAAACAAAGCTTTGCGGCATAAAGTTTGCGGTGTAACATAGGAACTGTCCAAAAGGGGGACGCCTATGTCTGCTTACAAACCAATTGTACCCAAACGATTTCTCACCTGCCTGGCTTTGGCCGGGATTGCTGGCGTATCTTTCGCACTGGCACAGTGGAGCGATGGCGTTATGGAGCTGGCCGCGTGGTTTATTCTGGCGTTTTGCGCCGGTGGTCTGGTCTCGCTGTCTCAGCGCAAAGAGAGGCTCTGAACGGCCTCGATCAAGGCGCGTGCTTCTGGCCCGTTCCAGTCGGCACCGCCCGATAATCGCGCGCGCTCAATGCCGTCTTTGTCATAAAGCACCGTCAAGGGCAGGCCAGAGGGTTGCCCTGGTACAGAAAGCTTTTGCGCCAAAGCAAAGCGGTTATCATGATAAAGCGGCAGGTTTTTAATGCCGGCCTTGGTCAAAAAGGCGATCGCCTCGGCTTTTGACCGGTCCATGTCGACCGCCAGAACCATAAACGCGTCACTACCCAGCTCGCCTTGCAGCATATCCAGCGAAGGCAGTTCTTCGACGCATGGCCCGCACCAACTGGCCCACAAGTTCAACAGCACGACTTTTCCCTGAAAGTCGGCCAATGTCACCGGCCCATCCGGTCCGCTAAACTCCGCCGTAGGTTGCGCTGGTGGTTGATTCAAAAAGACAAGCTCTTGCATTTCTCCGACGGCCAGCGGCCCAAGGGGGTTGCGCAACGCCGCAGGCGTCGATAGCGATTGCAAGACAACATATAACACAAAGGCTATGCCAGAGGCCGCAAGGATAATAAGGCTGTTTTTTCTAAACGTGGACATGGCTCGATTCTAGGCTGATATTTTACCGATGACAAAAGACAATAACACAGTTGAGCCTTCGGCGGCCAACGCTCTATGGGGCGGCCGCTTTGATGGGGCACCATCCTCAATCATGGAAGCGATAAACGCCTCGATCGGTGTGGATAAACGCATGGCGGCACAGGATCTGGCCGGCTCGTCTGCCCATGCGGCGATGCTTTGTGCGTGCGGCATTATCAGCGCGGACGATGAAACCGCCATTCAGGCTGGCCTGAAACAGGTCGGCGAAGAAATAAAGGCGGGTGAATTTGCGTTTTCTGCGGCGCTTGAAGATATTCATATGAATATCGAGGCCCGTCTGACTGATCTTATCGGCGAGCCAGCCGGGCGTTTGCACACGGCCCGCTCGCGCAATGATCAGGTGGCCACCGATTTACGGCTCTGGTTGCGCGGCGCACTGTATGATGTTGATGCACTGTTGGCCGGGTTTCAAAAGGCCTTGTTGACGCTGGCCGAGGCCGAGGCAGAGACCATCATGCCGGGCTTTACGCATTTGCAAAGTGCCCAGCCGGTCAGTTTTGGCCACCATATGCTGGCCTATGTGGAAATGACGCACCGGGATCGTGGCCGCTTTGCGGATGCACAAAGGCGCCTTAATGAAAGCCCGCTGGGCGCGGCGGCGTTGGCCGGTACGGCTTATCCAATAGACCGTGATATGACTGCGAAAGCCTTGGGTTTTGATCGGCCCATGCGTAACTCGCTGGACGCGGTGTCCGCCCGTGATTTTGCACTGGAGTTTTTAAGTGCGGCCAGCATTTGCGCGGTGCATTTGTCGCGTCTGGCCGAAGAGCTGGTAGTCTGGACCTCAGCGGGTTTTGCCTTTGTATCCCTCAGCGATCAGTTTTCCACCGGTTCATCCATTATGCCGCAAAAGCGTAACCCTGACGCCGCCGAGCTGGTACGCGCCAAAACCGGGCGCATTGTCGGCGATCTGAATGCACTGTTGATGGTCATGAAGGGCCTGCCTTTGGCCTATTCCAAAGACATGCAGGAAGATAAAGAACCGGTTTTTGACGCCTATGATGCCCTGTGCCTGTCTTTGTCGGCAATGACCGGCATGATGGCTGATCTGGGGGTTAACCGGGCCGCTTTGGCGGATGCCGCCGGGGCCGCCTTTTCAACCGCAACCGACCTTGCCGACTGGCTGGTGCGCGAGGCCGGTGTGCCGTTTCGCGAGGCCCACCACATTACCGGGCAGATTGTAAAGCTGGCCGAGAAACAGGGTATAACCCTGTCGGAATTATCGCTGAACGACATGCAAAGCATTTCGCCCAGGGTGAATAAAGCGGTCTATGCTGTGTTAACGCCGCTGGCTTCGGCAACCAGCCGGACCAGTTTTGGCGGCACCTCGCCGATTAATGTCAAAGATCAAATAAAATTCTGGAAGGAAAACCTGTCATGAAAATCACCCGTTTTGCTGTGATGGCGATCGCCCTGTTGGCATTTGCAGCCTGTGGCTTACGTGATAATCCCGCAGTGCCACCAGCGCCTGGACAGGCCGAAACCCCTGCTCCGGCTTCAAACTAATCTTTTATTGCGGTAATTCACCGCGCAGAAGATGCGGCAAAGCGCCAACGCCGCCGCCCGCCTCGCGGGCAAAGAACCGCCGGGCCGGGCCAATTTTGTCAACGGCGGCCATTCCAAGGCCACGAAGTAAGCGAATGGGCGCAACATCATTTGAAAACAACCGCACAAAGCCTTCTGTGGCGGCTAAAAGCGCGGTGTTATCAAACCGCCGCCATTGCTGATAACGCTCCAGCGCAATCGGATCGGCAATATCAAGGCCGGCGCGGGCCGTATCGGCCAACACATCGGCCAACGCTGCGGCATCGCGAATGCCGGCATTAAAGCCTTGCCCGGCGATCGGGTGCATGCCGTGGGCCGCATCGCCAACCAGCGCCAGACGGGGCGCGATATACTTTTCGACAACCATCAAGGTCAATGGATAAGCCCAGCGTGGCCCGGCGGGGGTCAGCTCGCCCAAAAAGGACCCAAAGCGACGTTCCAGCTCAGCCTGAAAAAAATCATCAGGTGCGGTTTTCAAATACCGTGCTGCGGCGGGCGTTTCCGTCCACACCAAAGAGGCGCGATTGCCAGAAAGCGGTAAAATGGCAAATGGCCCATTGGGCAAAAAGTATTCGTGAGCAATGCCGTTATGGGGCATCTGGTGCGCAACGGTGGCAACCACGCCCCATTGCCCATACCCCCAGCCATGATGGCGAATGCTGGCGGCTTTTCGGGCTGGCGAGTTTCGCCCCTCTGCACCAACCACCAGGGCGGCACTTAGTACCTGGCCGTCGCTGAGGTGAACCTGTGCGCGGGCGCCCTCAAAGTTAAATTGTTCGGCTCGAACCTCTGCAATCAGTGTGATGGTTTTGCGGGATCGCGCCTCGCCCAGCAGGGCCATGCGCATATGGCGGTTTTCCACCATCCACCCCAAAGGCTCTCCGGCGTCTTTGCCGGTAAATTCAGCCGCATCAAAATGCAGCATAAACGGGCCGGGGCCACCTTTACGCAGCCCGCTGTGGGGGCGTCCATCTGAAACCAGAATTTCATTGATCGGGCCTTTATTGTCACCCAAACGATCAGCAACCCCCAAGGCGCGCAACATGCGCATATTGGCATAGGCAATGGCCGAAGAGCGCCCATCAAATTCAGCAGCCAATTGGGTTTCAAAAGGCAAGGCATCAACAACACAGACACGCAATCCGGCACTGTCGAGCGCCAGCGCCGTGGTCAGACCAACCAGGCCACCACCCGAAATAATAACGTCATACACCGTGCTGTTTTTGCTCATTTTGGTATCATAGCGCACCGGGAAACAAAGGCCAGCATTGAAGATGCGACAATTTCTGCATCTGTGATCTGCCAAAGCGTGGTTAAGCGTTGATTTTGCGGGCCATGGCAGGCACAAGACCCTATGGGAACAGGATCATAGAAATGCAAAAACCTCGCACAGATATTGTTGCAAACACCCTTGCCTTTGAAGAACAACCGCTGATTACACCGACCGGTTTTCGTGAATATGATGCGCGCTGGTGGTTTGGTCGTCTGGACAGCGATAAACCGCCGCAAATCAATTTATTGGGTATTCAGGCTTTGGGTTTTGGCCTGGGGACGTTGATTTTCGAGCTGGGTAAAA
Organism: Robiginitomaculum sp.; assembly: GCA_021776525.1. Classification (GTDB taxonomy): domain Bacteria; phylum Pseudomonadota; class Alphaproteobacteria; order Caulobacterales; family Maricaulaceae; genus Robiginitomaculum_B. The sequence goes on from JAJFFT010000006.1 coordinate 516,438, forward strand.
CCCCGGCCATTGTTGTGGGCCACGATTATCGCTCGTATTCGCTTTCGATCAAACAGGCGCTGACGCTTGGTCTGATGCGCGCCGGGGTGCGGGTTCATGATATCGGTCTGGCACTGTCCCCAACGGCGTATTATGCGCAGTTTGATCTGGATGTGCCGTGCGTCGCCATGGTCACCGCCAGCCATAATGAAAATGGCTGGACCGGGGTCAAAATGGGTGTCGAGCGCCCCTTAACCTTTGGTCCAGAAGAAATGAGCCGCCTGAAGGAGATCGTTCTTGGCGGCGAGGGCCTTGCCCGTGACGGCGGCGCTTTATTTCACGAGGCCGGTGTTCGAGAACGATATCTGGACGATCTGGCCAGCGGTGAAAGGCTCACCCGTAAAATCAAAGTCGTTGCGGCCTGTGGCAACGGCACGGCGGCGGCTTTTGCGGTTGAGGCTCTGACTGCCATTGGTGCCGAGGTGATACCGCTTGATTGTACGCTGGATTACACATTTCCGCGCTATAACCCGAACCCCGAAGACATGAAAATGCTGCATGCCATGGCGGATGCCGTGCGTGAACATGGCGCCGATCTGGCACTGGGTTTTGATGGCGATGGTGATCGGTGCGGCGTGGTTGATAATACTGGTGAAGAGATATTTGCCGATAAGGTTGGCGTCATGCTGGCCCGTGATTTATCGGCGCGATATGAGAATGCTGTATTTGTCGCCGATGTGAAATCCACCGGCATATATGCCATGGACCCAGTGCTTAAAAAAAACGGCGCAACAACGGATTATTACAAAACCGGGCATTCCTATATCAAACGACGGACCAATGATCTGGGTGCGTTGGCCGGGTTTGAAAAGTCCGGGCATTATTTTTTTCGCCCGCCTATCGGCCGGGGTTATGATGACGGACTGGTGACTGGCATCGCAATTTTACAGATGCTGGACCGCAATCCAGACATGTCCATGTCCGACCTGAAAGACGCTTTGCCCAAAACCTGGGGCAGCCCGACCATGTCGCCGGCCTGTGCCGACGAGGTTAAATACGATGTGGTGGCGCGTATTGTCACTGAATATGAAGCGGCCTATGCGGGCGGCGAAAAAATATTGGGACAGAGCATTACCAGCGTGGTTACCGTTAATGGTGTGCGGGTCACGCTGGAAGACGGGACATGGGGTCTGGTGCGGGCCTCGTCCAACACGCCCAACCTGGTTGTGGTGGTTGAAAGCCCGGCCTCGGAAGAGAATTTACGCGCTATGTTTGCTGACATAGAGGCCCGATTGTCAGACCACCCAGAAATCGGCGCCTTTGATCAAAAACTCTAGGTGGAAAGATAAGGATAAACGACGATGCGCGTGGCAATGATAGGTACGGGATATGTCGGCTTGGTTTCTGGTGTCTGTTTTGCAGACTTTGGCCATCAGGTTGTTTGCGTTGATAAAGACGAGCGCAAAATAGGTCTTTTAAAGAACGGCGGCATCCCGATTTACGAGCCGGGTCTGGATGATCTGGTCAGTAAAAACGTTGCAGAAGGTCGTCTGGCATTCTCAACAGATTTGAAAACCGCTGTGCAGGACGCCGATGCGGTGTTTATTGCGGTGGGCACACCATCACGGCGCGGCGATGGTTTCGCCGACCTGTCCTATGTTAATGCTGCCGTTGAAGACATCGCAGCGGCGATCAACGGCTTTACCGTCGTGGTGACCAAATCCACAGTCCCGGTCGGGACGGGCGATGAGGTGGAACGGTTGATCAATGAGGTCCGTCCTGATGCGGATTATGCCGTGGTTTCCAATCCTGAATTTTTGCGCGAAGGGGCGGCCATTCGTGATTTTAAGCGCCCGGACCGGGTTATTGTCGGCAGCGAAGATGTTCGTGCTCAAGAGGTCATGCGGGCCCTCTATCGTCCACTTTTTTTGAATGAAACACCGATAGTGTTTACCTCGCGGCGCTCATCCGAAATGATTAAATATGCCGCCAATGCCTTTTTGGCGACCAAGATCACCTTCATCAATGAAATGGCTGATTTGTGCGAACACACGGGCGCCGATGTGCAGGCGGTATCGCGCGGTATTGGCTTGGACAAGCGCATTGGGTCGAAATTTTTGCACGCCGGGCCGGGCTATGGCGGGTCATGTTTTCCAAAAGACACGCTGGCGCTGGTGCGTACGGCCCGCGAGGCCGGAACGCCTTTGCATCTGGTCGAATCTGTTGTTGAGATCAATGACCGGCGTAAAGCGGCGATGGCTGACAAAATCATTGCCGCCTGCAATGGTCAGATCAAGGGTAAAACCATTGGCGTGCTGGGCCTGGCCTTTAAGCCCAATACTGATGATATGCGTGATGCACCATCTTTGGCGATTATACCGCCGCTGCTGGCTGGCGGTGCCAAGGTGCGAGCCTTTGACCCTGAAAGCATGGACGAGGCACGCCCGCTTTTGCCCGGCGTAGAGTTTTGTGATGGGGCTTATGAGGCTGCGCAAGGCGCTGATGCGTTGGTCATTGTTACCGAGTGGGACCAGTTTCGCGCCCTTGATCTGACGCGGATCAAAGCCTTGATGAAAACCCCGTTATTGGTAGACTTGCGTAATATTTACACACCGCAGGAAATTTTGGATCTTGGCTTTGCCTATGACAGCATTGGCCGCCCTCAAAACACATAACCCCTTGCTTACAAAGCGGTAAGTGCATCTTCCACCAATTTGATGGCCTGTCTGGCCGTGTGCGGGTTGTCACATTCCGCCATAATACGAACCAACGGTTCTGTACCGGACGGGCGAACCAACAGGCGCCCCGCATCGCCAAGAACCACCTTGGCCTGTGCGCAGGCTTCTTTGACCGCGGGATTATCCATAGGGTTGATTCCGGGCGGGCGGGGTACGTTTTGCATAAATTGTGGCAGGGGTGAAAATGGCCGCAAAACCTGACTTGCCGGCCCGGATGCTGCGCCCAGCACTTTTAACGCCGCAACCGCGGCAATCAGACCATCACCGGATGGACACAGGTCCGGCATGCGTAAATGCCCGGATTGCTCACCGCCCAGATTGGCCCCCAATTCATCCAGCCTTGCCGCGACATAACGATCACCAACGTCGGTACGTTCCAGATCAAGACCGATGGTTTTCAAATAGATTTGCAGGCCCAGATTGGACATATGGGTGGCGACCACAGCACCGCTGCGCAACTGACCACGCGCGGCCCAGTCTTTTGCAATGCTGGCCAACAGTAAATCGCCATCAATCAGACCGCCCATTTCATCAACCATCAACACCCGGTCTGCATCACCATCAAAGGCAATGCCGGCATCGGCCCCAAGGGCTGTAACGCGCTGTTGCAAAACCTGCGGTGCGGTTGAACCGCATTCCAGATTGATGTTTTTACCGTCCGGTTCGGCATGCAGAACATCAATTTTGGCACCCATATTTCGCAAAATATCCGGGGCCAGAAACGATGCGGCCCCGTGGGAGCAATCGATCACCAGATGCATGCCTTTTAATGGCGTGCCGGGCGCGGCGGCGCGAACCGCCTGTGCATAAAGCTCACTGACCGCAGAGGTCTGGTCGATCCTGCCGATCGTTGTGCCGGGGCCGGGGCATGTGGCTTTTTTATCGTTGATACAGTCTTGCAAGGTGTTTTGTTCATCTTCATCCAGTTTGTCGCCAGATCGACCAAAAAACTTGATACCATTGTCTTCAGCCGGATTGTGCGACGCGGTCAGCATAATGCCCAATGCCGCGCCGCGTTCACGAACGGCCAGCCCCACCGCGGCGGTCGGCACAACGCCGGCCAGCAGAACATTGGCTCCACCGGAGGATAGGCCGGCGCTTAATGCGGCTTCGAGCATGGGGCCAGAGGCGCGGGTGTCGCGTCCTACAAAGACCAATGCCCCGGTGCCGGTAATGCGTGCCGCGGCTTGTCCGATGCGGCACATGCTGAGCGCATCAATTGGTGCTGCGTTGGCCTTGCCGCGAACGCCGTCGGTGCCAAATGTAATCGTCTGCATGGCGCAATCCTGTATGATTTGTGGGGCCAGTATTGCCTTGATCTGGTCAATTGCCTAGGGTCTGCATCGGTGAAATACACCGGGATTTTCTTTGTTGGGGGTGGTGATGAAACCATTACGCAAGGCCGTTCTTCCTGTTGCTGGCCTTGGTACACGGGTTTTGCCCGCTACCAAATCAATCCCCAAGGAAATGTTGCCCATTGTTGACCGCCCGGCGGTTCAATATGTGGTCGATGAGGCGCGTGAGGCAGGGATCGAACATATTGTGTTTGTGACCGGACGGGCCAAAAGCGCCATCGAAGACTATTTCGACAGGGCCTTTGAATTGGAAACTATCTTACGCGGCAAGGGCAAACAGGACGTGCTTGACGCGCTGGCCAAGGTATTGCCCGAACCCGGCACGATGAGTTTTGTGCGCCAACAGGCTCCCTTGGGCCTGGGTCATGCGATCTGGTGCGCACGCGACATTATCGGGGATGAGCCTTTTGCTGTATTGCTTCCTGATGTGCTGATTCAGGGAAAACCCGGATGTCTGCGCCAAATGGTCGAGGTTTATGAGGATAAGGGCGGCAACATTATTGCCGTTGACGAAGTGCCGCGTGAAGACGTTGGTCAATACGGCGTTATTGATCCAAAAACACAGGACGGACGGATCATTGAAATGCGCGGCATGGTTGAAAAACCGGATATTGAAGACGCGCCATCGAACTTGAAAATTACCGGGCGATATATCCTGCAACCGGAAGTTTTGGGCCTTCTTGAAAACCAGGAAACCGGCGCTGGCGGCGAGGTCCAACTCACCGACGCCATGGCCCGGCTGATGAAATCCCAACCATTTTTTGCGCTTCAATATGAGGGCGCAGATTTTGATTGTGGTAATCGGCTGGGCTATTTACGCGCCATCACCCATTACGCGCTCAAGCATGAGACACTGGGCGAGCGGGCTCGCATGATGTTCGAAGAGGCTTTAAAGTAGGCGCTTTGGACTAAGGGCGTTTGCTTTCATAGGCTCCGGCGGCTTTTAGGCGCTCTACCCGGCGCAATGCCGCCCGCGCCGCCTGCCATTTCCACCATACAAAAGCGATTTTGGGGCCATCTACCAGATAGCGCCGCCACATGCGTTTTGGCTCGCTCAGCAAACGATAAAGCCATTCCAGACGGTTGCGCTGCATCCATTTGGGGGCGCGGCGCACCTTGCCGGCCAGAAAATCCAAAGAGGCGCCAACGCAAAGGCCGGTGCCTTGACAATCGCCGCGACGCAGACAGGCCCGTGCGATCATTTCTTGTTGCGGCGAGCCGACACAGAAGAATACAAAACGCGCAGGGTTCTTGGAGACAAATTCGGCGCATTGCTCTACGGCCAGAAGATTATGGCGCAGGCCCATGGGTGGCTCGTACCAGCGCACATCTTGCAAGCCATACCGTGCTTTGACCGCTGCAATGGTTTGCGCATCGGCCCCGATCACCGTGACGGTTTCGTTCGGGTCTATGCTGTTTTCCAGCAGATGCCGGGTCAGGTCCGAGCCGGGCGTGACAGCAATTTTTTCACCGCTGATGGCGGCAATCAGCTCTAATATTCTGGAATCGCATACCGTCAGCCAGGCCTGTTTATAAAGCGCCCTTACCCAATCCGGCTCGGTTTGCAGGCGGACCAGGTGATCAACATTGGGGGTGACCACAAACTTAAAGGGCGACCCCGCGGCGCGATCTGATATCCGGTCAACGGTCTGATGAAAGTCTATGCGGTCAAATGTGGCGTTGAGAAACCAGACATAGCGGTTTTGCTGACGCCGATCAGGCTGGCCACGGTCTTTCCTGCGCCGATCAGGCTTTACGTCTGGTGTATGATCTAAAACGCTCAAGGCTTTATCCTGTCTTTTTCAGCAATAACCTTAGCGCAAAGCCGTTAACGGAGCCCTTCGCAGTATGCAGATTTTCTTATGCGCAAGATTCGGGTGGCATCGCGCCGCGAAGGCGTTAAATTCTGCGCATGGATACAAATTTGAAAGATTATGAACGCGTCACAAGCGCACTGGAATTTTTGGACACGCATTGGCAGGAGCGGCCGGATCTGCAGGCCGTGGCCGATCATGCGGGCCTCAGTGCGGCGCATTTCCACCGCCTGTTTTCACGGTGGACCGGGACAAGCCCCAAACGCTTTATGGATGCTCTGGCACACAGTGCGGCCCGTAAATCGCTGCTTGACGGGCTAAGCGTTCTGGATGCCGCATACGAAGCCGGTTTGTCATCGCCGGGTCGTCTGCATGACCTTTTTATTGCATATGAAGCGACCACGCCGGGCGAAGCCAAGGCCCGTGGCCGGGGGCTGAATTTTGTCTGGGGCGTGGCACCGTGTCCGTTCGGTATGGCGGTTATGTTGATTTCGCCGCGCGGGCTTTCGGCGCTGGGTTTTGCTGACCCGGGGAAGGAAATGCTGGCCTTTGAGGACTTGAAGGGCCGTTACCCAGCCGCCAGCTTTCGCCGCGATGATGCGCAGGCGGCGGTGTTTAGTGCTGATATTTTTAATGATGGCAAGTCCGTACCGTTGGCGCTTTATGGTACCAAATGGCAACGTCAGGTCTGGCGGGCCTTGTTGGATATACCGCCTGGAAAAATTACCCGTTATGGCGACCTGGCAAAAACCGTCTGCACCATCAAGGCGGCGCGAGCCGTGGGCGCAGCTGTGGGTCGCAACCCTGTTTCGTGGCTGATCCCGTGCCACCGGGTGCTGGGTGCCGATGGCCGTTTAACCGGATACCATTGGGGTGTAGAGCGTAAGCGATCCATGCTGGTCTATGAGGCATTACACGCGTAAGCTTAGGTCATGAATACCGGACCTTTGATTGCCATCGTTTTTATTGGGCTCGTGCTTGTATTGGCCGCATTGCGTGCCGGGCTGGGCTATCGCCAGGTTCGCCGTGATGCGGATGAAGAATGGCCGGATTTCAAAAAAACCCGCCCTGATCTCGCCAAAGGTCTAAGCGACGAAGCCTTCACCAGTGCTTATGTGCGCGCCCATGGGCCGCGCGGGGCGCTTTACGGGGCTATAATGCTGGTTGCGGCGGTGGTGCTGACGCCAGTGATCATGTTGATGTTGACCGGGTTTTACGGGGTTTTTATTGCTGATTCATCGGGCGGTACGGGCTTGAATGGTGTCAACTTAACCAATGAAGTTCGCCGCCAGTTTCAACTGGACGGACCGCTGGTTTATGCTTTTTTTCTGTTTTTCGGCCTGATCGCCTCTTGGGGGGCTATTGCCTTTATCGTGGCCCGGCGTTTTCATCGTGGACGCCCTGGTTCGCTGGATGATGAAATACGATCGGCGCGCGGCGATGCGACTTTGCCCGATGCACCCTTGGCGCGCCCGCGGCCAAAATGGTCCCCGCTGGTACAAACCGATGGTGGCCTGAAGCTTCCTGAAAACACAAAACAGAAATAGGCTCAAACGCAAATGGAATACCTGCACACTATGGTCCGCATCAGTGATGTTGACGCATCTTTACGGTTTTATGTTGAGGGTCTTGGCCTGAAAGAGCTGCGCCGTGTTGATAATGAGCAGGGCCGTTTTTCATTGATTTTTCTGGCGTCTGCTGAAGATGTTTCGCGCAATGCACCCCATGGTGGACAGGGGTTCAGCGCCGGTCTGCCGATGATTGAATTGACCTGGAACTGGGATGATAAGGGCTATGACGGCGGCCGCAATTTTGGCCATCTGGCTTTCCAGACGCATGATATTTATGCGCGTTGCGCACATTTACAGACCATGGGCGTGGTGATTAACCGCCCGCCGCGTGATGGCCGTATGGCGTTTGTCCGTTCCCCGGATGGGATATCGGTTGAGCTGTTACAAAAGGGCGAACCGTTGGCACCAGCCGAGCCGTGGCAGAGCATGGATAACCATGGCGAGTGGTAACGCTTAAAACCGCTCCAGCAAGCGATCCAGATATTCCAGTTCGGTGTCGGACCGCCCGGCTTGTGCAGCCCGGTCGCGCAAGAGCTGTAATATTTCACGGGCGCGTTCAGCATTGATAACGTCGGGGACGCTGGTGCCATCACCAGCTTGGGAACCACCACCACGTGTTGGTCGTCCAAACGGGTCGCGTTCTTCGCCCTGCCCATTGCCATTTTTTTCGGTGATATGATCAAACAAATCCGAGGCCAAGGCTTCGGACCCATCACGTAAAGCAGCCAAGGCATCTTTTGCGGCGTTGAGGGCTTGGTCCATATCACCTTTCGTTAATGCCCCGGCGGCACTGCCCATCTTGTCAGCGCCTTCTCGCAATGCGCCAGACGCGCCATTGCGTCCCTCTTTGGTTTGATCGTCGGCCAAGGCGCGCAATTGCCCGCTTAAATCTTTTTGCTCACCAGCCAAGCCCGGTCCTGATGGATTGCCTTCGCCGGATTGGCCCGCCTGGGGCGTGCCGTTTTTGTTGGCACCTTGTTGTTTGCGAAACATCTCATCAAGTATTTCGCGCTGCTCGGCGGTAATATCGCCCAGTTCTTCCAGGGCTTTGCGCATGGCTTCGCTGGCCGGATCATCGCCGGATCCGGACCCCGTGCCGCTGGCCAGTTGCATTTGCATGTTTTGTAAAAGTTCAGACAGGGCCTGAAGCAGTTTTCGGGCGTCCCCGCGCGCCCCGGTTTCAGAAAGTGCCTTTAAGGCATCAAGCATGTCTTGCAAGCCACTGGCATCCATGTCGGCGCCGCCACCACCGCTATCGGCCATTTGCCCCCGGCGCAGGGCTTCTTCGGCCAAGGCCTGCATATAACGCTTAACGGCGCGCTCGTAATTATTCATCAGACGGGCCAGCTCATCGGCGGGTGCACTGCGGGCCAGAGCGCGGCGAAAAGCGCGCTCTGCGGCTTTTAAGGCTGCCCGTGCATCGGCCAATGCGCCGCCTTCTGCCCAAAGGGCCAGCACCCATAATTCATTGTCCAGGTCTTTAAAATCGGCGGGCCTGCGCGCCAGGCGCAGATTTTCAGCGGCATAGCGCAAACCAACATAGACCAGCGGATCTTCGAAAAACATTTCGGGGGCGCGCAGGCTGGCCCGCATAAACGCTGCCGAACGTTGTATGGATGGCGGGGCGCGCAACAGGCGATCTGAGGGCTTGTCCTGAGTAAAGGGGGGCCGGGCCCGCACATCCTCAACATCCAAAACCGGGCGTTCGCTCATCGGGGCATAGGGCGCATCGGTGCGTATGATTAAACTGCGCTGTTCGGCGATAGCCCGGGCCATGGGGTTCACAAACAGCTTGTTTGGCAAGGTCAGGGCAATGCTTTGTGTGGTGGCCGTTTGTCCGGCACCATCGTGCGCGACAAGGGCAGCATTTACAGGCAATCCGGCCCAACGGTGGCGGGTGAAGTCCAGTGCTGTTTTCTCATCCAATGCCCGGACGTTTCTGGCCGGTAAATCTATGGCCGTTTGGTCGGTCTGTTCTGGCTGACCTTTCAGACTGAGGACCAGTGCCAGCGCATCAATGCCGACATCATCACGCGCCGCATAAGAAAACGCCAAAGCATCGGATGTATCGCCCTGCGGGGTTTTGGTGAACAGCACTTTTGGGGGCTTGTCTGCCACGGCAACAACCTGCCACAGGCGGGCATTGGGGCGTTTCAGGGTGATCATGCTGTTGGCATTTATGGTGACGCCAAGGTCATAATTTTGCGGCCCGGTTTTTTGCATATTTAGGCGGTGTTTTTTGCCATTGGTTCGGATGAACAGGGATGGGCGTTTGCGCGCGCCTCTGATTTTAAGATGAAAGGTGGAACCGATCAAAATGTCGATGGGTGTATCGCTGTCGCCGCGCAGAAACTTTGGTGCCAAACCCGCATATTGTGGCCCGGTAACCCATGTTTCAATTTTCGCCAAACTGGTGTTTGTGCTTAAAAATTGGGGCGCAAAGGCTTCGTCCAGACGTCCTTTGGCTTGGGGGCCAGCCAATACAAACCCGGAAAAAACCAATAAAAAAGCGGCGGCGCGCAGGCCATAAGCATCGCGCCGTGCCAAAGCCGCACGTGGTTTTCTTGGCCGTAATTGTAAAAGGGCCTTTTGTGCGCGGGCCTGTTCGGCTTGCCACAGGGCCTTGGTTTTGGGGTTGTCGGCTTGTGTCGGTTTATCGTCCAGCAATTCCAGCGGGCGACCGCTTAAATGTGCATCATGTTCCAGACGCCGGGCGCGGGTTTGGCGATCCGGCCAGGAAAACCGGCGCGCCGCTTTGGTAAAAAAATAGACCGTTAATACAGTGCTGGTGATCAGCGTGATCAGGCGCAGGGGATCGCCATAATGTTCAAAAACACCAAAAAGCGCGAGCGCCAGATAAAGCGTTGGAAACAGCAATGCCGGAAAAATAAGCGGCACCATGCGTTCCCACAAAAGGGCGAGAACCACGATAAATCGCGTGATGGCCATGCGAAGCTGAGCATAAAAAGACATAATGGCGCGATCCTTACCCCGGTGAGTATAGAAGTAAACGCAACGGGGCCGAAGCCAAAAAGGCATTACAATTTGATAAGGTCAACAGTCCGTCAGGGTTTGATTTGGCGCTCCAGAACGCGGGCCGGGTGCAGTGCTTCCGCGGTGCCCCGTTCCAGCGGTGAGGGCTGACCCAAAGCTTCGGCGGCGAGCGCCTCGCCCAATAACGGTGCCAGCGCAAAGCCCCGTGACCCCAGACCCATTAACACGAACAGATTATTTTCGATCTGTGCGGCACCGGCCTTGGGGTCTAAAAACCCGTCTTTTAAGGCAAAAAAGCGCCTCATAAAGTCATCATTATCCACCAGTGGGCCAACATAGGGCATCTGGTCCGGGGTGGCGGCCCGTATCGAGACCCGCCCGCCAAGCGGTTTTGTGTCGATAGTTTTTCTCAGATCAGGGGCAAACTCGCCAAGAACATCCATATTGGTTTGGTGATCCTTGGGGGCAATTGCTAAGGGGCCGTCAGGGTCATTAAGGGCCTCGTAAGTGGCCCCGGTCAGCAATTGATTATCGCCCAGCGCCAGCGCATAGCCATCAGCCAACAGCGCCGGACCGTTATAGGGCGACATCAGCCTGGCCAGTGTGATCTGGCCTTTGAGATAACGAAATTGCAGCCATTGTGTTTGTGTTAAATGGCCGGAACCCAACGCCAGAACGACAGTTTTGGCCCGGGCAATAATGGTGCCGGTTTTATCGGTCGCCGTCCAGGCGCCTTTGTCGCGCACCAAACGACTGACCGTGCCGGTGATCTGTTTTGCGCCCTTTGTCATGGCGGTAAGGGCCTTGATAGTGTCAACCGTTCCGGCATCTGGCAGACGCAGCCCCGTGCCTTGATGGGCTAGGCTTAACGCACTGGCGGGTAGGGCATTGGCCGCAATAAGGCGTGCGAATTTTTTAACGTCTCCGTCGTGGGCGGGCAGGCGCAACACCCCGCATGGCGACCAGATATTGTCGCCCAAACGGGCATATGTGCGGGCCGCATGAAAAAATGCCGTGCGGAAAAACCGCGCCATGGGCGTATCGTCCAGATCAAGTCGCGGGGTGACAAGGGCGGCTGGATTACCGCTGGCGGCATCGCCTAACCCACCCTTGCTGACCAGCATTACGTTGATGCCGCGCCGCAAAAACGCATGGGTTGCACTGGCCCCGGCTATGCCGCCACCAATAACAAGAACATCGTTTAATGTGGTGTCGCCGGGCGCGGCCGGGCGGCTTTGACGGCGTGTTGGTTTTTGTGCGGCACCTTCATAAACAGCTTCAAGGCGGTGGCGCTTGCGTCCATGGCCGGGCATTTTTGCAACGACAAACCCGGCATTTTGCAAGCCCCGGCGCACAGCCCCGGCGACGCTGAAGGTTGCGGCGCGCGTTCCAGGGCGGCTGAGCCGGGCAATATCAGACAGAACGGTATCGGACCACATGGCCTCGTTGCGCGCCGGGGCAAACCCATCCAGAAACCAGCTGTCGGCCCGTATTTCCATTTGTGGCAGGGCCTCGCTCACATCCATAAAATACAGTGTGAGTGAAATGCGATCTTCATCAAAAAGTATGCGGTGTACGCCTTTTACGGCTTTGGGCCAGATGTTGCGAAGCCGTTGCGCCAGGGTCTTTATAAGCGGGAAAGCATGGTGCGCACGGTGCAAATCATCACGACTTAGTGGCGCGCCCTCAATCGATATAAAATGCAGCCAGCCATCAGAAGGGCGCGTACGTTGCCATTCTTCCCAGACGCACAAAAAGTTTAACCCTGTGCCAAAACCCAGCTCGCCAATGGTAAAGTTACGTGTCTGTGCCCAGGCATCAGGTAATTCACACCCGGCCATAAACACGGCGCGGGTTTCGGCCAGGCCATCCTGGTTCGAATAATACCCGTCCTCATGATCAAGATTGTGGGGCATGTCCTGATCAGACCAATTAAGACGGGGTACGGGCAGGCCAAGATTACGTGTGTTCATAATGGTTCTGCCTAATGCAAAAAGCCGCCCCAGATGGAGCGGCTTTCATACAAGGTCAAGGGCCTGTTGTTAAACGGCTTCGATATTGTCCAGTGTATCTTCCAGCTCTGCAAAGCTGGGTTGCGCAGAGCTGGGAACAATGCCCCGGCCCATTTCAATGGAGATTTGTGCGGCATTGCCGTGCAAATGCGCAACCAGAACGGCCTGAATGATTTTGTAAAAAGCACCCTCTTCATCAACAACCTGTTGCAGGCGCGCGGCCATCGGACCAACAAAACCATAGGCAATAAACACACCTAAAAACGTACCCACCAGCGCAGAACCAATCATCCGTCCCAGATATTCTGGCGGTTCGGTAATGGCGCCCATGGTTTTAATGATGCCCAACACAGCGGCCACAATGCCCAAAGCCGGCAGGCCATCGGCCATGTTTTGCAAGGCGTGGGCCGGGTTAGAGGCATCGTGATGGTGTTTTTCCAGCTGTGCCTCCATATTATCTTCAACCTGGTGCGGGTCTTCCAAATTCATGGTCATCATCCGCAAGGTGTCGCAAATAAAATCCTTGGCAAAATGGTCTTTGAGGATTTTTGGATACAAAGTGAATATGGCGCTTTCGGAAGGGTTTTCGATATGAGCCTCCAGGGCGATTACACCCTTGGTCTTCATGGTTTTAGTCAGCGTAAAAAGCAGAGCCAAAAGGTCTGCGTAATCTTTTTTCTTCCATTTCGGTCCGGCCATCAACTTACCAAGCCCTGAACCAACAGCCATTATGGTTTTGCCGCTATTGCCGATCAGAAGGGCGCCAACCGCCGAGCCGCAAATAATCATCAATTCATATGGTGCGGAGTGGAGGATTGGCCCCATATCACCCCCGGCGAGCAAAAACCCGCCAAAGACCATGACAAAAACAACGATAATACCAATGATCTGAAACATCAGCTCACCCACCTTTTTATATTTCCGGCCAACTTTTGCCGTATCGGTTGTCCCGATTTGAGACCATTATGACTTGGAATGCTTAATGCACTGTTGCCAATGTAGTTTGTTTTTGCGTTTCATTGCGGGACGCGGGGTGAAGTGATAAAGGATAATCTGGGCCATGAAGTGTAAGAGCGAGGGACAGGTTAAGCTTTTAGCGTTAGGGACCAGGAGTATACGTATGAGTACATTAAGGATGGCAGGCTTGGCGGCGTTGTTGGCTTTTCCAGCCACGGCGTTGGCGGCACAGAATTGTGCGGCACCGGCCAAGCCCACTCTTCCCGTTAATGGCGCTATTCTCAGCTCGGCTGAGTTGGATGCTGCGGCGGATATGGTGACAAACTATTCCAAATCATCAAGGGCCTATCAGGCGTGCCTTGATCAGATTATTTCGACACCAACGAAATATTCGCGGGAAGAATGGCGCACCGCACTAAAGGCTTATAATGCCGCGGCGCCGGGCGTCGAAGAGGTGTGGGGTAATTACCAGAAACTCTCAGAAGACTGGGTTTCCGCGCACCTTGTAAAGGCCCAGGCCAACAAAAAATAAAGCCATAGCACTGAATAAACTTCTAGCCTGAACGGGGACAGATGTCATGAAACACCTTCGTATTATTCTTATCAGCACCGCTTTTGCAGCCATTGCCGGACCGGGCATTACCGAGTCTGTAAAAGATGGTTATCGTCCGCAAAATGCGGCTCAACGGAACTATAAAGCCTGTAAAACCGAGGCCATTACCCAAGGGTTGCAGACGGTCACGCCATTTTGCGGGGCTTTGCCGGCGCGTCCGAAATTTCCATCCTATGAAGAGGCCTGGAATAAAACCTCCAAGGGTGAGCTGGACTCCTATGCGCAAAAACTGTCCCGTTTTGAAGCAGATGTCAGTCGCTATCAGATCTGCATCACCAATCGGGTGATGGCTGATGGGTCTTTGCCGACGCGGACGCTGGATTATGCCGCCTGTGCAGATCAGGGCGCCGTCGATCAATTGGCCCAATCCACCGAAGAATGGGGCATGTCCTGCATGGCCTATAATGACAGTCAGGCCAGCGGCCAGGCATATCCAAAGTCCTGTTTTCCCGCTCAATGATACTTTGACAAGTTCAAGCGGTGCTGCCATCAGGTAAACGCTGTTTACCTGATGCAGTTTTAACTTGAGCTCGTTGTGAATCACCCTGACCGACGCCGTGCCTTTCGTTTGTTGTTCGCCGCACTGTTTGTCATGGGTGCCAGCAACTCCATGCTGTTTGTCATTTTACCCATGGTCACTCGGGCCATGGGGACCGGCGAAATATATGTCGGGCTGATTTTTGCCGGATCATCTCTGTTTTATATGGGGTTCAGCCCTTTTTGGGGCAGTCTGAGTGACAATAAAGGCCGCCGGCCGATTTTGCTGGTTGGTCTGGCGGGCAATACTTTAACCTTGGCGGCCATTGCTGCGGTGGCCGGTTTTGCGCTTTCCGGGGTGTTGGCCCCTTTGCTGGCCATGGCGCTGTTTGCCGTATCGCGCATGCTTTATGGCTCTATCGGTTCGGCCATTCAGCCCGCCGCACAGGCTTATATTGCCGACCGCACAGCCGTGCACGAACGTACGCGGATTATGTCGGCTTTGACCGCAGGTGCCGGTCTGGGCACGGCCTTTGGCCCACCTTTGGCGGCCTGGGCCAGCGCACTTTTCAGTGTTGAGGGTTTTGTGCTGGTTCTTGCGGGCCTGTCCTTTGTGGTCTTTCTTCTGATCATGGTGGCGCTTCCCGAACATCGCGCCCCAACGCCACGTGTTCGTGGCACACAGCATTTATGGCGTCTGGCCCGCGACCCCCGGCTCTGGCCTTATCTGGTCGTCGGTGTGGCCGGTTGGATGGCGCAAGGGGTGTTTTTACAAACACTGTTGTTTTACCTGTTGGATCGGGGCCATTTGGAGGTAGAGCAGGCGGCATTGGTCTCCGGCGGCATACTGGGCGGCGGTGCGGCTCTGGTATTTGCGGCACAGTTTATACTGATCCCGCTTTTGCGACTGCGCCCGCGCGCCCTGATGGGCGGGGGTATGATGTTTACCGCCATTGGTGCCACCACCATGATGTTCAGCGTCACACCCTTAACAATTGGTCTGGCGTTTTTGCTAACCTCATTGGGTACGGGCCTGTCTCGCCCAGGTGTGGTCAGCGGGGCCTCCCTGACGGTCGAGCCGGCGGAACAGGGCTCAGCCGCGGGTCTGGCTGTGGCAACAGCGGGGGCGGGGTTCTTTTTGGCGCCATTTACTGGTCTTGCGCTTTACCAGTTTGTTCGTCCCGAGGCCGCCTATGGGGCGGTGGCGCTGCTTGTTTTACTGGCCGCCGTTCTGGCTCTGACCAATCGGCGCATTGCCAGGATTGGCTAGGACCAGAAGCGCCTTGTCAAATATGGCGCGATCTAAAAACCCGTCAGGAACAAGACCGTTGGCCCGCTGAAAAGCCCGCAAGGCGCGGCGGGTACGGGGACCGGATATGCCATCGGGCTTGCCAGGGTCAAATCCGGCTTGTGTCAGGGCGTTTTGCAAGGCTTTGATCTGGGTCCGCGAGAGCCGTCCTGTACTTGATGGCCATGAGGCCCGCACCGCTTGGCGGCCGTCCAGCACCTCGGACAACAGGCCCACGCCAAGCGCATAGGCCGTCGAGTTGTTATAACGTTTGATCACTCGAAAGTTTTTAGAGACCAGAAAGGCAGGGCCTTTATAACCCGCCGGTAAAATCAGCCAGGCCGGGCGGCTTTGCTCAACCATGGACCAGATGGTGTGGTCGGCCTTGACCGCGCCGCGTACGCTCCACGAGCCAATGCTGAGTACTGAATCTTCGGCCAGCTCAAAGGGAAAACTGTCAGGTATTTCCACCTCAACGCCCCAAGGTTCGTCGCCTTTCCAGCCATGACGGGAAAGATAATAAGCCGTCGAGGCCAGCGCGTCGGCGCTGGACGTCCAGATATCCTTTCGCCCGTCCCGGTCCCAATCCACAGCATAATCCAGATATGAGGTGGGTAAAAACTGGGTCTGGCCCATGGCCCCGGCCCAGGCACCTTTCAGCTCGTCCCGGCTGGCATGGCCATTGTTGAGAATTTTCAAAATGGCCATCAGTTCGCCTTCGGCCCAGGCTCGGCGGCGACCATCATGGGCCAAAGTGGCCAAAGAGCGGACCACATCGAAATTGCCCTGAAAGCGCCCATAAGCACTTTCCAGCCCCCAAACGGCGCTCAGGACAGAGGCCGGGACATGATAAAACGTGGAAATTTCATCGAACAAAGCGGCGTGCTCGGTCAGCATGTTGCGGCCCGCATTGATACGGGCATCAGACAGAACACCTTTCAGATAGTCGGCAATGGTGCGGGTAAATTCGGGCTGTGCACCATCACGCTCTAAAACATCGGGGTCCGGTGTCAGGCCATCAAAAGTTTGTGTAACCAGCGCCTCATCAAACCCGGCGGCGATGGCGCGGGTTTTAAAATCGGCCAGCCATGTATCGAAACTGGCCTCTGTGGACAATGCCGGGGTGGCAAGGGCGCACATATAAAGGACGAAAACCCTCAATATTCTCATGGCTGCATACCTCTGCTAGTCAGCGAGGGAACGACATTATCGGCAATTTCCAAAATCATCTTGCGCAACACCGCCTTTTTGAAATCATCAAAATCCCGTGCCGGTATAACAAAGGCCCCAGGTCCGGCAATCACCTGATTGCGATAATAGTTATCAATTTCGACGCTCACCCGTGGCCGCCACGGGTTTTGCTTTTCTGAAATAATCGGCAGGCCGTTGATGACAATATCTTGTGCGGCGGCGCGCTGGCGGGCAGTTTCCAGATTGGCCCCCTGATTTTGCGGCCCATCGCCGGAAATATCGACAACCCGGCGCAGGCCTTTGGCGTTATTGGTGGCAAACAGGCCCATGGCGCGTTCCAGCATGCTGCCAATGGCGGTGTAATGACCTTGCACAAACGGGGCGTCCTGCACCTGTTTGGCAAAGGCGGCGGCGTCTGCCTGACTTTGGATAATGGTCCAGGGGGCAACGATGCGCTGCATCGAGCTGTCCGCCCATTCTACATAGGTGACGGCGATGCGACCACGCGGTCCAGAACGAATGGCATCCACCACCTCTTCGCTTTGCAGGGCTGCTACATAGCCATCACGCTGTTTTCGGGCTTCGCTTTCATCGACGGAAAAGGAAATGTCGACGGCCAGAACCAGCTCCAGATCAACATCTATGGCGGCGACAGATGCCGGGCTGCCGGTGATTAAAAAGACAAAGGCGGCCAGCAGAGGCAGAAGTGTTTTCATGGTGTAACAATGCCGGGGTTTTCGTGCTAAATCAATTTACAGATTGTTTGGTTGACACATGGGTCTGCTGACCATAAATTCCGCGCCTTGATGAAACCCGCCCACATCGGTGCGGGGTTTTTTTACGAAATATGGTCCGATGAAAGTCAGAAGCTCACTTAAATCTTTGAAAAACCGCCACCGCGATTGCAAAGTTGTGCGCCGCAAAGGTCGGGTCTATGTCATCAACAAGACTGACCCGCGTTTCAAAGCACGCCAAGGCTGATTATCATGGGCGACATGTGCGCCCACAGCCTTCGACATAAAATTTTCCTTTTTGATATTGGCAATGTGCTTATGCGGTGGTCGCCGCGTAATCTCTATGTGCGCCGGTTTGACAGTGCAGACGAGATGCAGCGGTTTTTCGATACCTGCTGTACCCAAAGCTGGCACGAGGCGCATGATCGCGGCGTGCCAATGGCACAAAATGCCAAACCCCTGATCAAGCAATTCCCCCACTGGGCCGATCATATCCGCGCCTGGAAGGACGAATGGAACCAGATGTTTGATGGCGCCATGCCGGGGGCAGTAGAGCTTCTGGCTGATCTGGCGGCGCAAGGCGTGCCGCTTTATGCGCTGACCAATATGCCGGCCGAGGTTATGCCGGGCCTGCGCCGGATGTTCCCGCATTTATCGCACTTTACCGATATTATTGTTTCGGGCGAAGAGGGCGTGTTGAAACCCGACCCGAAGATTTTTGAGATTGCCGCAAAACGTTTGAAGGCGGCCCCCAAAGATATCTTTTTTATTGACGACAGCGCCGCCAATGTTGCTGCGGCCCGCATGATGGGTTTTGATGCCGTGGTTTTTACGAATATGGATGCTTTACGCGAAACCATAAAGCGTGGTGGTTTGGCGCTCTAATCGCCTTTACCGTAATTATAGCTTTTCATTTTTTCGATCACCCGGTCCATTTCTGCATCAGATAACACCGTAGGCGCGCCGATTTGCAGAGCGCCCCAGTATTGATGCGCCAGTGTTTCGACTTCTGTGGCCAGCCATAAAGCTTTGTCCAACGATACCCCGCACGCCACCATGCCGTGATGGGCCATCAGACAGGCCAGGCGGTCTTTTAGGGCAATCAGCACAAAATCACTTAAGGCTTGTGTGCCAAAGGTCGCATAGGGACAACAGCGAATGGTTTTTCCGCCGGCCACCGCGACCATATAATGCACCGCCGGGATGGATTTTTCGACCAGTGCCAACATGGTGGCATAGACCGCATGGGTGTGCACCACGGCGTTGACTTCTGGTCGGGCGCGTAAAATATCACGGTGAAACCGCCACTCGCTGGACGGATTGTGATCCCCGTGGGCCGTGCCATCCATCTGCATATAGATAATGTCTTTGGGACGCATATCTGCATAAGGCATGGACGACGGCGTGATCAGCATGCCGTCCTTATAACGGGCGCTGACATTGCCCGATGTACCCTGATTAAGGCCGGATGCATTCATGCTCAGGCAGGTATCGATAATGTTTTGTCGCAAAGTGTGTTCGTTCATTTTTTCACCAATTCGGGCCGCTTAACATACCGCCATCAACGATCAGGTTTTCGCCGCTGACCCAGTTTGCCATGGGCGAGGCCAGATATAAAACCGCGCGGGCCACATCTTCGGGCTGGCCCAATCGGCCAAGTGGTGCGGCCGCTTTCCAGCGCGCCACGCCTTCGGGCCAGTCATCTTCCAGCCCGGGCCTGTTAATCAGGCCCGGCGACACGGCATTCACACGAATATTATGGGGGCCGTATTCTAGGGCACTGGCACGGGTAAAATGCAGTAAAGCCGCCTTGGCGCTGGCATAATGGGCGTGACCGGGTGCTGCGGCCAGTCCCTCAATCGAGGCAATATTGACGATTGCGCCGGGTTTTTGGGCACCCATTAAGGCCCCGCAAACGGCTTGGCAAAGGGCGAAGGCCCCATCCAGCGTGACGGCAAACATCGCGCGCCAGTCTTCTAAGCTCATATCCGTTAAATTTGCCACATCCTGGCGGGCAGCATTATTGATTAGAATATCCGCATGAAAGCTCTGATCCTGCGCGGCCTTTACAAGATTTGCTGCGCCATCCGGTTGGCCAAGGTCTGCCGAGAGCACCAGCGCCCGGCCACCATTATCCTTGATGGTGTTGGCCAGCTTCTCTGCGCCTTGGGTGTTTTTATGACAATGCAGTATGACCTTTGCGCCGGCATGGGCCAAGGTTGTGGCAATGCAGCCGCCAATAGGACCACTGGCCCCGCTGATCAAAGCGGTGCGCCCATCAAGGTCCAGAAATGAGGCAATCGAAGTGTGCATTTCCTATGTCCAAAAGTCTGGTTTGACGGGACCGGGGTAAACCCGATATGGCTCTTCTATGAGCAAACCTGCACCCTTTCACACAAACGGGCAAGAATTTTGGACGGATGAGCGTTGTTTCATCACCGAACTTGTCAATCATGCGGCCTGTCCAGATATATCCTTGGCGTTGGGCCGGGTTGAGCCGGGCGTGACCACACAGCTTCACGCCATTGGTGTTGAGGAAATTTATACCATCCAGATCGGCACAGGCCTGTTGGAGGTCGACGGTGCAACCGTGGCCCTTAAAGCACAGGACAGCGTCCGCATTGCGATGGGGCAGGCTCAGCGGATCACCAATACCGGCGATCAGGACCTGACGTTCTTTCTGACCTGCCGCCCCCGATTCACCCCCGATATGTATCAAAACCTGGAAGATGAAACATGAAAGTCAACGGCACTCCGATGCGCACCATTTGGCTGAACGATGACGGATGGTCGGTCGATATTATCGACCAGACGATTTTCCCGTTCTGCTTTGAAATCGTCACGCTACGTTCCGTGCCAGACTGCGCCCGGGCAATCACCGATATGCTGGTGCGCGGCGCACCGCTGATCGGCGCAACGGCGGCTTATGGCATGGCGCTGGCGATGCGCAAAGATGCATCCGATGCGGGGCTAAGCTCTGCCTATGAGGTTTTGCACGCTACCCGACCGACGGCCATCAATTTGAAATGGGCGCTGGATCGTATGCGTGCGGTTTTGCTTTGCCTGCCTCAAAACCAGCGTGAAGCGGCGGCTTATACAGAGGCGGCGCGCCTCTGTGACGATGATGTGGCCGTCAACAGCGCCATTGGCGATCACGGTCTGGAACTGATCAAGGCCATCGCCAAAACCAAGACGGCGGGCGAGCCTGTCAACATTCTCACCCATTGCAATGCCGGATGGCTGGCCACGGTGGACTGGGGCACGGCAACGTCACCGATTTACAAGGCCCATGATCTGGGGCTGAATGTTCATGTCTGGGTCGATGAAACCCGACCCCGCAACCAGGGTGATGCCCTGACTGCGTGGGAGTTGAACCAGCACGGCGTCCCCCATCATGTGATTGTTGATAATGCCGGCGGGCATTTGATGCAACACGGCAAGGTGGATCTGGTTATCGTTGGCACCGACCGGACCTGCGCCAATGGCGATGTGTGCAATAAAATCGGAACATATCTCAAGGCGCTGGCGGCTCATGATAATAACATCCCGTTTTATGTGACCCTGCCCTCGTCGACCATTGATTTTAGTTTGAACGATGGTGTTCAAATCCCGATTGAGGAGCGTGACGGGTCCGAGGTTTCCCATGTTTTGGGACGAGCCGAAGACGGAACGGTCCTCAAAGTTCAACTGACCCCGGACGGCTCACCTCTGGCCAATCCGGCCTTTGACGTCACGCCGGCCCGTCTGGTTACCGGGTTGATTACGGAACGCGGTATTGTGGCGGCGGATACTGCGGCGCTGGCGGCGCTTTTCCCCGAGCGCGCTGGTCAAGCGCACTGATCGCGCCTAACATAACCTTATGAGACGTTTTCTGGCACCCCTTCTGGCCTTGATGCTGTGTATGCCGGCCTTTGCCAAAGAGGCCGATACGCCCTCTTTGGATGGCTTGTTGTCTCAATTACGCCAATCGCCCAGCGCAGCCGAAGCTGAACAGATCACCGAAGAGGTCTGGGCGCTTTTCTATGACAGCGGCAGCGCCACAGTGGATTTGTTGTTGCAACGGGGCATAACCGCCCAAAAGGCCGGAATGACCGATCTGGCCAGTGACTTTTTTGGCGATGTGATCGAGTTCGCCCCCGATTTTGCCGAAGGCTATAATCGCCGCGCCGGGTTGGAATTTAACCGGGGTGATTATTCGGCGGCCCTGGAAGATCTGAATAAAGCGTTGGAGTTACAGCCACAGCATTTTGCTGCCTATACCGGGCTTGGCCGGGTGCTGGAACGTCTGGGCGCGGATGCCGCGGCCTATCAGGCTTATAGCGATGCATTGGCCATCAACCCGTTTGAACAGAGCGCCAAAAAGGGTGCGGCGCGTCTGGCCTCGTCTGTCAAAGGCCGCTCGCTTTAGAGACAGGCGCTAACGTTATCCAAGATGCGGACGTAAATTATTGACATTATAGCCGGCTTGTGCGGCGGCACTGATAATCTCGTCGGCGCTCATTTTTCCGGCTTGTGACAAGGCCCAGACCATGGCCGAGCGGGTGCCGGTATTACAAAAGGCCAGTATTGGCCCCTCATTATCGGCCTGTGCTGCGGCTTGCGCCTCGACCTGACCTTCGGCCAGACCACGCAGGCTGATCGGGATATGCAGATAATGCAGACCATGTTTTTGGGCTTCGGCTTCAATATCGGCGGCTTTGGGCTGGCCCCACATCTCGCCATCCGGGCGATTATTGATGATGGTTTTATAGCCCTTTGCCGCGGCCTGTGCCACATCTGAGACACGCAATTGCGGCGATACGGCAAAGCGATCCGTCAGTGGTTTTATTTTCATTCCCATCGTTTGGGTTCCGTTACAGTGTGTTCAAGGGAAGTTTGAGATAGGCGCGGCCATTGCTTTCCTCTTTGGGGAAAGCCCCGGCCCGGATGTTGACCTGTATGGATGGCAGGATCAGGCGCGGCACGCAGAGGGTTTTGTCTTTTGCGGTACGCATGGCGATGAATTCGTCCTCGCTGATCGCATCATGAATATGAACGTTTTTGGCGCGTTGTTCGGCGACACTGGTGACCCAGGCATAATTATCGCGCCCTGGGGCTTTGTAATCATGACACATGTAAAGCGTGGTCTTGTCGGGCAAGGCCAATATGCGCTTGATCGATCGGTACAGCGCGGCCGCATCACCGCCTGGAAAATCGGCGCGCGCCGTTCCAAAATCTGGCATGAACAAGGTGTCACCGACAAAGGCGTTTTGCCCGACACAATAGGTCACACATCCGGGTGTATGACCGGGCGTGGCCATAACCGTGATCAGGTGTTTGCCAAGCTTTAGTTCTTCGCCATCATCCAAAAGCCGATCAAACTGATGCCCATCACAATTCAGCTCGTCAGCAATGTTAAAAACCCCGGCAAAGACCTTTTGGACCTGCGTGATGGCGCGCCCAATACAAACCTGCCCGCCGGTCTTTGATTTAAGGTATTGCGCGGCGCTGAGATGGTCGGCATGGGCGTGGGTTTCCAGTATCCACTGGACCTTTAAGGTGTTGGTGTGGACAAAGTTGAGGATTTTGTCGGCATTTACGGTGTTTGTCCGTCCCGATGCCGGATCAAAGTCCAAAACCGAATCCATAATTGCTGCGCAACCACTTACCGGATCATGGACGACATAGCTGATGGTGAATGTCGTTTCGTCAAAAAAGGCTGTAATTTTGGGCTCTGGGCTCATGGAAATCTCATTATCTTCTTCGTCTTTTAACTTCTGCGCGTTAAAAGCGCGGTGAATCATCTTGCTATTTTATATGAGTAAACGCTAATATGGCCATCATGGCACTGGAAGAAATGGAAAACAATGTTGGCAGAGCTTCGGCGCTGCTGCAAGCGATGAGCAATCCTAAAAGATTGCTGGTTCTGTGTCTGTTGGCAGAGGGCGAACGTTCGGTGGGTGCATTGGCTGAACGTGTTGGTCTCAGCCAGTCAGCGTTATCACAGCATTTGGCCCGGCTTCGCGAAGATGGCTTTGTCAAAACCCGCCGCGAGGCGCAAACCGTGTATTACGGTGTTGAAAGCGGCGAAGTGCACGCAGTGCTCGAGGCACTGCACGGATTATATTGTTCTCCGGAATCGATTTTGGCCCAGTCCACTGGACGTAAGCCCTAGGAAAAACGTTCCAGAATCACGTTTTTGCGCCCCGGATCGGTTTCTCTATACCCCGCCGCTTTGGCCAGTGCGATGCAATCCACCTGCCATTGGTCATTGCGTTCGATAATCAGCATTTTTGGTAAACGTTCTGGTGGGCAAGCTTCAAAAAACCCTGGCAGGACCTGATCTTCTGCGCCCTCAATATCTATTTTGATGGCATCGGGGCGTGAAATATCATGCTTGTCCATCAAGGCGAGCAGCGCCATGGTGCGCACCGTTATGCTTTCATCACCGGTTTTTTGACCACGCGGCGCAAAGCCGCTGGCCCCACGGTTTTCATAAACAATGTTCAAAACCGCTTCACCCTCGCCGGCTGCCAAAGCCACGTTTTCGTGAATAATCTGGGTTTGACCTGATGCCGCACAGTTAAAGCACAACCGCCGGGCCATTTCAGGTTGTGGCTCGACGGCGATAACCGTGGTCTTGGCACCGCCAAGCGCGGCAACATACAGCGCATAAAACCCGGCATTGGCACCAATATCAATGAACGCAAAGTCCGGGTGAACGATTTTAGCCAATGCGGCGCGTTCTTCGGGGTCGAAAAACTGTGGCATGAAGGCGACGCGTTTTTCAGTCAGGTTGTCATCCACATGAAAACGCACCGGCAGATCAAAAAACGTTAAATCCAACGGTTCTTTATGGCGCGCCACCACCAGCTTGCGAAACATCCCGGCCAGCACCCGGCCCAAACGATTAGTTGGCATGGCACGGGACAGGCAAATCAGCCTGGCGGTCAGGCCGCTTGGCGCATGGCGGCCCCACGGTGGATCATTGCGGATCGTGCTCATCGGCCAAGTATCCACGCTTATCAAAGTGAAGGCCATAGGCGGCGCTGAAAGAGGCGGCGGTCAGAACTGTGGCCGGTAACCCATCCTCAATAACTTTACCGTCCTGCAAAAAGACCAGGCGGTCACAATAACGTGCCGCCAAAGGCAGGTCATGCAAGGCGCAGATGACGTTGGTTCCAGCCCGTGCACGGGTCTGCAATATGGCCATGATGCGGTGTTGCTGTGCCGGGTCCAGCGCATTGGTCGGCTCATCAACCAGCAATATTCCGGTTTGTGCGGCCAGCGCCCGGGCCAGCAATACCCGGCTGCGCTCGCCCCCCGAAAGGGTCGAGATGACCCGGCTTGCAAAGCCGTCCACGGCGCAGGCGGTCATGGCGCGGTCTATGGCAACATCGTCTTCTTTGGTGCCGGTTTGGCAGGAAAAGCGCCCAAGACGCACAATATCAACCACAGTCATGGCCCAATGCACCGGGCCGTTTTGCGGCAGATAGGCCATGGCCCGCGCCCGTTCTGTCAGGGATAAATCAGCCAATGGCTTATCATCAATACCAACAGTGCCGGCACGCGGGGTCAACAGGCCCATGGCCGTGCGTAAAAGCGTGGTTTTACCGGCACCGTTAGGCCCCACCAACCCGGTTAAACCGGGACCAAAGGCGATGTCCAGATGTCGCAATATATCGGCATGTCCCGGCCCGCCTGAAAGGTTCTTAAAATGCAGCGTGCTCATGGGAAGGCCCGCCTTTGCGTATAGACGAGGTAGAGGAAAAACGGCGCGCCCAGCAATGCGGTGGTGACCCCCAGATAAAGCGGCGTGCCGGGGCCGCTTAGCACCCGCGCCAACATATCTGCGCCCAAAAGAAGAACAGCGCCAATGAGTGCAGACGGGACAATCAGCGCGCCGGGTCTGGCCCCCAAAAACGGCCGGGCCAGATGCGGCGCGGCCAGACCGATAAAGCCAATTGCGCCGGCCACCGCCACGCCGGATCCGACGCACAGCAATGTTCCCAGAACCACCAGCCGCCCAGTGCGCGCCGAAGAAACCCCCATGCTGCGCGCCGCATCCTCACCAAGGCTCAGCGCATTCAGCGCTGGGGCGCCAAGGCTTAAAACGCCGATGCCGCCAAGAATAAGCGGTGCGGCAAAGCCCAGCTCAAAAAAGCTGCGATCGGCAACCGACCCCATCAACCAATAGGCAATTTCAGACAAAGCCCATGGATTTGGCGACAAATTCATCAATAAGGCGGTTAATGCCACGGAAAGCGACGAGAGGGCGACACCGCCAAGGACAACACTGGTCACAGAAGCCTGATGGCGGGCCAGTGCCATCAACACCACGGCAGCCAGACCGGCCCCGGCCATGGCGGCCCCGGGCAGCACCCAGATGGACAGGGCGCTGAGACCAAAATAGAGCGCAATCACCGCGCCCAGACCGGCGCTGGCGGAAATGCCGACAATACCGGGATCGGCAAGTGGATTGCGTAAATACCCCTGCAAAGCTGCCCCCGATGCCCCAAGCCCGGCCCCGACAAGGGCGGCCAACAACGTGCGCGGCAGACGAATATCCCACACGATCAGTACTTTGGCGGCATCGCCTTGGTGGCCCAGTGCGGCCATAAACTCAGCCGGGCTAAAATGCACATCGCCGAGCAATAACGAGAAGACAATCAGCACCACCAGCGCGGTGACAAGGACACTTATTACCGCTTTCATGAGCCGCCTCTCGCGTCCAGTTGATCCATTGCGGCGGCGATGTCTTCAACCGCATTGATCAGCAATGGCCCGGCACATATCCAGTTTTTGGCGGCGATGTGTGCGGTTGGGATGGTCTGCAATACATGGTGTAAAAGCGGGTGGCGGCTGCGTAAATTATTGATGCTGGGATAACCGTTTTTAAAAAAACTGGTGAGGATAAGGTCGGGCGGGTCAAGAACCAGTTTTTCCAATGGCACCCGGCCCCAGCCGGTAACACCAAGGGTGGTCGCATGATTGATGCCCCCGGCGGCGCGTATCGCCTGATCAACAAACGCGCCTGCCCCGGCGCTGGAACCGTTAGGTGTCAGATATAAAACCCGAATGGGTTTTTTAGGGGGGGGAACGGCTTGAAGGCGGGCTTTTATGCGCGCAATTTTGGCGTTGGCCTGGCTCTTTCTGCCACTGGCCTTTCCCAGCGCGGCAAGGTTTTTATAGACGCCATCAAAGCTTTCAACCCAATCAAGCGCAAACGCACGGGCACCAGCTTTTTGAGCCGCATTGGTGGTGCGAGAGGACTCGCCGGGGCCAAGAACAATCAGATCAGCGTTGAGTGACAGCAAGCGTTCAGCATTGGCAAAGCCCTTGTTTTTGCGGCGCAGCACACCCGCTGTGGCCGAGAGTTTGGTGTCGGCCTGCCAGGATAAGGCCGTGATGTTTTGTGGGTCACTGAGTGCCGTTACATAGGCGTCACCGCACAGGCTGGTCGAGACGATACGGTGCGCAGGCGGCCGTTCCGGCGCGGCATATGCCGCCCCGGAACCTGCCAACATAAAGCCTGCGAACAGGGCGTGTTTAAAACTTTGCGCGAAGGCCGCCATAAACACCCCTTTTTTGCCCGGCAAAGCCAAAGACTTCGCTGTATTTTTCATTGAGCAGATTATCACCGCGCAGATAGATCTGGATATTGTCATTCAGGTCATAATGCGCCGTACCATGGACCAGCGTATAGGCCTTCAGGCGAATGGTTGAAAATGTGCCAAAATCGGTATCAGTCATATTGCCATTATGATCGGCACCGAGCGAAAATCCAAAGGGCTTGTCCGGGACCTGCCAGTGCATGGCCAATGAGGCCAGAAATTTGGGTCGCCTGATCTCGCGTACTGTGTTTTGCGTGGTTTTGGAAAAGGTCGTTGACCCAGTCAAACGCAAGGCATTTGAGAGCGGCCATTCGCCCTCAATCTCAATGCCTTTACGCCGGCTTTTGCTGGTCCGATTGTTGGCGGTGGCAGGGAAGACGCTGAAATCTGTGAAAATTTCATCGCGCAGGCGGGTGCTATATCCGCTGATTGACAGGGTGGCCGCGCCGATATCCTGTTCCCATCCCAGTTCATAACCCATTGAGCGTTCTGATTTCAAATTGGGATTGCCAACAAAAAATGCCGGAAAAAAGCCAAACAGTTCAAAAAATCCGGGGTTTTTAATCCCTTGCCCGGCTGAAGCGCGCAGCCGACCACCAAGGTTTGAAAAGGCGTAAGACCCACCAAGACGCCAGGTATTGGCATTGGTGAACAAGGTGTGGGTGTCGCGCCGCACCGACCCATTGAGCACCAGTGCGCCACTGACCAGCCGGTAATCCGCGGCCACGGCATAGCCGGTATTGCGCTGTTTCTGATTCTGAAATGCGCCGGGTCCACCGTTGTTTTTGTATATTTCGCGCTCGCCTTCGCCCAGCACAGTCAAATGGTGGGTGATCGCGCCGCTCTGCCAGTTTGCATCGGCCTGATAAGACAGCTGAGTACGATAACCGTTCGAACGGCTGGCCCCATCCACGTCCTGGGTGGTGGTATAGGTGGACTTTAAGACATGGTTCAGATGCCCATCCAGGGTTTGTGCATCGATCTGTGCCAAACCATCAAACTGGTTTTGGCGCAAACGCCGGGCAACATCATTGAGCCGCCCGTCAAAATCTGTATCGGCATCAAATTCGCTGTGCGCTTTGGTCAAACGAGCCCGGGTTTTCAGGGATGCAAATGTGCTGAGCGGCGTATCAAAACCGGCAAAGGCGGTGACATTGTCATAGCCGTCTTTATCACCGCCTGTGGCGGAAACATCATAACCGTCGCTGTTCGCATAGCTGAGATTGCCAAACAGACGCGCTTGCCCAAACAGCATTTGGGCATTGGCCCCGGTGCGCACCGTGTCGAACGAGCCATATTCCACAAAGGTACCGGCAGAGTTGGTTTTTTGTGCTGGCGCCGTGACAAAATTGATCACACCGCCTATGGCGTCCGAGCCCCACAGGGCCGATTGCTCGCCGCGCAACACCTCGATACGGGAAATGCCATTGGTCGGCAGGGTGTTAAACGAAAACGCACCGCTAAACGGGTTCGAGGCCTCGATTCCATCGATCAGCACCAGCACATGATTGGCCTCGGAACCGCGTAGGCGAACCTGGGTCAGGGCACCCGCCGGGCCGGAGCGGTTGACTGCTACGCCGGGCAAAGCGCGCAGGGCATCACCGGCCAGAACACTGCCCAAAGCGTGCAGATATGCACCATCAATGACGCTGATGGCCGCTGTGACCTCGGTCAAGGGAATGGGGCTGCGCGAGCCGATAACGATAATCTCCGGCTCGGTTTTAATATCATTTTGCGGTTGTGTTTGAGCCAAGGCGACCGGCGCCGACACGCCAAGGCACGCCAATATGGTCAGGGATGGAAATATGGTGCTCACGGTATTCTCCTGTGCGACACACACCCGCACACCATGTGCGGGCTTCACGTTTGTCGTCACAACGAAACCATTTCGCGCCATGACCCTGATCCCGGGGTATGGGCGGACGAGCGGCATCGGCAGGTCTTCCGACTCACGGCTCAGATGCTGTGATGCGCCTTCCCAGAATAAATTCCAGTGGACTATGCACCACGGCTTGCCGTTTACGGCTGCGGGGACAGCTGCGGGTTTAGGCATAATGCCTGCACCGCATTCCCTATTATCCCGTGCCAGAGCACGAGGACCGATGCGGCTTGATAAGCGCGTAGATCAGTTTGGGCAAGCCGGGGGGTTCAAAAAACAGTGCTGATTGTGCACCGGGTCTTAGGCCGGATTGGCCAAATCCAGTGCCTGCCCGGCGTCAGGCATGGGGTATTTCAAACCGGTGGCGCAATTAAACAACACGGCGCGTTCGCCAGAACTGACCTGACCGCTCTTACGGGCCGCCAGATAGGCCGCATAAGTGGCTGCCCCTTCAGGACACAGCAGCAATCCTTCATTTTTAGCGACGTTGCGCCGGGCCGCTTCGATGGCCTTATCGTCCACGGCAATGGCAAAGCCGCCGCTGTCGCGCACCGCATCCAAAATCAGAAAATCACCAATGGCGGCAGGAACGCGAATGCCAGCAGCAAAAGTGTGTGCGTCTTCCCACGGGGCGGCAAAACGCTCGCCGGCGTCATAGGCGCGTACAATCGGGGCGCAGCCGCTGGCCTGAACGGCGACCATGCGCGGCAGATCATTCTTATTCAGCCATCCCAGTGCGATCAGTTCTGCAAAGGCTTTCCACATGCCGATCAGTCCGGTGCCGCCGCCGGTGGGATAAAAAATCACATCGGGCAGGGTCCAGCCCAATTGTGCCGCCAGCTCTAATCCCATGGTTTTCTTACCCTCGATCCGGTACGGCTCTTTGAGGGTGGACAGATCAAACCACAGCCCCTTGTCTGCCCCGGCTTTGACCCAGGCACCGCAGGCATTGATCAGGCCATTAGCCTTGTAAACCTTGGCACTTTGCAACTCGGTTTCTTCAATATTGATGGCCGGGGTGTCGTCCGGGCAAACGACGGTCGTTTCAATGCCAATGCGGCTGGCATAGGCGGCCAACGCCGATCCGGCATTGCCGTTTGTCGGCATGGCCAGATGAGAAAGACCCAGTTCGCGTGCCATGGCTACGGCCAGCGCCAGCCCCCGTGCCTTGAATGACCCGGTGGGCAGGCGGCCTTCATCCTTGACGATCACCGCGGCATTTTTATGCAGGTGATTGAGGGGGATAAGCGGTGTATCCACTTCGCCCAGGGCACAAACATTGCGGCTATGCTCGACCGGCAACAGCTCGCGCCATTTCCAGAACCCGGTATCGCGTGCCCAGATGGCATCGCGGTCCGCACCAGCCTTGATGGCGTCCAGGTCATAGCGCGCCAAAAGCGGCTTTGCGGCCTTTGACAGGCCATGAACCTGATGGGCCTCGTGGCGCTCACCGGTCAGGCCACAATCCAGATGGGTCAGGTAATTGGCAAATTCAGCCATGGTCGCGGGTCCTTGTCATTGGCGATAGGGGTCGCATAATGGTCTTTGCCATATAAAGTGCAAGCATGGGGCGCTTTATAAACAGGCCGGGAGGCCAGCGATGAATGATCAACAGATCAAGACGCGATTGCTCGCTTTACGTGAAGAGCTTGAAAACTTGCGCAGGACTGCCAAAGACGATCAAAAACCGGTGGCTCTGGACCAGCAATCTGTGGGGCGTTTATCACGGATGGACAGCCTTCAGGTTCAGGCCATGGCACAGGCCGATGATGCGCGCCGGGCGGTGGAATTGCGCAAAATTGAGGCGGCACTGACCCGGCTGGAGGATGGTGAATATGGGGATTGTGTGCGATGCAGTGCCGAAATTGCCGATGCGCGTCTGGATAATGACCCGGCAACGCCATTTTGTGTGACCTGTGCTGGCTAAGACCTAATCACAGGCCCATGCTTGCGCGGGCCTTGTGCGCTGACTATAGCTGCGCGACGAAAACAGCCTTTGGAGAGATCATTTGTCTGACGATATGGGCCAGACCGCCCGCGAAAAACTGAAAAGTGCCATTCAGCGCGTTGAGCGCCTGGAAGAAGAAAAAAAGGCGCTGATGGCAGATATCAAAGAAGTCTATGACGAGGCCAAAGCTTTTGGGCTGGATACCAAAATCCTGCGCCAGGTGATCCGTATCCGTAAGATGGATGTGCACGAACGCACCGAGCAAGAGGCTATTCTTGCTCTCTATCTGGATGCGATTGGCGAAGTCTGATAGTCATTTTGCCCATGGGCAAGAAAACCGACGATAAGAAAACCAAACGGGCGCTGGCCCGGGTGCGCCGGACGTTGCGTAAAAAAGAAAACCTGGAAGGTGATGCGTCCTTAAGCGATTGGGAAGACGAATTTATTGGTTCGCTCGAAGAGCGTCTTGAAAAGTTTGGCTCGGCTTTCGCGGACCCCGAAAAAGGCGAGGTCAGCGAGGCACTGTCCTACCGTCAGGCTATCAAATTGCGTGAAGTGGAAAAAAAGGCGCGCGGCAAAGCCCGCAAACCCATGAAACGGTCCAGCTTCAAGTCCAAAAAACCCGATTTTCGCAAACCGCTTTACGAGCGTGATGACGAGGTGCACGAAGGTCTGCGCTCAAATAGCGAGGTTTACCATCGCGATAGCGCACAAGAAAAAAATAATACGCCGCCGCCCGCCCGATCCTCAGGTCCACCGAAACTGAGGGTTGTTTCTGGCGGTAAGGATAAGCCTTAACCGGCCATTTTTTCGCCGCGCACATCCAATTCATGCTCGCGGACCTTGCGATACAGGGTGGAACGTCCAATCCCCAGACGCCGGGCAATTTCGGACATCTGTCCGGCATAGGTGCCAATGGCAAACTCGATCAGATCGCGTTCAATCTCCTCAAGCGCCCGCACATGGCCTTCGCCGGTCATGATGCGGACCGGGCTGTCTGGCTCATCACCAGACGCATTTTGTACGTCGTGCGATGTTTCAATGACCAGCGGAGCCTCTTCGACCTGTTCGATAATATCGTGACTGACCCCGGAAATATGCGGGAAGTCTTCGGGGGTCAGCTCATTGTCTTCACATAAAACCACAGCCCGGAAAATTGCATTTTCCAGCTGGCGCACATTCCCGGGCCAGTCAAAGGCCTTCAACAGCGCCATGGTTTGTGCTGATGCACCCATAATCTGTGTGCCTTCCTGAGCATTAAAGCGCGATATGAAGTGACTGGCCAATGCAGGCAGGTCTTCCATGCGTTCTTTAAGGGGGGGCAGCTCGACCGGAAAGACGTTCAGGCGATAAAACAGGTCTTCGCGAAAGGCACCCATTTTAACTTCTTCAGCCAGATCGCGATTGGTGGCGGAAATAATCCGCACATCCACCTTGACGGATTTTTTGGCACCCACCGGGTCGATTTCACCCTCTTGCAAGGCGCGCAATAATTTGACCTGCATATCAGCGGGCAGCTCGCCCACTTCATCAAGGAAAAGCGTGCCGCCATCGGCTTCACGAAACTTGCCCAAATGCTTGTCAGTGGCCCCGGTAAATGAGCCTTTCTCATGGCCAAATAAAATGGATTCCACCAGGTTTTCCGGCAATGCCCCGCAATTGACGGTGATCATTGGTTTGCCGGTGCGAGACGAAGCCCCATGAATGGCCCGCGCAATCAGCTCTTTGCCGACACCGCTTTGCCCCAGGATCAGGACGGGAATATTGGATTTGGCGGCGCGTTGGCCAAGGCGTACAACCTGGCGCATGCAGGGCGCATCGGCGATCATGTCGCCAAAACTTAAAGCCCCGGAATTGGTTTTTTGCAGACGTACCACCTCGCCCTGTAATTCTTGTAATTTCAGGGCGTTGATAATGCACACTGTAATGCGTTCTGGACTGGCTGGTTTAACCAGAAAGTCAATGGCCCCGGCCTGCATGGCCTTGACCACCGTATCAATACTGCCCGAAGCGGTTAACACGATGACCGGCAATTGCGGGGCGCGGGCGCGCATTTCCGACAACGCCTTCATGCCCCCCATACCGGGCATCACCAGATCCAGCAGAACTACATCAATGTGGCCACCGGCGTTAATCGCCTCTAAGGCCTCTTCGCCGCTGCTGGCATGGGCGGCAACATGGCCGCCTTTTTCCACAACGGCCTGCATCAGGCGGCGCTGGGTTGGATCATCATCAACAATCAATACGGTCTTGGCCATCTTCACTTCACCCTTGTTCGCGCCTTTTTCTCTGATTTCGTGTTCAGGAGGCGTCGTTGAGAGGACAATGACACAATCAGGTAAAGGCGAGGTTTACATGTGCCAAATCGGTGCAGGTTATGTGCGCCATACAGTTTTGGACAATTGACGCGTGCGCGGCGGGGGGCTACCGCTTGATTATGAGTAATTCAGAAAAAGACGAAAAGTCGCCAAAGCGCCGGCGCCCCAAAACCCTCCCCCTGGCACAGTTTGAAGGTGAAAAACCACCGGCTCCGGCATGGTTCCAGACCTGTCTGGATGCGCCGTTTGATACCGGTGAGGTTCAGGTCAGCGGTGCAAAGATTTGCTATAAGGCCTGGGGTGATGTCGAAAACCCGGGTCTGATCCTGGTGCATGGCGGCGTGGCCCACAAAGGCTGGTGGGATTTTATTGCGCCATGGTTTGCCCGCCATCGCCGTGTGGTGGCGATGGATCTGGCGGGTATGGGCGATTCTGACTGGCGTGATGTTTATGACATGCCGCTTTATGCCGACGAGGTTCTGGCCGCGGCCGAGGCCGGCGGGGCCTTTACCCATAAACGCAAACCGGTTTTGGCGGGTCACTCTTTTGGTGGGTTTGTAACCCTGGGGTCCGCGGTTCGCCATGGATCGCGCTATGAGCGCGCCATTGTCATCGACAGCCCGGTGCGCCCGGCGGACAAACAAAGACGCACCGCGCCGCCCAGCCGCGGCGGCCGCATTTATGACAGCCGCAAGGAAATCCTGGGCCGGTTTCGGCTTCTCCCTGATCAGGATTGCGAAAACCTGTTTCTTTTGGACCATATTGCCAGTGAGGCGATGAAAGAGGTTCCCAAGGCCGATGGCACCATGGGCTGGGAATGGAAATTTGATCCAAACCTGTGGACCAAGATGCATTACGATATGCGTGCCGCAGTTGAAACAATCTCTGAATTTACCTGCCCCGTTGCGCTGATCCGTGGCGAAAACTCGGCCCTTGTGACCGATGATGTCTGGTCTTATATGTGCAAGGCCTTTCCGGGCCAGACACCGCGCTTTTCCATCCCCGAGGCTCGCCATCATGTGATGCTTGATCAGCCTTTGGCTTTGGTCAGTGCTCTGCGGGCGTTGATTTCGTGCGCCGGGCATAACGATTAGCAATAGAGGCCGATCACGGTCTTGCGTTTTGGTGCGTGTCCTGTTACCCGCTTGATGAGAAGAATTTGAGGGAGTTATCGCCAATGAGCACTTATGAACACGGCACACAGGACATCAGCGCCCATAAGGGTACTTATGGTGCCATACTGGACTTGATGACCTGGAGTGGCGTGCTGATTGGCTTGTCCACCTTGTATCTGTCCATGGTGTTTGGCGGCGGTGCAAACTGGTTTACCTCGCTGGTTATTGTCTATGTGATCAGCATTCTGACCGGCCTTTTACTCAAGCGCGGCGGTGCGTGGTATGGGGTGATGACGGGCCTTGGCCTTTTGACCGCAATTGTCGGCTGGGCAACGGTGCTGATCGCAGGCATGATCTAAACCTGACCTAGAACTGACCGACAGGTCCTTTTCTTTATGTTGGATTTGCACCATGGTGCGACCATGAATACACCTGTGTTTGCGCTTGAGAATATTTCCAAAACATTTTCGGGAAAACCCGCTGTGCGGGACCTTAGTTTTAGTGTCAATGCGGGCACGATCACCGGATTTCTTGGTCCAAACGGGGCTGGAAAGTCGACGTCATTGCGTATGGGGCTTGGGATATTGGCGCCTGATAGCGGCCGGGCGCTTTTGTTTGGCGGCGTGCCGAATTTTGGTGTTCTGGACCGGGTTGGCTTTTTACCTGAAGAGCGCGGCCTGTATCGTAAAATGAGCACTCTGGCGGCGATTGTGTTTTTTGGTCGCCTCAAAGGCATGAGTGCCAGCGCAGCACGCCGTCGGGGACTGGCGTTGCTGGAGCAGTTCGGCCTCAGTGACGTGGCCCATAAAAAGATTAAAACCCTGTCCAAGGGCATGGCCCAAAAAGTACAGATCATCAGCGCCGTTGTGCATAATCCTGAACTGGTCATTCTGGACGAGCCGTTTTCCGGCCTCGACCCGGTCAATCAACGCACGCTGGAAGATTTTATCCGGGCGCTGGCCGATAAAGGCACGACCGTTTTATTTTCCACCCATGTGATGGAACATGCCGAACGGCTTTGCGATCGCATCGTACTGTTGGCGGCGGGGCGTAAGATTTTTGACGGTGACGTCTCTCAGGCCATGCAGACCTTGCCGCGCGCCGTCCATTTGCAAACTGATGCGGGGGCAGACCCGTGCGCTGCGCTAGAGGGCCTGGTCAAAGCGATAAACCGTGATGGCGCGGCGCATGATGGTTGTCAGGACTGGTTGGTAGAACTGGCTTCTGGCGCTGATGCCGGGCAGGTGCTGAGAGCCTGTGTTCAAGGGGGCATTGATCTAAGCGCCTTTGAGCCACAAAAGCGCCATTTGCACGACGTGTTTATGCATTTGGTCGATGCGGACCAGCGCCAGGGGGGTGAATAATGCGCCACACTTACCTGATCGCGCGGCGTGAATACCTGTCCTATGTGGCCACGCCGGGGTTTTGGATTTCTCTGGCCATGGTGCCGCTTTTTATGCTGCTTGGCATTGCGGTGCCTTTGCTGTTGGAAGGGTCAACACCCACCCGGTATTTCAGCATTCTTGATGCCGATGGTCGCTATGATACAGCCGTTGAACAACGGCTTGATCGCCAGCATAAAACCCAGATACGCAGCGTTTTGCTCGCTTTATCCAAAGTTCCTGGCCAATCCCCTGGTCTGGAAAAGGCATTAACAGCCCTGGAGGCCGGGCAAAGTGTCGAGGCGGTCTTGGACGTATTGGATGTGAATGCGCGCACGGCGGTGCTCGCCATAAAACAGGACTATGTGCTGGTGCCTGCGCCGGGCGTCGATGCGGCGCAATTACGGCCCTTTTTACTTGGCCAGCTTACCATTGAGACCGATCAGGGTCCGCAGCCTCTTTATGCGGCGGCCACCATTACCCGCACAGGCAATGGCGCGGTGTCGATTAAATACTGGAGCACAGCCATCACCGCTGAACAGCTCAAACGGACGATTGTTCGTGCAGTGCGTGATCAAATGCGTATTGAGGCCTTCGCGGATGCCGGGGTCGAGACAGAGATCGTTCGTTCGATCAACGCTATGGAGCCTGATCTTGTTTCGCTCAGTCCGGAAAAATCAGCCGACCAGGCCGAGGTCACTCAGAGCGATACGGCACCATATTTTATTGCCGTGGTTTTTGCTTTTGTGTTGTGGAGCGTGGTGTTTTCGGTGGCCAATATGCTGCTCACCAGCACCATTGAGGAAAAGTCGGGCAAGGTATTGGACAGCCTTTTGGTGGCGGCACCGGTTCGCGCTTTGCTGGCCGGTAAACTGCTGGGCGTTGCCGCTGTCAGCTTTACCCTGCTGAGCAGCTGGGCGTTGGCTGGCGGCGTGGCGGCGACATTGGGGGGACAGTTTATGCCCGCCGGCGAGGGTGCGAGCGCGGCCATATTGGGTGCGGTGATCGATCCGTGGCTGATTTTGCCGTTTTTGGGGTATTTTGTTTTTGGCTATTTGATGTTCGGCACGATGTTTCTGGCGCTTGGCTCTTTGTGTGAAACCTTGCAGGAAGCTCAATCTCTGATGAGTCCGATCATTTTTATCCTGATGGTACCGATGATGGCGCTGATGTTTGTGGTCAAAGACCCGACATCGCCAATATTGGCGGTGCTGTCATGGATCCCGCTTTTCACACCTTATCTTATGCTGGCGCGCCTGCCGACCGATCCACCATTATACGAGCTGTTTGGCACGACATTGGTGATGATTATCACCACAATGCTGATCTTGTGGGCCGCCGGGCGGGTGTTTCATGCTGGCGCGATGCATCAGGCCGGGGTTGATTACTTTAAAAAGCTGTTGCGGCTCAAGCGATGATGAAAACGCCAAACTGAATCTCAGGCACACAAAAACCGCCGCGTCAAAACTGACCGGCGGTTTTTTGATAGGTCTAACCGGCCTTATTTGCCGGCGATCAAACCTTCGCGAATGGCGCGTTTACGCGCCAGTTTACGCGCACGGCGCAACGCTTCGGCCTTTTGGCGGGCGCGCTTTTCCGATGGTTTTTCGTAATAATTGCGGCGCTTCATTTCACGGAAGGTGCCTTCGCGCTGCATTTTTTTCTTGAGTGCCTTCAATGCCTGATCGACATTGTTGTCGCGCACAAATATCTGAACGATGGCTCAGTCCTCCAGCCGGGTTGATCGTAAATGGTGCAATAAAGGCTCCACCGGGCCCCCTGAATTGTCCCTAGGGCCAATCAAGGCGCCGCACATACCAAACCCCGCTGGTTCTGTCCAGCGTGTCGAATGCGAAAAGAAAGGGAATGTACGTCATGGACCATTTTCAGAATCAGCCCCACCTTGATAAAATTCGCGATGCCCTGTTGGGGGCGGTGTTGCAAAATGCTGCATTTGAAGGCTGGAGCGAAAAGAGCTTACGCGACGCAGCGGCAAAAACCGACACCGATCCCGGCGCGGTCGAGCTGGCCTGCCCCGGCGGTATTGTCGATTTGTTGCGTTATTGGTCCATGCAAATAGATCGCGACATGCTGGCGGTTCTGGATAAGGCCGATCTGAAATCCATGCGTATTCGCGACCGGGTAACCTTTGCCGTTAAGGCGCGTATAGACGCCATTGGCGAGGATCGTCGCGAGGCCGCCAGTCGCGCCGCCGCGCGGCTTTCATCGCCGGATGCGCTGTTGACCGGCAAGCGGCTGGTCTGGCAGAGCGCAGACGCCATCTGGCGGGCGCTGGGCGATCCATCAACGGATTATAACTTTTATACCAAGCGGGCGATCCTGTCGGGCGTGCTGGCCAGTACCATGATGGTCTGGTTTGAAGGTGATGAGGCGCGCACCAATGCCTTTTTGGATCGGCGTATTGAAAACGTCATGCAGTTCGAGCGCCTAAAGGGCAAGGTACGTAAAATGAAGGCCAATTGGCCAGACCCGGTGGCCTTTGCCGCACGCCTGCGTCATGGCCGTGGCCGGGCACGCCCAAGGCGCATGTAGGGTCAGTCAACCGGGACGTCTTTGGCGTTTGCCACCATATCATCGCGAAACGCCTGCAAACGGACATGTAAGGTCTCGTCTGTT
The DNA here is from genome assembly GCA_021776525.1 of Robiginitomaculum sp. Lineage (GTDB taxonomy): Bacteria > Pseudomonadota > Alphaproteobacteria > Caulobacterales > Maricaulaceae > Robiginitomaculum_B. The sequence goes on from JAJFFT010000006.1 coordinate 555,033, forward strand.
GTGGCCAGCATAGCGGCGGCCAACAGGGCTGCATTTTTTGCACCGGCCGCACCAATGCCCATACAGCCGACCGGAATGCCGCCCGGCATCTGTACAATGGAATAAAGTGCATCTTGTCCGCTTAAGGATTGGCCGGCCACGGGTACGCCCAGCACCGGTAAAAGTGTCATCGAGGCGGTAACGCCCGGCAAATGCGCTGCGCCCCCGGCCCCGGCGATGATGATCTTAAAACCGTTATCACGCGCACTCAGTGCAAAGTCCCGCAATTTTTCAGGGGTGCGATGCGCCGAAATAATCCTTGCCTGATTGCTGATGCCCAGGGCGTCCAGCATGTCGGCCGCGGCCTTCATAATCGGCCAGTCGGATTGCGATCCCATCAGGGTGGCGACGTCAAAAGATTGGTTTTGGGGGGTGGTTTGGGTTGTCATGGCGGTATCCTCACCGTCTGGCAAATGTGGGGTCAGGCCCCTGGCGACTGGATAAATCTGGACCCCGGTGCTGTCAATGGGTTATGGTTGACGCTTTCTTAACCGCATGCACGCACTTTGTGTATCAACCGTACTTTGTCGCCATGGGTCTGCTATGAGAGCCAGTGAAAAAAATCCCGCCAAAACCGGCAATGTTTCGCGCCCTGTGGCGCGTATAAAAGCCAAACCTAAACCGTCATCTGATGTTTTACGTGCCAATGCGGCGCTCAAAGGTCTGGACCAGGCTGATCTGACCCCTGATGTGCGCGCCGCCGTTTTGCGCCTGATTGGCGAGGTTGACCGGCTCAACGATCAGGCCGGCAGCTTGCAAACCCGCATTACCGAGCTGGAATCTCTGGCCGACACCGATCCGCTTTTGCCGGTGTATAACCGCCGGGCGTTCAAGCGCGAGCTTAAACGCGCCATGGCGATGGCTAAACGTCACAAATTGGCCGGTGCGCTGGTGATGATTGATCTGGATGATTTCAAGGTCATCAACGACACCTATGGGCACCCGGCGGGCGATGCGGTGCTGCACGCGGTGGCCAAATCCCTTAATGACCATGTGCGTGAAACCGATATTGTTGGCCGCTTAGGCGGCGATGAATTTGGGGTTTTGCTGGCCGCCGCCGATGAAGACGGTGCCGCCGCCAAGGCCGCATCCTTGGTTGAGATGATCCGCGAACAGGACTTTGTGCTGGATGGCCAACCGATGCGCATCGGGGCCAGCGCCGGTGTGCAAGGCTTTGATACGGGCCTCAGTGCTGATGTTCTGATCAAACGCGCCGATGAAGCGCTTTATAATTGCAAAAAGGCCAAGGGCCGCGCCGCTTAAGTTTTTTATAGCATGTCGCCTCGCCCCCTCGTGTTACCCCGGGCGTTAGACTGGGGACCGATAAAAGACCAACACGCCAAAGCTGACCCCAATGATGAGGCAAAGGGGGGAATACATCCAAAGGTCATACGTGCGAAACGGTTCAGTTATTGGAAGGTCTGGTGATCTTAAGCCGATAAACAACGCTATCGCACCTCGTGCCATAAATATGAGCATAAGTACAAAGGCAGGGACTTTGGCTAATGTGCTCAACTTTGGAATAATGATGCGGCTTGCGATAAGGGCAACAAGGCCAGCACTGAAAATGAGAAATGCGACAATAAAAGTCACTTCGGATGAGGGCATTGATGTTGCACGCGGATTGCCAAGCACCGTATTGATCAAGGCTTGTTCAGTTCCGCCGGGCCAGAGGCCACCTAATCCCCAATACACATGAATAGCAGCAATGATGCTTAGTATGGAAAAAATGGTAATTCCAAGAACACGCATACTTACCACCCCCTAAAGTGCCTTGTTGATCTCCTCGACCATTTTTTTGGCGTCCATCAAGAGCATCATGGTGTTATCGCGAAAGAAAAGCGGGTTTTCGATGCCCGCATAGCCCGCGCCTAAGGATCGTTTGATAAACATCACTGTGCCGGCATTCCAGACCTGCAAAACAGGCATGCCATAGATGGGCGATGACGGATCATCTTCGGCGGCAGGGTTCGTCACATCATTGGCACCAATGACAAAGGCCACATCGGCAGAGCCAAATTCGCTATTGATGTCTTCTAGCTCGAACACATCGTCATAAGGCACGTCGGCTTCGGCGAGGAGCACATTCATATGGCCCGGCATGCGCCCGGCCACCGGGTGAATGGCGTATTTGACCTCAACGCCTTCTTCTTTGAGAAGATTTGCCATTTCTTTAAGCGCGTGTTGGGCTTGCGCCACGGCCATGCCATAGCCCGGCACAATGATCACCTTGCCGGCGTTTTTCATAATGAATGCTGCATCTTCGGCGGCGCCGCGCTTTACCGTGCGCTCGACCCCATCGTCCTCGGCAGCGGCTGCGGTTTCACCAAAGCCGCCCATAATAACAGAGATGAACGAGCGGTTCATGCCCTTGCACATGATGTAGGACAGGATTGCGCCTGATGAACCAACCAGCGCGCCAGTGATCAGAAGTGCAGTGTTTTCAAGCGTGAAGCCCAGCGCCGCAGCGGCCCAACCTGAGTATGAGTTGAGCATGGACACCACAACCGGCATATCCGCGCCGCCGATGGGAATGATCAGCAACACCCCAAAGACGAACGCTACAATCGTGAGGGCCCAAAAGAGCGTATGCGCCGATGCGCCAACGCCGCCTGTGCCGCCCAGCATAAAGACCAAAACTACAGCGGCACCAATAAGGCCAAGATTGATGAAATGGCGCATGGGCAACATGATCGGCTTGCCGGACATATTTCCATTCAGTTTGGCAAAGGCGATCACCGAGCCGGAAAACGTCACCGCGCCAATAAACACACCCAAAGACAGCTCGATCAAAGACTGCATATGCAGTGATCCATCGGCATTGTTGATACTAAAGGCTTCGGGCGCATAGAGCGCCGCCGCGGCAACAAACACGGCGGCTAAACCGACAAGTGAGTGAAAGGCGGCGACAAGCTGCGGCATGGCGGTCATGGCGATGCGCCGGGCAATCACGGCACCCGCTGTGCCGCCAAGGGCCAGGCCGCCCAGGATCAGAACCAGTGCGCCAAAGGAAAGCTGAATGCTGAGCAGCGTGGTGAGGATGGCAATGGCCATACCCGCCATGCCGTAAAGATTGCCTTTGCGGGCGGTTTCCGGCGATGACAATCCGCGCAGGGCCTGAATAAACAGCACCCCGGAAACAAGATAAAGAATGGCGGCAAGATTAGCACTCATAACGGATCAGCCTTTTTTCTTATACATGGCCAGCATGCGCTGGGTGACTAAAAAGCCGCCAAATATATTCACCGAGGCCAGGGCGATGGCGATAAACCCAAAAAACCGTGTCATCCCAAAGGCGGCTTTGACCTCGGCATCCGATCCCATGAAGGCATGGGCCGAGGCGGCGATCAGTGCGCCAACAATGATCACCGAAGAAATGGCATTGGTGACCGCCATTAACGGGGTATGCAAAGCCGGGGTGACGCTCCAGACGACGAAATAACCGACAAAACAGGCCAGCGTGAAAATCGCCAGACGAAACACAAACGGGTCAACGGAAACGGCTGTGGCAATTGCGAGCATATCAGCTCTCCTTCGTCTTGGGTTTGGCTTTGGTGCCGGCGCGCTTTGGTGCGGGCTTTTTAGCGACCGGTTTCCTTGCCGCGGTTTTTTTTACGGCTGGTTTTTTGGCCGCAGGCTTTTTAACCGTCGGTTTTTTTGCAACAGCAGGCTTCTTCGTTGCAACAGCTTTTGTCGTTGCTGTCTTGGCAGCCGGTTTTTTCGCTGGTGTCTTTTTAGGGGCAGCCTTTTTGGTTGCAGGCTTTTTAGTCACCGGTTTCTTTGCTGCGGCTTTCTTGACCGGAGCCTTTTTCGGGGCGACCGCTTTTTTAGCAGCAAAGGCCTCGTTGGTGACTTTGCCGGCCCGACTCAAATTAGCGCCGGTGACAATCTCATCATCCCAATCGGGGGCGTATTGCCCTTTTTCGCCGCACAGCAGCGGCAGGAAGTTGAGAAGGTTTTTAGCATAAAGCGAGGCGGTGGCTGCTGCCAGCCGTGTCGGCAAATTGGTGAACCCGGCAATGGTTACGCCGTGCTTGACGATTGTCTTGCCCGGTTGTGTCAGCGTGCAATTGCCGCCGCGTTCAGCCGCCATATCAATAATGACAGCCCCCTGGGGCATGGCCTTGACCATGGCCTCGTCAACCAGCTTGGGGGCCGGGCGACCGGGGATCAGCGCCGTGGTGATGACAATGTCTTGTTTGGCAATATGTTTGGCGACCAGTTCGGCTTGTTTCTTCTGATAGGCCGCCGACATTTGTTTGGCGTAACCGCCCGCTGTTTCGGCGGCTTTAAATTCTTCATCCTCGACGGCGACAAACTTTGCCCCCAAAGAGGCCACTTGTTCTTTGGTGGCCGGGCGCACATCGGTGGCGGTGACAATACCGCCCAGACGCCTTGCCGTGGCAATGGCCTGCAAACCGGCGACGCCAACGCCCATGATAAAGGTTTTGGCCGGTGCCACGGTGCCTGCCGCGGTCATCATCATCGGCATACAGCGCCCATAGAGCGCAGCGGCTTCGATGACGGCGCGATAGCCAGCCAGATTAGATTGGCTGGACAGTGCGTCCATGGACTGGGCGCGTGAAATGCGCGGAATAAATTCCATGGCGTAAAGGTCAATGCCTTTGGCCGCGCAAGTGCGCACAAAAGCCGGATCATCATAAGGGTCCAAAAGCCCGGCCAGACCGGCGCCTTTTTTCAGACCCGCCAGCACGGCGGCACCCGGACGGCGCACGCAAAGTAGCATATCGGCGCCCTTCAAAGCCGCCGCGGCGGTTTTAACGAGGCTCGCCCCGGCCGCTTTATAATCGGCATCGGGTATACTTGCCCCGACACCCGCGCCGGTTTCCACAGCCACGCTGTGTCCCGATGCAATAAATTTTTTGACAGTTTCCGGCGTGGCTGCCACGCGGGTTTCGTCTTTCAATCGTTCTTTGAGAACGGCCAGCTTCATAATGCCCACCTTTACGCGAATGATGGACGCAAGCTTGCTTCAATTCGCCTCTAAGGCAAAGCACTTTTTAAAAGAAGTGGTCACTTTTTATTGATTGCGGTTACTCAATACCAATCCGGGGTGGTCCACCCTTGTCAGCCTGCGATCGGCCAAAGGCTGTATCCAGCACTTTTGTGGAATCCTGGGCCAGATGTATGGCTTCGGTCAGGTGCTCTAAAATCATCACATTATTGGCCATCACTGTCATCGCTTCGGGGCGAACATCATTGGCAATCTTGGTACAGCGATGCAAAATATCGCCGCGAATTTCAATGAGTAGGTCTTCGAGTTTGTGCCCTTTTGGGTTTTCTTCCGATACCAAAAAACGAGTCATAGCGCTCTCCTGACTTGTGCGTGTTATTATCATGACGCAATGGCGTTAAGGATTTGCTGACGCGGGAAATACCCCTTAGTCTAGAAAACACAGTGAACAGAGGTGATGCCATGAGTGGACGAATAGGCGCGGCTGCGGCTGCGGTTTTACTGGAAGGTTGGACACCATCAACGGACCGGGATGCCATTTGCAAAAGCTACGAGTTTACAGATTTCAGCGCTGCTTTTGGGTTTATGGCGCGCATTGCACTTCGGGCTGAACAGATGGACCATCATCCCGAATGGTTCAATGTCTATAACCGTGTCGAGGTTACGCTGGCGACCCATGATGCCGACGGGGTGACCAATAAGGATGTGGAGTTGGCGCTCTTTATGGACGAGGTGGCTTCATGAGCGCGCCTCTGGTTCTGGTCACCGGTGCCAGCGGTGGTATTGGCGAGGCGCTGGCAACACAGTTTGCGCGCCATGGTTATGATGTGGCTCTGGCGGCGCGCAGCGCGGACCGCCTTGCCGATGTGGCGGCCAAACTGGCCGGCAAGGGCGCGAAAACCCACGTTATACCGGTCGATCTGGCGGTGCCAGAGGGGGCGCAAAACCTGCTTGGCGCGCTGAAAGATTTGCATCTGGATGTGGACGTGCTGGTCAATAATGCCGGGTTTGGGGATATGGATCCGGTGGCCGAGGCCGATTGTGCCAAACTGATGTCGATGGTTGATCTGAATATTCGCACCCTGACCGAGCTGAGCTGTGCACTTTTACCCGGCATGGTCGATCGCCGCCGCGGTGGGGTACTGAACGTGGCTTCAACGGCGGCTTTTATGCCGGGGCCCAATATGGCCGTCTATTACGCCTCCAAGGCCTATGTGCTGAGCTTCACCCGGGCGCTTTATGCCGAACTGAAAGGCAGCGGTGTGCATGCCAGTGCTTTGTGTCCGGGGCCTGTCAAATCCGGCTTTCAGGACGCGGCAGATATGAAAGGCTCGTTATTGCTGAAACTTTCGCCGATGATGGGCCCTAAAAAAGTGGCGCGCATTGGCTATAAGGCTTTTGCCAAGGGAAAGCGCGAGATTGTCCCTGGATTGTCGAATAAAATCATGGCTGTGTCACCGCGCTTTACCCCAACGGCGATGACCATGCGGCTGATCAAAAAGCTGCAAACCCAGTAATATGCAAAACCCAATCAAGCTGAGCATTCGTTTTATCGAGTATCTGGGCGGTATTCACGACATCGTTGATTATGCGGTGATGGCCGATGAGGCCGGATTTGATACGGTCTGGTTCCCCCACGATATTTTTATGAAAAATACCTGGGTGGTGACATCGGCTGTCGCCATGGCCACAACACGGATAAAAATCGGCAGTATCGGCACCAACCCCTATACCACAGACCCAGCCGAAATTGCCTCATATCTGGCCACGCTGGACGAGCTGTCTCGCGGCCGGGCGGTGATCGGCATCGGGCTGCACACCAATGACATGGTCGAATGGGCCGGGGTGGATTGCTCGCATTTACTGCGCCGCACCCGCCAGACCGTGTCGATGGTCCGGGGTTTGCTCAAAGGCGAGGTCGTTCAGTCTGAGACAGATGATTTTCACTGGAACGATCAATGCTATTTACGCTTCACGCCGGTGCGCGATGAGATCCCGATTTACGTCTGCGCCTTTGGCGAAGATTATCTGGCGCTTTCGGGCGAAATTGGCGATGGCAGCCTGCCTATGGTGACGCCGCCTGCTTCGGCGGCACGTATGGTGGCTTGTATCGATAAGGGATTGAAGCGCCGCCCTGCGCCGCCAAAAGCGTATGATATAGCCGGTTGTGCCTGGCTGAGCATTGCCGAAGATGGTGCTGAGGCTGAGCAAAAAATGCGGGCCATGATCTCTTATTTCGGGTCTTATCTGGAGGCCGAGGCCATTGCGGAAATTGGTCTTGAGCCATCGGATTTTGATGATATTGCCGCGCTGGTCAAAGCCGGCGAATATGAGCTGGCCAAAGCGGCGGTCACACCGCAAATGATGAAGCTGGGCCTTGTTGGAACACCGCATCAGGTGATCGAGCAAATCGAAGAACTGGCGGATCAGGGCCTCACCCAAATCAGCCTGGGCGGACCCCTTGGACCGGATGTTCAAAAAGCCATCTCATTATTGGGTAAGACGGTGATCCCTCACTTTGCCATGGCATAGGGTTTTAATATGAAATGCCACAGAGTTTCATTATGGCATTGCCAAGCCCTATAAAGTGCCGCACATATTCTTTGAAAAACAGAACACGAAAAGGGACTATTATGACAGGACGGCTAGAGGGAAAACGGGCGCTAATTACCGGTGGTGCTTCGGGTTTGGGGGCGGCGATCGCCCATATGTATGCGGCCGAAGGCGCGCGGGTGGCGCTGACTGACATCAATGTGGATGGCGCACATGCCATGGCCGAAAAAATCAATAGCGAGTTTCAGGGCGCGGCCTGTGCCTTTGCCCATGATGTTGCCGATGAGCAAAGCTGGAAAGACGTGGTGGCGGGTGCTGATGAGGCGCTCGGTGGGTTTAATATTCTGGTCAACAATGCCGGTATTGGATCTTTGGCTTCGGTTGAAGATGAAACCTTTGAAACCTGGAAACGGGTGATGGCTGTGGATGCCGATTCAGTGTTTTTGGGCTGTAAATATGCGCTGGGTGTGATGAAACACCACGCGCCCGGCTCGATCATCAATATTTCTTCCATTGCCGGGCTTTATGCGGCGGGCAATATGAGCGCCTATAACGCGGCCAAGGCTGCGGTTTGGCTGCTTTCAAAATCGGTGGCCCTGCATTGCGCCACAAATGGCTATAATATTCGCTCAAACTCCATCCACCCGATTTTTATTCGAACACCAATTCTCGATGGTTTTGCTCATGTCATTGGCGTTGAGAATGACGAACAATTACATGCCAAGCTGGCGCGAGGCGTACCTCTGGGCCGTATTGGTGAACCAGAGGACATTGCTTATGCGGCTGTCTATCTGGGGTCTGACGAATCCAAATTTGTCACCGGTATCGAGCTTAAAATCGATGGCGGGATGAGCGCCCAATAGGTTATCCTTTGGTCAACGTCCAAAACCAGCTGTATAATACGCCAATGGTGTGGGTGTGGGATAAGTTTTACGCACCCCCACACCAAAATACGGCCTTGGTGTTATGCTGGTTCAAAGGTCAGTATGACACATGGGTGTTATGCCGTGGATAGCGCGTCAAGGGTCGATCATGGTTCCTCATTGACCCTCATTGCGCCCCAACATTGTCCCTAAAACGCCCCTTATCGGTACTTTTTTGTCCCTTGAACATGGCTTTTAGCCCCTTTTACCCCTGCCCAAAGCGGGGATAAAACGTGTTTGCGCCACACCTGCGCAAGGGTGTTATGGTCTGTCAATTTCAGGCCGGGATGTGGGCTAGTCGCGCACCATCAGGGTGGACACTAAAAAGCGGGCATTGCCCTTGCCGATCATCCGATCGGTGATGCCCTGCATGCGTGACACCAGGTATTCCATGTCAGGCACTTCACCCGGCGAATACAAACTGCCGGCATATTGGGCCAAGACCCGCCCATAAGCATCACGCAGGCGCGGGGCCAGTTTGACAGCGCGTTCGCGCACGGCGGAATTTTCAATGTTCAGCCCGTATTCGAAATGCATCAATCCGGCGGGTTTATAGCCTGAAAAAACCGTTGCCGCACTAGGATAGAATTGCAGGAAGCTTTCTGAACCAGCGGATATGGCCTTGGTGCCAAAGGTCTTCGGGCCAGATTTAGCCGCTTCTTTGGGTTTGCCACCACTGGCCATGGCGGGTGCTGTGGACAGAATTATCACGGCGATAAGGCCAAAGAGTATGCTTTTGCAGATTTTCATATCAGGACCATACCCTATGGGGGTAAAGAAAGTCTTGGGACGCCGAGCGCACTGCGCTATGCAGACCATAAGGAACACAAAGCGAGGTATTATGGCTAAATCTGCTAAATCGGTGACGCTCCCCAGAGCTTTGCCGCGTAAAACCACAAAAGAGATTTATGCGCGTTTGGCCGCCGCCGACCCGGAGCCGCAAACCGAACTGAACTACACCAATGCCTATACCCTGTTGGTGGCCGTGGTTTTATCGGCGCAGGCCACGGATAAGGGGGTGAACAAAGCCACCAAAGATTTGTTTGCCGTCGCTGATAACCCCCAAGCCATGCTGGATCTTGGCGAGGATAAAGTTCGTGATTATGTCAAAACCATCGGCCTTTATCGGACCAAGGCCAAGAACGTCATTTTACTGTCAGAGCGTTTACTGGCCTGTTTTGATGGGCGGGTGCCCAATGACCGTAAAGATCTGGAAAGTCTGGCCGGTGTGGGGCGAAAAACGGCCAATGTGGTGATGAATGTAGTCTTTGGTATGCCGACCATGGCCGTGGATACGCATATCTTTCGTGTGGCTAATCGCACCCGCATGGCACCGGGGCGCAATCCGCTGGAGGTTGAAAAGGGGCTGGTAAAAAACCTGCCCGATGAATACGCCCAGCACGCCCATCACTGGTTGATCCTGCACGGGCGTTATACCTGTCTGGCGCGCAAGCCACGGTGCTGGTTGTGTTCAATCGCTGATCTGTGTGCATACAAAGATAAAACACCGGCACCAGACGAGGCTTAAAAGCTGTTGGTGGGGCACCAGGGCGTACGGTCGGCCATAGGCCGTGCCAGTCCAGCTTGTAATAATAACCGTGATAAATCTTCACCGCCGCCAGTTTCAACGCGGGCGATAACCCGCCCGGCATATTTGCCAAGGTGAATGGCGTGCAGTGTGACGTGTTTCCCGGTCTTGCGGACCAGAAACTCACGGGCCTGGACGGCGCGGATTCGTTCGGCGCTGCAATGGGGGCGAAAAAGCTCTGGTGCGTCAATATCGGCCAAGCGCACTTTGACATCGATATGTTGGCCCGGCCAGACCAGCGCGCTAACCGCCAGCGTGTCCCCATCAACCACGCGCACCATCTTTGCGGTGATTGGGCCGGGCAGGGTCTCGCGGGTAAAAGCGCCGCCAGGATTGGCCAGTGCCAGCGCGATAAAGGGGATAAGAAACGGTTTCATTTCAGGCCTGATGTTCAGAAAATAGGATTATGCTCCTAAATTATGAACAAAACAAGACCAAATTACGCGCAAGGGTTGTAATTAAGGGTTGAGGCGAGAGCCACCTGGATCAGTCGCCGCCGCCCATGCCCATCATGCCGCCGCCGCAACCACAACCACCACCGCCGCCATGACCGCCATGGCCACCACGGTTACGGGTGCGAAATCTAAGCAGGGGTGCTCTGGACAGAACACTGCCACCGCCACTGGTGATGACCGTGCTGCCACCACCGCCGAAGAACGATGGTGCGCTGCCGCCAACGCCGCCCGACAGTCCGTTTAAGAACCCGGCATTGCTGATGTTGACTGTGGCGCTGGCATGGGCCGTTGCAATTGCTGTGGCGGTTGAATGAACGGCGCTGGAATAAACCGGCGGACTGGCAACTGGACAGGCAACGGCGTGGTTTTGGCCGCTCTGGTCCAAAGTGAAACAACCCTCTATTGGGGCGGGGCGGTTATGGGTTCCACACAAAACCGGGGCTCCGTGCTGACGTGGGCCGGAATGAGTGCCGCAGTCGTTACCGGTTGTGCGATACCCATGATGGGCCGGTGTGGGCACATAGACATCATAAGTGCCGTCATAGGTGTTGGTTCCGTTTCCGCGGGTGACAACAACCGGTGTGCCGTAATCTCTATAGGGCGCAGGCGGTGTCCAGACCTCAGCCGGGGCGGTGTCATGGTGGGTGCTGTATGTTGCCCCGTGGCCATTGCTGTGCGCGAAAGCGGATGTGTTGCTGGCTTGATAATACGGATGCGGTGTTTTGGGGGTGTCCCGCGGGTCAACCAATGGCCCAAAACGGCCACCATCCGCAGATACCCAACGACCGGCACAGTCTACGCTTTGCTGGTCAGAAGATATGGTTCCGTCCTGGCAAAAGCTGCTTTGGCCAGCCAAAGCTGTGCTGCTGATGGCCATTAAGGTGCCGGTCATAAGAACGGTGTGCAGTGTGCGCAAACGCATTGGTCTCTCCAAATCCCGTTTCGGAACAGTGTGACCATACCCTACGCAAGCGTTGTGCCGCAGGATGTTCTCCCAAAAAGAGAATGAAACAAGGCCGCTGCACGCGCCTCTTAAAAATCAGAGGCGATGCCTTTGCGCTCCCAATCGCCAAACCGGGTTGGCTCGCTACCCTTGGGGCCGCCATATTCCTTGGTGGCGTTGTTTTTGTGATCAAATTTGCGACGTGCCTCGGCCTCATCAAGGGCGCGTTTTGCGGCGGGGGACATTGTCTTTGCTGAATTGGCCATAAGGGTCTCTAATATTGGTGATGTAATATTCATGGATTAACATGCTCCGGCACAGCAATAAACCTTTTGGGCCGCTGATCGTCATGGTATGCGCGCCTATGCATGTCAAACTTTCGCCCGCACGAATGTGGGCCACGAATACGATAACCGCCATATTGGATCATGGTAAAAGCATGGATGATGTCCTTGCCGATGGTCATGGCTTTTCTGCCATGGAGCCAAGGGACCGTGCCTTGGCGCGGGCCATTGCCGGGACCGTCTTGCGCAGGCTGGGACAGGTCGATGCGGTTCTGGCCACCTATTTGACCAAACCCCTGCCGGCCAAGGCAGGGTTGATGCGGGCCATATTGCGCTGTGCCACAGCCGAGATTTTATTTTTACGCAGCCCGGCCTTTGCCATTGTCAGCGAAGCGGTGTCGCTGGCGGCCAGCAAGGGCAAAACCCGCGCCTTTCGTCATCTGGCCAATGCGGTATTGCGCAAGGTCGCAACCGAGGGACCAGAGCGTCTTGAAAACTTTGCCCTGACTGAAAACATTCCGCCATGGCTGCGTGACAGCTGGACGAAGGCCTATGGGCCAGAATGCGTGGAACAGGCTGCAGCTATATTGGCCGAGGACCAGCCAACTGACCTGACCGTTCTAAAAAAAATGCTTGAATGGTCAAAGCAACTGAACGGCCAGGTTTTAGGCCCGCAAACGCTGCGCATTGATGCCGCAGATCGCCAAAGCGGTGATGTCACCAAATGGCCAGGGTTTTCTGATGGTGCGTGGCAGGTTCAAGATGCTGCGGCGGCCTTGCCAGCCCTGATATTGAACGTACAGTCAGGCGAAACGGTCGTGGATTTATGTGCCGCGCCTGGCGGTAAATCAGCACAACTGGCCGCTTCGGGCGCGCAGGTAACCGCTGTTGAACGCTCTCAATCCCGTTTAGAACGGCTGGACGAAAACATGAAACGGCTGGGTTTGAATGTGCAGAGTGTTTGCGCTGATGCAAACGAATGGGCACCAAAAACGCCTGTGGATGCAGTTCTTGTAGATGCCCCGTGTACGGCAACCGGTATCTTTCGGCGCCACCCTGATGTGTTGGTCTTGAAAAACGAGAAACAGGTTCGGGACCTGGCCGACAAGCAATTTGCCATTCTAACGGCGGCAACTCATATGCTGCGCGTTGGGGGGCGTTTGGTCTATTGCGTATGTTCAGCGCAAGTTGAAGAAGGCGAAGATATTATTGCCCGGGCACTTAAAGAGCTTCCGGTGCGCCCTGTCAGCATAGACAAGGACAATTTGCCCTATGGCCAGGAGTTTGTGGATGGATATAGCATGCGCATTCCACCTGGTGCATGGCATGAAACGGGTGGTTTGGATGCATTTTTTATGGCAGTATTGACCCGACAATAAAGCTGGCATGAGCGAAATGACAACCGTCTATTCAGCCAGCGTTCAGGCACGGTTCAGCTTTGGTTCATTATGCAGTACAATCTGGGGCAAGGCTCACACAGATATGTAAGGATTATGGTATGACTGTTTCTCAATCCGCACGGCACACATTTGGTGCCCTTAGTATTGCTGGCGTCTTGTTGCTTGGCGGCTGTGTTTCTGACCTCGGTGCCAATGATTATCAACGCAGTGCCATTGGTGAGGTTAGCCACGCAGACAGCGGTGTGGTGATTGCCAGCCGCTTTATAAAAATCGAAGGCAGTAAAACTGGCGCGGGGGCCATTGGCGGCGCAGGTCTTGGCGCTGTGATCGGTAAAGAAGCCGGCAGCCATGGCCGCAACAGCGCCATTGGTGCCGTTGGCGGCGCAATTATTGGCGGCCTTCTGGGCGCAGCCATTGAAAACTCGGCTACTGAACGCACCGGTTTTGCATATACGATCAAACTTGATCGCGATGGCGAAATTATTACCATTACCCAGGGCGGTGATGTGGCCATTTCTAATGGTACGCCGGTTTGGATCGAATATGGCGAACGCGCTCGTGTTCTGCCCAAACAAGCGGCACAACAGCTTTATAACTAAGTTTACCTGTTCATATTGGCGGTCATATGGCCGCTGGAACACGATTATGCGCCCGTGCAGAACATCCTGTGCGGGCGCATTTGATTTTATCGCGCGGCACGCTCATAAATGCACCAAGATCCTGAAAGCCTTTGGTGCATAGACGCGTGGTCAAGAATCAACTTTTGGAAATTATCATTGCCGGCTGGCAGGCAAGTCGCCGCCGGTTAGCCGGAGAGCTATTCAGTATTCCGGCTTACCGGTCTCTGGTCTTAAAATTTCCGAAAACCGGGCCGCAACAGACCAATTTACCACGCCTGATCAAGGCCAATCCGGATCATGGAAAGGTGCTGGCGCAGGGGCACTTTATTCTGGCTGGAGCTTCGCTCGACATTGCAGACGCCAAAGAACTCTGGAGCAAACCGGTTCCGACACGGCGTTTTGCGGCCAAATTGCATGAGTTTAACTGGATTCACGACCTGTTGAGTGCGGGTGCAATTGATGCAGAAATACTGGTTGCAGCGCATGTTGATTACTGGGTTCGGGTTTATGGGCACTGGAACCCATTTTCGTGGACGCCGGCTCTGGCGGCGCGGCGGTGTTTAAACTGGCTGTGTGTTGGCCAGGTTTTGCTGGGCGAGGGAAAGGCCGCCGCCTTGCGCCGGGACAGTCTGGTGCGTCAGGTCGCCTATCTGCACAGTCTTGGCAATATTGCTTCGGACACACGGGACCGGTTGCAGATTGCTTTGGCAATAGTTGCCACGGGCATGTTGTTGCCGGGCGCAGAAAAATATCTTGAGCGTGGTTTGGCCCTTTTTGCCGAACAATTGGCGGAGCAGATACTGCCCGATGGGGGCCATATATCGCGCAATCCTGAAATGGCAACTTTGACACTTTGTGACTTGGTGGCGATTAAAACCCTGTTTGAACAACACAACACACAGGTGCCGGACGATCTGAACAAAGCGCTGGCTCGTCTGGCTCCCATGGTGCGGTTTTTGTGTGCCGCCGATGGTCACCTTGTTGCATTTAACGGCGGTGGTGAAGGCCGGACCCTGACGACAAAGCGGTTGCTGCACGATCTTTCCACTCCGGAAAGTGCTTTCAGCTATGCGCCCCACAGCGGATATCAAAGAGTCAAAACTGCATCGTCAGTGCTGATTATGGATACCGGACGACCGCCCCCGGAACGTTTCAGCCAGGGGGCGCATGCCGGGGCGTTGGCGTTCGAACTGTCTACACCCGGCGGGCGGTTGATTGTCAATTGCGGCTGGTCCGAAGACCAACCGGACCCATGGCATTTGGCGGTGCGGTCCAGCGCCGCGCATTCCACATTGGTGATCAATGACAGCTCGTCGGCGCAGATCCGTGCGGGTGGCCTGCGTGCGGCTCTTCTGGGGCCACGTTTGCGCCAACGCGGTAATGCCAATCCATCACGGCGCTCTATCGAGTCGGGTACAGGCACCAAACTGGAAGCCAGCCATGGTGGTTATCTGCACCAATATGGCCTGATCCACCAACGTCAGATACTGGTCAGCACCAATGGTGAAGAGTTTTTAGGCGAAGACAAAGTGTTTCGCCCTCTTGATGCGCCAAAGGTCTCGGCTCAGGCTGTGCTGGACTGTGCTTTGCGGTTTCATCTGCACCCCAAAGTCCGTGCCAGTCAGGCCCGTGATGGGGCGCAGGTTCTGCTGGTTCTACCTGATGGAACGGGGTGGCGCTTTCATTGCGAGAACGCCGTGGTCGAGCTGCAACCTTCGGTCTATTTGGGGGCGGGGGCACCGCCCATGCGTACTGTGCAAATGGTGGTTCAGCACGCAATCAATACGCAGGCTGATATTACCGATCCACAAAACCATTTTCACTGGTCAATCAAGCGCATGTAAGGTCCGATTACCCAAATGAGCACCACTAACCAACGTCTTGACTTTCCCTCCGCGGGGCGCAATGCCAATGCTATTGCGCAGGTGCTGGCCTCTGAATTGCCAGCCGGGTCTTGCGCCGTTTTGGAAATTGCCTCTGGCTCCGGTCAGCATGGGGTAGAGTTTTGTAAAGCCATGCCACATCTGAGCTGGTGGCCGACCGATCTCGATCCGAGCCATTTGGATAGCATCAATGCATGGCGTGTTCATGCGGGGTTGAGCGATCGCATCCAAAGAGCAACAGCTCTGGATGTCTGCGCAGAAAACTGGCGCACCGGTCAAAATCAAAAAGGATGGCCCAAAGCTTTTGATGCCGTGGTCAATATCAACATGATCCATATATCCCCATGGGCGGCGACATTGGGTCTGATGGAGGGGGCGGCGCGTCTTTTACACCCCGGCGGCGTTTTGGTGCTCTATGGGCCATTCAAAAAAAACGGCCAACACACCGCGCCCAGCAATGCCGATTTTGATGAGAGCTTAAAGTCCAGAAACCCCGCTTGGGGTGTTCGGGATATGGAAAATGTGGCGGCTATTGCTCGTGCGCAGGAACTGATCTTGCGCACGAGCATAGCGATGCCGGCTAATAATTTTAGCCTGGTGTTTTCTCGCTCTTAAGTCCGATCCGCTTCCAGATCAGAAACACAGCTGGGATTAGAAGCAATGTCAGGATTGTGGCACTGGCCATACCGCCGACCATGGGCGCGGCGATGCGGCGCATCACTTCGGACCCGGTGCCACTGCCCATCATAATCGGCAAAAGCCCGGCAATGACCACGGCTACGGTCATCATGATTGGGCGTACCCGCATCAAAGCCCCTTGGATAATGGCGATGCGCAGGTCTTCCAGCACAAAGGTGCGGTTTTCCTTTGCCACTACGTCCTGTTGCTCTTTCATGGCCTGTTCCAGATAAACCATCATCAAAACACCAATCTCGACCGAGACCCCGGCCAGCGCAATAAATCCGACGCCGACGGCCACAGACATATTATAGCCAAGAAAGTCCATCAGCCACAGGCCACCAACCAGCGCCAACGGCAAGGTTGAGATAATAATCAGCACCGGAGCCACCCGGCGAAAGTTCAGGAACAACAGTAGCAGGATAATTACCAGTGTTACCGGCACAACGACGCTGAGGCGTTCTTTGGCCCGCTCCATATACTCATACTGACCGGACCAGTTCAGCGAATAGCCGGGGGGCAGGGTAATGCCCTTGGCTACCGCCTCTTTGGCGTCTTTCACATAAGTGCCAATATCGCGCCCGGAAATATCAACATAAATCCAGCCGTTTAGCCGCGCGTTTTCACTGCGGATGACGCCGGGTCCACCGGAAATGGAAATATCGGCCAGTCGTTCCAGCGGTATTTGCGCCCCCATGGGGGTGACAATGGGCAAGGATTTCAGCTTGTCCAGACTGTCACGATAATCACGCGGATAGCGCAAATTGACCGGATAACGCTCCAACCCTTCGACGCTTTGGGTGATGGTCATACCACCAATGGCGGTGCGCACTACATCTTGAACATCGGCGACGTTCAGGCCAAAGCGCGCTGCCTCGGCACGACGGATATCAATATCAATAAACCGCCCGCCCGTGACCCGTTCCGCATAAACCGACGCGGTACCGGGCACGGTTTTGATCACGTCTTCGATCTCCATACCAATATTGCCAATGACGTTCAGGTCCGGTCCCGCAACCTTGATGCCCACCGGAGTTTTGATCCCGGTAGCCAGCATATCGATGCGGTTTTTGATCGGCATGATCCATACATTGGTCAGGCTGGGCAGCTGAACCAAACGGTCCAGTTCCATTTTCAACTTGGCGGTGGTCATGCCCGCACGCCATTCTTCTTTGGGCTTTAGCTGGATGGTGGTTTCTACCATGGTCAGCGGAGCCGGATCGGTGGCCGTATCGGCACGTCCCGCCTTGGCATAGGCACTTTTGACCTCCGGTACGCTCATGATCAGCTTGTTAGTCTGCTGAATGATTTGCGCCATTTTGCCCGCTGAAACGGCTGGAAAAGCACTTGGCATATAAAGCAAATCACCCTCGTCCAGATCCGGCATAAACTCGCCACCCATACGCGATAACGGTATGGCGGCGCTGCCCAACACCACCATGGCCGCGACAATCATCATCATGGGGTGTTTCAGAACCACATTGATGAAAGGACGATAAATGGCAATCAGCGCCTTGTTGATCGGGTTTTTGTGTTCGGGCAAGATTTTGCCGCGAATGAAATAACCCATCAACACCGGCACCAGTGTTACCGATATGCCCGCCGATGCCGCCATGGCATAGGTTTTGGTAAAGGCCAGCGGATGGAAAAGCCGCCCTTCTTGTGCCTCCAATGCAAAGATTGGCACAAAACTGAAGGTAATGATCAACAGCGAGAAGAACAGCGCCGGGCCAACCTCGACGGCAGCTTCGGTAACAATGCGCCAGCGGTTCTCCTTGGTCAGCGGCTCTTTCTCAATATGCTTGTGCATATTCTCTATCATCACAATGGCTGCATCCACCATGGCCCCAATGGCGATGGCAATACCGCCCAGCGACATGATGTTGGCGTTAATGCCTTGCATATTCATGACGATGAAAGCGGCAAGAATCCCCAGCGGCAGACTGAGCACGATCACCAAAGCTGATCGCAAGTGAAAGAGGAAAATGGCGCACACCAAAATCACCACGATAAACTCTTCGGTGAGCTTTTCGCGTAAAGTATCCACGGCCCGCTCGATCAGCGCCGAACGGTCATAGGTGGTGACCACTTCAACCCCTTCGGGCAGGCTGTCTTGCAGGATTTCCAGTTTTTCCTTGACCAGATCAATAGTGCGCAAAGCATTTTCGCCAAAGCGCATAATGATCACGCCGCCAACGGCTTCGCCTTCACCGTTCAGCTCGCCAATGCCGCGCCTAAGCTCTGGTCCCAGACGGATTTGCGCCACGTCTCTGAGCAGAACCGGCGTGCCCTCCTTGGTCACCTTCAGGGGGATCAGGCGCAGATCGTCCTCGGATTTGATATAGCCCGAAGCGCGGACCATGTATTCGGCTTCGGCCATTTCTATGACCCGACCCCCGGTTTCCTGATTGCCTCGTGTAATGGCGGTACGCACTTTGGAAAGCGGGATATTATAACTGCGCAATTTATCTGGATCGACGATCACCTGATATTGCTTGACCATGCCGCCAATGGTGGCCACTTCGGACACACCGGGTACGGTTTGCAGCTCGTATTTTAAAAACCAGTCCTGGATCGAGCGCAATTGCGCCAAATCATGGCCACCGGTGCGATCTACCAAAGCGTATTGATAGACCCAGCCAACCCCGGTGGCGTCCGGTCCCAGCGCCGGTTTTGCGCTTGAAGGCAGTGTCGGCGCCACTTGCGAGAGATATTCCAGCACGCGGGATCTGGCCCAGTAAAGGTCCGTGCCATCCTTGAAAATGATATAGACAAAGCTGTCATTAAAGAAGGAATAGCCGCGCACGGTAATGGCCCCCGGCACCGCCAGCATGGCAGTGGTCAAGGGATACGTGACCTGATCTTCGACCACTTGCGGGGCCTGTCCGGGGTAGGAGGTTTTGATGATCACCTGCACATCAGAAAGATCGGGAATGGCATCCAGTGGCGTTTGCTTAAGGACATAAACACCCCCTCCGGCGAGCAATAAAGCCAACATGACAACCAAAAATCGGTTGCCAATTGACCAGCGAATAAGGGCGGCTATCATTGACTTTTCCCCTTATTCTCGGTTTTGGCAGGCATTTTTTTGATGGCGGTGATAACAAAATCACCGTTGTCATTGGCTTGTTCACGCAGGCGCACATGCACAGTATCGCCAACGGCCAACCCCTTCAGGTTTTCCGGTTCGGTGACAAAATCCATGCTCATGGCAGGCCAACCAAAGGCTTCTATGGGCTGATGTTCGATGGTGATCATGCCGTGGTTTTCCATCATGGATTCAATCACACCCATGGTTTCTGCTTCTGTGACGGCCGTGGCATCTGGCGGCGACATACGTAAAGTGGTGCCGCGCAAGGAAGCTTCGCTATCGATGAGAAACTGGCTGGAAACCACAACGTCTTCACCGTCAAGAAGGCCTTCGAGAATTTCAACCCGACCTTCGGATTCCATGCCCACAGTCACTTTGGCAGGCTGGAACTGCCCATCGCCCAACGCCAGAATAACCCGCGTGGATTTACCGGTACGGATCAGCGCTTCTCGATCAATGGCCAAAACGCCCGTATGGGGTTCTGTCTTCATACTGATTTTGGCGTACATATCCGGCTTTAAAACCCCGTCCGGATTATCAAAACGCAGGCGCACCTGAACGGTGCGCGCCCCGGCATTGACCGTGGGGTAGATGTAATCCACCTCGCCCTGCCAGATGCGGCCCGGCATGGCCTCCAGGCGCATATCCACCTTTTGGCCCGACTTCACCCAATTGGCCTGACTTTCAAAGACCTCGGCCTGAACCCAGACGCTGGAAAGATCGGCCAGCATCATGATCTGGCGTCCCGGTTTGACAAAAGCACCTTCACCGGCGCCCAGCATGGTGATCACCCCGTCTTGGGGCGCAAAGACTCTGATCAGGCGGCGGGATTTGCCGGATTTTTTAATCCGGGCCACTTGTGCATTGCTCATACCCAAGGCGCTGAGGCGGCTTTTGGCGGCGCGGATCAGGCTGGCTTTGCCAATGCGCACCGCTTGCAGATATTCTTCCTGTGCACTGACCAGTGGGCGGGAATAAAGGTCAAACAAAGCTTGACCCTTACGTACCGTTTCGCCCGGCGATTTGACAAAAAGCTTTTCAATCCAGCCTTCGGTGCGCACATCCACGATGGCAGTTTTATCATCGTCGGCACGGACAAAGCCCACTGTATCTATATTGCGATACAAAGTGGCCCGCTCTGCCTTGGCGATACGTACGCCAATATTATTTTGCACGCTGGCGTTTATACGCACCAGATTGTCTTCGTTTCCGCCGTCGTCATCGCCCGCATAAACCGGAACCAGGTCCATCCCCATGGGCGATTTTCCTGGATTGTCGCTACGAAAATTGGGGTCCATGGGCGCTTTCCAATAAAGGATTTCTTTCTCCCCTGAACTGTCCATGGTGGCTGTGTTGGTAGAGCTGGTGGTGAGTTTTGCGATGGCGTAACCGCCGGCCAGTCCGGTCCCAAGAAGGACGGCGGCAAGGATGAGGTTTGATTTAGTCATTATTCTCTCCATTCAGATAGAGAAGCGCTGCATGGGATTTTTCGCGATCAATGCGAAGACGCAGCAGGGTCAATTCGGTATCCAGCACGGCCAGTTCGGCACGGACCAGTTCGGCAAAGTCTGCGGTTTCATTTTCATAACCAATGAGGGCCGCTTCGGCGGTGTCCTTTGCCCGTTTCAACACGTCGGTTTCATAAAGCGCGATGCGTTCGCCAAGCCGTGCCCACTGCGCATAATTACGGCCCAGTTCACGGTTCAGTTCCAGCAATTGTGCATCCCGGCCAAGACGGGTCGAGGCCTTCATACGCTTGGCGGCACTCAGGCTTTTATCCTGACGATTAGCGGTAAAAAGCGGCACGCTCAATGAGACACCGACCGAACCAAAGTCCGACCGGCTGTCCCGTGCGCCATAGGCCCCCTCGACCGCAAAGCCGGGTTTATATTGCTCGCCGGCAATATCTATATCACGAGTACGGGCCGCCATTGTGGCATCAAAAACCTTGACGCTGGGGTGGCGCACAAGTCCGGCCTGCATATCTTGCGTGCTTGGAAATGTGGGCAGTTCAGGAAAGGCTTCGGGCAGTGGCCGGGCGGCATTGGCAATACCGACGAGGCGCACCAGATCAGCACGGGCTATATCGGTTTTACGATCAATCTCGACCAGACGTGCGCCCAATAGCGAGGTTTCCAGATCAATGCGCAACACGTTTTGTGCGGCGCTGCGTCCGGTGGCAAATACCGCCTCGGCGATACCGCCAAGATCGGCAATCTGGGCCTGGGATTGCTCAGTGATTTTGCGCGCGCCCTGCCAGTAATAAAGTTCCAGCCAGCTTTTGCGGGTCTGCAAGGCAATCTGGCGCTCGGTCAGGGTTTTGCGCATGCGTTCGGCTTGGGCTTCACTGAGGCGTTTTTTACGGGTGAGCGAGCGGGTCTTGCCTTTGGGGAAAGCCTGCTTTGCCCCTAAAAACAGCTGCGTCATGCCTTCGCGATTAATATCAAAGGAGGACAGGGGGATGCTTTGCATGCGGGCGGTAAACACCGGGTCCGGTAATTGGCTGTCGGCGACGGCCCGATCTTCCAGTGCCAGTGCACGTTCTTCAAAAAGTGCGGCGCTGGGATCATTAGCCTGCAAAGCGATGGTAACGCTTTCGGCCAAGCCAAGTGGGGATTGGGCCAGAGCGGGAATGGCAAGACCTAAGGCCGTAATGGCCACGGGTACAAGCCGGAAAATAATGGAGGTCATGATTGCCTCTTCTCTCGATTATGAAATCTTCAACAAGGCGCACAGGCGCCAGTGATCACCCAGAGGGCGATTAGAGTTTAAAGATTTCAGGCTCGAGGAGGCGGTGCGTTTAAAGTGCTCTGATGCGGCAAAAAGGACGTGCCGCCGGGGGCAAACATATCTTGACGAACTGGGCCTGTTACAAAAGTAGAGGCTGTGGTTAGAAACACCGCGCTGGCGCACATGCTGGCACAGGAACCACCGCAATCCATATCGTCCGGGCAGATTTGGTCCGACCCGTTCTGGCAACAATCATGGGCCGCTGTGGCCCGCTCGCCCTGCTCGTGGTGTATGCAGGGGCCGTTTTGGGTCATGGCGGATGTAGCCATTGGCATGTTAGAGGTTGTGGCGAGCGCCATTGGTGTCGTGGCCAATCCCAACAAGACCAGCGCCACAACGGCAAATATTGCTTTTATGTTTGGCAATATAGACAAAAGCGCACTCTTTGTTTTTCTCGTACGCGCTCTACATAGGCGCGCTGGTCATAAAAATCTATAGCACAAGCGTCAATTTTGCGTGAAGGGCGGATCAGGCCAGCTTGCCAGCGTCCAGAACTGACAGGGAATCACGGCCCAGCGCATTTAAGGCGCTGTTGGCGATATGGGCGGCGCTTAAGCCCGCGGCCTCATACATGCGTTCTGGCGTATCCTGATCAATAAATGTATCCGGCAGTGTCAAAGTACGGATTTTTAAGCCGCGATCCAGTGCGCCTTTGGCGGCCAGCATTTCCAGCACAAAAGCCCCGAAACCGCCGCGGGCACCTTCTTCCACAGTGATCAATACCTCATGATCACGCGCCAGCCGCAAGATCATCTCTTCATCCAGCGGCTTGACAAAGCGGGCATCGGCAATGGTCGTGGAAAGGCCCTGCGCTTCTAATATATCAGCCGCTTTTTGCGCTTCACTCAGGCGGCCCCCAAGGGACAGAAGGGCAATGGATGTGCCTTCACGGATGATGCGGCCTTTGCCCAGAGGTAAAATTTCAGGGTTTTTTGGAATGGTCAGGCCAATCCCATTGCCGCGCGGATAACGAAAAGCGCTGGGCCGATCGTCAATATCGGCGGACGTGGCCACCATGCGCGCCAACTCAATTTCATCGGCGGCGGCCATCACAACCATGCCCGGCAGGGCGCCCATAAAGCCAATGTCAAACGCTCCGGCATGGGTTGGTCCATCGGCGCCCACAAGGCCGGCCCGGTCCAGCGCAAAGCGCACGGGCAGGCCCTGAATGGCCACATCATGGACCACCTGATCATAACCGCGTTGCAGAAATGTCGAATAAATGGCTGCAAAGGGTTTCAGCCCATCGGCAGCAAGGCCGGCGGCAAAGGTCACGGCGTGTTGTTCAGCAATGCCCACATCAAACATGCGGTCCGGGAAGGCGGTGCCAAAAAGGTCCAGTCCGGTGCCGCCAGGCATGGCGGCGGTGACGCCGACAATGCGGTCGTCTTTTTTGGCCTCGGCAATCAGCGATTGGGCGAAAACCTTGGTATAGCTTGGCGGCCCGGCTTTGCCCTTTTGCTGTTCGCCGGTGATCACGTTAAAACGCGATACGCCATGATATTTATCGGCGGCATTTTCCGCCGGGGCATAGCCCTTGCCCTTTTGGGTAACCGCATGGATCAACACAGGGCCGTCTTTCATGTCGCGTACATTTTGCAAAATGGAGACGAGATGATCGAGATTGTGCCCATCAATGGGGCCGACATAGTAAAAGCCCAGTTCTTCGAACAAAGTGCCACCAGCGGCCATGCCACGGGCATATTCTTCGGTTTTACGGGCTGCTTCTTTTATCGGGCGCGGCAAATGGCTGACGACATCCTTGGCCAGTTTCCGCATGCTGGTATAGGCACCGCCCGATACCAGACGGGCCAGATGCGCGCTTAAGGCGCCCACGGGGGGCGCGATGGACATATCATTATCATTCAGAATAACGATCAGGCGCTTGTCCATGGCCCCGGCATTATTCATCGCCTCATAGGCCATGCCCGCACTCATCGAGCCATCACCAATGACACAGATCACGTGGTTGTCGTCGTCTTTAAGGTCGCGCGCCACAGCCATGCCCAGACCCGCAGAAATAGAGGTGGCGGCATGAGCTGCGCCAAAGGGGTCATACTGACTTTCAGCGCGCTTGGTAAAGCCAGACAGGCCACCGCCCTGACGCAAAGTGCGGATACGGTCCCGGCGCCCGGTCAGAATTTTATGGGGATAACACTGATGGCCGACATCCCAGATCAATTTATCTTTGGGCGCATCAAACACATGATGCAGGGCCACGGTCAGCTCGACCACACCCAGACCAGCGCCCAGATGGCCACCAGTAACTGAAACCGCATCAATCATTTCGGCGCGCACGGCATCGGCCAGCTCGCGCAGCTCGCCAATGTTAAAATCCTTTGTGTCGGCCGGCGCATTGACCCGGTCCAGTATGGATGGTGCTTTCGTCATTTATACAAACTCTAAAATTATCCGGTCCGATCTATCACAAAATCAACTGATTGACGCAAAATTGAGGCACTTTGTCCAAAAAATTCCAGATGGGCCTTGGCTTGCCCCGCCAGCATATGGGCGCGTTTACGGGCTTGTTCGGGGCCAAGTGCCAGAACAAAGCTGGCCTTACCCTGATCGGCGTCCTTGCCCACGGCCTTGCCCGTTTCGCTCAGATCACCTTCAACATCCAATAAATCGTCGGCGATCTGATAGGCCAAACCCAAATCATGAGCAAAGCCGCTAAGGGCGGCAAAAGCATCGGCGCTGGCCTGCGCCATAATTGCTCCGGCCTCTGCGGAAAATTGAAACAATGCGCCGGTCTTCATGCGTTGCATGCGGGCGATCAATGGCATTTCCAGCATATTGTCCTTGACCGAAATATCGATCGCCTGGCCACCGGCCATGCCGCGTGCCCCCGACGCTATGGCCAGCTTGTGGATCAGTTCGGCTCGTACTTTTGGCCCCGAATGGGTGCCTTCATCGCTGATGATTTCAAAGGCCAGCGATTGCAAGGCGTCACCGGCCAATACCGCTGTGGCTTCATCATAGGCTTTGTGTACGCTGGGGCGTCCCCGGCGCAAATCGTCGTCATCCATGCTGGGCAGGTCATCATGGATCAGCGAATAAGCATGGATGCATTCCACAGCCGAAGCCACTCTTAATAACGAGCGTTCGTTAATATCAAAAAGCCGACCGCATTCGAGCACAAAAAACGGCCGAATGCGCTTGCCATTGCCCAGTGCCGCATAACGCATGGCTGACAATAATTGCCCCTCAGGTCCTGCCACCGGCGGGATCAAAGCATCAAGGGCAACGGTGACCTTGTCTGCAACATTTTCCAGCCGTTCAATAAAGGCGTCTTGTGTTTCCATAATCAGCTGATCTTTGCGGGTTCGGTACGGGCTGTGCCATCTGCACCTAAGACTATTTTTTCAATTTTTAATTTGGCGTCCTTAAGCTTGCTTTCGCAATGCTCTTTAAGGGCTGCGCCGCGCTCATAAAGGGCGATAGACTGTTCCAGTTCTACATCACCGTTTTCAAGCCTTTGGACTATTTTTTCAAGCTCAGTCAGCGCGGCTTCAAAGCTCAGATCGTCTATTTTTTGCGCGGCGGGCATGATGTCTCCATCGTTAGCAGGTATCGGAACGTTCATAACGGCGAAACGACCAGTAATCATCTCGCCCGTCATATACACAATTCCACCCATTGGCCACCAAGGCCGGGCGCATCATGCGGTTAAACCATCCGTGGGCACAGACCAGTACATTTTCCCCGTTTCGGGCGATCGGGTCAATCTTTGCAGCGGCGGCCAGCGCCCGTGTTTCAGCCTCATAGCGGCCTTCAAACCCACCCGAACGTCCCAGCCACCAAAGAGAGCGCGACCAGACGTCCCACATAGGGGGGCGCATGCGAATAAGGCCCGGAAAGGGCGGCGGCGGCAGGGCCGCTTCGGTAAATATTGCGTCATATTCGACCGCTTTACCATTGGCCACAGCGGCGGCAGTTTCCTGGGACCGGCGCAGGTCACTGGCAAAAATGCGCTCAGCCCGCGCGGCTTCATCCAACAGGTTCTGTGGTGGCGGCGAGCGCAGGTCCAACCCGCTTTCATCATAACCGCGCCACCATTGATAATAGCCTTCGGATGCCAGGCGGTGAGACTTGTCGGTATCGGGGCGTCCATGACGGGCCAGCACAATTGTCCCGGGGCGGCGCTCTATGACAGATGCCGCATGCACGGTGTCATCAGAAGACTGTGTCATGCTTGTTCCCTGGAGAGTTTCTGGCCTGGTGCGCCCGCTGTTTATCTTTCATCGAGCGCCTTAACATGCGCTACGCTACACTGGCCTAACGCCGACAAGTCGTAGCCGCCCTCAAGCGCTGAGACAACCCGCCCGTTAGCAGTTTCGCGCGCCAGATCGACCAGCTTTGCAGTAATCCAGCTAAAATCATCACTGCAAAGGTTAAATTGCGCCAAAGGGTCATCGGTATGGCCGTCAAACCCGGCCGAGAGCAGCAATAGTTCAGGGGAGAAACTTTGCAGTGCAGGGTGGATCGTGTTCTCATAGGCCTGTCGCCATGACGTTGATCCGGTTCCGGCAGGCATTGGCGCATTGATAATTCTGCCTTGGCCTCCGTGCTCGTGGGCCTGACCTGTGCCGGGATAAAAGTCGGCCTGGTGTATTGAGGCGTAGAGCAGGCCCGCCTCGTCCCAGAACATCTCTTGAGTGCCATTACCGTGATGCACATCAAAATCCACTACGGCCACGCGCTTCAACCCGTAATGTTGTTGTGCATATTTGGCGGCGATGGCGACGCTGTTAAAGAGGCAAAACCCCATGGCGGCTTCGGGCCGGGCGTGATGGCCGGGGGGCCGGACGGCGCAAAACGCACGTTCAAACGTGTTCGCCATCACACCATCCACCCCGGCGATGAGGGCGCCTACGGCCCGTAATGCCGCATTGACCGATCCGGGACTAAGGGCTGTGTCCGGGTCCAGTTTATGCCAGCCTTCATCCGGTTCGCAGTTAAGGACCTGATCCACATAATCGGCACCGTGTACCAGCAACAACGCTTCGCGCTTTGCCAGAGGGGCTGTTACTGAAACCATGTTAAGCCGGGCCGCATCCAGTGCTTCAAGCACGGTGGTTAAACGGGCCCGCTGTTCGGCGTGACCCGGTATTTCGATATGACCCAGGCAATCGGGATGCGAAATCAGTGCAAGGGTCATTGCCCCAGCTGGACATCCAGAACTTTGACGCCTGGCGGAACGGGATAGCCTTCGTCCGGAACAAAAAAGTCAGGCAATAAGGGCTGTGATGGGTCCATCCGGTAGGGATCAAAATCCGTAACGCCATGATCAAACAAAAAGGTATCATCGATCAGGAAATTGCCAGTAAATTGGCGGGCGTTCTGGTTAAAGATCAGATAGGCTGCATCTGAGAGGATTTCCGGTGTGCGGCACATTTTCATGCCTTCTTCACCGGCCAGAACATTAGCGATGGCGGCGGTGGCAATGGCGGTGCGCGGCCATAAGGCATTGAACGCCACGCCCTCATCTTTGAACTCACCAGCCATACCCAGAACGCACAGGCTCATATTAAATTTTGCCATGGTATAGGCGGTGTGTGGTGCAAACCATTTTTCGCTCATGTCCAACGGCGGCGAAAGCATAAGTACATGGGGGTTTTGCGCCTTGAGCAGATGTGGCAGGCACTTTTGCGTGGTCAGATAGGTGCCTCGGCCATTGACCTGATGCATCAGATCAAAGCGTTTCATGGGGGTGTCCAGCACACCCCGGGGGAAAATAGCAGAGGCGTTATTAACTAGAACATCTATACCGCCAAACGTGGTAACGGCCTTGGCAACGGCGTCTTCCACCTGATCTTCAAAACGGATGTCACAGACCAACGGCAAGGCTTCACCGCCCGCTTCGCGCACCTCGTCCGCCGCAGTATAGATCGTGCCGGGCAGGCTGGGATGCGGCTCGGCAGATTTTGCGGCAATGACAATATTCGCACCATCAGCAGCGCATTTTTTGGCAATCGCCAGACCAATACCACGACTAGCCCCGGTGATAAAAATGGTTTTTCCTTGCAAGCTCATCATGCTCTCCTAAAACAATCGCCATAAGCGCCCGCTGGGACAATCCAGTCCCGGTTCATGGCGACAACGGGCAAAAGTGAACACCACGGTCAGTGCCTTGCCAACCAGGTTTTCAAATGGCACCAGTCCGGGCCCGTGGGGCGAGCGACTGTCATTTGAATTATCACGATTATCGCCCATAAAAAAAACATGCCCGTCATCGACTGTAAACGGGCCGGAATCATCTGGTGACCACCCTGTCAGCATCATCTGGTCTGAAAATTCATAGATGGTGTGTGGCTTTTTCTGGTTCGGGAATGTTTCGAAATAAACCTGTGCGGTTCTGATCTGGCCGTAATGATCGCGAAACCGGGTGATCCGCATAAAAGTGCGCTGGACACGTTCGCCATTAATGTAGAGCCGCCCGCCGCGGGTTTCGATCACGTCGCCAGGCAGTCCAACGGCGCGCTTGATCATCACTGTGCCGTTTTTGGGGTTTACAAAAACCACCACATCGCCTCGCTCTGGAGGGTGGCCAAACAGGCGGTTATTGGAAGAAGGCAGAAACCGTGCTGTGCCCCATGGCAGGGAATGCCGTGACCAGCCATAGGCCCATTTTGAGGTGATGAAGCGGTCACCAACCTCAAGGTTGGGGCGCATTGACCCTGACGGAATAAAAAACAACGCATAAAAAAGTGTCGAGAAAATATAAAATACGGCCATGAAAATCGTTATAAAACGAAGCCAGTCGATGACTTCCCGTTTTACAGAGTTCAGGAAAGTACTGTCGTCTAACTCACTCAATTCCAGCCCCATTATCCGACTTTTCAGCGTCCGCGGGCAACCTAGCGCGAACCATTGGTGGGTGCTAGAAGATTTTCCTATACGGCAATGCCGATTAACGAAGGAATATGCACATGTACGACGAAGATCAGGCCCCGACTGAAAATTTGCGCAATACCAGCATTTTGATTTACGCCCTATATCTGGCCAGTTTGGTTATTCCTTTTGTGTCGATTCTGGGCGTGATTTTCGCCTATTCCAAGAGAGCAAACGCACCAATTGGACCGCGTAGTCATTTCACCTACCAAATCCATACATTCTGGCTCAGCCTGCTTTATGGGTTGTTTGTGACGCTATTGTGCTTTGTTCTGATTGGGTTCTTACTGATCCCGGTGCTGGCCATCTGGTTTATTGCCCGCGTTGTTGTCGGTTTGTTGCGGGCTATTGATAATCGCCCGATTGATAATCCGCGGTCCTGGATCGCCTGGTAAATCAGGACAGGCAAAAAGTGCTGTCCAGCCCCGGTGCACCATCGCAGACAACAAGGTCGGTTTTGACCATGTGGATAATATGCGCCAGAACAGAAAGACTGGCCGCTGGATGCAGGCGCGGGTCCGTTTCGGCATAAAGGATGCGCACCATGGCTTTAATCTGGCTTTGCCCGGCTTTGAGCAGACCCAGAATTTGTGCGTTTCTGTTGTTTCGGTGCGCAATATAGGCGCGAATAAATGGATCAGGGTCGCTGATACCTGCACCATGGCCTGGCCACAACACGGCAAATTTGCGATCCATGATTTTGTGTAGCGAGTGCATATAATCGCCCATATCCCCATCAGGGGGGATCACTACTGACGTCGCCCATCCCATAATATGATCAGCACACATCAGGCCGTTATCTTCAGGCACTGCATAACAGACATGATTCGAAGTATGACCAGGGGTATGAAGGGCCAATATAGACCAGCCATCACTCTTAAAGAGCTGCTCATCCTGGACACAAATATCGGGCATGAAGTCCACATCATTGGCGGCCTCCATGTCAGCTCCATCCAGCGTTTCTTGACAGACGGCGGGTCCAAAACCATAGGTTTGACAGCCAAAATGGCTGGCCAGCCTGTGGGCCATGGGGGAATGGTCGCTGTGCTGGTGGGTGACAAAAACACGCCCAACCCGTTCTTCTCCAATCGCGCGGATCAAAACCTCGAAATGCTCATCGGTATTGGGACCGGGATCAATGATATCAACCTGGCCCCTGCCCACCACATAGACATTTGTTCCCCAGGCGGTAAACGGGCCGGGGTTGTTTGCGGTCAGACGGCGCACGCGATCTGATACAGAAACCAGCGTGCCGTACTGTGGATCAAAGTCCCGAACATAAGGGATGCTGGTTGCCATGTGTGTCGCCTGTTAATGCGTTCATATGTTTAGGTGTTCATATAATCACGAAACGCGCGCGACAAGCGCCGGACCGAACGCACCTGATCGATAAGCCCCAGTGCCGTGGGTGGTCCCATGTCAGTTTTATTGACATCAACCACGTATAAGCGTCCGTTTTTCCGATCACGCAGGACGTCAATGCCGCCCCAATCGAGCTGCATGGCGCGGCAAAACTGCCCCAGCTTGTCTATTTCTGATGTCGTAAACACCTGATCAGGCCGTTTGAGCAAAACCCGGTCATTGGTATTTGCAAACCGATAATTGATTGACCGTTGTTTGATGTAGACTAGGGAGATGTGGCCACCAATGGTTGGCGCCCGGTAGTCCTCGATGAATTGGCCATTGTCAGAATTATCGACCAGATGCTCATAGACCATGCCGGGTTGGCGCGGTGTTGGACAAGTCACGATGCGGCCGTCATGCGCCCCGTTAATTTCTGATTTCTCAACCGCAGGACCGCTGTGTTGTGTCGGGTCAATGCTGAGCGGGTATCCAAAAACCTCTTGAAAAACCTGCGCAACTTTTGATTTAGAAACATCGAGGCAATTGCAATTGAGTTGCCGTAAGGATCGGGCGGCCGGTGATAATGTATCAAGCGGGCAATCATCGCGGGCTGTAATGTCTTCAAAATAAAAAACCGCGTCGGCTTTTTCGGGGTCTAAGACGATTTTACCGCCTGCAACATGCAGGACCGACCAAATCAGATGCCACGGCTGTGGCTGGTGTGGGGTGAAGGCAATGCGGATGGGTTGTGTCGGGCTGAGCCAATTGCCAAGGCGCAAGGCTTGCGTCGCCGTATAATTGGCAAAACCGCGCCCAATGGCAATCAGATTTTCAATAGAAAAAGGGATCAACGCCCCCGTTCTGAGCGCTCTCAGGCCACCGCGTTCCAGCGCCAGATCGCCCCACCACGGATTTTTAGTGCGCCCGCTGCGCAATGCGTATTCTTTGCTCTGGTTCATTGTTTCGCCCTCATGCACGGCGCAGCCCTTGCGATGCGTTCCCGTAAAACAGGAGCAAGTGGCACAAAATGAAACAGGTTGTGAGCAGTCGTGGGTTTAGAATTGTATACAATCTGTTGCTGGGCGGCCTTTTGAGCCTTGTTATTGGGTCGATCTCGTTGGCCGCGCCAGTGCATAAAGACATCCATAAGGTTCAAGTCTCTGCTTCTCAGAAAATTCCGGTGATGATGCTGTCTCTTCCAGGGCGCGGCATGTTGCTGAGTGCGCCTGGCGAGATCGCTACAGTGGTTATTGAAAACGGCGCAGGTGGGTCCTGTACGACATACCTGGCGCGCACGGATCGTGCAGGTGTGCTTGAGGTTCCGGTGGCGCGCACTACGCATTGCCCATCTCCGCGCATTGTGGTGCATCGCTAGGGGTTACGGTGTCTGGCTATTGGCCAGAGCATTCAGGCGCTCGCGGTGACGTTCCAGATTGTAACCGGCGCCTTGTGCTGCTGTGATGGTTGCGTCAGGAGATATGGCACCTAATGCACTTTCGGCCATTGCCCAAATGGTAATGGCACGTGTGCCTGACTGGCAAAAAGAAAGCGTTTTGCCATCCTGCCCGTCCAGCGTTGTTTTCATTTGTGCAAAAACCTCATCGGTAATGTGGCCCGCACTAAACGGGATATACTTATAAGCAATACCGGCATTATGGGCGGCTTTTGCCAATTCGGCGCTGGTTGGCTGGTCTGGCCCTCCTTCGCCGTCCGGGCGGTTGTTGATAATCAAAGTGTAGCCTTGCGCGGCGGCCCTTTTAATGTCGTCAACACTAAGCTGTGGTGCAACTGAAAAATCAGAGGTGACCATATGTATTGGTGCGCCCTCGACCTTGGTTTCCTGGGTGCTTTGCGTGTTTTGTCCACAGGCTGCTGTGGTGACGCCAAGGGCAATGAAGATCACAAAGGTGTTACGGAAGTTTAGTAATGAAAAAAAGCGGCGCATGGCTGTTTCCAACTTTAAGTTAAACGTGTTGTCATACTGTGGCCTTTCAGACGTGTGTGCGCAACACACGGCAGATCACTTCTGGTTGAAATAACAGATAACATTATAAATTGTGGTGTGTTTGCAGTGCCTTGTGCATGGGGATGCGTTGACAGCGTATCAACCACATGAAAGGTTCGCGGCTTGGAAAGAAACTCTTTTACGGTGTCATATGTTTGGATTTTTGGTCCGCCGTTTGCTCGTGGCAATTCCAACGGTTTTCCTGATTATTTCTCTGGCTTTCTTTTTGATGCACGCGGCGCCCGGCAGCCCGTTTGATCTAGAGCGCCCTATCCCTGAGGCCATCAAAGTTCGTCTGGCAGAAAAATTTCATATGGACGAACCCATTATCACGCAATTTGGTTATTATCTGAAGGGTTTATCCAAAGGCGATCTTGGACCGTCGATGAAATATAAAGATAAAACCGTCAGCAATATCATTGCCGAAGGCTTTCCCGTCAGTGCCACTTTGGGCCTTTCAGCTATGGGGTTGGCGGTTCTTGTTGGCAGCTTGTTGGGCGGCTTTGCTGCGCTCAGACAAAATCAGGCCGGAGATTATGCAGTGATGGGGCTGGCGATGACCGGGATCAGTATCCCGCCCTTTGTTACCGGCCCGGTTCTGGCTTTGGTTTTTGGTCTATATTTGGGGTGGTTGCCGACTGCGGGGCTGGATCGCGGGCACCTGACGTTTACGCACTTATTGTTGCCGGTGATTACGCTGTCATTGCCGCAAATTGCCATTATTTCGCGCCTGATGCGGGCCAGTATGATTGAGACATTGCGTTCAAACTATATTCGTACAGCTTATGCCAAGGGCCTGCCTGGTTACGCTGTCATTATCCGCCACGCCCTTCGGGCTGCCGTACTGCCTTTGATCAGCTATCTTGGCCCAGCTACGGCGGCATTGCTCACCGGCTCTATTGTTGTCGAACAGATTTTTGCGCTACCCGGTATTGGGCGTCAATTTGTGATGGGTGCCTTACAACGCGACTATACCGTGGTTATGGGTGTCGTGATTCTGTACGCCACATTGATTATTGCCCTCAATTTGATTGCAGACCTTCTTTATGGGGTTCTCGATCCTAAGGTCAGGTATGATTGAAATGATCAGTGCTAGTCAAAATGCCCGCAAAGAGGCGTTGATGGAAAAGGCCAGCGTGCAGGGGCGCTCCTTGTGGGATGATGCTCGTGCGCGCCTGATGCGCAACCGGGCTGCGGTTGCCGGCTTTATTGTCCTGATGACCATTACGGCGTTGGCTATCATCGGCCCGTGGGTTTGGCCGCATGAATACGACCATGTCTATAAGTTGAAAGTCGGCATTGCCCCGACATGGGATGATTTGTTTTTGTTTGGAACCGATTCCCAGGGCCGTGATCTGTTCGTGCGTCTGCTTTTCGGATTGCGTGTGTCATTGGCGGTTGGCGTGGTTGCAACACTGGTGTCGCTGATCATCGGAGTCATATGGGGGGCAACGGCTGGATATATCGGCGGCAAAGTCGACGAGTTGATGATGCGTGTTGTTGATACTCTTTACGCCATGCCGTTTATCTTTTTTGTGATTATCCTCATGGTGGTTTTCAAAGATTTTACCACGGGAAAACCGGCGCTTAATATCTTGCTGATTTTTGTGGCTATTGGTGCAGTGGAATGGTTGACCATGGCCCGGATTGTCCGAGGTCAGACGATTGCCCTGAAGCGCAAAGAATTTATCGAGGCTGCCGAGGCCGCCGGCGTGCGCCCGTTCACCATTATTCGCCGCCACATCGTGCCCAATGTACTTGGCCCTGTTGTGGTTTATGTCACCTTGACCATCCCGTCGGTTATTCTGGCTGAGAGCTTTTTGAGTTTTCTGGGGCTTGGTGTTCAAGAGCCGCTGACATCTTTAGGCAAGCTGATTTCCAATGGCGCGCAGGACATGGAAACCATGCCCTGGACCTTGATGTTCCCTGCGGTGGCCATGATGGTCACGCTGTTCTGTTTTAACTTTATTGGCGACGGCCTTCGTGACGCCATTGACCCCAAGGACCGTTAGGTTTGGTGTCTATGGTGCCGTGTTATTGGGTGCGGCGCACCCGTGTGGTAATTTTTGAGCCCTCAATAACCATCAGATAACTGCCAAGAGATGCTTTTTTGATGTGCACCTTATAGGGCGGTTGACCTCTGAACCTTGGTGCATTCGAGCTTATTTGCTCCCAAACCTGACCGTTGCTTAAATACATTTTCTTATGGCCGTTTGAGAGCGTTGAGACGCGTTTGACCTCATAGGCCACACGGAGAATTTCACCAGATTTGCTTTTCTTGACGACCGTATTTTCTGTGCCCGGCTCTGTTTCTGCAAGTGCGTTGACGCGTGGTTTATCAGACTTGGACCAAAACCGCAGTTTTGGCAAAGAGGGGAATTGAAAGCCAAAGGCATCGCGCTCCAGGCCCTCCATTTGCTTGCCGGTCACGATGGTGAATTTGTTGGCCGCCCGGTCTGCATCCAGAATATCCATGGCCTGATCATAACATGCTGCCTTAACCTCTGTATCAGCCATTTGCCGGCACTGGCGCAGGCTGGACAGCGGATCATCATTTTCATCCGCGAATGCCGGGGTGCCGGTCAAACTTATCAGGCAACTAACGGTTGCGGCAAGCACCAAACCGGTAAACGCATTTTGCGCTGATACGGCTTTATTTTTACCGGTATCAATTTTGACATTACTGAGCGCGTCAGGTGCAAAACGGGTCATAAAAATACTCCATAAGGGCTTTAATACGGGTGGCCCGACGGTATTTTAACGAGCAGGGCGGTAATGTCGATTGTTAGATGCGTTATATTAACTTCTAGCGGTGAAATTGCCTGCAAACATATTCGGGCAGGAGAAAGCCATGACACGTTTTTCACGACTAGTCTTAGGGATGTGCGCCGCCAGCGCGTTGGTCATCAGTGGTTGTGGTGGCCCTAAAGATACCGAAGATGCAGGTTTGACCTTGCATCGTGGTAATGCTGCGGAACCTTTGTCTTTGGACCCCCATCAGGCAAACGGCACTTGGGAAAACAATATTATTGGTGATATGTTTGTCGGTCTGTTTACTGAAAATGCGGCTGGTGAGCCAGTTCCCGGCATGGCAGAAAACTGGCAAACCTCTGAGGATGGAAAAACCTGGATCTTTACGTTGCGCGAGGCCACATGGTCGGATGGGGTGCCGGTAACGGCACAAGACTTTGTGTTTTCTTTGCGCCGTATTCTCAATCCCGAAACCCTGGCGCAATATGCCTCCTTGCTGTTTGCCATAAAAAATGCGGAAGCCGTCAACAGTGCAAAAATGCCCGTCGAGGCATTGGGTGTCCGCGCCATTGATGACCGTACACTCGAAATTTTGCTCGAATACCCGGCGCCATATCTGCCAGGTCTTTTAACCCATTACACCTCTATGCCGGTTCCTGCTCATGTAGTGAAAGAAAAGGGTTCCGAGTGGATCAAACCGGAAAACATTCAAGTCAACGGGGCTTATAAACTGACGGAATGGCGCACTAACGACTATGTGCATTCGGTGAAAAACCCTCTGTTTTTTGACGCCGAAAACGTCTGTCTTAATGAAATATATTATTACCCTACGGTCGATAATAATAGCGCAGAGCGTCAGGTTCGTGAGGGCAGACTTGATCTGAATACGGATTTTCCTGGGCAAAAACTGGAGTTCCTGAACAAGCAACTGCCCGGTTATGTGCGGGTTCACCCTTATTTAGGCACGACTTATTTTTCATTTTATATGAAAAAAGCGCCCTTTGATGACAAACGGGTCCGTAATGCGCTGGCCATGGCGCTGGATCGGGATTTCATGACATCCGAGATTTTGAAATCCGGCCAGATTCCGGCTTATTCTCTTGTACCACCTGGTGTTGCCAATTACCCAAAAGGCGCAATGGTTCAATGGTCCGGATTGGGTCTTGAAGAGCGCCGTGCCGAGGCCCGACGGTTGTTGATGGAGGCCGGCTTTGGCCCCGATAATCCACTGAACTTTGAGTATATCTATCGTAATACCCGCGACAATCCGCGCGTGGCTCCGGCGGTTCAGGCCGATTGGAGCGACATTGCCCCGTGGGTCAATGTGACGATCACCGGCACTGAGACCCAGATTTTGTATGCCAATTTACGGTCCGGGGAATTTGAGGTCAGCGACGGTGCCTGGATTGCTGACTACAATGATGCACAAAATTTTCTATATTTGATGGAAACCCGCACGGGTGCATTGAATTACAGCCGGTATTCCAACCCCGAATATGACGCACTGGTTGATCGCTCCAACAAGGAATTGGACATGATTAAACGCGCGGCTTTGATGCAGGAGGCGGAACAGATCATGCTCGATGATATGCCAATTATTCCGATGTGGTATGAAGTTAACCGGGCTCTGGTTGATCCAAAGGTCAGTGGATGGGTGGATAACATCGTCGACATTCACAGGTCGCGCTATTTATGCATGGAAGATCCCATAAAATAGCAATCGGCGGCTATGGTTTTGCGGCCCTTTTGACTTCATGCTAGGGTTTTGACCAAGAGACAGGGTGGGGGAAACAGTGCCGGATAAAATATTGCTGGATTCTGCGATTGGAACCTCGGTCGAAGCTGTCGAAGCGGCGGCATTACTGGATGGCCGGGACGCAAAGCGCAGTGAGAGCCCAGTAAAGGGCACAGTCTGTTCGAACTGCCATACTGCTTTGCGGGGGCGGCATTGCCATCACTGCGGACAAGTCGCCGATACCTATCACCGCCCAGTCTGGGCCTTGCTCAATGAAATGATCGAGGGTTTTTTCGGGCTTGATGGGCGTTTCTGGAAAACAGTTCCTTCCTTATTGTTTCGCCCAGGGCAGATCACATCGCGTTATCTAAAAGGTATCCGCCAGCCTTACATGACACCCATTCGTCTATTTTTATTGTCCAGTCTTTTGTTCTTTTTGGTATTTGCGCTTGCTACTGCGGGCACTAATTTTTTCAATACCGGATTAGACGAAAGCGAAACCAAAGAACGCTTGGACGAGGTCAGAGCGGCTCTTGAAGAGGCCAAAGACCAGCCCGATGACGCGGCCGCATTGGGGATAGCGTTGGCGCAAGCCGGTTTGGATAGGGTCGATAGTGAAACAAAGCCATCACAGTTTACAACGAAAGAAAAAATTGTGTGCGGGTTATGGGAAGAGCTGGTACCAGAGAGCAAGCCAACCGTGCTTTGCCGCTCGATAAAGGAAGAAAAAGAACGTAACGCAACAGACAAGGATTCACCTGTTGAGCCTGCGGCTGAAGGTGAAGCAAATGCTCCCGATAAGGCTGATCCAAAACACGACGTTGAATGGGGATACGATACGCAAGATGGGTTCTCAGACGACGTAAACATAGCCATTAAAGCCATTCCGCTGGACCTGCGCCGCCATCTGGTGGGCAATATCGAAAAAGCAGTAAATGACCCTGCACAATACAAGGCCACATTAAGCCGCTGGGCACCGCGATTGGTGTTTATCCTTGCCCCGGTCTATGGCTTGATTTT
Source organism: Robiginitomaculum sp. (assembly GCA_021776525.1). GTDB lineage: Bacteria > Pseudomonadota > Alphaproteobacteria > Caulobacterales > Maricaulaceae > Robiginitomaculum_B. Next base: position 593,004 of record JAJFFT010000006.1, read on the forward strand.
GGCACTTTCTTTTTTCTGGCGCCGTGATCTTTTTATCTATGACCACATGGTTGTGGCCCTGCACTTTCACGCATTTTTGTTTTTGTTTTTGGTTCTTCTGGTTCCATTTGGGTATTTGGTCGGGGCCGGGCTCGCTAGCCTGGCCTTCGTCGTGTGGAGCAATTATTATCTCTACCGCGTGATGCGCACCGTCTATGGTGCCGGGCGCGCTGGTGCTGTGATCAGGGTTATTGCGATTGATTTTTTCTATCAGGTTTTGCTGCTTATCGCATTTGTGGCGCTGCTTTTGCTGGGCATTGTTTTTGTTTAAAGCGTGCGTCCAACCACACGCATGGTCAAATTAATACGTCCGCCTTTTGGCAACAATTGCGACGTACCCGGAAAGATTCGATCGACACCGTGGTAACAGTGGCGTGCATCACCGCCCAAAACCACAACATCACCGGAGGAAAGCCGCATTGACCGCGTCGGGTCGCGGCGGTTTGGCCCGCCTAGACGGTAAAGCGCCTGATCACCCAGTGATATGGAAATTATAGGCGCATTGGCTGCATTTTCACCGGCATCCACATGCAGGCCCAAACGAGCGTTCATATCATAAAAATTGATCAGGCAGGCATCAGGGCCGCAGGGCCAGTCTGCTATGTCCGCCCAAAGTGTTCCAAGGCGTTCGGGTAAAGGTGGCCAGGGCTGGTCGGTTACCGGGTGGGTGGGGCCATAGCGATAGCCCTCTTTGCTGGTGATCCACCCCAAAGGTCCAAAATTGCTCATGCGGACACTAAGCGGTTGGCCGGTACGCGGCATAACCGGGCGATATAAAGGGGCGGCCTTCACGCCTTCGCGCACGCATTGCAACAATATCTTTTGCGCGGCGCGATCGAAATATTCCGGCAACAGACGGAACCCATCTGGAAATTGAAAATCACGGACCATGCGCTTTTATGCGCTGATTTTATGGCTCCAACAATGGTGTCCCTTCAGTGATGGTGGTATGGCTCTCTATTCTGTCATTTGGCCAGTTTTCGACAATCATCGCTCTCAGGGTGCTGAGTTTTATGTAAGCGCGACATTTTCGCGCAGAACACAGAAAGGCAGAAAAAGCCGGGGATAAGCACACTCTTTATACTTTTGTATGCAAAATTTGCCATAAACAGCTGATCTTTGCTTCAGATTTACCCTACAGCCCTTGCGGAGATACGAAACTTTTCCCATATCCGTGACGAACGGCCAACAAGGCCATGGACAAAAGATACAATCAGGAGATCACACCGGCGCAGTGCCAAATGCGGGCTGCCCAAATTGATCTGCCGCAAAGGAGAAAGATATGAGCAAAGTCATAGGTATTGACCTTGGTACCACCAATTCTTGCGTATCCGTTATGGACGGCAAGGCCCCTAAAGTTATTGAAAATGCCGAAGGCATGCGGACCACTCCGTCAGTCGTCGCCTTTACCGAAGATGGTGAACGGCTGATCGGCCAGACCGCCCGTCGTCAGGCCGTCACCAATGCAGAGCAAACGTTTTTTGCCATTAAGCGCCTGATCGGCCGCAAAATGGACGACCCCATGGTCAAAAAAGATGCTGCCATGGTGCCTTATAAAATCGTTTCTGGCAAAAACGGCGATGCCTGGGTGCAGGGTCGTGACAAAAAGTTATCTCCATCAGAAGTTTCAGCTTTTATTTTGCAAAAAATGAAAGAAACCGCCGAGAGCTATCTGGGCATGCCTGTGACACAGGCTGTGATCACGGTGCCGGCATATTTTAATGATGCCCAGCGTCAGGCCACCAAAGATGCCGGTAAGATCGCTGGCCTTGAAGTGCTGCGTATTATCAACGAGCCGACAGCCGCTGCACTGGCTTATGGTTTCGACAAGGAAGACGGTAAAACCATCGCGGTTTATGACCTTGGCGGTGGTACGTTTGATGTGTCCATCCTTGAAATCGGTGATGGCGTTTTTGAAGTGAAATCCACCAATGGGGACACGTTCCTGGGCGGTGAAGATTTTGACATGCGTATTGTTGATTTTCTGGCGGACGAATTCAAAAAAGAAAATGGCGTTGACTTGCGCAAAGACAAACTGGCTATCCAGCGTCTGCGCGAAGAAGCGGAAAAAGCTAAAAAAGAGCTGTCTTCCGCCAATCAATATGAAGTCAATCTGCCGTTCATCACCGCTGATGCATCAGGGCCAAAGCACCTGACAATGAAGATCACCCGCGCCAAGCTGGAAACACTGGTTGGTGATCTGATTAAACGCACCATCGATCCGTGCAAAAAAGCGCTGAAAGATGCTGGCCTGACCCCAAAAGATATCGACGAAGTGATTTTGGTTGGTGGCCAGACCCGCATGCCAAAAGTGCAAGAAGAAGTGAAAAAATTCTTCGAACGCGAACCTCATAAGGGCGTCAACCCGGATGAAGTTGTGGCCATGGGTGCTGCCATTCAGGGCGGTGTGTTGCAAGGCGACGTTAAAGACGTCCTGCTTTTGGATGTGACCCCGCTGTCCCTGGGTATCGAAACTCTGGGCGGCGTGTTTACCCGTCTGATTGACCGCAATACCACCATCCCGACCAAGAAGAGCCAGACCTTTTCCACCGCCGAGGACAATCAGTCCGCAGTGACCATCCGGGTGTTCCAGGGTGAGCGCGAAATGGCTGCGGACAATAAGGTGCTGGGCCAGTTTGATCTGGTTGGTATTCCGCCAAGTCCGCGAGGCGTACCGCAGATCGAGGTGACCTTCGATATTGATGCCAATGGCATTGTTTCTGTGTCGGCCAAGGATAAGGCCACGGGCAAAGAGCAAACCATCCGCATTGAAGCCTCTGGTGGTCTTTCAGATGTAGACATTGAGAAAATGGTCCAGGAGGCCGAATCTCATGCCGAGGAAGACAAAAAACGCCGTGAAACCGTTGAAGCCAAAAATCAGGCCGAAGCGCTGGTGCACCAGACGACAAGCCAGCTGGCCGAACATGGCGATAAAGTTGGTGATGAAGACAAGGCTAGCATCGAAGCGGCACTGGAAGACCTGAAAAGTGCATTAGAAGGCGAAGACGCCGCTGATATTTCGGCCAAAGCGCAAGCGCTTGCACAGGCGGCAATGAAACTTGGCGAGGCTATCTATTCAGCCAGCCAGGATGAGGGCGAAGCACAAGCTTCTGCCGATGCCGCTGGTGATGAAGATGTAGTTGACGCCGAGTTTGAAGAAGTCGACGACGACCAAAAAAGTGCATAAATAAATGCGTGAATCGAGGGCCATGGGTGTGTAACCATCTGTGGCCCTCGTCTTTACCGGTAGATCAGTATGAGCACCAAAACCTGTTATTATGAATCTTTGGGCGTTGAACGCAGCGTTGATGGTAAAGGCCTGAAAAGTGCTTACCGCAAGCTGGCAATGAAGTTCCACCCCGACCAAAACCCGGACAACCCAGAGGCAGAGCTGAAGTTCAAAGAGATCAGCGAAGCTTACGGAGTGCTTTCGGATGAGCAGAAACGCTCGGCCTATGATCGGTTCGGGCATGACGCGTTTAATGGCCACGGCGGCGGTGGCGGCGGTGCCGGTCAGGCGGACTTCTCGGATATATTCGGCCAGGTCTTCGGCGACGCGTTCGGCGATATGTTTGGCGCTCGCGGTGGCGGTGGCCGAACGGGTCCGGGGCGCGGTTCTGATTTGCGTTATCCACTGGAAATTGACCTAGAAGATGCCTTTATGGGCCGCGAGGTTAAAATCACCGTCCCAACTAGCAAGACCTGTGATCAATGCCACGGCAATGGTGCAGAGCCGGGCACAGAGATCGAGACCTGTACCACCTGTCAGGGTGCGGGCCGGGTGCGTATGCGCCAGGGCCTGTTCACTATGGAGCAGGCCTGTCGCACTTGTGGCGGTCAGGGCCAGACGGTCAAAACCCCATGCAAGGCTTGTGACGGCGTTGGTAATGTTGCCACCCGTCGTTCTTTGTCGGTCAATATTCCTGCTGGTGTCGAAGATGGCATGCGTATTCGTTTGGCCGGCGAGGGTGAAGCCGGCGCACGCGGCGGACCGCCGGGTGATCTTTATATTTTTGTGTCGATCCGGCCTCATGAATTATTTGAACGTGACGGTGCGGATCTGTACTGCCGCGCTCCTGCGCCAATGTGTACGGCGGCGCTTGGCGGTGAAATTAAAATGCCCACCATTGAGGGGGGGCAAAAAGCGGTCAATATCTCGCCGGGCGCACAGACAGGCAAGCGTCTGCGCTTGCGTGGTGATGGTATGCCGCATTTGCGTGGTCGTGGTCGCGGCGACATGATTATCGAGCTGTTCGTAGAAACGCCGCGCAATCTGAGCGAGCGCCAAAAAGAACTGCTTAGCGCCTTTCGCAGTGAGTGCTGTCCTGAATCCAGTCCCGGCTGTCATCCAGAGCATGAAGGTTTTTTTGAGAAAGCCCGCAGTTTTTGGGATAAAATGACTGGTGAAGAAGACCGCGCCTAATTTTTTGACGCTGCTCATAGGGGCGTTATGATTGTGCCATGTCACAATCACCTGATCCTGCCCAGTTACAACACTGCGCCCCGCAAGAGCGTGATGCCGCGCGTGTCGCCTCGGTGCTTGCCAAGGGCTTTGCCGACGATCCAATTATGAACTGGATGCTGGGTTCACCCAAAGCGCAACACAGGATGTTTCACCTGCTGGCCCGCCATGTTTACCTGCCTCGCGGCGGCGGGGCATTATGGCATGAGCAGGATCAGGACAAAGCCGCCAGCTTATGGCTGCCACCTGAGCAATCCAAAGACCTGACACTGTGGCCGATGATGCAATTGGTGGCTTCTGTGGTTGGGCATGGGGGCATAGGTGCGGCGTTGCGGACTTTGAAATTAGACCAGTATCTAGAGCACAAACACCCAAAAGTGCCGCATACATATCTGTTTGCCGTTGCCGTTGATCCACGCTTTCAGGGGCAAGGATTAGGCAAGCGCGTACTAGCCCCCATGCTGCGCCATTGTGATGATCGTGGTCTGCTTGCCTATCTGGAGAACTCAAAGCTGCGCAATCTGCCGTTTTACCGGGGCTTAGGGTTTGAGGTGGTTGAAGAAATCACCATTGGCAAGGATGATTTACCTATGTGGCGGATGGAGCGCGCACCGCGTTAGCCGCTTACTCCCAACCAGCAAGCGCGTCTTCTGCGGCCTCATTTTTAGGGCGTACTATCAAGCCATTCTGGGTCGCGAACACTTCAAACTCAGCGCCATCCAACATGGGCGCGTATACCGAATTACCGTAATATGCATCCAGGGCTTTGAACCGCGCAAAGCGTTTGTCTTGCGCCAGTTTCCATATATCTAGCCCCGGATTTTCACTTAATGCGTAGACCGAGCGTGGCTCATTGACTTCCTGATCAGTGTCGGCAAATCGGCCAGTCATGCGGTCCAGACGGTAATAGGCATCCAATCCGCCTATATTGGCCATTGGATGCCATTTTATGAAACGAGCGTCCAGACGCCATTCATCGCCATTAATGCTCAATGGGCGTGGCTCTTCGCCGGGCACGGCCAGTGTCGCGGTAAAGCTCTGGTTTGCGTTCTTTGTAAAACTGATGCTGGCGGCGGGGCGTTCAGATGTCAGGCGTTCATAGGTGATAAAATTAAATCCCAATAATGCTGATCCGGCCCCCAAGGCGGCAATCAGGGCGCCGCTGAGTGTGCGTGTGCCCCCCGAAAGGATTTTAAGCTGCACAACCCGGCCAAGGCCTGACAGGGCAAGCCATCCTCCAAAAACCCCAAAAATCACTGCTGGAATAATAAAGCTCATAAAGCCCATACTAACCCGGCTTGCCGTTTGGGACAATTGTAAAACGAAATGTCTGCTTGGCGTGGCAATACGATAGCTTTAAAAGGGGGCAAAGAGGGGCATTCATGACAATTATAAAGCTGGGCATACATGGCGGGGGCGGGCGTTTAGGCCGCCGTATTGTGGCGCTGGGCCTTGCTGATCCGCGCTTTCACATCACCTCAGTTATAGTGCGACCGGGGAGTGCTGATATAGGGCGGGATATTGGCACTTTGGTCGGTGGGGCCGTTCTTGGTGAGCTCACGACCGATGATCCCGAGGCGTTGCTTCGGTGTGATGTGGTGATTGATGTTTCCCGGCCCGATGCGGCGGTGGGTGTCGCGGCTCTTTTGGCCGCTCATGGCGGCCCACCACTGGTTACTGGCACAACCGGGTGGAGCGATCAGCAAAACCAGGATTTGCGGGCAGCTTCGCAGACAATTGCTTTATTGCGGAGCGGGAACTTCTCTGTCGGTATTACGGCGTTATGCAATGAGGTGCGCCATTGCGCGGCGCGTCTTGGGAGGCAATGGGGCGTGCATATTCATGATGCCCATCATAGCGCTAAAAAAGACGCGCCATCGGGGACTGCCCTGATGCTGGCTGATGCGGTTTGTGCGGGTTGGGGCAAAATTGTTAAACCCAAGGTTTTGCCAATTGGCATGCCGTTGGAGGACTTGCCAGAGCCCGGCGATCTTGTGATCAGTGTGACACGCGAAGGTGATATAATCGGCACGCACAATGTCCACTTTACAGGCCCTAGTGAAACAGTATCCCTTTCGCATGTGGCCCGCAGCCGCGATATCTTTGCGCTTGGGGCCTTGCAGGCGGCGGGCTGGGTCAGCGATAAACCCGCCGGCCTTTATGACATGGGTGATATTCTCGCCTAGAAACAGCTAGAGCTTCAGCATTTGTGTAATCGGGATGTGGTCCGACGGGCGTTCCCAGGACCGGCATTTGGTCAGGGCTTCAAAGCCTTGCGCGCCGTGGTGCATGGCCGCAGACTTTAGGGCCGGGCTAACCCAGATGTGATCCAGCCGGCGGCCTCGGTTGTTTTTTGTCCAGTCTTTGGACCGGTAACTCCACCAGGTAAAAACCTGTTCGGGTTCAGGGATCAGGTCGCGGGCAATGTCGGCAAACTGTCCGGCATTTTGTATGGCTTTTAGGGCTTCAACTTCGATCGGTGTGTGGCTGACAACCTTGAGGAGTTGCTTGTGCGACCAGACATCTGATTCCAGTGGAGCAATGTTCAAATCGCCGGTCAGGATGGTTTTGTCCTTTGGGCTTGCTTTAATGCGTGCGCCAAAAAAAGTTTTCATGCGCTCCAGAAAATCCAGTTTATGGGCGAATTTGTCATTCGTCTTTGCGTCCGGTTCATCGCCGCCTGCCGGGATATAAACATTGCAGACATTGATGCCTTTGACCTGCCCAAAGGCCACACGCGCGTGCTCGTGCATGCAAAAATCCGGATTATCATGTTCTTCGATGGGGTGGCGCGAAACAATGGCTACGCCGTGCATCCCTTTTTGCCCGCGTACCATCTGGTGTGTGTATCCTGCCTCGGTAAACAACTTTTCCGGAAACTCTTCATTGCGGCATTTGATTTCCTGAAGGCAAAGCACGTCAGGTTGTGCTTCGCCCAGAAAATCGATGACTTGCGGGGCCCTTAAACGCACAGAATTAACGTTCCAGCTGGCAATTTTAAAATCCGTCATTTGTTTCTCCTCATGGCACTTTGTGCACGAGCCTGAATAAGGAATAAAGCCAAAAAAGAAGCACAAACGCAGACGCCCGGCCGAGAGGGGGCGGCCGGGCGTCAAAAGATGCGCGTGTTATCGCGCAATGCGGGCCGAGAGGGGTGTGTTTCCGGCCAGACTGTCTATTGGACCCGCTATGGGGGACGGAACTAAGCCCTGATCGACAATCAGTACGGTACATTAAAGACACAAAATGAGAAAAAGAGCAAATGAAATTTATGTTATCATTTGCCTGTGTTATTTATATCACGATTCAAATGAGTCGTTTTACTGAAAAACCACAAGAAAGTCGCATACTTAGCGTCTGCGTCCGCCGCGCCGGCGTTCTTCCTCGCGAATGACAAACAAAGATGATTTTAGTTTTTTGCCTTCTTCAATGTTATTCAGCAAAAACCGTACTTCACCATCAAAGGCATTTTGCCACGTCCAGCCGAGTAGTTTGAGTTCAGGTTCGGCAAATATCAGCGTGAAATCACCATCCAGTTCGCCATCTTTATCGCGCACTGTGACAAAGCTGGCGTTTTCGGTGCGTTCCAGCCCAACAAGGTCAGCACCTTTATTGAGGTCAAATTTACGCGACAACAAAAACTTGTAAGGCGTCCAGGAAATTCGAATCTGGTCGATGGTTTCCAGCTCCTTGTCGATTTGAGCAATGTTTGATCCATCGGCAACAATCAAAAGGGGGGCCGTATCATATTCAATGCGCAGTTTGTCCGGGCGTTTCCAAAAGAACGTTCCGGTCTGCTGGTTGCCGCTTGTGGTGGTTTGAATAAACTGACCGGAGATGGTTTTTAACGAACGCACATAAGCGTTCAAGCGTTCAACCTGCGCGGTGATATCCTGAGCACTTGGTGCCGCTGTTTCTATGGGCGTCGTTGCTGGCGCACGGCTCTCTTGTGCGGCAACCGGCCCAAGCATGAGTATTGCGGGGATAAGGACAGTGGAAAGCAAAACAGGGTGCGTCATGATTGTGTGAGTCCATCATTGATATTATGCAGAATGATAGAAGGGTATTACAGCAATTTAAGGGCAAGGGTGTTCAGGGTGCGTTCATTTCTCTTCACCGCAGGGCGCATTAGAAGTCATCATGTTCGGGCAGCAGTATTTCCCGTTTTCCGGCGTGATTGGCGGCGCTGACAATGCCATCCTCTTCCAGGCGTTCCATCAGGGTTGCGGCCCGGTTATAGCCGATTTGCAAACGCCGTTGAAGGTAACTGGTCGAGGCTTTGCGGTCCCGCGCAATAATTTCAACAGCTTTGTCAAACAGGGTATCCCCTGTGGAGGCCCCGTTAAAACCGCCACTGTCGGCATCTTCTTCGCTATCAATGGTAATGTCTTCCAGATAAACGGGCTTGCCCTGCTTTTTCAGATACGAGGCAATGTTTTCAACTTCTTCATCGGATACAAAGGGGCCATGCAGGCGACGGACACGTCCACCACCAGCCATGAACAACATGTCGCCCTGACCCAAAAGCTGTTCGGCGCCCTGTTCCCCAAGGATAGTGCGGCTATCGATTTTTGAGGTGACCTGAAAGCTGATCCGGGTTGGGAAGTTGGCTTTAATGGTGCCGGTGATGACATCAACAGAGGGCCGTTGGGTGGCCATAATGACATGAATACCAGCCGCGCGTGCCATTTGCGCCAAACGCTGAACTGCGGATTCAATGTCCTTGCCGGCCACCATCATCAGGTCGGCCATTTCATCAATAATGACCACGATATAAGGCAGGTGCTCTAATGACAGCTCTTCGCTTTCATAAATGGGCTCGCCGGTTTTTTTGTCATACCCAGTTTGTACGGTACGTTTTAATTGCTCGCCTTTGGTTTTGGCTTCTGCAATGCGGGCGTTAAACCCGGCCAGATTACGGACACCCAGTTTGGACATCTTTTGATAACGCGATTCCATTTCACGGACCGTCCAGCGCAGCGCCGTTACAGCCTTTTTAGGGTCCGTGACGACGGGGGCCAGCAAATGCGGGATGCCATCATAAATAGAAAGCTCCAGCATTTTGGGGTCGATCATGATGAATTTACACTGGTCCGGGCTGTGGCGGTACAACAAAGACAGGATCATCGAGTTAATCCCAACCGATTTACCAGCGCCAGTCGTCCCCGCCACCAGCAAATGCGGCATACGGGTCAGGTCGGCGATAAAAGGTTCGCCGCCGATGGTTTCGCCCAGCGCCAAGGGCAGTTCAGCCTTGGAACGCTCGTAAAGGCCGGAGGCCATCAAAGAACGCAGGAAGACCGTATCGCGCCGCGCATTCGGCAATTCGATGCCAATGACATTGCGTCCGGGGATTACCGCGACACGACAGGCAATGGCGCTCATTGAACGGGCAATATCGTCCGAGAGGCTGACCACGCGGGAAGATTTTAAGCCCGGCGCAGGCTCCAGCTCATAAAGTGTAACCACGGGTCCGGGCTGGACATGGACGATCTGGCCCTTAATGCCAAAATCAGATAATACCGTTTCCAGCAATTCAGCATTTTGGCGCAAAGCGGCTTCATCAATGCGATCGACGCGTCCAACAGGGCGCGCTAAAAGATCAAGGCGCGGCAATTCGAAATCTGTTTTACCACCAAAGGTCATATTCAATTGTTGCTCGCGGGCTTCGCGGCGACTGGTCTTAACTTTTTTGGGTTTTTTGACACGCGTTTTGGCGGTGCGTTTAACCGGTGTTGCACGGGTTCTGGCGCGCCGTTTTTGTGGTGCACCCTGAACTTGTTCTTTGGCTTTAAAGAGCGCCGGAATAGTAGAAATGCGATCAAGGCCAACACGAAACATTGCCCAGGTTAAGCCCGCTGCATCAAGAACGGCACTGCCATCACGAACCCGTAGGCCAAAGGCAAAAGCAAACGTGAAAAATGCAAGTACAAAAACCAGAAAAGCAGATAACGCACCAACCCATGCCGGAAAACCAGGGCTGGTCAGCGGCAGGTAGATGGTGTCGCCCAATACGCCGCCCAGGCCCGTTGCAAAAGGCCATTTGGCGGGGATCGGCAATGCGGCACAGGAAAAACTTAAGAACGCGACCCCGACAATAAGAGCACTGATTTTAGGCCAGGTCATTAAGGACCGGCGTTCAGGGCGTGTGATCAGCATGACCCCCCAGGTCATTAACCCCAGGGCCAGGCCGTATGAACCCCACCCGATTGTTTGCATCAGAAGATCAGAAATATAGGCACCGGCCAGACCCGCCGCATTTTGAGCAGGCCCATCAGCGGCGCTGTTAAAGCTGGGGTCAAGGGGGGCATGGGTGAGGGTAGACAGGAATAGAAACATTCCAAAAACCAGCAGGGCCAGACCGATCAGGCGTCCAAAACTCGACCGCACAAAGCGTAAAAAAGGCCCTTGCTCGAATATTTCGTTCTCAAATGTTTGATCGCTCATAATGCGCCACCAGCCCTTACCGGATGAATTTCCATTAAATTGGCGACAATTATGGGGCTAAAGTACAAGCAAGGGGTTAACGTGCCTTAACCTTCTGCCCCTAACCTTGCGCAAATTCTGGGTAAGCTTCCAGCCCCAACTCAGCTTTATCAAGGCCAATAAATTCGTCTTCATCACTGCAACGAATGCCGACACTGGCTCTTAAAACCCACCACAGTGCGCTGCTGGCAATCACGGTAAAGAAACCGATAGAAACAATGCCCAGCACCTGAACACCTAATTGCTGGACCCAGTCATAGCCCTCGGCCTGAACTGTCCAGGCGACAACCAGTGTGCCCCAAATGCCACACAGAAGATGTGCCGGAATGGCCCCTACCACGTCGTCTATTTTAAAGCGGTCAAGAAGGGGAACGGCCAACACAACAATAATACCGCCTGTCGCGCCAATCATAATGGCTTGCCATACTTGCGGTGCCAAGGGTTCTGCGGTGATGGAAACAAGGCCGCCAATGGCGCCATTTAGGACCAAAGTCAAATCTGCTTTTTTGTATATCAATTGAGTCAGAACTAGCGCCATAACCAGTCCGGCCGCCGCCGCAGCGTTAGTGTTGACGAAAATCTTAGCCACCGCGTCTATATCTGCAATCGTCCCTGCCGCCAGTTGTGAGCCGCCATTAAAGCCAAACCAGCCAAACCACAGAATAAACGTCCCCAATGCTGCCAACGGTAAGTTAGAGCCTGGCATTGGCGAGACGGCGCGCCCTCTGGGGTATTTTCCCTTGCGCGCTCCCAGGAAAACGGCCCCGGTCAATGCGGCCCAACCGCCGACGGAATGGACCAGTGTCGAGCCCGCGAAATCAGAAAAATGTAGCTCTGAAAGCCAACCTTTGCCCCACAACCACGAGCCTGTAATGGGATACAGAACGGCGCATAAGACAACGCAGAAAATCAAAAAAGGCCATAACTTAATGCGCTCGGCCAATGTGCCAGAAACAACCGAAGCCGCAGTGGCCACAAAGGCCATTTGAAAAAACCAGTCTGATGCCGGGGCATAAGCTTCGCCCTCAGGTGATGAGGCGCTCCAAACGCCAATCTGCCCGATGAATCCGCCATCAACGCCCTGATACATAAGCTGGTATCCCAGAATGTAATAGGCAAGGCCTGCCAAGGCGTAAATCGACACGTTTTTAAGGGCAATCGTGGCAGCATTTTTTTGACGGACCAAGCCGGTTTCAAGCATGCAAAACCCGGCGGCCATAAACATCACCACCATGCCCGAAATCAAAAACAGATATGTGTTATCTACAAATGCCGACGTCTGCTGAAGGCTGGAAAGTTGTTCTTCCATTGCGGCAAGGCGGGCAGTGAGATCGGTGGTTTGAGTGGCGGTTTGTAGCATTAACATGAGAGACCTGATGCAAAATGAATATTCATGATGCAGCGCAACAAAATGCGCTTTGCCCGGCAAGGTTCGGTCAGTATTTGCCGCGATCCGTCGTAAATTGCCTAAAAAACAGGCAGTGCCCGGCGAGAAGTGATGCACATTCAACCATGGTGTCCGCCAAAGTATGAAGGCGGACCACCGTGCTGGTCTTAATCTTGCCCTATAATCCCGTCTCAATGTCAGAACCGGTCTATTGGGGGTGGCCTTCCTGACCTGGGTTTTGGTGGAGCAATATGCCCCGACATTTGCGTATATCGCGCGTGTTCATCGCGTTAGGTGTATTTTTAACGCATTTTAGCCTGTTTCTGGCGCTAAGTCGTCACCGGCCTGTTGTTCAAAAATCGGATGATTCGGCGGCCATTCCTATTGCCGTTGTGCTTTCATCCCCTAAACAAGAGACCGCTCTGCCGCCACGCTTGTCTGAAGAACGGCAACAGGTGGACGTTATGAAACCAAGGGTGGAAAAAACGCCAACCCAAAAACAGGCCGTACAGAAACGCGATATGGCCGATTCTGAAGATGGTTATTCAGGGCCTGCAATTGCGAAAGAATCTAGTCCAAAAGAGAAATACGGCGCTTTTCTGGTCCGCCGCACGTCGGTTCAGCCCAGCGCACTTGGGGTTTTCTACAACGGATTTAACTGTGCGCGTCTGATCCCCGAGCCTGGGCGGTATCACTGTCCTCCAAACCCGGTGAATTTAATCGTTGGGCAGGAGGCCCAGATTGCGTTTGTCGCGGCGCGAATGGGCGTGAGCCATGACCGCCAGAATGTACCTCGCCGGTTTTTGGGGATAAAACGGCCTCCACCGGGCAGCACACAGACAATATCGACGATAACCCCAACGGGCTCACCAATCATCGGGGAAAATTTTGCTACAATCCCTCCAGAATACCCTGATCCAGCATTTGGAGATTAGGATCAATGCCTGAATGGGTTATATGTTTTCGTCCCATGGCGGGGTGTTTTTTTTAATATTGCGTTGCCGTTGCAATAAAATCATGACGTAAGTATGAGATTGGGCTATGTCTGTTTAAGGCAAGTTAGGTGAGGTGAGGCATTGAGCACAGTCGAGGGTGGGGGAAATAACGGCCGCCGCGCACAAACGCGAGCCCGCATTGTCAAGGCAACCAAAACCGTCATCAGAAAACACGGTATGGAAGCCACTACCATTCGCAAAATTGCGGATGAGGCCGAGGTATCACCGGGACTGGTGATCCAGTATTTTCGTTCTAAAGCTGGTTTGATTCAGGAAATTTTCCTCGAATCCAATCAAATTCTCATGACGGTTTTTAAAGACCGCATGGACACAGTCGATTCGTTTGTCGAACTGGCGCTGGGGGCATTAGAGTCAATCAGCGCCCGCGACATGCACGACCCTGCGCTCACCCGTCAAGTGATGGCCTTTACCTGGTCCTGGGGGCCTGATGAGGAAGAGCGGTTTGGGAAAACCCTTCAGGACATGAGCGGCGTCGTCGCCAACTCCATGTCAGTTCAATTTCTCCCAGACGATTTGGAGTTACGGCGAGTGGCTTCGTTTGCGCTGGTCAATATGTATGTTGGCTACCTCAGAATTGCCCTGCTGGAAGGATGGCCTCCTGAAAAACTCATTGAGGCCGTTGAACCGGGCGTGAGGATCATTGTTGCAGGTCTGGAATCAATGACGTCTAAAAAAGAAGACTAGGGTCGATCGTGAATTTCGCCTCCGATACAACGGCGCCCGCGCACCCCAATGTTATCAGTGCGGTATTGTCTGCCAATCATGACACAGCGCCCAGCTACGGTGCTGATCCATGGACCAACAAAGCGAAAAATGCTTTGTGCGATCTTTTTGAGACCGATCTGGCTGTTACTTTTGTCAATTCAGGTACGGCGGCCAATGCCTTGGCATTGAGCCTTTTATGCCCACCGGATGGGGCAATACTTTGTCATGAAAATGCACATATCAATCGCGATGAACGCGGTGCGCCCGAATTCTTCACTCATGGTGGAAAGTTGTTACTGCTGAGCGGTGATCATGACCGGATTTTTGAGGATGGATTAAAGGCGGCCCTTAAGACAATTGACCGTAATTTTGTTCACGAAACACCGGCTGATGTCTTATCGCTTTCACAACTTAGCGAAGCGGGTACGGCCTATGACCGGGCTCTGGTTTCTACACTTTGCGCGATGGCTCATGAGGCTGGATTGCACACCCATATGGATGGCGCACGTTTTGCTAATGCTTTGGCGAATACCGGTGCCAGTCCGGCGGATATGACCTGGCGGGCTGGCGTTGATGTGCTGTCTTTTGGGTTTACCAAAAACGGCGCTATGGGGGCCGAGGCCGTTGTGCTGTTCGGTCAACACGCAAAGCTGTTTTCATCGCTGGAGGCCCGGCGGAAACGCAGCGGCCATATGCCCCCCAAGCAACGCTATATCAGCGCTCAGGTGCTGGCCATGTTGGATAATGACTTATGGCTCAACCTGGCCAGACACGCCAATGCTATGGCAAGCCAGTTAGCCGAGGGGTTCGAGCGCAGCGGCGCCGTATTGAAGCATCCGGTTCAGGGCAATGAAATTTTTGTCTGCCTCAAAGAGGGGCAGGAGACACAATTACGGGCAGCGGGTGCCCAGTTTTATGGCTGGCTCGACGGTTCAGCGCGTTTTGTAACCAGCTGGCACACTGATCCATCTGACATTCAAAGGGCGTTGGCTGCTCTGGCCTAAACGCAGGCCTAACGCCAACCTCGCATGATAATGTTCGCCGTGCTATGATGCCTGATAGACAAGCATGGCAGAGCGAGAGCAAAATGTTTGAAGTTCAAATCAACCGTATAAAAAACCTGATCATTTCTCCTAAAACCGAATGGGAGATCATTAACGGTGAAGCGGTTGATATAGCGTCCTTGTATAAAAGCTGGATTATGCCGCTGGCGGCCATCCCGGCCATTGCGGGATTTATTGGCACATCGCTGTTTGGTGTGGGGGCGCCGGGCCTTTATGCGCGTGTGCCGATTTTTCTAAGCGCTTTTAATGGTCTTTTGTCCTTTGTGCTGTCCTTGGTCGGGGTCTATGCTTTTGCGCATATCCTCAATGCTCTGGCGCCTTATTTCGGGGCGCAGAAAAACCTCGACCAGGCCTTAAAATTATCTGCTTATGTACCGGTTGCTGCATGGTTATCCGGCGTGTTCTTGCTTGTTCCGGTGCTTTCAATTTTGGCGTTGATTGGTGCCCTCTACACACTTTACCTTCTGTTTGTTGGCTTGCCGGTTTTGATGAAACCAGCCAAAGACAAAGCCGCCTCTTTTGCGCTTGCGGCAATTCTGGCGGCGATATTGCTCAGCATGACCCTTGGGATTGTTACGCAGGCGTTATTGCCTAATCCCATGACCAAAATAAGCCGTTCAGATGACACCGGTCTGACGCTGGAACAGCAATCACAAGCAATGGAAGACGCGATCAGACAAGGCGATTTAGGCGGGATGATTGCCGCAATGAGCGGCGGATCAGCCAAAACAGTTACTAATATTGATGCGTTCAAAAAGCTGGCTCCGACCCGGTTGGCCGGTTTGAAACGTGTGTCGCTGGATATCAAAGAACAGCACACACCCGTTAATGCCATCATTTTATCGGCGGTTTATGAAGGCCGTGGTGGCCGTCAAATAACGCTGACAATCACCAATTCCCCGGCGGTCAACTTTCTAAAAACGGTTACCGGTCTGACGGGTGTAAAGCGTTATGTAAAAGAAGATGATGGCAGTTTTGAGAGGTTTAACAAAAAAAACGACACGTTGGAAATGTTCAAATGGGATGCTGAGTCTGCCAAAGGAACTGCGGTATGGAGCTATCTCAATTTCATTGTCATGGTTGAGGGGCGGGATGTGCCGCTAAAGGCGCTCAATAAGGCGGCGCGTATTGTTTCTGAAGCAGACCTGGATCGTTTGCTGAGAGAGTAAAGCGGTAACCTGCGTCGTCAGGTCACGGCTGATTATCTGTCAATTTTGCTAGAGTGTCCTGACCACTCAGTAACACGCGAGGAGCGCAAAATGGATATCACACCGGATCTGGTTAATGCCATTGTTGAGCATGCCCGTGCTTATGATGCCAAAGAGCCTGTTACCGACCCGGATTCGGGATCAAACCCCACCGATGATCTGGATCTGGATATTTTGCAAGACACGCCGGGCGATTTGACTGGCGCAGACCTTAAGGCCGTTCTTGAAGCCCTGAACGTAGATCAGGCCGCCGAGCTTGTGGCCTTGATGTGGATTGGGCGCGGTGAGTATGAAGGCCAGGAATGGGCGCATGTGGTTAAGCGGGCACGCGAGCGGGCCACCGGACCGACCTCGGACTACTTGATGGGCGTGCCCATGTTGGGGGATTATCTGGAAGATGGTCTGGAAGCGGTTATGGAAGCCGGTGTTCGTGATCAGGCCTGAACCGTTGCGCCGTCTTTAGCTCTTTTTTGCCAGAGGATGCGCCTGATTGACCAGTGTTTTCAGGCGCTTGTCTAAAACGTGCGTGTATATCTGTGTGGTGGAAATATCAGCATGTCCCAAAAGCATTTGTACGGTGCGTAGGTCCGCACCGCCGGCCAACAAATGACTGGCAAAAGCATGGCGCAAGACATGTGGTGACACTTTGGCCGGGTCCAGCCCGGCTTTGACGCTTAGGGTCTTGATAATTGCATGAAAGCGTTCTCGGCTTAAATATCCGGTTCTGGCCCGCGACGGAAACAAAAAATTGGCTGCTTTCGCTCTGTTCTGGCCCGTGGGTAAAAACTGTTCGCGCACAGTATTATAGGCGGCAATGGCATCCAGCGCAGCATGACTGAGCGGCACAAGGCGTTCGCGCCCGCCTTTACCGCGGACCATCAACATACGCTCTTCACGCCGCCCGGTGGCCAATGGCAGGCTAAGCATCTCTGAAACCCGCAATCCGGAGGCATAAAGAATTTGCAACAGTGCACAAGTTCTTAGGCCTCGTGGGCTGGTATCCTTGGCGGCGGTATTCAACAGCGCATTGACCTGTTCATGCGAGAGCACTTTGGGTAAGGATCGGGGTAATTTAGGGGCGCTGAGCGCCAGTGCCGGGTTGGCCGAAAGAATTTTTTCGCTATGGGCGAACTTATAAAGGCGGCGCAGGGCGCTGAGCTTTCGGGCCGCGGTGCGCGCCCCAAGGCCCCGGGCCTGTAAATTTTCCAGCCAACCTTCCAATTGTACCTGTCCGGCGCTGATGAATGTGTGCTTTTGGGCTTTCAAAAATGCCGCTAATTCCTCAAGGTCCCGGTGATAGGCCAATATGGTATTGTTGGCGGCACCGCGTTCGGCGCTCATCATTTCTAAAAATTGCTCGATGAGGGCGGCATCATTCATTCAGGCGTCTCAAATGGTGCAAACGAGGGGCCAGCATCATTTCGCGTGCAGCCTTTTTGGCAAGGCCCTGATAACCCATTTCGCGAAAAGCGCTAATGACAGCGGCACCACATTGCGGGGCCACCCGGTCAAAACCGCTCTCGGCCAGCATTAAGGCGGCTCTGAGAAAGCTGGGGCCGCGTGCACCATGACGGGCGCCGTCAAGAATGGCGGCCCGCGCTCCGGCCCGGCAGGGTGAAAACTCTTGACTGTCTATGATGTGATTAAACAGAAAATTGCGCTGGTCATCGTTTAACTGGGCACCTAAGGCCAACAGCGCAACAAGGTCGCTATAGATCAGGTCAGCATTTGGGCCTTGCAATTCTGATTGCGTGTCCCATGCTTCATTTAGTGTTTTTCCTGCACCGGGTTGAATAGCAAAAAGCCGTTGTGAAGTGGCGTCATCTGATAACGCATATTGCTGCGCCGTATTGCTTCGATCAGCAGCAATAAGGGCGTACATGAAGTACAGGCGCATAGCGTCATTTAAGGCAAGCTGATCCGTGGACAGTTTTTCCAACAGCGGCGCATAAAGCTGTGCAGAGGCGATAAAACCACCAAGTTCTTTCTCATACCGTAAACCCTCGAATATGGCATTAGCCAGACCTTGGGCTGTGCTGGCATAATGGGCGCTTTGATAAAGGAGTGCCGGGCGGGCTGCGCCATCTTGGGCCAGAGCGATAACCAACAAAGACGCATCGTTTTGCGCCGGGCTCTGCGCAGGCTGCGGGCCCTGGATTTCTTCATCGCTGGCTTGATCAACTTTAGGTGCGGGCAAGCCAGGCCATGCCAGATAGAGGTCTGACAAAGTGCCGGGACGCATAAGGCCGAGAGCAGCAATTTGACGAGCAGCATCTAAACCAACCGGGCTTTGGGTCTTTGCCATTGCGCTCTTGAGAGATAACGGGGCCTGATCAAGGGTGATGGGTGCGCCCGCAAAACGAGCCATAGCCAGTTCCAGCGCATTGATGGGTGCCGCCTGGGTGCTGTCCTTATTCAACATCCGGTTCAGGGCCAGCATAAAATCTATATCATCCGGGTCCGCTTCCAGGACCAGATCGGCGGTTAATTCTGCGGCGCCTGTGCGTCCCTGGCGGGCTAGGCAATAAGCCCGAACTTTCAACCAGAATACAGCATCGCGTCCGTTTTGCAGGCGCAGAGCAGTTTCACAGGCTTTATCATCCTGTCCCAGTGCCAAAAAAGCGCGTGTGGCGATGGCGGCGTTTTCCGGGTCGGACAAACCACCCGGACTACGTTCGGCAAGGTTGATCACAGCATCCAGAAGGCCCAGGCGATAGGCGCTGGCTAATCTCAGGCTTGCCAATTCCACATTGCCCTGACCGCCAGCAGGTGGGGCAGAGGGGGATATAAGGACGCTGGCGGCCAATTGGTTCAACAAAGGCGAGCTTCCGGCTTCGGGCAGATCACTCATCAGGCGCGATGCACTTTGGGCGCTGGTGCCGCGCCATTGCAGGGGCGACATCGTGAAGGGAATGGCGGTATTCGCGCCGACCTTGAAAGGCTCAACCTGTCCCAGACTTTGCACGATAACGCGCGTCGGGGCCTGTGAAACATTCTGTGCAAAAACCGGAGCTGCGCACATGAAAAGCACAACGCTCAGCGGGGTGCGCAGGCATTTTGGCCTATAATCCATTTTGCAATTCGACCCGAATTTGGCGGGGTTCTTCCCCCTGCTTGTTGGCGGCCCCGATAAGGGCGGCAAAGCCAGCAAATACAAGGGCCAGTATGACAATCATGCCAAGGGCTGCTCGCTGCATTTTTTCACTCCTCATTTGGTCAAAACTGATTTGCACAGTCTGCTTGCCTAACGTATAGCCCAAGTGTGGCAAATCTTGGAAACAATTCATCGTCTTTTCGCACCGATGGTCTGACCGGCCTTCTTCCGGGTAAAATGATTGTGCTCATTGGCCTGATGGGTGCTGGCAAAACCACGATTGGACGGCGTCTGGCAACCGAATTGGGTCTGCCGTTTTATGATGCAGATGAAGAAATTGAAAAATCTGCCGGGCGCAACGTTGAGGATATTTTCAAAGATTTTGGTGAGGCCGCATTTCGCGATGGCGAACGCAAGGTCATCGATCGTCTGCTAAGCGGTCTTCCAGGGGTGTTGGCCACAGGCGGCGGCGCTTTTATGGATGAAGATACCCGTACCATTATTGCGCAAAAGGCACTGAGCATCTGGTTGTACGCTGATCTTGATGTGCTGATGGAGCGGGTTTCGTTGAGGGACACGCGCCCGTTATTACGAAGGCCAAATCCGCGCCAGATTATGCAGACCCTGATTGACGAGCGCTATCCTGTATATGCACAGGCCGATATTCGCGTGCAAAGCGGTGTCGAATCACATGAGCATGCCGTAGAGGCTATTTTGACGGCCCTAAAAGATAAACAGCAAAGCCAATGACTCCTGATCCACAATCCATAACTGTCGAACTTGCTGGTCGCTCTTACCCGGTGCTCTGCGGTCCCGGTGCGCTTGATGCCGCCATGAGCAAAGTTGTCGCCCTGTGTCCCAATAAACGTTTGTTGTGTATCAGCGATCAAACTGTGGCGGATCACCATTTGCATAGACTGGCAGACGCCTGTGCAGGTGCAGGTCTGACCTTGCGCTCTTTGATTATTCCACCAGGCGAGGCCCAAAAAAGCTTTGCGCAACTGGAAAGTTTATGTGCTGACCTTTTGGCTTTGGAGGTCGAGCGCGGCGAAGCCATAGCCGCTTTTGGCGGCGGCGTGGTGGGCGATTTAACTGGCTTTGCCAGCGCAATTTTAAAACGCGGAACAGCCTTTATCCAAATTCCCACGACGTTATTGGCACAAGTGGATAGCTCTGTTGGTGGTAAAACCGCGATCAACATGCCTGCGGGTAAAAACTTGATCGGTGCCTTTCACCAACCGGCCTTGGTGATCGCCGACAGTGCGTTTTTGCAAACCTTGCCTGCGCGCCAGATGCGGGCTGGTTATGCGGAGATTCTCAAACTGGCCGTTTTGGGCGATGCAGACTTTTTTGATTGGCTGGATACCCATGGCGTTGACGCACTGGGCGGTGATGCGGCTTTGATGGGTCAGGCCATTACCCGTTCCATTGCCGGTAAGGCGGATATTGTGGCGTGTGATGAGCGCGAACATGGCGTGCGGGCGTTACTGAATTTGGGTCACAGTTTTGGCCACGCACTGGAAAGTCTGGCTGGATATGAGGGCGCGCTGGTTCATGGAGAGGCGGTGGCTGCGGGCATGGGAACTGCATTTGCTTATGGGGTGCATTTGGGTCTTTGCCCCAAGGACGATTATGAGCGTCTGGCCAATCATCTGACCGCCTGTGGCCTGCCGGCCAGCTTGAGTGCCGCGCCAGGTGGACCGTATACTGCAGAGGCAATGATACAAATTTTGAAGAATGACAAAAAAAACCAGAGCGGCGTTTTGCGTCTGGTTTTGCCTCGCGCGCTGGGCGATGCTTTTGTTTATGAAGAACATGATCTGGGCCGCTTAGAGGCCTTTTTAGACGTGCAATTGGGGCAAAGCTGATGGATCCAGCCAGTTTATTGATCGGCGGTGCCGTTGTGGTTCTGTTGATTTTATCCGCGTTTTTTTCAGGCTCAGAAACGGCGCTGACGGCGACGTCGCGCGCCCGTATGTACCAGCTAGAAAAAGAAGGCATCAAGGGTGCCCGGCGGGTCAACGAGCTGATTTCTGATCGGGAAAGCCTGATCGGTGCCATTTTGCTGGGCAATAATATAGTCAATATTCTGGCATCCGCCCTCACCACAGCTTTGTTTTTGCGCCTGTTTGGCCAATATGGTGTTGTGCTGGCCACAATTGTAATGACCGCTTTGATTCTTATTTTCGCCGAAGTAGCCCCCAAAACCTGGGCCATCAGTAATCCCGACCGGGCCGCCATGATGGTGTCCTTGCCGATCAAAGTTGTTCGCATTCTTTTTGCACCGGTGGTGCTGGGAGTCGAAGCGATTATCAAAGGTCTGTTTACGCTCTTTGGCTTGCATACACAGGGCCCGATTTTAAGTGCTCACGAGGAAATCCGCGGCGCCGTTGATCTTTTATCAAAGGAAGGCGGCGTGCAAAAGAACGACCGTGATATGATCGGCGGAATACTGGATTTACAGGATCTGAGTGTCGAAGACATTATGATCCACCGCAAGAATATGCACGTTATTGATGTTTCACAGGACTCTCAGACGATCATTGTTGAAGCCCTGCAAAGCGCCTATACGCGCCTGCCTTTATGGGAAAATGACCCAGAAAACATTGTTGGCGTTCTGCATGCCAAGGATCTCTTGCGTGCAATTCATGCCAAAGATGGCGATTTTAACGCGGTTGATATTCGCGCCATAATGCGCAAACCCATCTTTACGCCCGAAACCACGACGCTTCCCGAACAACTCAACGCTTTTCGGGCCGACCATGAACATTTTGCATTGGTTGTTGACGAATACGGGGCGTTGATGGGTTTGGTGACCCTTGAAGATATACTCGAAGAAATCGTCGGTCAGATCGAAGACGAGCATGATCGTCCAGTTGCCGGTGTGCATCGACAAAGCGATGGTTCGGTGCTGGTTAATGGTGACGTCAGTGTCCGCGATCTGAACCGGGCGCTGGAATGGGACCTGCCTGACGAGGAGGCCGTCACCGTAGCGGGACTAGTCATTCATGAAAGTCAGACCATTCCCGAAATCGGCCAGGCGTTTTCATATTATGGTTATCGGTTTGAGATCATAAGCCGCAAGCGCAACCAGATTACCAGCCTGAAAGTCGCACCGGCAGGCTGATATTGGCTTTTGCGCCGCATCGGTTTACATCTCCGTGCAAGAATAAAAAGGAGATCCTGTCTATGTCCGTATTCCCCGACTTTCGTGCCTTGATGTTGTCTGCACTTCTCGCGGTCCCTGTTGCCGTGCAGGCCAAGGACAAGGCAGATATGATCGTCTATGGCGACTATGTGCTGTCTATGGAGGTTGATGCCGGGGTTTTGCAGGATGGGGCAGTGGCCGTCAAAGACGGAGCCGTTCTGGCTGTTGGTTCGCGCGATGAAATTGATCTGAACTATTTTACCGACCGCAAGATATCGGGAGCAGGCAAAGTGTTGATGCCGGGTCTGATCAATGGCCATACCCATGCGGCTATGGTGCTGTTTCGGGGCATGGCTGACGACATGACGCTGATCGATTGGTTGCAGAATTTTATTTTCCCCATGGAGGGTAAGTTTGTCGATGAGCGTTTTGTGCGCGCCGGGGCATCACTGGCCTGTTGGGAAATGATCCGCGGCGGCACAACGACCATTGTTGATATGTATTTTTACCCGGGTGTGGCCGCCGAGGTTTATAAAACCTGTGGCATTCGGGCTATTTTGGGCGCGCCGATGATCGATTATCCCAGCCCGGGATTTGAAGGCTGGGATGACAGTTTTGCCGCGGGGCGTGACTTTGTAAGTAATTTTGATGACCCATCGGGAAAGCTGACCGCTGCCTTTGCCCCTCATGGGGCTTATACCGTGTCGCCCGAACACCTGCGAGAAGTGTTGGCCGCCGCCCAGTATGCCAATGCGCCCCTGATGATGCATGTGGCCGAAAGCCCGTCTGAAATGACGGTCATGGAAGAGCGTTATCATAATAGCTCGGTGCGCCATATTGCCTCTCTTGGCATGCTCTCCTATCCGATGATCGCGGCCCATATGGTTTGGCCAGATGAAGATGAGATGGACATGATGGCGATGAGCGATATTGGCCCGATCCACAACCCGACTTCAAATATGAAAACCGCAGCCGGGTTCTCGCCTGTTCCTCAAATGATCGCCAAGGGGATCAATGTGGGCCTGGGCACTGATGGTGCAGCGTCCAATAACGATCTTGATATGTGGGAAGAAATCCGTCTCACGGCGCTGCTACACAAGGGAAAGTCCGGTGATGCAACAGCAATGCCGGCCAGCACCGCTTTGGCCATGGCGACACGCATGGGCGCTGCGGCTATTGGTCTTGGTGATGTTACGGGGACGCTAAGCCCTGGAAAACGCGCTGATATGATCCAGCTGACCTTATCCAGCCCGCGCATGGCCCCTTTATACGATATCGAATCGCATTTGGTTTATGTGGCCGGGTCGCGCGATGTGGTGACCACCATCGTTGATGGTCAGGTTTTGATGCACAATGGCAAAGTGCGCACGCTAAGCGCTGCCACTGTGATCAAAAAAGCCAATGTCCGGGCTCAAATGATCCGCAATGCCCTTGCTGAGGAAGAGGCGGAAGCGGAACAGGAAACGGCGCAAGAGGACTAAGCGGCCTTTGAGGGCTGGCGCTGGTGGCTAAGTAGCCTGAGTGCCATCTCTAGGTCAGTCCAGATATCTTCTACGCTTTCCAGACCAACAGAAAGGCGAAGCAGCGTATCGGATATACCATGTCTGGCGCGTTCTTCGGGGGTATAGGTGGCGTGGGTCATGCTGGCGGGGTGCTGGATCAGTGTGTCGGCGTCACCAAGGCTGACGGCGCGTTTGATCAGCTCCAGTGCATTCATCATGCAGCTGGCACCGCTGAGGTCCGTGTTGAGTTCAAACGCGATCATGCCGCCGGGTCCGCGCATTTGCCGTTTCGCCAAATCATATTGGGCAAAGCTTTTCAAACCCGGATAATACACCTCGCGCACCAAGGGATGTGCCTCAAGGCGTTCGGCAATGGTTTGGGCCGAGGCGCTATGACGATCCATGCGCAAATCCAGTGTTTTAAGGCCTCGCATGATCTGATGCGCCGTGAGTGGTGTCATCACCGCGCCGGTCATGTCTTTCAGGCCCTCGGTCCGTACCCGCAACATGTCATCATTGTTACCCGCCGCCATGCCAGCGATTAGATCACCGTGGCCGCCCAGATATTTAGTGGCCGAATGGACCACAATATCCGCGCCCAACTTTAGGGGTTGTTGTAAATATGGCGTGCAATAGGTGTTGTCGACAATGGTTTTTGCGCCGTGTTTACGCGCTATGGCGCTTACCGCGGCAATATCCACCAGACGCATATTGGGGTTGGCCGGGCTTTCGAAATAAACCAGACGGGTTTTCTGGCTGATCGCGGCTTCAAGGGCATTGATATCTGTCAGATCAACATCAATAATTTTGATGCCAAAGCGTGATAAGCCATGGTGCAAAAAAGCAAAAGTACAGCCATACAGTGTTTTATCCGCAATGATCTCATCACCCGCGCTCAAAAAAGTCCACAAAACCGAGGTGATGGCCCCCATGCCAGAGGCAAAACTTAAAGCGGCTTCGGCACCTTCCAGTGACGCAAAGCGTTCTTCAAGGGCCAGCAGTGTCGGGTTGCTGACTCGGCTGTAAAAATGCCCCGGTCGTTCGCCGGCAAACATTGCTGCACCATCTTCAGTCTTTTCAAAGGTGAAGGTTGAGCTCATATAAAGCGGTGGGTTAAGCGCCCCTTCTGGTTGACGTACATGGTTGTTGCCGTGAATGGCGCGTGTGGAAAAGCCTGTTTTGGTATGTTGATTGGTCATGGCATGTGTCCCGTAAGCGAAATTAGTAAGTCTATAATATGACAGTTTGTCTGCCGTGTGCTTGCGTAATATTGCCGTTAAAGATAAAATATTAGCAGATACTGCTAATATGAGGCAATCATGGATAATTTGGATCGCAAGATAGTGCAGGCCTTACAAAAGAATGCGCGCCTGACTAATCAGGAATTGTCCGAACGCGTTGGCCTCTCGCCATCACCTTGCCTGCGCCGTGTTCGTGGTCTGGAAAAGCGCGGGGTTTTGATGGGCTATACTGCATTGGTGGATCAGGAAAAGTACGGCCTGCCGCTAAATGTATTTGTTGAGATCAAGCTGGAGCGCCCGTCCGACGAGCTGATCCGGGGGTTTGAGGTTGGTATCGCCAGTGCGGATGAAATTCTTGAATGTTATCTAATGACCGGATCCAGTGATTATTTACTGCATGTGGTAAGCGCCAGCTTGCAGGATTATGAAAATTTTATTCGTAACGTGCTGACCAAGCTGCCGGGCGTGCGTTCGATTGATTCAAAATTTGCTTTTGGGCAGGTGAAAAAAAATACGGTGTTTCCCCGTGGGTGAGCGTGGGCCAGACCCTGGTTTCAAAATGCCCTCCAGACTGTATAGTTTTTGAATGAGATGTGAGATCAAAATATGACCGACCTAAATACCCTCGCCGCCAATGCCCCCAAAGCCGAACTGCATTTGCATATTGAAGGCTCGTTCGAGCCTGAACTGATGTTTGAAATTGCCCGGCGTAATGATGTGAACCTGCCTTTTAAGAGCGTTGAGGACATTCGCGCCGCTTATGATTTTTCAAACCTGCAGGAATTTCTGGACATTTATTATCAGGGTATGAGCGTCTTATTGCTGGAACAGGACTTTTACGACCTGACCTGGGCTTATCTGACACGCGCCGCCGCAGATCATGTCATTCACACGGAAATTTTCTTTGATCCCCAAGGGCATACCGAACGGGGCGTGGCGTTTGCAGATGTTGTGGGCGGTATTTCCCGTGCGCTGGGTGATGCGAAAGACAAGCTGGGCATTTCATCCAAACTGATCATGTGTTTTTTGCGCCACCTTTCCGAAGAAGAGGCGCTGGCAACATGGGACGAAGCGCAACCTCATTTGTCACTGATTGACGGCGTTGGACTGGATAGCTCAGAAGTGGGTCACCCCCCGTCCAAGTTCAAAAAGGTGTTTGCAAAGGCGCGGGCTGCGGGTCTGCATTTGGTGGCCCATGCGGGCGAGGAAGGTCCGCCGTCTTATATCTGGGAGGCCCTGGATGATCTGTGCATTGAACGGGTTGATCATGGTAATCGTGCGCTAGAAGATCAGGCACTGGTGAAACGGCTGGCCGATGAGGGCCTGTGCCTGACGGTGTGTCCGCTCTCTAACCTTAAACTATGTGTTATTGATGATATGAAAAACCACCCCATCAAGGTGATGCTGGATGCGGGACTGAAGCCCAATATCAATTCCGATGACCCGTCATATTTTGGCGGCTATGTGAATGATAATTTTCTGGCGTTGATCAATGCTCTGCCATTAAGCCGCACGGACATCGAGGTGTTATTGCGTAACGGCTTTGAAGGCTCGTTTATGGACGAAAGTGATAAGGCAGAAGCCCTTCATCGGTTACAAAATTATATCAAGAACACGGGTTGAGAAATGGCGGCCTAGCGGTCACGTTTTTCTTTGCGGTGCTGTTTAGCACGTTGATAGAGCGCATCATTATAACCGTAGGCACCATAATCATGACTGGCGCTGCCATCGCTATACCCACTGCTGTACCCAACGCTGAATCTTGATGCCAGTTCGTAAGGATAATACCCTTTGAAGCCGTTCTCATACCCATAACGGTCAAAGCGCCCGCTCGCTAGCGTGTCCATATAAATAGTCAAAACCGGGTCATATGTCTTCCCATCGGCGTTTATCGTCGTGGCGACATTATTGTGCCCAGTTTCGTTCGCACTCACTTTGAGCGCACCAAGACCATTGACCAGGGTGTCCGTTGCACTGTCCTTGTTGTCGCTCAGTTTAAAGTCGTTAATCGGTTTGTTGTCAGTGGCGTAAGCTGATGAAAACGCCAAGCTTGCACCAAGCACTAAGGGGGTGACGACGTATTTATGCATAATATCCTGTAATCCTCATAAAACTCAGTTACAGCCCCAAAGACACGTTAATGTATTTTTCTTTGGTGATAAACACAAATAGGATCGCCGAATAAAATGAAAAGACAATCTTGTTTCTTCATATCACAATTTATCTCTAGAGTTATTTTTCCCCAATAAGGGCCCTAGGGCAAACCCGGTATCAAAATAGTCGTTTCGCCAATCGGGGCGTAATCGATCCAGCAATAAGGCCTCGCCCGCACCCAGTGCATAAAAACTGATGCGGCGGTTCTTGGTCATATCCAAGTGTTCAAGGTTGCGGCGCACTCTGGTCCGCAAATTTATTGCCAGCGCAGAATAATCATAAGGGCTGCGACTACGTTTGGCGTGTTCGATGGCCGCTTCGGCCAGTGCAATCTCGCTATAACGTGCCACGCCCTCCTGCCAAAGCAGAAATTCGGCATAACGCGTTTCGTTGGAATTAAGGTGAGCGAACGCCTCGCGGCGAACCTGGCGATAACTCAGCACAAGTCTTTGAAAATGATTGTCTTCAGTAGCCGATAAGGCTCTGGCCAGCATCAGCCCCATGAGGGCAAAACGCCGCGCCACCTCAGGATCGCCATAAGGAAAAGGAAGGTCCAATACTTTCGTGCGCGTGTTATCAGAGCTAGCAAGCTCTAAGGTTTTTCGATGGTTTATATATTGGGGTTGGCTGGCTTGTAATTGATGAAAATGCTCATGCAACAGCGTAGAAATCCATGCGGTTTCATTGCCCTCGGTCAGACGCGGCGCGCCGATAACCACGGTCGAGCGGCCATCCACAGCCGGCCATGTCGCTTTGCTGTCTGTGGCCAATTGGCGCGGACGGGATTTAAGCCTGCACTGTGTTTGGGGCTCAACCCCAAGGGAGGTGAACCCGGTCGCCGGGCCATCAGGGCAAAATAACACGCTGGTGTCTTGGCCGACAAACAATACCGGAAACGGCGTTCTGGAAAAGCCCGGCCAAATGGTATCGCCCTCAGATTGGGTGATGGCGCGTGCCTCTGCAATCAACGGGGCGATGGCCTGCACAGGGCTGAGCGGTCTGCTAAGCTGCCAAAATAGGGAGAGCGTAACACTTAGGGCAAGCATGGGCATAGCCTAAGCACAAAACCTGTTTAGGCCGTGGTGTCCACATTGCTGCCTGGCTCGGCATCGCTTTCGCTAGCCGCTTCGGGGTCCAGCGGAACCGGTGCCTGACCCGAAGAGACAGCCACCATGGCGGCGCGCAAAGTACGGTCGCCCAGAAGGTATCCAGGTTGGATCACTTCGACGACTTCACCAGCCGGTGCCGTTGATGGAATTTGCGCCACAGCCTGATGATGGTTGGGGTTAAATTTTTCGCCTTTGGGATCAATTTTGCGGACCCCATGACGATCCAGCGCCACATGCAAAGTTTTATCCGTCAGCTCTACACCCGAAATCAATCCACCCAAAGCCTCGGAGGCGTGGTCGCGGGCATCATCAGAGATGGCCGCCAGTGCCCGGGCAAGATTATCTGCAACATCCAAAAGATCGCGGGCCAGACCGGTCACCGCATACTTGCGGGCATCGGCGATTTCCCGTGCGGCGCGCTTGCGGGTGTTTTCCGCCTCTGCGGCTACGCGGAACATTTGTTCTCTGGTTTTGGCCAATTCCTCGCGCAGGTCAGGCTCCTGCTCGACGGCACCGGCGTCCAATGCTTCAACGTTATCGTCGACCTCGGTTTCAGGCGTTTCAGTCTCGGTCTGATTGTTTTCGTTTTCACTCATCATCTTCGTCCTATTTTCCGCTCAGGCGATCTAATACATGCCCAACCGCGCGCGCCGTGTAATCCACCATGGGAATCACCCGCGCATAATTTATCCGTGTCGGACCAATAACACCAAGAGCACCAATGATCCGTCTTTCACTATCCATATAGGGTGCAACGATGACGCTGGAACCCGACAAACTGAATAAAGCGTTCTCCGAGCCGATAAAAATCTTCACACCCGGCGCGTCTTGCGCCTGATCCATGAGATTGACCATTTCTTTTTTACGTTCAAGGTCGTCAAACAGGTAACGTATGCGTTCCAGATCAATATCTGCCTCTACGGAGCCCAACAGGTTCGAACGTCCCCGTACAATCAGTGTGCGTTCAGAGGACGGCCCGCCGGCCCATTCGGCCAAACCGTTGGTAATCAAATTTTCGGCCGCTTTATCAAGAGCACTGGTATGACTGGCAATGTCTTTGAGAATGTCTTTGCGCGCCTCATCCAGCGTGCGCCCTTTGAGGCGTGAAGACAGATAATTCCCGGCTTCACTCAACGCCGCAGGGGTTGCGCCAGGTGGTGGTGTCATCAGCCGGTTTTCAACACTGCCATCTTCATAGACCAGTACGGCCAGTGTCTGGCCCGCCGAGATGGATACAAACTCCACATGACGCAGAGCACTTTCATGAACCGGTGCCAGCACCAGCCCTGCGCCGCCCGCAAGACCGGATAACAATGTGGATGCTTCGGTCAAGGCCTGATCCAGTGTGGCGCCTTGGGCGCGCACGCGGGTATCAATATCGCGCTGTTCGGTTTTAACCAGATCGCCGATTTGCAGCAAGCCATCGACAAACAGGCGCAAACCGGCCTGGGTTGGCAGGCGCCCAGCGCTAACATGGGCTGAGGTGAGAAGGCCCATAGAGGCCAGATCCGCCAAAGTGTTGCGGATTGAGGCCGAAGACAGCCCGGTTTTGCCGTGTTGTGCCAAAGTGCGTGAGCCGACGGGTTCACCATCACCCAGATAGGATTCTACCAGTTCACGAAAGATTTCACGTGAACGAGCATCCAATGCACTTAGCGGGGATAGGGGCGTTGTCTCCATAAGAGTAGGAATGCCAAGCACACAGCTTTCGTCAAGGGTAAAGCAATCGAGTATTGCAGTCTTGGGTCAGGCGTTTATGTACAGCCATTCGAAGTTTACGGAGTTTCCTCATGCGCGCATCTGGCCGCCAAAATAACGAATTACGACAGTTTAGTTTCGAAACCGGGATTATGCCCTATGCCGAAGGTTCATGCTTGGTGCAGTTCGGCAATACCCATGTTTTGTGTTCCGCAAGCGTTGAGAGCCGCGTGCCACCATGGATGCGTGGCAGCGGTAAAGGCTGGGTGACGGCGGAATATGGCATGTTGCCGCGCTCGACCCACAGCCGTATGCGGCGCGAGGCGACGGCCGGCAAACAAAGTGGCCGCACGCAGGAAATTCAACGCCTGATCGGGCGGTCCTTGCGGGCTGTGATTGATCTTGAGGCCCTGGGTGAGCGCCAGATTGTGCTCGATTGTGATGTGATGAAGGCTGATGGCGGTACGCGCACAGCCAGCATTTGCGGGGCCTGGGTGGCGCTTAAGCTGGCCTGTCAGGGCTTGCTCAAAGAAGGCCTGATCACAATAGACCCCGTCTATGACATGGCGGCGGCCATATCTTGCGGCGTGGTCGACGATATACCTGTGCTGGACCTTGAATATGAGGAAGACAGCCGCGCTCAGACCGATGCGAATTTCGTGCTGTCCGGCACTGGCGGCATTATCGAAGTGCAAGCCACCGCCGAAGATAAACCGCTGGCCTTTGATGATTTTGATGCCCTGATGGTGTTGGCGCGTCAGGGGTGCACAGAGATTTTCGCGGCGCAAAAGAAAGCTGTTGAGGCCGCTACATAAACAGGCGCGGCCGTGCGGGCAATTTATTGGCCAGCAAACCTGAGATTGGTGTTCTGGTCAGTTTAGCCATAATAATGTCTTTACCGGGCTGAAAAGCCTGCGCGGCATGCAAGGCGGCTTTGCGTGCCAAACGCGCCGGCAAGGTGGTATTGGTATAAAGCGCCATCATTTTTTCGGTCATTTGGTATAGCGGCCAGCACAAACGTCGGTGGTCGCGCTCATAGGCTTTTAAGGCTCCGGCAGCACCAATGTCGCGGCCTTTGGCCAATGCCATACGTAAATGCCCGGCCAGATTGGCAACACCCTGAATGCCAAAATTAAACCCGTGTGCGGTGACCGGGTGCATGCCCACGGCTGCATCTCCGATCAGAACCAGCCGATCCGTACAAAAATTGCACGCATATACGCCAACCAGGGGATAGGCGCGGCGCTCGCCATTGCATTCAAGCCCGCCCAAAAGGCCTTTCAAGCGAACTTCAGTGGCACGAGCATAGGCGTCATCGTCCATGTCCATAAAGGTGCTGGCGGTTTCGGCGGCAAAGGTTTGCACAATTGAGGCTTTATTGCCATTGATCGGCAAGACGGCTAATCCACCGTCATAACGAAATAATTCGTGGGCAATGTGGTGGTGTGGTTTTTCATGCTTCATGCGCCCGACAATCATGGTTTGCCCAAAGTCATGCATGTCGGCCATGATGCCACTGCTTTGGCGAATCTTTGAAAACCGGGTGTCGGCGGCTACGGCCAAGGCCCCGGTAAAGACGGTGCCATCGCTTAAAGCCATCGTGACGCTCGTATCACTGCGATGCAGGGCGCTGACCTCTGCGCCACAAAAAAGGGTAATATTGGCCTTGGTCTTGGCGACATCATAAAGAGCTTTACGGATAAAATGGTTCGAGATGATATTACCAAGACGGTCTGATCCGGTCCGCGCAGGATCGAACACCAGGCTTGAAGGGGCGTCTCCGTCATGGACTTTGGCACACCGGATCGGTGAAACCTGATCCGGGTCAATATGTTGCCATGCCCCCAGTGTATCCAGAATCTGCCGGGATTTTTCTGAAAGCGCGATGTCGCGGCCGTCAAAGGCCGGATTGGCCAGAGATTTCTCGGACTGGCGGTCAAAAATCGCAATTTTTTGCCCCATGTCCGCCATCAGACTGGACAATGCCAATCCAGCCGGACCGGCGCCGACTACAAGAATATCGTAAACCATGGGGCCCCTCCGTATTTTGACAAAATGTCAAAACCATAAGGTGCCAGCTTACGCTGGTTTTAGCGCAACGGGACGTGTGCAATTTGTCGCAGGCAGTACGGCCTTTAGGTCACAATATGTGCGGCCAATTCGCTCATTTGCGTATTGGCAATGGCCAGCTTGGCCAGCGTCCAGTCGCCGGTAGCGTCCAGTTCGTCAAAGGTCTGCATGGTCTTGGTCGCCAGCGCGCCATTGGCATCTTTCCAGGCATGAACGATCTCTTGCGCCCACACAGCGTTCTGCGTCTCACCATTGCTCCGCGGTTGTTTGCCGTTTTGTGTGGCGTGGGCAATGGCCGAAGCCGTTAGGCCCCGCTGGGCGCTGTAGAGATCTTCGATCAGGCGACGTACCGCCAGCCGGTCCCAACGCTGGTCGGTGTCCAGCATCCCCGCCGCACCGCGCAAACGGTCAAAACAGAACTGATCCCCAAAGGCATGGTAAAGGGCCGCCACAGCCTGCACGGGCCAGTTTTCTTTGTCGGCCATATCCAAAATATCGGTTGCCGATATCAGGGGGCGCAACATGGCAACATCGCGGGCCAGATCGGTGGGGGCGCCATCACCTTCAAAACGGGCGATGCGTTTGGTAATGCGCTGGTTTTCAAAGGGCGAAATAAAGGTATCAATATCAGCGCACAGGCCAGAAATACCGCCCTGATATTTGGCAATAAAGGCATCAAGATCGCGGGTCGCGGATCCAAACCGCCGGGCCAGCCAATAGCTTTCGCGGCGCACCAGGCGCATGACTTCGCGATGCAGCTCGTAAAGGCCTTTTACCGGGGCTTTGTTATCATAGGCATTGATGCGGGCAATCAAGGCATCAAAGCCAAATAAATGCCGGCTGGCCTCAAAGGCACGGGCGGCATCGGCAACACCAACCCCCGCACCAGCGGCCAGACGATAGATAAAGGTCGGGCCGCCCTGATTAACAATATCATTGACCAGAACGGTTGAGATAATCTCGCGGCGCAGCCGGTGGTTTTCACGTTCTTCGGTGTATCCCTGCACTGCGTGCGGGAAGTAGTTGGTCAGCAAGGGCGCAAAATGAGGATCGTCGGGCAGGTCGGTTTCCAGCAATTCCTCGACCAGGGTGTTTTTGGCATAGGCCATCAAAGTGGCTATTTCCGGTCGGGTCAGTGATTCACCTGATTTTCGCCGGGTCAGCATTTCATCGGACGAGGGCAGGCCCTCGACGACGCGGTCCAACTGGCCCTTGTCTTCAAGACTGACCATATAGCGTTCAAACGGTTCCATATCGAATTTGGCGGTTAACTGGGCCATAGAAAGCGCCAGTGTCTGATCATAATTGTGTGCCAGGACGTGTTCAGCCACATCGTCAGTCATCGAGGCCAGAACGTCATTGCGCCCATCCGTGGTCAGCTTGCCGGCGCGAATGGCGGTGTTCAGCAGAATTTTTAAGTTCACCTCGTGATCCGAAGTGTCCACCCCGGCTGAATTATCCACAAAGTCCGCATTGATGCGGCCACCCGCTTTGGCGAACTCTATTCGCCCTGCATGGGTAATGCCCAAATTGGCGCCTTCGCCGATCACTTCGGCGCGCACTTTTCCTGCGTTAACGCGAATGGCATCATTGGCCTTGTCGCCCACTTGCCAGTCCTGCTCGTCAGCACTTTTGATATACGTGCCAATGCCGCCAAACCATAAGAGGCCGCATTTCGCCTGTAACAAGGCATGGATGATATCGTTGGGTGCAGCAGCATCGCCGGTAAGACCTGTCAGGGCACGCATTTCATCCGATAACGGGATGGATTTTGCACCGCGACTGAATATACCGCCGCCTTTGGAGATCAGCTTCTTATCATAGTCCTGCCAAGAGGTTCGCGGCAGGTCAAACAAACGTTTGCGCTCGTCCCAATTGGCTTTTGCATCACCCGGGTCCGGGTCAATGAAAATATCCCGGTGATCAAACGCAGCCAGCAGGCAGGTTTCTTTGGAAAGCAACATGCCGTTGCCAAAAACGTCGCCGGACATGTCGCCTACACCGATGGTGGTAAACGGCTCTGTTTGAATGTCGGTGCCGATTTCCCTGAAATGACGTTTTACAGCTTCCCATGCGCCGCGCGCGGTAATACCCATTTTTTTATGGTCATAACCAACCGAGCCGCCAGATGCGAAGGCATCATCAAGCCAGAAGCCATATTCTTCAGCCATGGCATTGGCGATATCAGAAAATGTGGCCGTGCCTTTGTCGGCGGCAACAACCAGATACGGGTCATCCTCATCCCAGATCACCAGATTATCGGGATGCACGACTTTACCAGCGGTATCCAGCGTGTCTGTTAAATCCAGAAGGCCGCGTATAAAGCTCTTATAGGCGTTAATACCTTCAGCCTGGATTTCATCACGGGTGCCATTACGGGGCAGGTTTTTGGGGAAAAACCCGCCTTTTGAGCCTACCGGGACGATAACGCTGTTTTTCACCTGTTGGGCTTTGACGAGGCCCAATACTTCGGTGCGAAAATCATCGCGCCGGTCTGACCAGCGCAAGCCGCCGCGGGCCACAGGGCCAAACCGTAAATGCACGCCTTCGACGCCGGGCGACCAGACAAAAATTTCGCGGTATGGTTTGGGTGCCGGCAGAGTTTCCAGAGACCGGCTGGCAATTTTGATGGATATGCGGCTCAAAGGTTCGCCGCTATCATCGCGCTGATAAAAGCTGGTGCGTTGTATAGCGCAAATCAGACGCATCAAACGACGCAATACCCGGTCATGGTCAAGGCTGGGGACCTTATCCAGACAAGCAATGATATTGGTGCAGATATTGTCCTGCTCAGTTTGGCGCATTTCCAGCGTTTTATGTTCCCCCGGTTTGAAGCGGGTGCGCGCCAGATCCAGCAGCAGGCTGGAAATTTTTGGATTTTCCGCCAAAGCTTCTTCTTGCACGCGTTGGGATGGATCCAGACCTGATTGTGCCCGGTATCGTGCACAGGTGCGCAAGAATGCGGCGCTGCGCCAGTTTACGCCAAGGCGCAAGACCAGCTTGTTAAAGCCATCATTTTCTGAACGATCGCTCCAAATGGCGACAAGCGCATCTTGAACCGGCTCGGCAATGCGTTCCAGGTCCAGAACTTCACCGTCCGAACTGCGCAACTCAAAAGCATGGACCCAGACCGGATCGCGATCTTTGGGCTTAACCGGATAACTGGCCTCGGTCAGGGCTTCAAACCCCATGGTTTCAAAGATCGGCATCACATCCGATAATGGCAGGCAATGCCCGGCTTTATAAAGCTTGATACGGATAAGGTCGGATTTGTCATCGTCCAGGCGGTAAAGCCGGGCAGATAATCCGGGGGCTTCATCCAGCTTTTCAATATGGGCGATATCAATCAGGGTTTCGTTGGCGTGATAGGCTTCTTTATAGCCCGCAGAGAATGCCCCGCGGTATGAGCCCAAGACATCCAGAACCCCTGTGGGAGCACTATCTTCGCGTGCCGCAGATTCGAGCCGGTCATGCCAGGTGCGGGCAAGCTGCGCGATTTCGCGCTCTAACTGCGCCAGATCAGGGTCCAGATGGCTTTTTGGGTTTAGGCCGATAATGATGTGCACACGGGCCAGCGGACCATCACCAAAATGCGGGTAATAGGCTGACAAACGCCCGCCATAGGCGGCGCGCACCAGCTCGCCAACGTCTTCACGTAATTGCGTGTTATAGTGCTCGCGCGGAATAAACACAAAGACCGAGACAAAACGGTCAAATCGATCGCGGCGCACAAACAGCTTTGGCCGTGGCCGGTCGTTCAAATGCAAAATACCACGGCTGATTTCCAGCAATTCAGCTTCGCTGATCTGGAACAATTCATCGCGGGGGTAGTTTTCGACAATATTTTGCAATTTTTTGGCATTATGAGTGCCTGGGCCTCGTTGTGCACGCATCAGCACCCGACGCACTTTGCGGCGGATCAACGGCACATCTCTGGCCATACGGTCATAAGCTTCGGCGGTGAAAAGACCGACAAAGCGGGTTTCCCCGGTGACCTGTCCATCCTCACGCCAATGTTTGACGCCGATATAGTCCATATAAATACGCCGGTGCACACGCGACCGCATGTTGGATTTGGCGACGATTAGCGGCGTTGGCTCGTTCAAAA
Organism: Robiginitomaculum sp.; assembly: GCA_021776525.1. Taxonomy (GTDB): domain Bacteria; phylum Pseudomonadota; class Alphaproteobacteria; order Caulobacterales; family Maricaulaceae; genus Robiginitomaculum_B. The sequence continues at coordinate 629,495 of JAJFFT010000006.1, forward strand.
ATTCCTGAATGGCTGGGGCCAGCATGCTGGGTTCTGACCCGCGGCGCAGAACGTTGGCATCATCATCGCGCAAAAGGCCAAGGCCGCTGCCTACGACAATGTCCGGCTCGGCATGCAGCAATTCACCATTTTCACTGACTGGAAATGTATAACGGCGTGAGCCCAAAAAGGCGAAGTGCTCATCGCGCAACCAACGCAGAAACTCGATACACTCAGCAACTTCTTCTTCTGGTGCAGTGCTTGGTGCCTCGTGCAGCTCTTCTATGGCGCGATTCATTTCGGCGCGCATACCCATCCAGTCGTCAACAGCCACCTCAACATCGGTCAATGTGGCACGAATACCGTCCAGCACCTTTGTGCGGCGGTTTTGACTTAATGGCTCGAACTGAACCTGGATCATGCTTTCGCGAATGGCCGGGGCATTGGTGTCCCGTTCACCTGATTCGGAACGGCCAAGATCAATGACCGGATGGAACATGGCCAATGTGTTGACGCCCCATTGGGCCAGTTCACCCATGACCGAATCAACAAGAAAAGGTTTGTCGCCAATGATGATTTCCAAAACATCGCGACCCAATGAGGTATCGTCTGCGGTTTTGCCCGGACGTATGCGTGCCAGTGTTTCACCGGGTTTGCGCACATTGCCATATTCCCAGAACCGAACGGCACCAGCCAGAACATCATCAATGCTCAGGCCTTCTATATCTTCGGCAACAGCATCCTCGTGCACCAGCTTCAGGTATCGGCGTGCTTCGTGTGAAAGTGTACCCTTGTGATGCAAAGGCGCCCCTGCCGAACCTTCGGCAAGGGCGAGAAAATCTTCAACACCAAAAGCATGCTTCGTTGAGCCGTTCGCCTTGTTCATGGCGATCCTCCTTGCTCCGTGCCCGGGGTGATTGATCAGGGAAACACCAGGCAGAATCGGCCGCGTATTAGGCCTCAAACGTGCCTAGCGCAAGAACAATTATGAAGAAGTAAATTGCATCGGTTTTTTCGATAAATTGATGCGTTTTCAAATAAAGTGGGCCGCCAGACGGGGACAGTGTCCGGCGGCCCGTGTCAGGCCCCGCTTTGCAGGCTGGGGGGACGCACGCGCAGGCCTGAAATCAATTTTGAATCAGCTGATAAAAAGCTGATTGTCGTGGACACCCAATGCCAAACAGCCGGTCACAATCAGAATAGCCAACGCAAATACGCTTGCTCCAAACCCTTTCATGACGCTTCTCCTGTATGTTGTGCGTGTCTACTCACCCCATATAGGACTGCTTAGAGGGGATTTGCACCACACGTCACGTCACAAGAACGTGAGGACTGTATTGGGGCGGTAATGGGTCAATGCCTTTTATGTATGAGCGCCGTTGGTCGCGAATTTCTAACCGTTGGGCGTCATCATCATCGCGACCAATAAATGTTTATCAAACGTGATCAATTTGGTGCAGTGCGCCGGCATTTTTCCCGCAGGTTCACAATCCGGGTTTGGGGTTGAGCACCAGGCCTTTTTCAGGGTGCCCGTCCTGTGATAAAAGCACGGCCACAGGTCTTGTGTTTTTGAACTGCGCCAGGATGATCATCAACATGACCGTCAGCGGTGCCGAGAGAAACATCCCCGGCAGACCCCATATTGCCCCCCAGAGCGAAAGCATGAGGATCACCACCAGCGTAGAGAGGTTCATGCTGTCGCCCTGCATGCGTGGCACCATGAAATTGCCGATGGAGAATTGCCAAAAACCAACGCCGGCAAAAATGATGGCCGGTTGCCAGTAATTTGAAAATTGTACCAGTGCAAAAAGCACGGGAAATAAAGTGCCGATCAGCGGACCGATAGTTGGCACATAACCCAGAAGAAAGATCACAAAAGCCCAGAACAGCGCCTGATCCATTCCAACCAGTTTCATGGTGATATAACAGCCCACTGCTGTGATTGCCCCTGTGAAGCTTTGCACCCACAAATACGAGCCCATGGCATGGCGCATTGAGGCACTGATGGCGGCGGCGCGGGAGCGCCCGTCCGGATCAGGAAACAGGGCATCCAGTTTTTTGGGAAAATTAGATTGGGCTGAGAATAAAAACGCCACATAAATGGCCACAAACAGGGCATCAGACGCCAGTGAGCGCACAGATGCGGCAAGGTCAGCCAGAAACGCCCCCGGATTGATACGGACCAGAAGCTGGCCCATGGTCGGTGCATCGGTTTTACCCACCAGAGCATAAACATCGTGCAGAAGAACGTTCAGCCGCGCCCCATAGGCGCTGCCGTTTGAGGCAATGTCGCTGGCCGTGGCGGCCAGCACGGCACCAATGACCACCACCGAAAACCCGACGACACTGAGGGCAATGCTGAGGGCCAACCAGCGTGGGATAATGTGCAGGCGATGCTCAATTTCTTCGGCAACACCATCAATGACCAGCCATAAGAATACGGCCAGCGCAAACGGGGCCAGCACATCACGGAACCAGTACATGCCAGTGATCACGGCCGCTGTGGCCAGTATAAGAACACCGGTTCGTGTTGCCGTATCCATGCGTTGTCTCCCTTGGACCCAGGACACATGATCTCATGAACGGGGGCGGTATGCCAAGGGTGTAATGGCGCGGTGGATGTGATCTTCTTTGCAAATAGATTGCCCAGCCTCACGCACCCCATTAGTCTTTATGCAAATCAGATAGGCAGAAGTGAGAAGTGGGCATGGATGATGCGATTTTCATCGGCGGGGCAGATGATGGCAGTGCACAAGGGTTATTGTTAAAACGTGCCAATCGCCATGGCTTGATCGCTGGGGCTACGGGGACAGGCAAGACTGTAACTTTACAAATCCTGGCCCAGGGTTTTGCAGATCAGGGCGTGCCGGTGTTTTGCGCCGATGTGAAGGGCGATCTGAGTGGCGTTTGTGTGCCGGGCTCGGCACGCCATAAATTGCACGACAAACTGTTGGCTCGGGCCGAAAAAATTGGCCTTGAAAACTATGTTTATGAAGCCGCTCCGACAGTGTTCTGGGATCTGTTTGGGAAAAAAGGCCATCCGGTGCGGACCACTATTTCTGAAATGGGACCGATTCTGCTGGCACGCCTGATGGATTTAAACGACACCCAGGAAGGGGTGTTGACGATTGCTTTTGCGATCGCCGATGAAGAAAACCTGATGTTGCTGGACCTTAAAGACCTGCGTGCGTTATTGGTATTTATGGCCGAAAATGCCAAAGACATTTCAGCTGATTATGGCAATGTCACACGCGCCAGTGTGGGGGCCATTCAACGCCGCCTTCTGGTGATGGAACGCGATGGGGCCGAGCAGTTTTTTGGCGAACCGGCACTGGAATTTACCGACTTCATGCGCGTTGGTCTTGATGGCCGCGGCATGGTCAACATTCTGGACGCCACCACCCTGATCCAGAACCCTCGTCTGTATGCCATATTTCTTTTGTGGTTGCTGTCTGAATTATTTGAAGAACTGCCCGAGGTCGGTGATCCGGATAAACCCAAATTGGTGTTCTTTTTCGATGAGGCGCATTTGTTGTTCAAATACGCCCCAAAGGCCCTGATGGACACCATCGAACAAGTGGTCAAACTGATCCGATCGAAAGGCGTTGGGGTTTATTTTGTGACGCAAAATCCGCGCGATATTCCTGATGCCGTGCTGGCACAATTGGGCAACCGCATTCAGCACGCTTTGCGCGCCTATACGCCCAATGAACGCAAGGCCGTGCGTGCTGCCGCCAACTCATTTCGCACCAACCCTGCATTTGATACCGAAGAAACCATCACCCAGTTGGGTGTCGGCGAGGCGCTGGTCTCGACATTGGACGCCAAGGGGCGTCCTAACATGGTGGCCCGCACATTGATCCGCCCGCCGGCGTCCCGGCTTGGCCCGGCGAATGATGCAGAGCGCAAAGATGTGATGGATGCCAGCCCGGTTGCCGGGCGCTATGAGAAGGCCATTGATCGCGATAGTGCCTATGAAGCTTTGGAGCGCCGCGCCTCCAAACGTGAAGAAGAACAAGCCCGGCTGGAAGCCGAAGAACGGGAACGCAAAGACCGTGAACAACGCGCCAAAGATAAAGAGCGTTCTCGCGGGCGCGGATATGGCCGGGCTCCGGCGCGGCGCAGGCGTTCATCGCGCCGACAATCATATGGTGAAGCTGCCGTCAAAAGTGCTCTGCGTCAGGCCACACGTCAGGTGACCAGAGAGCTTGTGCGGGGCCTGCTGGGCGGTTTGCTCCGTCGCTAATCAGCAAAACAGAAAGAGAAAAAAATGAACAGTTTCACTTTTGAAACGGTCAGCCGGATCAGCGTTGGTGCCGGTTTATGCACCCACATTGATGAGCGCCTCGGCGCTCTTGGGGATATGCGTCGGGTCGGCATAATCACAGATCAGGGTATTATCAAAGCGGGTCTGTTGAACGGTTTGTTGGACGCCTTGAGCGCGGCTCAAAAAGAGGTCTGGGTCTACGATCAGGTCACTGCCGATCCCCCGTCTCGTATGGTGAAAAGTGCGGCGCAGGAGATGAGTGCATTTGCCCCTGATTGTATCATCGGCATTGGCGGCGGCAGCACTATGGATACGGCGAAAATTGTCGCGGTATTGTGCGCTGGTAATCAACCTTTGGGTGCGCTTTATGGCTTTGATCAGGTCACAGAATCGCGCTTGCCACTGGTGCTTATTCCTACAACCGCAGGTACAGGGTCCGAAGTCACGCCGATCTCTGTTTTAACCCGCGACAATGGCGAAAAGGTCGGGATAATCTCATCCAAGCTTTATGCTGACCTTGCCCTTGTTGACCCCGAACTGACTCTAAGCCTGCCACAACATATCACTGCGGCAACCGGGGTTGATGCCATGGTACACGCCATTGAATCCATGACGTCGGCGCGCCTCAAAAACCCGATGTCAGACAGCCTGGCCCTGATTGCGTTGCAACGTCTGCACGGGGCGATCGAGCGCGCCTGCCTGCATGGTGATGACATAGAGGCCCGCACGCAAATGTTGCTGGGGGCTTTGCAGGCCGGACAGGCTTTTGCCAATGCTCCGGTCGGGGCCATACACGGTTTGGCCTACCCCATCGGTGGTCAGTTTCATGTCAGTCACGGTCTTTCCAATGCTCTGGTTATGCCTCATGTGATGCGGTTTAACGTCCAAAAAGCGGCCCCGGTATACGCGCAAATTCATGACGCACTGGGGCTAAAAGGGGCCGGTAATGACGCGGCCAAAGCCGAGGTGTTGATCGACGAGCTGGAGCGGATATGCGTTGCCATTGGCATCGAGCGGCACCTGGCTCAGGTCGGGATTGCACACACTGATCTAGCCGCGATGGCCGACGAGGCGATCACCATAGAGCGACTGTTGGTCAACAACCCCGTGGTGATGACTCGCGATGACATTTATAGGCTTTATGAGGCCGCGCTTTGAGTACCCGGCCACAGACGCGCAGCGATTATCGTTCGTTCTTGGATATGCCTACACGGTGGGCCGATAATGATATTTATGGCCATGTGAACAACACCGCCTATTACGGATTTTTTGACACGGCGGTAAACCGCTATTTGATTGAAGCCGGTGCGCTTGATCTTGAAGACGGTACCCAGATCGGTCTGGTGGTCGAAACCGGCTGCCAGTATTTTGCGCCTTTGGCTTTTCCCGATGTGCTCAGCATTGGTTTGCGCGCTGAACACATAGGCCGTACAAGTGTTATCTATGGTCTTGGTGTGTTCGCCAAAGATGAACAAACAACCAGTGCACAAGGCCGGTTCGTACATGTTTATGTTGACCGGCAAAGCCGCAAACCAATGCCATTGCGCGAAGCTTTGCGCAAAGCGGTGATGGCGATTGATGGAGGGGATGGGACATGAAAAAAGCCGCGATAGTTTTGGTTTCTGTAGGCGCCTTGATTGGGCTTGTGGTCTTGATGATGGTTGCCTCTCCGCCGCGCCATTTGGTTGATGTTGAAGCTTTACGTGCAAAGGCAAACACCTATTCGGCTAATATAATCCGTGATGATTTGGGCGTGCCGCATGTTTATGGTCATCGTGATGCGGATACGGCTTTCGGGTTGGCCTATGCCCATGGTGAGGATGATTGGCAAACTATCGAAGCTATGGTGCTGGCGTCGCGTGGACATCTGGCGCGCTATGAAGGTTTGGCCGGAACACAGACCGATTATCTGGTGCATTTATTTCGTATTAAGGAACTGGTTGATGAGAAGTATGAAACAGACCTGGCTCCTAAAACGCGGGCTTTGTTGGCGGGTTATGCTGCGGGTCTGAACCTTTATGCTCTGGACCATCCAGATACGGTGCGCCCCGGTGTTTTGCCAATAACCGCCAAAGATGTGGTGGCTGGGTTTGTGTTTCGCTCGCCGTTTTTTTACGGCTTACAGGATGAGCTGGCGGCACTGTTTGCGGACGAGCCTGCACAGACCATATCCCTGCAAGACAGTGACAACGCGTTTTTAACCACACCCATGCCCAATCCACACATGGGGTCGAACGCTTTTGCCGTGGCACCATCACGCAGCACGGACGGGGCCACCCGTCTGGTGATCAATTCGCATCAACCCTATAGCGGCCCTGTGGCCTGGTATGAGGTCCATGCCGTTTCGGATGAGGGCTGGAATGCCGCGGGCGGGATTTTCCCGGGCACACCAGTAATTTTGCATGGCTTTAACCAAAATTTGGGGTGGGCACATACGGTCAATAAACCCGACCTGACAGATATTTACGTACTGAAAATCAATCCCAAAAACAAAAACGAATACTGGTTTGATGGGGAGTGGAAACACTTTGAACGCACGACAGCCCATATGCGGGTTAAACTCTGGGGGCCGTTCAGCGTGTCTATTCCCAAGGCGGTTTTGTGGTCCGTCTATGGCCCGGTTTTACAGGTCAAGCACGGCACTTATGCCATCCGCTTTTCCGGCCTTTATGAAATTCGTGCTGTCGAGCAATGGTACAGGATGAATCTGGCGTCAAATTTTACTGAGTGGCGCGCCGCCATGGCGACCAACGCCATCCCCAGCCTGAACGTGGTTTATGGTGATCGGCAAGGCAATATTGGCTATTTCTATAACGCTAAAATGCCAAAACGTCAGGGCGGCTTTGACTGGCAGTCCTGGCTGCCGGGCGACACCTCGCAGACCCTTTGGCAGGGATTTGAATCACCGACGACGCTGCCCAATGTAATCAATCCACCATCTGGTTTTGTGGCTAACGCCAACAATACGCCATTTCGGTCCAGCGGGATGGACGATAACCCCAACCCGGCGGCCTATTCGGTGCGTTATGGGATTGAACATTATATGACAAATCGGGGCCACAGGCTGATCGAGCTTCTGGATACTGGTGCGTTGATTGGTGCCGACGAAATAGAACGTATCAAATATGATCTGGCCTATTCCTCGCTTTCCGAAGTGGCGCGCTTGGTCCGCGAAATTGGATCGCTGGATGTTTCAGACGACGCATTACTGACCCGCGCCCAAGCCCAGCTTGTGTCGTGGGATCTGCAGACCGATCAGGACAATAGATCCGCAGCGCTTGGGGTTTTGGTGGCCTTAAAGTGTATCAAGCAAAATGCTGATGGTGATCCATGGGTAATGGACCCACGGGCGGCGCTAACAAGCTCAGCCGAGGATTTGATCAACCATTATGGACGATTGGATGTGCCCTGGGGAGAGATTAGCCGGATGCGCCGCGGCAATGTCGATATGCCCCTTGATGGTGGCCCAGACATTTTGCGCGCCGTCTACAGCGCCGGTCATGAGCTTGAGGATGATGGTAAAATGACGGCCGTGGCAGGTGATACGTACATTGTACTGGTTGAGTGGGACGCTGATGGCCAGCTACGGGCCCGCTCCCGCCATCAGTTTGGCAGTGCCACAATAGATAAAACCTCGCCGCATTATGATGATCAGGCCGGGCCATTTGCCAAAAAAACTTTACGCGATTTTCCCTTCACAGCAGAGGCGCTGGCCCAAAAGACCGAGCGCACCTATCATGTTGGCGGCATCGAATGACAGATCAGGCTGGCCTGTGTGCGTAAAGGGCCTCGCTTGTTTTCAAAAGCCGCTCTAAGGTACTGGCAATGTCTGATTTTTTATCGGCCCGTGCAACAGGCCCGAAAGGGCAAAGCCGGGCATTTCTGTTTTGCGATCACGCAACCAATGCTCTGCCGGGCCGGTATGGGTCTTTGGGCCTGAGCATCGATCAGGTTGATGACCATATTGCCTATGATCCGGGAGCCGGGGCGGTGACTTTGGCCCTGGGCGAACGTCTTAATGCGCGCTCTGTGCATTGCGGTTATTCCCGTCTTCTCATTGACCCTAACCGTGGTCTGGACCGTGATGACCTTGTTCTTGAAGAAAGCGATAGTGTCGCCATTCCCGGTAATCAGAAACTGGACTGGGAAGAGCGCGAATACCGGATCAAGACGTTTTATCGCCCTTATCACGACTTTCTGGATCACGAGCTGGATACCCATGAGGCACAGGTCGAAGACCCGCTGATTATTTCAATACACAGTTTTTGTCGGGCCTTGCGATGTCGGGACAGCCACCGGCCCTGGCAAGTTGGTGTTTTGTGGAAAGACGACGAAAACAGTGCGCGTCAGGTTATTGATGAATTGCGTCAAAATGGTTTGAGTGTGGGCGATAATGAACCTTATTCTGCCAAATTATATAACTACACAGTGGATCGCCATGTTGGTGCCCGGGGGCTGCGGCATTTGACACTGGAGATCCGTCAGGATTTGATTGCCGATGAAAACCATGTCCGGCAATGGGCCGATGTGCTTGCAGAGCCTTTGCAGGCCCTTTTAGGAACACGCTAGTGAACGCATAACAGGGGGGGGTACACATGATACCAATATTGACCTTAGGCATTGAGGAAGAATATCTCATCGTCGACCCGGAAACCGGCAATCTTGCTACGGACCCGCCGAAAGGTTTGTTTGAAGACTGTAGAGCCGAGCTTGGCGGCGGGGTCACCCCTGAGTTTTTAAAATGCCAGATCGAGATTGCCACGCCAGTTTGTGAAACGATTTCCGAGGCCCGGCGTCACCTGGTGGCCATGCGTTCCTGTATCAAGCGAACCGCCCGTAAATACGACCTGGAACTGATGGCGGCCTCTACGCATCCTTTTGCCAATTGGTACGGCCAACGTCATACCGATGGCCCGCGCTATGAAAAACTGGATGCGGATATGCAGGGCGCCATTCGGCGTATGTTGATTTGCGGCATGCATGTTCATGCTGGGATTGAAGACCCGGACATGCGCATCGATCTGATGAACCAGATGCGTTATTTCCTGCCCCATTTGCTGGCGCTTTCCACCTCCTCGCCCTTCTGGCAGGGTCATAAAATGGGCATGATGTCTTACCGCACAACGGTGTGGGATGGCATGCCCCGCAATGGCATTCCAGACCGGTTTGAAAGCTGGGGCGAATATGAGCGTTTATGCAAGCGGCTGATCATGGCCGGGGTTATCGAAGACAGCTCAAAAATCTGGTGGGATTTGCGTCCCTCGGCACGGTTTCCGACACTGGAAATGCGGATCACCGATGTTTGCCCCCGTTTGGAAGATGCACTGTGCGTTGCGTCTATTTATGTTTGCCTGTTGCGCATGTTGTCCCGCTTAAAACGCGCCAATATGAAATGGCGGGTTTATCCGCGCCTGCTGGTTCAGGAAAACCGCTGGCTAGCTTCGCGCTTTGGTGTGAATGGCCGGTTGGTGGATTTGGGCAAGGGCGAGCAAACTCCGTTTGCAGCACTGCTTGAGGAAATATTGGAAATCATCGAAGAAGATGCCGTGGCGCTCGACTGTCTGGAAGAGGTGCGCCATGCCCGAAAAATCATCGAGCGGGGATCTTCTGCCAGCCAGCAATTGGCGGTTTTTGAAAGCGAATTGCAAGGTGGTGCAAGCAAGCAAGAGGCCTTGAAAAGCGTCGTTGATCACCTGATTTTTGAAACGGCTGCGGACCTCCCCGATGCGGGCCATACGGCCTGATTGATGCATGATATGAGGCAGGTGCGCAGAGTGATTGGCCTAGGCATTTCTGTGGGTTAGTGTATTTGCGTTCTGCGTTATTTATAGGAAAAATTATGTCAAAGACCCCTCCTGTTCTTGATGTTCGCGACCTGCATGTTCGCTTTGAAACTTCTGATGGTGAGGTGCATGCCGTCAAAGGGGTTAACCTGACCATCAAGCCTGGTGAATGCGTTGGGGTGGTCGGCGAATCCGGGTCCGGTAAAAGCCAGACCTTTCTGGCGGCCATGGGATTGTTGTCCCAGAACGGCAAGGCCGACGGCGAGATTAAGTTTTGTGGCCAGGACATATTGAACGCCTCGCATAAAACGCTCAACAACGTGCGCGGCGCCCGTATGAGCATGATCTTTCAAGACCCGCTGACCTCACTTACGCCGCATATGCGGGTTGGTGCGCAAATGGCTGAGGTGTTGGCCATTCATGAAAGCTTACGCGGCGAGGTGGCGCACAAACGCTGTCTGGACTGGCTGGACCGGGTCCGCATTCCAGAGGCGGCACGCCGACTGACCCAGTATCCGCACGAGCTTTCGGGCGGTATGCGCCAACGCGTGATGATTGCTATGGCCATGTTGTGCGAGCCTGAATTGTTAATCGCTGACGAGCCGACGACGGCGCTGGATGTCACTGTGCAGGCTCAGGTGCTGGACCTGATGAACGACCTCAAAGCCGATATCGGTGCAGCGATTGCGCTGATTACCCACGATATGGGTGTGGTGGCACGTATGTGTGACAAAATCTATGTCATGGAAAAGGGCGTATACGTTGAAAATGGCTCGGCAGACGACATTTTTTATACACCCAAAAGCGATTATACCAAGCTGTTGCTGGAGGCCATGCCGCGTCTGGACCGTCCAGATCGTCCAGGCCGGGTGGCATTGCCGCCTTATAAGGCCAAAGATGGTGAGCAACCATTATTGAACGTTGATGATGTCAAAGTTTACTTTCCGGTTCGCATGGGCGGCGGGATTTTTCCAAAAACCCGGCCCTTGCGTGCCGTGGACGGGGTCAGCTTTTCCTTGAATGCCGGCGAAACCCTGGGCGTGGTGGGCGAATCCGGTTGCGGTAAATCCACTTTGGCGCGCGCGGTTCTTAAACTGGTTCCGGTCAAAGATGGCGTGGTCAGCTGGATGGGCAGCAATCTTCTGGAGGCCGACAAAGAGGCCCTGCGTAAGGAACGTAAGGACCTGCAAATCGTTTTTCAGGACCCGCTAGCTTCCCTTGATCCACGGATGAGCATTGGCCAGTCCATCGCCGAGCCCCTGAAAACATTTCGCCCCGATATGGAGCACAAAGAGCGGCAGCAAAAAGTGCGCGAGGCCATGGTCCGCGTCGACCTGGACACGGCGATGATCAATCGTTACCCGCACGAACTGTCCGGTGGCCAGAACCAGCGTGTGGGCATCGCCCGGGCGATGATTTTAGAGCCAAAATTGGTTATTTGCGATGAGGCTGTTTCGGCACTCGATGTGTCCGTTCAGGCACAAATCATTGATTTGCTTATTGAATTGCAAAAATCATCAGGATTGTCGATGATCTTTATCAGCCATGATCTGGCCGTGGTGCGTGAAATATCGCACCGGGTCATGGTGCTTTATCTTGGCCGTGTGGTGGAGATGGCCGGACGAACGGACATTTATGAAGACGCCCGCCACCCCTATACCAAGGCCTTGATCAGTGCCGTTCCAATCCCTGACCCCAAGGCTGAGCGCAAACGCAAGCGCGTGGTCCTGGACGGTGATTTGCCTTCACCACTGGATAGTCGCGCCCCTCTGCATTTCTTAGGTTCCAAAGTCATAAATGACGCTGATGCCGTGCAATACAAGCCGCAATTGATCGAGGTAACGCCGGATCATTTTGTTGCCGAACACGACCCATGCGAAACCTCAAAAGGATTGTCGGTATCATGAGCGAGCGAACGCCAGAATCGCCGGGTCCAGAATCGCCGGGTCCAAAATCGCCGGGTATCGTCTTTCCGCCGCCGCTGTTGTTTGCCCTCATAGGCTTTGGCGGCTGGCTTGCGGCACGGTATTATCCCGCTTTACGTTTTGAGGTGCCACTATGGTTACAAGCCATTGGGACATTGATGGCTTTTGTCGGCATCGGGCTGGAATTTTGGACTTTGGGGCTTTTTAAGCGCGCCAAAACCTCGGCCCTACCATGGCAGGGCGATCAGGCGCTGGTCGCAACAGGTGCCTATAAAGTGTCGCGCAACCCCATGTATGCCGGCATGTTGTTGTTGGTCACGGGCCTGTGCCTTGGTCTGGGCTTGACCCTTTCGCTTGTCCTTATTCCTTTTGGTGCGCTGGTCATCGACCGGGTAGTGATCAGGGCCGAAGAGCGTTATCTGACCACCCGTTTTGGTGATGCGTATCTGGACTATTGCAAGACCGTGCGCCGCTGGCTCTAGACGTAAGCCTTGACCCAAATTGCACCAGTATAGTTACACCTGTCCGGGCGGGGATAAATTATTTTCTGGGTATTAAGCGAGGGGCAATAAGGGGTAATTTGCCATATTTAAGGGTCTGTTCAGGGGCATTTTACCTGATTTTCGGTTCATTTAAGGGACCAATAAAGGGTTAATGAGGGGTAAATGCGTTTTCTTTGCCCCTCGTATAGTCCTTGCACAACTTATCCTCGGCATGATCCCGGCGAAAGCAAGCGCCGGTATGGTGGTTTTGTTGATTTACCAAACTTATCCCACACCCGTCAAAAGCGTATATACTTTTCGTCTTAGATATTGTGAATATCTGCCGCTTATACTGTATGTTATGAAGGCATTATGCAAAAACGGCCCTGCGTTTATATCTTGTCGAGCAAACCAAACGGTACGCTTTATATCGGCGTGACCAGCAATTTGCCCAAACGCATATGGGAACACCGCCAAAGCGTGGCAGATGGCTTTACCAAAAAGCACGGTGTCAAAACGCTGGTCTATTATGAAGTGCACGAGACAATGCTTGCCGCCATTGCCTGCGAAAAACAGATTAAAAGCTGGAAACGGGACTGGAAAATAAACTGCATCATCAAAGCCAATCCAAATTGGCTTGATCTGTATGACGAGATTTGTGGGTAGTCTTATAAGATCACATATATTTACACACTGCCGTCACCCCGGCGAAGGCCGGGGCCTATTTTGATTCATCACAATGGATTGCGGCCTTCGCCGCAATGACGGGTTCTATTCAAAAGAAATTTTTTGTCTGTCAACATTTCTTGCGAGCGAAACAAGAAGCTTTTTGGACGTAGAAATGACCGTTTTTGACATTATGTACCAGTGCTCATTTAAACGTCTCACATCACGTTTATCTAAAGGTAAAACCATGGCTTGTGCATTTGGTCCCACGGGCGTAATGGCGTACTTTGGATGAATAGGAATCCAAGTTCCTTTTTGATTATTATCTTCAACCTTTCCAACTTTAAAACTAAGAGAAGGTAAAATGAAACTATTGCCCGCGGGGGCAACACCAATAATTACGCCTAAATTTTGCAAATTCTGTAGAACACTATCTGTCTGGTAAGCTCGTGCCATTTGTACGGCATTGTTTTTCATAGCCTCGTCAATTCTTAAATTATTAGTATAGTTTTTTGCTTTTTTTGGACTGCGCCCTTTATCTATCAAAACTGCGGTGAGTTTGTTCTTAAAGTTTGCAATATCTAAGTTGTCAAAATAAGGCTTCCAAATATCAGGATGCCGTTTGTAGGCATTATATAAATAAAATTGCCATAATTGCCTGCGTGCCCCTTGATTTAACTTTGGAGCATTACCACTCTCCAAGATCGAGATAATTTCTCGTGTCAGTTCGCATGCCGCATGGTCAAGTTTAGAATAAAATTCACTCTCCAAAAGAGTGTCACGTTTTCCATTTTTTGCTTTTAAGGCATATAGATCTCTCAATACATTTAGCGTTTTTGGATTCCGTTCGACAGCCTCTATAAGGAGGTTATTTTTGCGCAATACCGCATTTACTAACCCATTATCTTGGCCCCAAAGGCGCATTTGCCATTGTGGAATATAATGGTGTTTTCTCGGATCAGACATGCATTACGTATATACCAAAGCGTCATACCGGCGCAGACCGGTATGACGCGGAGGCAAGAATCGGGATGGTGCTGGGACGAGTATCACACCCCTACCTATTCATCCGGTTTTCAATCAAATCATCAACCACGGCGGGTTCGGCGAGGGTGGAAATGTCGCCAAGATTGCCATAGTCATTTTCGGCGATTTTGCGCAAAATGCGCCGCATGATCTTGCCGGAGCGGGTTTTGGGCAGGCCCGGTGCAAATTGCAACAGATCCGGCGTAGCGATGGGTCCGATCTCGGTGCGCACATGTTTGCGCAATTCGGCCCGCAACTCGTCCGATGGTCCAAACCCGCTCATCAGCGAGACATAAACATAAATGCCCTGGCCCTTAATGTCGTGGGGATAGCCGACCACGGCGGCTTCGGAAACGGCGGGGTGAGACACCAGCGCGCTTTCCACCTCGGCGGTCCCCATACGGTGGCCGGAAACATTGAGGACATCATCCACCCGCCCGGTAATCCAGTAATAGCCGTCTTCGTCACGCCGACAGCCATCGCCGGTAAAATAAAGCCCTGGATAGGTGATAAAATAGGTATCAACAAAGCGCTGGTGATCCCCATAAACGCTGCGCATCTGCCCCGGCCATGAGCCTTCGATACAGAGATTTCCCGATGCCGCGCCACTAATTTCCTTGCCATCTGCATCGACCAGCAAGGGCTTGATACCAAAGAAAGGCCGGGTGGCGGAACCCGGTTTAAGCGCCGTAGCCCCCGGCAGCGGCGTGATCATAATGCCGCCAGTTTCGGTTTGCCACCATGTATCGACGATGGGGCAGCGCCCTTCGCCCACCACGTCGTAATACCAGTCCCAGGCTTCGGGGTTAATCGGCTCGCCGACCGTACCCAAAAGCCGCAAGGATGAGCGATCGGTTTTTGTAACAAAGTCATCGCCGGCACCCATCAAAGCGCGAATGGCGGTTGGCGCGGTGTAGATAATATTGACCTGATGCTTGTCGCAAACCTGCCAGAAACGGGACGCATCAGGATAGTTGGGTACGCCCTCGAACATCAGCGTGGTGGCCCCATTGGCCAGTGGTCCATAGACAATATAGCTGTGCCCGGTAACCCAACCGACATCGGCGGTGCACCAGTAAATATCGCCGTCATGATAATCAAACACATATTGGTGGGTCATTGCGGCATAAACCAGATAACCGCCGCACGTATGCAACACGCCCTTGGGCTTGCCGGTTGAGCCAGAGGTATAGAGAATAAACAGCGGGTCTTCGGCGTTCATAGGTTCCGCAGGGCAATCCTTTGAGACCGCGCGTGCAGCGTCTTCATAGACCACATCGCGGCCCGCTTGCATGGCCACATTGGCACCGGTGCGCGTGATGGTAATCACCGTGGTCACATCGGGGCATTGTTCCAGCGCCTTGTCCACATTGGTTTTTAAGGGAATGGTTTTGCCGCCGCGCACCCCTTCGTCAGCAGTGATGATACAGGTGGAGGTGCAATCGAGTATGCGTCCGGCCAAAGCTTCTGGCGAAAAGCCGCCAAACACTACCGAATGCACCGCGCCAATACGGGCGCAGGCCAACATGGCATAGGCGGCCTCGGCCACCATTGGCATGTAGAGCGTCACCCGGTCGCCTTTTTTAACGCCGCGGCTTTTAAGTACATTGGCAAAACGGCAGACATGTTCGTGCAATTCACGATAGCTGATGTGTTTGGACACACCCGGATCATCGCCTTCCCAGATGATCGCGGTTTGATCGCCGCGTTTCTCCAGATGCCTGTCGATGCAGTTATAAGAGACATTCAGCGCGCCATCGGCATACCAGCGCACATGCAGATTATCCGTATCAAAACTGCAATCAGAAACCTGGCTATAGGGCGTGAACCAGTCCAGCCGCTTGCCTTGCTCGCCCCAAAAGGCGTCAGGGTCTTTGATCGAGGCGGCATACATGCGCTCGTATTCGCGATTATCAGCAAAGGCGCGTTTTGCCCACGCGTCTGTTACGGGATAGGTTTTGGTGTCCATGATCGCCCTCGTTTATTTTGCTTGGCCCCACTGTCCTTCCTGTGTGAGACTGGAACAAGAAAAGAAAACAGTGAGACATTTATGCGTTTTTCTATCAGCCTTTTGGCTGCTTTGACCAGCTTTGTTGTCGGGTGCGCCTCGCCCGCACAAGTCCCGGTACCGGATGGTGTGATTGCCACTTTGCCAGAACCCATCAGCAATAACGCAATCGCGTTGGTTGGCGATACGCTTTACGCATTTAGCGGCCTGCACGCGGGTAAAAGCTGGGCCGATGTGACCGCAGATGCCTATGCTTGTGATCTTGCGGGTGGCACGTGCCGTACCATCGCGCCGCTGCCCGACGGGCTGGGGCGGCTGGCTGCAAATGCCGCGACCTTGGGCGGGAAAGTATATATTTTTGGCGGCTACAGCGTTGCCGAAGATGGGGCAGAAAAATCAACGCCTGAGGTTTGGGTATTCGACCCAAAAGCCGAGACCTATGCCCGCGCGCCGGATATGCCTGTGCCTGTGGATGACGCGGTGGTTCTCAAGTTTGCAGATCGTTATTTACTGCTCATTTCAGGTTGGCATGACACTGATAATGTCGCCGATGTGCAGGTGTTGGATACACATGAAAACCGCTGGTTTGCCGCCACGGCTTTTCCGGGTGCACCAGTATTTGGTCATGCGGGCGCAATCAGCGGCGATCGTTTGCTGATCTGCGGCGGGGTGAAAGTGGTGCCGCCAATAGCCCCGCAAAAACGGCGCAGTTTTGTGCTTTCCTCCTCTTGCTGGGCAGGAAAGATTAGCGAGAATGCGCAAGAAATTACCTGGAGCAAAGCGGGCGCTGCCGCCCCCGGCGCGGCCTATCGACGGGCTGCGATCACTCTGCCTGGCGGGGACTTCCTGTTTTATGGCGGGGCATTAAACCCTTATAATTATGACGGTGTTGGCTATGACGGCGTGCCAAGCGCGCCGCTGGCCCGCATGGATATTGCCCGTTTGGGCGATGCGGGTCAGGTGCACTGGCAACAGGATCACGCTCCGGCGGGTATGGATTATCGCGGTGGTGTATACTGGCGCGGTGCGCTGATCACAATTGGCGGTATGGATGATAACCAGATCGTGATGGATGCGGTGCGCGCTATCCCTTTGCCGCCGCATCAATGAACGCTTTACCGGCATCCAGAATATGCTGGAAAAAATTATCTATATCGGCGTTGTCCACCGCATCATTGGCAATCAAAAGGCGGATAGAAACGCGACCCTTTATGGTGCACAGCCCGACCATGGCGGTGCCGCTCTCATAGAGGCGCTGGCGAATGGCGCTGTTCAGATCATCCTCGTCCATGCCATCCGGGGCGCGGTGGATAAAATTGATATTAAAGCTTTCTCGGGGCACCAACATTTCAAGCTGAGGGGTTTTTTGCACCACCCCTTCGGCATAAGCGGCCTTGGCGAGAAAGCATTCTATACGAGCAACAAAGCCCGCGCGACCGTAAAACTTCCACGATAAAAACAGCTTTAATATATCCACATGACGCCCGCATTGCAGCGATAACGCCCCCAGGTCTGCGGGGCGTTCATTATCCTGGCCCCGGAAAATATAATCATCATTGCCGCTATTGACCGTGGCTTGCAAAATTCCGGCGCGGTTGTTGATCAGCAATAGATTACAGACCATCGGAATGCTGTGCATTTTATGAAAGTCAAAGGTGAAGCTATCGGCCTGATCAAGTCCCGGCAGGTATTGCTCGGTTAGCTCTTTTGACAGAAAAACCGTGCCGCCCCAGGCCCCATCCACATGCACCCACAGATCCAGACTTAAACGATCACGCAGCGCACAAATTTCGCCCACCGGGTCATAGGCGCCGCGCACCGTGGTTGCCGCCGTTGTGCCAATGAAGAACGGGATTTTACCTGCTGCCTTGGCGGCAAGAATAGCCTCTTCCAGTGCCTCCAGACGCATGCGCCCATGACCGTCCACAGGCACTTTGATCAGGTTTTCAGCGCCAATGCCCAACACATTGACCGCCTTATCCATGGAATAATGCGCCTCGGCATTGACGAAGGCGACCAATGGCGGCGTACCAAAAAGGCCGTCCTTCTTGGCACTTTGCACCACCAGATTACGCGCCGCCATCATGGCCACCAGATTGCCATTGGACGAGCCCGTGGTCATTTGCCCCTCGCCATTGTCAAACCCTGCCAGGCTAAGAAATTCGTCGATCAGGTATTTTTCCATCTCGGTAGAGACAGGCGCAGATTCAAACGTACAGGCCGAGGTGTGGGCAATGGTGCTGATGAACTCGCCAATCATGGCCGGCATGTTGGCATCTGCCCACATACGGTTCCAAAATTGTGGGTGCCCGGTTTTGACCGCATAGCGCAAATATTCATCAACCCAAGCAAACAGGGCGTCATAATCGTAAGGCGGGCTCTGGCGTTTCAAGTTCAGTTTATCACGTAAGTTTTGCGGTGATTCATAGGCCACCACAGGGCCGTTTTTCTGTTCTGCCCGATAGGTCTTCAGAATATCAAACAGCCGGGCGAACGCATCAGAATCGGTCATGTAAATGCTTCGGTTTTCTGTAAAATTAGACCATACCACCCTTGGTGAAATTGAAAAGCCTGTGCAGTTAAACAAGTTTAGTTTGTCTATAAAAGAAAGTAAGAGTTATTATTCATGAATGATGTATTTGAAGTAAACTCATAAAGAGTCGCTATTGTTGCGCTTGAATGCTACCGTACTTCCTAACGGGGAGATTACGGGTGTTATTTCGGGGAAAGGCTCGCTCAAGACGGGCCAATGCGCGTGGTCGTGCAGATCATTCACGACCGCATTACACAGGTGTTCGCGGCGCACAAATACATGTGCTAAGCCGTCGTGCTGCGGCGCGGGCCGCGGGGGCGTTGCGCCATGCCGACCCATTAGCCACGGCGGCCATCGGTCTGACGCGTATGCAAATCGTTGCGTTGTATGGCCTTTTGGCCATGACCGGTGGGCTATTATGCTTGGCGCCCTACAGTATGGCTATACTGGTCCATCATGCCTTGTGGGCCTTCTTTGCGGCATCCATTGTTTTTCGTGCCGTTTTATTGACCTTGCCTGCGCCTGATTATGCCTCTGGGGCGTTTCCAGCAAAAGATGATCTTCCGGTCTATACTGTACTGATCCCGCTATATCAGGAAACCGAAGTGTTAGAGGTTTTGCAAAATGCCGTCGATGGTTTGCATTACCCGACAGCGAAATTGGATATAAAACTGCTCTTGGAGGCCGACGACATAGCCACCATTCGGGCTGTGGCTCGATTGCCTCTTGGGCCTCATTGGGAGGTGCTTATTGTGCCAGATGTAGGCCCAAAAACTAAACCCAAAGCCTTGAACGCCGGGCTAAGCCGGGCACGAGGCGCGTTTGTGACGATTTACGATGCCGAGGATCGCCCGCATCCCGATCAGCTTATGCACGCGGCGCGGGCCTTTGCGGCTGATCAGAGCGGCCGGCTGGGCTGTGTACAGGCCCCACTGGGGTATTATAACGCTGCCCAGAACTGGCTGACACAGCAGTTTGCGCTGGAATATGCTGCCCATTTTCAGGTCCTGGTTCCGGCTATGTCACGTCTTGGCCTGCCCTTTCCTTTGGGCGGAACCAGTAATCATTTTCGCCTCTGCGCCCTGCGGGCTGTCGGTGGGTGGGATCCTTATAACGTGACCGAAGATGCCGATCTGGGTTATCGCCTCAATGCCAATGGCTGGCGATTGGGGGTGATTGCCCCGCCAACGGGGGAAGAGGCTGTGTCGCGTATTCTGCCCTGGCGACGCCAACGATCGCGCTGGCTCAAAGGTTATGTGCAGACTATGGGGGTGCATATGCGCCGCCCGGCCAAAGAAAACGCGCTGGCCGGGGCATTCTCCATGGCTGCGACATTGGGCACAGCGGTTATTGCGGCCTTGGGTCATGCCTCGTTTATGATCATTATGGCCGGGCTGTTGCTGCTTGGTCCCCGGTTTGGACCTGTCTTTCCCGTTATTGATTTTGGCTTGGCCGTGGCCGGGCTCCTGGTGGGTATAAGCGTACTGGCGGTGGGGGCAAAGCGGGCCGGACTGGCCTTTTCTTTTTGGGACTTACCGGGGGCTGTGCTCTATTGGCCATTGCAAAGCTGGGCCATGGCCAAGGCCATATGGGATCTTTTCGCCCGGCCCTTTCATTGGGAAAAAACCACCCACGGCCAATGCCCGCAATTGGCGGTGTTGATCGCACCTGTGTCGCCTCTTGATCAACGCAGGCAAATGCACACATAAAGCGCCATGACGGTTTCAACGACTTTGATAGTTCTGGCCCTTTCGGTGGGCCTCTTTGCGCTGGGGGCATGGCGCGACAGTCGCCCGCGCGAAGCCGGAAACCCCCGGCTGTTCAGCTGGAAGCCGGTTTATATGATCGCCCTCGTTGTGGGTATTTTGATGCTGGTGCATTTGGCCAATATGATTGGCTTTGAGACGGGCAAGGGCCGCGGCCGGTTTTAGGTGTTACATTGCGATCTTGCGTAACGGGGTACGCTCCGGCACACTTGCGCCATAAGGCAATCATTTGAATAAGTAGCATCCGGGATGACACGCCTTAAGAATGATCGAGCATTAGAGGCCAGAAAATGACCCTTCGCCTACTGATTATGGGGCCTTATGAGCTTCCAGCTCGATCTCGATCATAAATTCTGGCAGGGCAAGGCCCTTGACCTCCAGCCAGCTTCCGGTCGGGAATTGCTTGGTGTATATGGTGTTTCTGTAAGCGGACACTTCCAGGAATTTTGCCATCTGGGTGGTAAAGACGTTCTCGACGACGACATCATCGAAGCTATAGCCATAATGCGCCAGCACCTTGCCCAGATCATCATAGGCATTTTTCATCTGCTGTTCCAGATCGCCAATGGCGGTCGGATTGCCCTTGGCATCCATACTGACGGCACCCGAAATTTTGATGTCATTGCCAATTTTGACAGCATGGGTATATCCGTAGGCCTTTTCGACCTCCGGACGTAAATTGAAGTATTCTGGCGCTTCAGTCTTTGAGACTCTGCTTTGGTCCGCGCAGCCTGACAGTATCAGTAACGCGATCGCCCCCACGTATAGTCGTGCAGAATGTTTCATTATATGCCCCCGTATTTGTGCGCAATAAACCCTATTTGGGGAAAGGGGGCAACGGCTTATAAAGCGTGTGTGCTACTTTTATTTGATCAAATGAAAACGGGTTTGGCGACCATCAATATAACGCACATTTTCTCCGTCAAAAAACGCATCTTCTTCCAGCATGATGCGAATTTCCTGGTCCTCCCATTCGGGGATTGTCACCAGGGCCGATAACTCGATTGACCAGGCGGCATTTGCATTGATCGGATAATCCCCGCCGCTTTTTACACCGTCCTGTTGGTCCCACATACCAATGGTTGCCCCGGCCCCATGGCCATGAAAACCGATGGGGTGGGTGTAAACCCAGGGCTTGATACCCTCTGCAATGGCTGCGGCGCGTGTTTTGGCCAGCACCGCATTGCCGCCCATGCCGGTCTTGAAATTACTGGTCAGAATGTCCTGTAAACGATTGCCCACCGCCAGTGCGTTTTTCAGGCCGGTTGGCGCATCCTTTTCGCCGGGTCTCAGCACATAGGCATGGTGCTGGGTGTCAGAATTGAGGCCCATATAGGTGATGCCAAAATCCAGATGAATCAGGTCTCCGGGCTGGATCACATCGGCGCTGTCAGTATCAAACAGGGTCAACATGCCGGTATCGCTTTGGGCGGGGTTGTGGCGCTGTATTGCAATAGAGGGGTGAAACCATGTGGTGACGCCATGCGCCCGGATGGTATCGCGAAACCACCAGACAAGATCAGTCACCGTGGTTGTGCCGGGCGTGATGGTTTTGGATGACAGGCCCTCATAAATGATGGCGTGGGCCAGCCCGACAATATGCGGATAATACTCCATTTCCGCAGGCGTACGCCGTTCCAGCCAGCCAATGGCCAGCGCCGGGTCAAAGGTCAGGCGGCTTTGCCATTTTTGACCCAGCGTTTTGACGAGGCGCTGGTGCTGGCTGTGGGTCAGACCATCGGCCAGAGCGAAGGTGTCCGAGACATTGACGGCAATTTTTTTAGGGTCACGTTCGGCGATGATATCGGCCAGACGTTTCCATTGATCAGGCTCAGCTTCGGGGTCCCAGGCGGCCTTGAACACTTCACCCACCGCATAACGGCTGACCGCCAAACGCTCGACGTTCTGCCCATCGTCGTAAAACACCAAAATGGTTTGCCGCCGCGCCGACATCCAGTCAGACGGCAACATAGTGGTCAGCACCGGATCGTCATTATATTCACGCGCCAGGACCAGCCACATATCAATGCCGCGCTCGCGCATCAAAGCCGGGACCAGCGTATCAAGCCGGGTTTTCAGCCATTGGTCACGCAGCCCGGCGCGCTCCTGCATGGAAAAGACGGTGGGGTAGGTGCTGGTTTCTGTTGCCTTGACCGAAACGGTGGGCGCGGCCAGTAACACCATTATGCTCAGCAGGGTTTTCATTATGCGCCTTGTTTCTGTTTCTACAGGTCTACCGTCATGAAACAGCTTAGAGGGTCAAGACGGTAATCGGCAAATGGATTGCAATATTCAAACCCGTAACGACGATAGAGGGCCTGCGCTGGGGCGAATTCGTCCTGGGTTCCGGTTTCCAGACTAAGCCGTCTATAGGATCGCTGGCGCGCTGTTTCGATGATGTGCCCTAACAAGCGCGAAGCAACGCCTTTTCTGTGGTGGCTTTTATGGGTGCGCATGGATTTTATTTCTCCGTGGGAGCTATTGATCTCCTTTAAGGCACCACACCCCAATAAATGCCCGTTCTGCCGTGCCACCCAAAACGTCATGTCCGGGGCTTTCAAGGCTTCCAGACCCAGCGTGTGATTGCTTTCGGGCGGTGAAATGCCTGCCATATCATGCAAATGCGCCGTAACGAGCGCCACCACATCTGGTTTGCCAAGGTCTTCGTTAATGATGTGGATCACTTCATCAGGCTTCCGTTTTCAGACATCTTTCCCAACAGTGTAAAAAAACTTTGCCGCCATGGATAGGTCTTGGGTTGATAACTGACCACTTCAAACTCAATCCCATCAGAATCGCGAAAGTAAAACCGTCGGCCCGGCTCATATTCTCCAAAATTATAGGTTTCAAACCCGGCTCTGTTGACTCTGCGCTCGACCTTTTCCAGATCATCAACCACAACCCCCACATGGTTCAGACCTTTGGCGTGTTTGCCTTCGCCCCTTTCTGGTTGTGATGGTGAACCTTTAGAATAAACCGCAAGGTATGAGTTCTTTCCACCGACATGAACGGTATGCCCGCTGTTTGTGGCTTTGCCTGACCATCGGATGGTCCAACCGAACAAGGCGCTCAGGCGCTCAGCGGTTTTGCCCGGGTTACTGACGGTGATGTTGATATGTTCCAATATGCCTGCGGTCATAATCTTTTCCTGTTTTTTATTGTGACGTATTTTCTCACTTGCCTCAGCCTACGACCTCAAGTTAACTTGAGGTCAAGAGGTTTTTTCAGGAGGCGTATATGCCCTTGCCACGCAAGGTTTTTTTGATCGGAAAAGTTGCGGCCAGAACCGGAATATCGGTTTCGGCCATTCGTCATTACGAGGCCGAGGGGCTTATAAAGTCCATGCGGGACCAAGGTGGTCGGCGGGTTTTCGCTCCGGCTGATATTCGTCGCATATCCTTTATCATCATCACCCAGAAACTGGGGTTCTCACTTAAGGAAATTCGCGCAGAGCTTGGCTTGCTGCCAGATGGACGCACGCCAACAAAGCGGGATTGGGAACGCATGAGCCGCAGCTTTGGGCATAAAATCGATGACCGTATCAAGACGTTGGAACTGTTGAGGGAAAAGCTCACCGGCTGCATCGGGTGCGGGTGTTTGTCCTTGAAAAAATGCGCGCTTTATAACACCAAAGACATTGCCGGCCAGCGCGGTTCTGGCCCGCGATATTTGATGGGAGACAAGCCTGCAACTTGACGTATGTCAGGCGGGGTGGGATATAAGACCATCTTGAGGAGAAAGACTATGAACAAGCGTAACCGCTCGTAATCGGTAAAGACGAAACGAGGGCAAACCCACGCCCAAAATTTCTTTTCTCTTTTCAGGACAATCAAAAATGACACGACTGACAGGCAAGACATGCCTTGTAACCGGTGCCGCGCGCGGTATTGGCGAGGCCATCGCATGCGCATTCATCAAAGAGGGTGCAAAGGTATATGTGACCGATATTGAAGTCGCCTCCGGCCAAAAAACCGCGCAAAACCTCGGTGCGGCTTTTCTCAAACTGGATGTGGCCAGTGAAACCGACTGGGCACAAATCGCCAAAGCCGTTCCGAAACTGGATGTGCTGGTCAATAATGCCGGCATTACTGGCTTTGAAGACGGTGTTGTGGCGCATGATCCCGAACATGCGTCTTTGGCCGACTGGCGGGCTGTGCATGCGGTGAATACCGACGGCACGTTTTTGGGTTGCCGCTATGGCATTGCCGCCATGCGGGGTCGCGGGGCCGGTGCGATCATCAATATTTCCTCGCGCTCTGGCATGGTCGGTATACCGGGGGCAGCGGCTTATGCTGCATCCAAGGCGGCGATCCGAAATCACAGCAAAACCGTGGCGCTTTATTGCGCACAAAACGGCCTCAATATCCGCTGTAACTCCATCCATCCGGCGGCAATCCTCACCCCGATGTGGGAGCCTATGCTGGGCGATGGCCCGGACCGTGCGGCCCGCATGAAAGCGTTTGTCGCGGAGACACCAATGCAGCGTTTTGGCACGGCGTGCGAGGTGGCGGCACTGGCGGTTTTGCTGGCCTCGGACGAGGCGGCCTATATCACCGGGTCGGAGCTGACCATTGATGGCGGCTTGCTTGCTGGATCGGCGGCGACACCCGGCTAAGGCAAGGCGAAGGCATAAAAAGCAAAGGGGCGTTAAGCCCTTTTGCTTTTTCCTGTTAGTGCCCAGTATTTGTGGTAGAACGCCCCGCATAAACATTAAAACCGTTATTGGGGCAATAATGATCCTGCGCCGCGTCATCAAGCATTTTCGTAATCAGGAATGGACCGCGATTTTTCTTGATTTCCTGATCGTCGTGGTCGGGGTGTTTGTTGGGTTGCAGGTACAAAACTGGAATGAGCGGCGCGGTGATCGGGAGGAATATAACCGGGCACTTGACCGCCTTGATGTTGAGATCAACACCAATCTTGCCATGCTCGATACATTTGATCCCCAAGTTATAAAATCTCTGCAAATCGTCGGAAATGCCTTTGACGTCTTGCAATCTTGTATTGATAGCAAAGAAAACCGTAAAACGATTGAAGACAATTTTGATTATCTTCAATTCACCTTCGGGCTGCATTTACAGCGCAATGCATTGAAGGATCTGACCGAAAACCCAACGTTGCTAGCGCAACAATCAATCACGGAACGCAAACGTTTTGCTGAAATGCTATTTAATTTCGATTTTCTGCAACAAGAATCTGATTTTCTTGAAAATCAGCCACACAAAAATATTCTGGCTGATATCTCGATCATTAGTGTTGGAGCCATGAAAAAGTTTTCTGCCCAATATTACGGTTATGAGTATTCGAATTCAGGAAGACGAATGTTTTTAAATGTCCCGATTGATGAAGCTTGCCAAAACAATCAACTGATCAAAAACTTTTATCTTTGGGAGGCGCTCCAGTCGGAGTTCCCAGATTTATCAAAAAAACTTCGCCACGAACTTGAAAAAACAAAAGTCCTCTTAGAGACCCGCAAATGACCCTGAGTCCATGAGCAAAGCCCCGCCAGTATCCTCCATAAATCACGATATCTATGCGCCCGTTATGGATGTGCTGGAAAATAGTCGCGCCAATGTCTATCTGACGGGGCGGGCCGGGACAGGCAAAACCACCTTGTTAAAATCCTTTGTGGCCCGCCACCGTGAAACGACGGCGGTTCTGGCACCGACCGGCATTGCCGCGGTTAATGCTGGTGGCCAGACCGTGCACTCGTTTTTTCGTCTACCGCCGCGATTGATCGAACCATCGGATGTTAAACGTATTCGCTATGCCCGGGCGCTGCGAGCCATTGATACGCTTGTAATCGACGAAGTGTCGATGATCCGCGCTGATGTAATGGCGGCGATTGATCTCTCACTGCGGCTTAACCGTGATGTGGATGCCCCTTTTGGCGGGGTGCAAATGGTGTTGGTTGGCGATCCCTATCAGCTCCCCCCGGTGATCGAACAGGGCCTTTCGGGCTATCTGGAAGAAACCCATGGGGGCAGCTATTTCTTTTCGCCGCCGGCCTTTCGGGACGGCAATTTTCGGCTGATTGAACTGACCGAAGTGTTTCGCCAGTCCGACCCGGTGTTTCTGGATATTCTGGCCGGGGTACGCAGCGGCGAAATGGACCAAAATCAGAACGAAATTCTTTCGGCTCAGGTCAGCGCACTGGATCCGGTAAGCGCCAGCCAGACCCATGTGGTGCTGACCGGCACCAACAAGGCCGCCTTTGATATCAATCATCGCCGCCTTGAGGCTTTGCCCGGCAATGCCATGGCCTATGAGGCACGGGTCAATGGTGAGTTTGATCAACGTCTGTTTCCCACTGAATCACCGCTTTATCTGAAGCCCAAGGCGCGGGTGATGATGTTGAAAAACGATCCGGACAAACGTTGGGTGAATGGCACATTGGCGACCATTACCCGGATCGCGCAAAATTCCATGTATATTGATATTGATGGCGCAGAACACGAGGTTGAACCGGCCAGTTGGGAACGCATTAAATACGGCTATGATGATACAAAAAAAGAGCTGAAAAAGGATGTGGTCGGGACGTTCAAACAATACCCTTTGCGGCTGGCCTGGGCACTGACCATCCACAAATCGCAAGGCCAGACGCTGGACAAGGTTTATATTGATCTGCGCCGTGGTCTTTTTGCCCATGGGCAGGCCTATGTGGCGCTCAGCCGTTGTCGCACGCTGGAGGGGTTGGCGCTATCGCGACCCTTGCAGGCGCGTGATCTTAATATGGATCGTCGGGCTTTGGCCTTGGGGCGGTTATCAGATGTACACGAATATCCGGGCTGTCGTATGGCGGTTCTGGAGGAGGAATGACAGGATGAAAGATACTCTTTATTTGCTGGCTCCGGGTTTTGCGGACAATGACCGGCGCGAATTTTGTCCCGAATGCGCTGAAATGTGGGGTGTGTTGTCCTATTTCCCGGCCATTAAGGAGGCATTGGATATCTGTTATCAGCCGATCGAGCGCCCTCGTGCCGATCTGGTTTCGCGTCTGGGCGAGCGGCATCAGAATTGTCCAACGCTTATCCTTGCCGATGACGCAGATGCGGGGCCGCAGGCGCGGGTCCGCGAAGCTGGCGGATACAGGTTCATCAACAATGCCCGCGATATCGCCAAATATTTTGCCCACCGGTATGGCACGCCTTACCCGCGCGGCTCTTGAGTTATGGCCTAAATCAGCATTTCCAGCGGCAGCAAATCCGGATGGTGGGTTTCAGGCTTATTGCGTACCAAAAGCCGCAAAAGGGTGGGGATGAAAAACAGAATCAACCCGATCCGAACAACCGATCCGATGCCGGTCACGCCGGTCAACGACAATGCGGGTGCAAGAAAAAACAACATTATCAATACGGCCAGCGTGATCAGAGCATTGCCGGTAAAGGGCGCATCGGCAAAGGCGTTCAAGCGCTGGGTTATTGGGGCAAATCTATTGCTCGCACGGTTTCAAGAAGAAATTGCGATCACTGTCATCACCGCCAGTCACAACAACTTTCAACACCTCTGGCTTAACCTGTTCCAGCATCAACCACCCATCGACCCAATTCGCCGGATGAACTTCGACATTGGTGTCATCAAGCGCGGTATAGGGCGCGGGCCCTTCTTCAAAGCCGTCAAACATAATGGTCGCGGCGGTATTGCCGATAATGGTGGCAATCAGCTCATTGCCTTTAAAGCTAAAAGTGGCATACCCACGGCCATCATGGTCGGCACAGGCATTGCCTAACAGGTCTGTGCTTTCCCGATAACCGCCTTTGCCATCCTCTTCGACCACGCCCCATTTGCCGACAATCCAATTTGGTTTTTGAGGGACCTTTAAGGCTTGCGGCGTTATGCCAGCCTCATTTTTTAACGCATTCAATTTTCCTAAGGCGTCGCTGCGAACATATTGCCAGTCATTATCAATTAAAATGGCATCATCGCCGACACGATCCATGATATCCTGATAGAGATTTGCGGCGCGTTGCCGATCCTGCGTCACACCAAGACCAACATCATAGGCTTTGGCCAGTTCCAGCTCTGCCTTGAAATGTCCCAATTTCATGGCGCGCATATAATACATGGCGGCCTGACCATGATCCGCATTATTCAAATAAGCGATGGCGGCGGCATATACGTTATCCATACCGCCTTGTGCAGCGGCCTTTAAGGCCCACTTAATATGTTGATCTTTCTTCCACTGGCGTTGAGCGCTCTCATTTGCTGGCCAGTCTTTTAGGTTCTCTTTGGAGAAAATTTTTTGCGTCACTGCCGGACCACCATAGCGGAACATAATGCCATAGGCGATTTGCGCCGGGGCATAGCCCTGATCGGCTGATAACTTTAGCCATTTAGCCTGATAGCGATAGCGCTCAAGTTTGTCTGAAAAACCAGAACCCAACTTTCTCATTTCGAATTGGGCCATGGCATTGCCGTTTTGTGCCGCCTTTTCAATAAACTCACGCCCTTCCTTTATTTGCTCTTCATTGCCGGCGCGGCGAATTAATTTAGCGAACTCGATTTTGCCTTCAATCATATTGTTATCCAGATACGGTTGCAGGATTTTCTGGATCAGAGCGTAATTTTTAACATCATAGGCATTTTTAATAGCCTTTTTATGCCAGGCCCAAGCTGTGGGCACGGATTGCGTTACACTATACCCACCAAGATAGAGATTACCGACCAGCCATTGCGCCTCGATAAACCCGGGCTTGGCATAGCTGTTGGCGTGGAGTAGCAAGATTTTGTAGGCCTTGGCATAGTCCTGCGCCTGATAGGCCTTGAAGCCATCCTCCATGGTCTCTTGCGCAAGGGCGGATGTTCCGGTCAGCGTTAATGCTAAGCCAATAACGAGTTTTATTAAAATTGACTTCATGATCCTATTCCAGACCTTTCAGACCTTGCACCGCATCGCGCCAGCCGGCATCAGCGGATTTTTGCATCCATGATTTTGCGGCCATCAAGTCCTCATCCACGTCCAGGCCGTATTGATAACGAATGGCCAGCTTGTACATGGCGGCGGGCTGGCCCTGATCAGCCGCCGTTTTTAGCCATTTCAGCGCGGCGCTCTGGTCGGTGCCATAAAGCTTGTCTGCGCCCAGATAGTCCTCGGCAATAAGAAAGGCGGCTTCGCCGGAAAGGGGATAGGTCAAGCCGCTTAAGGTCTGGTGCTGTTCGTCCATGGCGTTTTGCGCCGCATTTTCCAGCCAGTCTCGATATATGGCCTTGTCTGCATCAGAGGCGTGCCCTTCAGCACTTTTAATATGGGCCACATAGACTTGCGCATGGACATTGCCGGCCTGCGCCAGCTTTTGCAAAGCTTCATCACTTTTTGCGCCAGACAACAGCGCCTTTTGAAAGGCGGCGCGTGGATCGCCCGCTGTTACGGCCTTTTGCAGTTTATCCTTGTCGGCTTTCAGCTTGCGCCGCACTTGCCCTTCAAGCTTTTTCATCGCGGCTTCATCGTTCTGCGCAGCTTTTTGCACGGTGTCTTGTGTGCTTTGCGTGTCTGCACTGCCACCACAGGCCGTGAGCACAAGTCCGGTTATCAGGGGCATCCATAAGTGTTTCATCATTTGTCCTTTTCGCGCGGTTATTCTTCCAGCCAGTTATAGATAAAGTCCGGGATTTGGTCATGATTGTATTTGTCCAGGCGTTTCAGCCCGCCAAAATAAATACGTTTCACAGTGGTGAATTCGGCTTCTGTCAGGCCTTCATTTGCTACGCCATAACGCGCCGAAAGTTCTTCGCGCAAGGGTTTATAGGCATTGCTGATTTTAGATTTTTCCCAGCTTGGCTGAAATTTTATGGCGACGAATTCCTCAATACCATCGCGCTTTTTTGGATCTTGGTCATAGATCTGCACCAATTGCTTCATGGGCGGAGCGGCTAGCCCCCAAAAAGCATCTGATGGCTCGTTTCTGGGGGTTTTCTGGCATTGCGTATAAAACCGGGTGGTCTGTTCTCGGAAATCGAAAAATGGATTCGCCGGTTCCAGCTCTTTTGAAACCGATCTAAATAAAGCCATGGCACTTTTCACAACACCGCAAGCCTCATCGTTTTTAACCCCAAGGCGCACCGCATTCCATTTTGCCTGATGGTAAGCGGCACTGGCCGCATAAAGCATCCAATGGTCCAGCTCGTTGTTCTGGGACCATGAAATCGTCTTCCCGTCTTTTTTGGCCTGTTCGATTATTACGGCCAGGGGCTGGCCATGATTATAGGCGAATATTTTTGCCTCCCCGCAGGCATTTTCCAGCTCTGGGATCGGCGCGGAATTGATGGGGCCAATACAGGTTTCATACGTGGAGGGGACTTCCAACTCGTCGGCAAAGGCTGTTGATGACAGGCATAGTCCAAGCGTGAGAATAAGAGAGGCGCGGGCGAATTTGTGAGGGGCAACCATCGCCAGCCCGTTATTCCACGCCGAGTTGTTCAAGGGCGGCAATGGCATCGCCATAGCCCTGGTCGGCGGCTTTTTTAATCCAGCTTATGCCCGTATCCGTATCGGCTTCCCGGCCTTGCCCGTTATAATACATCACCCCCAAATTGTGTTGGGCGGCGGCATAGCCCTGATCGGCTGCGGCTGTGTACCATTTCAGGGCTTGGCTGTCGGACTGTTCTACCCCTTCACCTTTGTCATACATGAATGCGAGATTGTATTGCGCTTCCAACATGCCTTGCTCGGCGGCTTTTTCATACCAATAGGCGGCGGTTTTTGAGGACTTTTCAACGCCCTGAGCATTGTCATACATCAGGCCAAGATTGTATTGCGAATGCTTCATGCCCTGTTTGGCGGCGGCTGTGTACCATTTGAACGCCAGAGCATCAGATTGCTCTACGCCTGTGCCGTTATCATAAAATACGCCCAGATTATGCTGGGCCTCTATATTGCCTGCTTGGGCCGCCTTTTCGAACCATTTTGCCGCTTTGGCATAATCTTTGGCTTGGTAGGCCTTGATGGCGTTTTCATAGGGGCCAGCAAAGGCCGACACGGGTAACAGCCCACATAGTGCGGCAACCATCATGCCCATGACCCATTTGTGTATGATTTTCATAGCTTTGTCCTACTCATTTTATCGACTCACATTCGAGCCAAGGCAGCGCGTTGGCGGTTTGTAGCTATAAGTGTGATACTGGCCACTACGCCGGGCGGCTTCCAGATTTCCGCGATAGGCCAATTTATCACACTCGCGCTTTTGGCGGGCCACTCTGGCTTTAATTGCGTCCAAATTGGCCACCATCTGATCCCAGCGGGCCTCTCTCATAGCTTTATCTTTATAGAATTTAAGCACGGATTTGGCATCAGAATTGCCCATGTCAGCGGCGACCTGATAGAGCTGTAAGGCTTTTTCCTTGTCCTGTTCCACACCGTGTCCATCATCATACATGGTGGCAAACATATAGACGCCCTCGGGGTCGTCTTCATAAACAGCGCTGGTATACAGACGGTAGGCCTCGGTATAATTGCGGGGCATGCCAAGCCCGTAATTATACATATCGCCCAAAGCCACCATGGCCTCGGAATTCTCCCGACTAACGGCCAGCTCATACCAGGCTTTTGCCTGTTTATAGTCCTGTACGTTTTTGGCGCCTTTATAGACATGGCCCAGATTGACCATGGCGGCGACATCGCCAGCCAAGGCGCGTTTTTTCCATACTGTGATGGCGCCCTTATAGTCTTTTTTCAAGTAAGCGATATAAGCCTCATCGCCCAGCTTATCATTGGTAATGCCTAACGCTTCCAGTTTCTCTTTGGCATAGTCACTGCCCATGGCGGCGGCTTGTTTATAAAGCTCAATACCTTGTTTTTTATCGGTATTTACACCCTTGCCATAATAGTACATTTCGCCCAGAAAGGCGCGGCCCTTGGCATCGCCATTATCGGCGGCATCGGCATAAAGCTTGGCGGCTTTACGATAATCCTTTTTTGTCCCTTCTCCGTTTTCATACATGATGCCCAGGGATGTCCGACCTGAATTATTGCCGTAATCAGCCGATTTTTGGTACCATTTCAGCGCCTTGGCATAGGACCTTTTGACCCCATCAGCATTTTTATAGGCATAGCCCACATCATAGGCGGCTTTCTTGTGGCCTTGCTTGGCGGCGGCCAGATACCAGGTAAATGCCGCTTTATGGTCCTTAGGTGTTCCATCCCCGAAATAGTATAATTTGGCCAATTCATACTGGCTGTCCACATCACCATTACGGGCGGAGCGATCATACCAGTAAAATGCTTTTTCGTAGGATTTCTCTACGCCCTGCCCCTTGCGATAAAACGTGCCCATATACCATTGCGCATCATCATTATCAGCTTCGGCCAAGGGCCGGAAAAGGGCAACGGCCTTGCTATACTCTTTGGCACGAGAGGCCTTTGCGGCATCTTCATAGGGGCCGGATAAAGCCGCCGTTGGTATAAGGGCGCACAGCATGAATATTAGCGCCCCTGCGCCCCATTTTCTTACCTGATATGTGATTGTCATGGACATCTCCAAGTGCCACTGGTGTCGTGATAGCCCCAGGCGTTTTTGCCGGGGTTGGCCCGACACGCCTTGCCGCGTGCTTGGTTGATGGCCTTAAAACCCCAAGGGTCATCGCCGCGCTCTTTTGCTCTACGCGCACGCATTGCCGCCATTGAGCGCTTTTTCTGGGCCTTGTAATCAGCCTGTGATTTGCCGCTGGCGATATCGGCGAGGGCCTGTTCTGCGTCCGCATAGTCATGGGTATACGCTTTTTCGTACCAGATTTTGGCTTTTTCAAACTTGCCGTTCTTCTCATAGATAACACCGCGCCAGTATTCGGCTTCGGGATAGCCACTTTCCGACGCGTGTTTGAACCATTTATCTCGTTCATTGGCATTGGCGGTGACGCTTTCGCCATATTCATACATCTGCCCCAGCAAGGTTTGCGCGATAGGTAGACCGCCAGTGGCCGCTTTTTTCAGCCAATCAAAACCCGTGTTTTCATTTTTTGAAACGCCGGTGCCGCCTCTATAGAGAAGGCTAAGGGTGTACATGCCCGAAAGGTCACCGCCCTCCGCGCCTTTTTGCACCCACTGCGCCCCAGTTTCATAGTTTTGCGCCACACCGCGCCCGGCAAGATACATTTTGCCAAGCCGGACCGCGCCCAGTGCAGAACCCAGATCGGCGGCACGACGATAGAGTTTGGCTGCACGTGTGCTATCTTGAGCAACACCGCGCCCTTCATCGGCTAGCTGGCCCAGGCTGACCATGGCATCGGGATAATCCTGATCAACGGCCATCTGGTAAAGCTTGGCCGCAACCTGGTCGTTTTGCGGAACGCCCAGGCCTTTCTCGACCATATCGCCAAGCCCGAACTGGGCGGCGGCCAGGCCCGCCTCAACGGCTTTTTCATAAAGGCCAACGGCCTTTTTATAATTAGTTTGCACACTGCGACCATTGGCATACATGAACCCAAGATTGGCTGACCCTGTTGGCTCATCCTGATCTGCGGCCTTTTGAAACAGCGCAAAGGCTTTTGCATCGTCCTGTTTCACGCCCTTGCCCTGTAAATAGGCAAGGCCCAGCGCACTTTGCGCTTTGGGGTGGTTTTGCGTGGCGGCCTTTTCAAACCATTGGGCGGCGGCTTTGTCGCTTTGCCGCCCGCCCTGACCCAGTTGCGCCATGGTGCCAACGGTAAACTGAGACTTGGCATCACCGGCCTTGGCCTCTTTTTCAAGTGTTTTTCGCGCCTTTTTGAAATCGCCCTTGGCGTAGGCCGTCATGCCTTTCAGGTATCCGGCACTGCCGGCGCCAGAGGCCAATTCATCATTGACCGCAGCCAGCATTTTTGCCGCTTCGGCATTACCTTGTGCTACGGCCATTTGCAGGTATTTCTGGGCCTTTTTCATGTCTTTCAGCACGCCATTGCCCATGCCGTATTGCACGCCGATATAAAGCTGGCCGTAAGCAGAGCCGCCATCAGCTGCCAACTTGTTCCATTTGGCGGCGCGTGCCGGGTCTTTGGGTATGCCGGATGTCCCCAGATACAAGAGCATGCCCAGCGATTGCTGCGCATCAACATAACCGTTTTCACCCGCTTTTTCCCACCAAAGGGCCGCCTTTTGGGCATCCTGTTTGAAATAAATACCCTGGCTGTACATATAACCTAGGGTAAACTGTGCCCGTGCATGGCCGTTTTGGGCCAGTGGTAGCCAGATATCGACGGCACGTTTGTCATTGCCGCTGTTTTTAGCGCGCAAACCGTCCTGAAAGGTGCCAATTTCGACCGCTTTATCGCGTTCGGCGCGCTCGGCATCGGTCAGTGTGATGCTTGGTTCTTGCGCCCATGCCGGGAAAGCGGCTGGGCTGGTCAAAGCACACAGTGCAACACTGAGACTCAATATGGTTTTGCGGCCCATGTTTGGCTCCTATTTCTTTTTTTGAACAGCACAAAGACCAGCACGCATATGTCCCCGCGTGCGGTCCCCCCATCCTGATTATGTCTATAATGTAAAGCGCCGAACCTGCTTGTGCTTCACCCCTGGGGGGTAAAGTTCGGGCCTAGTCTCTGCGCGCCAGTGCGCACAGGGCTTCGATGATACGTGCGGGATCCTGATAAAGGATATTATACCCGGCATCGTCCAATATTTCTATTGTGTGATTGGTGTTACTGCGCACATAGTCGGCAACGAATTTCGCCCCCATCAAGTGGCAATGCCGTCCGTGGACCCAAGCTTGCGGGCAATCAACGGCCTTTAAATCATCCTGCCAGTCGGCCATTTGTGAGCGCCCGTCATGGACAAAGGCCTCTGCGCCTTGTTGCACAAGATGGAACATACCTTCAGATAATTTTGGCTGTATTTCCGGATCATGGATACAGGGGTGATCGCATTCTGAGGGTGCGTAATGATCTTCGAAGAAGGCCTGCATGCCTTTCTTGCGGTAGGTTTTCATGCCCATGGTGGCAATGAGTTTGACCACCGATGGCGCATGGCGCGAGGCGACAGACATCATGCGCGCCTGTTTGGTCATAAAGCGGATGTGTTCGGCGTTCAAAGGAATGCCGGCACCGATCAGCATCATGCCGTATACTTGTTGTTCAATCTGTTTGGCCAGTCGAAAGGCGTGGCTGGCACCGCCATGATGTGCCGTGATGATGATATTGGCGCCAAGGTCCAGATGATTGACCAAAGTCACAGCATCGGCACAGGTTGTGGTGTCGTAATCCTTTTTTGGGGCGGGCTGGCTGGTATAACCGAAATGTGGCCGAGACGGGGCGATGACGCGAAAGCCGTTGGTCAGAAACCCGCGGATCATATTATCCAGAAAAAACGGACCTTGGAAAAACCCATGGATAAACAGCACGGGCTGTCCCTTAGGATCGCCATATTCGTAATAGGCCAGTGTCCGCCCATCAGGAACCGACAGCATGTGCAGGTTTTTGCGCGGCGTAATCCAGTTGTCGTGACTTGTCTGGTCCAGTGTCAGGGTTTCTGACAAGCCGATGACATAGGCAATACTGGTACACAGATGCGCCAGTTCGGTCATCTTGGCACAGCCGGCTTTGCGCAATATGGCCTTGGCCTGGGTTTTGATTGTATCAACAGAACGGTGTCGGGCCTGGGCTATTTCTTTATGGTTCTGCCCGTTTAAAATGCCTTGCAAAACCAGACCCTCGCTATCGCTGAGCGCCAGGGCATTTTGCAGGCTTTTGAAAATCGCCGGTGACCAGTCAAAATATGACAGGCTGATGTGCAGGCCGGTTTTTTCCTGACCAACAGGGACGGCGCGGCAAAACCCAAACGCGTTTTGCGGGGTGTCTGTTTCTATTTGCAGATAGACAATCCGCTCAAGGTTTTGGACGCCTGCCGATATTTCCTTGAGGATTTCACGCAGTGCCGTGAGGCTGTCAAAGCTCAGCGGTAGATTGTCCAAAAACGCGTTTGGCATGCCGTCGAGCAGGTTTTGGGCCTTGGTATTGGCGGTCAAAACGCGCCCTTCGCTGGATAAAATCAACTGCGCATGGTGCTCGATAGACAGGCCCAGCTTGTCCTGGCCTGCCTGACGGGCAATCAGGTCTTCCAGACGGTTGATATGGATTTCCAGATGCGGATCCAGGTCCGCAAAAAACGGCAGGTTTTTTGTGACGACTGCATTTTTCTGGTCTTCAAACAGATAGTTGTTGGCGCTTTCCAGTAAAGCATCCAGCCGATCAACGTCTTCGGATACGTGATAGGCCTGATCCA
Organism: Robiginitomaculum sp.; assembly: GCA_021776525.1. Taxonomy (GTDB): domain Bacteria; phylum Pseudomonadota; class Alphaproteobacteria; order Caulobacterales; family Maricaulaceae; genus Robiginitomaculum_B. The sequence continues at coordinate 666,119 of JAJFFT010000006.1, forward strand.
GAAGGTCAAGCATTCGACTTTGTGTTTCGGTCCCCAAAACACGTACTCCCATTCGTCGCACTGTCCCCTTACGCAGCTTAGGGTTGGCGGTGCACATTTTCAACTTTTATCTAGCGGTGTGCCGCCCCATGGCTTTGCAGGTATTACTTGGCCAAAGGTCCAAGGGCCTGTTTCAACGTATCAAGGCGATCGCCATATTTCTTCCAGCGGTCGATCGACCCCGCATAAAGCGGTTGGCGCACCTGAACCGAACTGGCCGTGGAAACCGGGGCGGCGTTCTCATGAAAACGCAAACAGGCCTCATCCCAGCTTAAATCACAAAATTCCAGCAGGTTTCGGGTCTGGTTTTCCTGGTCATGGACGATGTTTTCATAGTGAATTTCCATAAACCGGTCGGCGGGCAGCACGACCCGCCAATGGGCCATTAAGGTGTCGAACTGGCGGTAAAACTGGGCCGTATCATCGAGGTCATAAGCGTAATTATAATAAGAGTATTGCACCGTGAATAATTGTCGATAATTGCTGAGGCAGCTGTCCATGGCGCCCCGGCGCAGGGCAATCAGTCGTGCATTGGGCAAAGCGCGATGGATCAAACCGGCATAAAAGAAATTCAACGGCATTTTATCGGTCATGCGGGGCGCACCGCGGGCCAGCTCACGGGTATTTTTAACATAATCTGCACCGACCTGATCCAAGGGCAGGGTTGCTGCATTGATCAGGGTTTGGGGGTCCAAAACCATGTTCGATGGTGTTTGCGCGGCGTCTTTGATCAGGCCAGCAAAGGCGTTGAGTTCACCGGCGGCGGTCACGTCAGGATGCGAGGACAAGATGCGGTCCACGAGTGTGGTCCCTGTTCGGGGCAGGCCAAAAACAAAAATAGGCGCGGCATCTGTGGCGGGGTCTGATTTGACGGGCGGAGTCTGATGTTTTTTAGCCGCAGCAAACAGCGGAGCATAAGCATCAGCGGTGTTGCCCAATTCTTGCCGCTTGGCGGCTTTGGCTTTGTGTAACCAGACAAGGCTTTGCGCAAAATTTCCTGTATCTTCCAATGACTTGGCGATGGCGTGGCCAAAATGCAGGGCAGCATCGGCATTGTCTTTGCTTTTCTCAAAAAGCCCGGTCAGCGTTTCAATATGGTTGTCGTCAATGCTTTGCCGCCCCAGCGATATCAGTGAAGACCAGGCCCTGTGGTGTTTTGGGTCGCGTTTCAAGGTTTCGCGATAGGCCGCTTTGGCGCGTATGAAGCGGCCTAAAAACTGTTGTGATGCAGCCAGATTGTAATGAAAATTCGCAGGTTTCGGGTCGAGAGAAACGGCCCTTTCAAAAAAGGGTACGGCCTTTTCGTGATAACCTGTTCGGCTGTACACAACACCAATCGTGTCGGCGATTATGGCATCATCAATAGTGAGGCCGGCGGCCCGATCAGCAGTTTTTTTAGCCTGGTTTTGCAAACCCAGTACGGTCAGGGAGCGGGCATGATATGCCAGATATTCGACACGGTCCGGGGCCAGCTCGACTGCCCTGGAAAACAGCTCCTGTGCCTTGGTATGATTGCCATGTTCGGCGGTCAGGAAGCCAAGAAGGCAATAGGGAACAGGGTCGTTAACGTCCGCATGGATCATGGACAGAGCGTCCGCATGTACGGCTTCAAAACGTTTTTCGGCGAGGCGCTTAATCCCGATTTTCAGACGGTTCGTCGAGTGATTCTTGATTGACATGACAAGCTTCTATACAGGTTTAGTGCTATGGTCTTGTCGCTTGGTTACGCAATGTGCCGAAATTATGCAAATTTGTGGTACTATAGCCTGTTGCGAAAAGGCATCACTGGTACAATACTTGGGGTCAAACGCGAAAATATTTGGTGAAACGCCAAATTTTAGATCATAAGTTACTCCATATGCCTTTTAGAGGCATAAAATTCGGATGACGGCCCAAGGTGTTTGGTACCCGACCGACAAATAACAAAGGGGGCCGTTCTATTATGAAACGTCATCTTACTCTCAAAAATTCTATGAAGCTGTCTGCCAGCGCGCTTGTGCTGGGGACCATGTCCATGGGTATGGCTAATGTGGCTTATGCCCAGAACGCCAGCGAAAACGTCAAGGAAGATGCAATCGTGGTTACCGCGACCCGTCGCGAAGGCACGGTACAGGATGTGCCGATCAATATTGCCGCCGTAGGCGAAGCACAGATTGAGGAACAGGGCTTTACTGACATTTCTGAAGTTCTATCCTACGTGCCGGGCATCAACGTGATTGATCAGGGTGGTCGGAACGGGAACAATATTATTGTTCGCGGTTTGAATGCCAATCCAATCGGTCAGGGCTCTGGGAATGACGTCAGCGGCACGGTGGCCACCTATCTTGGTGAAGTGCCCATGGCACTGGATTTTAAACTGAATGACATGCAACGGGTCGAGGTTCTGCTTGGGCCACAAGGCACGCTGTATGGCGCCGGAACGTTGAGTGGTGCCATCCGGTATATTCCAAACAAGCCTGATTTTAGCGGTCAGATGTTTGAAGTGCGCGCTGATGCGTTCACCACTAAAAAGAGCAGCGGTGTCAGCACAGACGTCGGCATGACCTTCAATTTGCCAGTTTCTGATACTTTGGCGATCCGCGGTTCTGCTGATTATCGCAATGAAGTTGGTTTTATTGATTATCCGTTTGTTGTTCAACAGATCGGTGTTTCTGAACCAGATCCAGACTTTACAGACGCAAATGCCCGCGCCGCAAATTTCCGCCCGGCAAAAGACGTTAACGGTCAGGAAGTGGCTTCTGGCCGGTTGGCCGTTCGCTGGCAGCCCGTCGATGCACTTGATGCAACGCTGACCTATTATTTCCAGAATGAAAACAATGAAGGCCGTTCGGTATCCAGTTTTCGCGGGGAAGTCCCAACAGGGCGTTATGAATCCGCCAGCCGTGTACTTGAGCCAAACCGTGAAAAGAACGAGCTTCTGGCCCTTGAAATCACCGCCGACCTTGGCTTTGCTGAATTGACATCTGCCACGGGTCTTGGCCAGTTTAAAGAAAATGGCCAACGTGACCAGACTGACCTTTTGATCAGCCTGGAATATTCTTATGAAACCTTCCCAACGTTTACGGCCTTCACGTTTGAAGACCAGAAGGACAACTTCTTTAATCAGGAAGTACGTTTGGTTTCCTCTGGCGACAAGCGTTACAACTGGATTATCGGCGGTTTTTACAACAAGGCAGAGTCCGTATCCTCATCATCTGAGTTTACACCGGGTTATGCCCAGTTTGCCGGGTTTAACCGCCCTGATAACCTCGAGTATTTTTCAGCAGGTGCCAGCCGACTGGTCGAAAAAGCCGTATTTGGTGAAGTTGGGTTTGACATCACCGACAAATGGCAGATCACCGCAGGTGGCCGCTATTACAAATACAATCTACAGGTTTCCAGTTCTGTTGACTTCCCATTGTTTGACCCCGGCTTTATTGCTGCCGGTCTGAAGGAAGTAAAAGGGCGTCCGTTTGACCCGAATTTGGGCCAGCGTGATAATGGGACGTTGTTCAAGATCAACACCTCATACCATGTTACAGACGACGCATTGCTCTATGCCACGGTCAGCGAAGGCTTCCGTATCGGCGGCAGTAATGGCGGCGGCCCTTGCCCTGTCTTTGACCCCAATGCCTCACAAGGCAATTGTAATCTGGCACCCGGTCAGCAATTTGGCCCTGGTCCGAACGATTTCGCCCAATTTGATGAGCGCTCGTTTGGTCCTGACGGTACTCGCAATTATGAATTGGGTGCCAAGACGGAATGGCTTGATGGGGCATTGGTCCTGAACGGTGCTTTGTTCTACGTCAAATGGAGCCAGCCGCAATTGTCATCGGCGACGGTGAATGCATCTGTGCCGATCACCATTAACGCCAATGGCGCCAAGACCCAGGGCTTCGAGTTCAATGGTTCCTGGCAGGCCACCGAACAATTCCGTCTTCGCGGCAGTTACAGCTATACCAAGAGCCAGCTGACCTCTGATGTTCCATCCCTGATCCGGACCTTTACGCCTCCTGGTTTTTCCACGGCGTTTGAAGATGGCCTGGATGGTGATCGACTGCCGGGTTCTCCGAAGACACAATTCTCGTTCTTTGGGACCTATGACATGCCGATGGATAACGGGAATGAGTTGCATTTCAATGCCGGGTATTCCTGGCAGGGTAATGTGCTGTCTAGAACAGGTGCACGTGGTAATAGCCTGACATTGCCAAGCTTTGGTGTTGCCAATGCATCAATTGTTTATGATGCGGATGATTGGTCTATGACTCTTTATGCCAACAATCTGTTTGATAAATTCGCAGAAACCGGCGTTCAATCAACACGACTGTCTAACCAGACCGTTCTTGGCTCTTCCGTACGCAGCTATTTGACTAATGTGATCACACCACGATCCATTGGTCTTCGCGCACGATACAAATTTCAATAAGCTTTAAGCATTTTGAAACGGAAACGGGGCCTGCGGGCCCCGTTTTTTGTTCAAGTAATGGTGAACTGATGGGGCTGGTTTTATCAGCTCATGCCGGTCTATGATCATTATTCACACCAACCTGACTGGACATGCCCAATGACTGATGCCCCCGAATATACGCCGCCAAAAATCTGGACTTGGGAGGCTGATAATGGCGGGCGTTTTGCCAGCATCAACCGCCCTGTGGCGGGTCCAACGCACGAAAAAGACTTGCCTGTCGGCAAGCATCCATACCAGCTTTATTCTCTGGCAACACCAAATGGCGTCAAAGTTACGGTGATGCTCGAAGAGTTATTAGCACTGGGACACAAAGGCGCTGAATATGATGCCTGGATGATCAACATCATGGAAGGCGACCAGTTTGGCAGCGGCTTTGTTGATGTAAATCCAAATTCTAAAATCCCGGCATTGATGGACCACAGCACCACGCCGCCGACACGGATTTTCGAATCCGGCGCCATGTTGCTTTATCTGGCTGAGACATTTGGTGAATTTTTACCCACCGAGCCGGCCAAGCGGACCGAATGCCTGTCCTGGCTGTTCTGGCAAATGGGCAGCGCACCTTATCTGGGCGGTGGCTTTGGCCATTTTTATGCCTATGCCCCTGTGAAGATACAATACTGCATTGATCGTTTTGCCATGGAGGTGAAACGCCAACTGGACGTTTTAAATCGCCATCTTGCAGACAACACCTATATGTGCGGCGACGAATACACCATCGCAGATATGGCCATCTGGCCCTGGTATGGCGCGGTGGTGAAGGGCCTTGTTTATGACGCGGCCGAGTTTTTGCAAACGCACGAATATACGCATGTGGTGCGTTGGACAGATGCCATTGCCGAACGCCCGGCGGTCAAGCGTGGACGCATGGTCAACCGCGCCTGGGGTGAACCAGAAAGCCAATTGCTGGAGCGCCATGACGCCAATGATTTTGAAACGAAGACGCAGGATAAGGTCGATCATGGTGATGGGGACGATTGATGTTCAAAACTGTGCCAGGGTCAATTGTGTTGAGAGTGATTATCGCATGGTGTGCCTTGGCCGTTTTTGGGGCCTCTGTTGCACAAAGCGCGGGTGTTGATGATCTGATCACATTTCAGGATGTTTTGCGTCCGGGCTCTGACGAGGCTTACCGCAAAACCTATAAGACCCTTGCCTGGTCATCAGATGAACGCGCCATTATCCAAAAACATTTTCAACGGATATATGCGCTGGCCCCCGGCCTGCTTTATCGGGGCGCATCAGACCACAGCATTGCGCTTTATCGTGTTGACTTGCCGACCTATGCGAAGGGCGGTGTGCAATTGATCGTGATTGATAAAAAGGCTTTTCTCTATCCAAACTACTCAACCCGCGTGATCTTGCACGAACTTGTTCATACCGCCGACAGTTATGGGAAGTTGTCTGGTTCAGAGGCGTTTCGAGCGCTTTATGAGCCCAAAATACTGGCTGCACGAAACCTGTTGCGCGGCGAAGGGTTAACCCCTTCCACAGCTGCAGCCTTACCTTTGGGTGAGCGTCGAAAATATATCGAACGCCTGATCAGGGAAAAAACCGGCCTGCCCAGTGCCTATGCAGCCCGTAATTTGTCCGAGTGTTTGGCTGAGGTTATGTCTTTCTGGCTTTTGCCGGAATATAAATATACCCCCCCGGCACAAATGGTTGAATGGCTAACACCGATCGTAAAGGGGCCAGGTGAAGTTGATCCACTGGAGGTGCAATTTCGCAAAGCAAAAGCCTTAATACGGTCCGGCAGGATAAAAACCGCAATTGCACAGTTTTCCCGTGTCATCCGTGCCGATCCAGGCTTTTACCAAGCCTATTCCATGCGCGGTTATCTGTACCTCAAAATCAATAAAAACAAATTGGCCGTGCAGGATTTGAAACAGGCCCATGACCTGATTTCACCCTATCAAAGTGATTATGGCTTTTATGACTCAGAGTGGAGACGGGTCGCTAATCTTGTCAAACAATAGTGATCTTTCGGTACTGGCTCATTGTGGCAATGATCGACTAATGATTTTGGGTCATTTCAGATGAAGCTGTCTATAGCCATTGAACTGGAGCGGGTGAAGGGAATCGAACCCTCGTATTCAGCTTGGGAAGCTGCTGCTCTACCATTGAGCTACACCCGCATCGCGTTTTAGAAGATTATTATAGCTTGTCCGCCGGGTGCGCCAAGCCGGGCTGTGCAGCTATAGCCTGTATGGTGCTCTCATGAGGCATATATTGTTGTGCGGTCGCCTTAGGTATAGTGTTGCAGGACGCGCAAGTGAGGGAGATGTATATGCGGATCAGATCTATTGCCTTGGTCAGCAGTTCTATTGTTCTAATGCTGAGCGGCTGCACACAAGGCGCAATCAACGGACAGGCGTCGGTTGCTCGCGCAGAAAAGGCGCCGAACGGAATTTCTTTGCCACAAGGTTATAAGAATTGGCGGGTGATAGCCGTTAGCCATCGTACGGATAATGAAACGCTGCGGGCTATTTTGGGTAATGATATTGCCATTGAAGCGTCGCGTGCAGGCCAAACCAACCCCTGGCCCAAAGGTGCAGTATTAGGCAAGCTGGTCTGGAAGGATATGGTTCGCGAAGATGACTGGCCTGAGGCTACCGTGCCCGGAAAGTTCCTGGTGGCCGAGTTTATGCTCAAAGATCGGGAACGCTTTGCCAAAACCGGTGGGTGGGGTTATGCGCGCTGGCTTGGTGACCAGCAAAAACCCTATGGAGAAGATGCCAGTTTCGCACAGGAATGCTATGCCTGTCACACGCCGATGAAAGACCGGGATTATGTGTTTACGCACCCGGTGACACTGCCATAAAAAACCCCGCGCCGGGTGTGCCGACGCGGGGTTCTGATTATGGTCTGATCAATAATTTACCAGATTTTGACCCGCTCTTCCGGGGGCAGATACATGGCATTGTCAGGCTGTACATCAAAGGCTGTGTACCAGGCATCCATATTACGCACGATACCATTGGCACGATATTCGCCCGGTGAATGCGGGTCTGTTGTCAGGCGATTGATGAGCGTTTCATCACGCATTTTGCGTCGCCAGATCTGTCCCCAGGACAAGAACAGACGCTGATCACCGCTATAGCCGTCGATCACAGGCGCTTCCTTGCCCTTGAGTGAAAGCTTGTAGGCCGTATAGGCAAAGTTCAAGCCGCCCAGGTCGCCGATGTTTTCGCCCATGGTCAGATCACCCTTAACATGATGGCCTTCCAGTGGTTCAAACTGGTCGTATTGTGCACCCAGCTTAGCGGCACGTTCGTCAAAGGCTTTGGCATCTTCTTCTGTCCACCAGTCTCGTAACAGGCCGGTGCCGTCAGATTTGCGGCCCTGATCATCAAATCCGTGTCCCATTTCATGACCAATTACGGCGCCAATACCACCATAATTGACCGCAGGGTCTGCATTGGGGTCAAAGAAAGGGGCCTGCAAAATTGCCGCCGGAAAGACAATCTCATTGCGGGTCGGCGAGTAATAGGCATTGACAGTTTGCGGGCTCATAAACCATTCGTTTTTGTCAATTGGCCCACCCAGTTTGGAAATCTGATCATTATAGGCCCACATATTGCCGGCACGGATATTGCCGATCAGGTCATCACGCTTGATCTGCATGGATGAATAGTCTTTCCAGACATCAGGGTAACCGATCTTGGGCGTAAACGCAGCCAGTTTGGCGTGGGCCTCGACCTTGGTTTCCGGTGACATCCATTCCAGCTTGTCGATATGCTGGCCCAGCGCGGTGCGCAGGTTTTCAACCAGCTCGACCATTTTAGTTTTTGATTCTGGCGGGAAATGCTTTTTCACATAGACCTGACCAATGGACTCGCCGACTGTATTACTGACCAGTGAAACGCCGCGTTTCCAGCGGTCACGCTGTTTCGGCTGGCCACGTAATGTTTTTCCATAAAAGGAAAAATTCTCTTCGTCATATATAGCGGGCAGTTGTGCCGCGTAATTCGACAGGGTTTTAAAGGTCAAAAATGCCTGCCAGTCTTTAACCGGTGTGTCAGCAAAAATTTTGGCAATTTTTGGAAAAGCGCTTTTTTCCTGTACAATCAGGGTGTTCAAATCGCCAAGGCCTGCGGCCTCAGCGGCGTGGTGCCAGGGGAAGCCGGGGGCATAGGTATCCAGCTCATCTAGCGTCATCTTGTTATAGGTCAAATCGCGATTGCGGCGGTCTTTGCGTTCCCAGTGCGCTTCGGCCAGCTTGGTTTCAATGGCCATAATGGTATCGGCCTTGCCGCTGGCATCATCAATGCCGGCGAGGTCCAGCATGTTGGCCATGTGTTTGATATAGGCGGCGCGGATATCCTTGAAACGCTGGTCGTCTTTTAAGTAATAATCACGATCCGGCAGGCCCAGACCGGCATGGCCCATATAGAAGGCGTACTGGTCAGGCTGTTTGGAATCAATGTTTACAAAGCCACCAAAGATCGAGCCGGCTTGCATGTCGGCGGCCATCATCAAGGTGGTTACATCATCATGGGTTGTGGCGGCGTTGATTTTATCAAAATCGCCCTGCAACGGCTCCAAACCCCTCAGCTCGATAGTTTTTGTGTCCATGAAGCTGGCAAACAGATCGCCGATTTTCTGCTCTGCAGAACCAGGCGCGGCGGTTTTTGCTGCGGCATCTTCAATAATGGCTTTGACCTGTTTTTCCGAACGTTCAGCCAACACCGTAAACGAGCCATAATTCGTGCGGTCTTCGGGGATTTCGAATGTGTCGAGCCAAGTGCCGTTGACATAACGATAAAAGTCATCGCCGGGGGTAATGCTTTCGTTCATGGCAGTGGAATCTATACCAAAACTGCCCAGCTCTGCTTTGGCCGCGACCGCCGCTTTCTCATCCTGATCTGCTGAATTCTGGGCTTGATTGGCTGGTGTGCACGATGCCAGCACGGCAAATGTAGCCGCCGTAATTAAAAGATGCTTTTTCATAAGGTGTTTTCCTCTGTTTCCCATGCAAACTTAGCGGTAAAGCCCCTGGCTGCAAGAACCAGAGGCTTTTCCAATATTAATTGTTGTTAATGTCGAGCTATTCAGCGGGTAGAACCTCCAAATGGTCGACATCTTCATCGGTCAATTCTTCCAGGCTGGTACCAAACTTGGGCTGTTGGACGCCCGTAATCAGCCAGACGAAGAAGCGGCGAATGTCGGCGCCAATGGCATACAGTGCCGGCACAAAGAACAGGGTCACAAACAAGGCAAACAATACCCCGTATGAGAGACCGATAGCCACCGGGATCAACACCTGAGCCTGAATGGATTTTGCCATCAACAAAGGCAATAAACCAACAAAGGTCGTCAGCGAGGTCAGGATGATCGGGCGGAACCGTTCGGTCCCGGCCTCGACCAGCGCTCGCGCGCCGCCGACGCCCTTTTCCCGTAATCGGTTCACGTAATCAACCAGCACCAGATTGTCATTCACCGCCACTCCGGCTGCGGCCATGAAGCCCAACAAAGAGAACAGGTTCATGGATTGACCAAGCACCAGATGGCCCAGGACGGCACCCATAAAGCAGAAGGGAATGGCCGCCAGCAAAATAAGCAAAGGCTGGGCATAAGAGCGAAAGGCAATCGCCACCAGGATATAGGCAACACCAAAGGCGATCAGCGAAAGGGTAATCAGTTCTTTCATGAACTCAGCCTGGCCTTGCGCCCGGCCAATATTACCCCGATGCACTTTGGGGTTATCAGCGTCAAAATCAACAAAGAAGTTTTCCTTCATGTCTTTTTGAATTTCGCCAATCCGTTCATTGACCACTTCGGCACTGACGATAATGGCGCGTTGGCGCTCACGTCTCAAAATCTGGCTGATGCCCGGTGCAAAATGCATTTCTGCGACGGAATACAACGGTACTTCACGGCCATCAGAAGCGCGAATACGCATTTTTTTCAAGAAATCCAGAGATTCGCGATCGGACCGTGGATAGCGGACAAACACCCGCACATCCTTGCCATCACGCGGCAGGCGTTGCACTTCATCGCCAAAGAATCCTTGACGAACCTGACGTGCCACATCGGTAATGGTGATCCCCAGGGTTTCGGCACCAGGTTTCAGATTAAACTGGACCTCATCTGTGGCGGACTGGCTGTCGTTGACGACATTATACACACCGTCATAGCTGCGCAGGCGCGCCATCAGCTCATCCGCCGCCTTGGTCAAGGCGTCCATATCAGTGGAGTTTAGAACAAATTCCAAGGGCGGACCATTATTGTTTTGCAAGTACTCAACAGTGATTTTCTCTGCATCGGGTACTGCGCCGATCAGTTCGCGCAGGCGCGCTGCCGTATCTTTGGCACTGAGCGCACGTGTTTCTGGCGGCACCAATTTGACCAGCGCCAGAACATTGTTTTCGCGGGCGCGGGTATACCAGTTTTCAACCAGAGTTTTTCCGCCCTCGCTGACCTCTTCCTCCAGCGCCTTCTCGGCCGCCTGAATTTGTGCCAGGACTTCCATTGAGCGCGCATAAGGCGTGCCTTGTGGCAAGGTCACATCAATATTGATCTGATCAGACTCAGTTTCCGGCATGAAGGTGAACTTCATAATGCCCGTGGTCATCAGGCCAACCGACATAATCGCTGTGGCAATGAACAACGATGCCGTCAGATAGCGCCGACGTACGGCAAACTTCATCATGGGCCGATAAACGTGGTGTGCGAACCACAAGATGCTGTCTGCAATTTTTGCCTGAAAACGGGCTAATCGCGTATTGGGGTTATAGGGTTTCAGGTGTGATAAATGTGAAGGCAAGATCAGCAGTGATTCAACCAAAGAGAAGAACAAAGCCAAGATCACCACAAGGGAGATGGCCTTGGTAAATTCCTTGGTGGCGCCGGAAAGGTACATCCATGGCGCAAAGAAAATCATCGTGGTGAGAACGGCAAAGATCACCGGCTTGAGCACCATTTGCGTGCCTGAAACCACAGCATCTAAGCCTTGTTCACCTTCTTCGGTTTTTCGGTGAATGGCCTCGCCGACAATAATGGCATCATCCACGATAACCCCGATCACCAGTAAGAAGGCAAAGGTGGAAATCATGTTGAACGAGACACCCAGAAGGGGCAGTAAGGCCAGCCCGCCGGCAAAGGCCGTGGCAATGCCTGCGGCCACCCAAAGGGCAATCGCCGGGCGCAAAAACAACATCAACGTGATCAACACCAAAATCAGGCCTGAAAAGAAATTTGAGGCAATGGTGTGAATACGGGAATTATAGGCAATTGAGGAATCATTCCACAAAGTCAGGGACACCCCTTCGGGTAACTGGTCACGTTTTTTCTCAATATAGGCATTGACCCCTTTGGCGATCTTCACGACGTCCATTTTGGGGCCGCTCATCACATTAACCAGAACGGCGCGTTCACCATTCATGGTGGCCAGTATGTTCACTTGGGAAAACCCGTCTTTGACGTTGGCGACATCACTAACGCGAATGGCCGCGCCGTCGGGCGTCTGGCGGATAATGATCTTGTTGAAATCGTCACGATTGTCGGCCCGCTGGCGCGTACGCAATTGCATGTCGCCCAGTTTGGTGCGGATATTGCCCGAAGAAATGTTGATTGAGGTGCCACGAATAGCCTGGGTGACATCTGAAAAACTCAGGCCATAGCGGCGCAAGGATTCTTCGGTCACCTCAATAGAGACTTCTTCATCGCGTGTCCCAAACAATTCGACTTGTGGCACGCCGGGGATAAGCGCAATTTCGCGGCGCACCTCTTCGGCGAGACGGGATAACACCCGCTCATCCACATCGCCGGACACGGCCACGCGCATCAGCTCACTATTGTTGGCAAACAGTCGTAATTGCGGCTCTTCTGCGGCGATTGGAAACGTCGTAATAGAATCAATTTCGCGTTTCACTTCTTGCAGAAAGTCGGCACTGTTGAGGTCCTGATCGCCAATGACAATCAGCGAACCAACACTTTCCGAGGCCACAGACCACATCTTGTCGATGCCTTTAACCCGGCTGACCGCCTCTTCCATACGGACGACGATCTGGTCTTCAATATCCTGGGGAGAGGCGCCCAGCCACAATACGCTGACCCGAGCGCCCGGGAATTCCACATAAGGATCCAGCTCGCGTTCAATACGTACATACCCCACCAACCCGGCAATCAGGATGGCAATCATCAGAAGGTTGGCGGCAACTTTATTCTGTGCCCACCATTTTATTATACCGTTCATCGTCAGCTCTCCTTAGTTGGCCACAGGTACATCGGTGGTGGCCTGGGCCACGGCGGTGTGTTCGACGGCTTCAATTTTCATGCCTTCAGCAGCGGCGCGCACTGGCGACGTAATCACCTTGTCGTCCAGCGTGATGCCGGCAAGCAGAACGGCCCGCTCACGATTTGACGAGACGACTGAAACCTTTTTCATCGTCAGCGTGTTATCTGCTTTGGCCACATAGACTGTATTGTCACCACGCAAGGCTGTGCGGGGCACCACCAAGGCACCTGGGATTTCCCGGCCCACAACATGGGCGTTAACGAAAAGCCCTACGGCCAAAGGCATGCCATCGTCTGCACCGGCCCCATAGGGGTCTTCGATCTGGACAAAGGCAAAGAGAACACGTGTGCGTGGATCAATGGCCGCGTCTGTGCGGGCAATGCGGCCGCTCCAATGACGTTCTTTACCAGCCACAATGGCCGATAATTCGACTTTTGGTCCGGGATTGTCTTTGCTTTCCAAATAGGCCAACGGCAGACCTAGCTGGCTCAGCTCGGTATCAGTCAGAGGCAGGCGCACTTCGACAACCTGTGTGGCAAAAATCCGTCCCAGACGTGTGCCTACAGTCACATATTGACCAAAATCGGCATTTCTGTTGCGGACACGCCCGGTAAATGGTGCCCGGATGACCGTACGCGAGAGTTGCAGTTGAGCATCAGACAGGCTGGCATTGGCAGAATCCAGTGCTGCCTGGGCCTCGGCCATTTGTGGCAGGCGCAATGTCAAAGCAGACGCTTCGCCTTCGCCCAGTTCAGCCCAATCCCGTTTGGCAATCTCTGATTCTGCCTTTTCGCGTGCTAAACGCTGTTCGGCCTGGGCCACTTGGGCTTCGGCCTGAATAACGCGCAGGCGGAAATCAGCAGGTTCAATGCGAACCAGAACGTCACCCTTGTTGAAGAACCCACCATCAATAAAACCGGGTGCCACATATACGATCTTGCCAGAAATTTGTGGCACCGCATCAATTTCAGTTTGTGGCCGCACCTCGCCCTGGGTATTGATCGCCAGGTGCACGGTTTCTCTTTTTGGCGAGGCAACCAGAACAGCAGCAGGTTTTAATTCTTCAGCTTTTTTTTCTGGTTTGGGTTTCAAAGCCCCCATAATCATTACGCCAGCGACGCCGCCAACAATAACCACGACGGGCAGAGCGAAAACAATCATCCGCCACAAGAACAGTGCAGGGTTCTTCTGCTTGCGTTTTTGGGATGTATTGGCCGCTGTTAAGGGTTCCTGGGTGTTCATAGTGACATGTCCTCATCGACAATTGCGGCGGTTTTGACCGCCTGCGTATTAAAACTTCCGGCGATTGCCAAATGCAGGCGCACGCGGTTTGCCGCACGTTCTTTATTGGCGGCGATATGCTGGCTTTCGGCGTTAATGCGTCGGCGTTGGGCATCCAAAAGCTCAAAGATGGTGCCAACACCGCGGCCATACTCGCGCACGGCCAGTTTTTCGGCTTCACGGGCTTCAATTGCCGAGACGTGAAGCGCATCTTCGCGCCGTGCCAGATAGGTTTCACCATCCAGAGCATCTTCGGCTTCGCGCCAGGCCCTTAAAACCAGGTTGGCATAGGTTTGAATCTGCTCGCGTTGCACAGCACGGGCGCGTTTGACGTCAGCTTTTAAAGCACCGCCCCGAAACAAGGGCTGAGTTAAATTGCCTAGCAATTGCCCAACCAATGTATCCAGATCAAAGAGGTCGGAAACATTGCTGCCGCTGGTTGCCGCAGAGGGGGAGAATGACAGTCGGGGCAGTAGAGCCTTGCGGGCTTCGCTGGCGCGCAGTCCTGCCGAGGTTAAACGGGCTTCGGCAGAGATAATGTCGGGGCGGCGCGTCAACAGGTCAGCGGGTGTGCCAAGACCCGAAAGCGGGCCAAGGCTTGGCAGCTCTTGTGCGGCCTTGAGGGCTTTGGCGGGGTAGCGCCCCAACAGTAATTCAAGACGGCGGGTGGCATTGGCCTGTTGTTGTTCGCGCAGGGCCAAATTGGCCTCTGAACCGGCCAAAGCCGAGCGTGCCAGACGAACATCCAACGAGCTGGACACGCCGCGGGCGTAACGCCGCCCGACGAGGCGTTCAGAGCGTTGACGTGATTGTAAATCATCATTGGCTAATGCCACTTGCTGGCCACCCTCGATCAGATCAAACCAGGCTTGTGTGGTTTGACCGGCTATAGAGAGGCGCGCTGCATCATAATCGGCCTTTGCGGCACGAACATCGGACGATCCGGCATTTGCCCGGTCTTTCAGACGTCCCCACAAATCAGCTTCCCAACTGACAGAGAGCGCGGCGCTGTAACCGGTTGTATCGGGTGCATTTTGAATAAGGGTGCGTGTGCCTTGTGCGCTAAAATCAAGTGTGGGGAGGCGCGATGCGGCACTGGTTATGGCAAGGGCTTGTGCTTGTGTCACGCGTTCGGCACTGGCCAGTACATCGTGATTATTCAACAGGGCCTCGTTCACCAGCGCACTTAAAGTGACGTCATGAAACGCGGCCAGCCAATCGGTGGCCATGGCGTTAACGGCCCCGGCCTGGCTTTGCCATTGACCTGGTGCTTGTAAACGCATGGTTTGTGTTTGCTCTGGCGCTGTTGGCATGCTTGCGCAGGCGCTCAAACTGAATAATGCGGCTGTCATCAGCCATGTCTTAGGCATTCTTTGTCCCCGGGAGTTAAAACTGGTTGTTGAGTGGACCATAAGTTGTGCATCGCGAATGTCAATCAATATTTATTGATAAACAACAAATATTTCATGAATTTCATAAACTAACCACCCTCTTGTCATCTTCCTTTTATGTATGGCGCCTTGGGAAAGTGCGCGTTGCGCATCGTTTCGTTCCAAGGGGCGCAATATTATAAGGATGCGCCACAATTGCCTTTTGGATGCAGTACGTGGATAAAAAGACGGTATTAAGGACGTTCTGGTTCATTCTTGTGTTAACTCTGAATGCGTTCGTAAGGGCGGTATGACGATGACAAAAAATATCTTTGCGGTTCTGATTGCCGGGTTTGCACCATTGTTTCTTATTGGCAGTGTTGGGGCGCCCGTGGTGGCGGGTTTGTGGGTTGGTCTGGCTGCGGCGGTTCTGGTCTTGCTGGTCTTGCGGGTTCCTCTACCGCCTCTGGTGGTGCCTTCTTCGCAAGAAACCGAAATTGAAGAACAGCGCCCGAACCAGGCTGAGCAGGTACTTGGCACATTGCCTGATCCGGTGATTTTGATAGACGAGAAAGATCGGGTCTGTTTTGCCAATGCGGCGGCACAGGCCATTTACCCCGGATTTGAATCTGGGGTTTTGTTATCGGTTTTTGTCCGTCATCCCGAAGTTCTTGCACTGGCGGCGCGTGCCCGCAAAAAAGGCGGCCCACACGCGTTACGTTTTGCTTTACGCCGCCCCGCGCCCCGCTTTTTAAGGGTGGTCGCGTTAACGCTAGGCGATGGGCAATACGCGTTGGTTTTTCAGGATGAAACTGAATTGCACCATGCCGAGCACTTGCGTGCAGGGTTTCTGGCCAATGTCAGCCACGAGCTGCGCACACCGCTGGCATCACTAAGCGGTTATATTGAAACCTTGAGCGGCCATGCCAAGGATGATGCACAAGCGCGGGACAAATTTCTGGGGATTATGGCCGACCAGGCTGGGCGAATGGGCCGCTTGATTGATGATATCCTATCGCTCAGCCGTATTGAAATGGACGAGCATCAGGTCCCGCGGGATCACGTCGATCTTAATGCGGTCATAATCGACGTGGTTGATGCGCTGGCTCCGGTGGCAAAGGGGCGCGATGTGACTCTGTTCGTTGATTTGCCGGATATACCCGTTCCGGTCATCGGGGAGCGCGACCAGCTGATCCAGATTGTCCAGAACTTAATCGACAATGCCATAAAATACACGCCGCGCGGTAAAAAGGTTGAGATCATTTTGACCGGGAAAACAGACCGGCAAAGCCCGGATTTTGTGCGCAAGGCCATGGGGGACACGGCGCCGCGCCTGCACATTGTCGAGGCCCCACGCTCTGGTGTGCAGGACTTTGCCATGCTGCGCATACGCGATTCTGGCCCTGGCATTGATGATCAGCATTTGCCGCGCCTCGGAGAGCGCTTTTACAGGGTTGAGGATGGCAAGACGGCCGAACGTTCTGGAACAGGCCTGGGGCTGGCAATTGTCAAACATATCGTCAACCGTCATCGCGGTGCGTTAAGCGTGCAAAGCAAGCCTGGCCTGGGGACTGTGTTTACGGTGGCGCTGCCGCGCCGCTGATTGCTCAGCGGGTAAAGCCATCTAGAGGCCGGCGAAGTTTTTGGGATTGTGGTGTAGGTAAATAAAGCGTCGCGGGGGGGCAATGTTCAACTAAGACCTTGCGCCGCACCAAATTCGCACGCGCCAGGTCTTTTAATGACAATGAGAGGGCCCGATCCGTAACGTGTATGATCCCGCGGCGAAGGTCGGAGAATGATCTAGCCTCCTCAAGGGCGTCTATAATAGGCAATGTCCAACGTCTTCGTAAAAGCGGTAATACGTCTTGTTGTTCGCCATAGCGAATAACCTCTAAGGTGAGCGGGCCGAGTTTCTCGCCCAAGGGTGTGCGCAGATATTCCGGTCGCAAAGGGTGCCCGTGCCCGGGGTTTTCTTTGAGAAGGCCCAACATGATCAAATGTGCTATGGCGGTTCTGATGGAGATCGGGCTGGTTTGCAGCTGTTTTGCCAGAGGGTGCGTTCTCGCTATTGCCCCTTTTTCGAGCGCGCCAAGAACTGGCAATGCCCAGCCTTTTTGAGTGAGGTCTATGAGTAAGTTTGACATAATATATTATTGTTACTATAAAAAATTATGTTCCTCAAGGAGATTCTAATGACCGCACCCACATATGCCAATGACCTGGTTCTATCTTTCCCGTCCACAGACCTGAAACGCACTCGCGACTGGTATGAGCGCCACCTTGGCTTCATGTACAGATTTACGGCAGAGGCTATCGGTTGGATGGAACTTCACTCGCATATGCAAGGTGTGCATCTGGGTTTTGCTTTAAACACAGAGCCCAAACCCGGCAATTGCGTGCCGGTCATTGGTGTGGTTGATCTGGACGATGCGCGTCAGACATTAGAGGACGCCGGGGTGTCCTTTGACGGTGATACAATTGTTATACCAGGCATGGTCAAGCTGGCCACGTTTTACGACCCGGACAATAATGCCCTGATGTTCGCACAGGATTTAAGCCAGAAATAAAACAAGCTTTTAAAAAAAGGCGGGGCATGAAACCATGCCCCGCCTTTAATGTTGCATGTCTGTTTACTCGGCGGCTGTTGCGTCTACGGCTTTGCTAATACCGCCCTTGGCGGCAACGGCACTGACATAGGCTTTGCGCGCATCAAAGTCCGCGGCAATGCGTTCATCATCGGCCTGCAAGGCATCGATATCAGTATCGGCAAAGTGCATCACGCCCATGTCTTCATAGGCAGCACGGATGCGCGGCCCCCACAGTCCAATGTCTTTAACAACTGGCACAATGCGTTGGAATAACAAGGTGCGGAACAACTTGTTGATTTCGCTGTTTTTGGTCAATTCGACACATTCTTCAACGGGCAAATCAAGCGCTTCATAAATTTCGCGGCCCTCGAAACGGTCGCGCATCAGATAGCAGGCTTCGACCAGAAACTCTTCACGCTCATCGCGTTCTGCCTGAGTCAAATGCGGGTAATAATCCCGCAAGGTTAGGCGACCAAAAGCCACATGGCGCGCTTCGTCTTCCATCACATAGGCATTGACCATTTGCGCCAGCGGATTTTGTGACACATCACGGATGGTGGCAAAGGCAGCCAGTGCCAGCCCCTCAATCACCACTTGCATGGCCAGATAGGTGATGTCCCAACGCGGATCGCGCAGGGCCTGATCGACCAGTTCCTGCAAAGGCTTGGTCATCGGGTAGCTGACTTCAAACTTTTTTAGAAGCTTTTGATAGGCTTCGATATGGCGCGCTTCGTCCATGGTCTGGGTCGAGGCATAAAACTTGGCATCCATGTCTGGGACCTGGCCAACAATCTTGGCGGCACAAACCAGTGCGGCCTGCTCACCTTGCAAAAATTGCGAAATATTCCAAGCCTGTGAATGGCGGAGCAAATCAATTTGATCCTTCTTGCCCATCTTGTTCCAGATTGGTGTGCCGTGCAGTGCCATTGCTTCTTCAGGCAATTGCATGGGGTTCTCGGCATCAAGTTCTAATGACCAGTCAATGCGGTTTACCGCATCCCACTGCATGTCCTTGCCCTTTTGATAAAGGTGCATCATCTGTGTGCGCCCTTCGTCAAATTCCCAGTCAAAAATAACGTCATATTCCTGGGGCACGGTCCAGTGTGAATCAATCTGTGGTACCGCATATAAATCGCGCAAAGAAGCCATGTTTACTCTCTCCCATTGTGATCGTTTTCCGATCTATGGCGGGCTTATAACACAAGAAAATATAAAAGTGAACAGCGTTCACTTTATTTTTTGCGTTAAATTTTGCCGGGGCTGGCGGCTGCTCTGTTAAGCGGCAGAGCGCGCTTAAATATCCAGCAAGTGATCATGAATATCGACGCCGACGGGGCTGGCTCTTGTGCGCCGCCCGGCTATTGACCAGAGCAAACAACACGAGCGGGGCCAACCCGCCATACGGAGGAAATTTCCAAAAAGCCGAATGGGCAGGCCGATGTTGGCCTTGGGCATCTAAACTGTATGGAGATTATCTTGACTGGTTTTTCGCGTTCTTTTTTTCGTTCCGCATTCTTGTGCGGTGTTGGGTTCTGCTTCTTGACGTCGGCCGTTATGGCGCAAGACATTGAAACCAGTGCCAATGTGAAGCTGTCTACAGATTATATTTATCGTGGCGTTTCTCAAACGTCTGGTGGTCCGGCCATTTCGGGCGGGTTTGATGCGGCGGCTGGTTTGTTCTCGGCCGGGCTCTGGGCATCCAGCGTGGACTTTGGCGATGATACCACAATGGAGCTGGATATATATGCCGATTATGCGCCGTCCTTTGCCGGGCTGGACTTTGATTTTGGCGTGCTGGCCTATCTTTATCCAGACAGTCCCAAAGGGCAGAATTTTGTCGAGTTCCACGGGGGTGCCAGCAAGGATATTGGCCCTCTGACCCTTGGCGCATCATATGCGTTTTCGCCAGGTTTTTATGCCAATGCCGGCGATGCAGGCTATTTGGCACTGGATGCCAGCTGGACGATAAACGACACCTGGTCGATCAGCGGCGGTTACGGCTATCAGGAATTTTATCAAGCGGCCAAGGGCGGTGATAGCTATTCGGATATCAATATCGGGGTGACGTTCAGCCTGAAAGGCTTTGATTTTGATCTGCGTTTCCATGATGCGTTTGCGTTGGCCGGTGCCACGGGAGGTTCTGTTGTTGTGGCGTCGCTCTCGCGGTCTTTTTAGGAGACGTTCTTGACCGGGCTTGCGTGTGTTGTCACTCTTTATTCATGACACATCCAAATGCCTATCCTTTGCAAGGCGGCTGCGCCTGTGGCGCCGTGCGCTACACGCTCATGTCGGCACCGCTGTTTACCCATTGCTGCCATTGCACATGGTGCCAGCGCGAAACCGGCAGCGCCTTTGCACTTAACGCCATGGTGGAAGCCGACCGTCTGGTACTGACCAAGGGCGAGGCGCAAACCGTCCACACCCCGTCGGCCAGTGGCAAGGGGCAGGATATTGTGCGCTGCCCATCCTGCCGTGTGGCGCTATGGAGTCATTATCCGGGGGCTGGAAAGTCTGTGGCCTTTTTGCGCGTTGGTACGCTGGACGAAGGCCATGACATATCGCCGGACATTCATATCTTCACCTCGACCAAACAACCATGGATTGTTTTGGGCGAGGACGTACCGATAAAATCCGGCTATTATAATCGGGACGCATTGTGGCCCAAGGATGCTCTGGCACGCCATGCAGCACTTGGGTCATGACGCATCCAGTACAGCTTTTGGGCCTGCCCACAGATTGTAATTCCTCGCATTTGCGTGGCCCTGCATTGGCTCCTGCGGCGATCCGAAAGGTGCTGCACAGCGGGATGAGTAATTGGTGTGCCGAGGACGGTACGGATCTTTCTGATCCGCGCGTTTTTTGTGATGCGGGTGATGTTAATCTCAAAGAAAACCCCGGTGATTTTGAACGCATTGCCATGGCTTCAAAAGCAGCCTTTGAAAAAGGCCCGGCGGTGTTTTTGGGCGGGGATCATTTTGTCACATGGCCCTTGATTGATGGAGCGGTATGCGCCGGTCATCAGCCGCCGCATCTGGTCCATATTGACGCCCACCCCGACCTTTACCCCGACTTTGAGGGCAACCCCCACTCCCATGCCTCGCCTATGGCCCGGCTTATGGAAAATGGCCGCATTCAATCGCTGACCCAGATCGGCATTCGCACCATCAATGCTGTGCAAAAGGCGCAAATTGACAAGTATGCCGTGCGCGTCATTGCGCCTTCAGACCTGCCGGTTCTGGCTTCGCACCTGCCTAGCGGCCCAACATACCTGACCATTGATCTGGACGGGCTGGACCCGGCCTTTGCGCCGGGCGTTTCGCACCACGAACCGGGCGGCCTAAGCGTACGCGAAGTGCTCGGCATAATCCGCGCTTTGCCGGGGCCGCTTATTGGCGGTGATATTGTCGAGCTGAACCCGGACCGGGACCTGAACGACATGACCGCCGCCGTAGGGGCGAAATTGCTGAAAGAAATGGTCGCAAGGGTGTATGGGGATCAGGCGAGGTAGCGATAAATTGACCCATTCGTGTTGGTATGGGATCATCAAGCATGAAATGGCGTTATATTCCTATTCTGTCCATTGGTTTTGTTGTCCTCATTGGCCTTGGCTTTGTAATCCGGCACGATGCTCGCCAGATGCTGACTGACCCGATCTCTAGCAAAAGCCATACATTTACTGAACAAGAGCTTGAACGGGTGCGCGCCGCCGCCAAAAAAGGGGGGGGGTGGGATGGGAGTTGCGAAAACGCCTCTAAATGGTACGCAAAAGATCAGAAAAAAATAAGTTTAATTAATGCAGCAGCTTATGCAGGAAATGTCTTAGCCATATTGTGCCAGGCAAAAATGGCTGTGCATGACCCTGATCCAGACTCCATGGACAGTGCTTATGATGGTTATATTTGGGCGATTTTTCTGAACCCGGAATTGCCCGACGCAATCAAGCAGACACGAGCCATGTTTGAAACAATCATACCCTACCCCCGTATTCATGAAGAAAGCAGCATACAATTGGTGCGAGAAAATCAGGCAAAATTTATTGCCGCCGGTACGGGTTTGTTTTGGAATGGCTCTACAGAAATGTTAAGAGAAGCTCTGAAGAAATTACCCTCGGAGGCGCAAACCCAACATGCGATTGCGCAACGTAAGCAAAAATTTGCCTATTGGGGGACACATTGCACAACGCTTGAGGGGCTGACCGAAACGGATAATGTGAAACGATATGGTATCTACCGCACCCTTGAGCACCTTGCCAGAAAAGGTAATGTTGACGCTATGCTGTGTGCTGCCAGATTTTACAACACTCAACCGTCCGACAACCAGAACAAAGAATCCTATTACTGGTATTCCTTGGCGTTTTTATACGCTCCTGAAATTGCAGCTGATCTTGAGACAGAAAGGAAAGTGCGCGCTAAAAAAATGACACCGGAAGAAACGGCATATCAACAACAAAAAGCTGAAGAAGCATTTGAACTTAGACTCAGGCAATAAACACCATTGCACACTCTAACACCCAGGATGAAGGGACAAACGGTCATCACATTTACTGGAATCAAAATCTTGCAATAATCTGTCCAGATTATTTTCGTTAATCCGGCGTAGCCTTTGGTTTTTCTTTAGGTCAGCTTTACGCCTTTCAAGCAAGCTTTCCTTGCTTTCGATCTGTGCTTTGCCTAGGCCGCTTATTGGCGGTGATATTGTCGAGCTGAACCCGCACCGGGACATAAATGAAATGACCGCCGCCGTGGCGCTTAAGCTTCTCAAAGAAATGGTCGCAAGGGTGTATGGGGATCAGTGAGGGGTAGGGTACGAACGCATTAGAAAATTATAACCCAATTGCTGTAAGAATTGGTGGTATAAGAGGTGTAAGTTGATTGGCTAATACCCCTCCTAAGCCCCCCTCGATAATGTTTTTCAAGCTTTTTATTGTCTCATTTATAATTATTTCAGAGGGTTCAGGTTTATTAAGTTGGAGTTTAATTGTCTCAATGTCAGTTTGGATATCAGTGAGTTTGTGGGTACTATCTTGGCTTATAAGTGACTGAAGTTTTGTTTCGAATTCCTGTATAGCTTTACTAAGTTCTGCGTGGTTTATTGGCGAACTCGATATGGTAAAAATACTGTGTGAACCTTGTTGAATGTGCCCATGCATTTGTTCAACGTTTAATGTATTATGGCTAACTGAGATACCATTAGGTTCTTTAGATTGCCTCAACCCTAATTCTACTTTCTTGCAGCGCATATTTGCGCGTTCGACAGCGTCATCCAATAATTTTAGTATATGTTGCGGGACCGAAAGGTGCTCAATGCTCACATCGAGAGTTAGAACCGGTTGTGATGTAACATATTTTCGTTTTAATTGCTCAATTGCATTTCTAATAATGCAAACCATATCTGCTAACGGTAAATTTAGCTGACTAGAAAATTCTAAAGCTGTCGCGATTGTTTCATCAGAAAATTTATCAATACGGCTGGAAGCCAACCGGCCCATGGCTTTTATAGTTGCTCCAGAACGCAAACACCCCTTGGCGCTATTTTTTGCCATGATAGATGAGAAACCCTGCTCAACATCTTTTAATGCTTGTGATTGAGAAAACGTAATCTGTTTCTTGAAATCATCAATTGTAGCTTTTGTTAACATGTGTTTGCCCGTTCCCATATTTCATATAGCTATACCCTCTTACTGTTTGTGATGTGGCGTTTGTACCCGTTTTGTTCAAGTGTTGGTGTAACTTATTCACAGTTCTAACGTCATCCCGGGCTTGATCCGGGATCCATAGTGACTCAACTGCTGGATACCGGCCTGCGCAGGTATGACGCCAAGAAGTTCTCACCCTACTCACCATTTGACTCATTCGCCCCACGCCTCTATACGCACGCATAAATCCGTACAGCGCTTCTGTACGCTTTACCTGCACATCCGGTCTTGAGCCGGGGGAGGCAGGCGAGGCACCCCGCCCGGCGAAGGTTCGCTCAGCGGGGCGTTTGGCGTTGTGCATCATTTTGTAGCTCCAGGAGCACGCATGTTTGAAGCCCTTAGCGATCGTCTTGGCGGCGTCTTTGATAAGCTGACTGGCCGTGGTGCCTTAAGCGAAAAAGACGTACGCGCGGCCATGCGCGAGGTGCGCGTGGCGCTGTTGGAAGCCGATGTTGCTCTGCCCGTCGTTAAAGACTTTATCGCACGCGTTCAAACCGAGGCCGTCGGCGACAAGGTTTTGCGTTCGGTGACGCCGGGCCAACAGGTGATCAAGATCGTTCATGACGGTTTGATCGACATGCTGGGCGGCGGCGAAGACACCGTCGCCATCAATCTTCATGCAGCCCCGCCGGTGGCCATTTTGATGGCTGGCCTGCAAGGCTCTGGTAAAACCACCACGGCGGCAAAAATCGCCCTGCGTTTGAAAACCCGCGAAAACAAAAAAGTGCTGTTGGCCAGCCTTGATACCCGCCGCCCGGCCGCTATGCAGCAGCTGGAACAGCTCTCCAAACAGGCCGATGTTGGCTTTTTGCCGATTGTCGACGGCCAGACCGCCACCGATATTGCCGCGCGCGCCATGAATGCGGCGCGCCTTGGCGGCTATGATGTGGTTATTCTGGATACCGCTGGTCGTACCTCGATTGATGAAGAGTTGATGGCAGAGGCCTCGGCCATTGCCAAAATCGCCAACCCCGCCGAAACCTTGCTGGTCGCCGATGCGCTGACCGGGCAGGACGCGGTGGAAACGGCTGGTCGCTTTAACGATCGCCTGCCGCTGACTGGCCTTGTGCTGACCCGGATGGACGGTGATGCGCGGGGCGGTGCGGCGCTCTCCATGCGCGCGGTAACTGGCTTGCCGGTCAAACTGCTGGGGGTTTCGGAAAAGCTCGACGGGCTGGATGTTTTTGACGCCAAGCGTATAGCCGGGCGCATTTTGGGTCAGGGCGATGTGGTGTCGCTGGTGGAAAAAGCCGCCGAAACGCTGGACGCTGAAAAAGCGCAGGCGATGGCCGCCAAAATGAAAAAAGGCGAGTTCGATCTGAACGATCTGGCCGAACAATTACAACAGCTTCAAAAAATGGGTGGCATGCAATCAATTTTGGGCATGTTGCCGGGCATGGGCAAAGTCAAAAAGCAAATGGCTGGCATGGACATGGACGATAGCGTGTTCAAGCATCAAGAGGCCATCATCTCCTCGATGACACGGGTTGAGCGCGCCAAACCGGCTTTGATCAAGGCATCGCGTAAAAAACGCATTGCCGCGGGGTCTGGCACCGGCGTACCGCAGGTCAATCAATTGCTGAAAATGCATAAGCAAATGGCCGGCATGATGAAGAAAATGGGCCGTGGCGGCCGCAAAGGCATGATGAGCGCTCTTGGTGGCATGGGCAGCGGGGGCATGCCACCCGGTATGGGCGGCATGGGTATGCCGCCTGCGGGTCTTGATCCCAACGCGTTAAAAGATTTGGGAGGTGGCGGCTTGCCGGGCCTTCCGGGGCCAACCGGCGGATTACCCGGCTTGCCCAAAAAGAAATGAGTTTTGTGAATTAAAGAAATTGCCAAAATAAGGAATTGAAAAATGGCTGTTAAAATTCGTCTGGCCCGTGGTGGGTCCAAGAAACGTCCCTATTACCGTATCGTCGTCGCCGATGTGCGCGCCCCGCGTGATGGCCGCTATATCGAAAAAATTGGTACGCATAATCCGCTTTTGCCCAAAGACCATGATGATCGGATCAAGATTGATCTGGAACGGGCCAAATATTGGCTGGATCAGGGCGCACAGCCAACCGATCGCGTTGCGCGTTTTCTGACCGCTGAAGGTCTGGTCAAATGGGAACATGGCAACAACCCAAATAAGGGCAAGCCACACGCCAAAGCGACAGAACGTGCTGAAGAAAAAGCCGAAAAAGCCGCTGCGCTAAAAGAAGCTGCTGAAGCACCCAAAGAAGAAGCTCCTGCTGAAGAAGCCAAAGCCGAAGACTAAACACCTATTCTGTTGCCGCCTCGGATAACCCATGGGCCATCCGGGGGGCAACAGAGAATGGCGTGGTCTTATAGAGGCAATTAAATGCCCAAAGCTGATCAAAAACCTATTCTTGTCGCTGCTATCGCTGGTGCGTTTGGGGTCAAGGGCGAGGTGCGTCTGAAATCCTTTACGCAAGATCCCGCCGCCTGTCTGGCTTATGCGCCTTTTGTGGACGTCTCGGGCAAAGAAATTTTGCACATCACGTCGTCGCGAAAAATCAAAGACGGGTTTGCGATTTTTACAGACGAGATCAAAACCCGCGAGCAGGCCGAAGCCAATAAGTCCACCAAACTCTATGCGCTTCGTGAGGCGTTTGCCGAGCCGGACGAGGGTGATTTTTATCAATCCGACCTTGTGGGTTTGCGGGCCGAGGATGAAAATGGCGCGGCGTTGGGGCGCATCAAGGCGGTGGTCAATTATGGTGCATCGGACTTGTTGGAAATTTCCGGCACGCCGGATGTCCCAGGCAGCTGGACCATCCCCTTTACCCGCGTTTATGTTCCCGTGGTGGATATTGATGGCGGCAAAGTAGTGCTGGCCGATGCAAAAGCGTTCTTTTTAACGGATGATGACAATCCGGATGAAGTGGAGGCACAATCATGAATACGCCTTTCGCTACAACGGTTCTGACGCTCTATCCGGATGCCTTTCCGGGGGTTTTGGGGGCTTCGGTGATCGGCCGGGCTTTAACACAGAAAAAATGGCAGCTAGAAACGCTGGACATTCGGTCATTTTCCCATCATAAGCACGCCTCCGTTGACGATACGCCTGCTGGCGGCGGCCCTGGTATGGTGCTGCGCCCGGATGTTGCGGCAACGGCAATTGATGCGGTTGACCTTCATGGTCGGCCGTTGATCTATTTAAGCCCGCGGGGCAAGCCACTTTCTCAGGCCATGGTGCAGGAGTTTGCGGCCGGTCCGGGGCTTGTGCTGTTTTGCGGCCGTTTTGAAGGCCTGGATGACCGCGTTGTCCAGGCGCGCAATATGGTCGAGATCAGTGTCGGCGATTTCGTACTCGCTGGCGGGGAGGTTGCGGCACAGGCGATGATTGAAGCCTGTGTTCGTTTACTGCCCGGTGTTTTGGGTGCGGCGGAATCAACGACGGAAGAGAGTTTTGAGGACGGGCTTCTCGAATACCCTCACTATACGCGACCGCGTATTTGGGAGGGGCGGGAAATACCCCCCGTTCTGTTGTCTGGTGATCATGGCGCAGTAGCGCGGTGGCGATCGGACGAAGCAATGAGAATAACCCGGGCGCGCCGGCCTGACCTTTTGGACAGTGCGGCAGCTCAGGTCAGAAACGACTCGATGGAGAGTGAAGAATGAACGTGATTGAACAAATCGAAGCTGAAGAAGCAAAGCGCGTCATGGGCGAAAGAAGTCACCCTGACTTTTCAGCCGGTGATACCCTGCGCGTTCAGGTGCACATTAAAGAAGGTGCGCGCGAACGTCTTCAGGCTTTTGAAGGTGTTTGCATTTCCCGCTCTGGCGGTGGCATCCACGAAAGCTTCACAGTGCGTAAAATGTCCTTTGGTGAAGGTGTGGAACGGGTCTTCCCGCTCTATTCACCAAATGTGGAAAGCATCGAAGTCAAGCGCAAAGGCAAGGTTCGCCGCGCCAAGCTTTACTATCTGCGTGACCTGACCGGTAAAGCCGCCCGTATTGCCGAACGTACCACTGGTCGCGGCATGGCCGAAATGCGCGCTCGTCGCGCCAAGAAAGGCAAAAAGAGCTAAGCGCTTTTACCTGAAGATTTGAAAAAGCCCCGGTCGTGTTGCCGGGGCTTTTTTATGGCTGAACAGCTCTGCCTAGAAAAAGGTAAAGTTGATAAAACCGATAATGCTCCAGAACAGCAACCAAAGAATAATAAAGGCGATGACGCCAAAAAACGCTTTGAAAAACCCAAACGCATCAAGCAAAGCCAGGCTGCGTTGCAAAGGGTCTTTTAGGCCTTGTGCGGCACCGTCCTGTACGTGGCTATCATCGTCTCTTAT
Organism: Robiginitomaculum sp.; assembly: GCA_021776525.1. Taxonomy (GTDB): domain Bacteria; phylum Pseudomonadota; class Alphaproteobacteria; order Caulobacterales; family Maricaulaceae; genus Robiginitomaculum_B. The sequence goes on from JAJFFT010000006.1 coordinate 694,076, forward strand.
CCCGGTGACCGGATAACGCATGCGTTGGATGATTTCCAGCACCGGGATGAATGTGAACAGGGCAAAGATAATCCCTGTGAAAATTTTCTCGCCGGTCGAAAAGCCGTGGCTGATACCCATAATCAAAGCTAATACGCCAACAACAATCAGGCCCATGGCCAAAAATACACCGCTTGAGCCTTGCGAGGCCAACGTGACTTCGTGCCCGCAATCAGGACATTTATAGACATTGGCCGTGTTGAAGCCGCTCAGTTGACGACTGAACGAGGCCATATTGGGTTGCCCACAAGCATGACAGCGCCGTAAGCGCGGGTCAGGTGCCAGGCCATTCTTGTCTTTCTCTGGTTCAGCTGTGCTCATTGATTGTCCCCTATGGTCACTGATGATTGTTGGTATCCGTTTTGGTTGCCTCTGTAACGGTTCCAGGTGAGCGCGACCGAGATCGCAGCCACATCATCCCCAGAAGGTCACGTATGGAAACCATCAACCGCCCTAAATTGGTATATTTTGATTGCCCGCTTTGACGGGCGCGATGGCTAACCGGGTGGGTTGTCACAGACAGGCCCTCGCGCACCACCAGGGCCGCCATAAAACGGTGCTGGTGATCAAAATAAGGCAGGTTCAAATAGGTATGCCGCCCCAGAACTTTCAGGCCACAGCCGGTATCGCGCACGCCATCGCGCAACAAGGCGCGTCGAACCCCGTTACCAAATTTTGAGGCCATGCGCTTGGCCAGGCTGTCCTGACGACTGGTGCGCCGTCCGGCCACCATGCCGGGGGCTGGGGTGGTGGATTGAAAAACCTTCAACAATACTGGCAAGTCGGCCGGATCATTTTGCCCATCCCCATCCAAAATGCCAATTATCTTGCCTTTGGCGGCCAGAACGCCGGTGCGTATGGCGCGGCTTTGCCCGGCATTTTGCTGGTGCTGTACGACCCGCAGCGTGGGGTGTCTGTGTTGGGCCTCATGGAGGCTCGCCAACGTGTCGTCTGTGCTGGCATCATCGATAAAAATCATTTCATGAGACAGCCCCCCCATAGCTGTGGCGATTTCGTCGGCGAGGTGTGCCGTATTGCCTTCTTCGTTGAAGACCGGGACAACAATACTCATAATAGGGGCGCTCATGAGAGCACTATTGCGCCCCGGTCACGATTTGCAAGGTCCATCATGCATGTTCGACGCATCATTCTGATTGCTCTTTTGTCTGCCTTTGCGACGTTGGCCGGGGTATTCACCATGCCTGTGCTGGATGCAGACGAGGCGCGATACGCCCAGGCCAGTGCACAAATGCTGCACAGTGGCGATTACCTGCATATTCGTTTTTTGGACAAGGCCCGCAATGCCAAACCGGCAGGAATTTACTGGATGCAGGCGGCATCTGTGTCTGTGTTTGATCAACTGGACAACCGTGCCATTTGGGCCTGGCGTCTGCCTTCGGTGCTGGGGGCGATGTTGGCGGCTCTGGCGGCTTTTTGGGCCGGGTGTGTTCTGGTTGGACACCGCGCTGCATTCTGGGGGGCACTGTTGCTGGCCCCTAGCCTGTTATTGGCCAGCGAAGGCGGTATCGCCAAAACAGACGCCATGCAGGTGGGGTTGATCACCATTATGATGGCCGCATTGGCACATCTGCGACATGGTGGTCACAAGTCACTGGCGCTGGTGTTCTGGGTTGCCCTTGGGGCGGCGGTGCTGGTCAAAGGTCCGGCGGCCCCACTGATTGCGGCCTTTGCTCTGATTGTGCTTTGGCGCTGGGAGGGCAAGGCTGCGTGGATGCGGCCGCTGCGTTTCTGGCCGGGACCGATACTGGCTCTGCTGATTGTCGGGCCCTGGCTGGTGATGATGCAAATGGGCACCCAAGGCGCGTTTTTGAAAGAGGCGATTGGCGGTGATTTGCTGCCCAAGCTCTGGCAGGGCAAAGAGGGCCATTTTGGCCTGCCCGGCCAGCACTTCTTATCGCTGCCTTTGATGCTGTTCCCGGCCAGTATTTTCCTGCCCCTAGGCTTGGCCGGTCTTTGGCAGGCCCGAAAAGAACACACGCAGTCTGGTGCAGATTGGCGGTTTTTACTGGTCTGGATTATTCCCTGGTGGGGGATTGTCGAATTGATGCCAACCAAGCTGGTGCATTATCCTTTGCCGGTGTTTCCAGCTCTGGCGCTGGTTGCCGGTTTAGGGGTTGTTGCGCCGTCAAAACTGCGCTGGCCGACATGGGCCGGCGGGGTGCTCATACTGCTGGCGCCTCTCGCCGTGATGGTTCTGTTGCTGGCCTTGTTGCGTTCAATCGAACTCGGTGATGGTGCGGCTGATCGTCTGGTGGTTCTCACCTTTGTGTTGATTTTCATGCTGGTTGTTGCCGGGCTCTGGACATTGCTGAGAGGCAAAAATACGCTCGCTGTGGTGTTGGGTATCGGTGTGGCACTGGTCCTTCACATTGGCATACGCGGCGTTTTATTGCCGTCCCTGACAGCTTTATCTCCTTCATCTTCCCTTGTGATCTTATTAAAAAACAACGACCTTCTGCCGGGGCAAAGCGCATATCGTGGTCCTGTTGCTGCGGCGGGCCTGGCGCTACCGTCTTTGGTGTTTTTAAGTCGCGGAAGTGTCTGGTACGCGTCCCCCAAAGAGGCCGCGCAGGCCTTTATGGATGGTCAAGCTGTATTGATCGAAGACCGCCAGCAAGCAGCTTTCAAGAGCGCCCTTGGCGCGCCTCAGCTGGACGGCGTGACACAGGGGGCGGTGCGCGGATATAATTACACCAAAGGGCAGGCGGTTCGTGTTGATCTGCTGGTGCCTCAAAAGGACATAACCCGCCATGCGTCGCCCCATTGAAATTGTCGAAGTCGGCCCTCGTGATGGCTTGCAGAATGATCCAACATTACTGGATACCGGGATCAAGCTGGAATTTATTGCGCGTCTGGTCGAGGCCGGGATCAAGCGCATGGAAGTCGCCAGTTTTGTGAACCCCAAACTGGTCCCGGCCATGGCCGACAGTGATGCGATCATGGCGGCGGTGCCACGTGATCAGGGTGTAAAATATATTGGCCTGGCGTTAAACGAGCGCGGCGTGCGTCGGGCACTAGATATGGGGTGTGACGAGATCAATTTTGTTATGGTCGCCAGTGCTGGCTTTGGTCTGAAAAACCAAAAAGCCACACCCGACGAAACGGCGGCATTGTTTGAACGCATCGCCATTTTGGCCCATGACGAAAACGTGCCGATCGCGGCAACACTTTCTGTGGCTTTCGGTGACCCTTTTGATGGCGAGGTGCCGGTTGCGCATGTGGCACAATTGGCTGGCCGTGCCGCTGCCGCCGGGGCGTGCGAAATTGCCCTTGGCGATACCATTGGCGTAGCCGACCCCTGGGACGTGACGGCACGTTTGGCGGCTGTCAAGGCAGTCGTGGGTGATGTGCCGCTGAGGGTGCATTTTCATAATACCCGCAATACGGCTTTGGCCAATATCCATGCGGCCATCACTGCCGGGGTCAGCATTATTGACGCCTCATGCGGCGGCATTGGCGGCTGTCCCTTTGCCCCGGCGGCGACCGGTAATGTACCCACCGAAGACGTGGTCTATATGCTGGGACGCGGCGGCTTTGAGACCGGAATTGATCTTGCAAAAATGATTGATACATCGCACTGGCTGGCCGGTGTTCTGGGCCATGAAGTGCCGTCTTTACTGGCCAAAGCCGGGCCATTTCCAGGCTAGTTTAGACGTTCTTTCACGCTAATGACGACCGAGCGGATCATAACGGCGACGATAATTGGCACAGCCAGGATAGCGGCGCCCACAGCCTCCAGTGGCGAGTGGGAAAACTTGCAAAAATAGCGGGCCAGACCCGTGGCCTTGTGCCAGTCGACAACCAGTCGATTGCTTTTGCTGGTTGAGCCATAATGCACGACATGGGCGGTTGGCACAAAGATCACATCACCACCGGCTTTGCGGACCCTGCGACACAAATCCAGATCCTCAACATGCAGAAAATAGCGCTCATCAAAACCGCCAAGTTTCTGGTAATCATCTTGCCGGATCAGCATACAGGCACCGCTGATGGCGTGGACGGTAATCGGGGCTTTGGGTATGGGTTGGCCTTCCTGATGCAGGTCGGCAAAGGCCGGATGCAAATGTGCAAAACGACCAAGTCCGGTCATGCTGACAATGGCCGACCAGGGGGTCAATCGACCGCGCCGTGCGCCCCTTTGTTCACTGCCATCTGTGTTCAAAAGGCGCGCCCCGACGATAGAGCCTCTGGGGGCGCTTTTAAGAGCATTCATCAATTGTGACAGAGCGTTGTGCTGTAAGAGGGCATCGGGATTTAAGAAGAGTAAATGCGTACCTTTGGCCTGTTGCGCGCCGGCGTTGCAGGCTTTGGCAAAGCCTACATTGCCCGGGCCACGCAGGACCATCATGCCTGCTTGCTGACTGGCCTGGTCGTCCATCCACGCACACATGTCGTCGCTATTGCCGTTATCGACCAGAATTAGCTGATCAATTTGCTCATCGGCCAAAATCGATGCCACGCATTCTTTTAAGGCCGGTCCGGTTTGATAGCTGACGATGACGGCGCTGATACTCATGGCGATCTCACGACGTTGCGGTCTTCGCCGGTCAGAACGCACAGGGCGGCAACCCAGGCAATACTGCCCCACAGCCATTCCTGCCAGGCGCCATAGGTGAGTGAGAAAAACACCAGAACCACGCCGGCAGTGGCGCTGATGGCCGCGCCCTGCATAGGTGTCAGGTCTGGTAAGGCCGACAGGCGAATGCCAAAAAGTGCTGTGGAAATGGACAAGAGCAGCGCGCCAATTAACCCTGTTTCCAGCCACACATGCAGACCCACATTATGGGGGTGTTGCAAAAGATAAGGCAGGGAAAAACCGCGCAGTTCAAAATGGTCATGACTAAAGGTACGCGAGGCGTCCAGACCCCAACCAACCAGGGGGTGAATATTGATCTGCTCGCCGACATAGGGCCACATTTTGACCCGCCATTCCCATGAAAACGGCAGGCTGACCTGATCAAGTGGCCTGGCAATAACGGGCATGAGCATCGGGGCCAGGAGCAGCATCATCAAAAAGGCCAGGGTCATGATCAATATGGTAGATCGGGGCCAGCGATAACCGGCCGCAAATAATGCGGAGCCAAAAATAATTGCGATCAGGGCCGCGAAAAGGTGAAACTGGATAGAAAGCACGGCCATCAAGGCTATGGCAATTCCGGCAATGACATGCCCTTTGCGCCCTTGATAAACCAACATAACAAGCGCCGCCAAAGCCGGGGCCGCCATGACAATGGCGCTGATGCCGCGGGTTGCATCACGGCGCATGCCCTCGCGTGTGGTTTGATCATCAATAAAAGAAGAGATTAGCCCGGTTGTCCCTTCCAGCAGGTAAGGCACCAGCATCAAAGCGCCGCCGATCAAGGCGGTTATGATGACGATCCGTCGCGCCTTGCCCCGTAAAGTATGAATGTTGAACACAAAAAGCGGGTAGAGAAATGCGCCTAAAACCATGTTCATGGCCTGACCTGATTGCGGGTAAGGCGACCAGATGGTGCTGGCCCAGGCCCAGGCTATGAAAATCAGAAACGCCGAATGCGCCAGATCAAGCGGCATCAGGCGTTTTAAATCTCGCCATGGCGGCAAAGCCAATAACGCGCCCAGCGCCACACCGACGCTGACGCCCAGGGCGCCGGCCATAACAAACAGTGTAATCAGGCCAAACCCAAAGGCGGCCGCCAGCGGCCTACGCCAACCTTGCTCTGGCGGCACATCAAACACGTCAGGTGGTTTTCAGATCCGGTGGTGCCGCCCGCGCCGTCAGGTCAGCAATCACGTCTTCAAGGCTCATCACCTGTTGGTGTTTGCCGCCTTTGCCCAAAAAGCGCAACGCCAATGTGCGTTCGTCGGCTTCGCGGTGTCCGGCCACTGCGATCACCGGGACTTTGGCGTGGCTGTGTTCGCGCACCTTGTAATTGATTTTCTCATTACGCAGGTCAGTTTTTACCCGCAGACCAGCCGCTGTCAGTATATCGGCGGCCTCCTGGGCATAATCATTGGTGTCGGTGGTGATGGTGGTGACCACAACCTGCACCGGCGCCAGCCATAAGGGCAGATTGCCCGCATGGTGTTCCAGCAAAATGCCCAAAAACCGCTCAAATGACCCCAGAATTGCCCGATGCAACATGACCGGGCGGTGTTTTTCACCGTCTTCGGCGATATAGGTCGCATCCAGACGTTCCGGTAAAATAAAGTCGGCCTGAATCGTTCCTGTCTGCCATTCGCGACCAATGGCGTCTTTGAGGACAAAGTCCAGTTTAGGTCCGTAAAACGCCCCATCGCCGGGGTTGTGGATCACTTCCAGTCCGGTGGCATCGGCAGCCGTTTTCAACGAGGCCTCGGCCTTGTCCCACACTTCATCGGAGCCGACGCGTTTTTCAGGTCGGTCAGCAAACCGTACCTGCACTTCGGTGAAGCCAAAATCCGCATAGACCGATTGCAGAAGCGTACAAAACGCTTTGACTTCATCGGTCAGTTGATCCTCGCGGCAGAATATATGCGCATCATCTTGCACAAAAGCCCGGACCCGCATCAGGCCATGCAAAGCCCCCGATGGCTCGTACCGGTGGCAGGAGCCAAATTCGGCCAAACGCAGGGGCAGATCACGATAGGATTTTTGCCCATGGTTAAAGACCTGCACATGACACGGGCAATTCATGGGTTTGACGGCCAGCACCTTGTCTTCCTGATCAATCGAGGAAATGAACATGTGTTCGCGATATTTTTCCCAATGGCCGGATTGTTCCCAGAACTTACGGTCCATCAATTGCGGCGTGTTTATTTCCTGATAGCCACCACCCGTTTGGCGGCGGCGCATATAATCCTGCACGGCGCGATAGAGCGTCCAGCCATCCGGGTGCCAGAACACTTGCCCTTGTGCTTCTTCTTGAAAGTGAAACAGGTCTAACGCGTTGCCAAGGCGGCGGTGATCGCGTTTTTCGGCTTCTTCCAAGCGGGTGAGGTATGCGCGCAGCTCTTTGGGATTGGTCCAGGCGGTGCCATAAATGCGTTGCAATTGCGCTTTGGACGAATCGCCCCGCCAATAGGCCCCGGCCAGCTTCATCAATTTATAGGCCTTTGGAATTTTTCCCGTAGAGGGCAAATGCGGCCCCTTGCACAGATCCACCCAATTGCCCTGACGATAAAGTGTGATCACTTCATCTTCGGGCAGATCAGAAATCAGCTCGGCCTTGTAGGTTTCGCCTTTTTCCTCGAACATTTTAATGGCGTCATTGCGGGTCCAGACTTCGCGCTGAATAGGGTCATTGCGGGCGATAATTTGCGCCATTTTGGCTTCGATGGCCTCAAAGTCCTCGGTCGAGAACGGCTCTTCTCTGGCAAAGTCATAATAAAAGCCATCATCAATGATTGGCCCAATGGTGACTTGTGTACCGGGGAACAGCTCTTGCACAGCTTCGGCCAGCACGTGCGCGGCATCGTGGCGGATCAGCTCCAGCCCTTCTTTATCGCGCGCTGTGATAATGCGTATCGTGCCGTTTTGCTCGATTTCACGGTTCAGATCGCGCAGCTCATCGTTTAAGGCAATCGCAAAGGCCTGTTTGGCCAGACCCGGCGATATATCCATCGCCACGTCCATACCCGTGACACCATCATCAAATTGACGGTGTGAGCCGTCGGGAAATTCCAGATCAATCATACTCTTTATGCTCTTTTAAGGCGTGTTGTTTTCATTTGACCGGTTTGTCGCGTCGCCCTTATCCAGCGGGCGTTCACGCCAGGACCAGTCTCCAAGCTTGCTTATGGCCCAAAACGGCACTTTGTCCAATACTTGTGGCACCGGATCAAAGCCATGAGAGCCAAATGGATGGCAGCGCAGCAGGCGCGAGGCGGTTAACCAGCCACCGCGCCACGCCCCGTGTTTGCGAATGGCCTCCATCCCATAGGTGGAACAGGTCGGCTCGTGGCGGCAACGCACCCCCATGGCGGCAAAAGCCGGGCTAAGGGTCACCTTATAAAGGCGCAACAGGGCAATCATAATGAAGGACGGCAGGCGGCGCATGGCGGGCTTTCTTTAATGAGTACGCTTTTTACGGTGTCATGACGCTGATTTCAAATTGCATGATCATAGTATGACAGTGACAGGCGGGGATATGTTGGCCTTATCCCCGTTTTATACAGGACCAAGCAGGGACCAAAAGGGTCAATACGGCACGTTTAAGGGGCAATTAAGGGATAATAAGGGACCGTTATGGGGCAGGCGCAGGGGTGTCTGAGGGTCAATAAGGGGCAAAGCAGTCCCTTGAGTGCGCTATCCACGGTCTTCTTCTCCCATGGGGAGAGGAAAGCGCCTTTTGATCAGGGCTGCATCTGGTTTTCAGGTGCTGCATATCACATATTTATCACACAATGTCATGGGTGGGGTATGATGCGGCTACGCCTTGGGCCTTACGTCCTAGGCACTTTTTCTTATGAGGGCAGGGCAATGCCTCTTTACAGGGGGGGGCATGAAGAATCGTCGCCATAAAGGCTGGCCTGGGCCGCCCAATGGGGCGGGGTTGGGCAAAAAAGCAGGTTTTGAAGAGGGTCGGTCTCAAAAAATAACCCTTAGATGCTGCATATGCGAGACTATTAACCTCTTGAGGGGGCTGACGCAGGAAAATGCTCTCAACAAATTGGGTAAATGTGATACGAAAAACCCTTATAAAACCACGTTTCAAAAAAGAATCTGCAGATTCGTGCAGATTCACGCACATTAGGGGTTGCGCTATTATGAAAAGGGAATAAAACCCCATCTCCGGTCGGGCGACGGCGGGTTTTTGGACGGCAAACACTTCGGTGACTTGCAAAAAAAGAACCCAATGCTTATATCCCGACCATACGTATTTTTCAGATTGTTTCGCGTTAAGCCTTCTTTAGGCAGGCTTGCGGGGGACTTTTTTGGCTCTGACTAAGTGTTGTCATCGGTGCTGAAAATTATCTGATAAATGTGTTTGACAGCGAAACGGAGGGTGCTTATAAAGCGCGCTCTTCGCCGGAAGGGCCTCTCGGAAACGGGGGGTTTGGAAGGCGGGAAGTATAGGTTTTTGCTTATGTTTCCGGCTCTTTGACATCGTTAGGAATAGGAAAGAGAAACGCAGGCGGCGACGTCTTGGCGGCACCCTCTAGGGGGTGCAATTGAGATGCCGACAAAGGCGTTTCTCGTGACGAAATCGCTACATTGATTTGAAGCTCTTCGGAGCTGATATGAGATGAAGTGGTAACCCGTAACAATTTAAGAAATGCTTTGCGATTTTCAATGGTTAGACATTGAATATTGAAGTCGGATCAATTCAATTTGAGAGTTTGATCCTGGCTCAGAACGAACGCTGGCGGCAGGCTTAACACATGCAAGTCGAACGCCCTCTTCGGAGGGAGTGGCAGACGGGTGAGTAACGCGTGGGAAACTACCCTGTAGTTCGGAATAATCCATGGAAACGTGGCCTAATACCGTATACGCCC
>JAJFFT010000007.1 GCA_021776525.1 Robiginitomaculum sp.
GAGCCAGAGCCAGAGCCAGAGCCAGAGCCAGAGCCAGAGCCAGAGCCAGAGCCAGAGCCAGAGCCAGAGCCAGAGCCAGAGCCAGAGCCAGAGCCAGAGCCAGAGCCAGAGCCAGAGCCAGAGCAAAAACCTTCGCCGAGCCCTGTCGTCGAAAAACCGGTTGATGATGCACCTGCAATATCTGCGGACGTGGAGACCGTTGCTGAGCCAGACAGTCAGGTGCCGCCGGACGAAAAGCCCAAAAAACCGGGCGTATTGGCGCGCTTTTCGCAGGGGCTAAAACGGTCATCATCGCGCCTAGGAGAGGGCGTCAGTGCGATCTTTACCAAGCGCAAGCTGGATGCCGAGACTCTGGAGGAACTGGAAGACCTGCTGATTACCTCCGACCTTGGTACGGCATTGGCCGGGCGATTTAGCGCGGCGCTCGCCAAAGATCGCTTTAACAAGGATATTGACGAGCGCGAAATCCGTGAGGAGCTGGCCAGCCTGATCGCCGACGATTTGCACCCTTTGCAAAAACCGCTGGATTTGGGCGCTGGTCCCAAGCCGCAAGTGGTGCTGTTTGTCGGCGTCAATGGCTCGGGAAAAACCACGACGCTGGGTAAAATTGCCTCCAAGTTAAAGGCCGATGGCAAAAAAACCATGATGGTAGCCGGCGACACATTTCGGGCCGCCGCCATTGAACAACTGAAAGTCTGGGGAGAGCGCACCAAGACACCGGTGCTGGCTCGTGATATTGGCTCCGATGCGGCGGGTCTGGCCTTTGATGCGATGGCACAGGCCAAAAAAGATGGTGTGGATATCGTCTTGATGGATACCGCCGGGCGCTTGCAAAACAAAAAAGAGCTGATGGAAGAGCTGCGCAAAATTATCCGGGTTATCAAAAAACAGGATGAAAGCGCGCCGCATCATGTGATTTTAGTGCTCGATGCGACGGTCGGCCAAAATGCACTCTCCCAGGCTGAGGCCTTTCTTGAAGCGGCCGGGGTTACGGGCCTGATTATGACCAAGCTGGACGGTACCGCAAAGGGTGGTGTGCTGGTCGCCGTATCAGAAAAGTTCAAACTGCCTATTCACTATATCGGTGTGGGCGAGGGCACTCAGGACTTACAGGATTTTGATGCCGAAAGCTTTGCGGGCGCCATTGCGGGCCTTGTGGAGTAAATGCTGGCTATTGTTTTTATCCTGATCAGCGCGGTTTTTCATGCCAGCGTTAATCTGGTGGTCAAACAAGCCGGTGATCGTCTGGTCAATCGGGCGCTGATCAATCTAACCTCTGGGCTGATCGCCATGCCGCTTCTGTTTTTCGTGGCCCCGCTGACGCCCCTTGCGGCCAAACATCTGGCCGTCGGGATTGCCTTTCACTGGGGGTACCAGATCGCCACAATTCAGGCTTTCAAACACGGTGACTTTTCAGCTGTTTATCCCGTCATGCGCGGAACGTCAGTGCTGCTCACGGCGCTGGGCGCAGCCATTTTACTGCATGAAAGCTTTCCGCCTATCAAGCTGGCTGGGTTGGTTGTCGCGTCACTGGCGCTCACACAATTTCGCAAAAGCGCCAGCCCGGCGCACCGTTCGGCCCTTCTTTGGGCTTTGCTGACGGCGTTGATGATTGGCATTTATACAGTGAATGACGGTGCCGGTGCCAAAGCGGCGGCCAGTGGCATCAGCTATGTGGTCTGGTTTTTCTCTATTGAGGCTTTACCGATTACGTTAACCGCCATGGTAATACGCCGGGGTACTTTTATCACGGCCTGCCAAACCCAATGGCGTATAGCTGTGGTTGCTGGCGTGATGAGTTTTGTTGGTTATGGTCTCAGCCTTTTGGCTTTACGCATGGCAGATGTCAGCGAGATCACTGCGCTGCGCGAAACCAGTGTGGTGTTTGCTGCTATTATGGGGGTGGCTATCTTGAAGGAAAGTTTTGGCATGCGGCGCATTATTGCGGCTCTGGCCCTTGCCGCCGGTTTGATATTCATGCAACTGGGTTAGGTGGAGAATACGTTCATGAAAGCCAATCGTTTTTTGCTGGATATCGGGCCGCTGATTATCTTTTTTGCGGCCTTTAAGTTTGCTGGAATATTGTGGGCCACGGGTCTTTTTATGGGCGCCATGGTTTTGGCTCTGGGTTTTAGCTGGCTGACCGAAAAACGCCTGCGCATCATGCCGGTGATCACGCTGGTTCTGGTGCTATTTTTTGGCGGTTTGACGCTATATTTCAAAGACAGCACGTTCATCAAAATGAAGCCGACGGCAATATATTTGCTGTTTGCCATGGCGCTGGGCGGCGGCGCGGCGTTTGGCCAGTATTATCTCAAAGTGGTGTTTGACGGCGCATTTGAAATGCCTGATTCTGTTTGGCGAATACTCAGCTGGCGTTGGACCGGCTTCTTTCTGGCTCTGGCAGTCTTGAACGAAGCCATCTGGCGTAATTTTTCTGAAAGCACATGGGTGAATTTCAAAGTTTTTGGCCTGCTACCTCTGACCTTCGGCTTTGCCTTTGCCAATATGCCGCTGATGCTTAAATACATGCGCGAAGACGAGGCAAAAGAGGGCTAAACGCCTCTAAACGACAATGTTCAACAATGACCCGGGCGGCAGTGGCACACTGGCTGTGGACCGCAACGGTGCTTCGCGCATGGTGCTGATGGCATTGACCTGGGTTGTTGTGTTGGTTTGCACCGGTGCCGCTGTGGATGGTCGGGCGGGGGTTGCGGCGGTGGGCGCCGCTTTTCTCAGTTCAGCAAAGAATGCGGCCGAGGCGGCTTTGGCCTCTGTGTTGGTCCGCTGCACGCCCAATTGCTGCGCCGCGATCAGGGATGATTGCCCGGTGACTTTCATGTCAGCTTCGCCCTTCTGGCGTCCTATGGTTAATCTGCATTAACCATAGAGCGGATGCCTTATCGCAAAGTTAATCCTGAGCGAGAGGGGTGTGCAAAGCTGGCAGAATACGTTTTTCGACGATGCTCTGGTCCAAAGGGCTGGCCCAATTGGTCAGAATTTTTCCATCCGCCCCAATGACAAACGTTTCTGGTACACCGGTAATGCCATAATCAATACCGGCGCGGCCGTTTTGATCCTGGCCAATGGCGATAAAGGGATTGCCCAGTTCATCAACAAACGCCTGTGCGGCTTCTGGTTTGTCTTTGTAATTGATCCCAATGACAGTCACGCCTTGCGCCGCCAATTCCATCAACACCGGGTGTTCGGCCCGGCACGGCGTGCACCATGAGGCAAAGAAGTTGATGACAATCGGTTTGCCTGCGTAATCGGAAAGCCGCACCGGCGTTTCGGTGTTCAGAGAATCCAGTTGAAAATCTGCGGCGGTTTGGCCTACGAGGCGCGAGACGGGCGGTGCTTTTTCACCGCGCATGATCATCATGCCAAAAAGGGCAAATAAAGATACCAGCACCAATATGGGCAGTATAATCAATATTTTGCGCATAATGTTCTCCACCAGATCGACAGCATATGTTTAATGTCAGCTTTCAGGCCGTATGCCTAGTCTCAAGAATGGACGTTATCATCTGGCTGTGCGATACGTAATATGAACGAAATTTACTGATTCACGGACATTCTCCCCCTTAACTTGATGCCGTGAAATCTAACAATAAGGATGATCTCATGGCCTCTCTCGACAGTTTCAAATGCCGCCGCACAATGGATGTAAACGGCAAGTCTTATACGTATTTTGATCTGAAAGAGGCTGAAAAAAACGGCCTTAACGGCATTTCATCCTTGCCGTACTCACTGAAAGTCCTTCTTGAAAACCTGCTTCGCTTTGAAGATGGCGGATCGGTGACCAAGGCTGATATCGAGGCCGTGGCCAAATGGCTTGATAACCGGTCTTCGGATCATGAAATTGCCTTTCGCCCGGCGCGCGTTCTGTTGCAGGATTTTACCGGCGTTCCGGCTGTGGTCGATTTGGCCGCCATGCGTGATGCGGTTGTTGGTCTTGGTGCGGATGCACAGGTCATCAACCCGCAAGTCCCTGTTGATCTGGTTATTGACCACTCTGTGATGGTCGATAATTTTGGCCATGCGGACAGTTTTGCCAAAAACGTTGCCCGCGAATTTGAACGCAATCAGGAACGCTATGCGTTTCTGCGCTGGGGCTCGACCGCATTTACCAATTTTCGTGCTGTGCCACCGGGTGCTGGCATTTGCCACCAGGTCAATCTGGAATATTTGGCGCAAACGGTTTGGACGAACGAGCAAGATGGCGAACTTGTCGCTTATCCTGACACGCTGGTCGGCACAGACAGCCACACCACTATGGTCAACGGCATTTCCGCATTGGGTTGGGGGGTTGGCGGTATCGAAGCCGAAGCGGCCATGCTGGGCCAGCCTATTTCCATGCTGATCCCCGATGTTGTTGGGTTCAAACTGCACGGTGCCATGCCCGAAGGAGCGACAGCCACAGATCTGGTGCTGACCGTGGTGGAAATGCTGCGCGAACTGGGCGTGGTTGGTAAATTTGTTGAATTTTATGGCGATGGACTGGATCATTTGTCGCTGGAAGATCAGGCGACATTGGCCAATATGGCTCCGGAATATGGCGCGACTTGCGGCTTTTTCCCGGTTGATAAAGACACCATCACTTATCTGACCGCCACCGGGCGCGATGCAGACCGTATTGCGCTGGTCGAGGCCTATGCCAAAACGCAAGGTTTGTGGCGCGAAGCCGGTCATGAGCCACAATTTACCAAAACTCTGAGCCTGGACCTGGCGGGAGTGAAGCCTTCTATTGCGGGGCCAAAACGTCCGCAGGACCGTATTGCACTGGATAATGCCGCCAGTGCTTTTGGCGAAGCCATGGACAAGGTGTTTGATAAAGCTGCCGACCGGGATCGTAAAATCACCCCTGCGGGTGAGAATTTCAGCGTCAGTCACGGCGATGTGTTTATTGCTGCCATTACCTCCTGCACCAATACGTCCAACCCATCTGTGATGCTGGGGGCTGGCTTGCTTGCGCGCAATGCGGTCAAAAAAGGACTGAAAGTGAAGCCTTGGGTGAAAACCTCGCTGGCACCTGGATCACAGGTCGTGACCGATTATCTGGAACGGGCTGGCCTGCAGGACGATCTGGATGCACTGGGCTTTAATCTTGTCGGCTATGGCTGCACCACCTGTATTGGCAATTCCGGACCGTTGCCGGATCATTTTGCCGAGGCGATCAAGGACGGGGATTTGGTGTCCTGTTCGGTGCTTTCGGGCAACCGTAATTTTGAAGGGCGCATTGGTCCGGATATCAAGGCCAACTATCTGGCCTCACCGCCGCTTGTGGTGGCCTATGCTATTGCTGGCTCGCTGAAGATTGATATTACCAAGGACCCGCTGGGCGAAGACAAACAGGGCAATCCTGTCTATCTGCGCGATATTTGGCCCAGCACGCACGAAATTGCCGAGACGGTACGCAATTGCGTCACCCCTGAAATGTTTGCCAAACGCTATGCTGACGTCTTTAAAGGCGACGAGCATTGGCAGAAAATTGACGTGAGCGGTGGTCAGACTTATGATTGGAACCCCTCTTCAACCTATATCCAGAACCCACCTTTCTTTGATGGTATGACGATGGATATTGAGCCGGTCAAAGACATCGAAAATGCCCGCATTTTGGGACTTTTTGGCGACAGCATCACCACCGACCACATCAGTCCGGCTGGCGGTATTGCCTCTAACAGCCCGGCGGGTGATTATTTGCGCGCTCATCAGGTGCCGCCCAGCGAGTTTAACTCCTATGGCTCACGGCGGGGCAATCACAATGTGATGATGCGCGGCACCTTTGCCAATATTCGTATCCGCAACTTGATGCTGGATGGCGTTGAAGGCGGGATGAGCAAACATTTCCCGGATGGTAAGGTCGAGCCAATTTATGATGCCGCCATGCAATATGCCGATGAGGGTGTGCCGCTGGTGGTCATCGCAGGTAAGGAATATGGCACAGGGTCTTCACGGGACTGGGCCGCCAAGGGGACGCGCCTTTTGGGCGTTCGTGCCGTTGTGGTGGAAAGCTTTGAGCGTATTCACCGTTCCAATCTGATCGGCATGGGCGTTCTGCCTTTGCAGTTTGTCAACGGTCTGAACCGCGAAGCGCTTAATCTGACGGGTGATGAAACCATCTCGATTGCCGACCTTGATAGCATTGCGCCGCAATCCTCCGTCAGTGTTCAGATTACCTCGGCCGATGGTACGGTGAACAGCTTTGACGCTCTCATTCGCATCGATACCGATGACGAAATGGAGTATTTCCGCAATGGTGGTATTTTGCACTATGTGCTGCGCAATCTGGCGCGCTAGGGCATGACGGCCCGGTAAGGATTGTCACGCTCAATTGATTGGTGTGTGTTCGGTTTTGTGATTAGGTTATGCTCATGATCGCTCGTACACTTATTGCCTTTTTTGGGGTTTGGACGCTCGCCGCAACTGGCGCAGCACAGGATGTTGCGCCTTCAAAACCTGCCGTCGTGGTCGAGCTTTTTACCTCACAAGGGTGTCCTAACTGTCCCAAGGCCAATGCGTTTCTGGCTGATCTATCGACGCAAGATGATGTCATCGCGCTCAGCTTTGCTGTTGATTACTGGGACTATCTGGGCTGGTCGGATACCTTCGCCATGCCGGCCTTTACAGCGCGCCAATATGCCTATGGCAAGGCGCTGGCATATCCGCGCGTTTATACCCCACAGATCGTCATCAATGGCGGTAAAATCTATATGGGTGTGCATCAGGCCAAGGTGCGCAAAGCCGTTGATCATCAGTTGAACCAAGATCCAAACAGCGTGCAGGCAACACCAGTGGTCAAGGCCCACCTTAATGCCGATGGAAAGCTGGTGCTTGATGTTGAGGGCGGCGGTGTTGATGGTACAGCCATTTGGATGGCCGCCTATACGCCGGGTACGCAAACTGTCAAAGTGATGGGCGGAGAAAACAAGGGCAAGGAATTGGTGCAGGTTAATATGGTGACCTCGATGACCAAACTGGCCGACTGGACCGGCGGTCATACGCGGATGGTCCTGCCCATGCCGAGCGAGGGCGGTTGCGCCATTTTGCTGCAAGGGGCCAATCAGGGCCCGATCATTGCTGCGGTCAAAGTCGAAGCCTAGGTTTAACCACGTTTCACCCGCATTCTCTCTTCCCCTTTGCGTTTGCAAGAATTATCTTGCCAGATTGGTGAGAAGAAAAAATGCGCTTTGGCGAAGATTTTATTGAAGAGCTGAAAAGCCGCGTCAAACCGTCCGATGTGATCGGGCGGACAGTAAAGTTGCGCCGTCAGGGCCGCGAGTTTGCCGGGCTATCTCCGTTTAATAAAGAAAAAACACCCAGCTTTTTCGTCAATGATGAAAAGGGATTTTATCATTGTTTCTCATCTGGCAAGCATGGCGACGTGATCTCCTGGTTTCAGGAAACCGAAGGCCTAAGCTTTACTGAAGCGGTCGAGCGGCTGGCGGGCGAGGCTGGTATGGCAATGCCTGCGCCAGACCCGGAGGCCGCACAAAAGGCCCAGCGCCAGAAAGGCCTGGTCGAATGGATGGAAGAGGCGGGTCGGTTTTACGCTGCTGAGCTGGGGCGGGTGCGTGGCCGCCATGCCCGCCATTATCTGGAAAACCGTGGGCTGGACGAAGATGCCTGTGCGCAATTTGGCATGGGATATGCCCCGGCTTCTCATACGGCCTTGAAAGATTATTTGCTGCAAAAAGGGGCAAACCCGGCGGCATTGGTCGAGGCTGGATTGCTAATCGCCCCTGATGGTGGCGGCGCGCCTTATGACCGGTTTCGGGACCGGGTGATGTTTCCCATTCATGATGCGCGGCGGCGTCTGGTTGGTTTTGGCGGGCGGGCGCTCTCCGCGGATGCCAAGGCCAAATACCTCAACTCGCCGGAAACCCCGCTTTTCCATAAAGGCCGTACATTATATCATTATCCCGAAGCCCGCACCGCGGTGCGCGCCGCTGGTGCTGGCGGTCTGATCGTCGCTGAAGGTTATATGGATGTGATCGCACTGGCTCGCGCCGGGATAGAACACGCCGTCGCGCCGCTTGGAACGGCGCTGACCGAAGATCAATTGCGTTTGTTGTGGCAGGCCGGACCAGATCCGATATTGTGTTTTGATGGCGATAAAGCCGGACAGCGCGCCGCCCACCGGGCGCTGGACCGGGCGCTGCCTTTGCTGGAACCTGGCCGCACTTTGAAGTTTGCTTTTCTACCCTCTGGTCTTGATCCCGATGATATGGTGCGTCAACGCGGCCGGGGTGCCATGGAAGACGTACTGCGCGAAGCGCGCACGCTGGTCGATGTGGTGTGGGAACGCGAACGGGACCTCGTGCCGCTGGATACACCGGAATCCCGTGCTGGTTTGAAGAAGCGCCTGCGCGATGTATCGGCAGAGATTGCCAATAAAGAAGTGGCCAGTTTTTACACCAGTGAATTTTATGCCCGCATTGATGCACTTTTTCGCCGCGCCCCGCGTCGCACGTCCGGCCGTGCGCCGACGCGGGCTTTTCCCAGTTCTGATTTACGTAAAATTGCCAAAAAATCAGGCGCGGGCCTCGCAGAACAACGGTTTTTACTGGCCCAGATTATTGCCTATCCGCAAATTCTTGTGGACGCCGACGAGACCTTTGCCAACATGCCGCTGGGTGATGAGGTCCTGATCCGGCTGCAAGCGGCTATTCTTGAACACTGGTTGGCGAGCCAAACTGTTGACAGAGAGAGTTTGCGTCGCCATTTAACGCACAAAGGTTTTGTAGACGATCTCAGGGAATTGGAACGGCGCACGATACCTGTCCCGGAACAGTCCGAAACCGATCGCGTGGCGCGCTGGTTGCAGACAGCGCAAAATTTGATCGGACGGTCTGGTTTGGCGGATGAACAGGCGGCGCGGGTTAAACAATTACTTGATGGTCTGAAGCGTGGCGACCAGAGCAGCCTGCGGGCGCTTGGAGCATCGCAAATGTCTACGGAATTACGCGAGGATGATGAGAGCGGTATCTGACGAGATGCAGCTTAGGGAAAGAGATGGGTGCGCCCATCGCAGTGAAGGATTACCGCGCGACGCCCATGCGTTTGCGCGGCTATAGGTGATTTATGGCCAAGACCGCAGAGGCAGCACATTCTATGTCAACAGAAACTCAAGACGGACCATTGCTTGATCTTTCTGATAGTGGCGTAAAAAAAATGATTACACTGGCGAAGACACGCGGCTTCGTCACCCATGATGAACTGAACAAAGCTTTGCCATCTGGCGAGGTCAGTTCAGAAAAAATCGAAGACATTATGGTCTTGCTTTCGGGCATGGGAATCAACCTGGTTGATTCAGAAGACGGCGAGGTTGATCCGGGCAAGGTGGTTGCAACCCGGACCGCAACCACCGCCGTGCGCACTGGCAATACCACGGCAGCGGCCGACCGGACCGATGATCCGGTGCGGATGTATCTGCGCGAAATGGGCACGGTCGAGCTGCTCTCTCGCGAAGGCGAAATAGCCATTGCCAAACGTATTGAAGCCGGCCGCGACACCATGATTCGCGGACTTTGCGAAAGCGCGTTGACGTTTGAAGCCATTATGGTCTGGCGCGAAGAACTATCCGAAGGGCGGATTTTGCTGCGCGACATAATCGACCTGGATACGACATTTGCAACGCGTCATGGTGCCGAGGACGATAACGCGGGCGATGATGCGGCTGGCGAGGTTCAGGCCGAAGAACAACCAGACGACAAAAAAGCAGAAGAGTCTGACGATGAAAAAAAAGACGGCGACGAAAAAACTGAAGGTGAAACGACCAGTTCTGACGACGATGATGATTATGATGATGAGGTCAATCTGTCGATTTCGGCCATGGAAGCCGAGCTGCGCGAAGGTGTGGTGGCCGAACTGGATGCTATTGCCTCTGACTTTAAGACATTTAACAAACTGCAAGGCAAATTGATTGATGCACAGCTCAAAGGCAAAGACCTGACGCCGCAATCACGCCGCAAATATACCGAAATTCAGGACGCCATTATCACCCGCCTGAAGGCCATCCATTTGAACAATAACCGGATCGAAGCACTGGTTGAACAACTCTATGCGATCAACAAACGTCTGGTCGGCTTGGAAGGGCGTATTTTACGACTTGCCGATGGTCATGGGGTGCCTCGGACGCAGTTCTTGCAACAATATTTCAAGCATGAGCTGGACCCGAACTGGGAAAAGGACGTCGCCAAGCTGTCACCGGCCTGGGCCAAGTTTATTGAGCGTGAGGCCGAGCAGGTCCAGCGCCTGCGCCGCTTGGTGGCGCAATTGGCACAAGATGCCGGGGTGACCATTGACGAGTTCCGCATCATCGTCAAAACCGTTCAAAAAGGCCAACGCGAAGCCGCGCAGGCTAAAAAAGAAATGGTCGAAGCCAATCTGCGTCTGGTGATCTCGATTGCCAAAAAATATACCAATCGCGGCCTGCAATTCCTGGACCTTATTCAGGAAGGCAATATCGGCCTGATGAAGGCGGTCGATAAATTTGAATACCGCCGGGGTTATAAGTTTTCGACCTATGCCACCTGGTGGATCAGACAGGCCATTACCCGGTCGATCGCTGATCAGGCCCGCACCATCCGTATTCCGGTGCACATGATTGAGACCATCAACAAGCTGGTGCGCACCTCGCGGCAAATGCTGCACGAAATTGGCCGTGAGCCAACGCCAGAAGAGCTGGCTGAAAAGCTTTCCATGCCGCTTGAAAAAGTGCGCAAAGTGATGAAGATCGCCAAAGAACCGATCAGTCTGGAAACGCCTATTGGCGATGAAGAAGACAGCCATCTTGGCGATTTCATCGAAGACAAGAACGCCATTTTGCCGGTCGAGGCCGCAATCCAGTCCAATTTGCGCGAAACCACGACACGGGTTCTGGCTAGCCTGACCCCCCGTGAAGAACGGGTGTTGCGCATGCGCTTTGGGATCGGCATGAACACCGATCATACGCTGGAAGAAGTCGGCCAACAGTTTTCGGTTACCCGCGAACGTATTCGCCAGATCGAAGCCAAGGCCTTGCGCAAGCTCAAACACCCAAGCCGCTCGCGCAAACTGCGCAGTTTCCTGGATACCTGAGCCAAACGTCCCGTTTCGTACGCTGTCTTAACCGTGGCTTTTTCACGGGGTGCAAACGTGCACCCAAAATCAGCAATAAAGCGCATGACATTGGTATTATCTGCCCCTAGATTGGCGCGAATATTCACGCCAGTTTACGAGGGTTCCTCATGCGTATTGTACTTTCCATTTTTGCATTTTTTGCTTTTTTAACCCCCGCCATTGCCGGGCCAGAGAATTTTCACGCGGGCACGGCCATTCCTGAGTTCGGCCAGATTGCCGATGTAAAATCTGAACAGCCGATCCCGGATGGGGCGGTTTTCAAAGTTCGCTTTGATGTGGGTAAAGGCGCTGATGCGGGTAAAATGAACCGACAGCTGCAAACCGTTGCGCGTTTCATTAACATGCATGTTGCCGCCGGGATGAGCGAAGACAATATTCAGTTGGCTGTGGTTTTGCACGGCAAGGGCGCAACGGATGTCACCCGTGACGAATATTACAGCACCCGGCACGAGCACGCGCAAAATGCCAATGCTGCATTGGTCGAGGCTTTGGCCGCCAAAAACGTCAGGTTTTACGTTTGCGGACAAACCGCGGCTTATTATGATATCGACAATGAAGACTTGTTACCGGGCGTGAAAATGTCCCTTTCGGCGCTGACGGCGCACGCCGTTCTAAACGGTGAAGGCTATGCGTTGAACCCGTTTTAATCCGTTTCGTCAGGAAAACTGAAAATGCCTTATCAATTTATCGCTGCCCCATTATCACTGTATTCGGGCAAGGCTCGTGGTTATTTGCGCTGGAAAAACATTCCATACCGCGAAGTTTTGTCTAACCGTAACGTGTATGAAAGCGTTATTTTGCCCCGCCTTGGCTATGGCATGGTGCCGGTCCTGATCACGCCAGATGATCAAACGGTACAGGACACCACGGATATTATTGATTATCTGGAAAAGCACGAGGATGGTCCGTCGGTGTATCCGCAAGGTCCGGTGCAAAAACTGGCGGCTTTGATTATGGAATTGTTTGGCGATGAATGGCTGCTGATTGCTGCCATGCATTATCGTTGGGCGTATAATGAAGACTTTGCCTATCAGGAGTTTGGCAATACGGCATTTCCAGAACTGCCTAAAGACGAGCGTTATGCCTTGGGCAAAAAGGCCGCAGAGAAGTTCAAAGGCTCGTTGCCATTTTTGGGGATTACCCCCAAAACCGCTCCGGCGATCGAGAAAACTTACGAAGAATTTTTGCGGGCCTTTGATGCACACTTGGCCGTGCACCCGTTTTTGTTTGGCACGCGGCCATCCATTGGTGATTATGGCCTGTTGGGTCCGCTTTATGCACATAATTATCGCGACCCGGCCTCTGGCGCGATGATGGAAAAGACCGCGCCGCGTGTTGCCGATTGGGCACGCCGTGCCCATGCCCCGCAACATCCGCTTACAGGGGATTTTATCGGGAATGATATGGTCCCTGAAACGCTGGTCCCGATTTTGAAAATGTTTGCACGGGAACAATTGCCGATCTTGCAAGACAGCATTGCCGATTTGAAAAAGTGGGTGAGCGATAATCCAGACACACTTGAATTGCCGCGCATTACCGGGTTTCACAAATACACCATTGGTGGCGTCGAAGAAGATCGGGCGGTATTTCCATACCCGCTTTGGATGTTGCAACGGGTGCAAGACCATTACGACAGTCTGTCCAGTGCCGAAAAAGCCACCGCCGACGCATTGTTGAAACGCATTGGCGCGGCGGACTTGATGGATATGCCTGTTCAGCCGCGCCTGATGCGCAAGGACTTCAAGCTGATGTTGGCCTGATCTGCCCCTCTGGCCTTTTTGTTCAAAAGGCGTAAAAGCTATATAGTAACGTCGAGCAGGGATTTTTATGCAGAACACGGCCGTATTGAGTGCAACGGGTCTATGGACCCCGTCGCAAAGTATTTCCAACGAAGAACTGGTTCAAAGCTATAACACCTGGGCGAATGGGTGGAATGAAGCATATGCTGAGGCCATAGAGCGCGGCGAGGTCGAGGCCAAACCTTTGTCCTCGGCTGCGTTCATCGAAAAAGCTTCGGGTATTAAGTCTCGCTATGTGGTCTCAAAAGATCCCATTTTGGACCCCACCATTATGGCACCGCGTATCCCTGAACGGCCCAATGAGGAAACCTCTATTCTGGCTGAAATGGCAGTCAGTGCGGCTAAGGACGCGCTGAATAATGCCGGGCGCGAGGCCAAGGATGTGGATGCGGTTCTGGTCGCCTGTTCAAACCTGCAACGGGGTTATCCGGCGATCTCTGTCGAGGTTCAGGACGCGCTGGGCATGACCCGCGGCTTTGGCTATGACATGAACGTGGCCTGCTCGTCGGCGACCTTTGGTCTGGCCACAGCGCAAAGCATGATCATTGCCGGGCAGGCTAAATCGGTTCTGGTTTGCAACCCTGAGATTTGCTCTGGGCATTTGAATTTTCGAGATCGCGACAGCCACTTTATCTTTGGCGATGTGGCAACGGCCATTCTGGTCGAAGAGCAAAGCCTGAGCAATGGCGCAGGCTATGACATATTGGGGACAAAGCTGAAAACCCAGTTTTCCAATAACATTCGCAATAATTTTGGCTTTTTGAACCGTGCTGCGCCCGAAGGGCTTGGTCAGGACGATAAATTATTTGTTCAGGAAGGCCGCAAAGTGTTCCGCGAAGTTGTGCCACTGGTGGCGCAAATGATCAAAGAACATATGGCCGAACTGGATCTACAATCCAGCCAGTTGAAACGCCTGTGGTTGCACCAGGCCAATCTTTCGATGAACCAGTTGATTGCAAAACGTGTTATGGGCCATGAGGTTAGCGAGGATGATGCACCGGTGATCCTGGATGAATACGCCAATACCTCATCGGCAGGCTCAATCATTGCCTTTCACAAATACCATAATGATTTCGCCAAGGGTGATCTGGGCCTGATCTGCTCATTTGGCGCCGGCTATAGCGCCGGTACGGTGGTGTTGCAAAAGCGTTAAATATAACCGCGATGGGTTGTTGGTTAGCTATTTAACCTAGTAGAAAAAGGCATTTCAACTTCTTCACTCACTATGATAATTACGTCGCCTGAGGATATTCGTGTACACGACAATCGTAAGAGAAATAACGATCCAGCCTAATAGAACATAGATCGTTTGAAAAATGCGCCATGTGGTCGGGTGCTTGATAAACACGTCCAGTGGAGTGTACCAAGGCTTCAAGGAAAGCATGGTACGGTATGGTTTGTCACCCATCTTTTTGGAGAATGGCCTAATTAGACAGCGATCCTCTTGATCAAGATCCAACAGAGGAATGAAACTATCAATTGCATAAGTGACGTAATCGACCAGCCCTTTACAACTGACAGCAGAGGTGGAGGTCAGATGTGGAAAGGGTGTTGTGCTTTCGCCATTTTTGGAGGCATCAAGCATGAGCGTGTCGTAATATGGAGCACGAATAGTGCCTTTGTATTTGTCATCATTGATGTCTTCAAGGACATAGGCGGACACTATGGTGGACTCTGTGGTCAATAACCCGTTTTCTCCCATATAACTGGTTCCCCACCAACCAATTGAAAATAAAATTAGTATGGTGACGAAAGGGCGTAACAAAGACAGGCTGTATCGGAAAGTTAACCAGTAAACGAAGCTGAATAAACTGATGATATGGCCCATGGCACGCTTGAAAAGTTGGCGAAAGGGAGATTTATTCCACCATAAAAAAAATAACGCCAAAAATGCACTGAGAGAAGACCAAAGGCCAAATTCGCTCTTGAGAAGAGATGGGTAGTTTGTGGGTGTAAATACACCTAATAAACTTTCTTTACAGCCATTGTGAACATTACAGGCTATCGATATAGAAATTATGGACCCGAGCAGGAATAGAGAAAAAAACCAGATAGGGTGGTCTATTTTATAATTATATCGGGAGTGTTTTTTACTTAATTCATTCATATCAATACGGTATTTGGCTTCGTCTACATCTTTGGCTTCATCGACGAGGCCCAGTTTCCAATATATTGTTGAGATTTGGCGAAATACCCCGCCATCTACATAAGTGCCAGTTTTTTCAATTTTGTTTTTTGATGAGTCGCTGTTGCTTTGGCCTGGGTTGTCCAGAGTAAGGTCTTGGACATAGCGCATCAGCCATAAAAGCCGTTGTCTTGAAAAGTGCATTTCATGGTTATTGGTGTAACAAATACCGTCATATTCACGCCGGCTTTCAGGTGTCTTGAAGTCTGGAAATATCTTCAGACGCTCAGCAATAATATCTTTAAGTTTGAGCATAGCTTGCGAAGAATAAGAGGCTGTGGATTTGTTTTTTTCAGTGCGAGTAACGCTCTCAAAAGTGAAACGGTCAGTCTTAAAGTGCGTACCATCGCTCCATCCGCGGCCGCTATAATCATCTAGAACGCGGCAGGAAGCATCTGATAAATCCACAAGTGCCGCAGGGCGATCTTCGGATTTATATTGCTTGTTTTCGGAGTATTCAATTGGTCTGGGCGATTTTAGACTGCGCCTGATCTGGGCGTTATGTAAATTGAGTTTTGGCTTGTTCTTATTATTCTGTAGCCAAGGTTTATTCTTGCTTGTGCCCCCCGGGTAACCTTTATAGTCCATTGAGGGCATCCATCCTGACGTGTTTAAATCACCATCGATATTGATATCAGGAAGAAGCACATTCCATACATTACCCGTTATTTCTAAGTCCCCACCAATGCGTGCGAACCCGGAAAAATCGATGGCCGTTGCTGAAATTCTAATCTTTGCACTTTTACTAACCTTAAGCGCTGTGGCCTGTAATGAAGAACCACTGGATAGTGCTATGTTTAGCACCAAGGACTTTAAGTTTGTGTTGGATAAATTTACATCACACGGCATATATACGTCATATTCATAACCCTCTATTCCAGTGCCGTTTCCTCTAGGGGGGATTACGTGCCCTTTTACAAGGTGTCTTTTAGAGCTGATTAATAATTGATTGCAATCAACATATAAAAGACGTAAAAGGCATTTAGAAATCAAGGGTTTGGACCACTCTGGTGATTGCAAAACCTCAATACCTTCAATCCTTATGGTGCCCGCTTTGCACCCATATAAATCGAGGCACCCAACAATAGTCGATCGTCGATCATATTGTCCATTATGAATGTTATGGCTGATTGAAAGGTTCTTGCAAAAAGTTGCGTACTGCGCGAGCAAAGCTTTATGTTCATTGAGACTGCTAAGATTATCGTCCTTGTGTTCTTCGTCGCCCAGGTAGTTAGCGCTAATGAACGCTCTGGTTAGCCAGGCTTCTCCAAGACATTGCAACTCTTTTAGTTGCAGGCCACCATGGCATTCAAACCACGGTGAAAGCCGCAACTCACCCGCTAATTGTGCTCCAACCATTGAAAAGCAATACGGCAAAGAGCCGTGGGCCCCGATCTGTATGTATTTCCAATGCTCAGCAAAAATGGAAAATGCCGCCTCAACGGATCCGCGTATACGTGCGCCGTCGAAATTGGCCATCAAGCTACAATCAGCAGCAATCTCCTCCTCCTCGATCAAGGCTTTAAAGCTCGGGCTTTTGACACTTTCAGGCCTGTGATCAATCATGGGTGTAATGTGGGATAAATCTAAATCGCCCAAGATCTCCGCGTTGCGACCATTTATGTGCACTAGATTGTTATGGTAATCACCTTTGGCATTGTCACGATTTAGAAAAAAGCGGCTGCCGCGTAAGCTAAGGCCAGAAAGTTTGGAATCCTGCAGGCATATACCATTGTCAAAATAGCATTGAACGAATTTCAATGGAGGTAGCGGAGTGTCTCCTTCTAGTCTGGCACCTTCCAATATAAGGCGCCCTTTAATATGAACACCTCGTAGATAGCGTTGGCCTGGTATACTGGTTTCCATAATGAGGCGGCGCAGTACTTTTGCGTCGACGACAGGAATGTCGGCGGCCTTTCTCACTGGAAAGTCACAAGACTCAACTACACCGGGGCGTATCTGGTATAATTCTGCAATATCGCCAAGAGTGTCAAAACGTTCGCCAGAACGCCAAGTGTTTTCTATTTCTTGCTCTATACTTCTCATGAAAATTCCAACGCTCAACGGTTGTAAAGTATCGTTTGGGGAATAAGAGGTATTGAAAACTTTAGTGTCAAATGCTTTCTATAAAAAATCGATTTGTGTGCCGTTTGGCAGATAGAAAAAAAACTGATTTATCTGTCTGGTGCGTAAGTTTGTTGTTATAAGATTGAAGACGGTTAAAGGATCTCCTCTCATGAAAACTACGCTGGATATTGTCTCTGATGTTGTTTGCCCATGGTGCTGGATTGGGTTGCGCAATGCACAAAATGCCATTGCTGCGCTGGGCGATGAGGTCGAAGTGCAAAGTGCGTTCAGGCCGTTTTTTCTGGACGCGGGTATTCCCAAAGAAGGTCTGGAATACCACGCCTATATGGACCGTAAATTCCCGGACAAAGCGGCCCGGAAAATCGGTATGGAAAACCTGCAACAGGCCGGCAAGGCCGTTGGCATTGATTTTCGCTTTGATAAAATCACCAAGCGCCCCAATACGCTCAACGCGCATCGGCTGATCCGCTGGGCCGAAGGGCAAGATAAGGGCTGGGCCGCAAAAGAAGCCCTGTTCGAAGCGTTTTTCACCAATGGTCAGGATGTCGGCGATACCGAAACATTGATCAAAATCGGTGGGCAAATTGGCCTTGATGAAAAGTTGCTGGCTTCCTTGTTCGACAGCGATCGCGATATCGCCCAGATCAACCGCGAAGTGCAAGAAGCACAGCAAATCGGCGTTCAAGCGGTGCCAACCTTTATTGTGGCGCGCTCGCGCGGGGCGTCAGGGGCACAGCCGCCCCATGTTTTGGAAAAACTGCTTCGCGAGCATGCCGCTTAAATCGGCCGTATCGCCGGGGCGCAGGCCCTAGTCCAGCCGCCCGTACTCGATAATGTTGAGAACGGCAAAAATGACGAATACAGCAATAATGGCAAGAAGGGCGCTCATGGCATAATCCTTAAATGGACTTATCAGAAAAGTGCGCTTCGAAACAACGCAATAGGCAAGCTATACCACGACCCAAACCCTGACTGTCAACACATCAATATTGTGAACTGGACTCATCCGTTATCCGGGGGCATTCTGGTGTTTTAGTAGATCAATTTATGAAAGGGGTATTCCAATGGGATTTCTTGATTTTGCGAGCGCAGTTGGAAAAAAGCTAGGCCTTGGGAAAAGTAAAGAAGACGATGAAGCGGCCCTACGCAAAGAAGTCGAGGGCCTGGGTTTGTCCGTCGACGGTGTGATTATCTCCGTTGAAGGCGATACGGTCACGGCCGGGGGAAAAACGTCCAGTCAGGCGGAAAAGGAAAAAATTCTCATCGCGCTTGGGAATATCCAGGGGGTCGCCAAGGTGGATGACCAGTTGGCGGTTGAAGAGCCGGCGCCAGAGGCGAGTTACCATACGGTTGCCAGTGGTGACACGTTGTGGGCGATTTCTAAAAAGTATTATGGTGCAGGCAATAAGTATATGGTCATTTTTGAGGCCAATACGCCGATGCTTGGCCATCCAGATAAAATCTATCCCGGTCAAATGTTACGCATCCCACCGCAAGACTGACATCAGGTTAAAGGGGCGGGCTAGCTAGTGGCGTGATGCCAATGCGCTGGCCTGTCCCCGCCAATTATCGCGAATGATCCGTCCTTTAAACCGCAGACGGTCATCAATTTTTGCGGCCTGCCCATCGGTCCATGCGGCGATCTGGTGGTAATAATAGACGCCCATATCATTCAGCAGTTTTTCCAATTGCGGTCCGATGCCTTTGATTTCTTTTAAATCATCGGCACGTCCGTCGCTGGCGTTTTCATAAAACAAAGGGTCAGGCTCGCTATCAATTTCGTCCGCCGTATAACCTTTTGTTTCTGTTTCATATTCCAGCAATTGCGAACGCAATTTCGCCTTCTCCGCGTCGCTTTCCTCAACACGGGAGCGCAATTTCGCCAATTCTTTATCGGCCTCAACGTCTGTATTGTTTGAAGGACGATGCCAAATCCACCAGCCGATGAGCAATCCCAACATCAGGCTGAGTGACAGCAAAACCCACATTTGTGTGGCAAGCCAGACCATGGTTACGTCCTCTCTCTTACTCTACAGATATTTCTATCCGGCGGTTCAGCCGGCGGCAAGACGCCGTATTGTTCTGGCACACTGGTTCTTTTGACCCCGCGCCACGGGCTTTAATTGATGTGTGTGCAATGCCCTTGCCGGTCAAATAGGTCATCACAGCCTGTGCCCTTTGTTCGGACAGCCAATTGTTAAAATCTGGGTCGCCCAAATGGTCCGTATGCCCGGTAATGGTCATCTGGAACTCTGCGCAGCGACCGGCCAATGCGGCCAGAGAATCCAGTAAAGCAAAGCTGTCTGGTTCAATATTGGCCTTGGACGTTGCAAAATGGATGGTATTTTCGCTCAGCGCCTGATTAAAAAGGGCCTGACAATCCTGTGCGTCTTTTATGTCGCTGGCATTATTGGCCTCGTTGGTCTGGCTGCTTGGCGCCTCACTTTCTTCTTCATTAGCAGGGGTGTTCAGTACAATGGATGTGGTGCCGGTTATCGGCGGTGCAAAACTGGCAAAAACCTGCTCCAGGTCTGTTTTGACTTGCGCACTGGTGGTGCTGCCTTGCAAAGCCACAATATTGCCCTGCATTGAGGCGCGTCCCGTATCCAGACGCTTGAGTGCATCCAGCAAGGTGCGGGCGCGTCTGTCCCATTGCTCGTCCACGTCATCAGTAACGTTCATGTCTTCTGTAATTTTCGCACCGACATCGGAAAGATTGTCCAGCAGTGACAGTCGCGTAATTTTTGTGGCAACGGCACCCGATAAAAGCCATTGATGGTCTGCCTGCTTTTGTGCCTGCCAGGTGCTGGGCTGTTCAGGTTTGCTGATCCTAATCTGGTCTGTTTGTACGGCGGTAATACCGCCCATAAGCATGCCACCTTTACCCATGCTGCCATACACCGCTTCGCGGGCAGCATTTAAGGCATTCTGGTCTGGAGCAGCACCAGAAATGACCGCTTTTTGACCTTTCATACGGACCTTGGCCCATTTGATATTTGCGGTGTTCAGGGCGCTTTGCGCCTGACTGTGCAGGGTTTGTTCAATCGTCTGTATGCCAGATCCGCCAGAAAGTACGGAAAAAGCGTCAAAATTGATGCCGGCAATGCCAAGGGCAGCAAAACCAACAAGTGCAACAATCCATTTCACAGCTATCCCCAGTTTAGAACGCCCTCAAGAAAGCACGCCACCTAAATATTAGCAATAAAGGAAGTGGTCCTGAACCAGAGATGAACGCCTTAGGGTTAATATGATCAATATTCTATTGCGAGGCGCTTTGCGCGGGTAGTAAAGCATCGGCCATTGCATTTGGGATATAGGCCAGGCTGTTGATGTTGCCGTTCAGGTGCTGACCGGCAAGGGATGACCCCAGCCTGAATTGCGTTATCCCCGTTGCCATGGGCAAATTGGTTGCGGTGACGGCACTGCCATCGACGCTCATCGCCAACCGTCCCGTCATGGCGTTATAGGATATGGCAATTTTGTGCGTGCCATTCGACAACGGCCCAGGGCTGGACGTATATGTTGGTCCATCTGTCACAATACCTGAAACTTGCGATTTGAGACGCAGCCAGAAAGACAGGTCGGTGATTTGAAGAAACCACCGATTATTCAATGATCCATCAGAGATCTCAAAAATATAAGGGGCCTCAGCGCCGGTAATCTCGTCAACATCGGACCATGCGATCAAAAACGTCCCTTCATTTGGGTTAAACCCTGAAAAAGGCAGGATGCCACTTTGAGCCAGGGTGATATTATCGGCCTTCGAAGGCAGGGATACATCTGTTGCGGGGGTATATGGCCCCGCCTGCGTGCCGGTTTCAAATTGCGCCATATCAATAAAGTTATGGTCGCCAGGCGCGGTAACGACCCCGGTCATGCCGGGATAAAATGTCAACACATCGCCAATATTGACGGGTATCGAGGCGACCTCAATCCGGTATGTATTATTGCCAAGGTCTACGGCCCGGCCCGTACCCGTCGTGGCTGTGAACGTGCCGGTGTCATAATTCAGGCTGGCCAGGGCAGCCCACGCATTGGCCGTGCCATTCCAGACCCCAAATTTATTATACTGGCTTGCACCACTGCCTTTTTGGGCCACAACAGAAAATGTGTGTGTGGTCGCTGTGGCCGGCCTGGATTGTGAAAATACGGTGCCGCCAGACGCTGTTGAGGCCTGTTTGGTCATTGTGCCGGGGCCTCTGGGGCCATCCGATGCGCCGGGTGTCAGCGTAATGTTAGCACCAGCCCAGGGGGATTGGGTAAAATCCTCGCTCCATAACGCCAAATTGCTAACACCCTCCCAGACCAATAATCCCTTGCCGGTGATGGCTGGCTCATTGGCTTGAAAAAGCTGTAAAACCCCATCGGGATGGGCGGCATATTTTGTGCTGTCGCGCACGGTATTCAGCAATGACTTTGGCGCGATGGCTGTGCCATTTATGATGGCTTGATGACGCGTAAAGTCGGCGGCCATAGTTGCGCCGCTTGGCCACCATGATATTGGCCTGCGACTTTGGCTTAGACCAAGTTCAAGACCCAACATTATACCAGTCCACACAGATCAGTTGCGGTTGTGCCCGTGGCCATGATTTTTTTGACCCGCAGCGGCAAAATAATGCCAGCGGGTACGCCTTTGAAGGTCACCACGGCGTTGCTGTCTTTCATGATCACGGCAATATCGCCGCTGGCGCCGCAATAAAGGGCGCGGGTGATCTGGGCTAGATCTGCCCCATCATCGGGGGTGATGGAAAAAGCATTGGCGGCTGGGCCGCTCATGCCGGTTGCGGTGTTGGCGTAACTGTCGCTCATGGTTTTGTCCTTAAATGGGGGTGAATATTCAGGAAGTTGGTGCGTCACACAGCATCATATGGATGGCGATGCGTACCGTGCCGCCGGTGAAACTGGCGGTGTTTGCCCTAAGGCGCACAGGGGTGTTGGCGTAAAACGCGGTGGGGCCTGTGACGCCAGAGTTGGTGGCATCAAGTGCGGTGCTCAAACTGCCGCCATATTTGTTTGGCTCGCCGCTAAGGCCGCAATCATAATCGCTGGCCCCGGTGATGGCGGTGGTGGTTCGGGTGGATACCGCAAAGACAATGGCGCGGTCCGGGATCATGATGGCGCTGTCCACAAAGGCCCCGCTTAAGATCATCTCTTCTTCAAGAACTTCAAAGCGGGTTTGCGCCCCAAAGGGGCTGGCATTGGCGATAAAGCTTTGCCCTTGCAGCATGGCCTGCCAAACACTGCCATCAAAATAGAGCCTTTGCAGATCGGCAATGGTCCACGCCTGCCAGCCGGGTTGCGGGACATAAAAGGCCCAGGCTCCGTCCTGCCAGGCGGCAATTTGGGTGTCATGGGTGGCCCAGATACCGGTGGCACCATTGGCAATAATAAAGCGCTCGCCCGGCGCGGGGCTGGTGGGCGGTGCGATCAATGTATGGTCGACCACGACCAATTGGACCAGTGCATCAAGGGCGCGAATGGCTTCGTTATGGGTGACGTGTTTTTGCGCCTGCGCCTCTAATATATAGGGCAGTTGCAGATTGGGGGATTGGCTCATCCTTGCCGTGTCCTTGGGCCGTGAAAGTGAGCCACAAGAATAGGCGAGGGCAATGGCCCTCGGATTAGTTTTGCTTATCCCCGCCAGTAAGCGGGCAAGACGGGGGTTATTTTTTGGCTAGACGGCGTTCTTTTAAGGCCCGCTCCGAGATTTCGAAGAATTGGATATTGTCCACATCGATCGGCCCGTAGGAATAGGGCAGCATGATAATATCCGCAGTAATGCCAAGGCGTCTGGCAATGCCTTTCAAAAGCTGATCCATGGTGGAAAGTTGGAACTTGTATTGGATGAAGGGCATAATGCCAAAGGCTTTGACGATCCGCCACGGGCGTTTGCCAAACTGTCCGCCGCCTTCAAAAATACGTACCGCAGTCAGCGCCTTTGCGGACCGAAAGGCATAGAGATTGCACGAAGAATAACCACCGTCTTTAAGGCGGTGATAAGCCAGACCAACTTCGGGGAAGTCGGCAATAACCGTTTCGGCGGTGGTGAAGCCGGCGGCGGCATCGCCTGTCATGTCTTTGAACTGGCTGACGAAATCTTGCAATATTTCCGGGGTATGCAGGGCATTATCGCCAGTGGTGATAACCATTGGAAAGGCCGGATCCATCACCTCGGCCGCAGCCAGAACGCTGTCGGCCAGATTGCCGCGCACCGGGGCCATGCGAATAACGCCCTGATCCAGCCATTGCTCCAGCGCCGGAACCGTGCGCAATAAAGCCTCGTTTTCGATCGAGATATAAATCTGGCCGAGCATATCAGCGTCTAAAATGGCCTGAACAACCCGTTCCAGCATGACCACGCCATCAATGGGGGCCAGGCATTTATGCGATGTGCCGCATCGCTGTGCGACCGGGTCATCGGCACCGGAGCGGCTGGCGGCCAGCACCAGTACGGACGGGCGAAAATCAGAAAATGCGGCTGTGCTCATGATGGCTCCGTAAAGGTTTGGGCGAGATGCTGGGTCATATCTGTGATGTCATCCAGAGACGTAAAGTCCATAAGGCTGGCTTTTAGTGCATCCAGATCACGGGCCGTCATATAAGGCGCGGCGCAGGTTTCAAACTTTGCCCAGTATTGCTGATCGCTAAATGGTGCGGCTTTACTGCCCAGCGGCATGGCGCGTATGGTTTTATAAACCTGGCCATCGTGCAAGGTGACTTTGACCTCGGTCGGGCAGGCGCCTTCCAGCGCATCAACGCCATGCAAATGGATGCGCGGATAAAGCGCCCGTATTTGCGGCCGCATGACGGCCTTTTGTGTGAAGTCCTGTAAGGTCAGATCACCGCTAATCAGGGCTGTGCTCAGTGCGTATTCAAACGAGAATTTGGCCTGCAAGGGATCTTGCGGGTCATGATACATCAGATTGTTCACGTGCACTTGCGGCAGGGTGATATCAACGCGGGCCACATCATCGGCACCAAAGCCATGTTTTTCGCGCAGGATCAAAAGGCCATCCATGGCCCGGTGTGAGGCACCGCAATTGGCAAAGCGTTTGACGCGAAAGGCGTGCTCGGTAATCAGCAAAGGCTCGCCGACATTATCCGTATCAAAGGTCATGGTGTGGCCATGATCCGGATTGGTCAAATTATCGCGTAAGATTTCGTAATCTTGCCCGACCATCAGGTGGTTCAGCCCGTTTTGGCTGTCAAACGTGCTCATGCTGGCGCTCAAACCGGCGCGGGCAAGACAGGCGGCCATAATGCCGGCCTTGGCGGCCAGCCCAGCGTGCAGGGGTTTGGCCATGGTGCCAAATTGCGCCATAAACCCGGCCGCCATGCTGGTCGCCAATGACAGGGCGCAGGCGGCGCGGCTCTCATCAAGGCGTAATAGACGTGCGCAAGCCGCGGCGGCGCCAATGGCTCCAAGGGTTGCCGTGGCATGCCAGCCACGATCACGGTGATAGGGGTTTACCCCTTGCCCGACCTTGCCAATAATTTGCAAGCCACAGATATAAGCATCAATACAGGCCGCTCCGCCAATGCTTTCCTGCTCGGCCAGCGCCCAAATGGCTGGATATAATACCGTCGTGGCATGGGATTTTGACGGGTCGAAATTGTCATCCAGGTCCAGCGCATGGCCCGCTGTGCCATTGACCAGCGCCGCCCATGGTGCGGCAAGGCGGGTGCTTTGCCCGGCCGCCATGCTGGGGCCGGTACCCCAGTCGCTGACGATTTTTGCGGCAATTTTCGAGGCTGGTTCTGCGGTGCCGGGAATGGTTACGCCAATTTGATCAACCAGTTCCCGCCAGGCAGAATGACGCGCCGCCTGGGACCAGTCATCGGGCGCATGGGCCAACCAATGGCCATAAGCTTGAACAGGATTGCTGTGCACTGTGGGCTCCGCAAAAGAAGGGGCAGCAGGTTTTGCGGCAAACTGTCAAACCACCGGGCCGCATGCAAGGAAAAGCTGCATAAGGGGGAAGAAAACACCCGCACTTCACCGCACTGGCGCAATCGCTTTGCGTTTGTCATGCCATGGGGTAAGGGTAAACATGTTAATTGCCGGGAAAGCCATCACTATGGTGCCGATTTATGCCTTGCCAGACCATGAGGTCGTAGAGCGCCTTCTTCCGGGCCGCTTTGATACGCCTGTGCCTGATGCCGAGGCCGTGCGGCGCATTCGTGCGACGCCGGGGCTTGTTCCCGCAGCGATCGAGCCAACGCATGATGCCGAGGGCGGCGGGCGCGTCTATTGGGTGGATATCGGCCAACACGCCTATCGCGACTGGCAGCACCTTTTCACTATCGAACGTCTGGCACAGGCCGATATGATTGAAGATGCCTTCGCATCGTCCATGACTGTGCTGGAAACGCCGGACCTGATCGAAGACGCGATAATGCCATCTGGCTTTATTTTTCATACATCGCGGTGTGGCTCGACTCTTTTGGGAAAAGCCCTGGCGCGCATCCCTGAACATTGCGTGGTCAATCAAGGTGGACCCTTGCAACGCGGCTTCTGGGCCGCGCTGACCCAAGACTGGACCCGCCCATTGCCTCATGATGGGCGATCATTTCAGATGTTCAGAAACCTGATATTTGCACTCACCCGGCCACGTCTGGGCACCGAAAAGACCAGTTTTGTAAAATTTATCAGCTGGAATGCACTCTATGTGGATTTTGTGGCCGAGGCCTTTCCCGAGGTGCACAGCCTGTTTTTATACCGCGACCCGGTCGAGGTAATTGCATCTGTTATTAAGGAAACAACAGCCGTTTTGGTGGCAAAAGACTGGCCGCAGGCCTCTTTTTTGACCGGAAAGCCCATGGAAGACGTGCAAAAAATGGACGATGTGACATATCTTGCGCACTGTTATAATAATTATTTCAAGGTGATACTGGAATCTTCAATAGCCAATGTGAAGGCTTTAGATTATCCTAACCTAAGGCCTGATACATTAGGGGGGGTCTTGAAGTCAGGATTTTCCTTTATACCGGACGAACAGGTAATCGCTGAAATGTGTACACAGTTTCGCTTCCATTCAAAGGATGATTCTGATACGAGCACCTTCCGAAGTGATGGCAATGCCAAACGGGCCGCCATCGCAGATGAGGACAGAATACAAATTGAGCGCATTACAACAGCGCTGCTTGGAAAGTTACGAGCGGCGCCAAACGCCATTTTCGGGGTAAGTCAATGCAGTTCCCAAGGAGCCGCAAGTTGAAAAGTGGATACAGTCTATGAGTGGTGGTTCAGCGCCGGTCCTGTTGTCGGTCATTATTCCTAACCATAATTATGGCCAGTTCATTGGTGAGACTGTAGCCAGTCTGGCGCGTCAGGACTATTCGCCATTAGAAATTGTCATTGTTGACGATGCCAGTTCGGATGATTCGGTCGCAATTATTAACGCGCTGATTGAGTCCTATAAGGGCAAGCTTGATATATCCCTGATCGCTATGGAGAAAAACGCTGGCAAGGTGGCTGCGGTTAATCGCGCCATGGACGTTGTCTCCGGAGAATATTGCCTGCTGCTCGATTCCGATGATTACCTGATGGACAATCACATTGTCCGTTGTCTGGCCGTTCTGGAACGGGCCAGGGCCGAAGAAGAACATGTGGGCTTTGTCTATATGGATTGCCATCTGATTTCATCAAACGGCGAATTTCTGGAGCGCGGACGCTCGGCACCTTTTGATGCAGAACTGATCCGCACGCTCAGCTATATCCCGGAACCTGCGCTGGTCGTCATGGAGGCCATGAAACAGGTGGCACCCTTTGACGAAAGCGTTCGCAAGGGCACCAAACAGGATAAATGGTGCCGGATTATCGCAAACGGCTGGACCGGTGTTTATATTCCGGAACCTCTTTTTTGCTATCGCATGCATGATAACAATCTTTCGGGTATTGGTGCGCGGGTGCAAGAAGAAGTCGAGAACGGTAAAACCGGCGAACGCATTCTTTCTGGCTATTGGCCTGTGGCTTCGCGCAAAAAAACCGGCTGATCGCCGCCTCGTACTGACAATCCTGCCCTGATGGCCTAGTCTGGTGCTGCTTTCGTAGTGCAGGATTTAGATTGTTATGATGTTTTTTCGCGTCCTCTTTATACCCCTTGGTCTGCTTTTGCTTGGCGGGTGTGGTGACACAAGGCTCAAAGATGCGGCGAGCCTTCATCAGGGTGCTATCGTTATTGACACCCATTCAGATTTTCTGGATCGTAGCGCCATCGATGGATCGCACTTAAGTGACGATCCGATAGGCGCGCAAACCACATTGACCAAGTTGAAAGAGGGGCAGGTTGATGCCCAGTTTTTCTCGGTCTTTGTGCCGCCAGCGTTCGAGGATTATGGGTTTTCACGGCGCGCCGATGAGCTGATCGACCGGCTCTATGCTGAAGCGGCCGCGAATTCCGATGATGTTGAAATCGTCACCAGTGCGGCGGGTATTCGCCGCCTCGCCAATAGCGGAAAAATTGCCGCCTTAATGGGCATAGAAGGTGGCCATGCCATAGAGGGTGACCTTGGCAAGTTAGAGCATTTCTACCGGCGCGGCGTGCGTTACATGACGCTCAGCTGGGCAAATACCAATGCTTTCGCGGATTCGTCCGGTGACGCCCCCCGCTGGGGCGGCCTGAATACCTTGGGCGAACAGGTTGTAAAGACCATGAACCGGTTGGGCATGATGGTTGATATCAGTCATGTTTCGGATGAGACATTTTGGGATGTTATGGCCGTGACCACGTCACCGGTGATTGCGTCGCACTCTGATGTGCGGGGCATTGTGGACCATAAACGCAATATGGGGGACAAAATGATCCGCGCCATTGCCGATAATGGCGGTGTCATACAAATCAGCTTTTACGCCCAATATGTAGACCAGAATTTTGCCGACCAGTTCGAGGTTGCCAAAGCTGCCGCCAAGCCCCGGTTTGATGCTCTTAAACAACGCTATGGCGATGATCCGGTAGAGCTGGATATTCAGGAGTGGTCGTTGGAAATATCAATTGAACAGGGGCTGACGCCACCATCGGTCGCCAAGGTGGTTGATCACATTGATTATGTCGTCAAATTGGGCGGCATTGACCATGTGGGGCTGGGGTCCGATTTTGATGGCATGGGGGCACCGCCGGCCGGGTTGGAAAATATCGGTAAAGTTTCGGCGATTACTGACGAGTTGGTCAGGCGCGGCTATAGCGGCGCTGATGTCCGTAAAATCCTTGGGGAAAATCTGTTGCGGGTGTTGGCTCAAAACGAATCTCGTGCTGAACAATAGCCAGACTTGCCGTCGCAATAGGGCAAGGAAACCCGTCCTCAAATAGCGAGGCTTGCCGTCGCGATAGGACAAGGAAACCCGTCCTCAAATAGCGAGGCTTGCCGTCGCGATAGGACAAGGAAACCCGTCCTCAAATAGCGAGGCTTGCCGTCGCGATAGGACAAGGAAAGACTGGTGCCGCAGGGGAGAATTGAACTCCCGACCTCGTCATTACCAATGACGCGCTCTACCACTGAGCTACTGCGGCCAAAGGCGTCACATCTCATGGACAAACGCCTGTTGGGCTGCGCATATAACCCAGTGGCGGGGCGAGATAAAGGGTGCAGCTTCATTCCTTCTGCATATGGGTGCTTTTTTATGGTTAAAGATTCGGGCAAGTCGAACAAAAAGCCAGCAAAAACCAAAGAACAGCGTCTGGCTGAGGCTTTGCGGGCCAATTTGCGCCGCCGTAAAGCACCTGCGCGCGGCGCTGTAAAAGAGGCCCCGGATACCAAAACACCGTAAATCGGCCTTGCTTTGGCCTTGCCGTGGCCCATTGGGGCGGTTATCCCCCGGTTATGGATAGAATACTGATCAATGGTGGCCCCAGGCTCAACGGCCGGGTGCGTATAAACGGTGCCAAAAATTCGGCGCTGAAACTGATGGCTGCGGCGTTGCTAAGCGATGAGCCTCTGATTTTGACCAATATGCCGGATCTGGCGGATACCCGCTTTATGGCGACATTGCTGGAACATTTGGGGGTCAATATTACGCGGCCAAGCGAAACCCGTATGGACTTGCACGCCAATGGGTTGGCCGAGCCTTTTGCGCCCTATGATCTGGTGCGTAAAATGCGCGCCACCTTTAATGTGTTGGGGCCTTTATTGGCTCGGCGCGGCACCGCCCGCGTATCCTTGCCCGGCGGTTGTGCCATTGGCGCCCGCCCGGTTGATCTACACCTGAAGGCCCTGGAGGCCATGGGCGCGCAGATCGAACTGGATGAAGGTTATGCAGTGGCACAGGCCCCCAAAGGCTTGCAGGGTGCCCAGATCAGCTTTCCATTCGTTTCCGTCGGGGCCACAGAGCATGCCATGCTGGCTGCGGTTCTGGCCGACGGGGAAACGGTACTGAATAATGCGGCGCGCGAGCCGGAAATTACTGATCTGGCCGATTGCCTGAACGCCATGGGCGCGCGGATCACAGGCGCCGGCAGCGCCAGTATTATTATCACCGGGGTCAGCAGCCTTTCGGGCACCACACACAGGGTTGTGCCAGACCGTATCGAGGCAGGCACCTATGCGTTGGCCGTGGCGGCGACGGGCGGTGATGTTATCGTTGAAAACTGTGTGCCGGATCATCTGGACGTTTTGTGGGACCGTATGCGGGCCATTGGCGTACAGGTTGAGGGACAGGATGATCAGTCTGTCCGGATCACACAGAACAATGAACGTTGCGGCGCAGCCGACATTGAAACCCAGGCTTATCCCGGTTTTCCTACTGATTTGCAGGCCCAGTTTATGGCCGTGGTCTGCCGCGCCGACGGGGCGTCAATTATTCGGGAAACCATCTTTGAAAACCGCTTTATGCATGCGCCAGAGCTTTCGCGACTGGGGGCTGATATCACTGTGCATGGCCGCGAGGCCGTCGTGCGCGGTGTGGCGCAATTGCACGGTGCGCCGGTGATGGCCACCGATTTGCGCGCTAGTGTCAGTCTGGTGATTGCCGGTCTGATGGCCAAAGGGCAAACCGAAGTGAACCGGGTCTATCACCTTGATCGGGGTTTTGAGGGGTTAGAGCGCAAGCTCAGCGCCCTTGGGGCTGATATAAAAAGGGTTTCCGAGGCCGGTTAAACGGCACACGAAAACCCTCTTTAAAAAGACGTCATGAGACGAGGATTAGTCGTCGTGGTGTCCGTCGTCCAAGCCGTCCATATAGGCGATGACCGCCTGACGGTCGGCTTCTTTTTTGAGGCCGGCAAAGGACATTTTGGTTTTGGCGACAACATCGCGTGGCTTGGTGAGGTACGCATCCAATGTGGCGGCATCCCAGGTGACGCCCGTGGCACCATATTCAATCATGGACGCGCTATATTTATAACCGTCCAAAGTGCCCGGTGTGCGGCCAACGACGCCATAAAGGCTGGGGCCAACTTTCTTTTTACCGGCTTCGGTTGAATGGCAAGCCTTGCATTTTTTAAAGACAGCCTCGCCAGCTTCGTTATCGGCCACAGCGGCACCCGCAGTAAAGCTGAGCGCCAACGCACTGCCGATAAGCATCATTGTAGATTTATGCATTGTATTTTCCTTATTGTGAAAGTCTGCCTAACACACGCACCTGCAGACTATGCCTCAGTGTACCCAAGTCAGGTTGAACCAAAGATGAACAATAAAGCAAATCGCAAATGTTCACATCTGCGTCATGATGACGCTGATACCAAAACGCCCGCCAAAGGGCGGGCGCAAAGGCTGATATGATCATATGGTCCGTGCAAATTACTTTGCAGCATACTCTTTTTGCAGCACTTCGACATACGTGGTCAAAGCGGCCAATTCTTCAGAGTCCCAGGCCAGTGGTTTGGCTTCCATGGGTTGCTGCATGCAAATCTGGACCATGGATTCTGCGGTGACTTTCTTTTGGCGATACAGGTCTTTGCCCATAGCAACGTAATGGCTGTATGGGTTTTTGAAGGTATCGTTATAGCCCTCTAGATCTGCATGGCAGCTATTGCAGCTCAGGCCATTGGTCGACAATGAGGCATCGTCATAAAGCTCTTTGCCACGTGCGGCCAGATGCGTGCGATCACCCTTATATTTTTTGGACAACCAAGAGCGTTTAACGTCTTTGGGATTGCCCTCGGCCTCACCTTCAGCTTCACCTTCACCTTCAGCTTCGCCCTTGGCGTGCTCGGCTTCACCTTCAGCTTCACCTTCAGCTTCGCCCTTGGCGTGCTCGGCTTCGCCTTCAGCTTCGCCCTTGGCATGTTCGGCTTCGCCCTTGGCATGATGTTCAGCTTCGCCTTTGGCGTGATGTTCGGCTTCGCCTTTGGCATGTTCAGCTTCGCCCTTGGCGTGATGTTCGGCTTCGCCCTTGGCATGTTCAGCTTCGCCTTTGGCGTGATGTTCAGCTTCGCCCTTGGCGTGTTCGGCTTCGCCAGCGGCTTGTTCATAAGCCGAAGTGGTTGCATTTGCAGCTTGGCTAAGGCCAACACTGGCGACCATGAGCGGCGTCGAGTACAGAAGACCTCGCGCTAGATTTTTGAGCAAAGTCTGTCTTTGATCGTGACGGTCCTGCATGGTCTTCCCCTTGGTATATGATAAGGTCCAAGGCGTAAAATACGCCAAGTCTTCAAATGCTATGGCGCACCAGCTGATTGATCAACGCACAACCTATCTCTTTTGGTAACGTTTTCGAGAGGTGCAGGTATTTTTCCATAAAATGCCGGTTTCTGGTTTTTGGTGCGCTTGACATTATGGGGCGATGCCATGCCCCATCCGGTCACGGGAATATGGACAAGGGTGAATGATGACCAGCACGGAAAAACAACGGCGTTCATACTGGCTGGCCGGTAATCGCGAGCCGGGGCAGGACGTGTTTTTTGTCGAGGCGCTGGACCCCGCCCTCTGGACGCCAGGCAATGCCGATAACTGGGACACATGCTGGTATACCGGCATGCCCAATGCCGATGTTTTTGAATACCTGGATGAAACCAGAACCATCAACCATATCCCGGGTAATAACGGGCTGACGATCAAGGATTTTCTCTACGAGACTTTGCGAGCCGCCCGCGAGCGCCAGGGCAGTGCGCAAAACGTTGCCCGGATGGGGTGTTTCCCGCGGGTTTATGCCATGCCCGATGATTATCACGAACTACAAGCCTGCGCCGCACAAAACCCAGATAAAAAGTGGATCTTAAAGCCCAAGAACTCATCGCGTGGGCGCGGCATCGAAGTGGTGCAGGACATTGCCACCATCCCGCTCGAAAAAAAGTGGATGGTTCAGGAATATATTGACAATCCGCATGTGATGAACGATCGCAAATATGTGCTCAGGCTTTATGTGCTGGTGACGTCGGTCGAGCCTTTGCGGTTTTATCTGCACAAAGAAGGCTTCGCCAAGCTGGCCTCGGAACCTTACAATATCGAAGATCCGGATAACCCCTTTGCGCATCTGACCAATCCGGACATCAATGCCACCAATACCGATGCCGATGCGCCAGTGGTGTTTGTTGGCCTGTCGGACTATCGCGCCTGGTTGCGGGACGAAGGCCATGATGACGAGGTCTTGTTCGCCAAAATCCATGACTTGGTCACGCTGAGCGTGATGGCGGTACGTGAACGCATGCGCAAACGGCTTTTGGCACAAAAGGCCCCGGCCAATGGTTGTTACGAATTGCTGGGGGTGGATTGTCTGGTCGATGAGGACCTGAAACCCTGGATACTGGAATGTAACCTCAGCCCGTCGCTGGCGGTTTGTGCCGCCCCCGAAGATGGTGGGGAGGTCGAAACCGAGATCAAACGCACCATGGTCGCGGATATGGTCTCGCTTTTGGGCCTCAATGAGCCAGTGCAGGACCGTTCAAGCTTGAGCAAGGAAGAGCGCATCATTGACGATGCCAAAGGCGAGATGGCCCGCGCCGGCGGGTTTCAATTATTGTTTCCGGCACCCGAAACGGCCGAGGACTACTTAAGCTTTTTTCCGGTGCCGCGCTATGCCGATCTGGTCAGTGCCCGCGCCATAACAGGTCATGAGCTGAAGCCGATATGCCTTGTGCCCAACCAGACCACAGAAATTGTTTCGAATGACGAACTGGCGCTATATTCCGCGGTCAATGGCACGCTTTTTACGCCCAATCCTGTGTCTGGATGGATCTGGCTGAAAGTGGTCGATGGGGCAGATCCCGAAGACATTGCCAGCGAGCTGATGGCCTCGCACGAGGCGGCCCACGGTGCGCCAAATGCCGACGAACAATGGATGATCCGCGAGAACGTTTGGGATGCATTGTCTAACTGGGCTCATATTGGCCTGTTGCGCCGCGCCGCAAAGGGCCAGCCCCTTGGACCACCCAAGACCAATGACTTACAGGTCAATACAGCGCCCGATGGGCTTTTGATTGGTAATCGCGCCGTGTCGGTTGATTATGGCTGCCCCGCTGTGGCGGATCGTCTTGCCGCCTTGTTTGCGCCTTTAAAAACTGGCAACAGCCCTGATCTTTCCATTGCAGTGCAACAGGCCCCGGCGGGTTATGCCATGGCCGTTGGGCCGCGTCTGGTGGCCACGGGCTTGGGGCTGGACCAGACAGCGCCGATGGTGGCGCGGGCGCTTTTCGAGCAGGCCCCGGCATCGCCGCACGATTTGGCCATAGCCGGTGCGCTGGTCCCCATCAGCCCAGATGAGGCTGTGCTGATTGCCGCCGGGCGGGAGCACCAATGGGACGATGCCTTGGCGGTGACGCTTGGCGCACGGCTCAACACGGGCTGGGCCGGCGGGGCCATACTGAACATGGAACAGGATCAACAAGTGCGGCCCATTGGCTTGCCGGTGCGTCTGGATGAGGGGGATTGCGATGCCATTGCCGCGGTGCTTGGCACGGCGCTGTCTACGCATCGCCAAACCTGGCCAACGGGCGGGCAAGGGCGATATTTACCTGCTGCATCCCATCAGGCCGGGCAAAGTTTTTCTCTGCGCGCTGTGGTTATACCCGAACGTCGCAAAGACAGCGATGCTGGCTTGAAAGCGGTTAGTGTGCACCGGGGGCTTGAGGCGCTTCTTGTTTCGGCTGTTGGTGCGCAGGGGCGCCGTCCGGACGGGGCGCAAGTGCGCTCGTTGAGTGAATGGCTGGCACCGTGCGGGCTGTATACGCTCGGATTTGCCGCACCCCAACAAGGTGTCGACATGCTCGTCAAAACACTGGACATCGTATAGGGTTGGCACAGCCAGAAGGAGCTGCGCCATGGACGAGCAAGATTACAAAGCCTACCCGGTTTGGGATTGGCCGGTTCGAATATTTCACTGGGTCAACTTTGTCTGCGTCATCGGGTTAATCGCCATTGGTACGGTGATTTTTTATGCCAAGTCATTGGGGCTGGATACGGATGGCAAAATCCTGATTAAAACCGTCCATGTTCTGGTCGGCTATGTGTTTGTCGTAAATCTGGGCCTGCGTTTGCTGTGGGCGTTTATGGGTAATCGCTTTGCCCGCTGGGGCAGTTTTCTGCCGCTGGGAAGCAACTATGCCGAACGGCTTAAATCTTATATTGCTGCCGAAAAATCGGGCCAGCCGCAGTATTATCTTGGCCATAACCCCAAAGGGCGTTTGGCGGTTACCGTGCTTTTTCTGGTTCTGAGCACGATGGCCGTGACCGGTCTGGTGCTGGCCGGGACAGATATATATTTCCCGCCCTTTGGCGGTGCCATACGGGAATGGGTGGCGGCCAATGGGGTCAATCCGGCGGACATCGCCCCTTATGTTAAAGACAATGTCGACGCCGA
This sequence comes from Robiginitomaculum sp., assembly GCA_021776525.1. Taxonomy (GTDB): domain Bacteria; phylum Pseudomonadota; class Alphaproteobacteria; order Caulobacterales; family Maricaulaceae; genus Robiginitomaculum_B. The sequence continues at coordinate 34,928 of JAJFFT010000007.1, forward strand.
AGCCTTCAAGGAAATGCGGGCCTTTCGCAAACCCTTTATCACCATACATTATTGGATATTTTTTGTCGTGCTCGGCGTGATTGCGGTGCACGTCGGCGCGGTGGTGTATATGGAAATCAAGACCGGCGGCGGCATTATTTCTGCCATGTTTAGTGGCAAAAAAGTCTTCCCGCGCGCGCCTGAGGATCAATGATAGGTTCAGTGCCCACCGCCCAAAATGCCTGTGCGCACTGAATAATCCACGGCCACGCCATAATCCGGGTCATCATTGGAATCGACCATCAACTGGCCAGCACGGTTCAGCAATGTGTGACAATCGCGAGATAAATGACGCAATTGCAGGGTCTTGCCACGCTTTTGGTATTTTGATGCCAAGGCTTCGATGGCTTGCAAAGCGGACTGGTCCACAACGCGGGATTTCATGAAATCGACGATCACCACGTCGGGGTCTTCATCGGGTGTGAAAAGTTCGGCAAAGCCGTCGGTTGAACCAAAGAACAACGGTCCTTCGATCTCATAAACCTTGGCACCGCTTTCTGAATGACTTTCGCGAACCACCGCATGAATGCGCCGCGCATTGCTCCACGCATAGGCCAGTGCCGAAACAATCACCCCAACCACGACGGCGGTGGCCAGATCATACTTCACGGTTACGGCGGTCACCAAAATGATCACAAAGGCATCAAGGCGCGGAATGCGCCGCATAATGCGCAGGCTCTGCCAGGCAAAGGTTCCGATCACCACCATAAACATCACGCCAACCAGTGCGGCCAATGGAATTTGCTCGATCAGGCCAGAGGCCAGCAGGATAAATGTCAAAAGGAACAGCGCCGCCGCCAAAGCGGAAAGACGCGTGCGCCCACCGGATTTCACATTGATCATCGATTGACCGATCATCGCACAACCGCCCATGCCGCCAAACATGCCGGTGACGGTATTGGCCAGACCTTGGGCCATACATTCACGCGATGCGCCGCCGCTGTGTTTGCCGGTCATTTCACCCACCAAATTCAATGTCAACAAGCTTTCGATCAGGCCAATGGCGGCCAGAATGATCGCATAGGGAAAGATAATTTCCAGCGTTTCCAGATTAACCGGCACCATGGGAATATGAAAAGACGGCAGACCGCCCTTGATCGAGGCCAGATCGCCCACCCGCGGCACCTCCAGCCCAAAGCCGATCACAATGGCCGCGACAATGGCAATACCCGCCAATGGGGCCGGTATGGCGGTGGTGATTTTGGGGACCAGCCAGATAATACCCATGGTCAGGGCGACCAGACCTAAGGTCATGACCAATGGCAGGCCGGTCATCCAGACCTTGTGGTCTTCCGGTCCCACCTGAAACTGCGACAGCTGCGCCAAAAAGATGACAATAGCCAGTCCGTTGACAAAGCCCAGCATGACCGGGTGCGGCACCAGGCGGATCAATTTTCCCAGCCGAAACGCACCGGCCAGTATTTGTAATATGCCCATCAACACCACGGTGGCGAACAGATATTCAACCCCATGCCCGGCGACCAGCGCCACCATGACCACGGCCAATGCCCCGGTTGCCCCGGAAATCATGCCCGGTTGCCCCCCAAGAAGGGCGGTGATCAGACCCACCATAAAGGCGGCGTACAGGCCGACCAACGGATGCACACCGGCAACAAAGGCAAAGGCCACAGCCTCTGGCACTAGCGCCAGTGCCACAGTCAACCCGGCCAGAACTTCAATCTTGATCCGCTTTGGTGTGAAGTCGTGCAGACTTCGGTCTTTCCATCCGGAAACCGAAAGGCGATCGGCAAAGGCGGCGAGGGTAGCTCTCATGGTCGTGACCTGGTTGATTGTGCGCCCGCGGGCAAAGGGTGTGCTTGTTCATCAGATCGCACGGCAATGCAATTAAATAGAGCATGTTTGCAGGTGTCGCTCCATCCTTCGAGACGATTGCGAAAACGCAATCCCTCAGGATGAGGTTTACAGTAAATTAAATCAGGCCTCATGCTGTGGTGCGTAGCGCAGCGAAGCCTCGAAGTATGGATGGAATATACGCCAATCCTCCCGGTGTGGGATAAGTTTGTGCAATCCACCATTTGTGGCGCCCCGGAAAAACCCCGGTTTTATCCGGGGCCCAGTGTGAATATGCAATGCCCGATGTATCCTGGATCAAGCCCGGGATGACACCAAATGTGGCTATCCCGAGGATAGTGGGCAGAAGGGGCAATTAGCCCCTCGCTTACCCCTCTCTTTGCACCTCATTTGCCCCTAAATTACCCCTTAACCGCCCCTCGCACGTCCCTCAATTGGGCCAATCAGCCCCTTATGAACCCTGCCAGAATCGGGGGTAATTTCGGTTTGCCCACAGGTCGGGCAAAGGGGTGTATTCTCTTGTTATTTACGCCGGGGCCAGCGCCAATACCCGCAAGGGACTGCCCGAACCGCCTACAATTTTCAAAGGCGGTGCAATGACAATGGCGCCGGTGGGCGGCAATTGGTCCAAATTGGTCAGACTGGCCAGACCGAACTTGTTGGCCCCATGCATCAAGGTGTGGCAGGGAAAGGCTGGATCAAACATGTGGGCTTGCCCTGCATCGGTGCCAACGGTTTCCACGCCAACGCCCAACACGTCGCGCTCTTCGGCCAGAAACGGAATGCATGATGCCTCCCAGCCGGGGGTGTGGGCGCCGTCTTCATGGAAGTTTAAAAACTCGGCCGGGTCCAGACGTTTGGACCAGTCGGTGCGGAACAACACCCAGGACCCGGGGGCAATTTTGCCGTGGGTCTTTTCCCAGGCTTTGACATAATCAATGCTGACCAGAAAATCCGGGTTTTTTTCCACCTCTTGGGTGGCGTCAATAACACAGGCCGGGCCGATAAATTTTTCCACCGGAATGGTGTCGGTGGCGTTGTTTTCGTAATCCTTGCCGGTGACAAAATGAATGGGTGCATCGAAATGCGTGCCGGTATGTTCGCCGCATTTGAACTTGTTCCAATACCAGGCCGGGCCGCGCTCGTCATATTTGGACAGAACCTCGATCTCAAAAGGCGGGTTTTGCACAAATTCGGGCGGCAATTGCAACACCGGAGTTTTAGGCTCCAACGGTTGGGTAAGGTCAACAACACGGACACCCCCTTGCCCCAACGCCCCGGTCAGGGCCGTTAAAATATCTGAACCATTCATGTCTTTCTCCCTTTGTGTAGTTTATTCATGGCCGCGTTCAAGGCGGCTCCGTCTTCGTCCATTAAGGCGGCATCTTTAAGTGTTTTCAATTGTTTGTGGGCATTTGGCGCGGCCTTAAAGGCATCCAGCGCGCCAGTAATCGTGGTGAAATTTCCAAGACCTCGATCATAGGTGCTGCCATAGCCCTTGATCAGTCTTTGCAGGCCGGCGATTTCACAGGCCAGCGCATAATTTTCAGGTGCGGTATTGGTGATGGTATCCAGCCATGTCTTGGTGCGTTCTTCTTCTACGGCAAAGCGCAAGGAAGCGCGGCGCATGAATTTCAGCCCAGACACACCGTACAACAACACAAATCCACGTAAAGACGTGGTCTGGATTTTACGGCCCTTGCCAAACAACACACCCAATGCGGCTTTGGTTTTGGGTGAGCGCAGGATGAAACGACCCAGTGCGGCTGGCAGGATATCGCACAGCTCTTGCACACGCGGGTGCATGAATTCGGTGACCGTGATGATTTGCGCGTCTGTGGTGCCTAGCTCGTCAGGAAAGCGTGCAAAGCGGCCAGCGCGGGTTTTCAGGTCGGCCACACGAATGGTGTCCTCATAGGTCATTTTCAGGGCCAGATAGCGGGCCACATCATTGGTCAGCCGCCAGCTTTTGCCTGATCCGTTCTGGGCTTGGTCAAGGCCATGGATGGCCGCCATGCGGTCCAGATACAGCGTCCCATAGGCCGGGTCCTGATAATCGACCACACGGGTCAGGCCATGACGCAACATCTCGTGAGTGGGTGCGGCAAAATCATCGTTCAGGCGTTGCAGCAATGGTGCAACAGCCGGGGCCGGTGGCACGCCGGTGGCCGGGTCGGTGTGTTTTACAGTATTTGATCGCGTTGTTTGTGCAGCTTCGCTCAACCCAAGCTCAAACCCACGTAAGCTGGACGAAACGCCCTTTTTACCACTGCGGATGATGTCTTCAAAGGCGTTGTGGGCAAAGGGCAACGCCTCTGATCCAGCCAGTGCACCAAACAAAACGGCACTGATAAAGCTGCCGGTGGTGTTGGCGGCGGCGTCCATATCAAAAGCGATAAAACGCCCGGCGGTGTCCTTGGCCAGTTGGTGAATTTGCGCAGTATCACGGCGACCATCGCCCAAAGGCTCTTTTTCCGAAATGGCGTAAATGCGGTGGGTCGAGGCAATCAATGTGGTGCGCGCAGTGACAAAGCCCCGCATCAAAGCGCGTCCGGCCTCCATCATTTCCGAGGCAATGACAATATCCACATCGCCGGGGACTGGCATCATCGCCAAAATAGGCTCTTGCCTGGCTTTTTTGGCGGCGTCTTTAGGGAACAGCTCGACATAATAAATCGTCGCCCCGGTGCGCTGGGCCACGCCCGGCACCGATGTGGATTGGGCCATAAAACCATTGGCTTCGGCCAGCGCCACAATCCAGCCGGCCAACACGCCGCCGCCCTATCCGCCCATGGCGGTGATGGCGATGGTGATGGGGCGCACCGGCTTCATGGGGCTGTTCCAAAGCTGTAGCGGGCGCGTTTTTTATCGGCGCGGCGTTGTAAAAAGCCAATCACGGCACCCCGAAAGCCAGCACGCCAGCGATCCCAGCCAGACGGGTTGTGAATCACCTGCGCGCTGTAAAAGGACGGGCACAAAACCGCCGCATGGGTGATCTCGCCGCATACGCCGCAGCCCACACAATCATTGTTGACGCGGGTGATCGGGTCTTCGCGTAAAGGGTCGGGATTGTCGGCTATACTTAAAGACGGGCAACCCGAAAGCCGGATACAGGCATGGTCACCGGTGCAGGTATCCGCATCAACGCCAAAGCGGGTTTTGATGGTGCGCTGGCCTTTTTTGATGGCGGCATTGGTTAAGGGTTTTTCGCGGCGCTGTTTGTTCAGCATGCATTCGGACTGGGCCAGAATGACTTTTGGCCCTTTTACGTCGGTGGTCAGGGCTTCGGTCAGGGTTTTGACCATGGTGCCTAAATCATAGGTGTTGACCGGACGTACCCAGTCAACACCCAGACCACGTACCGCATTTTCAATGGGTTGCCCGGTGACGCGGGTTTTATTCTTGGCCCGCGAGGAGAGCAAGTCCTGGCCACCCGTGGCCGCCGAATAACCATTGTCGATGATCACCAAAATGTTGTCATTCTTGTTGAAAACCGAATTGCCGACACCAGAGGTCAGGCCATTATGCCAAAATCCGCCATCGCCCATAATGCTGATGGTGCGCTTGTCGGCGGGGGTGTTAAAGGCAGATGCCCCGGACCAGCCGAGCCCATAGCCCATGGTGGTGTTGCCGATATTAAACGGCGGCAGGATGGAAAATAAATGGCAACCAATATCGCAGGAGACGTGAAAATTTCCCAACTCGCGCTGGACTAGCTTCATGGCAGTAAACACCGGGCGTTCCGGACAGCCCGTACAAAACCCAACCGGGCGAATGGGCACGCTCTGGGTCAATTTTTTCTGTGCTTTGGGGTCCAGCGGTGTGTCGGGGGTGGCGGCTTTGATTTTGCCTTTTGAGTAGGTTTCAAAAAATGCCTGCAACCCGGACAACAAGACTTGGCCGGTATATTCTCCGGCGCGTGGCAAAACCTCTTTACCGACAATGCGGGTGGGCAGGTCGGCCTGGCGTAAAATGGTGTTCAGCGCCTGTTCGATGTATTCGGGCTGGCCTTCTTCGACCATTAAAACGGCGCGCTTGTCGGCGCAAAACCCGCGCATTTCGTCCTCGATCAGCGGGTAGGTAACGTTCAGACAATATATCGGAATATCGGTCCGCCCAAAACTGTCAGCAAGTCCGGCCAACTCCATGGCGCGCATCAAAGTGTTATAGAGGCCCCCTTGGACGACAATGCCGACATCGCCCTTATGGCCACCCAAAAACTCATTGAATTTGTGCTTTTTGATGTGGGCCACGGCGGCGGGCCAGCGTCTCTCAATCTTCTCGACCTCGTGGACGAAGTTTGATGGTGGCAGAACCACACGGCCATAATCACGCACCGGGTTTTCCATGGCGTCGCGCAAAGTAAATTCTGGCCGGACATTATCTTTGGCGGCAAAGCTGCCCGACACATGACAGGCGCGAATGCGCAACTCGAGCATGACCGGGGTGTTTGAAGCCTCGGACAACGCGAAGCCTTTTTCCACCATGGTTGTGATCGACGTGAGGTTGGGGCGCGGGTCCAACAGCCAGATTTGTGACTTCATGGCAAACGGGTGCGAGCGTTCCTGCATGATCGAGGAACCTTCGCCATAGTCTTCGCCAACAATGATCAGCGTGCCGCCCATTACCCCGCTGGAGGCGACGCTGGCCAGCGCATCAGAGGCGACATTGGTGCCAACGGTAGATTTCCAGGTCACCGCACCGCGCAAGGGATAATTGACCGAGGCCGCCAACATGGCGGCGGCGGCCCCTTCATTGGCGCTGGTTTCAAAATGCACGCCCAGATCATTGAGAATGGGTTCGGCGTCCGACAAAACATCCATCAGGTGCGAAATCGGCGCACCTTGATAGCCACCGACATAGGAAACGCCGGATTGCAACAACGCCTTGGTGACGGCCAGAATGCCTTCCCCGTGAAAAGTTTCACCGGCCCCGATGGTCAGTTTTTGCACTTCGTTTGTGAAAGACCGTTCTGCCACACACCCACTCCTCAATTCCCCTATCTTGCAGCGCCAGACATGATATGGCTAGGGCTATTGGTGATTTATTTTAGTGCTATAATGGTTTTGCCGTGTTAGGGTTGGAAAACGGTATAGTGGGTACGAAATGAGCCTCGACGGAAAAACAGCATTGGTTACGGGCGGGGGATCTGGCATTGGGCTGGCCTGTGCCCATCGTCTGGCCGAAGATGGGGCAAAGGTGCTGGTATCGGGACGCAATGAAGCGGTACTCAAAGCCAGTCCGTTTAATTCTGTGGTGATGGATGTCACCGATGTAGCGTCCATAAAACAAGCCTTTATTGAGGCTGGCCCTATTGATATTCTGGTCAATAATGCCGGTGCGGCGGCAACGGCCCCGGCTTTAAAAACCAGTCTCGATATGTGGCAGGATATGCTGGCGGTTAATCTGACTGGTGCGTTTTTGTGTGCGCAGGCGACAATTCCGGGCATGGTTGAGCGTGGCTGGGGGCGGTATATCGTCATCGCTTCAACGGCATCTCTTAAAGGCTACGCCTATACGGCGGCCTATAGCGCCGCCAAACACGGCGTGTTGGGACTGGTGAAAACACTGGGGATCGAGCTGGCCAAAACCGGCGTTACGGCCAATGCGGTCTGCCCGGGCTTTACCCGAACTGATCTGGTGGCAGGCTCGGTACGGGCTATTGCACAAAAAACCGGACGCTCAGAAGAAGATAGTTTGAGCACTTTAATACGAGACAACCCGATGGGCAGACTGGTAGAACCCAGTGAGGTTGCTGATGCGGTATCGTATTTAAGCGGGCCAGGTGCGGCAGCAACCAATGGACAAAGTATTGTTATTGATGGCGGAGAGGTGATTGCATGACGGATGGACGGGATACATTACGGGCGTGGCTGACCTTACTTAATACGTCCAACACCATTAAAAAATCTGTTGATGCGCAATTACGGTCGCGCTTTGGCATTTCCATTTCCCGTTTTGATGTGATGTCGGCGCTGGAACGGCGAGACCCGGAAGGGCTGCGTGCCGGCGAACTGTCCCGTCAATTGATGGTTACTGAAGGGAATACCACGCAAGTGACTGCGCCTTTGATCCGTGATGGTTTTGTGGAACGACGGACCAGCCCGCACGATGCACGGGGGGTAATTTTTTCGCTGACCCCCGAAGGGCGGTCGCTGTTCAACGCCATGGCGGCAGAACACAAAGAGTGGATTCACGATGCCTTTGCGCGCCTGTCGGCCAAGGACTTGTCTGATCTGCGCGCTCTTTTGGACCTTCTGGAACCTGAAGCCACAACAAAACGGAAATCCGCATGAACCCCGAAACATTTTCGCCGCAACATTTTTGCTGGTCTTTTGATGGCGGCGTGGCCCGCATCACCCTAAACCGTCCGGAACGCAAAAATCCGCTGACGTTCGAATCCTATGCTGAATTGCGCGACACATTTCGGGCGCTGGTTTATGACAAAAAAGTCAAGACAATCGTGTTTGGCAGTCACGGGGGTAATTTTTGCTCTGGCGGCGATGTGCACGAGATCATCGCGCCCTTAACCAAAATGGATATGACCGAATTGCTGGATTTTACCCGCATGACCGGTGATCTGGTCAAATCCATGCGCGGCTGTCCACAACCGATCATTGCCGCCGTTGACGGGATCAGTGTTGGGGCCGGGGCGATTATTTCCATGGCGTCTGATCTGCGGCTGGCTACACAATCGGCTAAAACCGCATTTTTGTTTAACCGTGTTGGTCTGGCCGGATGCGATATGGGGGCGTGCGCCATGCTGCCGCGTATTATCGGCCAGGGGCGCGCCACCGAGCTATTGATGACCGGGCGCAGCTTTGGGGCCGAGGAAGGTCTCAATTGGGGGTTTTTCAATGCCATTCACGAGGCCGAAACACTGGATGATGCAGCCATGACGTTGGCCCGACGACTGGCGGCGGGGCCAAGCTTTGCCAATGGAATCACTAAAAACCAGCTCAACATGGAATGGGATATGAGCCTTGATACAGCCATTGAGGCCGAGGCGCAGGCGCAGGCCATTTGCATGCAGACCCGCGATTTTGAACGCGCCTATCATGCCTTTGTGGCCAAGGAAAAGCCTGTGTTTGAGGGTGATTGATGTCTGATCAAAGCTTTCTCGACTGGCCGTTTTTTGAACCGCACCATGTGCTGCTGGCCAATGAGCTGGACGCCTGGGCGAGCCGCGAGCTGCCGGCTATTGTTGATAGACAAGGCGCCCATGACGATGTCGACCAGACGTGCCGCGACCTGGTTGCGGCTTTGGGGGGCGCAGGCTGGTTGCGCTATTGCGTGCCGGCGGCGTATGGCGGAGTGCATGACAGTCTGGACGTGCGTTCCTTGTGCATAATCCGCGAGACGTTGGCGCGCTATTCGGGCCTGGCCGATTTTGCCTTTGCCATGCAGGGTCTTGGCTCTGGCGCGATCAGCATGTTTGGTAATGAAGCCCAAAAAGCGGCCTATCTGCCAGCCGTAGCCGCGGGCAAGAAAATCGCCGCCTTTGCACTGACTGAACCGGATGCCGGATCCGATGCCGCCGCGATGACCACACATTTAACCCTGGCCGATGGCCATTATATCGCCAACGGGCAAAAGACGTTTATTTCCAATGGTGGCATTGCCGACTTCTACACCCTGTTTGCCCGCACTGATGTGGGGGTCAGCGCGATTATTGTCGATGCTGATACACCGGGGCTTGAGATTGCTAAACGCATTGAGGTCATTGCCCCGCACCCGCTGGCACAACTCAACTTCACTGATTGCGCGATCCCTGCCGGAAATCTTCTGGATGAAGAAGGGCGCGGCTTTAAGGTGGCACTTTCGACACTGGATGTATTTCGCACCACGGTTGGCGCCGCGGCACTTGGCTTTTCACGCCGGGCACTGGACGAAGCACTGTCTTATGCCCGCCAGCGGGAAATGTTCGGGGCGACGCTGGTCGATCTTCCTATTGCGCAAAGCATGCTGGCTGAAATGGCGCTGGATGTGGATGCGTCGGCCCTGCTGATTTATCGTTCGGCCTGGACCAAGGATGTACAGGGTCAGCGGGTCACCCGCGAAGCGGCGATGGCCAAACTTTATGCCACTGATCAGGCCCAGAGCGTGATCGACAAGGCAGTGCAATTGCTGGGCGGTCTGGGCGTCACCAAAGGTCAAAAGGTCGAAGAGCTGTACCGCGAAGTTCGGGCCTTGCGCATCTATGAAGGGGCCTCTGAGGTTCAAAAAATAGTCATCGCCCGCCAGTTGATGCAAGGACATTAGGGCGGCATGGCAGCTTTTGAAAAACTGAAAAAAATACGCTTTGGTCATACGGATCCGGCGGGGATCATGTTTTACCCGCGCTATTTCGAATTGTTGAACGAAGTTGTCGAAGACTGGTTTGATGAGGCGTTGGGGATGAGCTTTGGAACATTATTGGATGATCATGAGGTTGGTGCGCCGCTGGGCGACGTGCACACCCGCTTTATGGCGCCGTGCCGTCTTGGTGATCGCCTGAAATTCACCCTTGGGGTGACCGAGGTGCGCCGTTCAACAGCCAAATTAGTCGTGACTGTCAGCGGGGACGAGGGGGTACGCATTCGATCAAAACTGGTGCTGGTGTGTGCGAAAAAAGATATGTCTGGCGCGGGTGGCTGGCCACGATCCGTTGAAGATCGTATGAAGGCGTATCTGGATGAAGGGAAGCCTCGGTGAAACGCACATTACAACCAACTGGATGGAAGCGCCCCAAAGGCTATGCCAACGGTATTGAGGCCCAGGGTCGCTTGGTCCTGACCGCCGGTGTTATTGGCTGGAACTCCAATGAGGAATTTGAAAGCGATGATCTGGTCGATCAGATTCGCCTAACTCTGGAGAATACAATTTCCATCCTGGCCGAAGCCGGGGCAGCGCCTGACCACATTGTGCGCATGACCTGGTATATCACTGACCGCGACGACTATCTGGCGCGACAAAAGGAAGTCGGTGCGGTTTGGAAAGAAGTGATCGGCACGCATTATCCCTGCATGGCATGTGTGCAGGTGCTGTCGCTGATGGAACAACGCGCCAAAATCGAGATTGAAACCACCGCCGTGGTGCCACACTGATTTTATGGTGATGGGGCCTTTGACAAGGCCCGTTGTATAGCGTGCAGATTATCCACCATTTTGCCTTGTTGTTTAATTGGAATGTCGCCCAATATCTCGGCGATCCAACACGCATGGTCATGGGCCATGCGTTCAAATAGTTTAAGCCCTGTCGGGGTCATGATGATCATGGTGCTGCGCCGGTCATGGGGGGCGGGGCGGCGTTCCAACATGCCCTCGTTTTGCATCCTGTCCAACAGGCGGGTGATATTGCCCGACGAGGCAATCAAGGCAGCCGATAAGGCCCCGACACTCAGCGTATAATCATCAGCCCGTGCCAATTGCGAAAGCACATCAAAACGCACCAGAGATTGGCCATAATCGGCCCGAAAACGGGTGTTGATTCGGGTGTGTAAATCAGCCGAGGTCTTGGCCAGTTGCAGCCAGAGTTTCAGCGCTGTCTTATCCGTCATGGCGAAGGTCCAAAATAATAGTTTACACGTAAATATCTTATAGCTAAAGTAAATGCAATGACAAACGGGAGGCGACTATGAAAATCACGGTAATTGGCGGCGGGCCAGGCGGTTTATATTTTGCGCTTCTCACCAAAAAGGCACGGCCTGATTTTGACATAGAAGTCTATGAGCAGAACCAATGCGATGACACATTTGGTTTTGGCGTGGTGTTTTCCGATGAAACACTGGACGAGTTTTTGAGCGCAGATCCCGGCTCGTACGAGATGATCCGCGACAGTTTCGCCCATTGGAGCGACATCGTTATTGAACATAAGGGTGAGCGCACCATTGTTGGCGGGAATGGATTTGCCGGGTGTTCGCGCCTGACCCTGTTACAGGTTCTGCAACGGCGTTGCGAGGCCGTGGGTGTGCCGATCCATTATGGGGCGCGTATTGATCCGGATGAGCTGGCAACGCAGTTCCCTGATTCGGATATCATTGTTGCTGCTGATGGCATTAACAGCGCCATTCGGGACAAACATAAAAATGAGTTTGGCATGCATACGCAATTGCGGCCCAACCATTTTGTCTGGCTCGGCTCTGCCCGGCCTTTGGATGCCTTTACATTTTTCTTTAAGAAGACCGAGCACGGGCATTTTTGCGCTCATACCTATCAGTATGAAGACGGGCATTCGACCTGGGTGGTGGAAACCACCGATGCGTGTTGGCAGGCCAGCGGCTTTGCCGACATGAATGAAGATGAATGTGCCCGTTATCTGGAAGGCGTCTTTAAGGACGAGCTGGACGGCCACGATTTTATCACCAACCGGTCCTTGTGGCGTAATTTCCCGGTGATCACCTGTGATCGTTGGGATGCGGGTAATATCGTGCTGTTGGGCGATAACAAAGCCACCGCGCACTGGTCAATTGGTTCAGGAACCAAGCTGGCCATGGAATGCGCCATAGGCCTGAGCGATGCCGTTCTGGATAATGCGGGGCATGTCCCGGCGATTTTTGAACAATACGAAAAAAACCGGCGTACGCCGGTGGAGATTACCCAGCACAATGCCGGCGTGTCCTTGCGATGGTTTGAAAATATGCCGCAACATTGGGATAAATCCCGTTATGCCTTTGCGTTTTCTCTGATGAGCCGCGCCAAATCGATCACCTGGGATAATCTGGGTTTACGCGATGCAGATTTTCTGCGGGCCGCAGAAGATGAATATTATGAACGTTATCAGCAAGACACTGGCCGCGATGTTTCTGTGAGCCGCCCGACGCCGATGTTTACGCCCTTTACCCTGCGCGGTCTTACATTGCCTAACCGAGTGGCCGTGGCCCCAATGGCGCAATACAGCGCCGTTGACGGGTGTCCGACGGATTGGCATTTCAGCCATTATACGGCGCGTGCCCTGGGCGGTGCCGGATTGATCTTTGCAGAAATGACTTGCCCCAGCGCCGATGCGCGGATCACTGATGGCTGTACGGGCCTGTGGAATGATGAACAGGAAAGCGCCTGGGCAAGGATAAATGACTTCATCCATCAAAACACCACATCAAAGATTGCCCTGCAAATCGGTCATGCGGGGCGCAAAGGCTCAACCCAGCGTGGCTGGGAAAAGGCGGACCACCCCAAAGATGCTGATAATTGGCCGTTGGTTTCAGCTTCGCCAATTCCGTATCTGGACGGCATGTCAGCCACTCCTGTCGCGCTACAGCGCGGTGATATGTTTGACATACGTGATGCATTTGTGGCTAGTGCGCGGCGCGCCGATGCCGCCGGTTTCGATATACTGGAATTGCATTGCGCCCATGGTTATTTGCTGGCCAGCTTCCTGTCGCCGCTGACCAATACACGCGATGACGCATACGGTGGCTCGGTGCAAAACCGCGTGCGTTTTCCGCTCGAAGTGTTCACTGCCATGCGTGCCGTTTGGCCCAAGGACAAACCCATGTCGGTGCGCCTGTCATCATCAGACTGGGCCGAGGGCGGGCTTGATCTTACTGATCTGAAAACTATTGCCAAGGCCTTCAAGGACGCCGGGGTGGATATCATCCACGCCTCATCGGGCCAGACTGTGCCGTGGCAAAAGCCGGTTTATGGGCGCATGTGGCAAACGCCGTTTGCAGAATTTATCCGTCATGAAGTAGATGTGCCAACCATTGCGGTGGGCGATATAACCTTGCCTGAACAGATCAATACGATCATCGCCGATGGCCGCGCGGATTTATGCGCACTGGCGCGCCCACATCTGAACAATCCCAACCTCACCCGCCAGGCCGCCGGGCATTATGGCGTGCGCGACCAAAACTGGCCGCCGCAATATGAAACCGGCGAATATCAGCTTTATCGCGAAGCCGAAAAAACCAATGAAAAGGCGCGTGATCTGGCGATCAAAGCGCGCCCCAATCGCCGTCATTATCAACGGGCAGTGAAGTAGGCGCTCAGGCTAACAGGGCTTTATTGTTGTCCAACGCAGCCAATACGGCGTTGATGTCGCTCATATCGTTATAAAAATGTGCTGAAACGCGCAAATTGCCATCCCGGCAAGAGGTGACAATTTTATCTGCCTCCAGAGCTGCGACCAGCGCATGGTCATCGCTGCTGCGTACCGCCACCATGGGGCCTTGGGCCGCATCATCCAGATCACAGGTTAGCGTGCCGCCAAGGCCAGTGACGCCGTCTTTTAGCGCCCGGTTCAGCCCTTGCACATGGGCGCGAATATTGTCCACACCGACGTTGAGAAGATAATCCAGCCCGGCTTTGGCTGCATAGAGCGCCGGGACGGACGGCGTGCCTTGTTCGAACCGCCGTGCATTGGGGGCTGGCTCATTACCGTGGATTTTCATGGCATGAATATCGGCCTGCGCAAACCACCCGGTTTGCAGCGGGTACAGGTCTTTGATCAGGCTTTCGCGGACATATAAAAACCCGACGCCGGCGCTGGAGAGAAGGTATTTCAATGCGCCGCCAATGAGGAAATCCACATCCAGTTCATGCACATCAAAGGGCACGCCCCCCAAACCCTGATAGCCATCAACCAGCATTAATGCGCCGGCATCATGGGCAATTTTGCAAATCGCCGCGATGTCGTTCAGGGCACCGTGGCGATAACAAACGAGTGGTACAGCAACCACCAAGGTGTGCTCGTCCACCAGCGCGCGCAAATGATCCAGGTCCAGTTGGCCGCGTCTCGTTTCGCGCACGTGCTTTACCGTAGCGCCGCGCGAGGTTTGCGCATGCCAGTTTTGCGCCTCGGTGGGAAAGGCTTGTTCGGTGGTCACGACCCCCTTGCGGGCGCCGGAAAAATCAAGGGCGCTGATCAAACTGCTGAGTGAGGCCGACGCCGAAGTGGTGACCGCCACGTTATCAGCCTTGGCACCGACCAGCGTGGCAAAGCGGTCGCGCACATCATCGTGAATTTGGCACCAATACATCCAGTCGGTGCCTTTGGTGTGTCGACAATTCAGATATTCACTGTATGCCGCCTCGGCCTGATGGGATAAGGCACCATAGGAACAGGAGTTGATGTAATGGGTGTGTTCGAATATCGGAAAATCGCGGCGATAATTGTCCATGCTGATGTGTTCACTTCCATACTGCGATGAGAATAATGGCCACCGGAATAACAAGGCGCAAGGTCCAGATCCAGATGCTTTCCAGGACAGGGGCAAGGCCCAGCTTGCCACGGGTCAGATGAGCCACGACCCAGCCGGTAAAAAGCGCAATCAAAAATCCGTTAAAAGGCAAAAGCACACTGGCAATGGCAAAGTCCATGGCGTCAAATACGGCTTTTCCTTCGAAACCCGGTACCGCGTTCAATGGGTGAATATCTTTCCAGATATTAAACGAGAGCAGTGCTGCAATACCCACGAACCAGGCCGCAATACCAGCCACCAGAGTGCCGCGCGTACGCGTCATTTTGCGGCGCTCTTCCATCCATGAAACCACCGGTTCCAGCGTACCAATGCCTGTGGTGAAAGCGGCAAAAAATAAAAGGATAAAGAATACCGCGCCAACCACAACACCGCCCGGCATTTGCCCAAAGGCAGTGGGCAGGGTGACAAAAATCAGGCCCGGCCCGCCGGCGGGGTCCAGCCCTTGGGCAAACACCAGCGGGAATATCGCCAGTCCGGCCATGATCGCCACCGTCGTATCCACCAGCGCGATAATGGCTACGGAGCGGCCCAAGGATATGGTTGTGGGGACATAAGCCCCATAGGTGATCATAATGCCGACGCCAATGGCCAACGAGAAGAACGCCTGTCCAGCGGCTAAAATGATGGTCTTGCCGGTGACGGCAGACCAGTCCGGCGAGAATAAAAACTGCAAGGCTTGCGCCGCATCGCCGCGTGTTAGAGCATAAAACATCAACCCGGTCAGCATGATAAAGAGCGCCGGCATCAGCAGGCGCGACAAGGCTTCAATGCCGCCCTGAACGCCGCGGATCAGGACCAGCATGACCCCGATCATAAACACGCTATGGGCCAGCAAAAGCCGCCATGGGCTGGCCAGCATGGCGTCAAAACGTGTTGCGGCGGTGGCTCCATCAATGCTGGCCACGCGACCGGCTAGCCCTTGTGTCGCATAGTCTACTGTCCAGCCGCCAACCACGCTGTAATAGGCGATACCCACAAAGGGGATGAAAATACTCAAGGCTCCGATCAGGGTCCACGCCCGGTTAGCCCCGGTTTTGTTGACCAAGGCTTTTATGGCGTGGGTGGCGCTGCCGCCGCCGCTGCGCCCAAGTGCCAGTTCCGCCAGCATGATCGGCATGCCGATAACAAGAACACAGGCAATATAAATCAGCACAAAGGCTCCGCCGCCGTTTTCACCAGCCAAAAACGAAAACCGCCATAAATTACCAAGGCCTACCGCTGCGCCTGTTGTGGCCAGAATAAAGCCGAGGTTTGAAGACCAGTGTTTTGAGTCCGCTGCCATAAAGACCGTCCTTTAGTAATTGATGGCCGGGCTTCCGGCGGGGTAAAAAGCCCCCATCAGACGCAGACCCTTGGGGTCGGTGCATTCCAATGAATGTCCCTGGCGTTTGGCCAAAAAGATAATGTCGCCGGGGTTTACCGGTGCGCGGCAGTTTTCGGTCCACATCATGCCGGTTCCAGACAGGATAACGATCGCTTCCTCATAGAGGTGTCGATGAAAAGCGGCGCGCGATAAGGGAACTTCGCCTATGAACTGGGTGATCTCTTTGGACCCGACCTGGTCATCAACCAGGATCTGGAAAAACCGATCGGCCATGACCTCGGCCTTGTCATGGTCGACGCCAACCCGGCGCTCAGTAAAGCTGGTGTTAAAGGCACCATTTGGGCCATCAGGCCATTCGGCCCCATCACTTTGCGGGCATATGGCGGCCATGATGGTCATCGGCTCGTCGGCATGTAGAAAATAGCGTTCCCCGGCTTGCACAAACAGGCCGGTTTCCGGCCCAACGGTAAACGCTTTGTCCTCAATGGTGATCGTGCCTTTGCCAGAAACTATAAATAAAACACTGTCGCTTTTTTTATGAGATTGCCATGGCGCGGTGCCTTTTGCGGCTGTTATGCGCACCAAGCCCAGATGTTTGGCACCGTCTTCGGCCCCGATTAGCGATTGCCAGGACAGAGTGCCTTTGTGTTGAGCGTTTGCCGGGTCCGGGGTCAACACATAGGCCCCGCCATCCAGTATAGCCTTGCCACCATTATCTGCATCGCGTGCGATCAATTTGGCATCGCTCATGGCGGTAATCTCGTCGGCGCTGGCCTCTTCATAGGTGTCTTGCAGATTGTTATGCGCGCCATCGCAATAAGGGCCGGAGCGGGTGCGTTTACAGGCGCAAAGCAACACCTCTTCGGTCTTTTCGGCAACAAACATCAGAGGCTTAAAGTCTGTACCGGCGTGCGAACCATCGCAAAAGGGTTGTTTTTCGCTGCGCCCACACGTGCACCAAAAATACTTCTTACCTTCCTGCAGGGCGGCAAGTGCGGGTTTGTAGGCCGCAATAACAGGTTCATCGGGTTGTGTTTTTTGATCAGTCATAAAAATACTTTAGCCCTTAACAATCGATTGTGCTATCTAAAAAACAACCAATAGTGCACTTGAGGATAAAAAGATGAAACCCATACGGCATTACCTTGCCATACTTGCCCCGGTGTTGGCCATGTTCATTACGATTCCGGCCAATGCGCAAATCGACCTGCCGGATTGGGACACGGTTGAAATTGTCACCGAAGATCTGGGCCATGGCGTTTATATGTTGCAAGGATTTGGCAGCAATGTCGGGGCGTATGTGGGGCCAGATGGAATATTTCTGGTTGATAACGAATATGCGCCGCTGTCTCAAAAAATCATGGCGGCCCTCGCCGGTTTGAGCGATCAAAAAGTGCGCTATGTGGTCAACACGCACTGGCACCGGGACCATCGTGGCGGCAATGAAAATTTCGCCAAAGCCGGGGCGGTGATCGTTGCGCAGGCTGAGACGCGCCGCATTATGGCGCTGGCCCAAAAGACCCCGGAATTGCAGAGCGAAATTGGTGCCGCGCCGGAAAATCTGCCGACGATCACCTATGATCAGGCCATGACTTTTCATTTGGGCGAGGAAACCATCGCGCTTCGTTATGTGCCCAATGTGCATACCTCTGGTGATACGCTGGTGATCTTTAAAAAGGCGAATGTGATCCAGACGGGGGATATGTATTTCAATGGCTTTTATCCTTTTATCGACGTGCCGTTTGGCGGCTCGATCGACAATATGATCCGCTTTTATGACGTGCTTTATGGTTTGGCCGGGCCAGATACCAAAATCATTCCGGGCCATGGTCCGATTGCTGATCGGGACGATGTACGGGCCTATCAGAATATGCTGAAAATTGTCCGCACGCGGGTGGCGCTGGCGATTGTAAAAGACACATCATTGGATGATCTGAAGGCGGCTAAACCACTAGACGACCTCGACCCGCAATGGGGTGATAATCTGATCACGGCTGACTGGTTGTTGGATATGGTCCATGCGGACCTTGTAAAACACGGCGTAGGACCAAAAAATGACTGAAGCCAATATGACGGCACGGGAGCGCGACTATTCGCCCAGTTCCTGTGTCGAAAATCTGGATGACGTTTTGGCGGACTTTCTGGAACAGTGCGTTTCGTCCAGTGAAAAATATGCCAGCCAAACCCATAAAGATGTTGCATATGGCTCGGCGGTCCGCACCGTTATGGATGTTTCTGTGCCGGACGGGGAGGGGCCTTTCCCGGTTCATGTGTTTGTTCATGGCGGTTATTGGCAGGAGTTTTCAAAGGCGGAAAGCACGTTTGCGATTGGCAATTTTCTTGACCATGACAGCATTTTGGTGGTCATGGATTACACGCTGGCGCCAAAGGCAGGCATGGCCCAGATTATTGACGAGGTGCGCGCCGGAACCTTGTGGGTATTACGCAATATCGCGCGTTTTGGCGGTGATCCGGAAAATATAACCATGTCGGGGCATTCAGCCGGGGCGCATCTGTTGGCGCAAACCATTGCCATGGATTGGCAAAGCGAGGGGTTTGACGCATGTCCCTTAAAGGGTGCGACGCTGGTCAGCGGCGTTTATGATCTGCGGCCCTTGGTGGGCACCTATATCAATGATGCGCTGGGCATGGATGGAACCGAAGCGGCCCGTCATAGTCCGGCTTTGCATTTGCCTAAAAGCGCTTGCCCAATGGTGCTCAGTGTTGGGGAAAATGAAACCGATGCCTTCAAAATGCAAACCCAGAGCTATGGCGAAATTTTAGCCAAAGCGGGTTTTGAAAACGATGATATTCCTATGTCGGGCTTTAATCACTTCGATATTATTTTGGAACTGGGCAATCCAGACAGCCCATTGTTTTTGGCCATTGCTGAGCAGATGGGGCTTACCCTCTGAACACCAGCGTATAAATAATAAATCCGATCGCCAAAGGCACCAAAAAACGCACCGCAAACTGCCAGAGGGTAAAGCCGGTTTGGGTTTTAAATTCCAGTTGTTTGGCAATGTTGGTACGGTGCATCACCCAGCCGGAAAATAGCGCCAAAAACAGGGCGTTCAGCGGCAGGGCGATATTGGTCACCAGATAGTCCGCAACCCGGAACAGGTTAAAATCAGCAAACGGTTTAATAAATTCCAAGGGCTTGAAATCGGCTAGCACGTTAAAGCTGGCGACCATAAGAAGGCCAACCGCCCATGCCCCAAGTCCAACCAGCATACTCATGCGCGGGCGGTCATGACCGCGATCTTCCAACCACGCGACCACCGGCTCTAACATGGCAATGGACGAGGTAAAAGCGGCCCCAAAAAGCAGGACAAAAAACGCGGTGGCAAAGATCAGTCCGCCCGGCATTTGTCCAAAGGCGATGGGCAGGCTGACAAAGATCAGGCCGGGGCCTTCACCAACCTCCAGACCATAGGCAAAAACCAATGGAAAGATGGTCAGACCGGCTAATATGGCCACCCCGGTATCAGCGATGATAATGGTTCGCGCTGCACCCTGTATGTGCATATCACTGCGCATATAAGCGCCATAAGTGATCAACGCACCGACCCCGATGGCCAGCGAGAAAAATGCCTGTCCCAGGGCCACCAGAACGGCCTGAAAGCTGAGCTTAGAAAAATCTGGGGTGAACAAAAACCCAATCGCCGCCTTGGCATCTCCGGTCACCAATGCAAAAGCACAGAGCGCCAGAAGAGCCAGAAATAATAGCGGCATCATGATCCGTACCGCCAGTTCCAGGCCGTTGTGCAGGCCCCGGCCAATGATCAGAACAATCAACGCAATATTGATACTGTGCCAGAGGGTGAGTTGCCAGAACGAGGCTTGCAGACCTTCAAAAAGGGCGCTTGAGCCAGCCACATCAATGGCGGAAAACTGGCCTGATGCAGCCTTGAAAACATAGCTGAGCGCCCAGCCCGAAACCACGCTGTAATAGGTCAGGGCCAGCAAAGGGATCAAAATGGCAAACCAGCCAATAACCATCCAAAACTGCGAGAATGTGCCTTCGCGGATCAGCTTTTTCATACTGGTGATGGCGCTGGCTTGCCCGGCCCGGCCAATGGCCAGCTCGCCCATAATCATCGGCAGGCCGATAATGACGACGAAACCGATATAAACCAGCACAAAGGCGCTGCCGCCGTTTTCGCCAACCACAAAAGGAAATCGCCAGATATTGCCAAGGCCGACAGCGACCCCGATGGCCGCCAGAACAAAGGCGCGCGATGAAGACCATTTTCTGTTTTGTGTGGGATCCTGCGCCATTGATATCTTCCTCGCCTGTAATTGGTCTGACCATACAACAACGCCGCTGGTAGGCGAACCCACCAACGGCGCGTTATATACTGTGTGTTGCAGGCCCTAGGGCATGCGCACAGTAATGTTCAGGCCATAGGTTCTGGGTCGGGTTATCAAAAATCCCAGAGGGTCCTGGTCTGAGGAGATGGCATCGACGATACCGCGTTCATCAAGCAGATTGTTGACGAAAAGTTTGGCGCTCCAACGGTCGTTTTCCACACCGATTTTGGCATTCACGGTGCTGTATCCACCAACCCGTTGGGTGAAGGGGTTGAAACCCGGTCCTGTGCCTTGAGGCAGGAACTCGGTTTTGTAATGGCCAACCCATGAGAAATCGACACGCGCCATGCCTTGCAGAGTGTCGCCCACCGGGTAGGTATATTCGGCCGAAGCATTGAAGGTGAAGTCCGGTACATTTGGCACATCGTCGCCTTTGCGTCCGGGGTTTGTCACCTCGATGATATTGCCCGGTGTGACCCCCGGCTGGTCTTTGACCAGACGGGCGTCAGTATAAGCCAAACCGCCGGAAAGTTCGAAATTATCGGTGACTTTCGCGGTGCCGTTCAGCTCGATACCGTTAATGCGGGCATCACCGGCATTGGCGATAAACTGAAAGGCGCCGGTGGCATCCTTGCTGACCGATTGCATGTCGGACCAGTCAATCTGATAGACTGAAAAGTCAAAGAAGACCCGGCCATCAGCGATAGTATTCTTAACGCCGATCTCATAATTCCACAGGCTGTCCGGCCCAAAATTGCGCGGTACGCCGGCAATCAGCGGCAGGCTGGCGGCATTCAAGCCACCAACCCGAAAACCCTGGGATGCCGTTGCAAACACCAGCAGGTTGTCATTGGCTTTGTAGGCCAGATTAAACTTGGAGGTGAATTTGTTGTTGCTGGCATCATTTGGATCAGGATCCGGCCGGTTGGCATTGGGGAAGCCGCCAAACGGGTGCGTTTGCACCTCTGATGATTTTTGCCGCGAATGGAAATAACGCAGGCCTGCCGTCGCTGTCAGCTTGTCGCTAAGGTCAAATGATACCTCGCCAAACAATGCTTCTTGATTGATGGTGCCATCATTGGTGCGTCCAAAAAAGGCGTTGCCTGTTCCGGCCAATGCGTCGGTATCGGGATCAAATGGCCCCAGCGCAAAACCGGTGACCGGGTCAGAGGCAATCACCTGAACCTCGAAATTGGTTTTTTCACGCTGGACCAGACCGCCCAGAACGACCTGCACTGGACCATCCCAATCAGAGGCATAGCGCATTTCATTCGACCAGACACGCCGTGATTGTGGCTGGTGTGTTGTTGCTGGAATGGGTACCCCGAAGAAGATCAGGATTGGGGTCGAATCAAAGTTGAAGTTCAACTTGCGATCAAACCAGTTTGTGGTGGCGGTAATCGTACCATTATCCATTTGGTATTCGCCGGTCAGGCTATAGATTTCCCAGTCATCATCCCATTCGTCGGTGGTAAAAGAGGTTGTGATATAGTCGCCGCCCTGAAATGTCGGCAAGGCATTGGTGGGTACATGGCCTATGGTGCCTGTGGGGGTTTCGCGTGATGTGCCGTTTGAATGTGTACGTTGCAACATCACCGACGCATCAACGGTAAAGCGTTCGCTGGCCGCCAGACGCAACATGGCGCGCGCCCCCCAGGTGTTTTCGTCATTGATGTTTTTTTGACCCAGACGCACATTATCGATCCAGCCTGAACGTTCGTCTTTCCAGGCAACCACCCGCACCGCGGCCTTGTCTTCGACCAGTGGCATGTTGACCATACCATTGACGCCCCAGTCAAAGCCGCCATGTTCTGTGCCGCCAATGGTGGTGTCGATATAGGCGTCATTGCCGCTCAGACTTGGCTTATTGGGGACCAGCTTGATGGTCCCGGACATGGAATTAGCGCCATAGAGCGTGCCTTGTGGGCCTTTGAGAACCTCAATACGATCCAGGTCATAAAGCTTGATATCCACATTGCGGCCACCGCCGTCTTCTTTGTTGGACCCGGTGATAACAGCCTCGTCAAAATAGACGCCGGCGGTTGAGGCCCCAATGGAATTGATACCGCGCAGGAATATACGTTTATCGCCTGGCCCCAGATCTTCATAGCGCAGGCTGGGTACGGCAATCGCCCAGTCGGCAAAGTCCTTGACCCCGCGGGCTTCCAGATCTTCACCTGAAATGGCCTGTACCGCGATCGGTACGTCATGCAGGCTCTGGCCACCGCGTTTCGAGGCGGTGATGATAATCTCATCCGAGTTTGCATCATTGTCGGCTTGTGCCAGCGCCATGGATGGCACCATCAGCATGGCCAATACAGATGCACTGGCGATTAAATGCCGATGTCTGATTTTGCGGAAGCTGTTATTAGACGAAGTTCCCGTTTTCATTGCGATATTCCCCTCTTGTGTCGTCATCTATGCCTGGTTTTCCAAGCCATGACGGCGCATTTTTGTTCACCAATTAAAGGGATGATTATCCCCTTACCGCCTTTGTAAACAGGCAGGTGATGGTAATATTTACATGAATTTTAATACTAAAGCAAATCGTTTCACGAAAACGTGAGAGGTCATGGCGTACCTCGCACTGTGGTCATATGCTTTTGTTGACTGGCTGAGGCCTGTCTATGTGACGTTTTCTCGCCGGGAAAACCGTGGCTCTTGCCAGGTGTTTTTGCCCATAATGGTTTTCAGGGTTTGCACCGCATCCCAGACATCCACATAGCGGGTATAGAGCGGTGTAAAACCAAACCGCATTATGTCTGGCGCCCGAAAATCACCAATAACGCCATGTTCGATCAAAGCGCGCATAATGGCATAACCGTGGGGGTGGGTGTAGGCGATCTGGCTGGCCCGGTGCGCCGCCTCTGATGGACTGGCCAGCGTAAAGCCGGCATCCGCACAATGTGCCGTCATCAGGTCTTGAAACGCCTGACCCAGCGCCATGGACTTGTCTCGTATCGCCCGCATATCGGCGCGCAGCATGATGTCCAATCCGCATTCCAGCGCCGCCATGGACAAAATCGGTTGTGTGCCGCTGAGCATTTGATTGATGGTTTTAGCGGGACGGTAATCGCGTTCAAAGGCGAAAGGTTCGGCATGGCTCCACCAACCGGTCAGCGGTTGCCCGGCCTGACCGTGATGGCGTTTTGCGACATAGAGAAATGCCGGTGCACCGGGGCCACCATTCAGGTATTTATAGCCGCAACCAACGGCAAAATCAGCATTGGACGCACCCAGATCAACCGGTAAAGCGCCGGCGCTGTGGCACAGATCCCAACAGATCAACGCCCCGACCGCATGGGCGCGCCGGGTCATATCATGCATGTCGAAAACCGCGCCGGTTTTGTAATGTACCTGGGTCAGGGCCACAACGGCAACATCGTCGGTGATTTGATCTTGCATGTCCTCGCGGCTTGCAAAGCGGATCTCAAAATGACCGCCCAGCTGTTGCACCAGACCCTGCGCGATATAATTATCCGTTGGAAAATTGCTGTCTTCCATCAAAATCACACTGCGATCGGGGCGCAGGTCCAGTGCCATGGCGAGCAATTTATAAAGATTGATACCGGTGCTGTCGGTGACCAGAATTTCACCCGCCTGTGCACCGACCAGTTTGGCCGTTTGGTCGCCAAGGCGGTGCGGCAGGTCAAACCAGCCATTAATGTTCCAGCTGGTGATCAGATCACGGCCCCATTCTTTTGCCACAACGTCCGCGACCCGTTTCTTGGCGGCTTTTGGCATGGCCCCCAATGAATTGCCGTCCAGATAAATCACCCCTTCGGGCAGTTCAAACTCATCACGAAAACCAGCCAAAGCATCGTCATTGTCGCGTGCGATCATGTCTTGACGAGATAGTGTCATGAAGGTGCTCCCAAGGGCAAAACCAAAAAATTCCCCGGTAATCTCGCATCATAATACCGCAAAGATCAGCGCAGAGGACAACGGCGCTATACACCCAAAACCTGGAGGGTCAAAGAGGGACCATAAGGTCAATTCGAGGGTTAAATCAGGGGTAAAAACGTGAAAATCAGGGACAAAACAGGGGCAGATCAGGGGCAATTGAGGGGTAATTTTTGACCCTCAATTGCCCCTTGATCAACTGTTCGCCGGATAAAACCTTCAAAGGGCTATCTCTGCCTGTCTTTGATGCCAGGGCGCTGGAAACTTATCCCACAGCTTTGATGCTGGCGTATAATGAAATGCGTGGGAGATAAGAGATGCGGATTAACAGATTTGATTGCTTATTCACAATTAAACTGAGGCCCAATAGATACGGGGTTTTAATTTGTACCTCACGTGTCATTGATGTTGTATAAGGTGAGTTTCGCTCGTGATATGTTGTTGAATTATAATTGAAACGTGGTTTCTGATATGAAGTTGAATGCTGTTGCCCCTGCTTTTGCACTGATGCTGATGATCATCGGTCCGGCATATGCTTTGAACAATGCAGCGTCACCTTCGGTAAAAAATAGCGTTCGGGAAGACGCCACGAACGCAGATGGTTTTGACGCATCTCTGGCTGTTTTTACGCCCGCCGCACCACAAGCTGAAGTGCGAATGCCGTATCCCGTTCTGGATATAGTTCTGAAGCGTATCGTCGTAGACTTTGGGCCTTCGGCCCGCATCTCACACCAGCAACGCACGTCAACCGGGACCAAGTTCCGATTTGGGCATTCCGGCGTTGCAGCCTTAGAAGGAAACCGTGTCACCTTTTCCAGATTTTCGCCGACGCTGATTGAGGCGCTAGGCATGTATCGCCATGATCTGGAAAAGCTAGGCAGCGCAATAGATTTTGCACGGCTGACGCACAATCAGCAATTGGCCTATTGGTATAATTTGCACAACATTACAGTGATCGAGCAAATCGCCCGCCACTATCCGGTGATAATTCCAGAAAACATACTGATCGGTGCTCAGAAAACGCCCTTACATGACGCGAAAATTCTCAAGGTTAAGGGTATAGGCCTGAGCCTGCGCGACATTCGCACTAAAATTGTCTTTCAGCACTGGACCGACCCACTGGTCATTTACGGATTCTTTTTGGGATCGGTTGGTGGGCCCAGCATTCAGACGCAGGCCTATACCGGCGATAACGTCCAAGACATGCTTGGTGCCAATGCGGAAGAATTTATAAATTCGTTGCGCGGTGTGCGCCGTTTTAACAGGAAAGTTTTTGTCGCAGCCATCTATCGTGAGGCTGCGGCGTTGTTTCCCGACTGGCCGCACGATTTACGGACTCACTTAATGGGTTTTGCACAGGTCGCGGTACAACGGTCTTTGGCCAAAAATGACCCCTTTTCCACAAGCGCCAGATATCCACGTGTGGCAGATTTGATGGGCGGGCAGCCGTTCATCTCTGACACAGCGCAAAAAGCCCGTATTTACGGCGCTCAGGCGGGTTTCTTTGGCGCAATGCCTTCCAACTCTACGGGGTTGATTTCAACGAAGACTATGCGTGGTGGTGGTTATGATATGCCGGTTCATGCGCAGGATCTGATGCAGGCCGTCGATAAGAAAAACATTGTCTTAAAAAGACGGCTGCGGCGTGAAAGTTTATTAAAGGAGAGAATAGTTATTGTTGGCGAAGACCGGGACGCTAAGATGCTGGTCGAACATGGATTGGCGGACGAATAATCGCGCTTAAAGCGAGGTTACAGTCTCGATAGCACACTTAATAAAACAGTGCTCAACTAGCGGGCGTCAGCACCGCGATAGCAGACTTAATAAAACAGTGCTCATATAGCGAGGTTTACCATCGCGATAGCACACTAAAAGTAAGAAAAAATGGTGCCCGGGGGCGGATTTGAACCACCGACACGAGGATTTTCAGTCCACTGCTCTACCCCTGAGCTACCCGGGCGCCGGGTTTGCCAAGCCAATATCATTGGCTGGGGAGCCGGGGTTATAGGAAAGCGCGCCGCCCCTGTCTATGGCTTTTCGCTTATCGCTGCACATGGGGGACAGTTTAGTTCAGTCGTCGGTTTCTGATGGGTCGTCGGCGGGCAGGCCTTCGCTCTCATCTATGGCCGGTCCGGGGATCACGTAATTGCCTTTTAACCAACGGCCCAGATCAATATCGGCACAGCGTTTAGAGCAAAACGGGGCGTGATTTTCGCTTGCCGGTTTTTTGCATAAAGGACAGGCTGGCGTGCTCATTGGGCAATCACCTCGAACTGGTCTTCATTCAGGTTCGCATTTTCGCAAAATGTCAGACGTGCGCCAAGACCGGTTAACAGCGGCGCTGTCCAAAACGCCCGATTTTTTTCCAGCCATCTGATCACCGTTGCCGGTGCGCTCAGGCGGATGGCTTTGGCCGGATTTGCGCGGTGTTCATTGTGCACGGCGCGCAAGGCGTCGAGCGCAATTGTTGCGGTGCGGGGCGTACCGTTGGCATGCAACATGGTTTCGGCGATCGGGCGGTGGCTGCGTTGCAGGGTCAAGACGGCAACCCCAAACCGGGTCAGCGGGGCGCATTCCATGCGGCCATGTTGGCGGTTGACGGCCTGGGTCAGTGCGGTTTCAAGCTTTTTGCGTTCTTTGGCCCCTTTCATGGGGGCAAAATCAATGGCGATAATGCCGGCCAGACCACGCAAAGCGAGGTGGCGAAAGATAACATCAATGGCCTCGACATTAACGTCCAGAGCACGGCTTTTATCGGATGCGGTGTCGATATCAACGGCCACCATTGCGCGGGTTGGCTCGATCATCACTTCGCCGCCGCCCGGCAGGCGAACCAGCGGATCAAGCGCCGCGTCAAAGGCGGCATCCAGCATGTCGCGATCGGTGCGGCTAGCCTCGCGTTGTTCCGTATCGCGAATGTTAATGCGCTGGATGAAATCAGGGGCCGGTTTCAGCAAGGACGGACAGGCCAATGCGGCGCAATCGCGGCCCTTGTCTTCGTGCATCAATAACGGGCCTTTTTCGGCAAAGGCTTCACGGCGTACCCGGACAACAATCGCGGCACCTTCAAAAACACCGCTTTTGCCGCGCTCTTTGCCCAGCGGCATAAAGCCCGGTGCGCCAAGCCCCAAATCAACAAAGGCGGCGTTTAAGCTGGCGTCTACGGTTTTTACACGGCCGCAATACAATGCCCCGGCACTGGCCCTTGTGTGGGTTTCAAAGGCGCGCTCGACATAAAGCGCCAAGGCCTGGTCATGGGCATCAAACAATCCGGCACGCACTTCGCCCGGTGCCTGGTCTATGATCAATGTTTTACTCATGATGCGGATGGCGGCGTCGGAAAGGCACCATAGCCCGCGCCCTCAAGAAGCGCCGCCGTTTCATAAAGCGGCAGGCCAACCACCGCCGTGTAAGAGCCGCTCAGCGATAAAACAAACACCCCGGCCAGCCCCTGAATGCCATAACCACCGGCTTTGCCGTCCCATTCGCCCGAATGCACATAGCCGTCAATTTCGCGGGCGCTCAGGCGTTTGAACTTGATACGGGCCTCAACCAGACGGTGGGTCAATGTGCCATCCGGGCGGTGCACCGCAATGCCGCTATAGACCCGGTGGGCGCGTCCCGACATCAGGCGCAACATAGCGGCGGCATCATCGGCATCTTTTGGTTTTCCCAAAATACGTCGTCCGACACCGACCACCGTATCGGCGGCAAGGATCAGTGCGTCCGGGTGACGTGTCGCACCGGCACGCGCTTTTGCGCACGCCAGCCGTTTGGCCAACAGGCGCGGAGTTTCATCCGGTGAAGGTGTTTCGTCAATATCGACGGCGTCTATGGCATCGGGAATAATCCCGATGGTGGCCAGCAATTCTCGCCGCCTTGGGCTTTGACTGGCCAGAATAAGTCGCGGGCGTACAGCCACCGGCTTATTTATAACGATAGGTGATGCGCCCTTTGGACAGATCGTAAGGTGTCATTTCGACCAGTACTTTATCACCGGCCAGCACACGAATACGGTTTTTGCGCATTTTTCCAGCGGTATGGGCGATAATTTCATGATCGTTTTCCAGCTTGACGCGAAACGTCGCGTTGGGCAGCAATTCGGTCACTTCGCCGGGAAATTCCAAGAGTTCTTCTTTAGCCATGCAGAGCTTCAATTCCTGTAAATTGGGTTGTGTTTGCGCCTGTATAAGGCGTTGCGCCGCTCACGTCACTAGATAATGCCGCGTTTTCGCAGGCGGGCAATATCCATCTCGCCCAGATCTAAAAGGTCAGCCAGAACCTGATCGGTATCGGCCCCCAGACTGGGCGGGGCCTTAGGCACTTTGACGGGCGTTTCTGAGAGCCGCAGCGGCGATGCGGCAACGCGCACCGGCTGATCCAGATCATCGCGGTCCATGGTGTCGATCATCTGGCGGGCGATCACCTGTGGTTCGGCCAGTGCTTCGGCCATGGTGTTCAGTGGTCCGCATGGCACACCGACGGCGGCCAGCGCCTCGATCCAACAGATAATTGGCCGGGCTTTAAGCAATGGCATGATGAGGTCTTCTAATGCAGCACGGTTTTCGACCCTTGCAGCATTGGTGGTGAAACGCGCATCATGGTGCAGGCCATCCAGCCCTATGGCATCACACAAACGCGCAAACTGTCCATCATTGGCCACCGCAATGACCACCGGCGCGTCCGAGGCTTCGAACACCTGATAAGGGGCTAGTGAGGGATGGCGGCTGCCCATGCGGGTGGCGCTTTGCCCGGTCAGCAGCGTGTTGGCAGCCTGATTGGTCATCACCGCCATCTGACAATCCAGTAATGAGATATCGATATGCTGGCCCTTGCCGGTTTGGCGGGCGCTGAACAGGGCGGCCATTATGGCGTTTGAGGCATAAAGCCCGGCGACCAGATCCGAGATGGCCAACCCGACCTTGGTGGGCGGGCCGTCCGTCTCGCCGGTCACTGACATCAAACCGCTCATGGCTTGTATGAGATAATCATAGCCGGCGCGGTCGCTCATCGGGCCGGTCTGCCCAAACCCGGTGACCGAGCAATAGACCAGCGCCGGATTGAGGGCGATGGCGGCGTCATAATCCAGCCCATAGCGGGCCAGATGCCCGGTTTTGAAATTTTCCACCAAGACGTCACATTTGGGGATCAGCGCGGTGAGTATGTCGCGGCCTTCATCGGTGGAAAAATCCACACAGATCGATGCCTTGTTGCGATTGGCGACCATGTAATAGGCGGAATCGCCGGGTCTGCCATCGGTGCCCTGATGAAATGGCGGCCCCCAGCCACGGGTGTCGTCGCCAATGCCGGGGCGTTCAACCTTGATTACTTCGGCACCCAGATCAGCCAGGGTCTGCGTTGCCCATGGCCCGGCCAGCACGCGGGATAGGTCAAGCACGCGAACGCCGCTTAATGCGCCTTTGCTGTCCGATGTGGTCATGCTTTAGCCTCCGCTAAAGTCTGGTTTACGCTTTTGTGCAAAGGCCGCAAAGCCCTCTTTGGAGTCTTGACCCGAAAAGCTTTGCACAAAAATCTGGCGCGCCTCGTCTTCCAGTCCCGGCGTTTGGGCGGATATAGAATTGATCATGGCCTTCATGTGGGTCTGTGTGTGGCCTGATCGCTGACCCATTTGCAAAGCCCGTTTGTGGGTGAGATCAGCCAGCTTGTCCGTGGGAACGAGCTGCTCGACCAGCCCAAAACTTAAGGCCTCGTCCGCATCCAGCAGGCGTGATGACAAAATCAAGTCTTTGGCTCGCGCCGGGCCAACCAGCGCCACCAGCCTTTGGGTGTCGGCCAGGGGGTAAGTCAAACCAAGTTTGGCCGGGGTCACCCCAAAGCGCGCATCGGCTGCGGCAATGCGTATATCGCAGGCCAGCGCCAGCGCCAGCCCGGCCCCGATGCAGGGGCCTTTGATGCGCGCAATGACCGGCTTTGGAAAATTGGCCAATGTGCTGATGGCAATACTCATATCGTGATGAAAACGCATTGCCGCATCCTCGTCATCAATCATCGCCGCCAATTCAGAAATATTGGCACCGGCGCTGAACGAAGCGCGACGGCCGCCATGGACCAGCAGAACATGAAGGCCATGGTCGTTCTGGGCCTGACCCAACAGGGCAGGTATTTTGCGCCACATGGCGGTGCTGATGGCGTTATGGGCCAAGGGGCGGTTGAGCACCAATTCGCCAATGGTGCCGTTTTTGACAAGCGATATGTCGGTGCTGCTCATGGGGTTAACCAGGCCCCGGCGACCGGTGTGAAATGGGCAATGGCGACGGCGTCAAACAAATCGCCTTTGGCATAGGGGTCACGTGCCAAAATGTCTCGTAATGCTGCCTTGTCTTCGGCCTGCACGATCAATTGCGAGCCGATCACCGGGCCGTCCGCGGTTTCGCGCAATGGCCCGGCCATGAGAAATGATGCGGCTTCGGTCTTGATCCAGTCCAGATGCGCCGGGCGTAAGGCAGCGCGTTTTTCGGCATTGCCGGGATGGTCCAGTGCGGTGACGGTAAAGATCAACATGGCTTAATAAAAAGCCTGAAGGCCGGTCTGGGCGCGGCCCAAAATCAGCGCATGCACATCATGGGTGCCTTCATAGGTGTTGACGGTTTCCAGATTCACCATGTGGCGAATGACATGGTACTCGTCTGAAATGCCATTGCCGCCATGAATATCGCGGGCGAGGCGGGTGATATCCAGAGCCTTGCCACAATTATTACGCTTCATCATTGAAATGGCTTCGGGGATATAGGCCCCTTGATCAATCAGGCGACCCAGACGCAAAGCAGAAACCAGACCCAATGTGATCTCGGTCTGCATGTCGGCCAGTTTTTTCTGGACCAATTGCGTTTGTGCAATCGGTTTGCCAAACACCACGCGGTCCATGGCGTAGGAACGCGCCGCGTGCCAGCAAAACTCTGCGGCACCCATGGCCCCCCAGGCAATGCCGTAACGGGCCTTGTTCAGGCATGAAAATGGCCCGCGCAGGCCTTTAATTTCTGGGAACAGGTTTTCTTCGGGTACGAACACGTCATCCAGTGCAATCTCGCCAGTGATCGAGGCGCGCAACGACATTTTGCCTTCGATCTTGGGGGTGGTGAAACCGTCCATGCCGCGTTCAACCACAAAACCCCGAATGACCCCATCCAGTTTGGCCCAGACCACCGCAACATCGGCCACGGGCGAATTGGAAATCCACATCTTACTGCCATTCAACAGATAGCCGCCATCGACTTTTTTGGCATTGGTGCGCATGGCCCCCGGATCAGAACCGCCATCGGGTTCGGTCAGGCCGAAACAACCGATTTTTTCACCGCTGGCCAGACCCGGTAACCATTTGCGACGCATGGCCTCGGTGCCGAACTCGTAAATCGGATACATGACCAGAGAGGACTGTACGCTCATGGCGGAACGATAACCCGAATCGACCCGTTCCACCTCGCGGGCAATCAGCCCGTAAATGACGTGGGATGTTTCGGCGCAGCCATATTCTTCGGGCAGGGTCGAGCCTAAAAAACCCATTTCACCCATTTCGGACATGATCTCAGGATCAAACCGTTCTTCACGATTGGCCATCAAAATGCGTGGCATCAACTTGTCTTGTGCATAGGCACGCGCCGCATCGCGCACCATGCGTTCGTCTTCGTTGAGTTCCAGATCCAGCAGCAGCGGGTCCTGCCAGTCAAAGGTGAGGGGGGTGCTCATAAGCTTGGCCTTTTTCTAATCCCCATAAGGGGGGCGTTGTGCGTTTCTCAAAAGAGCCATACTGCATCATTGCCAGCAATCAAGCGGTGATTTGCCGCTAAGTTGGAATTTTATGGCAAAACATGTTTTATAAAGGCCGGGCATTTGCTGTGAGGTTGAGTTGCCATGAAAGCCGTTATTTTCTGGGTATTGAGTATCTTTACCCTGTTTTTTTGGGCCATGGGCGGTGTTGATATGTTTATGACGCTGACCGGCAATGAAAACTATCTGAAAGATTATCCGCCTGAGATGGTCAGCTGGCTGCAAAATTTTCCCTTATTGCGCAAAGTCGTCTGGGCGCTGACATCATTGCTGGGCACTGTGGGGGGCATGATGTTGATTTTGCGCCGCTCGCTGGCGCCTCTGTTTTTGTGGATGGCCAGCGGCCTGATGATCATCAGCTTTTTGGGCTATGATCTCTTATTGGCCAATGGGGCGCACTATTATGGTCTGGCCGGGATGATCAGTAATTCTGTGATGATCGCCGTGACGCTGTTGCTGGCCTGGTATGCTGATGCCGCCATTAAAGCGCGCACATTCAGACGCTAAATATACCAAAACCTTGCCGTATGCCGGTCTGTTACCTGTCCGCGCCCTGTTGACGTAACCGGCGCAAGACCGCAACTATAGGGCGAATTTTGCAAACAAGGAGCGGCGATTCCCATGGCAGACCCCTATGATCTGATCATTATTGGCGGCGGGCCGGGCGGCTATAACTGTGCCATTCGGGCCGGGCAATTGGGCCTCAAAGTAGCCTGTGTTGAAAAAGGCAAGACCCTTGGCGGAACTTGCCTCAATGTCGGCTGTATCCCGTCCAAAGCTTTGCTGCATGCCTCTGAGCTTTATGAGGGCGTGTCCAGCCATTATGGTGCGTTCGGCATTAAAACTAGCGGCGTGTCGTTGGACCTTGATCAGATGATGAAGGCCAAAGCTGAAACTGTGGATGGCCTGACCAAGGGCATCGCGTTTTTATTCAAGAAAAACAAGGTCGATCATATCAGCGGCACCGGGCGCATTGCCGGCGCAGGCTCGGTTGAAGTGACCGATGCCAAGGGTAAAAAAAGCACATTGGCGACCAAAAATATCGTCATTGCCACTGGGTCCGAAGTGGCTCCCCTGCCGGGTGTCGAGATAGACGAAAAACGCATCGTTTCCTCGACCGGTGCCTTGTCATTGCCCAAAGTGCCAAAATCCATGGTGGTTATTGGTGCCGGTGTTATTGGCTTGGAACTGGGTTCGGTCTGGCGGCGTCTGGGAACACAAGTCAGCATCGTTGAATATCTGCCGCGCATCATGCCGGGCGCCGATGGTGAAGTTGCCAAACAGGCGCAACGGGCCTTCAAACGCCAGGGCTTTGACTTTCATCTGGGCATGAAAGTCACCGGCATTGAAAAATTAAAAACCAAGTTGAAGCTGACCATGGAACCGGCCAAAGGCGGCGATGCGCAAACCCTGGAGGCCGAAACCGTTCTGGTCTGTATTGGCCGGCGTCCCTATACCGAAAATCTGGGGCTGGCTGAGGCCGGGGTGAAGACCGACCCGCGCGGGTTTATCGAAACCAATCACTGGAAAACCGCGGCCAGCGGCATTTGGGCGATTGGAGATTGCACCACCGGTTTGATGCTGGCCCACAAGGCCGAGGAAGAGGGCGTTGCCTGTGCCGAGGCCATTGCCGGCAAAGCGGCGCATGTCAATTATGGTGTCATACCGGGTGTGGTGTACACATCACCGGAGATAGCCTGGGTGGGCCGCACCGAAGAAGAGCTGAAAGAGGCTGGCATAGCCTATAAAAAGGGCGCGTTTCCCTTTACCGCCAATGCCCGCGCCCGCGCCAATCAGGACATGCAGGGCTTTGTCAAAGTTCTGGCCGATGCGTCCACCGACGAGATATTGGGCGTGCATATGATGGGCGCCAATGTCTCTGAAATGATTGGCGAAGCGGCGCTGGCCATGGAGTTTTCAGCCGCATCCGAAGATATCGCCCGCACCTGTCATGCGCACCCGACACTGTCCGAAGCCCTGCGCCAGGCGGCCATGGGGGTCGAGGGCTGGACCATGCAAATGTAAGACTGCATTGACCAAACCCGTCATCCCGGAAAAACGAAGTTTTATCAGGGGCTTATAATGCCTTGTAAAACTACCATATGCCCCGGATCAGGTCCGGGGTGACACTGAATAAAGACGCGCATAGTATTGCCTTCAATAGAGGGTAAAATTATGGGTTGGTTGACTGTTCTGCCGCCATTGGTGGCGATCCTGATCGTTTTGTGGCGCAAAGAGGTCATTCTAGCCCTGTTTGGTGCCATTTTTACCTCTGAAATTCTGCTTCTTCTGGCCGATAAGGGCCTTGCGCCGGGGCTGGGCTTTATTGCCAGTATTGACCGGATCACAGACGTTTTTTCCGGGGCCTCAAACACCCGTCTTCTGGTCTTCAGCCTGTTGATTGGGGCTTTGCTGGCCTATATGCGCCAGTCCGGCGGGGTGACGGCGCTGGTGGATTTTCTGGTCCATAACAATATGACTAAAACCCGGCGTCAGGCCGGGCTGTTGAGCTTTGCCGTGGGCATCGTGTTGTTCATCGAAAGCAATCTGTCGATACTGACATCGGGGATTTTATCACGCGGGCTGTATGACCGTTTTGGCCTCAGCCGCGAGCGGTTGGCCTTTGTGATCGACAGTACCGCCGCGCCAGTTTGTATTTTGTTGCTGTTTAATGGCTGGGGCGCCTATGTGCTGGGCCTGCTGAACGGCTATGATCTGGATAATCCGGTGCAGATCCTGATCGGCTCGATCGCCTTTAATTTTTATGCGTGGTTGGCTTTGGCGATTGTTCTTTACACCATACTTGCCGACAAGGTGCACGGGCCGATGCGCGATTTCGAGAGCATTAGTGCGCAAGCTGCCGAAGCCGAGCCGGAATTTGCAGGCTCGAAACCGCGTTATATGCTGGTGCCTTTATGTGTCCTGATCGCCGGGATTTTCGGCTTTATGTATTGGACCGGCGATGGTGATCTGATCGAAGGCGATGGGTCGCGGGCCATCTTGTATGCAACCATTGTGGCCAGTATGACCGCCTATGGGATGATGCTGGCCTCGCGACGGTTTTCGCATATTGAGCTGGTCAAAATCGGCTTTACCGGGATGAGCGAGCTGTTACCGCTGGTCACCATTGTGTTGATGTCGATCGCGCTGGGGGCCAGCCTCAAAACGCTTGGCACGGGCGCGTTTATTGCTGGTCTGGCTGATGAAAATCTGCCGCGCCTGTTGATTGTTCCGATGTTGTTTGCCGCCGGGGCGTTGATGTCTTTTACCACCGGCACATCCTGGGGGACGTTTGCTTTGCTGGTCCCCATCGGGGTGCCGCTGATCCAGACTTTGGGTCTGCCACCGGCGCTGGTGCTGTCGGCTATATTGGGCGGCGGTATATTTGGTGATCACTGTTCGCCGATATCTGACACATCGGTGGTCTCATCGCTGGCCGCCGGGTGCGGGCTGTTGGATCACGTGCGGACCCAACTGCCCTATGCTTTGCTGGGTGGGGGTATCACCTTTGTGCTCTACATTATCGCCGGTTTGTTTATGCTCTAGGCCCCGTTCAGCAAGCCCTGCATATGGTTCAGATATCCGATCCATGCGCCGCGCCCGCTTTCGCTTAAACTGACTGTGGTCAGGGGTTTGCGCCCGGCAAAGCTCTTTTTGACCTGCACATATCCGGCGTCTTCCAGCTTTCGCAAATGCGTGGACAGATTGCCATCAGAGGCCGAAAGCTTGTCTTTCAACTCGCCAAAGCTGGCTTGGCTAACCGAGGCCAGATAGGCCATCATCCCCAGGCGCACCCGCCCATGGATTACCGGGTCCAGTGCATTGGTATTAAATTGCGGCTCCATCTTCGGGCTCCTCAAGCAATGCTAGATGGTTCGCGGCGGATGGATAAAAGGCCCGGCACAATGGTGGTCAGAACCACAAATATTGCGGCGACCAGATAGGCCACTGGCTGGTGGATCAGCGCGCCATTGACGATCGCGGCGACAAAACAAAGCCCGGCAAAGCCGTACATGCCGCGATTGCCAGATAAGCTGCCAACTGTGACATAACAAATGCCGTAAATGCTAAAGGCCATGATCATGATGGTGTCTAATATGCCCATATCGGCTTTGCCAACGATCAGGCCGGCCAGAATAGCCAGCCAATAGGCCATGATGGCAAAACCAGAGGCCATCCAGACGGCGTTTTCAGCCCGGTTGCCGACCGAGCCAACACCCGGCTTGCCCTTCATGCTTCGCCCTAAGATGGCCGAACCTATACCGCCGATGATCACCATGCCGACCCACAAATATCCGATCGCGCCATGTCCCAAAGACGTCTGGCCGGTCACGATCATCCAATGGCCAAGCAAAACCGCGCTGATCAACACACCCCACATCACCGCAAAACGCCCGCCCATCAGCGGCGCATGACGCCCTTCTTCGGCCAGATCGCGTAAATACCCCAAATCACTTGCGGCCTCTTTGGCCATCTCTAAATCAGTCATTATTTATCTCCATACAAAGAGCTTTGAAAAACAAAGTAAATGGAATAAAATGAGATGTCAAGCGGGTGGGGCGAGGGGCTGTGGTTGGAGTTGCGGTTTAGACTGTGGATGGCGCTGTGGTTGGGGCATGGACAAGCGAAGAGCTGGAACTAGGGCTAGGGGGAGATCGGTTTTAAAACGGGTTCTAGTGTCCATTGATTTCAGAGCATGCTAGGGTGGTATCTCAATAAAAAGACGGAGAATTTAAATTGCGCAGGAATATGCCCTTAACGCTATCGAACCAAGTAAAGCGTATTTTGCGCTCAGGCGTATTATGCGCCAGTCTTCTTGCGCTGAGCGTCTTTGCGACGCCCGCAATGGCGCACAAAACATTTCTAATGCCAGAAAAATTTGCCTGGGACGACGGAGAAACGGTTCACATTGCCCTGACCAGTTCCTTGAAATACCCGGAACTTCAATTCGGTGCAAAACGTGACCGGATTGCCTTTAGCTCTGCTGTGGTGGGCAATCATGATGCGGGTGAATTGTCTTTTGTAGAGGCTGAAGAATACTTGACGGCCAGTTTCACCCCCGCCCACAAGGGCTTTGCGGTTGTTGCTATGAGCAGTAAATCGCGCGCCGGTGAGATTAAGCCCAAAGATGCAGATGGTTATTTTGATGAAATCGGTGCCAGTGCCGATGTAAAACAGGCCTTTTCCGAGTTGGCAGGCGATCCGCCATTGCATCGCAGCTACAGTAAACATGCAAAGGCATTTTTCTGCATTGAAACGTGTTCTTCCGGGCAAGAGGCGGGGGAAAAACCCGTCGGACAGCCTCTGGAGTTTGTCACCATAAAAGGTGCAAAAAACCGGTTTATCCTTCTTCGCGGCGGAAAAAAACTTCCCGGCCAAAACGTTACAATGTTCTCGCCCGGTAAAGACGATGTGGACCTGGTAACGGACCGGGACGGTATAGTGACGGTTAATGCGGGCGACGCGGGTGCCATCATGCTGATGTCAGTCTGGATTACAATGCCTGAACAGGCCGATGGCGTGTATCATAGTGATTATGCGACGTTAACGCTGAACATGGCGGACTTGTAAAAGCACACCTCACCCTGATGTGACGCTTTAGTTTAGGGTCCTTCAGTCATATATTTCTCAAACACCCGATTAAAGGCTTCGCCGCGATCAGAATTGGTCATGAAAACATAACCAAGTTTCTTGTCTTTGAAAAACATCATGCCGGATTGAAACGCGCCATTATTGCCGCCGTGCTCGTAACGCGTCCCATAAGGTGTTGGTTCGATGGCAATGCCCAGCCCCCATGCGGTTTCCCCGGTGAGTTTTCGTGTTTGTGAATCCTCTGGAATGTGGGCCTGTTCGCTTCGCATGTCTTTTGAAAGCTCTGGCGAAAGGCCCTCTTCGTTCATCAATGCCACAATGAAACGCGCATAGTCATAGGCGTTGGTATGCAACCGGCCGGCGGCCCCAAATGTCTGGGGTGTGTCATCAGGGAATGAACGAGGCCAGCCCTCATCCGAGACTTTCCCGTTCACGTGGCCGCTGACTTTGTGTTCGCTGATAAAATCGGTTTTGATGAAGGCACTGTGCGCCATGCCAAGGGGCTTTGCGACGTCGTCTTGAAACAGGGCGTCTAGGGTTGTCATGTCGCGCCCGGTCTGGTGCGCAATGACCAGAGCGAGATAATTATAGCCCTCGCCGGAATAGCCAAATGTGCCGGGGTCACGCTTCATATACATTGTGCCGCGTTTAATATTGCGTTCTGTCGGGGCCGGATCAAACCAGCGCCAGTTTGGAAATCCGGTCGTGTGATCAAGGACCATCCTTGCCGTAACCGCATGATAGCGCGAATCGTATTCCAGCTCTGCCATAGGCAGATATTCGTGCAAGGGCTTATCAAGCTCCAACACGCCTTTATCAACAAGGCGCAACGTAAAATAAGCAAAGACCGGTTTTGACAGCGAGGCAGCTTCGAAAATCGAGCTATCATCAACGGCCTGACCGGTATCCAGATTCGCAACACCCTTGGCACGATGATAAACAATCTGGCCATCACTTATGACCGCAATAGACAGGCCGGGCATATCCAGATCGTGCATTTGCTGGTCTATGAATGCGTCCAGGTCGGATAGCGCGACCATTTTCCCACTGGCGGTCGTCATTGATGTGTATTGTGCAGGAGAAGGATGCCCCGCCTTATTCGTAACGGGCCCAACACAGCCCGCCAGCAATATCAATGATAATAACAGGGCTGTACTTTTCATGAGAATAGCTTTCGTGTCTGCGCTCTTGAATTCGAGCCGCTCTAAAGCGTTTATATTATATGATGAAACTCAATTTCGCATTGCGGTGATATTGCGGCGTCATTACAAAATGATAATCGTTTAATACCCCGCCGTGCGGTCCACGATGTGCATCAGTGGCTCGCCGGTTTCACAGCGTTTAATGTTCTCGGCAATCATTTCGCTGGCCGTATCAGCGCGGGTTTGCGAGGCAATATGGGGCGTGACGGTCACCCGATCATGCGCCCAGAACGGATGCTCGGCGGGCAGGGGTTCCACATCAAACACATCCAGCGTGGCATGGCTAAGCTGGCCGGTGTTTAGCGCCGCGATCAAGGCCTGATCGTCGATCAACGGCCCGCGTCCCGGATTGATAATCACCGCGCCTTTGGGCATTCGGGCCAGGCTTTGCGCATTGATAATGTACCGTGTGGCCGATGTCTGGGGTAATAACAGCACCAGAATTTCCGCCGCCGAGAGCACTGTGTTCAGACCATCTTCGCCGCTATGACAGGTGATGCCGGGAATGTTTTTGGCGTTGCGGCTCCACCCTTTTACTCTAAAATTCAAGGCCGCCAGTGCCATAGCACAAGTTTGGCCCAGCGCCCCCAGACCCAAAATGCCAACGGTGCGGTTTCGCGCCAAAGGCGGTACGCTGTCTTCGCGCCAGATGCCGTCCTGGCCGTGGATATGGGTATCCATCCCCAAATGGTGGCGCAGCACATGGCCGGTGACCCATTCGCGCATGCCCTCGGATAAGCCGCGATCAACCATGCGGGCCAGCGGGATGTTCAGGGTTTTATTGCCGACAATGCTTTCCACCCCCGCCCACAGGCCAAGCACCGCCTTGGCGCGGGTGAAGGGCGTAAAATCGCTGACCGGGCCACCCGGCGCAAAGACAATATAATCGACATTGGCCGGATCATCACGATCGGGTGAAAGTGTATAGGTCAGGCCACTTTGGTCCAATGCCCGGCGTAGAGGTTCGCGATACGCGGCCCAATAGGCGTCAGGTGCCGCAAAGTACACATGGATCATGTGGCAAAAACCGCATCCATATCGGCCACGCCCTTGATCTCGATCGGATTGCCAAACGGGTCATAGAAAAACATCGTGCTTTGCTCGCCGGGCTGGCCTGCGAAACGGGTTGTTGGTTTCAACACAAAGTCCGTGTCGTTGGCGCGTAAATGTTCGGCCAGCGTGCGCCATTCATCAATCGGCAAGACCACACCAAAATGCGGCATGGGCACTTTGACTCTATCAACTTCACCAGTAGATTTGACAGCAAACGGCTCACCAAGATGTAGGGAAAGCTGGTGGCCAAAAAAATTAAAATCTACCCAGCTATCGGTGCTGCGTCCTTCGGTACAGCCTAAAAGGCCGCCATAAAAGGCGCGGGCTTTATCAAGATTAGTGACGTTGGCGGCGAGGTGAAAAACAGACATGGGATTTCCTCTGTCGAATAAGTAATTGAACGTGTTGTTCGATCCTATACGGCATTGGGCCACGGCTTGTCATGCGTACGCACGCTTTATTGATTGAAGCTGACGTTTACGTAAAAAAAAGGGGAACAGAGCCGCAAAGCCCTGCTCCCCCGAGGGAAATGAGATAGATCAGGTTAGAAATTTCGACGAAATTTAATCCCGTATTGACGAGGCTCGCCGCGCACAGAAACCGGCACGCTGAGATCCGCAGCACCAGCGGCATTTCGACCAACCGTTATGTAGGTGACATATTTATTATTGGTCAGATTGGTGCCGTAAAGCGACACCTGCCAGCGGTCGTCATTGGTGGCGTAGGAAATCCGTGCATTCAGGAGTGCATAGGTATCAGAGCGAAATTGCGGCAAGTTATTGCGTTTAAAATCAACATTGTCGCGATAGGCATAATCACCTCGTAAAGTGACATAGCCATTGTCGCCAGCGTCCATCACATATTGTGCACCCAGCGTGTAGGTCCATTTTGGTGAATTTGCCAGTGTGTTACCCGAGAAGTCCACGCCGCTTTCAAAGAACACATCATAGGTGGCATCCAGATAGGCCAAAGTGGCGTTAATGTCGAAACCTTCGGCCACTTTGGCGGCAAGTTCAACCTCGACGCCTTGTATGGTGGCTTTACCGGCATTGGATGTTGTGGCTATGCCGCCAACGAATTCAACAACTTGCAAATTGGTGTAATCATAGGTGAAGGCGCCAACATTGGCCCGTACCCGATTATCGAACAATGTTGATTTGATGCCAGCTTCATAACTCCACAAAAATTCGGGATCAAAAGCACCGGCATCACCAAGTTGGAAACCGCCGGATTTAAAGCCGCGTGTGGCCGACACATAGGCCAGAACATTGTCATTGATATCAAAATCTACGGCAAAGCGCGGGGTCCAGGCATTCCAGTTTGCAGTTGGAGAGCCACTGGCCACTTCGGCGCCGTTGACAAAGGTGGAAAAGGCATAGTTTTTCTTTTCATAGCTGTAGCGGATACCGGCGGTGGCGCGCAATCTGTCGGTCAGGCTATAGGTGGCTTGCCCAAACAGTGCATAGGCATTGGTGGTGTTGCGCTCTGGAATAACGATTTTTGGATTCTGGAACAAAATATCAATGCCGCCCGTACCTTCTTCACTCATGAAGAACATGCCGGCAATCCATTCCAGTCGGTCAGGATCATTGTTGTAGATTTGTAATTCCTGTGTGAAGGAGCGCGATTTTTCCTGAAAACCGATGTCAAAAAGAAACAGATCGGTTCCATCAGCATCAATAACCTGATTGACGTCGCTTTCGCGGTAAGCCGAAATTGATTTGAAACCAATATCGCCGCCGGTCCAATTGGCCGTTGCCGAAACGCCCCAGACATCGGTATTGCTGACCGGTTTGGTATCAAAAGCAACATCAAGATCACGGGTCGGAATTGTTGCGCCAGCAGCGACAATGTCGGCGGCATAGGTGGCCCGCACCGCCGGAAATCCGGTTTCACGTTCAGTGTTAAAATCACCACGCAGGATCAGTTCAAAGTTTTCCGCCAGATCGATGGCAATGGTGCCACGGCCTGCAAAGCTGTCCTGATCCTGATATTTATCACCGGTAACGATGTCGGTATAAATGCCGTCGCGGTCATTTTTCATCAAGGTCGCACGACCGCGTATTTTTTCAGAAAGCGGACCAGATATTGTGCCGCTGAATGTGCGTTTGTTGAGGTTGCCAAGGGTGACACCCAAAGATCCCTCAAACTCGTCCGTGGGGGCCTTTGAGATAATGTTCAACGTACCGCCGGTGGAGTTACGGCCAAAGAGAACCCCTTGTGGTCCCCGCAGAAGTTCGACGCGTTCGACGTCAAACATATCCTGATAACCGGTGGTCGGGCGCGGTTGATACACGCCGTCATAATGCACAGTCGAGCTGGGATCAGTGGCAACACCAAAGGCCGAGGTGCCGATGCCGCGAATATTGACAATCGCCATCGAGTCATTGGTGACCGTGACACCGGGGACAAAAAACTGAAGGTCTTCAATCGTGGAAATACCAATTTTGCTCATCATGTCGCCGGACATGGCCGTAATGCTGAGCGGTGTATCCTGAAGGTTAGCCTCGCGTTTTTGTGCCGTGACAATGATTTCATCCAACAAGGATGCTGATCTGCTGTCTGAGTCTGTCTCTTGTGCCAGCGCGTTTCCTGACATCAGCGCGGCCATGCAACTCGCCCCTAAAAGCCCTCGCATTATATTCCGTAAAATCATTGTAAGTCCCTCTCTGGGCCAAGCCCTTTATTACTAAATTACCCGTAATACGGAGGACGTTCGGGTCTCCCTCAATTAAAAATATTTTGTGCTGCCACAACAAAAAGGCGAGAAAAGGAAACCCTCTTCTCGCCTCAGGCTTGATAAAACCTGTCTAAGTTGTTGTTAGTTTTGCCTGACTTGGGCCATCACATTATCGGCCAGATCGGCAAATACTTTGCCCAGCGGGCTGT
The DNA here is from genome assembly GCA_021776525.1 of Robiginitomaculum sp. Classification (GTDB taxonomy): domain Bacteria; phylum Pseudomonadota; class Alphaproteobacteria; order Caulobacterales; family Maricaulaceae; genus Robiginitomaculum_B. The sequence goes on from JAJFFT010000007.1 coordinate 78,021, forward strand.
TGGGATCGGTGGCCGGCGGGGTGCCATTATCCGAGGCTTCGCGTAAGGCCGGGTCCAGCGGGATTTCGCCCAAATACGGCACATCCAGCTCGTCTGCGGTGCGTTTGGCCCCGCCTGCACCAAAAATGTCGATGCGTTCGCCGGTGGCCGGATGAATAAATCCGGCCATGTTTTCCACGACGCCCAATATGGGCACATTGGCCTTGTTAAACATATGCACGCCGCGGCGCACATCGGCCAGCGCCACCTCTTGCGGGGTGGCGGCTATCACTGCGCCGGCCAGATTGACGGTTTGCACCAGGGTCAGTTGCGCGTCCCCTGTGCCAGGCGGCATATCGACGATCAGGACGTCCAGCCCGCCCCAGTCAGTATCGGCAAACATTTGCTGCAAGGCCCCGATAATCATTGGCCCGCGCCAGATCACCGCCTGTCCATCGCCAACCATAAAACCCATAGACAGGGTTTTGACGCCGTGGTTTTCCAGTGGGATAATTTTTTCCTCTGGGGACAATTTAGGCTTTTGCCCTTGCAGGCCCAGAAGGATCGGCGCCGAAGGACCGTATATATCGGCATCCATCAGGCCCACACGTTTTCCCTTTTTGGCCAGCGCCACGGCCAGATTGGCGGCAATGGTGGATTTGCCCACCCCGCCTTTGCCAGAGGCCACGGCGATGACGGCATCAACGCCGGGCAAGGCTTTGGGTTTGGGCGGCGGCGGAACACCGTGCCCGCCAATTTTGCCAGTTTTCTTGGGTTCTTCGGCCGGTTGATCAGAATGCGCCGTCAGCACCGCAGTGACCGCTACCACGCCTTTGACCTTGCGGGCTGCTTTTTCAGCTTTGGCCCTGACCTGTTCCATCTGTTCGGCCATTTCACGATTGGTCTGGATGGCAAAGCCAACCCGGCCGTCCTTAACGGTCAGGCCTTGAACCAGCCCGGCTTCAAGGATGTTTTTGCCGCTTTGCGGATCCTTAATTTTACCTAAGGCTTTGCTTACGGTATGAATATCGGTACCCGTCATGCGCTTACTCCTTGATTGGCGCGGTGGTTAAGGCCACATATCGGTCTGACGCTGGCACGATTCAAGACGAAAGGCGAAACATGCCCTGGAATGATCAGTCAAATGGTAATGGACCTGGAAATAAAAACCGGGGTCAAAAGCCCGGTGATAACGGTAAAAGCCCATGGGGCAATGGCCCCAGTGGTGGTGATGAAGAGCCACCAGAGATAGATGTCGACGAGATTGTGCGCAATCTGCAAAACCGCCTGGGCGGTATTTTTGGCAGTGGCGGCGGCGGTAAAGGTCGAGGACGCGGCGGCAACGGTCTTGGCGGACTGGGTATCGGCGTCATTATCACAGCCCTGATCGGGGTTTGGTTTTTCACGCCCGGTTCTGGCTGGTATATTGTCAAAGCCGAAGAGCAGGGCGTTATCCTACGCTTTGGCGCGTATGATCGGACCGAGCTTCCAGGTTTTCACTGGAAACTGCCGGTGCCGTTCGAACAGGCACTCAGACCAAAAACCGGCAGTGTGCACCAGGAAGACATTGGGTTTCGCAAAACCAGTAATCGGAATTCAATTTCCGATATCCCTCATGAAAGCCTGATGCTGACCGGGGATGAAAATATTGTTGATATTGATTTTTCGGTGATCTGGCAGATTAAAAACGCGCGGGATTTCCTGTTTAATCTTGATGACCCGGTTGGGGCCGTCAAAGCCGTATCAGAAAGCGCCATGCGCGAAGTGGTGGGCAAGAATGATCTGGAACCGATTATTACCCAAGGCCGCCAGATTGTGGAAACCACAACGCGTGAACTGATCCAGACGGCATTGGATGAATATGGTGCCGGCGTAGTGATTACGCAGGTTCAATTGCAAAAGGCTGACCCTCCGGGGCGTGTTTTGGAAGCGTTTCGTGATGTGGTGAATGCCGGTCAGGATGCCCAGACCAAGGTCAATCAGGCCACAGCGTATGCCAACGATGTGGTGCCAAAGGCCCGTGGTGATGCGGCCAAGCTGGAACAAGAAGCCATTGGTTATCGGGATGCCGTGATTGCCGAAGCCGGCGGTGAAGCCGAACGTTTCAACCTTATCTATGGCGAATACAAAAAGGCGCCGGTGGTTACACGCCAGCGCATGTATCTGGAAACCATGGAGCGGGTCTTGAAGGGCACAGATAAAATATTACTGGACAAGGATGCTGGTAACCAGGTTGTGCCATATCTGCCGATCAATCCAAAACAACAAAACAACACCCAGGGAGGCCGCTAATGGGACGCATAATGCTTATTTTGCTGATACTCGTTGCCGGACTGGGCGCGATATTTGCCAGTACCATGCTGTTTTCTGTTGATCAGCGCGAACAGGCACTGATCTTACGCTTTGGGGAGCCGATCAAGGTTGTTAATCCCTGGAATGCAGACGAGGACCCCGGCTTGCACATCAAAGCCTTGCCTTGGGAAGACGTGGTCAAGTTCGATCGCCGTAATCTGATGCTGGATATTCCGCCGCAAGAGATCACGGCCTCTGACCAGGAGCGTCTGATTGTCGATGCTTTTTCCCGTTACCGGATTGCTGATCCTTTGCAGTTTTATAAAGCTGTGCGGGATGTGCGCGGGGCGCAGGCGCGTTTGGCACCGTTTATGGAAGCCTCGCTTCGCCGGGTTCTGGGCGGTGTGAAATCCAGTGACATTGTCTCTGGCCACCGGGCGGAGTTGATGATTGCTATTCGTGACGCGGTCAATACACAGGCGGCTGAATCCAATCTGGGCGTTGAAATTATTGACGTCAAAATCCGCCGTGCTGATTTGCCGGAACAAAATGCAGAGAAAGTCTTTTCGCGCATGCAATCAGAACGCCAACAGGCCGCGTCGCTGATCCGTGCCGAAGGCGAGGAAAAAGCCCGCACAGTCCGTGCCGAAGCCGCCCGCACCGTGCGTGTGACCTTGGCAAAGGCAAAGGAGAAATCGTCTATTCTCCGGGGTGCAGGCGATGCCAAGCGTAATGATATTTATGCAGCGGCTTATAGCAAAGATCCTGAATTCTTTGCTTTTTATCGCTCGATGGAAGCCTATGAAAAAGCCTTGGCGGATGGCAAAACCTCGATGGTGCTTTCCCCGGATAGCGAGTTCTTCAGCTATTTCTCAGCCAAGAAGAACTAGGCGAAAATGCGCAGTTTGCGGCGTAGAAACTGGGGCGTAGCTGGGCTGGTATTGATGCTGGCCCAGATGCTTGCCACGCTGGCCTTTGCGCATCCTGCCCCTGACGGGTTTGCCAAACTGGCGGCACGCCTGTCACCGGCGGTGGTCAATATTTCCACCAGCCAGAAGGTCAAGGGTGATCTGCCGCTGTTTCCCAAAGGCTCTCCGCTGGAACGCTTTAACGACACCTTTGGGCCCAATGGTCCGCGCACCGAAAACTCGCTGGGGTCGGGCTTTGTGGTTGATGCCAAAGGCGTCATCGTCACCAATGATCACGTGATCAAGGGCGCCGACGAAATTGAGGTTACCTTTCCCGATGGCACAACGTTAAGCGCGGTTGTGGTTGGCCGTGATGCGGCCACCGATCTGGCGGTCTTGCGGGTCACGCCGGACGGCGATCTGCCCGCCGTTGCGCTTGGCGATTCCGATACGGCACTCAGTGGCGACTGGGTTCTGGCTATTGGCAATCCGTTCGGGCTTGGCGGTTCGTTGTCCGTGGGGATTATTTCGGCCCGCAATCGCGATATCCAGTCCGGTCGTTATGACGAATTTATCCAGACCGATGCCGCCATTAACAAGGGCAATTCGGGTGGCCCGTTATTTAATATGGCGGGCGACGTGATCGGTGTAAACTCGGCGATTTTGTCTCCTTCTGGCGGATCGGTCGGTATTGGTTTTGCCATACCGTCAAACCTGGTGCGCCATGTCACGGATCAATTGTTGAAATTTGGCCACACCAACCGTGGTTGGTTGGGTGTTTCTGTACAATCGATCAGCCGCGAAGTGGCCCAGACCTTTGGTTTGGAAAAAGCCACTGGTGCCATTGTGCTGAGCGTGACCATGGGTGGACCCGCCGCCAAGGCCGGGTTGGAAACCGGTGATTTGATCACCCGCTTCGGCGACACGGTGATCATTGATTCGCGGTCTTTAACGCGCATTGCCGCAGACAGCGAAATCGGCCGAAAAATCAAGGTCCATTATATTCGTGGCACAAAGCCTGCCGTGACCACGGTAACAATTGGCCGACTTGATGAAGGCGACGCAGACGAGAAAACTGATACACCGCCAGTTGAACCAACCAAGGGACAGTTTTTGGGCATGAGCCTGGAGCCGTTGAACAGCACATTACGGCGGCGCTATAATATTCGTTCTGATGTGACGGGCCTTGTGGTCACCGACATTGCCAAAAATACTGACGCGCTCAGTAAAATCAGGGTTGGTGATGTGGTCGAGGAAATTGGCTGGACATCTGTATCAACGCTTGAAGAAGCCGAGGCGCGTATTGCCGAGCTGAAAAAAGGCGGCAATGGGCCGGTGGCCTTGTTGATCAATCGCCACGGCGAATTATTGCCGCGGGCGCTGAAGTTCTAGGCATATATTTTACCAAGCATTTTTCGTGGCTGTGGCTTTGCCATAATCAATCAGGCATTTCATATAACGCTGTTGGAACTGGATGGGGTGCTCCGTGGCATCATCCACTTTGCGCCACTGCGCGCAGGTTTTCTCAACACCATTCAGGCTGAATTTGTGATCAAGGACGGATTTTTCGATTTTGACAGATTGGAAATTATATTCCGGCTTGTTGCTTTCCACACTAATTTTAAATTCTGAAAAATTATAAACCTGATCGCTCAAAATATCGACAACCCGGCCAACCAATTGGATCAGATTCCAATCCCTGTGCGCCCCGTCGCGCATGCCGGTGGGGTTTTCAGGGGTGCATAATGTCTCATTCACTTTGCCGCATTTCTGTTTGACGCTCTGATCACCATTGATGATCAGATAGACGTCGCGCGGCGTCATGGTGCCCTGATATTCGTCAACCATCCGGCCCTGAACATCAACAATTGCAGCGCCGATCTGGTCCGAAAACATCCCAAATCGCACGCCGCCATCAATATACATGCGATTGTCGATGAACACCGGCAACGCCGCCAACGGCACAGAAGACGAGGCGGCTACCGCCTCAACCATGCAATTGGTGATAAAGTCTTTTTGCGCTTTTGTGGGGGCGTCCATGGCTCGCTTGGCCATTTGCGTCATGTCAAAGGCCACCGCATTGCCGCTATCCAGGTCAACGGCGGCAATATACAGCTTGCGGTTCAGGTCAGCACGAGCCGCGATTTTTCCAACCAGATCATAATCGTCGACCATGATCCTTTTGACCTCGCGCCGAAATGGCCCCAGATCGGTCATGGCCCCCTTTTTCAAAGTGGTGAAATAGTCGTTGACGCTCAATTTGCCGTTTTTGTGTTTGACAAACAGGTTCAGCACATTGTCTTCGCCGGTAATGGTATAGCCATCGACGGCGGCCTCGGGTGTGTCGGTAAAGGCGGCCAAACTGATCAAAGCGCCGGTGCTGACACCGGTCACCACTGAAAATTCAGGCAAGCCATCTTCATGGTTGTCGGCCCATTGCTGGATGAAACCCGCGCCAAAGGCCCCATGCTGGCCACCGCCTGATAAATACAGAACCGGGCCTTCATTTTCCTCCATGGCATACATCAAGTCTTCGCTCATTTGCTTGGGCGCATTATTGAGCGTCAGCTGGTATTTTGGAAAGTCACAGAAGTTATTCCCGCTGACCACCGGCGGGGTAATATCGATATGGGTGCACGTGGCCAGCAAGAAGCTGGATGAGGCCACAATGGTCCTAAAAGGCAACATACTCAGACACCTTAATATCCCGTTAAGAGAAAAATTCTCCTGATAAGGATAATCTGGGAAAGAAATGCTGTCGAATATAAACTGGTTTAGTCGGCTGTAATTTTACCGTGCGCCGGTAAATTCTTTGCGGCGAAACCCTTGAAAAAACAAAGCTGTAGTTAGGTCTGTGTGGCAAATTTTGGCGTTCGCTGCGCGGGCCAGAATCGGTTTGGCATTATAGGAAATTCCCATTCCGGCTGTCTGAACCATGGCCAGATCATTGGCCCCATCGCCAATTGCCAGGACTTGTTCGGGGGTGATGTTTTGTGCTTCGCAATAGGCATGCAGGGCCTCGGCCTTGGCATCACTGCCCAGAACGGGCGAGGCAACTTCGCCGGTCAAAATACCATCTTTTTCCAAAATTTCGTTGGCCTGGTGCTCGCTAAATCCCGCCAATTGGGCCACCCGGCTGGTGAAAAAGCTGAACCCACCAGAAACCAATGCGGTCATTGCGCCCTTGGCGCGCATGGTCCGGGTCAACACGCGCACACCCTTGTTCAGGTGGATGCGCTCTTCAAAACAATCCTGCAACAAGGATGCGGGCTTGCCCTTTAACAGGCGAACCCTGGTGCGCAAGGCTTCCTCAAAGTCCAACTCGCCGGCCATGGCCGCAGCCGTAATGGTGCGCACCTGATCACCAAACCCGGCCATATCAGCCAGCTCGTCCAGGCATTCTTCACCAATAATAGTGCTGTCCATGTCACAAATTAAAAGCCGGATGCGCAGGGCGCTTTCATCGCGCAGGCACCAATCCACAGGAATATCATCAAAGGCTTCGGCCAGTGCATCGTGATCTGCAACACCGCGCATGGTCAGCGCTTCACCCGGAGACAGACTTGCCATATGCTTCCAGCCTTGCATTTCTGCTCGTGATCTTGCCTCCATCAGAGCAGGGTCATCGGGGCGGGTTACAAGGATTAGTGTCGTGTCAGTCATGGGGTCTCAGGCTTTGCAAACTAAAGTCATGCCTATCCTTCTCATTTATGGGCCGACGGCAAGTGGTAAAAGTGCTTTGGCCGTTGATTTAGCGCATCATTTTAACGGTGAAGTGCTCAATACTGACTCAATGCAGGTCTATCAGGGGATTCCAATCCTCACTGCGCAGCCAGATACCACAGTGCGCGAAGACGTGGTTCACCACCTTTATGGCCATCTGGATATGACCCAAACCTACAGCGTTGGCGTCTGGCTGGATGAGGCACTGGCGACGATCCACGCTGTGCAATTGCGGGGCAAGACGCCGATACTGGTGGGCGGGACCGGTCTTTATTTTGAGGCCCTGACGAGAGGATTGGCTAAAATTCCAGATATTGGTCCTCAGGCCAAAGCTGAGGCTGCGGCCGTGTTGGAAGACAAGGGGTTGGAGGTTTTACAAGCCAAAGTGGCACAGGTAGACCCGGCCGCGGCGGCGCGCATTTTGGGCGCAGATCACCAGCGTTTGCTCAGGGCCTACAGTGTTTATCTTCAAACCGGCCGTTCATTGACTTCCTTTCAACAAGATACCCGCGCACCATTGGCTCCTGACGACTGGCGGGCTATGGTGCTCGATCCTGATCGCGACTGCCTTTACGAGCGCATTGAAACGCGTTTTGCGACAATGGTTGAAACGGGCGCTCTTGATGAAGCGCGCGGCGTGGCCCGGCGTGATCTGCCACCGGATCTGCCTTCGATGAAGGCGCTTGGATTAAAGTCATTGATTGAAAACACAAATGACCAAATCTCTTTGGAAGATGCCTGCACAATCGCGGTGCGTGATACACGCCGTTATGCCAAGCGCCAATTTACCTGGTCCAGAGGACGGTTTTCACACTGGCCGCGGATTGCGGCAAAGGTGCGCGCAGACAATAAAGAGGACGCCATGCGTATTATCGACGGCCCGGCGTTGGACATAGCCGCACAGGACAGACCGGCATGATGGCGCAATATCCCATATGCGCCCCAACGCCGGCCATATCTGCCCCATCGCGGCTCGCATGGTCGCCTTTGGTCGTGGCCTTGGCCACGGCAATTATTGCGTTCGGGATTTATCAGGCGGTTTCGTTTTACGAGCATCAGACGGTATCCTTTTGGCTGGAAAATGCGCTGGGCGGCTCTCCGGAAGGCACATTTTTAGAAAACCTGAGGGTTCGGGAATGGTTGGGCAATGGCGGACATCCCGCCTTTGTCGTCCCGGCTATGGCGGTCGGGTTTGTGGCGCTCAGCTTTGTCGCCATCCCTCAATTTGTGCTGATCAGCATGTGTATTCTGGCGTTTGGGCCGGTTTTGGGGTCGGGTATCGCATGGATTGCCACCATGGTTTCGGCCTGGTTGGGGTTTCACGCCGGGCCGCTCTTTTGCCGGGCCCTGTTGCCACGTGTGGACAGTGCCATGTTGGAACGCGCCAGATCATTTGTGGCCAAACACGGATTTTGGAGCGCGCTGATTGTGCGCCTCATCCCGTCTGGCCCGTTTGTGCTGGTTAATATGGTGCTGGGCAGCTCGCGTCTGTCCGTCGCATCTTTTCTTTTTGGCACCGGGATTGGCATTGTACCCAAGACGGTGCTGATTGCTTTGGCTGGATCAGGTTTGGCCCAGGTGGCCCAGGGACAATATCAATCCACGGGCGCGATCCTGGCCGTAATTGTGCTGATTTGGGGTTTGTTGACCTTATTACGTCAAAAATTGACCATGAATGCTGATAAAACAAGGGAAATAGCGCTTGGCAGCCTTGAAATAAAACGCGCAGCATCGCAAAAAGGATAAAATTTTTCCCGGCTGTGACATTTGTGCACAGGTCCGATTCGCGAAAAGGTTCGCTCATCCATGTTGGCGCGTATTTTTGGTTTAATGTCGGCCGATATGGCCATCGACCTCGGCACAGCAAACACGCTGGTTTATGTCAAAGGTCGCGGTGTGGTTCTGAACGAGCCATCCGTCGTTGCTTATGAAATTAATGGCGGCCGCAAGGTCGTTCGTGCGGTCGGGACCAAGGCCAAGGAAATGCTGGGCAAAACCCCCGGTCATATGGAGGCCATCCGCCCCATGAAAGACGGGGTCATCGCCGACTTTGAAGTCGCCGAGGAAATGATCAAGTCATTCATCCAAAAAGTGCATAACCGACGCACCTTTACCAGCCCGCAAATTGTTATCTGTGTTCCGTCCGGGGCAACCGCGGTGGAACGGCGCGCCATTCAGGATTCGGCCATGGCCGCTGGCGCCCGCCGGGTGTATCTGATCGAAGAACCGATGGCGGCGGCACTGGGTGCCGGCCTGCCTATCAATGAAGCCACTGGCTCGATGGTTGTGGATATTGGCGGCGGGACCACCGAAGTTGCGGTTTTGTCGCTGGGCGGCATTGTCTATTCGCGCTCTGTACGCATTGGCGGCGATAAAATGGATACGGCGATTATCAATTATGTGCGCCGCACCACCAATATGCTGATCGGTGAAGCCAGTGCCGAGCGGATCAAAAAAGAAATTGGCAGCGCCGCCGCACCCAAAACCGGTGATGGCCTGTCGATGAATATCAAAGGCCGCGATCTGATGGCCGGGGTGCCGCGCGAAGTGCGTATTACCGAATCGATGATTGCTGAGTCACTTTCCGAACCGGTTGAACAAATTGTCGAAGCGGTGAAAACGGCGCTTGAATCCACGCCGCCTGAACTGTCCGCTGATATAGTTGATAAAGGCATTATGCTGACGGGCGGCGGGGCTTTGCTGCGCAATCTGGATATGGAATTGCGGGTCCGCACCGGCTTGCCGGTCATGCTGGCCGACGAGCCCTTGTCCTGTGTGGTTTTGGGGTCCGGCGAGGCGCTGGAAAACCTCAAGGTTATGAAGGGCCAGCTGTCCGCTGTCTGATCCTGACTTACGGCCTGTTATTTGAATGGAAGCACCCACAGACGAGAAAAGGGCCTACCCTGATCAATGGCAAAACGGAATTCATTAGGGATCTTTAACGGGCTGGGCGGCCCCTGGTCCCGTGGTCTGTTGGTCATTTTGGTTTTGTTGTCTGTGGCTTTGTTGGCGCTGGACCGTTCTCAACCTGAACAATCACGGTTTGATATGGCCAGACGCGCCATTGCCGATGCCAGCAAACCCGCCATGACCTTGCTTTCTGCCCCCTTGCGCACCCTCAATCAGTTCAGTGGCGCGCTGGCCTCGAACTGGCAGGCGGCTAAAAAAGTCAGGGCCTTGGAACAGGATAATCACAATCTCATGCAATGGCGCGATCTGGCGCTGGCCCTGCACGAAAAGATGAGCCGCTATGAGGAATTGCTTGGTGCGCCTCAGGCCCCAACACCAATTGTCATTACGGCGCGGGCGATAACCGATACGGGCGGCCCGTTTGTGCGGGCCCGTCTGGTCAATGTGGGCAGCGATGATGGCGTCGCCGAAGGGCAGGCGGTGCTGGCCTATAACGGGTTGATCGGCCGGGTGATGAATGTCGGCAAACGCGCCTCGCGGGTTCTGCTTTTGACGGACCTGAACAGCCGGGTTCCGGTCTATATTGTTGATGCTCAGGCCCATGCCATATTGGCGGGCGATAATTCCGGCGCGCCGCGGCTGATTTATATTGAGCGCGGCGTCGAGATCGAACCGGGCATGCGGGTGATGACGTCGGGCGAAGATGGGGTGTTGCCACGCGGCTTAGCGGTTGGCCAGATCGCCCCGGCCGGCGGCAAGGATTGGCGTATTGCACTGTTTGCCCGTCCCGAACGGGTCGATTTTGTCAGCATTCTGGAAGTCGCCCCCATAGTATTTGAAGCTTTGGATGAGACCGAAAACGCATTGCCAGAAGCGGGCGAAGCCGAGGCTGTTTCGGATGCCAGTCCTTCGCTTGGTGCTGTACCCGGTGCTCCATCGGCGGGGGGGCAATAATGGTTCAGGTGGGTGCCGTACAACGAACCAGCGCCGTTTTGTGGGCGATCTTGCCATTTGTGTTGGCGATGTTGTGTGCGATGATTTATGTGGCGCCGCTGCGCATTGGCGGAATCAGCATTCCAATGCCGCTATTTCCTTTTATGGTGATCTATTTCTGGTCGATGACTCGCCCGGTTTATATGCCCTTTGTGGCAATCTTTTTTATTGGCCTGTTTCAGGACGTGCTGACCGGCGGGCCAATTGGCCTGTGGGCATTGACGTATTTGCTGACCACGGCGCTGTTATCAACCCAGGCCGAAGTCATTGCCGGGCGAGGGCGCTCGGTCATGTGGTCGGGGTTTATTCTGGGGGTGTTGATTGCCACATTTCTGGTCTGGGTGTTTGCGCGTATGGCGCTGGGGCCCAGCCCGGCCGGGGGGCGTTTGGGTCTTGAAATGATTGTCACGGTTTTGACCTATCCACTGGTTGGGCGATTGTTCGCTATGGTCCAACGGGCCACCACACAGGCCAGCCGGTTAACGGTGACCAGTACGATGGTGAACCTCTGATGGCGCGCCGCGACGATGATGCCAACAGCGTTTTTACCCGTCGTGCATTGGTGCTCAGTGGTGCAGGCCTGTTGGGCTTTGGGGCGTTGACGGCGCGGCTGTATAAGCTGCAAATTCTAGAATCCGATCGTTATCGCGGCTTGTCCGATGAAAACCAGTTTAATTATCAATTACTGGCCCCCAGCCGGGGACGTATTCTTGATCGTGATGGTGTGCCGTTAGCGCAAAATGCCGATAATTTTCGCTTGCTGCTGGAACCGGAACAAGTGCCTGACCTGGATGATTTGCTGGAGCGGCTGGCCAAAATTACGCCATTGCCGGATGATACACGGGCGCGCATCAAAAAGGCGGTCAAACGCCGTTCCAAATCGTCGACCGTTGTTTTGGTGGAAAATCTGGACTGGGCTGAGTTTGCGGCGGCCAATCTCCATCTGCCCGAATTGCCTGGCGTGCGCCCCGAAGTCAGCGAACTGCGTGTATATCCCGATGGCGTATCCATGGCCCATGTGCTGGGATATGTGGGGCGGGTTCCAGAAGAGCTGCAAACCGACGAGCCGCTATTGCGCCATCCGGGGTTTCGTATTGGCCGCACCGGCGCGGAAAAAGCACTGGATAAAACCTTGCGCGGTTCTGCCGGGGCATTGAAGGTCGAGGTCAGCGCGCTGGGCCGGGTGGTCCGCGAATTGCCGGACCCGGCAACTGTGGCCAAATCTGGTGCGGATGTCGTTCTCACTCTGGACCAGCGCATTCAGAATTTCGCTGCGAAACGCCTTGAAGGTATGAGCGCCGCAGTTTGTGCCATTGATATTGAAACCGGGGCGGTGCCGGTGCTGTTGTCAACACCGGGCTTTGATCCCAACCTTTTTGCCCGTGGCATTTCCGGGCCGGATTACAAGGCCTTGCTGGATGACGAGTTTAAGCCCCTGTTTAACAAGGCGCTGGGCGGAACTTATCCACCGGCCTCGTGTTTTAAGCCCGTAGTGGCGCTGGCGGCCCTGCAACATGGGGTCACCGATAGCCACCAGCGCATACGCTGTACAGGTAAAATCAAGCTGGGGGACCGGGAGTTTCACTGTTGGAAACGCCGGGGGCATGGACCGGTCAATCTGTTGGGTGCCATTGGCACGTCATGTGATATTTATTTTTATGAAATGGCCCGGCGTCTTGGTATCGACCGGCTGCGTGATGCGGCGCGTGAATTTGGCTTTGGCGAAAACTTTAATCTGGGCCTTGGCGGTGGCAGTTCTGGCCTGGTGCCGGATCAGGCCTGGAAGCGCGCCCGGTTTGGCACGTCATGGTCCCAGGGCGAGACTTTGATTGCCGGTATTGGCCAAGGGTATTTGGCCGCCACCCCCATCCAGCTGGCGGTGATGACGGCGCGGCTGGCCAGCGGGCGCAAGGTTGTCCCGCATTTGATCAAGGGACAAGAAGCGCCGGAATTTGAAGACGTGTCGTATTCGCTTGCGGCACTTGGGGCGGCACGTGCCGGTATGATTGCCGTATGCGAAGCCCCATGGGGCACCGCGCACCGCATGGGCGGGTTGGGGCTGGATGATTTGAAAATGGCCGGCAAGACCGGGACAGGTCAGGTGCGCCGGATTACCAAAGTCGAACGTGATGACCGGGTGCGCAAAAATAAAGAACTGCCCTGGGCGTTGCGTGATCATGCCTTGTTCGTCAGCTATGCGCCCGCCGACGCGCCGCGATACGCGGTCTCGGTTGTGGTTGAACATGGCGGCGGTGGTTCGGTGGTGGCGGCACCCCCGGCACGGGATATTCTGCGCGAGCTTCTCAAGGATGATCCGGCGGTTATTGAACGGCTGGTGGTCAGCGGAACACCGAAGACGGGGTCTGCGACATGAGCGAGTTTCGTGTCGCACGGCTGGAGCGCACCGTGCCAATGCTAACGCGTTTTATGCGCATTAACGGCGTGTTGGTGGTCTTGCTGTGCATCGCGGCGATGACCGGCGTGATGGTGCTTTATTCCATTGCGGATGGGTCGTGGACGCCGCGCGCCGCGCAACATGGCGTACGCTTTGCGGTTTCCTTGCTGGTGATGCTGGGGCTGGCGGTCTTTGATATTCGCTGGTGGATGAGTCTCGCTTATCCGGCGTATATCGTCACATTGTTGTTGTTGGTCGGTGTCGAGCTGGTCGGGGTCAAGGTGATGGGTGCCCAGCGCTGGCTGGATGTCGGGCCGATCCGTATTCAACCCGCCGAAATTATGAAGCTGACTTTGGTGTTGGCACTGGCCCGTTATTATCATGGCCTGGCTATCGACCGGGCGACATCATTACGCCATATCGCCTTGCCGGCATTGATGATTGGCGTGCCGGTCTTGTTGATCCTTCGGCAACCCGATCTGGGTACGGCCATGCTGGTTGGGGCTACCGGGGCGGCCATTGTTTTTCTGGCGGGTCTGAGCTGGCGCATTATTATTATCGGCGCGATTGCTGGTGTAGTCGGCGGTATAACCTTCCTGATTTTTGGCCTTCACGATTATCAACGGGCCAGGATCGAGACATTCCTAAATCCCGAAAGCGACCCGTTGGGCGCCGGTTATCACATTTTGCAATCCAAGATCGCCCTTGGCTCTGGTGGTCTGGCGGGCAAGGGGTTTTTGGGCGGTACGCAATCGCATTTGAATTTTCTGCCTGAAAAACAGACTGACTTTGTGTTTACCGCCCTTGGCGAAGAGTTTGGCTTTATCGGCACGCTTAGCGTGCTGGCGCTTTATGTGTTGATCCTCTTTACCGGCATGATGATAGCCGGGCGCTCGCGGCACTCGTTTGGCAGACTGGCCGCCGCCGGGGTTTGCGTAACTTTCAGCCTTTATGTGCTGGTCAACATTTCTATGGTGATGGGGCTGATCCCGGTTGTCGGCGTGCCATTACCGCTGATTTCTTACGGGGGCACGGTGATGCTGGCCGTCATGATCGGCTTTGCGCTGGTGATGAATGTACATATTTTCAGGGATGCAGAACTGCCAAGCGGCCGGGGGTTTTTCCTCTAAGCCTTAGCTCTCAGCCGATTTGAGGTCTTCCAACACGTGGGGTTGCGGTCCAATATTGGCCCAGTAAAACATCGTTTCGGCCAGTTTTCGGGCATCAAAAGGTTTGGAAAGCCAGTCGTCCATGCCCGCGGCCTTAAAACTTCCCTGCTCGTCAGCCAGAATGTGCGCCGTCAGCGCGATCACCGGAACATCACAACCGGCTTCGCGTAATTGCCGGGTCGCAGAAACGCCGTCCAGCTTGGGCATTTGCACATCCATCAGGATCAGATCAAAGTGCTCGGACAAGGCCGCGTCAACGGCCTCCAGACCGTTTTTGGTCATGACCAGTTCGTGGCCCATACGAGTCAAAATAGTTTTGATCAGGAATTGATTGGCCGGATTGTCTTCGGCGACAAGAATGCGTAAATGCCATTCTTGCTCGCTCTCTTCCTCAACTTTTTTAACTTTACGCGCCTTGGGTGCTTTTTTGGGCTTGGCAGCTGTGCCGTGCTCCAGCGGAATTTCAAACCAAAAGGCGCTGCCGGTCCCAGGTGTGCTGTCGACACCAATTTTACCGCCCATAACTTCGGTCAGGCGTTTGCAAATGGCCAGTCCCAGACCTGTGCCACCAAATTTGCGGGTGATCGAACTGTCGGCCTGAGCAAAATCAGAAAATAGATTGGGCAGGGTCTCAGCATCGATACCGGTTCCGGTATCGATTACATTAAAACGAATACGGTCATCGTCGGTCTTTTTGATGATTACCCGGACGCTGCCTTGTGATGTGAATTTTATGGCATTGTTGATCAGATTAACCAGGATTTGGCGAATGCGAGACGGATCACCGACAAAGGCGCCTTTGGTCCCGCGTTCGTGCCTGATCTCCAAATCCAGGCCCTTGTCGGCGGCGCTGCTCAGCAGCATGTCGCGAACGGCCTGGGTCTCGTGCTCAAGATCAAATGGCATTTTTTCGGCGACCAGCTTACCGGCATCCAGTTTGGAAAAGTCCAGAATGTCATTGACCAGGCCCAGCAAATGCCGCCCGGCAGAATTGGCGCTGGTGGTCAGCTGTTTTTGTTCTTCATCCTGTGGCATGTCCAGCAACAGGTCAGTCATGCCAATCATGGCGTTCAGCGGGGTACGGATTTCATGGCTCATGGTGGCCAGAAAACGTGCCCGCTCTTCGGCGGCAGCTTCGGCGGCCTTTTTGGCATTGATGATTTCCAGCGCCGCTTGTTTGCGTGCGGTTTCATCAAAGGCGATGCCGCGATAGCCGATAACCGTTCCATTATCGTCTGTCAGAACGCGGCAGGTGGTACGCATCCAGCGGTCGGGCTCGCCATTCAGCGGCGTCATAATGATTTCGCTTTCAAAACCACCGTCGCTGTGACGTATCGCGTCCAGCCATTCCTGGTGACGGGGTTTTAAGAACGGAGCCAGCGTGTAGGTCGGCTGGCCAATCAGATCGTCGGGATCAGCACCAAACATGGTTTTGGCACTGTCCGAGATATATATAATATTCCCTTTGGTATCGAGATCAAAGATACAGCCGCCTGCAATACGGATTATGTCATTGACCCGGCGGTTGCTTTCCAGAATTTTTTCTGTTGTTTCATGGCGTTCGGTGATGTCGCTGACGGCACCGCGAAAGCCAATAACGACGTCATTGGCGTCCAGTATTGCGCGTCCATTAACGTTGATCCAGCCTTGCGTGCCGTCTTTGCGGGTGACGCGTCGCTCGACATTGTCCCAGCCCTGGTTGGCGTGCGCCTGGGTCGTCAGGGTGGAATATTCTTCGTTATCGACTGAACGGATAAAGGTTGGGTATATGCCGATCAATTCTTCAGGATCATACCCATAAACCTGTTTGGCGGCGCTCGACACATAGGTCACGCGGCCTTCTGCATCCAGCTCAAAAATACAATCGCCGGTGATCGCGGCCACATCATGAAAACGCCGCTCGCTGTCGATCAGACAGGCTTCGGCTTTTTTACGTTCGGTAATATCCTGTAAAGCGCCGGCAATGGCGACTGCCCGACCATGTTCGTCATGTCTTGCCAGGCCTCGGTTTTCAACCCAGATGATTGCGCCATCTGGACGAATGCAACGGTGTTCGATCTGGAATTTTCCATCGCTGGAAGCCTCTGTTGAGGCCAAAATTTCCTCAATGACGCTGGCGCGCTCGTCTGGGTGAATAAGGGATTCCAACATGTCCCAACTGGCGCTGTCGCTCTCAGCAAGGCCAAAAATGTGCTGCACATGAGGGGACCATGACATCGAGTTGGTATCGCTATCGTTGTCGCTATCGGCCCGTAAATCCCAGCTCCACAAACCGACCGCGGCGGAATCAACCGCCAGGTCCAGCCGGGATCTCACCTCTTCGAGTTCCTGATTTCCACGAACCTGTGCGTCTATATCGGTGATCGTGCCGACGATTGAGGGTTTGTCATGTCCTGGCTCCAACCGGGCGGTTGCCCGGATTTCAAGCCAGCGATATATGCCCTGCCCAATAGAGAACCGGTACCGGCGGGTGAAATTATCCTTGCTTTTTATGCCGCCCTTAAAGCTTGCCCAGGCTTTCTCAAAGTCTTCCGGGTGGACCCGGCTTTTCCAGTCATCAAGGGACAACTGGCCGGGTGCCCGGCCCATGCCAATCATCTGGCCGGCATCCGCAGAATAGGAAATCGTCTGCTCGTCCATATCAATTTCGACGAAGCCGATTTTGGCGGCACGCAAGAACATGCTCTGCTTGCGCCGCAACGCACGAACCTCTGTTTCGTCGCGTAATATTCCGACCAGAGCCACAACTTTGCCCGTGGTGTCAAACTCGGGTTGAGCAACAATGATGCCGTCGCGCCGCGAACCATCGTCGCGATAATAGGTACAGCTGACTTCAAACGGCTCGCCGGTTTTGCGGCATTTGTCTGCGGCCTGATGGATTTTATTGCGCTCGGACAATGGAATAAGCTGATAGAGCCGTGCTGACGCATCAACCTGCGAGGACAGGCCGTAAAGCGCATAACAGTTTTCAGAACAAATCAGCTCTTCTGTCTCATAGTCAAACCGCCATGCGCCTGTGCCACTGACTTGTTCTGCCTGTGCCAGAAGCCCCTGTTCGCCAAACATGCGCAGGCCGGGTGTCTCAGGGTCGATGGACGTAGAAACAAAAACATAATGTGTCAGCGTTCCGGCATCATCGTAACGCCCGGTGACCAGTGTGCGTGTCGCAAAGGGTTGGCCGTTCTTGCATTTAAAAAGGCTGGCAAACACGCCGGGTTCGCCAGTTTTTACCAAATGCAGGGCTTTGCGTATCGCCTGTATGTCCGTGTCTTCGCTGTTGGCGATTTCTATGGGGCGGGCGCCGATCATTTCATCGCGGGAATATCCAGATACCTCTAAAAGAGCATCATTACAGGCGGCAATATAAAGACCGTTTTCCCTGACTTCGGCAACCATGACACAAACGTTTGTAACGTCGAGCAGGTCCTGTCCCGTACTGGTTTCGTCCTTGTCTTTCATTGGCGCACCCCAATCATGCGATTGTGATAATGCCGTCATGCTTTCAAAACCGTTATCATCATGTGTTTTTACTGTAATTTTCCGCAAGTTTTAGAAAAATGGCGGCTTTGAGGTGCCATTCTACCTGTCCGTGCTTGACCCGTGAGGGCGCATCGGCCAGCATTCGCGCAAACATAAAGCGGGCAATCCGCTGGTCTATTTGGGAGGGAAGAATGGCGGCACCAATGGCAGCAACAGGGGGGCATGAACAATGGTCTTCGCGGCTTGGGTTTTTGATGGCGGCTGTGGGCAGCTCTGTTGGCCTTGGTAATTTATGGCGATTCTCCGCTGAGGCCGGGCAAAACGGCGGCGGTGCTTTTGTTCTGATTTACCTGTTGTGTGTGATATTCATCGGTATTCCGGTGTTGATGAGCGAATACGTTATTGGCCGCGGCAGCAGCCAAGCCAGCGCGGTGCAATCCGTCAATGATCTTGCTGAACAGTCCGGGGCCGGGCGCCAATGGAGCCTGTTGGCCTGGATCGGAATGACGGCCGCCTTTATGGTGGTTTGTTTCTACAGCTCGGTGGCCGGTTGGGTTTTGGCCTATATCCCCAAATTTATGATGGGGGCTTTTGACGGCCAAACATCTCAACAGATCGCAGCACAATTTGGGGCGCTGATTGGTGACCCGATCGGGGTTCTGCCTTATTTCACATCATTTGTGTTGCTGACCACCTGGTTGGTGTCACGCGGTGTCAATCGCGGCATTGAATGGGCATCCAAGTTTTTGATGCCGATCTTTTTTATTCTGCTGGCCGGTCTGGCCATGTACAGCCTGATTTCAGGGTTTGGGACAGAGGTTGAAATTGACGGCGAGACGGTTAACGCAAGTACCTATGCGCTGACCTGGTTGTTCCGCCCGGATTTCAGCCAGATCAACCTGTCCGTGGCCACCCGTGCGTTGGGGCAGGCGTTCTTCTCCATCGGGATCGGCAGCGCCATCATGATCACTTATGGCTCTTACCTCAAACACGGGGTCAACATTCCCAAATCTGCGGCCATTGTTGCGTTGACGGATACCGGTGTGGCGTTGATCGCCGGCATGGCAATCTTTCCGATCGTATTTTCCCACGGCCTGTCGGCGACATCGGGTGCGGGTCTGTTTTTCCAAACCTTGCCGATTGCCTTGGTCAATGCACCGGGCGGTTTGATCATCGGCACCGCATTTTTTGTGCTGGCAATTTTTGCGGCGGTGACCTCGTCAATCTCCCTTCTGGAAGTCAGCGTAGCCTTTGTGATCGATAAAACCGGCTGGACGCGCCGCAAATCGGCCTTGGCCATGGGCGCACTGATGTGGATTGTCGGCAGTGGTACAGTCTTTTCACAAGACTTTTTTGGCTTTTTGGATAGTACAGCGGGGACGTTGATGCTGCCTGTATCGGGGATGATGGTCGTGTTGTTTGTCGGCTGGCGTTTGAAGAAAGCCATTCTGGCCAAGGAGCTGGAAGGCACCTCGCCTTTGATTATATTCCTGCTCATGACCATGACGCGGTTCGTGGCTCCGATCGCCGTTGCGGTTATTCTGGTGTCCGGCATTTTTGAGAAATACTTCGGTATTTCCCTGTTTGGCTAAGGGCAATGGACGACAACGGAACCACGGGACTGACACAGCTTGGCGGGGCCAGCGCCCTGCCAGCTTCACCAGAGGATGCGCGGCTTGAGAAAGTCGCTAATCCGGTGACCGGTGCACCTTATCTGGTGCGCTTTACCTGCCCTGAATTCACCTCGCTCTGCCCGGTGACCGGCCAGCCCGATTTTGCCCATATCATGATTGATTATGCGCCGGGTGACTGGATCGTAGAGAGCAAATCCCTAAAGCTTTATCTTGGTTCATTTCGCAATCACGGGGCCTTCCACGAAGCCTGTACTGTGATGATCGGCCAACGGCTGGTGGACGAAATCAAGCCGCAATTTTTGCGTATTGGCGGCTATTGGTATCCGCGCGGCGGCATCCCTATCGACGTGTTTTACCAACACGGCGTTATCCCCGATGGGCTATGGGTTCCCGAACAGGGCGTCGCACCCTATCGAGGACGCGGATAAGAATGACGACAATTCCCTGGACCAAGGCCTATAGCGTCGGCGTGACGGCCATCGATAAAGATCACCGTAATTTATTCGAATTGATTGATACACTTGACCGTGCCTTGCAACGGCAACTCAGTAACGACAAAATTGCCAAGGCCCTGACCGGCCTTATCCAATACACCGAAGGCCATTTTGCGCGCGAAGAAAAAGTGATGGAGCGTTATGGCTATCCGGGAATAAGTAAACACCGGGCTCAGCACCGCAATCTGGAGTTGCTGGTCCATGCCATTTTCAATGTCTTTAATGATGACCCAGACAGTATTGATCCAAAAAAACTCATGAAGTTTTTGAATCACTGGTTGGTTGATCACATCATCAAGGTCGACATGCTTTATGCACAATATATTGAAAAAAAGCGATATGAAGAGGGCGCTTCAGGCAATGTGGACAAAAACATGAATGCTGTTTTTGGTCAGCAAACCGCCAAGTTGGAACTTGAAGTGCCGAAACAATATGAGCGTATTTTGCAACGCTGCGCCTTATTGTTATGCCGTGATGAACACGAGGCACAGCGTATTTGCCAAATCGCTGACCCTGCATCGACCATGTCGATTACAAAGGCAAAACAACTGGCGAACAAAGTTTTACGCTAGCCGGCAAGGCGCTTAGGCTTCGTCAAGATCCATCGCCAGAATGGCCATATCCAGATTATAGGAAATATCGGACGGGTCTTCGTCGTCTTTGAAGACCAATGCAAAAAACTCTTCGCCGATATAGGCCTCGACGGAATCATCTTTTTTGCCGCGACGGCGCAGGGTAATGCCCGGATTTACTTTCTTGCACAGGTAATCCTGCAGGCGGGTAATTTCTTCATTGGTCATAGGGTCTCTCCGGCACCCCAATGGTGCGGTTTAGAATCGTTCATAAAATAGGCTCTGGCGCGGCGCGCTTCAATCCTCTTCCAGCATATGGTTCATGCTTTTTGCTGGTTCAGGACAGCAATTGCCAATGGGTTTGGCGGGAATACCCGCAACCGTGCAACGCGGTGGTACATCTTTCAGCACCACAGAACATGCGGCAATGCGGGCATGGTTACCCACAGTGATATTGCCCAATACCTTGGCGCCGGCACCGACCAACACACCATCCATAATTTTGGGGTGGCGGTCGCCGCGCTCTGCGCCGGTGCCGCCCAGCGTGACATCTTGCAAAATAGAGACATCATTACCGACCTGTGCGGTTTCGCCGATAACGATACCCGTCGCATGGTCCATCATCACCCCCGAGCCGATGTGGGTGGCCGGGTGAATATCCACGGCAAATAGTTCAGACACCCGGCTTTGGATATAAAGCGCCAGGGTCTGGCGCTCATCATGCCACAGCTGATGCGAAATACGTTGTGCCTGGAGGGCCAAAAAGCCCTTATAGAACATAAAGGGTTGTAAAAAACCCTTGCAGGCCGGGTCACGTTCCAGCACGGCCATGGCATCGGCCTCGACCTTGGTAATGATCTTTGGGTCGGCGCTAAGCGCTTCGTCGCAAATCTCGCGTACCTGCATGACATGCATATTCTCGCCGCCGATTTTAGAGGCCAGCAAATAGGTCAGTGCGTCTTCCAGGCGGTCATGGTTGAGGATCACCGCGTGCAGCATGGAGGCCAAAATAGGCTCGCCGGCCGCAACTGTGGCGGCCTCTACGCGCAGGCGCGACCAGACGGTGCTTTCTGCGGCATTGCTGGAAACATCAATCAGGTGCGCCATGGTTTTCTCCTCATGGGTGCGAACGTGTGGTGCGGAACCAGAGTGTCTATATAGGGTGATTTTGTCCAGTTTCCATGGGATGGCGGTCACAAAGTTTTGAATACCTATACGCGGCTTTTTGCATGGGCGGCTTTGAGGGTATCGCGCATTTTGGCTATCGCGGCCTGTTTACCCTCGTGAATCATGGCAATGCGCGCTTTGCGTTTGCCGCGTGCGCGGGCTAATAAAACAAAGGCTGCGGGCGCGGTGATCAGGGCCAGAACCGCCGATCCGGCGACGCCGCCGGCAATGGCGGTGGCCAGCGGACCCCAAAAACTGTCGCCGAATACCAAAAGCGGAATAAACCCGCCAATGGTGGTCAATGTGGTGGCGATGATGTGGCGGGTGGCATCAATGACGGTTTCACGGGTTTGCACCGGACAGCCGGCCTTGGCCTTCTCATTGGCTTTTAGCGCCGAAAGCACCACAATGGTGCCGTTAATGGCCAGTCCAACAAGACCCATGACCCCGACAATGGCCATAAAGCCCATGGTCTGACCAAAAAACCAGACCCCAAACAGCGCCAGTCCAACCGACAGAAAACCATTCAGGCCGACAATGCCAGCATAGGAAAACGAATTAAAGGCCAACACCACTGCGCCAACGATCAGGATCAACAGCGGTAATGCGGAGGAAAGCAAATTCCCCATGGCATCATTGCGTTCTTCGGCCTCGCCGCCAATGCTTAAGGTATAGCCATCAGGCAACACAAAGTCGCTTTGCGCCAGTCGCCGGTTAAAGTCCTGTTGAACGGTCGAGGCCAGGGTATAGGGTTCCAGATAGGCGCTGACCGTATTGATGCGGCGTCCGTTCCAGCGTTGAATAACCGAGACTTTGGGGACCAGCGTAACATTGCCAAGTGCATCAGACGGGGTGCCCAGGCCGCCCCGATTGGCGCTTGATGGCAAAGGCAGCGAGCCGGCATTGGCCAGTGTGCTGCGCAGACGGTCACTGGCAATAACCCGGACCGGGATGCGCTCGACGCCTTCTTGTATGCTGCCGCCGGTGACCCCTTCAAAGGCGTCATTGATCTGGCGGGCCATTTCCGTCAGCGCCATGCCGGCCTGGCGGGCGGCGGTTTCGTCGGCGTTGATCTGGGCCACCGGTTCGCCCATTTGCAAGTCGGCGGCGGTATAGGTCACGCTGGGGGTGCGCGATAAAATGGTGCGTAATTGTGCGCCAATACGGTCCAGTGTGGTAAAATTCGGCCCCGATATTTTCAGCTCTATGGGCGCGTCAGTTGGTGGCCCCTGTTCAAACGGCAAGGCCAATATGCGCACATCGGGAAACGCGTCGCGCAGTTTATTTTGCAGATCAACAACCGCTTTGTGGGTGGCTTCGGGCGAGGTGGTGGTGACAAAGCCGGTGGCCCGATCCGGGCTGATGGCTCCGGCTGAAAACACGTTGTAATAGACCTTGGGTGCTGCGCCGCCAATGACCCAGCTGACGTGTTTGACCCCCGGTTCCTGTATGATCACCTGGCGAATTTGTTCGGCACGCCGGGTGGTTGCATCGATCGAACTGTCCGGCGCGGTGACCAATTGCAATTGGAACATGTCGCGATCCACGGGCGGGAAAAACTGCATCGGCAAAGTGGTCACGGCAACAAAGCCAACCATGGGGACAATGGCCCCGGAAAAAATGCCGCTCCACGGGTGTTTGATAATGAAATCCAATATTCTTCGATAAGCGTTGGCCATGGTTTTTGATGAGAGACCCGAACGCCAGATGCGGTGCGGTGCATCAGGGTCTGGCTCATAATCAAACCAGGCGGCAAAGGCCGGGATCAGGGTCATGGCCAGTACAAAAGACGAGCCAACCGCAAAGATCACCGAAACCCCCATCATGCCGATGAACTCACCGGCCCCGCCCGACATCAATGCAATTGGTGCAAAGGCAAACATGGTGGTCAGAGTCGAGGCCAAAAGCGGCGCAAAGAGGTGTTGCGAGGCCTTGGAAATGGCATCTTGCGGGCCATGACCACGGCGCCGCATCAGCTCGTATTCATCGACCATAACAATGGCGGTATCGATAAGAAGGCCCAGCGCAATAACAATGCCGGTCACGGACATTTGGTGCAAAGGTGAGCCCGTAAACTTGAATAACGCCATCAGCATCATAACGGTCAGCGGCAAAGCCGTGCCGACAATCAAAGCGGCGCGCCAGCCCATAGCCAAAAAGGTAATCAAAAACACGATCAGCGCCGACATCAACAAATTGGTCGAAAGGCCGATCAGACGCTTGGCAACGTAATGTTCCTGTTGGAAAACAATGTCCAGATGTATGTCGGGGGGCAATCCGGCGCTGATTTGCTCGACTATATCCAGGGCGCCTTTGGCCCAGATATCAACCCGTTGATTGGGCGTCGCATAGGCTGAAACCAGAACCACTCTGGCTCCATCGCGAAAGGCGCGGACCTCTTCGGGGGTGCGTATGCCCTTGGTCACGTTGGCAATGTCGCCAATTCTGGTCATGGTGCCTTGGGTGCCGGTGCGAATGGGGATGGCGCGTATGCGTGATACGCCGTCAAGCTCTCCGGCGATTTCCACCGAGAGATTATGACCGGCGCTGCGTATGCGCCCGGCCGGGGTTTTGGCATCGGCGGCGGCAATAATGCGCGACAGGCCCGCCGTGTCTAACCCCAAGGCGGCCAGCATATCATGGTCGGCCTCGACCTTGATCTCTTCTTCGACGGCTCCGACAACTTTGGTTTCTTCGGTTCCGGCCATAATCTGAAAGCGTTGTTCCAGATCTCGGGCCAGACGTGATAAAATGGGCATGGACGCGGCGGCATTTTCGTCAACGCTAAACGCCGCAATTATGGTGTCTGCACCGATGTGCTGGCGCCGCAAGTCTGGCTCGCTGGCCCCCGTTGGCAGAAACAATTTGGCCTTGTTGATTTGCTCGCGGACCAGGGTCCAGGCCGGTTCGACCTTTTCGCCGCGAAAACGTTCTTTCAATTCGATTGAAATAACCGACAGGCCATTGCGACTGGTCGAGTTCAATTTTCTGACCTCGACCAGCTCTTGAAGAGAGCGTTCCAAAGGTTCGGTGATCAAGGCCTCGGTACGTTCGGCCGAGGCACCTGGAAACGCGGTGACCAATACGGCAAAACGTTCAGACAGGGTCGGGTCTTCTTGACGACCAAGGGTCATCAATGCGCCAATGCCTGCGGCCAGTACCAGAAAAACCGTCAGAATAGCCAGACGGGGATTATCATAAAAAAGCTTGCTCATGGTTGACCAAGCTGTGTTGTGGTTGCCGGAATAACGATCATACCGGCGCTGACACTTTGGTTGCCACCAGCCAATATCATGGTGCCGTCCTTGATCGGTCCGCGTACATATACCTGTTCGGCCCCGGCATAGAGAATTTCGATCAGGCGCGGGGTCAGAATAAATTGGCGGGCATTGTTCGGGTCGCTGTCCAGGGCGAACAGGGACCACAAACCGCGCCGGTCTTCACGCAGCGCGCTCAACGGCACCCAAAAGCCGGATTGTTCCAGCGGGACATCCAGCTCCATACGGGCCGTTTGACCAGGGACCAGCGGAGCCGATTGCGGGGCAATATCAAAAACCGCGCTTAAGGTCTGGGTGGCTGGGTCAATCTGACCGCTAAGACCGCGAAGGCGAGCCTGAAAGGCGGCATTGGCGGTATGGAATGTAAAGACATTACCAATGGTCATAATGGGCAGGCGATTGGCGGGCAGGCCGACACGGACTTCCAGTGCCTTATCTTCCACCAGCGAGAACACCGGCGCGCCTGCACCAGCGACCGAGCCTTCATCAATATAACGTTCCGCAATGACGCCATCATAAGGTGCAACAATGCGCAACAGGGCCAATCGTGCCAACAGGGTTTTGACCTGTGCTTTGGCCACCAATGTGGCGGCTTCTGCGGCCAGCAGGTTGGCGTCAACTTCTTCCAGCCTTTGGGCCGAAATATGCCCCTTGGCCAATAATGCTTTTTGGCGCTTCAAGGTGGATGCGGCGATGCTGCGCTGGGCCTCGACCTGTTGCACACTGGCCCGGGCGGCGGCCACATCGGCCAACAGGGCATTGTTGTCGAGCCGGGCCAGAACATCGCCCTTACGCACATGCTGGCCAAGATCGGCGCTGAGCGCAACCACCAGGCCGCCCCGTTCAAAGCCCAGGGCGCTGGTGCGTTTTGCGCTGATCATCCCGGCATAGCTGGTGCCAATATTGGTCTGCTCTTTCAGGGCAATTGTTTTGGTGGGAACCCGGATTGGATTGGCGTCGCGAGGCTCGTCCTGCGCTTGGGCGCTAAGGAAGACGGCACCCAGAAGCAGCATGGTGATCAGTGCCAGACCCGAATAAACACTAGAGCGGATGTTCAGCATTGTTATCGTATTCCTTAGCGACCACTATCATCGGCCAGACAGACCTGTTATATCATACCGTAATTGGCGTATGGCAGTGACAAAGACTCATAGGTGCCGTTCATACGCGAATAGGTGAGTTGCATATAGGGATTAAATAGCCGTTTGAAAAGTGAACATTGTTCACTTTTTTGTATATCCGTTATGCAAAAATGCAAAATAAACCTTCAAAGCCCTGTACCTATTGCATTTTAGGCTGTTTTGCCGGCTCAAGGTATAAGCGCGAGACCGTAGAAAAACTGGGCAATAGGGCGATCAGCAAGGTTCCCACAACCAATATGCCGGTAACAACATTGATGCCGACAACATAACTGCCGGTGATGTCAAAGGCGACATCCATCAGAACCGGGAAAAAGCCGTTGGTCAGGGCAATAATGCCATAGACCAGACCGGAAATGCGCCCATAGGCCTTGAGGCCAAAATAGCGCGACAGGCAAAACGGCAACAGGCCAAATTCGGTGCCCATGCCCAGACCCATCAATGCGCCGGACAGCAATAATGTTGGTGTTTGTGTGGCTTGCATCAGTAATGGCAGGCCAATCACCGGAATAAAAAAGAACGGCGCAATTAAATTGGGGCGGCGAAAATGGTCCAGCAAAAACCCGGTGCCAATTTGCCCAAACACGGTGAACAGGGCAAACACCGACAATACACTGGTGGCCCGTGCCACTGGCAGGCCACGATCCATCAGGATCGGGACAATATGGGTAAAGACCGCCAGCATACAGCCCGAACAAATGGCGATGGCCAGCATGACCATCCAAAAGGCGCGGGTTTTGACCGCCTGGCCCAGGGTCAGGCCGGGTATTTCAGCGACGCCTTTCAACCGCATATGGGTTTTGGGGGGCAGCGGGTCGGGGGGATTGCGCAAAAAGAAGAAAAGCGCCGGAAAGCCAATAACCAAAACCAGCAGGGCAATGGCCTGATAGGTGGTGCGCCAGTCATGCCCGGACAGCACCAGCACCGCAAAAATTGGCATTAAGGTACTGCCGACTCCGTAACCAACGCCGCTGATGATCCCCAGAAAAAAACCGCGAAAACGGTCAAACCATCCGGCAATGATTTTGGTGAAAAGAATTGGCCCTAATACCGAGCCGGACAGCCCGATAAATACAAAGGCCAGATAAAATTCGGAGATATTTCGGGCCAGTGAGACCCCGAACAACGATGCCACAAACAACAAATGGCCCGTCAGAATAACCACGCGGGCGCCATACTTATCGGCCAACGTGCCAATGACCGGATAGATCAGGGCGCTGCATATCGCCAGAATGAAAAATACCAGAGAGATACTGGATCGCGGCAAATTAAACTCGTCGGCGATCGGCACCAGAACCAGACCAAGGATGGCAACAATGGTTGAGGTGATGCCAATGGCCGTGCCAATGGTCGAGGCGAAGACCACGCCTGCCGGGCGGGAAAACAACTTGTCCATAGAGTGACATTTCCTTCGCACATGCGAACCAGCATGGCTTATGACGCAAATGCAGCCGCAAAGAGAGTGTTTTGTGCAGTTTGTGCGTTTCTCCATCCTTCGAGGGCGCAGAATAAAATACAAACTTCATGCTAAGGTGTGTAGCGAGGCGAAACCTCGAAGCATGGATGCCTCCATCTGGCAAAACCATACCCCAAACGCCCCGGTGTGGGATAAGGTCTTGAAACCCACACCACAAGTGCCATTCCGGCCACCGCACCAGAGGTTATCCGGTGGATAGCGCCATGAGGGTCAATCACGGTCCCTTATTGGTCCCTTTATATCCCTTCAATTGCCCCAAAATTGACCCTTATCAGTCCCTCAACAGTCCGTAAAACATGGCTATTTGTCCCTTTATGCCCCTAGCCAGAAAGCGAGATAAACGGGGCTTATCCGCTGACCTTGGGGGTCGGTTACTCTGGTTTCATTTGGCGTAAAAAGCTCTGGATTTGCGCCCATGTGGGTGCAGCCCCTTCGGCACCGGCCTGCATGACAGACAAGGCCCCCGCAGCAGATGCGGCGCGCGCCGCCATAGGCAGGTCATCCCCACTGGCCAGACACCTGGCCAGTACGCCATTAAACACATCACCGGCGCCGGTGGGGTCTATGGCGCGCACAGGAAAGGCCGGGATCAGCGTGCCGTGGCCTTTGGTATAAAGATAACACCCTGTGGCACCCATGGTGATCAGTGCGGTTTTGGCCCCCATGGTGCACAGGGCCTGTGCAGCCCGGTGGGCGCTGTCCTCGTCTTTGGGGTAAATCCCGGTCAGGGTTTGTGTTTCGCTTTCATTGGGGGTGATGATGTCCGCATAGGGGACCAATGCATTGGCCTCTGGTGTGGCTGGGGCCGGGTTAAAAAGTATCGCCACCTGGGCCTTGCGGGCCAGATCAAAGGCCGCCCGCACGGCATTGCCGGGTACTTCCATCTGGGCCACAACAATATCGGCATCGGTAATCAGGGCTTTGTGTGCGTGGATATCTTCGGGTGTCAGGTCTGCATTGGCCCCCGGCGCAACAACAATCATATTGTCGCTGCTCTGGTTGACTAAAATGCCTGCGGTGCCGGTGGGGTTTTCAAAACTGGTCTTCAGGCCGCTGGTATTTAAGGCGTTATCGCGGGCATAAGTCATGGATTTATGGCCAAAGGTGTCATCGCCAACACAACCGATCATTGCCGTTTGCGCCCCTGTGCAGGCCGCAGCTACCGCCTGGTTAAGACCTTTGCCGCCCATGCTGAGGCAAGACCCTTGGGCCAAAATAGTCTCGTTGGATGCCGGAAAGTTTTGAACGGTAAAGGAAATATCGCAATTGATGCTGCCAATCACCGTGACTTTGGGGTGTGTCATGGCCGTATCACATAAGAAAAATCCCGGCACGTAAAGTGCCGGGATCAGTGATTTGCTGGGGGGCAGGGGTTTAAAGTGTTTTATTGAAGCCATGCGTCTTTGCGGCAGGCTTGGGCGCTTGGTATGAGAGCGCCATAATTATGGCAGGGGTTTT